>NZ_CP182942.1:0-3515477 GCF_048320105.1 Isoptericola jiangsuensis
GGGTTGCCCCGGAGGGGGTCGGGACGGTTGTTCTGGCTTCTGATGGTGTGTGTCGGTTGTTTGAGAACTCAACAGTGTGCTTGATAGTCAATGCCAAATTTTGAACCTTATTGGTTCCTTTGGACTAGATTGGACAGCTAGTTTTGCTAGTTTGTTTGGTCTGGCCAGTATCGATTGGCATCGCGCATCTTTCGGGGTGTTGTGGTGTTTTCTCTCTTTTACGGAGAGTTTGATCCTGGCTCAGGACGAACGCTGGCGGCGTGCTTAACACATGCAAGTCGAACGGTGAAGCCCAGCTTGCTGGGTGGATCAGTGGCGAACGGGTGAGTAACACGTGAGCAACCTGCCCTCCACTTCGGGATAAGCCTTGGAAACGGGGTCTAATACCGGATATGAGCCTGCATCGCATGGTGTGGGTTGGAAAGTTTTTCGGTGGGGGATGGGCTCGCGGCCTATCAGCTTGTTGGTGGGGTGATGGCCTACCAAGGCGTCGACGGGTAGCCGGCCTGAGAGGGCGACCGGCCACACTGGGACTGAGACACGGCCCAGACTCCTACGGGAGGCAGCAGTGGGGAATATTGCACAATGGGCGAAAGCCTGATGCAGCGACGCCGCGTGAGGGATGACGGCCTTCGGGTTGTAAACCTCTTTCAGCAGGGAAGAAGGCTTCGGTTGACGGTACCTGCAGAAGAAGCGCCGGCTAACTACGTGCCAGCAGCCGCGGTAATACGTAGGGCGCAAGCGTTGTCCGGAATTATTGGGCGTAAAGAGCTCGTAGGCGGTTTGTCGCGTCTGGTGTGAAAACCTCAGGCTCAACCTGGGGCGTGCATCGGGTACGGGCAGACTAGAGTGCGGTAGGGGAGACTGGAATTCCTGGTGTAGCGGTGGAATGCGCAGATATCAGGAGGAACACCGATGGCGAAGGCAGGTCTCTGGGCCGCAACTGACGCTGAGGAGCGAAAGCATGGGGAGCGAACAGGATTAGATACCCTGGTAGTCCATGCCGTAAACGTTGGGCACTAGGTGTGGGGCTCATTCCACGAGTTCCGTGCCGCAGCTAACGCATTAAGTGCCCCGCCTGGGGAGTACGGCCGCAAGGCTAAAACTCAAAGGAATTGACGGGGGCCCGCACAAGCGGCGGAGCATGCGGATTAATTCGATGCAACGCGAAGAACCTTACCAAGGCTTGACATGCACCGGACGCTTCCAGAGATGGTTGTTCCGCAAGGTCGGTGCACAGGTGGTGCATGGTTGTCGTCAGCTCGTGTCGTGAGATGTTGGGTTAAGTCCCGCAACGAGCGCAACCCTCGTCCCATGTTGCCAGCGGGTTATGCCGGGGACTCATGGGAGACTGCCGGGGTCAACTCGGAGGAAGGCGGGGATGACGTCAAATCATCATGCCCCTTATGTCTTGGGCTTCACGCATGCTACAATGGCCGGTACAGAGGGCTGCGATACCGTAAGGTGGAGCGAATCCCAAAAAGCCGGTCTCAGTTCGGATTGGGGTCTGCAACTCGACCCCATGAAGTCGGAGTCGCTAGTAATCGCAGATCAGCAACGCTGCGGTGAATACGTTCCCGGGCCTTGTACACACCGCCCGTCAAGTCACGAAAGTTGGTAACACCCGAAGCCCATGGCCCAACCGGTTTTCCGGGGGGAGTGGTCGAAGGTGGGACCGGCGATTGGGACTAAGTCGTAACAAGGTAGCCGTACCGGAAGGTGCGGCTGGATCACCTCCTTTCTAAGGAGCACGTGGCCCTGGTGGTCTCGTCGGCGTGTGCTCGCCCGTTCGGGTGGGTTGCTGGTGGGGCTGGTAGCTGGGGTCCATGCAGGCCGCTCGAGGCACCGTTCGTGTGTCTGGTGGCTGCTCTGGGTGGAACATTGACCGTACGGTCGGCCCTGGTGGTCGAGGCGTCCAGTACAGCTGGTGGGTTCCTTCGGGGGTCTGCTGGTGGGAACGGGTCTCGGTGTCAGGGTTGGCTGGGAGAGCACACTGTTGGGTCCTGAGGCAACCGGCCATGGTCGGGGGTTTCACGACGCGGGTCGTCGGCTGGTGTCATACCGCCTGGTGCTGGGTTCTCTTCCCTGGAGGGGAGGGGGTCTGGTCGCGGGGTTGGTGGCACGGGGGCCGGCGGGTTCGTCCGTTGCTTGAGAACTGCACAGTGGACGCGAGCATCTCAGATGTTCAAGCGGCACCTCTTCTTTGAGGGGGTGCTTGTTTCTTGGATTTCTGTAGCAATTTTGTAGAGTGTGTCGAAGTTTCTTAGGGCACACGGTGGATGCCTTGGCACTAGGAGCCGAAGAAGGACGTGGTAGCCTGCGATAATCCTCGGGGAGCTGGCAAACGAGCTGTGATCCGAGGGTGTCCGAATGGGGGAACCCGGCCCAAGTCATGTTGGGTCACCTGCATCTGAATACATAGGGTGTAGGGGGGAACGCCGGGAAGTGAAACATCTCAGTACCGGCAGGAAGAGATATTCCGTGAGTAGTGGCGAGCGAAAGCGGATGAGGCCAAACCGTGCACGTGTCAAGCTGTCAGGCGTTGCGTGTGCGGGGTTGTGGGACCTTCTTTCAGGATCTGACAGTCCTGGGACCAGTAAGAAAGCCGTGTCATAGTCGAACCGCATTGAAAGGCGGACCGTAGAGGGTGTGAGTCCCGTAGACGAAATGGTGCGGCCTGGTGGAGGGGATCCCAAGTAGCACGGGGCCCGAGAAATCTCGTGTGAATCTGGCAAGACCACTTGCTAAGCCTAAATACTACCTAGTGACCGATAGCGGACCAGTACCGTGAGGGAAAGGTGAAAAGTACCCCGGGAGGGGAGTGAAATAGTACCTGAAACCGTGTGCCTACAATCCGTCGGAGCCTCCCTAGCAGGGGTGACGGCGTGCCTTTTGAAGAATGAGCCTGCGAGTTAGTGCTCGGTGGCGAGGTTAACCCGTGTGGGGAAGCCGTAGCGAAAGCGAGTCCGAATAGGGCGATACAGTCGCCGGGTCTAGACCCGAAGCGAAGTGATCTAGCCATGGGCAGGTTGAAGCGCCGGTAAGACGGCGTGGAGGACCGAACCCACTTAGGTTGAAAACTGAGGGGATGACCTGTGGTTAGGGGTGAAAGGCCAATCAAACTTCGTGATAGCTGGTTCTCCCCGAAATGCATTTAGGTGCAGCGTCACGCGTTCCTTACCGGAGGTAGAGCTACTGGATGGCCGATGGGCCCCACCAGGTTACTGACGTCAACCAAACTCCGAATGCCGGTAAGCCAGAGCGTGGCAGTGAGACTGCGGGGGATAAGCTTCGTAGTCGAGAGGGAAACAGCCCAGACCACCGGCTAAGGCCCCTAAGCGTGTGCTCAGTGGGAAAGGATGTGGAGTTGCACAGACAACCAGGAGGTTGGCTTAGAAGCAGCCACCCTTGAAAGAGTGCGTAATAGCTCACTGGTCAAGTGATTCCGCGCCGACAATGTAGCGGGGCTCAAGTACACCGCCGAAGCCGTGGCACTCACACAATATCCCAGCACATCCTTGAGGTGTGTTCAGGAGTGTGGGTGGGTAGGGGAGCGTCGTGTGGGCAGTGAAGCCGCGGAGTGATCCAGCGGTGGAGACTACACGAGTGAGAATGCAGGCATGAGTAGCGAATGACGGGTGAGAAACCCGTCCGCCGAATGACCAAGGGTTCCAGGGCCAGGCTAATCCGCCCTGGGTAAGTCGGGACCTAAGGCGAGGCCGACAGGCGTAGTCGATGGACAAGGAGTTGATATTCTCCTACCGGCGAAGAACCGCCCATACCGAGCCCGGTGATGCTCAGCACCCCAAGACGTCAACCGTCACCTTCGGGTGACACCTGACGTGGCGGCGTGCGACCCAAACCGGTAGTAGGTAAGCGTATTAACAGGGGTGACGCAGGAAGGTAGCCCGGCGTGGCGATGGTAGTCCACGTCCAAGGCTGTAGCCCGCTCTGTAGGCAAATCCGCAGAGCATCAAGGGTGAGAGCTGACAGAGAACCCGTACGGGGGAACTGGGTGATCCTATGCTGCCAAGAAAAGCCTCGACGCGAGGTTCTAGCCGCCCGTACCCCAAACCGACTCAGGTGGTCAGGTAGAGAATACTAAGGCGATCGAGAGAATCGTGGTTAAGGAACTCGGCAAAATGCCCCCGTAACTTCGGGAGAAGGGGGGCCTGATCCGTGAACCCACTTGCTGGGGGAAGCGGTGAGGGCCGCAGAGACCAGGGAGAAGCGACTGTTTACTAAAAACACAGGTCCGTGCGAAGTCGCAAGACGATGTATACGGACTGACGCCTGCCCGGTGCTGGAAGGTTAAGAGGACGGGTCAGCTTCGGCGAAGCCCAGAATTTAAGCCCCAGTAAACGGCGGTGGTAACTATAACCATCCTAAGGTAGCGAAATTCCTTGTCGGGTAAGTTCCGACCTGCACGAATGGCGTAACGACTTCTCCGCTGTCTCAACCACGAACTCGGCGAAATTGCACTACGAGTAAAGATGCTCGTTACGCGCAGCAGGACGGAAAGACCCCGGGACCTTTACTATAGCTTGGTATTGGTGTTCGGTGCGGTTTGTGTAGGATAGGTGGGAGACTATGAAACCCGCGCGCCAGCGCGAGTGGAGTCGCCGTTGAAATACCACTCTGACCGCATCGACCATCTAACCTCGGTCCGTGATCCGGACCAGGGACAGTGCCTGGTGGGTAGTTTAACTGGGGCGGTTGCCTCCCAAAATGTAACGGAGGCGCTCAAAGGTTCCCTCAGCCTGGTTGGCAATCAGGTGTCGAGTGCAAGTGCACAAGGGAGCTTGACTGTGAGACCGACAGGTCGAGCAGGGACGAAAGTCGGAACTAGTGATCCGGCGGTGGCTTGTGGAAGCGCCGTCGCTCAACGGATAAAAGGTACCCCGGGGATAACAGGCTGATCTTCCCCAAGAGTCCATATCGACGGGATGGTTTGGCACCTCGATGTCGGCTCGTCGCATCCTGGGGCTGGAGTAGGTCCCAAGGGTTGGGCTGTTCGCCCATTAAAGCGGCACGCGAGCTGGGTTTAGAACGTCGTGAGACAGTTCGGTCCCTATCCGCTGCGCGCGCAGGAAACTTGAGAAGGGCTGTCCCTAGTACGAGAGGACCGGGACGGACGAACCTCTGGTATGCCAGTTGTTCCGCCAGGAGCACCGCTGGTTCGCTACGTTCGGAAGGGATAACCGCTGAAAGCATCTAAGCGGGAAGCCTGCTTCAAGATGAGGTTTCCATCCCCCTCGAGGGGTGAAGGCACCCAGCTAGACCACTGGGTAGATAGGCCGGAAGTGGAAGACAGGACCAAAGACTGTCGCAGCTGACCGGTACTAATCAGCCAACAACTTCACACACCACAAAACATGCTACGCGTCCACTGTGCGGTTCCCGAGAAACGGGCACCACCCCCCCCAGGCCGGCCAGGCCGTCAACACACCCGTTGACACCAGCCACCAGCCACCACAACAAGGGGGGAAACCCGAACAACTCGACAACGTTACGGCGGTCACAGCGAAGGGGAAACGCCCGGTCCCATACCGAACCCGGAAGCTTAGCCCTTCAGCGCCGATGGTACTGCCCTGGAGACGGGGTGGGAGAGTAGGACGCCGCCGGACACCATTCACAACAAGGCCCCCCAACCACCGGTTGGGGGGCCTTGCTGCATTCCGGGCACGACGTGGCCAGGTCGAAGGCCATGGGCTCGTTGGGGCAGCCGAGCCGCCCGCCGGGCCCCTCGCCGGCCGTTCCGACCCGCTGACGACAGAACTTCCGGGGTCGCCGTCCGCACCACGGTGGCGGGTTCTGCCGCCCAGGTGGGCGCCCTTAGACTGGCACCATGTCCACCATCTCCCGTGACGAGGTCGCGCGCGTCGCTGCGCTGGCTCGGATCGACCTGCGCCCTGACGAGCTGGACCGGCTCGCCGGTGAGCTCGACGTCATCGTCGAGTCCATCGCCCAGGTGAGCGCGGTCGCGACGCCGGACGTCCCTGCGACGAGCCACCCCCTGCCGATGTCCAACGTGTTCCGCGACGACGTTCCTCAGAAGCCTCTGACGGTCGAGCAGGCGTTGTCGGGTGCCCCCGACGCGCACGACGGACGGTTCACCGTGCCGCAGATCCTCGGGGAGGAGTGAGATGACGGACCTGATCAGGCTGTCCGCCGCCGCGCTGGCGGAGAAGCTGCGTGCGGGAGAGGTCTCGAGCGTCGAGGTCACTCAGGCGTACCTCGACCGCATCGCCGCCGTCGACGGTGCTGTGCACGCCTACCTCCACGTGAGCGCGGACGAGGCGCTGGCCACGGCACGGGACGTCGACGAACGACGCACGGCCGGTGAGGAGCTGCACCCGTTGGCCGGCGTGCCGATCGCCGTCAAGGACGTCGTGGTCACCGAGGGCATCCCCTCGACGGCCGGGTCGAAGATCCTCGAGGGGTGGATCCCGCCCTACGACGCGACCCTGGTGGAGCGGATCAAGGCTGCGGGCCTGCCGATCCTCGGCAAGACCAACATGGACGAGTTCGCGATGGGGTCCTCCACCGAGCACTCCGCGTACGGCAACACCCACAACCCGTGGGACCTCGAGCGCATCCCGGGTGGCTCGGGCGGCGGCTCGGCGGCAGCGCTCGCGTCCTTCACGGCGCCGCTGGCGATCGGTACCGACACGGGTGGTTCGATCCGGCAGCCCGGCGCCGTGACCGGCACGGTCGGCGTCAAGCCCACGTACGGCAGCGTCTCGCGCTACGGGCTCATCGCGCTCGCCTCCAGTCTGGACCAGGCGGGCCCGGTGACCCGCACGGTGCTGGACTCCGCGCTCCTGCACGAGCTCATCGGCGGTCACGACCCGCGCGACTCCACCTCGATCCCCGAGCCGCTCCCGCCGCTGGTCGACGCGGCACGCGCCGGCGCCCAGGGTGATCTGTCCGGGGTGCGCGTGGGTGTCGTGACCCAGCTCCAGGGCGAGGGCTACCAGGCCGGTGTCCAGGCACGGTTCGACGAGTCGCTCGACCTGCTGAGGGCCGCCGGCGCGGAGGTCGTCGAGGTGTCGTGCCCGCACTTCGAGTACGCGCTGGCCGCCTACTACCTGATCCTCCCGGCCGAGGCGTCGAGCAACCTGGCGAAGTTCGACGGCATGCGGTTCGGTCTGCGCGTCGAGCCCTCCGAGGGGCCGCTGACCGCCGAGCGCGTCATGGCCGCCACGCGTGGGGCCGGCTTCGGTGACGAGGTCAAGCGACGCATCATCCTGGGCACCTATGCGCTGTCCGCGGGCTACTACGACGCGTACTACGGCAGCGCCCAGAAGGTCCGCACGCTGATCCAGCAGGATTTCGCGGCCGCGTTCGACCAGGTCGACGTCCTGGTCTCCCCGACGGCACCGACCACGGCCTTCAAGCTCGGCGAGAAGCTCGACGACCCGCTGTCGATGTACCTGAACGACGTCGCCACGATCCCGGCGAACCTCGCCGGCGTCCCGGGCATGTCGATCCCGAACGGCCTGTCCGACGACGGACTGCCCGTCGGGTTCCAGATCCTCGCGCCCGCGAAGGCCGACGACCGCCTGTACCGGGTGGGCGCCGCCCTGGAGGCAGCGCTCGAGAACGCCTGGGGCGGCCCCCTGCTCGACCGCGCGCCCGAGCTCGGCTGACGGACCCACGAAGGAGATGACTGTGACCCAGCTGGTCGACTACGCCGACGCGGTCCGACGCTACGACCCGGTGCTCGGCATCGAGGTGCACGTCGAGCTCGGCACCCGCACGAAGATGTTCTGCGCGGCGGAGGCCTCGTTCGGCGCGGAGCCCAACACCCAGACGACGCCGGTGAGCCTCGGGCTGCCGGGTGCGCTGCCGGTCGTCAACGGCAAGGCCGTGGAGTACGCCATCCGGATCGGTCTGGCGCTCAACTGCCAGATCGCCGAGTCGTGCCGGTTCGCGCGGAAGAACTACTTCTACCCCGACGTGCCGAAGAACTTCCAGACGTCCCAGTACGACGAGCCGATCGCCTTCGACGGCTGGCTCGACGTCGAGCTCGAGGACGGCACCGTGCACCGGGTCGAGATCGAGCGGGCGCACATGGAGGAGGACGCCGGCAAGAACACCCACGTGGGTGGTTCGGCCGGACGCATCCACGGTGCGGAGTACTCGCTGGTGGACTACAACCGTGCCGGGATCCCGCTGGTGGAGATCGTGACGCGACCGATCACCGGTGCGGGGGAGCGGGCGCCGGAGGTGGCGCGCGCCTACGTGCAGGCCCTGCGGGACATCTTCCGCGTGCTGGACGTGTCCGAGGCCCGGATGGAGCGCGGCAACGTCCGCGCCGACGTCAACCTCTCGCTGCGCGCGACCCCGGACTCCCCGCTCGGTACCCGCACGGAGACCAAGAACGTGAACTCGTTCCGCTCGGTCGAGCGGGCCGTGCGGTACGAGGTCTCGCGGCAGGCCGCGATCCTCGACGCCGGCCGGACGGTCGTCCAGGAGACCCGCCACTTCCACGAGGAGGACGGCAGCACCTCGGCCGGCCGCGTGAAGTCCGACGCGGAGGACTACCGCTACTTCCCCGAGCCGGACCTGGTGCCGGTCGAGCCGTCCAGGGAGTGGGTCGAGGAGATCCGCGCCACGCTCCCCGAGCTGCCGCAGGCCCGCCGTCGCAGGCTCCACGACGAGTGGGGCTACGCCGACGCCGAGATGCGCGACGTCGTCAACGCCGGTGCGCTGGACCTCATCGAGGCCACCGTGGCGGCGGGCTCCAGCCCGGCCGCGGCCCGCAAGTGGTGGATGGGCGAGCTGGCTCGCCGCGCCAAGCAGGACGAGGTCGAGCTGGCCGCGCTGGCCATCACCCCTGCCCAGATCGGCGAGCTCCAGGGCCTGGTCGACTCCGGACGCATCAACGACAAGATCGCGCGTCAGGTGCTCGACGGCGTGCTCGCCGGCGAGGGCGACCCGGAGGCCGTCGTCGTGGCGCGGGGCCTGGAGGTCGTCTCCGACGACGGCGCGCTGCTCGAGGCGATCGACGCCGCGCTCGCCGCGCAGCCCGACGTCGTCGAGAAGGTCCGGTCCGGCAACCAGGGACCCGTCGGCGCGATCATCGGCGCGGTCATGAAGGCCACCAAGGGGCAGGCCGATGCCAAGCGGGTCCGTGAGCTCGTGCTGGAGAGGATCGGCTGATGAGGTCGCCGGTCCTGACCGGGGAGATGATGCGGCTGCGCGCCATCGAGGCACGGGACGCGGCCAGGATCTGGGAGTCCCGGCGGGACCCGGAAGGCATGCGCCTGACGGGGACGACGACGTCGTTCACCCGTGCTCAGGTCGACGACTGGGCGGCCACGATCGCCGATCGTGAGGGCCGGTACGACTGGGCCATCACGCCGTCCGCGGTCCGCGACGGTGCGCTCGTCAGCGACGAGCTGATCGGCGAGATCGTCCTCGACGACATGGACCTCGTGGCACGGTCGGCCACGCTGCGCCTGCAGATGCTGCCCGACTACCGGGGGCGCGGGTACGGCCAGGAGGCCATCGTGGAGGTCCTGCGGTTCGCCTTCGACGTCCCCCGCGCCGACGGCGGACTGCGGCTGCACCGCGTCAGCCTCGACGTGCTGAGCATCAACCCGCGGGCCAAGGCGCTGTACGCCTCGCTCGGCTTCGTCGAGGAGGGGCGCCTGCGGGACGCCTACCGGGACGGGGACGACTGGGCGGACGCGATCGTCATGAGCATCCTCGAGGACGAGTTCCGGTCCACGGCGTCCTGACCGCGATCAGCGGTCACCGCCCGGCACGAGCGCGCTGGAAGTCGTCCAACGAGACCTGGCGCTCGTGCCGGTGGTCCACGAGAGGTGCGGGGTACCCGGCGGGCGGCGTGTCGAGCTTCCACGGCTCGTGCACCCGCCCGCCCTCGATGTCCCGCAGCTCGGGGACCCACCGGCGCACGTAGCGGCCGTCCGGGTCGAACTTCGCCCCCTGCGTGACCGGGTTGAAGATCCGGAAGTAGGGGGCGGCGTCGTGCCCGGTACCCGCCACCCACTGCCAGTTGAGCTGGTTCTGGGAGACGTCGCCGTCGACGAGGTGCGCCATGAAGTGCTCGGCGCCCCGCTGCCACCGGACGTGCAGGTCCTTGACGAGGAACGACGCCACCACCATGCGCACCCGGTTGTGCATCCACCCCGTGGCCAGCAGCTGGCGCATCCCGGCGTCCACGAACGGGTAGCCGGTGCGGCCACGGGCCCACGCGTCGAACCACGCCTCGGCCTGTGGGCCGACGGTCCAGGCGTCCGGCGGGACGACGGTGCGCAGGGACCGGGTCCGCGCGCCCGGGGAGTGGTGGAGCACGTCGGCGTGGAACTCCCGCCAGGCGAGCTCCGAGCGGAACGACGCGACGTCGTCGGCCGGGACACCTTCGCCGACCGCCACGGCGAGGTCCGCGAGCATCGTGCGGGGGTGGATCTCCCCCCAGCGCAGGTGCACCGACATGGCCGAGGTGCCGTCGACGTCGGGGCGGTCGCGACGCTGGTCGTAGCCGGCGAGACCGTCGGCGAGGAACTCGTGCCAGCGCCGTCGTGCGGCGTGCTCGCCGGCGGTCGGCAGCGTCGCGTCCGTGGGGGGAGGGTCCGGGAGCTCCTCGCCAGGCAGCGACGCCCACCCGATCGATCGCGGGCGGGGTGCCGGTGCCCGCCACCCGTGCTCGAGCCACGCGGACCGGAACGGGGTGAAGACCTGGTAGGGCGACCCGGCCCGGGTGCGCAGCCGACCCGGGGAGACCGCGTACGCCGACCCGGTCGCCACGAGCGGGACGTCGAGCGCGGCCAGAGCGGACCTGACGCGCTCGTCCCGACGCCGGCCGTACGGTTCGTGGCTGGCCGCGACGTGCACCTCGCGCGCCCCGGCCTCCCGGAGGACCCCGGGGAGGACGTCGGCGGCATCGCCGCGCCGGACGGCGAGCGCGCCACCCATGGCCTCGTCCAGCGCCGCGAGCGACGCACGCAGGTAGGCCAGCCGGTTGGTGCCCGCCCGCGACCACAGCACGTCGTCGAGCACGTAGAGTCCCACGACCTCGTGCCCGTCGGCGCGGGCCGCCTCCACGGCCGCCACCAGGGCAGGGTTGTCGGCAAGTCTCAGGTCGCGGCGGAACCACATCACGGTCGTCGGCACCCGGCCACCGTAGGGGCGCGTGCCCGACGGCGCCCGACGGGGCCCGGCGGCCGTGACCCGGCCGCGCGCCGGGGCACGGTCGTCCGGTCGCAAGGACGGCGCACCGGTGTCAAAGTTTGGGACATGACCGAGCAGGCAGCGGTACCGGAGCCCCGCCCGCAGCACGACGGCGACCGCGCGTTCTTCGGCCATCCCCGCGGACTCATGACGCTGGCGACCACGGAGATGTGGGAGCGGTTCAGCTACTACGGCATGCGTGCCATCCTCCTGTACTACCTCGTCGACACGACCGCCAACGGCGGACTGGCGATGGACGAGACGACGGGCGAGGCGTTCGTCGCCATCTACGGCACCTCGGTCTACCTGCTGTCCATCGTCGGCGGATGGTTCGCCGACCGCGTCGCGGGCGCCCGACGCTCCGTGCTCTACGGCGGCATCATCATCGCCGCGGGGCACCTGGCGCTCACCGTGCCGACCTACGCGGCCTCGATGATCGGCATCGCCCTGGTGGCGTTCGGCACCGGGCTGCTCAAGCCCAACGTGTCCTCCATGGTGGGCGAGCTGTACGCCCGCGACGACCCGCGGCGCGACCCCGCGTTCTCGATCTTCTACATGGGGATCAACCTCGGGTCGTTCTTCTCGCCGATCGTCGTGGGGGCGGTGTCCGAGGCGTGGGGCTACCACGCCGGCTTCTCGGTTGCGGCCGTCGGCATGGCGATCGCACTGGTGTTCTTCGTCGGCGGCTACCGCTACCTGGGCAAGGCGGGCACGGACGTCCCGAACCCGATCACCCCGCAGGACCGGCCGGCGGTGATCCGTCTCGGCTTGATGGTGGCGGGCGCGATCGTCGTCGCGACCCTCCTGGCGGTGCTGCTCTCGGGCGAGTGGGGCGTGACGACCTTCATCGACGCCACCTCCTACCTCGCCCTGGTGACACCGGTGGTGCTGCTGACCGTGATGTACCGGTCGCCCCGGGTCACCGATGCCGAACGGCCACGCATCCTCGCCTACATCCCCCTGTTCGTCGCGGCGATGCTCTTCTGGATGATCTTCGAGCAGGCCGCCACGACCCTGGCGACGTTCGCCAAGAACCGCACCGACCTCGAGCTCTTCGGCGTCGACCTGCAGCCGGCGTTCTTCCAGTCGATCAACCCGCTGACCATCATCATCCTGGCTCCGGTGTTCGCCTGGATCTGGACGAAGACCCACGACCGGCCGCCGACGGCGTACAAGTTCGTCATGGGGCTGGCGCTCGCAGCGCTGTCCTTCATCTTCCTCGCCGCGGCCTCCGCGTTCGTCGGTGACTCGTTGGCCTCTCCGTGGGTGCTCATCACCGTGTACGTCGTCCAGACGCTCGGCGAGCTGTGCCTGTCGCCCGTCGGCATCGCGGCGACCACCCTGCTGGCTCCGCGGGCCTTCCGTGGGCAGGCGATGGCGCTGTGGTTCCTCGCCTCGGCGGCAGGGCAGGCGATCACGGCCCAGACGATCCAGGCGACCGAGGGCGCGTCCGACACGGCCTACTTCGGTTGGATCGGTGTCGTCACGCTCGTGTTCGCCGGTCTGCTCCTGCTGCTGGCCCCGTGGGTGACCCGGCACATCCGTCACGCGGACGAGATGGAAGGGACCCGGACCGCCGGCGAGTGAGACGACGGGCCGTCTCGCCACGCTCCGACAGGGCAGGGCGGCCGTCGACGTCGCGCACGAGCAGCCGTCGCCGGCGATCGGCGTCCGCTGTGCAGACTCCTGGTCCGCCCTGGTGCGGGCGAGGTCTATCGTGTGCGCATGAGTCGCCCGCTCCGTTCCCGAACGTCCACCCACGGCCGCAACATGTCCGGCGCCCGAGCCCTCTGGCGCGCGACCGGCATGGGCTCGGAGGACTTCGGCAAGCCGATCATCGCCATCGCGAACTCCTACACCCAGTTCGTCCCGGGGCACGTCCACCTCAAGGACATGGGCGACCTGGTCGCGTCCGCGATCAAGGAGGCGGGTGGCGTCTCGAAGGAGTTCAACACCATCGCCGTCGACGACGGCATCGCGATGGGCCACGCCGGGATGCTCTACTCGCTGCCCAGCCGCGACCTCATCGCCGACTCCGTGGAGTACATGGTCAACGCGCACTGCGCCGACGCCCTGGTGTGCATCTCCAACTGCGACAAGATCACGCCCGGCATGCTCAACGCCGCGCTGCGCCTGAACATCCCCGTCATCTTCGTCTCGGGCGGGCCGATGGAGGCCGGCAAGGCGATCGTCGCCGACGGCGTCGCGAAGACCAGCCTGAACCTCATCAACGCGATCAACTACGCGGCCGACGACAACGTCTCGGACGCGGCGCTCGCGCAGGTGGAGGAGAACGCGTGCCCCACGTGCGGCTCGTGCTCCGGGATGTTCACCGCGAACTCGATGAACTGCCTCACCGAGGCCCTCGGGCTCTCCCTGCCCGGCAACGGATCGACGCTGGCCACCCACGCCGCACGCAAGGAGCTCTTCCTCGAGGCCGGCCGCACCATCGTCGACCTCGCACGCCGCTACTACGAGGACGAGGACGACTCGGCCGCCCCGCGCAACATCGCGACGAAGGCCGCCTTCGGCAACGCCATGGCGCTCGACGTCGCGATGGGCGGCTCGACCAACACCGTGCTGCACGTCCTGGCCGCCGCGCAGGAGGGTGAGATCGACTTCGACCTCACCGACATCGAGCGCATCAGCCGCCAGGTGCCGTGCCTGTCGAAGGTCGCGCCCAACCACCCGGACTTCCACATGGAGGACGTCCACCGCGCGGGCGGCATCCCCGCCCTCCTCGGTGAGCTCGACCGGGCCGGGCTGCTCGACCACGACGTCACCTCGGTGCACACGCCCACCCTGCGCGCGTGGCTCGACGACTGGGACGTCCGGGGCGGCAGGGCGACCGACCGCGCGGTCGAGCTGTTCCACGCGGCGCCCGGTGGCGTGCGCACCACGCAGGCGTTCTCGACGTCGAACCGCTGGGAGTCGCTCGACACCGACGCCGCCGAGGGCTGCATCCGCGACCTGGAGCACGCCTACACGGTCGAGGGCGGCCTGGCGGTGCTGCGCGGCAACCTCGCCGAGGACGGCGCCGTGTTCAAGACCGCCGGCGTCGACCCCGACGTCTTCCACTTCGTGGGCAGGGCCCTCGTCTGCGAGTCGCAGGACGAGGCCGTCGAGAAGATCCTCACCAAGCAGGTCGAGCCCGGCCACGTCGTGGTCGTGCGCTACGAGGGTCCGGCGGGCGGCCCGGGCATGCAGGAGATGCTCTACCCGACGTCGTTCATCAAGGGCCGCGGCCTGGGCAAGGTCTGCGCGCTCATCACGGACGGCCGGTTCTCCGGCGGGTCCAGCGGCATCTCGATCGGCCACATCTCGCCGGAGGCCGCCGCGGGCGGCACGATCGGGCTCATCGAGGACGGCGACGAGATCGAGATCGACGTCGACACCCGCCTTCTTCGCGTCAACGTGAGCGACGAGGTGCTCGCCGAGCGTCGCGCCAAGATGGAGGCCCGGGAGAACCCGTGGCAGCCGGTCGACCGGGACCGCTACGTCTCCCCGGCGCTGCAGGCGTACGCCGCGATGGCGACGTCCGCGGACCGCGGAGCCGTCCGCGACGTGTCGCTCATCGCTCGCCGCTGAGGGAGCCGGGGCGGCGCGTGGCCGGTCCACCAGGCCGGACGCCGTCGTCGGACCTAGCCTGGGGCACATGACTTCCGACGCCGCCGCACCAGGAACGACACCGGACCTCAAGCCGCGCTCCCGTCAGGTCACCGACGGGTTGGAGGCGACGGCCGCACGCGGGATGCTGCGCGCCGTCGGCCTCGGCGACGAGGACTTCGCGAAGCCGCAGATCGGTGTCGCGAGCTCGTGGAACGAGATCACCCCCTGCAACCTCTCGTTGGACCGGTTGGCCGCGGGCGTGAAGAACGGGGTGCACGCCGGCGGCGGGTACCCGCTGCAGTTCGGCACCATCTCCGTCTCGGACGGCATCTCGATGGGCCACGAGGGGATGCACTTCTCGCTCGTGAGCCGGGACGTCATCGCCGACTCGGTGGAGACGGTGATGCAGGCGGAGCGCCTGGACGGCTCGGTGCTGCTCGCCGGCTGCGACAAGTCCCTGCCCGGGATGCTGATGGCCGCCGCCCGGCTCGACCTGGCGAGCGTGTTCCTCTACGCCGGGTCGATCATGCCGGGCTGGGTGAAGCTGTCGGACGGCACGGAGAAGGACGTCACCCTCATCGACGCCTTCGAGGCGGTGGGCGCCTGCTCCCGCGGGCTGATGAGCCGTGAGGACGTCGACCGCATCGAACGCGCGATCTGTCCCGGCGAGGGTGCCTGCGGCGGGATGTACACCGCGAACACCATGGCGTCGGTCGCCGAGGCGATGGGGATGTCCCTGCCCGGGTCGGCGGCGCCGCCGTCGGCGGACCGTCGGCGCGACATGTTCGCCGTCCGCTCCGGGGAGGCCGTGGTCGAGCTGCTGCGCCGCGGCATCACCGCGCGGGACATCATGACGAAGGAGGCGTTCGAGAACGCGATCGCCGTCGTCATGGCGTTCGGCGGGTCCACCAACGCGGTACTGCACCTGCTCGCCATCGCCCACGAGGCGGAGGTCGAGCTCACGCTCGACGACTTCTCCCGCGTCGCCGACCGGGTCCCGCACCTCGGCGACCTCAAGCCGTTCGGCCGCTACGTCATGTACGACGTCGACCGCATCGGCGGGGTGCCCGTGGTGATGAAGGCGCTGCTCGACGCCGGCCTGCTTCACGGCGACGCGCTGACCGTCACGGGCCGCACCGTCGCCGAGAACCTCGCCGACATCGCCCCGCCCGACCCGGACGGCAAGATCCTGCGCGCGCTCGACCGCCCCATCCACCCCACGGGCGGCATCACGATCCTGCACGGGTCGCTCGCCCCCGAGGGCGCCGTCGTGAAGTCCGCGGGGTTCGACACCGACGTCTTCGAGGGCACCGCGCGGGTGTTCGAGCGCGAGCGCGCGGCCCTGGACGCGCTGGAGGACGGCACCATCACCGACGGCGACGTCGTCGTCATCCGCTACGAGGGCCCCAAGGGGGGCCCGGGCATGCGCGAGATGCTCGCGATCACCGGCGCGATCAAGGGCGCCGGGCTCGGCAAGACCGTCCTGCTGCTCACCGACGGGCGGTTCTCCGGCGGCACGACCGGCCTGTGCGTCGGGCACGTCGCGCCCGAGGCGGTCGACGGCGGACCCGTCGCGTACGTGCGCGACGGTGACCGCATCCGCCTCGACGTCGCGAACAAGACGCTCGACCTGCTCGTGGACGACGACGAGCTCGCCGCCCGCCGCGAGGGCTGGGCGCCCTTGCCGCCCCGGTACACCCGCGGGGTGCTCGCGAAGTACGCCAAGCTCGTGCAGTCGGCCTCGCGGGGCGCCGTCCTGGAATGAGACGGACCGGGCCGGTCGGTACCGTGCCTGTGAGAAGTCGGCACGGCAAGGACCGACGTGGTGCCCGCGCCGACGGCGTGAGCGTCGCGGGCGCCGTCGGGGAGCGAGCCGGGCCTGGGCACGGCATCGTGGACGGTGACGACGTGGGGTGCCGAGCGGAGGAGACCAGATGACCGACGACCGGATCACGGCCGAGCAGTTCCGCCAGAGCGACGGCGTCGCGGACTGGCACGTGGTGGACGAGGCGGCCCGCACCGTGTTCGGCACGGGATCGTTCGCGACGGGGGTGCAGCTCGTGGACGCGATCGGCGAGCTCGCCGACGCCGCGGACCACCACCCCGACGTGGACCTGCGCTACGGCACGGTGACGGTGCGGATCACCTCGCACGACGTCGGAGGGTTGAGCGCGCGGGACGCGACCTTGGCCGCGCAGATCAGCGACGCGGCACGGGAGCTCGACATCCCGGCGGACCCCGCGGACGAGGACTCCTGAGACGCCGGCTTCCCCGGCGCCCGCCGGTGAGGCGAGACCGCGTCCCAGCATCTGGGACGATCGAACCGTGGCGTGACATCCACGCGGCGGCGGCGTAACGTGCATCACGTGCAGACGATCCTTCTCGTAGTACTTCCTGAGCGCGCCGGCTGAGGCCACGCCCGGGCTTCGTCAGCGCGCTCACCCCTCGTCAGTCCCCGCAGCATCCGGGACCGAGGGGTTTTTCATTGCACAGATTCCCTTTCGACACCCGATCGAGCGGCAGGAGAGACCGATGGGCCAGCCGAACCCGACACCCGCCCAGGTGGCAGCGCGCACACCCTCACGCATGGTCGAGCCGGTCGTGTCCGAGCAGGTCACGGGCGCGCAGTCGATCGTGCGCTCGCTCGAGGCGGTGGGTGCCGAGACCGTCTTCGGGATCCCCGGCGGTGCGATCCTGCCGACGTACGACCCGCTGATGGACTCCGCCAAGCTCCGCCACATCCTGGTGCGCCACGAGCAGGGCGGTGGCCACGCGGCGTCCGGCTACGCCCACGCGACCGGAAAGGTCGGCGTCACCATGGCGACGTCGGGCCCCGGCGCCACGAACCTCGTCACGCCGATCGCCGACGCGAACATGGACTCGATCCCCATGGTCGCCATCACGGGGCAGGTCGCCGCGCCGGCGATCGGGACCGACGCGTTCCAGGAGGCGGACATCGTCGGCATCACGATGCCGATCACCAAGCACTCCTACCTGGTCACCGACCCCGCCGAGATCCCGCGCACCATCGCCGAGGCCTTCCACATCGCCTCGACCGGGCGCCCCGGTCCGGTGCTCGTCGACATCGCGAAGTCCGCGATGACCGCACCCACCACGTTCTCCTGGCCGCAGGAGATGGCGCTGCCCGGGTACCACCCCGTCACCAAGCCGCACGCCAAGCAGATCCGCGAGGCCGCGAAGCTGCTGGCCACGGCCCGGCGCCCCGTGCTCTACGTCGGCGGTGGCGTCATCCGGGCCGGTGCCTCGAAGGCCCTGCGCCGCCTGGTGGACGTCTCCGGCGCGGCCGTCGTGACCACGCTGATGGCTCGCGGCGCGGTGCCCGACTCCCACCCCCAGAACCTCGGCATGCCCGGCATGCACGGCACCGTGCCCGCCGTCGCCGCGCTGCAGAAGGCCGACCTCGTCGTCGCACTGGGTGCGCGCTTCGACGACCGCGTGACGGGCAAGCTCTCCAGCTTCGCGCCGCACGCCGCGATCGTGCACGCCGACATCGACCCGGCCGAGATCGGCAAGAACCGTGCCGTGGACGTGCCCATCGTCGGCGACCTGCGCGAGGTCATCACCGACCTCGTGCCCGCGCTGGAGGCCGAGCACGCCACCGTCGGCAAGCCCGACGTCGAGGCCTGGTGGAAGCAGATCGACACCTGGCGCGAGACCTACCCGCTCGGCTTCACCTCGACCGCCGACGGTCACCTCGCCCCGCAGCACGTCATCTCCCGGCTCGGCGAGGTCGTCGGCCCGGACGCGATCTACGTCGCGGGCGTCGGCCAGCACCAGATGTGGGCGGCGCAGTTCATCCGCTACGAGCGGCCCAACACCTGGATCAACTCCGGCGGCCTGGGCACCATGGGGTACTCGGTGCCGGCCGCGATGGGTGCCAAGGTCGGCGCGCCCGACCGCGACGTCTGGGCGATCGACGGCGACGGCTGCTTCCAGATGACCAACCAGGAGCTGGCCACCTGCGCGATCAACGACATCCCCATCAAGGTGGCGCTGATCAACAACAGCTCGCTCGGCATGGTCCGCCAGTGGCAGACCCTGTTCTACAACGAGCGCTACTCCAACACCGACCTGCACACCGGCCACGGCACGGTGCGCATCCCCGACTTCGTCAAGCTGGCGGACGCCTACGGCTGCCTCGGCATCCGCGTCGAGCACGAGTCCGAGGTCGACGACGCCATCAAGCGGGCGAACGAGGTGGACGACCGACCCGTCGTCGTCGACTTCACCGTCTCCCGCGACGCCATGGTGTGGCCGATGGTCGCCGCGGGGGTCAGCAACGACGACATCCAGTACGCGCGTGGCATCTCGCCCGCCTGGGAACGAGAGGACTGAGCCGATGAGCCGTCACACCCTGTCCGTCCTGGTCGAGGACAAGCCGGGCGTGCTGACGCGGGTCGCGGGCCTGTTCGCCCGCCGCGCGTTCAACATCCAGTCGCTGGCCGTCGGTCCGACGGAGCACCCGGAGATCTCGCGGATCACCGTCGTGGTCGACGTCGACGAGCACCCGCTGGAGCAGGTGACCAAGCAGCTCAACAAGCTCGTGCACGTCATCAAGATCGTCGAGCTCGACGCCGAGTCCTCCGTGCAGCGCGAGCTGCTGCTGGTCAAGGTCCGCGCCGACGCCTCGAACCGTGCCGGCGTGCTGGAGGTCGTCAACCTCTTCCGCGCCCACGTCGTCGACGTGGTCCCCGACACCGTGGTCGTCGAGGCCACGGGCACCGGCGCGAAGCTCGACGCGCTCCTGGCGGCGCTGGAGCCCTTCGGCGTCCGTGAGATCGTCAAGTCCGGGACCCTCGCCGTCGGGCGCGGGTCACGATCCATCACAGACCGGGCGCTGGAGCGCGTGCGCAGCGCCTGAGACGCCCGCGCACCCGCCCCGCAACGCCTGTCACAATCACCCCGACGCAAGACCCCTGAAGAAAGAGGAGCACCACCGTGGCTGAGATGTTCTACGAGGACGCCGCCGACCTGTCCATCATCCAGCAGCGCAAGGTCGCCGTCATCGGCTACGGCAGCCAGGGCCACGCCCACGCGCTGAACCTGCGCGACTCCGGCGTCGACGTCCGCGTCGGCCTGCGCGAGGGCTCCGCCTCGGCCGCCAAGGCCGCCGACCAGGGCCTGCGCGTCCTGACGGTCGCGGACGCGGTCAAGGAGGCCGACGTCGTCGTGATCCTGGCCCCCGACCAGAGCCAGCGCGACCTCTACCGCGACCAGATCGCCCCGAACCTCAACGAGGGTGCCGCGCTCGTCTTCGGCCACGGCTTCAACATCCGCTTCGGCTACATCAAGCCGGAGCCCGGCCACGACGTCATCATGGTCGCCCCGAAGGGCCCGGGTCACCTGGTCCGCCGCGAGTACGTCGACGGTCGCGGCGTGCCCGTGATCGTCGCCGTCGAGCAGGACGCGTCCGGTGCCGCCTGGGAGCTCGCGCTGTCCTACGCCGCGGGCATCGGCGGTCTGCGTGCCGGTGGCATCAAGACCACCTTCACCGAGGAGACCGAGACCGACCTGTTCGGCGAGCAGGCCGTCCTGTGCGGTGGCGCCTCGCAGCTCGTCCAGTACGGCTTCGAGGTCCTCACCGAGGCCGGCTACCAGCCCGAGGTCGCCTACTTCGAGGTCCTGCACGAGCTCAAGCTCATCGTCGACCTCATGGTCGAGGGCGGGATCGCCAAGCAGCGCTGGTCCGTCTCCGACACCGCCGAGTACGGCGACTACGTCTCCGGCCCGCGCGTGATCTCTCCCGAGGTCAAGGAGAACATGAAGGCCGTGCTCGCGGACATCCAGTCGGGTGCCTTCGCGGAGCGCTTCATCGCCGACCAGGACGCCGGCGCCCCGGAGTTCACCGAGCTGCGCGCCAAGGGCGAGGCGCACCCCATCGAGACCACCGGCCGCGAGCTGCGCAAGATGTTCGCGTGGATCAAGCCCGCTGACTCCGACTACCAGGAGGGCAGCGCCGCTCGCTGACAACCACCCTCCGTCAGCGAACGACGCGCGCGGCCGTCGCCCCGACCCCGGGGCGGCGGCCGCGCGTACGTCCGTCCACCGGTCGCGACGGTTCGTGCCCCGTGGCGCCCCAGGGTCCAGGGCGGTGCCGCGCCGACGGGTTCCCGGCCGGGGTCGGAGCGGATCGTCCCTGGCAGTGGCAGGATGTGGCGCATGAGCGACGACGAGACGTCAGGCGGCACCTGGCAGGACGCGCCCGGTCCGACGGTGGACGACACCCAGCAGGCCGACAGCATCACCCGCTTCTGGGACAACGCGCGTCCCAAGGCGGGGCGCACGAGCCACGGCGGGGCGATCGGCGAGAGCTCGGAGAACGTCGTGCCGCCGCCGGCGTGGGCGTTCGGCGACTCGTCGCTGCTCGCGGACGAGCTGATCGGTCTGGTGCTCGCCGGGACGAAGTCCGCGACGGCGAGCGCGCTGTGGGAGTTCGAGCACGCGGGGGAGCCGCTGCCGCGCAAGGGGGACCTGGCGATCGTGCTCGACGGCGCGGGCGAGCCGCGGGCGCTGATCCGGACGGACCTGGTCGAGACGGTGGCCTTCGACGAGGTCACCGCCGAGCACGCGCGGCTGGAGGGTGAGGGCGACCTCAGCCTGGAGTCGTGGCGAGAGGGCCACGAGACCTACTGGCGCCGCACCCTGGAGGCCACGGGGCACGAGTTCGACACGTCGATGCCGGTGGTGTGCGAGCGGTTCACGGTGCTCTACTCGGAGTGATCCCCGCCTGACGGAGGCGCGCTCACATCGTGAGACGGGTGTCCCGTATCCTGACCGGGGGAGCGTAGGCTCGGCCCATGACGCGCAACATCGATCTCGCAGTGGTCGCAGGTGACGGTATCGGAACCGAGGTCGTCGAGCAGGGTCTCGCCGTCCTCGAGGCGGCCGTGGCCGGCTCGGACGTGAAGTTCTCCACCACCGAGTTCGACCTGGGTGCGCGTCGCTGGCACGCCACCGGCGAGACGCTGACCGACGGCGACCTCGAGCGCATCAAGGCGCACGACGCGATCCTGCTCGGCGCCATCGGTGACCCGTCCGTGCCGTCCGGCGTGCTCGAGCGCGGACTGCTGCTCAAGCTGCGCTTCGCGCTCGACCACTACGTGAACCTGCGCCCGGGCAAGCTCTACGAGGGGGTCACCAGCCCGCTGGCGAACCCCGGCGACGTCGACTTCGTCGTCGTGCGCGAGGGCACCGAGGGCCCGTACGTCGGCAACGGCGGGTCGGTGCGCACCGGCACCCCGCACGAGATCGCCACCGAGGTCTCCGTCAACACCGCCTTCGGTGTCGAGCGCGTCGTCCGTGACGCCTTCGCCCGTGCCCAGGCCCGCGAGCGCAAGCACCTCACGCTGGTGCACAAGCACAACGTGCTCGTCAACGCCGGTCACCTGTGGCGCCGCACGGTCGAGGCCGTCAACGCCGACTTCCCCGACGTGACCACGGACTACCTGCACGTCGACGCCGCGACGATCTTCCTGACGACCAACCCGTCGCGCTTCGACGTCATCGTCACGGACAACCTGTTCGGCGACATCCTCACCGACCAGGCGGCCGCGATCACCGGCGGCATCGGCCTGGCCGCGTCGGCGAACATCAACCCGGACCGCACGGCGCCGTCGATGTTCGAGCCCGTGCACGGCTCCGCGCCGGACATCGCGGGCCAGGGCAAGGCCGACCCGACCGCCACCGTGCTCTCCGTGTCGCTGCTGCTGGACCACCTGGGACTCGCCGCCGAGGCCCAGAGGGTCGAGGCCGCGGTCGCCGCCGACCTCGCCGAGCGGGGTGGGCGAGTACGGTCGACGGCCGAGGTCGGGCGCGAGCTCGCAGCCCGCGTCGCCGGCTGACGAGCCCGCCACGCCCGACCACGGTCGTCGCCCCCTGCCGACCCTCCCCGAGCTCGACGTTCCGGGACGGCCGTGTGGTGGACGCGCCCGTGCGGGCCCGTAGGTCCGCAAGACGTGGAAAACTACAGTGGTCATCCCGGTGAAAGGCCCTGCGAACATGACCACGACCTCGCACGACATCCTCCCTGCTGAGCTGGAGGACCTCGTGAAGCTCTTCGACGTGACCCCGACCGACTCCCCGACGCCGGACGACGAGCGCGAGGCCGCGCTCGCCGCGCCGCGCTTCGGCACGGTCTTCACGGACCACATGGCCCGTATCACCTGGCGCAAGGACACCGGGTGGATCGATCGCCGCATCGAGAAGTACGGCCCGCTGCTGCTCGACCCGGCGACCGCCGTCCTGCACTACGCGCAGGAGATCTTCGAGGGGATGAAGGCGTACAAGCACGCCGACGGCTCGGTCTGGACCTTCCGGCCCGCCGCCAACGCTGCCCGGTTCGCCCGGTCCGCCCACCGGTTGGCGCTGCCGCCGCTGAGCGTCGACGACTTCGTCGGCTCGATCGCCGCGCTGGTGCGGACGGACCTGCCCTGGGTGCCCGGGGGCGAGGACTCCAGCCTCTACCTGCGTCCCTTCATGTTCGCCTCCGAGGCGTTCCTGGGTGTGCGGCCCGCGACCGAGGTCGAGTACCTGTGCATCGCCTCCCCGGTGGGCCCGTACTTCGCCGGCGGGGTCAAGCCGGTGTCGATCTGGGTCTCCCAGGACTACCACCGGGCCGGTCCCGGCGGCACCGGCGACGCGAAGTGCGGGGGCAACTACGCCGCGAGCCTGCTGCCGCAGACCGAGGCGCAGGAGAACGGGTGCGACCAGGTCTGCTTCCTGGACTCCGCGACGAACTCCTTCCTCGAGGAGCTCGGGGGCATGAACGTCTTCGTGGTCACGGACGACGGTGCGGTGCACACCCCGGAGCTGACCGGCTCGATCCTCGAGGGTGTGACACGATCCTCCATCCTGCAGCTCGCCGCCGACCACGGGCGTGAGGTCGTGGAGCGCCGCATCCCGCTGGCCGAGGTCGTGGACGGGCTGGCGAGCGGGAAGGTCCGGGAGATCTTCGCGTGCGGGACCGCGGCGGTCGTCACGCCGATCGGGCGGCTGGCCGGCGGCACGTTCGACCACACCGTCGGCGACGGGGAGCCGGGGGAGCTGACGATGGCGATCCGCACCGAGCTCACGGACATCCAGTACGGCCGCGTCGAGGACCGGCACGGCTGGCTGCGCCGCCTGGCCTGAGCGAGCCGGCCTGAGCGAGCCGGCCTGAGCGAGCCGGCCTGAGCGAGCCGGCTCGGCGCCGCACGCACGAGGGGCACCGCGACGACGTCGCGGTGCCCCTCGTGCGTACCGGGTCAGAGCCGGCGGCCCGGCACGAGCGTCCGGCTCAGGACGCCCGCCGTCATGGAGTAGACCGCGATGCCGAGCACGACCCAGGCGAGGGCGGTGAGCACGGACTCCACGGTGATCTCGGAGGCCGTGAACGGCAGGACGGCGAGGATGAGGGTGGCGATCGTCACCAGCCACCCGAAGAACATCCGCGGACGGGGGGCGCCGAGCACCAGCAGGTAGAGCACGACGCCGGCGAGGAGGGCGAAGAACCCGGCCGTCAGCGTCCAGGTGACGGGCGCGGAGTCGGCGCCGATGTCGAGGTCGAACACCTCGCCCAGGATCACTGCGGCCGCGAAGCCGAGCAGCGCCGAGACCAGGGCTGTCACCGCGACCCCTCTCCAGTAGCGTCCTGCGTCGAGGCGAGGACGTGAGGGTGCTGCCGGGTCCTGCGGCGAGGAGCCCACCGGTGTGGCACCGGGGGCGGCGCCGGGCGTGATGCTCGGCGGCTGCGTCGGATCACCGGGGTCCACCGGGTCGTAGGGCTGCATCGAGCCGCTCATGAGGGCCTCCTTGGGTGTCCGGTTCTCGCGGTTCCTACCCGACCACGAATTTCGTCCCACCGCGACCGTGACGGCACGGTGGCGGCCGACCTGCCACGACGCGTCGTGAGGTCCGCGGTACGGACGGGTCGTGACGCGTCCTGGATCGTGTGGCACGATGTCACGCATGAATCGCGACCACCTGCGCCGCTTCATCATTAGCTAGCGCGTCCGGCCCACCAGACCGGACGCGCAGACCTTCCGTACCCGGAAGGTCTTTTTTGTTGTGCCGAACCAGTTCTCGCCTCAGCCCCCAGGGGAGCCACCGATGGTCACCGCCCCGTTCCACGTGTACGACACCACCCTGCGCGACGGCGCGCAGCAGGAGGGGATGAACCTCTCCGTCGCCGACAAGCTGGCGATCGCCCCGCTCCTGGACGAGCTCGGGGTGGGCTTCATCGAGGGCGGCTGGCCGGGCGCGATCCCCAAGGACACCGAGTTCTTCCGCCGCGCCGCCAAGGAGCTCGACCTGCGCCACGCCGTGCTGGCCGCGTTCGGCTCGACGCGCAAGGCGGGCAGCCGTGCCTGGGAGGACCCGCAGGTCCGCGCCCTGCTCGACTCCGAGGCGCCCGTGGTCACGCTGGTCGCGAAGTCGGACGTGCGGCACGTCGAACGGGCCCTGCGCACGTCCCCGGACGAGGGCCTGGCGATGATCCGCGACACGGTGGAGTTCCTCGCGGGCGAAGGACGCCGCGTGGTCGTCGACGCCGAGCACTTCTTCGACGGCTACCGCTTCGACAAGGACTTCACGACGGCGGCGGTCCGGACCGCCTTCGAGGCGGGCGCCGAGGTGGTGGCCCTGTGCGACACCAACGGCGGCATGCTGCCGTCGTGGGTCGTCCAGATCGTGGCCGAGCTGCGCGAGAGCCTCGGGCTGCCGCACGGCGTCGACGCCGTCGCGGGCGACCCGCTCCTGGGCATGCACGCCCACAACGACTCGGGGTGCGCCGTCGCGAACACGCTCGCCGCCGTCGAGGCGGGCGCCGCCCACGTGCAGGGCACCGTCAACGGCTACGGCGAGCGGACCGGCAACGTCGACCTGCTCACCGTGGTCGCGAACCTGGCCCTGAAGCACGGTCGGTCGACGCTGGCCGGTGACGGGCTCGCCGAGTCGACCCGCATCGCCCACGCCGTCGCGGAGATCACCAACATCGCACCCCACGCGCGTCAGCCGTACGTCGGGGCCAGCGCGTTCGCGCACAAGGCCGGGCTGCACGCCAGTGCCATCAAGGTCGACCCGGACCTCTACCAGCACATCGACCCGGTCGTGGTCGGCAACGACATGCGCATGCTCGTCTCCGACATGGCGGGGCGTGCCTCGATCGAGCTGAAGGGGCGCGAGCTCGGGTTCGACCTCGCCGGTCAGGGCGAGCTGCTGACCCGGGTCACCAACCGGGTCAAGGACGCCGAGGCCCGCGGCTACACCTTCGACGCCGCGGACGCCTCGTTCGAGCTGATCCTGCGCGAGGAGCTCACCGGGTCGCGTCCCCACTACTTCCAGATCGAGTCGTGGCGCGCCATCGTCGAGACGACGGGTGGATCGCGGGGCAGCGTGCCGAACGCGGACCGTCGGGACGCGGACGCCGTCGCGGAGGCGACCGTGAAGCTGCGCGCCGGCGGCGACCGCATCGTGGTCACGGGGGAGGGCAACGGCCCCGTCAACGCGCTCGACCAGGCGCTGCGGCACGCCCTGACGCGGGTGTACCCCACGATCGAGAAGTTCGACCTCGTCGACTTCAAGGTGCGCATCCTGGATGCCGAGCACGGCACCGACGCGACGACGCGCGTGCTGGTCGAGACGACCGACGGGCAGCACAACTGGTCGACGGTCGGCGTCGGACCCAACATCATCGAGGCCGCCTGGGAGGCGCTCATCGACGCCCACGTCTACGGGCTGCTGCACGCCGGGATCGAGCCGCGCTGACCGGCGCTCGTCACCGGCCTCAGGTGCCGGGCGCCATCCGGTGCTGCTGGACGGCCTCATAGGTGTGCTTCAGCGCCTCGGACGTCGCGTCGAACCGGCGCTGGGCGACGTTGACGAACAGGAAGTCGATCACGGCCAGCTGGGCGATGCGGCTGGCGAGCGCGCCGGTGCGGAACTGCGTCTCGCGCACCGACGTCGTCAGGACGACGTCGGAGACGCGGGCCAGGGGCGAGGCCGGGAAGTTGGTCACGGTCACCGTCGTCGCACCGCGCCTGCGCGCCAGCGAGAGCGCCTGGTGGACCTCGACGGTCCGCCCGGTGTGGGAGATGCCGATCGCGACCGATCCAGGACCGAGCACCGCGGCCGACTGGAGCTGCTGGTGGGAGTCCACGGGCGCGAAGCAGACCAGGCCGATGCGGGCAAGCTTCTGCCCGAGGTCCTGTGCGGTGAGGCCGGAGGCGCCCACGCCGTAGACGTCGACCCGGTCGGCGTCGACCACCGCGCGGACGGTGCGCTCGAGCGCCTGGAGGTCGATGGACCGGGCGGTGCCCTCGATGGTGCGGGCCTCGTGGAAGGCGATCTTGGACACGACGTCGGCGAGGTCGTCGTCGCGGGTGATCTCGCCCTCGGCCACGCCGGAGCGCTCGTGCTCGGCGGCGCGGCGGCTCGTCGTCCGGGCGAGGTCGATCCGGAAGCCCGGGTAGCCCTCGTACCCGGCGGTGCGGCAGAAGCGGACCACGCTCGCCTGCGACACCCCGGCACGGGTGGCCAGGTCGGCGATCGTCGCGCCGACCACGGAGACCGGGTCGGCCAGGACCGTCTCGGCGATGCGCTGCTCGGCCGGTCGCAGGTCGGGCAGCATCTGGCGCAACCTGACGAGCAGGTCTCCGTCCACGAGACGTCCTCCTTCCCCTCGACGGGTCCCGCCTCGGGCTCAGTCTGGCACCGGTCCCGGCGTCGCGCGGGGTTACGGTGGTCCGGTGCGAGGAGAGTACAAGGTTCCCGGCGGCAAGCTCGTGGCGGTCGACCTGGCGGTCGAGGACGATCGGCTCGTGGACGTACGGCTCTCGGGAGACTTCTTCCTCGAGCCCGACGAGGCCCTGGAGGTCATCGACCGTGCGCTGACCGGCGCCGCGGCGTCGACCCCCACGGGGGAGCTGGCCCGTCGGGTGACCGACGGCCTCGACGAGGCGGAGCGCACGGGTGCGCTCGCCGGCCCGGTGGCGATGGTCGGCTTCGACGCGCGCGCGGTCGCCGTGGCCGTGCGGCGCGCGCTCGGGCTGGCCACCACCTGGGACGACCACACCTTCGAGGTGCTCCGACCTGGCCCGCTCCCGCCGCGCACCCTCGCGGCGCTGGACCAGGTCCTCACCGAGGAGCTGGCCTCGGGTGAACGCGGCCCGACCCTGCGGTTCTGGGAGTGGGACGAACGTGCGGTGTTCATCGGCTCGTTCCAGTCGTACCGCAACGAGGTCGACGAGGAGGGTGTCGCGGCCCACGACGTCACGGTGGTGCGGCGCATCTCCGGCGGCGGCGCCATGTTCATGGAGGCGGGGAACTGCGTGACGTTCTCGCTGGTCGTGCCGGGCTCGCTCGTCGACGGTCTCAGCTTCGAGCAGTCCTACGCGTTCCTGGACCGCTGGGTGCTGGACGCTCTCGGCGCGATGGGCGTCGAGGCCCGGTTCTCGGGCATGAACGACGTCGCCTCCCCGGCGGGCAAGATCGCGGGGTCGGCCCAGAAGCGGCTGGCCGGCGGCGCCGTGCTGCACCACATGACCATGGCCTACGACATCGACGCGGACAAGATGACGCAGGTGCTGAGGATCGGCCGCGAGAAGATGTCCGACAAGGGCACCCGCAGCGCGAACAAGCGGGTCGACCCGTTGCGCTCGCAGACCGGGATGGCGCGGGACGCCGTCGTCGAGGAGCTGGCGCGACACTTCGTCGAGCACCACCGCACCGAGGAGTCGGCGCTGCGGCCCGAGGAGCTCGCGCGGGCCGAGGAGCTGGTGCGCACCAAGTTCGCGACGCCGGAGTGGTTGCACCGGGTGCCCTGATCCACCCTGCCGGGTGACCTCCTGGCCTCGTGGGGGAAGGTCACCGTCCGATCACGATGTCGACCGGGGCTTTCGCCTGTGCCAAGATGGCACTAATCTTCACGTTGAACGATGACGTAGAAAGTTAATTTCAGTCGGCAGGCGACGGTGATGCCTGCCTGCCGGCGCCCGATCGAACGACGGAGGAACGCGATGAAGCGGCTCGACTCCCGTGCCACTGCCACCACTGCCACGGCCGCCGCCGTGGCGCTGGCCCTGGCCGGATGCTCAGGGTCCGACGACGGCAGCACCCAGGGTGCGACGGACGCCGAGGGCCAGACCCTCGAGGTGTGGATCATGCAGGGCACCAACCCCAGTGCGGACGACTTCTTCGACGAGGTCGGCACGGCGTTCACCGAGCAGACCGGCGCAGAGCTCGACGTCGAGTTCGTCGAGTGGGGAGACGCGCACGACCGCTTCGTCACCTCCATCGCCGGCGGGACCACTCCGGACGTGGCCGAGACGGGGACCACCTGGACGCCCGAGTTCGCCGACGCCGGTGCGCTGGCCCCCCTGGGCGACGCCGTCGCCGACGCCGGGCTCGACGGAGATCTCGTCGAGGGCCTGGTGGAGGCCGGTACCTACGACGGCGAGCTCTACGGCATGCCGTGGTACGCCGGGGTCCGTTCGCTGGTCTACAACACCGAGATCTTCGAGCAGGCCGGCGTCGAACCCCCCACCACGTGGGCCGAGCTCGAGGACGCCGCGCGGACGATCAAGCAGGAGCTGCCCGACAAGATCGCCGTCGCCGTGCCCGGTGACGCCGAGTTCACCGTCTACCCCTGGATCTGGGGCGCGGGCGGCGACGTCGCCACCCTGGACGGGGAGACGTGGACGTCCCAGCTCGACAGCACCGCGTCGCAGGAGGGCCTCGAGTTCTGGACCGGGCTCGCCGCGGACGGCCTGTCCTCGGCAGGGGCGACCACCTGGCGCGAGACGGACGTCCTGGACTCCTTCGCCGCCGGCGAGGTCGGCATGGCCGTCATGGGCTCCTGGACACCGGGGGCGATCGTGGAGGCCAACCCCGACATGGAGGGCAAGTTCGCGGCGGTGCCCATCCCCGGTCAGGACGGCGGCATCGCCCCGTCCGTGCTCGGCGGATCCCACCTGAGCATGTTCTCCACCGCCGAGAACCAGGACCTCGCGTTCGCGTTCATCGAGATGATGACCACCGGCGAGTTCGCCACGAAGTGGGCCGAGCAGGCGGGCTACTTCCCCGGCCAGACGTCGCTGCTGGACGAGACGCTGGCCAGCACCGACCCCCTGGTCGCGCCGTTCGCCGAACAGTTCGTCGAGGGCGGCGCCTCGGTCCCGGTGTCGCCCCACTTCGGCGCGGTGCAGGCCAAGGCCACCACGTCGACGATGATGCAGTCGATCCTCTCGGGCAACGCCGACGTCGCCACCGCGAGCTCCGCGGCAGCCGAGGAGATGACCGGTCTGCTCAACGGGGGCAGCTGACGCATGGCGTCGACCGCTCCTGACACGGTGCGGGTGGACGGTGCGCCGCCGTCCACCCGCACCAGGAACGGCCGCGGCCGTTCCTGGGTCGTCCGGACCCGCCCGTGGCTGCTGCTCGCACCGGGCCTCGCGGTGCTGGCCGTGCTCATGCTCTGGCCGCTGGTGCGGGTCTTCCTGTTCTCGCTCCAGGACTACGGGCTGCCGGAGATCGTCTCCGGCGAGTCCAACTGGATCGGCCTCGGCAACTTCGTCGAGGTGCTCACCTCGGAGCAGCTCTGGGCCGTCGTCCTGCCGAACACGATCGGCTTCGCGATCCTGGCGGTGGCGGCGACGGTGGCGTTCGGCACCGCTGTGGCAGTCCTGCTCGCGTCCCTGGGCACCGTGTGGCGCACCGTGGTCTCGAGCTGCATCATGGCCGCCTGGGCGATGCCCGCCGTCACCGGGACCTATGTGTGGGTGTGGATCTTCGACGCCGATCGCGGGGTCTTCAACCACGTGCTGCAGGGCCTCGGCCTGCAGGACGCCCCGGTGAACTGGTTCACCGACCGGTGGAGCTTCTACGCGATCGTGCTGCTCAACGTCGTCCACCACGGATTCCCGTTCGTGGCGGTGACGGTGCTCGCGGCCCTGCTGGGCGTCCCGAGGGAGCTGATCGAGGCGGCCGAGATCGACGGGGCCGGGGGGTGGCGCCGGTTCTTCTCGATCATCGTCCCGCAGCTGCGCCAGGTGTTCGCCGTGGTGGTCATCATGTCGACCATCTGGGACTTCAAGGTGTTCGCGCAGGTGTTCCTCATGCCCGGCGGCGCCGGAACGAACCGGGAGGTGCTCAACCTCGGGGTCTGGTCCTACGTGGAGTCGTTCGGGCAGAACCGCTACGGCTTCGGCTCCGCGATCGCGGTGCTGCTGACCCTGATGCTGCTGGCGATCACCGTCGTCTACATCCGCACCATCCTCAAGGAGGAAGAGCTGTGAGCGTCCTCAGCGCCCGACGCCCGACGCCGCGAGCCCAGGCGGGCAAGGCCGTCGCCGTCGTGCTCCTGCTCGTCTTCACGCTGTTCCCCGCCTACTGGATGCTGGTCAGCGCCTTCGACGCCAAGGCGGGCCTGGGCACCTCGTTCGTCCCGGCCGAGCCCACCCTCGAGCACTTCAGGTTCGTGCTCACCGAGGGCGGCTTCGACGTCTTCCTGCGCAACTCCGCGGTGGTGGCGCTCATCACGGTCCTGGCCTCGGCGGTGCTCGCCCTGCTGGCGTCGGTGGCGGTCGCCCGGTTCAGGTTCAGGTTCCGCACGCAGATCCTGCTGATGATCCTCGTGGTGCAGATGGTCCCGCTCGAGGCCCTGGTGATCCCGCTGTTCGTCCAGGTGCGCAACCTGCAGCTGCTCGAGACGCTGCTGGGCCTGGTCGTGGTGTACGTCGCGCTGGCGCTGCCGTTCGCCATCTGGATGCTGCGCGGGTTCGTGGCGGCCGTCCCGGTCGAGCTGGAGGAGGCCGCCTACATCGACGGCGCGAGCTGGGGGCGCATGTTCCGCTCCGTGCTGTTCCCCCTCGTGGCACCCGGGCTGGTCGCGACCAGCATCTTCAGCTTCATCACCGCCTGGAACGAGTTCCTGTTCGCGATGACGCTGCTCGGCGGGGCCACCGAGAACTACACGGTGGCCATCGGCCTGCGGTCCTTCTTCGGGCAGTTCTCCAACGAGTGGGGCGCCATCATGGCGGCCTCCACCCTCATCACCGTCCCGGTGATGATCTTCTTCATCCTGGTCCAGCGGCGCCTCGCCGCCGGCCTGACCTCGGGAGCCGTCAAGGGATGACGACGACGCACCACGAGCCGACCCCCGACCTGCAGGACGCGCGCCGAGCCGTGCTCGGCATGCTGCTGCCGGGATTCTCGGGCACCTCGGCCCCCGGATGGCTGCTGGACGCCGCACGCGACGGTCTGGCCGGTGTCGTGCTGTTCGGGCACAACACCCCGGACGTCCGCACGACCGCACGGCTGACCACCCAGCTGCACGACGTCCGTGCCGACCTGCTCGTCACGATCGACGAGGAGGGCGGCGACGTCTCCCGGTTGGAGGCCGAGCACGGGTCCTCCGTGCCGTCGGCCGCCGCTCTCGGCGTCGTCGACGACGTCGCAACGACCCGTGCGGTCGCCCGGGCGCTGGGCCGGCTCCTGGCCTCCTGCGGCGTCGACCTCGACCTCGCCCCCGTGCTCGACGTGGACGCGCCGGGCAACCCGGTGATCGGCACCCGGGCCTTCGGCGACGACCCGGCCAGGGTGTCGCGGCACGGGCGGGCGTACGTGGACGGCCTGCACGACGCCGGTGTCGGCGCCTGCGCCAAGCACTTCCCCGGGCACGGCGGGACCACGGTGGACTCGCACGTCGACCTGCCCCGGGTGACCGCCACCCTGGACGACCTGCGCCGCCGCGACCTGGTGCCGTTCGTCGACGCCCACCGCGCCGACCCGGCCTCTGCGGGCCTGGACGCCGTGATGCTGGCGCACGTCGTGGTCCCCGAGCTCGGGCCCGGCCCGGCGTCGTTGGAACCGGCGACGGTCGCGCTCGCCCGCGAGCTCGGCCTCGACGGGCCGGTGATCACCGACGCCCTCGACATGGGCGCCGTGTCCGACGGCGCCCACCTGGGCGAGGTCGCCGTGCGCGCCGTCGAGGCGGGGGCGGACCTGCTGTGCCTCGGCACGACGGCCGGGCGGGACGACCGGGCGCTCTTCGAGGACGCCGTCCAGGCCCTCCTGGAGGCCGTCGGGACCGGTCGGATCACCCTGGAACGGCTGGCCGCGTCTGCCGTGCGGACCGCCGCCTGCGCGGCCGCGCTGCGAGCCCGGCGACACGGTGCCGGGACGACCCGCGGCCCGGAGGCCGCCGACCGGGCGCTGGCCGAGCTGGACGAGATCGGTCGGTGCGCCGCCCAGGCGGCGGTGCGCGCCGAGGACCCGGCGCACACCCCGCACTGCGTGGCGGCGCCGGCCGTCGTGGACCTGCGCCGACGGGCGGACCACGCGGCCGGCGACCGGGGCAGGCACGTCGTCGGCGCCCTGCGCCGACGCTGGCCGGACCTGGCCCTCCACGGGCCGGACCAGCGCCCCACGGAGCCGACCGGCGACGCTGAGCACGGCGGGCGCCCGACGCTGCTCCTGACCCGGGAGCCGCCGTCGACCGACGCCGACAGGGAACGCGCTGTCTCGTTCGTGGCCGCACACCCGGACGTGGTGGTGCTGCACACGGGAGTGCGCTCCGCCGTCGACCGCTGGTTCGGCCCGACCGGCACGGAGGGGCGCCCGGCCGTCGTCATGACCCACGGCACCGGGCGGGCCACCGCCGACGCCGCCGTCCGACTGCTCGCAGGAGACGACCGATGATCATCGCCGGCCTCATGTCCGGGACGTCCGCCGACGGCCTCGACGTGGCCCTCGTCGAGATCCGGCCGGACCGCGAGCGCGGTGCCGGTCCCGGGGAGCTGACCCTGCACCTGCTCGACCGGCAAGAGATGGACTTCCCCGACGAGCTCGCGCACGACATCCTGCGGCTGCTCGAACCGTACGACGTCCCGCTGTCGCTGGTCAGCAGCGTCGACGCCCGGCTGGGCCGGCTCTGCGCGGACGCCGTGACCACGACCTGCGCGGCTGCCGGGGCGACCTGCGACCTGGTGGTCATGCACGGGCAGACGGTCCGCCACGACGTCTCCGACGGCGTCGTCACCTCGACATGGCAGCTCGGGCAGCCCGCCTGGGTCGCCGAGAGCACGGGGTACCCGGTGCTCTCGGACGTCCGGTCGCGCGACGTGGCCGCCGGCGGCCAGGGTGCACCGTTGGCGAGCATCCTCGACCACCTGCTGCTCGCCGGCACCGGCGAACCCACCGCTGCCCTCAACCTCGGCGGCATCGCCAACATCACGGTGGTGGCGCCGGGCCGCGACACGATCGCGTTCGACACGGGACCGGCGAACGCCCTCGTCGACCTCGCCGCACGACGCATCCTCGGCTCCGAGCGTGGTTTCGACCGCGACGGGCTGCTCGCCGCCCGGGGCGAGGTCTCGGCACCGTTGCTGGAGGACCTGCTCACCGAGCCCTACTACCGCCTGCCCGCGCCGAAGTCGACGGGCAAGGAGCTCTTCCACGGCGCGTACCTGGACCGCTTCCTCGCGGGTCGTCGCGACCTGGACCCCCACGACGTGGTGGCGACCCTCACGGCGCTCACCGCCCGCACCGTCGCCGACGCGTGCCGCGACCAGGGCGTCGGCACCGTCGTCGCCTCCGGAGGCGGGACCCGCAACCCGGTGCTGATGGCCGCGCTGCGCCGCGAGCTCGGCCCGGCGGTGACGCTGTCCACCACGGACGCGACCTTCGGGCTTCGCGAGGGAGCCAAGGAGGCGTGCCTGATGGCCCTGATCGGCTGGCTGACCTGGCACGGGCTCCCCGCCACCCTGCCCAGCGTCACGGGTGCCTCGCACGGCACCGTCGCCGGCCGTCTCACTCCCGGCGCCGCACCGCTGCGTCTGCCCGAACCCCTGATCGACCTGCCCGCCGCGCTGCGGGTGCGCTGACCGCGAACGACTCACCGACGTCCCCGAGACCGACGAGGGAGAACGACATGCTGCACACCGTCGACCTGGTAGTGATCGTCGCCTACCTGGCCGCGACCGCCTGGCTGGGCCTGCGGCTGGCAGGACGGCAGAAGGGCCTGCGGGACTACTTCCTGGGCAGCCGGAACCTGCCGTGGTGGGCCGTGTGCCTGTCCGTGGTCGCCACCGAGACCAGCGCCTTGACCGTGGTGGGGACCCCGGTGATGAGCTTCGTCGGGAACATCTCGTTCCTGCAGGTGGCGCTCGGCTACCTGCTGGGGCGCGTCGTGGTGGCGTTCCTGATGCTGCCGCGCTACTACGACGGCGAGATGGTCACCGCGTACGCCTACCTCGGCAAGCGCTTCGGGCCGAGCACCCAGACCACGGCCGGGGTGACGTTCCTCATCACGCGACTGCTGGCCGACGGCGTGCGCGTCCTGGCCGCGGCGATCCCGCTCAAGCTCATCCTCGACGGGCTCGGCATCACCACCAACTACTTCACGATCATCGTCGTCCTGGCGGTCGTGACCATCGTCTACACGTTCATCGGCGGCATCCGCGCGGTGGTGTGGGTCGACGTCGCCCAGATGCTGCTGTACGTCCTGGGCGGGATCCTGGCCATCGTGGTGATCTCCGTGCAGACGGGCGGCGGCTGGCTCACCGAGGCGGCCGACGCCGGCAAGCTGCAGATGTTCGTCTTCTCCGGCGACCCGATCTCGGACCCGTCGTCGTTCGTGGCGTCCCTGCTGGGCGGCGCGGTCTTCGCCATGGCGTCCCACGGCGCCGACCAGCTCGTGGTCCAGCGGCTGCTCGCGTGCCGCAGCAAGGTCGAGGCGCAGAAGGCGCTCATCTGGTCCGGCGTGGTGGTCTTCTTCCAGTTCGCCGTCTTCCTCGCGGTCGGCCTCGCACTGTGGGGCTACTACGACCAGATGACCCCCGACCAGCTCGGGCTGACCCGCGACGACGAGATCTTCCCGAAGTTCATCGTCGAGGGGCTGCCCGTGGGGGTGTCGGGACTGCTGCTCGCCGCGATCCTGGCGGCCGCGATGAGCACGCTGTCGTCGTCGCTGAGCGCCCTGTCCTCCTCGACGGTGACCGACGTGTACGCCAAGCTGCGCCGGACACCCGTCACCGACGCCGAAGGGCTGCGGGTGGGACGCTGGGCGACGATCGGGTGGGGCCTGGCCTTCATCGCTCCCGCGGTGTTCTTCCAGTCCGACGAGGGCAACATCGTCGTCCTCGCGCTCGGCATCGCCGGGATCACCTACGGAGGGCTCCTCGGTGCCTTCGTCTTCGGGATCGTCGACAAGCGGGCCACGGCACTCGACGCGAACGTGGCGTTCGTCGCCGCCGTCGGCGTCAACCTGTACTTCTTCGTCATGGAGAAGTACGTGACCGGCGAGGTCTGGGTCGCCTGGCAGTGGTACCCGCTGCTCGGCGTGATCACCACGTTCGTCGTGGGGGGCCTGCTCTCCCTGCGGCACCCGGCCCGGCCCGCGCCGGTCGAGGCCGCGGAGGAGGTCCGATGACGCCGGCCAGGACGTCGCTGTCGCCCACCGAGCAGCGCCACCCCGCAACCGAGGACATCGACACGGTCGGCACGATCGAGGTGCTGCGCCGGATCAACCGCGAGGACCACGTCGCGGTCGACGCCGTCGCCGAGGTGCTGCCCCGGCTGGCCGACGTCGTGGACCTCGCCGCCGAACGTTTCCGACGTGGCGGGACGGTGCACTACTTCGGGGCCGGGACGTCGGGCCGTCTCGGCGTGCTCGACGCCAGCGAGCTGATGCCCACCTACAACCTCCCGCCCGGCCGCGTCGTCGGGCACATCGCCGGCGGGTCCGACGCGCTCGTGCGGGCAGTCGAGGACGCCGAGGACTCGGCCGCCGAGGGCCGCCGGGACGCCGCGGGTCTCGGCCCGGACGACGTCGCGATCGGTCTGGCGGCGAGCGGGTCCACGCCCTACGTGGGCGGGGCGCTCGAGGCGGCACGTGCGGCGGGCGCCTACACGGTGCTCGTCTCGAGCAACCCCGGCGCCCCGCTCGCGGCGGGCGTCGACACCGACATCGTGCTGCGCACGGGTCCCGAGGTCGTGACCGGATCGACCCGGCTGAAGGCCGGTACCGCGCAGAAGCTCGTGCTCAACGGGTTCTCCACCGCCCTGATGATCGCCGTGGGGCGCACCTTCGGGAACCTCATGGTCTCGGTGGTGGCCACCAACGCCAAGCTCCGTGAACGCACCGTGCGGATCCTGCAGGAGGCCACCGGCGTCGCGGAGGCCGAGGCACGGATCCTGCTGGAACGCTGCGACGGTGACCTCAAGACGGCCATCGTGGTCGCGCTCGCAGCCGCCGACCCGGCGCCGGCCCGGCACGCCCTGGCACGCACGGACGGCTCGGTCCGTGCGGCGCTCGCGGAGCTCGACGGCCACGGCGGTGCAGGCTCGTGACCGTCCTGGCGATCGACGTCGGCGGGTCGGGCAGCCGTGTCGCCCTCTCGCGCGACGACGCGGTCCCGCGCGAGGAGATCCTGGGCGGGCGGGCCGAGGTGGGCCCGGACGGCAGCACCGTCCCGGAGCTGGTGCTCGCCCTCCTGGCCGCCGCGCGGCAGCGGTGGCCCGACGAGACGGCCGTGCTCGACGGCGTCGCCGTCGGTGCGACGGGCCTGGGGTCCCTGGTCGCCGACCCGGCCGAGCTGGCGCGGGCGGTCCGCAGCACGACCCACGCCCCGACGGCGGTGGCGATCGACGCGGTGACCGCTCACCTCGGCGCGCTGGGCGGCGCCGGCGGCGCCGTGGTCGTGCTCGGCACAGGGGCGATCGCCGTGGGGTACGGCGGACCGTCCGGTGACCTCGGGTGGGCCCGTGTCGACGGCTGGGGACACCTGCTCGGCGACCGGGGCAGCGGAGCCCTGGTCGGCATGGAAGCTCTGCGGGCCGCGCTGCGGGCTCACGACGGTGTGGACGCGGCCGGTGCGGTGCTGCTCGACGCGGCCCGACGGCGGCTCGGCGACCCGGAGACCTGGCCGGGACAGCTGTACACCCGTCCCGACCGGGCCGGCGTGCTGGCGACCTTCGCCGTGGACGTCGTCGACCTGGCCGCGCAGGGTGAGCCGACGGCGCACCGCGTCGTGGCCGACGCCGGTGCCGACGCGGCCCGCAGCGCCGTCGCCGCGCTCGGGCCGGGCACGCCGGCCGTGGTGGCGCTGACCGGTGGGCTCGCCCGGGCGGCGGACGGGGTGCTTCGGTCCGCGTTCTCGACGACGGTCGCCGCTCTGCGCCCCGACGTGCGGGTCCAGGAGCCGGCGGGGGACCCCCTGGACGGCGCGCTGGCTCTCGCCCGATCGGCGAGCGTGGACGGGGTCGAGGAGCAGAAAGGGTTCGTGTGGACCTGATCGAGGACCTGGTCGAGGCCCTGGGGGCCGGACAGGTGATGACCGGTGCGCTGGACCGCCACGCGCGGGCCCACGACGCCTCGCACTACCTGCTCGTGCCCGACGTCGTCGCGGTCGCCCACGACGCCGCCGACGTGGCACGCGTGTTCGCCGTGGCCGAGCGGCACGCCGCACCGGTGACGTTGCGGTCCGCCGGCACGAGCCTGTCCGGACAGGCCTGCGGTGCGGGCGTGCTGCTGGACACCCGCCGCGGCTTCCGGGGGATCGAGGTGCTGGACGACGGTGCCCGGGTGCGGGTGCAGCCCGGTGCCACCGTGCGGGCCGTCAACGCCCGGCTCGCCCCGTACGGCAGGGCGCTCGGTCCGGACCCGGCCAGCGAGTCCGCGTGCACGATCGGCGGAGTGGTGGCGAACAACTCCTCCGGGATGGCGGCGGGCACCGAGCACAACAGCTACCGCACCCTGGAGGCGGTGACGGCGGTGCTCGCCTCCGGAACGGTGGTCGACACGGCGGCACCCGGTGCGGCCGCCCGTCTCCGGCAGGACGAGCCGCGTCTGGTCTCGGTGCTGGAGGAGCTGCGGGACCAGGTCAGGGCCGACGCAGCGGCCGTCGCGGAGATCCGAGCGCGGTTCGCGATGAAGAACACGATCGGCTACGGGGTCGACGCGTTCTGCGACGCCGACGACCCGCTCGACATCCTGCGCCTGCTGCTCGTGGGGTCGGAGGGGACGCTCGGGTTCGTCGCCGAGGCGGTCTTCCGGACGGTGCCCGTCCAGCCCGCGGCCGCGACGGGCCTGCTGGTGCTCGACAGCGTGGAGGCCGCTGCCGCCGTGCTGCCGGCGCTGGTCGCGACCGGGGCCGCCGCCCTGGAGCTGATGGACGCCACGTCCTTGCGGGTCGCCCAGCGGTCGGCGTCCGTGCCGACGACGATGCGTGACCTCCACGTCGACGAGCACGCGGCGGTGCTGATCGAGTACCGCGCGGACGACCGCGCGACGCTCGAACGGACGGTCGGCGCCGCGCAGGAGTCGTTGTCGCGGCTGCCGACGACCGTGCCGGTGCGGCTCACCACCGACGCGGGGGAGCGGGCCGCCCTCTGGACGGTGCGCAAGGGCCTGTACGCCGCGGTGGCGGGCGCGCGACCGTCCGGGACCACGGCGCTGCTCGAGGACGTGGTGGTCCCCGTCGAGCACCTCGCCGACGCGTGCCGCGAGCTGTCGACGCTGCTCGCGGCGCACGGCTACGTCGACCCGGTCATCTTCGGGCACGCGAAGGACGGCAACCTGCACTTCATGCTGACGGACGACCTGGAGGACCCCGCGGCCGTCGCACGCCTCGAGGCGTTCACCGAGGACCTGGTGGATCTCGTGCTGCGGCACGGCGGCAACCTCAAGGCCGAGCACGGCACCGGACGTGCCATGGCCCCGTTCGTCCCGCGCCAGTACTCCCCAGGGCTCGTGGAGGTGATGCGCCGGGTCAAGGAGGCCTTCGACCCCGCCGGGATCCTCAATCCCGGTGTGGTGCTCACCGACGACCGGCGGGCACACCTCCGCGACCTCAAGCCGGTGGACCGGGTGGAGGAGGAGGTCGACCGCTGCGTCGAGTGCGGGTACTGCGAACCGGTGTGCCCCAGTCGGGACCTGACCCTGACACCTCGCCAGCGCATCGTCGCCCGGCGGGTGCGGGCCCGGGCCGAGGCGGACGGCGACCGGGAGCTCGTGGACGAGATTGACGCGAACTTCGACTACGACGGCCTGCAGACGTGCGCCGCCGACGGGATGTGCGCCACGGCCTGCCCGGTCGGGATCGACACCGGAGCGCTGGTCAAGCGCCTGCGGGCCCAGGACCGAGGACGCGCGGAGCAGCAGGTCTGGGGGGTGGCGGCCCAGCACTGGTCGGCGGTGACCGCGACGGTCGGGACCGTGCTGGACACCGCCCGGCGGGCGCCGCGTCGGCTGGTCGAGACCTCCAACACGGTGGCGCGGGCCGCCCTGGGGCACGACACGGTCCCGCGCTGGGCCCCCGACCTGCCCTCCGGGGGGCGGGCGCGCAGTCGGGTGCCCGGCGGCCGCGGCGTGCGGGAGGACGTCGCCGCGGTGTTCCTCCCGAGCTGTCAGGGCGCCATGTTCGCGCCCGCCGCCGACGGCCCCGGCGTGCAGGAGGCGGTGGCGCGGCTGTGCCGGGCGGCCGGCGTCGGACTCGCCGTCCCCCCGGCCTGGACGGCCTGTGCTGCGGGACGCCGTGGTCCTCCAAGGGCTACACCGCAGGGCACGACCGGATGGCCGAGCGCGTCCTCGCAGCGGTCGCGGCCGCCCGGGACGACCTCGGCCGGGACGTGCCCGTGGTGGTCGACGCGACCTCGTGCACCGAGGGGGTCCAACGGATCATGGCCGACGCGCGCGCCCAGGGTGATCCGCGAGCCGTCGAGGTCGAGGACGCGGTGACCTTCGTCAGACGCAGCGTGCTGCCGCGCATCGCGCCCGAGCGCATCCGACCGGTCCACACGCTGACCCTGCACCCGACCTGCGCGTCGGCCCGCTCCGGCACGGACGACGACCTGCGGGCCGTCGCGCAGACGGTCGCCCGTGCGGTGCACGTGCCGGTCGATGCCGGCTGCTGCGGCTTCGCCGGTGACCGCGGGATGCTGCACCCAGAGCTGACCGCGGCGGCCACGGCCGCCGAGGCGGCGGAGGTCGCACTGATCGACGCGGTCGAGCACGCCTCGTGCAACCGTGCCTGCGAGATCGCCCTGTCCCGCGCGACCCGGCGCTCCTACCGCCATCTCCTCGAGGTGGCCGCGAGCACGGTGGACGCCCCGGACTGACGGGCGTCCGTCACGTCAGAGGGGCGGGCGGGCACCGAACACCGCGGTGCCGACCCGCACGATCGTGGCGCCCTCCGCGACGGCGAGCTCCAGGTCGGTCGACATGCCCATGGAGAGCTCGTGCGCGTCGTCGGTGCCGGGCGCGCCGGACGCCAGGACCTCGGCGCGCACGGCCCGCAGGCGCGCGAACCCGGCCCGCACGACGGCGTCGTCGTCGGACCGCGCGCCGATCGTCAGGAACCCGGTGAGGCGAAGTCCCTCCAGCGCGGCCACCTGGGTGGCCAGCGCCACGGCGTCCGACGGCGCCACCCCGGCCTTGGTGTCCTCCTCGGAGACGTTGACCTGCACCATGACGTCCAGGACGCGTCCGTCGCGCACGCAGCGCGCCGCCACGGCCTGCGCGACGGAGAGCCGGTCCACCGACTCCATGCCCGTGACGGTGGCGAGCATCTGGTTGACCTTGTTGCGCTGCAGGGTGCCGATCATGTGGACGTCCAGTCGTCCGGCGGCGACGAGGTCCGTCAGGGCGGGCGCCTTCTCGACGAGCTCCTGGACGCGGTTCTCCCCGAGCAGCACCGGGGTGTCGTCACCGCGTGCAGCCGCGATCTCCAGTGCTGACGCCACGGCGTCGAGCACCGTGGCGGCGTCCTGGGTCTTGGTCGCCAGGAGCATCCGGACCGATGCCGGTTCGCGGCCGGCGGCGCGTGCGGCGGCATCGATGCGGGTGCGCGCGGCGAGGACGGAGTCGTGGAGCGGTGAAGCCATGCCGGCCAGTCTAGGAACTCCGGGTCGGCTCAGGGGCGTCCCGGATCCCGGCAGGTTCCGGTCGATGGGATGATCTCCTCGTGAAGGCGATCCTGAACGTCATCTGGCTGATCTTCGGCGGGCTGCTGCTCGCGCTGGAGTACGCGCTCGTGGGCATCGTGTGCTGCGTGCTGATCGTGACGATCCCGTGGGGGATCGCCTCGTTCCGCATCGCGGGCTACGCGCTGTGGCCCTTCGGGCGCACCGTCGTCGACAAGCCCGGCGCCGGGGGCTGGTCCGTGCTCGGCAACATCGTCTGGATCGTCTTCGCCGGCTGGTGGATCGCGCTGAGCCACGTCGTCACCGCCGTGCTGCAGGCGATCACCATCATCGGCATCCCGCTGGCGATCGCGAACCTCAAGCTGATCCCCGTCTCGCTGCTGCCGCTGGGCAAGGACATCGTGCCGAGCGACGCCAAGTACCCCACCTACCAGCCCTCCTGACGGCGCGACGCCGGAGCCGGTGGCCGTGGCCGCGTCAGGGCACCGGACGCGTCATCGCCCCAGGGGCGCCGTCGTCGCTCCGGTGAGCCGGACCAGGTCGGCCGGCGCGAGGGAGAGGTCGAGCCCGCGGCGCCCGGCCGAGACGTACACGACGTCGAACGCCGTGGCCGACTCGTCCACGACCGTGCGCAGGCGCTGCTTCTGCCCGAGCGGGGAGATGCCGCCGACGACGTAGCCGGTGGCCCGCTGCGCCACGGCCACGTCGGCCATCGTGGCCCGCTTGCCGCCCACCGCCCGCGCGAGGGCCTTGAGGTCGAGCGTCCCGGACACCGGCACGACGCCCACGACGAGCGTGCCGTCGACGTCGGCCAGCAGCGTCTTGAACACCTGCGCCGGGTCGGCGCCGAGCGCGGCCGCGGCCTCCAGCCCGTAGCTGAGGTCCGACGTCGGATCGTGCTCGTACGGGTGCAGGCCGTACGGCGCGCCGTCCCGGTCGAGGGCGACGACGGCGGGGGTGCCGTGCGAGGACGTCCGGTTCTTCTTCGCCACGGCACCGATTGTGCCCGAGGGCGCCTCTGCGCCGGGAAGGCTCGTGGGACGGCCCGGACGCGGGACAGCTCGGTGGGCCGCTCCCGTACGGTGGTCAGGTGCTGACCCTCCTCGTCCTCGCGATCCTCGTCGGCGGGATCCTGCAGCGGGTGACGGGCATGGGGTTCGGGCTGGTCGCCGGGCCGTTCATCGTGCTCATCGTCGGCCCCCTGGAGGGGGTGCTGTTCGTCAACCTGGCGGGCGCGATCGCCTCCACCATCATCCTGGGCCGCGTGGTGCGCGACGTGGAGTGGTCCAGGTTCGGGTGGCTGCTGGTCTCCTCACTGGTCGCCATCGTGCCCGCGGCGCTGCTGCTGCGGGACGTCAGCGCCCCGGTGCTGGAGATCACCGTGGGAGCGGTGGTCGTGGCGGCCATGACCCTGGCGGTGGTGACGTCGCGCTTGCGCGCCCGCCGGGCACCGGGTGCCTCGGGGGTCGACGGGACCGCGCGCTGGCCGTTGGTGGCGACGGGGCTGTCCAGCGGCGTCGGCTCGGTCGCGGCGGGGATCGGTGGCCCGCCCGTCGCGGTCTACGCGGTGCTCACCGGGTGGGAGCCGAGGAAGTTCGCCGCGACCGCCCAGCCCTTCTTCGCGGCCAACGCCCTGGCCGCCCTGGCGGCCAAGCTGGTGCTCGCGGACGCCTCGTTCCCCGCGCTGGACGTCTGGCAGTGGGTGGTGCTCATGGCCGCGATCGTCGGCGGCCTCGTCATCGGCGAGGTGCTCGCGCCGCGGGTGTCGGCCGCGCACACGCGCCGCGCGCTCATCGTGCTGGCGTACGCGGGCGGGGCGGCCACGCTGGTGCGCGGGACGCTCGGCCTGACGTGAGCGCCGCCGTCGGACGCTTCCTCAGAGCCGCCCGACGCTCACCAGCCGCAGCACGGGCTCGCCGGCCTCGTCGGAGGCGGGCAGGTCCACCAGGGCGGTGATCGCCCAGTCCCGGTCGCCGTCGGCGTCGTCGAGCACCTGGCGCACCCACCACGTGCCCGACTCCACGACGCCGAGGTCCGCCGGTGCGGCCCCCGGCGGCAGCTCGGCGCCGGGTTCGAGGATGGTCACCAGCGACGAGGCCCGCGAGGCGGGGCCGATGCCGACGGCCTGGTCCCCCTGGGCGTCGAACAACGGGTCGAGGGCCGCCGCCCATGCGTCGCCGTCCCAGCCGGAGGTGGCGTCGAGGGCGCCGAGCCGGTCGTAGTCCTCGCGCGCCGCGAGCTCGACGCGGCGGTTCAGCGCGTTGCGCACCAGGCGGCGCAGGGCGCGCGGGTTGCCGGTGACGGGCCGGGCGGGCGCCTCGGCCCCGGCCTCGGCGAGCTCGCCCTGCACGACGTCGTCGGCGTCGTCGTCGACCGGGTTCTGCAGCCGTTCCCACTCGTCCAGCAGGGAGGAGTCGACACCGCGCACCAGCTCGCCGAGCCACTCGACGACCTCGGCGACGTCCTCGGTGCGGTGCTCCTCGGGCACGACCTGGCGCACGGCCCGGAAGGCGTCCGCGAGGTAGCGCAGCACGACGCCCTCGGTGCGTTCCAGGGCGTAGGTGCTGACCAGCTCGGCGAACGTCATCGCCTGCTCGAGCATGTCGCGCACCACGGACTTCGGAGCGAGCTCGGCACCCGCGACCCACGGGTTGGAGCGCTTGTACGTCTCGAACGCGGGCGCGAGGAGGTCGGCGAGCGGCTTGGGCCAGGTGACCTCCTCGAGCAGCTCCATGCGCTCGTCGTACTCGATGCCCTCGGCCTTCATCTCCGCCACGGCCTCGCCGCGCGCCTTCTTCTGCTGGGCGAAGAGGATCTGGCGGGGGTCGTCGAGGGTGGCCTCGATGACGGAGACGACGTCGAGGGCGTGGGTCGGCGACTCGACGTCGAGCAGGTCCATGGCGGCCAGGGCGAACGGGGACAGGGGCGCGTTGAGCGCGAAGTCGCGCGGCAGGTCGACGACGAGCCGCACGCTCGGCCGGTAGCCTTCCGGGCGCGAGGCGTCGGGCACGCGGACCTTCTCGACCACGCCGGCCACCCGCAGGGAGCGGTAGATGCGCAGCGCCTGGCGCACGTGCTTGGCCTGCTGCGCCTCGGTGTCGTGGTTCGCGGTGAGCAGGTGGCGCATGGCGGCCACGGGGTCGACGTCGCCGCCGTGCGTCCCGTGCCCGCCCCGGGTGCGGGCCAGCACGTTGAGCACGATGGCGTGGTTGACGGTGAACTGGCTCGACAGCGGCTCCGGGGGAGCGTCGCGCAGCCGTTCGAACGTCGAGTCCGTCCAGTTGACCGCGCCCGACGGCGCCTTCTTGCGGACGATCTTCTTCAGCTTCTTGGGGTCGTCCCCGGCCTTGGCGACCATCTTGCGGTTCTCGATGACGTGCTCGGGCGCCATGACGAGCACCTCGCCGAGCGTGTCGTACCCGGCGCGACCGGCCCGGCCGGAGATCTGGTGGAACTCGCGCGCGGACAGGTGACGCATGCGTTCGCCGTCGAACTTCACCAGGGACGTCATGAGCACGGTGCGGATGGGCACGTTGATGCCGACGCCCAGGGTGTCCGTGCCGCACACCACCTTGAGCAGGCCCTTCTGGGTGAGGCGTTCCACGAGGCGGCGGTACTTGGGCAGCATGCCCGCGTGGTGCACGCCGATCCCCGCCCGCAGGAACCGGGTGAGCACCTTGCCGAACCCGGTGCCGAAGCGGAACGCGCCGATCTCGGCGACGATCGCGTCCTTCTCCTCCTTGGTGGCGATCTTGGAGCTGAGCAGCGCCTGCGCGCGGTCGACGGCGTCCTTCTGGGTGAAGTGCACGACGTACACCGGGGCGCGGTGCGTGGACACGAGCTCGTCGATGACCTCGGGCAGCGGCTCCATCACGTAGGAGAACGTCAGCGGCACGGGACGTTCGGCGCCCGCCACCTCGGCGACGTCGCGCCCGGTGCGCTCGGTGAGGTCCTCGCGCAGGCGGGTGGTGTCGCCCAGGGTGGCGCTCATCAGCAGGAACTGGGTGTGCGGCAGCTCCAGGAGCGGCACCTGCCACGCCCAGCCGCGCTGCGGGTCGCCGTAGTAGTGGAACTCGTCCATGACGACCTGGGCGATGAAGTCGTCGTCGCCGGGCGTTCCCGCACCGTCGCGCAGTGCGAGGTTCGCGAGGATCTCCGCGGTGCAGCAGATGATGGGGGCGTCGGCGTTGACCGCGGAGTCGCCCGTCATCATGCCCACGTTGCGCGACCCGAACGCCGCGACGAGGTCGAAGAACTTCTCGCTCACCAGTGCCTTGAGCGGGGCCGTGTAGTAGGTGCGGCCGCCGCCGCCGGAACGGCGGGCCGCGAGCGCCGCGAACTGCGCGCCCATCGCCACCATGGACTTGCCGGACCCGGTCGGGGTCGCCAGGACGACGTGCGAGCCCGTCATGATCTCGAGCAGCGCCTCCTCCTGGTGGGGGTAGAGGGCGCGGCCGGACTCCGCGGCCCACTGGCCGAACCCTTCGAACAGCACGTCCGGGTCCGGTGCCTTGCCCGTGGGGGCGGGCAGGTGCGGCAGCAGGGTGCCGGCGGGTCGCGGCGTGGTGGCGGTGGGTGCAGTGACCGGGGCGGTGTCGGCAGAAGTCATCGTGGGGGCCATTGTGTCAGCCCGTCACGTGGCGGCTCCCGGGACTGTCATGGGCTCCGCGGTGACGGGTTCGACGGGGCCGGGTTCGACGGTGACGGGTTCGACGGCGCCGGGCGGCACGGTCCGGCGGGTGGCGGCTTCGCCCTGCTGCACGACGACGACCCCGGTGAGCACCAGCAGCCCGCCGCCGGCCTGGACGAGGCTCGGCACCTCGCCGAGGAGGAGCCAGGCGAAGAACACGGCGCTGACGACCTCGAGCAGGCCGACGAAGGAGGAGGGTCGGGCGCCGAGCCGCCGTCCTGCGCCGATGCCGGTGACGTAGGCGAGGCCGGCGGTCACCACTCCCAGGATCGCGAGCACGAGCCAGGCGGGCACGGCGGCGCCGGCCAGGTCCACGGCGTCGGTGGAGGTGGCGACGGGCAGGAGGCCGACGGCGGCGAGCAGGCCCAGCAGCGCGGCCCCGACGACGAGGCCGCCGGCGGCGAGGCTGATCGGCGGCAGCCCGGTGTCGACGCGGGCGTTGACGAGGAAGTAGGCGGACACGCCGACCATCGCTCCGAGCGCCCATGCCACGCCCACGGCGTCGAGGGCGGTGCCCGTGAGGTCCAGGACGAGGATCAGTCCGGCGGCGGCGAGGGTGATGCCGACGAGGGTGAGGCGTCCGGGGCGCTGTCCGTGCCGCAGCCAGAGGTAGGCGACCACGGCGGCGGCCGAGGAGTACTCGATGAGCAGCGCGGGGCCGACCTGCATGTGCTGGATCGCCGCGAAGTAGCAGAACTGGGTGGCGGCGACGCCGAGGGCGCCGTAGACGACCAGCAGGCGCAGGTTGCGCAGGACGGCGTTCCAGTCGCCGCGCAGGGCGACGAGGCCGAAGGGCAGCACGACGAGCGCGCCGACGACGACCCGGACGAGGACGACGGCTCCGGGGGTCCATCCGGTGGCGAAGAGCCCGGCGGCCAGCGGTCCGGAGAGGCTGAAGCAGAGTGCGGAGGCGAGGGCGAGTGCCAGCCCGACGCCGGTCGTGGACCGGAGGGCGGCTCCGCCGGCCCGAGGAGAGGCGTCATGCGCCAACGTTGCCATGACGCATGACGCTACGTCAGCGCCTGATAACGTGTCAACATGGTTTTCGCGCATGACACCACGGTGGCGCTGCAGTCCGCCGTCGCCCTGGTCAACGCCGTCGGACCGCCGAGCACGATCACCAGCGTCACCGACCTCGACGCCTTCTACCGCGAGCAGGGGTACACGGGTCGGCACGAGCGCACCACGGCCGAGCTCGACGACGTCCTCGGCCTCCCGCGCCGGCTGCGCGCACTGCTCCTCGCGGCACGCGACGACGCCCCCGCCCTCGTCAACGACGCCCTCGCCGAGGCCGACGCCGTACCCCGGCTCGTACGCCACGACGCCGAGGACTGGCACGTCCACGCCGTGCCCGACCACGCGCCCCTGGCCACCCGCATCCTCGTGGAGACCGCGATGGCGATGATCGACGTCGTGCGCGCCGACGCCCACGACCGCATCGGCACCTGCGCCGACGACACCTGCGACGGCCTCGTGCTGGACCTGTCCCGCAACCGCTCGCGCCGCTACTGCTCGACCACCTGCACCAACCGCAACGCCCAGGCCGCCCTGCGTGCGCGCCGCGCCGCCGAGGACTGACCCCGCGCCCCGGCGCGAAGACCGCGCCACGTTCGGCCGCCCGGCCGGCAGCCGCTCAGCAGGAGCGTCGGACGCTCAGTGCGCCAGCAGCGCGTCGCAGACGTCGACCAGTCGTGCCCGCAGCCGCTGGCCGCGCTCGGCGAAGCCGCGCTGACGGCGCACGTACTCCGCCTTGCCCGCCGGCGTCTCGATCGCCACGGCGTCCACGCCGTACGCGCTCACGTCGTAGGGGGAGGCCGCCATGTCGGTGTACCGGACGTCGCGCGCCAGCTCGAAGGTGTCCAGGAGGAGGTCCCCGGGAACAGCGGGCCCCAGCTTCAGCGCCCACTTGTACAGGTCCATGGTCGCGTGCAGGCAGCCCGGCTGCTCCATCGCGACCTGGCGCTCGCGGGTCGGCGCCAGCTCGTTGCGGTCGCGGGCCTGCGGCGTGAAGAACCGGAAGGCGTCGAAGTGCGAGCAGCCGATGCGGTGCGACTCGACGACCTCGTCCGTGCCGTCGCCCCCGAGCCGCAGCGGCAGCGGGTGGCGGTGGTCGCGCCCGGCCGCGGAGTCGCGGTACACCATCGCCCACTCGTGCAGCCCGAAGCATCCGAACGTGCCCGGCCGTGCCGCCGTCGCGCCGAGGAGCGAACGCACGTAGCGCACCGTGTCGCCGCGCTCGGCCAGGAACCCCGCGACGTCGAGCGTCGCCCCCGTGCCGCCGTCCGCCGGCGACACCTCGCGGTACCAGCGCCACGTGGCGTGCTCGGCCGCGCCGGCCAGGACGACACCCACGCCTGGGTGCCAGCGTCGCAGGTGGCTCACCCGCGTGGGGTAGTAGGTGAACAGGAAGTCCTCGATCGCGTGCTTCTCGCCGCGGTCACGGGCGTCGCGCCAGACGGCGGTCAGCGCGTCGGCGCGCGCGGCGTGCGCCGCGGCCGCCGCGCCCCGGTCGTGCACGACGTCGCACCCGGCGACGCGCTCGGGCGTCGCCGGATCGGCGGTCGTGGTCGGGGAAGGCACCGTTCCAGGGTAGGTGGTGCCGCGACGGGCTAGCGTGGCGACCATGAGCAGCTACGGATTTCGCCAGGTTGACGTGTTCGGGTCCGGTCCGCTGACCGGTAACCCGGTGGCCGTGGTGCACGACGCCGACGACCTCACCGACGACCGGATGGCCGCCTTCGCGCGCTGGACGAACCTCTCCGAGACGACGTTCCTGCTCGCGCCCACCGATCCGGGCGCCGACTACCGGGTGCGGATCTGGACGCCGGGCGGCGAGCTGCCGTTCGCCGGCCACCCCACGCTCGGCACCGCGCACGCCTGGCTGGAGGCCGGGGGAGTGCCGGCCGCCGACGGCGTCGTCGTCCAGGAGTGCGAGGTCGGGCTCGTCACCATCGACCGGTCCACCGATCACCTGGCGTTCGCGGGGCCGCCGCTGCGCCGGTCGGGCCGGGTCGGCACCGAGGACCTCGCGCAGGTCGTGCGGGCGCTGCGCCTCACGGTCGCGGACGTCGTGGACGCCGCCTGGGTGGACAACGGCCCCGGCTGGATCGGTGTGCGGCTCGCGGACGCGGCCGCCGTGCTCGCGGTGCGCCCCGACCTCGCGGTCTTCGGGGACCTGAAGATCGGTGTCGTCGGGCCGTACGAGCCGGGCGAGCACGACGCCGACGTCGAGGTGCGGGCGTTCGTGCCCGGCATCGGCGTCCCGGAGGACCCGGTGACCGGCTCGCTCAACGCGGGGCTCGGTGCGTGGCTGGCGGGCGACGTGCTGCCGACCCGCTACGTCGCCTCCCAGGGCACGGCGCTACGACGGCGGGGCCGCGTGCACGTGCGTCGCGACGCCGACGCGTGCGTGTGGGTGGGTGGGGCGACCACCACGACGCTGCAGGGCCACCTCACCCTGCCCCCGGGGTAGCGCCGGATCGTCCCCGGACCGCTACCTCGGGGTGGGCTCGGGACTCGTCGCGGTCTCGGGACGGGGTGGCGGCGCGGTGCGCAGCGCGACGACGGCGAACAGTCGCTCCAGCGGGCCGCGCCCCAGTGTGAGCCGCCAGGCGGTGGCGGCGACCAGCGTCACCGCGACCATGACCAGGAGCGGGCCGTTGGTGGGCGTGCCGACGAGGTCCCAGTGCCAGATCGCGACGATCTGCAGGGAGTACACGGTCAGTGCCATCGCACCGGTGGCCGCCAGCGGTGACAGCGCGACCGCCCCGGTCCGCCGGGCGAACAGGCACAGGCCCAGCACGGCGACGGCGAACCCGCCCGAGCCGACCACCTCGAAGAACGTGTTGTCGTGCGGCTCGGCCTGCGCGAGGAACCAGCCGGTGGGCCAGGCGTCGCCCCAGGCGTACGGCTCGGCGACGTACCGGCTCGAGGTCGTGGCGACCTGGTCCTCGATCGCGCCCGGCTCCACGCCGCCCACGAGCGCACCGGAGGCGAGATAGCCGAGGGCCGTCGCGGCCAGGCCGCCGACCACGAGCCGCGTGCGCACCAGCGAGGAGGTCAGGTCGCAGCGCCCGATCGCCATCCCGGCGAAGACGTACGCCATCCAGACGACCGCGGGGTAGTGGCCGGTGAGCAGGAAGTCGGTGGCGGCGCCGGAGCCGTCGTGCGGGGCCCGCAGCCCGGCGCGGGCCAGGACCTCCGGTCCCCAGTAGGCGATCGGCGGGCCGACGACGGCGACGACGCCCGCGGCCACGGCGAGCCGGCCCGGCCCCCAGCGCAGGAACGGCAGGGCCAGGACGAAGTAGGCGGCGTAGAAGCCGAGGATGAGCAGCACCCGCGTGCCCAGCAGGTCGAGCAGCGCCACCAGGGCGAGCAGCAGCACGGCGCGGACCAGCACCCGGGTGCGGGCGTGGATCAGCGCGTCCCCGGTCAGGGGGCGAGCCCCGCCGGTGACCAGTGCGAGGGACACGCCCGCCACCAGGGCGAACAGCACCGACGAGCGCCCGTCGGCGACCTCGAGCCACGTCGTGGGACCTTCGGCGACGCCGACGTGCGCGACGAACATCCCGAGCACGGCCAGGCCGCGGGCCACGTCGAGGCCCACCACCCGGTCCGGGCCGCCCACCAGCCGTTCGCGCAGCGTCATGACCGCCCAGCGTGCCAGACGTCCCGGCCCGTGAGAAGGACGTGTCCAGAAAGGGAGCCGTGGCCTACGTTAGGACCATGAACCTTTCGATCGACTCCGGCCCCGACTTCCCGGACCCGCCGAGCCTCGGCAGCCCGGTGGAGGGCCCGTCGAGCGGGGAGCCGTCCGGCGCGGCGCTGTCGGACGCGATCGAGGCTCCCAGCACCCACCACACGGTGCAGAGCCAGGAGTCCGAGTCGTACACGCACGGCCACCACGAGTCCGTGCTGCGCGCCCACCGGGCCCGCACCGCGCAGAACTCGGCCGGGTTCCTGCTGCCGCACCTCAAGGACGACCTGCACCTGCTCGACGTGGGCTGCGGCCCCGGCACGGTCACCGTCGACCTCGCCCGCATCCTCGCCGGGGGAGAGGTGGTCGGGGTGGACGCGTCGGCGACCGTCCTCGACGCCGCCCGCTCCCACGCCGAGGCGCTCGGCGCGCAGAACGTGCGCTTCGAGCAGGCCAACGCCTACGAGCTGCCGTTCGCGGACGACTCGTTCGACGTCGTGTACGCCCACCAGCTCCTGCAGCACCTGTCCGACCCCGTCGCGGCGCTGCGCGAGATGAAGCGGGTGACCAGGCCGGGCGGGCTCGTCGCCGTGCGCGACGCCGACTACGCCGCGATGGCCTGGTACCCCGAGTCGCCCGGCCTCACCGAGTGGAACACGCTGTACCACGAGGTCACGCACGCGTACGGCTTCGAGCCGGACGCCGGCCGCCGGCTGTTCTCCTGGGTGCAGCAGGCCGGCTTCGAGGTCGCCGACGCCGTCCCCAGCGCCTCCTCCTGGTGCTACGCCACACCGACGGACCGCCAGTGGTGGGGTCAGGTGTGGGCGGAACGCTGCGTCGAGTCGAACTTCGCCCGGCAGGCCGTCGAGTCGAACCTCGCCGACGACGTCGCCCTCGAACAGCTCGCGCACGACTGGCTCGCCTGGGCGGACGCCCCGGACGGCTGGTTCGCGATCCTGCACGGCGAGGTCCTCGCCCGCGTGTGACGGCGGAAGCGCCGACGACCAGAGCGCCCGGCCCACCGCGCGGTGGGCCGGGCGCTCTGGTCGTCGGTGGGGCGTGCGGGCTCAGTTGTCGCCGAAGAGCTGCTCCAGCTCCTCGTCGGTGAGGTTGCCCTGCTCCTGGAGCTCCTGCTCGAGCTCCTGCTGGAACGTCGGGCCCTGGCCCTCGATGACGGCCACGAAGAACACGGTGACGACGATGGCGAGCACGATCGCGAGCAGGGACAGCGACCCGCCGACGATCGCCATGACCTTGCCGCCGGCCGTGCCCTTGGACACCTGGACGAGCGCGATGATGCCCAGCACGAGGCCGGCGATGCCCAGGACGATCGAACCGATGTTCAGCACGGGGATCCAGCAGCCCAGCAGCGCCAGGATGCCGAGGACCAGGGCCGTGATGGCCAGCCCCTTGCGCTCCGAGGCCGGGCGCTGCTGCGGCGTGCCGTAGTAGCCCGGCTGGCCGGGCGCCTGCCCGGGGTAGCCCGGCTGCCCGGGCGCCTGCCCCGGGTAGCCCGGCTGCGGGGGCGTGCCGTACGGCTGGGACGGACCTGCGGAGTGCTGCTGCGGGGCGCCGTAGGGCGACTGCGGTGCCGGGTTCTGCTGCGGGGCGCCGTAGGGCGGCTGCGGCTGGGCGGGACGGTCGGAGCCCTCGGGCTCGTACGGCGTGCTCATGGAGTGATCCTTCGCGTCGAGTGGTCGAGCTGGAACGCTATCGGGTCCGTCGCCGGATAGCCTGGTGCCGTGCGCATCGCGAGATTCACCACCGGCGACGACCCCCGCTTCGCCTTCGTCCAGACCGAGGGGGACTCCACCTACCTTGCCGTGCTGAGCGGCGACCCGCTCTACATGCCGGCGATGCCGACGGGGGAGCGGATCGAGCTCGGCGACGGCGTGCGCCTCCTGGCGCCGGTGATCCCGCGGTCCAAGGTCGTGGCCGTGGGACGCAACTACATGGACCACATCCGCGAGATGGGCAACGAGCCGCCCACGTCCCCGCTGCTGTTCCTCAAGCCGAACACGTCCGTCGTCGGGCCGGACGACCCGATCGTGCTGCCCGACTGGACGGCCGAGGTCTCCTACGAGGCCGAGCTCGCCGTCGTCGTGTCCAGGCTGTGCAAGGACGTCGAGCCGGAGAACGCCCGGGCGTACGTGCTCGGGTACACCGTGGCCAACGACGTCACCGCCCGCGACGCCCAGCGCACCGACGACCAGTGGGCGCGCGCCAAGGGGTTCGACTCCTCGTGCCCCCTCGGGCCGTGGATCGAGACCGACCTGGACCCCGAGGACGTCGGTGTGCGCTCGCGCGTCAACGGCGAGCTCAAGCAGGACGGGCGCACCTCCGAGATGATCTTCGACGTCGACTACCTCGTGTCGTACGCGTCCAAGGCGATGACGCTGCTGCCCGGTGACGTGATCCTCACCGGCACCCCGGCCGGCGTCGGGCGTATCGACGCCGGCGACCGCGTCGAGTGCGCGGTCGAGGGCATCGGCACGCTCGCCAACCCCGTGGTGCGTCGCGAGATCTGAGCAGGGCCCGGCCCGGCGTCGGGCGGCCGCCGCCGCACCGGCGCCGGGCAACTAGGCTGGTTCCGTGATCCCCGCAGCAGGTACCTCTGACGTCCGTGTCCGCTTCGCCCCGTCGCCGACGGGCATGTTCCACGTGGGCGGCGCCCGCTCCGCGCTGTTCAACTGGGCGGTCGCCAAGCAGACCGGCGGCACGTTCGTGCTGCGCATCGAGGACACCGACGCCTCACGGAACAAGCCGGAGTGGGTCGACGGCATCCTCGCCGCCCACGCCGCGCTCGGCATGCACGCCGACGACCCCACCTTCGAGGGCCCGTACTTCCAGTCCGCGAACCGGGACAAGCACGTCGCGGCCGCGCGCCGCCTGCTCGACGACGGCCGCGCCTACTTCTGCGACTGCACCCGCGACGACGTCGTGGCACGCACCGGCAACCAGCAGACCGGCTACGACGGCCACTGCCGCGACCGCGGGCTCGACGAGGCCCCCGGCCGCGCCCTGCGGTTCCGCACCCCCGACGACGGCGAGACGGCCGTCGTCGACCTGATCCGCGGCAACCCCACCTTCCCGAACTCCGCGATGGAGGACTTCGTCGTCGCGCGCGGCGACGGCTCGCCCGTGTTCCTGCTCGCCAACGTCGTCGACGACCTCGACGAGGGCATCACCCATGTCATCCGGGGCGAGGAGCACCTGCCCAACACCCCCAAGCAGCAGCTGCTGTGGGCCGCGCTCGGCGCCGAGCCGCCCGTGTGGGCCCACCTGCCCGTCATCGTCAACGAGAAGCGCCAGAAGCTCTCCAAGCGCCGCGACAAGGTCGCGCTCGAGGACTATCTCGCCGAGGGGTACCTGCCGGCCGCGATGGTCAACTACCTCATGCTGCTCGGCTGGGCGCCCGGCAACGACGAGGAGATCCTGCCGTTCGAGGAGATGATCTCCCGCTTCCGCATCGAGGACGTCAACTCCGCCTCGGCGTTCTTCGACCTCAAGAAGCTCGCCGCCTTCAACGGCGAGTACATCCGCGCGCTCGACGTCCAGGAGTTCGTCGCCGCCGTCGGCCCGTGGCTGCGCGCCCCCCACGCCCCCTGGGCCGAGGAGCAGTTCGACGCCGTGGCCTTCGCCGCCGTCGCCCCGCTCGCCCAGTCGCGCGTCGCCCTGCTCAGCGACATCACCGCCAACGTCGACTTCCTCTTCCTGGACGCTCCCGTGGACGACGCGCAGTCGTGGAACAAGGCCATGAAGGCCGGCGCCCCCGAGCTCCTCGCCGACGCCCGCACGGCGCTCGCGGGCCTCGAGCCGTGGGCGGCCGAGCCGCTCAAGGAGACGATCCTGGCGGTGGGGGAGGCGCACGGCCTCAAGCTGGGCAAGGCGCAGGCGCCGGTGCGCGTCGCCGTGACCGGCCGCACGATCGGCCTGCCGCTGTTCGAGTCCCTCGAGGTGCTGGGTCGGGAACGCACCCTGGGGCGCGTCGACGCGGCGCTGGCGCGCCTGGCCGAGAACCCGCCCGCGGCCCCGGCGCAGTGACGCAGCCACGGCCCGGCGTCCTCGACGCCGCGTCCGGGTACCGGGTGGACGGCGTGCTGCTGGACGTCGACGACACCCTGGTGGACACCCGCGGCGCGTTCGCCCGGGCGCTGGACGCCGTCGCGGACGCCCACCTGCCCGCCGACGTCGACCGGGCCGCGCTGCTGGACCACTGGCGCTCCGACCCGGGGCAGTTCTACGCCCGCTTCACCCGCGGTGAGACCGACGTGCGCACGCAGCGCCGGCTGCGTGCCGACCTCATGCACCGCACCTTCGGGGGCTCACCGGTGGACGAGGCGGCCTTCAGCGCCTGGGACGAGCTGTTCTGGGGCACCTTCGAGCGGTCCTGGACCTCGTTCGACGACGCCGCGGCGCTGCTGGCGGCGCTGCGGTCCGCGGGGATCGCCGTCGGCGTCGTGACGAACGCCCAGGTGGAGCTGCAGGAGCGCAAACTCGCCGCCGCCGGGCTGGACGTGCCCGTCCTGGTCGGGGTGGACACCCTCGGGTACGGCAAGCCGCACCCGGACGTGTTCGTCGAGGGGGCGCGGCTGCTGGGGACGGCCCCGGCGCGCACGGCCTACGTGGGCGACGAGCCCCGCATCGACGCGCTCGGCGCGCACGACGCCGGTCTGGTGGGCGTGTGGCTCGACCGGCCGGGCGCCCGGCGGTCCACCGAGCAGGACGTCGACGTCGCCGGGATGCGGGCGGCGGGGATCGTCGTCGTGCCCGGGCTGGACGAGGTGCCGGCCGCGCTGGCGACGGCGACCGGCTGAACCTGACGCCCGACCCGGCCGCCGGTCGTCAGGGGGTCAGCAGCAGCACGGCGCTCAGGGACGTCCCGGTGACGACGACGGCGGAGCCGGCGCCGAGCACCAGCGGACGGCGCCCGGTGCGCACCAGGCGGGGCACGTCGACGCCGAGGCCGAGGGCGAACATGGCCGCGACCAGCAGCGCCGTCGAGGCGCTCGCCGCGACGGCGAGCACGCCCGGGGGGAGGATCCCGAGGCTGCGCACCGCGACGGCCCCGAGGAATCCGAGCACGAAACCCGGGACGAGCGGCGGCCGCGTCGTGCCGGGGACGGCGGACGCCGTCGGCGCGGTGCGGCGCGCACGCACGGCACCGACGGTGGTGACCAGCGGCGCGAGCAGCACGACCCGGGCCAGCTTGGCGACCGTGGCCGTCGCGAGCGCGGCGGTGCCCGCCAGGGTGCCCGCCGCGGCGACCACCTGGGCGACCTCCTGCACGCTCGCCCCCATCCACAGGCCGGCCTGCGCGGGCGTCAGACCCAGCAGGTGCGCGAGCCACGGCAGCGCGAGGACCGCGAGCGTGCCGTAGAGGGCGACGAGCGCCAGGGCGACGGCCACCGCGGTCGAGCGGTCGTCGTCCCTGGTGCGTCCCGGGGTCCGGTCCAGGACACCGGACATGGCCGACACGGCCGCGGCGCCGCAGATCGAGAAGCCCGTCGCCACGAGCAGCGACGTCTCGCGGGGCACGCGCAGCCACCGTCCGAGCGCGAGGGTGCCGCAGAACGTGACCGCGACGGTCGTGGCCACCACGGTCAGCCCGCGCCAGCCGAGGTCCAGCACGTCGCCGATCGAGAGCTGCAGGCCGAGGAGCACGACCCCGGCGCGCAGCACGTGCCGGGCCGCCCACGTGGTGCCGGGCGTGACGGTCTCCAGCGGCCGGGGAGCCCCGCGCCGGGACGCGACGCCCAGCACGGACCCGACGCCCGCACCCAGCAGCAGTGCGAGCACCAGCGGGGACAGCGCGGGTGCGGCGGCGGTCAGTGCCGGGGCGGCGGCCAGGAGCGCGGCGGCCGCGACGGCGGTGAGGCCGAGGCCGGGCAGGAGGCGGGTCATGGTGTCCACCCTGCGGTGCCCCGGTGGGCCTCGGAAGGTCGAACCGGTGATCCATCCATAGACTCCTGCTATGGCGGAACGCACCTCGCTCGCCGCGCTCGAGCTGCTCGTGGCCGTGGACACCCACGGGTCGATCAGTGCTGCGGCACGGGCGCTCGGGCTCGCCCAACCGACGGCGTCCGCCGGTCTGCGCCGCCTGGAGCGACGCCTCGGGCTGGAGCTGGTCGCGCGCGGTGCGCGCGGCACGGAGCTGACACCGACCGGCCGGGCGACCGCCGGCTGGGCGCGGGAGGTCGTGGCCGCCTCCGACCGTTTCGAACGGTCCGTCGCGGGGCTGCGGACCGGGCCGGCCACGGCGTTGCGCGTCGCCGCGAGCCTGACCGTGGCCGAGTACCTCGTGCCGCGATGGCTGGCGGTGCTCGCCGGCCCGCACGACGCCGCGGAGGTCGAGCTGACCGTGCGCAACTCCCACGACGTCATGGAGCTCGTGCTCGCCGGTTCCGCCGAGCTGGGGTTCGTGGAGAGCCCGGGCGTGCGGCGCGGCCTGCGCAGCCGCACCGTCGCGCACGACGAGCTGGTCGCCGTCGTCGCACCCGCGCACCCGTGGGCCCGACGCCGTGCGATCGCCCCCGAGGACCTGCTCGCCGGGCGGCTCGTGCTGCGCGAGGCCGGCTCCGGGACGCGGGAGATCCTCGAACGGGCGCTCGGCCAGGTGGGGCTCGCGCTGCCCGACCACCTGCCGACGCTCGGGTCGACGGCGGCGCTCAAGGCAGCGGTCGCGCACGGCGGCTCCGTGGCGGTGCTGTCCGCGCTGACGGTCGCCGACGACGTCGAGTCGGGGCGTCTGATCACCGTTCCGGTGACGGGCCTCGACCTGTCGCGGCGGCTGCGGGTGGTGTGGCGTGACGGGGCGACGCCGTCGGCGGCCGCCCGGCGGCTCAGCGCCGTCGCGCGCGACAGGCGACCGTGACGTACGGCATCGCGACCTCGGTGGTCCCGGCGAGGTCCGGGTGGGTGACCACGAGGTCGTCGACCTGCTGCAGGTGCTCCTCGCGCTCGTCGTCGGGAAGCGTCAGGACGTAGGAGCGCGACGCCGCGAGGTCGCGCAGCGCCGACGTCGGCAGGTGGTGGGACCACCGGAACGACGCCTGCTCCAGCACCTCGAACGCCGGCCCGAGCTCCGGTTCCACGTGCTGGGGGGCGTCGTGCGGGTGCAGGCCGTCGCCGTCGTGCAGGATGCGGCCGAACCGGCGGACCCACTCGATGCGCTCGTCACGGTCGTTCCAGCAGATCCCCAGCGTGCCGCCCGGTCGCAGCACGCGCGCGATCTCTGCGCTCGCCAGGGCCGGGTCGAACCAGTGCCACGCCTGGCCGACGACGACGGCGTCCACGCTCGCGTCGGGCAGCGGGATCGACTCGGCGGAGCCGACCTGCACGGCGACGTCGGGCAGCGCCGTGGAGAGCTCGGCGAGCATCTGCGGGGCCGGGTCGACGGCCACGACGTCGTGCCCCGCCTCGACCAGGCGGCGGGTCAGCAGACCGGTCCCCGCGGCGAGGTCGAGCACCCGCGCGCCCGGCGGAACCATCCAACCGACGGCCTCGGACGGGTAGGACGGCCGGACCCTGGCGTAGACGCCGGCGCCGCGGGTGAACGCGGCGGCACGGTCGGTGCGGGAGTGCGGGTCGGGCGTCGTCGGCATGCTCGCATGCTGCCACGGAGGGTTCGGCGTTGTCAGGTCCCGACCTGGGGGATCGCGGCTCGGGTCGTGACGAAGAGCACCGCGCCACGGGTTTGGATCACGGCCTCGCGTCCGGTAATGTTCTGGGTCGTTGGGCCTCTACGGATGGCGAACGGCGCAGGCCGCTCCCGCCCGAAGTGTCCACATACCATGGGGTATGGTGTAATTGGCAGCACGAGAGATTCTGATTCTCTTAGTCTAGGTTCGAGTCCTGGTACCCCAGCGCAGCGCTCCTGTGCACCACCTTCCCCGTTCTTGGCGGCGATGGTCGTGCGCTAGAGTTCTCACCGGCACGTCGATGCGACATCGACGCACCATAGGCCCCCATCGTCTAGCGGCCTAGGACGCCGCCCTCTCACGGCGGTAACGCGGGTTCAAATCCCGCTGGGGGTACGTAGTCGTCCGGCGACGGACGGCACACCGGTCCTGGCAACAGGACCACGTCCGGCCCCCATCGTCTAGCGGCCTAGGACGCCGCCCTCTCACGGCGGTAACGCGGGTTCAAATCCCGCTGGGGGTACGCAAGCAAGGCCCGGTCCGTCGGACCGGGCCTTTTGCCTGTTCGGGGTGTGCATGTCCGGGGTGTGCGTACCCGGGCGGTCGTTTCCGTGCCGGCCGTCAGAGGAACGGGTCGGGGACGTGGCTCCCGGCCCCGGCGCTCTCGGGCGGGTCGTAGGGAGAGCGGCGGCGCGGCGGCGTCCAGGAGGGCCACAGCTTGCGCCCGCCGAGCCCGGTCGGACGCCGGTCGTCCTCGCCACCCGCCTGCGAGGACGACGACGGTCCGGGCCGCAGGTCGGGCGGGTTCGCGCCGCCGTGGGCGCCCTGGTCGACGACGGGGATCTCCGCCGTCGACGCGGCCGGCTCCTGGGGCCCCGGCACCACGGAGGGCGGACTCTTGCGGTCCGGTGGCGGGGCGCCCGGCTTGAAGAACATCGTGTCGCACAGCGTGCGGTACGTGCGGTCCGGGGTGGGCACGTAGTCGATCTGCCGCAGGGCCTGGTCCTGGCCGGCGGACTCCATCGTGAAGCGCCCGTACCCGATGACCTGGCCCAGGGGCGTCCGCGAGTAGCCCATGTCGGTCACCTTCATCAGGGGCATCATCGCGACCTTCTGCACGATCACCCCGTAGGCGAGCACCAGGCGCTTGTCCGTGGCGACGAACCACTCGACGTACCACTGGAGCCATCGGTAGGCGAGACGCCCCGCGGCCACCAGCCACAGCACCCAGAACCAGCCGCTGCCCGAGGAGGCGTGCAGCCAGGCGGCGATCACCGTCACCGCGAACGTGGTGATCAGCGGTTCGAGGAGCCGGGCCCAGTGCAGTCGGGTGGCCACGGCGATGCGCTCACCGTCGAGGATGTACCGGCGCAGGCTCCGTGGTGTGCGGAAGCCCTTGCCGGGGTCCGACATCGTCACGACGTCAGGTTGGCGAAGAACTCCCCGAAGCTCGCGAACGCACCGCTGATGACGTCCCAGATCGCCTGGACGACGTCCGCGGATCGGCCCGGGTTCGAAACGATCGCGTAGATCAGGAAGATCACGACGAGCCAGACGAGCAGGGTCTTGGCCTTGGCCGGCATCGGGTCCTCACGCCTCTCGGTCGACACGGCAGGGTTGCCGTGCTGGTCAGGAGACTACTGACTGCCGGGCCGCGCTGGCCAGACCCCTCTCGGCGTGCCGCATCTCATTCACCGGATCGTTGCAGGACCTCGGAGAGCCGGTTGGCGGCGGCGACGACGGACGCCGAGTGCAGGCGGCCCGGCTGGCGGGTGAGGCGCTCGACCGGTCCGGAGACCGAGACGGCGGCGACGATCCTGCCGGACGGGCCGCGCACGGGTGCGGACACCGAGGCGACCCCGAGCTCACGCTCCGAGACGGACTGCGCCCAGCCGCGGCGTCGGACGCCGGAGAGGATCGTCGCGGTGAAGACGGCCTCGCGCAGGCCGCGGTGGAGCCGGTCCGGCTCCTCCCAGGCGAGCAGGATCTGCGCGGCCGACCCGGCCAGCATGGTCAGGGCGGCCCCCACGGGGATGGAGTCCCGCAGACCGACCGGGCGCTCCGCCGCGGCGACGCACACGCGGTGGTCGCCCTGGCGGCGGTAGAGCTGGGCGCTCTCACCGGTGTGGTCGCGCAGCGCCGTGAGCACCGGGTTCGCGGCCGCGAGCAGGCGGTCCTCGCCGGCGGCCGTGGAGAGCTCGTTGAGCCGGGGGCCGAGGATGAATCGCCCCTGCATGTCGCGGGCGACGAACCGGTGGTGCTCGAGCGCGACCGCGAGGCGGTGGGCCGTCGGCCGGGCCAGCCCGGTCGAGGAGACCAGCTGGGCAAGGGTGGCGGGCCCGGCCTCGAGTGCGCCGAGAACGGACGCGGCCTTGTCCAGTACGCCGACTCCGCTAGTATCGTCCATAGGTCGATACTGACGTCTCGCTTACTGAGATTGCAAGTCCTGGGAACTTGCCACGGGTCAGGTCGCACCACTCAGAAGCAGTCGAGAGCCGCCCACAGGCGGCGGACGAGGAGTTCGTGATGGCCGGGACGCTGGCAGAGAAGGTCTGGGAGGCGCACCTGGTGCGCCAGGGCACCGACGGGGCGCCGGACCTGCTCTACATCGACCTTCACCTGGTCCACGAGGTGACCAGCCCGCAGGCCTTCGAAGGACTGCGCCTCGCGGGCCGTCCGGTGCGCCGCCCGGACCTCACCCTGGCCACCGAGGACCACAACACCCCGACACTCGACATCGACCTGCCGATCGCGGACCTCACCAGCCGGACCCAGATCGACACGCTGCGCAACAACGCGCGCGAGTTCGGCGTCCGCATCCACTCCCTCGGGGACGCCGACCAGGGCATCGTCCACCAGGTGGGACCGCAGCTCGGTCTCACCATGCCCGGCCTGACCGTGGTCTGCGGCGACTCGCACACCTCCACGCACGGCGCCTTCGGCGCCCTCGCGTTCGGCATCGGCACCTCCGAGGTCGAGCACGTCATGGCCACCCAGACGCTGCCGCTCGCCCCCTTCAAGACCATGGCGATCACCGTCGACGGCGAGCTCCCCGTCGGCGCCACGTCCAAGGACATCATCCTGGCGATCATCGCCAAGATCGGCACCGGCGGCGGGCAGGGCTACGTGCTCGAGTACCGCGGCGAGGCCATCCGTCGCCTCTCGATGGAAGCCCGCATGACCATCTGCAACATGTCCATCGAGGCCGGCGCCCGCGCCGGCATGATCGCCCCCGACGACACCACCTTCGACTACCTCAAGGGCCGCCCGCACGCGCCCGAGGGCGAGGACTGGGACGCCGCCGTCGAGTACTGGCGCACCCTGCGCAGCGACGACGACGCCCAGTTCGACGCCGAGGTCGTCCTGCGCGCCGAGGACCTCGAGCCCTTCGTCACCTGGGGCACCAACCCCGGCCAGGGCCTGCCGCTGTCCGCCAACGTGCCCGTCCCCGCCGAGATCGCCGACGAGAACGAGCGCGTCGCCGCCGAGCGCGCCCTGGAGTACATGGGCCTCGAGGCCGGCCGGCCGCTGCGCGACGTCAAGGTCGACACCGTGTTCATCGGCTCCTGCACCAACGGGCGCATCGAGGACCTGCGGTCCGTCGCCAAGGTCGTCCAGGGCAGGGTCAAGGCCGACGACGTCCGTGTGCTCGTCGTGCCGGCGTCCGCCCGCGTGCGCCTCCAGGCCGAGGCCGAGGGCCTCGACGTCATCTTCAAGGAGTTCGGCGCCGAGTGGCGCAACGCCGGCTGCTCCATGTGCCTCGGCATGAACCCCGACCAGCTCACCCCGGGGAGCGGGCCGCCTCCACCTCGAACCGCAACTTCGAGGGTCGCCAGGGCAAGGGTGGACGCACCCACCTCGTGTCCCCGCTGGTGGCCGCCGCGACCGCCATCCGCGGCACCCTGTCCTCCGTCTCCGACCTCGACCTGGACCAGGAGGTCGACCTGACGACCTTCGACGGCACGCCCCTCGCGCCGCTGTCCACGCCGTCGTTCGTCTGAGCCCCCCAGCGCCTGCAAGGAGTCCTGTCATGGAGAAGATCACCACCCACACCGGCGTCGGGGTCCCGCTGCGCCGCAGCAACGTCGACACCGACCAGATCATCCCCGCCGTCTACCTCAAGCGCGTCACCCGCACCGGGTTCGAGGACGCCTTGTTCGCCGCCTGGCGCGGCGACCCCACGTTCGTGCTCAACCAGGACGCGTACCGGGCCGGCTCCGTGCTCGTCGCCGGCCCCGACTTCGGCACCGGCTCGTCGCGCGAGCACGCCGTCTGGGCGCTCAAGGACTACGGCTTCCGCGTCGTGCTCGCCTCCCGGTTCGCCGACATCTTCCGCGGCAACTCGGGCAAGCAGGGCCTGGTCGCCGGGATCGTCGCCCAGGAGGACATCGAGCTCCTCTGGAAGATCCTCGAGACCAAGCCCGGCACCGAGATCACCGTCGACCTCGAGCACCGCACCGTCCAGGCCGACGACGTCACCGTGCCGTTCCAGATCGACGACTACACCCGCTGGCGCCTCATGGAGGGCCTCGACGACATCGGCCTGACCCTCCAGCACGAGGAGGACATCGCCGCGTTCGAGGCGAAGCGTGCCCCGTGGCGGCCCAAGACCCTGCCCGCCAAGCACCTGCCGAAGGTCGAGATCGAGCCGGCACGTCCGGTCTCCTGACCTCGGTTCGTCCCGCGCTCGGTCCCGGGGCTCACGACGGACGACGACGTCGCCTCAGAGGGCGGGCGGGCCCTGGCGGGCCTTGCCGAGCAGCTCCTCCGGGGTGGCCGTCGTCGGGTCCCAGTGGGACTCCATCCACCAGGTGGCGCCCGCGTCCGCGGCGTCGGCGGCCTGCTGCCGGGCGGTGGCCGGGTCGTCGTCGAGGCGGCCCTGATGGACCACCTCGAAGGGCTCGGAGGCCACGTCGCGGTGCTCACCGATCCACTGCGTGAGCGCGCGAAGGTCGGCCGGGCCCGGTTCGGCGCCCTCGGGGGAGTCGCCGCGGACCTGCGGGACGATGCCGTCCCAGCGCAGCGCGCGCCGCAGGCTGCGCAGCGGGGGACTGGCGGCGTCCCAGACGCCGACCGGCCACACCGGGACGCGTCCGTGCACCGGCGGCGTCGGGAGCTGGAACGTCCCCGTCGTCGTCCAGTGCCCGTCATGGTCGAACGGCTCACCCCGCCAGGACCGCTCCAGCCAGTCCAGGACGTCGTCGAGCGCGCGGGCGCGGTCGCGCAGGGCCGTGGGCTGGCCGGCGACGGACGTGAAGGCACGGTCGATCGGGACGCCGACGCCCACCGGGAGCACGAGGCGCCCGCCGGACAGGTGGTCGACCGTGAGGACCTGCTGCGCGAGCTCCCACGGCCGGCGGCGGGGCAGGGCGAACACCATCGCGCCCAGGGTGATCCGCTCCGTCACCGTCGCCACCGCCGCGAGCAGGGCGAACGGGTCCCACGTCGGGGTGGCGCCGAACCCCTCGTCGTCCAGGCTGACGCCGTCCCACGTGAAGAACCCGTCCCACCCGTGCTCCTCGCACTCGCGCGCGAGCCGCACCTGCTGCTCCGGCGAGCCGAAGCTGCCGACGAACCCGAACCTCATGGTCACTCCTCCTCCTGCGCCGCCGTCGGACCGAACTGCCGCTCCTGACGCTACGCCCGCCGTCCGACACCCGAACCCGGCATAGGGTGGCCCGCGTGAGCGACACCCCCACCGTGGAGATCTGGACCGACGGCGCCTGCAAGGGCAACCCCGGGATCGGCGGCTGGGGTGCGCTGCTGCGCTCCGGCGGCCACACCAAGGAGCTGTTCGGCGGTGAGAAGGTCACCACCAACAACCGCATGGAGCTGACCGCCGTCGTCGAGGCGCTCCGCGCACTCAAAGGCCCCAGCGCCGTCACCGTGCATACCGACTCGTCCTACGTCATGAACGGCATGAAGACGTGGATCGCCGGATGGAAGCGCAACGGGTGGCAGACGTCCGCGAAGAAGCCCGTCAAGAACGTCGACCTGTGGCAGGCCCTCGACGCCGAGGTGGCACGGCACGAGGTGCGCTGGATCTGGGTCAAGGGGCACGCCGGCGACCCCGGCAACGAACGCGCCGACCAGCTCGCCAACGACGGCGTCGACTCCGTGCGCTGAACCACGCCGACGCACCGCAGCGGCGGTGCGATGGACGTCACAGCACACGAAGCGCCGGGCGGCAATAGGCTGGGGGCCATGGCTTCCCACTACGACGTCGTCCTCCTCGGAGCTGGACCCGGCGGCTACGTCGCCGCCATCCGTGCGGCCCAGCTCGGCAAGTCCGTCGCCATCATCGAGGAGAAGTACTGGGGTGGTGTCTGCCTCAACGTGGGCTGCATCCCCTCCAAGGCCCTCCTGCGCAATGCTGAGCTCGCGCACATCTTCCACACGCAGGCCGACTTCTTCGGCATGTCGGGAGACGTGACGTTCGACTTCGGCAAGGCGTTCGACCGGTCCCGCGACGTCGCGGACGGCCGGACCAAGGGCGTCCACTTCCTCATGAAGAAGAACAAGATCACCGAGTACGACGGCCGCGGCACGTTCCGCGACGCGAACACGATCGAGGTGACGCTCAACAAGGGCGGCACCGAGACGGTGACCTTCGACAACGCGATCATCGCGACCGGCTCCAAGGTCCGCCTGCTGCCCGGCGTCGAGCTCAGCGAGAACGTCGTGACCTACGAGAAGCAGATCATGACCCGCGAGCTGCCGAAGTCGATCGCCATCGTCGGCGCCGGCGCCATCGGCATGGAGTTCGGCTACGTCCTGAAGAACTACGGCGTGGACGTCACCATCATCGAGTTCCTCGACCGAGCCCTGCCCAACGAGGACGCCGACGTCTCCAAGGAGATCGCCAAGCAGTACAAGAAGCTCGGCATCAAGCTCCTCACCTCCACCGCCGTCCAGACCGTCAAGGACAACGGCTCGTCCGTCACCGTCGAGTACAAGGGCGTCAAGGACGACAAGCCGGGCTCGCTCGAGGTCGACAAGGTGCTCTCCGCCGTCGGGTTCGCGCCCAACGTCGAGAACTTCGGCCTGGAGAACACCGGCGTCCAGCTCACCGAGCGCGGCGCCATCGCCATCGACGACCACATGCGCACCAACGTGCCGCACATCTTCGCCATCGGTGACGTCACCGCCAAGCTCATGCTCGCCCACGTCGCCGAGGCTCAGGGCGTCGTCGCCGCCGAGACCATCGGCGGCGCCGAGACCATGACGCTCGGCGACTACCGCATGATGCCGCGCGCCACGTTCTGCTCCCCGCAGGTCGCCTCCTTCGGGCTCACCGAGGCCCAGGCCAAGGACGAGGGCTACGACGTGAAGGTCTCCACCTTCCCGTTCATGGCGAACGGCAAGGCCCACGGCCTCGGCGACCCCACCGGCTTCGTCAAGATCGTCGCCGACGCCAAGTACAACGAGCTGCTCGGCACCCACATGATCGGCCCCGACGTCTCCGAGATGCTGCCCGAGCTCACCCTCGCGCAGAAGTGGGACCTCACCGCCGACGAGGTCGCCCGCAACGTCCACACCCACCCCACGCTGTCCGAGGCCGTCCAGGAGTCCATCCACGGCATCGCGGGGCACATGATCAACCTCTGATCGCTGGGACAAACCGGACACGTCTGCGTGTCCTGGTCGGAGGCCCTGACCTGCACTATCGATGCAGGTCAGGGCCTCTTTCTATGCCCGGGATCGAGTGGACACTCGTTGACCGCGGTGGACGGGAGTGTTCATTTTGAGGGGCACGCAGGGGGCACGAACCCGAGTATCGTGAGGTTCGTGCCCCACCGCCGGAACGCGTCGGGAGAGGTTCAGGGGAGGGGACGACGATGGCGGAGACGACGACGGCGAAGAGTCGCCGCGAGGCGTGGGGTCGACTGCGCAAGCTCCCCTCGAAGCGGTGGCAGGCGCGGTACCCCGCGCCGGACGGCAAGCTCTATTCGGCGCGCACCGAGGACGATCGCCCCCTGACGTTCCTTACCAAGGGCGACGCGCGTGCCTGGCTCAACCGGGTGCATGACTCCATCGCCCGCGGCGAGTGGGAGCCGCCCGCCGAGGCTGCCGCCCGGCGCGAGCGCGAGGAGGCCGAGGCTGCCGCGCGGGACATCACTTTCGCCGAGTATGCCGACCGGTGGCTGGAACGCATCGCGACCGAGCCGGGCAAGGGCAGCAAGATGCGCAAGCCCGCGACCGTGATGATGTACCGCGGCCGGGTCAACAACTACCTGCGCGAGCGCCTCGGGGACACGTTGGTCCGCGAGATCGACACCGACGTCGTCCGCGCCCTGACACGGGACCTCGTCGCGATCCCGTCGCGTCTGCGCCCGGACGCGCCCCACAACGGCGTTGCCGGCGACGCGATCGACGTGCTGAAGATGATCCTGCGGGCCGCCGTCGCCGACGGTGTGCTCGAGCGCATGCCCGACGTCGCCACGCCGCAGCGCAAGTCCGTGCGGCACGACCAGGACCACGCGCCCGAGGACGACGTCGCCACGCCAGGACAGGTCGAGGCCCTGTACGCCGCGATCCCGCAGCCGTGGCGGATCGCCGTACTGCTTGCCGCGTGGTGCCAGCTGCGCCGGGGCGAGGTGCTCGGGCTCCAGCGCCGGGACATCGTGTGGAACATCGACCGCACCGCGGCGACGCTCTACGTGCGCCGCCAGAAGAACGGGTCCACGGGTGGGCTCACCGACCCGAAGTCGGAGACGGGCGTGCGCTCGATGGCGGTGCCGCCGCTCATGATCGATCGGCTGCGGGAGCACCTCGACGAGCGGGTCGGCGCGGGTGCGAAGTCGCCCATCGTTCCGACGAGCGTGAAGGGCAAGGAGCACATGTCGGCGTCGCGCTGGAACTCGGTGTGGGCCGACCGCCGCGCGGCCGTCGCGGGCTTGCCCGAGGGTTACCGGTTCCACGATTTGCGGCACACGGGGCTCACGCGGTTCGCGCAGGAGGGCGCGACGCTCGCCGAGCTGATGCGCCGCGGCGGGCATGCCGACATCAAGGTGGTGCTGCGCTACCAGAAGGCGACGATGGCCCGCGATATCGAGCTCGCCGCCCGCATGAGCGCGAGCGTCGACGCAGAGCTCGCCTGTGCGACGGCGACGCCGGCACGGTAGGGACGTGCCGGTTGGGCAAGGTTCCGGGCAAGACTCTCGCGCGGCGGGCAAGACATGGCCCGTCAAAAGTGCATCACTAGTGATAGGTTTTTGACATGCCAGGTCCAGGTGGAACTCTCGCGCGAGATGCCCTGCGCGCCCTCGCGGAGGGGCAGAACGGCCTCGTCACCCGCCAGCAGGCCATGCATGATCTGGACCTCACGGCGGGAGCGGTCGACAATCTCGTCGCCCGCGGCGGGCTGCTCCCGGTGGCCCGTGGGGTCTACCGCGTCCCGTACCTGCCGGGATTCGAGTACGAGCGGTTCCAAGTCGCGTTGCTCCGCACCGGCGACCCGGACGCCGCGTTGAGCCACGAGACGGCCCTCGCGCTCTACGAGATCAGCGATGTGAACCCGGGGCGGTACCACGTCACCGTTCCCAAGGCGCGGCGCATCAGGCGGTCCGACAACGACGCTTTCGTCGTCCACGTCGACGAGCTGAAGCCAGATCAGCTCGGTTGGTGGAACCTCATGCGTATCGTCACCGCGACGACAGCGATCGAACAGTGCATCGCCGACGGCACGCCGACCTACCTGCTGCGCCAAGCCATCGAACGCGGCGAGCGGACCGGCGTGGTCCGTCGCGACGACGTCGCCCGTCTGACCCAACTTCTGGAGGATCGCTGATGACCGAGTCTCGTCCGGCCGAGAAGACGCTCGCCGACCTCAAGCCCAAGGCGAAGCCGCCGGCCAGCGCATCGATCCTGGCGCAGTGGGTCACCCACGCGGAGAAGGCGCTCGACGTGCCCGCAGCCGGTGGACGTATGGGGTGGCTCGTGGCCTCCACCGTCGTGATCGCCGCGCTCCAACGCGCGAGCGACGGAGGCGGCACGCCCCGCTTCCTGCTCAAGGGCGGCACGTACCTTCAGCATCGGCTCGGCAAGACAGCGCGCGCGACCAGCGACCTCGACGGTCTCGTGCGCGGTGACATCGACGACTTCATCGTCGCGCTCGACGATGCCTTTGCCGAGCAATGGGGCCCGCTGACCCTCACCCGGTCGGAGGTCGAGGTCATCCAGACGCCGACCCGCGTCGTCCAGCCCCGCCGCTTCCAGGTCTTCGTCAGCCTCAAGGGTCAGGTCTGGCGCAAGGTGCAGGTCGAGCTTGCCCCCGACGAGGGTGGCGCGGGTGCCACGCCGGAGACGATTCCGGCGCCTCGCCTCGAACCCTTCGGCCTGCCGACGCCGGATACCCTCGTCACCATCGCGATGCGGTTCCAAGTCGCACAGAAGCTGCACGCGGCCTCGGACCCGCACGATCCGCCGACGTGGGTCAACGACCGCCCTCGCGACGTCGTCGACCTCGTGCTGCTGCGGTCACTGATCGAGGCGGAGGGGCAACCGACCCTGACCGACATCCGCACGGCAGCGGTCGCTGTCTTCGAAGCGCGCGCTCAGGATGCCCGGGAGCTCGGCCGTCCTGAGCGCTCATGGCCGCCGCTGATGAGCGCTCACGACCACTGGGTGCGCGACTACGCGGCGGCGGCCCAAGATGCCGGGCTGTCGATGTCGCTGGACGAGGCGGTCGCGACGGTCAACGAGTGGATCGTCCAGATCGACAGTACGAAGTAGGTGAAGCGGCCCACGCCGGTATCGGCGTGGGCCTTCGTGTCTCCGCGGCGATGTCCCTGGTGACCAGCGACCACCGCTGGCCACCGTCACCGAGGAGATTCTGATGGACGCACAGCAGGAAGCACGCGGCCGTACCGGTCAGCGGGGCATGTCGACGCCCGGTCCGCGAGCCGCGTCGAGCTACGGCACCGCCCGGCGGCAGCCCGGGCGTCCCACCTCCAAGGAGGCGCCGCCCGACGGCCACTTCGTCTCGCTCGTCGTCGCCGCCGAGCTCGTCGGGGTGTCGGTCAAGACGCTCCGGCGCCGCATCACCGCGCACGTACTGCCGGCGTACCGGCTTGGCGGCGGCCGGGCCATCCGAGTGAACCTCGACGAGGTCCGCGACGCACTCCTCATCCCCTACGACGAAGCGTGAGACCGTGCGAAGCACCAAGTCGTCAACCACGCCTCACATCGATCTCCAGCCCGCTCACCGTCCAGCTCGGCCAGGCCGGAATTGAGGACCAAATGCCACTGCCGCCAGGGTGATGTCCTGTCACGGTCGACGCCAAGACCGCCGTCACCAAAGTCTGTGACGCGCCTCTTGCACCCGTGTAGATCGGCGCCCTGACCGTCTGACATATTCGCGTGACGGACGGTCTCCAGAAGGGCGCGCTACGCGGCGCACGGAGACGACGACGAGTCCGGCCTTGCATGTGCGGCCGCCACCGTGCTCGCCGACCTCGACCCGCCGCGGTGCGTGAACATCACGAATTGGGTTTGGGAGCACAATGCTGGCCGCAGGTGACTCGCACGCGGGCGGTTCGTCTTCGTCGACGAGGTCATCCTGGCTGCTGCCCGAACCCTCGACACATCGCCCAGGCGGCTGCGGTCCTCTGGTATCGCGTTGACCGTTTCGTGGACAGTGCTGCCTATGACGGCCCGCACATCGACGAACACCACTACGTCGCGCGCCTCGTCCCCGCGGCACTTGTCGACATGGCGCCTGAGATGCGTGCTGCCCTCGACGACGGCGTGACGGCGATCGAACCGAGGGCTGTCGAGGTGGCCGACCGAGCCATCCGCGAGGGTGCGCCGTGGCTCGCGTCACTGCCGCCGAGGCCCGACAGCGGATGGCAACTGGACCGCTGGGAGGCCGCGGTGATCGCAGCGGCGGCCTACCGCGACCGCTACGGCATCACGGGCATGGGGCTCGACGCCGATATGGCGACGAGCCGGGAGCAGCGACGCGACGTTTGAGCGGATTCATCAACTGGTCGCGGCGATCCACGAGCCGCCGCGACCGGTCGGTCCAGACCCGTCGGATTTCTGGATCTCCCATCTCGGCATCGGCCCGTCCGCGGTCGTCGGCGTTGGCTTGTAGGCGGAGGACGTCGGGGAGGCCCCCGCCGTCCGGGTGAAACATCCGGCTCCCGCCGATCAGACCCGGTCAAACCAGGTCACAGCGTCCCGAGCGCGGGTAGGGTTGTGCCGACCTTGTGATCCGGTACCGAGCAGGTGGAGGCGGCTCATGGCTGACCCGTGGCTGTCCGCCGAAGACATTGCCGCGTACCTCGGTGTCACCAAGGACACGGTCTACGCGTGGATCGCGGACAAGGGCATGCCGGCTCACAAGGTGGGCCGCCTCTGGAAGTTCCAGACGAGTGAGATCGACGGGTGGGTGCGCGGTGCTGGGGTGGAACAGCAGTCGGCCGAGGCATCCCGGGGCGGTGAGTCCTGATGCGCATGATCGACAACGTCAACAACGGGCTAGGCGACGACCTCAAGGAGCAGATCAAGCCGGGATCGCACGTGCGGATCGCGGCGGCGACGTTCTCGATCTTCGCATTTGAAGCCCTCAAAGCCGAACTCGAAAACATCGAGGAGCTCGAGTTCATCTTTACGGCCCCGTCGTTCGTGGCGGCAAAGGCGACGGACAAGGTCGCCAAGGAGCGGCGGCAGTTCTTCATCCCGCACGGCCGCAACGGCGAGTCGACGCTGTACGGCTCGGAGTTCGAGATCCGCCTGCGCAACAAACTCACGCAGCGTGCGATCGCGCGTGAGTGCGCCGAGTGGGTGCGCCGCAAGGTGACGTTCCGGTCCAACAACACCGGCGCGCCGATGCAGCAGTTTGCGGTGGTCGACGGCGACGCCGCGTACATGCCGTTGCAGGGCTTCACGGCGGCCGACCTCGGTTACGAGCGCGGCGACGCCGTCTCGAACATCGTCACAAAGTTCGACGATCCGCTCGAAGCCCCGATGACCGCGCAACTCGCCCAAACCTTCGACGCGATTTGGAACAGCCCTGACCAGGTGGAGGATGTGACCCAAGCGGTCCACGACCACATTGCGAGCGTCTACGCCGAGAATTCGCCGGCCCGGATCTACTTCCTGATCCTCTACAACGTGTTCGCCGAGTTTCTCGACGACATCACCGAGGACGTCCTTCCGAACGACCGCACGGGCTATCAGGAGACGAAGGTCTGGCAGAGCCTCTACAACTTCCAGCGTGATGCCGCGACGGGCATCCTCAACAAGCTGGAGACGTACAACGGCTGCATCCTGGCCGACAGCGTTGGTCTCGGCAAGACGTTCACTGCGCTCGCCGTGATCAAGTACTACGAACTGCGGAACAAGTCCGTCCTGGTACTGGCCCCGAAGAAGCTCGCCGACAACTGGACAAACTACAACAAGAACCTCACGACGAACATCTTTGCTGAGGACCGGTTCAACTACGATGTCCTCGCCCATACCGACCTATCCCGCACGCGGGGAGAATCGCTCGGTATCCCGCTCGACCGTGTGAACTGGGGCAACTACGATCTCGTCGTCATCGACGAGTCGCACAACTTCCGTAACGCGGAGTTTAGCATCGAAAAGGAGACGCGTTACCAGCGCCTACTGCGGCAGGTGGTCCGCGAGGGCGTCAAAACGAAGGTCCTCATGCTCTCGGCGACGCCGGTGAACAACCACTTCGGCGACCTCAAGAACCAGCTCGCACTCGCCTATGAGGGTGAGTCGGAGAACCTATCGAGCAAGCTGAGTGTTACTTCGACGATCGAGACCGTGTTCCGCGACGCCCAGCGCGTCTTTAACGAGTGGTCGAAGCTCCCTGTCGAGGAACGCACGACCGACGCGATTTTGTCCCGGCTGGACTTCGACTTCTTCGAGGTGCTCGACGCCGTGACCATCGCTCGTTCGCGCAAGCATATTCAGGCTTTCTACGATACGAGCGCGATCGGCGCGTTCCCCGACCGCCTTCCGCCGGAATCGATCCGCCGCGCCCTGACCGACCTCCCGGACGTGCCGACCTTCAACGAGGTCTACGCAGCACTGTCCTCGCTGACGCTCGCTGTGTATGCCCCGCTCGGCTACGTGCATCCCAGCATGCTCGGCAAGTACGAGGAACGGTACGCCGTTGAGGGCATCAACCGCGCGGGTGGTTCGATGGGCAACCTCGCCGCGAAGAGTCGCGAGTTCGGCATCCAAAAGCTCATGACGGTCAACCTTCTCAAGCGCCTAGAGTCCAGCGTCGAGGCCTTCCGGCTCACCCTGACCAAGGTTGGCGGCCTGGTCAATGGAGCGATTGCCGCGATCGACAAGCACCGGTCGAGCTTCGGTGACTTCGGCGCAGGCTTCGGCGACGTTGAGGCCGACGAGGATGATATCGATATTCCGACGAGTACGGTCGGAACCAAGGTGCAGATTGACCTCGACGACGTGGACACGATTTCCTGGCGGCGCGACCTCGCCCACGACGCCGAGGTCATTGCGGACCTGCTCCGTGGCATCGAGCCGGTTACACCGGCCCACGACCTCAAGCTTCAAGCGCTGCTGGATCGTGTGCGCGACAAGGTGACCACGCCGATCAATGAGGGCAACCGGAAGGTGCTGATCTTCTCGGCGTTCGCGGACACTGCGAACTACCTGTACCGGGAGCTCGCCCCGGTATTCGCGGAGGCCGGACTCGACACCGCGCTGGTGACGGGCGGCCAGAGCGCACCGAAGACGACTGTCGGCAAGGCCCTGGACTTCCAGCACGTCCTGACCCTGTTCAGCCCCCGTTCGAAGCAGAAGGCTCTCATCTACCCGCAGGACCCACGCGCCATCGACGTCCTCATTGGCACGGACGTGATCTCCGAGGGCCAGAACCTTCAGGACTGCGACTTCCTCATCAACTACGACATCCACTGGAACCCGGTGCGGATCATCCAGCGGTTCGGGCGCATCGACCGCATTGGGTCGCGCAACGCGAAGATCCAGATGGTCAATTTCTGGCCGGACATCTCCCTGGACGAGTACATTAACCTCAAGGAGCGCGTCGAGAACCGCATGGTGATCGCCGACCTGTCGGCGACGGCGGACGACAACGTCCTCACCCAGGAGTCGAGTGACACCGCCTTCCGCAGGGAGCAGCTCCGGAAGCTTCAGGACGAGGTGATCGAGCTGGAGGATGTCCGCACGGGCGTGTCCATCACTGACCTTGGGCTCAACGAGTTCCGGATGGACCTGCTCGGCTACGTCAAGGAGTACGGCGACCTCGCCGCCGCACCAAAGGGCCTCCACGCGGTCGTTCCGGCCAAGCCGGAGATCGGCCTCAAGCCCGGCGTCCTGTTCGCGCTGCGGAACGTCAACGCGGACGAGCACATCAACCGCGGCAACCGCCTCCACCCGCACTACCTCGTGTACCTCAACGACGACGGCGAGGTGATCGCCAACCACACCGAGGTCAAGCATCTCCTCGACCTCATCCGCAGCGGCTGCCGGCCGTACGACGCCCCGGTGGCCGAGGTGACGCGCCTGTTCAATGCGGAGACCGATCAGGGCACGCGGATGGAGAAGTACTCGGGCCTGCTCACTGACGCGATCCTGTCGATGATCGACGTGACCGAAGAGCAGGACATCGACTCGCTGTTCACGGGCGGCTCGACGACGGCTCTGAGCCAAGAGATCGCCGGCCTCGACGACTTCGAACTCATCGCCTTCCTCGCCATCGTCGACCCCGGTACCGCACAAGCCCGGGGCGCGAAGCGCCTGGCCAACGGCGGCGGCCACGCCTGATGACGCACGGCACGCTCTATCAGTGGCCGGCCGCCGCGAAGTTCGGTCGCCCGGTGCCGAAGGGAAAATTCTACGAGCACGCGACGATTCCCGCTGCACTCAAGGAGCGGTTTGTCGGCGAGGTTCAGCGCATCACATGGGCGTATAAGCTCGCCGACTCGACGATTCACCTCGCCGGGTCTGATGCCGTGCCCGAGGTCCAGGTCTTTGTCATCGACGCCAAGGGCGCCGATGTGTCCGACGACGTCCTCGCTGCGATCGACAAGGCCGTCCCGTACCCGCTGGTCTTTGAGATCACCCGCATGGGTGGAGTGGTGGGTGACGACGGTGGTGTCACGGATCCCGAGGTCCGCGAGGTCCGCATGGTCGCCGCGAACAAGACGATCGGCAGCGCACAGAACCGGGTGAGCGCGTACTTCAGCACCGCGTGGCTCCCTGCTGAGACGGCCCGCGCTCCCCTACCGGCGGCCCTCGACCTCGCTGGCTTGCACGGCGCGCTCTTGACGCCACTGATGCCCGTGGCGGTGCGTCGGGGCGAGGCCGTGGCAGATGCGGCTGCCAGACTCAAGGCCGTCGAGAAGGTCGAACGGGAGATCAAAGCCTTGGAGCGCAAACTCCGTTCTGAACGTCAACTCAACCGGAAGATCGAACTCCGCAGACAGCTCAAGGGGCGCGAGGCCGCGCTCGCCGAGTTGACCGCTCCCGTTGCAAGCACTGCACCTGCTATGGAAACCAAGGAATGATCGTGGACAAGCTCAAAATGCACTCGCCAGACCTTAAGGCTCGCAACATCGAGCGGATCGCCGAGCTGTTCCCGCAGATCATCACTGAGTCGAGGGATGCGGAGGGCAACGTGACCCGCGCCGTTGACTTCGACCTGCTTCGTCAGGAACTCTCAGGCCACGTCGTTGAGGGGCCGCAGGAGCGGTACCAGCTCGACTGGCCAGGTAAGCGTGCGGCGGCGTTCGCTGCCAATGCGCCCATCGCCAAGACCCTGCGGCCGGTTCGCGAGGAGTCGGTCGACTTCCACACCACGAAGAACCTCTTCATTGAGGGCGACAACCTGGAAGCGCTCAAGCTGCTCCAGGAGTCGTACCTCGGCAAGGTGAAGCTGATCTACATCGACCCGCCCTACAACACCGGGAACGACTTCGTCTACGAAGACGACTTCGCCGAGTCGAGCGCCGACTACCTGGCCCGCTCGGGGCAGAAGACTCAGACGGGCGACCGCCTCATCGCGAACACGGAATCGAATGGTCGGTTCCATTCCGACTGGCTCAGTATGATGTACCCGCGGCTGAAGCTTGCGAAGAACCTGCTTGCCGACGACGGCGTACTCGTCGTCTCGATCGACGAGAACGAGCACGCGAGTCTCGTGCGCCTCGGCGAGGAAGTGCTGGGCGATGCCTCCTATGTGGGCGAGATCGTGCTCAAGAACAGCAGTAAGAACGACCAGTCTTACATCTCCATGCAGCATGAATACATTGTCTTCTTCGTAAAGAATCGGCAAGCGAACCCGGGTAAGTGGGTCGAGAAGAAGGAAGGCCTCGACAAGATCTACGCCGCCTTCGCCGGGTTCAGGAAGAAGCACGGCGATGACTGGACTGCTATCAACGCGGAGGCGAAGGCTTGGTTCAAGCAGTTCCCTGCGAGCGACCCTGTGGCCGCGAGTAAACACTACACGTGGATGGACGAACGCGGAGTCTACTTCCCCGACAATATCTCGGGACCGAACGACGGTCAATACGTCTACGACATCCCGCATCCGGTTACAGGGCAGAACGTGAAGCGCCCTTCCCGCGGCTGGGTCTCGCCGAAAGAATCCCTCGAAGCGAGGATCGCTGAGGGGCGCATTCACTTCGGCCCAGACCACACCACGGTTCCGAACCTCAAGACCTACCTTGCCAACACTGAATACCAGAGCCTCACGAGTATCCGGTATGTCGACGGGCGCGCGGCCTCGAAACGACTCGCGACCTTGTTCGGTGAGAAGGTGTTCACGAACCCGAAGGACGAGCTCCTTCTTCGCGACATCTACCGTGCCGTTGGCGTGACCGGCGACGACATCGTGCTCGACATGTTCGCGGGCTCAGGTTCGGCTATGCAGGCGGTGGTCGAATTGAACCGCGGCGCGGAGACGTCCTCCTGCCGCTATATCGGCATCCAGGTCGCCGAGGACTTGACCGAGGTGCTCAAGACGGCGAAGGGAGCGGCGAAGAAGATCACGACGAACGCGATCAAGCAACTCACGTGCCTGGGTCGTCCTGCCACCGTCGCGGAGATCACGAAGCAACGGATGAGGCTCGTACACGAGCAGCTTGCGAGCGACCTGCTGGTCGACAGTGGGTTCCGTGTGTTGAAGGTCGACACTTCGAACCTGGCCGACACGTACGCCGCGCCTGATGGCCTCGTCCAGGACACGCTGACCGACGCGATTGAAAGCGTGAAGCCGGATCGTTCCGCGCACGACCTGCTGTTTCAAGTCTTGCTCGACTGGGCTCTCGACCTCAGCGAGCCAGTCGTCACGGAGCAAGTCGACGGCCGCGAGGTCCTTTCGGTTGCCGATGGTGCGCTTATCGCGTGTTTCGGCGACGAAATCAGCGATGCTGTCGTCCGCGCGATTGCGAACCGTCATCCGCTCCGTGCCGTGTTCCAGGATGCCGGCTTTGCGACCGACTCCGCGCGCATCAACGCCGAGCAGATCTTCCGCGAGTTGTCACCCGAGACCGAGGTAAGGACCTTCTGATCCGATGAAGCTCCAGTTCAAGGTTCAGCCGTACCAGACTGAGGCGGTCGACGCCGTCGTAGATGTCTTCGCTGGTCAGCCCAGAGCCGATGGCATCACCTACCGAATCGACCCCGGTCGGGGCCGTTCTCAGCAGGCGGGACAGGGGTCCCTCGACGTCGCACACGCCGGTCTCCGCAACGCCGACGTCGCCTTGTCGCCCAAGCAGTTGCTGGACAACCTTCATGAGGTCCAGCGGGAACGCGGGCTCACCTTGTCCAAGGAGTTCGTGAAGTCGCCTGCCGCGCCGATCAACCTCGACGTCGAGATGGAGACCGGAACAGGCAAGACGTACGTTTACATCAAGACAATCATGGAACTCCACAAGCGGTACGGATGGTCTAAGTTCATCGTCGTCGTCCCCTCCATCGCCATCCGCGAGGGTGTCGCCAAGACGTTCGACATCACCACCGAGCACTTTCAGCAGCATTACGGCACCAAGCCGCGCACCTTCGTCTACGACTCGTCGCGGCTCCATGAGATCGAAGCCTTCTCGTCCAACGCTGGCGTCCAGGTGATGATTATCAACACCCAGGCGTTCAACGCCGCCGCCGACGCCGAAGCTAAGGCCGTCGAAGGCAAACGAGCCTCCGACGCGGCCCGGCGCATCTTCCGCGACCTCGATGACTTCGGCTCCCGCAAGCCCATCGACGTCATCGCCGCCAATCGGCCGATCCTCATTATCGACGAGCCCCAGAAGATTGAGGGTGACGGGAAGAAGGCGTCCAAGTCGCTCCAGGCGCTCGCGCACTTCAACGCTCTCATCGCGCTGCGCTACTCGGCTACCCATAAGATCGAACGCACCAAGGTGCACCGACTTGACGCGATCGACGCGTACAACGCCAGACTCGTCAAGAAGATCGCCGTCCGCGGCATCACCGTCAAGCACCTCGCTGGCTCCAGTGCCTACCTCTACGTGGACGGAGTCGAGGTCGGCAAGGGCCCCGACTTCCCGCGCGCGCGCATCGAACTTGAGATTCAGACCAAGGGCGGCGGAATCCAGCGAAAGACGCTCCGAGTGAACCAAGGCTCCCGTCTTCACGATCTGTCCGGGGAGATCGAGGCGTACAAGGACCTTGTCGTCGTCGATGTTGACGCCAACCGCGACATCATCGAGCTCTCTGACGGCACGATCATCCACGCCGGCGAGGTGACACGGGACGTCACAGACGAGGCCAAGCGCCGGATCCAGATCCGTGAGGTGATCCGGGCCCACCTTGACAAGGAGTCTCAACTCCACGCCCAGGGCGTCAAGGTGCTGTCGCTGCTATTCATCGACGAGGTCGCCAAGTACCGCGACTATTCACGCGAGGACACCCTTGGCGAGTATGCCCGCATCTTCGAAGAGGAGTACGGGGCCATCAAAGCCGATTTCCTCGGCCGCCTCGACCTGACCGAGGCCGCCGAGAGGTATCGCAGGCACCTGGAGTCGATCGACGTCCGCCGTACCCACGAGGGTTATTTCTCCGTCGACAAGCGGACCAAGAACTTCATTGACGGGTCGATCAGGAAGACCGGTGAGACCAAGGGACAATCCGATGATGTCGACGCCTACAACCTTATCCTCAAAGACAAGGAACGCCTGCTCTCGTTCGAGGAGCCCGTCCGGTTCGTCTGGTCGCACTCTGCACTGCGGGAGGGGTGGGACAACCCCAACGTGTTTGTCATGGGCATGCTCAAGAAGTCCGACGACACCACCACCCGCCGTCAAGAAATCGGCCGGGGCTTGCGCCTCGCCGTCGACCAGCACGGCGAGCGCATGGACAACCCCGTCACCGTCCACGACATCAACGAGCTGACCGTCGTCACCGACGAGTCCTACACCGACTTCGTCGCCGCACTCCAAAAGGAAACCATTGAGACGCTCTCGGCACGGCCGCGCAAGGCCAGCGTGGAGTTCTTCACGGGGCGCAGGTTCGAGACTGTCGATGGACCGGCCCTGGTCGAGGAGGTGCTGGCGAAGGCTCTGTACAAGCACCTCGTCAAGCACGACTACATTGACGACAACGACCTCATTACCGACGCATACAAGGAGGCAAAGGCCTCCGGCACGCTCGCCGCGCCCACGTCGGAGGTTCTCGCCCCGGTCATCGACTATCTGTGGCCCCTCGTCGACGCGCTCTACCTCGACGTGCCCACGCCTGCCGACGGCCGCAAGCCGAAGAAGATCCCGCTCAACCAGTCCAACTTCGCCAAGCGCGAGTTCCAGGAGCTTTGGGGCCGGATCAACCGCCGGGCCGTGTACCAGGTGGAGTTCGACTCCGACGAACTGATCCGCAAGTGCGTCGCCGAGCTCGACAAGAAGCTCCAGGTCACCGTCATGCAGTACGTCGTGCAGTCCGGCGTGCAGCTCGATGTACTCGAAGTCGACCACTTCGAACGTGGCGAGGGCTTCAAGGTCGCGACCCAGAAGGTCGAGGAGTCCGCGGTGTCGGCGGCGTCGACCGTCAAGTACGACCTGCTTGGCGAGATCGCGGAGAAGACGCAGCTCACGCGGCGCACCTGCGCGGCCATCCTCACCGGCATCCAGCCGTTCACGTTTGCGAAGTTCAAGCAGAACCCCGAACAGTTCATCACTGAGGCCGCCCGGCTCATCAACGAGCAGAAGGCCACCGCGATCGTCGAGCACCTCACCTACGATCCGCTCGACCAGCGGTACGACTCCTCGATCTTCACCGAGAACCAGACTGCCCAGGACCTGTCGAAGGCGGGGAGAAGCTCAAGAAGAGTGTTTACGAGTACGTCGTCGCCGACTCCAAGGTGGAGCGTATGTTCGTCGAGCAACTCGACGTCAGCGACGAGGTCGTCGTCTACTCCAAGCTCCCGCGTGGGTTCTTCATCCCGACGCCCGTCGGCGACTACAACCCCGACTGGGCCATCGCCTTCCGCGACGACGCCACGAACATCAAGCACGTCTACTTCGTCGCCGAGACCAAGGGCTCCATGTCCACGCTCCAGCTCAAGGGCGTCGAGAACGCCAAGATCGAGTGCGCCCGCAAGTTCTTCGCCTCACTGAACGACAAGGCTGAGCACGACGGCGTGATATATGACGTCGTCGACTCGTACGGCTCGCTGTTGACCCTCGTGGGGACGTGACATCGTGGCGATTGGCAAAGGTGACATGCCGCAGGAACGGGCCGACGGCCTCCAAGTCCTGCTTAGCGGAACCGCAGGGTGGAAGCCGCTCATGGCGGCTGACGACGCAGATGACACCGTCAAGAACGCCGCCAGCACTGCCGCGGACGAGCTGCAGGATCACCTGGGAGCGGTCGTCAATGCTGAGAACCTCGTGGTGCTGTCAGGGAGCGGCACCTCGATCGGCGTGACGGCGGGGGCTGATCCGTCGAAGACCGCGCCCTCGATGAGCGCGCTCTGGGATGCTGTCGCGGCCCTGGACACTTTCGCGCCCGCGACCGCGGGCTTCACGCCCTCACTACTGGAGACAAAGAACTTCGAGCACCTGCTGTCTGAAGCGCAAGCCCGTTCGGCGCTCAAGCCCGACGAGGCTGCTCTTGCCTCGTTCATCGACGCGGCTGAGCGCATTGTGCTAGAGAAATGTGGGTTCATCGACGATGATTCGGCGCTGCCGCAGCACGAGACCTTCCTGCGGAAGGTTGCTCGCCGCTCTACGCGCCTTCAGCGGACTCAGGTGTTCACGACCAACTACGACCTCGCGTTCGAGACGGCTGCTCGTCGTGCAAGGTTCAATGTGATCGATGGGTTCGGTTACGGCGGTACCACCTTCGATGGAAGTTCCTTCGACCTCGACTACGTCCGTCGCCGCCCCAACGAGGCGCCGACCCTTGAGCCGAACGTTTTCCACTTGCTCAAACTCCATGGCTCTGTGGACTGGGATCAGAGCTCGGACGTCGTCCGGAAGTCCGGTGGCACGCCGACCACGCCCGTGCTCATCTACCCGTCGGCGTCCAAGTACCAGCTCTCTTACCAACAGCCCTACTTGGAGTTCATGTCGAGGTTCCAGATCGCTCTCAGACAGCCTGATGTTGGCCTGATCGTGGTCGGGTTCGGGTTCAACGATGCGCACATCGTCGCACCCATCGAGGCTGCACTTCGTAGCAACATCGGGCTTCGGGTCGTCGTAGCAAGTCCCAACGTGAACGCTCCGTCCCGGGCAATGACGATCGGGGAAATGGAGCGGCTCATCGGCCTTGGTGACCGGAGACTCGCCTTGCTCAGCGGCAAGTTCTCCGATCTCGTCCGGCTCTTGCCGGACGTGCCACCGCTGGAGGATCGAACCGTACACCTCGACCGCTTCGAGCGGCGTCGTGGAGACGGTCGCTGATGGCACTGGATCTGCATCCATTCACCCCAGAGCGTCTCGTCGGCACCGTCTTTGAGGTAGAGGGATCCTATGTCGGGGTCGCGTTCGCGGACGCGAGCAAACTCCCACGCTCTCTCTTTGGCGAGTACGTGGGCCGCGGCGAGGTTGGCGAATTTCTCATCGTGGACGTGGGCGGGGTCGGGGCGTTCGGCAGGGTGGTGAGCGTCGAGACCCCGGTTACAAACTCCGACAATCTCGGCCGCACGGACTCCGACCGGCGCATCCCCGTCCAGGGCAAGTTTCAACTTCTGTCGACGCTTCGTCTCGATGGAACTTCCTTCCGCGGGATCGAGAAGTACCCGCGAATCGGCGACCCCGTCTATGCGGCAAGTGGACAGTCAATCGGCGCAGTGCTGGATGCCACTCCGAGCGGCGCTGGTGTCGTCCCGATCGGGCGGCTGTCAGTTGATGAGTCCCTCGTCGTGAACGTGCCGCTGGCGAGGCTGTTTGGGCGCCACCTTGCGGTTGTCGGCGCGACTGGTTCGGGCAAGAGTTGGACCCTGGGACATCTCGCCGAGAGCGTTGCAGCGCTGAACGGCAAGATGATCCTCATCGACGCGACGGGCGAGTTTCGTACTCTCGCCGCGGCCAAGCACCTTGCGTTCGCTGACAGTGCAGGGGAACCCACGGGCACGACCGTAATTGGCGTCCCGCACTACCGAATGCGTGAGTCGGACCGGAACGCGTTCCTCCTGCCCTCTGCCGGGGCGCAGCTTCCGAAGCTCCGGGAAGCGGTCCGTTCCCTCAAGCTCGCGCACGCCATTAGTTCTGACACTTCGGCGTCGACAGCACACAGGAACTGGGTGAGCGCCAACGGAACGGTCGTCAAAGCCAGCCGTAGCATCGTCGAATTCCAGGCGTTGACGAACGAGTACAGCTCGGCGACCGAGAAGCTCAACGCGCCATTCGATATTTCGTTGCTTGCGGCTCAGGTGCAGAACGAATGCATCTGGCCGACCGGTCGCGGCCCGACGGCCGCGAAGTTCGGAGACGCGAACCAGAACGACCTCGGATACGTAAGTTCATTGATCAGCCGCGTAAACGATCTGCTCCAGATGCCCGAGATCATGAAGGTTATCGATCCGAATGCTGCGGGGACCGCAGACGCAGTGTCCGAGATCGCCGCTTGGCTCAAGGACGACAGCGCGCCACTTTTGCGCATCTCGCTCCGGAATCTCACCTTCGAGAACCATCTGCGGGAGATTGTGGTGAATATTCTTGGACAGGTCCTGCTCTCCGCCGCTCGCAAGAACTTCTTCTCTTCGAAGCCGCTCGTAGTCGCAGTTGATGAAGCGCACCAGTTCTTCGATGTGACCGTTGGCGACGAGTACGCAACGTCCCGGCTCAACGCCTTTGATTCGATCGCCAAGGAAGGGCGCAAGTACGGGCTGACCGCTTGCGTTGTCACCCAGCGTCCTTCGGACCTTCCCGCCGGAGTGTTCAGCCAGGTCGGGATGACGATCGTTCATCGCCTTGCCGAGGGCCGGGATCGACAACGTATCGAGCAGGCAGCAGCGGAGATCGACCATTCGGCGACCCGCCTGCTACCCGGGCTTGTTCCTGGCGAGGCCATCCTGATGGGCGTCGACTTCCCGGTACCCGTCAGCGTCCGCATCCAGCGGCCCGTGCATCCTCCCGCGTCAGACGGGCCCGACTACGCTGCCTGGGAACGGAACTCGATCGCTGAACTGATCTGACGGCTCGGACTCTCAGTGGTTTCAGTTCGTGGCAAGAAGCCGTTCTGGACGAGGTTGTCCGAGTCCCCACCCGAGCCGTAGGGAGTTGCTGCGCTCTCGAAGGGGCACGTAGAGGGCACGACGCCCACCCTCCGAGCATCGAAGCCGTGGAATATCAACGGTTCCAGACCATCCAGCCCAGATGATCAACTTCTGATCACTGGCCGCGCCGCCCGACGGCGGTGGCCACGAAGAGGCCTGGACCTGCGAGTTTTCGCAGGTCCGGGCCTCTTTCTGTGGCTGAGCCTGATGGACGACTGGGGGGGCGGCGCCGGGAGGCCGGAGCAGGGTGGTCCGGGACCGGGTACAAGGAGCTCATCGCCGTGCTCGATGCCACGTTCGACGAGAAGCGGGGCCGCTCATGCTCACTCGGTCGGGGTCGTGCAAGCCGCCGATGCGCCCACGTTCTGGACGAGCCGACCGGCATTGGGCGCACGGTCCAGGCTCGCCCGGCGGGTCACCTCCCCGTCCAGTGCATGGCAGGTGTCGCACAGGGTCTGGGAGAACCGGAACATGCTCAGCGGCCAGTCGCCCACCAGGCAGGCGGTGCACAGCTGCCTCCGCGAGATGACGGACCTGCCGCTGTCGACGACTTCGGCAACGGTCGCTGGGCCGGGGCGCCACTCGACGTAGCCGTCAGGGCGCAGGAACGTGTCGCTCATCGTCTCTCCATCGCACTTCCCACCGCGATCTGCGGGTGGGCCGGTCTTCCTCCGGGGCACCGTGCGCGAGGTCGCGCGGTTGCCGGATCAGCACGCAGAGGGCGTGTCGCTGATCGCTCTTGACCTGGGCAGGAACTTAGCACGGCGATGTGGAGCGCTGGATCTCAGGCGGTGAGCGGGTACGGGTAGACGGGGTCGCGGCCCTGAAAGCTCAGGATGCTCTCGTTGTTGATCGTCCCGTCGTGGATCTCGATCGCGCGGGAGATGGTGTCGTCCTTCGCCCAGGAGGCAGGCCCCTCCAGGACGGTGCGGAGGAACGGCAGGATCGCCTCGCTGATCTCCCACGTGGCCGAGTTCCACAGGTACGACGGGCTGTGGGCGACGGCGTAGTAGCTCACGCCGTCGCCCACCATGAACATCGGGTCGTCGAACGTGGTGGGCCTCGCCCACTCGAAGCCCATCCCTTCGTCGCAGGAGACGTCGACGACCAGGCTGCCCGGGGCGAAGGCTGCGAGGTCCTCGGTGCGCAGGTAGGTGAGGGGCGCGGCGACGTCCTGGAGCGTGCAGTTGACGACGATGTCGTGCGACGCCAGGAACTCGGGGAGCAGGACGTCGCCTTCCTTGGTGAGGACCGTGCTGAGGTGGGTCGGGCCGTCGTCGGTGTTGAGCTGGGTGATGTGGGCGGCGTGGATCGGTGATCCGACGGCCGCGGCCCCGCGTTGCGTGAGCACCTGGATGTCGTGGATCCCGTGGGCCTTGAGCGCGGTCACGGCACCTCGTGCCGTCGCCCCGAATCCGATGACGACGGCGCTGAGGCGCGGCCCGTAGTCGCCGGTGGAGCCCGTGAGGTGCAGTGCGTGCAGCACGGAGCAGTAGCCCGCGAGCTCGTTGTTCTTGTGGAACACGTGCAGGGAGAAGTCGCCGCGGCTGCTCCAGTGGTTCATCGCCTCGAAGGCGATCAGGGTGAGCCGGCGGTCGATCGCCGCCTGCGCCGTGCCGACGTCCTGCACGCAGTGCGGCCACCCCCACAGGACGCGGCCCTCGGGGATGGCGGCCAGGTCCGCCGCCTGCGGCTTGGGCAGGAGCAGCACGTCCGCGGCTTCGATCACCTCGGACCGTTCCGCGACCCGGCCCACTCGTGACTCCACGTAGTCGGGTCTCAGCTGGAAGTCGGCGCCGTAGCCTCGCTCGACGATCATCCGTGCGCGCACGTCAGCGTCGATCCGGTCCAGGTGGCGGGGATGGATCGGCAGTCGACGCTCGTTCTCCATCGACGAGTCGGCCAGCAGGCCGAGGCTGAGCAGTCGTCCGCTGCTCGGCGAGGGGCCGCCCGACGACGCGGTGGGCCAGGCGGGGGGTGTGGCAGAGGAAGAATGAGCGGTGCCGGACATCCGGACTCCCAACATCGGGGAACCAGGGGCAGCTCCGTGGCCGACTGTACCCTCCGTCACCTCGGACGGCGTCGCGCCTGCTCTTGTTCCTTACTGTGGACAGGTCTAGCATTGCTGTAGACAGTAAGGAGGCGAGCGGATGACGGTACTGACGCTGGAATCGGCACGCGCCGCTGGGTTGCGCAAGGACGAGGTGTACCGCATGGCTCGGTCCGGCGACTTGGAGCGCATTGGACGCGGGGTGTACATCCGACCCGGAGAGCTGGATCCCGCCGTGGCGTCACTGGCGGGAGCGACAGCGGTGAAGCCGACCGCGACGATGTGTCTGACGAGCGCACTCGTGTACCACGGGCTGAGCGACGAGATCCCGCTCACGACAGACATCGCGCTACCTCGGGGGACCAGATTCCCTGCGGGCTTTGATCACGTGACCTGGCACGCCTTCGGACAGTCGACGTTCGAGGTTGGTCGCGGCGCCATGTCCGAGCATCCGGAGTTGGCGGTGTACTCCGCGGAGCGGAGCATCGTGGACACGTTCCGGATCGCGCACCTCGAAGGCATCGATCTGGCCAACGAGGCGCTGCGTCGCTGGGTGCGCTCGCCGGGGAACTCGCCTGCCGACCTTCTCCGCACAGCCGGGAACTTTCCGCGGACGGTCACCGTGATCCGCCGATCGCTCCAGGTGCTGCTGTGAGCCCGAACCCGCCGCGCGCGACGCCAGCAGGCCGGGCGTACAACGACCTGCGTAACCTCGCCAAGGCACATCAGCGCGACCCTGCTGAATACCTGGCGCTGTATGCGCTCGAGGGATTCCTGACGCGTCTGGCAGCCTCCGGCCTCCGGAATGACTTCGTCCTCAAGGGTGGTGTGCTGCTCGCGGCGTTCGCCGCACGGCGGCCGACGCGCGACATCGACCTGGCCGCCTCAGGCTTCCCCCGCGACATCGACGACGTCGAACATCGGGTGAGTGAGATCCTGGCGATCGACGTCGTCGACGGCCTGGAATTCGACGCCGGAGGGATCCGCAGCGAGACCATCCGGGACGAGGCCGACTACTCCGGCGTCCGCGTCCACGTGCTCGCAACGGTGTCCAAGGCACGGGTCCCGATCCACGTCGACGTCAACTTCGGCGATCCGATCTGGCCCGCACCTCAGGCGACGAGACTGCCGTTACTTCTCGGTGGCGAGGTCGAGCTAAACGGCTACCCGCCGCACATGGTCCTGGCGGAGAAGATCGTCACGGCGATCGACCGAGGTGTGGCCAACACGCGATGGCGGGACTTCGTCGACATCGCCTCGATCACTCGCACCCAGACCGTCGACGGAGCGGAGCTTGCCGCCGCGATCCGGGTCGTGGCCGATCACCGAACCGTCGACCTGCGCAGTCTGGACGAGTCGCTCACCGGTATGGGCGAGATCGCGCAGTCACGGTGGAGCGCATGGAGGCGCAAGCAGCGCCTGACCGACAGCACACCGGACAGCCTCCAGCTGCTTCTCGACGAAGTGACGGAGTTTGCCGATCCCGTCCTGTCCGACCTGTCCGGCGGGCTCGTCTGGCAACCGCCCGTGCGTACGTGGGCGTGCCGCGGGCTCCTCCGTCGTGCCGTTCATCCGGACGACCAGCCGTGAGCCCTGAAGCGATGCGGTGCCATGCCCTTACGAGAGCGTGCGCGTCACGTGCTCGAGCCAGCGGGCGACGGTGGCGAGCTCGTCGGGGGTGAAACCGTCGGTGAGGTGGTCGTTCAGCTCCGCCAGCGTCATGCGGACGTCGTGCACCGCCGCGATGCCGGTAGGTGTGAGGTCCAGGTGGACGGTGCGGCGGTCGTCGGGGTCGGTCCGACGGCGCACGAGGTCGGCGCGCTCCATGCGCGCGAGCAGGCCGCTGGCACCGGCGGGGGAGGCCTGCAACGCGGTCGTGACCTCGCCGACGGTTGCGCCGGGGTGGTCTGCGAGATGGAGCAGCACCCCGGCGGCGGGAGCGCCGAATCCCTGGCCGCCCTTCCCGGCGGCGTTCGCACCGCCGCGTCGCGCGATCCATCGCCGCAGCTGGCGTTCGGCCGCGGTGGTGAGGAACACCAGCCGCGGAGGTCGGGGCGTCATCGGCGTGGCTTCCCGGCACGGAACCTGACGTTCCCGTCCTCCTGGGTCGGCGCTGCGCCGGCGCGTGCGTCGAGCCAGGCAAGCAGCTCGGGCCACAGCGTGTCGCGCAGGGCGCGGCGGAAGAAGCCCAGGTGGCCGATCGTCTCCACACCGCCGTCGGCGGGGCTCCAGGTGCGTCGCTCGACGCGGGCGGCCGTGAGATGGTCGGTGATCGCGTCGATCTGGGCGGGCGTGGCCCACAGGTCGTCGGTGAACCCGACGGCAAGGACGTCGCCGGTGACGCGCGCCGCGTCCGCGGCGGCGTGCATGGTCGGGTCGTCGAAGAAGTAGCCGGGCAGCCGCGACCAGCGGCTCCACTCGAGCATCGCGGCGGCGGTCATGTCCTCCCCGAGGCCCATACGACGGCCGGGCACGTAGCCCAGCAGCCGAGCCGTGGCGGGGCCGAGCGTCCGCAGGACCAGCCGGACGCGTGCCCGCTCGCGGCGGTCTGGGACCGTAGCCGTCACGCCGGCGTGCGACGCGACCGTGACGAACCCGGCCAGGCCCCGTGACCCGTGCCCCAGTGCGAGCGCGTGCCCGCCGATGCTGTGCCCGATGGCCAGCTGCGGTACGTCGCCGAAGCGCGGGCGCGCCCACGCGGCGACCGCAGGGACGTCGTCGGCCATCCAGTCCCGCATGCGCAGGCCGCGATGCTCGCGCGGGCTGCCGGACCGGCCGGTGCCGCGGTAGTCGTACGTGACGGCCACGTAGCCGCTGGTGGCGAGGAACTCCGCGAACCCCGTGTACAGACGCTCGGGGACCGCCGTCGCGGGGTGGAACACGACGACGCCGCGGGGCGACTCGTCGGTGGGCTTGCGCACCGTACCGACGACCCACCCGCCCGCCGGGATCTGGATCCGCAGCTCGTCCGAGTCCACCGTCGCGGGGGTGTTGCTTCGCATGCGAAATACCTTAGCGTGCGCTCGAGCATGCGGTCGGGGACGGCCTGCTATCTCGAACCACGCCGTAGGCTCCGAAGCATGCCGACCGTCCTCCTCGTCCGCCATGGCCGCACCACCGCGAACGCGCAGGGCGTCCTCGCGGGCCGGACTGCGGGGGTGCGTCTCGACGCCGTCGGACGCCGACAAGCCGCACGGACCGCGGAGCGGCTCGCCGCGGTGCCCCTCGCCGCGGTGGTGACCAGCCCGCTGGAGCGTTGCCGGCAGACCGCCCGCGCCGTCGTCGAGCACCAGGCGCCCACCGCCCAAGGTGCGGTGCCGACGGTCGTCGAGCACGGCATCACCGAGTGCGACTACGGGCAGTGGCAGGGCAGGGCGCTGCGCGACCTCGCCCAGGAGCCTCTGTGGTCGCAGGTCCAGGCGCAGCCGTCGGCGGTGACGTTCCCCGGGGAGAGTCGCTCGCGGCGATGCAGAGCCGATCCGTCGCGGCGATCCGCCGCCACGACGCCGCGGTCGCCGCCCGGCACGGCGCGGGCGCCGTCTGGGCGGCCGTCGCGCACGGCGACATCATCAAGTCGGTGATCGCCGACGCCCTCGGCATGCACCTCGACCTGTTCCAACGCGTCGCGGTGGGCCCCGCGTCGGTGACGATCGTGCGCTACGGCCCGCACCGTCCCGAGGTCGTCGCCACCAACACCGAGTCCGGCGACCTCTCCTGGCTGCGGCACGCCGGACCGGGCGGTGACGCGCCCGTCGGCGGCGGACCCGGTGGGGGAGCCTCCTAGAGTGGTGCCATGCCCACTCTCGTGCACGAGTTCGACTGGCCCGACCGGGTCGTGGTCGGGACGGTCGGCCGCCCCGGGTCGCGCACCTTCTACCTCCAGGCACGCGCCGGCGACCGGATCTCCAGCGTCGTGCTGGAGAAGCAGCAGTCCGCGGCGCTCGCGGAGATGATCGACCGGCTGCTCGACGAGCTGACCACCAGCGACGACAACCTCTCCATCCCCGCGGAGACCCCTGTCGAGCTGCTCGACGACGAACCCCTCGAGCAGCCGGTGGAGGAGGACTTCCGCACCGGGCTGATCCGTCTCGGTTGGGACCCGCGCACCCTGCAGATGGTGATCGAGGCGTATCCCGTCGGCGAGGGCCCGGCCGACGACGACACGGCCGTCGACGACACCTCCGACGACGAGGCGGCCGACGACGACGCAGCAGGCTTCGAGCCGGCCGGCCCGGGGGCGCCCGATGCGACCGGGCACAGCGAGATGCTGCTCGTGCGGATCCCCGTCGGTACCGCCCGGGCCTTCGCCGAGCGCGCCCGCCGGGTCGTCGAGGCGGGGCGCCCCACCTGCGCGGACTGCGGCAGGCCGATGGACGACGACGGCCACGAGTGCGCCACGGACGACGACGCGTGAGTGCGCCACGCCCGGCAGACGCACGGCAGCGCGGAGCGACGGGTCGGTGACCGAGCAGCAGGCCGACCTCGAGCGGGACGAGCTCGAGGTCGTCGGCCGCATCACGGTCGCCTCGAACGCGACCTTCGTGGGCCGGATCGGCAAGGCCACGGTCGTGTACAAGCCGGTGGCGGGCGAGAAGCCGTTGTGGGACTTCCCGGACGGGTCGCTGGCCCGCCGCGAGGTCGCGGCCCACCTCGTCTCCGCATCGCTCGGCGGGGACGTGGTGCCCCGGACCTGGCTGCGCGACGGGCCGCTCGGCCCCGGCATGGTGCAGCTCTGGCAGGAGCCGGACCGCGACCAGGACCCGGTCGACGTGATCCCGGCGCGCGACGCCCCGCGCGACGGCTGGCGTGTGGCGCTCGCCGGCAGCGGCGCGGACGACGAACCGGTCTGCCTGGTGCACGAGGACTCCCCGGCGCTGCGGCGCATGGCGGTGTTCGACGTGCTGGTCAACAACGCCGACCGCAAGGGCGGGCACGTGCTGCCGATGCCGGGTGGCCACCGGTTCGGCGTCGACCACGGCGTCACGTTCCACACCGAGCCGAGGCTGCGCACCGTGCTGTGGGGGTGGGTGGGCGAGCCCCTGGACGCTGCCGAGCTCGACGGCGTGCGGCGCGTGCGTGCGGACCTCGCCGACGACGGCGCAGGCGGCCTCGGCGGCCGGCTCGCCGAGCTGCTCGACGACGCCGAGCTCGTCGCGCTCGCCGCGCGGTGCGACCGGCTGCTGACGTCCGCCGTCTTCCCTGCGCCCGAGGGCGACATGCCCGCCGTGCCCTGGCCCCTGTTCTGAGTGGGACGCCCGGTTCTGCGCGGGACGTCCGGATGCACCACATGACCGGTCCACCGTCGTGGTGCGCTCCTGTGCTCGTGGTCGGGCCGGTGCACGCCGCGAACAGGTGGCGCACGATCGATGACTTCGGGGTCGCTCCGAGGTCAGGGAGTGAGGGCCGACCGGTCCGTACCCGTGCGCGCAGCCCGAGGAGTCACCATGGCCAAGCTCGTCTACTCGATGATCACCTCGCTGGACGGGTACGCGGAGCCCGGACGCGGTGCGCCGGCTCAAGGAGGAGTCCGCGCACGACCTGTCCGTCGACGGCCCCCACCTCGCGGCGCAGGCGATCCGTGCCGGCCTGGTCGACGAGTACCACCTGTTCGTCACGACGAGCGTGGTCGGCGGCGGCAAGAGCGGTTCTTCCCCGACGGCGTCCGCCTCGATCTGGAGCTCGTGGAGGAACGGTCGTTCGCCACCGGGCTCATCTACGCCCGCTACCGGACCCGCTGAGCCCCTCGGCGCCTCAGCGGCCGAGCTGCGCCGCCAACGGACAGGCGAAGGGGTCGCGGGCCCGGTGCTCCACGTCGTTGAGGTACCCGATGACGATCCGGTAGGAGCGGAAGAACCCGACCTCGGTGTAGCTGACGCCGCGGCGGGCGCAGAACTCGCGCACGAGCGGCTGGACGTGGCGCAGGTTGGGTCGCGGCATGCTGGGGAACAGGTGGTGCTCGATCTGCCGGTTGAGGCCGCCCATGAAGAAGTCGACGACGGCGTTGCCGCGGATGTTGCGGGACATGAGCACCTGCCGGCGCAGGAAGTCCACGTCGGCGTCGGCGGGCACGATCGGCATGCCCTTGTGGTTGGGGGCGAACGCGCCGCCCAGCAGCACGCCGAACAGGCCGAGCTGCACGGCCAGGAACGTCCCGGCGATCGCGGGCGGCAGCAGCAGGGCCAGGGCGGCGACGTACACGACCAGGCGCACCAGCAGCACGGGCGCCTCGACGGCGCGGTGCACCACCGTGCCCCGGCCGAGCACCTTGCGCACGCTCGCGACGTGCAGGTACAGGCCCTCCAGGGTGAGCAGCGGGAAGAAGTACCAGCCCTGCCGGCGGGCGAGCCGGCGGCGCCACCCGTGGCGGCTGCGCATCACCGCGGGCGTGAAGGCGACGACGCCGGGGGAGATGTCCGGGTCGTGGCCCTCCTGGTTGGGTGCGGTGTGGTGGGCGTCGTGCTTCGCGGTCCACCAGGTCTGGCTGACCCCGACGAACGCGTTCGCCAGGATGCGGCCGGTCCAGTCGTTCCAGGCCCGCGACCGGAAGATCTGGCGGTGCGAGCTGTCGTGGCCGAGGAACGCCAGCTGGGCGAGGACGACGGCGAGCGCCACGGCGAGCAGGAGCTGCCACCACGTGTCCCCGACGAGGACGATCGCGGCCCAGACGGCCCCGAAGGCGCCGACGGTGAGGATCAGCCGCGTCCAGTAGTAGCGGTAGCGGCGGCGCTGGAGCCCTGTCTCGCGCACCAGCTTGGCCAGGACGGAGTAGTCGCGAACGGTCGATCCGGGCATGGTCTGCCTCCACCTTCGTCAGGTGGCCGGCTGCATCCGTGGCCGCAGGCTCGTGCCCGCTGTCGTCCGTCTCGATCGGCCTCGTCGGGTCGATCTGTCGATCACCCTCTCCTCGACGGTACACCTGCGGTCCGGCGGCGGACCGGCGCGAGAGGGTGGCGGACGGCGCCCTCTCGCGCCAGGATGCGGGGATGCAGACGAACGAGATGGACGCCGAGCTCGCCGCGGGCGCCGAGCTGCTCGCCTCTCCCGGGACCGCTCACCTCGCCTACGTCGCGCAGGACGGCACACCGCGGGTGGTCCCGGTGGGCTTCTGGTGGACGGGCACGCAGATCGTCGTCGCCACGGCGACGACGGCGCCGAAGGTCGCGGCGCTGCGGGCCGCTCCCGACGTGGCCGTGACGTTCGACGCCGGGGGCACGCCCGGGGCGGCCCGCTCGCTGTCGGTGCGAGGCCGCGCCGGGATCACCGTCGTCGACGGCGTGGTCGAGGAGTACCTCGCCGCGTCCCGCAAGGGGATGAGCGCCCAGGAGGCGGCGCAGTTCGAGCAGGCCTGCCGCCGGCTGTACCCCCGGATGGCGCGGATCGCGATCACGCCGACCTGGGCGCGGTACTACGACTTCGGCACGGGCCGGATCCCACGGTTCCTCCAGGAGCTCGCCGAACGCGGCGGGCAGGGCGACTGACGCCCGACCAGGGGCCCCAGGGTCCTCCCAGACTGGTCGCGTATCGTCCTGGTCCCGTTCCCGATCCCAGCAAAGGACGCCCGTGACCCCCCTGGACGTCGTCCTCGTCGTCATCCTGGTCGCCGCCCTCGCGGCGGGTATCGGCCGCGGGCTGCTCGCCACCCTCGGCAGCCTGGTCGGCCTCGTGCTGGGCGGGCTCGCCGCCGTGCTGATCGTCCCGTTCGTCATCGACGCGCTGCCCACCTCGCAGTGGCGCGGCCCCGTCACCGTGATCCTCGCCGTCGGGCTCCCGCTGGTCGGGGCGTCGGTGGGGTCCGGGGTGGGCCACGGCCTGCGCCAGCAGGTCGACCGGACGCCTCTGCGGCCCCTGGACCGCCTGCTCGGCGGGTTCGCCAGCCTGGTCGTCGCCGTCCTGGCGGTGTCGTTCGTCGGGTCCACGATCAAGGCCACCGGCATGCCCGTGCTCGCCCCGGCGGTGTCCTCCTCGACCGTGCTGCGCGCCATCGAGGAACGCACCCCCGAGCCGGTGCGCCGCACGATGGCGCAGGCTCGCGCCGCCGTCCTCGACGACGGGCTGCCGCAGATCGACGCGCTGCTCGACCCGCGCCGCACCGCCGTCGCGCCCGAGGTGGACCTGGCCGACCCGCGCCTGGAGACCGCCGCGCAGTCGGTCGCGCGCGTGTGGGGCACGGCGTACGCGTGCGGCATCAGCTCCACGGGGTCCGGGTTCGTCGTCGCGCCCGACCGTGTCGTCACCAACGCGCACGTCGTGGCCGGGGTGGACCAGCCCCTCGTCGAGCTCCCCGGCCGGCCCGCGCAGGAGGGTCGCGTCGTCTACTACGACACCGCCGCGGACCTCGCGGTGGTGGCCGTCGACGGCCTCGACGGCTACCCGCTCACCATCGCGCCGACGCTCGACACGGGTGACCCTGCCGTCGTGCAGGGCTACCCGTACGGCGGTCCCTTCACCTCCACCGGCGGCCAGGTGCTCGACGTCGGCGCCGTGCGCATGGCCACGTCGGACGACTCCGGCGAGGCCGAGCGCGACGTGTACGCGCTCGCGGCCGAGGTGCACGCCGGCAACTCCGGCGGGCCGGTGCTGTCCGACGGCGGGGAGGTGGTCGGGGTGATCTTCGCGCGGTCCGACACCGACGACGACCTCGCCTACGGCGTCACCACGACCGAGCTGATGCCCGTGGCCGCGCAGGCCCCGGACCTGGACGACGCCGTCACCCCCGGACGCTGCGCCGCCTGAGCCCCCCGGTCCGGCCACCGGGCAGCGTTCGTCCGATCGGTCCGCGCGGAGGATGCTGGGGGCCATGAGCACAGACTCCCCGCGGACCGTGACGCCGCTGGTCGACCTGCACGGACGGTCCGCGTGGAGCGTGCTGCCCCCGCTGATCCTCGGGTTCTTCATGATCATGGTGGACACCACGATCGTGAACATCGCGATCCCCACCCTGACCGAGGCGTTCTCCGCGTCCCTGGTGGAGGTGGGCTGGGTGAACAGCTCCTACCTGCTCACCTACGCCACGCTGATGCTGCTCGCGGGCCGCCTCGGCGACCGGTACGGGCAGAAGGCGGTCTTCGTGGCCGGACTGGTGGTCTTCACCGTGTTCTCGTTCCTGTGCGGGTTCTCCGGCGAGCTCGGCAGCACGCCCGAGATCGGCTGGCTCATCGCGTTCCGTGCCCTGCAGGGCGTCGGCGCCGCCCTGATGACGCCGCAGACGATGTCGATGATCACCCGCGTGTTCCCGGCGCAGCAGCGCGGATCGGCCATGGGTCTGTGGGGCGCGACGGCGGGCGTCGCGACGATCACGGGCCCGCTGCTGGGCGGGGTGCTGGTGGAGACGGTCGGCTGGGAGTGGATCTTCTACGTCAACATCCCCGTGGGCGTCGTCGCCCTGTGGCTGGCCGTGACACGGCTGCCGCACCTCGCCTCGCGGGAGGCACGGATCGACGTCCTCGGTGTGGTGCTGTCCGTGGTGGGCCTGGGCCTGGTCGTCTTCGGTCTGCAGGAGGGCTCGACGTACGACTGGGGTCACCTGGCCGGCCCGTTCACGGTGTGGAACGTCGTCGGCCTGGGGCTGCTGGTCGTCGCGGGCTTCTTGTGGTGGCAGCATCGGCTGGGCGACGCGGCGCTGCTGCCGCTCAAGCTGTTCCGACGGCGCAACTTCTCGCTGGCGAACGTCGACGGCATGGCCGTGTCGTTCGCCATGATCGCGATCTTCTTCCCGCTGACGATCTTCCTGCAGTCGGTGCTCGGCCTGACGCCGATCCGTGCGGCGCTGATCATGGCGCCGGGCTCGCTGGTCTCCGGCGTCGTCGCGCCCTTCGCGGGGCGGCTGTCGGACCGCGTGCCGGGCAAGTGGGTGGTGGCCGCCGGGTTCGCGTCGATCGCCGTCGCGGTGGGGTGGCTGGCCCTCGTGCTCGACCCGGACGCCTCGCCCCTGGTGCTGCTCGCCCCCATGGCGCTGTTCGGCCTCGGGACGGGACTGACGTTCTCCCCGCTGTCGAACCTGGCCACGACCGGTCTGGACCACCGCACCGCCGGGGCCGGGGCCGGGGCGTTCAACACCAACCGGCAGGTCGGCGGCGTCATCGGGTCGGCCGCCGTGGTGGCGGTGCTGTCCTCCCGCCTGAGCGTGACCATCCCCGCCGCGGCGCAGGACGCTGCCGCCGGGCTCCCGGAGCAGTACCGCCAGCAGTTCGTCGACGGCGTCACCGCGGCGGCCGCCGGCACGGACTCCGTGGCCCAGGGTTCCTTCTCCGTCCCGTCGGGCGTGCCCGACGACGTCGCCGCGCAGCTCGCGGCAGCGGCGCAGGACGCCGTCGGGTCCGGGTTCGCGACGGCCGCCTCCCAGTCGCTGCTGCTCGTCGTGGCCGTGCTCGTCGTGGGCGTCCTGTGCGCCGTGGCGATGTCGTCGCCCGACCGGGAGGTGTCGTCGCCCGATCAGGGGCGGTCGCGCCCGGGTGCGGAGCCGTCCTGAGCGGATGTCGTGACTTCGTGGAGGTCGGCGCGCCCTCGCGCGGGTTCGCGCCGTCGGGGTGAAGGTGTGGTGAACGTGAATAACGCGGCAGGGTCGGGTGTTGGCACCCGCAGGCCGCACGGGGCAGGATCGACCGCGTCCGCCACGGGCGGGCCACGCGGGCCCTCGGCCCGGACCGCCGTCGGTGTCACCACGCCGACGGACCCCTGAAGACAGGATGAACGACGAGGCCATGACTGATCTGCTGTACGTGAACGGCGGGACGCCGCTGCAGGGCACCATCTCGGTGCGCGGTGCGAAGAACTTCGTGTCGAAGGCGATGGTGGCCTCGTTGCTCGGTGAGTCGGCGAGCGTGCTGCGCAACGTGCCGCAGATCCGTGACGTCGGTGTGGTGTCGGGCCTGCTGGAGCTGCACGGCGTGACCGTGAAGTACGACCCGGAGGCGGGCGTGCTGGACCTGGACCCGTCGAACGTGGAGTCGGCGCACGTGGCGGACATCGACGCGCACGCCGGGTCGAGCCGCATCCCCATCCTGTTCTGCGGGCCGCTGCTGCACCGCCTCGGCGAGGCGTTCATCCCGGACCTGGGTGGCTGCCGCATCGGTGACCGGCCGATCGACTACCACCTGGAGATCCTGCGCCAGTTCGGTGCCGTGGTGGACAAGCGTCCCAACGGCATCCACCTGCGTGCCCCGCGTCGTCTGCAGGGCACGAAGATCTCCCTGCCGTACCCGTCGGTGGGGGCCACGGAGCAGCTGCTGCTGACGGCGGTGCGTGCCGAGGGTGTCACCGAGCTGCGCAACGCGGCCACGGAGCCCGAGATCATGGACCTCATCGCGGTGCTGCAGAAGATGGGCGCGATCATCTCGGTGGACACCGACCGGGTGATCAAGATCGAGGGCGTGGACCGTCTGGACGGCTACTCGCACACCGCGCTGGGGGACCGCATCGAGGCGGCCTCGTGGGCGTCGGCGGCCCTGGCCACGGGCGGCGACGTGACGATCAAGGGCGCCACGCAGCCCGAGATGATGACGTTCCTGAACACGTTCCGCAAGGTCGGGGGTCAGTTCGACGTCGCCGAGGACGGCATCCGGTTCTGGCACCCGGGCGGCGACCTGAAGTCGATCGTGCTGGAGACGGACGTGCACCCGGGCTTCATGACCGACTGGCAGCAGCCGCTGGTCGTGGCGCTGACGCAGGCGACGGGTCTGTCGATCGTCCACGAGACGGTGTACGAGAACCGGTTCGGGTTCACCGAGGCCTTGCGCAAGATGGGCGCGACGATCCAGGTGTACAAGGAGTGCCTGGGCGGGGGTGCCTGCCGGTTCGGGCAGCGCAACTTCCACCACTCCGCCGTGGTGTCCGGTCCGACGCCGTTGGAGGCCGCGGACATCGAGGTGCCGGACCTGCGGGGCGGCTTCTCGCACCTCATCGCCGCGCTGGCGGCCAAGGGCACCTCCACGGTGCGGGGCATCTCCCTGATCGACCGTGGCTACGAGTCCTTCCAGGACAAGCTGGTCGCGCTCGGCGCCGACGTCTCGCGCGACTGACCTGCCCCGCGACCGACCTGCCACGCGACGCCGCGCGAGGGTCCGACGGCGCGCCGCGCCGTCGGACCGGTAGGCTCACCGCCGTGCCCCAAGCCAGACCCGAGTCGCGCCTGTACCGCCTGATCGGCGTCGTCGTGCGCAGCTCCATGTTCGCGATGTGCAAGTACGAGTGGAGCGGCGCCGAGAACCTCCCGACGTCCGGCGGCTTCATCGCCGCGGCCAACCACGTCACCGAGCTGGACGCCCTGACGTTCGTGCACTACCTGTACGACCACGGCTACGAGCCGCGCGTCATGGCGAAGAAGAGCCTGTTCACCGCGCCGGTCGTCGGGGGCGTCATGCGCGCCACCAGGATGATCCCGGTCGACCGGGGCAGCGCGGCGGCGGCCGAGTCGCTCGAGCGCGCCGGGCGCGAGCTCGGCGACGGTGCGTGCGTCGCGATCCTGCCCGAGGGCACCCTCACCCGGGACCCGGACATGTGGCCGATGGAACCCAAGACGGGTCTGGCCCGGGTCGCGCTCCTGACGAGGCTGCCGGTGGTGCCGGTGGCGCAGTGGGGCGTCACCGACATCCTTCCCCGGTACGGTCGCTGGCTGAAGCCGTTCCCGCGCAAGCGGGTCAAGGTGCGTGCCGGGGCGCCCGTGGACCTGTCCGACCTGTACGACCGACCGATCGACTCGGCGACGCTGCGCGAGGTGATGAACCGTGTCATGGACGCGATCACCGCAGAGCTCGCCGTGCTGCGCGACGAGGCACCGCCCGCCCGGCGGTTCGACCTGCGCAGACACCCTGACTACGAGGTGAAGAAGATGACCTACCCCCCGGTGGAGCGCCCGTGAGCGGCGTGAAGGCAGCAGTCCTCGGTTCCGGGTCGTGGGGCACCACGTTCGCGATGGTGATGGCCGACGCCGGCACCGACGTCACCCTGTGGGGCCGCGACGAGTCCGTGGTCGCCCAGGTGTCCGGTGAGCGTCGCAACGAGAAGTACCTGCCCGGCGTGGAGCTGCCCGTCATGGCGGCCACGACGGACGCGGCGGCCGCGCTGGCGGGCGCGAAGATCGTCGTCGTGGCGATCCCGTCGCAGGTGGCGCGCCGCACCCTGGAGGACCTGCGGGCCCACCTCGATGCCGACGCCGTCGTCGTCTCCCTCATGAAGGGCGTCGAGCTCAGCACCGACAAGCGGATGAGCCAGGTCATCGCCGAGGCGCTCGACATCGCCGACGACCGCGTCGTCGTCGTCTCCGGGCCCAACCTCGCCAAGGAGATCGCGGCGCGCCAGCCCACCGCCACCGTGGTGGCGTGCAGCGACGAGGACAGCGCCCGCCGTGTCGCCGAGGCCTGCTCGAACACGTACTTCCGGCCGTACACCAACACCGACGTCGTCGGCGTCGAGCTGTGCGGTGCGGTGAAGAACATCATCGCCCTGGCCATCGGGATGGCCCAGGGCCGCGGGTTCGGGTGGAACACCACCGCGACCGTCATCACGCGCGGACTGGTGGAGATCACCCGTCTCGGGCGCGCGCTGGGAGCCCAGACCGAGACGTTCGCGGGCCTGGCCGGCATGGGCGACCTCGTGGCGACCTGCGCGTCGCCGCTGTCGCGCAACCACACGCTCGGCAAGCACATCGGCCAGGGCATGACGCTGGACGAGGCGCTCGTCGCCACCGGGACGACGGCGGAGGGCGTGAAGTCGTCGCGGTCGGTGCTGGAGCTCGCGCAGAAGCACGGCGTCGACATGCCGATCACCGCCGGCGTCGTGGCCGTCCTGCACGGCGGGCTGTCCGTGGAGGACATGGCCCGCGCGCTGCTCTCGCGTCCGCAGAAGGCCGAGAGCGAGACGGTCTGACGCTCGGGCGTGCCCGGGCTCAGTGCGCGACGTCGATGACCAGCCGGGTCGGGTCGCTCTGCGTGGTCACCGTGAAGGGCCGCGGCTCGCCGTCGACGCCGACGAACGCCGTCGTGGTGCCCTCGAGCACGAACTGGTAGACCACCTCGGTGACGACGACGCCGCCGTCCGGGCCGGGCACCGGGTCCCCGGCGTACTCCGTGACGCCGGAGTCCATGGGCATCGCCGTGCCGGTGACGTGGACCTGCAGGATCGCGTCCCCGTCGACGTCGACCGGGTCGCCCTTGCCCTCGTCGAAGGCCTCGTCGACGTAGCCGACGTGCCATCCGGGGGTGCCCGTGCCGTCGAGCTCCAGCTCGACCCGGTCGGCGCCGTCCTGCTCGCTCGTGCGCACGTCCGTGACGGTCAGCACGGCGTCGGCGCTCGCCTCGCCCGTGGAATCCTCGGTGCTGCCCTCGAGCATCTCGGTGGGGCTCGACGCCGGGCTGGGTTCGGCACTCGGGTCAGGACTCGACCCGGTGCTCGAACCGGTGCTCGATTCCGGGGTGGCCGTGCCGGACCCGGCAGATCCGGCCGGGCTCTCGTCCGCGGCGCCGCAGGCCGTCAGGGCCAGCATCGCCCCGATCGCGGCGGCCACGGCCCCGGACCGTCGGTGCAGGTGCGTGGTCATCGTGCCTCCCGTCGCCAGGGGCACCGGAGCCCCTGGCGACGAGACTAGGCGAGGCCCTGGCCCGCGGCGACGCGAGAAAGTGCCTGGTCGAGGTCCGCCCAGAGGTCCTCGACGTCCTCGACGCCGACGGAGAGGCGCAGCAGGTCCTCCGGCACGGTCACCGACTCGGTGGCGAACCGGCGGCGGCGCTCCAACGACGACTCGACGCCACCGAGCGACGTCGCCGGCACCCACAGCGCGACGGCGTCCACGACGGCGTCCGCCGCCGCACGCCCGCCACGGGGGCGCAGCCCGATGATCGCGCCGAACCCGTTCATCTGCGCCGCAGCGCGCTCGTGGCCCGGGTCGCCCGGCAGCGACGGGTGGCGCACCTCGGCGACCGCCGGGTGGGCGGCGAGGCGCCGCGCCAGCTCGTCGGCGTTGGCGTTCGCGCGCTCGACGCGCAGGTGCAGGGTGCGCAGCCCGCGCAGCGCCAGGAACACCTCCATCGGCCCGGCGATGGCGCCGTGCAGGGTGCGGTAGGCGCGCACGTCGGCGGCGATCGCGTCGTCGTCGGTCACCACGGCGCCCAGGACGACGTCGGAGTGCCCGGCCAGGTACTTGGTCACCGAGTGCACGACGACGTCGGCACCGAGCGCGAGCGGCCGCTGACCGAGCGGGGTGGCGAAGGTGTTGTCGACGACGGTGCGCACGCCGCGTTCCCGCGCGGCGGCGAGCAGCGCCGGCAGGTCCGCGACCTCCAGCATCGGGTTGGTGGGGGACTCCGCCAGGAGCAGGTCAGCACCGTCGAGCGCCGCCACGACGGCGTCGGTGTCGGCGACGTCCACCCGGCGCACCTCGACGTCGTACCGGGCGGCCCGGTCGTCGAGGAACCCGAGCGTCACCTGGTACGCGTGCCGGGGGACGACGACGACGCTCCCGGGGCGCAGGTCGCCCACGGCTGCGGCGATCGCCGCCATGCCCGACCCGAGCACGATCCCGTGGCGGCCACCCTCCAGCGCTGCCAGCGTCTCCTCGAACGGGCCCCACGTCTCGGTGTCCATCCGGGTGTACAGGCGCTCGCCGCCGGGGTCCCCGGCCGAGACGTAGGTGGAGCTGAGCACGACGGGCGGGTTCACGGGGCCGCCCTGGACGCGCGGCGGGCGACCCGCGGTGACCGCGACGGTGCCCGGGGAGACTTCACGGATGGGGTGCTGCGACATGGCGCCAGCCTACGTCCGCCGGGCCGTCGCCCCGGGCGCCGGTCAGCGCGGCTCGGCCAGCCGCGCCAGCAGCTCGACCAGGAGTCGCTCCGCCAGCGGGGCGGGCAGCGCCTCGATCGCGGCGAGCAGCGGCGCCATCGCCCCGACGCCGGGACCCTCGTCGCCGATGCTCGAGGTGTCCAGGCCGATCCCGGCCAGGACCGCCGCGGCCGTCGTCGAGTCGGGCGCACCCACCAGGGGCGGCAGCGCCGCCACCAGGTCGCCCGCGTCCGGACGCGGCCGGCCCCGGACGGCGTCCGCCGCCGCCACGAGCACCGGCACCAGCTCGTCGAGCACGGACTCCGTCACCGGGGTGACGGTCAGGTGCGCCGTGTGCGGCAGCAGGCTGCCGTCGCCCTGGCGCAGCGCCGGCTGCGCCTGCAGCACCCACCCCAGCCCCGTCGCGGCGTCCGCCCACAGGTGCGGGTCCACGCGCCGGTCCGCCGCCACGGCGTCGTCCGTCGCGACGGCGAGCAGCGGACCCACGGGGTCACCCACCACGCGCAGCCCGTCGATGCCCTCCACGGCCTGCCGCAACGCCGTCGTCGCCCGTAGCGCCCGGCCCGCCAGCTCCGCGAAGCCCGCCGTCCCGAGGGTCTGCGTGATCGCCCACGCCGCCGCCAGCGGACCTCCCGAGCGCGACCCCAGCAGCGTCGGGTTCACCACCGGGTAGCCCGGCCAGCGGGTCGTGGCGAAGAACTGCGCACGCTGACGGTCCCGGCCACGCTGCAGCAGCACCGAGACGCCCTTGGGGGCGTACCCGTACTTGTGCAGGTCCACCGACAGGCTCGTCACCCCCTCGACGCGCAGGTCCCAGGCGGGCAGGTCAGGCCAGAACGGCAGCGCCATCCCCCCGATGCACGCGTCCACGTGGAGCGGGATCCCGGCGGCGCTCGCGGCCGCCGCGACGTCCGGCACCGGGTCGAGGGCGGCGTGCGGGTACGACGGCGCGGACACCACGGCCAGGGCCACGTCGTCGCCGAGCCGCGCGACGAAGGTGGCGGCGTCCGCCGCGCCGGAGGGCATGACCGGCACCAGGTCCAGCTCGAGCCCGAAGTAGTGCGCCGCCTTGCGGAACGCTGCGTGCACGGTGACGGGGGCGACGAGTCGTGGGCGGGCCGCCCCGGGGGTGGCGCCGTGGGCGGCGAGCCACAGGTCGCGGGCGGTCTTCACCGCCAGCAGGCAGCTCTCCGTGCCGCCCGACGTCACGGTGCCCACGACGTCGTCGTCGCCGCCCAGGAGCGAGCGCGTGAACGCGACGAGGTCGCGCTCCAGCGCCGCGACGGAACCGAACGTCGTCGGGTCGAGCCCGTTGACCGGCTGCATCTGCCGGATGGCGGCGGCCGCGAGGTCGTCGAGGGCGGGCTCGCCCGAGTCGTACACGTAGCTCAGCACCCGCCCTCCGTGGGTGGGTGCGTCCTTCGCGCGCAGCGCGGCCAGGCGGGCCAGGACGTCGTCGGGCGTCACCGCGAACCTCATGCGGACTCCTCGGGTGCGGCCGCGGCACGCGCGGCGTCGATGTCGTGCCTGCGCAGCGGGTAGCGGCGCAGCGTCACCAGGCTGGCGGCGACGAGGACGGCGGGCAGCAGCGAGAACGCCAGCACGATGCCGAGCACCGCGCTGTCGGGCTGCCACACGAGGGTGGCGGCGCGGGACTCCAGGTAGCCGGTCGAGGCGAGCACGAGCGCCAGGACGGCCGTGCCGAGGCCGAACCCCGTCGTCTCCCCGGCGGTCCACACCCCGGCGAAGGTTCCCGCCCGGCCCGGCCCGCGCTGGACGGCGTCGTGCGTGACGACGTCGGGCAGCATCGCCATGGGCAGCGACTGCAGGCCCGCGTACGCGGCCCCGGCGACCGCGACGACGCCGTAGACCCAGGCGCCGGGGGACCAGTACATGGCGGCCAGGGCCGCGGCGGCCACCGCGAAGACGACGGACGCCGCCGCGAAGGCGCGCTCCTTGCCGACCCGGCCGGCGACCCGGGCCCACACGGGGGCGAACACGACCGCCGGGCCCACCAGCGCCGCGAAGAGGAACGTCACCGCGCCCTCGTCGCCCAGCACCCACGTGGCGACGTACTGCGCGCCGGCGAGCATGGTGCCGGTCGCCAGCGCCTGCAGCACGAACGTGGCGAGCAGCGCGCGGAACGGTCGGCTCGTGCGCAGCACCTCGACCGCGTCGCGATAGTGCTGGGCGACGCCCGCCGTGACGCTCGCTGCGACGTCTGGCCGGCCCGCCGCCGTCGCGGGGCCGGGCAGCGCCCGGTCGCCGGGCGCTGCGGACGCTCCGTCACGGGGACGGGCGGCGCGCTCCACCCCGGCCGAGACCAGCAGGCTGCCGCCGAGGACGAGCCCGGCCACGGCGGCCATCACCAGGTAGCCGGCGTGCTCGTCGGGCACCAGGCCGCGCAGCGCGGGAGCGCCGCCGCCGAACGCCAGGATCGCCACCGTCAGCACCACCACCCGGGCGGTGAGCAGGCGGGTGCGCTCGTCGTAGCGGTCCGTGAGCTCGGCCGGCAGGGCGATGTAGGGGACCTGGAACAGGCTGAACGCCGTCGCCGCGCACAGGAACGCCACCAGCACCCATGCGGCACCGGCCGCCGAGCCGAACGTCGGCGGTACCGCGAACGTCAGCAGGAAGAACACCGGCAGCAGGACACCACCGGCGATCATCAGACGCCGTCGTGAGCCGCGCGTGGCGCGCTCACGGTCGCTCATCGCGCCGATGACGGGATCGATCACGACGTCCCACGCCTTGGCCAGGCTGACGATGAGGCCCGCCGCCAGAGCCGCCACCCCGAGGGTGTCGGTGAGGTAGTAGACCAGCACGAGCCCGGGCAGCGTGCTGAACCCGCCGGTGCCGACGGAGCCGGTGGCGTACCGGGCGACCGTGCCCCTGCGCAGTCCCATGGCGCGCATCCTACGAGACGCCGCGCCGTGCTCGGGACGCCCGGCAGGTCAGGGCAGGTGGAGCACGACGTCGGCGCCCTCGACCGCGACGTCGAACCGGCGCACGGGTGCGGCGCCGGTGGTGGAGCACCCCGTGTCGAGGTCGAACGCGGCCAGGTGCAGCGGGCAGATCACGACGCGGGCGTCGAACTGGCCGTCGGCCAACGGGCCCCCGCGGTGCGAGCACACCGCCGACAGGCCCCGCACGGTGCCGTCGCGCAGGCGGAACACGGCGACCTGCTCGCCGTCGACGGCGAAGGTGCGCGCCTCCCCGACGGGGATCTGGTCGACGGCGGCCAACCGGTGGACGGTGGCGGTCGGGTCGGCGGCGGTCGGGTCGGTGGAGGTGCTCACCAGGGGCCCCCCAGCAGCTCGCCGGCCCGGTCGCGGGGGACGCGGGGCAGGACGGTCAGCGGCAGCGAGGTGGCGAACTGCCCCGGGCTCACCGGGTTCGCGCCCTGCTCCCAGGGGTCCACGTGGGTGTCGGCGTGGCGCTGCACCTCGGCGTCGAGCCGCGCGGCGATGCCCTCGGCGTCGTCGACCACCACCGCCCGGACGTGGTCGAGACCGACGCGCGGCACGAACGCGTAGGTGCGTTCCAGCCAGTTGGCGTTCTCGCGGTAGTACTGCAGGAACCGGCCCGTCAGGAGCTTGGCCTCCTCGGCCGAGTCCACCGTGCAGAGCAGGTCGCCCTTGCGGATGTGCGCCCCGGCCGCGCCCCCGACGTAGATCTCCCAGCGGCCGCCCTCGATCGCCACGATGCCGACGTCCTTGACGTACGACTCGGCACAGTTGCGCGGGCAGCCGGACACGGCGAGCTTCATCTTGGCGGGGCTCTCCATGCCCTGCAGCCGCGTCTCCAGCTCGACGCCCAACCGGGTCGAGTCACCCGTGCCGAACCGGCAGAACTCCTGGCCCACGCACGTCTTCACCGTCCGCATCGACTTGCCGTAGGCGTACCCCGAGGGCATGTCCAGGTCGGCCCACACCCCGGGGAGGTCCTCCTTGCGGATGCCGAGCAGGTCGATCCGTTGCCCACCGGTCAGCTTCACCATCGGCACCTGGTACTTCTGGGCGACGTCGGCGATCCGTCGCAGCTGTTCCGGGGTGGTGACCCCGCCGCGCATCTGCGGCACCACGGAGAACGTGCCGTCCTTCTGGATGTTGGCGTGCACCCGGTCGTTGACGAACCGTGCCTCTCGGGCGTCGTCCGCCTCCGCGCCCCAGATCATCTTCAGCAGCGACGCCAGCCCCATCTTCGAGCGCGCGTCCTCGGCACCCTCCGGGGCCAGCGCGGCGAAGACGGCGGCCACGGACCGCAGCCCGCGCTCGCGGACCTCGCGGACCAGCGTGGGCTTGTCCAGCGGGACTCCCGGCACGTACCAGCTCGCCGCCGGGTCCTCCTCGACCGCGCCGCCGGCGGCGTGCTCCACCACCTGGGCGACCAGCACCTTGCAGGATCCGCACCCCTTGCCCGCGCGGGTGGCGTCCACCACGGCGCTGACGGTCCGCAGACCGCCGCGCACCGCCGCGCAGATGGTGCCCTTGCTGACGCCGTTGCAGTTGCAGACCTGGGCGTCGTCGGCCAGCTCGGCCACGCCCACCTCGGCCGGGGGACCGCCGACGTCGAACATCAGCTCCACCCGCTCCTCGGGCAGGGGCAGGCCACGGTCGAACGCCTGCTGCAGGAACGCGACCTTCGAGCTGTCGCCCAGCAGCGTCGCGCCCACCACCTTGCCGTCACGGATGACGATCGACTTGAAGACGCCCTTGTGCGGCTCGGAGAACACGATGTGCTCGTCGGTGTCGCGCTCGGGCTCCGTGATGCCCATGGAGGCCACGTCGACGCCCGCCACCTTGAGCTTGGTCGCGGCGCGCGACCCGAGGTACGACGCCGTGGGGTCCGCCGCGGTGAGCACGTCGGCCAGCACCGCGGCCTGCTCCCACAACGGCGCCACCAGGCCGTAGACCTGGCCGCGGTGCTGCACGCACTCGCCGACGGCGTAGACGTCGTCGTCGTCGACGGTGCGCAGCGAGTCGTCGACGACGATCGCCCGCTCCACCGTGAAGCCCGACGTGAGCGCGACGTCGGTGTTGGGGCGGATCCCCGCGGCGTACACGACGAGGTCGCAGTCGACCTCGGTGCCGTCGCGCAGCCGGACGGCGCGCACCCGGTCGGGCCCGCGCACGGCGACCGCACGGTTGTCGGTCCAGCAGGTGATGCCGAGGCGGGCCATGCTGCGCTGCAGCACCTGACCGCCGTCGCGCCCCAGCTGGGCGTTCATGAGCCACCGCCCCGAGTGCACGACGCCGACGTCGAGCCCGTGGTGCTGCAGCCCGTGCGCCGCCTCCAGGCCCAGCAGGCCGCCGCCCACGACGAGGGCCCGCCGATGGTCGGCCAGGGTGGCGTGGGCGATCATCGCGCGGGTGTCGTCGAGGGTGCGGAACGCGAAGATGCCGGGCAGCAGCCGGCCCTGCTCGTCGTGCATCCCGTCCATCGGCGGCATGAACGCCCGGCTGCCCGTCGCGATGACGAGCTTGTCGTAGGGGGTGACCCGTCCGTCGTCGGAGATCACCACGTGCGCGAACCGGTCGATCCGCGTGACCCGGACGCCGGCGTGCAGGGTGATCTCGTGGTCGAGGTACCACTGGAGGCTGTTGAGGAAGATGTCGGCGTCGGACTCCTCGCCGGACAGGACGTGGCTGAGCAGGATGCGGTTGTAGTTGCCGTACGGCTCGTCGCCGAACATCGTGATCGAGAACTGCTCGGCCCCGCCGCGGGCGAGGATCTCCTCCACGGCGCGGGCGCCGGCCATGCCGTTGCCGATCACCACCAGGCGCGCCCGGGGGTCGTGGTCGGCGGCGGGTCCGGTGCGGCGTTCCAGCAGCTCGGTCATCGTCAGTGCTCCACGAGCCCGAGGTCCACCACGACGCTCCCGGTGACGCCGTCGGGCGCTCCCAGGTGCAGCTCCAGCACCGAGCCGCCCTCGATGTCCTCCACGACGCGCAGCGGGACGTGGACGTCGCTCCTCGCGCCGACCGGGAAGTAGCGCATCGCGACGCCGTCGCACACGAGCACGACCACGACGAGCTCGTCGGCCGAGTTGCCGCCGCGGAAGTACAGGGCCTGGCCGATGACGCCGTCGGGCACGACGTAGGACAGCGCGGGGTCGATCGGCTGCGGCTTGGCGAGCCCGACGCCGGCGAACGGGTAGACGCCCTGCAGGAAGCGGTTCGAGGAGATCATGGGGCGGTTCCTCCGGTGGGCTCGGCGACGCGACTCCGTGCCGTTCCAGCCTGCGAGACCCCTGTGACGACCGCCGTCCCGCTGCGTTAAATCCGTCTTTCGACTTCCTCACGCCCGCGTGGTCAGTCCTCCAGCGGGCCGAGCAGCGACTGCGCCACCGTGGAGTGCGCCGACTCGTCGTCGCTGGGGTGGAAGATCCCGGCGAGGACGTCGCGGTACAGGCGGCCGAGCTCCGAGCGGTTGAAGTAGGTCGACCCGCCCGAGCACCGGATCGCCTCGTCGACGACGTACCGCGCGGACTCGGTGACGCGCACCTTGAGCCCGGCGGTCTCGCGGAACCAGCGCGCCCCGCGCTCCTCGGTGCCGCCCGGCTCGGCGTCGACGGCGCCGGCGACGTGGTCGAGCTGGGCCCAGACGCCGTCCATGGCCAGGGCTGCGGACGCGATCCGCCACCGGATGTCGGGGTCCTGGGAGTAGGCCTTGCCGGACTTCATGGAGGTGCGGCGCCCGACGGTCTCGACGGCGAGGGCCAGGGCGCGGTCGGCGACGCCGGCGTAGACGGACGCGAGCAGGATCTCGAAGCTGGTGAAGATGCCCAGCACGTAGGGGTCGAGGCTCGGCCCCGGTGCGAGGCGTCGCAGGACGCGGTCGGCGGGCGCGTGCGCGCCGTCGAGCACGGTGGTGCACGACTGCGAGGCCCGCATGCCGAGGGTGTCCCAGTCGTCGAGGATCTGGAAGCCGCCGCCGTCGCGGGTGATGAAGGCGTGCACGATCCGCGGGTCGTCGGGGTCGGTGGTGGTGTCCAGGCCCATGACGCCGAGGCGGGTCCAGCCGGGGGAGTTGGAGGTGAAGATCTTGCGGCCGTGGAACGTGTAGCCGCCCTCGCCGTCGGGTCGTGCCTCGGTGCGCGAGCCGAGCAGCACGAGGTCGTTGCCGGCCTCGGAGTACCCGAACCCGAAGACCTCGCCGGCGGCGGCCTCGGCGAGCAGCCAGTCGAGGGAGTCGTCGCCGCGTTCGTGCAGGTACCGCCCGACGCCGGTCCAGACGTGGTGCATGTTGACGGCCAGCGCCGTCGCGGGGGCGGCACCGGCGAGGCGGGCCTGGTCGTGGACGACGTCGCGCAGGGTGCGTCCGGCTCCGCCCAGCGCGGTGGGGACGAGCGCTCCGAGGTAGCCGGCGTCGCGCAGGTCGGTGAGATCGTCGGTGAAGTACGAGTTCTCACGGTCGTGGATGGCGGCGCGGCCGCGGATCGTGGCGACGAGGTCGGCGGGGAGCATCGAGGTCATGGGGTCGATTCAAGCATCCGGCACGGCCGCCCGACGGCGAACATACCGTCCGGTCGGTTCTGTCCGCTACGCTGGACGCAGAGCGGTCGACGCGGACCGCACGGACGCAAAGGAGCCATCGGTGGTCATTCGCAGCCCCCATCCGGACGTCGAGATCCCGGACGTCAGCCTGTACGACTTCCTGTTCGCCGGCCTGACCGGGGAGGACCTGGAGAAGGTCGCCGTCATCGACGGACCCAGCGGCCAGACGACCACCTACGGTGCGCTGCGGGCCCAGATCGACGCCGTGGCCGGCGCCGTCGCCGCGCGCGGGTACCGGCCCGGCGACGTCGTCGCCCTGCACAGCCCCAACGTGCCGGCGTTCGTCACCGTCTTCCACGGCCTGCTGCGCGCCGGCCTGACCGTCACGACCATCAACGCCCTCGCCTCGGGCCCGGAGGTCGCCAAGCAGCTCGTCGCGTCCGGGGCCAAGGCCCTCGTCACGGTCTCGCCCTTGCTGGCGCAGGCCACCGAGGGCGCCGAGTCCGCGGGCCTGACCGACGTCATCGTGCTCGACGGTGCGGAAGGCCGCACGAACCTGCGCGACCTCCTCACGGCCGGGGCGCCGGCCCCCGACGTCGACATCGACCCCGCCACCCACCTGGCCGTGCTGCCGTACTCCTCGGGGACCACGGGGCTGCCCAAGGGGGTCATGCTCACCCACCGCAACCTCGTGGCGAACGTGGTCCAGGCCGAACCGTTCATCCCGTTGACGCGCGACGACGTCATCCCCGCGGTCCTGCCGTTCTTCCACATCTACGGCATGACGGTGCTCATGAACGGGGCCGTCTACCAGCGCTCGACCATCGTGACCATGCCCCGTTTCGACCTGCCCGAGTACCTGCGCATCATCGACGAGTACCGCGCCACCGTGCTGTTCGTCGCCCCGCCCATCGCCCTGGCGATCGCCAAGCACCCGCTCGCCGCGCAGGCCGACCTGTCCAGCGTGCGCCTGATGATGTCCGGCGCCGCACCGTTCGACGAGCACCTCGCCGCCGTCGTCGGGCAGCGGCTCCCGCACGCCGCCGTCACCCAGGGGTACGGCATGAGCGAGATGTCCCCGGTCTCCCACACCATCCCGGTGGGCCGCACCGACATCTCGCCGGGCTCGATCGGGCTCCTCGTGCCGAACATGCAGGCCAGGATCGTCGACCCCGCCACGGGCGAGGAGATCGAGCAGCCCGCCGAGGGCGTGAGCGCACCGGGCGAGCTGATGTGCGCCGGCCCCAACGTCATGGTCGGCTACCTCGGCAACGAGCAGGAGACGCGCGACACCATCACCGCCGACGGGTTCCTGCACACCGGCGACATCGTCACCGTGGACGCCGCCGGCGCGTTCTACGTGGTCGACCGGCTCAAGGAGCTCATCAAGTACAAGGGCTACCAGGTGCCGCCCGCCGAGCTGGAGGCGCTGCTCATCGCGCACCCGCAGATCGCCGACGCCGCCGTCGTCGGCGTCCCCGACGGCGAGGGCGAGGAGCTCCCCAAGGCGTTCGTCGTGCTCGCCGAGGGAGCGGAGCTGAGCGCGCAGGAGGTCATGGAGTACGTCGCGGCGAAGGTCGCGCCCTACAAGAAGGTCCGCCTGGTGGAGTTCACGCACGCGATCCCGAAGTCCGCCGCGGGCAAGATCCTGCGCAAGGACCTCAGGGCGGCGTGAGGCCCGCAGGGCGTCGCGCGGTCGCGTCCGGGTGCTGCCCGGCGCGGGTCCGGTAGGGTCGCACCCGATGTCCGAGACCCAGCCTGAAGCCCCCGCGCGCAAGCCGCGCGTCGCCCTGCTCTTCGGCGGCCGTTCCGGCGAGCACGGCATCTCGGCGGCCACGGCCGCCGGGGTGCTCGGCGCGATCGACCGCGACGCCTACGACGTCGTCCCGGTGGGCATCACGCGCCGGGGACGCTGGGTCGTCGCCGCGGACGACGCCGAGCGCTGGCAGATCACCGACGGCGCGCTGCCTGAGGTGACGGCCGACGACGGTGCCGAGGTCGTCCTGTCCCTCACCGCCGGCGAGCGCTCCCTGCGGATGCTCGAACCGGGCCAGGTGCCGACGGTGCTCGGCGAGGTCGACGTCGTCTTCCCGGTCCTGCACGGCCCGTTCGGCGAGGACGGCACGGTGCAGGGGCTCCTGGAGCTCGCGGACGTGCACTACGTGGGCGCCGGCGTGCTGGCGTCCGCCGTCGGCATGGACAAGCACTTCATGAAGCTCGTCCTGGCCGGGCACGGCATCCCCGTGGGCCCGTACGTCGTCATCAAGCCGCACGAGTGGGCCACCGACCCGTCGGGGTGCCTCGACCGGGTGGCGGCGCTCGGGCTGCCCCTGTTCGTCAAGCCCGCCCGCGCCGGCTCCTCGCTCGGCATCACGCGTGTCGACGACCTGGCCGACCTGACCGCCGCGGTCGAGGCCGCGCGCGAGCACGACCCCAAGGTGATCGTCGAGGCGGGGATCGAGGGACGAGAGATCGAGTGCGCGGTGCTCGGCGGCCGCGACGGCGCCCGGGCGCGGGCGTCCCTGCCGGGCGAGATCGTCGTCGACGGCACGCACGCGTTCTACGACTTCGAGGCCAAGTACCTGGACGAGGCGCACGTGCAGCTCGCGTGCCCGGCCGACCTCCCCGACGACGTCGTGGCGCAGATCCGCGACCTCGCGGTGCGCACCTTCGAGGCGGTCGAGGCCGAGGGCCTGTCCCGCGTCGACGTCTTCGTCACCCCCGACCAGCAGGTCGTCGTCAACGAGATCAACACGATGCCCGGGTTCACGCCGTTCTCGATGTACCCGCGCATGTGGCAGGCCACGGGCATGAGCTACCCCGAGCTCGTCGACGAGCTCATCCAGCTCGCCCTGGCCCGGCCCACCGGCCTGCGCTGAGGGCTCAGGGCTCGGGGCTCAGGGCAGCACCGTGCGGCCGATCGGCCCCGGTCGTACGCCACCTCCCGGCCGGAACCCGTCCGGACACCGTCGCACGGGCGGGCGGCCGGTGCCTCAGGTGCACTCCTGGGTGGCGGGCACGAGCTGCACGGCGCCGGTCAGGTCCGTGATGAACGACGTCGAGTGGTCCGCGGTGATCGTGGGCGGCACGGTGACCTGGATCGCGGGGTCACGGCCGTAGGTGGTGAACTGCCAGGTCCCGTCCTCGCTGCTCGCGACGATCCAGTCGATCGTGCCGTCGGGGGCCTCGATGCGCTGGCAGTCGGGAGAGGGGCCGGGCTGCGCGACGCCGCAGCGCAGCGTGACGGCGGCTCCGGACTCGCCCCACGCGGCGGTCGCCTGGGCGTTCGTGTCCACCTTGTCGAGGTCTCCCGCGACGACGTCCGGCAGGGCGAGCATCACCGGGGCGCAGGCCGGGTCGGCGGCGTTCTCGCCGGCCTCGACGCCGATCGTCGGTGTGCAGGCGGAGACCAGGGCCAGGCAGGCCAGGGCGAGGAGCGCGGCGGGACGGCGGACGAGCACGGGCCCACGGTACCGGGCCGGCAGGCACGGGCAGGCCGGTTAGGGTTCGGTCGTGACCGACCCCACCCTGCGCGTGCGCGACCTCGACGAGTCCGAGCTCCTGGCGCGGATCTTCCCGCTGCTGCCGTCCGGCGAGGGTGTCGACGTCGGTCCGGGTGACGACGCCGCCGTGGTGCGCGCGCCGGACGGCCGCTTCGTGGTCACCACGGACGTGCTCGTCGAGGACCGGCACTTCCGCCGCCGCTGGTCGGGCGGGTACGACGTCGGGGCGCGGGCCGCCGTGCAGAACCTCGCGGACGTGGCGGCGATGGGGGCCCGGCCGACGTCCCTGGTGGTGTCCCTGGTGGCGCCCGGCGACCTGGAGGTCGAGTGGGTGACGTCGTTCGCCCGAGGGCTCGCCGGGTCCGCGGGCCCGGCCGCCGTCGTCGGCGGGGACCTCTCCTCCGGAGAGACGGTCATGGTGTCCGTCACGGTGCACGGCGACCTCGAGGGTCGCGAGCCGGTGCTGCGGTCCGGTGCGCGCCCGGGCGACGTCGTGGCCTACGCGGGGTCGCTGGGCACCTCGGCCGCCGGCCTGGCGCTGCTCGACGCGGGCGTCGCCCAGGGGTCGGACGGCGCGCCCGGCGCGGCCGGTGCGCTGGCGCCGTTCGTCAGCGCCTACCTGCGCCCCGGATCACCGCTGGCCGCGGGGCCGGCGGCGGCCCGGGCGGGGGCCACCGCCATGCTGGACGTCTCCGACGGGCTGCTGCGCGACGCGGGTCGGGTGGCCCGCGCGAGCGGGGTGGTGCTCGACCTGGCCGTGGGTGCGCTGCGCGCGGACGTCACCGCGCTGATGCCCGCCGCCGTCGAGCTCGCCGTGGCCGACGCCTCCCCGACCGGGCTGGACGGTGCGGCGCTGACCGAGGCGTGGGTGCTCGCCGGGGGAGAGGACCACGGTCTGCTGGCGACGTTCCCCGCCCAGGTGGCGGCGAGGGGGCTGCCGGCACCGTTCCGGCCCGTCGGCGACGTCGTCGCGTGCGAGGGACGCGAGCCGGGCGTGCTGGTGGACGGCGTCGCCCGTACCGCCGACGTGGGCTGGGACCACTTCCGCCGCTGAGGGGAGCGGCGTGGCGGCTGCGCTAGCGGGTCAGTCCCGCACGAAGCGGATCTCGGTCACCGGGACCTGAGCGGTCTCCTCGATGCGTTCCACGCCGTCCGGCTGGAACCCGTGGCGCCGGTAGAAGTGGTGGGCCCGTGGGTTCTCGGACAGGACCCACAGCGTCATCCGGACCCCGGGCGAGACGTCGCCCAGCACGGTGCGGATGAGGTCGCGCGCGACACCGCGGCCCCAGGACTCGGGATCGAGGTAGATCGCGTACAGCTCCAGGCAGCCGTCCTCGGCGTCCTCGTCGCGGGACGGGCCGTAGCTGGCGAACCCGAGGGTCCGGCCGTCGGCCTCGGCGACGAGGGTGGTGCCGGAGTCGCCGGAGAGGATGGAGCGCCAGCTCTGCGCGCGTTCCTCCACCGAGAGGGAGTCGAGGTAGTCGGCGGGCAGCACGTGCGAGTGCGCGCTCTTCCAGGACGCGAGGTGCACAGCGGCGATGGCGTCCGCGTCGGCAGCGGTCGCGGAACGGATCAGCACGTCGTTGTCGGTCTCCACCTGCATGAGTTCAGAGTGCCACGCGGCGGGTGCGCACGCCAAGGGGTATTGATGAATCCCTAACGATCTCTTTGCTTCCATGCGAAGTCATCGAGGTCGCGGGACCGGCACGCGGACGACGAAAAGCCCGTCGGGAAGGACCCGACGGGCTGACGTCGTTCTGCGCGCACGAGTGCGCCGGGATCATGCCCGGCGCTGCACCTTGCCGGCCTTGAGGCACGACGTGCACACGTTCACACGCTTGGGGGTGCCTGCGACCACAGCGCGCACGCGCTGGATGTTCGGGTTCCAGCGGCGCTTGGTGCGGATGTGAGAGTGCGAGATGCTGTGCCCGAAGCCCGGGCCCTTGCCGCAGACGTCGCAGTTGGCAGCCACGGTGTCTCCTGAATCGTCGTGACCGTCCCGCGCCAGGGCAGCAGGACGTGTCTTCGGTGGTCTTGGGGGGCCCGGAGAACCCGGGCAACCACAAGATCATAGCCGATCCGCGGCGATGCTCTCAATGTGCCGCCGACGTGCCGTGGGTCACCGATACGGTGGGGGCGTGGATCAGCCTGAGCCCCTCGACGCCGTCGTGGTCCGGACCTGGACGCGCAGCGCCGTCGCGGCCGTGGCGGCCGCTCGCACGGAGCTCGACGGCGTCAACGTCTTCCCGGTCGCCGACGGCGACACCGGTACCAACATGCACCAGACGCTGCGCGAGGCGGCGGCGGCGGTCCACGCGGCCCCGCCGGACACCGGAGGTGCCCGGCTCCTGCGGATCGCCGCGCGTGCCGCGCTGCTGGGGGCACGCGGCAACTCCGGGGTCATCCTCAGCGAGTGGCTGCGCGGGCTCGCCGTGGCGGTCAGCCGCCGCGACAGCCTCGGGATCGCGCTCGACGTCGCGGCGCGCTCGGCGCGCGACGCCGTCGCCCGACCCGCGCCCGGCACGATCCTCACGGCCGCGGAGTCCGCCGCCGCCGCCGCCCGGCACGCCGAGGCGGGCGGCATGGTCGGCCCGCTCGGCGCGCCGGCCCGGCTCACCGTGCTCGACGCCGCACGGCGCGGCGCCCGTGAGGCGGCCCTGCGCAGCGTGGGCGCGCTCGCGCCGCTGCGGGAGGCGGGGGTGCTCGACGCCGGGGCGTGCGGGCTCGTGCTCGTGCTCGACGCGCTCGCCGCGTCCCACCGGCACGTCGGCGAGGGGCTGTCGGAGGCGGACGACAGCATGGACCTCGTGCTGCTCGACCTGGACCTGCGCGGACACCGCCCGCCGCCGCTCGCAGAGCCCGCACCCGGCGTCGCCGCGACGGGCGCGGGCGCGGAGCCGGCGCCTGCTCACGACGGGGGCCACGGGGGCCACGAGGGCCACGACGGCGTCCACGGTGTCCACGGTGCCGACGAGGTCGAGCTGATGTTCGTCCTGCACCGCCCGCCGGCGGCGGAGGGGTTCCGGCGGGGCGCGGTCGCGGACGCGCTGCGGGCGGACCTGGACGAGGTCGGCAACTCGGTGGTCGTGGTGGGCGGCGGCGGCGAGTCGGGCGACGACGTCGACGCGGTGTGGCAGGCCCACGTGCACACCCCCGACCTGGCGACGGCCCTGGAGGTCCCGCGACGCTGGGCCGGGCGCGGCACGGTCTCGCACGTGTACGTGCGCCACCTGGCCGTGGCTCCGTCGGACTGGGCGGTGGTGGTGACGACGTCGGCCCCCGTGCTGGCGGCGGAGCTCGCGACCGGCGGTGCGGTCGTGCTGCTCGACCTCGACACCGCCCCCACGGTGGCGGACGTCGCGCAGACCGTGCTCGGCGCCGGCACCGATCACGTGCTGGTGCTCGCGCCCTCGCACGTGCTGGACGAGGCCTCGCTCGCGGCCGAGACCGCCGTCCTGCTCGCCCGTGACGTGACGGGCGCGGGCGGCGGCGACCTCCCCGACGTCGTCGTCGTGGCCGCCGACGACGACGTCCACCTGGTCACCGCCGTGTCCGCCCTCGCGGGGGCGCTCGACGCCGCCGGACCGGACGACGACGACCTCGACGTGCCCTCGGTGGTGCGCGCCGCGCTCGACAGGCTCGCCACCGACCGGACCTCCGCGGACGCCGCGCCCGCGCTGCTCGCCCACCTGCTCGGCACGTGCCCGGACCCCGGGTTCGTGGCGATCCTGCCGGACGCCGACGTGCCCGAGTCGCTGACCGAGTCGCTGGCCGCCGAGGCGGAACGGCTCGTGCCGGAGGTCGACGCCGTCGTCCTGCCCACCGGGCGGCCCGGCTCGGAGATCGGCATCGGCGTCGAGCCCGCGGAGCAGGACGCCGCTGACCCGCCGGCGACCGGCGCCGCAGGAGCCGCCCGTGCCGCCCGCACCGGCGAGGTCGCGTCGTGAGCGACCGCCTGGCCGAACCCCTCGCGGCCACGCTCGGTGCACGCGCGGCCGGTCCGCTGGCGAAGATGGGGCTGGACTCCGTCGACGACCTCTTGCGCCACTACCCCCGCCGGTACGGCGAGCCCGGCCGGCTCACGGACATGGACCGTCTGCAGCTCGGGGAGCACGTGACCGTCATGGCGCGCATCGCGAGCGCCACGGTGCGGCAGATGCGCAGTCGTGGCGGTGCGATGCTGCAGGCCAGGGTCACGGACGGGCGCAGCGAGCTGGCGCTGACGTTCTTCGCGAAGCGGCCGGGAGCGCTGCGACCCCACGAGGACAAGCTGCGTCCCGGACGGTCGGGGCTCTTCACCGGCGTCGTCTCGGAGTACCGCGGCACCCGCCAGCTCACCCACCCCGACTACGTCCTGGTCGGTGTCGACGCGGACGACGACACCGAGGCGATCATCGAGGCGTCCCGGCCCATCCCGATCTACCCGGCCAGCGCCGCGGTGCCGACCTGGCGCATCCAGCGGGCCGTGCGCACCGTGCTCGACCCGCTCACCGAGGACGACGTCCCCGACCCCGTCCCGGACGAGGTGCGGGCGCGGCTCGGGCTGCCCACGCGGCTCACGGCCCTGCGGTCCGTGCACGTGCCGGAGGACGCACCGACCTGGCAGGCGGCCCGACGTCGGCTGCGGTTCGAGGAGGCGTTCGTGCTGCAGGCGGCCCTCGCCCAACGGCGGCGTCGTGCCCGCGCGCAGGACGCGACGGCCCGTCCGGCCCGCGGCACGGACGGACTGCTGGCCGACTTCGACGCCGCGCTGCCCTTCACCCTGACAGCCGGTCAGCGCACCGTCGGGGAGCAGATCGCGGGCGAGCTCGCCCAGCCCTGGCCGATGCAACGACTCCTGCAGGGCGAGGTCGGGTCCGGCAAGACGGTGGTCGCGCTGCGCGCCATGCTGCAGGTCGTGGACGCCGGGGGCCAGGCCGCGCTCCTGGCCCCCACCGAGGTGCTCGCCGCCCAGCACGCCCGTACCCTGCGCGCCATGCTCGGCCCGCTCGCCGAGGGCGGTCTGCTCGGTGGTGCCGCGCACGGCACCCGGGTCGCGCTGCTCACCGGTTCGCTCGGGGCCGCGGCGCGCAAGGAGGCGCTGCTGGCCGCGGCGAGCGGCGAGGCGGGCATCGTGGTGGGCACCCACGCCCTGCTCGGGGACAAGGTCCAGTTCGCGGACCTGGGCCTGGTGGTCGTCGACGAGCAGCACCGGTTCGGCGTCGAGCAGCGTGACGCCCTGCGCGCCAAGGGCAGGGTGGCGCCGCACCTGCTGGTCATGACCGCCACGCCCATCCCCCGCACCGTCGCGATGACGGTCTTCGGCGACCTGGAGACCTCCACGCTCACCGAGATCCCGGCAGGCCGCTCGGGCATCACCACGCACGTCGTCCCGGCGGGCAACGCCCGGTGGACCGAGCGGGTGTGGCAGAAGATCCGCGAGGAGGTCGACGCCGGCCGGCGCGCGTACGTCGTCTGCCCCCGCATCCACCCGGACGACCCGGACGGTGCGCAGGCGTCGACGGCGCGGGGGGCGGGCGAGTTCGACGAGATGCCCGAGTTCCTCGGCGTCGACCCGGGTGGGGACCCCGCCGACGACGGCGCCGACGGGCGGGCGCCCCTGCGCGCCGTCCTGGAGGTCGCCGAGGAGGCGCGCGGGCTTCCGGCGCTGGACGGCGTCGGGGTCGGGGTGCTGCACGGTCAGCTCGCCCCGGCGGACAAGGACACCGCGATGGCGCGCTTCGCCTCGGGCGAGACCCCGGTGCTCGTGTCCACCACCGTCGTCGAGGTGGGGGTGGACGTCCCCGAGGCCACCGTGATGGTGGTGTTCGACGCCGACCGCTTCGGCATCTCCCAGCTCCACCAGCTGCGGGGCCGGGTCGGCCGGGGGAGCGACCCGGGCCTGTGCCTGCTGGTGTCGACGGCTCAGCCCGGCAGCCCGGCGGCGGCACGCGTCGAGGCGCTCGCCGCCACCACCGACGGGTTCGAGCTCGCCACCCTCGACCTGGAGCTGCGGTCCGAGGGCGACGTGCTGGGGGCCGCGCAGTCCGGCCGGGCGAGCTCGCTGCGGCTGCTGCGCGTCGTCAAGGACGCCGACCTCATCGCCGAGGCCCGCACGGAGGCGACCGGCGTCGTGGACGCCGACCCGTCGCTGGAGGGGCACCCGCGGCTCGCGGACGCCATCGCCGCACAGCTCGACGCCGCCCAGGAGGAGTTCCTCGAACGGGCCTGACGGATAGGCTCGACCGGTGCACACCGAGGTAGCGCCCGTCGGTGGCGTCATCACCGCCCCCGCGCCGCGTCCGCGGCGCCGAGGGGGCCCGCTCGCCGTGCTCGTCGCGCTGGTGGCGGTGGCGACGGCGCTCCTGCTCGCCCTGCACGGCCAGGTGCCCGACGTGTACGGGATCGGCAGCCTCGTCGAGTCCTTCCTGCCGTGGTCAGGGGTGCTCCTGCTCGTCCTCGCCGGCGTGGCCGCGCTGCGCCGCTCCTGGGCCGCCGTCGTCGCCGTCGCGTTCGCCGCGGGCGTGTGGGCGTGGGTCTGCTGGCCGCTGACGGCCCCGGACGCCACAGGTGCCGGTGACCTCGTCGTCGTCCAGCACAACGTCTCCGACGAGAACACCGACCCGCTCGGCACCGCCGAGGTGCTGCTCGCCGCCGAGCCCGACGTCCTCACCCTCGTCGAGGTGACGCCGGCGCTGGACGCCGCGATCACGGCAGAGGTCTCCGACGAGCTGCCGTACCGCGCCGTCCTCGGCACCGTCGGGATCTGGTCGCGGTACCCGTTGGCGGACGTCGAGAGCGTCGACTTCCGCCCGACCGGCGTGGTCGCGCAGTGGCAGCGAGGAATCCGTGCGGTCGTGGACCGGCCCGACGGCGTGGACCCGGTCGTCTACGCGATCCACGCCCCCTCGGTGCGGCTCGTGCCACGGGGAGGCTTCACGTCCTCGACGCGGGACCGGGCGCTGGGTCTGCTCGGCGACGTGCTGGCCGACGACCCGCGGTCCGTCGTCGTGCTCGGCGGCGACCTCAACACGACCCTGCTCGATCGTGCGCTCGCCCCCGTCCTGCGGGAGGTCACCACGCCCGCCGGCTCGTTCGGCGGGACCTTTCCGGCGGCCGTGCCGCTGGTCCGCATCGACCACGTGCTGGCTCGCGGTGCCGAGGTGACGGGCGTCTCCGCGCTCGGGAGCACGGGCAGCGACCATCTGCCGGTCGTGGCCGACGTCGACCTCCCGGACGGGTGAGGGCCGTTACGCTCGACGCCATGACCAGGATCGTCGCGGGAACCGTCGGGGGACGTTCGCTCGCCGTCCCGCCGTCGGGCACCCGACCCACCAGCGAACGGGTGCGTGAAGCCGTGTTCTCCCGGCTGGAGCACCTCGGTGTCGTCGAGGGTGCCCGCGTGCTGGACCTGTTCGCGGGGTCCGGTGCGCTCGGGATCGAGGCGGCGAGCCGCGGCGCGGCGGAGGTCACCCTCGTGGACTCGGCGCGCAAGGCCGCCGACGTCGCCCGCCGCAACGTCGCCGACCTCGGGTTGCGCGGCACCGTGCGGGTGCTCGCCGAGCCCGCGGAGCGCTGCACCGGACGGCTCGCGGAGACCGCGCAGGCCGCGGCCGCCGGGACCCCCGGGGACACCGAGAACACCGAGAACACCGCGAGCGGCACGGACACGGCCCGGGGCCTGGTGGACCTGGTGCTCGTCGATCCGCCGTACGACCTGCCGGTCGCGACCCTCGACCGCGTGCTGGCCGACCTCGCGACGCCCGGGGTGCTGGCGCGTGACGCCGTGGTCGTGGTGGAGCGTGGCAAGCGCAGCGGGGAGCCGGCCTGGCCGCCGGGGCTGGTGGGGTTCGCCGCGAAGTCCTACGGGGACACGGTCGTGCACTACGCGGAACCGCGCGACCACGACGGGGAACCGCGCGACCACGACGCGGAACCGCGCGACGCCGAGCCAAATCCCGCCGATTCCTGATCGGCCCGCCTACGGTGGCGACGTGAGCATCGCCGTCTGTCCCGGGTCGTTCGACCCGATCACCCTCGGTCACCTCGACGTCGTGCGGCGGGCCCGCCGCCTGTTCGACGTCGTCGTGGTGGGGGTTGCCCGCAACGCCGCCAAGAACGCCCTGCTGCTGCCGGAGGAGCGGGTCGAGGTCGTGCGCGCAGCGCTCGACGACGACCCGGACCTGGTCGACGTGCGGGTGGAGGTCGTCCCCGGCCTCCTGGTCGACTTCTGTCGTGACGTGGGTGCCGTCGCCGTGGTGAAGGGGCTGCGGGGCGGTGCCGACTTCGACGGCGAGCAGCCCATGGCGCTGATGAACCGTCACCTGACCGGGCTGGAGACCGTCTTCCTGCCGGGGGACCAGCGGTACGCCCACGTGGCGTCGTCGCTCGTCAAGGACATAGCCCGCCACGGCGGACCGATCGACGACCTCGTGCCGCCCGTGGCGGCCGAGGCGGTGCGCGCCGCCGTCGCGCACCGTGCGTGAGGAGCAACCCATGACCCAGACCACCCAGAACCCGACCGCCGGGCTGCTCGAGATCATCGACGACCTGGCCGCCCTGATCGAGAACGCGCGCACCTCCCCGCTGTCGACCAACGTCAAGGTCGACCGCGACCAGGCGCTCGGCCTCGTGGCCGAGCTGCGGGACAACCTGCCGACACAGGTGGCGCGTGCCGACGAGGTCCTCGCCGACGCCGAGCAGTCCTTGCAGGACGCGCACCGCCAGGCGGAGGACATCCTGGCCACGGCGCGCGCCCGGGCCATCGAGCTCGTCCAGGACGAGCAGGTGGTGGTGCAGGCGGAGTCCCGGGCGGCGGAGATCGTCGCCGAGGCGCAGCGCAGGGCCGCGGGCCTGCAGGCCGACGCCGACGAGTACTGCGACGGGCGTCTCGCCGAGCTCGAGGACGATCTCGCCAAGGCGACCTCCCAGGTGCGGGCGGGACGCGCGCGGCTGGCGGAGCGGCTGGAGTCCGGTGCCGCCAAGCCGCGGGTGCGGTGGGACGCCGTGCAGGACCCGCACTGGCCGGGCGGCGACCAGGACGCCTGAGTTGCGCACGTCACCTGGCGGGGCCGTTGGCGCACGTCGGCGCATCGCGTAGACTGGGTCGCTGGCCCCTGGGCCGTCCCACCTACCTGTCGGCGCGACTCGTCGCGCCCGTCGACCTGGAGAACCTCATCACCACCGACAAGCGCTCGCCGCTCGTGCTGGACACGCACGAGCTCTCGCGGCGACCCGGCACCATGGCGGAGGTCGCGCGCGTCGTCGCCGCACCTGCCGACCTGGGGACGGCGGTCATCGGTGTGCCCGAGGGCGCCGACCTGACGCTCGGGCTGCGGCTCGAGTCCGTGATGGAGGGCGTGCTGGTCTCCGGCGTCGTGCGGGGTACCGCGGTGGGGGAGTGCGTGCGCTGCCTCGACGAGGTGTCCCAGCAGGTCACGGTCCGCGTGCAGGAGCTCTTCGTGTACCCGGAGCGCGCCGATGCGGCGGAGGACGCCGGTGACGACGACGCCGAGGACGAGCCCGTGCTGACCGACGACCTGGCGGACATCGAGCCCGCGGTTCGGGATTCGCTGGTCACTGCACTACCATTTCAACCGCTGTGCCGGCCGGACTGTCCCGGACTGTGCCCCGAGTGCGGGGCACGACTCGAGGACGACCCCGAGCACCACCATGACGTCGTCGACCCTCGATGGGCGGCGCTGCAGACCATGCTCGAGGAGTCGAGCGTGTCCGACGAGACGAAAGAGAGCTGACCGTGGCTGTTCCCAAGCGCAAGATGTCGCGCAGCAACACCCGTGCGCGCCGCTCGCAGTGGAAGACCACCGCGGCGCCCATCGCGACGTGCCCGAACTGCAAGGGGCAGAAGCTGTCCCACGCAGCGTGCCCGACGTGCGGTACCTACAAGGGCCGTCAGTACGCCGAGGCGCTGCGTACCGAGCACGCGGGCTGACAATGCACCCGCGCGGCACCGCACGTCCGGAGCCGACTGCTCTTCTCGAGAAGCTCGGGGTCCATCTGGATCCCGAGCTTCTCGTGCTTGCCCTGACCCACCGGTCGTTCGCCCACGAGGCCGGCGGCATCCCGACGAACGAGCGCCTCGAGTTCCTCGGGGACACCGTCCTGGGACTGGTCGTCACCGAGGCGTTGTACCGGCGCCACCCGGACAAGTCCGAGGGCGAGCTGGCCAAGATGCGGGCGGCCACCGTCTCGCAGCGGTCGCTCGCGAAGGTCGCGCGGGACCTGGACCTGGGCGGCTACGTGCTGCTCGGCAAGGGTGAGATGCGCACCAAGGGGTACGAGAAGGACTCCATCCTGTCGGACACCGTGGAGGCCCTCCTCGGCGCCACCTACCTGTCGCACGGGCTGGAGACCGCCCGTGGACTGGTGCACCGGCTGGTCGACGGCACCCTCGAGCAGGCCGCCGACCTGGGCGCCGGCCTCGACTGGAAGACCTCCCTGCAGGAGGCGGCCGCGGGCCAGGGCTTCACCGCGCCGGTCTACGCCGTGACGGGCGAGGGCCCCGAGCACGCCCGCCGCTTCACCGCGCAGGTGACCGCCGGGCCCGTGATCGGCCTCGGTGAGGGAACCGCGAAGAAGCACGCCGAGCAGGCCGCCGCCGAGCAGGCCTACCGCGCGATCAAGGCGCTGGCCGTCCCGCCGGTAGCCGGTGCCTGAGCTGCCCGAGGTCGAGACCGTCCGTGAGGGTCTCGACAGGCTGGTCGTGGGTGCGCTCGTGCGCGACGTGGAGGTGTTCCGCGACTACTCCGTGCGTCGTCACGACGGCGGTCCGGTCGGGTTCGCGGACCAGCTGCGCGGCCGGCGCATCCTCGCCGCGGTGCGGCGCGGCAAGTACCTCTGGCTGCCGCTCTCGCCGGAGGCCGTCAGCACCCCTACGGCCGACGACCCCGCCGCTGAAGATCGGGCCGCGGACGACCCCGCCGCCGCTCTCCTGGCCCACCTGGGGATGTCGGGGCAGCTGCTGGTGCGCGACCCTGCCGCGACGGGAACCTGGGAGCACCCGCACCGGCGGGTACGGCTGCACCTGACGGGTGCGCCGTCGGGCGCCCGCTACCTCGACTTCGTCGACCAGCGCACCTTCGGGCACCTCGCGGTCACGGACCTGGCGCCGACGCCGGACGGCGCGCCGGGCGGCCACGGTGCCGGGCTCGCGGCCGTCCCCGAGCCCGTGGTGCACATCGCGCGCGACCTGCTCGACCCGGCGTTCGACCGGGACGCGACGATCGCGGCCGTGCGCCGTCGTCGGACCGGGATCAAACGAGCGCTGCTGGACCAGACGGTCGTGTCCGGGGTGGGCAACATCTACGCCGACGAGGCGCTGTGGCGGGCGCGGGTGCACTTCGCCCGCGCGACCGACACGATGACCCGGCCGGTGGTCGGCGCCGTCCTGGACGCCGCGACCGCGGTGATGGCGGAGTCCCTCGCGCAGGGCGGCACGAGCTTCGACGCGCTGTACGTCAACGTCAACGGGGAGTCCGGCTACTTCTCACGGTCGCTGGCCGCCTACGGCCGGGCCGGCGAGCCGTGCCTGCGCTGCGCCACGCCGCTGCGGCGCGACGAGTTCATGAACCGGTCGTCGTTCACGTGCCCGCGCTGCCAGCCACGTCCTCGCCACGGTCGCTGGTAGCACCCGGGGTTCCGGGTCCGGCCCCGGTTCGCTAGTCTCGGCCGCGGCGTCCGGACGGGCGCCACCAAGGCGCACGACGAGGGGGTCCGGTGCTCGACGGGGACGGTCTCAGCACGGTCATGTTCTGGCTGGTGCCGGCGGGCGCCTCGTTCCTGACGACCCGGTACTGGTCCGCCCGTGACGCCGCGGACCCGCGGCGGCACCTGTGGTTCGTGGTCTACCTGGTGGCCGTGCTCGTCATGGTCGCCGGGGTGCTCGCCACGACCGCCCCCGAGGACCGGGTGGGCGCCGTCGTGCTGTTCTTCGCGATCCTCGTCGGAGCCACGGCGCTGCAGGAGCGCCGCCACCGGCGCCGCGCGCGGCGCGAGCCTCCGCCGGAGAGGGGCGAGGCAGCCCCGCAGACCCCCTGAGTCAGCGGGCGACGACGTTGGTCAGGCCGGCCGCACCGTCGGCCAGCCAGGCGCGGACCTGCGCGGTGACGAACGCGGCGGCACCCTGGGGGCGCCCGCCGGCGACGTGCGGGGTGAGGATCAGCCCCGGGGCGTCCCACAGGGGGGAGTCGGCGGGCAGCGGTTCGGTCTCGGTGACGTCCAGCGCCGCACCGGCGAGGGTCCCGGCGCGCAGCGCGGCGGCCAGGGCCACCTCGTCGACCGTCGCGCCGCGGCCGACGTTGACGAACCGTGCGTGGGCGGGCAGCAGCGCCAGCGTCGCGGCGTCCAGGGCGTGGTGCGTCGCGGGCGTCGCCGGCAGAAACGAGATCAGCACGTCCGCCGTGGTCAGCACCTGGGACAGCCGCTCCGCCGCGACCACCGGGTAGCCGTGGCGTTCGCCGTCCGACGACGCCACCCCGGTCACGCGGGCGCCGAGAGCCGTGAGCAGCGGCGCCAGCGTCGCGGCGATCGACCCGAAGCCCCACAGCACGACGTGCGCGCCGGCGAGGGTGAACGCGTGCTCGTCGCGTGCCTGCTCACGGCCCAGGTCGCGGTCCCAGCGGTGCTCCTGCTGGGCCCGCGTCGTGCGGTCGAGCCGACGCACCGACGCCAGCACCAGGGCGAGCGTGTGCTCGGCCACGGTCGCGTCGTGCAGGCTGCGCCCCGAGGCGATGACGACGTCGGGGGCGAACCCGGCGGCGAGCGCCTGGTCCGGCCCGGCGTTGAGGGTCTGGACCCAGCGCAGGGCGGTCAGACGTTCGGCCGCGTCGTCGAGCACGCGCTGCGGGCTGGCCCAGGTGACGATCGCCTCGGCGTCGGTGTGCTCCTCGGGCACGGGGTCGCGCATCACGTAGGGCGCGACGTCGACGCCCTCGACGTGGAGACGGAGGTCGAACGGGACGTTGCTCGGCACGAGGATCTTCACCCGGGCGACGTTACCCGAGCCGGTCGGCGCGTCGAGGTCCCTCAGCGGATCGGCGGTGAGGGGCAGGAACAGGTACTCCAGCCCGGCGCCGTCGGCGGCGCGGAGCCCGGTGACGCAGGGCCGGCGCGGAACGCGACCCGGCCGGGTTCGGAGCCGTCAGGTCGTCGGCAGCGCGGCGTCCTCCTGGGCGGCGGCCCAGCGGTACGCGGCGACGTCCCGCAGCAGGTCGGCATGGGTGCCCCGTGCCACGACCCGGGCGGGACCGGCGTCGTGGCCGTGACCCAGCAGCAGCACCTCGTCGACGACGTCCAGCGGCGTCAGCCGGTGGGAGGCGACCACGACGGACCGGCCGGTGGTCCGGGCGACATCGGCGAGCGTGGCCACCAGCGCGTCGGCGGTGGCGCCGTCGAGGTGCTCGGCCGGTTCGTCCACCAGGAGCACGGACTGCGGGGCGAGCAGCGCGCGCGCGATCAGGAGCCGACGGCGCTCGCCGCCGGAGACGTCCGTGGCGCCCGTGCCCAGCGGTGTGTCCAGGGCCTCGGGGAGCCCGGCGAGCCACCCGCCGAGGCCGACCGCCTCCAGCGCAGCGACCGCCTCGGCGCGCCCGACGTCCGCCCGCGCGACCCGCAGGTTCTCCAGCACGGTGGTGCCGAACACGTGCCCGTCCTCCGCCACGAAGAGCCCGCTGCCCCGGACCTGACCCGCCAGGGCGGGCAGCAGCCCGGCCGCCGTCAGCAGCAGCGTCGTCTTGCCGACGCCGGACGGACCGGTGAGCGCGACGACGGATCCGGGCGGCAGGTCGAGATCGACGTCCCGGAGGACGACGGGTGCGCCGCCCGGCCAGCCGGCCGCGACCTGTTCCAGGTGCAGCCCCGGTCGGGACGGTGATGCCGGTGCCGGCCGTCTCGTGGTCCGGTCGTCGGCTGGACCGTCGGCCGGCCTTCCGGTCGGCGCGTCGGTGGGCAGCAGCTCGACCAGGCGTCGTGCGGCCTCGCGGGACCGTCGCAGCTGGACGGCGGCGCCCGGCAGCGCGGAGGTCACCTCGAACACGGCCAGCGGGGTCAGCACGACGACGGCCAGCTCGGTGGCCGCCAGATCGCCCGCGAGCGCCGCGGGGATGCCGAGCAGCAAGCACCCCAGCACGGCGAGCGTCTGCGTGCCGGCCTCGATCCCGGAGGCGGCCCCCGAGATGCGCGCGCCGTCGTCCGCGACCGCGGAGAGCCGCTGGTCGGCGTGCCGCAGGCCCTGCACCCGGTCGTCGAGCCGTCCGGCGACCCGGAGCTGCTGGCCGTCCTCGAGCAGCTCCAGCGTGCGGGCGGAGACCTCGCCGCGGGCGGCGGCGCCGCGCAGCTCGACGGTCCGGGCGGCCCGCGAGGCCAGCCACGGCGAGAGGACACCGGTGAGCAGCAGGCACGCCAGCAGCACCGCGCCCGCCGCCGGCAGGAACGCCCCGACGAGCGCCACCGCACCGAGACCGGCCACGACGGCGACCGCGGCGGGGATCAGGGCGCGCACGACGACGTCGCCCACGTCGTCGACGTCGCCGCCGACGCGGGCGAGCAGGTCGCCGCGGCGCAGGGGGACGACGTCGGCGCCGCCGCGGGCGAGCCGGTCGTAGAGGTTGGCGCGCAGCGCCGCCATGCCCCGCAGGGCGACGTCGTGGGAGGCGAGGCGCTCCAGGTACCGGAAGAACGCGCGGCCGGTGCCGAACGCTCGTACCCCGACGGTGGCGACGGACAGGGTGAGCACGGGGGGCATCTGGGAGGCGCGGGCGATGAGCCAGGCCGCGGCCGCGGCCAGGCCGATGGCGCACACCAGGGTCAGGGTGCCGAGGCCGACGGCGCGGGCGACCCGCGACCAGCGGATCTCGAGCAGCGGCAGGACCGACAGCAGCGGGTCCCGGGCGGTGCGGTGGTCGTCAGCCACGGGTGGCCTCCTGGGTGTGGACGTCCTGGGCGTGGACCTCCTGGGCGCGGACGTCGACGACCTGGTCGGCGAGCGTGATCAGCGACGACCGGTGCGCGACGACCAGGACGGTGCGACCGGCCTCCCGCCAGGACCGCACGGTGTCGAGCACGACCTGCTCGCCGCGGGCGTCGAGGTGGGCGGTGGGTTCGTCGAGGACGACGACGGGTCGGTCGGCAGCGCCGACGAGCGCCCGGGCGAGCGCCACGCGTTGTCGTTGGCCGACGCTCAGCCCGGTGCCGCCCAGACCGACGGGCGTGTCCCAGCCGTCCGGGAGGTCGGCCAGCACGGTGTCGAGACCGGTGGTCGCGGCGGCGGCGGAGAGGGTCGCGTCGTCGTGGACGGCGCCGTCGGTCACGACGTCGCGCACCGTGCCCGGGCCGATCGCGGGGCGCTGCGGCACCCAGGCGACCTGGTCCCACCACCCTGTCGGGTCGATGTGCGCCAGGTCGATGTCGGCCAGATCGGTGTCGGTGGGCCCGGCGCCGGCCGGTCCTCCCGCGGCCCGGGAGCGGACCAGGACCCGTCCGGCGTCGGGCCGCAGCAGGCCCAGCAGCACCAGGACGAGGGTGGACTTCCCGGCGCCGCTCGGCCCGCGCAGCGCGATCACGCGGCCGCCTCCGGGCCGGCCGGTGCCGCACGGCACGTGCGCCGTCAGGTGTGCCGGGGCGTCGAGGCCGCGGCCGGGCGCGCGGACGGTGACGTCGTCGAGCACGAGGGTGGCCCCGGCGGCCCACGGCGCGGGCCGGTCGCCGTCCCCGACAGCGGGCAGGTCGAGGACGGCGAACGCGCGCGAGGTGGCGGCGAGGCCGTCGGTGGAGGCGTGGAACTCGAAGCCGACGCGTCGCAGCGGCAGGAAGATCTCCGGGGCGAGCACCAGGACGGCGACGGCGGGCACGAGCTCCATCCCGCCGTGCACCAGGCGCAGCCCGACGCCGACGGCGATGATCGCCACGCACAGCGTGGTCAGCAGCTCCAGCACCGCCCCGGACAGGAACGCGACGCGCAGCGTGCCCATGGTGGCGCGCCGGGAGGACTCGCCGAGGGCGCGCACGCGCGCCCCGGGGCCGATCTGGCGTCCGAACGCGCGCAGGGTCGGCAGGCCGGCCACGAGGTCGAGCACCTGGGATCCGAGCCTCTCCACCGTCGCGAGGCGACGTTCGGAGGTGCCGGCCGTCATGGTGCCGATGAGCCACATGAAGAACGGCACGATCGGGATGGTGACGACGGCGATGACGGCCGAGACCCAGTCCAGGCCCCAGACCACCAGGACGGCCGCCGGGGTGACGATCGCGGTGAGCAGCAGCTGCGGCAGGAAGCGCACGAGGTAGGGCTCGAGGTCGGCCAGGCCGCGCGTGGCCAGGGTGGCGACGTCCGACGGCGCGGCCCCCGCGGGCGGGCGCGGCCCGAGCCGCACGGCGTGGGTGACGACCTGCTCGCGCAGGTCGGCCACCACCCGGGCGGCCGCGCGGCGGCCGTACCGTTCCTGCGCGAAGGCCACGCCGGCGCGTCCGACGACGGCGCACGCCAGGACGACGAGCCACCGGGTGATCGCCTCACGGTCGACGACCCCGTCGCCCTGCGGGCTGGTGGCCACGACGACGGGACCCAGGGCGTGCGCGATCGCGAAGGCCTGGACGACGACGAGCGCGGCGGAGGCGATGCCCAGGGCGGTCGTGAGCAGAACGTAGGAGCGTGCCGCGCCGGCCTGGCGCAGCAGCCGTGGGTCGAGCGGTCTCACCTCAGAACGCCGCGTCCTTGATCTTCTGCCAGCTCAGCCCCGCGGGCGCGGGGATGTCCTTCGTGGACAGCCGCCGGCGGAACACCCAGTAGGTCCACGCCTGGTAGGCGATGACCAGCGGCGTCAGGACGACGGCGACCCAGCTCATGATGGTCAGGGTGTAGTCGGTCGACGACGCCTCGGCGACGGTCAGGGCGTTGCCGCCGTCGAGCGCCGGGACGACGTCGGGGTACATGGACCCGAAGATGAGCACCACGGCGGCGACGATCGTCACGGCGGACAGGGTGAACGCGACGCCTTCACGGCGTGCGCGCGTGGCGAGCACGACGCCGACCAGGCAGCCGGCGGCGACCACGACGGCGACCCAGGTCCATGCCACGGAGTAGGCGACCTGGGCCCAGATCGCCCAGCCGCCGGCGACGACGAGCGCCACGACGGCCAGTCCCGACGCGAGGCGGGCGGCGCGCTGCCGGATGTCGCCGTCGGTCTTCAGTGCCACGAACACCGCGCCGTGCAGGAGGAACAGGACCGTCGTCGTCAGGCCTCCGACGAGGGCGAACGGGTTGAGCAGCGCCCAGAAGCCGCCGACGTACTGGTGGGCGTCGTCGAGCAGGAGGCCGCGCACGAGGTTGCCGAACGCGACGCCCCACATGACGGCCGGGATCCAGGAACCGAGCTGGATCGCCCAGTCGCAGCGCCGGGCCCAGGTGGCGTCGGCGATCTTGCCGCGGTACTCGAAGGCCACGCCGCGGGCGACGAGCCCCACGAGGATGATGAGCAGCGGCAGGTAGAAGCCGGAGAACATGGTGGCGTACCACTCGGGGAACGCGGCGAAGGTGGCGCCACCGGCGGTGAGCAGCCACACCTCGTTGCCGTCCCACACCGGGCCGATGGTGTTGACGAGCACGCGGCGTTCCTTCTCCCGGTGCTCGCGGTCGCCGCGGGGCAGCACCGACAGCAGCATGCCGACGCCGAAGTCGAAGCCCTCGAGCACGAGGTAGCCGGTCCACAGGACGGCGATGATGACGAACCAGAGGATCGCGAGGTCCACGTCAGGGTCTCCAGTCTCGGGGCGCGGTCAGTACGCGAAGGACAGCGGGCGGTCGGTGTCGTCGGTGTCCTGCGCCTCGGGCGACTCGTCCCGCACGGAGGCGGGCGCCCCTTCGATCGTGTAGCGGTGCATGAGGCGGTACCAGACGACGGCGAGGATCGCGTAGATGACGGTCAGGACGATCATCGAGGTCAGCATCATGCCGGGCGGGACCGCCGTGGAGACGCCGCGTTCGGTGAGGAGGCGGACCTGGTCGATCCCGGTGGGGTTGGGGGCGACCGCCCAGGGCTGACGGCCGACCTCGGTGAAGATCCAGCCGAAGGAGCACGCCAGGAACGGCATGGGGATGGCGATGATCCCGAGCCGTCCGAGCCAGACGTTGTCGCTCACCCTGCCCTTGCGCGTGAGCCACAGGGCGGCCAGGGCGAGGGCGACGGACCCGGCGGCGAGCCCGATCATGAGCCGGAACGACCAGTAGGTGATCGCCAGCGGCGGGGTGTAGGTGACGGGTTCGCCGTCGGCGGTGAGGTCGCCGTACCGTTCGGTGTACTCCTCCTGGACGTCGTAGACGCCGGGCAGGTAGGACTCCTCGCCCGTGAAGTGCCCGGTGCCGAGGTAGCTGGTCAGGCCGGGGATCGAGATGACGTGGCTGACGTCCTCGCACCCTGCCTGCAGGGGGCCGATGGCGAGGATGGAGAACTCGGCGGACTCGGTGCCGTGGCACAGGGCCTCGGCCGACGACATCTTGCCGGGCTGCTGCTCGTACATCAGCTTGCCCTGGACGTCGCCCGAGATCGCCACGCCGAGGCCGGCGACGATCATCACCCAGACCCCGACCAGCACGGCGGGTCGGTAGACGTTGCGGGCGGTCTCGACGTGCTCGTCCTTCCTGGTGCGTGCGAGGCGCACCATCCACCAGGCGCCGATGCCGGCGACGAAGGTCCCGGCGGTGAGGAACGCGGCGGTGATGGTGTGGGGGAACGCGGCCAGCAGGGTGTTGTTGGTGAGCACGGCCCAGATGGACTCCATCTCGGCGCGGCCGGTCTCGGGGTTGTAGACGGTGCCGACCGGGTGCTGCATCCAGGAGTTCGCCGCGAGGATGAAGAACGCCGACAGGTTGGTGGCGAGCGCGAAGAGCCAGATCGCCGCGAGGTGGATCTTCTTGGAGACCCGGTCCCAGCCGAAGATCCACACCCCGAGGAAGACCGACTCGACGAAGAACGCGGCGAGCGCCTCCATGGCCAGCGGGGCCCCGAAGACGTCCCCGACGAAGCGGGAGTACTCGCTCCACGCCATGCCGAACTGGAACTCCTGCCAGATCCCGGTGACGACGCCGAGGGCGAAGTTGATGAGCAGGAGCTTGCCGAAGAACTTGGTGAGCCGGAGCCAGCGTTCGTTCTTGGTGACGACCCAGGCGGTCTGCATCCCGGCGACGATGGGGGCGAGCCCGATCGTCAGGGGCACGAAGATGAAGTGGTAGACGGTGGTGATGGCGAACTGCCACCGAGCCAGGTCGAGCGCTTCCACGCGGACTCCTTGGGTACGTGCCGGTGCGGGGCGCCGCTGCCGACCGGGGACCTGCTCTCACGACGGTAGGTCCGACGCCGCAGGTCCGCACGGCGAGCGACGGCTGGCGGGAGGGTTTGTGAAGACTTTCACGACCTTCTCGTGAAGCCCTTCACAAGTCAACCCGGTCCGGCGTGACGTGGGCCACGCCACGCCAGACGGGTGCCGGTTCGGCTCAGGTTGCCCGGGGGTGCGATACTGGCCGGAGGCTGCCAGGGACCCACATCCCCGGGCGGCCTGCGAGCTTGCAGCTCCCGCGTCCGCACGCGGTGCCGCGGCCGGTCGTGAGGGGACCGGTCGGTCGGCGTCCGCGAAGACGGGGGAGCCGCGGCCGAGACCGAGACTTCCGTCCGGGCTGCGCGCTCTGCAGCGCTGCCAGCCGACGAACGACCGCTGCGGCGGCCGGCAGGTGTGGGCCGGCAGTCGCAGAGCAGGAGCACCCTCCGTGACCTCTCAGACTCCCGACCAGGCCGGCACCACCGACGGTCCGGCACCGCGCCGCAGCACCCGCCGCCGGGTGACCCGCCCCACCTCCGCCCCGCAGCCCGCGCCGGAGCCCATCGTCGTCCCGGCACGGGCCTCGGACGACGCGCCCCAGCCGGTCGCCGACCAGCAGGACACGAGCGCACCGGCCGCGCCGCCAGCCGGGACGGCGCAGCCCCAGGCCCCCGCGGCTCCCGCACGCCGCTCGCGCCGGGCCACCCGCGGCACGGCGGGCCCGGCCACGTCCGCACCGGCGCCGCAGGCCGACGACGCCGCACCCGCCGCTGGTGCCGACGAGGCCGCCCCGGACGCCGCCGAGGAGCCCGCGACCGGCACGGCTGAGCCGGTCGAGTCCGAGCCCGTGAAGTCCCAGCCCGTGAAGTCCGAGCCCGCCCGAGCGGACGCGGCGAAGAACCTGCTGCCCGACGTCGGTGGCCTGCCCGAGGCGAGCGCCCGCCGGCAGGCCGCCACGCCGTCCTTCTCGCTGGACGACATCGTCCTGCCCGACGGCCCCGGGAGCGCGCAGGAGACGGCAGAGCCGGAGCCCCCGCGGCGTCGTCGGTCCACCCGGGCCACGAAGGCCGCGGCGCCTCGAGCGGCCGCCGACGCCCCGGCCGCCACCGACGCCCCGGCCGACACCGCCGACGCGGACGTCGTCGAGCCCGAGGCGAAGGCCGCGGCCCCGAAGCGTCGCCGCGCCTCGCGCACCACCGGTGCGACCTCGGGAGCGGCCGCCGAGGCCGAGGCCAGCCAGGACTCCGGACCCACGGACCAGGTCGCGGAGCCCACCGCGGAGAAGGCGCCGCGGAAGTCTCGCGCCGCAGGACGTGCCCAGGGCGCCCGGTCCGCCGCGGACACCGAGGAGACGGCCGGTTCGGCGAACCGGCGCGCCGACACCGCCCAGGGCGCTCGCCGTGCCACGACCCAGGACGACACGGCCAAGCAGCCCGGTGGCGGTACGCCGCGACTGGCGACGACGGCGCTGCTGTTCCAGGCGCCCGACCTCAGCACCGGGCGTCGGTCCCGGCGCGCCCAGGCGCCCGCCGGGCCGCCGCGCTTCCACGACGCCCCCGCCGCGACCGACCCCACCGCGGCCGAGGTCGCCGAGATCGTCGACGACCAGGCAGCGGCGCAGCAGGACACCTCGACGCAGTCCTCCGGGCGGTCGTCGAGCACGCGGTCGGCCTCGAGGTCCGCGGGTGCGAAGTCCGCGACCGGCAGGTCGACCGGGAGGTCGACGGGGAAGTCGGCTGCGAAGTCGACCTCGGGATCGACCGCCGAGGAGCCGCAGGCGCAGGAGGGCTCCACCGGACGCGCGTCCGAGTCCGGCCTCGACGACACGGCGGCGAGCCAGGCGCCCGCCCCGATCGAGCTGACGGCCGCCGACGAGGAAGCCGTCGGCGAGATCGCGGAGATCGAGACCGAGCTGGTCGCCGAGGGCGTCGAGCTGATCGAGCTCGGCCCCGAGGACTTCACCGAGGACGGTGACGAGGCGGACATCCGTCCCCGTCGCCGTCGTCGGCGCGGAGGTCGAGGCCGTCGCGGGGGCCGCAAGGTCGACGCGCAGCTCGAGGACGACGACGAGACCTCGGCCGACTCCGGTGACGAGGACTCCGACGACCGTTCCGAGGACTCCGAGTCCGAGGACACCCGCACCGGCGGATCCCGCTCCCGCTCCGGCAACCGTTCCGGTTCCGGCCGCCCCGACGCCGGCTCCGACGCCGCGGCGACCGGCAGCGGCCGTGACTCCGCGGAGGCGACCGCGGAGGCGACCGCCGAGGCGGCCGCGGACACGCAGGGGTCGGACGACGGCGAGCACGACGAGGGCGACGAGCCGTCGTCCTCGAGCCGCCGTCGTCGGCGCCGCCGTCGCGGGGGCCGCAGCGGTGAGCGCGAGGCACGCACCGGGCGCAGCAGCGACGACGAGGTCGTCGGGCTCAAGGGGTCGACCCGCCTGGAGGCCAAGCGTCAGCGTCGCCGCGAGGGCCGCGACGCAGGCCGTCGTCGCCAGATCATCACCGAGGCCGAGTTCCTGGCCCGCCGCGAGGCCGTGTCCCGCTCGATGATCGTCCGCGAGGAGTCCGGTCGCACGCAGATCGCCGTGCTCGAGGACGGCGTGCTCACCGAGCACTACGTGTCCGCCCAGGCACAGGCCTCGATGGTCGGCAACGTCTACCTCGGCCGGGTGCAGAACGTCCTGCCCTCGATGGAGGCCGCCTTCGTCGACGTGGGCAAGGGGCGCAACGCGGTCCTCTACGCCGGCGAGGTCAACTGGGACGCCGCCGGCATCGAAGGGCAGCCGCGCCGCATCGAGGAGGCGCTGAAGTCGGGCGACTCGGTGCTGGTGCAGGTCACCAAGGACCCGATCGGCCACAAGGGCGCCCGCCTCACCTCCCAGATCACGCTCGCGGGTCGGTACCTCGTCTTCGTGCCGGGTGGCGGGATGACGGGCATCAGCCGCAAGCTCCCCGACAACGAGCGCAACCGCCTCAAGAAGATCCTGCGCGAGGTGGTCCCCGACGGGGCCGGCGTCATCGTGCGCACGGCCGCCGAGGGTGCCTCGGAGGACGAGCTGCGGGCCGACGTCGAGCGCCTGCAGGCGCAGTGGGAGTCGATCTCGGAGAAGGTCGGCAAGTCCTCGACGAGCGCGCCGAGCCTGCTCCAGGGCGAGCCCGACATGTCGATCCGCGTGGTCCGCGACATCTTCAACGACGACTTCTCCTCGCTCGTCGTGCAGGGCGAGCGTGCGTGGTCGGAGATCTCCACCTACGTCGCCGAGCTGGCGCCGGACCTGCGCGAGCGGGTCACGCGCTGGACCGAGACGGGTGACGTGTTCGCCAAGCACCGTGTCGACGAGCAGCTCGCCAAGGGCATGGACCGCAAGGTCTGGCTGCCCTCGGGCGGGTCGCTGGTCATCGACCGCACCGAGGCGATGACCGTCATCGACGTCAACACGGGCAAGTTCACCGGCACCGGCGGGACGCTCGAGGAGACGGTCACCCGCAACAACCTGGAGGCGGCCGAGGAGATCGTCCGCCAGCTCCGGCTGCGGGACATCGGCGGGATCATCGTCATCGACTTCGTCGACATGGTGCTGGAGTCCAACCGCGACCTGGTGCTGCGGCGGCTGGTCGAGTGCCTGGGACGGGACCGCACCAAGCACCAGGTCGCCGAGGTCACCTCGCTCGGCCTCGTGCAGATGACGCGCAAGCGTGTCGGCCAGGGTCTGGTCGAGGCGTTCTCGTCCACCTGTGAGCACTGCAAGGGCCGCGGGTTCATCGTCCACGACGAGCCCATCGAGCGTGGTGGCGCGGCCCAGGCCGAGCCCGACGCCGCCAAGCGCGGCAGCCGGCGCAAGCGTCCGACGAAGAAGGACGACCAGCCGCAGCCCGAGGTGCCGAAGCTGCCCGACGACGAGTCGGAGGCCCGCAAGGCGGTCAAGGCCACGCTGGCCACGATCGCCGCCGCTGCGGCGCACGCGCACGAGCACGGTCACGAGCACGAGCACGAGCACGAGCACGGCCACGAGGAGTCCGTGAGCGGCGCACCGGCGCAGGACGCGCGCACGCACGAGCCGGTGAGCGTCGAGCAGGCCGCGGCCGAGCCCGTCGAACCGGCGGCAGCTGAGCCGGCCGAACCGGCCGAACCGGCCGCACGGCCCGGCTCACCGGCCGGGGACGCCGCGGAGTCCGGGTCGCCGGTGGAGGCCGAGCAGGCCGACCCCGTCGAGCCGACGGAGCCGGCCGCACCTGCCGCGTCGGAAGGCCCCGCGGAGACGACCAAAGGAGCCGGAGCCGAAGGGGCTCCTGAACAGGCTCCTGACGAGACTTCGCCGCTGACCGAGCAGGGCTGACCCGCCGCCGACCTCCGGGCCGCCGGAGTGCTTGACTGGTCCGATGGACCACGACCGCGCTCCCGGCCGCCTGGAGGTCGTGGGCGGCCCCATGTTCGCCGGCAAGTCCACCGAGCTGGTGCGTCGGGTCGACCGCGCCCGGATCGCCGGACGTGAGGTGCTCGTCGTGGGCCACGCGCTCGACGTGCGCAGCGGCCCCGCCCGGATCGCCACCCACACCGGGATCGCCGTCGAGTCCGTGCCCGTCGACACACCGACCGCCGTCGAGGCGCACGTCCGACCGACGACGGACCTGGTCGCGATCGACGAGGCGCAGTTCTTCGGGCCCGGTCTCGTCGACGTCGTGACCAGGCTCGCCGACGGCGGGACCGACGTGGTCGTCGCCGGTCTGACGGTGACCTTCGACGGACGTCCCTTCGAGCCGCTGCCGAGCCTCATGGCGCTGGCGGAGTCCGTCACCCGGCTCACCGCCGTGTGCACCGTCTGTGGCCGTGACGCCGCCTTCCACGTGCGCCTCGCGGACGCCCTCACTCCCGTCGGCGGCGACCCCTTGCGGGCCGCGCCCGGACATGTCGGGGGAGCGGAGTCCTATGCTGCGCGCTGCCGGGCACACCGCAAGGTCTGGTCCACCGGGTGAATTCCTGACGGCGGACGACCATCGACGGCAGTCCGGGGAGCGGCCGGCCGTACTGTTCTCCTGCGGTCGTCCGAAGACCGCCCGGTGGGCGGTTCTCAGCGTGGCGACAAGTCGTTGAGCGAGGTGCGTGCGCCGCCGGTAGCACGATCTCGAAGGACATGGCGATGAAGAGAAGGATCGCGGCGCTCGTCGTGGCCGCTGTGACGATGACGGGCCTGGCGGCGGTTCCCGCGCAGGCGGCGTCGAGCGGATCGGGTGGTGGCGTCAGCCACCCCGACATCGTGCTCTACACGGGGCAGCACAACAAGACGGCGAAGATCTCCTACTCGGTGAAGAAGCCGACGTCGGCCCAGATCGAGTCCTGCTTCGACGACCAGAGCTATGCGGAGTGGGGCGAGACGTACACCGGGTGGGGAGACTTCCTCTGGAGCACGGACGTCGAGTACTTCGACCGGTACGGCAACTACCTCGGTGGCGGCGCGTACCGCTACTCCGATGCTCATGCGGCATCGGGGAAGGTCACGTCCTCGCGGTGGTACGACTGGGAGGGCTTCGGCAAGTACACGGCCCGGGCCACCGTGTCCCGCGCCTTCGTCGTCCACGGTGTCGACGACGAGGGCTGGGAGTGGTCGCACTTCTGCGACCTCCCCGATCTCACGTACTCGGACTCGTTCACCTTCAAGCAGGCGACCTACCTGAAGGTCAACGCCTCGCCGGAACCTGTGCGCAAGGGCAAGAAGGTCACCGTGGCGGGGACCCTGAAGTACTGGGACTCGGACTACCACTACGGTGACGGCGCCAAGCGCGCGCTCAAGGGCAAGACGGTGAAGATCTACTTCGACCCTCAGGGAGCGAAGGGCCCTACCTACAAGGGGTCGGCGAAGGTCACGTCGAAGGGCACGTTCAGCAGGAAGTTCAAGCAGACCACGTCAGGGACCTGGATCGTCAAGTACGCGGGGACGTCCACCCTGACCGCGGACCGCGCCTCGGACGCGGTCAAGGTCAAGAAGTAGCTGGTGGCGGGCCGCCGGACCCGTCGTGGGGTCCGGCGGCCGCGCCGTCGTCCGCGGCTCCCTCGACGAGCGGGACGAACCGGTAGGTCCCGTGCTCCGAGACGTGCAGTGAGCCGTCGGAGGCACGTTCGACCAGCAGCATCGTGCCGGCCACGGGGATCACCATGCGCCCGGCCGGGGCGAGCTGGTCCACGAGCGCCGGCGGCAGGTGGTCGGGGGACGCCGAGACGAGGATGCGCGTCCAGCCTCCGGCACGCGGCGCGCCCAGCACGTCCGGGACGGCCCGGACCAGGCGGGCCCAGGGGAGCCCGGCCCGGGCGACGTTCGCCCCGCCCCATGCCGCGAGGTCGGGCACCCGTTCCAGGCCGAGGACCTCGCCACCGGGCCCCACGAGGTGGGCGAGCAGCACGGTGGTCCATCCGGATCCGGCGCCGACGTCGAGAACCTGTGCCGCAGGTCTGACGTCGAGCAGGCGCAGCATCGCGGCGACCGTGGACGACTGGGAGCACGTCTGCCCGTGGCCGATCGTCAGGGGGCGGTCGGCGTCGGCCTCGGACCGTCGGGCGCGCGGCAGGAAGTCGCGCCGGTCGACGGCGCGGAAGGCCGCCTCGACGGCGTCGGGTGCGTCCACCCCACCCATCCTGCGACGGGCCGAGGCGGCTCGCACCCCTCCGGACGAGCCCGTCAGGTGACCGTCAGGGCCTCCCGCCGGGTTCCGGCTGCCCGCCACCGCCACCGCCACCGCCACCGCCACCGTCGCCGCCACCGTCGCCGACGGGGACGGTGGCGGCTGACGGCGTGGCGGCCGACGGGCCGTCCGCCGCGTCGTCGTCGGCCTCCTGCGTGCCCTCCTCGGGCTGGTACCAGTCGGTCAGGGCCGGGTCCTCGGTGTCCAACCAGGCGCCCGCCCCGGAGTCGTCGTCCTTCGGGTCGGTGGCGACCACCCCGACGACGAAGTTGTCGCCGTGCTCCTCGATGCCGCTGCGCACGCCCTGGACGAGCGCCTCGCGGGCGTAGCGGCGCCGCAGCGTGACGGGGTCACGGGCCAGGTCCTTGGCCCACGCCACCATGATCAGGACCAGCACCAGGGAGAAGGGGAGCGCGGTGATGATGACGAGGCTCTGCAGGCCGCTGAGGGCGCCCGAGCCGCCGGCGACCAGCAGGACGGCGGCGATCGAGGCGAGGGCGATGCCCCAGACGATCGTCACCCAGCGTGCCGGCTGCGGCGCGCCGCGCTGCGACAGGCTGGCCATGACCACGGACGCGGAGTCGGCGCTGGTGACGAAGAAGATGATGATGGAGATCACCGCCACCACGGAGGTGAGGGTGCCCGCGGGCAGCTCGCGCAGCAGCGCGAAGAGGGTGTCCTGGGGCGACTCGATGGACCCGAGGACGCCGGAGGTCTGCTCGAGCCACATCGCGGTGCCGCCGAAGACGACGAACCAGAGCAGGAACACGACGCTGGGCACCACGATGATGGTGGTGACGAACTCGCGCAGCGTGCGCCCGCGGCTGATGCGGGCGATGAAGAGCCCGACGAACGGCGTCCAGGAGATCCACCAGGCCCAGTAGTACGTGGTCCACGAGTCCATGAAGGACTGGGCGTCCGGGCTCGTCGCGGCCGACTGCGACATCAGCCGCAGCAGGTCGGCGAGGAACGACATGAGACCGCCGGGCACGAGGTTGAGCAGCAGGGCGGTGGGGCCGGCGACGAGCACGAAGATCCCGAGCAGGCCGGCCACGACCATGTTGATGTTCGACAGGGCACGGATGCCGCGCTTGAGGCCGGACACCGCGGAGAGGATGAAGGCGACGGCGAGCAGCGCGATGACGCCGACGATCATCCCGTTGCCCAGCGGGCCGACGCCCGCGACGATCTCGATGCCCCGGCCGATCTGCAGCGCGCCGATGCCCAGGGAGACGGCGGTCCCGAACAGGGTGACGATGATGGCGAACGAGTCGACGACGGCGCCGAGCGGCCCCTGCGTGCGCCGCCCGAAGATCGGTTCGAGCAGCGAGGAGATCAACGGGCTGCGTCCGCGCCGGTACGAGGCGTAGGCGACGGCCCCGCCGACGAGCGCGTAGTAGCCCCAGGCCACGGGTCCCCAGTGGAACAGCGACTGGGCCAGGGCGGCGTGCATCGCCGCGCCGGATCCCGCCTCCAGGGACTCGTAGATCGGGGGCAGGTCGAGGAAGTACGCGAGCGGCTCGTACGGGCCGTAGAACAGCAGGCCGATGCCGATGCCCGCGCTGAACAGCATCGCCACCCACGAGACGTTCGAGAACTCGGGCTTCTCGTCGTCCTGGCCGAGCCGGATGTGCCGGTGGCGGCCGAAGCCGAGCCACATCATGAAGGCGAAGACGGCCATGGTCAGGAGGCTGAACCACCAGCCGAACGACTCGGTCACCCAGGTCAGGCCGGCCGCGGAGGCGGCGGCCAGCGAGTCGGGGCCGAGCACGCCCCAGGCGAGCACGCCGACCACCAGTGCCGCGGCGAAGGCGAAGACGTACCAGTTGGTGCTGAACGTCCGGCCGGTCCGCTCGACGCCGATGCCCGGCAGCAGGGCGGGGTGGACGCCGTCGTCGGTGGTGTTGCGCTCGGTCACCACGCGCAGCATCCGGCTGGCCGGCCGGGCGACGCCGGCGGTGGCCGCGGCCACGCGCCGTGACGTCGACCGGGCGTGGTGACGCACCTGGCGGGTCCTGGTCGCGGACCGCTGGCCCTGGGCGGGGTCGGTGCCGTCGGCATCGCCGCCGGACGAGGGCGGGGGTGTGGGCGTGGTCCGGTCGACCATGCGCGGTCCTCTCGAGGGGGAAGTCGCGGCCGGGTGCGGCCGGTTCGACCGTCGAGGATAGTCTGGCCCGGCCCCCCGGCCCCCCGGCCCCCCGGCGTGACGCGCGGGTCACCAGTGCCTCCCGTCAGGTGCCGCACGTCACTGCTCCTCGCGGGTCGGCGTGGTTGTCCGGCGCAGCGCGGTCGCGTAGAGTAGATCGTCGGCGCGCCCTCGGCGTGCCTGTCCCGTGTGCCCACGGCGCACCGCACTCGACCGCCGCGGCGGACCGAGTTCCCGATCAAGCCGGTGACCGACGTCGTGCGAGCACGCCAAGACCAGGAGAGATGAGCATCAGCATGGTGTACGCGATCGTCAAGGCCGGTGGCCGTCAGGAAAAGGTGTCCGTGGGCGACATCGTCGTCATGGACCGCATCGGTGGTTCGGCCGGCGACTCCGTCGAGCTCGCCGCGATCCTGCTCGTGGACGGGGAGAAGGTGACCTCCGACGCTGCAGCCCTCGCGAAGGTGAAGGTCACCGCAGAGATCGTCCGGGACGCCAAGGGTCCCAAGATCTCGATCCAGAAGTACAAGAACAAGACCGGCTACCGCAAGCGCCAGGGTCACCGCCAGCAGCTGACCCGCCTCAAGGTCACCGGCATCAAGTGATTCCCCGCGGGCCCCGGCCCGCGTGGTCCCCGATTCTTCGTACGTCCAGAAAGCAGGCTTGAGATGGCACACAAGAAGGGCGCGAGCTCCTCGCGCAACGGTCGCGACTCGAACGCCAAGTCGCTCGGCGTGAAGCGTTACGCCGGCCAGGTCGTCAACGCGGGCGAGATCCTCGTCCGCCAGCGCGGCACCCACTTCCACCCGGGCGAGAACGTCGGCCGCGGTGGCGACGACACGCTGTTCGCGCTCGCGGCGGGCGAGGTCGCCTTCGCCACGCGTCGCGGCCGCAAGGTCGTCGACATCGTCTCTGCGTGACGTCTCGCTGAGCGTCGCGCTGCTCCACGCAGCACGCTTCCCACGAGGGGCGCACCGGATCGGTGCGCCCCTCGTGCGTGTCTCCCGCCCGTCGTCCTGAGAGGATCTGACCATGGCCAGCTTCGTCGATCGCGTGGTCCTGCACGCCGCCGGTGGTGACGGCGGTCATGGTGTCGCGTCCATCCGTCGCGAGAAGTTCAAGCCCCTCGCCGGGCCCGACGGCGGCAACGGCGGCGACGGCGGCAGCGTGCGCCTCGTCGTGGACGCCCAGACGACCACGCTGCTCGAGTACCACCACTCGCCGCACCGGCGCGCCCCGCGCGGCGGCCAGGGCATGGGTGACGAGCGCGACGGCGCCAAGGGCGGCGACCTCGTGCTCGCCGTGCCCGACGGCACCGTGGTCAAGGACCGTGCGGGCGAGGTCCTCGCCGACCTCGTGGGCGACGGCGCGGAGTTCGTCGTCGCGGCCGGTGGCCGGGGCGGTCTCGGCAACCGTGCGCTGGCCTCGCCGAAGCGCAAGGCCCCCGGTTTCGCGCTGCTGGGCGAGCCCGGGGAGGAGCGCGAGGTCGTCCTCGAGCTGAAGACGATCGCCGACGTCGCCCTCGTCGGCTTCCCGAGCGCAGGCAAGTCCTCGCTGATCGCGGCGGTCTCCGCGGCCCGCCCGAAGATCGCCGACTACCCGTTCACGACCCTGGTGCCCAACCTCGGCGTCGTGCAGGCCGGTGACGTCCGGTTCACGATCGCGGACGTGCCCGGCCTGATCCCGGGCGCGAGCCAGGGCAAGGGCCTGGGCCTGGAGTTCCTGCGGCACATCGAGCGCACCGCCGTGCTCGTGCACGTGCTCGACTGCGCCACCCTGGAGACCGAGCGGGACCCGCTGTCCGACCTGGACGCCCTCGAGGCGGAGCTGGCGGCGTACTCCGGCGACCTCGGGATCGCGGGCGGGCGTGTGCCGTTGACCGAGCGGCCCCGGCTGGTGGTCCTCAACAAGATCGACGTCCCGGACGCCCGCGACCTCGCCGAGATGGTCCGTCCCGACCTCGAGGCGCGCGGTCTGCGCGTCTTCGAGATCTCGACGGCGTCGCACGAAGGGCTGCGCCCGCTGACGTTCGCGCTGGCCGAGCTGGTGGCGCAGGCGCGTGCCGCGGCGCCGCCGCTGGAGCCCGCCCGCACGGTGCTGCGTCCCCGCGCCGTCGACGACGCCGGGTTCACGGTCACGCGTCGCACCGACGGCACCACCGGCGGCGTGTACTACCTGGTCCAGGGCTCCAAGCCGCGACGCTGGGTGCGTCAGACCGACTTCAACAACGACGAGGCGGTCGGCTTCCTCGCGGACCGGCTCGCCAAGCTCGGCGTGGAGGACCGGCTCTTCAAGGCCGGCGCCGTCGCGGGCGACGAGGTGCGCATCGGCACCGACGAGGACGCCGTCGTCTTCGACTGGGAGCCGACGCTGTCCACGGGTGCCGAGCTGCTCGGTGCGCGCGGCACGGACCTGCGGCTCGAGGACGACCACCGTCCGACCCGCGGCCGCAAGCGCCAGGAGTACACCGAGCGGATGGACGCCAAGACGGCCGCCCGCCAGGAGCTCTGGACCGAGCGCGAGGCCGGTCACTGGGCGGACCCCGCGGACGACTGAGTCCCGAGGCGCGATGATGGACCCGTGAACGTCACGTCCCGCACCGCACTGCCCGCCGCCCGCCGCGTCGTCGTCAAGATCGGCTCGTCCTCGCTCACGCGACCGGACGGCCATCTCGACGTCTCGGCGCTGCGCGCCCTGGTGGACGTGCTGGCCGCGCGTCGCCTCGCGGGCGGCGAGGTCGTGCTCGTCACCTCCGGCGCCGTCGCGGCGGGGATCGGGCCCGCGGGCCTGGTGTCGCGTCCGCGCGACCTGGCCACCATGCAGGCCTGCGCGATGCTCGGCCAGGGTCAGCTCGTGGCGCGCTACTCCGAGGCGTTCGCCGAGCACGGGCTCCAGGTCGGTCAGGCGCTGCTCACCGCGGAGGACACGGTGCGCCGTGCGCGGTACCGCAACGCCCAGCGTTCGCTGGACAAGCTGCTCGCCCTCGGCGTGGTGCCGGTGGTGAACGAGAACGACGCGGTGACGGTCGACGAGCTCCGGTTCGGCGACAACGACCGTCTCGCCGCGCTCGTGTCCCACCTGGTCCGCGCCGAGGCGATGGTGCTGCTGACCGACGTCGACGGGCTGCACGACGCGCCGCCGAAGCGCCCCGGCGCCCGCCGCATCCCCTACGTGGCGGACCTCGCCGACGTCGCCGCGGTGGAGGTCACCGCGCGGGGCAGCTCGGTGGGCACGGGCGGGATGGTCACCAAGCTGGAGTCCGTGCGCATCGCGACCCAGGCCGGGGTTCCCGTGGTGCTCACCAGCGCCCGCAACGTCGGTGCCGCGCTCGCCGGCGAGAACGTCGGCACCTTCTTCAGCGCCGACTCCCGCCGCACGACGACACGTCGGCTGTGGATCGCGCACGCCGCGCGCACCGAGGGCAGGCTGCACCTGGACGACGGCGCCGCGCGAGCGGTGCTGGGCGGACGGGCGTCGCTGCTGCCCGCCGGGATCACGGGCGTCGAGGGGTCCTTCGAGACGGGCGACCCCGTGGAGCTGGTCGCGCCCGACGGGTCGGTCGTCGCCCGCGGGCTGGTGGCCTACGACGCCGCCGAGCTGCCCGCGCTGCTCGGTCGCTCCACCTTCGCGCTGCGCGACGAGCTCGGCGAAGGCTACGACCGTGAGGTCGTCCATCGCGACGACCTCGTGCTCGAAGGGCGGAACGGCCTGTCCACCACGGGCTCGGCGTCGTAGTCTCGGAGGCATGACCACGACGTTCGAGCCGACGCCCCGCGCCACCGACGCCACCTCCGCCGCGCCGGGTGGCCCGCTGCCGCAGGACGACGTCACCGCCGCCGTGCAGCAGGTCGCCCGTCGCGCGCAGACGGCGTCGCGCGCGCTCGCCACCGCGAACCGCGCCACCAAGGACGCGACGCTGCACGCCCTCGCGGACGCGCTCGTCGCGGCGTCCGGCCCGATCGTCGCCGCCAACGCCGAGGACCTGCAGCGCGGCCGCGAGCAGGGGATGAGCGACGGTCTGCTGGACCGCCTCGCCCTCGACGACGCCCGGATCGCCTCGATCGCGGAGGCGCTGCGTGCGCTGGCCGGCCTGCCCGACCCGGTGGGGGAGGTGCTGCGCGGCCAGACGCTGCCCAACGGGCTGCGGTTGCGCCAGCTGCGGGTGCCGATGGGTGTGGTCGGGATGATCTACGAGGCGCGTCCCAACGTCACGGTGGACGCGGCCGGCCTGGCCCTGAAGTCCGGCAACGCCGTCGTGCTGCGCGGCGGCAGCGCCGCGGCGTCCTCCAACACGGTGATCGTCGACGTGCTGCGCCAGGCCCTCGAGTCGCGCGGTCTGCCGGCCGACCTGGTGCAGTCGATCGACGCGTACGGGCGCGCCGGCGCCGTCGCGCTCATGCAGGCGCGCGGCCTGGTGGACGTCCTCGTCCCGCGGGGCGGGGCGGACCTGATCCGCACCGTCGTCGAGCAGTCGAAGGTGCCGGTCATCGAGACGGGCACGGGCAACGTGCACGTGTACGTCGACGCCGGCGCGGACGTCGCCACGGCCGTCGGGATCATCATGAACGCCAAGACGCAGCGGGTCGGGGTGTGCAACGCCGCCGAGACGCTGCTGGTGCACGCCGACGTCGCCGACGCGTTCCTGCCGGCGGCCCTCGCCGCGCTCGGCGGTGCGGGCGTGCTGCTGCACGGTGACGAGCGGGCGGCGGCGCTCGCGCCGGAGAGCGTCGAGGTCGTCCCCGCCACCGACGCCGACTGGGCCACGGAGTACCTCGCGGCCGAGCTCGCGGTCCGGGTCGTGGACACCCTGGACGACGCCATCGAGCACATCCGCACGTGGACGTCGGGTCACACGGAGGCGATCGTGACCCGGGACCTGGCCGCCTCGGAACGGTTCGTCGCCGAGGTCGACTCCGCGGCGGTGATGGTCAACGCCTCGACCCGGTTCACCGACGGTGGCGAGCTGGGCCTCGGCGCCGAGATCGGGATCTCCACCCAGAAGCTCCACGCCCGTGGACCGATGGGCCTGGCCGAGCTGACGACGACGAAGTGGATCGTGCACGGCGACGGGCACGTGCGGCCCTGAGGCGACCTCGTGAGAGACTGTCCAGCGATCTGACCCGACCACCCGAGGGAGAACCCCGTGCTGAACAACGCCGTCCTCGTCGCCGAGGAGGCCGCCGAGCACGCGGCCGCCGGTGTCCCGCCGATCGTCTTCGGCATCGTCGCCTTCGGCGGGTTCCTCGCCGCGCTGGCGGCGACCTACGCCTTCCGCAACGCCCACAACAAGCACTGACGCCGCCGTACCGGTGAGCCAGCAGCGCCGTCCCCGGATCGGGGTGATGGGTGGGACGTTCGACCCGATCCACCACGGTCACCTCGTGGCGGCCAGCGAGGCCGCGTCGCTGCTCGACCTGGACGAGGTCGTGTTCGTGCCCACGGGAAAGCCCAGCTTCAAGCAGGGCACCCGCGTCTCCGCCGCCGAGCACCGCTACCTCATGACGGTGATCGCCACCGCGTCCAACCCGCGCTTCACCGTCAGCCGCGTCGACATCGACCGCCCGGGCCTGACCTACACCGTCGACACGCTGCGCGACCTGCACGCCGCGCGACCCGACGTCGACCTGTTCTTCATCACCGGCGCCGACGCGATCGAGCAGCTGCTGAGCTGGAAGGACGCCACCGAGCTGTGGGCGATGGCCCACTTCGTCGCCGTGACGCGGCCGGGCCACCAGCTCAAGGTCGACGGTCTGCCCGCGGACGGCGTGACGACGCTCGAGGTCCCGGCCCTGTCCATCTCGTCCACGGACTGTCGACGTCGCGCAGCAGCGGATCAGCCGGTCTGGTACCTGGTTCCGGACGGTGTCGTACAGTACATCGCCAAGTACGGTCTGTATCGAGGTCTCGATGAGTGACAACACGCCCCGGCCGCTGACGCGTCGGGAGATCCGCGAACGCGAGCAGGCGGCCGCTGCGGCCGCTGCCGCTGCCGCCGCCGCGCAGCCAGCCGCGCAGCCCGCAGCGCCGTCCACCGGCGCGCCGGTGCCCGGCGCCGGTGCCAGCGCGTTCCGTGCCCCGGCGCCCGCGCCGTCTCCGGCTGCCCCGCCCGCCTACGGCGGTCAGTCGGCGCCGTCGCGCCGCTCGCTGCGCGAACCGAGCGCCCCGGCGCCGGCCCCCGCGCCGACGGTGCGCCCGCCCTCCAACTCCGCGGGTGTGCGCGGGCTGGACGAGACCGGGCGTCTCACCCCGGTCCAGCCGGTGTCCGGCGACGCCCCGCGCGCGGTGAACCCCTCGGACGCGCCGTCGCGCCCGTCGGCGTTCGGCACCGGGACGTCCGGGGCGCCGTCGTCCTCGCCCCCGCGCCGCACCACGACGCGGGCGACAACCGGTGGTGCGACCTCGCCGTCACCGTCCCCCTTCCCGCCGTCGAGCCCGGCGGCGCCCCCGGCCACGTCACCGGGTTCCGGCTCCGCGTCGCCGTCGCCCTTCGAGCGACAGGCACCCGCGGCGGCGCCGCCCGCCTCCGGCGCTCCGCCCGCCTCACCGTTCGGTGCGGCGTCGGGCTTCGGCACCTCGTCGGCGTCCTCCGCGCCGAGCACCGCCTCCCCGTTCGACGGCGGGAGCCCCGGGCGTCGGTCGGCGTTCGCCTCGACCGCCCCGCCCGCGCCCGACACCTCGGCCCCGGCCGGCGGGACGACGTCGCCCTTCGGCGGGGCGCCGGGCACCGACGACGGGTCCGCGGACCGGCGGGCCGCCCCCTCCTGGCCGGGCAGCTCGGGGTCGACGACGGCGACGACGGTCGGTTCTCCCGGCGCAGCCCTGCCCTGGGGCACGGCGGACCCCTCCGCGGCCGGTTCCTCGGCGGCCCCGTCGGCCGTGCCACCCGCTTCGGTGCCGCCCGCCGGCGCCGGGTCCCCGTTCGGTTCCGTGGTGGCCTCACCGGCACGCTTGGAGGAGCCCGACGACGTCGACGAGGACGAGTGGGACGAGCCCGAACCGTCGTACACGTGGCTGCACTACATCATCCTGGTGGTGGTCGCGTTCGTCCTGGGGCTGCTGGTCTGGAACCTCGTCATCGACCGGGACGACGACTTCGCCACCGAGGAGGCCCCTGCCGCCATGGAGATCCACACGTTGCCGGGCGCCGGGACGGGAGACCTGCGATGACCGCCACCTCCCGGGCGACCGAGCTCGCCGTCGTCGCGGCCCGTGCGGCCGCGAGCCGCAAGGCGCAGGAGATCATCGCGCTCGACGTCAGCGAGCACCTCGTGCTCACCGACGTGTTCCTCATCGTCTCGGGCACCAACGAGCGTCAGGTGGTCGCCGTCGTCGACGCCGTCGAGGAGGCGATGATCGCCGCCGGTGCCAAGCCGCTGCGTCGCGAGGGCCGCACCGAGGCCCGCTGGGTCCTGCTCGACTTCGGCGACGTCGTCGTGCACGTCCAGCACGCCGAGGACCGCGTCTACTACGCGCTCGAGCGGCTCTGGAAGGACTGCCCGACGATCGACCTGCCCGCGGACGCCCGCGGTGAGGACCCCGACGCGGCACGTGCCGAGTACGGCAGCGCCGACGACGGCGCGATCCGCCTCGACGGGGGGCGCTGAGGGCGTGCCGGCGGACACGATCGTCCTGCTGCGTCACGGGCGCACCGCCTACAACGCCTCGGCACGCCTGCAGGGACAGATCGACATCCCGCTCGACGAGGTGGGGCACTGGCAGGCGCTCGAGGGCGCCGCTGCTCTCGCCTCGTCCCACCGCGCCACCCGCATCGTGTCGTCCGACCTCGGCCGGGCCGTGGACACCGCCCGCGCGTACTCCGACGTCGTCGGGGTGCCCCTGGTCACCGACACCCGCCTGCGCGAGCGGTCCTTCGGGCAGTGGGAGGGTCTGACGTCCGCGGAGATCGCCGAGCGATGGCCGGCCGAGCACGCCCGGTGGCGTCGGGGGGCCGACCCGCAGGGCACGGACGCCGAGGCCAAGGCGGACGTCGCGGCGCGCATGACCGCCGCCGTGATCGACCACGCCGCCGACCTGTCCGACGGCGACTGCCTGGTCGTCGTCTCCCACGGCGCGGCGATCTCCCTGGCGATCACGGGCCTGCTCGGACTGGACGCCGCGACGTGGCGGGGCATCTCGGGGATGCACAACGTGCACTGGTCCCACCTGCACCGATCCGCGCCCGGAGCGGTGCCCGGGTGGCGCCTGGTGGCCCACAACGTCGGGGCCGGATTCCCCCTGGACCGGTGGCAGGCCGGCCCGCACGCTGATTTGGAACCTGAGGCGAAGTCTGTCTAAGATATCGACGTTCCAAGGGGCCGCAAGGCCGCTTCGGGGGGCTGTGGCGCAGCTGGTAGCGCATCTGCATGGCATGCAGAGGGTCAGGGGTTCGAGTCCCCTCAGCTCCACCCCGACATGAAGGGCCTCGCCGGACGGCGGGGCCCTTCGTCGTGCTCGGCCTGCCCGACGGCCCGCCGCCTGCCTGAGGGCCCGGTCAACCCGAGAGCCCCGCCGCCGGCGGCGGGGCCGGGACGGTCGTGGGGTAAGAATGGCGGGTGTCGTCATCGTCCCCTCCACCCCTGTTCCCGATGCGGAGCGTCGTGCTCGGCGCGTTCCTGCCGACGTTGGTGCTCGAGATCGGGGTCGGCGCGATGCTGCCCGTCGTCGCGGCGACGGCCACCGGGCGCGGTGCCACGCTGACCGTCGCCGGACTCGTGACGGCCCTGCTGCCGATCGGCAAGATCGTGTTCGACCTCCCCGCCGGCGCACTGGCGCAGCGGACGGGGGACCGGGCGGCCATGCTGGTCGCCGGCGTCGTCGCCGCGGCGGCCTTCACCACCATCGCCCTGACGTCCGCCCTGTGGGGGCTGGCCGTCGGTGCGCTGGTGCTGGGCGGCGCGAACGCGGTGTTCAACCTGGCGCGCCAGTCCTACCTCACGGAGATCACCCCGCCGCTGCGTCGCGCCCGGGTGCTGTCCACGCTCGCCGGGGTGCACCGGATCGGGTTGTTCCTGGGCCCGTTCGCCGGTGCGGCGGTCATCGCGGCGACGTCGGTGCGGGGCGCCTACTGGCTGGGGACCGGTGCGGCGCTGGTCGCCGTGGCCGTGATCGTGGCCGTGCGCCCGGGGCCCGAGGAGAAGGCCGGCCCCTCCCGGTCCACCCGGCCGTCGGGCGCGACCGGGCAGGTCTCGATCGTGCGGGTGGCCCGTGACCACCGGCACCTCTTCGCCACGCTGGGGGTCGCGATCCTGCTGGTGAGCGCGGTCCGTGGAGCACGGCAGACCGTGCTGCCGCTGTGGGGCGAGCACCTCGGCCTGGAGGCCGAGGTGACGTCCCTGCTGTTCGGTCTGTCCGGTGCGCTGGACATGCTGCTGTTCTACCCCGCGGGCAAGGTCATGGACCGGTTCGGGCGGCTCTGGGCGGGGGTGCCGTCGATGGTGATGGTGGCCCTGGGGCTGGCGATCCTGCCGCTGACGCACACGGTCGCCGGGGTCGCGGTGGCGGCCGTGGTGCTCGGCATCGGCAACGGCGTGGGCTCGGGGATCATCATGACGCTCGGCGCGGACGTCGCGCCCGCGGACGTGCGGCCCACGTTCCTCAGCGTGTGGCGCCTCTTCCAGGACACCGGTGACGCCCTCGGCCCGCTGGTGCTGTCCGCCGGTGCCGCCCTGGGGTCGTTGGCCGCGGGGGTGTGGGCCACCTCGGCGCTCGGGTTCGGCTCGGCGGCGGCGTTGGCGCGCTGGGTCCCGCGGTACTTGCCCCTGGCGAACCTGGTCCGACGGCGCCGCGACCGGTGACTTCTGTGCGCGCCACCGGGCGGCCTGCCCGGCGCGCGCCGCCCGCTCGGCACGAGCTGCGTGCCGGTGTCCTCAGGGCCGGGGGATGCTGGTGACCGTCGTGAGCAGGAACGCGGAGTCCTCCAGCGCGGTGACGGCGTGCCGTTCGTGGGTGAGGACCCGGAGCTGGCCCGCAGGGACGTCGTCGTCGCCGTCGAGCGCCGTCACGCGCAGCCGGCCGCGCAGCGCCAGGATCGACGCCGCCGGCGGTGAGTTGTGCTCGCCGAGCTCGACCCCGGCCGCCAGGGCGAGCAACGTCTGGCGCAGCGGGCCGTCGTGGACGAGCACCTCCGCGCTGCGCCCGTGATCCGTCGTGCGCGCCTTCTCCAGGTGGTACTCCGTGAGGCTGTCGAGGTCGGCCATGTGCCCTCCGGGTCGAAGCGTCGAGGGTCCGCCGTCGGGCCCTGCAGGGAGGCTAGCCGCCACCGTCGGGCGCCGCGAGGGCGGGCGGTCGTGGCCGCTCGCAGGCGGCCGCGCCGACCCGGCGGGCGCCCCGGGAAACACACTCGTTACCGCCTGCCGGACCCCTGCTCTTGACAGCCCTTCAGGGGACACGTAGAAGTGGACGATGGAGGCGTTCGAGAAGTGGGAATCCGAGATCCGCGGCTACAGCAGGACTTTTCCGACAGTTTTTGCCTCAGCGTCCAACGCGCGGCAGACCGATGAACAGGGGCGAAGTTTCCTCGATTTCTTCGGCGGCGCGGGCGTCCTGAACTTCGGCCACAACAACCCGCGCATGAAGCGCGCCATGATCGAATTCCTCGAGGCCGACGGCGTCGCGCACAGCCTCGACATGGCCACCACCACGAAGCGGGACTTCATCGAGAAGTTCGCCGCCACGGTGCTCGAGCCGCGCGGCATGAACATGCGGATGCAGTTCATGGGCCCGACGGGCACCAACGCCGTCGAGGCGGCGCTGAAGCTGGCGCGCAAGGTGACCGGACGACCCGACGTCGTCGCGTTCACCCACGGGTTCCACGGGATGACGCTCGGCTCGCTCGCGCTGACCGCCAACGAGTACTTCCGCAACGCCGCCGGTGTGCGGCTGGAGAACGTCGTGCGGCTGCCGTTCGAGACGGCGGCCGGAGGCGGGCTGCGCTCCCTGGAGGAGTTCCGGGCGCAGCTGGCCGACGGTTCCAGCGGCTATCCGCCGCCGGCCGCGTTCGTGGTCGAGGTGATCCAGGCCGAGGGCGGCGTCAACGTCGCCACGGCGGAGTGGCTGCGGGCGGTGCAGCAGCTCGCCCACGACGTGGGTGCGCTGTTCGTCATCGACGAGATCCAGGTGGGCTGCGGGCGCACCGGCAGCTACTTCAGCTTCGACGGGATGGGGCTCGACCCCGACATCATCTGCCTGGCCAAGGGGATCGGCGGGTACGGGACGCCGCTGGCGATGAACCTGGCCAAGCCCGAGCACGACGCCCACTGGTCGCCCGGTGAGCACACCGGCACGTTCCGCGGTCAGGGTCTGTCGTTCGTGGCCGGGCGCGAGGCGCTCACGTACTTCGACGACGACGCCCTCATGGACCGGGTGCACGCGCACACCGAGGTCATGGTCGCCGCGCTGACCCGGCTGGCCGACGACCTGGACGCCGGGTTCGACGTGCGCGGGCGCGGCATGATCCAGGGCCTCGACGTCGGCGACGGCGCCCTGGCGAAGGCGGTCGCCGCCGCGTGCTTCGACGACGGCCTGCTGATCGGCCCCTGCGGCACCGGGGGACGCGTGCTCAAGCTCATCCCCCCGCTGACGATCGACGACGAGGACCTCGTCGAAGGTCTGGGCATCCTCGACGCCGCGGTGCGGCGCACCGTCTGACGAACCGACGACCCGGAGGTCTGCATGAGGCAGCGCGACGACATGACGTTCCCCTTCGCGGAGTACGAGCGGAGGCTGGGCGACCTGAGGGCCCGCATGGCGGACCGGTTGCTGGACGCGGTGGTGATCACCGATCCGGAGAACCTCATGTACCTCACGGACTACCAGACCTCGGGCTACTCGTTCTTCCAGGCGCTCGTGGTGCCGCTCGCCGACGAACCGTTCATGATCACCCGGGCGATGGAGGAATCGAATGTCGTCGCGCGGACCTGGGTCGACCTGACCAGGCCGTACCCCGATACCGGAGATGCCATCCAGGGGCTGGTCCACTCTTTGCGCGAGTTCGGTCTGCACACCAAGGACATCGGTTACGAGCGCAACAGCTACTATTTCCCGGCCTATCACCAGGACTATATTCACACCGCATTGACCGAGGGGCGTCTCATCGACTGCTTCGGCATCGTGGAGGAAGGGCGGATCTGCAAGTCGGCCGTTGAGATCGACGTCATGCGGCGGGCCGCGCGTGCCACCGAGGTCGGGATGCAGGCCGGCATCGACGCGTGCGCCGCGGGCGTGACGGAGAACGACATCGCCGCCGAGATCAGCTCGGCCATGTTCCGCGCCGGCGGCGAGTTCCCCGCGGTGATGCCGTACGTGACCTCCGGGCCGCGCAGCATGATCGGGCACGCCACCTGGGAGGGGCGCGTCGTCCAGCCGGGGGAGCACGTCTTCCTCGAGGTCGGCGGCTGCTTCCGGCGCTATCACACGGCCATGATGCGCACCGTCGTCCTCGACGAGCTGTCGCCGTCGATGGTCACGGCCCAGGAGCGCATGAAGCTGGCGCTGGCCGAGGTCAAGGCGGCGATCCGTCCCGGGCTGACGGTGTCCGACGCCGACAACATCGTGCGCAGCATCATCACGGACAACGGTGTCGGCGCCCGCCTGGTGACGCGGTCGGGGTACTCGATCGGCATCGCGTTCCCCCCGAGCTGGGACGAGGGCTACATCGCCAGCCTCAACCAGGGGAACTCCTCGATACTGCGCGAGGGCATGACGTTCCACATCATCCCGTGGATGTGGGGCGTCGACGGGGACAAGACGGTCGGGATCTCCGACACGATCCACGTCACCGACCGAGGGTGCGAGTCGTTCTTCACCCTCGACCAGGACTTCACGAGCAAGCCCGAGCACGCCGCGGGGGTGGTGGCCGACGACGCACCCACGCCGCTGCGCCCCGAGGTCGCCTGAGAGGAGAGCAGATGCTGACGGTGATCGACCCGAGCAGCGGCCGCACGATCCGAGAGGTCGAGCCGGCCGGTCCGGAGCAGGTCGAGGAGGGCCTCGCCGCCGCGTTCGCGGCGCGGCAGGACTGGCAGGCACGTGATCTCGACGAACGCGCGCAGGTGCTGCGCGCGGTGGCCGCGCACCTGCGTGAGCACGTCGACGATCTGGCTCCCCTCATGACCGAGGAGATGGGCAAGCCCGCGAACGAGGCTCGCGGCGAGGTCGTCAAGGCCGCCTGGGCGTTCGAGCACTACGCCGAGTTCGGGGCGCGGTACCTGGCCGAGGAGCGCATCGACTCGGACGCCGCCACCAGCTACGTCCAGCACCTCCCGCTGGGCACGGTGCTGGGCGTGCTGCCGTGGAACGCGCCCTTCTGGCTGTGGTCGCGGTTCACCGCCCCGGCGCTCATGGCGGGCAACACGTGCGTCATGAAGCACGACCCGCACGTGCCGGGCTGCGCCGCGGGGATCGCCGACGTCATGGCTGCCGTCCTGGAGGCGCACGGCGTGCCCGCCGGGGTGTTCGTCAACCTCCCGCTCGAGACGCCGGACGTCGCGGCGGTGATCCGGGACCGGCGCGTCGACGCCGTGTCGTTCACCGGGTCGGCGCGCGGCGGCGCCGCCGTGGCCTCCGTCGCGGCCGCCGAGATCAAGCCGACGGTGCTGGAGCTCGGTGGGTCCGACCCGTGCCTGGTGCTCGCCGACGCCGACCTCGACGCCGCCGCCGACACCGTCACGCTGTCGCGCATCATCAACGCCGGCCAGTCGTGCATCGCCGCCAAGCGGATCATCGTCGAGGCACCCGTGTACGACGAGTTCGTCGAGCGGCTGCGCCTGCGGCTGGAGAAGCTCACCGTGGGCGACCCGCGGTCCGCGGCGACCGACGTCGGGCCCATCGCCCGGGAGGACCTGCGCACGGAGCTGCACCGCCAGGTGACCGAGACGGTCGACGCCGGGGCGCGCCTGCTGCTGGGCGGCGAGCTGCCGGCGGGGAGGGCTTCTTCTACCCGGTGACGATGCTCGCCGACGTCACCGAGCAGATGACGGCGTGCCGCGAGGAGACGTTCGGCCCGGTGATGGTCGTCATGAAGGCCGACGACGCAGAGGACGCGCTGGCCGTCGCGAACCGCACGGAGTTCGGCCTCGCGGCGAGCGTGTGGACGACGCCGGAGCGCGGCGAGGCGATGGCGCGACGGATCGTGGCGGGCCAGGTCTCGGTCAACGGCATCGTCAAGACCGATCCGCGGCTGCCGAGCGGTGGGGTGAAGCGTTCGGGCTACGGGCGCGAGCTCGGCCCGCACGGCATCAAGGAGTTCGTCAACGTCCAGCAGGTCTGGATCGGTCCCGCCCGGACCTGACGTCCGCCGGTCCCGGCGGTGCGAGGCGGACGGCGTCCACGAAACGTTTCGGTGGACGCCGTCCCACGACCGCTCGCTAGGATCGGGGCGTGACCAGCCCGAGCGCCCGCCGCGACGGCACGGACGGTGCCGTCCGTGTCGCCCGGTCCGTGCTGCTCGCGGCGACCACCCTGGGTTTCTCCGCCGCGGCCCACACGATGGCCGGAGGAGCCCTGCCGTCCACGGTCGGACTGGTGCTGCTGGGTTCGCTCACCCTGGTGGTCACGAGCGTCCTCGGCCGGTGGCAGCTCTCCGCGTGGACCCTCGTGCCGGTGCTGCTCGGGCTGCAGTCGGCCCTGCACCTCGGGTTCCAGGCGCTGGGGGTACCTGAGGATGGGACGGGACCGGCCGCGGGCGGGCGCGACCTGCCGGGTCACTCCGCCCATCACGGTGAGCTCGACCTGAGCGCCGCCGCCGCGGCGTGGAGCGCGGACCCCGAGGTCTTCACGCTCGGACCGAGCGCCTCGGCGCACACCCACGGGCACGTCGCGATGCTGCTGGCTCACCTGGGCGCCGTCGTGGCCGTCACGGTCCTGGCCGTCGGCGCCGATCGTGCGCTCGGCCGCACCGTCGGCCGGGTCGTCCGCCTCTTCCTCGGTCCGGTCCGGCCCCTGCCGGTCCGCGTCCCGCTCGTGCGCCGTGCGTGGACCGACGCCGACACGATGCCGCGCGCCACGCTCTGGTCGACGCCGGTCCGCCCGCGGCGGGGGCCACCGCCGGTGCTCGGCGCCGTCTGACACCCCGCTCGACCTCTCGTCGCGACGTCGGCGGGTGACTTCGTCGTCGGACCGGCCGCCACGCCGTCACCCCCTGAGCACCGCGCAGTCCGGACCGACGTCCGGCGACGCTGCGCGCCCTGACGAGAGGCACTGTCGTGACCACCGCACCCCCGACGTCGACGACGTCCGTCCCCACCGACCCGTCCGGCGACCCTGCCGGCAGCCCCGCCGGGGCTCCCGCGCCGCAGGGCTCACGCCTGTGGGCCGCCCTGCAGCCGATCCTGCTGCGCCTGCACTTCTACGCCGGCATCCTCGTCGGCCCGTTCCTCGTCGTCGCCGCGACGACCGGACTGCTCTACACCCTCGCCCCGACGATCGAGCGCGTCGTGTACGACGACCTCCTGGTGGTCGAGCAGGGCGACGCCGTCGCACCGCTGTCGGAGCAGGTGGCCGCCGCCCGCGCCGTCCACCCGGAGGGGACCGTCGCCGTGGTCGAGGTCCCCGGCGACCCGGAGACGACCACCCGGGTGACGCTCGCCGTCGACGGGCTCCCCGAGGGTGCCGCGCAGACGGTGTTCGTCGACCCGTACACCGCCCAGGTGGCGGGCTCCGAGCTCACCTACGGCCCGTGGCTCCCGGCCCGGGAGTGGATCGAGACGATGCACTCCTCCCTGCACCTGGGGACCGTGGGCACCCTGTACAGCGAGCTCGCGGCCTCCTGGCTCGGCGTCGTCGTCCTGGGCGGACTGGCCATGTGGATCGCCCGGGCCGTGCGCAGGAAGCGCACCGCCAGGGCGCTGCTCGTCCCGGAGAAGGTGAAGCCGGGGCGGCGGCGCACGCTCTCCTGGCACGGCGTCGTCGGCATCCTCGCCGCCACGGGCCTGCTGATCCTGTCGATCACGGGCCTGACCTGGTCCGAGCACGCCGGGGCCCGGATCGGTGACCTGCGGGCCGCGATCTCGCCCGCGGCGCCCGTGCTGGACACCAGCCTCTCCGGTGACGGCGGCGAGGGCGGCGGGCACGACCACGACGCCGTCGGCGCGGCGATGGCGGACGCGGACCTCGCGCACGGCGCCTCCTGGGACGGCATGACGGCGGCCGCGTCCGCCGAGGGTCTCGTGGGGCCGTACGACGTCACGCCGCCGTCGAGCCACGACCAGGCGTGGACGGTGACGGAGGCGGCGATGTCCTGGCCGGCCGACAACGACTCGATCGCCGTCGACGGGCACACCGGCGCGGTGGTGGACCGGGTCGACTTCGCGGACAAGCCGCTGCTGGGCAAGCTCACCACCTGGGGGATCAACTTCCACCTGGGCAACCTGTTCGGCCTGGCGAACCTGCTGTTCCTGGCCGGCACGGCGCTGGCCCTGATCGTGCTGGTGGTGCTCGGCTACCGCATGTGGTGGCAGCGGCGCCCGAAGCAGCAGGCCTCCGGGCCCGGGCCGCTCCTGCAGCGGGGAGCCCTGCGCCGGGCACCGCTGTGGCTCACGGTCGGGTTGTTCGTCGTCGCGGCGGGACTGGCGTACTACGTCCCGCTCTTCGGGCTCACGCTGGCGGCGTTCCTCGTCGTCGACGTCGTGGCGGGTCTCCTGGCCCGACGTCGGGCACCGCGACCCTGACGACCGGTGGTCCCGCCCGTGGCAGGGTGGGACCACCGGCCCTGCACGGGCCGACGCGCTCAGGGAGGTCAGGCGATGCGACGCACCGACGACGACGTCGAGGAGCACCTGCGGCGCGCGCGCAGTGCGGCAGACCTGCAGGCCGTCGACGCCCTGGTCGTCGGGGCGCTGCCGGATGTCTCCCGCGTCCTGTGGCGGGGCGTCTTCTGGGGCGGGACCGAGCAGGCGATCGTGGGCTACGGCGACATCGCCCAGCCCCGTCCGCGGGTCGCGGACGTGGAGTGGTTCCTGGTCGGGCTCGCCGAGCAGTCACGCCATCTGAGCCTGTACGTGAACGCCGCCGACGACGGGGGATACCTGGTCCGCCGCTACGCGCCACGGCTCGGGCGGGTCAAGGTCGGGGCGGCGGCGATCACCTTCCGCACGGTCGACGACCTCGACACCGCGGTGCTTCACGACCTGCTGGTCGAGGCACGCCGGACCGCCCTGGGCTGACGCCGCGCCGAGGGGGGCGACGACCTGGCGCGCCCCTGCGGTCCCCGCCTCACCGGGAGCCGGCCCCGCCCGTGAGGAAATCGCGCCACAGACGTAACGCCGTCGTATCGCCAGGGCAAGACCACCCGGAAACTCTTGTCCTGGAAGGTCCCGCGCACACCGTCGTGCCGGGACCGGTACCTCGACGAAAGGAGCTGGGCGTGGACTACGTCAAGCCGAACGAGCTCGTGACCGCGATGATCGACGCGGGCGAGTCCAAGGTCCACCTGTCGACCCGTGACACGCTCATCCGGGCGTTCATGGGGGCGGCGATGCTCACCCTGGGTGCCGCCTTCGCGGTCACCGTCGCCACGCAGACGGGCAACCCCCTCCTCGGAGCAGTCCTCTTCCCGGTCGGGTTCATCCTGCTGTACCTGTTCGGCTACGACCTGCTCACCGGCGTGTTCACGCTCGCCCCGCTCGCCTTCCTGGACAAGCGCCCGGGCGTCACCGTCAAGGCGGTCCTGCGGAACTGGGGCCTGGTCTTCGTCGGCAACTTCGGTGGCGCGTTCATGGTCGCCGTCTTCATGACCATCTACTTCACGTACGGCTGGTCCCAGGACCCGAGCGAGGTCGGCCAGGCCATCGGGCACATCGGCGAGGGCCGCACCGTCGGCTACGCCGAGCACGGCGCCGGCGGGATGCTCACGCTGTTCATCCGTGGCGTCATGTGCAACTGGATGGTGTCGACCGGGGTCGTGGCCGCGATGGCCTCGCGCAGCGTCATCGGCAAGGTCGTCGGCATGTGGATGCCGATCATGCTGTTCTTCTACATGGGGTTCGAGCACTCCATCGTCAACATGTTCCTCTTCCCGGCCGGTCTGCTGATGGGCGGGGAGTTCACGATCATGGACTACCTGGTCTGGAACGAGATCCCGACGGTCGTGGGCAACCTCGTGGGCGGGCTGACCTTCGTCGGACTCATGCTCTACACCACCCACTACCGCACCAAGCCGAAGCGCAACGCCGGCCTGGTCGCGCCGACACCGGTCCCTGACGTCGACGACGAGAAGCTCGTGGGCGCCGGGCGCTGAGGCGCGCCGCGCACGCGGTGCCTGCGCACGGCCCCGGCACCGGCATCACGCACCACCGCTCGCGCGGGGAGACCTCGTCTCGCTGCGCGGGCGGTGGTCGTCGGCGCACCACCGAACCGGTAGGTTGCGAGGGTCTTCGACCGAAGGGGGTCCGGACCCGTGCAGATCGGTGTCCCGCGGGAGTCGCGTGACGGGGAACGCCTCGTCGCCGCCACGCCCGCCACGGTGCGCAAGCTCGTCGCGCTCGGCTACGACGTCGTCGTCGAGCCGGGAGCGGGAGCGCGCGCGAGCATGCCCGACGACGCGTACGCCGAGGCGGGCGCACGCCTGGAAGGGCGCGAACAGGTCTGGGCCTGCGACGTCGTCACCTGCGTCGGCGCGCCGTCGGACGCCGAGCAGGCGCTCCTGCGGCCCGGGGCGGTGCTGGTGGCCCAGCTCGCTCCCGCAGCACGACCCGAGCTCGTCGCGGCGCTCGCGGCCCGGGGCGTGACGGCCCTGGCCCTGGACGCCGTGCCCCGGATCTCGCGGGCGCAGGCGCTGGACGTGCTCTCGGCGCAGTCGAACGTGGCCGGCTACCGTGCCGTCGTCGAGGCGGCCGAGGAGTACGGCGGCATGTTCACCGGCCAGGTCACCGCCGCCGGCACGACGCCGCCCGCGACCGTCTTCGTCATCGGCGCCGGCGTCGCCGGTCTCGCCGCCATCGGGACGGCGTCGTCGCTCGGTGCGAAGGTGCGGGCGTTCGACGTCCGGCCCGAGGTCGGCGAGCAGATCGAGTCGATGGGTGCCGTGTTCGTCCAGGCCGCGGGCGCTTCGCAGGAGGTCAGCGCCGACGGGTACGCCAGCGAGCTGACCTCGGACCAGGAGGCGGCGACGCGTGCGACCTACGCGGCGGAGTCCGCCGCGGCCGACGTCGTCATCACCACCGCGCTCGTGCGCGGCACCGCACCCACCACCATCACCGCCGAGATGGTCGCCGCGATGCGTCCGGGGTCCGTCGTCGTCGACCTCGCCGCGCCCGGCGGCGGCAACTGCGAGCTCACCGTGCCGGGGCAGCGCGTGGTCAGCGAGAACGGTGTGGTGATCCTCGGCTACACCGACCTGCCCGGCCGCATGCCGCAGCACACCTCCCAGCTCGTCGGCACCAACATCGTCAACCTGCTCACCCTGCTGACGCCCGACAAGGACGGCCGCGCCGTCATCGACCTCGACGACGTCGTCGTGCGAGGCATGACGGTCGCCCACGCCGGTGACGTGCTGTGGCCGCCGCCGCCCGTGCAGGTCTCCGCGGCGCCGGCACCCGCGCCCGCGCCCGAGCCGCCGCCCGGGCCCAGCCCGCAGGAGCAGGCCGAGAGCCGTCGGCGTCGGTCGCGCCGCCGCACCGTGCTCGCGGGTCTCGGTGCAGTGCTCGGCGGTCTGGCCATCGCCGCGTCCCCGCCGGACGCCGTCGGGCACTTCACGGTGTTCGCGCTGGCGGTCGTCGTCGGCTTCTACGTGATCTCGTCCGTGTCCCACGCCCTGCACACCCCGCTGATGGCGCAGACCAACGCGATCAGCGGCATCATCCTGGTCGGCGCGCTGCTGCAGATCGGCACCGACGACTGGCTCGTCACGAGCCTCGCCGTCGTCGCCGCGATCCTGGCCGGGATCAACGTCTTCGGAGGATTCCTCGTGGCGAACCGGATGATCCGGATGTTCCGCAAGGGCGCCCCGTCGGCGGGGGAGGTGGCCCGATGACCGTCCTGTCCGTCGTCCAGGCGACCTACGTCGTCGCCGGGGTCCTGTTCATCCTCTCGCTCGCGGGACTGTCCAAGCAGGAGTCCGCCCGCCGCGGCAACGTGCTCGGCATGGTGGGCATGGCGCTCGCCCTCGTCGCGACCGTCGCGCTGGCGCTGCAGACCTCCGAGCGTCCGTGGCAGGTCACCGGTGCGCTGATCCTCGTGGTGCTCCTCGCCGGGGCCGCGGTCGGCACGTGGCGGGTGCGGAGCGTCGAGATGACGCAGATGCCCGAGCTCATCGCGCTGCTGCACTCGTTCGTGGGTCTCGCCGCGGTGCTCGTCGGGTTCGGCTCGTTCCTCACCACCGACCACGCCGAGACGGTCCACCTCGTCGAGGTGTTCCTCGGGGTGCTCATCGGTGCGGTCACGTTCACCGGCTCCATCGTGGCGAACCTGAAGCTCGCCGCCCGGATCCGCTCGGCACCCCTGATGCTGCCGGGCCGCAACTGGCTCAACCTCGCGATGCTCGTGGTGGCGGCGGGTCTGCTGGTCTGGTTCGTCGGTGCGGCACGCGACGGCCAGGACGGCGCCGCGCTCACGGCCCTCGTGCTGGTGACCCTCGTGTCGCTCGCGCTCGGCTGGCACCTGGTCGCCTCCATCGGCGGCGGCGACATGCCCGTCGTGGTGTCGATGCTCAACTCGTACTCGGGCTGGGCCGCCGCGGCCGCCGGGTTCATGCTCGGCAACGACCTGCTGATCATCACCGGGGCGCTGGTCGGGTCCTCGGGTGCGATCCTGTCCTACCTCATGTGCCAGGCGATGAACCGGTCGTTCGTCTCGGTGATCCTCGGCGGATTCGGTGCCGAACCGGGCACGGCGGCCACCGGAGACGTGGAGGGCGAGCACCGGGAGACGTTCGCCGCGGACGTCGCCGAGCAGCTCACGCACGCGCGTTCGGTGATCATCGTTCCCGGCTACGGGATGGCCGTGGCCAAGGCGCAGTACCCGGTCGCCGACCTCACCGAGAAGCTGCGCTCCCGCGGCGTCCAGGTGCGGTTCGGCATCCACCCCGTCGCGGGGCGGCTGCCCGGCCACATGAACGTGCTGCTCGCCGAGGCGAAGGTGCCCTACGACGTCATGCTCGGCATGGACGAGATCAACGACGACCTCCCGGACACCGACCTCGTGCTGGTCATCGGCGCCAACGACACCGTCAACCCGGCCGCCCAGGAGGACCCGGGATCGCCGATCGCGGGGATGCCGGTGCTGGAGGTCTGGAAGGCCCACGACGTCGTCGTCTTCAAGCGGTCCATGGCCACGGGATACGCCGGCGTGCAGAACCCGCTGTTCTTCCGCGAGAACACGGCCATGCTGTTCGGCGACGCCAAGGAGCAGGTCGACAGGATCATCCAGGCGCTCTGAGCGGCGTAGGGTCGCGGGCATGAACATGAGCACCGAGACCGTGGATGCACGCACGATCGCCGTGGTCGGCCCGGGTGCGGTGGGATGCCTGGTGGCAGGGTTCCTGCACCGAGCCGGGGCGGACGTCGTCCTGGTGGGCAGACCGCGCACCGTGGACCGCCTGGGCGCCGGCCTGCGGGTCGTCACCGACTCCTTCGGGACGTGGGACGCCCCGGTGCCCGCCTCGACGACGATCCCGACGGGCGCGTCCGTGCTCGTCACGGTCAAGGCGGGGGACTGGACGACGTCGTCGGTCAGATCGCCGCCGCCCGCCCCGTGGAGGTGGTCTCGCTCCTCAACGGCATCGAGCACATGGAGACGCTGCGCGAGGGAGCCGGTGCCGGGCCGACGGTCGCCGGTGCGTCCTACGCGGGGGAGACCACCCGCGAGACGGACGCCGACGGCCCGGTGACGGCTCGGCACCGCGGCGAGCTGCTGCGCGTGAACGTGCCCGCCGAGGCGGCGGGACTGCACGTGGTCCAGACCTTGCGGTCCACGGACCTGCCGGTCGTCGTCGGGGGCACCGAGGCGGAGGTGCTGTGGAGCAAGCTGCGCTTCCTGGCTCCGCTCGCGCTGCTCACCTCGGTGCACGCCGCCGGCCTCGGAGAAGCGCTGGACGCGGATCCGGCGCTCACCTCCGGCGTGCTGGACGAGGTGGCGGCGGTGGCCGCTGCGGAGGGCGTGGAGACGACGGGCGCGGAGCTCGAGCAGATCCTGCGCGGCCTGCCGGCCACGATGCGATCGTCGCTGCAGGCGGACCTCGCGGCCGGGCGGGCGGGCGAGCTCGACGCTATCGGCGGCGCGATCTCGCGGCGCGGCGTGCGGCACGGTGTGGCCACGCCGCACGTCGACGCCGTGGTGCGGCGCCTCGCCGGATCCGTCTGAGCGCACCGGGTCCGCCGGGCCTGTTCGGACGACGACGGCCCGCCGGTCCCTCGGGGCCGGCGGGCCGTGACGTCGTCGGGCGCGGTCAGCCGCGCAGGTCCGCCTGCGACTCGTAGACGCTCGCGGGGAGCACGCCACCGTTGCGGGCGGCGAGCTCTGCTCCCGAGACCTCGGACGCGGCGTCGACGGTGGCGTCGATCTCGCGGGCGTCGGCGGGCACGCCGTCGAGGCTCGGCATCATCGTGGCGAGGTGGCCGCGCCAGGTCGGGAACTCCGACGGGAAGCAGCGGGCGAGGAGGTCGACCATCGCGGAGACGGCGGTCGACGCGCCCGGGGAGGCGCCGAGCAGACCGGCGATGGAGCCGTCGGCCGCGGTGACGACCTCGGTGCCGAACTGGAGCACGCCCTTGCCGTCGGCGTCCCGCTTGATGACCTGGACGCGCTGGCCCGCGGTGATCTTCTCCCAGTCCTTGGGGTGCGCGGTCGGCATGAACTGCTGCAGGGTGTGGAACTTGGTCTCCGGCGCGGCGGCGAGCTGGCCGACCAGGTACTGGGTGAGGTCGAGGTTCTTCAGTCCGGCACCCAGCATCGAGGTGATGTTGTGGGCGCGCATCGAGGTGACCAGACCCAGGTACTTGCCCTTCTTGAGGTACTTGGGGCTGAACCCGGCGTACGGGCCGAACATGAGGTAGCTCTTGCCGTCCACGACGCGGGTGTCCAGGTGGGGCACCGACATCGGCGGGGCGCCGACGTCGGCCTTGCCGTACACCTTGGCCTGGTGCTGGGCGACGACCTCGGGGTTGTCGGTGCGCAGGAACTCCCCGGAGATGGGGAAGCCGCCGAAGCCCTTGATCTCGGGGATGCCCGAGGACTGCAGCAGGGGCAGCGCGCCGCCGCCGGCACCCACGAACACGAACCGCGCCGTCACGGTGGAGGTGCGCGGGCGGGCGTTCCAGGAACGGTCCTTGACGCGCAGGCGCCAGCGGCCGTCCTTGGTGCGCTTCAGCGAGCGGACCTCGTGCTCGAGCTGCAGCTCCGCGCCACCGGCCACCAGGCCGTCGATGAGCTGGCGGGTCAGGTTGCCGAAGTCGACGTCGGTGCCCGCCACGGAGCGGGTCGCCGCGATGGGCTCGTCGTCGCGCCCGGCGGTGAGCAGCGGCGTCCAGCGGCCGATCTCGTCGCGGTCGGTCGAGAACTCGAGGTCGCGGAACAGGGGGTGGGCGCTGAGCGCCGTGTGCCGGCGACGCAGGTAGTCCACGTTCTTCGCGCCGCGCACGAAGGTCATGTGCGGGGTGCGGTTGATGAAGGAGCTGTTCTCGAGCCGGCCGGTGGCGAGCAGGTGGTGCCAGAGCTCGCGGGAGGTCTGGAACTGCTCGTTGATGCCGACCGCCTTGGAGATGTCGACGGTGCCGTCGGCCTTCTCCGGGGTGTAGTTCAGCTCGCAGAGCGCCGCGTGGCCGGTGCCCGCGTTGTTCCACGGGTTGGAGGACTCGAGGGCGACGTCGTCGAGCCGCTCGATGATGCGGACGGACCACGTCGGTTCGAGCTGCTGGATGAGTGTGCCGAGCGTGGCGCTCATGATGCCGCCGCCGATGAGGACGACGTCCACGGCGTCGGAGGGGCCGTTGCCGGGGGTCGTTGCACGCGTAGTCACAGCGCCATGCTAAACGCTGGTGAAAACCGTCACAATCAATGAGAGGAAGGTCACAGGCGCCTGACCTGCAGTGACGTGGGTCACATCATCGCGTCAGGGCCACAGCAGGTCACGGGCCCAGGCGCCGTCGGGCCGACGCAGGTAGCGCACCCGCGTCTGTCCCGTCCCGGTCCCCGACCGCCAGAACTCGACCTCGTCGGGCTCGAGCACCCACGCCGTCCACGTCGGTGCGACCCGGTCCGGTGCGGCGGTCGTGTCCTCCAGGGCGGCGGCCCAGGCCGCCCGGTGCTCGGCGAGCGTGCCGAGCACCTCGCTCTGGTGACCGACGAGCCCGGAGGCGCGCGACGGCGCCGGGCGGTCCCGGAAGTCGAGCTCGCCGACGTCGGGCCGGTCGGTCGCCCGGCCCACGACCCGGACCTGGCAGCCCGTCTCGCGCCACAGGAACACCAGCGCCGCCCGCGGGTCCGCCGCGAGGTCGCGTCCCTTCGGGCTCGTCGCGTGCCCGGCGAACCACCAACCGTTCTCGGTGAGGTCTTTGAGGATGACGGTGCGGGCGTGCACGGCACCCTGGCCGTCGGACGTCGCGAGGGTCATCGCGTGCGGCGCGCGGGCACCGGCGTCGACCGCCTCGGTGAACCAGTCCTCGAAGAGGCGGCGCGGATCGACGGGGAGCGCGGTCAGGTCGTCGACGTGCCAGCCCGGCAGGTCCGCGGGAAGGACGGGCAGGTCGCGCAGGAGGCGGCGGAAGCTGGGCATGCGGGCTCCTCGGGGGGCGTCGCGCACGAGGTGTGCACGGGGCGTCGGGACGACCTCGACCGTAGCGGACGGGCAGCGACGGGACCGGATCCTGGAGTGCCTGTTGTCACCGTCGCCGATGACCGCCACGATATGTCCCGACCAGGTTCGTCGAGTCGAGGTGGCCGCATGGATCGCGACACGAGCACGCAGAGCCCGTCCGGGGTCACCTCCGGCCGGATCGCGCGCCGGCCCGGCACGCCCACCGGGCCCGTGGCCTCCGTGGCGACCCTGTTCCCGCACGAGCAGCCCGTCTCGGGCGCCGTCCAGGTCGTCCCGGCGTCGCACCTGCCGCACCCGCCGTCGCCCGGACCCGGTACCACCGAGGTGCAGCGCCGGATCGTGCTCGTCGTGCTCGCCGCCGCGACCGTGCTGGCCCTGGTCGCCACGACCGGTCTGGCGGTGCTCTGGTCCGGCAACCGCAAGCTCGCCGCCGAGGTCGAGGCGGCCACCGCCCAGGCGCTCGCCGCGACGGAACGCGCCGACGCGCTGCAGGGCGTGGTCGACGGGCTGCCGACGGCGGACACGGTCGACACCCTGGCCTCCCGGGTGCAGGGAGTGGAGGACTGGACCGGGCTGCCCGGCGACGGCACGGACGGCACGACCGACCTGGGCACCCGCCTGCAGGAGGTCGCGCTCGACCTGGACGGCCTGGAGGGCGACCTGCGCGACGGGCTCGGCACCGTGCGCACCGGCCTGGCCGCCGTCCAGGGCGAGCTCGCCGAGGACGACGGCGCGGCGACCTCCCAGGAGCTGGACGCCGTGCGGCAGGAGGTCGACGGCCTGCGCACCGCCGTCGACGACGTGCGCCAGGACATCGGCGTGCTCTGCTGGGCGCTGACCCTGCGTCAGGACCTCGGCGCGACCTGCTGAGGCACGACCGGGGCCGCCGGGACGACGGCGCGGGCCACGGCCGGACGCGCGCGTCGTGCTCCGCGCCGTAGCGTGGGCCCGTGGACACGACACTGCAGCGCCGGGTGCTCGTCGTCACGATCCTCGCGTCGTTCGTGTCGTTCCTCGACGGGACGGTCGTCACCGTCGCGCTGCCCGCGATCGCCGACGAGCTCGGCGGGGCCGACGCCCTGACCCTGCAGCAGTGGGTCGTGGACGGCTACCTCGTGACCCTCGGCGCGTTCATCCTCCTGGCCGGCTCCCTGTCGGACGTGCACGGCCGACGTCGCGTGCTCACCGTCGGTCTGGTGGGCTTCGCGGTGACGTCGGTGCTGTGCGCGGTCGCGCCCACCGGGCCGGTGCTGGTCGTGGCACGTCTGCTCCAGGGGGTCGCCGGCGCCCTGCTGGTACCCAGCTCGCTCGCGATGATCGTGTCCACGTTCTCCGGGGCGGCGCAGTCCCGCGCCATCGGCACGTGGACGGCGTGGACGGGCACGGCGATGATCGTCGGGCCGCTCCTCGGGGGAGCCTTCGTCGACCTCGTGTCCTGGCGGTGGGTGTTCTGGATCAACGTGCCCGTGGTCGCGCTCACCCTGTGGCTGCTGCGCGGCGTACCGGAGCAGGAGGTCACCGGCGGGCGACGGATCGACGTCCTCGGGGCCGTGCTCGTGGCCGTCGGGCTCGCCGCGGCGGTGTTCGGGCTCATCGAGGAGCAGTGGTGGGCCTGCGGCGTCGGCGGCGCTCTGCTCGTCGCGTTCTGGTGGCACGAACGACACGCCGCCGACCCGATGCTGCCGCTGCGCCTGTTCGCCGAGCGGAACTTCGCCTGGGGGAACCTCGCGACGGTCGCCGTGTACGGCGCGCTCGCGTTCGGCGGTTTCGCGCTGACGCTGTTCCTGCAGCAGGTCGCCGGGTACACCGCGACGGCCGCCGGTCTCGCCCAGCTGCCGACGACGATCGTGATGCTCCTGGCGTCGACGCGCTTCGGGGCGCTCGCCGGCCGGTACGGCCCGCGACGGTTCATGACGCTCGGTCCCGTCGTCGCCGGGGTGGGATACCTGCTGCTCCTGACGACCGACGCGAGCGCCGACTACCTGACCCAGGTGCTCCCCGCCATGGTGGTCTTCGGCCTCGGGCTGTCGATGACCGTCGCCCCGCTCACCGCGGCGATCCTCGGTGCCGTGCCGCCGTCCGACGCCGGGATCGCCTCGGCGGTGAACAACGCCGTCTCCCGGGTGGCGGGCCTGGTGGTCATCGCGTGCGCGGGGGTGATCATCGGCCCCACACTCGACGTGGACTCCTTCCACCGGGCGATGGTCGTCACGGCCGCGCTGCTCGTCGCCGGAGGCCTGGTCTCCCTGGTGGGGATCCGCGACGAGCGGAGCGCGTGAGTTCCGCCCACGGGAGAATCCCTTGCCCGCGCAGGGCGTCGTCGGTCAGCGTGAGCCCATGAGGCTCCTGGTCCTGGGCGGTTCGGTCTTCCTGTCCCGCGAGGTCGCAGCACGGGCCGCCGCCCGCGGTCACGACGTCGTCGCCGCGAACCGCGGTCGCTCCGGGACGGTGCCCGACGGCGTGCGCCACGTGGTGGTGGACCGGGACGAGGGCCTGCCCGCCGCCCTGACGGCCGAACCGTTCGACGCCGTCGTCGACGTCGCCCGCTCGCCCGGGCACGTGCGCGCCGCCGTCGCGGCGTTCCCGGCCGCGCACCACGTGTTCGTGTCGACCCTCAACGTCTACGCCGACGACTCGGACCCCTCCGGGCCGGGCGTCGGTCGCCTGCGACCGGCCTTCCCCGACGACGACGCCGACCCCACCGCGGCCGCCGACGCGTACGGCGAGTTGAAGGTGGCGTGCGAGGAGGCGGTCCGCGCGGGCACGACGAGCGCGACCGTGGTGCGGCCCGGCCTGATCGTCGGACCCGGGGACCCGTCGGGCCGGTTCGCCTACTGGCCGGACCGGATGCGCCGCCTGCTCGACGGCACCGCGCCGGTCCTCGCCCCGAACGACCCCGCCGACGCGATCCAGGTCCTGGACGTGCGGGACCTGGCCGCCTGGGTCGTCGAGCTCGCCGAGCGGCGCACCACGGGCACGTTCGACGCCGTCGGCCCGACCTCCACCGTGGGTGAGGTGCTGGCTGCCGTGGCACGCGGCTGCAGCACCTCACCCGCTTGGCGCTGGGTCGACGCGGCCACCCTGGCTGCGCTGGAGGTCCGGCCCTGGGCGGGGGAGCGGTCGCTGCCGCTGTGGCTGCCCCGGCCGCAGTACGACGGGCTCGCCGCCCACGACGCGGGACCGGCGCTCGCGGCGGGGCTCCGGGTGCGACCCGTGGCGCAGACCGCGCGCGACGTCCTGGACTGGCTGCGGGCCGATCCGGACGCAGCGGTGACCGGGCTGACGGCGATGCAGGAGGCGGAGGTGCTGCGGCAGGCCGCCGCCGGGTGAAACTGCACGCCGGAGCACGTCCAGGGCCGTGCCCGCCGGGATGTCCGGCTACGGTCGATCAGTGACGGAGCGCGAGATCGTCGAGGCTGTCGTGCTGTGCCGACCGGACGGGACGCTGAACCCGGACGCCGTCGGGTGGTCGAGGACCCCGCAGCACGACACCTCCGGGCTCGGCCGGGGGATGCGCGGGCGCGGCAGGACCAAGCGCTGGGAGTACTGGGCCGTCGTCACCCCCACCCACGTCGTGGGGATCACGACGTCGGCCCTCGACTACGCCGCGCTCCACCAGGTCTACGTCCTCGAGAAGTCGACCGGTGTCGAGCGCGGCGCCCTCGTGGTCGCGCCGCTGTCCGGCTCGGTCGAGCTGCCCGCGTCGCTGGGCGCGGGGCCGGTCCGTGCCAGCACGCGACGCGTCGCGATCGAGGTCGACGAGCTCGTGGCGCGCGGCGACGCCCCGGCGGCCACGCGGCTGCGGGCGCGCACCGAGCACGTCGAGCTCGACGTGCTCGTGGCGAGGCCGGAGGGTCACGAGGTGCTGGGCGTGGTCGTGCCGTGGTCCGACCGGCAGTTTCAGTACACGGTCAAGGACGTCGGGCGTCCCGTGACCGGCACGCTGCGGGTGGACGGCACGACCCACGAGGTCCGGGACCCGGCGTGGGCGGTCCTCGACCACGGGCGTGGCCGATGGCCGTACTCGGCGACGTGGCAGTGGGGAGTCGGGTTCGGCCGCGTCCCTGCCGGCGGGCGCTCCGGGCACGGGGGCCGCGCCGGGCGCGGGTCCCGCAGCCTGGGGGTGCAGCTCGGCGGCACGTGGACGGCCGCGGGTCCGACGACGGAGAACGCCCTCGTCGTGGACGGCCGGCTGCACAAGATCCACGACGAGCTCGAGTGGGAGGTGGACCGCCGCGACTACCTGGCCCCGTGGCGGGTGCGGGGCGCGCGGGTCGACCTGACGTTCCGGCCGTTCTTCAACCGCGTGGCCCGCACGAACCTGGGCGTGGTGGCCTCGGCGACCGACCAGTGCTTCGGCACCTGGTCCGGCAGCGTCGAGACGGACGACGGCGAGCGCCTGGTCGTGGAACGGCTGGAGGGCTGGGCGGAGGACGTCCGGCAGCGCTGGTGAGGGCTGTCAGAGCGGGAGCTTGAAGCCTTCGTGCGACTGGGCGTACCCCAGGGCGCGGTAGAACCGGTGGGCGTCGGGACGCCGCTTGTCGGACGTGAGCTGCGCGAGGCTGCACCCCCGTTCGCGCCCGCGGGCGTGCGCGTGCTCCATCAGGACGCGGCCCAGGCCCTGGCCGCGCAGCGGTTCGGCGACGCGGACGGCCTCCACCAGGAGGCGGCTCGCGCCGTTGCGGGAGATGCCGGGGACGAAGGTCAGCTGCATGCAGCCCACGACCTGGCCGTCGAGCTCGGCGACGACGAGCTCGTCCTGGGTGCTCGCCTGGATCGCCTCGAACCCGGCGACGTGCGCGGGGCCGAAGCTGCCGGTGCGCGTCGCCGCGACGGCGTCGTCGGCGATCAGCTCGACGATGCGGGGCAGGTCGGCGCGCAGCGCGGGGCGCAGGACGAGGCCGGCGGGGGCGGGGACCGTCACGGTCCGGACCGTACCAGTGGTCCGGACCGTGACGGTTGCCGCTCGCGGTGCGCGACGGCGTGGGGCGGGCGTCAGGAGACGGTGCACTCCTGGTCGCCGGCGGACATCGCGGTGACGGCCGCGGGGGTGCCGGAGCCGATGATCCCCACGGAGGCCGACTCGCCCGGAGCGAGGTCGGTGTGCCATCCCGGCGCGGTCGCCGTCACCGTGGTGCCGGACTGGGTCAGGCCGCCGCCCCAGCCCTGCTGGACGGTCTCGCCGCCGGTGAACTCCCAGGTGAGCTCCCACGACGTCATCGGCTCGTCGCCGGTGTTCACCAGGGTCGCCTGGGCCTGGAATCCGCCCTGCCACCGGCCGACGACCTCGTACGAGGCGGCGCACCGGGCGTCGGCGGGCTCGCCGGTCGGCTCGTCCGACGGGTCGTCGCTGGGCTCGTCCGACGGGTCGTCGCTGGGCTCGTTCGACGGGTCGTCGCTGGGCTCGTTCGACGGGTCGTCGCTGGGCTCCTCGCTCGCCGTCGGGGTGGGGGAGGGCGTCGCGCTGCCCGTCACCGTCGCGAAGCTCGCGTGCGGCGGCTGGTTGTACGCGGAGTTCTGCCAGGCGACGGCCATGCGGTACTGGTGGTCCTCCATGAGCGACGGGTGCGAGATGCTCGTCGGGATCGTGGAGGTGTAGATCCGCAGCGCGCTGTTGTCGCTCGTGCGCCAGATGACCTCCTCGCGCCAGTCACCGAGGATGTCGGCCTGCAGCGCCGGGGTGGACTTGGTGCCGTTGTTCGACGACACGTCCGAGCCCGTGAGCAGCCGGGTGTCGCCGGACTCGCCGTACTCGTCGATGTGGGTGCCGTCGAGGAGCTCGCGCTGGCCGTCGCCGTCCCACCAGATCACGAAGTTGGTCGACCCGGGCTTGCGGCCCACCGGGGAGTTGTCGGTGGCGCTGCGCAGCTGCGACACGGCCGACGACCACACCTCGGCGCCGGGGTTGGATGCCGTGACGTCGGCGGCGACGCCGCGACCGTTGTCGCTGCCGACGGGGTCGGCGCTGGACAGGATCCGGCCGGTGCGTGCGTCCGCCACCCAGTGGGCGGGGTCGCTGCCGGACTCGGACGGCTTGAACACCTCGAGGCCCGGGTTGGACGGCACCAGATCGCTCACGTGGTACGAGTCGCCGTGGTGGGTGCCGTTCTGCCACAGCCCGCTGCCGTCGTCGTCGATGGCCATGGAGCCGTAGAGGATCTCGTCGCGCCCGTCGGAGTCGACGTCGGCGACGGAGAGCTGGTGGTTGCCGCGTCCGGTCCAGTCCGGCCCGTTGGTGGACGAGCTGGAGTCGAAGGTCCAGCGGCGGGTGAGCTCGCCGCCGCGGAAGTCCCAGGCGGACACCGCAGAACGGGCGTAGTAGCCACGGCCCATGACGATGCTGGGTCGCGAGCCGTCGAGGTAGGCCGTCCCGGCGAGGAAGCGGTCCACCCGGTTGCCGTACGTGTCGCCCCAGGAACCGACGCTGCCGCGGGCGGGCGCGAAGTCGGCCGAGTCGAGCTCGGCGCCGTCCGTGCCGCGGAACACCGTGAGGAACTCGGGACCGCTGAGCACGTAGCCGCTGGAGTTGCGGTGGTCGGCCGATGCGCTGCCGATCACCTGGCCGGTGCCGGAGACCGTCCCGTCGGAGGTGCGCAGCGCCACCTCGTCGCTGCCGTCGCCGTCGTAGTCGTAGACCTGGAACTGGGTGTAGTGCGCGCCGGCGCGCACGTTGCGGCCGAGGTCGATGCGCCACAGGCGGGTGCCGTCGAGCTCGTAGGCGTCCAGCAGCACGTTGCCGGTGTAGCCCGACTGCGAGTTGTCCTTGGAGTTCGAGGGGTCCCACTTGAGGACGATCTCGTACTCGCCGTCGCCGTCCAGGTCGCCCACGGAGGCGTCGTTGGCGGCGTAGGTGAAGCTCCCGCTGGGGGTGCTCCCGCCGGCCGGACGGTCGAGCGGCACGTCGAGGCTGCCGGCCTCGGCGCCCGCGACGGGGGTGAACGTCAGCGAGTCGGCGACCGCCCGGACTGAGGCTTGCGCCGCGCCGGAACCGGCGCTCGCCGGCACGACGGTGTAGGTGGCGTCGTCCGCGGCGTCCGTGTCGAGGAACGTGGTCGCCCCGTCGACGGGGGAGCCGACGGCCTCGCCGTCGCGGTACACCTGGAAGGCTGTGCCGGCGCCGTCGGTGGACAGCAGGCGCCAGCTGACGACGTTGCCCTTCTCGGTCGGCGTGCTGATCACCGCGCGGCCCGTGGCCTGCTGCTCGGCGGCCGCAGCCGGTGTGGCCGTGCCGGTGCCCGTCGCCGCGGACGCGCCGACGGCGACGGTCCCGGCGAGGGCGAAGGCGCAGAGCGTGCCCACGGATGCTCTGCGCAGTGCGTGGCGGTCCCTCGAAAGCATCATTGCTCCGTTCGGTTGAGTCGATTCACCGCCCCCCGCGCCGTCGACCCTGCCAGAAAGCGGTTGCCGGAGCAACCGTCCGGCTGGTGCAGCAGGCCGTGCCGAATCGGTTCACACCGGGTTGCAGCGGTCCGCCAGCACCTGCAGCAGCCCGACGTCGGGCCGCCACGGCTCCAGGTTCCAGGTCGCCTTGTCGGGTGCGCCGATCGAGTGGCACACGAGCTGGTCGTGCATCGTCGCCGAGGCCACCTCCGGGTCGTCGGCGACGAGCTCGGACCAGACCACGTCGACCCCCGCCGTGCGGGCTTGCCGCGCCCACGGCGTCGGCGTCACGGCGAGCGAGCGCCCGCCCTCGCGCTCGTCCCAGTCGGTGGCCTCGACCCCGCGGGACGCCAGGGTGAACGTCACCGTGCCGGTGGTGCGACCGTCGGAGGACTCGTCGGGCACGACGACGAGGCTCCGGGGATCCTCCTGCCGGAACCGTGCACCGTCGGGCGGGGTGAGCCCGGCGACGGCGTCGGCGGGAGCGTCGTCCGTGCCGCCGTCGTCCTGCCCGGAGCGCACCGTGACGCTCCCGTCCGGGCGCAGCAGGAGCTCACCGGAGCTCACCAGGGTGACGGTCGCGTCCTGGTCGGGGGAGAGCTGTGCCAGGTCGAGCGTGACCGTCGACGACCCGGGCTCCGGCTCCGCGACGACGGCGCCGTCGCCCGCGCGGACCTCGAGACGGACGTCGTCGGCCTGCGCGCCGGTCGTGACGGCGTCGGCCGGGGGGTCCGACGCCGTCACGGACGGTGCGTCCGCGGCGGACGGGGAGGACGGCGAGGCCTGCGCGGACGGCGACGTCGGGGCGGACGCGCCGTCGTCGGCCGGGGCGCAACCGGCCAGGAGTGCGACCGCGACCACGCCGACGGCCGGCGTGAGGATCTGGACGGGTCGGCGCACCGCACCAGTGTGCGGCACGGGAGCGGCACGGGTGCGTGCCAGGGGGAAGGCGGCTCGGGGCTGGTGCCAGGTGGTGAGGTTCGCCTAACCTGTGTGGCGTGAGCGGATACAGCGGGCGCAAGCCGATCGAGCCGCACGTCCTCCTGGCGGAGGTGGTGCGGACCAAGCAGGTCTCGGAGCACATGATGCGCGTGACGTTCGGCGGCCAGGGCCTCGAACGCTTCACCGCCGTCGGGTACGACCAGTGGTTCCGGCTCTTCCTGCAGCGCGAGGGCAGCGACGCGATGCGTCTGCCGACCCGCACCTCGGGCCTGGGCTGGTACGCGCAGTACCTGATCACCCCGAAGTCGCGCCGGCCGTGGGTGCGCAGCTACACGGTCCGCGACGCGCGGCCCGACCTGCGGGAGATCGACGTCGACTTCGTGCTGCACGGCGCGCACGACGGCGAGGCGCACACGGGCGAACCGGGACCGGCGTCCACGTTCGCGGCGAACGCCCGTCCCGGCGACACCGTCGGCATCCTCGACCAGGGCGTCGGGTACAACCCGCGCCACGAGCACGACTGGACGCTCCTGGCCGCCGACGAGTCCGGCCTGCCTGCCGTCGCCGGCATCTGCGAGGCCCTGCCCGAGGACGCCCGGGGGATCGCCGTCGTCGAGGTCGCCACCGCCGCGGACCGGCAGGACTTCCGTGTGCCCGCCGGGATCGACCTGCGCTGGGTGGAGCGCGACGCCGTCGACGCGGCCGCCGTGCCCGGCACGGCCGCGCTGGCCGCCGTGCGCGGGCTCGAGCTGCTCGACGGCGCGGTCTACGCGTTCAGCGTCGGCGAGTCCACGCTCGCGACCGGGGTGCGCCGCTACCTCGTCAACGAGCGCGGCGTGCCCAAGACGCACGCGGACTTCGTCGGCTACTGGAAGCACGGCCGCGGCGCCGCCGGCTGAACCACCGGCTGAGCCGCCCTCGGCCTGCCGTCGTCCGCCTGCCGGGCGGACCGACGGCCCCGGCCGGCGGCCCGACGGCGTCAGACGGTGACGACGACCTTGCCGCGCACGTGCCCGGACTCGCTCGCCCGGTGTGCCGCCGCGGCGTCGGCCAGGTCGAAGGTCTCGGCGACGTCGACCCGCAGCACACCCTCGTCGAAGAGCGCGCCGAGAGCCGTCAGGTCGGCCGTCGACGGACGCACCCAGGCGTAGATCCCACCGTGGTCCGTCGCTGCCGCGGGGTCGGCGATCGAGGTGATGACCCCGCCCTCGGCGAGGACGTCGGCGCTCGCGGTGACGGACTCCCCGCCCACGTAGTCGAGCGCGACGTCCACCCCGCGCGGCGCGAGCGCGCGCACCCGGTCGGCGAGACCGTCGCCGTAGGTGACCGGTTCGGCGCCCAGCCCGCGCAGGTACGCGTGGTTGGCCTCGGACGCGGTGCCGATCACCCGGGCGCCACGGGCGACCGCGAGCTGCACGGCGAACGCGCCCACGCCTCCGGCGGCCGCGTGCACCAGCACCGTCTGCCCCTCGCGGACGCCTGACCGTTCGATCGTCTGGAACGCCGTCAGCCCGGCGAGCGGCACGGCCGCCGCCTCCGTGAAGCTCAGCAGCGACGGCTTGGGGGCCAGGGTGCGCACCGGCGCGGCCACGAGCTCGGCGAACGTGCCGCCCTGGACCACGTCCTTGCGCACGTACCCGTAGACCTCGTCGCCCACCTGGTACTCGGGGGTGTCCAGACCGACCTTCTCCACGACGCCGGCCACGTCCCAGCCGGGGACCACGGGGAACCGGGCGTCGATCAGGCCGTCGAGGTAGCCCTGGCGGATCTTCCAGTCGACCGGGTTGACCGACGCCGCCCTGACCCGCACCACCACCGAGTCGGGGCCGGGGTGCGGCTCCGGCTGCTCGGTGAGCTGCAGGACGTCGGCGCTGCCGTAGGTGTCATAGGTGATGGCTCGCATGTCTGGGGCAACGGTGCGGACCCGTCACCCATTCCGAGACCGACGCCGACCGGACCCATCCGGGTCGTGCACGACTCCGAACCGTCGTTGGGTCGCGAATGTCGTGACCTGAGACGAAGGGAACGATCATGAAGGCACGTACCCGCACCGCGCTCGTCGCACCCGCCCTCACGCTGGCCGGCCTCCTCGCGGTCGCCGGTCCCGCCTCCGCCGCCGACGGCACCGCCCAGGGAGACCTGGACCCGGTGCCCCTCAACGGCGTCGAGGGCGGCGGGGACGCGATGGTCTGGGTGGACGGCACGACCCTCACGGTCGAGTTCGCCGCCGACGGTCTGCTCGCCGGCAGCCCGCACGCCGCCCACCTGCACTACGGCGAGGACGCGAAGAACCAGTGCCCCGTCGAGGGCGACGACACCGACGGCTCCGGCACCATCACCACCTCCGAGGGCGTGCCGTCCTACGGTTCGGTGCAGGTGTCGCTCACCACCGAGGGCGACACGTCGGCGGACTCCGCGCTCGCCGTGGACCGCTTCGACACCGCCGACGGCGGCCAGATCGACTACCAGCGGGACTCCGTGGAGGTGTCCCCGGAGATCGCCGACGAGATCCTCGCCGGTGACGTCGCGCTCGTCGTGCACGGTGTCGACCACGACGGCAGCGGCGCGTACGACGGCGACACCGAGTCGGACCTCGACCCGTCGCTGCCCGCCGAGGCGACCGACCCCGCCCTGTGCGGCATGCTCACCGCCTCGCAGATGGACGAGATGCCCACCGGTGGCGTCCAGACCGGGACCGGCGGCACCGCCGGCATCGAGAACCCGGGCCTGCTGGCCGGTGGCGGCTTCGCGCTGCTCGCCGGTGCCGGCCTGACCACCGGGCTCCTCACCCGCCGTCGGACCGCCCGCCAGGACTCCTGATGGCGCACCGACGCACGGCTGCCGTCCTCGCCGCCGGGCTGCTGCTCGGCGGCGGGACGGCGGTCGCCGTCGGGCTCGGGCAGCAGGATCCCGCCCCCGCGCCGGTCGCCGCACCCCGGACGCAACCCTCGACCGGCGCCGCCACCGACCCCGCACCGAGCCCCACCCGGACCCCGACCCCGACCTCGACGCCGTCCCCGACGGCCGACCCCACCGCGACGCCGACGGCGGAACCCGTCCAGCGGGCAGCCCTGCCCGAACGGGTGCGCATCCCGGCGATCGACGTCGACTCCGACCTGCTGCACCTCGGCCTGAACGACGACGGCACCGTCGAGGTGCCCGCCGGTGCCCAGATCGACCGTGCCGCCTGGTTCGACGGCTCGCCCCGACCCGGGGACGACGGCCCCGCCGTCGTCGAAGGGCACGTCGACAGCCCCCACGGCGAGTCCGTGTTCTACGACCTGGCCACGATGGAACCCGGCCAGAAGGTGCACGTCGACCGCGCCGACGGCACGACGGTGACCTTCGTCGTCGACCGTGTCGAGCAGTACCCCAAGGACGCGTTCCCCACCCGCGAGGTCTACCGCAACACCGACGAGCCCCAGCTGCGCCTCATCACCTGCGGCGGAGCCTGGAACCCCGACGTCGGCCACTACGAGGACAACACGGTGGTGTACGCCCGCGCGGCGTGAGCCTCACTCCGGACGGACCTCGTCCGGACGCTTGTCCGGGCGCACCCCGCGCCAGACGGCGTGCCGCAGGCTGCCCTCGCCGTCGGCGTCCCCCGTCCATCCGGCGTGCAGCACCTCCACCACCACGGTGGGCTCCACCCAGCGTGCACCTCGGGCGTCCACCGCGGGGACCCCCTCGAGGGGCGGGCCCGCGGCGGCGTCGGCGCCGCGGGCCGTGAACCGGCTGGTCAGGGCGCGGCGCTCGCGGTCCGAGAGCCCGGTACCCACCCGGCCCACGTAGCGCAGCCCGTCGCCCTCGGGCACCGCCAGCAGCAGCCCGCCGACGGAGCGGACGTCCTCGGTGGGCGTCCCGGCACGCAGCGGACGCCAGCCGACCACGACCGCCTCCTGGGTGGCCGCGTGCTTGATCTTCAACCAGTCGCGCGAGCGCCGACCGGCCGCGTACCCGGCCTTGCGCCGCTTGGCCACGACGCCCTCCAGCCCGAGGCGCCGGGACTCGGCCAGGGCGTCGTCGACCGTGCCGGCCAGGGCCGGCGGGACGTGCACGGGACGGCGAGGATCGACGACGCGCGCCAGCATGGTGCGACGTTCGTCGTACGGATGGTCGGTGACGTCGGTCCCGGCGACCATCAGCACGTCGAACAGCACGAGGTCGACGCCGACGCGGCGCCGGGCCCGGTCCACCTCTCGCGCCTTGACGAGGTTCGCACGCTGCTGCAGCCGGTGGAAGCTGGGCCGTCCCTGGGCGTCCAGGGCGACGATCTCGCCGTCGAGACGCACCGGCAGCTCGTCCGGTGCGACCTGGTCGGCGAGCGCCGCGAGCTCGGGGAACGTGGGCGTGAGGTCGCGGCCCGAGCGGGACGTGAGACGGACGCGGGCGGCTGCGCCGTCGTCGGGACCGGCGGGGGTGACGTCGACCAGGGCGCGGAAGCCGTCCCACTTCACCTCGAACGTCCAGTCGTGGGCGTCGAGGCGGGCCAGCTCGGCGGGGGCGGCGCCGGTGGCGAGCATGGGGCGGGTCCGGGTGCGGTCGGGGACCTCGGGCGGTGGCGCGACGCCGGTCCCGGTCGGCTCGTCGACCCCGGGGAGCTCCGGCGTCCCGGGCGGGGGAGCCGCGTCGACCGGCTGGTCCTTGGTGCGGTGGATCAGCCAGGAGTTCTCGTCGTCGCCCCCGCGCCCGCCGGTGCGGATCAGGGCGAGCCTCCGCGGCCCGCGGCGTGCACTGTGCAGCGTGGCGATCACCTCGCCGTCGCGCCACTTCTCGAGCTCGTAGGTGCCGGAGTCCCAGATGGTCACCTCGCCGGCGCCGTACTCGCCCGCGGGGATGGACCCCTCGAAGGCGCCGTACTCGAGCGGGTGGTCCTCGGTCTGGACGGCGAGGTGGTTCTGGGCGGGGTCGGTGGGCTCGCCCTTGGGCAGCGCCCAGCTCACCAGCACGCCGTCGTGCTCGAGCCGGAAGTCCCAGTGCAGGCGTCGGGCGTGGTGCTCCTGGATGACGAAGGTCGGTGCGCCACCGGGGGAGTCGGAGGGGGCGGGGGAGTTCTCGGGCGGGCCGAAGGGCTCGGGGGTACGTCCGGCGTCCCGCTTGGCGCGGTAGGTGGCGAGGCGGTCGAAGGTGGCCAGGCGCCCGGGTGTCGGTTCGAGCTGGGACAGGTGCCCGGCCAGCAGCGGGGCGAGCAGGTCGCCGTCGTCGGTGAGGCGTCGGGCGACCTCGTCGAGGGTGAGGTGGCGCAGGTCGGGGGAGGCCAGCTCGTCCCAGGTGCGCGGTGCCGCGACGGTCGGTTCGTCACGGCCCCGCAGCGAGTACGGCGCGATGGTCGTCTTGGAGCCGTTGTTCTGGGACCAGTCGATGAACACCTTGCCGGGTCGCAGCGCCTTGGACATCTCGGCCACGACGAGGTCGGGGTGCTCGGCGGCGAGGTGTCGGGCGAGCTCCCGGGCGACGGCGGACACGGCGTCGGCGGTGAGCCGGGAGTGCGGTCCGGTGAGCGCGGCGTACAGGTGGATCCCCTTGGACCCGCTGGTGACGGGCAGCGGGTCCAGGTCCATGCCGAGCAGGATCTCGCGGGCGAGGCGGGCCACCTCGGCGCACTCGGCCAGGCCGACGCCCGGTCCGGGGTCGAGGTCGAGGACGATCCGGTCGGGCGGCAGGGGGGTGCCGGTGCGTCCGAAGCGCCACTGCGGCACGTGGATCTCCAGCGTGGCGGTCTGCCCGAGCCACGTGAGCGTGGCCAGGTCGTCGACGAGCACGTAGTCGTTGGACGACGACGTGTGCCGGATCGTGCGGCGTGGCACCCAGGAGGGGGTGGAGGCGTCGAGGTTCTTCTGGAAGAACGGCTTCTCGCCGGTGCCGCCGGGCCACCGCTTGCGGGTCGCGGGCCGGCGGGCGGCGTGCGGCACGAGGGCGGGCGCCACGGTCGCGAGGTACTGCAGGACCTCGCCCTTGGTGGTGCCGGTGGCCGGGTAGAGCACCTTGTCGAGGTTGCTGAGCGACAGGGTGCGGCCCTCGACCGTGACGCGCTGTGCCGGTGGGCTCACCCGGTCATCGTCGCGCGTGCGGGGCGCCGGCGCAGCGCCGAGAACCGTGGACCGGGAGTATCCGATACGCGGCGTGCCGGGTTGTGGACCGCGTCGCGCCGTCCCAGACTCGGTCGCAGGCGTTCGACGAGGAGCGCCCGAGGCACGAACGACGAAGGAGTTGTTCCATGCACGCAGCACCCCGCACCGCCCGCCGAGGCCTGGCAGCAGGCCTCACCGCACTCGTCGCGGCGCTCGCCGCGACCGTCCTGGCCCCGCCCGCCCAGGCGGACGACCCGATCGACTACGTCGCCCTCGGCGACTCCTACTCCGCCGGGTCCGGCATCCTGCCGCCCGACCCGAGCGCCCGCGCGGTCTGCCTGCGCACCATCCGCAACTACCCGAACGCCGTCGCCGACGCCCTCGGCGCCGACCTCACCGACGTCACCTGCGGCGCCGCCGAGACCAAGCACCTCACCACCGCCCAGTACCCGCGCGTGCCCGCCCAGCTCGACGCCCTGAGCGTCGACACCGACCTGGTGACGCTGACGATCGGCGGCAACGACTCCAGCACCTTCATCGGCGCGCTGCTCGCCTGCGCGGCCTCCGGGTCCGTCACCCTCGGCCACGGCAGACCGTGCGAGCGCACCTATGGCGACCGCTTCACCGACACCGTCGAGGAGACCACCTACCCCGCCGTGGTCCGGGCGCTCGAGGACATCCGCGAACGTGCCCCCCAGGCCCACGTCGTCATCCTGGGCTACCCGTGGATCCTGCCGGCGGAGCAGGGCTGCTTCACCAAGCTCCCCGTCGCCCGCGGCGACGTGCCCTACCTGCGCGACCTGCAGGCGACGCTCAACGACGTCGTCGAGCAGGCGGCGGAGCAGACGGGTGCGACCTTCGTCGACCTCGCCGAGCGCAGCGAGGGCCGCGACGCCTGCGCCCCCGCGAGCGAGCGCTGGGTCGAGCCGCTGCTGTGGGGCACCAACACCGTGCCCGTGCACCCGAACGCCCGGGGGCAGGCCGCGATGGCCGACGCCGTGCTGGACGCCCTCGGCTGACGCGCCGCGAGCGTCACGGTGCCGCCGCCCGGCGGCGGAGGTCGGACGACCTCCGCCGCCGGGCGGCGCGGTTCAGCAGGACTGGTCGCTGCTGTCGGTCCACGTGATGTTCGACAGGCGCGTGTTCGTGCCGCACGGCGACTCGCGGAACGTGGTGCTGCGCAGCGTGACGTTCGACAGCGTCACGTCGCGGGTGTTGGCGAACTCGCTGCGCGCGGCGATGCGGACGTCCCCGGGGCCGGAGATCGTGCCGCCGCCGATCGTGACGTTGTAGCAGTTCTCGATGAGCACCGCGTTGGACCCGGTGTCGGCGATGTCGACCCGGTCGATGACGGCGCCACCGGACTCCGAGACGCAGAACACGCCACGCCCGCCGCCCCGCGCCACGACCTCGCCGACGTGGACGTTGGTCGGGTACGAGCCGTCCACCGCACCGTTGCGGTTCGCCATGCGGAACGCGGCGTAGCCGGTGCCCGTGCCGGCGCCCTGCGCGTCGACCGTGCCGACGGTGGCGTTGACGGTGTCGTTGAGCAGCAGGCCGGAGTAGCCGGTGTCACGGGCGGTCACGGTCCCGATGGTGATGCCGTCGACGCCGTAGGTCTCCACGCCGTGGTTGGACGTGCCGGAGACGTAGACGTCGTCGACGCGGATGTCGCGCGCCTCGCGCACGGAGTCGTCGTCGCGCGAGTCGATGCGGATGCCGAGCCCGCCGGACAGCCGCAGGTCGATCTGACCGAGGTGGACGTCCGAGGACGTGCGCACCCAGATGCCGAAGTACGGTGCGCCGGTCATGGTCAGGTACGGGATCGAGACGTCCTCGACGTGCTGCACGCGCAGCGGGGCGTGGTTCGCCCGCGGTGTCCCCGTGACGTCGATCGTGCCGCAGACCTCGATCGAGGTGTGGCTGGGCAGATCCACGGACGTGCCGGCCGAGACGGTGCCCGACCCGCGCACGACGACGCGCTCGGCCGACGTCCGCCCGGCGGTGAGCCCGCCGACGGCCGCGCGCATCGCGGAGGCCATGTCCGTGCCCGAGTACAGGGAGGTCGACCCGCGGCGCGCCGTCCAGGTCGAGCCGGACCTCGTCACCTCGGTGGTGAAGGTCCCCGACCCGCACTCCCCGGTGCTGCCGCTGCCGGAGCCGGCCTTGACGAGGTCCCACACCTGCGTGGTGCCGCCGTGGGAGGTGAACTGGCTGAGCCGCCCGCCCGGCGTCGTCGACCACTCCCAGACCTCCAGCGCCTTGCCGGAGCCGCGGTTGATCAGCTGGACGCCGCCTGCGGTGTCCACCGGCCGCCACTGCTGGTTGGATCCGCTGTTCGCGGTGTACTGGCGGATCTCCGCGCCGTCGGCGGTGGACTTCGCCCACACGTCGAGCGCCTTGCCGGAGTGCGCCGAGACGATCCGGTAGTAGCCCGATCCCATGTCCTGGAACCGCCAGCGCTGCCAGGGGGCGTCCTGGAGCCGGTTCCACTGGATGATCTCGGCGCCGTCGGCGGTCGAGGCGTCCAGGACGTCGGCGGCCAGGCCGCTGTGGCGGTTGACGAGCACGTACTCGGCCCCGGTGTCGATCGTGGCCGCCTGCGCGGTGGTCGAGCCGGCGACCAGGCCGGTCACGGACAGGGCGAGGACGGCGATCGAGGCGGCGAGGCCGCGGGCGCGCCGCCTGCTCCGTGATCGGCGGGTGGCCCGGTCTCGGGCGGATCTTGCGAGGTGACGCATGGGCTGCTCCTTCGCAGTCTGGTCCGCGCACGGCGGTGACCGTGCCCGAACGTCGTCGGTCGGACGGACCGGCGCCCCCTGCATCGATGTAGAGCCGGTGTGCTCGCCACCGTAGACCGCCGCGGCGACCCCGGGAAAGGGCTGTCTCATCCGGTGGACCGACCGAGGGCGCGCGAGCCGCGGCGCGGGTGCCGCCCCTCCGCTGGGAGGTCTGCTCGGCAGGGCGCCCGCGGGGTGAGAGCATCGGCGCGTGGAGATTCCCGTGCTCTGGTCCGTCGTCCTGCTCGTCGCCGCCGCCTGGAACCTGCTGGTGTGGCCCCAGTTCTGGCGTCGCGTCACCCGCGACCCCCGTGCGCGCGACGACGCCGGTCGTCCCACCCGGTTCTACACGGTGCACGCGGTGCTGGTGGGGGTCTCGGTGGTGCTCGCCGTCCTGGTGGGCGTCGTCGGGGTCCTCGGGCTGCTCGGCTGACCGCTCGCGTCCGGCCCCGGGTCGCGTGACCATGGGGTGATGAGGGCGATCTGGAAGGGCGCGGTGACGTTCGGGCTCGTCAACGTGCCCGTCAAGGTGTACAGCGCCACCGAGGACCACGACGTGCCGCTGCACCAGGTGCACGACGCCGACGGCGGACGCATCCGGTACCGGCGTGTGTGCGAGGTGTGCGGCGAGACGGTCGCGTTCGAGCACATCGACAAGTCGTACGACGACGGCGAGCACGCCGTGGTGCTGACCAAGGACGACTTCTCGGCGCTGCCGGCGGAGTCGAACCGGGAGATCGAGGTGGTCGAGTTCGTGCCCACCGAGCAGGTCGACCCGATCCTCTTCGACCGGACGTACTACCTGGAGCCCGACTCCAAGAGCCCCAAGGCGTACGTGCTGCTGCGGCGCACGCTGGAGGAGACCGAGCGCACCGCGATCGTGAAGTTCGCCCTGCGCCAGCGCACGCGCCTCGCGGCGCTGCGGGTGCGCGACGAGGTCCTCACGCTGCAGACGCTGCTCTGGGCGGACGAGATCCGCGAGGCGGAGTTCGGCGCGCTCGACGGCTCGACCTCGGTGTCCGACAAGGAGCTGGCGATGTCGGCGCAGCTCGTGGCGAGCTACGAGGCGGACTTCGCGCCCGAGGACTACACGGACGAGTACCAGGTGCAACTGCGCCAGCTCATCGACGCGAAGATCGAGAAGGGCGACACGATGGACCCCGCCGAGACCTTCGGCGAGAAGGGCGAGGAGGGCGAGGGGGCCGAGGTGGTGGACCTCATGGAGGCGCTGCGCCGCTCGGTGGACTCCCAGAAGAAGGACAAGAAGCGCAAGAAGGCGGGCTGAGGCGCCCGCATCAGCCCGTGACGGGGGAGCGCAGGCGGTCGACGACGGCGAGCAGCTCGTCCAGCGGGGGAGCGTCGATGCCGAGCGAGGCGCGGTAGTAGATGCCGTCGCTGAGCAGGACGACGGCCCGTGCGACGGCGTCGTCGCCCACCTGGTCGGCGACGGCGGCGGTCCAGGCGTCCTGCGCCGCGTCGAGCGCGCCGCGCGCCCACGGGTAGGGGCCCTGGGCGAGCTGGGTGACCGCGAGGTAGGTGCGGTCGAACTCGCTGCCGACGGCGGACGACGTGCGCAGGAGGTACGCGACCGGGCCTTCGGGGGCGGCCCGCATGGTGGCGACGTCGGCTGCGACCAGGTCGTGCAGGTGGGCGACGACGCCCTCGACCAGGGCGTCCTTGCTGCCGAAGTGGTAGAGGAGCCCGCCCTTGGAGACGCCGGCGCGCTCGGCGACGGCGTCCAGGGTCGCGGAGCGTTCGCCGGAGTCGACGAGGAGGTCGCAGAAGGCTCGGAGCACCTTCGCTCGGGCGGTGGGCGCGGGAGGCATGGTGGCACCTTATCGCCGGATGGGTTACTGTACCGTCTGGACGGTTCAGAAGTCCGGCGCATCGCGCTGCCCTGGCCGTCCGTCGTCGTGAGAGGAACCGTCGTGGCCACCCACCTGGTAACGACACCGCAGCCCACCGCCACCAGCGCCCGACGCTGGACCGCGCTCGCCGTGCTGATGCTGCCCGTGCTGCTCGTGTCCGTGGACAACACCGTCCTGAGCTTCGCGCTGCCCCAGATCTCGGCGGCGCTCGCACCGACCGGCACCCAGCAGCTCTGGATCGTGGACGTCTACCCGCTCGTCCTGGCGGGCCTGCTCGTGCCCATGGGGTCGCTGGCCGACCGGGTCGGACGCCGACGCCTGCTGCTCGTGGGCGCCACCGGCTTCGCCGTCGTGTCCGTCGTGGCCGCCTTCGCCCCCAGCGCCGGCGCGCTCGTCGCCTCCCGGGCCCTGCTCGGGTTCTTCGGGGCGATGCTGATGCCGTCCACCCTGTCCCTGCTGCGCAACGTCTTCACCGACCGCACCGAGCGGCGGCTCGCCATCGCGATCTGGGCCACCGCCTTCGCCGCCGGTTCCGCCCTCGGGCCGATCGTCGGCGGGCTCCTGCTGCAGCACTTCTGGTGGGGCTCGGTGTTCCTGCTCGCCGTGCCGGTGCTGGTCGTGTTCCTCGTGGCGGCACCGCTCGTGCTGCCCGAGTCGAAGGACCCGGAGCCCGGCCCGCTCGACCTCGTCTCCGTCGCGCTCGCCATGGCCACGACGGCGCCGCTGGTGTGGTCGATCAAGAAGCTCGCCGAGTCCGGACCGAGCCTGGCCGCCCTCGCCGGAGCCCTGATCGGCCTTGTCGCCGGCGTCACCTTCGTGCGGCGCCAGCTCGGGCGCCCCGTGCCGATGCTCGACGTGCGCCTGTTCCGCATCCCGGCGTTCAGCGGCGGCGTGCTGGTCAACCTGCTGAGCGTCTTCTCGCTGGTCGGGTTCCTGTTCTTCGTCTCCCAGGACCTCCAGCTCGTCCACGGCCTCAGCCCGGTGCAGGCGGGGCTCGCGCTGCTGCCCGGCACGATCGGGATGGTCGTGGCCGGGCTGGGTGTGGTCCGCGTGGTGCGGCACGTCTCGCCCGCCCGGGTCGTGGCGTGCGCGCTCCTGCTGTCGGCCGTCGGTTACGCGATGGTCGCCCTCTACGGCGGGTCCGGCGCGCTGGTGCCGCTGGTGGCCGCGTTCGTGGTGCTGTCCGTCGGTGTCGGCGCGGGGGAGACCGTCAGCAACGACCTCATCGTGTCCAGCGTGCCCGCCTCGAAGGCGGGTGCCGCCTCCGCGATCTCCGAGACCGCCTACGAGCTCGGCGCCGTCCTCGGCACCGCCGTGCTCGGCAGCATCCTGACCGCCTCCTACCACCGGGCGGTCGTCGTGCCCGCGGGGGTGTCGCCGGCGGACGCCGCCGCCGCTTCCGAGACGCTCGGAGGGGCCGCCCAGGTGGCGAGCACGCTGCCCGACGACACGGCCCGCGCGCTGCTCGACTCGGCGGGCGAGGCGTTCGCGAGCGGGGTCGGCACGACGGCGACCATCGGCGTCGTGCTGACCCTGGTCGCCGCCGTCGTCGCCCTGCGCACCCTGCAGGACGTCGACGCCTGACCTGCACGGTTGGCACGATCCGGACGAATCGGTGAAGGTGGAGCCGATGACCGACCGACACACACCGCCCCGGTGGCTGCGCTGGACCCTCGTGGTCACCGCGGCCGTCGTCGCCTGCGTGGTCTACGGCGTGACCACCGCCACCGCCACGCTGAGCCTCGGGCCGCACGAGGCCGTCTACGACGTCGACACCGACGGGCTGGTCGTCGTGGACCTCGGTCCGCTCGGCACCCTGGAGATCGACTCGCCGATGCCGGCCGGGCTCGGCATCGACGTCACGGTCAAGGAGATCCCCTCCGACCTGACCGCGGTCGGCACGAGCACGACGCTCGACCGGCTCGTCGGCGACCTCAACGGCTACCTGCAGTTCTACGACAGCCCCGAGGTGACGTTCGACGCGGTCACCCAGGCGCTGCTCGTCGACGCCGCCTGGCGTGCGGGTGGCGCGCTGGTCGCCGTCGCGCTCGCGGGATGGCTGGGCTACCTCGCCCTGGGTGCGCTGCGCCGCCGGGAGCTCGCGCGCACGCTCGCGCCCCGCACCTGGCAGATCACCACCGGCGTCGTGCTCGTCGGCGTCGTCGGCGGGATGCTGGTCTCCGCCGACCCCGCGCCGCCCCGCGGCGGGCGCCAGGCCTCGGCGGTGTTCGACGGGACCGCCCTCGAAGGGGCCCGGATCACCGGGCGGCTCGCCGGCGTCATCGACACCTACGGCGGCCAGCTCGTCGCGCTGTACGACGAGAACGAGGCCTTCTACGACGCCGCCGGGGAGAACGTGCGCACCGAGTGGCGCGCCTGGGAGCGCAAGCAGGCCGTCCGCGTCCAGACGGGCACCCAGGACCCTGACGACCCCGACGTCGTGACGATGCTCATCGTCTCCGACCTGCACTGCAACACGGGGATGGCCGGACCGATCGGTGAGGTGGCCCGGCTCTCGGGCACCGACGTCGTGCTCAACGCGGGCGACACCACGATGAACGGCACGGCGGTGGAGCGGGTCTGCGTGGACGCCTTCGCCTCCGCCGTCCCCGACGGGGTGCCCATGGTGGTCTCCGACGGCAACCACGACTCGACCGTGACCTCCTCCCAGGAGGAGGCGAACGGCCAGACCATCCTCGACGGGGACGTCGTGGAGGTCGAGGGTGTGCGGATCCTCGGCGACCGCGACGTGCTCGAGACCCGGATCGGGGAGGGCACCTACGTGGCGCGCGAGCGCACGCCCGCCGAGCAGGCCGCCGACCTCGCCACCGCCGCGTGCGACGACGGGGACGTCGACCTGCTCCTCATCCACACCCCTCCGGTGGGCAACGAGGCGCTGGAGTCGGGTTGCGTGCCGTTCCAGGTGTCGGGCCACACCCACCGGCGAGCGGGGCCCGAGCAGATCGGCGGCGGCCTGCGCTACGTCTCGGCCAGCACCGCGGGTGCCGAGTCCGGGCAGGCGACGGTGGGCCCGCTGCGCGGGACCGCGGAGATGACGTTGCTGCGCTTCGACCCGGACGAGCGCCGGATGCTGGACCTTCAGGTGATCTCGGTGTCCCCGGCCGGCGAGGTGATCGTGGGCGACCGGGAGGGGATCCCGGCCGTCGTCCCGCCCGTGGGCCTGCTGGAGGTGCCCGCGCCGGAGGACGCCGAGGGTGCGGTGCCGGCCCCGGGGGACGCGCCTCCTTCGCCCGAGGACCCCGAGGACCCCGAGCCGACGGCCACGGCCGACGGATAGGCTTCCTGGCGTGATGGACACCTCGCCCGGTACCGACGGCCCTGACGACCTGACCCCGGTCGCGCAGGACTACCTCAAGGCGGTGTGGTCGGCCCAGGAGTGGGGCGAGGTCAGGGTCACCACCGGCATGCTCGCCGAGCGGCTCGGCGTGGGGCCGTCGACGGTCTCCGAGACCGTGCGCCGCCTGACCGCCCAGGGGTTGCTGGGCCACGAGCCGTACTCCGGGGTGTGGCTCACCGACGTGGGGCGGCGGCACGCGCTGGCGATGGTGCGCCGGCACCGGCTCATCGAGACCTGGCTGGTGCGCGAGCTGGGGTACGGCTGGGACGAGGTGCACGACGAGGCCGAGGTGCTGGAGCACGCCGTCTCGGACCGGCTGGTGGAGCGCATCGACGCCCGGCTCGGGCATCCCACCCGCGACCCGCACGGCGACCCCATCCCGACGGCGGACGGCCGCGTCGAACGGCCCGACGCCGTCCCGCTGGAAGAGCTGCCCGAGGGGGCGAGCGGTGTCGTCGCGCGGATCTCGGACGCCGACCCCGAGGCGCTGCGCTACCTGTCCGGACTCGGGCTCGAGCTCGACGTCGAGGTCACCGTGGAGCAGCGCCGCGACTACGCCGGCACCATCTCGCTCACGTGGCGGGGCGCCGACGGCCCGGTGGCCGTGGACCTCGGGCACCTGGCCGCGTCGCGCATCCGGGTCGTGACGACGGCGTAGGAGGTCGGGCGAAGTCGTCTGCGACCGTCCCGCCTCGGCCCGAACAGAGCCAGGTCCTCGAGTCGACCACCCACCCCCACCGGCGTCGCGGCGTCGCGTACCGGGGTGGTCCGGGCATAGGGTGGGCAGCATTCCCGACGACGTGCGCGCCTCCTGGCGTGGCGTCGTCGAATCGTTTCGAGAGGATGATGCTGTGACGACCACGGCGGCACGCACCACGGACGCCCCCACCCCGACCCCGCACGCGGGCCGGGCGCTGCTCGCGCTCGCCCTGGGCGGGTTCACCATCGGCACCACCGAGTTCGCCACGATGGGCCTGCTGCCGCAGATCGGCGGCGACCTGGGCGTGAGCGACCCCGTGGCCGGCCACGCCATCACCGCGTACGCCGTGGGGGTCGTCGTCGGGGCACCCCTGCTCACCGTGGTCGCCGCGAAGATGTCCCGTCGTCGCCTGCTGCTCGTGCTCATGGGCTTCTACACGCTGGCCAACGTGCTCAGCGCCGCCGCTCCCAGCATCGAGTGGCTCGTGGCGGGGCGGTTCCTCGCCGGGCTGCCGCACGGCGCCTTCTTCGGCGTCGGGGCCGCCGTCGGTGCCTCCGTGGCCGGGCCCGGTCGTCGCGGCCACGCCGTGGCGATGATGATGACCGGCCTCACGGTCGCGAACGTCGTCGGCGTCCCGCTGTCGACCGCCGTCGGCCAGGCGATGGGATGGCGCGCGGCGTTCCTGCTCATCGGCGTGCTCGGCGCCGTGGCGCTGGCCGCACTGTTCTGGTTCGTCCCCGAGCGCGGGCCCGTCGAGTCGAGCGTTCGCAACGAGCTCGGCTCGCTCGCCAACGGGCCGCTGTGGGTCGCCTTCGTCGCCGGGTCCATCGGGTTCGGCGGGCTGTTCGCCGTGTACACCTACGTGGCGCCCACCATCACCGGCGTGACCGGCATGAGCGAGGGCGCCGTGCCGTGGGTGCTCGCCATCATGGGCGTCGGGATGACGGTGGGCACCCTGCTCGGTGGGCGCCTCGCGGACCGTTCCGTCCTCGGGACCGTGATCGGGGGGTTCGTCGCCACCGGTGTCGCGCTGGTGGTGTTCGCCCTCACCGCGACGACCGTCGTCGGTGCCGTCAGCGGGCTGTTCCTCCTGGGCGTCACCTCCCAGGTGCTCGGCCTGGCCATGCAGACCCGGCTGATGGACCTCTCGCCGCGCACCGAGTCCCTGGGCGCGGCGCTGTGCCACTCGGCGCTCAACCTCGGCAACGCGAGCGGCGCGTTCTTCGGAGGGCTCGTCATCGCGGCCGGCTGGGGCTACGTGGCACCGGCCTGGGTGGGGCTTGCGCTCACCGTCGTCGGCCTCGCCATCGTGCTCGCCACCGCGCGGTGGCGGGCGCCGGCACGCCCGGCCTGACGTCGCCGGGCCGGCACCACACGGCCCCTGGGCGGCCGGCGGTGCCCCGGCGGCGTCAGGCGTCCCGGAACGGTGCGGTACCGTCACCGCGTGACCGACACGACGGCGACCACCGACCACGACACCACCATCGCGGGACGGCGCTCGTTCCCGTCCGCCCGCGCCTACGGCACGCTGCTCGTCGTGCTCGGCGGGATCGGCTTCGGCGGGTCGATCTGGCTCGCCGTGGAGAAGATCCTCAAGCTGCAGGACCCCGACCGCGTCACCTCGTGCTCCATCAACGTGTTCCTCGACTGCGGCGTCGCGATGGGGTCGTGGCAGGGAGCGCTGCTGGGGTTCCCCAACCCGTTCATCGGGGTGGCGGCGTTCCCCGTGGTCGTCACGACCGGCGTCGTCCTGCTGACCGGTGCCGTGCTGCCGCGCTGGTACCACCTGTGGCTGCTCGGCGGCACCGTCGTCGGCCAGCTCCTGGTGTTCTTCCTCATGTGGACGAGCTTCTACGCGCTGGTCGCCCTGTGCCCCGCCTGCATGGTCGTGTGGACCATCATGTGGCCGCTGCTGTGGTACCAGGTGGTCCGCGCGGTGCGGGACCGCGACCTGCGTGTAGCCGAGTCCCTGCGCGGCGCCGTCGTGGAGTACCACTGGGTGTTCCTCGTGATCGGTTACATCGTGGCGCTGGCCTGGCTGCTGGTCGCGGTCGGGCCCGCGCTCGTCGCCTCCTTCCGGTGAGAATCCCTGCCGGTCGCCGGGCGGCCGGCCGGTAGACTCCCGCAGGTGAGCACGCCCCACCCCAGCACCCCTGTGACGTCCCAGCGCCCCGACGAGCCCGCCCACCGGTACACCCCGGCGCTCGCCCAGCAGATCGAGGAGCGCTGGCAGGACGTGTGGGAGGAGCGCGGCACGTTCCACGCCGCGAACCCGTCCGGTGCGCTCGCCGGGCCCGACGGCGCCCAGGCCACCGGCCAGCCGTACTTCATCATGGACATGTTCCCGTACCCCTCGGGCGCCGGCCTGCACGTGGGGCACCCGCTGGGCTACATCGCCACCGACGTGGTCGGCCGCTTCCGCATGATGTGCGGCGACAACGTGCTGCACGCCCTGGGTTACGACGCCTTCGGCCTGCCGGCCGAGCAGTACGCCGTCCAGACCGGCCAGCACCCGCGCACCACCACCGAGGCCAACATGGCCACCATGAAGCGCCAGCTGCGCCGCATGGGCCTGGCCCACGACCCGCGGCGCACCTTCGCCACGATCGACCCCGAGTACGTGCGCTGGACGCAGTGGATCTTCCTGCAGATCTTCGACTCCTGGTACGACGACGCCGCCGAACGCCCCGGTGACACGGTCGGCACCGGCCGTGGCCGCGCCCGGCGCATCGCCGAGCTGCGCGAGGAGCTGGCCGCCGGGACCCGCGCCGTGCCGGGCCACGACGGCGACAACGCCGGCGGCGCCGTCTGGTCCTCGTTGAGCGTGGCCGAGCAGCGCGACGTCGTGGACGCCCAGCGTCTCGCCTACGTCGACTCCTCCCCGGTGAACTGGTGCCCCGGGCTGGGCACCGTGCTGGCCAACGAGGAGGTCACCGCCGACGGACGCTCCGAGCGCGGCAACTTCCCCGTCTTCACGCGCAACCTGCGCCAGTGGAAGATGCGGATCACCGCCTACGCCGACCGCCTGACCGACGACCTGGCCCTCATCGACTGGCCGGACAAGGTCAAGGCCATGCAGCGCAACTGGATCGGCCGCTCCACCGGCGCCTCGGTCCGGTTCGACGTCGTCGCCGCCACCGACCTGGACCCGGCGGGCTCGGGCGAGCAGGTCGAGGTGTTCACCACCCGCCCGGACACCCTGTTCGGCGCCACGTTCATGGTGGTCTCCCCGGAGCACCCCCTGCTGGACGAGGTGCCCGCCGCGTGGCCCGACGGCACCCGCGACGCCTGGACCGGTGGCCACGCCGGCCCGACCGAGGCCGTCGCCGCGTACCGCAGGGAGGCCGCCGCCAAGACGGCCGTCGAGCGGCAGGCCGACGCCGGCAAGAAGACGGGCGTGTTCACCGGCCACCTGGCCGTCAACCCCGTCAACGGCGAGACCGTGCCCGTCTTCACCGCGGACTACGTCCTCATGGGCTACGGCACCGGCGCGATCATGGCCGTGCCCGGCGGTGACCAGCGTGACTTCGACTTCGCCGAGGCGTTCGAGCTGCCGGTCGTGCACACCGTGGAGCCCGCCGGCGGCCTGCCCGAGGGGCACGAGGGCGCCTGGACCGGCGACGGCGTCACCGTGCGCTCCGCCAACGACGAGATCTCGCTGGACGGCCTCGACGTCGTCGAGGCCAAGGCGCGGATCATCGCCTGGCTCGAGGCCAAGGGCGCCGGCGAGGGCACCACCACGTACCGGCTGAACGACTGGCTGTTCTCCCGCCAGCGGTACTGGGGCGAGCCGTTCCCCATCCTGTGGGACGCGGACGACCGCCCCGTCGCGATCCCCGCCGAGATGCTGCCCGTCGACCTGCCCGACGTGCCCGACTACGCGCCGCGCACCTTCGAGCCCGACGACGCCGGCTCCGAGCCGGAGGCACCGCTGGGCCGCAACGACGACTGGGTGAACGTCACCCTCGACCTCGGCGACGGTCCCCAGCAGTACCGCCGCGACACCAACACCATGCCCAACTGGGCCGGGTCGTGCTGGTACTACCTGAACTACCTCGACCCCACCGACGCCTCGACCGCCCGCGCCGACGGCAGCGCCGTCGTCGACCCCTCCCTCGAGGGCTACTGGATGGGCCCGCGCCACAACGCCACCTCCGGTCCCGCCGGCGGCGTCGACCTGTACGTGGGGGGCGTCGAGCACGCCGTGCTGCACCTGCTGTACGCGCGGTTCTGGCACAAGGTGCTGCACGACCTGGGCTACGTCGCCTCCCTGGAACCCTTCGGCAAGCTGTTCAACCAGGGCTACATCCAGGCCTACGCCTTCACCGACGCCCGCGGCGCGTACGTGCCCGCCGCCGACGTCGAGGGCGACGAGCAGACCGGGTTCACCTACCAGGGCCAACCCGTCGAGCGCGAGTACGGCAAGATGGGCAAGTCCCTGAAGAACGTCGTCACGCCCGACGAGATGTACTCCGCGTACGGTGCGGACACGTTCCGCGTCTACGAGATGACGATGGGCCCGCTGGACCAGTCGCGTCCCTGGAACACCCGCGACGTCGTCGGTTCCCAGCGGTTCCTGCAGCGCCTGTGGCGCAACGTCGTCGACGAGGAATCCGGCGCGCTGGTCGTGACGGACGCCGAGCCGGAGCTCGCCACCCTGCGCGCCCTGCACCGCACCGTCGCGGACGTCCGCGTCGAGATGGAGCAGATGCGACCCAACACGGCGATCGCCAAGCTCATCGCGTACAACAACCACCTCACCGGGCTGGACTCCGTGCCGCGGTCCGCCGTGGAGCCCCTGGTGCTGATGGTCGCGCCGATCGCGCCCCACATCGCCGAGGACCTGTGGCAGCGGCTGGGGCACGACGCCTCCCTGGCGCGCGAACCCTTCCCGACGGCCGACGAGCAGTACCTCGTGGAGGACACCGTCACCTGCGTCGTCCAGGTCAAGGGCAAGGTGCGCGGGCGCCTCGAGGTCGCGCCGTCGATCTCCGAGGCGGACCTGGAGGCCGCGGCGCTCGCCGAGCCCAACGTGGTCCGGGCGATCGACGGGGCGACCGTGCGCAAGGTGATCGTGCGGGCCCCGAAGCTCGTCAACATCGTCGTCTGACCTCGTTGGTGACGCACGCGCACGCGGCGACGCTCGCCGGGGTCGAGCGGGTCTTCGCCGCGCCCACCCTCGGCCTGCTGCACAAGGCGGAGGCACCCCTGGTCGTGGCGGTGCTGCGCGCGGTCTTCACCGCCGACCGCCCCACCGTGGCGACCGAACAGCTCCACGTGGAGGTCGACACCCTCCTGGCGGACCTGCGCACCGCCGCCCGGCCGGCGCGCACCACCGTCCCGGAGGAGCCCGCGCGCGTGCTGTGCACCCGGTGGGTGCGAGAACGCTGGCTCGTGCGCTCGGTGGACGACGACGGGGCCGAGCGTTACCAGGTCTCCAGCTACGCGGCCGAGGCGCTCGACGTCGTCGCACGCACGCAGGGCGCTCGCGGCCTGGTCAGCGAGTCACGCATCCGGACCCTGCTGGTCGCGGTCGAGGACCTCGCCCGCGACGCGCGCCCCGACCCCGCCGCGCGGATGCGCGAGCTGCGCTCACGGATCGCCCAGGACCGGGCCGAGCTCGAACGCCTCGAGGCCGGCGGCGCGGTGGAGCGGGCGGACCCGGACCGCCTCACCGAGCAGTACGACCATTTGATGCTCCTCGTGCGCGAGCTGCCCACCGACTTCGCCCGCGTGGCCGAGTCCATCACGACGCTGCAGCGCGACATGGTCACGCGGCTGCGCCAGGACGAGCGGGCCACGGGTGTCGTCGTCGCCGACTACCTCGACGCCTCGGAGAACCTGCTGGAGCGCACCCCCGAGGGTCGGGCGTTCGCCGGTGCCATGGAGCTGCTCGCGGACCCGGTGCTGCTCGACAGCCTCGAGGAGCGGGTCCGCACGATCCTGGACCACCCGTTCGCGGGCGACCTCCCGGCCGAGCAGCGCGTCGCGCTGCGCACCCTGCGCTCCCAGCTCGTCGGCGCGATCGAGGTGGTGCTCGCCGCGCAGGCCCGTGCCTCGCGCACCGTCACGGCCCAGATCCGCCACCACAACCCGTTGCGCGACCGTGAGCTGGACGACGCGCTGCGGGAGGCCACGGCGGCGATGGCGGACTGGTTCGTGCACACCGGCCGGGCCGCCAGGGTGGAGCCGCTGCGCTGGTTCGAGCGCGCCCGTCCGGGGCGGTGGCGCGACTCGTTCAGCGACCTGCGTCCCGAGACGCCGCCCGGCCGGCTCCAGTACCAGGACGACGACGCGTCCGGTGACGAGATCGACGACCTGCGTGCCATGGGCGGTCCCCGCCACGGCGACCTCACCGCGCACCTCGCGACGCTGCCCGACGGCGTCAGCGTGGGTGCGGCGTTCGCGGCCGGTCCCCGCAGCCTGCGTCGCCCGGTCGAGGTGCTCGGCTATCTCGACCTGGCCGCCGGCTCCGGGGGCTGGTCCGACGACGGTTCCGGCGACGTGCCCGCCGCGGACCTGGAGAGCGTGCGGACCACGCGCTCCGACGGCACCACCCGCGACTTCGTGCTGCGCCGCACGCCGATCAGGAGGACCGATGACTGACCTGGACGTCGACGAGGTGGAGGCCACCACCGGCACGGACGCCGCGCGCGGCACGTTCGTGGAGACCGTCGCGATCGAGGACGACGACGAGGTGCTCTTCGCGGGTGACACCGGTGTGCTGCCCTTCGAGGCCCGCCGGGTGCTCGCGCTGCTGCTGCAGCGGCGCTACCTGTCCGCCGCGGACCACCCCGCCGAGTGGAAGCACCTGCTCACCCATCAGCAGGTGCTGTCCTCGCGGCTGCACGACCTGTTCGTCGAACTCGTCGTCGACCGCGACTACGAGATCGCCTACAAGCGTCAGGTGCGGTCCGAGGGCCTCGCGATCCCGGTGCTGCTCCGCGACGAGCCGTACAAGCGCATCGAGACCCTGCTCATGCTGTTCGTGCGCAACCGCTTCCGCCAGGAGCAGGGCAGCGGCACGGCTGCGGCGTTCGTCGACGCCGAGGAGCTCACGGACTACACCCTGGGCTTCCTGGCGCACGACGAGACGAACCTCGCGGCCCGCCGCCGCGAGATCGACAACGCGGTGGCCACGCTCGTGCGCGAGCAGGTCCTCGCCGAGGTCGCCGCGGGCCGCTACCGCATCCTGCCCGTCGTGGAGATCCTGCTGCCGGTCGACCGGCTGGCGGAGCTCACGGCCTGGCTCCGTGCCGACACCCCGGAGGTCTCCGCATGACCGTGCTCAGCCCCCGGATGGCGGACTCGCTGTTCGGGCTCATCCCGACCGCGTCCGACGGCAGGCAGTGGACGGCCACGTCGATGCAGCTCGTCAACTGGGGCGGGTACCACGGTCACCACGAGGTGCGCTTCTCGCCGTCGGCGACCCTGCTGTCCGGGTCGTCCGGGTCCGGCAAGTCGACGCTGCTGGACGCCTACATCGCTCTGATGATGAGCCACACGACCCCGTTCAACGGGGCCTCCAACGGCGCGACGTCGGGGCGGGCGCGCGGGCGCGAGCAGCGCAACGTGCTGTCGTACGCGCGCGGCAAGCTCGACGAGTCGCGGGCGGACGGCGCGACCAGCCGCGAGCAGGTGCTGCGCGGGGACGGCGTGGACACGTGGTCGGCGATCGCGATGTCGTGGACGGACCAGTCCGGCAGCGTCCTGACCGCGCTGCGCGCGTGGTACGTGCCGCGCGGTGCCACGCGCAACGAGGACTGCGTCGTCGTGCGCGCCACCCGCGAGGCCGCGTTCGACCTGCGCGCGCTCGAGGACCTCGTGCCGGGCCGGTTCGCCCGGGCCGGCCTCGTCGAGGCGGACCTGGTGCCGTACGACACCGACGTCGCCTTCGCGACACGGCTGCACGCCGCCCTCGGCATCGGCGCGGCGGGCGACGGGCACAAGGCCGTGCAGCTCCTGGGGCGCATCCAGGCCGGGCAGGCGATCACCACCGTCGACGCGCTGTACAAGGCCATGGTGCTCACCGAGCCGGAGACGCTGCAGGTCGCCGACCGCGCCGTGGAGCACTTCGACGAGCTGAGCGCGGTGCGGACCGAGATGCTCACCGCGACCCGCCAGGTGGAGGTGCTGCGCCCGATGCGCGCCCTGCGCGCCCAGGTGGAGGACGCGGCCCGGGCCGTCGACCTCGTCGACGGCCTCGGCCTGGCCGACACCACCGGCCCGACGCCGTACCGCGCCTGGCGGGACGCACGGCGCCTGGCGCTCGTGCGCGCCGAGGAGGACGCGAACCGCACCGCCCACCGGGCCGCCGAGGAACGCCGCACGGCCGCCGTCGCGCGGATCGCCGGGGCCGAGGCCGACCTGGAGGAGGTGCGCGAGTCGTTGCGCCGCCAGGGCGGCGACGCCGTGGAGACCACCGAGCGGGACGTCCGTCGTCGCACCGAGGCCCTGGAGGCGGCCCGCGAGGCGCGGGCCACCCTGGACGCCCAGCTCGCCGTCCTGGACCGGACGGCGGCGACGCGCAAGGAGTTCCTCGCGGTGACCCGCCGGGCGAGCGCCCTGGTGGAGGGGCGCGCCGAGCGCGGCGCCGCCCTGGAGGACGCCGTCCTCGCGGCACGTCAGGGGGTCGCCGACGCCGAGAAGCGCCTCGCCCGCCTGGAGCAGGAACGCGACTCCCTCGCCCGACGACGCGGGAACGTCGGCCCGGAGGACCACGCGGCGCGCGTGGCGCTCGCCGAGGCGGCCGGGCTGGACCCCGACGAGCTGCCGTTCGTCGGCGAGCTGCTGGAGGTCCGCGGCGAGTACGAACCCTGGCGGGACGCCGTCGGGCTGGCGCTCGGCGGCTTCGCCACCACGCTGCTCGTCGACGCCGACCGCCTCGCCGGCTTCCGCGCCGCGATCGACCAGGTGCCGCTGCGCCGCCGCCTGCGCTTCGAGGGGGTCCCCACCGGTCTGCCCCTCGCCGACGACGCCGACCCCCGCACCCTGCCCGGCCGGCTCGAGGTCAAGGCCGGACCGTTCGGCGGCTGGCTCGCCGAACGACTGACCGAGCGCTTCTCCTACGTGTGCGTCGACGACCCCGCCGAGCTGCGCGACCACGCCCGGGCCCTGACACGCACCGGACAGATCTCCGACGGCGCCCGCGGCGCCCACGGCGGCACCGGACGGGCGTCCGTGCTCGGCTTCTCCAACGCACGCCGGCGCGAACGGCTCGCGGGCGACGTCGAGTCCGCGCGGACCGCGCTGCGCCAGGCCACCGAGGAGCTCCAGGGTGCCCGTCTGCGGCACGGCGCCCACACCGACGAGCTCGTCGCCGCCGGCCAGGTCCTGCGGATCACGTGGGAGGACGTCGACGTCGCCGGAGCGCAGCAGGCGCTCGACGAGCGCCGCGAACGCCTCGTCGCGCTCCAGGACGGCTCCGACGTCCTGCGTGCCCTGTCCGACGACGAGCAGCGGCTGCGTGCCCGCCTCACCGAGCTCTACCGCGAGCGCGCGGACGCCGAGAACCGGGTCCGCGAGCTCTCCGAGCAGTGGGCGGCCATCACCGACCTCGTGGACCAGGTGACCGACGCGGTCGAGCGCGCCGAGAGCGACGCAGTCCTGCCCACCGACGCCCAGCGCGACCGGCTCGAGGTGACGCTGCGCGCCGTGGCCCCGGGGGACGTGGACGCGCTGACGTTCGCCGCGCTGGACCAGGCGACCGACGCCGTGGCCCGTGAGCTCGCCCGGGACCGTGAGGCGGCCCTCGCCGCCGGCCAGGCCGCCCGGGCCGGCCTGGCGGGCGTGTTCGAACGGTTCTGCGACTCCTGGCCGAACCCGAACCTCGGCACCGACCCCGACGGCTCCTACGACGACTTCGCGCGGATCCTCACCGAGATCGAGGACCAGCGCCTCTACGAGCTCACCGAACGGTGGTCCCGCACGCTCGGCAGGCTCAGCGGGCACGACCTCACCCTGCTCGGCAACGTCATGAACCGGTCCGTGACGGAGATCCGCGAGCGCATGGAACCCGTGAACGCGATCCTCGCGACGCTGCCGTTCCGCGACGACGCCCACCGGCTGCGCATCACCGCCCAGGTCACCGAGGCCAAGGACGTCGCCTCCTTCCGGCGCAGGCTGCGCGAGCTGGCGGCCGACCCGGGGGAGCAGACGCCGGCCGAGCGGGCACGCCGCTTCGAGCGGATGGCGCGTCTCGTCGACCGGATCCGCGTCGACTCCCCGGAGCGTCGACGGCTGGTGGACGTGCGCGAGCACGTGCGCATCTCCGCGGAGTGCGTGGACCTCGACGGCAACCACGTCTCGGTGTACGACCACATCGCCGGCAAGTCCGGTGGCGAGTCGCAGGAGCTGGTGGCGTTCATCGTCGGTGCGGCGCTGCGCTACCAGCTCGGCGACGCGGGTGCCGACCGTCCCCGGTACGCACCGGTCTTCCTCGACGAGGCGTTCATCAAGGCGGACGCCCGGTTCGCGGGGCGTGCCGTCGGGGCGTGGCGGGGCCTGGGGTTCCAGCTCGTCATCGGTGCCCCGCTGGACAAGGTGAGCGCGCTCGAGCCGCACGTCGACGTCGTGCTGCAGGCCGTGAAGGACGACGCGGGGCGCTCGCGGCTGGTGACGCTCGTGGGGGTGTGACCGGGCACCACGTGTCCGGTTCGCTACGGTCGTGTGACCGTCAGGGGTCGGTGTCGCGTCTGCCGACGACACCGGCGCGGAGCGTGAGTAGGGTCGGACCCGTGACCGAGACACCGCTGATCATCAGCCCGGAGCACTCCGTCGAAGGGTTCGTGCGGGAGTTCCTGCGCGAGCTGAACTTCACGCAGGGCACGGTGCTGGAACGCGCCACCACCAACGACACCTACCTCGCCCTGGCGCGCACCGTGCGCCACTACCTGATGTCGCGGTGGATGCAGACCACGACGGAGCACTACCGCACCCAGCCGAAGGCGGTCGCCTACCTGTCGGCGGAGTTCCTGCTGGGCCGCCAGCTCGACAACGCGCTGCTCGCCGCGGACCTGCAGGACATCGCCGCGGAGGCGATGGCCTCGCTCGGCCTGGACCTCGCGGAGCTGCGCGAGGCCGAGGTGGAGCCGGGTCTCGGCAACGGGGGGCTCGGCCGGCTGGCGGCGTGCTTCATCGACTCGCTGGCGACGATGTCGGTCCCGGCGATCGGCTACGGCATCCGCTACGAGTACGGGATCTTCCGCCAGACGTTCGTGGACGGGCGGCAGGTCGAGGAGCCGGACCACTGGCTCGACAACGGCTCGCCGTGGGAGTTCGCCCACCCGGAGCACGAGGTGACGGTGTCGTTCGGCGGGCACACCGAGAAGTACATCGACGGCGAGGGGGACGACGCCGTCGAGCGCACCCGCTGGGTGCCGGGCTGGCAGGTGCTCGGCGTGCCGTACAACTACATGGTGCCCGGGTACCGCAACGGGCAGGTCAACACGCTGCGCCTGTGGAGCGCCCGCGCGACGCACGCCTTCGACCTGAAGATCTTCAACTACGGCGACTACGCCGAGGCGGTCCGGGCGCAGACGTTCGCGGAGAACATCTCCAAGGTCCTCTACCCGGAGGACTCGACGCCGCAGGGCAAGGAGCTGCGCCTGCAGCAGCAGTACTTCTTCGTGGCGTGCTCGCTGCGGGACTTCATCGACCAGCTGCTGCCGCAGGGTTTCGACCTGCACCGGCTGGGGGAGCGGATCTGCTTCCAGCTCAACGACACCCACCCGGTGATCGCGGTGCCGGAGCTCATGCGGATCCTGGTCGACGACCACGGTTTCGAGTGGGCGGAGGCGTGGGAGGTGACGCGGAGCTGCTTCGCGTACACGTGCCACACGCTGCTGCCGGAGGCTCTGGAGGTGTGGCCGGTCGAGCTGCTCGGGCGTCTGCTGCCGCGGCACCTGGAGATCATCTACCGCATCAACGACGAGTTCCTCGACGAGGTCCGCGAGAGCGCCGGCGACGACGAGATCCTGGTGCGGCGCATGTCCGTCATCGCCGAGCACCCGTTCCGCGCGGTGCGGATGGCACACCTGGCCACGGTGGCGGCGACGAAGGTCAACGGTGTCGCCGAGCTGCACTCCCAGCTCCTGCGGGACAAGGTGCTGGCGGACTTCGCGACCCTGTGGCCGCAGAAGTTCACCAACGTCACCAACGGGGTGACCCCGCGCCGGTTCGTGCGGCTGGCGAACCCGGGGCTGTCGGGGCTGATCACCGAGGCGATCGGCGACGGCTGGGTCACCGACCTGGACCGGTTGCGCGAGCTCGAGCCGCTGGCCGACGACCCGGAGTTCCGCCGCCGCTTCCGGGACGTCAAGGCGCAGAACAAGGAACGGCTCGTCGCCCTGCTCGCACGGCGCGACGGGATCGAGCTCCCCCGGACACGATGCTCGACGTCATGGTCAAGCGTCTGCACGAGTACAAGCGACAGACGTTGAAGATCCTGCACGTCGTCGCCCTGTACGACCGGATCGTCTCCGGGCAGGTCGACCCGGCCGACATGGTGCCCCGCACGGTCGTGTTCGGCGCCAAGGCCGCCCCGGGGTACGTGATGGCCAAGGAGATCATCGCGCTGATCAACCACGTGGGTGCCGTCGTCAACTCCCACCCCGAGGCGTCGCGCGCGCTGCACGTGGCCTTCCCTGCCAACTACGACGTCACCGTCGCCGAGACCCTGATCCCCGCCGCCGACCTGTCGGAGCAGATCTCCCTGGCCGGCAAGGAGGCGTCCGGCACGGGGAACATGAAGTTCGCGCTCAACGGGGCGCTGACGATCGGCACCGACGACGGCGCGAACGTGGAGATCCGCCAGCTCGTCGGCGACGACAACTTCTTCCTGTTCGGCCTGACGGAGCCGGAGGCCGCGGCGCTGGCGGAGACGGGCTACCGCCCGTCGTCGTACTACGAGGAGAACGCCACGCTGCGCCGGGCGCTCGACCTCGTGGCGCACGGGGAGTTCTCCGGCGGCGACCGGTCCACGTTCGAGCCGGTCGTGTCCAACCTGCTGGGCGAGGACCGCTTCATGGTCCTGGCGGACTTCCAGGCGTACCTGGACGCGCAGGAGCGGGTCGAGGCCGCCTACCGCGACCCGGACGCGTGGAGCAGGTCGGCCGTCCTCAACGTGGCCCGTGCGGGGTTCTTCTCGTCCGACCGGTCGATGCGGGACTACCTCGACCGCATCTGGCGCACCGAGGAGCGCTGACCCGGACCGTCGTCGGGCACCGAACGCTCTCGGTGCCCGACGACGGTCTTCCCCCGCTCAGGGACGGAGCCGACCGTCCTCGCCGGCACGGTGGTGTCGAGCACGTCCTGGTACGTGCCTTCCTTCCGCGTCGTGCGTGACCCGGTCGACCATGACGAGTCGCCATGCACCGCACGCTGCGGCACGGTGCGGAGCCCGGACCGCCGAGGCGGTGGACTGCGTGGCGTCGTCGGGCATGCGGAGCACGCTACCCCTCGGTGGTCCTCGTCGCGCGACGAGGACCATGCCGCCGTCGCGGTCGCGGCAGCGCCGACTAGACTCGCCACGACATGCGCGACGAACCTGCAGTGCGAGTCGTGACCGACTCGACGGCCTGCCTCCCCGACCCCGGCCACCTGGCCGTCGACGACGTCCTGGGCTCGCCCGAGGACGTCCCCGTGGTGGTGCCGCTGCACGTGGTCACCGCCGACGGCACCCGCCGCGAGGGGGTGGACATCTCCTGGCAGGACGTGGCCGCCCGGATCTCCGGCGGGGAGCGTCTGACGACCTCCCAGCCCTCCACCGAGGAGTTCTCCGCGGTGTACCGCGACCAGGTGGCGCGCGGGGCCAGGGCCGTGGTCTCCATCCACCTGTCGAGCGCCCTGTCCGGGACCGTCGACTCCGCGGCCCGTGCGGGCCAGCGCGCCATGCTGCCGGTGCGGGTCGTCGACTCCCGCACCGCCGCCATGGCGATGGGCTTCGCGGCGGTCGAGGCGGCGCGGTGCGCGGCGGTGGGCTGCGACGCCGACCACGTGGCACGGCGCGCCGAGGAGGTCGCGGCGTCCGCACGGGCGACCTTCCTCGTCGACTCCCTGGACCACCTGCGCCGCGGGGGTCGGCTCTCGGCCCCGGCCGCCGCCCTCGGGGCGGCGCTCGGTGTGCGGCCGATCCTCGGCCTGTCGGACGGGCGCGTCGACCTCGTCCAGCGGGTGCGCACCCGCCGGGCGGCCGTGGCCCGCCTGGTCGACATGGCCGTGACCCGCGCCGAGGAGTGCACCCGGCCCGTGCTCGCCGTGCACCACCTCGGCGCGCCGGAACGGGCCGAGGAGGTCGCCGACACCCTGGCCGACCGTGTCGGCACCCGGCCCGTCGTCACGCCCGTGAGCGCCGTGCTCGGGGCGCACGTGGGTCCCGGTGCGCTCGCCGTCGTCGTCGCCGACCGCGGGTCGCACGTCCACGACATCGAACCCGGCGGTCCCTGGTAGTCGGCCGGTAGGTCTCCGGTCGGTCCACGGTCGCCCACAGGCGCAGGCTCTCCACAGCCCGGTCCGACGACGGCGCGCCACCTCGGGGCGTCGCCCTAGCGTCGCGACGTGACCACCACTTCCCGGCGACCGGACGACCCGGTCGCCACGCGGCTCGACGCCCTGCGCTCCGCGCTCGCGGACCCGGCTGCTCGTCCGTCCGGCAGCACGGCCGGCACTGCGCACGGTGGTGCGGCGGGCAGTCCGGACGAGGGTCGGGCCGGCGGTCCGGACGGCGAGCTGGCCGAGCGCCTGCGCTCGAGACGCTCCGCGGCGCACGTCGCGGCGGCCTACAGTGCCGCGCACGGTCACCCCTGGCACGACGACGACCGGGGCGGGCGCCGGTGGGGTCTCGCCCCGGTGGCGGCCGTCGCCGCCTCGGCCGTGCTGCTGCTGGTGGTCCTGGTCGTGGCGGTGCTGGCGTGGCCCCGGACGGCGGAGGACCTGGGGGTCACGGTGTCCTCGGGGGTCGAGGAGGCGGGCGCCGAGTCCGCGGGACCCGACGACCCCGGTGGACGAACACCGGACGGCGAGCCGCTCGGCGACTCGTCGCTCGGCGACACACCGCCCGGGGCCGATCCGGGCGACCGGTCACCCGGCGAGGACCTCGGCGGCGCGCCCGTCGCCGCCGACGTCGTCGTGCACGTCGTGGGAGAGGTCGCCGAGCCGGGACTCGTCACCCTCCCACCCGGTGCCCGGGTGGCCGACGCCGTCGAGGCGGCCGGCGGGCCGACCGACGAGGCGGACCTGTCGGCGGTGAACCTGGCGCGCGACGTCGTCGACGGCGAGCAGGTGCTCGTCCCCGCGCCGGGTCAGGCCACGGACGTCCCGGCCCCTGCCGCGGCGCCGGCCGCATCCGGCACGTCCGCGGGCGCCGGGACGGGGCCGGTCCCGTTGAACACCGCGGACGCCGCCACGCTCACCCAGCTCTCGGGCGTCGGTCCCGTCCTGGCCGAGCGCATCATCACCTGGCGCCAGGAGAACGGCCCGTTCACCAGCGTCGAGGAGCTCACCGAGGTCTCGGGCATCGGGCCCGTGCTCCTCGCCGAGCTGCGCGACCAGGTCGTGGTGTGACCGGTCGGACGGGCCCGGACCTGCGGCTCGTCCCGGTGTCGCTGGCGACCTGGTGCGCCGCCTGGCTCCTCACCGGGCCGGCGGCGTCGTCCGCCACGATGGTCGCCGCGGGCGCCGTGGTCCTCGGCGCGGTGGTGCTCGCTCTCCTGGTCCCGGCCCGCGGACGGGGGCGCCGCGGTGCGGTGTGCGCCCACCTGCTGCTGGTGCTGGTGGGGGTCGGTGCGCTCGCCGCCGGCGTGCAGGTCCAGCAGGCTGCGCGCGGTCCCCTGGAGGACCTCGCCACCGCGGGCGCCGTGGCGACCCTGCGCGGGAGCGTGGTCTCGCAGGCCGAACCGGCACCGTTCGGCCAGGGGGAGCGGTGGACGCTCGCCGTCGAGCACGTCGACGCCCGGGGCGTCGCCGGCCCGGGACGGGGACACGTGGAGGTCACGGCGCCCGGTGACCCGCCGCGGTACGGAGCGCGCGTCGAGGTCGACGTGCGCCTGGGCCCGCCCGGCATCGGGGCGGGCACCGTGGCCGAGGCCGTCGCGCTCGCACCCGTGGCGGAGGCGGTGGCGCCGGGAGCGGTGCTGCGGGGCACGTCGAGGATGCGGGACGCCCTCCTGGACGTCACGGACGGGCTGTCCCCGCAGGCGCGGGGGCTGGTCCCCGGGGCCGCGGTCGGGGACACCACCCGGGTGCCGGACGATCTCGACGCCGCGATGAGGACCAGCGGTCTGACCCACGTGACGGCCGTGTCGGGCAGCCACTTCGCCATCGTGCTCGCCGTGGCGACCGCGCTCCTCGTGGCGGTCCGGGCGCCGCGCGCCGTCCGGGTGCCCGTCCTGCTCGTCGTGGCCGTCGGCTTCGTCGTGCTCGTCCGTCCGGAGCCGAGCGTGCTGCGCGCGGCCTGGACGTGCGGCGTGGCGCTGCTGGCCCTGGCGCTGGGGCGACCGGCGGCGGGCCTGCCCGCGTTGGCGACGGCCTCGACCCTGCTGCTGATGGTCGACCCGTGGCAGTCACGTTCGTTCGGCTTCGCGCTCTCGTGCGCCGCCACGGCGGGCATCGTGCTGCTCACCGGTCCGCTGGCGCGCCGGATGGCCCCGTGGTGCGGGCGGGCAGGTGCCTTCGCGCTGGCGGTGCCGTGGGCGGCGCAGATCGCCTGCGGACCCGTCCTGGTGCTGCTCGACCCGTCCGTGGCGGTGATGTCCGTGCCCGCGAACGTGCTCGCCGCTCCGGCGCTCGTCCCGGCGACGGTGCTGGGACTGACGGCGACCCTGCTCGCCCCGGGAGCGCCGGGCCTCGCCACCGTCGTGGCGTGGACGGCGGGTCTGCCCACGGCGTGGATCGCCGCCGTGGCGACCTTCTTCGCCGGCCTGCCGGGAGCGTTGCTGCCGTGGTGGTCGGGCGCGTCCGGTGCGCTCGCCCTGGCGGTCGTCACGGCGGCCGTGCTCGTGCCGGTGCTCCGGCGACCGCCCGGCCGCGGCTGGACGGTGCTGCCGACGGTGCGGCCGACCGTGCTGCGCCGTCGGACCGGGAACCGGCGGCGCCGGGCCGTGCGGGCGACCCGCCCGGCGGCGGTGACAGCCCTGGCTGCCGCGGTCCTGGTGCCGATCCTGGCTGGAGCGGCGGTGCTCCTCGTCGTGGGGCGGGGTGCGGTCGGTGCAGGAGGTCCGCCGGCCGACTGGCAGGTGGTGGCGTGCGACGTCGGCCAGGGCGACACCCTCGTGGTCCGCAGCGGCCCGAGCTCTGCCGTCGTGGTCGACGTCGGCCCACCCGGTCACGCGGCTGCCCGGTGCCTGGACGCCCTCGGGGTGCGGCGGGTGGACCTGCTGGTGCTCAGCCACTTCCACACCGATCACGTGGGTGGCCTGGACGCCGTGCTCGCCCGGCAGCCGGTGGGCGCCGTCCTGGTGTCGGCCGTCCCGGAACCCGCGGCGCCGGCCCAGCGCACCCTGGCCGCGCTGGCCGGCTCCGGTGCGCGCGTGACGACGGGCAGCCGGGGCCTGCAGGGGCGAGCCGGGGACGTGGGCTGGCGGGTGCTCGGTGCGGCGGACACCGCCGGTGCGAACGACTCGAGCGTGGCGGTGTCCCTGCGGACGGCCGGCGGGGTCGACGTCGTCGCGCTCGGCGACCTGGAGGAGCCCGGCCAGGACGCGCTGCACGCCGACCTGGTCGCCGACGGCCTGCCCGACGGCCCGGTCGAGGTCCTCAAGATGGCCCACCACGGCTCGGCCTCGCAGTCGACCCGGCTCGCTCGGCTGCTCGCCCCCGACGTGGTCCTGGTGCCCGTCGGCCAGAACGACTACGGACACCCGACGCGTGCCGCGCTGGACCTGTACGCCGGGGTCGGGGCGCGAACGGTACGGACCGACGAGTGCGGCACGGCCGTGCTCACCGTGCGTGCCGGCCGGCTGGCGCTGTCGTGCACGGGCACCTGACACCGGCGGCGCCGGCGGGCTGCCGGCACCACCGGCCCAGCATGGCGGGTCGCGGGGGACGACCCTCGCCCCGCGCCGTCTCGACCGGCCCGAGGATATTCCCATTCTGGGACGTCGGCGCAGGTCAGGGAATCCGTCGATCGACGTACTTCTGGAGGACCCAGCGGGCGACGTGCACGCGCGACGGCACACCGAGCTTGGTCCGGATCCGCTCCACGTGGGTTCGGGCGGTCCCCGGGGAGATGACGAGCCGGGCGGCGATCTGCGGGTTGGTGAGCCCTTCGGCGACCAGCCCGGCCACCTCCAGCTCGCGGGGAGTGAGCACGGAGCCGGGGCGCGCGGCAGGCTCGGGCGCCGGTGGCTCGCACCGGGCGAGCGTGACGACGTCGCCGATCTCGTACCCGTCGGGCGCCTCGGCGGCAGGGTCGGGCGCGACGGCCGCCCCGACCCGGCGGCGCAGGTCCGCGGCGGCGGTGCGGCAGGTGGCCGCGTCCTGCGGTCGGCCGGAGTCGTCGAGGATCTCGGCGACCTCGTCGACGAACGGTGCCGCCTCGGCGAGGGCGCCGTACTCGGCGAGCCTCTCGAGCCCCTCCAGCGTCAGGCGGAGGGCCTCGGCGTTCTCGCCGCGGCGTCGGGCCAGCGTGCCCAGGTCGCCCAGGACGCGCCCCTGAAGCCACACCGGGCGGCGTGCGAAGTGCTGTCGGGCCTCCTCGAGGAGGTCTCGGGCGACGTCGTCGTGCCGGGCGCGGGTCTCGATGCTGCCGAGGCCGGAGCACCACAGGGCGCGCAGCGGGGAGTCGGTCGGCAGGGGGTGTGTCGCGGCGATGCCGTGGTAGACGTCGCGGGCCTGCTGATGGTGGCCCTGGTCGGACAGGATCATCCCGAGCACACCGTCGGCGTACGGCACGGCGTGGGCCAGCGCCGGACCGGCGGCGACCATGAGGTCGAGCCCGGCCCGGGTGTGCCGGTGGGCGTCGTCGAGGCGTCCGAGCACGCGCTCCAGGTCGCCCTGCACCACGAGCAGGACGGCGGCCGGGGGGCCCTGCACCTGGGACCGTGCCGCCGCGAGCCGGTCGACGGCGAACCGGAGACGTCCGGTCACCCGCCAGTACCGCACGAGCCCCAGCAGCAGCCCGACCACCCCGTGCGCCCGGCCGTCGGCAAGCGCGCGGTCGAGGGCGGCGACCGCGTCGTCGTGGACGGCGGCGAGGGCGGCGACGTCGCCGGGGGTGAACGTCGTGCTCGCGTCGGCGGCCGCGGCGAACACCCCGGTCAGGTGCGTCTGGAGCGCGGCCTCGACCTCCTCCACGGTCCCGGCACCGGCGGTGGTCACCGCGTGCCGGCGCACGACGGCGAGCATGCGGTAGCGCACCGGGGTGGCCGAGGTGACCACCTCGAGGACCGAGTGCTCGACGAGCTCGGTGAGCCGGGCGGTCACGAGGTCGGGGTCGGTGCCGGGCAGGCACACGGCCGCGCACGTGTCCGTGTCGAAGCTCCCACGAGCGCCCCGGCCCGGCGGTACAGGTCGGCGGCGCCGGGGGAGAGCAGCAGCACGCTCCGGTCGAGGGACGCGGTGAGGGTGCGCTGGTGGCGCGTGCCGCCCCGCATGGCCGGCAGGGTCAGGTCGGCGGCGAGCCGGTCCGCCAGGTCGGGGGCGCTCACGGTGCGCAGCTGGCTCGCGGCGAGCACGATCGCGAGCGGCAGCCCGTCGAGCCGGGCGCAGATCGTCCGCAGCGCGGCAGCGTGGCCGTCGTCGTCCGTGCGCACGACGGCGCCGGCGTCGCGCGCACGCTCGACCAGCAGCCGCACGGCCGGTCCGGGGCCGTCGTCCTCGTCGAGGGGCAGCGGACCCAGCGGGACGGTGAGCTCGCCGGGCACGGCCAGCGGACGGCGGCTCGTCGCCACCACGGTCAGCTCGGGGCAGCGCGCCGTCAGCTCCCCGACGAGGGCGGCGACCTCGTCGAGCAGGTGCTCGCAGCCGTCGAGGACGACGAGCGAGGGCGCGCGGACCAGCTCGGTGACCAGGACCTCCTCGGCGTCCACCTCGCCGGGCCGCAGGCCGAGGGTGTGGCAGACGCGCGCCGGGACGTCTGCGCCGTTCACCGCCGTGGTGAGGTCGACGAACCAGCGTCGTCCGAACTGCACGGCCAGGCGGTGCAGGACCTCCAGAGCGATGGTGGTCTTGCCCGCGCCACCGGGGCCGGTGACGGTGACCAGACCGCGGGCCGCGGTGTCCACGGCGTCGACCACGTTCCCGATCTCGTCCGCACGGCCGTGCACGCGTGGGCGACGCACCGGGAGGGGGCCGGGGTCACCGGCGGGACCGTGCATCCCGTCATGCAAGCACGCGCGGGGCCGTCCTGCCTCGTCAGTGCAGGGTTCGAGCACGCCGGTCGCCCCGGGTTCAGCCGTCCAGGAGCCGGCGGAGCGTCTCGTAGCGCTGGTCCCACGTCCAGGCGGCGGTCACCCAGCCGGGCCCGCGCGCGCCCATGCGTTCGCGCAGGGCACGGTCGGCGAGCAGCTCGACGAGCCGGGCGGCGACGTCGTCGGGGTCGGTGCCGTCCACCACGTAGCCGGTGACGCCGTCCTGCACGGCGTCGGGCGCGCCGCCGGAGTCGCCGACGACGGTGGGCAGCCCGGCGGCCTGCGCCTCGAGGTAGACGATGCCGAGCCCTTCGACCTCGAGCCCGCCCCGGCGGCTGCGCGACGGCATCGCGAAGACGTCGGCGGCGGCGTAGAACGCGGGCATGGCGGTGTGCGGGTGGCCGCCGGCCAGGACGACCTGGTCCTCGACCCCCTGCTCGACGACGAGCCGGCGCAGCCGGTCGGCGTCGGGCCCGTCGCCCACCACGAGCAGCCGTGCGTCGGGGACGTCGCGCAGCACGGCGGGCAGGGCCCGCACGAGCGTGTCCTGGCCCTTGCGCGCCACCAGGCGGGCTGCGCACAGCACGACCGGGGCGTCGGCGGCGATGCCGTACCGCCGGCGGACCTCGCGGCCGCCGGCGGGGTCCGTCCCGGCGAACGTTCCCGGGTCGACGCCGGGGGAGAGGCGGACCGCGCGGGCCGCGGCCCCGGGGCCGACGGCGCGCGCCAGGACGTCCACCGTGCGGTCGGACAGGTAGGTGAGGTGGTCGACGTGCCGGCCGATGCGGCCCAGCGCTGCGCGGGTGCCGGGCACCTTGGCCCACCAGAGCTCGTGGCCGTGGGTCGTGGCGACGTAGCGCGTGGCCGTGGTGCGCCGCCGCAGGGCGGCGGCCATGAGCCCGAGCGGCGCCGCGGCACCGAACCAGACGGCGTCGCACCGGTGCTCGTCCACGAGGCGCACGACCTCCCGGGTCCTGGCGGGGGTGGGCAGCAGCATGCGGGTGCGGGCGCGGACCACGGGGTAGGGCACGGACCGGTCGAACTCGTCCTGCCCGGGGCTGGAGGAGGTGTACACGACGACGTCGTCGGGGTCGAACCGCGAGGTCATCGCGTGGACGAAGGTCTCGATGCCCCCTTGGCGCGGGGGGAAGTCGTTGGTGACGACGAGGGTCCGGGGCACCCGGCCAGGCTACCGGGGCCGCCGACGCGGCGGTCCGTCGAGATGGTTGCTCGAATCAATTCGAGCCGAACGGGTGACTCCTGCCGGGCGAACCGCTAGCGTGGAGGCGAACCAGACCGTGGAAGCGCTCTCAACGAGGAGTTCGCGTGACAACCAGACTGGCACGACGCCGCCCGCTCGCGGCGATCACCACCGCCCTCGCCGTCACCCTCGCCGGTGCGGCCGTCCCCCTCGCGGCCCAGGCCGACGAGACGCCGAACCTCGTGCAGAACGGCTCGTTCGCACCCGGCGTGCACAACCAGTGGTGGGGGATCACCGACGACGACGTCACCGACGGCGAGCTCTGCCTCGACGTGCCGGCCGTCGAACGGTTCGGCAACTTCGTCGACCTCGACCTCGAGGCGGGTGCCGACTACCTGTTCGGCTTCACCGCGCACGCCGACCCCGCCACCGAAGGCGTCCAGGCGCGGGTGCAGGCCGACGGGGCGAGCGGTCCCGACGGCTTCGACGTGGCCGAGACCGTCGCCCTGGACGGCGAGCCGCAGGCCTTCGAGTGGGGCTTCACCGCCTCCGGCGACGCGCAACGCGTGCAGTTCGAGCTGTCCGGGGCGGACCCGGCGAGCACCCTGTGCCTGACGGACATCCACGTCACCCCCGTGGCGAACGTCGCCCAGAACCCGACGTTCGACGGCCTCGCCCCCTGGTGGACCACGCCGAACCTCGAGCTCGCGCGCACGGACGCGGGCATGTGCGGCACCGTCCCGGCGGGCGGCAACCAGTGGGACGTCATCCTCGGTCAGGGCGGCATCGCGCTCGAGGCCGGGCGCCCCTACACGGTGACCGTGGCGGCGAGCGCCGCGCCCGAGGCGTCGGCCCGGCTGCTGGTTCCGCAGCCCGGGGTCGACTGGCCGCCGCTGTACTTCGCCGACCTCACCCTGCGCGCCGACGGCCAGTCGTTCAGCCAGACCTTCGAGGTGGACGCCGACGTGGAGACCGAGATCCAGCTCCAGCTCGGCGGCAACGACGAGGCGTTCGAGCTCTGCCTGGACACCGTGGCGCTGACCACGGGCGGCGCCGTCGAGCAGTTCGAGCACGAGACGGGCCCGCGCGTGCGGGTCAACCAGCTCGGCTACCTGCCCGACGGCCCCCAGCACGCCACGCTCGTCACCGACGCGACGCAGTCGCTGCCGTGGCAGCTCCTCGACGCCGAGGGTGCGGTGGCCGCAGAGGGCACCACGACGCCCGCCGGGTTCGACGCGTCGGCAGGGCTGGACGTGCACACCATCGACCTCGGGGGCGTGACCGCCACCGGTGAGGGCTACCGGCTGGTGGCCGACGGCGAGGAGTCCTACCCGTTCGCCATCGCGGCCGACCTGTACGAGCCGCTGCGGGACGACGCGCTCGGCATCTACTACACGCAGCGCTCGGGTTTCGAGATCGTGCCGGTCGAGGTCGACGGTGAGCTCGACAAGACGGAGTACGTGCGCCCGGCCGGGCACGTGGCCGAGTTCGGCGGTGACGCCGTCAACCAGGGCGACGCGGCCGTGCCGTGCCTGCCCCCGAGCGGCGCGGTCGACCACCAGGGCAACCCGCAGCTCGGCGGCGACGCCCACTACGGTCCGGGCGGCTGGGCCTGCCCCCCGGGGTACACGGTCGACGTCACCGGTGGGTGGTACGACGCCGGCGACCACGGCAAGTACGTGGTCAACTCCGGGATCGCGGTCTACGAGCTGCTGTCGACCTACGAGCGCAGCCTGCACGCCGGCACGGTGAACGACGGCGCGCTCGGCGACTCGACGCTCGTGGTCCCCGAGCGAGACAACGGCGTGCCGGACGTGCTCGACGAGGTGCGCTGGAACCTGGAGTGGATGCTGCGGATGCAGGTCGACGACGGCGTGACCATGACGATCGACGGTGAGCAGGTCGACGCCTCCGGGCTGGTGCACCACAAGCTCCACGACATCGCCTGGACCGGGCTGAACACGTTGCCGCACGAGGACCCGATGCCGCGGTACGTGCACCGGCCATCGACGGCCGCCACGCTCAACCTCGCCGCCGCCGCGGCGCAGGGCGCGCGGCTGTACGCCCCGTACGACGAGGCCTTCGCCGACGAGCTGCTCGACGCCGCTCGCGACGCCTGGGCGGCGGCGGGCGAGCACCCGCAGATCTACGCGCCCAACACCAACGACCTGGACCCGAACCCGGGTGGTGGGCCGTACGACGACACCGAGGTCGGTGACGAGCTCTACTGGGCCGCCACCGAGCTCTTCCTGACCACGGGCGAGGACGCGTTCGCCGACGCCGTGCTGTCCTCGCCTTACCACGTGGGCGGCGAGCAGCAGGACGTCTGGTCGCCGACCGGGTTCGACTGGGGGCGCACCGCGGTGCCCGCGAGGCTCGACCTCGCCACCGTGCCGAACACGCTCGACGGACGGGCCGACGTCGTCGCCTCGGTGCTGGCGGCGGCGGACGACTACCTGGCCGTGCAGCAGGCGCAGCCGTTCGGTCACGCCTACGGCCCCGAGGCGTACGAGTGGGGGTCGACGGCGCAGGTGGTCAACAACGCCGTCGTCCTGGCGACCGCGTACGACCTGTCGGGCCAGCAGGCCTACCGGGACGCGGCGCTGGAGACGTTCGACTACATCCTGGGTCGCAACGCCATCAACAACTCCTACGTCACCGGGTACGGCACGGCGTTCTCGGCGAACATGCACAGCCGCTGGTACGCGTCGGCCGACCGTCTGCCGCCCTTCCCGGACGGCAAGATCGCGGGCGGTCCCAACTCCGGCCTGCAGGACCCGGTCGCCCAGGCGAACCTGCAGGGCTGTGCCCCGCAGGCCTGCTACATCGACGACGTCGACTCGTGGTCGACGAACGAGACGACGATCAACTGGAACGCGGCCCTGGCGTGGTTCGCCTCCTGGGCGGCCGACATGGGCTCGGCGTCCCCGGACGACTGGACCCCGCCGACCCCCACCTGCGAGGTGTCGTACACCGAGCACGGTGCGTGGCCGGGCGGGTTCGTCAGCCAGCTCTGGGTGACGAACCTCGGACCCGGTGCCCGCGACGGCTGGGAGCTGGGCTTCGAGCTGCCGGGCGGTGCCCGGGTCGTGAACGCCTGGGGTGGGGACGTGGTGCAGGACGGCCCGTCGGTCACCTGGTCCAGCGCCCCGTGGAACGGGTCGCTCGGGGACCCGGCAGGCCGCCGGGCCTCGACGGTCACCGTCGGTTTCGTGGGTGGGGGAGCACCGGGCGGCGAGCCGACGGCGTTCACCCTCGACGGGATGTGGTGCGCCACGGCGTAGGTCGGGCGGGGCAGCAGGCCTGAAGGCCTGCGAGGCCCGTCAGCCTGCCGGAGCGGACGATCGTGTCGGTCCGCTCTGGCAGGCTGGACCCGTGCCCACGTCCTCGCGCTCGCGCCGCCCCTCGTCCGCGCCGTCGAAGAACTCCCGGCCCTGGGACGACCCGGTGCTCGCGCCGGTCGTGCTGGTGCGCGGCCCCGAGGGTCTGCTGGCCGAGCGGGCCGTCGACGGGGTGCTGGCGCTGGCCCGGCAGCGGGAGCCCGAGGTCGACAAGGTGGAGCTGGAGGGCGCGGCGTACGGCGCCGGCCAGCTCACGGTCGCGGCCAGCCCGTCGCTGTTCGGCGAGCCGAAGGTCGTGGTGGTGCGAGGGGCGGAGGCCTGCACCGAGGAGCTGGTGGCGGACGTCGTCGCCTACGTGGGTGCGCCCGATCCGGAGACGGTGGTCGTGGTGGTGCACGCCGGGGGCAACCGGGGCAAGAAGATGCTGGACGCGATCACGGCGTCGGGCGCGCCCGAGCTGCGCTGCGAGGCGATCAGCAAGGACGCCGACAAGGTCGCCTTCGTGACGGGCGAGTTCCGCGCGGCCCGTCGTCGTGCGGACGCCGCCGCGGTGCGCTCGCTCGTGGACGCGCTCGGCAACGACCTGCGCGAGCTCGCCGCGGCCTGCTCCCAGCTCGTGGCCGACACGAGCGGCACGATCGGTGAGGCGACCGTGGACCGCTACTACGGCGGGCGCGTCGAGGCGACGGGCTTCAAGGTGGCGGACGCGGCGGTGGCGGGCGACGCCGGTGGCGCGGTGGCCCTGCTGCGGCACGCGCTGGCCACGGGCGCCGACCCGGTACCGGTGGTCGCGGCGCTCGCGCTGCGGCTGCGCACCCTGGCGAAGGTCGCGGCGATCCGTGGCGGTTCGACGACGGCGCGCGAGCAGGGCCTGCAGGAGTGGCAGGTGCGCAACGCGAACAAGGACCTGGCGCGCTGGACGCCGGAGGGCCTCGCCGTCGCGATCAGTGCCGTCGCCCAGGCGGACACCGACGTCAAGGGCGGCGGCCGCGACCCCGTGTTCGCCGTCGAGCGGGCCGTGCTGGCGATCGCGCGGGCCCAGCGGGGCTGAAAGGCCGAGAGCCCCCGACCCGTGCGGGTCAGGGGCTCTCGGTCGGCTGGGCTCGGGGCCCGGCCGGAAGGCTCAGAGCGCGTCGACGGACTTCGCGAGGGCCGACTTGCGGTTCGCAGCCTGGTTGGCGTGGATGACGCCCTTCGAGACCGCCTTGTCGAGCTTGCGCGAGGCAGCCTTGAGGGCCGACGTCGCCGCGTCCTTGTCGCCACCGGCGACGGCGTCACGCACCTTGCGGACGTGCGTCTTCAGCTCGGACTTGACGGCACGGTTGCGCAGGCGCGCCTTCTCGTTCGTCTTGATGCGCTTGATCTGGGACTTGATGTTTGCCACTGGTGTACTTCCTGGTGTGTTCGCCTGTCGGCGAGCGGATAGGTCGTAGAGGGCGGCCGCAGCTCCGGGACTGGGGTGGGGAACCCGTGGAGAGGAACTGTGGCTGTGCCCGCCGACCTGGGCGGACACGCGACTGACCAGACTACCAGTCCTCGTGGCCGGTGACCAGCGCGCCCGTCCGCGCCGCAGTGAGCCCGACCGCGCCGGTCGTAGCATCGACCGGTGACCACAGCACGCTATGCCGCCCTCCTGCTGCCGTCGGCCAACCGGGTGTACGCCGCCGCCTCGACCGACCTGCTGGCCGCCGAGCTGGAGATCCTCGCCTCCGCGGCCGGCGCCGAGATCGTGGACCCGAGGGTCGAGCGGATCGCGGACGTCGCGTACGTCACCTTCACGGTGGACGACCTCGACGACCGCACGGTGGCGTACCTGGCGAACGCCTCGGCGCTGTACGCGCTGTTCCGGTTCGAGGCCGGTGCCCTGCACCCCGTCCCCGCGCCCCGTCTGGACCGTCTCGACGACGACCTCGTCACCATCCAGAAGTACGCGGGCAAGACGAACGAGCAGTTCACGCGGCTGCTGCTCAACGTGACGGTCGCGGCGTCCGGTGCCGCCGGGCAGATGCTCGATCGTCCGCTGCGGGTCCTGGACCCCGTCTGCGGCCGTGGCTCGACCCTCAACCAGGCGCTGCTGTACGGCTACCACGCCGCCGGCATCGACGTCGACACCGCCGACGTGGAGGCCTACGCGACGTTCGTGCGGACCTACCTGCCGCGCAAACGGCTGAAGCACACCGTCGCGTTCGGCCCCGTGCGGCGCGACCGCAAGGTGGTCGCCCGTCGGCTCGAGGCGACGATCGGGCTGACCCGGGAGGCGTTCAAGGCGGGCGACGTGCGCGAGCTCGACGTCGTGGCGGCCGACACCCGTCGCTGCGGGGAGTTCTTCCGCCGCGGGTCCTTCGACGTCGTCGTCGGGGACCTGCCCTACGGCGTGCAGCACGGCAGCCGCAGCGCCGGCGGCGACCTGCAGCGCGGTCCGCTCGACCTGCTGCGCACCGCCGTGCCCGCGTGGACGGCGATGCTGCGCCCCGGCGGAACGATCGGGCTCTCGTGGAACACGCACGTCGCGGCGCGCGAGGAGGCCGCCGGCGTGCTCGCCGACCACGGTCTGGAGGTGCTCGACGACGGCGCCTGGACGCGCCTGCGCCACCGCGTGGACCAGTCGATCGACCGCGACGTGCTCGTCGCCCGCAGGGCACCGCGCCCGCGCGCCTGACGAGGGCTGCGCGCGTCAGTGCCCGCTGCGACGCATGGCGGCGACGACGCCGTCGAACGTCCGGCGGGGCAGGACGGCTCCCTCGCGTCGCACCGACCGCGGATCGACCCGCACCACCCGGTTGACGCGGACCTCGCTCGGGCGGCCCTGACGGTCCCAGGGGCCGGAGCCGATGTCCATCCACAACCGGCCCCAGCGGGCCTCCTGGGCGGCGTCCCGGTCGTGGTCCTTGCTGGTGAGCTGCAGGGCGAGCAGCCAGGGACCGTCCCGTCCGACGAGCAGCACCGGTCGGTCCTTGCCGCGCGAGTGGTCCTCCTCGTAGGGCACCCAGGTCCACACGACCTCACCCGGGTCCGGGGCGCCGTCGGGCCGTGGCGCGTACACCGCGGCGACGACGCCGGCGAAGTCGCCCGGGTACTGCCCGGCCGCGCCCGGCGTGGTGGTCGCCGCAGCGGGCCCGCGGCGCGTCGGGCGCGGGGCCGCCCGGGTCGGCCCCGGGGTGGGCCGCGTACGGGTCGAGGGCCGCAGGGCGGAGCCGATCACGCGGGCGGTACGTCGCAGCAGGTTCGTCCATCGGGGCACGGGCGCCAGCCTAGCCACGACATCAGCGGGAAACACGGCCGGAACGCGCCGGCGTCCTGGGGCGTCTACCGTGCGGTCATGGCGGACATGTTCGACGACTACACGCTCGGTCGGGCCTTCGACGAGCTGTTCGACCGGGGCCGCGACGTCCGGCCGCGGTACCGGCGCGTGCACGACACCCTCGCGTCGCTGACCACCCACGAGGTCACGGCCCGCGCCGACGCGCTCGCCCGCTCCTACCTCGCCCAGGGCATCACGTTCGACGTGGCGGGCGAGGAGCGGCCGTTCCCGCTGGACGTCGCGCCGCGGGTGATCTCCCCGGACGAGTGGGACCTCATCTCGCGCGGCGTGCGCCAGCGGGTGCGCGCCCTGGAGGCGTTCCTCGCGGACGTCTACGGCCCCCAGCAGGCGGTGCGCGACGGCGTCGTGCCGCGGCGCCTGGTGCTGTCCAGCACGGAGTTCCAGCGCGAGGCCCACGGCATCGAGCCGCCCAACGGGGTGCGCTGCCACGTCGCGGGCATCGACCTGGTGCGCGACGAGGCGGGCGAGTTCCGCGTGCTCGAGGACAACGTGCGCGTGCCGTCCGGGGTCAGCTACGTGCTGGCGAACCGTCAGGCCATGGTCCGCACGTTCCCCGAGCTGTTCTCCGAGCTGCACGTGCGCAGCGTCATCGACTACCCCCGCCGGCTGGTCTCCGCCCTGGCCGCGGCCGCGCCGGACTCGACCCCCGAGCCGACCGTCGTCGTCCTGACCCCCGGGGTCTACAACTCCGCCTACTACGAGCACGCGCTCCTGGCCCGGCTCATGGGCGTCGAGCTCGTGGAGGGACGCGACCTGTACTGCGCGTCCGGGCGGGTGTACATGCGCACCACCAGCGGACCCCGGCGGGTCGACGTGATCTACCGGCGCGTGGACGACGTGTTCCTGGACCCGGTGCGGTTCCGGCCGGACTCCGTGCTCGGCGTGCCCGGCCTGGTGGACTGCGCCCGCCGGGGCACCGTGACGCTGGCCAACGCCATCGGCAACGGCGTCGCGGACGACAAGCTCGTCTACACCTACGTGCCGGACCTCGTGCGCTACTACCTGGGCGAGGAGCCGGTGCTGCGCAACGTCGACACGTGGCGGCTGGAGGAGCCGGGGGCGCTCGCGGAGGTGCTCGACCGTCTCGACGAGCTGGTCGTCAAGCCGGTGGACGGCTCGGGCGGCAAGGGCATCGTCGTCGGACCGGACGCCTCGCCCGCCGAGCTCGCGCGCCTGCGGGCCCGGCTGGTGTCGGACCCGAGAGGCTGGGTCGCCCAGCCCGTCGTGCAGCTCTCCACGTCGCCCACCTACGTCGACGGCGCGTTCCGCTCCCGGCACGTCGACCTGCGGCCCTTCGCCGTCAACGACGGCTCCGACGTCTGGGTGCTGCCCGGGGGGCTGACCCGGGTGGCGCTGGGGGAGGGCCAGCTCGTGGTGAACAGCTCCCAGGGCGGCGGGTCGAAGGACACCTGGGTGCTCAAGGACCGTCGCGCGCCGTCGTCGGCCCACCCGGCCCGCGGGCCGGAGCACCGGGTGGTCGCCGAGGGCGAGCCGCCGGGCGTGCCCATCGAGTCCAACCCGGCCGACGACGTCGGTCAGCAGCAGCAGCAACAGCAGCAACAGCAGCAGGAGGTGGTGGACGAGTGCTGAGCCGGATCGCCGAGTCCCTGTTCTGGATCGGCCGCTACGTCGAACGTGCCGACGACACCGCGCGGATCCTCGACGTCCACCTGCAGCTCCTCTCGGAGGAACCCTGGGCCGAGGAACCCGCCGCCTGCCGCTCCCTGCTGGCGATCATGGACCACCCCGCCGCGCCCGAGGACGGGCCGGTCGGACGTGAGACCGTGCTGCGCCTGCTCGCCCACGACCGCACCAACCCCTCCGCCATCGCCGGCGCGCTCGTCGCCGCGCGGGAGAACGCCCGGCGGGCCCGCGAGATCGTCTCGACCGACGTGTGGGAGGCTCTCAACACGACCCGCCACCGCGTGGTCACGGTCGGCCTCAACCGGCGTCCCCACGAGTTCTTCGCCTGGGTGCGCGAACGGGCCGCCGTCGTGTCCGGGCTCATGGAGTCCGCGACGCCGCACGACGCCACCTGGCACTTCATGGTCCTCGGGCAGTCCATCGAGCGTGCCGACATGACCGCCCGGCTCCTGACCACCCAGGCGCGCCTCGGCGCCGCGGGACCCGGCTGGACCAGCGTCCTGCGCTCCTGCGGGGCGCACGAGGCCTACCTGCGGGCGCACCGCGGTCGCACCACGGACGACGACGCCGCCGCGTTCCTCGTGCTCGACCGGCTCTTCCCCCGCTCGATCGTCTACGCCCTGCGGTCCGCGGAGGTGGCGCTGCGCGCCCTCGAACCCGTCGAGCACCGGCGCGAGGTCAGCGACGAGGCCGTGCGCGAGCTCGGGGTGGTGCGCTCGCGGCTGGAGTACAGGCGCCGCGACGAGACCCTCGACGACCTGCCGGCCGTCATGGAGCAGGTCCAGCACGCGTGCGCCCGGGCGAGCGAGGCGATCCGTGACCGGTACTTCCCGTCGCCGACCACGGCGGCGGCCTGGGTGGGGGAGGCGTTGTGAGCCTGGTCCGCGTGGTCCACCGGACCGCATTCTCCTACCCGGCCTCGGTGACGGCGTCGTACAACGAGGCGCGGATGCGCCCCGTCGACGACGACTTCCAGACGCTGCGGTCGTCGCGGATGACGATCTCCCCGCACACCTGGACCGACGCGTACGAGGACTACTGGGGTACGGCGGTGACGATCTTCGAGGTCCTGCAGCCCCACGAGGACCTCGAGATCGTGGCCGAGGCCACCGTCGAGGTGGCCGACGTCGTCGAGGACCGTCCCCAGGTCGAGTGGGAGGAGCTGGGCGGGCGCGCGGTCCTCGACGCCCACGTCCAGTTCCTCGCCGCGACGCCCACGACGGCGGTGCCCGACGAGGTCGCCGCGCTCGCCCTCGAGGTCGCGGCGGGCAGGCCGCCGGCCGAGGCGGCCGAGGCGATCTGCCTGGCCGTGCGCGACCGCCTGGAGTACGTGCCCGGCGTGACGACGGTGCACACCCCGGCCGTCGACGCCTGGGCCGCGCGGGAGGGCGTCTGCCAGGACATGGCGCACCTCGCGATCGGTGCCCTGCGGTCGGTGGGGATCCCGGCCCGCTACGTGTCCGGTTACCTGCACCCGCGCGCCGACGCCGCGGTCGGCGTCCCCGTCGTCGGGGAGTCGCACGCCTGGCTGGAGTGGTGGGCGGGCCGGTGGGTCGCCTACGACCCGACCAACCGACGCTTCGCCGGGGCCGACCACGTCGTCGTCGGGCGGGGCCGCCAGTACGGCGACGTGCCGCCCCTCAAGGGGGTGTTCGCCGGCGGGGGCGCGAGCGACCTGGAGGTCACCGTCGAGATGACCCGTCTCGCCTGACCTACCGCCCCGTGAACCGCGGGGAGCGGTGCTCCAGGAAGGCCGCGACGGCCTCCCGGTGGTCGTCCGTGCGGCCCAGGGCGTCCTGCTCGGCGGCCTCGGCGGCCAGGCTCTCCTCCCAGGAGCGGGTGGACGCCGCCGCCACGAGCCGCTTGGACGCCGCGTGCGCCAACGGGGGGCCCTGCGCGAGCCGCGACGCCAGGTCGTGCGCGACCACGCGCACCTCGCCCGCCGGCACCACGCGCCCGGCGATGCCCCAGGCCACCGCGCTCGCGGCGTCGAAGGTCCCACCCAGCAGGACGAGCTCGCGTGCCCGCGCGGCCCCGACCGCCCAGGTCAGCGTCGCCGACAGCCCCGAGTCGAACGTCAGCCCGACACCTGCGAAGGCGGTGCCGAGCACGGCGTCGTCGGCCAGCACGCGCAGGTCGCACGCCAGGGCGATCCCCAGCCCGGCACCCACGCAGGCGCCGTGCACCGCGGCGACGACCGGCTGCGGCATCGTCGCCAGCGTGCGCACGATCGGGTTGTAGTGCCGCTCCACGGTGCGCTCGCGCGCCCAGGCGCCCGTCCCCAGACCTTCGGCGTGCTCGCGCAGGTCCTGGCCGACGCAGAACGCAGGACCGTTGCCCGCCAGGACGACGGCGCGGACGTCGGGGTCGCGGGAGACCTGGTCGAGAGCGTCCAGCAGCGCCTCCTTGAGCGCGAGGTCGAGCGCGTTGCGGTGCGTGGGCCGGTCGAGCAGGACCGTGGCGACGGCTCCGTCACGGACGATCTGGCACGGTGCGCTCACGACGCGGCTCCCTCGGTTCGACGTCCGTCCAGTGAACCCGTCGCCTGCGCGAGGTGTCCACACGGACGCCGTCTCAGGGCACGATCGGCGCGGCGAGCACGGCGTGCAGGGTCGCGCCGTCCCCGGACACCTCGACGTCGGTGTCGGCCAGGGTGGTCCGGCGCCACAGCAGCAGGTCGAGGGTGCGGGCGGTGGCACGCACCGTGGCGGCGGGGTCCTGCGACGGGCGGTCGTCCTCGTGCGCCCCGAGCGTCCACGAGCGGTCGAGGTCGTGCGCGTGCAGACGCACCGTGCGGGCGAGCGGTGCGCTGCGGCCGAGCCGCACCTGGCGGGGCTGGAACATCGTGACGACCTCGTCGACGCCGTCCGCCCAGATCTCGGCGCGGACGTCGTCGAGGAGGAGGACGTCGGCGCCGTCGGTCCTCTCAGCGCCCTCAGCGCTCTCAGCGCTCTCAGCGCCCTCAGATCCGTCGGCACGGTCGAGCGGGGCGATCGCGGTCCGCAGGTCGTGCAGGTGCACGAGCGTCTCGTGCACCTGCCGACGGCGCCAGAACGACGCCGGTCCCTGCCCCAGGAGGGTCCGGCAGGAGGCGCCGGGGTCGATCCGCACCAGCGTCGCGTGCAGGTCGGCGGCGGCGTCGCGGTACGACGCCGCGAGCGCGACCGCCGTCGCGTCGTCGGGGACCGCCTCCGATGTGCTCCCGCCCCGCGCGGGGTCGGCCTGTCCCGCGGACCACCGGTGGATCTGCGCGACGTGCAGCACGAGGTCGCGCACCGTCCACGGGGCGCACGCGGGGACGTCGGCGCCGGGGTCGGCGGCCGCGACCCCGGCGGCGAACCGGTCCTGCAGCGCGGCCAGGAGGACGAGGTGGTCCAGGTCGTCGCCGCCGTCGGTGCGCAGACCTGACCCGGGGTCGACCGTCACTGAGGTGCTCACCCGCCACAAGGTACCCAGTCCGACGGCGGGCGGCTCCCGGCGTCCACCGGGCTGCCGAGCCGGACCTCGTGTCGTGGGAGAATGACCGGGCCAGACGACAAGCCCACCACGACGGAGCGAGACGCGTTGCCCATCCCCGGACCCGCGCTGAGCGCGCGCATCCAGCCGAACTCCACGGCGCCCGAGCTGATCCGCAACTTCTGCATCATCGCGCACATCGACCACGGCAAGTCGACGCTGGCGGACCGGATGCTCCAGCTCACGGGCGTGGTGCAGGCGCGCGACGCCCGCGCCCAGTACCTCGACCGGATGGACATCGAGCGCGAGCGGGGCATCACGATCAAGTCCCAGGCCGTGCGCATGCCGTGGGCGCTCGAGGACGGTTCCGGCGAGCTCACCCCGTACGCGCTGAACATGATCGACACCCCCGGTCACGTCGACTTCACCTACGAGGTCTCGCGCTCCCTGGCGGCCTGCGAGGGAGCGGTGCTGCTCGTCGACGCCGCGCAGGGCATCGAGGCCCAGACGCTGGCGAACCTGTACCTGGCGATGGAGAACGACCTCGAGATCGTGCCGGTGCTGAACAAGATCGACCTGCCGGCCGCCCAGCCCGAGAAGTACGCCGAGGAGCTGGCGAACCTCGTCGGCGGCGACCCGGCGGACGTGCTGCGGGTGTCGGGCAAGACGGGCGAGGGTGTCGAGCCGCTGCTCGACCGGATCGTGGCGCGGGTCCCGGCGCCCGTGGGCGACCCGGACGCGCCGGCGCGGGCCATGATCTTCGACTCGGTCTACGACACGTACCGCGGCGTGGTCACCTACGTGCGCGCCGTCGACGGCGACCTGAACCCGCGCGAGCGCATCCAGATGATGTCGACGCGGGCCACCCACGAGCTCCTGGAGATCGGTGTGATCTCGCCGGAGCCGATCAAGACCAAGGGTCTCGGCGTCGGTGAGGTCGGCTACCTCATCACGGGTGTGAAGGACGTGCGCCAGTCGAAGGTCGGCGACACCGTCACGAGCGCGGCCGCCCCGGCGTCCGAGGCGCTCGGCGGGTACGACGACCCCAAGCCGATGGTGTTCTCGGGCCTGTACCCGATCGACGGCTCCGACTACCCGGTGCTGCGCGACGCGCTGGACAAGCTCAAGCTGAACGACGCCGCCCTCAACTACGAGCCGGAGACGTCGGTCGCCCTCGGGTTCGGGTTCCGTGTCGGGTTCCTCGGCCTGCTGCACCTGGAGATCGTGCGCGAGCGCCTGGAGCGCGAGTTCGACCTCGACCTGATCTCGACCGCCCCGAACGTCGTCTACGACGTGACGATGGAGGACGGCACCGACGTCAAGGTGACCAACCCCTCGGAGTTCCCGGTCGGCAAGATCAAGGAGGTCCGCGAGCCGGTCGTCAAGGCCACGATCCTCACGCCGAGCGAGTTCGTCGGCACGGTGATGGGCCTGTGCACCGACCGACGCGGCACGATGCACGGCATGGACTACCTGTCCGAGGACCGGGTCGAGCTGCGCTACACGATCCCGATGGCGGAGATCGTCTTCGACTTCTTCGACCACCTCAAGTCGCGCACGCGCGGCTACGCCTCCCTGGACTACGAGCCCGAGGGCGACCAGTCCGCGAACCTGGTGAAGGTCGACATCCTGCTGCAGGGCGACCAGGTCGACGCGTTCAGCGCGATCGTGCACCGGGACGCCGCCTACGAGTACGGCGTGCGGATGACGGCCAAGCTCAAGGAGATCATCCCGCGCCAGCAGTTCGAGGTGCCGATCCAGGCCGCCGTCGGTGCGCGCGTCATCGCCCGCGAGACGGTGCGCGCGATCCGCAAGGACGTGCTCGCCAAGTGCTACGGCGGTGACATCAGCCGGAAGCGCAAGCTGCTCGAGAAGCAGAAGGAGGGCAAGAAGCGCATGAAGAACATCGGTTCCGTCGAGGTCCCCAAGGACGCCTTCATCGCCGCGCTCTCCTCCGAGAGCGCGGGCGGCAAGGACGGCGGCAAGGACAAGAAGAAGTAGCGTGCCTGCCCTGCCCGACGGAGCGCCCGTCCCCGCCGACGGCGCGCTCCCGCCCGACGTCGTGCGGGAGCCCTCGGACGCCGCGCACGGTGCCCGCTCGCCGTTCGGCGTCTACGTGCACGTGCCGTTCTGCACGGTGCGCTGCGGATACTGCGACTTCAACACCTACACCGCCTCGGAGCTGGGCGGCGGGGCCTCCCAGGCCGCCTACGCCACGACCGCCCTGCGCGAGGTGGACCTGGCGGCCCGGGTGCTCGCCGACGCCGGGCTCGGCGCACGGCCGGTGTCCACCGTGTTCTTCGGCGGGGGGACACCGACCATGCTCCCGGCGGCGGACCTGGCCCGGATCCTCGACGGCGTCCGCGACGCCTGGGGGCTCGCGCCGGACGCCGAGGTCACCACGGAGGCCAACCCTGACTCCGTGACACCGGAGTCCCTGGGGGTGCTGGCCGACGCCGGCTTCACCCGGGTGTCCTTCGGCATGCAGTCCGCCGTGCCGCACGTCCTGGCCACGCTGGAGCGGACGCACGACCCGGCCCGTGTCCCCGACGTCGTGCGCTGGGCCCGTGACGCCGGCCTGGACGTCTCGCTGGACCTCATCTACGGCACGCCGGGGGAGTCGCTGGAGGACTGGCGCACCACGGTGACCAGCGCCCTGGACACCGGCGTCGACCACGTCTCGGCGTACGCGCTCGTCGTGGAGCAGGGCACGAAGATGGCCGCCCAGGTGCGCCGGGGCGAGGTCACCCTGCCCGACGAGGACGACCAGGCCGCCAAGTACGAGCTCGCCGACGACCTGCTCACCGCCGCCGGCCTCGGCTGGTACGAGGTGAGCAACTGGGCCCGTGGGACCGAGCACGCCTGCCGACACAACCTCGCCTACTGGCGCGGGCACGACTGGTGGGGTGTCGGGCCGGGCGCGCACTCCTACGTGGGCGCGCCGTGGGACGGGACGTCACCCTCGGACGACGACGGCGCGCAGGCGCGGGTCGCGGGCGTGCGCTGGTGGAACGTCAAGCACCCTCGTCGCTACGCGGCGATGCTCGAGGCAGGCACATCTCCCGGCGCCGGTCGCGAGCTGCTCACGGCCGCCGAGGCGCACCTGGAGCGCGTGATGCTCGGTGTCCGGCTCGCCGAAGGCCTCGACCTCGCCGTGCTGGACGCCCCCGGGCGCCGGGCCGTCGCCGGTCTGGTCGCCCGGGAGCTGCTCGACGGTGTCGCCGCGGTGCGCGGCAGGGCGGTCCTGACGCGCCGTGGACGCCTCCTCGCGGACGCCGTCGTGCGCGAGCTGACCTGACCCTGCCGCACCCGCCGGATCAGCGGATGAAGCGGATGTTCAGCGGGTAGCGGTACCACTCCTGGCGGGAGCAGGCGATCGCCGCGAGGATGCCGAACACCACCGAGCACACCCACACGACCCACACGGTGATGAAGCCGATGAACACGAACATCAGCACGAAGCTGGCCAGGTAGCCGATCAGCAGCGTGATCTGGAAGTTCAGCGCCTCCTTGCCCTGGTCGTCGAGGTACCGGCTGCGCTCGCGGTACACGAGCCAGATGATGAGCGGCACCAGAAAGCTGAGGAACACCCCGCCCAGGTGGGCGAAGATCGCCCAGGTCCGCTCCTCCGAGGGAGTCACCGGGGGCGGGCCGTAGCCGTACGGCTGGTCCGGCGGCTGCTGGCCGTAGGGCTGGCCGGGCTGCTGGGCGTAGGGCTGGCCGGGCTGCTGGGCGTAGGGCTGGCCGGGCTGCTGGGCGTACGGCTGGCCGGGCTGCTGGGCGTACGGCTGCTCCGGCTGCGGCCCGGGCGTCGTCGGGTCCTGCGGGTCCTGCGAGGACTGGTTCGGGTCAGGTGTCGAGGTCATGCGTGCTCCTTGAGGTCGACGCCGGTGTCACTTCACCAGGCGCAGCGTGAACGGGTACCGGTACAGGTCGTTGCGTCCGACGGTCACCGCGGCGATGACGGCCAGCACCACGGTGACGATCCAGACCAGGATGCCGACGGCCGTCACCAGTCCGGTGACGAGGCCACCCAGGAAGGGGATCCAGCCGAAGAACAGGCCGAGGGCCCAGAGTGCCACGCTGACGACGGCCACGGTGATCTGGAAGTTGAGCGCCTCCTTGGCCTGGTCCGCCACGAGTGCGCTGCGGTCGCGCAGCACGAGCCAGATGACCAGCGGCGCCAGGAACCCCAGGGTCCCCACGGTGACCGCGGCGACGACCAGAGGGCCCAGGTGCGCCAGGATCGCCCAGAGCCGTTCGTCGGACGTCGACAGGGGGCGGGTGTCCCGATGATCCCCGGGGGGCACGGGGTGGGGTGCCTGTGTCATGCGTCCCATCCTTCCAGCACGGCAGGTCGATTCCCACCATCCGGGACATTCTTCGCCCCTCCGGTGGCAGGTCACGTGCTGCGGGCCGACAGTGGTGCAGGTCAGGGCATCGCCGCACCATCTGGAGGAACGATGAGCGAGAACCCGCCGAGCCAGCCCGGTCGGCCCGAGGACGACCCGTACGGGCAGCCGCAGGACCCGTACGGTCAGCAGGGTCAGCCCGCGTCCCCACCGCCCGCGCACGACCCGGGTGGCGGCTACCAGGCGCCCTACCAGCAGTCCGCCCAGCAGCCCGGGGGACAGGCACGGCCCGGCGGTGAGCCGTTCTTCGCCGACGCGGCGTCCTCGGCCGCGAACGTCGCACGCACCGACGCCACCGGCTTCTTCGGGGCGCTGTTCGACTACTCGTTCACGCACTACGTGACCCCGAAGGTCGTCAAGATCATCTACGTGATCGTGTCGGTGCTGATCATCCTGGGGTGGGTGATCGGTCTGATCGTGGCGATCGTGGCCCTGTTCAACGACGCGTTCTGGGGCGGCCTCGGCTACATCGTGTTCGGGTGGATCATCGCGATCGTCTACCTGGCGATCGCACGCATCACCCTCGAGTTCTACCTGGCGGTGGTGTCCGTGTCGGAGAAGGTCAACCTGTACGCCCGGCGCGACGGCGTCGCCTGACGACGGCCGTCAGGCCGTCACGAAGTCGATGAGCTCCTCGACCCGGCCCAGCAGGGCCGGGTCGAGGTCTCGGTAGTCGCGCACGGTGCCCAGGATGCGCTGCCATGCGAGACCGACGTCCTGCGTGGTGGTGGCGGGCCAGCCCAGCTCGCGCAGGATGCCCCGCTTCCACTCGGTGCCGCGCTCGATCGTCGGCCAGCTCGTCAGGCCCACCCGGGCGGCCTTGACCGCCTGCCACACGTCCACGTAGGGGTGGCCGAGCACGAGGACCGTGCCGGACGGGACCGTCCGCAACGCCTCGGTGGTCAGGCGCTGCTCCTTGGACCCCGGTACCAGGTGGTCGACGAGCACCCCGACGCGACGGTCCGCCGTCGGGGCGAACTCCGCCAGGGCCTCGGCGAGGTTGTCCACGCCGTCGAGCATCTCGACCACCACGCCCTCGATCCGCAGGTCGTCGCCCCAGACCTTCTCCACGAGCTCGGCGTCGTGCTTGCCCTCCACCCAGATCCGTGAACCGCGGGCCACCCTCGCGCGGGCGCCGTGCACCGCCACGGATCCGGACGCGGTGCGCGTCGGTGCGGCGGGTGCGCGCACGGAGACGGGTGCGGTGAGCTCCACCGGCTTCCCGTCGACCCAGAACCCGGGCCCCAGCGGGAACGAACGGGTCCGGCCCCGGCGGTCCTCCAGCACCACCAGGTGGACGCCGCCGGACTTCTCGACGCGCACGACGGCGCCGACCCAGCCGGTCTGCACCTCCTCCACGACGAGCCCCGGCTCGGCGGGCCGGGGCTGCGACGTCGGACGGCGCCGGTGGTGGGCCGATCCGCCGGGCGCGCCGGAGGAGCTGGACAGGACGTCGGAGCCGTAGCGGTCGTGCACGGCCGCGAGCCTACGGACCCGGCGCCGTGCGACCCGTGAGCGACACGCGCCGGATGCGCCGGGCGGCCTGCGCCAGCAGGGTGCTCAGGCGGCGTCGTGCGACGGGACGACGGGTCCGAGCGGCGGCGCTGTGCTCCTCGCGCTCGGCCACGACCCGGCGCAGCTCGGCCCTGCGGACGATCTCCGCCTCGTGCTGCCGGTACAGCTGGTGGTACAGCTCGGGGTGCATGGTGGCCTCCTGGTGCGGTGGGCCCGGGCGGCCCGCGACACCCTCAGCCTCGGTCCCTGAGGTACCCGTGCGGATCGGGCAGGAGTCCGGTTCCCCGGGACCGGGCACCCCCCAGGTCGCCCTGAGGTACCGCAGGCGGACGGCGGTCAGGCGGTGCGCGCCAGGACGGCTGCCTCCGTGCGGCTCGCCACCCCCAGCTTGCGCAAGATCGCCGAGACGTGCACCGAGGCCGTCTTGCGCGTGATGAAGAGCCGCTCGGCGATCTGCCCGTTCGTCAGGCCGTCGGCCACCAGGTCGAGCACCTGACGTTCCCGTTCCGTCAGGCCGGCGAGCCCGGTGGACGGCGTGGTGGCGCGAGGACGGGACGGACCCAGCCCGGCGTCGTCGAGCAGACGGTGGGCACGGTCGAGCACGAGCCCCGCGCCGATCTCCTGCGCGGACCGGGCGGCCGCGCTCAACAGCTCCCGTGCTCCGGGACGGTCCTCGTCGTCCAGGTGCGCCTGACCGTCCCGGAGCAGCGCGTACGGCCGCAGGTGCGCCGGAGCGAGCTCGGCGGGACCGAGCGCCGCCACGGCCGACCACGGGGCCTCGCCGAGCTCGGCGGCGAACACCGTCGACCAGACGCCGTGGGTCGGCCAGTACGCCGCGGCGTCGAGCATCTGCCGGTAGGGCCCGACGTCGACCGGGCGCCCGAGGTCGCGCGCCCGGGCGGCGGCGCGGGCCGCCACCGCGAGCACCGCCAGCGCATAGGCGCCGGAGACGCGTCCGGGCTCCAGGACGGGTGCGACGAGCTCGAGCGCGTCGTCGACGTCGTCGCGCTCGAGGGCGAGCTCGGCCAGGGTGGCCCACGTCCGCGAGCGGACCTGCGCCTCGATCCGCCCGAGGCGCAGCCACTCGGACCGCCCGCGCCGGCCCATCGTCTGGGCACGGTCGACGTCCCCGCGCCACAGGCTCAACCAGGTCCACCGTTCTCCGAGGTAGACGGCGAACTGGCTCGGTGCGACCAGCGGGACGCAACGCTCGTACCACGCGGCCGCCTCGTCCCAGCGGCCGAGGCCGATGAGGGCCTCGGCGACGTTGCCCTCCAGCATCGCGCGGCTGCCCCAGCCGGCACCGCGGTCCCGAGCGAGCTCGGCGCCTGCGGCCGCGAGCGCGCGAGCACTCTCGAACCGTCCCTGCTTGACGTACTGGTCGGAGGTGTTGGTGTGGAACCGGCTGAGGGCGTCCCACTCCGCCCCGGCGAGGCGTCGTGCCTCTTCCAGGTCGTCCATGCCGCCGAGGTCGCCCCTGTCCGACCGGGCGACGCCGCGGATGTTCAGCAGCCGGGAGCGTTCGGCGTCCGTGTCCGCCGTCGCGAGCGCGCGGTCGGCGGTGTCGACGGCGGTGTCGAGGTCGCCGTCGAGCATCGCGGTGCGGGCCCGCATCCGCAGCAGCGGTCCGACGGTGTCGACGGCGTCCGCCGGGGCGGTGCGCACCGCCTCGTCGAGGTGCTGCCTGCCGGCCTCGTCGCCGGTGCGGAGCATGTGGACCCCCACCTGCCCGAGGGTTCTGGCCCGGCCGGCGGGGTCGTCCGCGGGCCACTCGGCGAGGGCCTGGCGGGCCAGCGCGAGCGCACGGTCGATCCGGCTCGCGTGGTGCTGCGCCCGGGCCACGGACATCAGCAGGTCGTGGTGCAAGGTGCCGGTCACCTGCGCGGCGTCCGGCACGAGGTCCCACTGCTCCAGGGCCCGTTCCCCGAGCGCGACGGCGGTCGACGACGCGGCGTCGTGGCCGGCGGCGGCGTGCGCCGCGACGGCGGCCTGCAGGGACCGTGCGGGCACGTGGGCGTGCCACCAGTGGTCGGCGATCTCGGCGAGACGGGGGACCGTGGCGGGCAGCGCGGTGAGCACCTCGGCGTAGGCGGTGTGCAGGCGACGGCGTTCGGTGGGCAGCAGCTCGTCGGCGACGGCCTCCTGCAGCAGGGCGTGGCGGAACCGGTAGCCGTCGTGCTCGACGACGAGCACCATCGCGTCGACGGCTTCGCGCAGGGCGGGCTCGGCGGCGGACAGCGCGTCGCTGCCGAGCACGGCGGCGAGGACGTCGTGGGGCACGCGCTGACCGGCGGCCGACACGGCACGGCACAGGTCCTGCGCCTCGGGAGAGAGGCGGGAGTAGCGCAGCAGCAGGACGTCGCGCAGGGACACGGGCAGGTCCCCGTCGAGGCAGCGTGCGAGCTCCTCGACGTAGAACGGGACGCCGCCGGAGCGTTCCACGAGATCGCCGAGGTCCCGGACGCCGGCGCCCTGCGGCTCGACCGCGGCGGCCAGGGCCGCGACGTCGTCCGTGCCGAGTGGTTCGACGTCGAGGCGGGTGGCCAGGCGGGAGCGGTCGAGCTCGGCCAGCGTGGTGCGCAGCGGGTGGCGGCGGTCGACGTCGTCGCTGCGGTAGGTGGCCACGACGAGCAGGGAGGTGCCGCGGGCGACCCGGGCGAGACGGTCGAGCGCGCTGCGCGTGGCGTCGTCCGACCAGTGCAGGTCCTCCAGGACGGCGACGACGCGGCGCTCGCCGGCCAGCGTGGTGAGCAGGTCGACGAGCACCTCGGGGCCGCGCCCGGTCGCGACGCCGGGACGCTGGGCGACCAGACCGGGCTGGATCGCGCCCAGCGCGTCGGCCGCGGGGCCGGCCGCGGCGAGGACCGCGTCGGTCCCGAGGGCGTCGACGAGCCCGCGGACCGTGCCGGTCAGCGCAGCGTAGGGGACGGGTCCGGACCCGGAGTCGGCGCACTGGCCGTGGGCGACGAGCGTGCCGGGCGGGACGCCGTCGAGCAGCTCGGTCACCAGGCGTGTCTTGCCGATGCCCGCCTCCCCGGCGACGAGCACGGTGCCGCCGTGACCGGCCCCGGCGCGTTCGAGGGCGCGGCGCAGGACGTCGAGCTCCGTCGCGCGACCGACCAGCGGAGACCTGTCCAGGGGCATACCGGTCATCGTGCCAGGTGCCGGTGACGCTCGTCGCGAGGGAGGATCGTTCCCCCGGGGCGTCGCCGGGGACGCGTAGGATGGCACTCAGCCATCGAGAGTGCTAAGTCGAGCGCTCAGACCGCAGACCGCCGATCGGGGGGAGGACGACCGTGAGCGAGGAACGCCGCCTCGAGGTGCTGCGCGCCATCGTGGAGGACTACGTCACCACGCGGGAGCCCGTCGGCTCGCGCATGCTCACCGAACGTCATCGTCTCGGGGTGTCCCCGGCGACGATCCGCAACGACATGGCGGCGCTGGAGGAGGCCGGGTACATCGCCCAGCCGTACACGTCCGCCGGCCGCGTGCCGACGGACGCCGGGTACCGGCTGTTCGTCGACCGGCTGGCCGAGGTGCGCCCCCTCAACGTCCCGCAGAAGCGCGCCATCGAGACGTTCCTGTCCGAGGCGGTCGACCTCGACGACGTGCTGGTCCGCGCCGGGCGGCTCATCGCCCAGCTCACCGGCCAGGTCGCCGTCGTGCAGTACCCGTCGCTGCGCCGGTCCGGCCTGCGGCACCTGGAGCTGGTGCCCGTCGCCCCGGGGCGCATCCTCGTGGTCGTCATCACCGACACCGGTCGCGTGGAGCAGCGGTTCTGCGAGCTGCCGGTCCACCCGGACGGCTCCGGGGCCACCGTCCTGGAGGACGCCTCGCTCGGGGAGCTGCGGGCGCGCTTCAACGCGGCGGCGGCAGGACTGCGGCTCGCCGACCTGCCGGCGGCGTTCGACACCCTGGTGGAGTCGGTGGGCCCGGAGCTCGGCCACGTGGCCCGTGCCGTGGCCGACCTCGTGGTGGACACCCTCGCCGAGGAGACCGAGGAACGGATCGTGCTCGCGGGCACGGCCAACCTCGCCCGCTCGGAGTCCACGTTCGAGCTCGGGCTCAGCCCGGTCCTGGAGGCGCTGGAGGAGCAGGTGGTGCTCCTCGGGCTCCTCACCGAGATGTCCGGCGACGGCGTGCGTGTCAGCATCGGCCACGAGAACCGGCGCGACGGACTGACCGAGACGTCGGTCGTGACCTCCGGGTACGGCACCGACGGCGACACGGTCGCCACCCTCGGCTCGATCGGGCCGACCCGCATGGACTACCCGGGCACGATGGCCTCGGTCCGTGCGGTCGCCCGCTACCTCTCCCGCGTCCTGCCGAGCTGACGGCAGCCGCGACCCCTCCCGACCATTTCTCGACCGTCACCGAAGAGAGACCTGTGACCGACTACTACGAGATCCTCGGCGTCGAGCGCGACGCCACGCCCGAGCAGATCAAGAAGGCGTACCGCAAGATGGCACGCACCCTGCACCCCGACGTCGCCGGCGCCGAGGGTGAGGAGAAGTTCAAGGACGTCGCCCGCGCCTACGAGGTGCTGTCCAACCGCGAGAAGCGCGAGCAGTACGACATGGGCGTGGACCCGACCGCTCCCGGCGGCAGCGCCGGCGGCGGCTACGGCCAGGGCTTCGGCTTCCAGGACATCTTCGAGACGTTCTTCGGCGGCGGCGGCCAGGCCGCCGGCCCGGTGCCCCGGGCACGCCGCGGCCAGGACGCGCTCGTGCGCATGGACATCGACCTCGTCGAGGCGACGTTCGGCGTCAAGCGTGAGCTGCAGGTCGACACCGCCGTCGTGTGCGGCACGTGCGGCGGCAACGGCTGCCGTCCCGGCACCGACGTGCGCACGTGCGACGTCTGCCACGGCCGCGGCAACGTGCAGCGGGTCGCCCGCTCGTTCCTCGGCCAGGTCATGACGACGGCGCCGTGCGCCGCGTGCCAGGGCTTCGGCACCGTGATCCCCGAGCCGTGCGCCGAGTGCTCCGGCGACGGGCGCGTGCGCTCGCGTCGCACGCTCACGGTGAACGTGCCCGCCGGCGTCGACACCGGCACGCGCATCAAGCTGTCGGCCCAGGGCGAGGTCGGTCCGGGCGGAGGCCCCGCCGGCGACCTGTACGTGGAGATCCGCGAGAAGCCCCACGACGTGTTCGTGCGCCGCGGCGACGACCTGCACTGCACCCTGGACGTGCCGATGACGGCCGCCGCGCTGGGCACCGTCCTGGAGCTGGCGACGCTCGACGGCGCCCAGGAGATCGACCTGCGTCCCGGCACCCAGCCGGGTCAGATCGTGACCCTCAAGGGGCTCGGCGTCGGCCACCTGCACGGCACGGGCCGCGGCGACCTCAACGTGCACGTCGAGGTCCAGGTGCCGACCGCGCTGGACGACGAGCAGTCCGAGCTGCTGCGGCGGCTGGCGGTGCTGCGCGACGAGGAGCGTCCGGAGCCGCGGCTCGCCGCCGCGCACCCGGGCGTGTTCTCGCGCCTCAAGGACAAGTTCAGCGGTCGGTGACGTGAGCGAGGCACCGCGGTGCTCGCCTCGAGGAGGCACGACGTGAGCGCACCCGTGTTCCTGGCCGACGGCCCGCTGGGACCGCTGGCGCCCGGCGACCCCTTCGTGCTCGACGGCGCGGAGGGGCGTCATGCCGGGGTCGTCCAGCGTCGCGAGCCGGGCGAGGTCGTCGACGTCGTCGACGGCGCGGGCGCCCGCGTGCGCGCGGAGGTCACGGCTGTCGACGGCGGCGAGGTGCGCCTGACGGTGCGCTCCGTGGACGTCGAGGCGGCCCCCGCGGTGCGGCTGACCCTCGTGCAGGCGCTGGCCAAGGCAGACCGTGACCACCAGGCGGTCGAGGCGGCCGTCGAGGTCGGGGTCGACGCCGTCGTGCCCTGGCAGGCCGACCGGTCCGTCGTCGTGTGGCGCGGGCCGCGCGCGGTCAAGTCGCACGCCCGCTGGGAGTCCGTCGTGCGGGCCGCGGTGAAGCAGTCCCGCCGCGCGTGGCTGCCGCCGGTCGCCGAGCACGTCACCACGGCGGGCCTCGTGGCGCGCACCCGTCAGGTCCTGGCGGCGGGCGGTGGCGTCGTCGTGCTGCACGAGGAGGCGACGACGCCGCTCGCGGACGTCCCGCTGCCCGCGCCGACGGCCGACCCCTCGCCGGGCGCCGCCCCGGAGCTGCTGCTCGTCGTCGGGCCCGAGGGCGGCATCTCGCCCACCGAGGTCGACGCGCTCGCCGCGGCGGGCGCCGTCGCGGCGCGCCTGGGACCGCACGTGCTGCGCACCTCCACGGCGGGGCCCGTCGCCGTCGCGCTCCTGAGCGACCGGCTGGGTCGGTGGCGGTAGCGTGGGCGCATGAGCGATGCGACCGAGAACGACTGCGTGTTCTGCCGGATCGTCGCCGGCGACCTGCCCGCCGACGTCGTGGCCTCCACCGAGCGCGTGGTCGCCTTCCGTGACATGTCTCCGCAGGCCCCGGTGCACGTCCTGGTCGTACCGCGGGAGCACCACGGCGACGTCTCCGTGCTGGCGGCCGCGGACCCTGAGCTGCTGGCCGAGGTGGTGGAGGTCGCCGACACCGTCGCGCACGACCTCGCCGACGGCCAGTACCGCTTCATCTTCAACTCCGGCCCCCGCGCGGGCCAGAGCGTCTTCCACGTCCACGGCCACGTCCTGGCCGGTACCCAGCTGGGATGGAGTCCCGCCTGACCATGACATCGTCCGCCGCCCCCGACCGGCCGTTCGGCGCCCGCGCCGCCGAGCCCGCCCGCGAACGCACCTCCGAGCACCGTGTCGTCGTCCCGCCCCACGTGCCGATGGTCGCCCTGCTCGGCAGTCGTGACTCCGTGCTCCGTGCGGTCGAGGACGGCTTCCCCGGCGTCGACGTGCACGCCCGCGGCAACGAGATCGTGGTGCGGGGCCCTGCCGCGGACGTCGTCCTGGTGTCCCGGCTCCTCGACGAGCTCGTCGAGGTGGTCGAGGCGGGAGCGCCACTCACACCGGAGGTCGTGTCCCGCTCCGTGGCGATGCTGACCGCCGCCACCGTGCAGCGGCCGGCCGAGGTGCTCACCCACCACATCCTGTCCAGCCGGGGACGCACCATCCGGCCCAAGACGGTGGGGCAGAAGTCCTACGTCGAGGCCATCGACGCCAACACGATCACGTTCGGCATCGGCCCGGCCGGCACCGGCAAGACGTACCTGGCGATGGCGAAGGCCGTCCAGTCGCTCCAGGCCAAGCAGGTCAACCGCATCATCCTGACCCGCCCCGCCGTGGAGGCGGGGAGAAGCTGGGCTACCTGCCCGGCTCTCTCTCGGAGAAGATCGACCCGTACCTGCGCCCGCTCTACGACGCGCTGCACGACATGGTCGACCCGGACTCGATCCCCCGGCTCATCGAGTCCGGCACCATCGAGGTCGCCCCGCTGGCGTACATGCGCGGCCGCTCGCTCAACGACTCCTTCATCATCCTGGACGAGGCCCAGAACACCTCCGCCGAGCAGATGAAGATGTTCCTCACCCGCCTCGGGTTCGGCTCCACGATGGTCATCACCGGCGACGCCACGCAGGTCGACCTGCCGGGCGGGACAGCCTCCGGCCTGCGCATCGTGGAGGACGTCCTGACCGGCGTCGACGACGTCGAGTTCTGCCGACTGACCAGCAGCGACGTCGTCCGGCACCGCCTGGTGAGCGACATCGTCGACGCCTACGCCCGCTGGGAGACGACCGCGCCGAGCGCGGACGACCGCCGTCGTCCCGCCCGCCACGACCGAGGAGGACGCCGGTGACCGTCGAGGTCAACAACGAGTCGGGGTACGAGGTCGACGAGGCCGAGTTCTCCGCCCTGGCCCGCCACGCGCTCGACACGCTGCACGTCCATCCGGCCAGCGAGCTGTCGATCATCTTCGTCGACGTCCAGGCCATGACCGACCTGCACGTGCGGTGGATGGACGAGCCCGGCCCGACCGACGTGCTGTCGTTCCCGATGGACGAGCTGCGCCCGGGGCGCGAGGGCGAGCAGACGCCGCCGGGGACGCTCGGGGACATCGTGCTGTGCCCGGAGGTCGCCGTCACGCAGGCGCAGGCGGCGGGCCACTCCACCGTCGAGGAGCTGCTGCTGCTCACCACCCACGGCATCCTGCACCTGCTCGGCCACGACCACGCCGAACCGGACGAGGAGCGCGAGATGTTCGCTCTGCAGCGCCGGCTCCTGCTGACGTTCCTGGCCGGGCGGTGAGCCCCACGATGGACGCGCCCGACGCCCTGCTGTGGGTCGTCCTGGTTCTCGCGCTGGTCGTCTCGGCCGTGCTCAGCGCCGGTGAGGCCGCCGTGCAGCGGGTGACCAGGGTCTCGCTCGCCATCGCGCTGGAGGACGGACCCGACGGCGCGCCCGTCCCCGAGGCGCGACGCCGGAAGATCCGCCGGGCGCAGGCGCTCGCCGTCGATCCGACGTCGGCCGGCTCCTTCGCGCTGGTGCGGGTCCTCGCGGAGACGGTCGCCGTCGCCTCGGTGGCCCTGCTGCTGGTGCACTGGTTCGGCCAGTGGTGGCAGGCGCTCGTCGGTGCCGCCGTCATCGGCCTGGTCGCGGGCGTGCTCCTGGTCCGACTCAGCCCGCGCACATGGGCGTACCACCGGCCCACCCAGGCGCTGGTGGCGCTGTCCGGCACGTTGTGGGTGGTGCACCGCGCGGTCGCGTGGGTGCCGCGGCGCAACGTGCTCGCGGACGGCACCGGAGTCGAGGGCGACGAGCTGCGCGACATGGCCGACCGGGTACGTGAGAACGAGGCCATCGAGGAGCCGGAGCGCGAGCTGCTGCGGTCCGCCCTGGAGCTGGGCGACACGCTCGCCCGGGAGGTCATGGTCCCGCGCACCGACATGGTCACCACCTCCACCACCACGCCCCTGCACAAGGCGATGCGGCTGTTCCTGCGCTCCGGCTTCTCCCGGGTGCCGGTGGTGGGCCGCACGGTCGACGACCTGATGGGCGTGGCCTACCTCAAGGACGTGGCCCGCCTGCTCGACGCCGACCCGAGGGCGGGGGACCGCCCCGTCGGCGAGATCGTGCGCGAGGCCGTGTTCGTGCCGGAGTCCAAGCCCGCCGACGACCTGCTGCGCGAGATGCAGGCCCGGCGCTCCCACATCGCGATCGTCGTGGACGAGTACGGCGGCGTGGCCGGGCTCGTCACCGTCGAGGACATCATCGAGGAGCTCGTCGGCGAGCTCACCGACGAGCACGACACCGTGCCGGAGTCGGAGCCGGAGGACCTCGGCGACGGGCTGTGGCGGATCCCCGCGCGGCTGCCCGTCGACGAGCTGGGCGAGCTGTTCGACCTGCGCCTGGACGACGACGACGTGGACACCGCGGGCGGGCTGCTCGCCAAGGCGCTCGGCAAGGTCCCCCTCGCGGGTGCGCAGGCCGACGTGGGCGCGCTGCGCCTGGAGGCCGAACGTGTCGAGGGCCGGCGCAAGCAGATCGCCAGCCTCCTGGTGCACCGCACCACCCCCACAGCAGCGGACGACGAGCTCGTGCCGCACGACCAGAAGGACTCCGCATGACCCACGAGACCCCCCACCGTTCCGGCTTCGCCTGCCTGGTCGGACGCCCGAACGTCGGCAAGTCCACGCTCACCAACGCGCTCGTGGGGGACAAGGTCGCGATCATGTCGGCCCGCCCGCAGACGACGCGGCACACGATCCGCGGGATCGTGCACCGCGAGGACGCGCAGATCGTCCTGGTGGACACCCCGGGCCTGCACCGGCCCCGCACGCTGCTCGGCGAGCGGCTGAACGCCCTGGTGTCGGACACGCTCAGCGAGGTCGACGTCGTCGCGTTCTGCCTGCCCGCCGACCAGAAGATCGGGCCGGGGGACAAGTACATCGCCGCGCAGCTCGCCCCCCTGATGGAGGGGCGCCGGGCGGTGCCGGTGGTCGCGGTGGTGACGAAGTCCGACCTCGTGGACCGTGGCCGGCTGGCCGAGCACCTCATGGCCGTCGACCAGCTCGCCCGGTCCGTGGACCGGGACTGGTCGGCGATCGTGCCGGTGTCCGCCAAGGGTGGCTACCAGGTCGCCGAGCTCGCGGACGTCCTGGTCGCGCACCTGCCCGAGGGGCCCGACCTGTACCCCGGCGGGGAGCTCACCGACGAGCCCGAGGAGACGATGATCGCGGAGCTCGTCCGTGAGGCCGCCCTGGAGGGTGTGCGCGACGAGCTGCCGCACTCCCTGGCCGTCGTCGTCGAGGAGATCGTCGAGCGCGAGGGCTCCGGTGACGCCGAGAAGGGCCGCCCGCCGCTGCTGGACGTGCGCGTCAACCTCTTCGTGGAGCGCGAGAGCCAGAAGGGCATCATCATCGGCAAGGGTGGCGCGCGCCTCCGCGAGGTCGGCTCGGCCGCCCGCGAGGGCATCGAGAAGCTGCTCGGCACGCGCATCTACCTCGACCTGCACGTCAAGGTCGCCAAGGACTGGCAGCGCGACCCGAAGCAGCTCCAGCGCCTCGGGTTCTGATCACCGGTGGTGCTCCGGACGATCGCGACGAGCGTGGCCCTGCTCGTCGGCCTCGCCGTCGTGGGCTCGGTCGCCGGGCCGCAGTGGGACCCGCAGCCCCTGACCGCGCACGTCGTCCCGACCACCACCGACACCACGATCCGCGGTGCCGAGGCCGACGACGCGGACCGGGTGGGTGACCACGACGTCGCCACCACCCGGGTCGACATCGAGCTCGACGGGGCCAGCGTCGGCGGTCTGCTGCGCCGGCCGGTCGACGACGACGGCGCACCCCTGACCGACGTCCCGGGTGTCGTCTTCGTGCACGGCGCGGGCACGGGCCGGGCCGAGGACGCGTTCGTCGACACGGCCACCGACCTCGCCGGCGCAGGCATCGCGACCCTCGTGCCGGACAAGCGGCTGGACACCTACTCCCTGCGCGAGCGCGACTACGAGCAGATGGCGGACGACTACCTGCGCTCGGTGGACCTGCTGCGCGCCACGCCCGGCGTCGACCCGCGACGCGTCGGGGTGTACGCCGAGTCGGAGGGCACCTGGATCGCCCCGGTCATGCAGGTCGACGACCCGCGGGTCGCCTTCACCGTGCTCGTCTCCGCGCCGGTGGTCCCGCCCCGGGAGCAGGCCGCGTTCGCCGTCGACAACTACCTGCGCAACACGGACGTCCCCGACCAGGTCTTCCGCGCGATCCCGCGCGCCGTCGGGATGCAGTTCCCCGGCGGTGGGTTCGGGTACGCCGACTTCGACGTGCGCCCCTGGCTGGAGCGCCAGAGCGCCCCCGTCCTGGTCGTCTACGGCACCGCCGATCCCTCCATGCCCGTCGAGCAGGGTGCGCGACTCATCATCGCCGACGTCGGGCTCAGCCCGGCGCGCGCCCCCGTCACCGTGCGCTACTACGGCGGTGCGAACCACGGGATCCGTGTCCCGCCGCAGGGGTCGGAGGGCTCCGACCCGGCCGCCGTCCCACCCCTGCACCCCGATCTCTCCCGCGACCTGGCCGCCTGGGTCCACGGGCTGCCGGGCTCCGCGACCGCCGAACCGGTCGTCGCCGGGGCCACCCCCGAGCAGCTCTACCTCGCCGCTCCCGTGCCGCAGCCACGCTGGTGGGGCAACGGTGACGTCGTGGTCGCCGCCGTCGTCGCGGGCGGGGGCCTCGTGCTGGTCGGCCTGCTCACCGGCGCCGTCGGCGCCTTCGTGCGACGCCTGCGCCGTCGCGGGGCCCGCGGGTCGGCACGCACCGCACGGGCTCCCGCCGGACCCTTGCCTGATGGACCCTCTCCAGCTGGGCCGGAGCGTGCCACCGGCCTCGCGCTCGCCCTGCTCGGCATCGGTTCCGTGGTGACCGTCGTCGTCCTCGCCGCCTACCTCGTCGCCGTCGCCCGGCTCGCGATGGACTACGAGCGCGACGCCCTCATCGTCCAGGGCGGCTGGATCGCCGTGCGACTGCTCGGCGTCGCCGCCGTCGTGGGCGCGGCACTGCTCGTCGGACGCCTCCGGCAGGTGCGCCAGGGCCGCAAGGAGGGGCACGACGTCGCCCTCGCCCGCGGAGGCGTGGCTCACGTCACGCTGTGGTGCGTCGTCGTGGGGTCGACGTCACTGCTGCTCACCCTCGCCTACTGGGGCGTCTACCAGCTCGGGATCTAGGGCCGCCGAGCGCGGCGACCTGACGTGGCGGGCGGCGATCAGGTAGAAAAGTTCCGGGCCGGTACCGGCCCGGACCGACCTGAGGAGCACCCGCCCATGACCGACGCCGCAGACGTCGCCCGCCGATCCCCGTTCGAGGGCGTCGCCGTCGCCGACGTCGTGCGCGACGTCGTCGCCGCCGTCGCGCTGCTGGTCGCCCTGCCCCTGCCGTGGGACGTCCTGCGCCGGGGCAGCGACCTGCTGTGGGTGGTGCTGGCCACCGTGCTCGCCCTCCTCGTCATCGCCGCGCCCTACGCCCGCCGCGCCGGCGTGCTCACCGGCAGCTGGGAGAACCTCGCCACCGGGCGCGCTCGCCTGGTCGGGCTCGCGCCGTACGGGCTGGTCGCGCTGGTCTACCTGGTGCTCGACGCCGTCCGCTCCGTCGCGGACGCCGGCGGCGTCGGCACCGGCCTCGCCCTCGGGCTCGCCGGTGCGATGCTCGCCGCCGCGCTGCCCGGCACCCGACCGCTCGTCGTCACGTCCGTCGTCGTCGCCATCGGCGCCGTCGCGACGCCGGTCGTCGGAGCCGTCGACGGCGCAGGCTGGGCCGCCACCCTCAGCTCCACCCTCGCGGCGCTCCTCGTCGTCGGGCTGCTGTGGCTGACCGTCAAGCGTTTCCTCGACGGTGACGACGCCGCCGGGATCGTGCTGATGGCCGTCGGCGCCGCCGTCGCCCTCGAGCTCGCGATGCTCGGCGGGGCCGTCCAGCACGTCTGGCTCGAGTCGCTGCACGGGTCGCGCTACGGCATGCTCCTGATCCCCGTCGTGGCCGCCGCCGCCGTGCCGCCCGCCATGGAACGTCGAGCGGCCGCCGCCGGCGAGGAACCGCAGGTGTCCGCACTGCGCTGGGTGCGCGTCGCCGTCCAGGCGTTCGAGCTCGTGATGCTCGTCGCCGCCTTCGTCGGGCTCAACGCCGTCGTCCAGCTCGTCGCCCTGGCCACGGACGACGGCGGCGCCGTCCCGTTCGTCGAGCTCGTGCTGCGGATCGTCGTCGGCGTGCTGACCTTCGTCGTCGCCCTCCTGTCGCGACGCGCCCTCGAGCGCGACCCGCGCTCCGCGCACGCCACCGCCGTCGGCGCAGCCTGCATCGTCGTCGTCCTCGGCGTCATCATCCTGGTGGCCCGGGCCGGGGTCGGCACCGCCTCGCGCGTCGAGGAGCTCCTGCTCGCGCTCGCCCTGCCCGCCATCGCGCTCGGTGCGCTGCTGCTGCCGCCGTCGGTGCGGGCGCTCGCGGCCTCCCGCCCGGAGCCCGTGCCGGACTCCGCCGCCCGGCCGGAGCAGGGCCGCGGCGAGCAGGGCTACGGCTATCAGCAGTTCGGCGAGCATCAGTACGGCGAGCAGCAGTACGGCGAGCAGGGCTACGGCTATCAGCAGTTCGGCGAGCATCAGCACGGCGAGCAGCAGTACAGCCAGCAGCAGTACAGCCAGCAGGGCGCGTACCAGCCGCAGGCCGAGGGGCGCCGGCGCGACGACGAACTCGCAGCCACGCAGACCCAGGTCACGCAGGCCCATGCGGCGGCCCCGGGCACGGCGCCGGCCGGTGCGGCGTCCGCGTCGTCGGCGACGTCGCAGGGGGCGCGCTGGCGTGGCACGTGGGCGGCGGGCACGGACGCCACGCAGCAGCTCTCCCCGGTGACGGGCGACCGGGCGCAGGAGCACGTCGAGCAGGCCGGGTCCGCCGCGGATGCCCGCCAGGGGGTGGACGCCACCCAGATGCTCCCGCCCGTCCAGGACGTGCCGGGACGGTGGACGGCGGACGTCGCCCTCGACCCGTCCACCCCGCTCGAGGACCTGGCGACCATCGTCCAGGAGGCGCCGCACCTGCGCCCACACGTCGCGGCGAACCCGTCGACGTACCCGGCCCTGCTCGACTGGCTCGGCGCGCTCGGCGACCCGGGCGTCGACGCGGCGCTGCGCACGCGGCGCTGACGTCGTCCGTGCCGAGCCGCCCGCGCCGCGAGACCCCTCCGGTCCGGCACGGACGACGGTGTACGGTGTGAAGGTGCAGCGCCTGGTGAGCCTCCTCCTTCGGTGCCGCGGCGAGGCCAGGTAGAGGCCGGTACCTCGCCGCGGAGGTCTTGGTGCGCCGGCCCTCACCGAGCCACTTCGTGAAGGACCCCCTGATGCAGAACTCCGAGCACGTCCACGCCACGACCGGGATCGCCGCCCACAACCCGCAGCGCCCGTCCGGGATGCCGTACCACCGGTACGTCCCGTTCCACGAGCAGATCAGCGTCGACCTGCCGGACCGCACCTGGCCCGACCGTCGCATCGACAAGGCACCCCGCTGGTGCGCCGTCGACCTGCGTGACGGCAACCAGGCGCTCATCGAACCGATGGACGCCGAGCGCAAGCTGCGCATGTTCGAGCTCCTCGTCGCGATGGGCTACAAGGAGATCGAGGTCGGGTTCCCGTCCGCGTCCCAGACGGACTTCGACTTCGTGCGGATGCTGATCGATTCCGGTCGCATCCCGGACGACGTCGTCATCCAGGTCCTCACGCAGTGCCGCGACCACCTCATCGAGCGCACCTACGACGCGATCCGCGGGTCCAAGCAGGCCATCGTGCACATCTACAACTCGACGTCCGTGCTGCAGCGGGAGGTCGTGTTCCGTTCCGACATGGACGGCATCGTCGACATCGCGCTGCAGGGCGCCAAGCTCTGCCGCAAGCTCGAGGAGACCGTCCCGGGCACCACCGTCTACTACGAGTACTCCCCGGAGTCGTACACCGGCACCGAGCTGGAGTTCGCCGTACGCATCTGCAACGAGGTGCTCGACGTCCTGGAGCCCACGGCCGAGCGGCCCGTCATCATCAACCTCCCCGCGACGGTCGAGATGGCGACCCCCAACGTCTACGCCGACTCGATCGAGTGGATGAGCCGCCATCTCAGGTACCGCGAGAACGTGGTGCTGTCCCTGCACCCCCACAACGACCGCGGCACGGCCGTCGCGGCCGCCGAGCTCGGCTACCAGGCAGGTGGCGACCGCATCGAGGGCTGCCTCTTCGGCAACGGTGAGCGCACCGGCAACGTCGACCTGGTCACCCTCGGCATGAACCTGTTCGGCCAGGGCGTCGACCCGCAGATCGACTTCACCGTCGGCGGCGGGATCGACTCGATCCGGCGGACGGTGGAGTACTGCAACCAGCTCCCCGTGCACGAGCGCCACCCCTACGCCGGGGACCTGGTCTTCACGGCGTTCTCCGGATCGCACCAGGACGCCATCAAGAAGGGCTTCGAGCACATGGCCGGCCGGGCCGCGACCGAGGGCAAGGAGATCGACGAGATCACCTGGGGCGTGCCCTACCTGCCGATCGACCCCAAGGACCTGGGCCGCTCCTACGAGGCGGTCATCCGCGTCAACAGCCAGTCCGGCAAGGGCGGCGTGGCCTACCTGCTCAAGACGGAGCACAGCCTCGACCTGCCGCGCCGGCTGCAGATCGAGTTCTCCGGCGTCGTGCAGCGGTACACCGACGCCGAGGGCAGCGAGGTCACGGGTGCCGACATCTGGCGGATGTTCACCGACGAATACCTGCCCGTGGAGGACGGCGGACCCGACGGCCTGCGCCCCTGGGGCCGGCTCAAGCTGCGCGAGATCCGCACCCGTGCCGTCGAGGACGGTGCGACGACCCTCGAGGTCGACGTCGTGGACCAGGGTGTCGAGCAGACGCTCACCGGGACGGGCAACGGCCCGCTGGACGCCTTCGTGTCGGCCATCGCGGGTGTCGGGGTCGAGGTGCGCGTCCTGGACTACGCCGAGCACGCGATGAGCGCGGGCGGCGACGCCACCGCGGCCGCCTACGTCGAGTGCGCCGTCGGCGACGACGTCCTGTGGGGCGTCGGCGTCGACCCGTCGATCATGACCTCGTCCCTCAAGGCGATCGTCTCGGCCGTCAACCGGGCCGAGCGGCCCGCCTGAGCGTCACCGGGTCGGTGCGGTCCTCGCCCTGCGGCGACCGTGGTCGGTGCCGCCTGGGACAATGGTGACCGTGCCCCTGTACCGAGACGAGGCGATCGTCCTTCGCACCCACAAGCTGGGCGAGGCCGACCGCATCATCACGTTCCTCACCCGGGAGAACGGCAAGGTGCGTGCCGTCGGGCGGGGCGTGCGGCGCACGTCCTCGCGGTTCGGTGCCCGGCTGGAGCCGTTCATGATGGTGGACCTCCAGCTCCACACCGGTCGCAGCCTCGACTCGGTGACGCAGGTGGAGACGATCGGGGCGTTCGCGGGACCGATCAGCGCCGACTACGGGCTGTACACCGCGGGGGCGGCGATGCTGGAGGCGGCCGACCGGCTGGTCGCCACCGAGCACGAGCCGTCCGTGCAGCAGTACTGGCTGCTCGTGGGCGCGCTGCGCGCCCTGTCGGCGCGGACGCACGCCCCCGGTCTGGTGCTGGACTCCTACCTGCTGCGCGGCCTGGCCGTGGCGGGGTGGGCGCCGTCGTTCGCGGACTGCGCGCGGTGCGGCGAGCCCGGCCCGCACCACGCGTTCTCCGTGGCGCAGGGCGGCGCGGTGTGCCCCCGGTGCCGTCAGCCGGGTTCCGCCGCGCCCGCCCCGCAGACGTTCACCCTGCTCAGCGCCCTGCTGGCGGGGGAGTGGGACGTCGCCGACGCCGCCGAGCCGCGACACCGTTCCGAGGCGTCCGGCCTGGTGGCCGCCTATTCGCAGTACTACCTGGAGCGCACGCTGCGTTCCCTGCGCATGATCGAGAGAGAAGCCTGATGCCCCGCGCCCCCCGTGAGTACGCCGAGCCCTACCCCCACCCGTCGGGCGCGACGCCGCCACCGATCCCCCTGGAGTTCGTGCCGAACCACGTGGCGGTCGTCATGGACGGCAACGGCCGCTGGGCCAACGCCCGCGGCCTGTCCCGCATCGAGGGGCACAAGCAGGGCGAGAAGTCCCTGCTCGACGTCGTCGCCGGAGCGGTGCAGATCGGCGTCAAGCACGTCTCGGCGTACGCGTTCAGCACGGAGAACTGGAAGCGGTCGCCCGAGGAGGTGCGCTTCCTGATGAACTTCAACCGCGACGTCATCCGCCGACGCCGGGACGAGATGTCCTCCTGGGGCGTGCGGATCCGGTGGGCGGGGCGGCGTCCGAAGCTGTGGGGCTCGGTCGTCAACGAGCTGCAGGTCGCCGAGGAGATGACCCGCGACAACGACCGCTGCACGTTGACGATGTGCGTCAACTACGGCGGCCGCGCCGAGATCGCGGACGCGGCGGCCGCCATCGCACGGGACGCCGTCGCCGGGAAGGTCAACCCGGCGCGCGTCGGCGAGAAGACGATCCAGAAGTACCTCGACGAGCCGGACCTGCCCGACGTCGACCTGTTCCTGAGGTCGTCCGGCGAGCAGCGCACCAGCAACTTCATGATCTGGCAGGCGGCGTACGCGGAGCTGGTGTTCCTGCCCGAGCCGTGGCCCGACGTCGACCGCCGGCACCTGTGGCGCGCCGTCGAGGAGTTCGCACGTCGTGACCGCCGCTACGGTGGCGCGGTCGACGTCCCGACGACCTGATCGAGAAGACGTCGAAGGGGCTGGGCCGGGCCCAGCCCCTTCGACGTCGGTCGGGTGCGGTCAGCCCTCGCCGTAGAGCGCGGCGAGCTGGTCCACGAGCACGGGCACGCCGTCGGCCCAGTCGTAGGACAGCGCGGTCGGCGGGGAGACGGAGGAGACCGCGACGTTGCCCTCGATCATCACGACGTTCCCGGCGGCGACGGCGGGGATCGCCTGCAGCGCCTCGGAGTCGTCGAAGGACGCGGGGTCCTCGCCGTCGTAGAGGTAGGTCACGAGGAAGTCGGACTCGAGCTTGTCGAGCTCCTCGTAGGAGAGGGTGTAGAAGAAGCCGCCGTCGGAGGTGTCGAGCTCGGCGACGGCGGGGGCGGAGACGACCCCCATGCCCTCGAGGATGCTCACGCGCGGGTCGGCCGGGGTGTAGACGTACACGAGGCCCTCGGTGGGGGAGTCCTTGATGGCGGCGAAGGTCTTGCCCTCGAACTCGGGGTGCTCCGTGCCGAGGTCGGTGAAGTAGGTGTCGATGTCCGTCAGGACCTGCTCACCCGCGGCGGAGCGGCCGAGGGCCTGCGCGGTGAGGGCGATGGTCTCGTCCCACGGGGTGGCCCACGGCGCACCCTCGGGGTAGGCGACGACGGGGGCGATGTCGCTCAGGACGTCGTACTGCTCCTGGGTGATGCCGGAGTAGGGGGCGAGGATGAGGTCGGGGTCGGCCTCGACGAACTCCTCGTAGGGCACGGAGGCGCCCTGCTCGGCGTCGGTGAGGACCGCGGGGTGCTCGGCGCCCATCGCGTCGTACTCCTCCTCGACCCAGGGCAGGAGGGCGTCCTCGCCGACGGTGAAGACCTGCTCGGCGACGCCGACCGGGGCGACGCCGACGGACAGCGCGGCCTCGGTGGAGCCCCAGCCCCAGGTGGCGACGCGCTCGGGCGCGGCCTCGATGACGGTCTCGCCGTAGGCGTGGGAGATCGTGATCGGGAACTCGTCGGTGGCGCCGTCGGTGGTCTCGGAGGCCTCGGAGGCCGCGGTGTCAGCCGGCTCGGGCTCGCTCTCGGAGGCGCAGGCGGACAGGGTCAGCGCGCTGACGGCGGCGAGGCCGACGGCGGCGGTCAGGGAGCGACGGATGCGCAAGGGGACTCCTCGGTGGGGACCGCGACGGAGCGCGGGAGAACAACTGGAGAACAATTAAGGCCAGGCTAACCTCATCACGCACAGGGTCAACCCCGCCGCAGGGCCTCGTGACCGGATCGTGCTGTGACCTCACTCACCCGAGGGTTCGGTGGACCCCGTGGGCGCGAGCGAACCGTCCGGGCGGTGGTGGCGCCCCACGGGCACGATCATCGGCGTGCCGGCCACCGGGTCCGGGACCACCCGGGCGTCCAGCCCGAACGCGGACAGGACGGTGTCCTCGTCCAGGACGGTGGCGGGCGGACCCTCGGCCACGACACGTCCGGCGCTCATCACCACGAGGTGGTCGGCGTACCGGGCGGCGAGGTTGAGCTCGTGCAGCACCATCACGACCGTGGTGCCGCGGTCGCGGTTGAGGTCGTGCAGCAGGTCCAGCAGCTCCACCTGGTGGGTGACGTCCAGGTACGTCGTCGGCTCGTCCAGCAGCACCACGTCGGTCTCCTGGGCGAGCACCATGGCGATCCAGACTCGCTGACGCTGCCCGCCGGAGAGCTCGTCGACCGGACGGTCGGCGAGGTCGGCCACACCGGTGGCCTCCAGCGAACGCATCACGACGTCGTCGTCGTCGCTGCTGTGCCGGCCGAACCAGCCCTGGTGCGGGTAGCGGCCGCGGCCCACCAGCTCCGCCACCCGGACGCCGTCGGGCGCCACGGAGGACTGCGGGAGCACGCCGACCATCCGGGCGAGCTCCTTGCGCGGCATGCGGGTGACGTCGGTCTCGCCGAGGGTGACGCGACCGGCGTCCAGGGGGTGCAGCCGGGCCAGACCGCGCAGCAGCGTGGACTTGCCGCAGGCGTTCGGCCCGACGATCGCGGTGACGCGGCCGGCCGGGAGCTCGAGGTCCAGGCCCTCGATGACCCGACGTCCGTCGTAGCCGATGGTCACGCCGTGCGCGGCGAGCGCGGCGGTGCCCGGCGTGCGGACCTGACGGTCGGTGGGCACGGTCATGCGCGGGACCTCCTGTCATGGGTGGCCAGCAGCCACAGCAGATACGGTGCGCCGATCAGACCGGTCACGATGCCGGTGGGCGCCGCGACGCCGAGCAGGCCGTGCTGGGCGACGAGGTCGGCGGCGAGCACCAGGGTCGCCCCGGTGCCGACGGACACGGTCAGTGCCGGCCCGCCGTCGTCGAGCAGGCGACGGGCGATGGCCGGGGCGACGAGGGCGACGAACGCGAGCGGCCCGACGACGGAGGTCGCCACGGCCACGAGCCCGACGGCCAGCAGCAGCGTGACCACCCGGGCACGGTCGGCCTGCACGCCGAGACCCGCCGCGTGGTCGTCGCCGAGCGCCAGGGGGCTCTGCCAGCGTGCGACGGCCACGACGGCGAGGGCCAGCACCCCGACCCCGACGCCGAGCACCACGAGCTCGGTGTCGCGGACGTCCGCGACGCTGCCGACGGTCCAGACGAGCGCCGTCGCGGCCTCGCGCTGGTCGACGCTGGCGAGCTCGAAGGCCAGCAGCGAGGACGCCAGGTAGGCGAAGCCCACGCCGACGAGCACGAACCGGATCGAGTGCAGTCCCTGACGCCACGCGAAGAACCAGATGAGCACCGCGGTGAGCGTCGCCCCGACGAAGGCGCCCGCCGACACGGCCAGCCCGGTGAGGCCGAGGACGAGCATGCAGGTCACCGCGCCCAGGGACGCGCCTCCGGCGATCCCGAGGATGTCGGGGCTCGCCAGGGGGTTGCGCAGCGTCGACTGGAACAGGGCACCGGCGAGGGCGAAGCCCGCTCCGGCGAACAGGCAGGCCAGGATCCGGGGCAGGCGCAGGCGCTGCACGATGAACAGGTCGCCGTCGTCGCCGACGCCGAAGAGGGCCAGGAGCGCCTTGTCGGGGCTCAGGGCCGCCGGGCCGATCGTGAGGGCCAGGGTCGCCAGCGCGACGACGGCGAGCGCGAGCGCGACGAGCACGAGGCCGAGCCGCCGGCGGCGGCGGGTGCGCAGGGCGGCGACCGGGGGCGGTCCGGCGGGCCGGGTGGTGGTGGAGGTGTCCATCAGACGTTCGACACCTTCTTCCCGCGGGCGACGGCGACGAGGACGGGCGCTCCGATGGCGGCGGCGACGACGCCGGCCTCGAGCTCGGAGTGCGGCAGCACGAGGCGGCCGACGACGTCGGCGCCCAGCAGCATCACGGGGCCCAGCAGGGCGGACAGGGCCACCACCCAGCGGTAGTCGCTGCCCACGAGGCGGCGGGCGGCGTGCGGGACGGCGAGACCGACGAGCGCGATCGGGCCGGCGAGCGAGGTCGCGGCTCCGGCGAGCAGGACGATGGTGAGCCCGGCGAGCGCGCGGGTGGCGCCGACGTTCTGGCCGAGCCCACGGGCCACGTCGTCGCCGAGGGCGAGCATGTTGAGCCGGTGGGCGAGCCCGGCGGCGAGCACGGCGCCCACCGCGACGAACGGCAGCACGACCGTCAAGGTCTCCGTCCCGCGTCCGGTCAGGGAGCCGACTGCCCAGAAGCGGTAGGTGTTGAACGCGTTCGGGTCGCGCAGCAGCACGAGCGTGATGAGCGGGGTGATGAGCGCCGTCACGGTCGCGCCGACGAGGGCGAGCTTGGCGGGCTGGCCTGATCCGACGGAGAACACGAGGGTCGCGGCGGCCGCCGCACCGACGAAGGCGAACCAGATGAACTGCGAGGGCGCGGTGAGGCCGAGTAGCCAGACGGAGCACACGACGGCGAGGGAGGCGCCCGAGTTGAGCCCGAGGAGCCCCGGGTCCGCGATGGGGTTGCGGGTGACGCCCTGGATGACGGCGCCGGCGACGCCGAGCGCCAGACCGGCGGCGAGTCCCACGAGGGTGCGGGGGAGACGTTGGCCGGTGATGACCTCGTGGTCGACGTTGTCGGCGACGGGTGCGGTCAGGGCGTCCCAGACGACGGCGAGCGAGACGTCACGGACGCCGAGGGTGAGGCTGGCGACCACGACCAGGGCGAGGGCCCCGAGGGTGACGACGCAGGCCAGGGCGCGCCGGCTCGTCCGTCGCGCCACCTGGTCGGCCGCGCCGACCGACGCCGCGCGGGGTGAGGCAAGCATTGCCTAAGGATGTCACAGCCTGGGGGATGCCTCGGCCCGCAGTCGGGCCCGGCGCCGGTGCCAGAACCACCAGACGACGGCCACCACGGCCACGACGGCGACGGCGAGCGCCGCGGGGTGCAGCAGGAAGAGCCAGATCGCGGCGTAGAACGCGGCGGTGCCGATGGTGGTCCACACGGCCGCCCAGATGAGGCAGCCGAAGAACAGCGCGACGCAGTACCGGACGAACGGCATGCGCAGGTAGCCGGCGCTCAGGTTCACGACCGTCTGCACGCCCACGGTGAGGAACGACAGCGTGACGGCCGGCGGGCCCCACCGGTGGATCCGGTCGATCACCCTGACCGCGGTGGGCCCGGCCAGCAGGTCGGCGAGGCGCGTGCCCCCCATGCCGCCGGCGACGCCGCGGCCTATCCAGTACGTCGCCTGCGCACGTGCCATGACGATGCAGAACGCGATCGCGTACACCGCCCAGAACGGGTAGTCCTCGATGGTGAAGACGCCGTGGGGTGCGGAGTCGTCCGCGGCGGCGATCAGGAGGTGGGGCGGCACGGGACCATCATGCCGTGTGCAGGGTAGGCAGGCCTAACCCTGCCGGGTCGCGGCGGCGGCGCGGCAGTCCGCGCAGGTGCCCCACAGCTCGACGGTGTGCTCGATGTCGGCGAACCCGTGCGCGGCACCGACGCTCGCCGCCCAGGCCTCGACGGTGGGCCCGTCGATCTCCACGGCCCGGCCGCACGCGCGGCACACGAGGTGGTGGTGGTGCTCGGTGCGGGCGCAGCGGCGGTAGAGCGCCTCGCCGTCGTCGGCGCGCAGCACGTCGACGTCGCCGCCGTCGGACATCGCCTGCAGGGTGCGGTAGACCGTGGCGAGGCCGACGGAGTCGCCCCGGTCGCGCAGCAGCTCGTGCAGCTGCTGGGCGCTGCGGAACTCCTCGGACGCGTCCAGGGCCTCGGCGACGGCGGCGCGCTGCCTGGTCATGCGCAGCTGGGTCATCGGACGCATTCTCCTTCGGTGTCGGGGCCGGGCGCGGCGACCTCGACGTCGTCCGGGATGTCCGGGTGCGGGTCGTGCGCGGGCCGACGGCGGTCGAGCAGCGGGCGCAAGCCTGCCACGACGGCGTACACGGCGATGGCGAGGACCACGATGAGGGCACCGGGGGAGACCGGGTACCAGTAGGTGATCGACAGCCCGACCACGCACACCACGACGCCGATGACCGACGCCACCGTCATGGTGCGGCGGAACGAGTGCGTGAGGAGCTGGCCGATGGCGACGGGCACGATCATGAGCGCGGAGACGAGCAGCAGCCCGACGACGCGCATCGCCACGGTGACGGTGAGCGCCGCGAGGATCGCGACGGCCATGTTGAGCGCCCAGACGGGCAGCCCGGACGAGATGGCGAACTCCTCGTCGTGGCTGACGGAGAACAGCGCGGCGCGCAGCCCCACGCCGACGGCCAGGATGAGGGCGCCCAGCACCACCGTCATGACCAGGTCGGTGGTGGTGACGGTCGAGATCGAGCCGAACAGGTAGGCCATGAGGCTGCCCGAGGACCCGCCGGCGATGCCGATGATGAGGACGCCGCCGGCGATGCCGCCGTAGAACATGATCGCCAGGGCCAGGTCTCCCGAGGTGCGTCCGCGCCGTCGGACCACCTCGATGAGGACGGATCCGATGACGGACGCGACGATCGCGCCGGGGATGGCCAGCGCGTCCACGGGGACGAGGCCCATCGTGGAGCCGACGAGCCAGCCGACCGCCACGCCGGTGAGGGCCACGTGCCCGATGCCGTCGCCGAGCAGGGCGAGGCGCCGCTGGACGAGGTAGGTGCCCACCACCGGTGCGCACGCGCCGACCAGCAGCGCGGCGAGCAGGGCGCGCTGCATGAGCGGGTCGGTGAGCATGTAGCCGATCTCGCTCACGGCCGGGCCTCCTGGTCGGTGTCGAACGGCCCGCCGAGGCCGACCCGGGTGTCGGAGCGCAGCGGCAGCTCGGAGGTGTGCGGGTGGACGTGCTGGTGCTCGGCGTCGTCGTGGGCCGCGTGCGGGCGTGGCGGTGCGCCGTCGTGCACGACCTGGCCGTGCCGCAGCACGACCGCCCGCGTGATGAGGCCGGAGAGCTCGCCGAGCTCGTGCAGCACCACCAGCACGGTCATGCCGTCGCCGACGAGGCGGGTCATGGTGGCGGCGAAGGCTTCCTGGCTGGGGCGGTCGACGCCGGCGACGGGCTCGTCGAGGACGAGCAGCTCGGGGGAGCGCACCAGGGCGCGGGCGATGAGGACGCGCTGCTGCTGACCGCCGGAGAGCCGGCTGGTGGGCTCGTCGGCGCGCTCGGCGAGGCCGACCTGCTCCAGCGCGTCGGCGGCGCGGTCGCGCCAGCCGCGCGGCAGGCGCAGGCGGCGACCGTGCAGCAGGCCGGAGGCGACGACCTCGCGGGCGGTGGACGGGACGCCTGCGGCGGCGCTGACCCGTTGCGGCACGTAGCCGATGCGTCCCCACGGCACGGCGTTGCCGACGCGGTGACCGAGCAGGTCGACGGTGCCCTCGCTGGGCGGCAGCACGCCGACGACGGTGCGCACCAGGGTGGACTTGCCGGACCCGTTGGCGCCGAGCAGGGCGACGACCTCGCCCGCCGCGACCTGCAGGTCGACCCCGCGCAGCACGTGGCTGGCCCCGAGGTGGACGTGCACGCCCCGGACGTCGACGGCCGGTGAGCCGGCGGGTTCGGTCATGCGCCGCAGCCCAGGCCGGAGGTCAGCGCGGCGAGGTTGTCTTCCATGACAGCAACGTAGTCCGCACCGGCGGCCGCGGCGTCCTCGGACAGCCCCTCCAGCGGGTCGAGGACGGCGGTGTCCACGCCGAGGTCGGACGCGAGCGTCTCGGCGACCTTCGGGCTGGTGAGCGTCTCGGTGAAGATGGTCTGCACGTCGTAGGTCTCGACGACGTCGCCGATCTCGCGCAGGCGGGCCGGCGACGGCTCGGCCTCCGGGTCGACGCCGGTGATGCCGACCTGGACGAGGTCGTACCGTTCGGCCAGGTAGCCGAACGCCGCGTGGCTCGTCACGAGCGTCTGGCCGGCGCAGGGCTCCAGCGTGCCGGCGAACTCGGCGTCGAGGTCGTCGAGCGTTCCTCGGAGGGTCTCGGCGTTGGACGCGTAGACCTCGGCGTTGTCAGGGTCGACGGCGGCGAGCTGCTCGGCGACGGCGTCGGCGACGGGCTCGAGCCGCGTGGGGTCGAGCCAGAAGTGCGGGTCGAGGACGCCGTGGTCGTGGCCGTCGTCCTCCTCGGACTCCTCGTCGTGGTCGTGGTCGTGCTCGTCACCCTCGGTGGCGCCCTCGTCGTCCTCGTCGAGGTGCTCGACGGTGCCGGGGCTCGACTCGAGCTCGACGACGTCGGCCGCGTCGACGACGTTCTCGGGCTGGCGGGCGTCGACGGCCTCGTCGACGGCGGCCTGGAACCCGGACTGGTAGACGACGAGGTCGGCGTCGCCGACGGCGCGGACCTGGGCCGGCGCGAGCTCGAGGTCGTGGGGCTCGGCCGAGGGGGGAGTGAGGTTGTCGACGCTCACGAGGTCACCGCCGACCTGCTCGGCCACGTACTGCAGCGGGTAGAAGGAGGCCAGCACCTGCAGCGTGCCGTCGTCGCCGGTGCCGTCGTCCGACGAGCAGGCGGTCAGGGCGACCGCGGGCAGGGCGAGCACGAGGGAGGCGGCGAGGGCATGACGGGTGCGGGGCATGAGAACCATTATCAGTCCGGCGGAGAACGGAAGTCAAAGCGCTCGAGGGCGACGCTCGTCACGCTACGCCCGCTGCGTCCACGGTGCCGCCCGGTCGGTACGGGCCGACGAGCAGCGCGGGTCGACGGCCTGTCGGGAGGGCCCCTGCCTGGTCCGACGGATCACGATGGATCACGGTGGCCACCTGGAGCACCTGCCCAGCCGGTGGGTGCGGGATCCGTGCGCAGGCGCCCGCCGGTCCGCTGATGTCGCAGGCACGTGGCCGGTAGTCTGGTGCGCCGGTGCCCGCAGGGCGCCGACCCACCGTGAACACAGCCCCGCCGGAGCCACCGGCGGTGCCGACACCCAGGAGTGATCCGTGGCCGCAACGTCCCCGTCCGCCAAGCTCGACGCCGTCGTCTCCCTCGCCAAGCGGCGGGGATTCGTCTTCCAGTCCGGCGAGATCTACGGCGGAACGCGTTCCGCGTGGGACTACGGCCCCCTCGGCGTCGAGCTCAAGGAGAACATCAAGAAGCAGTGGTGGAAGGCGATGACGCGGCGCCCCGACGTCGTCGGCCTCGACTCGTCGGTCATCCTGCCCACGCCGGTCTGGAAGGCGTCGGGTCACCTCGGTGCGTTCACCGACCCGCTGACCGAGTGCCTGAGCTGCCACAAGCGGTTCCGCGAGGACCAGATGATCGAGGAGTTCGAGGAGAAGAAGGGCCGCGCCCCCGAGGGCGGCCTCGCCGAGATCGCCTGCGCCAACTGCGGCACCCGCGGGCAGTGGACCGAGCCCCGTGACTTCAACATGATGCTCTCCACCTACCTCGGCCCCGTCGAGGACGAGTCGGGTCGGCACTACCTGCGCCCGGAGACGGCGCAGGGCATCTTCGTGAACTTCGCGAACGTCGCGGCGGTCTCGCGCCAGAAGCCGCCGTTCGGCATCGCCCAGATCGGCAAGTCGTTCCGCAACGAGATCACGCCGGGCAACTTCATCTTCCGCACGCGCGAGTTCGAGCAGATGGAGATGGAGTTCTTCGTCGAGCCCGGCACCGACGCCGAGTGGCACCAGTACTGGATCGACACCCGCAAGGACTGGTACACGGGCCTCGGCATCTCCGCGGACAACCTGCGCCTGTACGAGCACCCGCAGGAGAAGCTGTCGCACTACTCCACCCGCACCGTGGACATCGAGTACCGGTTCGGCTTCACCGGCAGCGAGTGGGGCGAGCTCGAGGGCATCGCCAACCGCACCGACTTCGACCTGTCGACCCATGCGGAGCACTCCGGCAAGGACCTGAAGTACCGCGACCCGGTGACCAACGAGAAGTACTTCCCGTACGTCATCGAGCCGGCCGCCGGTCTGACCCGTTCGCTCATGGCGTTCCTCGTCGAGGCGTACGCCGAGGACGAGGCCCCCAACACCAAGGGCGGCGTCGACAAGCGCACCGTGCTGCGCCTCGACAAGCGGCTCGCGCCCGTCAAGGCTGCCGTGCTGCCGCTGTCCAAGAGCGCGGACCTGCTCCCCACGGCGGAGAAGCTCGCCGCCGAGCTGCGCGAGCACTGGAACGTCGACTACGACGTCACCCAGGCCATCGGCAAGCGGTACCGCCGTCAGGACGAGATCGGCACGCCGTACTGCGTGACCGTCGACTTCGACACGCTCGAGGACCAGGCCGTCACCATCCGTGACCGCGACACCATGAGCCAGGAGCGCGTCGCGCTCGACCAGGTCGCCGGCTACCTGGGCCAGCGCCTCCTCGGCTGCTGATCCGTCACCGGGCACACTGCCCGGACACGTGAACGGGGGCCGTCCGCCAGGACGGCCCCCGTTCCGCTGCCGGTCGTCGGCAGCCAGGTCACGCGTGAGGGGTCAGTTCTTGACCCGCCTCAGCACGGCCAGCACGAGGCTGACCACCAGGACGATGACACCGATCCAGAGCAGGAACTGCCCGATCTCGGTCGCGACCCCCAGGATCACGAGCACGACACCGATGATGATGAGAATGAGCCAGAGAGGCACAATTGTCTCCTTCGTCCTACACGACAGGTCTTGCCGTGAGATGTCCCAAGGGTTCCATGATGCGGTGGTTTGCGCATCCTGAACGGGCGGCGACGGCGCCGCCCGGCGTCATCCGACCTTGCGGTTTCCGCGGTTGACCAGCACGAGCACGACGCCGACGACGATCGCGATCACTCCGGCCCAGACGAAGAAGTTGCCGAGGCCGACGAGGCCGAGAACGAGGGAGACGAGACCGGCGATGATGAGGATCAGCCAGAGAGCCATGAGAGTTCCTTTCGTCAGGGTTGCGCCAGATTGCCACCATCTGAGCGCGAGGGCATCTCGAGAGGCGGTTTCGTGAGGCGTCCCACTGCCGGGCGGCCGAGGGCTCGCGGCGCACGAGTGGGAGAATGACGCCGTGAGTGCTGTGCTTCCCCCGCTGCAGATCGGCCCCCTGACCGTGGCCACGCCCGTCGTGCTGGCACCGATGGCCGGCGTGACCAACCGCGCGTTCCGCACGCTGTGCCGCCAGGCCGGGCAGTCCAGCGGGTTCGACCCCGGGCTCTACGTCGCCGAGATGGTCACCTCCCGCGCACTGGTCGAACGCAACACCGAGGCCCTGCGGATCGTCACCTTCGGCGACGACGAGACGCCGCGCTCCGCGCAGGTGTACGGCGTCGACCCGGCCACGGTCGGCGCCGCGGTGAGGATCATCGCCGGGGAGGACCGCGCCGACCACGTCGACCTCAACTTCGGCTGCCCGGTGCCCAAGGTGACCCGCAAGGGCGGCGGCGCCGCCCTGCCGTGGAAGAAGCAGCTCTTCACCGACATCGTGCGGGCCGCCGTCGACGCCGCCGAGCCGTACGGGATCCCCGTGACCGTCAAGATGCGCAAGGGCATCGACGACGACCACCTCACCTACCTGGAGGCGGGCCGCACCGCGGAGTCCCTGGGTGTCGCCGCGGTCGCCCTGCACGCCCGGACCGCCGCGCAGCACTACTCCGGCACGGCCGACTGGACGGCCATCGCCCGCCTCAAGGAGGCCGTGCGCACCGTGCCCGTGCTGGGCAACGGCGACGTCTGGGCCGCCGAGGACGCCGTGCGCATGGTCCGCGAGACCGGGGCCGACGGCGTCGTCGTCGGACGAGGCTGCCAGGGCCGGCCGTGGCTGTTCGCCGACCTCGCGGCAGCGTTCAACGGGTCCGACACGCGGGTGCGGCCCGGCCTCGCGGAGGTCGCCGAGGCGATCTACCGCCACGGCGAGCTGATGATCGAGTACTACGACGGCGACGAGTTCAAGGGCGTGCGCGACCTGCGCAAGCACATGGCCTGGTACCTCAAGGGGTACGCCGTGGGCGGGGACGCCCGCCGCGCCCTGGCGATGGTGTCCTCGCTCGCCGAGCTGCGCGAGCACCTGGACGCCCTCGACCTCACGCTGCCCTACCCCGGCGAGGACGCCGAAGGGCCGCGCGGCCGGGCCGGCTCGCCCAAGACTCCGCACCTGCCGTACGGCTGGCTCGACTCGCGCGACCTCGACGACGAGTTCGAGGCGAAGCTGCGCGAGGCCGAGCTCAGCGTCTCCGGCGGCTGACCGCGGACCCCGCCCGCCGGAGCGGGCACCCTCAGGTGAGCAGCGTCTCGCCGACGTACCCGCCCTCGTCGCACCCGGGCGGCACCGCGAACACCGACGACCCGATCGGCACCGTCCACTCGTTGAGCAGGTCCAGCTCCGCGAGCCGGCGCTGCATCGGCGTGAACTGGCGGTCCACGTCCGCCTGGAACGACACGAAGATCAGCCCCGAGCTCGACACCTCGGCACCCGTGGGCGCGTCGTCGTAGTTGTAGGCCCGCCGGAAGATCCGTTCGCTGCCGTCACCGCGCGCCCGGCGCACGTGCGCGAAGTCCCCGATCACGGGGAAGCCGACCGGGGTGGTCGCCTCGAAGTCCGGTTCGTCGTGCTCGTCGGTCCCCGTCAGCGGCGCCCCGTTGGACAGGAACCGGCCCACCGACTGCTCGCGCCCGCTGCGGTCCAGCTCGTCCCACGTGTCGAGGGTCATGCGGATCCGGCGCACCACGGCGCTCGTCCCGCCCGCCATCCAGCCGTCGGTCGACCACACCACCTCGTCGAAGTCCGCCGTCCCCGGCTCCGGGTTCACCGTCCCGTCGACCTGGCCGAACAGGTTGCGCATCGTCGTGCCCGGCCGGGTGGTCCCGTAGGCCCGCCGGAACCCCTGCTGCACCCAGCGCACCGTGGTGAAGCTGCGCGCGTCCTTCAGCAGCATGCGGCACGCGTGCGCCACCGTCAGCGGGTCGTCGGCGGCGACCTGCACCAGCAGGTCCCCGTCGCTGAGCTCGGGCAGCAGCCGGTCGATGGTGAACTCCGGCAACGGCTTCAACCAGGCCGGGGCGACGCCCTCGGCCCGTGCCACGAACCGCGGGCCGAACCCGAAGGTCACGGTGAGACGTGCCGGGTCGACGGCGAGCTCCGGCTCGGAGTCGGCGAGCGCCGCCTCGCCCCGGGTCAGTCGTGCGGCGTCGTCGGACAGGATGCGCATCAGCCGGCGCAGCCCGTCGCGGTCGACGTCGTCGCGCAGGTCGAGCCCGAGGAAGGTCCCGTGCGCCTGCGCCGCCGTGGCGACACCGGCCTGGTGCACGCCGTGGAAGGCGACGGTCCGGGCGCCGTGGCGCGGTGCCTCGGCCGGGGGGTCGGGTGCGGTGGCGCGGGCTGCTTCCAGGGCTCGGTCGGCGCCGACGGCCGTCACCGCGCCGACCCCGGCGACAGCCCCTCCGAAGAGGAGCTGACGCCGGGTCGGCCCGGACCGGCCCGTGTGCTCGCGCCCGTCTCGGGCGGTCATCAGTGGCCCTCGTGGTCCGCGTGCTCGCCGTCGTCGGAACCGTCCTCGCCCATGTCCATGTCCTCGTCCATGGCCGACTCGTCGTCGCCGGTGTAGCTCTCGTTGGCGCCGGAGTAGTCCTTGACGGGAGCAGTGAGCTCGGTGGTGGAGTCGTCCGAGAAGGTGAGCGTGACGGTCACCTCCGCGCCCGCCTCCAACGGGCCGGTGAGGTCCATGAACATCAGGTGGTTGCCGCCGGGCTCCAGCGTGAGGGTCTGACCCGCGGGGATCACGAAGCCGCCGTCGATCTCCTGCATGCTCATCTCGCCCGCGCCGTCGGCGACGGTCTCGTGGAGCTCCACCATGCCCGCCGCGTCGCTCTGCGCCACGGTGAGGGTCACGTCGGCGTCGCCGTCGTTGGTGATCTCGCCGAAGGCGGCGGACATGCCCTCGTCGGCGGCCTTCACCCACGGGTCGGTGACGGTGACGGACTCCGCGGCGCTCGCGGCGCTCGCCGTGGTCGAGGTGTCGGCGGAGCCGGTCGTCGCGGTGCTCTCGGCGCACCCGGCGAGAGCGAGGGAGCCGACGGCGAGCAGGGCGAGGGCGGTGGTGCGGTGGCGCAGGGTCATGACAGGTCCTTGTCGGTCGTCGACGACGTCGGTGCGTCGTCGGTGCCGGCCGCGGTGCGGCGACGGCGCAGGAAGGTGAGCAGGGTGAGCAGGGCGAGGGCCGCGATCGCGCCGCCGGCGGCGACGAGGACGGTCCGGCCGACGGGGTCGCCGTCCGGCTCCTCGGTGCCGGACGCGTCCTGCACGGTGGTGCCGTCGTCGTCGGCGGAGCCCGCCGTCGACGACGTGGCGGGCTCGCTCGTCGTGGCGTCGGACGCGTCGTCGCCCGAGGACGCGAGCGGTTCGCCGTCGCCGACGACGAACGGGACCGCCCCGGAGACGGGGTGGCCGTCCGAGGACACGACGCGCCAGCGCACCTCGTACCCGCCGTCGGGCAGGTCGGGGTCGAGCGTGACCGACACGGTGTCGCCGTCGATCACGGGCGCCGCGTCGGCGCGGTCGTCGCCGGCGGCGTCCGCCACGATGACGGTCGCCCCGACGTCGAGCAGGTCGTCCGAGTAGGTGAGCGTCACCGTGGTCGGGGCGCTGTCGAGCACGGCGTCGGCCGCGGGGTCGCTGGAGACGAGCTCGTCGTGGGCGGACGCCGGTGCAGCCGTCGCGAGGAGCGCGACGGTGGTCAGGGCGATCCCGCCCGCGAGCATGCGGGGTGGGGACACGGGTGGTTGCCTCTCCGACGTCCGAGGACGTCAGCACGCGAAGGAGCGCCGCCGGCGTACCGGTGCGGCGCGGTGGTTCAGTGCGCGGGCAGGAGAGGCGGACCGCGTCGCCGCAGCGGGGCGACCTGGGGTCCCGGAGCGGTGGGACGGGGAGCGACGAGGGTGACGTGCGCGCGGGCGCGGGGTGCGACGACCGGTGCGCTCGGTGCAGGCCGCGGCACGAACCGTGCGACGAGCCGGGCGGTGAGGCCGCGCAGGTGCGCCAGGACGACCTCGCCGCGGTAGAGCAGCACGACGGTCGCGGCGGCCGCCGCGGCGTGCCACGCCCACATGGTCGCGTCGGCCCGCACCAGGTCGGCGGTGGCCGTGGACGGCGTGAAGGGGACGAGCGCCCCGTGGTGGTGGGTGTGGTCCGGGGCGGACCCGGTGGGGGTGCCCAGCACGAACAGCACGTGGAAGAGCACCTGGCTCGCCGCGACGGAGGCCGTGGTGCGCCACCGTGCGGGCCGGCGACCGGCCAGGAGGGTGCAGACCCACAGGGAGATCGCCCAGGGGGCGAGCACACCGGCCGGCCCGGGCATCGCTGCGCCTCCGGCGACGTGCGAGGCCAGGGCCACGCCCGTGGCCGCCGTCGCCACGATCGCGCCGCGCAGCACGCGGGCGGATCGGGGGTGACCGGTCGCAGGTGACATCGCCGTCGATCCTAGGTCATCCCCGGTGCGCGTCCGTCCCGTCGGCCGAGCCGCCGCCACGTCCGCGGACGCCCGCTCCGGACGCCCGCTCCGGCCGCCCGTCCGTGGTCGGGACGGGCGGCCGGAGCGGGCGGAGGACGGTGGCTCAGGCGCGCAGCCAGACGGTGGTGTCGGCGGGGAGCTCGGCGTCCACCGGCCCGGACGCCAGCAGCACGTCGTGCCCCGCCGGGAGGTCCACCGGCGTCGTCCCGAGGTTCGCGAGCACGACGACGTCGCGGTTGCGGAACGCCACGACGTCGGCCGAGCCGGCCCAGTCCTCGAGCCACGTCAGGTTCCCGAGCCCGAGCCCCTCGGCGCGACGGACGGCCAGCGTGCGGCTGTACAGCTCGAACGTGGAGGTCGGGTCGTCGTACTGGACGTCGGCGGCGTACCGGCCGTACGACGCGGGCTGGGGGAGCCAGGTCGCCCCGGTGGGACCGAACCCGTACCCGGGGGCCTGCGCCCGCCACGGCAGCGGGACGCGGCAGCCGTCGCGGCCTGCCTCGGCACCGTCGGTGCGGAAGTGGCCGGGGTCCTGGCGGACCTCGTTCGGCAGCGTCGTGTGCTCCGGCAGGCCGAGCTCCTCGCCCTGGTACAGGTAGGCGGAGCCGGGAAGGCCCAGCATGAGCGTCGAGGCCGCACGGGCGCGGCGCAGCCCGAGCTCCTCGTCGGGCTGGGGGTCCGTGGCGAAGACGCCGTTGGGGCGCACGCCCGGGTCGGCCAGGCCGAGGCGGGTCGCGTGGCGCACCACGTCGTGGTTGGACAGCACCCAGGTGGTGGGTGCGCCCACCTCGTCGTTCGCGCGGTACGACGCCGCGACCACGCGGCGCAGCGCGGCGGCGTCCCAGCCGGTGGTGAGGAACGAGAAGTTGAACGCCTGGTGCATCTCGTCGGGGCGCACGTAGCGGGCCAGGCGGGACAGCGGCTCGACCCAGGCCTCGGCGACCAGGCAGCGGTCGCCGTCGTACTCGGCGAGGACCTGGTGCCAGGAGCGGTAGATCTCGTGGACGCCGTCCTGGTCGAACATGGGCCCCTGGTTGCCGGCGCCCGTGGAGCCGTCCTCCGGGGCCCCGGGCTCGGTGACCCGGCCGTCGCCGTCCGCGGAGCCGTCGACCATCGCGACGGTGCCGTCCCAGTCGGGCAGGCCGTCGGCCTTGACCATGCCGTGGGCGACGTCGACACGGAACCCGTCCACGCCCTTGTCGAGCCAGAAGCGCAGCACGTCGACGAACTCGGCGCGCACCTCGGGCTCCGTCCAGTCGAGGTCGGGCTGGGAGGAGTCGAACAGGTGCAGGTACCACTGCGGCTCGGGCTCGTCGTAGGCGTCGCCGTCGGCCGTGCTGGACACGGGCAGGCGGGTCCAGGCGGGGCCGCCGAAGATCGACTGCCAGTTGTTGGGCGGCTCGGCCCCGCCCGGTCCGCGACCGTCCCGGAACACGTACCGGCCCCGTTCGGTCGACCCGGGACCGGTGGCGAGCGCGGCCTGGAACCAGACGTGCTGGTCCGAGGTGTGGTTCGGCACGAGGTCGACGATGACGCGCATCCCGCGCGCGTGGGCGCCGGCGAGCATCTCGTCGAAGTCGGCCAGGGTGCCGAACAGCGGGTCGACGTCGCGGTAGTCGGCGACGTCGTAGCCCGCGTCCTTCTGCGGCGACCGGTAGAACGGGGACAGCCAGACGGCGTCGATGCCGAGCCGCTGCAGGTGGTCGAGCCGCGAGGTGATCCCGGGGATGTCACCGATGCCGTCGCCGTCGCCGTCGGCGAACGAGCGCGGGTAGACCTGGTAGATGACGGCGTCGCGCCACCACTCGCGGGCGGTGTCGGACCCGACGTGGACGCTCGTGCCGAGCGGCAGCGAGGTCGTCGGGGTGGTCGGCTCGGTGGTGGCCATGGAGCTCCTCAGCGCGGGGTCGGGACGGAACGACATCCGAGTGTAAACGCCCTGCAAGAACTTTCAGGAACCGGTGACGGCTGGAGGGTGGGTCAGGTCCGCACGGGGCCGGTGGAGCCGCGCACCACCAGCTCGGGGAGAACAGCAGCTCCGTGCGCGGTGCCCGGTCGCCGCCGATCTCCGTGAGCAGGGCGCTGACCGCGGCGCGGGCCATCGCCTCCACCGGCTGGCGCACCGTGGTCAGGGGAGGTTCGGTGAACGCGATCAGGGGTGCGTCGTCGTACCCGACGACGGAGACGTCGGCCGGGACGCGCAGCCCCCGGGACCTCGCGGCCCGCACCGCACCGAGCGCCATGATGTCCGACCCGCACACCACGGCGGTGTGGCCGGTGGCGAACAGCTCCGCGGCGGCCGCCTGGCCGCCCTCGAGCGTGTACAGCGTGCTGATGACGTGCTCGCGGGCGGACCGTTCGTCGTCGGCCATGCCGTGCCGCACCAGGGCGGCGGCGAAGGCGGCGACCTTGCGCTGGGCGGGCACGTAGCGCTCGGGGCCGATGGCCAGCCCGATCCGGCGGTGCCCCAGGGTGACCAGGTGCTGGACCGCGACGTCGATGCTCTCGACGTCGTCCGGGGAGACGAAGGGCGCGTCGATGCCCGGCGCGTGGCCGTTGACCAGCACGATGGGCACGCCCTGGCTGCGCAGGAGCTCGTAGCGTCCGTGCTTGGCGCGCGTGTCCGCGTGCAGGCCGGAGATGAAGATGATGCCGGCCACGGCGTGGTCGACGAGCGTGGAGACGTACTCGTCCTCCGTGGTGCCGCCCGGCGCCTGGGTGCACAGCAGCGGCGTGTACCCGCGCTGGGCCAGGACGGACTCGACGGCCTGGGCGAACGCGGGGAAGACGGGGTTGGTGAGCTCGGGCACCACGAGCCCCACGAGGCCGGCGGACCGCCCGCGCAGCGCGGACGGGCGCTCGTAGCCGAGCACGTCGAGGGCGGCGAGGACGGCCTGGCGCGTGGAGCTCGCCACGCCGGGCTTGCCGTTCAGCACGCGCGACACCGTGGCGGTGGAGACGCCGGCCTGTTCGGCCAGGTCGCTGAGTCGGGTGCGCACGGCCTCGATGGTAGGCGACTGCAACGCCGCCGTCTGCAGGAACGACGGCATCGACGGCGAAGTGCGCGTTTCGTTGCCGAAACGTGACTGCAAGAACTTGCAAGAATGTTCAGGACGGATCTAGATTCAGCGCAGCCGGGCCGGCCGACACCCTCGTCGAGCGGCCATCACCACGAACGCTGGGAGTACCCCGATGCGACGGAGCATCCTGCTCGTCTCCGCACTGGCCACCACCCTCGCCCTGTCGGCGTGCAGCACCGGCAGCGAGACCCCCGCCGACGAGCCCGCCGACACCGGCGCGAGCGCCGACGCCGAGGCTCCCTCCGGCGACCCGCTCACGATCTGGGTCGACGAGACCCGCCAGGCCGCCGTCGAGGCCGCGGCCGCGGACTTCACCGCCGAGACCGGCACCGAGGTCGAGCTCGTCCAGAAGAACTTCGACGAGATCCGCGCCGACTTCGTCGCCCAGGTGCCCACCGGCGAGGGCCCCGACATCACCGTCGGCGCCCACGACTGGCTCGGCGGCCTGCTGTCCAACGGCGTCGTGGCACCCGTCGAGCTCGGCGACAAGGCCGGCGAGTTCGAGGACGTGGCCGTGCAGGCGTTCACCGCCGACGGCCAGGTCTACGGACTGCCCTACGCCGTGGAGAACATCGCCCTCATCCGCAACACCGCGCTCGCCGAGACCGCCCCGGCCACCTGGGACGACGCCGTCGCCGCCGGCGAGGGCGCGGGCACCAAGTACCCGATCCTCATCCAGACGGGCGCCGAGGGCGACCCCTACACCTACTACCCGTTCCAGACGTCCTTCGGGGCGCCCGTGTTCGAGCAGAACGACGACGGGTCCTACACCTCCGAGATCGCCATGGGCGGCGAGAACGGCGAGGCCTACGCGCAGTGGCTCGCCGAGCAGGGCGACGCCGGGACCCTCAGCACCGACATGACCTACGACATCGCCGTGGAGGCCTTCGCCAACGGCGAGTCGCCCTTCATCATCGGCGGGCCGTGGATGCTGGAGCAGGTCTCCGACCTCGACCTCGTGATCGACCCGGTCCCCGCCCCGGGCGACCAGCCGGCCCAGCCGTTCGTCGGCGTCGCCGGGTTCTACCTCAGCGCACAGAGCGACAACCCCCTGGTCGCGAACGACTTCCTCGTCAACTTCATGGCGACCGAGGAGGCGCAGACCGCGCTGTACGAGGCCGGCGGCCGCCCGCCCGCGCTCACGGCAGCCGCCGACGCCGCCGCCGGCGACCTCCTCGTCGCCGGGTTCCGCAACGTCGGTGCCGACGCGGTGCCGATGCCCTCCATCCCCGCGATGGACTCCGTGTGGGCCTTCTGGGGCGTCACCGAGGCCAACATCCTGTCGGGCAAGGCCGAGCCGGTCGACGCCTGGCAGAAGATGATCACCGACATCGACGGTGCCATCGGCTCCTGACGCTCCTGACGTCCTGACCTCCCGCGACGGGCCGTGGCAGCCGCCACGGCCCGTCGCGCGCCCCCTCGGAAGGCCCGCGATGAACGACCTGCACCGTCCAGGCGCCACCAGCGCCACCGTCGAGCGACCCGACCCGGAACCGGGCGGGTCGGCCCCGCCCGAGGACGGACGCCGTCGCGGGAACCGGGCCGAGGAGTCCGCCGCCCGGCGCTACGGGCCGGGGTTCCTCGTCAAGCTGGCGATCATGGCCGTCGTCGACGCGTTCGGCGTCTACGTGCTGTGGTCCGCCTGGGTCGCGGAGTCCTGGATCGTCCTCGGCGCGATGGCCGCCATGCTCGCCGTGGCCAACTGGGTGTACTTCTCGCGACGCACCCTGCCGTTGAAGTACGTCCTGCCCGGACTGATCTTCCTGTTCACCTTCCAGATCTTCACCATCGCCTACACCGGCTGGGTGGCGTTCACCAACTACGGCGACGGCCACAACTCCACCAAGGACGACGCCGTCGCAGCCCTGCTCGTGCAGAACGAGCGCCGCGTCGAAGGCTCCGCGTCCATGCCGCTCACCGTCGTCGCCGACGGCGACACGCTCGGGTTCGCCGTCGTGCAGCCCGACGGCGAGGCAGCCGTCGGCACCGCCGAGGACCCGCTCTCCACCGTCGACGCCACCCTCGCCGAGGGCCGCGTCACCGCCGTGGACGGCTGGGACGTGCTCGACCGCCAGCAGGTGCTCGAACGCCAGGACGAGGTCACCACCCTGCGCGTGCCCGTCTCCGCCGACGAGGCCGACGGCTCGGTACGCACCACCGACGCCCGCACCGGGTACGTGTACACCTCCACGCTCACCTACGACGACGCCGCCGGCACCATGACCGACACGGTCACCGGCACCGTGTACGCGCCCAACGACTCAGGTCAGTTCGAGGCCGCCGACGGCACCACCCTCAACGTCGGCTGGCGGGTCTTCGTGGGGTTCGACAACTTCACCACCGCGTTCTCCGACTCCCGCTACGCCGGACCGTTCCTCCAGGTCGTGGTCTGGACGTTCGTGTTCGCGTTCGCGTCCGTCGCCACCACGTTCCTGCTCGGCATGTTCCTGGCAACCGTCTTCAACACGCCCCTGCGCGGACGACGCGTCTACCGCACGCTGCTGATCCTGCCGTACGCCATCCCCGGCTTCGTGGCACCCCTGCTGTGGTCCGGCCTGCTCAACCGCAGCTTCGGGTTCGTCAACCAGGTGCTGCTCGGCGGCGCCGCGATCCCGTGGCTGACCGACCCCTGGCTCGCCAAGCTCTCGCTCATCGGGGTGAACCTCTGGCTCGGCTTCCCCTACATGTTCCTCATCTGCACCGGCGCTCTGCAGTCCCTGCCCGGCGACGTCATGGAGGCCGCGAAGATCGACGGGGCGAGCCCCTGGCGCACCTGGCGGTCCGTCACCATGCCGCTGCTGCTCGTCTCCACGACGCCGCTGCTCATCTCCAGCTTCGCGTTCAACTTCAACAACTTCGCCCTGGTGTACATGCTCACCGGCGGCGGACCACGGTTCGACGACGCCTCCGTGCCGCTCGGCCACACCGACATCCTCATCACGATGGTCTACTCCGTGGCGGGCCTCGACGGCACCGCACCGAAGAACTTCGGGCTCGCCAGCGCGCTGTCCATCGTGATCTTCCTCATCATCGCCACGATCTCGGCCCTCGCCTTCAAGCGCACCCGCTCGCTCGAGGAGATCAACTGACATGACCGCCACCACGCTCACCCCCGCGAGCCCCACGCCGGACCCCGCGCCCGGCCGCACCGCCGGGGGCGGCGCGCCCCGCCGCAGGACCGCACGACGCTGGTTCACCGACGTCGGCTGGCGGCACGTCGTCGGCGTCGTCTTCGTCGTCTACGCCGTGTTCCCGATCGTCTACGTCCTCTCCGCCTCGCTGAGCGACGGCGGCACCCTGACCGGGTCCAACCAGCTCTTCCGCACCGTGACCACCGAGAACTACGCGGCGCTCGCGGACACGCGGTTCTGGACGTGGGCGGCCAACTCGGTGCAGATCGCCGTGGTGACCGCCGTGGGCACCGTGCTGATGGGAGCCGCGGCGGCGTACGCCTTCAGCCGGTTCCGCTTCACGGGCCGGCGCGCCGGCCTGACGACGCTGCTCGTGGTGCAGATGTTCCCGCAGATGCTCGCGTTCGTCGCGATCTTCCTGCTGCTGATCAACCTCGGTCAGGTCGTGCCGGCGCTCGGGCTGAACTCGAAGACGGCGCTGATCTGCGTGTACCTGGGCGGAGCCCTGGGGGTGAACACGTTCCTCATGTACGGGTTCTTCAACACCGTCCCGCGCGAGCTGGACGAGGCGGCGAAGATCGACGGGGCCACGCACTCCCAGGTGTACTGGACGATCATCCTGCGCCTGGTGACCCCGATCCTGGCCGTCGTGGCACTGCTGTCGATCATCGCGTCGTTCGGGGAGTTCGTCATCGCGCGCGTCCTGCTGCAGTCGGAGTCGAACTGGACCCTGGCCGTCGGGCTGTACTCGTGGGTGTCGAGCCTGCTGGAGGCCAACTGGGGTCTCTTCGCCGCGGGTGCGGTGATCTCCACGGTCCCGGTGCTCGCGCTGTTCCTCTTCCTGCAGAAGTACATCGTGGGCGGTCTGACCGCCGGATCGGTGAAGGGCTGACGAACACGGGCCCCGCCTGTGGCGGGCCTCACACCAGGGCCCTAGCCTGGGCGCATGACCGAATCGCGCAGCTTCACCCCGGACCTGGGGCGGCTCACCGACGCCGCCGACGACTCGTTCTCCGTGCGCCGCGCGTACGGCGAACCCTACGAGCACGACGGACAGCTGATCATCCCGGTCGCCAAGGTGTGGGGAGGGATCGGCACCGGCTCGGGCGGGGCCGCCGGGACCGGCTCCGGCAACGGTTCCGGCCAGGGCAACGGCACCGGCAAGGGGTCGGGCCAGCTCGGCGGCTGGTCCCGTTCCTTCCGCCTCGGCTCGGCCGACGCGGCCGGTGAGGGCGACTCCGCCTCCCCGGACCACGGCGACGCCTCGGGGGACGCCTCCGGCGAGGCACGGGGCGAGCTGCACGGCGAGACCGCCGGCGAGGGCAGCGGGGGCGGTGGCGGCTACGGTCTGCGGGTCAAGCCCGTCGGCGTCTACGTCGTCTCCGCCGAGAGCACCCGCTGGCAGCCCGTGCTCGACCTGAACAAGGCGATCCTCGGCGGCCAGATCGTCGCCATCGCCGTCGCGCTCGCCGCCGGGTGGGCGTTCGGTCGACGCCGCTGACCTCCGGGTCGGCGGCCCGGCCGCCGACCGAGAGGACAGCATGACCGCGCACCACCTGCTCGACCTGCCGCACCACGACGGCTCGGCCGTCCACGTCCCCGGTGGCACGCCCGCCACCGGGGACGTCGTGCCCGTGCGGGTGCGGGTGCCCCGCACCGCCGGCGTGCGGGGCGTGTGGGTGCGCACGGTGCGCGACGGCGAGCCGCGCGTGGTCGAGGCCACGCCCGACGGCGGCACCGACGGCGAGGACCACTACGTCGCCGACGTCGTCGTGCACAACCCCGTGACGCCGTACCGCTTCCTGCTGGACGCCCCGGGCGGCTACCGCTGGCTGGACGGTCGTGGCGTGCACGCCCGCGAGGTGCCCGACGCGGGCAGCTTCCGGCTGGCGACCCACGCCCCGGCGCCGGCGTGGCTGGGCGACGGCCTGGTGTACCAGGTGTTCCCGGACCGGTTCGCCCGCTCCGGGGCCGCGGCGGCGCGGCCGGTGCCGGACTGGGCCGTGCCCGCCGCCTGGGACGACGAGCCCGCCGGGGACGGCCCGCTCGCCGGGACGCAGCTGTTCGGCGGCGACCTCGACGGCGTCGTCGAGCACCTGGACCACCTCGTCGACCTGGGCGTCGGCACGCTCTACCTGACGCCGGTGTTCCCGGGGCGTTCCAACCACCGCTACGACGCCTCCACCTTCGACGCCGTCGACCCCCTGCTGGGCGGTGACGAGGCGTACGCACGACTGTCCGCGGCCGTGCACGCGCGCGGCATGCGCCTCATGGGCGACATCACCACCAACCACACCGGCGAGGGGCACGAGTGGTTCGCGCGGGCGCTGGGCGACGCCACCTCGCCCGAGCACGGCATGTACGTGTGGGACGACCCGGCCACGGGCGGTGACGTCGCCCGCACACCGGACGGCCGGGGGTACGCGAGCTGGCTCGGGTTCGGCTCCCTGCCGAAGCTCGACTGGGGCTCGCCCGAGACGTGGCACCGCATGGTCAGCGGCCCGTCGTCGCCGATCGCGCGGTACCTGCGCCCGCCGTTCGACCTGGACGGCTGGCGGGTGGACGTCGCGAACATGACCGGGCGGTGGGCCCACGAGGACCGCACGCACGAGGTCGCTCGCGCGCTGCGCGCCGTCGTGGAGCGGGAACGCGCCGACGGCGCGCTGATCGCCGAGCACTTCCACGACGCGACGGCGGACCTGGGGGTGGGTGGCTGGCACGCGAACATGAACTACACGGGGTTCACCCGTCCCGCCTGGTCCTGGCTCGCCGTCGACGACTCCCCGGTGGCGGCCCACGGCCTGCCCGTGCGGGGCACGCGCCGCCCGGGAGGCTCGATGGTGGCCACGATGCGGGAGTTCGCCTCGTCGGTGCCGTGGTCGGTGACGGCCCGGCAGTGGAACCTGCTCGGGTCCCACGACACGCCGCGTCTGCGCACGGTCGTCGGTTCCGAGGCGCTGGCGCAGGTCGCCGCCGCGCTCCTGTTCACCTACCCCGGCACCCCGGTGGTGTTCGCCGGCGACGAGGTCGGCGCCACCGGTGTCAACGGCGAGCACGCGCGCACCACGATGGCCTGGGACCAGGGCGCCCGTGGGGGAGGGCCACGCTGGGACGCCGGCACGCTGGAGACCTATCGCCGGTTGTCGGCGGTGCGCCGGGCGTCCACGGCGCTCCGGGACGGCGGTCTGCGGTGGGCCGTCGTGGAGGACGACGCCGTGGTGTTCCTGCGCGAGTCGCCCGACGAGCGCGTCCTGGTGGTGCTCGCGCGGGCCGCGTGGGCCGGTGCCACGCTGCCGAGGTGGCTCCTGGCGACCGGTGCGGAGCCGACCGCCCTGTACGGCGAGGTGCCGCTGAGCGTCGGTCGCGACGGGCTCGCGGTCCCCGGGGCGCCCGGCGTGGGCGTCCACCGCCTGGCCTGAGCCGTTGCGCTCGCGCCGCGCGGTCCTGGGGTGCACCGTTGTCCCACCGCAGCCCGACGGACGGAGAACGATGGACAGCATCGAGATGCTGCACGACCTCTACTCACGCATCGGCCCCACGGCCCGTGGCGCCGCCGAGGACCTCGGGGAGGGCACCCTCACCGCGCGCCTCGACCCGGAGGCGAACACGATCGCCTGGCTGGTGTGGCACCTCGCCCGCGGCCAGGACCTCCAGGTGTCCGCCGCCGTGGGGCGTGAGCAGGTGTGGACCGCCGGCGGGTGGGACGAGAGGTTCGGCCTGCCGTTCGGGCCCGACGAGCTACGGGCACTCCGCGGACGACGTGGCGCGGGTGCGCGCACCCGGGGAGCTGCTCGTGGGCTACCTCGAGGACGTGCAGTCCGAGTCGGTCGACGTGCTCTCGGGGCTCGCGGAGGCCGATCTCGACGTGATCGTCGACCGGGCGTGGGACCCGCCCGTCACGCTGGGTGCACGACTCGTCAGCATCGCCGTCGACGCCCTGGAGCACGCCGGTCAGGCCGCGTTCCTGCGCGGGGTCCTCGAACGTCGGTGACCCGGTCGGCCTGGACCGGTCGGCCTGGACCGGTCGGCCGGCGGGTCAACGCACGAAGGGCCACCCCTGGGCGTCGTAGCCCAGCAGGTTGATGCCCAGGTGCGGCGAACCGTCGTCCTTGTAGTAGTGGTAGAAGAGCACGTCACCGTCGGCGTCGGGCAGGACGGCCTGGTGGCCGGGTCCGTGGATCGACCCGTGCCCGGCGAGGATCTCGGTGCCGCCGCCGGCCGTCATGGCCGTGCCCGCCCTGTCGACGTACGGGCCGGTGACCGACGTCGAGCGGCCCGCCATGACGCGGTAGGTGCTGCTCGCGCCCTGGCAGCAGGCGTCGAACGACACGTACAGGTAGTAGTAGCCCTCGCGGTAGTGGATCGTCGGCGCCTCGATCGCGCCGCCGCCACGCCCGGCCAGCGAGTGCAGGGCGGTCCCGGAGCGCAGGCCGGTGGCGGGGTCGATGCGGATCATCTTGATCCCCGACCAGAAGGAGCCGAAGCTCAGCCATCGGCCCCCGTTCGCGTCGACGACGAGGTTCGGGTCGATGGCGTTGTAGTCGTTCGACGTCGACGACGTGATCACCGCGCCGCGGTTCGTCCAGGTGCCGGGGTTGCCGCTGGGGCTGGTGGCGAGGAAGATCGCCGACCGGTTGGACCCGAACGTCGAGGCCGAGTAGTACATGAAGTACTGGCCGTCGCGTAGCTGACGTCCGGGGCCCAGACGTGGTTCGAGCCGTCGGTGTAGGGGTGGACCCAGGTCATGGCGCCGGTGAACGCCCTGCCGGCGTCCCGCCAGGCCGTGCGGTCGGTGGAGGTCTTGAGGTGGATCCCGTCGCCGGTGGCGGCCAGCAGGTAGCTGCCGTCGGAGCGCTTGACGACCTCGGGGTCGTGCACGCCGGTGCTGCCGGTGACCACGCCCGGGCCGGGGTAGGTGGCGGCGGCGGCCGAGGCGACCTTGACCAGGTTCCACTGCTGGCTGGTGCCGCCGTGGTCGGTGTACTGCGAGACGCGGCCGCCGTCGGCCGTCGACCAGTCCCACACCTCCAGGGCCTTGGCGCTGTTGCGGTTGATCAGGCGCACGGCCCCGCCGGCCGAGTCCGCGACCCGGAACTGCTGGTTGGGGTTGCCGAGGTCGGCCCACTGCACGACCTGGGCGCCGTCGGCCGTGGAGTGCTCGTAGATCTCGACGACCTTGCCGCTGTGGCGGGACTGGAGCGCGTAGTAGCCGCTGCCCTTGGACACGAAGCGCCACTGCTGCCAGGCGCCGTCGTTGCGGGTCCACTGGGCGATGGCGGTGCCGTCCGCGGTGCCGCGGCCGTTCACGTCGAGCGCCTTGCCGCTGTGCTTGTTGACGAGCACGTACCAGGCGTTGGTGTCGATGGTCGCGGCGCGTGCCGGGGCGACGCCGACGATCCCGGCGGTCACCGCGAGGACGGCGGCGGCGAGCGCGCCCACCACGGCGCGCACGGCCACCGGGAGGCGGGTACGGGCGGTGGTGGTGGCCGGTGGTGCGGGGCGGGGTGTCGCAGATGCGGTGCTTCCGGTGCGTCGGTGCACGGGTCCTCCTCGTCGAGGGCTGCTGTCGCGTCCGATAGTTCATCGTTGTAAACACGCTTGTCAAGGCCTTCGTCCACCTGATGGACGCCGGGAAACGCCGGGGGGCTGTGGGACGCCGGGGGGCGCCGGGAGGCTGTGGGACGATCGACGCGTGACCCTCGAGCAGATCGCCGTCATCTCCGACGTCCACGGCAACCTGTCAGCGCTCGACGCCGTCCTGGCCGACCTCGGCCGACGCGGCATCACCCGGGTGGTCAACCTCGGCGACGACGCCGGCAAGGGGCCGCGCGGCAGCGCCGTCGTGGACCGCCTCGCCGAGGTCTGCGAGGCCGACGTCCGCGGCAACTGGGACGACTTCCTGCCGACGATCCCCGACGACGGCCCGGAGGAGATGGTCTGGTGGCGCGACGAGCTCCGCGCGGACCAGCGTGACCGCCTGCGCTCGAAGCCCCTGTGCCACGACCTGCAGCTCTCCGGACGGCGCATCCGGCTCTTCCACGCCTCGGCCACCAGCGTCCACACCCGGGTGCACTTCCACCACACGCCCGAGGAGTTCGCGGGCATGTTCGCCGCCACCGACCTCACCGGGCCCGGACCCACGCCGGACATGGTCGGCTACGGCGACGTGCACGACGCCTACGTCGAGACCGACCGCGGGCGCACCCTGTTCAACACCGGCAGCGTCGGCAACCCGCTCGACGAGCCCACGCCGTCGTACGCGATCCTCGAGGGGATCCCCGACAGCCCCGACCCGGCCCCGTTCTCGTTGCGGCTCGTGCGCGTGCCCTACGACGTCGAGGCCGAGCTCGCCGTGGCCCGCGGGGTCGCCATGCCGCAGTACGACCCCTGGGCCCGGGAGCTGCGCACCGGTGTGTACCGCTACGGTGCCGACGCCGTCGGGACCTCTCGCTAGGCTGCCCTTCGTGCAGACGTTCTCGCAGGACGCTTTCGACCCGTCGGTGGTCGGAGCAGGACCACGCCCCGCCGCCGGCGAGCAGGGCACCGCGTCCTACGGCGACCACGACGTCGAACGCTGGTTCTCCGAGCCGCCCAAGTCGAAGGACCGCACGCCGTTCGAGCGTGACCGGGCCCGTGTGGTGCACTCCTCCGGGCTGCGGCGGCTCGGCGCCAAGACGCAGGTCCTCACCCCCGGCAGCGACGACTTCGTGCGTACCCGGCTGACCCACTCCCTGGAGGTCGCGCAGGTCGGCCGCGAGATGGGCCGGGCGCTCGGCTGCGACCCCGACCTCGTCGACACGGCCTGCCTCACGCACGACCTCGGCCACCCGCCGTTCGGGCACAACGGGGAGCGTGCCCTCGCCGAGCTCGCCGGCGACGTCGGCGGGTTCGAGGGCAACGCCCAGACGCTGCGGCTCCTGACCCGCCTCGAACCCAAGATCCAGACCGACGACGGCGCCCCGCGCGGCCTCAACCTCACCCGCGCCTCCCTCGACGCGAGCGTCAAGTACCCGTGGCGGCTCGCCGAGGGCCCGGCTCGACCCGACGGCCGCGCCACCCACAAGTTCGGCGTGTACCCCGACGACGCTCCCGTGTTCGCCTGGCTGCGCCAGGGCGCGCCGCGCGGGGGAGTGCGGTGCATGGAGGCGCAGGTCATGGACCTGGCCGACGACATCAGCTACTCCGTGCACGACGTCGAGGACGCCGTGGTGGGTGGGCGCCTCGACCTGCGGGTGCTCGACGACCCCGGCGAGCGGGCCCGGATCGCGGCCCACGTTCGGGCCTGGTACGGCGACTGGCACGACGCCGACGCCCTCGACGCCGCGCTGTGCCGCCTGCGGGACACGGGCCACCTGGTGACGAACTTCGACGGCTCCCGGCGGGCGCTGGCGGCGCTGAAGGACGCCACCAGCCAGCTCATCGGCCGGTTCAGCGGGTCCGCGCAGCGAGCCACCCGCGAGACCTACGGCGACGGACCGCTGACCCGCTACTCCGCCCGCCTGGTGGTGCCGGACGACACCGCGGACGAGATCCTCGCGCTCAAGGGCGTCGCCGTCGCCTACGTCATGGCACCTCGCGAGGGCGAGGTCGTCTACTCCGCCCAGCGGGAGATCGTCGCCGAGCTGGTCGAGGCGCTCTGCGACCGGGCACCCGTTGCCCTCGAGCCGGCGTTCGCGGCGGACTGGCGCGACGCCGCCGACGACGGCGCCCGGCTGCGCGTGGTGATCGACCAGGTCGCGTCCCTGACGGACGGGTCCGCGGTGCAGCTCCACGCCCGGCTCGTGCGCCGCGAGGGCTGAGCGCCGTCAGACCAGTCCGGCGGCGGCGAACGCCCGGCCGTAGATCTCCCGGATCACGCCCGCCTTGCGCGCGTTGTACTGCATGACGTGCTCGCCCGCGGCGTTCGCCTCGCGGGCCGCGGCGAGCTTGGTGTCGCGGTAGAGGTCGCGGTCCTCGGGGTGCTCGCGCAGCCAGTCGCGGAACATCCGGTGCCGCACGGTCTCCGGTCCGTCGGGTGCGAAGACGTGCACGTTCGTCGGCGCACCGGGCCCGCGGAACATCCGGTGGCCGTACCACCAGGGCTCCCGCACGCGCAGCACGAAGCCCGCGGCGACGAGCGCCGGGACGTAGGCGTCCTCGTCGTCGGGGTCGGCGACCGTCAGGTCGACGTCGACGATCGGCTTGGCGGGAAGGCCGGGGACCGAGGTGGACCCCACGTGCTCGACCCCGATCGCCGCCGTCCCGAGCGCGGCCCGGATCTGCGCGGCGGTCCGGGCGAACACCTGGGCCCACCGCGGGTCGTGCTCCACGAGCGTCAGTCCGTGCTCGGGCGCGGCCCCGTCGACCCACGGTGACGCGCCCGGCGGCGCCGCGTCGTCGCGGAACGTCAGGATCTCGTCGGCGGAAGTCATCGCTGCATCCTAGGACCGTGGGGCGCCGGGACGCGGGCACACGCATCGGGACCCGCGTTCGGGCCTAGACTGCCCACGTGGCAGGGCTGATCAAGCGCGAGGACGTGGAGGCCGTCCGCGAACGTGCGCGGATCGACGAGATCGTCGGCGCCCACGTCACCCTCAAGCCGGCGGGCGTCGGCTCGCTCAAGGGCCTGTGCCCCTTCCACGACGAGCGCTCCCCCTCGTTCCACGTCCGCCCCGGGGTGGGGCGCTGGCACTGCTTCGGCTGCGGCGAGGGCGGCGACGTCATCGCGTTCGTGCAGAAGATCGACGGCATGGGGTTCACCGACGCCGTCGAGCACCTGGCCGACCGGGTGGGAGTCCAGCTCCGCTACGAGGACTCGCGCACCGGCGCGGCCGCCCAGCGCGGCCCGCGGGAGGAGCCGGGCCGCCGCCAGCGACTCCTCGAGGCCCACCGGGTCGCGGCGGAGTTCTACGCCGACCAGCTCTTCGCCCCCGGCGCCCAGGCGGCACGGGCGTTCCTCGCCGAGCGCAGCTTCGAGCGGTCCGACGCCGAGACCTTCGGCGTCGGGTTCGCCCCGACCGGGTGGGACGCCCTCATGCGCCACCTGCAGGGTCGCGGGTTCACCCAGCCGGAGCTCGTCGCCTCCGGTCTCGTCAGCCAGGGGCAGCGCGGCGTGTACGACCGGTTCCGCGGACGACTCGTGTGGCCCATCCGCGACGTGACGGGCGCCGTCATCGGGTTCGGTGCACGCCGGCTCTTCGACTCCGACCAGGGTCCCAAGTACCTCAACACCCCCGAGACCGCCCTGTACAAGAAGGCGCAGGTGCTCTACGGGATCGACCTCGCCAAGCGGGCCATCGCCCAGTCCAAGCGGGTGGTGATCGTCGAGGGCTACACCGACGTCATGGCCGCGCACCTGTCCGGCGTCGACGTCGCCGTGGCGACGTGCGGCACGGCGTTCGGCGCCGACCACGCCAAGGTCGTGCGCCGCCTCCTGGGGGACACGACCGCCGGGGGCGGACTGCAGCTCGCGTCGGGGGCGTCGCTCGGCGGCGAGGTGATCTTCACGTTCGACGGTGACGCCGCCGGCCAGAAGGCGGCGATCCGGGCGTTCGGCGAGGACCAGCGCTTCCACGCCCAGACCTTCGTGGCCGTCGAGCCGCACGGCATGGACCCGTGCGACCTGCGGATGGCTCGCGGGCCGGAGGCGGTCGCGGCCCTCGTCGACGGACGCGTGCCCCTGTTCGAGTTCGTCATCCGCACCACCATCGACTCGTTCGACCTCGACACCGTCGAAGGGCGCGTGGGCGCGCTGCGCTCGGCGGCCCCGCTCGTCGCCGGCATCCGCGACCGCTCGATGCAGCTCGGGTACTCGCGCTCGCTCGCGCGCTGGATCGGGCTCGACCCCGAGGAGGTGCGCCGCGAGGTCGGGCGCGCGCCCGCGCGCCCGAGCGCGGGCCAGCACGACCCGCGGCCCGACTCCCGGCCCCGTGCGACGACCGACCACGGTGACACCGCTGCGGGCGCCGACGCGCCCGTAGCCGCCCCCGTGCTCGCCGCGCCCGACCCGTCGGACCCCGTGGCGCGCATCGAACGGCTCGCGCTCGTCGTCGTCCTGCAGTACCCCCAGCACGTGCCCGCCCTGTTCGACGACCTCGCCCCGGACGCCTTCGCCACCCCCGCCTGGCGGGCCGTGCACGCCGCGGTGCGCGCCGCCGGGGGCGTGGCCACGGGGCGCGGGCTCGGGGGCGGCCGGTGGGTCGAGGCCGTCGTGGAGGAGGCCGGCGAGGCCGTGGGGCCGCTGGTGACCGAGCTGGCCGTCGCGCCCGTGCCCGAGGACCGCGAGAGCGCCATCGCCGCGTACGTGGCCGGCGTCGTGCGCAACGTCGCCGACCTGGGCCTGACCCGGCTGGTCGCCGACGCCAAGAGCCGCGTGCAGCGGCTCGACCCGGCCGCCGACCAGGAGGCCTACCTGGCGGCGTTCGCCGAGCTCAACCGGATCGAGACCGAACGGCGGACGCTCCGCGAGTCCGTGTGACCTTCCACCCTCCGGTCGCGCTCCTGCGCGGGCCTCGACACGATGGAGGCACATCGAGTCGAAGGAGAGTGTGATGGCCACCGCCAAGAACGTCCCCACCTACACCGTCCCGTCGCTGAGCAACGAGGACGGGGCGAAGGTCGCGGAGATCCTCCAGGACCGCTTGAACGCCCTGACGGACCTGCACCTCACGCTCAAGCACGTGCACTGGAACGTCGTCGGCCCGCACTTTATCGCGGTCCACGAGATGCTCGACCCGCAGGTCGACGCCGTGCGCCTCATGGCCGACGACGTCGCCGAGCGCATCGCGACCCTCGGCGGTGAGCCGCTGGGCACCCCCGGAGCGCTCGTCGCCGGCCGCACCTGGGACGACTACTCCCTGGGGCGGGCGACCACCATCGAGCACCTCGGCGCCCTCGACGAGGTGTACTCCGGGGTCATCACGGCCCACCGCAAGGCGGCCGAGGACACGGCAGCTCTCGACGACGTCACCAACGACCTGCTCATCGGCAACCTGCGCGAGCTGGAGCAGTTCCACTGGTTCGTGCGAGCCCACCTGGAGTCGTCGGCCGGCGAGCTGTCCACGTCGAAGGCGACGACCGAGCTGGACGCGGCACGCGCCGCGAAGGAGACGGCCTAGTCCGTGAGGACCGGCCGCCGGCGCGGGACTCCGGACCGTCACGGTCGGGTCCCGCGCGGGCGGCGGCCGCGCGGGGAGCGCGGACGCACCGTGGACGCGCCGCGGGAGTGCCTGGGGCGGCCGGCGGTGCCGTCCCTCAGGAGAGTTCGTCCTGCCAGTGCCGGGCGTCGAGCACGGCCCGCAGGGTCGACTCGCGCAGCGTCGGAGTCGAGGTGCGGATGCGGTCGCGACCCAGCCGCGCCGCCGTGCCCGTCCGGTCCAGCTGGGCGTCCAGGGACGCGCTCACCCCCACCAGGTAGAGCCGGGAGTCCGCCTCCTCCAGCCGGGACGCGTAGCGGGTGACCAGAGCGATGAAGGTCGACCCGAGATCTTCCTTGCCCCGCAGGTTGAGGATGACGGCGCTGCGGGCCGTCCCGGGCCGGATGGACGGGAGCTGGGCCTCGGCGATCGGGGTCGCGGCGAAGAACAGCGAGCCGTAGGGACGGATGACGACGATCTCCCGGTCGCCGAGCGACTCCGGGACGTCACCCTCCGTAAACGACCCGTCCGCCTGCGGGATCCACCGTCGCAGCGTGACCCGGTTGGACTGCCGCACCACGAAGAGGATGAGCGAGGTGCCGACCCCGACCAGCACCGCGTACTGCAGGGGGATGACGATGGTCAGCACGAACGTCACCAGCATCGCCGTCGCCTGCACGCCGCCGGTGCGCAGCACGCTGGTCGCGGCGTGCACCTTGAAGCTGCGGGCGCCCACCATGATCAGCAGGCCGGCCAGCGCCGGCATCGCCACGTAGCCCACCAGGTCGCTCAGCAGCACGACGATCAACGCCATCGTCAGGCCGGCCACCATCAGCGCCATTCGGGTGCGCGCGCCGGCGCGCGTGACGATCGCCGTGGCGGACATCGACCCTCCGACCGGCATCCCGGACAGCACGCCGGAGGCGATGTTCGCGATGCCCTGGCCCCGGAAGTCCCCGGACGGGTCGGGGTAGCGCCCGTCGGGGTTGGGGGTCGACGCGCTGATGGCGGCACCCTGGACCAGTCCGACGAAGGTGAGCGAGGCGGCGGCCACGAGCAGCTCCGGCACCAGGGTCACGTCCGGGAGGGTGAACGGTGGCAGACCGCTGGGGACCTCGGTGATGTCGGACAGCACCGGCACCGATTCCAGCAGGAACGCCAGGAGCGACCCGAGCACCACCGCACCCACCATGCCCAGGGCTCCCAGGCGGGTCCGCTCCAGCAGGACGATCAGGCCCATGGTGGCGACGCCGACGATCATGGCTGTCCAGGACCACTGCCCGATGTGGGCGACGGTGTCGACGGCCTCGTGCAGGCGGGTGGCTCCGGTGCCGTCGTACCCGGTGATGTCGTCGAGCTGGCCGAGCACGATGGTGACGGCCACGGCGTTGACGAACCCGACCAGGACCGAGTTGGGGACCCACCGCACCGCCTTGCCCAGCTTGGCCAGACCGAGCGCGAGCATGATCACGCCGGTCATCACCGCCAGGGTGAACAGGGCCTGGTCACCGAACTCCTGGACGGCCGGCACGTCCGCGACGACCACCGCCATCGCCCCGGTCGCCTGCACCGCCATGAAGGCCGAGCTGGTCCCGAGGGCGCCGAAGAACGTGCCGACCATGTACCCGTACAACCCGTAGACCGGGTTGACACCGGCCAGCAGGCCTCCGGCGAGCCCGTCGGGCACGGACTCCACGCCCAGCGTGATGCCCGCGGGCAGGTCCTGGCGCCAGTGCCGCCACCACCGGCGCCGCGTCGACCGTCCCTCGGGGTCGCGCTCGCGCTCGCGCTCGGACTCGGGTTCAGGGGCAGTGCTGGGCACAGGGCCACCTCGCTGTCGCCGGGGAGCTCGGGTGCTCACGACTGTAGGGATGCGGGCAGGGTCGCGCACCCGCTCCCGGCGAGGGCCCGAGCGGTTGCGGGGCCGCGTGCCGCGTCTACGGTCGCAATGAGGCGCAGCGAGCGCATCCTTCTCGGCCGATTGGATCGATGATGACAGACCCGAAGCCCGCCACCGAGGCCACGATCAGGGCCAACCGAGCGGTGCGCGACCAGCTCCCCTTCGACGACACGACCGACCTGACCAACGCCGACCGCGGCCTGATCGCACCCGCGTCGGGGCAGATCCTCACCGACTCCGGTGAGGTCGCCTGGGACATCGACCGGTGGAGCTTCCTCGAGGGCGAGGCGCCGGACACGGTGAACCCGTCGCTGTGGCGGCAGAGCAAGCTCGTGGCCAAGGCGGGCATCTACGAGGTGGTCGACGGGATCTACCAGGCTCGCGGCTTCGACCTGTCCGTGCAGTCCTTCATCCGCACGGACTCGGGCTGGATCGTCGTCGACCCGCCGATCAGCGCCGAACCGTTGACGGCGGCGTTCGAGCTGCTGCGCGAGCACGTGGAGGACCGGCCCGTCGTGGCGGTGATCCACACGCACAGCCACATCGACCACTACGGCGGCGTGCGCGCGCTGGTCAGCGACGAGGACGTCTCCTCGGGCCGGGTGCGCATCATCGCGCCGGTCGACTTCCTGGAGGAGGCCGTCAGCGAGAACGTCATGCTCGGCAACGCGATGGCGCGCCGCAAGTCCTACATGTACGGCGAGATCGTCGGCTACGGCCCGGACCGGGCGGTCGGTGCAGGTCTCGGCCAGCTCACGTCCGCCGGCACGGTCACCCTCATCCCGCCCACGGACATCATCGACACGACGGGTCAGGAGCTCGAGATCGACGGGGTGCGCCTCGTCTTCCAGCACACCCCGGGCGCGGAGGCGCCGGCGGAGCTGTGCTTCTACCTGCCCCAGTACCGGGCCCTGTGCGGCGCCGAGATCGTCACCCACACCCAGCACAACCTCTACACGCTGCGCGGGGCGAAGATCCGTGACTCGTTGATCTGGTCCAAGCACCTGCACGAGATGCTGCAGATCTTCGGCGACGCGGAGGTGCTGTTCTCCTCCCACCACTGGCCCACCTGGGGCAACGCCGAGCTGCGCGACCTCATCGAGGGCCAGCGCGACATGTACCGCTACCTGCACGACGAGACGGTGCGGCTGGCGAACAAGGGCTTCACGCCCGTCGAGATCGGCGAGCGGATCACCCTGCCCGACGCCCTCGCGCAGCGGTTCGCCAACCGGGGCTACTACGGCTCCATCAACCACAACGTGAAGTCCACGTACGTCTACTACCTCGGCTGGTTCGACGCGAACCCCGCGACGCTCAACCCCCTGGAGCACGTCGACGCCGCTCCTCGGTACGTCGAGTACATGGGTGGGGCGGACGCCATCCTGGAGCGGGCGCGCGCGGACTTCGACAAGGGCGAGTACCGCTGGGTCGCCGAGGCGCTCAACCATCTCGTCTTCGCCGAACCGGACAACACCGCGGCCCGCGAGCTGCAGGCCGACACGTTCGAGCAGCTCGGGTACCAGGCGGAGAACGGCACCTGGCGCAACTTCTACCTCACCGGGGCGATGGAGCTGCGCAACGGCGTCCGCCGCCAGCACGTCCTGCTCACGGCGAGCCCGGACTCGGTGCGAGCCATGTCGGTATCGATGTTCCTGGACTACCTGGCCATGCGGCTCAAGGGGCCGGAGGCCGCCGGTCTTCACGCGAAGATCGTCATGCACCTGCCGGACATCGACGAGTCGCACGTGCTGGAGCTCGGCAACGGCGTGCTCAACCACTTCCCCGGCACCACCGACCAGGCGGACGCGACGCTGACGTTCGACCGGACGGTGCTCGACGCCGTGGTGCTCGGCACCACGGACATCGCCGCGGCGGTGAGCGACGGCAGCGTCACCGTGGACGGGGACCGGGAGACGGTGAGGCAGTTCATCGGGCTGCTGGACGACTTCGACTTCTGGTTCGACATCGTCACTCCGTAGGACGACGCACAGGACGACGACAGAGGCCCGGGTGAACGGATCCACCCGGGCCTCTGGTCTGCTCCCGCGGTTGGACTTGAACCAACGACCGTCCGATTAACAGTCGGATGCTCTGCCAGCTGAGCTACGCGGGATCGTTCCGGTGCGCTGCCCTCAGCGCCCGAACCGGAGACAACAGTACCAGGTCTACACGGGTAGTCCGCACGCCCCGCGGAGCTTCGACTCGGTGGCGTCGACCACGTCCGCGACGTCCTGACGGGCCAGGTCCACGCCCGTCCCGGCCACTGCCTGGGAGAACAGCGAGCCGTCCGGTCGGCGCCGGACGGCGATCCGCGCCGACCCGCCGGGGACGTCCACCGTCTCGGCCAGGACCACCGACCACAGGACCCGCTCGCGCACCACCGCGGGCAGGTTGGTGCGGGCCGGGTCGGTGAGCTGCAGGCGCAGGTCGTCGGCGGCGTCGACCCACTCGACGGTGACGGTCTGCCGGTGCGGGTCGAACGCGGCGCGGTCGACGTCGCACCACGGCCGACGCAGCACAGGACCGTCCGCCGGGTCGCCTGCACCGACGACGACGAGGTCGGCGGACGTGGCCGCGACCCATCGGCCGTCGACCGTCTCCGCGGCGGCGAGCAGCTTCTCCCCGCGGTCCAGGGGGATGCCGCGACGAACGGCGGGCGGCAGGCGCAGGCTGGCGAACATGACCTCACGCTAGCGTCACCGGGGCGACCACCGTGGCCGCACGGTCGCCGTCGAGCGCGGTCCTGGAGCGTCGGGACCCCGGTGGCCGCCGTCGCGGACCCGCAGGCCGCCGCTGCCGACTGAGCGCCGCACGCCGCAAGCTCGCCCTGCGGATGCGGATCCTCGTCGACGGGCTACCGTCGAGGTATCCGAACAATGGAGGTTGCGATGAGCATCGGTGACAAGGCGAAGCACCTGGCCGAGGAAGCCGCCGGCAAGGTCAAGGAGGCCACCGGCAAGGCGTCCGACGACGAGAAGCTGGAGGCCGAAGGTCAGGCCGACCAGTCGAAGGCCAACTTCAAGCAGGCCGGCGACGACGTCCGGGACGCCTTCAACAAGTAGACGACCTCGCACGACGGCGGGGGCGGCGCCGAGCAGTACGGCGCCGCCCCCGTCGTCGTGCACGAGCAGTCGTCGTGCACGAGCCGTCGGGACGGAGTCGTCAGGCGGGCCGGCAGTCAGTGCCGGCGATGGTCGACGAAGGTCGGCCGGGGCGAGCGTCGCGGGGCGTGACGCCACAGGCCGCCGGCCTCCAGGAGCCGCACGACGCGGTAGCGGTGGGGGCGGTAGGGCTCCAGCGTGGTGACGAGCTCGGCGTCGTCGAACGGGCGACCGGCGAGCGCCAGCCCGACGACGCGGGCCAGGTGGAAGTCGCCGACGGAGAGGGCGTCGGCGTCACCGAGGGCGCGCTGCGCAGTCTCGGCGGCCGTCCAGACGCCGACGCCGCGCAGCGACATCATGCGCTCGGCCGCCTCCGCGGCCGGCAGCGCGACGAGACGTTCCAGGCTCGGGGCGACGGCGGCACAGCGCGTCACCGTGCGGGCGCGCCCCGGGTCGATGCCGGCGCGGTGCCACTCCCAGGTGGGGACGGCGGCCCACTGCCCGGCCGAGGGCACCACCGACATCGGGGTCGGCGTCGGACCGGGTGCGGGTGTGCCGAAGCGTCTCACCAGGTGGCGCCATCCCGCCTGGGCCTGCACGCCGATGACGCGCTGTTCGAGGACTGCCGGGACCAGGGCCTCCAGCACTCGGGTGCTGCGGGGTACGCGGACACCGGGGAAGCGGCGGTGCAGGTCCGCGAGCAGCGCAAGCTCGGGCGCGAACCCGGTGGGGTCGTCCTGCGCACCGCACAGGTCCGGGGCCAGGGCGGCCGCCGCGCCGGCACCCTCGCCCCACGCGCGGCAGGTGATCGTGCCGTCGTCGTCGGGGGAGAGCAGCATCGTCGCCGGGCCGGCCTCGGTGAGGGTGGTGCGCACCACGTGCCCGGCCACGACCTGGTGCGTCGGGTCGCTGCGGCCGCGCTGCAGGCGACCGAGGGTGGCGACCACGTCGGTGGGGTGGTCCGGGCGCCAGGTGTGCACGACGTCGGCGGCCGACGCCGCGAGGGCGGCGACGTCGTGCTCGACCGGGTGACGGGCCATGGCCCCAGGCTACGGGCGCAGCGAGTGGAGGGTGGTCGCGGCGGACGTGATCGCGCGGACGTGATCGTGCCGGAGGTGGCGGTGCCCCGTGCAGGACTTGAACCCGCGACCGAGAGATTATGAGTCTCCTGCTCTGACCAGCTGAGCTAACGGGGCGCGGCGGTGAGCCTACCGGACGGCGTCGCCGCGCACCGGCGCCGCCCCGGGGCGCGTCCTGGGCTGCAGGTCAGGGTCGCGGTCGTGGAAGAATGTCGGCCATGGCGATGCGAGAGATCCGGGTGGTCCCCGACCCTGTGCTGAGGACCGCGTGCGACGAGATCACCACGATCGACGACCGGGTGCGCAACCTGGTGGCGGACCTGGTCGAGACGGTGGACACCGAAGGTCGGGCGGGTCTGGCCGCGAACCAGATCGGTGTGAACCTGCGGGCCTTCTCCTGGAACGTCGACGACGAGATCGGCTACGTCATCAACCCGCGGATCGTCGACCTGTCCGACGAGACCCAGGACGGCGACGAGGGGTGCCTCTCGGTGCCGGGACTGTTCTACCCGACCGAGCGCGCCTGGTACGCCCGGGTCGAGGGCATCGACCTGGACGGCGAGCGCGTGGTCGTGGAGGGCACCGGCCTGATGGCGCGCTGCCTGCAGCACGAGTGCGACCACCTGGACGGCAAGCTGTACCTCGACCGGTTGGAGCGCGGCGTGCGCAAGAAGGCGATGCGGGAGCTGCGCGAACGCCTCTGAACAGTCTCAAATGTCCATATCGGTGTCGCGTGTGCGGGACCGATCGTGGAAGATGTGACCCAGGACGCAAGACGACACGCCGCTGGAACGGGCTGACCAGGAACTTCATGGACTTCGAGGACGTAGGGGAAGACGGACCTCGGAACCCAGGGAGGACATCATGGCCGGTGCCATCACACGCGGTGTACTTTTCGTGCACTCCGCGCCGCGCGCTCTGTGCCCCCACCTCGAGTGGGCGGCAGGGAACGTGCTGGGCGGTCAGGTCGCGCTGGACTGGACGCCCCAGCCTGCCGCGCGCGGTCTCTACCGTGCCGAGCACTCGTGGCAGGGCGCCCAGGGCACGGGCGCACGCCTGGCCTCGTCGCTGCGCGGATGGGACCACCTGCGTTTCGAGGTCACCGAGGAGGCGAGCCACGGCGCCGACGGCGCCCGCTGGTCGCACACCCCCGACCTCGGCATCTTCCACGCCATGACCGACGTCCACGGCAACGTCGTCGTCCCCGAGGACCGGGTGCGCTCGGCCATGGAGTCCGCGCACGACCCGCACGCCCTGCGAGACGCGATGGACCTCGCCCTCGGCACCGCGTGGGACGACGAGCTGGAGGCCTTCCGGTACGCCGGTGCAGGGGCCCCGGTGCGCTGGCTGCACCGCGTCGGGTAGCCGCCACCCCCTGGGCCCTGGACCGACGACGGCGCCCCACCGGTCATCGAGACCGGTGGGGCGCCGTCGTACGTGCCGAGCAGGGGTCAGGCGTTGGTGACCACCAGGGCCACGTTGTGCCCGCCGAAGCCGAAGGAGTTGTTGATCGCGGCGACGTCGCCGTCGGGCAGCTTCTCCGGGGTGCCGCGCACCAGCGGGACCTGGAGCTCCGGGTCGGGGTTGGCGACGTTGATGGTGGGCGGGGCGAGGCGCTCGTGCACCGCCTTGACGGTGAACAGGGTCTCCAGGGCGCCGGCGCCGCCGAGCAGGTGGCCGGTCATCGACTTCGTCGCCGACAGGCGCACGTGGTCGGTGTCCGCACCGAGCACGGTGCGGATCGAGCGCGTCTCGGTGAGGTCGCCGACCTTCGTGGAGGTGGCGTGGGCGTTGATGTGCACGACGTCGGCGCTGTCGACGTCGGCGTCGGCGAGGGCGCGGCGCATCGCGGCGACCTGGCCCTTGCCCTCCGGGTCCGGGGACGTGATGTGGAAGGCGTCGGCGGACAGCCCGACGCCGGCGATCTTCGCGTACACCCGGGCCCCGCGGGCGGCGGCGTGCTCGGCGCTCTCCAGGACGACCATGGCGGCGCCCTCACCGATGACGAACCCGTCCCGGTCGACGTCGTACGGGCGCGACGCCCCGGCCGGGTCGTCGTTGCGCAGCGACAGGGTGCGCGACGCCGCGAAGGCGGCGATGGGCATCGGGTGGATGGTGGCCTCCGTGCCGCCGCAGACGACGACGTCGGCGCGACCGGCGCGGATCATGTCGATGCCGTAGCCGATGGCCTCGGCCCCGGAGGCGCACGCGCTCACCAGGGAGTGGGCGCCGGCCTGCGCCCCGAACTCGAGCGAGACGTAGGCCACGGGGGAGTTCGGCATGAGCATCGGGACGGTCATCGGCAGGACGCGGCGGGCGCCGCGCTCGCGCAGCGTGTCCCAGCCGTCCAGCGTGGTCCAGATGCCGCCGATGCCGGACGAGACCACGGCACCGAGCCGTTCGCCGTCGACCTCGGGGGCGCCGGCGTCCTGCCATGCCTCGCGGGCGGCGATCATCGCGTACTGGGCCGAGGGGTCCATGCGCTTGATCTCCGGGCGGGGCAGCACCTCGGTCGGGTCGACCTTGATGGTCGCCGCGAACGTGACCGGGATCCCGTACTTCTCGGACCAGTCGTTGTCCATGGTGCGCGCGCCGGACTCGCCGGCGAGCGCGGCCGCCCACGTCGAGGGCGCGTCCCCGGCGAGAGGGGTGGTGGCACCGAGGCCGGTGACGACGACGTCGCGCGAGGCAGTCATGGGGGAGCTCCTGGAGATGATGGTTCAGGTGGTACGGGCGGCGCGGGCAGACCGGTTCACGGTCTGCCCGCGCGACGTGCTGGCCTGCTCAGGCCTGGGCGCCCTCGATGAAGGAGACGGCGTCGCCGACGGTCGTGAGGTTCTTGACCTCGTCGTCCGGGATGCGGACGCCGAACTTGTCCTCGGCGTGCGTCACGATCGTCATCATCGACAGCGAGTCGATGTCGAGGTCGTCGGTGAAGGACTTCTCCGCGACGACCGCGTCGGTCGGCAGACCGGTCTCCTCGGCGACGATCTCGGCGAGGCCCTCGAGGATCTCGGAAGAGGTGTGAGCCATGGGGTGGGTTTCTCCTTGAACGGGGTGCCGGGCTTCCGGCACCTGGTCGGGCGATGGCAGTGCGATTGTCGCGCACCACCGGGGTCGGACTCTACGGGGCGTGCCTCACGGGAGCACCACGACCTGGGCGGCGTAGACCAGACCGGCACCGAAGCCGATCTGCAGTGCCAGGTCGCCCGAGCGGGCTGAGCCCTCGTCGAGCAGCCGCTGGGTCGCGAGCGGGATCGAGGCGGCCGAGGTGTTGCCGGTGTCCGCGATGTCACGGGCCACCACCACCGACTCCGGCAGGCGCAGCTGCTTGACCATCTGGTCGATGATGCGCATGTTCGCCTGGTGCGGCACGAACACCTGGATGTCGTCGGGTTCCACACCGGCCTCGGCCATCGCCTTGGCGGCGACCGGCGCCATCTGGAAGCTCGCCCACTTGAAGACGGTCTGGCCGTCCTGGCGCAGCGTGGGCCAGCCGGCGTCGGTGTCCTCGCGCAGGTCGGACCAGGGGTGCGTCTGCCGGATGGCGCTGGCCTTCGCGCCGTCCGAGCCCCAGACTGTCGGGCCGATGCCGGGTGTGTCCGACGGACCGACGACGGCGGCGCCCGCACCGTCGCCCAAGAGGAACGAGATGGTGCGGTCGGTCGGGTCGACGAAGTCGCTGAGCTTCTCGGCGCCGATGACGAGCACGTGCCGCGCGGCCCCGGAACGCACCAGGGCGTCCGCCTGGCCGATGCCGTACGCGTACCCGGCGCAGGCCGCGGAGATGTCGTAGGCGGCGGCCGGCGTGGCACCCAGCCGGTCGGCCAGCACCGCGGCGGCCGACGGCGTCTGGTGGAAGTAGGTGATCGTGGACAGGATGACCGCGTCCACGTCGGCGCCGGTGAGCCCGGCCGCGTCGAGCGCGCGGCGGGCGGCCGCCTCGGCGAGGTCGAGGACGTCGACGTCGTTCGTGGCGCGGGTGCGCGTCACGATGCCGGTGCGCTGGCGGATCCACTCGTCCGAGGAGTCGATGGGCCCGGCCACGTCGTCGTTGGTGACGACCTCGCTGCCCCGCTCGGCACCGATCGCCAGGATGCGGGAGTACCGGACGGGCTCGGCCTGGCGCAGGGCCTTGCGGGCGCTCACGCGGCGCCGCCGACCACGGAGTGCCGGGCGATGAGGTCGCGGGCGGCCTCCACGTCGTCGGGGGACTTCACCGCGACGGACTCGACGCCCTTCAGGGACCGCTTGGCCAGTCCGGTCAGGACGCCGCCGGGGGCGAGCTCCAGCAGTCCGGTGACACCGAGGTCGCTCAGCGTGGTCTGGCACAGGTCCCACCGCACGGGCGCGGTGACCTGGGCGGCCAGGCGGGCCAGCACGTCGGTGGAGCGGCCCTGACCGTGCGCGCCGTCGCCGAGGGTGGAGTACGCGGCGCCGTCGGCGTTGCTCAGCAGCGGCAGGCGCGGGTCCGTCGCGAGCCAGGTGGAGGCGACGGACTCGAACACGCCGCGCGCCGCGTCCATGTACGGGGTGTGGAACGCGCCCGCCACCTGCAGGGGGATGACGCGGGCCCGTGCCGGCGGGTGGTCCGCCAGCGCACCGAGCGCCTCGGGGGAGCCGGCGGCCACGACCTGACCGCCGCCGTTGACGTTCGCGGGGAAGAGGCCGGCCGCCTCGATGGAGGCGAGCACGTCCTGCGGCTCGCCGCCCACGACGGCGCTCATGCCCGACGGCGTGGCCGCGGCCGCGTCGGCCATGGCGCGGGCACGGTGCGAGACCAGCCCGACGGCGCCGGCGTCGTCCAGGGCTCCCGCGACGGCCGCCGCGGCGAGCTCGCCGACGGAGTGGCCGGCGGTCACGTCCACCACGTCGGTCGTCTCGCGTCCGTCCAGGATCGCGCGCAGCGCGAGCAGCGAGGCGGACACGATCAGCGGCTGGGCGACAGCGGTGTCACGGATCGTCTCGGCGTCGGACGCCGTCCCGTGCAGGGCGATGTCGGTCCCGGCCGCCGCGGAGAACGAGTCCAGGAGGTCGGTGAGGCCGGGCAGCTCGAGCCAAGGGCTGAGCATCCCGGGGGTCTGAGAGCCCTGTCCAGGGCAGACGACGGCGAGCACGAGTCCACCGTGCCACCTGCCGGGCCCGGCGGAGCGTCGCGACCCGCACGAACCTCGCACAGGGCGATTGTGGGAATCGTCAACGGACAGCGGTCGGGACGGCGCCCTCAGGCGTCGGCGCCGAGCTGGCCGAGCGCGAGCGCGACCTGCAGCACGAACGACTCGCGGGCGTCCAGGGGGTCCCATCCGGTGATCTCGGACACCTTGCGCAGGCGGTAGCGCACCGTGTTGGGGTGCACGTACAGGCGACGGGCGGCCGCCTCCAGCGAGCGCCCGGTGCCCAGGTAGGCCGACAGGGTCTCCAGCACCGAGCCCGTGGCCTCCTCCAGCGGCCGGTACGCCTGGGCCACGAGGGTGCGTCGTGCCGCGACGTCACCGGTCAGGACGCGCTCGGGCAGCAGGTCGTCGGCCATGACCGGGCGGGGCGCCTGCGGCCAGGCGGGCGCCGCGGCGAGACCGGCCAGCGCGGAGCGGGCCGACGTCGTCGCCTCCGCCACGCCGGACACCACGGCGCCGAAGACGACCGGGCCGGGACCGAACCGGCCCACCAGGGACGTCGCCGCCGCGACGAGGTCGCCGTCGCCGCCCAGGACGAGCACCAGCCGGTCCCCGTGGATGCCGACCAGGGTGTCGCCGGCCGCCCGGCGGGCGGCGCGTCGCAGCTCGGCCGTGCCGACGTCGTCCAGGCCGTCCGTCGCCTCGCCGACGACGACCAGGACGTTGCCCCGCCCGCTCCACCCGAGCGCCGAGATGCGCGAGCGCAGGGCGTCGTCGGTGTCCCCGCGCACCAGGGCGTCGACCGCCAGCGCCTCCAGCCGCGCGTCCCAGGCGCCGCGCACCTCGGCGGCCCGGGCGTAGACCTCCGCGGCGGAGAAGGCGACCTCGCGGGAGTACCGCAGCACGGCCTCGCGCAGGTCGCGCTCGTACCCGGGGGCCGCGATCTGGTCGGAGTGGGACTCCACGACGTCGACCATCAGGCGCACGAGCTGCAGCGTGTGCTGCAGGGAGATGGAGCGGGTCAGCTCCGGGGGCGCCGCGGCGAACATCTCGCCCACGCCGTGCGGCGTGCGGGTCGGTTCGGCGAACCACGTGGCGAAGGAGTTGATGCCCGACTGGGCGACGAGAGCGACGTAGGAGCGGTCCTCCGCGGGGAGCTGGCGGTACCACAGGACCTCCTCGTCGAGGCGGCGCATGGCGGCCGCCGTGAGGAGGCCGAGGCCCTCCCGGACCCTCTGGACGTTCTCGTCGCGGGAGACGGTCGAGGTCGACATGCTCCGAGGATAGGTCCCCAGTTGTGGGGAGTGCACAAAGGTCCGCGGGACGGGCGGCCACGCCGACGTCACCGTGCCCGCTCGTGCCCCCAGAGGATATGGTCGTTGCCATGGCCCTGATGCCCCGACTGCGCCGGCTTCTGCGCCGGCCACGACCTGTCTCCCGCGTCGGAGCGCGCCGGCCCACGGACTCGCGCCGTCGTGGTGACACCGTCCACGAGGACGCGCTGCGCGCGAAGCTCCAGGACGACCCCAACGACGGACCGTCCTTCGACGCGCTCGCCGAGCTCGTGCGACGGCACGCCGCCGAGCCCTCCAGCCCCGACGACCCGCTCGCCGCCGTGCCGGAGGAGGAGCGGATCGCCGCCGCCGACCTCGCCGTCTGGTCGCTGGCCGAGGAGCTCGCCGGCCACCCGCGGGCCTGGCGGCCGCTGCTCGAGCTCGCCCGGCTGTCGGTCGCGGACGACCCCGAGGGGGCGATGCGACGCTTCACCACCGCCACGGAGCGGGACGGCACCGGCCAGGCGTTGGCCATCGGGCTGCGCATGCTGCGCGAGGCGGACCTGCCCGTGGAGGCTCTCGGGCTCGGCGTCGGGCACTGGCGGGTGCGCGAGCACGTCCCCGAGGTGGGGCGTCAGCTCGTGCTCGCCGCGCTGGAGGCCGACCGTGTCTTCGAGGCCCGCCGACACCTGGAGGCCCTGGAGGCCCACCCGGACCAGTCCGCGGTGGCCGCGATGCGGCCCGAGCTGACCGCGGCCGTCGAGGGCGCGGAGGTCACGGGCTCGCCCACCTGACCCGAGGTGGAGCGCGGGGCCGGGGACGGCGCGACCGCGCCCCCGCACCGCAGCGATCACCATCGCCCGCACCGCTCGACGTCGACACGAGGGCCCGTCCGGAGATCCGGACGGGCCCTCGTGTCGACGCTCGCCGGGGGGACCGGCGGGCTCAGCGGGTCAGCTGTCGCCGCCCGCGACGCCGGACGTCCCGGCGGTCACGTCGTTCAGGCGGTACTTCTCCACGGCCTGCGCCACGACCTCGCGGGCCACCTCGCCCCGACGAGCGAGCTGCTGCAGCGTCTTGACCACCATCGACGGACCGTCGATGAGGAAGAAGCGGCGAGCGGCCGCACGGGTGTCGGAGAACCCGAACCCGTCCGCGCCCAGGACGGCGTAGTCGCCGGGGATCCAGGCACGGACCTGGTCGGGGACCAGGTGGTCGTAGTCGCTGGTGGCGACGAACGGGCCGGACGCACCCGAGAGCTTCTCGGTCAGGTACGGCACCCGCGGCTCGGCCGCCGGGTCGACCAGCGCGTCCTTCTCCGCCGCGAGGGCGTCGCGACGCAGCTCGTTCCAGCTCGTCACCGACCACACGTCGGCCGACACTCCCCAGTCCTCGCGCAGGAGCTCCTGGGCCTCCAGCGCCCACGGCACACCCACGCCGGACGCGAGCAGCTGGGCCTTGGGGCCCTCGCCGGCGTTGGTGGAGATGCGGTGGATGCCGCGAAGGATGCCGTCGACGTCCACGTCCTCCGGCTCGGCGGGCTGGACCATCGGCTCGTTGTACACCGTGAGGTAGTACATGACGTTCTGGTCGCGCCCGTCGGAACCATCACCGAACATGCGCTGGATGCCGTCGCGCACGATGTGGCGGATCTCGTACCCGAAGGCCGGGTCGTACTGCACCATCGCGGTGTTCGTGCCCGCGATGAGCGGCGAGTGGCCGTCGGCGTGCTGCAGGCCCTCACCGGTCAGGGTGGTGCGGCCGGCCGTCGCGCCGATGATGAAGCCGCGGGCGAGCTGGTCGCCGGCCGCCCAGAACTGGTCGCCGGTGCGCTGGAAGCCGAACATCGAGTAGAAGATGTAGACCGGCACCATGAGCTCGCCGTGCGTCGCGTAGGACGTGCCCACCGACTGGAACGCGGCCGCGGAACCGGCCTCGTTGATGCCGGTGTGCATGATCTGCCCCGCGTCGGACTCCTTGTAGCTCAGCATGAGCTCGCGGTCCACGGCGAGGTAGTTCTGCCCGGCGGTGTTGAAGATCTTCGCGCTCGGGAAGATCGAGTCCAGGCCGAAGGTGCGGGCCTCGTCGGGGATGATCGGCACGATGCGCTTGCCGAACTCCTTGTCCTTGATGAGGTCCTTCAGGAGCCGCACGAACGCCATCGTCGTGGCGATCTGCTGGTTGCCCGAGCCCTTCTTCAGGATCTCGTACGCCTTGTCGCCCGGCAGGTTCAGCGCCTTCGGCGACGCGCGCCGCTCCGGCACGAAACCACCCAGCTGACGACGTCGCTCCAGCATGTACTGGATCGACTCGTCCTCCATGCCCGGGTGGAAGTACGGGGGCAGGTACGGGTCGGCGTCGATCTGCTCGTCCGTCAGCGGGATGCGCAGGTTGTCGCGCAGCGCCTTGAGGTCGTCGTTCTTGACCTTCTTCATCTGGTGGGTGGCGTTGCGCCCCGCGAAGCTCGAGCCCAGGCCGTAGCCCTTGACCGTCTGCGCGAGGATGACGGTCGGCTGGCCGGTGTGTGCCCGCGCCGCCGTGTACGCCGCGAAGATCTTGCGGTAGTCGTGACCGCCGCGACGCAGGTTCCAGATGTCGTCGTCGGTCATGTTCTCCACGAGCGCCTTCGTGCGCGGGTCGCGCCCGAAGAAGTGCTCGCGGATGAACGCACCGGACTCCGCCCGGTAGGTCTGGTAGTCACCGTCGGGGGTGACGTTCATGAGGTTGACCAGGGCGCGGTCCTTGTCCGCGTTGAGCAGCGCGTCCCACTCGCGGCCCCAGACGACCTTGATGACGTTCCAGCCGGCGCCGCGGAACTGCGCCTCGAGCTCCTGGATGATCTTGCCGTTGCCGCGCACCGGGCCGTCGAGACGCTGCAGGTTGCAGTTCACGACGAACGTGAGGTTGTCGAGGCTCTGGTGGGCGGCGAGCTGCAGCATGCCGCGCGACTCGGGCTCGTCCATCTCGCCGTCACCGAGGAACGCCCAGACGTCCTGCTGGTCGGTGTCCTTGATGCCGCGGTTGTGCAGGTACTTGTTGGTCCACGCCTGGTAGATCGCCGACGCGGGGCCGAGGCCCATCGAGACGGTCGGGAACTCCCAGAAGTCGGGGAGCATGCGCGGGTGCGGGTACGACGGCAGGCCGCCGTCCGCGTGCGACTTCTCCTGGCGGAACCCGTCGAGCTGGTCCTCGCTGAGGCGGCCCTCCAGGTAGGCGCGGGCGTACTGACCGGGGGAGGAGTGCCCCTGGAAGTACACCTGGTCGCCGCCACCCGGGTGGTCCTTGCCCCGGAAGAAGTGGTTGAGCCCCACCTCGTACAGCGTCGCCACGGACGCGTAGGAGGAGATGTGCCCGCCGACCGCGACGTCGGGGCGCTGGGCGCGGGTCACCATGACCGCGGCGTTCCAGCGGATCCACGAGCGGTAGCGACGCTCCATCGACTCGTCGCCCGGGAAGTACGGCTCCTCGTGCACACCGATGGTGTTCACGTAGGGCGTCGACACCGACGTCGGGATCTGCACGTTGCGCTCACGGGCGCGGCGCAGCATGTTGAGCATCACGTAACGGGCGCGGGGTCCGCCCTTGTCGTCGATCAGCCCGTCGAGGGACTCCACCCATTCCGAGGTCTCGGACGGGTCGATGTCCGGCACAGCGCTGAGCAGACCGTCGATCAGCGGTCCGGTCTCGTCGTACGAAGCCACCAGCAACCTCTCTCTTCTGCGGGCTGCCGCCAGCGGCGGCCGCTCGTGTCAGGCGTTCCCCGTGCGCGGCGTCCGCGTCGTCGGGGTCGCGACGGCGCGGCCACCTCCGGGTGGTCACTAGCCATTGTGGCGCTACTTCGACCGCCTCAACACCAGGAGGCGGTCAAGAATCCGTGATCTACGTCATGCCCAGGCATGTCGGCGCCCGCCCTGGCCTGCTCGTGGACACCCCCGCGGTGGGCCTGGCGGGCACAAGAGCGCTGAGTGCACTACCTTGACGCTGACGGGGCGGGCACTGTCGTGCCCGCCCGCACTCGACGGAAGGAACGTAGACCCCCGTGGGACAGCAGGCGGACACCCAGGCAGCACGCTTCGGGTTCACCACCGGTCAGGTCGTGCAGGAGTTCGGTTGGGACGACGACGTCGACGAACCGCTGCGCGCCGCGCTCGAGAGTCTTCTCGGCAACGAGCTCGCGGACGAGGACTACGACGACGTGACCGACGGCGTCCTGGTCTGGTGGCGCGAGGAGGACGGTGACCTCACCGACATGCTCGTCGACGTCCAGACCTCGCTCGAGGACGGCGGTCAGGTGTGGCTCCTGACCCGCAAGCCGGGACGCGACGGGCACGTGGGCCACAACGAGATCCAGGAGGCCGCCACCACGGCCGGCCTGCACGCCACGAGCACGTTCTCGGCGGGAGACGACTGGTCGGCCACCCGGCTCGCCCCGCGCGGCCGCTGACCGTGCCGGCGCCGGTGGCGGGCGACCCCGCACCCGACTTCACCCTCCCGGACACCCACGGCACGCCCACGCACCTGGCGGACCTGCGCGGCGAGCCGGTGCTCGTGGTGTTCTACCCCTTCGCCTTCTCGGGGATCTGCACCGGCGAGCTGTGCGAGCTGCGCGACAACATCGAGGACTTCGAGTCCGCCGGTGTGCGGCTGCTCGCGGTGTCCACCGACCCCGTGTTCACGCTCAAGGCCTGGCAGGAGGTCGAGGGCTTCGGGTTCGACCTGCTCAGCGACTTCTGGCCGCACGGCGACGCGGCCCGTGCGTTCGGGGTGTTCGACGAGACCTCCGGCCACGCCCTGCGCGGGTCGTTCCTCGTGGACGCCGACGGGATCGTGCGCTGGTCGGTGGTCCTGCCCCGAGGGCAGCGGCGTGACCTCGACGGCTACCTCCGGGCACTCGCCGAGATCTGATCGCGGGACGGTGTCCCGCCCCGCGGCGCCGGGCCGGTATCCTTGCCTGCGCTGCCAGGGCCTGTAGCTCAGCTGGTTAGAGCGCCACGTTTACACCGTGGATGTCGGGGGTTCGAATCCCTCCGGGCCCACCACCGGCTCCGACCGTCACCTCGTCGCCGAGGCGACGTCGGGCGCCTCCCCTCAGGCCCGCAGAGGGGAGTGCTGCTCCGGGACGCCGTCGTCGGGCACCAGGTCCTCGCGCAGGTGGCGGGCGTACCCGCCGGGCGTGCGACCGACCAGGCGTGCCGAGGTGAGCACCTCGGCCGCGGCGTCGGGCACGATCCGTGCGCCGAGGGTGCGCGCCGCCGCCACGATCGCCACGTCCTCGTGCTCCGGGATCGGGGCGAAGCCGCCGGCGGCCCGGTACACGGACGCACGGATCCCGAGGTTCGCGCCGTGCACGTGGCCGTTCGCCTCGCCGGGACGATGGCGGGCGTGCCAGGCCGCGGCACGGCCGGGGAGAGCTCGGCCAGCCGGGGCCGCACGGTCCCCACCATCACGTCGGCACCCTGCTCGGCCAGCTCCACCTGGCGGGTCAGCCAGTGGGCGGGCACCTCGGAGTCCGCGTCGGTGCAGGCCAGCCAGGTCCGTTCGGCGGGCACGCCGGGGTCGACGGCGTCCGTCCCGGTTCGCCGGGCGGCGCCGACGCCGACGCCGTGGGTGACGAGGGTGCGGAAGCCCGACGCGCGGGCGATGGCCTCGCTGGCGTCCGTGCAGCCGTCCAGCACGACGACCACCTCGACGGACAGGTCGGGGCGCACGGTGCGCAGCCGCTCGACGGCGCCGTGCAGGGAGGCCAGGCAGCCCGGCAGCAGGTCCTCCTCGTCCCGGACCGGAACCACGACCGTCACGGCGCGCAGGCGGCCGGCCGTCATCGCAGGCCCTCCGCACGGGCCACGGAGATCACCGGCGGCCGGGTCAGGACGTCGAGCAGGAAGTCCTCCTCCTCGTGGCGGACCTGCACGGCCAGCCCGGGTCGCGCACGCAGCACCCGGTGCACGTCGTCACCCCCGCGGGGGTACTCGGGCACGTCGTGGCGCCAGTGGCACGCCACTACCACGCCGTCGGGCGTCAGCGAGCCGATCACGCGCGTGAGCGTCCGATCGAGATCGGCGTCGTCGAGGTAGTAGAGGACCTCCGACAGGACGACGAGGTCGAACGTGCCGTCCGGCCACTCGCGCGGGGCGTCGAGGCGCAGGAGGTCGACCTCGTCGCCGAGACGCTCCCGTGCCGCAGCCAGGGGCGCATCGGCCACGTCGACGCCGGTGAGACGCTCGCAGCGCGCCGCGAGCGCCTCGGTCAGCACACCGGTGGAGCAGCCGAGCTCGAGCCCGCGGCGGAACCGTTCGCGCGGCAGGGCGGCGAGCAGGACGGCGCGCTTGCGGGCCTCGTACCAGCGGGACTCGAAGCCCCACGGATCGTGGCGACCGGCGTAGAAGCGGTCGAAGAAGTCGCGTCCGAGCGAGGTGTTCGAGCCGCTCGGTGACTCACGGGCGGCCGGTTCGGCGCCCGCCTCGACGAACACCTCCGCGACCCGGGCGGCGTGGCGCAGCATCTCGACGCCGAGCACCGCCGGGCCCTCCAGGCCTGGTCGTACCTGGCTGTCGTGGACGTGCACGGCCGTGAACTTGGTGGCGCGCTCCGCGTCGTCGAGCGGCAGGGCGCGCAGGGCTTCCCACGGCACGTCGTCGTCGGACGGCTCCGCCCAGTGCCACAGCCAGATCGGGTACTCCAGGAGCCGGACCCCACGACGGTCGGCGACCTGCGCCGCGACCTCGCCGGCGATCCGGTGGTCACGGTGGCCGTCGCCCCGCCACGGCGCGCACAGCACCACGTGGGCTCCGGCGGCAAGGGAGAGCGTCGCGTCGAGCCAGGCGGCGAGCTGGTCGCGGTGCTCGCGCAGGCCGCCGTCGGGCAGTCCCAGCAGCACGAGGCGTGCCCCGGGGGCGAGCACGGAGACCGCCTCGGCGACCTCGCGACGGCGGGTGGTGCGCACCTGGTCCGGCTCGGTGTCAGGGTGCGACCCCTCCCCGTCGGTGGCCACGACCACCGTCACCGGGACGCCGCGGCCGGCGAGACGGTGCACGAGCCCGCCCGCACCGAGGGACTCGTCGTCGGGATGCGCGGCCAGGACGAACAGCTCGTCGACGGCGTCGACGTCCAGGGGCACGGGACGCTCCGTCACCCCGGCCGCCACCCACGCGTCCTCCGGGGTGCCGGGGTCCCGGTGGTCGAACGTCACCACGGGGCCACCCCGGCAGCCAGCAGGTCGCGACCCAGGGCCGCCTCGTCCCGTTCGGCGTGATGCTGGCGGACGTACACCCCGAGGTCGGCCACGCGACGTGCGAACGCCTCGTCGGCGGTCAGGGGGCCGGGACCGAGGGCGTGAGCGCAGCGTCGCTGCACCTCCTCGACCGCGCCGGCCACGACCGTGCGCACGCGACGGGCCAGCACCGCGGACGGCTTGCCGTCGATCCCGGCGTCGACCTGGTCGGCAGCCTCCACCAGGCACGCGCGGGCGGCGGTCAGTGCCACGTCGACCGCGCCCAGGTGGGCCAGCGCGAGCTGGTCCGCCTCCCGGGCCCCGAGCGCGTCCCACAGGGCCCGCGCGAGCCCGACGGCTCCTCCCCACCAGCAGGCCGCGACGCCGATCCCGCCCCACGCGAAGCCGGGCCGCCGCAGGTACCACCCGGGCGGCCCGACCGGCACCGCGGGGGCGTCGTCGAAGGTCACGGGTGCGCTGACGACCTGGGCCAGCCCTCGGGACACCCACGGCCCGGCAGCGGGCAGCACGTCGTCGGCGCGCAGACCCACCGCGAACAGGCGGCGTTCGTCGTCGGACACCCACGCCGTGACCAGGGCGTGGCTGAGCGTGCCGGCCAGGGAGCACCACGGCTTGGTACCGGTCAGGCGCCACCCGCCGTCCACCTCGTGGGCCTCCAGCCGGACGCCCGGGCCCTCGGCGGCGAAGACGCCCCAGGTGCTCGACCCCCCGGCTCCCACCGCGCCGAGATCGACCGGCGTCGGAGCCTGGGCGAGCACGGCGAGGGCGTCCAGGTGCGGCTCCAGCACCCGTGCCGCGCCCACGTCGGCGGCCGCGACGGACGCCAGTGCCGACCACAGGGCCGCCGTGGACCCCGTGCCGGGCAGGGGGAGCAGGTCGGCGGTGTCGGTCGTCCAGGTCAGCAGGGCCTCGACGTCGAGCCCGCGATGCGCGGCGACGCCGAGCCGTGCGGCGTCCAGCAGGGGCGGGGCCGGGTCGTGCGGGCGAAGTAGGGCGGGAGCCGACGTCGGCCCTCCGAGTTCAGGCACAGCGATGTCCTCCGGGTCGTAGCGGGCTGGGAAGGGCCCCGGACCGGGTCCGGGGCAGCGGGGTGCCCGGCGTCAGGCGGGAGCCGTCCACGGGTCGAGCACGACCTTGACGCAGCCGTCGTCCTTGCGCTGGAACGTGCGGTAGGCGTCCGGTGCGTCCTGCAGGCCGAGTCGGTGGGTGCGCAGGTCGAGCACGCCCAGCGGGTCGGCAGGGTCCTGCACCAGCGGCAGGAGGGTGTCGGTCCAGCGGCGCACGTTGGCCTGACCGGTCCGCAGGGTGAGCTGCTTGTCGAAGATCTGCATCATCGGCAGGGGGTCCTTCGCCCCGCCGTAGACGCCCGACAGCGACACCGTGCCGCCCCGGCGCACCAACGAGATCGCGGCCAGCAGCGCGGCGAGACGGTCCGTGCCGCCACGTTCGGTGAGCGGGCCGGCCACGGCGTCCGGGAGCATGCCGACGATCCGCTGGGTCGTCTCGGCGACCGGGGAGCCGTGCGCCTCCATGCCGACGGCGTCGATGACCGAGTCCGGCCCACGGCCCTCGGTGAGGTCGAGGACCGCCTCGGTGACGTCACGCTCGCCGGGGTCGAACGTGACCACGCCGTGGCGCTGCGCCATGGTGCGCCGCTCCCGCACGGGATCGATGCCCACGACGGTGCTCGCCCCCCGGTGCAGCGCGACCCGTGCCGCCATCTGCCCGATCGGACCGAGCCCCAGCACGACGACGCTGCCGCCGGCGGGGACGTCGGCGTACTCCACGGCCTGCCAGGCGGTGGGCAGGACGTCCGACAGGTAGAGCCACCGCTCGTCGGGGCTGCCGTCGTCGGGCACCACGACCGGCCCGTACTGTGCTTGCGGCACGCGCAGGAACTGGGCCTGCCCGCCGGGGACCTGACCGTAGAGGCGCGTGTACCCGAACAGTGCGGCGCCCTTGTCCTGCGAGCGCACCTGCGTCGTCTCGCACTGCGCCTGCAGGCCGCGCGTGCACATCCAGCAGTGCCCGCAGGAGATGTTGAACGGCACGACCACCCGGTCGCCGACCGACAGACCACCGACCTCGCTGCCGACCTCCTCGACGACGCCCATGGCCTCGTGCCCCAGCACGTCGCCGGCGTCCAGGAACATGCCCAGCACGCCGTACAGGTGGAGGTCGGAGCCGCAGATCGCCGTCGAGGTCACCCTGACGACGGCGTCCGTCGGTTCCTCGACGACCGGGTCAGGGACGTCGCTGACGTCCACGTGCTCCTGCCCCTGCCACGTCACTGCTCGCATGCTCGACTCCTTCCGCCCCGGGCACGGGGACCTGCACGGTCGAACCGTGCACGATCGGTGCGGCCGCAGGGCCAGGTCGTCCGGCGGGCTGCTTCACCGGTCCGTCGTCAGTAGATCAGACCTCGCGCTGTTCCACCTGCCGGCCCCCGGCGCTCACGAGGTGGACGAGGTGCCGCCCGCGGCCGCCCCGGCCGTCGGTTCGCCCGACGGCTTCGCGTCCGGGGTCGGAGCCTCGGTCGGAGCCTCCGTGGGTTCCTCGGTCGGAGCCTCGGTCGGTTCCTCGGTGGGCTCGGGATCCGGTGTCGGTTCCTCGGTGGGTTCCTCGGTCGGTTCGGGATCCGGTGTCGGTTCCTCGGTGGGTTCCTCGGTGGGCTCCTCCGACGGCTCGTCGTCGGGCGTCTCGGAGGGCGTCGGCTCCGACGTGGAGGTCGGGCGGGGGCGCGACGTCGGTTCGGACGTGGGCCGCGACGATGGCGAGGCCGTCGGCTGCGACGTCTCGGGCGACGGTGACGGGCTGAACGTCACGGGGGCCACCGGTGCGACGTCGTCGCCGTCCCGCGTGGTCCAGAACGCCACCGCCCCGACGGCGGCCGCCACCAGGATGAGCACGAGCAGCACGACGTTGATCCGGCGGGAGAAGAACCCCCTCCAGCCCGTCGGTTCCTCGGCAGCAGTCTCTGACGGTGTCGCCTCGCCCGGTGTCGCCTCGCCCGGTGTCGCCTCGCCCGGTGTCGCCTCGTCCGGCGTCGCCCCGTCGGCGGCAGCCCCGTCGATCGCCGATCCGTCCGCTGCGACCGCCGGCCCGGCGGCTGCCGCCGTGGCTGCTGCTGCGCCTGCTGCTGCGCCCGCTGCTGTGCCCGCAGTGCCGGCCGCAGCAGCGTCGTCTGCGTCGACCGCGCCGAGCTGGCGGGTCCGGCCGAGCTCTGCGGCACCCAGCGCGGCGGCCCCTGCAGCTGCCGCGCCCGCCACCCCGACGACCGCGGTGCGGTCCGGGTCGCCCGCGACGATCTGGCCGAGCGTCATCGTCTGGTCGGGATCGCCGCCGTCGGGGTCCGGTGACCCGGTCCCCGCCACCGTCGTCTCCGCGCGCAGCAACGTCGCCACCGCGGCGATCATCTCGCCCGCGGCCGCGTAGCGGCGGTCAGGGTCCTTGGCCATCGCCCGGGTGACGACGCGGTCCACGGAGACGGGGACGGCGGCGCGACGGGCCGACGGCGCGGGGACGGGCGCCCCCACGTGCGCACGCAGGACGTCCTCCGCACGGGGCCGTTCGTACGGTGCGTGCCCGGTGAGGGCGAAGTAGGCGCACGCGCCCGCCGAGTAGAGGTCGCTGCGGGCGTCGAGCGGCCTGCCCCGGGCCTGCTCCGGGGACATGTACCCGACCGACCCGGCGACCGTCGAGCCGTCACCGTCGCCGCCGGCCGGGGCGGTGAGGCCGAGGTCGAGCAGGCCGACCGTCATCGTGCCGTCGTCGCGCCGGTCGACCACGACGTTGCGCGGGGCCACGTCGCGGTGCACCAGACCGGCCGCGTGGACCGCGGCGAGCGCCTCGAGCAGGCCTCCCGTCACGATCAGCGCCTCCGGCCACGGCAGGCCGTCGAGACCGGCGAGGTCGGAGAGCAGGACGCCGGGCAGCCGGCGGGTCAGCACCCACGGGACGGTGGCGCCCGCGACCTCGTCCTCCCCGGTGTCGAGGACCTTGACCACGGCGGGGTGGTCCACCTGGTCCGACGCGGCGATCTCGCGCGCCAGGGCGGCGCGGGTCACCTCGTCGTCGACCAGGTGCGGGTGGAGGACCTTGATGACGAGCGGCTCGTCGCCCTCGGCCGGGCCGGCTGCGCCGTCGTCGGCGGTCTCGCCAGTGTCGCCGGGGGAGGGGACGCGCGTCGTCTCGTAGACGGTGTAGGTGCCGCCGGTGCCGAGGACGTCGCCGAGCACGTACCGGCCGCCGAGCACCACGCGCCCGTCGGCGGTCTCGTCGGGCGGGTCCGACGGCGTCGCGTCGCTCACCGCTCGAAGGTCCAGGGGTCGGTGCGGACGGCGGCGAGCGGCCGGTCCGTCGGCGCGATGATCTCGGTCTTTTCAGTCATGAGCCATCACAGGATAGGTGCTCGGGAGCGCTGCCGCACAAGGATCCACGGGAGGAGTCGAGGGCGACGACCCGTCGGCCGGGTGCACGTCGGCCCCCTGCCCGCGGGTGCGGGAAGGGGGCCGACGTGCACCGGACGGTGTCCGAGCGATCAGGCGCGGCGACGGCGCAGGATCACGATGCTCGCGCCGGCGGCGACGAGCAGCGCGGCCCCGAGGGCGAGCCACATCGTCGACGAACCGGTGGTGGCGAGCTGCGCCGAGGTCTGGGCGGCCGTGGCCGGCGCGGCGTCGACCGCAGAACCGGCGGCGGGCGCCGCGTCGACGGAGCCGGAGACCTGGTCGTCGGTGTCGGTCTCGACCGGCGTCAGCACCTCGACACCGTCGGTGACCTGCGGACCGGCCTGCGCCGGGTAGGCGAGCTCGACGGCGAGCTCCGGGTTCACGACCAGGGTCGCGGTGATGTCACCGAGGGTCCAGGCGAAGCCGTCCTCGCTGCGGGTCCAGGAACCGTCCTCGTGCTGCGTCCAGCCGGGGAACGCCGTGGGCGTGCCGTCCTCGGCGATCTCGGCGCCGGGCCACAGGATGCTCCCGGTGAGCCGACCGTCGACGAGGGTGCCGAGCTCGACGGTGGTGGTGCGGGTGCCGTCGGTGAGCACGATCGAGGCGGTGTCGCCGGTGGAGCGACCGGCGGGGTCGGTCAGGCGGACGTCGAAGGTGATCCACGGGACGCCGTCGACGCTCGTGGACCCGATCGTCGAACCCTCGAGGGTGAGCTCGTCGCCCTCGCCGGTGCCGTCGCCCTCGCCGGTGCCGTCGCCCTCGCCGGTGCCGTCGCCTTCACCCGGCTCGGTGACCGTGGACTCCTCGACGACGATGTCGACGTTCGCGCCGCCCCAGTTGCCCGCGAGGTCGAACGCGCCGGCGCGAACGGTGTAGCTGCCGGCCGGGAGGTCGGTCGGCAGCGCCCAGGAACCGGACCACGAGGCCTCGCCGATCGCGGTCTTGGCCGACGTCGAACCGATGTTGCGGTAGAACGTGCCGTCCTTGTAGAGGTTCGCGGCGACGCGGCGCAGCTGGGTGCCGTCGGTGGCGGTGAGGACGACGTCGCCGACCTCGTCCGCCGTCGTGGACGCACCGGTGACCGGCGCCGTGATCTCCACGACGGGGCGGGCGTTGTCGAGCACGAACTCGACCGTGGTGGTGTTGCCGAGCACGTCGCGCACGACCAGGGTGTTCGCGCCCTCCACGGCGCCGAACGCGCCGGGCTTGACGAAGTTCAGGTCCGACCAGACGTTGTCCGTCAGGTCCTTCTCCACGCCGTTGAGGGAGAGGCCGTCGACCTTGGCGGGGTCGTGCAGCTTGAAGCTGACGCTGCGGTAGTGGCCGTCACCGCCCATGGTGTCGTCCTTGGTCGTCACCTGGGGGCCCGTGGTGTCGACGACGAACTCCATCGCCGAGCTGTTGCCGAGCACGTCGTAGGCGACGAGGGTGTTGTCGCCCTCGACGGCGCCGAAGACGCCCGTGGTGATGCCGTTGACGTCCGACCAGGCGTTGTTCGTCAGGTCCTTGACGACGCCGTTGATCTCGACCTTGTCGACCTTGTTCGGGTCGTGGAGCTTGACGCTCAGGGTGCGGAAGAGGTCGGTGTCGCCGACGGACTCGGGCTTGACGGTGATCGTGGGGCCGTTCGTGTCGAGCACGAACTCCACGGTGGTGGTGTTGCCGAGGATGTCACGCACCACGAGGGTGTTGTCGCCCTCGACGGCGCCGAACGTGCCGGGCTCGACACCGTTGAGGTCGGACCAGACGTTGTCCGACAGGTTCTTGTCCACACCGTTGAGGGTGAGACCGTCGACCTTGGCGGGGTCGTGCAGCTTGAAGCTCACGGAACGGAACAGGCCGTCGGCGCCCTGGGAGGAGTCCTTGACGGTGACCGTCGGTCCGGTCGTGTCGAGCGTGAACTCGTACGTGCTGGTGTTGCCGAGCGCGTCGTGGGCCACCAGGGTGTTCTTGCCCTCGACGGCGCCGAACGTGCCGGGCTTGATGCCGTTGACGTCGGACCAGGCGTTGTTCGTCAGGTCCTTGAGGACGCCGTTGATCTCGACCTTGTCGACCTTCGCGCCGTCGTGCAGCTTGAGGCTCACCGACCGGAACAGGCCGTCCGCGCCGTCCGAGGAGTCCTTGACGGTGATCTTCGGTCCGGTCGTGTCGAGCGTGAACTCGTACGTGCTGGTGTTGCCGAGCAGGTCGTAGGCCACCAGGGTGTTCTTGCCCTCGACGGCGCCGAACGTGCCGGGCTTGACCCCGTTGACGTCGGAGTAGGCGTTGTTCGACAGGTCCTTGAGGACGCCGTTGATCTCGACCTTGTCGACCTTGGAGGTGTCGTGCAGCTTGAAGCTCGCCGACCGGAACAGGGCGTCCCCGCCGTCGGAGGCGTCCTTGACGGTGATGGACGGTCCCGTCACGTCGGCCGACGGCTCGTCGGCGGAAGCGGGAACGGCGGCCGCGACGCTGACGGCGACGAGGGCGGTCGACAGCGCGGAGGCGAGTGAGAGGCGGACTGGCTTGGATGTCATGTGGCGATTTCTCCGGGATGAAGGTGCCGTCCGGGCGCGCCGAGGGGCGCCCTGAGGCGCTGGTCGGCTGTCCGGTCGAGGTCGATCACTTGGCATGAAGTGCTGCGGCGGGCCGAGGCTAGCGAGCCGAGAACCTGCGGTTCAAGGTCCGGGCAAGCCTTTGCCGGGTCGTCGGGCCGCGCCGTCCGCTCCTTTGCGGTCGTCACGTCGGCAGAACGTTGGAACCGTGCGGCTCAGGGGCCGTTACCAGGACGTGACCAACCGCAGAAGTTCACCCGCTGCTCCGGCTCTGCCCGTGTCGGGGTCGTCCCGCGACGGCGCGGTGTCACCGGGGTGCGAGAGGATCTTCGGGTGCACCTGCTCCTCGACCGGGATCCCGACGGTTCGGTCGTGCTCGGTGCGGGAACCACCGGCACGCCCGCCGGAGCAGGGCCTGACGGTGGGGCAGCACGCGTCGACCCCGGCGACCTGCCGGCGACGGTCGCCGACCTCGAGGCCGATCAGCACCCGCGCTGGACCTGGGGTGACACCAACGACTGGTACCCGGCCCTGCTCGGCGGCGGCGTCCGCGTGGACCGCGCCCACGACCTGCGTCTCGCCCACCGCATCCTGCGGCTCGCCTCCGGCACCGCCACCTCGGCGCTCGCCACCGCCCCACCGAGCACGTGGGACTCCCTGGCACCCGCGCTCGCCGGCGTCACCCGCGCGGACACGGTCCGGGCCCCGCAGGCCGAGTCCCTGTTCGACGCGCCGACACCGGCACCACGCGACGCCGACCGTCCGGACGTGGCTGCGGAGCTCGCCGCCCAGCTCGACGCCGTCGCCGGCTCCACCGCGCCCGGGCGGCTGCGGTTCCTGCTCGCCGCCGAGTCGGCGGGTGCCCTGGTCGCCGCCGAGATGCACCACGCCGGTCTGCCGTGGCGCACCGACGTCCACGACGCGATCCTCACCGCCGTGCTCGGCCCTCGGCCCGCCGAGGGGCGGCGCCCCGCCCGGCTCGAGGCGCTGGCCGACCAGATCCGCACGACGCTCGACGCGCCGCCGTCCCTCAACCCCGACTCCCACCCCGACCTGCTGCGCGCCATGGAGTACGCGGGCGTGGGTGCCCGCAGCCTGCGCAAGTGGGAGCTCGAGCTCATCGACCACCCGGTCGTGGCGCCGCTGCTGGAGTACAAGAACCTCTACCGGCTCTGGACGGCCAACGGCTGGCACTGGCTCGACCGCTGGGTCGACGACGGCCGGTTCCGCACCGAGTACGTCGTCGGTGGCGTGGTCACGGGCCGCTGGTCGTCCACCGGGGGTGGGGCGCTCCAGCTGCCGAGGTCGGTGCGCGGCGCCGTGCAGGCCGACCCCGGCTGGGTGCTGGTCGTCGCCGACGCCGCCCAGCTCGAACCCCGCGTGCTCGCCGCGATGGCCCACGACGAGTCCATGGCCGAGGCCGGCAGCACCGGCGACATGTACGAGGGCATCGTCGCCTCCGGCGCGGTCGAGTCCCGCGAGCTCGCCAAGGTGGGGATGCTCGGCGCGATGTACGGGGGCACCACCGGCGCGAGCGCGCAGGTCCTGCCGCGGCTCGCCCGCGCCTACCCCCGCGCCATGGGGATGGTCGAGGACGCCGCCCGCACCGGCGAGCGCGGCGGCGTCGTGTCGACCTGGCTCGGTCGCACGTCCCCGCCACCCGGCCAGGAGTGGACCGCGGCGCAGTCCTCGGCGCTCGACGACGGCGCGGCCGACGGGGCCGCGTCGCAGGCCCGCTCGACGGCCCGGTCGTGGGGACGGTTCACCCGCAACTTCGTCGTGCAGGGCACCGCGGCGGAGTGGGCCCTGTGCTGGATGGCCTCGATCAGACGACGCCTCTGGGCGCTCGGCCCCGACGCGGCACCACCAGGGCTGGCGCCCGCGCCGTTCACCGACCGTCCGCACCTGGTGTTCTTCGTCCACGACGAGGTCGTGGTCCACGCACCGGCGGCGCTCGCCGACGTCGTCGCCGCCGAGGTGCGCGCCGCCGCCGAAGAGGCGGGCAGGCTGCTCTTCGGCGACTTCCCGGTGCGGTTCCCCCTCACGGTGGCGGCCGTCCAGGCGTACGACGACGCGAAGTAGCTAGGGTCGGTCCATGAGCGCACCCACCCTGGCCGAGGTCGTCACCGTCCTGGACGAGCTGTACCCGCCGGGCACGGCCGAGGGCTGGGACGCCGTCGGGCTGGTGGCCGGTGACCCGGCCCGCGAGGTCCGCAAGGTCCTCTTCGCCGTCGACCCCGTCGCCGCCGTGGTCGACGAGGCCGTCGAGTGGGGCGCCGACCTGCTGGTCACGCACCACCCGCTCTTCCTCAAGGGCGTGCACTCGGTGGCCGCCACGACCTTCAAGGGCTCCGTCGTGCACCGGCTCCTCGCCGCCGGGTGCGCCCTGCACGTGGCGCACACCAACGCCGACGCGGCGCCGCGCGGGGTCGCCGACGCCCTCGCCGACCTGGTCGGGCTGACCGACCGCCGGCCGCTGGTGGCGCGGGTCGACGACGTCGAGCGCGGCATCGGCCGCACCGGCCGTCTGGAGTCGGCGACGACGTTGCGCCAGTTCGCCCGCCGGGTCGCCGACGTGCTGCCCGTCACGGCGCAGGGCGTGCGCGTCGCGGGCGACCTGGACGCCGAGGTGACCACGGCGGCCGTGGTCGGAGGCTCCGGCGACTCGCTGTTCGACGCCGTGCGTGCCGCTTCCGTCGACGTGTACGTCACCGCCGACCTGCGCCACCATCCCGCGTCCGAGCTGCGCGAGCGGGCCGAGTTCGAGGCGGGCGGGCGCGACGCGTCCCGCGGGGCGACGCCGTACCTGGTGGACGTGGCCCACTTCGCGTCCGAGTGGCCGTGGCTCGCGTACGCCGCCGCCGATCTCGCCGCCCGTCTCCCAGACGGTACGGTGACCACCAGGGTGAGCACGCTGGTGACGGATCCGTGGTCCGCGCGGATCGGTGCCGAGCGCTGAGCCCGTCATCTGAAGAGCCGCTCGAGAGGACCCACCATGGCCACCGCACCCGTACAGGACCAGCGCCGGCTGCTCGACGTCCAGGCTCACGACACCCGCCTGCAGCAGCTCGCCCACCAGCGCAAGAGCCACCCGAGCCTCACCACGATCGCCGAGCTGGCGGGGCGGATCGCGGACCTGCACGGCTCGCTCGTCGACTCCCGCACCGCCGTCGCCGACCTGGAGCGTGAGGTCACCAAGGCCGAGGCCGACGTGGAGCAGGTGCGCAACCGTGCGGCCCGCGACCAGCAGCGCCTCGACTCCGGGGCCCTGTCCGCCAAGGACTCCGTCGCGGTGATGAGCGAGCTGGAGGCCCTGGCCCGGCGCCAGTCGGTCCTGGAGGACGCCGAGCTCGAGGTCATGGAGCGCCTGGAGGCGCACCAGAAGTCGCTGGCCGAGGTCGAGGCGGCGCACGGCGAGCTCGCGGCGGCCCGTGAGAAGGCGATGGAGGAGCGGGACGCGGCCTACGCCGAGATCGACGCGGCGGCCCGCGAGGTGCAGGCGGAGCGGGCGACCGCCGTCGACGGGCTGGACGGCGCGCTGGTCGGCCTGTACGACAAGCTGCGCGCCCAGCTCGGCGGTCTCGGCGCGGCCGCCCTGCGCGGCAACCGGTGCGAGGGATGCCGGCTCGAGCTCAACCCCACCGACCTCGCAGCGGCACGCAACGCGCCGGCCGACCAGGTGGTGCGGTGCGAGGAGTGCGGCCGGATCCTCGTGCGGTCCGACGACGCCTGATGGCTTCCCCCACCGGCGCCCCGGCGCCCGGGGCGCTCGCCCGGTACGACGGCGCGGTCCCGGCCACGGTGGTGCTCGTGCGCCACGGCGTCACACCCCTGACCGAGGCGGGCGCGCTCTCCGGTGGTGACGACGTCGGCCCGTCCCTGACGACGACGGGACGGCGTCAGGCCGCGCAGGCCGCCGACGCCGTCTTCCGGATCGGCAAGGACCTGTGGCCGGACGTGCCGCGGCCCGACGCCGTCGTCGCCTCGCCCATGGCCCGTACGCAGGAGACCGCCGCGGCGGTGTCCCGGCGGATCGGCGCGCCCGTGCGCACCGACGAACGGTTCGCCGAGTGCACGTTCGGGGAGTGGCAGGGCCTCACCCCCGGGCAGGTCGCCGAGCACTGGCCGGGCGAGCTGTCCCGCTGGGTGCGTGAAGGCACGTACGCGCCGCCCGGGGGCGAGTCGTACGCCGACCTGTGCGCGCGGGTGCGCCCGGCGCTCGACGACGTCGTCGCCGCGCACCCGACCGGGACGTCCGTCGTGGTGGCGCACGCCGCGGTGATCCGCTCGCTCGTCGGGGCGATGCTCGAAGCCCCGCCGACGGCGTGGGGCAGGATCCGGATCCCGCCGTGCTCGCTGTCGATCCTGCGGATCTGGCCCGACGGCGAGCGCGAGGTCAGCGTGGTCGGGTTCCCCACCGACGTGTGAGGCACCGCGCCCGAAGGGCGCGCCCACCCGCGGTCACCGCTTCGCAGCGAGACCCAGGGCGCGGTCGACGCCGCGCGCGACCCAGGCGTCCAGGGCTGCGTCGTCGCCGGTGGTGGTGGGGTCCACGCCCACCGTGCCGTGCATGGTGCGGGTGCCCATGACCAGCTCGTGGGCGCCGTCCGCCAGCGCGGCGTCGTGGCCGTCGGTACCGACCCGCACCATGAGGACGTCGCGGGTGATCCCGACGGCCATGTGGGTGTTCACCATGAACGCCAGTCCGCCGAACATCCTCTGCTCGACGACGTCGGCACGTGCGCCGACGGCGCGGCGCACCCGGACGGCGAGGTCCTCGTCGTAGGCCATGGTGCCAGTGTGCGCGCGTCCGGCCCTGCTCGCCGCCGTCAGGAGATGACGATCTCCAGGGTGCGCGCAGCGGTCCGGGTCGTGGCGGCGTGCAGCGTCGCCTCGATCATCCGGTAGCTCAGTCCCGTGCCGACCTCGGTGCCGATGACGGTGCCGTCCAGCTCTCGCGTCGCGTCGAGCAGCTCCTCGGCGGACGACGGCGGGACGCCGTCGCGGCGCAGCAGGTGACCGGTGAGCACCCCGCGGGTGTGCTTGGCGTTGTGGGACACCACGGTGCGCCGTCCCGCGTGCTCGCGCACGACGCGCACGGCGACCCAGTCGGTGGCGTCGGTACCGGTGGTGCGGGGCTTCCACGCGGCGAGGTACGCGGCCGAGCGGCAGTCGACGACGACGTCGCCCGCCGCGCGCGCGTCGAGCGCCTCCGCGAGGTGCGGGCGCCAGGCGGTGGCGAGCCGGCCGACCCCGGGCAGGTCGACGCCCATGGACAACCGGTAGGCGGGGATGCGGTCGTGCGGTGCGACGACGCCCCACAGCCCGGAGAACACCAGGACGTCCGCGGCGGCGCGGCGGGCGGCGTCGTCGTCGAGCGTGCCGAGGCCTGCTGCCGCGTAGAGCACGCCGGTGTAGACCTCGGTCGCTGGGGCGGCCGGGGCGGTGCGCAGCGTGGTGTTGCGGGCGACCTCGTCGGCCAGGCTCGAGCCCACCTTGAGGATCTCGGTGGCGTCGGGGCGCGCGCTGATCCGTGCCAGGGCGTCCAGCACCGTCTCGCGCTGCGAGTCGAGCGACGGCGAGGTGAGGGTGGCGAGGTCGACCGGGCCGCCTTCGGTGGCCCGGGTCTTGCCCTCGGAGGGCGGCAGGCAGATCAGCACCCCGACACCCTAGGTGCAGGCGGCGGGGTCCGGGGACGGGCGGGTGGGTGCGATGCCTCACCCGGGGTGGCGGCCTCACGACCTGCGCCGCGCTCGCGGGCGCCTCGTCGTCCGTGAGCGCTAGGTTGGCGTGATGGTCCAGGTGAAGATCTCCGGCAACCGGTCCGTGTGGGGCGAGCGACGCCAGGAGGTGTCCGACGCGCTGCACGCCGCGCTCGTCACCGCCTGGCAGATCCCCGCCGAGAAGCGGTTCCACCGGTTCTTCCTGCTGGAGGACGGCGACCTGGTCGCGCCGCGTTCGGAGGCCTACCTCGTGGTCGAGGTCGTCTGCTTCGCCGGGCGTAGCGCCGAGGCGAAGCGCGCGCTCGTGCGAGCGCTGTTCGACGACGTCGCCCCGGCGCTGGGGGTCGGGGTCGACGACGTGGAGCTGGTGATCCTGGAGAGCCCGCGGGAGAACTGGGGCATCCGGGGGCTGGCGGGCGACGAGCTGGCGCTCGGCTACCGGGTCGACGTGTGACCGTGCCCGTCAGTCCGTCCACCAGCGGGTATCCTTGCCGGGCGGACGAGTCGGTCGGACGGTCGCGTCATCGCTTCGGCGGTGCCGAGGAACGTCCGGGCTCCGAAGGGCAAGGTGGTGGCTAACGGCCACCCGGGGTGACCCGCGGGACAGTGCCACAGAAAACAGACCGCCTGCACGCCTGGCGTGCAGGTAAGGGTGAAACGGTGGTGTAAGAGACCACCAGCGCGGCCGGTGACGGTCGCGGCTCGGTAAACCCCACCTGGAGCAAGGTCAGACAGGCTGTGTCGGAGGGCTGCCCGCCCGATTCTCCTCGAGGGAAGCGCAGTCGGGTAGACCGCTCGAGCCCTGCGGTGACGCAGGGCCTAGATGGATGACCGTCACCCGTGCCGGGGCAACCGGGCACGGGGACAGAACCCGGCGTACAGACCGACTCGTCCGCTCTCGCCCGTCCCGTACCAGCGGGTGCCGCCGTCGGTGGACGCCGGTAGCGTGCCGGCCATGGCGACGCTCCGGTTCCGCCCGGCCAACGAGGTCCCGTTCGAGGACCTGCAGCTGGTGCTGGGGACGTCGCCTGCCGGTCGGTGCCAGTGCCAGCGCCAGGTGCTCGGCGACCGCCTGTGGTGGGACATGCCTGTCGAGGAGCGCCGCCTGCGTCTCGCGGAGCAGACCTGCGCCGACGATCCGGCGGCGCGGACGACGAGCGGGCTGGTGGCCGACGCGGACGGCGAGCCCGTCGGGTGGGTCGCCGTCGCCCCGCGTCCGACCTTCCGCCGCTACTACGGGCGCAGCCCCGTGGTCTGGGCCGGCCGGTCGGAGGACCGTGAGGACGACGACGTGTGGGCCGCCGTGTGCTTCGTGGTCCGGGCCGGGTACCGGGGCGAGGGCCTGATGTACGAGCTGGCGGCCGCCGCGGTCGACTTCGCCCGGTCGCGCGGGGCGCGCGCGCTCGAGGGGTACCCGGTGGTGGCGTCCGACGGGGGCGAGGTCGTCTGGGGGGAGGCGAGCGTCGGGACGCCCCAGGTGTTCGCCGCGGCTGGTCTCACCGAGGTGTCGGCGCCGACGTCGCGGCGGCGCGTCGTGCGGATCGACTTCTGACAGGTTTCGTCGCGGTGACGAGGGTGAAAATTCGGTCAAGGAACTGTCAGGAACGGTTTACCGGACTCGGTGTTCGGGGGTACCGTGGTCGTGTCGCGACGACGAGGTCGCGATGTCCTGAACGCCGGTGCCGCGCCGTGGCACGCAGGGGGCGTGGACTCCAGGGACGAAGGTGGGACAGTGACACTCACCCATGAGGTAGGGATCGGCGGGATCGCGCTGAGCGACAGCCCGGCGTCCTGCGTGGTGACGATGTGGGGCGAGATCGACATCGCCCTCCGTAACGAGGCCTCGGCGGCGTTGGCCGGGGCATTCCAGCGTGACCTTCCCGTGGTCGTGGACGCCTCCCGGGTGACGTTCATCGACTCCGCGGGGATCGCCTTCCTCGTCCAGCTCTGCCGCATCGGGCGGGACGAAGGTCTGAAGGTCACGTTGCACGACCCTCCGGCAGCCGTCCGTGACGTCCTGCGCACCCTCGAGCTCGAGGTTGCCGTCACGGACTGAGGAACGACGACGACGGCGCCTTCCCGCCTCGGGGAGGCGCCGTCCTCGTGCCGGTCAGTAGCCGGTGCCGCTCTTGGCCTGCTTGCGCTCGATGGGGTGGGCGCCGCCCTTGGCGTCCAGGGTCGTGCACGCGTCCACGATGTCCTGGGTCAGCCGCTCCACCTGCCCACGGCTCATCGACTGCTTCACCAGGGCGCGCAGGATCTTCACCTCCTGGGCGTCGGGAGGCAGCGTGTACGCGGGGACCATCCAGCCGCGCTCGGCGGACAGCTGCCAGGCGATGTCTGACTCGTCGTAGTCGGCGTGGTCGCCCGCCAGCCGGAACGCGACCAGGGGGAGCTGCTCGGCGTCCGCCCCGATGACCTCGAACCGTCCGGTGGCGCGCAGGTTCGCGGCCAGCGCGCGGGCGTTCTGCTGCAGCTGACGCATCACGTAGGTGTAGCCCTCGCGTCCCAGCCGCACGAAGTTGTAGTACTGGGCGAGGACCATCGCCGCACCGGTCGAGAAGTTCAGGGTGAACGTCGCGTCGGTCTTGCCCAGGTAGTTCTCGTAGAAGACCAGGTCCTGGGCGAGGTCGGACTCCTCGCGGAAGACCAGCCAGCCGATCCCGGGGTAGACCAGGCCGTACTTGTGTCCGGAGACGTTGATGGACCGGACCTGCTTGAGCCGGAAGTCCCACGCCGTGTCGGGATACAGGAACGGCCAGACGAATCCTCCGCTGGCGGCGTCGACGTGCAGCGGGACGTCGACGCCCCGGTCGCGCTTCACGTCGAGGAGCAGCCGGTTGATGCCGGCGATGTCGTCCATGTGGCCCGTGAACGTGGTGCCGAGCACCGCGGCGACGCCGATCGTGTTCTCGTCCAGGTGCGGCGCGACGTCGTCCGGGCCGATCGTGTACCTGCCCTCGGCGAGCGGGATGATCCGGGGCTCCACGTCGAAGTAGCGGCAGAACTTCTCCCAGACGACGTGCACGTCACCGCCGAACACGAGGTTGGGCCGGTCCACGGGCAGCCCGGCGGTCTCACGGCGCTCCTTCCACCTCCACTTCAGGGAGAGCGCACCGAGCATGATCGCCTCCGACGAGCCCTGGGTGCGGCAGCCCGTGGTCTCGCCGGGGGCGTGGAAGAGGTCGGCCAGCATCCGCACGCAACGCTGCTCGATCTCCGCCGAGACGGGGTACTCGGCGTGGTCGATGAAGTTGCGGTGCAGGTTCTCCGCGATGATGCGCTGCGCCTCCGGCTCCATCCACGTGGTGACGAACGTGGCGAGGTTGCGCGCCGGGTCGCCCTCCAGGGCGAGGTCCTCGGCGACCAGCCGCATGGCGTCGGTGGGACTGGCGCCGACGGCCGGGAACGTGCTGGACGGCGCCTCCTCGGTGAGGAACCTGTTGCTGTACAGCGCCACGGTGCGCTCGTCCGGCGTCTGTCCCATGCTGTGAGTGAAGCACGGGCCCAGGTCACTGGCACCCGGCACCGGGACCGCGCGGACCCGGTGCCGGACGGGGCGGGGCTCAGTGCGGACGCGCCGCCAGCGACGCGGCCCCGACGATGCCGGCGCGGTTGCGCAGGGTCGCCGGGATGATCTCCGCCCGCAGGTCCAGCAGCGGCAGGAACTTGTCGTGGTGCTTGGACACGCCACCACCCACGACGATCAGCTCGGGGGAGAGCAGCATCTCGACGGTGTCGAAGTACCGCTGCAGCCGCCTGCCCCACTTCTCCCAGCTGAGCTCCTCGCGCTGGCGGGCCGAGTCGGCGGCCTTCGACTCGGCGTCGTGCCCGTGGATCTCGAGGTGGCCGAGCTCGGTGTTGGGCACCAGGGTGCCGTCGACCAGCAGGGCCGAACCGATGCCCGTGCCGAGGGTGACCATGAGCACCACGCCGTCACGCCCGGCCGCGGCGCCGTAGCGCTGCTCGCCCACCCCGGCGGCGTCGGCGTCGTTGACCGCCACCACGTCGCGCCCGGTCGCCTCGTGCAGCAGCTCGGGCAGGTCGATCCCCTTCCACGACTTGTGGAGATTCGCGATGAACCGCACGACGCCGCGGTCCAGCGGCGCCGGGAAGGCGACGCCGATCGGTGCGTCCGCCGGCAGCTCGAAGCCGTCGACCAGCTCGGCGATCACGCCGGCCACCGCGTCGGGCGTGGACTTGTGCGGCGTGGGGATGCGGCGACGGTCCGCGGTGAACTCTCCCGTGGTGAGGTCGACGGGGGCGCCCTTGATCCCGGACCCTCCGATGTCGATGCCGAAGGCCACCTTGTGCCTGCTCTGTTCAGCCATGAGACCCATCCTGGGGCATGCTCGGGACATGAGCGAGAAGAACGCAGGTGAGAGCCAGTACTGGTACAACACCAAGACCGGTCAGGTGGAGACCTCCGGCGACAAGTCGTCGTGGACGCACCTCATGGGCCCCTACCCGACGCGCGAGGCGGCGCAGAAGGCGCTGGAGACGGCGTCGGGGCGCAACCAGGACTGGGAGTCCGAGGACGAGGACTGGCGCAAGGGCTGACCTGCGCGGCGCGCTCAGCGCTCGAACGAGTGCTCAGGTCCCGGGAAGGTGCCCGCACGGACCTCGGCGACGTAGTCCGTCGCGGCGCCCTGGAGCGCCTGGCCGATCTCGGCGAACCGCTTCGCGAAGCGCGGCGACCAGTCCGTCATCCCGGCCATGTCCGTCCAGACCAGCACCTGGCCGTCGACGTCGACCCCCGCCCCGATCCCGATGGTCGGGACGGTCAGCAGCCCGGTGACGTCCGCCGCGACCCCCTGGGGCACCATCTCCAGCACGACGGCGACGGCTCCGGCCTCCTGCACGGCCAGGGCGTCACGGCGCAGCGCCGCGGCGCGCTCGTCGCCGCGGCCCTGCACACGGTGCCCGCCCAGGGCGTTGACCGACTGCGGCGTGAAGCCGAGGTGCCCGACGACGGGGATGCCGGCGTCGGTGATGGCCCGGATCTGGGCGGCCGAGCGGACGCCCCCCTCGAGCTTCACCGCCGCGGCCCCGGTCTCCTTCATGACCCGCACGGCCGAGGCGAGAGCCTGGCTCGGGCCGTCCTCGTAGGTGCCGAACGGCAGGTCGACGACGACGAAGGCGCGCTTCGTCACCGAGGCGACGGCGCGGCCCGCACGGACCATGTCGTCCAGGGTGACCGGGAGGGTGGTCTCCAGGCCGAGCATCGTGTTCCCGATGGAGTCGCCGACGAGGATGGAGTCCACGCCCGCGGCGTCGAAGATCGCCGCGGTGGCGGCGTCGTACGCCGTGATCATGGTGATCTTCTCGCCCTGCTCCTTGGCCTGGCGCAGGTGGTGCACGCGCACGCGGCGGGCGCCCTGCGCCCCGGTCGGGGGCGGGTTGGTGACGGACATCACACCGCTCGCGGACGGGGTCTGGCCGGACGGGTCCTGGCTCGTTGCTGCCATGGTCGATAGCGTAGGCGACGGCGGAGGGGGACCCGATCTCACGACGTCGTGACGTGCCCGGACGGGTGCGTCACCCACGGTTCACACGTTTCGGGCAGGATGGGGACATGGACAGGCAGCAAGAGTTCGTGCTCCGCACGGTCGAGGAGCGCGACATCCGCTTCATCCGCCTCTGGTTCACCGACGTTCTCGGTGTGCTCAAGTCCGTCGCGGTCGCACCGGCGGAGCTCGAGCAGGCCTTCGTCGAGGGCATCGGCTTCGACGGGAGCGCCATCGAGGGGCTCACGCGGGTCTACGAGGCGGACATGATCGCCAAGCCGGACCCGACGACGTTCCAGGTGCTGCCGTGGCGCGGTGAGCGGCACGGCACCGGACGGATGTTCTGCGACATCCTCACCCCGGAGGGCGAGCCGTCGCTCGCGGACACCCGCAACGTCCTCAAGCGGGCGCTGGCCAAGGCCAGCGACAAGGGGTTCACCTTCTACACCCACCCCGAGGTCGAGTTCTACCTGTTCAACCAGATGTCGTCCCCGGACGCACCCCTGGTGCCCGTGGACGACGGCGGGTACTTCGACCACCTGGCGAGGGGCAGCACGCACGACTTCCGTCGGGCCGCGATCTCCATGCTGGAGTCGATGGGCATCTCGGTGGAGTTCTCCCACCACGAGGCGGGCCCGGGGCAGAACGAGATCGACCTGCGGTACGCGGACGCCCTCACCACGGCGGACAACCTCATGACCTTCCGCACCGTGGTCAAGGAGGTCGCGCTGGAGCAGGGCGTGTTCGCCTCCTTCATGCCCAAGCCCCTGGCGGACCAGCCGGGCTCCGGCATGCACACCCACATGTCGCTGTTCGAGGACGACCGCAACGCGTTCCACGAGGCCGGCGCCCAGTTCGAGCTCTCGAAGACGGCCCGGCAGTTCATCGCCGGCCTGCTCGTGCACGCGGGGGAGATCACCGCGGTCACCAACCAGCACGTGAACTCCTACAAGCGGCTGTGGGGCGGCGCCGAGGCGCCGAGCTACATCTGCTGGGGCCACAACAACCGTTCCGCCCTGGTGCGGGTGCCGATGTACAAGCCCGGCAAGGGCAACTCCTCGCGCATCGAGTACCGGGCCCTGGACTCGGCCACCAACCCGTACCTCGCCTTCGCCGTGCTGCTCGCCGCCGGCATGAAGGGCATCGAGGAGGGCTACGAGCTGCCCGACGCCACCGAGGACGACGTGTGGGAGCTGACCGACTCCGAGCGTCGCGCGCTCGGCATCGCGCCCCTGCCCGAGACCCTCGACGAGGCCATCGAGCTGATGGAGTCCTCCGAGCTCGTGGCCGAGACGCTCGGCGAGCACGTCTTCGACTACGTCCTGCGCAACAAGCGCAACGAGTGGCAGTCGTACCGCAACCAGGTCACCCCGTTCGAGCTGAAGACGTCGCTGCAGTTCCTGTGAGCCGGCGGCCGGTAGGGTCGGGCCCGTGAGCTCGACGCGATCCGGTACCGGCAGGCGCGAGACCCCGACCCGCAGGTTGCTGCGGGCGGGTTTCGCCGATCTCACCCGTTCGGCCCAGCTGTGGGACGACGACGCGCTGCGGGGCGTGCTGCCCGACGACGGCGACGACGTCGTGGCCGCACTCGGGTCGAGCGCGGACCCCGACCTGGCGCTGCTGCAGCTCGTGCGGCTCGCCGGAGTCCCCGCGGCGGCCGACACGGTGCGTCGGCTGCTCACCGAGGCGGGGACCGACGCCCGTGCGTCCCGTCGTCTCTTCGCCGTGCTGGGTGCCTCCGGCGCGCTGGGCGACGAGATCGTCCGGCGCCCGGAGCTGCTCGACGTCCTCGGCCAGGAGGACGGCGGGCTGGGGGTCGACGCCGCCGACGTGCGCGCCGAGCTCCTGCGCTCCGTGGGCGCCGATCCCGACGCCGCCGAACCAGTCGCCGCCGACCCGCCCGCCGGACCGGACGCGGCACCCGCGTGGCCCGACGTCGCCGCCCGGACCAGCACCGACGCCCTGCGGCGCGCCTACCGGACCCGGTTGCTGCGCATCGCGGCCACCGACCTCACCGCCGACGACCCGCTGACCGTCCTGCCCGGCGTCGGAGCCGCCCTCGCCGACCTCGCCGCCGCCGCCCTCGACGCCGCGCTCGCCGTCGCGCGCTCGCAGCTGCCCGACCACGGCGCCGGTGTGCGCCTCGCGGTGATCGGCATGGGCAAGACGGGCGGCCGGGAGCTGAACTACGTCTCCGACGTCGACGTCGTCTACGTGTGCGAGCCCCAGGTGGTGGACGGCGAGCCCGTCGTGGACGAACCCACCGCGATGCGCACCGGCAGCCAGCTCGCCTCGCGTCTGCAGAAGGTCTGCGGGGGCACGTCCCTGGAGCCGGCGCTGTGGGAGGTCGACGCGGCGCTGCGGCCCGAGGGCAAGCAGGGGCCGCTCGTGCGGACCCTGGAGAGCCACGTGGCCTACTACGAGCGCTGGGCGCAGACGTGGGAGTTCCAGGCGCTGCTCAAGGCGCGCCACGTCGCCGGCGACGCGGACCTCGGCTCCGCCTACTGCGCGGCCACCGCGCCGTTCGTGTGGGCGGCGGTCAACCGCGACAACTTCGTCGAGGACGCCCAGGCGATGCGCCGACGCGTCGAGGACCACGTCCCCAGCGCGGAGGCCGACCGCCAGATCAAGCTCGGCAAGGGCGGGCTGCGGGACGTGGAGTTCACGGTGCAGCTCCTCCAGCTCGTGCACGGACGCACCGACGACGAGATCCACGCGGCCAACACCCTCGAGGCGCTGTCCGCGCTGGCCGGCGAGGGGTTCGTGGGCCGCGAGCACGCGGTGCGGATGGGTGCCTGCTACCGGTTCCTGCGCGCGTTGGAGCACCGGGTGCAGCTCTTCCGGCTGCGGCGCACCCACCTGCTGCCCACGGGCGAGGACGAGCTGCGACGTCTGGCGCGGTCCCTCGGTGTGCCCGACGGTGCCGACGGGCTGATGAAGCGCTGGCGCGACACCCGCCGCGAGGTGCGCAGCCTGCACGAGGCCGTCTTCTACCGCCCGCTGCTGCCCGCCTGGGCGCAGCTGTCCGACGACGAGACCTCCCTGGCGCCCGAGGCCGCACGGGCCCGGTTCGCCGCGATCGGCTACCGCAACCCGGACGGGGCGATGCAGCACGTCGTCGCCCTCACCGAGGGGACGTCGCGCCGTGCCGCGCTGCAGCGTCAGCTCCTGCCGGTGATGCTCGGCTGGTTCGCCGAGGGCGCGGACCCCGACGGGGGGCTGCTGGCCTTCCGCAAGCTGTCCGACGAGCTCGGCTCGACCCCCTGGTACCTGCGGCTGCTGCGCGACTCGGGCAACGCCGCCTACCACCTGGCACAGCTGCTGTCCTCGTCGCGGTACCTGTCGGACGCGCTGGCCCGGTCCCCGGAGTTCGTGCAGTGGCTGGCCGACACCTCGCGGCTCGAGCCACGGGGTGCGGAGCGGCTCGCCTCCGAGGCGGACGCCATCCTCACCCGGGCCGACGCCTCCGACGAGGCCGCCACCCGCCTGCGTGCGATCCGCCGACGCGAGCTCGCCCGCACCGGCGCGGGGGAGGTGCTCGGCGTGCTCGACCCGGTCGCGGCGCTGTGCTCCATCTCGGAGGCCGCGGACGTCGTCGTGGTGGGGGCGCTGCGGTCCGCGGAGTTCGCCGCCCGCCAGGAGATGGGGCTCGGCCCCGACCGCACCGCCAACCCGACGCGCATGCTGGTGATCGCCATGGGCCGCTTCGGGGGCCGGGAGATGGGTTACGGCTCCGACGCCGACGTGATGTTCGCCCACCAGCCGATGCCGGGCGCCGACGAGAAGGTCGCCCAGGACTTCGCCCTGCTCACCGCACGCCGGGTGCAGAAGCTGCTGTCCGCCGTCGGGCCGGAGCCTGCGCTGCCCGTGGACGCGGACCTGCGCCCCGAGGGGCGCCAGGGCGTGCTGGTGCGCACCCTGGACTCCTACGCCGAGTACTACGAGCGGTGGGTGAGCGTCTGGGAGCAGCAGGCGCTGCTGCGCGCCCGGCCCGTCGCGGGGGCGATCGGGGGCGAGACCGACCTGGCCGAACGCTTCGAGGCGATGGTGGCGCCCCTGCGGTACCCCACCGGTGGTCTGCCCGAGAACGCGCTGCGCGAGATCCGGCGGATCAAGGCCCGCGTGGAGTCCGAGCGCCTGCCCCGCGGGGCGGACCCCACCCGGCACCTCAAGCTCGGGCGGGGTGGCGTGTCCGACGTCGAGTGGGCGGCGCAGCTCCTGCAGCTGCAGCACGCGCACGAGATCGGGTCGCTGCGCACCACGGGCACCGTCGCGGCGCTCGACGCCGCCGAGGCGGCCGGCCTGCTCACCGCGCAGGACGCCACCTGCCTGCGCGAGGCGTGGGTGCTAGCCTCTCGGCTGCGGTCCGCGATGGTGCTGTGGTCGGGCAACGTCGGCGGTCCCCGCGGTGACGTCCTGCCGAGCGACTCCCGGTCACTGTCCGCACTGGCCCGCCTGCTGGGTGACGTCCGTTCCGGCGTCGACCTCGAAGATCTCTACCTGCGCACGTCCCGGCGCGCGCGCACCGTCGTCGAACGCGTCGTCTACGGCGAGGAATGGTGAGGAAACCATGAGTGCTGGCTTGTTGGGTCTGCTCGACGACGTGGCGGCCATCGCACGGCTCGCGGCAGCGTCGATCGACGACGTCGGCGCCGCCGCCGCGAAGGCCACCGCCAAGGCCGCCGGAGTCGTCATCGACGACACGGCGGTCACCCCGCAGTACGTGCACGGTGTGGCGGCGGACCGCGAGATCCCGATCATCAAGAAGATCGCCAAGGGCTCCATCCGCAACAAGGTGCTCATCATCCTGCCCGTGGCGCTGATCCTGAGCGAGTGGGCGCCCTGGCTGCTCACCCCCATCCTCATGGTGGGCGGCACCTATCTCGCCTTCGAGGGCGCGGAGAAGATCTGGGGCAAGCTGCGTGGCCACGACGCCCACGAGGCGCCCGCGGCGGCGAAGGGACCCGACGCGGAGAAGACGCTGGTCGCCGGAGCGGTGCGGACCGACCTCATCCTGTCCGCCGAGATCATGGTCATCGCGCTCAACGAGGTCGCCGACGAGAGCTTCCTGGCCCGTCTGGCGATCCTGCTCGTCGTCGCGTTCGTCATCACCGCGATCGTCTACGGCGTCGTCGCGCTCATCGTGCGCATGGACGACGCCGGCCTCGCCCTGGCGGGGCGGGCCTCCGAGCGCAGCCAGCGGCTCGGGCGCGCCCTGGTGGCCGGCATGCCGAAGGTGCTGGCCGTCATCTCCACGGTGGGCACGGTCGCGATGCTCTGGGTCGGCGGCCACATCCTGCTCGTCGGCGTCGACGAGCTCGGCTGGCACGCCCCCTACGAGCTGGTGCACCACGTCGAGGAAGCGATCGTGCACGCCGTGCCCGCCGTGGGCGGCTTCCTCGCCTGGTGCTTCAACACGCTGTGCTCCGCGATCATCGGGCTCGCCGTCGGCGCGGTCGTCGTCGCGGTGATGCACGTCCTGCCGTTCGGCAAGGGTCACGACGAGCACCCGGCAGGGGAGCGGAACGCACACCAGGAGTGAGCGGTGGCGGGAGCGCGCGGGGCGCGCCCGCACCCTCCTACTGGCGGCGCAGCTGGTGGAACGTGGGGCAGTCGAACGGGTCGCGGGCGGACAGGCCCACCTCGTTGAGATAGCCCACGACGATCCGGTAGGAGTTCACCAGGCTCGTCTCCGTGTAGGGCAGGCCGATGTGCGCGCAGTGGGCGCGGACGAGCTCACGGGCGCGACCCAGGTGCGGCCGCGGCATGCTCGGGAAGAGGTGGTGCTCGATCTGGAAGTTCAGGCCACCCATGAGGATGCTCATGAACCATCCGCCGCGGATGTTGCGCGAGGTCAGCACCTGCTTCGACAGGAAGTCCACCTTCGCGTCGGCGGGCAGCACGGCCATGCCCTTGTGGTTCGGGGCGAACGACGCCCCCATGTAGACGCCGAACACGGCGAGCTGGACACCCAGGAACGCGAACGCCATCCCCAGGGGCAGCACCCAGAACAGGACCGCGACGTAGGTCGCGAGCCGGACGGTGATGATGCTGAGCTCACGCACCCGGGTGCGGGCGTCGCCGTGGCCGTCGCGAGCGAGCAGCGAACGGTACGCCGTGACGTGCAGGTTGAGGCCCTCGAGGGTCAGCAGGGGGAAGAACAGGTAACCCTGGTAGCGGTTGATGAACGCCTTGAAACCACGCGCCGCGGCCGCGTCCTCGGGGACGAACACCACGACGTCGGGCGCGATGTCGGGGTCCTTGCCGCGCCGGTTCGGGTTCGCGTGGTGGCGGGTGTGCTTGGTCATCCACCACGAGTAGCTGATGCCGACGACGGCGTTGGCCAGGATCCGACCGGCACGGTCGTTCGCCGGCCCGGACCGCAGCACCTGACGGTGCGACGCCTCGTGCGCGAGGAACGCGAACTGGGTCAGGACGAGGCCCAGGGCCCCGGCGATGAGGAGCTGGAACCAGGAGTCCCCGAGCAGGACGAACCCGGCGACGAGGCCCCCGAGGGCGGTCGTCAGGGCGGCCAGCGTCCACCCGTAGTAGCCGACGGCACGGTTGAGGAGGCCCTGGTCACGCACCTCGCGCGACAGTGCGCTGTAGGTGCTGGTCACGGCGGCGGACGGGGACGTCCCCTCCCGCGGCGCGGACAGTCCAGGGTGGGTGGCGGTGGGGCTCATCTAGGCCTCTCGTCGTGGTCTCGACTTCCCAGCCGCGTCGGTGAGCAGGTGCTCGTCGTACAGATGTGGCGAGTCTACGGTCCGGGGTCCGCCACCTGGGGATTCGGAGGTGAAGACCCGGTGCAGGCGTCGCAACGCCACCGGTCCCTGAGACACTCGCACTCGGGGGGCGCACGACGCCTGCCACGGCCGCCGTTCGACACCCGACGAGGAGTTCTCATGACCGACGCAACCTCCGGCTCCGACCAGCGGCACCGCTCCGACCCACCCGGGCGCCCGCGCCTGATCATCTTCGACGTGAACGAGACGCTGTCGGACATGGCCCCGATGTCGGCCCGGTTCGAGGACGTCGGCGCCCCCGCGCACCTCGCCCGGCTGTGGTTCGCCGAGCTGCTGCGCGACGGGTTCGCGCTGACGGCCTCGGGGGACATCGAGTCGTTCGCCGTCCTGGCCGCCGAGGCGCTGCGGGTCCGATGGGCCGGGCTGGACCTCGATCGTCCGCTCGAGGAGGCCGTGGACCACGTCATGCAGGGGTTCTCCGAGCTGGAGGTGCATCCCGACGTCGTGGACGGCGTGCAGGCGTTGGACGACCTCGGGATCCGGCTGGTGACCCTGAGCAACGGGTCGGCCGGTGTCGCCGACGCGCTCCTGCAGGGAGCCGGGGTGCGCGACCGGTTCGAGCGTCTGCTGACCGTCGAGGACGCCGGGGAGTGGAAGCCGGCCCTGCGCGCCTACACCTACGCGCTCGCCGAGTGCGGGGTGGAGTCGCAGGAGGCGATGCTCGTGGCGGTGCACCCCTGGGACATCGACGGCGCCCGACGCGCCGGTCTGGCGACGGCCTGGATCGATCGGGCGTCCGGGCGCTACCCGGCCTACTTCGCCGTGCCGGACCTCACCGCGGGGTCCCTGGTGGAGCTCGCCGACGCGCTGAGGTGAGGGGCGCAGGTGTGAGGGACGGCCGTCCCCGCCCCGCCCCGAGGAGTCGTCGCTCGCCTGGAACACATCCGGCGCGTCGGCGGGTTCCCGTCGCATGAGCGAGACGAGCACCCTCGACGAGGCTGGGCGTCGTCGTGCGTTCGCGGAGATCGTCGAGCCGGAGATCGAGGTGATGCTGCGTGTGGCACGAGCCATCACCGGCAGCGTGACCGACGCCGAAGACCTCGTGCAGGAGTCGCTCGTCCGCGCGTTCCGCGCGATCGACCGGTTCGACGGCCGGCATCCGCGGGCGTGGCTGCTCACGATCGTGCGTCACACCAACGCCAACCTGCACCGGCGAAGGCGCCCCGTCGTGATCGACGACTGGGAGCTGGTGCACTCCTCCCGCCCCGCGTTCGGGTCCGCGGAGTCACCGAGCGCCGAGGACGTGTACGTCATGGAAGAGCTCGACGGTGCTCTCGGGTCCGCGGTCGCCGCGCTGGATCCGAGGTTTCGCTCCACCCTCGTGCTCGTCGACGTGCACGACCTGTCCTACGCCGAGGCCGCTGCCGTCCTCGAGGTGCCCGTCGGCACAGTGATGTCCCGGCTCAGCCGCGCGCGGGAGAGGGTCCGCAAGGCGCTCGGCCCCACGTTCACCACCACCCGAGGGGAGCAGCCATGAGCGGAGTGCTCCGGCAGATGATCACGTGCCACTGGACCGCGCGCCGTATCCAGCGGTACCTGGACGCCGATCCGGCGGCGCCCCTGACCCCGGGGGAGGTGACCCGCCTCGAGGAGCATGTCGCCACGTGCGCCAGGTGCAGGGAGGTCGTCCGCCAGCACCGCCGGCTGCACCGTGCCCTGTCGCTGTGGTCGACACGTCGACCCGTGGACCCTGCCTCGATCGACCGGATGCGCGCCGTGCTCGACGACCTGATCGACGGGCGGCAGCCGTGAGCGCGGCCGACCGTTGGGACCTGCTGGTCCTCGGGGGTGGCAGCGCCGGGATCGTCGCGGCCAAGACGGCGGCGAGGCTCGGCGCGCGAGTGCTGCTGGTGGAGCGGGGCCGCACCGGAGGTGACTGCCTGTGGCACGGGTGCGTGCCCTCCAAGGCTCTGCTGGCCGCCGGGCATGCGGCCGCCGGTGCCCGCCGCGCCGCACGGTTCGGAGTGCTCGTCGACGACGTCCGGGTGGACTTCCCGCGGGTGATGGAGCACGTGCACGCAGCGATCGGCCACATCTCGCCCGTCGACTCGGTGGAGACCCTCGAGGCTGCCGGTGTGTCGGTCCGGATCGGACATGGTCGGTTCGCCGGTCCGGGCGTGCTCGACCTGGACGGGGAGACGGTCCGGTTCACCCAGGCGGTCGTCGCGACGGGTGCCGCGCCCGCGGTGCCGCCCGTCGCCGGTCTGGCAGACCTCGACTACCTGACGAGCGACACCGTGTGGGACCTCGTCGAGGCTCCGCAACGGGTCGCGGTCCTCGGGGCGGGGAGCGTCGGCTGTGAGCTCGGGCAGGGGTTGTCGCGGCTCGGGGTGGAGGTGACCCTGGTCGAGGGGGCGCCACGGGTTCTGCCTCGCGAGGACGCCGCGGCTGCCGAGGTCGTGCACCGTGCGCTGGAGTCCGAGGGCGTCACGATCCGCACTGGCCGGTCGGTCACGTCGGTCGTGGCGACCGACGACCGGTCGGGGTCGATGCGCCTGGACGACGGGGGCACCGTGGAGTTCGATCGACTCCTGGTCGCCGTGGGTCGACGCCCGAGGACGACCGGTCTCGGTCTCGACACCGTCGGCGTCCAGCTGGACGAGCACGGCTTCGTCGTCGTCGACCGCCGGCTGCGGACCACCAACCCCCGCATCTGGGCGGCCGGTGACCTGACGGGGCACCCCCAGTTCACCCACCTCGCCGGGGTTCACGGCAGCCTCGCGGCCAGCAACGCGGTGCTCGGCGTACGGCGTTCCGTGGAGACGTCGGCGGTGCCGCGCGTCACGTACACCGACCCGGAGGTCGCCGCTGTCGGCCTCGACACCGGGGGACGGCGCGACGGGATCCGCGTGCTGACCCTGGAGCACCACCTCGTGGACCGAGCGGTGACCGAGGACCAGACCGACGGGCTGACCCGCCTGGCCGTCGACAGCAAGGGGAGGATCCTCGGAGCCACCGTCGTGGGCCCCCGTGCGGGGGAGACCCTGGGCGAGCTCGCGATCGCCGTGCGCCACGGGCTGCGCACGCGCGACCTGGCCGGCATCACCCATGCCTACCCGACGTGGAACGACGGCCCGTGGAACGCCGCGCTCGCCGACGTCCGCGAACAGCTCGCCCGACCCGGCACCCGGCGCGCCCTGCACGCCGTGGCGCGGACCCGACGGTGGTGGCTCGAGCGACGCGAACCGTAGAGGAGCGGCGCCCCTGCCCCCGGGCGCGGTGGTGGCTCGACCGTGCCGGAACGACCGTCAGGCGCCGGGTCGACCGGCGCCGGGTCGACCGGCGCCGGGCCCCGACGTCCCGGACTCGGACCGGTCCGATCCCGGCCCGCTGCTCGTGGCGAGCAGCCGGCGTCCGAGGGTGCCGCCGAGCACGGCGAGCAGGACCAGCCCTCCGGCGCCGAGGGCGATCCCGCGCGGGTCGGCTCCTGACGCGCCGACGGCGGCGTAGGCGAGCGAACCGGGGAGGATGCCGATCGCCGTGCCGAGCACGTAGTCGCGACGGCGAACCCCCAGCAGACCGGAGGCGTAGTTGAGCGGGGTGAAGGGGAACAACGGGACCAGCCTCACCGCGAGCACCGCGACGAGCCCGTGACGGACCAGCAAGCGGTCGGCCTGCTGAAGCCGTCCGCGAAGCAGCCGGTCGACCGAGGATCGTCCGAGGCGCCGACCGAGGATGAGGCCGCCGTAGGCCCCGAGCATCGCACCCGCCCACGCCAGCAGGGTTCCCCACCAGAGGCCGAAGAGGGCGCCGCCGAGTACGGTCAGCAACGAGGCGGGCGTCGGCACGAGCACCAGCACGGCGTACCCCACCACGAACACGATGACACCGGCCCATCCGGCTGACTCGACCAGCGCCTGGAGTCGCGCCGGACCGTTCCAGCCGCTCAGGTGCAGGGCGGTCGACACCCCCGCGAACGCGATGACCAGTGCAGCCAGTCGCAGCACGGCCGCCCGGGAGGACCGCTCCGCGGGGACCGTCTCGGGGCTCGGCTCCGCGGGGACCGCCGCACCGTCGGCGGCGTGGTCGCGGTCCGCGGGCGACTCTCGAGGGGTCATGCCTGAGGTAACCCGTCGGGCGGCCCTGCGCCTTCCCGCCCGTCCCGGGGTCGTGTGGCGGGTACGGACGGGCCACGCAGCGTGCGGTAGCCCGCCGCGATCCGGTGGACGCCGCTGACGCCCACGACCCCTGCCCACACGGTCGCGACCAGCGCGGCGTGACCGGGAAGGATCAACCACAACGAGTGCACGAGGATCGTCTCCGCGCCTTCGGCGACACCGCCCAGGAAGCTCAGCGACCGGCCGTCGTCGATGCGGTGCCGGGAGCGTTCGGCGATCGAGGAGAAGGCCAGGAAGGCGGCGCCGTTGACGTAGTAGGCCAGGAGGACGGCCAGGAAGGGAAGCCACTGGCCGAGGGAGGTGGAGGTCCCGGCGACGCCGACGGCGACCCCGATGACCGTCGTGCCGTAGACGACGAAGTCGGCCGTGATGTCGAGGAACCCGCCGGCAGGCGAGCCCGTCCCGGCGGATCGCCGTCGGGCCAGCGGTCCGTCCAGTCCGTCCATCACCCGGGAGAGCAGCCACGCGACCAGCGCCCAGCCCCACTGCTGGCCGGCAGCGAGACCGGCGCTGGCCAGTCCCAGTGCGAGGCCGGTCATCGTCAGGCGGTCCGGTGTCACCCACGACCGGTCGATTCGCTCGGCGGCCACGGCGAGCGGCCCGTCGAGACGGCGACGGAGCATCGCATCGAACATCAGGACTCCTCGTCGTCGATCGGTGGAGCATCCACCGCACACACGCTCGGTGGGCACTTCGGTCCCACTCGGGGGGAAGTCCGGCGGACCCCCACCGTGTTCCCGTGGGGACGAGGTCCCGCCTGCCCCGGCCCGCCATCTGAGGAGACATCATCGCCGTGACCGCCCGACCCCTGCTCCCGGCCGCGACCCTGCTGGCTGCGGCCCTGCTCGGCGGCGCCTGCGCCGCTCCGTCCGCCCAGACGCCTGCGACCTCCTCCGACAGGCCGTGGGCGGAGGTGCTGTCCGACGCAGAGGGACAGACGGTTGACCTGTGGATGTACGGCGGTGACGACCGCGGCAACGCCTACGTCGACGACGTCCTGGCTCCCGCCGCGTCCGACCTCGGGGTGACGCTGCGGCGGGTGCCGGTCGCGGACACCAAGGACGCGGTGCGACGTGTCCTCGCCGAGCGGGCCGCCGGGCAGGACGACGGCTCGGTGGATCTCGTCTGGGTCAACGGTGACAACTTCGCCACCGGCCAGGAGGCGGACGCCTGGTTGTGCGGCTGGTCCGACGACCTGCCCAACATGCAGTACGTCGGCGACGAGGACCCTCTGGTGAGCGAGGACTTCGGGGTACCGGTGGAGGGGTGCGAGGCGCCGTGGCACAAGGCGCAGTTCGCCTTCGTCTACGACTCCGCGCGGGTCCCGGACCCGCCCACCACCGTCTCCGGGCTACTCGACTGGGCAGAGGCGAACCCGGGCCGGTTCACCTATCCCGCCCCACCGGACTTCACCGGCTCCGTCTTCGTCCGCCAGGCCCTCTACGCGCTGTCAGGAGGTGCGGAGTCGGTGGGCACCGACTTCGACGAAGGCGCCTACGACGAGCTGACGCCGGCACTGTGGGCACGGCTCGACGACGTCGCACCGACGCTCTGGCGTCAGGGACGGACGTACCCGCGCGACCAGGTCGCCCTGGACCGGTTGTTCGCCGACGGACAGGTCGACTTCACGATGACCTACGGGCCGGCGACCCTGACCGAGCTGGTCGAGGACGGCACCTTCCCTGCGACGACCCGCGTCCTCAGTCCCGCGGACGGGACGATCGGGAACGCCAGCTTCCTCGCGATCCCGACCAGCTCGCCGGACCAGGCCGGAGCGATGGTCGTCGCCGACCTGGCCCTGTCCCCGCAGCAGCAGGCGGCGAAGGCCGACCCCGCCGTGTGGGGTCAGTTCACCGTCCTCGACGAGGAGCTCCTCGACCCGGAGTCCGCCAGCGCCTTCGACGGGCTGCCCGCGTCACCGGTGGTCCCGGCGTACGACGACCTGTCCGCCAACGCCCAGCCCGAGCTGTCCTCGGAGTGGGTGACGCCGCTCGACGAGGGCTGGCGCCGCGAGGTCCTCGGGCGACGATGACGAACCCGCGGGTGACCGGGGCCACCCCCGGGATCGTGGCCATCACCCTGGTCGCAGGCACCGGGATGGCTGCGGTGGTCGCCACCTCGGTCGGACTGATGCCGCTGTACGGGGAGCCGACACCGAGTCTCGGCGGGTGGCGGGCCGCAGCGCCGGACCTGCTCGGGGGGATCGGCGAGTCGCTGCTGATCGCGCTGCCTGCGACCGTGGTGGCCGCCCTGGTCGGCTTCCTCGTCGCGATGGTGATGCTCGCCGGCGGGTGGACCGGTGCGGCCGTCAGAGCGGTGTGCCTCACGGTCCTCGCCGTCCCGCACGTGGTGGGCGCGACGTCGGTGAACCTGCTGCTGGGCGACGGGGGACTGGCGGCCCGGCTCGCGACCCGGACCGGGAACGACACCTGGCCGGCGCTGGTCGGCGGGCCGTGGCCGGTCGCCACCGTCCTGGAGCTGGCGTGGAAGGAATCGGCGTTCGTCGCCCTGGTCGTCCTGGCCGCCGTCGCTCCCGGTCACCGCTCGCGGATGCAGGTTGCCGCGGGCCTCGGCGCCCGACCCGTGCAGCGGGTCCTGGGGGTCCTGGTGCCCACAGCCCTGCCCGCGCTGGGAGCGGCCTCGCTGGTCACGCTCGTCTACGCGATCGGGTCCTACGAGGTGGCCTGGTTGCTGGGACGTGCCACGCCGGAACCTCTGCCGGTGCTGGCCTTCCGCCTCTTCGGCTCCATCGAGCTCACCGACCGACCGGCCGCCGCGGCTGCCGCGGTGACCGGCTCCGCCCTCGCCCTGCTGGTCGCGGTGCCGGCGCTCGCGGCACTGCCACGACTGCGGTTCCTGTCCGTGGCGGGAGGTACCCCGTGAGGCGGCCGGTCCAGGTCGTGGGTGCCGTGCTGGCCCTGCTCTGGCTGGTCGTGCCGATGGTACCGATGCTGGTCTGGGCAGGAGCGGAGCGGTGGAGCTTCCCCGACCTGCTGCCCGGGCGCTGGGGGGTGTCGGCATGGCGAGAGGCCGCCTCGGCCGGACTGCCGCTCGCGCTGCTGCGGTCGTTCGTCCTCGGCCTGGCGGTCGCTGCCGTGGCGACGCCGCTGGGGGTGATGGCGGGACGAGCGCTCGGGTGGCGCCTCACGCGCCGCCCGCGCCTGGTCGTCACCGCACTGCTGGTCCCGCTGGCACTGCCTCCGTTCGCCGTGGCCATGGGGCTCGACGTGGTGCTGATCAGGATCGGCCTGCCGGGGACGGTGTCGGTGGTGCTGCTCCTCGCCGTGGTGGCGGTCCCCTACACGGCGTACACGAGCGCCACAGCCTTCGCGCGGACCTCGCCCGAGCTGGAGGCCCAGGCACAGGCCCTGGGGGCGACGCCCGGGCAGGCCAGACGGCGCGTCGTGCTGCCGGCAGTACGGGGCAGCGTGCTCGTCGGCGCGCTGCTGTCGTTCCTCGTCGGATGGAGCGACTACGTCGTGACGCTGCTGGTCGGCGGTGGACGGCTCGTGACGGCGCCGGTGCTCCTGGGCGCGGCCGCCTCCGGATCGGGCAACGACCCGATGGTCGCCGTGACGGCTCTGGCGACCTTCCTGCCGCCCGTGGTGCTGGTGTCCCTCCTGGTGGCTCGGGGAAGCCTCCCCACCCGCAGGAACGTCCCCACCCGCAGGTCGGTCACCTCCCGCCGCGGCGACCAGGTGCCGGTGGCCGATCTCCCGTCCCCGATCATGACCGAGCAGAACAGGACGCACTGATGAGCACCCTGGAGATCCGGGACGTGTGGCACCGCTACCCCGACGCCGTGACGGCTTCCCTGCGGGGTGCGTCGCTGACGGTGGGAGACGGGCAGATGGTCTCGGTCATCGGCCCCTCGGGCTCCGGCAAGAGCACCCTGCTCCGTGTGACGGCCGGACTGCAGCGGGCTACCTCGGGTCGGGTGCTGGTGCGCGGCAGGGACGTCGGCGCCGAACCCACCGAGCGGCGCGACCTGACCTTCATGTTCCAGCAGCCGTTGCTCTTCGAGCACCTCGACGTGGCCGGCAACGTGGCGTTCGCCCCCCGGCTGGCCGGCGTCCGACGCCGGGAGGCACGACGTTGCGCGCAGCGCTACCTGCGACTCGTCCACCTCGAAGGGTTCGGCGGGCGCGACGTGTCGTCGCTGTCCGGCGGGCAGCAGCAACGGGTAGCGCTCGCGCGTGCCTTGGCCGCCGAACGTGGCGCGCTGCTTCTCGACGAGCCGTTCAGCTCCTTGGATCGCGAGCTCCGAGTCTCGATGCACGAGCTCCTCGGGGAGGTCCGGGCCGCGCTGTCGCCCACGATCCTCCTGGTCACCCACGACCTGGACGAGGCCGCTCTCGCCGAGTCGACCGTCGTGCTCATCGACGGGGAGGTCCACCAGCACGGCTCGATGACCGAGATCTACCGTCGGCCGGCGAGCGTGCCCGTCGCCAGGCTGCTCGGAGGGTTCACCGAGATCGCCGGCACGGTGCGGGACGGGGTGCACCACTCGTCGTGGGGGCGGGTACCGGTGGACCCGGGCGGGGCGCCCGACGGTCCCGCCGTGCTGCTGGTCCGTCGTGAGTCGCTGCGGCTTCAGGACGCCCGTGGTGGACAACCCGAGCCCGGCCTCGAAGCCCGCGTCGTCCGGTGCCGTCCCAGCGGCACCAGGGTCGTCGTCTCCCTGGTCAGCGACGACGGCGAACCCGTGGAGGCTGAGCTCCCCCTGGGGGAGGAGGCCCGGCCGGGCACCCGGGTCGTCGTGGTCCTGGCCGACCACGGGTCACCGCGGTGGGCGGTGCGGAGCGAGCCTGCGGTCCGCACCGGGCGTGCGCCGACGTCGGGCGTCGACGGTGGCTCCCACGCCGTCTCCGCGGGGCAGCGGCCGCGAGACGCCTCGCCGCAGGAGGGACCGTCCCCCTGGAGGACGCCGGCACGAACGAACAACGGCGGCTGACCTGGCCGACGCCGTGAGGCGTGTCCACGTCAGCCGCCGTTGCGCGACCGTCACCGGGCCTTCTCAGGCCGGGGGATCAGATGTCGTAGTAGAGCTCGAACTCGTGCGGGTGCGGGCGCAGCCGCACGGGGTCGATCTCGTTGGTGCGCTTGTAGTCGATCCAGGTGGCGATGAGGTCCTCGGAGAAGACGTCGCCCTGGGTCAGGTACTCGTGGTCGGCCTCGAGGGTGTCGAGGGTCTCGCCGAGCGAGCCGGGCACCTGGGCGATCTGCGCGTGCTCCTCGGGGGGCAGCTCGTACAGGTCCTTGTCGACGGGGGCCGGCGGCTCGATGCGGTTCTTGATGCCGTCGATGCCCGCGAGCAGCTGAGCCGAGAACGCGAGGTACGGGTTGGCCGACGGGTCCGGCACGCGGAACTCGACGCGCTTGGCCTTCGGCGAGTTGCCGGTGACCGGGATGCGGATGCAGGCGGACCGGTTGCGGGCCGAGTAGACCAGGTTGACCGGGGCCTCGTAGCCGGGCACCAGGCGGTGGTAGGAGTTCACCGACGGGTTGGTGAAGGCCAGCAGCGACGGGGCGTGCTTGAGCAGGCCGCCGATGTACCAGCGGGCCATGTCGGACAGGCCGCCGTAGCCCTTCTCGTCGTAGAACAGCGGGTCGCCGTCGAGCCAGAGCGACTGGTGCGAGTGCATGCCCGAACCGTTGTCGCCGAAGATCGGCTTCGGCATGAACGTCACGGACTTGCCGGCGTTGAAGCCGACGTTCTTGATGACGTACTTGAACTTCATCAGGTCGTCCGCGGCGTGCAGCAGCGTGTTGAACCGGTAGTTGATCTCCTGCTGGCCGGCGGTGCCCACCTCGTGGTGCGCGCGCTCGACGTCCAGGCCGACCGCGCCGAGGGTGGCGACCATGTCGTCACGCAGGTCGGCGAAGCGGTCGGACGGCGACGTGGGGAAGTAGCCACCCTTGTAGCGCGTCTTGTAGCCGAGGTTGCCACCCTCCTCCTCGCGGCCGGTGTTCCACGCGGCCTCGACGGAGTCGATGGAGTAGTAGCTCTCGTGCGAGTTCGTCATGAAGCGCACGTCGTCGAAGACGTAGAACTCCGCCTCGGGGGCGAAGTAGGCGGTGTCCGCGATACCCGTCGAGGCGAGGTAGGCCTCAGCCTTGGCGGCGATGTTGCGCGGGTCGCGCGAGTAGGGCTCGTCCGTGAACGGGTCGACGATCGAGAAGTTGATCACGAGCGTCTTGCGCTTGCGGAACGGGTCGATGAAGGCGGTCTTGACGTCGGGGACCAGCTTCATGTCCGACTCGTGGATCGCCTGGAAACCGCGGATCGAGGAGCCGTCGAACATGAGGCCCTCGGTGAAGGAGTCCTCCGAGAACTGGTCGACGGGGATGTTGAAGTGCTGCATGACGCCCGGCAGGTCGATGAACCGGACGTCGATGAACTCCACCCCCTCGTTGCGGGTGAAGGCGATTGCCTCCTCGGCATTGGTGAACATGCATGCGCTCCTTGATGGGACGGTGCCACGTGGCTCAGCGACCTAGACGCTAGGGCCGCGGGGTTACCCTCGCATGGCGCAGATGTTTCGTCCACGTTACGTAGGCCGCCCGGGCGCCACGTAGGCTGGAACTATGGCCTCACGCGAAGATCTCGGCTCCTGGCTGAACGGTGGCGACGTCCCGAAGGGTGAGACCGACGGCCGTGACGGCCTGGGGCTGCCCGCGTCCGGGCCGGGGTCGCGGGCACGTCTGGGCCGGCGCGTCCTGGCCCTCGTGGTCGACTGGGCGGCGGCGAGCGCCATCAGCTACGCGTTCTTCGACTACGACTCGCTCGCCACCCTGGCGGTCTTCGCCGTGATGAACCTGGTGCTCGTGAGCGCGGTCGGGTCCACGCTCGGTCACCGGCTGCTGCGGATGCAGGTGCGCCTGGTCGGTGTCGAGGGCCCGCACCTGGTCGGCTTCCTGCGCGGAGCGATCCGTGCGGTGCTGGTCTGCCTCGTGATCCCCGCCGTGGTGTGGGACGCCGACGGCCGCGGCCTGCACGACAAGGCGGCCGGGACCGTCCTGGTGCTCAGGTGACGGTCCCGGCCGCCTCGTGATCGCCGGAGGTCGCCGGGTCGAACGGTGGCCCGGAGGGCTCAGCGCCCGCGCATGCCCTTGCGGTCGGGGCGGGCCTTCATGGGGTCCACGCCCTTGGGCACGGGCAGCCGTACCCCGCCGAGCGCCTTGAGTCGCTTGCCGACCTCGGCCGCCTCGGCACGCGTGAGCTTCTTCTTCATCTTCTGCACCTGGCGGGCCACTTTCGGGAGCCGTACCTGGCCCTCGTCGTTGCCGACCTGGATGACGTGGACGGGCACGTTCTGCAGCACGCGGGTGGTGCGGCGGCGCTCGTCGTCGAGCATGCGCTGCACGCGGTGGGACGGACCCTCGGAGACCAGCAGGACGCCGGGGCGGCCCACGCCGCGGAACACGAGGTCCTGCTGGCGGTTGACCGCGATCGGCTCGTCGTCGAAGCTCCAGCCGCCGCGCACGGTGCCGAGCGCGGCGCGGACGGCGCCGGGCTGCCCCTCGATCTGCGTGTAGGCGGCGCGCTCGGCCTTGCGGGTGAGCACGAACATCGCGGCGAGCAGGGCGAACGGCAGGCCGACGATCGACGCGTAGACGGGGTGCCCGGTGACGAAGCCGATGAGCAGCGCCACCGCGAGCACACCGAGGAACACGGCGAGCATGATCCAGGTGACGAGCGGGTCCTGCCGCTTGGTCATCTTGTACGCGGACCACACCTGGTGGTACCAGCGCTGCTTCTTGGGCTTCTTCTGCTTCTTGGAGGACGCGGCGGCGGGGTCGCCGGCGTCGGACTTCGTGCGGGCCATGGTGGGCAAGTCTACTTGGCCCGGGGGGCGACGAGGCTCGCCGCCTCCTGGCGGGACGTCGTCGGCTCGGTGAGGTGCGCGAGGGCGTCGGGAACGGTCTCGCCACGCTTGGTCATGGCCTGTCCCCACAGGCGACCGGCGCGGTAGGACGACCGCACCAGCGGCCCCGCCATCACGCCGAGGAAGCCCACCTCCTCGGCGAACTCGCTGAGCTCGACGAACTCCTCCGGGCGCACCCAGCGCTCCACGGGGTGGTGGCGCAGCGACGGCCGCAGGTACTGGGTGATCGTGATGAGGTCGCAACCTGCGGCCTGCAGGTCGACCAGCGCCTGCTCGACCTCCTCGATGGTCTCGCCCATGCCGAGGATGAGGTTGGACTTCGTCACGAGCCCGGCCTCCCGGGCGCGCGTGAGCACCGCCAGGGAGCGGTCGTAGCGGAAGGCGGGACGGATCTGCTTGAAGATCCGCGGCACCGTCTCGACGTTGTGGGCGAGCACCTCGGGGCGCGAGTCGTTGACCTCGTCGAGCAGCTCGGGGATCGCGTTGAAGTCCGGGATGAGCAGCTCCACGCCCGTGCCGGGGTTGAGCGCGTGGATCTGGCGGACGGTCTCGGCGTACAGCCAGGCGCCGCCGTCGGCGAGGTCGTCACGTGCCACACCGGTGACGGTCGAGTACTTCAGGCCCATCTGCTGCACGGACTCGGCCACGCGGCGCGGCTCGTCGGCGTCGAAGTCCGCGGGCTTGCCGGTGTCGATCTGGCAGAAGTCGCAGCGTCGCGTGCACTGGTCGCCGCCGATGAGGAACGTCGCCTCGCGGTCCTCCCAGCACTCGAAGATGTTGGGGCAGCCGGCCTCCTCGCACACGGTGTGCAGGCCGCCGCTCTTGACCAGACCCTTGAGCTCGGAGTACTCGGGGCCCATCACGGCGCGGGTCTTGATCCACTCCGGCTTCTTCTCGATGGGCGTGGTGGCGTTGCGGGCCTCGACCCGCAGCATGCGGCGTCCTTCTGGTGCGATCGTCACGGCGTCTCCCCGTCGTCGAGCCTTCGTCTCGCCGGCTGCGGCCCGCAGCATCGTGGTACCGCGCCGGACCTGATCAGCGTACGGGAGCGGGGTGCACCGGCACCGGCGGTTCCCAGGGTGCGGACGTGACGTCCGCTACATTCCGCGCGGCCAGGAGCGGGGCGAGCGCGTCCTGCAACGCCGCCACCAGCGTGTCGGCGACGTCGGCGGGGGTGACCTCGCGGCCCAGCTCCGCGGTGAGCGAGGTGACGTCGGCGTCGGTGATGCCGCAGGGCACGATGCGTGCGAAGCGACCGAGGTCGGGGCTGCAGTTCAGGGCGAGGCCGTGCATGGTGACGGACTTGGCGACCCGGACGCCGATGGCGCACACCTTGCGCTCGCGCCGGGGGAGGCGACCGGCGGCCGGGTCGCCCGGGTCGGCAGGGAGCCACACGCCGCTGCGTCCCTCGACGCGGATCGTGGCCAGCCCGAGGCTCGCGCAGGTCGTCATGACGGCGTCCTCGAGCGCACGGACGTAGGCGACGACGTCGATGGGCTCCGCGAGGCGCACCATCGGGTAGACGACCTGCTGGCCCGGGCCGTGCCAGGTGATCTTGCCGCCACGGTCGACGTCCACCACGGGCGTGCCGTCCGCGGGGCGCTCGTCACGGCGCGTGCGACGCCCGGCGGTGTAGACGTCCGGGTGCTGGACCAGGATCAGGGTGTGGTCGCGCCCGCCGGTGCGTACGGCCTCGTGGGTCTCGCGCTGGAGCTCCCACGCCTCGTGGTAGTCGGTGAGACCGGGCAGGGTGACGACGTCCATCGCAGCAGGCTAGCCCTCGTCGCCCGACGGCGGGGCGGGGATCTCGCGCTGGGCGCGCACCATGCGGACCAGGAGGTCGCGCAGGACGCTCACGTCGGTGTCCGCGAGCCCGCGCGCGGTGAGGTCCTCGGCGGGGCGCAGGCTGGCCGCCTCCACCGCGACGCGCCGACCCTCGTCGGTGATCGTCACGGCCCGGCGGCGACGGTCGCGCGGGTCGTCGGCGCGGACGACGTACCCGGAGCGCTCGAGGTGGGCGACGGTGCGGCTCATGGTCTGCTCGGTGACGCCGTTGAGGCCCGCGAGCTCGCGCTGCGTGCGAGCGCCGGCGAAGAGGTGCAGCAGCACCGGGTGGCCGGCGTGGTTGAGGCCCCAGCCGGAGAGGTGGGCGTTCCAGTCGTGCTCGATGCGGCGTACGACGGTGAATAGGAGGCGCCCGGTCGGCCAGTCGGCCGGGTCGTCGCTCGTCGGGTCGGGCCGGGTGTCGTCCGGCCAGCTCGGCTGCGTCACTTGCGAGCGGTCCTCCATCCCGTCATGATACTCAGCATGCTGAGCAAGTGGTCGGGCGTCGCCCGTGGTCTCGTCATTCTGGCAGCGATCGGAGTCTGGCTCGCGATCGGGGCGTTCGGAGGTCAGGCGCAGGGCAACCTGAGCAGCGTCCAGACCAACGACGCCGCGGCGTTCCTCCCCGAGAGCGCCGAGTCCACCCAGGCCTCCGAGCTGGCCGCCGAGTTCACCGACTCGGAGACCCTCCCGGCCCTGGTCGTCGCCGAGACGTCCGACGGGTCGACCCTGACCGACGAGCAGGCCGGACAGGTCCAGGCGTTCGCCGAGGCGCTGCCCGACGCCGAGCTCGAAGGCACGTCGGGCGACGAGCCGCAGACCGTCGCCGACGCGAGCATCGCCGACCCCGTCGTCGTGCCGTCCGAGGACGGCGAGGCCATGCTCGTGGTGGTCTCCCTCGACGCCGCCGTCGCCGACCAGAGCGTCGGCGCCGAGGAGTCCAGCGTCTCCGAGCTCGCCATCGCCGCCATGCGGGCGCTCGCCGCCGAGCCCACCGCCGACGGCGGCCTCGCGGACACCGGCCTCGACGCCTGGGTCACCGGCCCGGCCGGTTTCGTCGCCGACCTCGTCAACGCGTTCGGTGCCATCGACACCGTGCTCCTGCTGGTCGCGCTCGGTGCGGTGCTCGTCATCCTCGGGCTCGTGTACCGCTCGCCCGTGCTGCCCTTCGTCGTCATCTTCTCCGCGGTGCTCGCGCTCTGCCTGGCCGGGCTGGTCGTCTACCACCTGGCCGCCAACGACGTCCTGACCCTCAACGGCCAGTCGCAGGGCATCCTGTCCATCCTCGTGGTGGGCGCCTCGGTCGACTACGCCCTGCTCGTCGTCGCCCGCTACCGCGAGGAGCTCCTGCGCATCGCCTCGCCCTACACCGCCCTCCAGCGCGCCGTGCGGGCCTCCATCGAGCCGGTCGCCGCCAGCGCCGGGACCGTCGTCGTGGGCCTGCTGTGCCTGCTGCTGTCCGACCTGTCCTCCAACCGGAGCCTCGGGCCCGTCGCCGCCATCGGCATCGTCGCCGCCTTCCTGTCCGCACTGACCCTGCTTCCCGCCCTGCTCCTCGTCGGAGGACGTCGCGCGCGGTGGGTGTTCTGGCCGCGCGTCCCGCACGCCGAGCCCGCCGGCAAGCACGGGGCCGACCCGCAGGACGACGCCCGGACCGCGCGGTCCGACGCCGACCACGACGGCGGCAACGACGAGGTCGCCGACCACCACGAGGCGAAGCACGGCGCCACCACGCCGGCACCCGTCACCGACGCCCAGGCGGCGCACGCCTCCGGGCACGGCCTCTGGTCCCGCGTGGCCGCGTTCGTCGGCCGGCACGACCGGCCGGTCTGGATCATCACCGCCGTCGTGCTCGCCGCCGGCGCCGCGTTCGTGCCCACGCTGGACGCCGAGGGGACCGGCGACGCCGACGTCTTCCTCACCCAGGTGGACTCCGTGGACGGCGAGGAGGTGCTCACGGAGCACTTCGACGGCGTTTCCGCGCAGCCCGCGACCGTCATCGCCCCCGAGGGCGACCTCGACGCCGTCGTCGAGGCCGCCGAGGCGACCGACGGGGTCGCCGCCGCGACCCCCGTCACCGACCAGCCCGCCGTGGCGCCGGGCGCACCCGCCCAGGGCGACACGCTCGTCGTCGACGGCAACGTGCGCGTCGACGTCACCACCGAGGCCCCCTCCGACAGCCAGGAGGCCGTCGAGACGGTGCAGTCCCTGCGCGACGCCGTCCACGACGTCTCGCCCGACGCCGTCGTCGGTGGTGCGGCCGCCGAACGCCTCGACACCCAGCTCGCGGGCCAGCGCGACCTGCAGCTCATCGTGCCCGTCGTGCTCGTGGTGATCCTGCTGATCCTCATGGTGCTGCTGCGCTCGGTGCTCGCCGCGGTCCTGCTCATGGCCGCCAACGTGCTGTCCTTCGGGTTCGCCCTGGGCGTCGCCGCCGTGCTCTTCAACCACGTCTTCGACTTCCCCGGTGCCGACCCGGCCGTGCCGCTGTACGCGTTCTGCTTCCTGGTGGCACTCGGCGTCGACTACTCGATCTTCCTCATGACCCGGGTGCGCGAGGAGAGCCTGCAGATCGGGACCAGGCCCGGAGTGCTGCGTGGTCTGGCGGTCACCGGGTCGGTCATCACCTCGGCGGGCGTGGTCCTCGCGGCCACCTTCGCCGCCCTCGGTGTCATCCCGCTGCTCTTCCTGGCCCAGCTGGCGTTCATCGTGTCCTTCGGCGTGCTGATCGACACCCTCGTCGTGCGCAGCCTGCTCGTGCCCGCCCTCGTCCACGACATCGGCGACCGTGTGTGGTGGCCCGCCCGTCTGGGCAGGCCGCAGCGCACGGCGTCGGGCACGATGGGGTGATGGTCACCGCACCCGACGCCGCACCCGGACCCGACGACTCCACCACGACCCCTGCGGCGCCGGTCCGGCCGCCCCGTGTCGCGATCGTCGGCTACGGCATGGCCGGCCGGGAGTTCCACTCCCGGCTGGCCACCGAGGCAGGGCTGTCCGTGACCGCCGTCGTCACCCGGGACCCGGGGCGCCGCGCGCAGGCCGCCGGTGACTGGCCGGGTGCCCGGCTCGTGGGAGACCTCCCGGCCCTGATCGAGATGCGCTCGGCCTACGACGTCGTGGTGGTCGCGAGCCCCACCGCGCTGCACGCCGAGCACGCCGCGACCCTGGCCCGCGCCGGGGTGCCGTTCGTCGTCGACAAGCCGATCGGCGTCGACGGGCACGAGGCCCGCGCCGTGCTCGCCGAGGCCGAGGCGACCGGCACGCCGTTCACCGTGTTCCAGAACCGGCGCTGGGACCCTGAACAGCTCACCCTCGCCGCCCTGCTCGACCGCGGCGGTCTCGGTGACGTGCACACCTTCGAGCGCCGCTGGGAGCGCTGGCGCCCGACGCCCCGCCAGCGCTGGAAGGAGAACGACCGGCGCGGCGGCGGGCTCCTGCTCGACCTCGGCCCCCACCTCGTGGACTCCGCCGTGGTCCTCTTCGGGCGCGCCACGAGCGTGTGGGCCCAGACCCGGGCGCTGACGACCCCCACCGAGGACGACGTCATGCTCGTGCTCACCCACGAGGCAGGTGGTGGGGTCGCTGCCGGCCCGCGCGCCGTCGTGTCACGCCTGTGGGCCGGTTCCGTGGTCGGGGCGCCAGGACCGCGCACGCGAGTTCTCGGCAGCGCCGGCGCCTACGTCGTGACCTCCTTCGAGCAGGACGCCTCGCCCTTCGAGCGGTTCGACGACGACGCCCCGGACGGCACGCTCGGCTGGCTCACCCGGGGCCGCGACCGCGACGCCGTGCCGGTTGCCGACGGCGGCCCCGCCGACTTCTACCGCGGCCTCGGGCCGTGGCTGGCCGGTCAGGCGCCGGCGCCCGTCGACCCGGCCGACGCCGTACGGACGGCGGAGATCCTCGACGCAGCCCGGGAGTCGGCCCGCACGGGCCACCGCGTCGACCTCTGAGCGACGCCCGGTCGGCCACTTCGCGGACCGGGTCCTGAGGGCCGCACAGCCTGTGGACAACCGGAGCGGGACGGCAGCCCGGCGGTGTTCGATGGCACCGTGCAGACCGACACCGCCCTCACGATCCCTGCCGACGCCGTCGCCCGCGACGCGCTCCTGCACCGCCTGCGGGCGCTCGCCGGCCTCGACCACCCCTCGGTCGAACCCGTCGGCGCGACCGTCGCCCGTCCGGACGGCACGCTCGTGGTGCCCCGGGGCGCCGAGCACGCCACCGACATGGCCACCATCCTGTCCGTCCGCGGCCGCCTCACCGTCCCCGAGGCCTCCGGGCTCGCCGTCGACCTCGCCCAGGGTCTCGCCGCGCTGCACAGCGACGGGATCGTGCAGGGTCCGCTCGACCCGGGCGACGTGGTGCTCGGGCTCGACGGGCGCGCCTGCCTGCGACCCCGCCTCGAGCTCCCGCCGCCCGGCACCGCGCCGGGCGACGACGTGCAGCACCTCGCGCGGCTCGTCACCACCGTCGTCGGGCCCGAGGACGGCGACGACCTCGTCGCGCTGCGCGCCGCGCTCGCCCCGGCGCTCGCCGACGACGTCCGGGTCCGCCCCGAGGCGGGGACGCTGGCAGCCCGCGTGCACGATGCCGTCCCGCCGGAGCAGGTCCGGGTGCCCGAGCCGGCGGTGCTGGCCGCTGCGGCGCTCGCCCGACGACCTCCGAGCACCGTGCCCGAGACTGCCACGCACCGCAGGGCGAGGCGGCCGGTGCCCGACCGGACGACCGAGGGCCGCCTGCCGGCGGGCAGGAGCGAACGACGGGCCGCGGCACGGTCCGCGCGGACGGTGGCGCGCCGTCACCCCTGGGCGGGGCGTGGCCGGCGGGTCGGCCTGGCCGTGGGAGGGGTGGTCGCAGCGGTGGCCGTGATGGTGGTGGGCGGTCTGCAGCTGGCCGGCCCGCCCACGGCCCCGGCGATTCCGGCAGCGGCTGCGTCACCGGTGACGGGCTCGGGGCTGGCGGGCTCGGGTGTGGCGGACGTGGTCCCGACGGTCCTCGACCGCGAGGATCCCGCGGCAGCGGCCGTGGAGCTCACGCTGCGACGGGTGGCGATACTCACCGGCGACACCGTGGTCGACGACGTCGCGCAGCCGGGCTCGCCGGCGCACCACGCGGCCAGCCAGGAACGGGAACGCGCGCAGGAGATCGGGACGCGGGTGGTCGGCGCCGAGGCCGAGGTGACGGGTGTCCGCACGACGTCCGACGTCACCGCGGGCGGCACGAGCGACGTCGAGATCGACTACGTCATCGGCGCCCACGAACAGGTGTCGCCCGAGGGGTCGGTGCTCGAGGTGCCCCGCAGCGAGCCCCGCACCGACACCCTGCGCCTGGTGTGGACCGACGAGGGGTGGCGTGTCACCGAGGTGCTGTGAGGCGGGGTGCCGGGGACGCCGAAGGGGGCGGGGACCAGATGGTCCCCGCCCCCTTCGGCGTCGAGTCAGTGCGTCAGAGCCCGAGCTCGGCCTCGAACGCGGCCTCCTCGATGCGCTTCTTCACCGCGGTGAGGAAGCGCGCGGCGTCCGCACCGTCGACCAGGCGGTGGTCGTAGGAGAGGAACAGGTGCGCGAACTGACGGATCGCGATGGTGTCCTCGCCGTCCGGGCCGGTGACCACGGCGGGACGCTTGGTGAGCGTCCCGGTGCCGAGGATCGCGACCTGGCCGACCGGGACGATCGGCGTGTCGATCAGCGCACCGCCCGAACCGGTGTTGGTGATCGTGAACGTCGCGCCGCTCAGCTCGTCCGGGCCCACCTTGTTGGCGCGGGTACGGGCACCCAGGTCGCCGATCTGGCGGGCGATCCCGGCGAGGTTGAGGTCACCGGCGTTCTTGATGACCGGCACGATGAGGCCACGCTCGGTGTCGACGGCGATGCCGACGTTCTCCGAGGGGTGGTAGGTGATCTCGCCCTTGTCGGTGTCGATCGAGGCGTTGATCTTCGGGAACGCCTTGAGCGCCTCGACGGCGGCCAGCGTGTAGAAGGGCAGGAACGTCAGGTTCGCACCCTCGCGCGCCTTGAAGTCGGCCTTCGCCTGGGCGCGCAGCCGCGCGACCTTGGTGACGTCGACCTCGACCACGGTGGTGAGCTGCGCCTGCGTCTGGACGGCCTCGAGCATGCGCTCGGCGACGACCTTGCGCAGTCGCGACATCTTCTCCGTGGTGCCGCGCAGCGGGGAAACCTCCGGCACCGAGGGTGCCTTCGGCGCAGCCGCGGCGGGGGCGGACGACGGCGCCGGGGCTGCCGCCTTCTCGGCCGCCGCGAGGACGTCCTCCTTGCGGACGCGACCGCCCACGCCGGTGCCCTCGATCGAGGCGACGTCGACGCCCTTCTCCGCGGCGAGCTTGCGCACGAGCGGGGTCAGGTACGAGCCGCGCCCGCTCGAGGCCGCAGGGGCGGCCGGCTTGTCGGCCGGCTTCTCCGGTGCCGCAGGAGCAGGGGCAGGGCTGGAAGCAGGAGCCGGGGAGTCGGCCTTCTTCTCCTCGGCGGCCGGCGCCGGTGCCGGGGAGTCGGCCTTCTTCTCCTCGGCCGGAGCAGGAGCCGGGGACTCGGCCTTCTTCTCCTCGGGCTTCTCCTCGGCGGCCGGGGCGGAAGCCCCGGAGCCGACGACGGCCAGCACCGCGCCGACCTCGGCCGTCTCGTCCTCGGCGACGCGGATCTCCAGCAGGGTGCCGGCCACGGGGGAGGGGACCTCGGTGTCGACCTTGTCGGTCGAGACCTCGAGCAGCGGCTCGTCGACCGCGATCTCCTCACCGACCTCCTTGAGCCAGCGGGTGACGGTGCCCTCGGTGACGGACTCGCCGAGCGCCGGGAGCGTCACCTCGGTGCCCTCGCCGGAGCCGGACGCCGCCGGGGCGGACGCCGCGGACTCCTGCTCGGCGGACTGCGACCCGGCAGATCCCTGCTCAGCGGGCTCCTGCTCGGCGGGAGCGGCCGACTCGGCCTCCTCCTGGGCCGGGGCGGGCGACTCCGCCTTCTCCTCGCTCTTCTCGGCGGCGTCGCTGCCGCCCTCGGAACCGCTCCCGGAGCCGTCGCCGATCACGGCGAGGGTGGCGCCGACCTCGACGGTCTCGTCCTCCTCGGCGAGGATCTGCTCCAGCACGCCGGCGACGGGCGAAGGGATCTCGGTGTCGACCTTGTCGGTGGAGACCTCGAGCAAGGGCTCGTCGACCTCCACGGTGTCCCCGACGGACTTCAACCAACGGGTGACGGTGCCCTCGGTGACGGACTCGCCGAGTGCAGGCAGCTGCACGTTCTCAGACATGACCTGTGGAGTCTCCTTCGATCAGTGGGTCGGGCGACGTCCCGCGGTGGTCGACCGGACGTGCCGGGCAATCCGGTGCGGTGCCGCCTTCCTGGGTCACTGTCAGTCATCTTGTCACTACCTGGTGCCGAGCCCCAATCGGGGTCGGGTACCCAGAAATGTGACGCTGGGTACATCCGGGACGATCTGTCGGGGTTTGGTGGCAGCACCCGGTGGTGCGTCAGCATCCCGGTGACCGTGCTCACGCACCCCGGCCAGGGGTAGTCTCGCGTCATGTTCAGGTCTGCGATGGATCGACTCCTCGGCCGCTCCACGACCACGTCGCCGGCTGCCGCGGGAACGCCGTCGGGCGGCGGCCGCGCCGACACCGTCGCCCACCTCCAGGACTTCGTGTCCTCCCGGGTCAGCGTCGAGGCGTACGTCGAGCCGCCCAACGCCCAGACACCGGCGACGGTGCTGCTCGTGGCGGCGTCAGGGGAGTGGACCCGGCGCCGGGTGCCGGACGAGCGCACCGGGTTCGACGTGGCTCGCTCGCTCGGCGTGCCCGTCTACAACGTCCGGTTCACGGGGTACCCGCAGCGCATGCGGGACTGGAACTCCGCGCAGCACGCCCAGCAGAAGCGTCGCTCGAACCGCCCCTGAACCGCCCCTGAACCGCCCTGAAGCCGCCTGCGCGCCGCGCGGCGCCCGGCCGCTGCGCGTCCGAGGCAGGACCGGCCGCAGGACCGGCCGCAGGACCTGACGCAGCGACGCCCCGGCCGTGGTGGCCGGGGCGTCGTCGCGTCAGCACGCGGCACGAGGACCGCCGAGGTGCGGGTGGTTCAGCTCTCGACGCCCGCGCGGCTCTCCAGGAAGCCCAGCATGGTGCGCACACCGACGCCGGTGCCGCCCGCCGGGGTGTACCCGAAAGCGCCCTTCTCGTTGTACGCCGGTCCGGCGATGTCGAGGTGGGCCCAGGGGGTGCCCTCGATGAACGAACGCAGGAAGAGGCCGGCGGCGAGCATGCCGCCCCAGCGCTCGCCCACGTTGGCGATGTCCGCGACCTTCGAGCGCAGGCCCTCGGCCAGCTCGTCCGGCAGCGGCATCGGCCAGAACTGCTCGCCGACGGTGTCGGCGGCGACCTTCACCTCGTCGCGGACGTCCTCGGTGCCCATGACCGCGGAGACCCGCCGACCGAGAGCGACCATCTGCGCGCCGGTGAGGGTCGCGATGTCGAGGACGACGTCGTGGCCGTCCTCCACGGCGGAGACCAGGCCGTCGGCCATGACGAGGCGTCCCTCGGCGTCGGTGTTGAGCACCTCGACCGTCTTGCCGCCGCGGATCGTCACGACGTCGGCGGGACGCTGGGCGTTGCCGCCGGGCATGTTCTCCGCCAGGCAGAGGTAGCCGGTGACCGCCACGGGCAGGCCGAGCCGCGCCGCGGCGACCACGGTGTGCAGCACGGCGGCGGCACCGGCCATGTCGGACTTCATGGAGTCCATCCCCGCCGCGGGCTTGATCGAGATGCCGCCGGTGTCGAACGTGATGCCCTTGCCCACGAGCGCGACCTTGCCGGTGGCCTTCGCGGGGGAGTAGGTCAGCTTGACCAGGCGGGGGCCGCGGGCGGAGCCCTGGCCGACGCCGGTCAGGCCGCCGTAGCCGCCGGCGGCGAGCTGCTTGTCGTCGAGCACCGTGACCTTGACACCCTTGGCGCCGAGCTCCTTGACGGCCGTACGGGCGGCGTCGGCGAACGACGCCGGGTACAGGACGTTCGGCGGGGTGTTCACCAGGTCGCGGGCCCCGTGCACGGCGGCGGCGAGCACCTCGGCCCGCGCGACGGCCGCCTTGGCCCGGGCGGTCCGCGCGAACGACGTCGCGACCTGCAGGGTCCCCACGGGGGTCTGCTTGGCCGCCGCCTTCGCGTCGCGGTAGGCGGTGTAGGAGTAGGCGCCCAGCAGGGCGCCCTCGACGACGGCACCGAGCTCGGACTCGTCGATCGCGGGCAGGGCGACGACGGCGGACGCGGAGCCCGCCAGCGAGCGCACTGCGCTGCCCGCGGCGGCACGCAGCGCCTCGCGGTCGAAGGTGCCGTCCTCCTGGCGCTCGCCGAGCCCGGCGAGCACCAGGACGTCGGCGGCGACGCCGTCCCCCGCGGGGACGGTGCGCACCTCCTGGAGGGCACCGGTGACGCCGAGGCGGGGTGCGAGGGTCTCGATCCGCTCGACGACCGAGGCCGGGAGCTGGTCGGCGACGACGGCGACACCGTCGGACGTCGAGCAGGTCCCGACGACGAGCGCGTCGGCGGAGAGCTGGGTCGGGTTCTTGCCGGTCAGAGTGAGGTCAGCCACGCCCACCAGGCTAACCCGGCGTCGTCGGCACCGTGGTCCGTGGGGCGCGGGTAGTCTGCGGTCGTGGTCCTTCCCCTCTACGTGCTGGCGCTCGTGGCGTGCCTGGCGGTGGCCGGATGGTCGGGCTGGTTCGTCGTGCGGGACCGTGCCGTCGTCCTGCGGCAGCTCTTCGGTGCCGGCGTCGTCGAGGCGGTGCTGGTCGTCCAGGCCGTCGTGGCCGGGGTGCTCCAGGCCCAGGGCCACGCCGTCGACGGCGTGCTCTTCTGGGGGTACCTCCTGACGGCGGCGCTCCTGCTGCCGCTGGCCGCGGTGTGGGCGTTCGCCGAACGCACGAAGTGGTCCTCGGTGGTGCTGTGCGTGGCGTCGTTGACGGTGGCGTTCCTGCAGTGGCGGTTGTGGACGATCTGGGAGGCCGGAGCATGAGAGAGATCCCCGAGCGCCGGGCCGACGCCGCCGACGGGGCCGCCGACGGGGCCGCCGGCGCTCCCGGGCGCACCGGGAGGGGCTTCGGGCGGTTGCTGGTGACCGTCTACGGGATCCTCGCGTTCGCGGCCGTCGGACGCTCGGCGTACCAGGTGGCGACGAAGCTCTCCGAGGCCCCGACGGCGTACCTGCTGTCGTTGCTCGCCGCGATGGTCTACGTCGTCGCGACCGTGGCGCTGGCCCGGGGCGGGCGCAACCGCTGGCGCACCGTCGCCTGGTGCGCGGTGGTGGTGGAGGCGGTGGGCGTGGTGGTCGTGGGACTGCTGTCGTTCGCGCGCCCGGAGCTGTTCCACGAGGCCACGGTGTGGTCCCACCTGGGTCAGGGTTACGGTTACGTCCCGCTCGTCCTTCCCTTCGTCGGGCTCTGGTGGCTCTGGCACACTCGGCCACGGCACCCTGACCACGAGCTCGAACCCGAACAGCGCCCGGCCCGATCCACGGAGGACCGATGACCCCCTACGACCTGCTGTTCCAGGGTGTGTTCCGTCGCATGGACCCGGAGCGCGCGCACGAGGTCGCCTTCCGGGCGATCGAGGTCGCCGGTCGGGTGCCCGTGCTGCGCGACGTCGTGCAGGGCGCGCTCGCGCCCTACCTGGGGCGGGGCACCGGTGGCCCGGGCAGCGTCGAGGTGCTCGGGCGTGTGGTGCCGGCTCCGTTCGGGCTCGCGGGTGGCTTCGACAAGAACGCGCGGGCCGTGCGCGGCCTGACGATGCTCGGCTTCGGGTTCGTCGAGGTCGGCACGGTGACGCCGCGACCGCAGCCCGGCAACGAGGCGCCGCGCATGTGGCGCGAGCTGGACGTGCGCGGGGTGCGCAACCGGATGGGCTTCAACAACGACGGCGCGGCGGAGATGGCCGAGCGGCTGCGCGCGCTGCGCCGCACGGCCGCCGGGCGTGCCGCCGTCGTCGGGGTCAACATCGGCAAGAACAAGTCGACCTCCGTCGAGGACGCCGCGGCGGACTACGCGACCTGCGCGCGGCTGCTGGCGCCGCACGCCGACTACCTGGTGGTCAACGTCTCCTCGCCGAACACGCCCGGCCTGCGCGACCTGCAGACCACGGCCGAGCTGCGACCGATCCTGTCGGCCGCGCGCGAGGCGGCCGACGCGGCGACGCGCTCCGCGGGCGTGCGTCGCACACCGCTGCTGGTGAAGATCGCCCCGGACCTCGCCGACGACGACGTCGACGCGGTGGCCGACCTGGTGCTCGAGCTCGGGCTGGACGGCGTGGTGGCGGTCAACACGACGATCGGCCACGACCGGGGCCCGGGCGGCCTGTCGGGGCCGATGCTGCTGCCCCGCGGGCTCGACGTCGTCGCCCGGCTGCGCGCCCGCCTGGGCGCCGACCCGGTGATCATCGGGGTCGGTGGCGTCACCGACGCCGACGACGTGCGGGCCTACCTGCGTGCCGGTGCCGACCTCGCCCAGGGGTACACGTCGTTCGTCTACTCCGGCCCGACGTGGCCCTCACGGATCAACCGGGCACTGACCCGCTCGGCGGGCTCGATCAGCGCGGGACGTGTCGCATGATCCGGCCCCGGTGGGAGTGGACGCTCGAGGACGCGGCCGGTGACGCGCTGGACGCCTCGCTCAGCCCGGTGTTCACGACCCAGTACGACGCCGAGCAGTGGCTGGGGGAGCACTGGAGTCACCTGGCGGGCCACGGCGCGGCCCGCGCGAAGCTCGTCAACGACGGCCGCCAGGTGACGCCGACGGTCGAGCTGCCCGCTCCCTGACCTGCGCGCACGGGCGGCCCCTCGGGGATCGCCGTCGGCCCTCGGGACCTGCGGCAGGGATGCGTTCGTCTCAGGACGTGACCCGCAGCCACGCGCGTTCGAGCCGGTCGAGCACCTCGGGGTACGTCTCGGGCGGTGCCGTGTAGGTGAGCCGGATCCGGTCACGGTGCGAGCCGTCGGGGGTGAAGCGTGGGCCCGGCGCGATGCGCAGCCCTTCGCCGACGGCGGCCGCGGCCAGTGCCGTGGCGACGGGTCGACGCAGCGAGACCCACAGGCACATCCCGCCCGAGGGCGACGGGACCTCCCACGAGGCGAACCGCCGGCGCACCAGGTCCACGAGCTCGTCGCGGCGGGCCCGCAGGGCGTCCCGCCGTTCGGGCAGGATCTGCTCCCTGCCGCCGAGCAGCTCCACGACGGCGAGCTGCTCCAGCACCGGGGTGGCGATGTCCTGGGCCTGGCGTACCTGGGCGAGCCGCCCGACGAGCTGGGCGTCGGCCCGCACCCATCCGACGCGCAGGCCGCCCCAGAACGACTTGGACGCCGACCCCACGGTCACGAGCCGGGGGTCGGCACCGTCCAGGGCGAAGGGTGCGGGTGCGCCGCTGCCGTCCAGGTCGAGGTCGGTGAGGGTCTCGTCCCCGACGACGGTGACGTCGTGGCGCGCCGCGACGGCGGCGACCTGGCGACGCTGGTCGAGGTCGAGCGTGCTGCCGGTGGGGTTGTGGACGTCGGGCACGAGGTAGACGAGGCGTGCTCGGGTGCGGCGCACCGCGGAGTCGAGGGCGTCGACGTCCCCGGGCGGGACGCCGACGACGCGGCTGCCGGCCCGCTGCAGGGCGTCGACGGCGTGGAAGTAGGTGGGTGACTCGACCACGGCGTGCTCGCCGCGGCGCCCCACGGTCGCGGCGAGCAACGAGATGGCCTGCTGGGCGCCGGTGGTGACGAGCACCTGGTCGGGATCGGTGGGCAGGCCGCGCCGGGTGTAGCGGTCCGCGATCGCCGCCCGCAGGGGGTCGATGCCCAGGTGGGCGTAGCCGCCGCCGTCGAGGTAGGCGGGCAGGGTCTCGAGCGCCCGGGAGTAGGCGCCGTGCAGCGCCCGGGTCGCGGACGGGGTGGCCTGCGACATGTCGATCGTCTCGTGGTCGACGGGGCCCGCGAGCCGGCGGTCGGGAACGGGGGCGTCCCCGGCTGCCGGGGTGCGGGTGCGCACGGGTGTGCGCGGCAGGACGGTGACGGTGCCGGAGCCGACCTGGCTGGCGGCGAACCCGTGCTCGCGCAGCCGGGCGTAGGCGGCCGACGTCGTCGTGCGGGACACCCCGAGGCCGCGTGCGAGGTCGCGTTCGCTCGGCAGCCGGGTCAGGGCGGGCAGCGTGCCGGCCAGCAGCGCGGCGCGCAGCGCGTCCGCGAGGGCGACGTAGGCGGGCCCACCGGCGTGCCAGTCGCCCAGCAGCCGCGTCGTGGCCGGCACGGAGAGGTGGCGGACGGCGGTGGCGCGGGCAGGAGGGGCGGCGGTCGGTGGCATGGGTCCACTGTGCCGCAAGTGGCTATGGGATTCCAGGCCAATTCTGGCCACCATGGCGGGCATGATGATCGGGAGTCGAGCGGGCGTGCCCCCGCGGAACCGGCCCACGGCGCGGCCGGAGACGAACCCGGGAGCGACCCCGGGACCGACCGTCGGCTCGGCGGGCCCGGCGAGGGGTCTGGCGATGGGTGGACGGCGGCGCGGTGTGCAGCTCGTGCTGGGGCTGCTCGCCTTCACGCTGTCGATGGCGATGATGCTGCACGCGGGACGCGGCGGCACGCCGTGGGACGTGCTGCACCAGGGCGTCGTGCGCACCACCGGCTGGTCGTTCGGCGTCACGGTCGCCGTGTCGTCGGTGCTCGTGCTGTGCGCCTGGGCGCCGTTGCGTCAGCGTCCGGGGATCGGGACCCTGGCCAACGTGGTGGTCATCGCCCTGACGATCGAGCCCTGCCTCGCACTGGTGGCGGCCGTGGTGCCCGATCCGGGCCCCGTGGCCGCCGTCGTGCTCGCGTGCGGGGGGATCGTCCTCAACGGGGTGGCCACGGCCGCCTACGTCGGCGTCCACCTGGGTCCCGGCCCCCGCGACGGCCTGCTGACCGGGATCGTGGCGCGCAGCGGCTGGTCGGTCCGCCTGGTCAAGACCGGCATCGAGGTCACGGTGGTCGTCCTCGGGTGGGCGCTCGGCGGCACCCTCGGGTGGGCGACCGTCGCCTACGCGCTCGGTGTCGGCGTGGTGGTCCAGACGACCACCCGGTGGCGCTGGCTGGTGCCGGCCGGGCTCACCGTGTCGCCGCCCACGCGCTTCGCCGTGCCGCCAGCCGTGCCGCGTCCAGCCGTGCCGCATGCCGTCGTGCCGCACGCCGACGGCCCGGACGCGGCCCTGCGCCGTCGTGCCGCACGCATCGAACGGGCCCTCGCCGTGGTCCGGGCGGAGCACGGCGAGAGCCCGCGTTGAGGAGAGCGGCCGGCCCGGTCAGACCACGCGGGCCTTCGGCATGCCCTCGAGGGTCTTGCCCGGGTCGCGCTCGACGACGTCGCCGAGGACCTCGTCGATCCGGCCCATCAGCTCGGTCGGGATCGTCACGCCCGAGGCCTTGACGTTCTCCGCCACCTGCTCCGGGCGCGAGGCGCCCACGAGGGCCGCGGCGACGTTGTCGTTCTGCAGCACCCAGGCGACGGCGAGCTGCGCCATCGTCAGGTCCAGCTCGTCCGCGACCGGCTTGAGGCGCTGCACGCGCTCGAGGACGTCGTCGCGCATGAAGCGCTCGATCATCCGCGCGCCGCCCTTGTCGTCGGTGGCGCGCGACCCGGCAGGAAGCTCCTTGCCCGGGACGTACTTGCCGGACAGCACCCCCTGCGCCATCGGGGACCAGACGATCTGCGACAGGCCGAGCTCGCGGGAGGCGGGCACGACCTCGTCCTCGATGACGCGCCACAGCATGGAGTACTGCGGCTGGGAGCTGATGAGCTGGAAGCCGAGGTCCTGGGCGAGCGCCGCGCCGGCGCGGATCTGCTCGGCCGTCCACTCGCTGACGCCGATGTAGAGCGCCTTGCCCTGGCGGACGATGTCGGCGAACGCCTGCATCGTCTCCTCCAGGGGCGTCTCCACGTCGAAGCGGTGGGCCTGGTACAGGTCGACGTAGTCGGTGCCGAGGCGGCGCAGGGAGCCGTTGATCGACTCCATGACGTGCTTGCGGGAGAGCCCGGTGTCGTTGGGGCCCTTCGGTCCCGTGGGCCAGTACACCTTGGTGAAGACCTCGAGCGACTCGCGGCGCTCGCCCTTCAGCGCGTCGCCGAGGACCTGCTCCGCCGCCGTGTTGGCGTACACGTCCGCCGTGTCGAACGTGGTGATGCCGGCGTCGAGAGCAGCGCGCACGCACTGGGTAGCGACATCGTTCTCGACCTGCGAGCCGTGGGTGAGCCAGTTGCCGTACGTGATCTCCGAGATCTTGAGACCACTGTTGCCGAGGTAGCGGTAGTTGACCATCCCGCCACCCTACGACGGCGTCACTGAGGCCAGACGCCGTGCTTCTTGTGCGTCGGCTTGGGCAGGCGCGACCGCCGGATCTGGAAGGCTCGCATGACGGCGTACATCATCGTGCCGCGCGGGACCTCGAAGGTCATCGCACCGTCCGCGCCGACGGTGCCGAACCGGTCGCGCAGCTTGCGCTTGAGGCGCTGCCACATGATGACGGCGTCCAGCAGCGTGATGATGACGACGGCGTAGAGCGCCAGCAGCACGAGGGCGCCGAGCGTCGGGTTCTGCATCACCAGGATGTTGACGAAGATGAACAGGAAGGCGACCGGCAGGAAGAACTCGCCGAGGTTCCACCGCGCGTCGACGTGGTCGCGCACGTAACGGCGCACCGGGCCGCGGTCGCGGGCCGGCATGTAGCGCTCGTCGCCGGTCTGCATCGCCTTGTACTCGCGGTTGCGCTCCTCGCGCATCTTCTCCCGGGACGCGGTGCGGGCGGCCTTGCGGTCGGTGGGGACCAGCGGGCGCTTGTTCTTCGCCTCGGACTCGCTGCGCTTCGGCGTCGGACGGCCCTTGCTCGTGGGACGTCCCGTCTCCTCGAGGGCGGCGGCGGCCGCGACGGCGTCGGCGGGACGGCCGGGCGACCCGGCGGAGGAGGCTTCGGCGGCTTCGCGCTTGCGGGAGAACACCCCACCAGGGTAGTCGAGCGCGCGAGTGTTCCGGGACACGCGGGTAGCGTTGACGTGTGAACCACGCCGACCAGGACGTGGCCGCTCTGCGGTCCCACGTCGACACCGTCTTCCCGTCCGTGCAGAGCGACCTCGAGGCTCTGGTGCGCATCCCGAGCGTGTCCGCCGGGGCCTTCGACCAGGCGCACGTCGCCACGAGCGCGGACGCGGTCGCCGCGCTGCTGCGCGACGTCGGCATGCCCGACGTGCGCGTCCTGCGTTCCGATCGCCCCGACGGGACGCCCGGTGCGCCAGCCGTCGTCGCCCGCCGGCTCGCGCCCGACGGCGCACCGACGGTGCTGCTGTACGCCCACCACGACGTCCAGCCGACGGGCGACGCCGCCACCTGGGACACCGACCCGTTCGAACCGGTGCAGCGGGGTGAGCGGCTCTTCGGCCGCGGCGCGGCGGACGACAAGGCCGGCGTCATGGCGCACGTCGGTGCCCTGCGTGCGCTCGCCGCGCTCGGCCACGAGCCCGACGTCGGCGTCACCGTGTTCGTCGAGGGGGAGGAGGAGTCGGGGTCGCCCAGCTTCGCCCGGTTCCTCGCAGACCACCACGAGCTGCTCGCCGCGGACGTCATCGTCGTCGCCGACTCCACCAACTGGAAGGTCGGCGTCCCCGCGCTCACCACCTCGCTGCGCGGTCTCGTCGACGGCGTCGTCACCGTCGAGGTGCTCGGGCACGCGGTCCACTCCGGGATGTTCGGCGGGCCGGTCCTGGACGCGAACACGCTGCTGGCCCGCCTCGTCGCGACCCTGCACGACGACGCCGGGAACGTCGCCGTCGACGGCCTGGTGACCGGTGCCGAACCCGAGGTCGACTACGCCGAGGCCGACTTCCGCACCGACTCCTCGGTCCTCGACGGCGTCCGCCTCGCCGGGCAGGGAACCATCGCCGGGCGGCTCTGGACCAAGCCGGCGCTCGCCGTCATCGGCATCGACGCGACGTCGGTCGCGCACGCGTCCAACACGCTCGCGGCACGGTCGGCCGCCAAGCTCTCGCTGCGCATCCCCCCGGGGCAGGACCCGCGGACGGCCGAGGACGCGCTCCGGGCCCACCTGGAGGCCAACGCCCCGTTCGGTGCGCGCGTGACCTGGACGCCGGGCGAGCGGGGCAGGTCCTTCGGCGCGCCCGAGGACTCGGCCGCCATGCAGGCAGCCCGGGCCGCCTTCGCCGCAGCGTGGGGCACCGACCCCGTGGACATCGGCGTGGGCGGGTCGATCCCGTTCATCGCGGACCTGCTGGAGGCCTACCCGGACGCGGCCGTGCTGGTCACCGGCGTCGAGGACCCGGACTCGCGCGCGCACGGCGCCAACGAGTCGGTGCACCTGGGTGAGCTGCGCAAGGTCGTCCTGGCCGAGGCGCTCCTGCTGCGGGAGGTCGGCCGCTCCGTCCGTGCCTGAGCGCGGCGGGGCCCGGCCGGTACGTCAGCGGGCCGCCGGGACGTCGGGGTCGCGGTGGGCGACGTCGACCGCGCGGGCCCAGGCGGCGACGTCGTCCGGCAGCGCCGGGCTCTCGGGGGCCACTCCGTCGACGAACAGGTCGAGGACGTCCCGGGGCGCCACCCGACTGCCGTCCTTGCCGAGGAAGCGGCCGGCGACCCAGCCGCGGGCACAGTGACGGTCACCGACGCGGAACGTCTGCTCGATGTAGACGACCCGGGCGTCCCAGCCGAGCACGCGGGTGGAGATCGTGACCTTCTCGAAGAGCTGCAGCGACCGCTTGTAGGTCATCGTGGAGGAGGCGACCACGGGGTACCAGCCGCGCTCCTTGAGCCGGGTCAGCCCGCCGATGTCTCCCAGCAGGTTGGACCGCGCCACGTCCATCATCTGCAGGTACGACCCGTTGTTGACGTGGCGGTAGAGGTCGAGGTCGCCGGGGTGGACGCGCAGCACGGTGGTGGAGGTGTCGAGCGCGCCGAAGCCCGGCAGTCGCTTGCGGGGGAACAGGGTGGCCTTGGCGAGCTGCAGCATGCGGGTCATGACCCGAACTTATATCAGCGACTCGCGGTAGCAGGTATTGCGGGGCAGGTGGTCACACCGGGGGAGCGGGGTCGTACTGCAGGGCCGCGCGCACGGTCCGGGCGACGACGTCGGACTCCAGCCGGGCCACCAGGTGCAGGGCCATGTCGATACCGGCGGAGACCCCCGCCGAGGTGACGACGTCGCCGTCGTCGACGAACCGGGCCTCCGTGTCGATCACGACGCTGGGATCGACCTGCGCGAGCTCGTCGTAGTGGTGGTGGTGCGTGGTCGCCGGGCGACCGGCGAGAAGCCCGGCCGCGGCCAGAACCAGCGAACCCGTGCAGACGCTCGCCACCACCGGCGTCTGGGCGCGGACCAGGCGCAACCACTCCAGGTGCGCCGGGTCGGCCATCAGGGCGCGTGCGCCCCAGCCGCCCGGATGGACCAGCAGGTGCAGCGGGCCGACGTCGTCCGCGGAGTGCGCCGGGACCATCCGCATCCCCTTGGCGAGCCGGACCCCGTCCCCGTCGCGCGAGAACGTGCTCACGTGCACCTTGAGGTCCGAGTGCTCCATCCACTCGGCGAGCACCTCGAACGGGCCGACGACGTCGAGCTCCTCGGCGTCGTCGAAGACGAGGATCCCGACGTGGAACCCGCCCTCGGTGCTCATGCGGACCGCCCTCTCCTCACAGACCTGGCAGCGCCAGCATCTGGTCGAGCGCGACCCGCGCCCAGTGGGCGTCGTCGGCGTCCACGACGATCCGGTTGACGACGCGACCCTCGACGAGGGACTCCATCGTCCACACCAGGTGCGGCAGGTCGATGCGGTTCATCGTCGAGCAGAAGCAGACGGTCGAGTCCAGGTAGTGCACCTGCTTGTCCGGGTGCGCGCGGGCGACCCGACGCACCAGGTTCAGCTCGGTGCCGATCGCCCACGACGAACCCGGCTCGGCGGCGTCGAGCGCCTTGATGATGTACTCCGTCGAACCCACCATGTCGGCGGCCGTGACGACCTCGTGCTTGCACTCCGGGTGCACCAGGACGTTGACGCCCGGCACCTTGGCGCGGACGTCGGAGACGTTGCGCTCCGAGAACCGCCCGTGCACCGAGCAGTGGCCGCGCCACAGGATCATCCGCGCGTCGCGCAGCTCGGCGGCGGTCAGCCCCCCGCCCGGCCTGCGCGGGTCGAAGACGACGCAGTCGTCCAGGTCCAGCCCGAGCTGCAGCACGGCGGTGTTGCGACCCAGGTGCTGGTCCGGCATGAACAGCACCTTGCCGGTGCCGTCCACGCCGCCGACCTTGTCGAACGCCCAGCGCAGCGCCACCTGGGCGTTGGACGACGTGCAGACGGTACCGCCGTGGCGGCCGGTGAACGCCTTGATCGCTGCCGTGGAGTTCATGTAGGTGACCGGGACGGTGTCGCCCGCGATCCCGGCGTCCTCGAGGACGGCCCAGGCCTCCTCGACCTGACCGATCTCGGCCATGTCCGCCATCGAGCAGCCCGCCGCCATGTCCGGCAGGACGACCTGCTGGGCGTCGGAGGTGAGGATGTCGGCCGACTCGGCCATGAAGTGCACGCCGCAGAAGATGACGAACTCGGCCTCGGGGCGGGCAGCCGCCCGCTGCGCCAGCTTGAAGGAGTCGCCGGTGACGTCGGCGAAGTCGATGACCTCGTCGCGCTGGTAGTGGTGGCCGAGCACGAACGCCCGCTCGCCCAGCGCCGCGCGCGCCGCGCGCGCCCGCTCCACGAGGTCGGGGTCCGAGGCGGCGGGCAGGGCGCCCGTGCACTCGACCCCGCGCTCGGAGGCGAGGTCGCGGCCCTGGCCCAGCAGCAGCAGCGGCGAGGCCGCCGGCTCGGCGAACGTCGAGGTCTCGTTCAGCAGAGTGCTCACGGGGGCCATCTTCCCACGTCGCCGTGATGTGTCACGATCGGCACGTGCTGGTACTGCTCGTGACACCCGTGGACGACGACGGCCCGTCCCTCGCGGCGGCGTGGGGCGGCGCAGCGCCGCGCTGCGTCGTCGAGACGCTCGCGTGCCCCGCCCCGGCGCCGTCGTCGGGCGCGCCGTCGGCAGGCCCGTCGTCCGAGCCGTCGTCCGATCAGTCGTCCGATCAGTCGTCCGAGGCGGACGGTCCTCCGGCGCTGCCCGCCGCGGACGTCCGCCCCGGCGTCTTCGTCCCGACGACGGCGCTCGGGCTGCGCAGCGTGGGCGCGCCGACGCCGCCCGCGCACGTCGCCCTGCTCCACGAGCGCGCCGCGGCGGCGGACGTCGTGGTGGTGCACACCCGGGTGCTCGACGCCGCAGCCCTGCACGACGGCCCCGTGGCCGAGGCCGCCCGTGCCGCCGCGCCCCACGGCGTGCCGGTCGTGGTGCTCGCCGGCGCCGACCGGACCTCGCGGCGCGAGCTCGCCGCCGCGGGCGTGTCCGGCACCCACGTGGTGGGCGACCCGTGGGAGGCCGGGCTCGTGGCCCGGGCGGCGCGGACGTGGGTGCCGTCCTGGTCCCACGGCACGTGATGTGACCCACCTCATCGACGGGCGGGAATTCGAGCGTAGGATCGGGAACAGCAGCGCAGCCCAACCTGTTGGAGGAAGCATGACCGACACCACCGAGATCGCCACCCACGGCGTCGAGCTGTCCGACTTCGCCGCGAACAAGGTCCGCAGCCTCCTCGAGCAGGAGGGCCGTGACGACCTGCGGCTGCGCGTGGCCGTGCAGCCCGGCGGGTGCTCCGGCCTGATCTACCAGCTCTACTTCGACGAGCGTCTGCTCGACGGTGACGCCCTGCGCGACTACGACGGCGTCGAGGTCGTCGTGGACCGCATGAGCGTCCCGTACCTCGACGGCGCGAAGATCGACTTCGCCGACACGATCGAGAAGCAGGGCTTCACGATCGACAACCCGAACGCCGGCGAGTCCTGCGCCTGCGGCGGCTCCTTCGGCTGAGTCCGACCGCACGGTTCGCGACGGCCGCCGCCCCGGGTGCTCCCCGGGGTGGCGGCCGTCGTCGTGTCCCGGTCGGGTCACCGGCCCCGCCGCCGACGCGACGGCGGGTGCGGGTCAGCCCGCCGCACCCAGCCGGACCGTGAGGCGCCAGACGGCGTCGTGCCGCGTCGCGGGCTGTCCCGCGTCTCGCGGGGTGGCCGAGGTGTCCGGCGTGTCCACGAGCTCCTCGCCCTCCATGACGTGCCCCCGCATCCGTGCCCAGGCGGGCACGTCGTGGCGTGCGGCGGGATCGGTCGCCAGCACCGACACGATCGAGCCGGTGGGCAGGTCCCGCGCGACGGCGGCGAGCCGGACGACGGGCAGCGGGCAGCGCAGCCCCCGCGCGTCGACCTGGTGACGTCCCTCGCCGGCAGGGGGCTCCGCGGCCCCCGCCACCCCGCTCACAGGCTCTCCGCGCCGAGGGCTGCCCGCACCCGCGCCACGGCCCCTGGCAGGACGGCGACGAGACGGTCGACGTCGTCCGCGGTCGTGGTCCGGTCCAGCGCGACCCGCACGTTGCCGTGCGTGAGGACCCCCATGGCGGCCAGGACGTGGGACGGCTCCAGGGTGCTCGCCGTGCACGCCGACCCGGACCCGACGGCGAACCCCGCGCGGTCGAGCTCGGTGACGAGGGCCTCGCCGTCGACGTAGAGGAACGAGAACGTCGCGACGTGGGGGAGCCGGTCGTCCTCGGGGCCCACCACCTCGACGTCCGGGATCGACGCGACCGATCGTCGTAGCCGGTCCACGAGGGCCCGGCGGCGCGCGTCCTCGGCGGCGCGGTCCGCGGTGACCGCCTCCAGCACCACCGCGGTGGCGAAGACCGCCGGCAGGTTGACCCCGCCCGGGGCCCAGGGTTGCGGGTCCTCGGGGCCGACGGGGACGGTGCGCACCCGCTGGCGGACCGCGAGGACACCCACGCCCGCCGGCCCGCCGAAGTCCGCCGGGTCGAGTGCCAGCACGTCCCACGAACCCGGCAGCTCGACGTGGCCGGCGCTCGCCCCGGCATCCACGAGCAGGGGCACGTCGTGCGCCCGGGCCGCCTCGTGGACGGCCTCGACCGGCTGCAGGGTGCCGACCTCGCCGTTCGCGTGCTGCAGGGCCGCCACCGCGACGCCGGCGGCCCCGAGGGCCCGGACGAACTCCTCGACGTCCACACGGCCCGACCGGTCCACCGGCACGAGGGTGCGTCGTCCGCCGTGCCGGGCGCAGGCGTGCTCGGCCGCGTGCAGGGCTGCGGCGCGCTCGGTCGCACCGACGACCGCACCGCCGCCCGTGCGACGACGCGCCTCGGCCACCTGGCCGATCGCCTGGTGGAGCGAGGAGGTGTGCGAGGGGGTGAAACGGATCTCCTCGGTGCGGGCCCCGAGCACCGTGGCCACGGACTCGGTCGCGGCCGCGAGGAGGGCCCCCGCGCGGCGTCCCTCGGCGTGAAGGCGTCGGGGGTCCGCCCAGCCGTCCTGGAGCGCCTGCAGCATCGCCTGCCTGGCCAGGGGGTGCAGCAGCGCGGACCCGCCGTTGTCGAGGTAGGTCCGCGACGGCCGGTCAGGGGTGGGATGAGTCACACGGGTCCTCTCGGGGGTCCGGGAACGAGCAATTCCTTGCTCTCCCATCATGCCGCGCGCGCCGACGACGTCCGCGTCACCCGTGAGAAGTGGTGGCGATCTGACATGGTCCGGGAGCGTGTCGCGAAGGAGCCGGATGGCGACGCCGGACCTGGTCGGCGTCACGTAGGAAGGGGGTCCTTCTGGCGTCGAAAGCGTGAAGGTCGCGCTAGGCTGCTCCCATCGAGGACGAATGTCCACCCGTATGCCGCGCCACTGGACGCGACTCTCGGACGAGACGTGAAAGGCCCCCCTTGCACTCGAAGAGAACCCCCCGCAGTCGGAAGGCAGTGGCGCTGCGCGCGACGGCGCTCGCCGTCGTCGTCGCGGGGCTCGCCACAGGTTGCGCCAGCGACGCCGCCTCCCGCGGCTACCTTCCCGGGTACAGCGACGGCGAGGTCACCAACCAGACCGGACGTATCACCGACCTCTGGGTCGGCTCCTGGATCGCGGCTCTCGCCGTCGGCGTGGTCACGTGGGGCCTGATGCTCTGGTGCGTGGCCGCCTACCGCAAGCGCCGCGACGACCACCGCCTGCCGGTGCAGACGCGGTACCACATGCCGCTCGAGATCATGTACACCATCGTGCCCACGCTGATGGTCCTCGTGCTGTTCTTCTACACGAACCGCGACATGGGGGAGATCCTCGACACCACCGCCGAGCCGGACGTCAGCGTCCAGGTCATCGGCAAGCAGTGGAGCTGGGACTTCAACTACCTGGACGACGGCGTCTACGAGTCGGGCCAGCACCTGCTGGAGCCTGGCTCCGAGACCGCCGCGGACGAGGTCGACGGCACCCCGGGGACGTCGGCCAAGCTGCCGACGCTCTACCTGCCCGTCGGTGAGCGTGTCGAGTTCACGCTCGACTCGCGCGACGTCATCCACTCGTTCTGGATCCCCGCGTTCCTGTTCAAGATGGACATGATCCCCGGCAAGACGAACACCTTCCAGGTGGTCCCGGAGCGCGAGGGCACCTACGCCGGCAAGTGCGCCGAGCTCTGCGGCGAGTTCCACTCCGGCATGCTGTTCAACGTCCAGGTCGTCGACCGCGCGACCTACGACGCCAAGATGGACGAGCTGCGGGACAAGGGTCAGACCGGCGAGCTCGGACTCGACCTCAACCGCCAGCAGCACCCGGAGTCGGGTGCCGCGCACGACGAGACCGCGGAGGTCGAAGGCTGATGACTGCCGCCGAGAACACGTACGGCGCCGAGGTCGTCCCCGGACTGCGCCCGCAGCGCCAGACCCTGGGTCGCACCGTGATCAAGTGGATCACCTCCACCGATCACAAGACGATCGGCTACATGTACCTCATCACGTCGTTCTTCTGGTTCGCCGTGGGAGGCATCCTCGCCCTGCTGATCCGGGCCGAGCTCTTCATGCCCGGCATCCAGATCGTGCAGAGCAAGGAGCAGTACAACCAGCTCTTCACCATGCACGGCACGATCATGCTGCTGCTGTTCGCGACGCCGCTGTTCGCCGGCTTCGCCAACGTGATCATGCCGCTGCAGATCGGTGCGCCGGACGTCGCCTTCCCGCGACTGAACATGTTCGCCTACTGGCTGTTCCTCTTCGGTGGCCTCATCGCCGCCGCCGGCTTCTTCACCCCGCAGGGCGCCGCCTCGTTCGGCTGGTTCGCCTACGCGCCACTGTCCAACACCACCTTCAGTCCAGGGTTGGGCGGAGATCTCTGGGTGTTCGGACTGGCCCTCGGTGGATTCGGCACGATCCTCGGTGCCGTCAACTTCATCACCACCATCATCTGCATGCGTGCGCCCGGCATGACGATGTTCCGGATGCCGATCTTCACCTGGAACACCCTCGTCACGAGCCTCCTCGTGCTGATGGCGTTCCCGCCCCTGGCCTCGGCGCTCTTCGCGCTCGGTGCGGACCGTCGGTTCGGCGCCCAGGTGTTCAACCCGGACAACGGCGGCGCCGTGCTCTGGCAGCACCTGTTCTGGTTCTTCGGTCACCCGGAGGTCTACATCATCGCGCTGCCGTTCTTCGGCATCGTCTCCGAGATCTTCCCGGTGTTCAGCCGCAAGCCGATCTTCGGCTACAAGGGCCTCGTCTACGCGACGATCGCGATCGCGGCCCTGTCGGTCACCGTGTGGGCCCACCACATGTACGTCACCGGCGCCGTGATGCTGCCCTTCTTCGCCTTCATGACGATGCTCATCGCCATCCCGACCGGCGTGAAGTTCTTCAACTGGATCGGCACGATGTGGAGAGGGAAGCTGACCTTCGAGACGCCGATGCTGTGGTCCATCGGCTTCCTGGTCACCTTCCTGTTCGGTGGCCTGACCGGCATCATCCTGTCGAGCCCGGCTCTGGACTTCCAGCTCTCCGACTCCTACTTCGTCGTGGCTCACTTCCACTACGTCGTCTTCGGCACCGTCGTGTTCGCCATGTTCGCCGGCTTCTACTTCTGGTGGCCGAAGTTCACCGGGCGCATGCTCAACGAGCGCCTCGGCAAGATCCACTTCTGGATCCTGTTCATCGGCTTCCACATGACGTTCCTCGTCCAGCACTGGCTCGGCGTCGAGGGCATGGCCCGCCGCTACGCCGACTACATGCCGGACGAGGGCTTTACCTGGGAGAACCAGCTCTCGACCGTCGGCGCGTTCGTGCTCGCGGCCTCCACGCTGCCCTTCCTGTGGAACGTCTACACGACCTGGCGCAACGCGCCCAAGGTCGAGGTCGACGACCCGTGGGGCTACGGGCGCTCGCTCGAGTGGGCGACCTCCTGCCCGCCGCCGCGGCACAACTTCACCTCGCTGCCGCGCATCCGCTCCGAGTCGCCGGCGTTCGACCTCCACCACCCTGAGGTCGCGGCCATGGAGAACCACGACCACCGCCACGGTGTCGCGGAGCAGATCTACGGCGGTCCTGACCGCAACGGGCACAAGGACCACGTCGACGGCCTCGTCGAGGGCGAGAGCCCCGAGAGGCGTCAGTCGACCACCACGGTCATCGACGCCGAGCGTCCCGACGACGAGGAGACCAGCAAGTGAAGATCGAGATCCGGCTGTTCGTCTGGCTGGCCCCCTTCTTCGTGGCGGTCGGCCTGATCTACGGGGCCCTCACCGGCTTCACCGAGCCCGTGGGCTACCTGGGGATCCCCCTCGTCGGCGGCCTGATGGCCATGATCGGTGCGTACCTCGCCGTGCAGGCCAAGCACACCGACCCGCGTCCCGAGGACGACGAGAACGGTGAGATCGAACAGGGAGCCGGTGACCAGGGCGTCTACGCCCCGTGGTCCTGGTGGCCGCTCGTCCTCGGTGCGGCCGCTGCCGTGTCGTTCCTCGGTCTCGCCGTCGGCTGGTGGGTGTTCTACATCAGCGTGATGATCGGCATCGTCGGCCTCATCGGTTGGGTCTTCGAGTTCAGCCGCGGCCAGCACTCCCACTGAGTCGCCACCAACACTTGACCGGCCCCTGGGGCCAGCAGCGGCCCTCGTCCCTGAACATCAGGGACGAGGGCCGCTGCTCTCGTCTCTGCGCGCGACCTCTGCGCGGTCTCTGCGCGTGTCGATTCGCCACTGGCCGGCGTGGCCGGGTGCGAGGGCCAGGAAGCCAGCGGAGGAGCGCGCACCGAGGCGTGCACCGAGTGCTCCTGCGCCGGGCGCGTGGGCTCGACCGTGGCGGGATGACCCCTCGGATCCGGAGCCGTGTGGCTCGCACACCGGCCGGGCGCCGCTCGCGAGGCACACCACACGCAGGCCGTGGCACAGGCGCGGGGTACCCGGGCTACTCGCGTAGGTCGGGGGAGCCGTGCGCACGCAGGGCCCCGTGACCTGTGGCCGGTGACCTGTGGCTCGAGACCGCAACGCCGCTCGGAGGGACGAAGAGGGCCCCGCACACGCCGGAGCGTGTGCGGGGCCCTCCCTGTGCGGACCGGGGCCGTGCTCCGTGGAGGAGGCGACGCCCGCGTTCGCCGGGGACCCTGGATCAGGCGGGGACATGAGTCCCGCGGTCTGGGTCCGGGCACGCTCGAGGCGTGCCGCGACGTCCTGCCAGTTGGCGATGTTCCAGAACGCCTTGACGTACTCCGCCTTGACGTTGAGGTAGTCGAGGTAGAAGGCGTGCTCCCACATGTCGAGCATGAGGATCGGCGTGACGCCGAGGGGAACGTTGGCCTGCTGGTCGAACAGCTGGAAGATCACCAGCTTCTTGCCGATGGAGTCCCAGCCGAGAACGGACCAGCCGGAGCCCTGGATGCCGTTGGCCACGGCGGCGAACTGGCCCTGGAAGGCCGCGAAGGAACCGAACTGGTCCTTGATGGCCTCACCCAGCTCGCCCTCGGGCTCGCCGCCACCCTCGGGGGAGAGGTTGTTCCAGAACACCGTGTGGTTGGTGTGCCCACCGAGGTGGAACGCGAGGTTCTTCTCGTGGAGGTTCACCGCCGCGAAGTCGCCGGCGTCGCGAGCCTCGGCGAGCTTCTCCAGCGCGGTGTTGGCGCCCGTGACGTAGGCAGCGTGGTGCTTGTCGTGGTGCAGCTCCATGATCTTGCCGCTGATGTGCGGCTCGAGCGCGCTGTAGTCGTAGGGCAGGTCAGGCAGCGTGTAGACAGCCATGCTCATGTACCTTCCGTTGTCGGTCCGTGCGCGTCCAGGCTGCGCACGGTCTTGCGTCGTCGAACCGACGATGGAGCCACCACCGGTCGACCAAAGGCAGCGACCCGCGGACGGCGTCCGCCGGAACGGGCGCAGTGCGCGGGTCGCTGCCTCAGCCAGTCAGGAGTCTCAGTGCTCCCGCTCGACGTTGTCGGCCCCCGTCGTGACCTCGGCGGGGGAGTCGGAGTGGGCGATCTCGTCGTGCTCGCCGTGCGAGTGCGCGGCGGCGAGCTCGGCCGGGGTGACAGGCTCGACACGGTCCTCGTAGAAGAACCGCGACAGCTTCTGCCAGCGCTTCTCCGACCGGTAGCCGGGTCGCTTCACGCCACGGGCGTCCGTCGCCGGCTCGATCTCCAGGGGTGCGTGGGCGTCGTAGTTGACGCGCAGCCAGCGCTCCTGCTCGTCGAGAGGGCGGTGGACCTCGATGTACTCGCCGTTGGCGAACCGCACGATGCGGCCCGTCTCGTGCCCGTGCAGGACGAGCTCGCGGTCCTTGCGCTGCAGCCCGAGGCAGATGCGCTTGGTCACCCAGTACGCGAAGACCGGACCGACGAAGAACAGCACGCGGAACACCCACGTGATCTCGTTGATCGACAGGGCGAAGTGCGTGGCGATGAGGTCGTTCGACCCGGCCAGGGCCAGGATGATGAACGCCGTGAGGAACGCGACGCCGAGGCCGGTGCGGGCCGGGACGTTGCGGGGACGGTCGAGGACGTGGTGCTCGCGCTTGTCGCCGGTCACCTTCGCCTCGACGAAGGGGTAGGCGAAGAGGAACGTGAACAGCAGGCCCGGGATGATGACGGCCGGCACCAGGATGTTCCAGGAGAGCGTGTACCCGAAGATCACCCATTCCGTCAGGTGACCCGGCATGAGACGCAGGGATCCCTCGAGGAACAGCATGTACCAGTCGGGCTGCGCTCCTGCGGAGACCGGTGACGGGTCGTACGGGCCGTAGTTCCACACGTTGTTGATCGCCATCGTGCCGCCCATCAGGGCGAGGATGCCGAACACGATGAAGAAGTTGCCGCCCATCTTGGCGATGTACACCGGGAACAGCGGGTAGCCGACGACGTTCTTGTCCGTGCGGCCGCCACCGGGGTACTGCGTGTGCTTGTGCAGCACCATGAGGAACAGGTGCACGCCGATCAGCGCGAGGATGAGGGCGGGCACGAGCAGGATGTGCACCGTGAAGAGGCGCGGGATGATGTGCTCGCCCGGGAACTCGCCACCGAAGATGAAGTACGACATGTACGAGCCGATCACGGGGATCGACTTGACGACGCCGTCGGTGATGCGCAGGCCGTTGCCGGACAGGACGTCGTCCGGCAGGGAGTAGCCCGAGAAGCCGGCAGCGAGGCCGAGGATCATCAGGACGGTGCCGACGAGCCAGTTGATCTCACGCGGCTTGCGGAACGCGCCGGTGAAGAACACGCGCATCATGTGCACGACGATCGAGGCCATGAAGATCAGCGCCGACCAGTGGTGGATCTGGCGCATCAGCAGTCCGCCGCGAACCTCGAACGACAGGTCCAGGGTGGAGGCGAAGGCCGTCGACATGAGCTGGCCGTGCATCGCCTCGGGGCCGTTGCCGTGGTACTCGACCAGGGCCATCGACGGGTCGAAGAACATGGCGAGGAACACGCCGGAGATCAGCAGGACGACGAACGAGAAGAGCGCCATCTCGCCGAGCATGAAGGACCAGTGGTCCGGGAAGACCTTGCGCGCGAACTCCTTGACGGCGACGCCGATGCTGGTGCGCTGGTCGAGGTAGTCGGCAGTCTTGCCGACGGGGGTCGTGGGTGCGTCGCTGGTGGACGCTGCGGTCTCGGTGCTCACTTCAGGCGCTCCCAGAAGCTCGGTCCGACGGGCTCGGTGAAGTCGCTCTGCGCGACGAGGTAGCCCTCGTCGTCCACGGCGATCGGCAGCTGCGGCAGGGGCCGGTTCGCCGGACCGAAGACGACCTTGGCGCCGTCGGCCATGTCGAAGGTGGACTGGTGGCACGGGCAGAGCAGGTGGTGCGTCTGCTGCTCGTAGAGGGCCACCGGGCAGCCCACGTGGGTGCAGATCTTCGAGTAGGCGACGATGCCGTCGTAGGACCAGGTCTGCCCCTCGGGCGACTGGTCGGAACGGATGTCCTGCGGGTTGAGCCGCACCAGGAGCACGACGGCCTTGGCCTTCTCCGTGATCCACTCGTGCGACGCCATGTACTCCGGGGTCTCCTCCGGGATCACGTGCGCGACGGAACCGACCGACAGGTCGGACGCCTTGATCGGACGGCCCGAGGGGTCGTAGGCGAGGCGCTTGCCGCTGTCCCAGATGGTGTGCTTCAGCTTCGAGACGTCCCAGTCGCCGCCCACGCTCGAGACGAGGGGGACCGCGATGGTCAGCGGGAACAGGGCCAGCGCGGAGACCGCCGCACCCTTGAGCATGCCGCGGCGGCCGATGCCGGAGTCCTCGACGCCGTCGGTCAGCGCCTGGACGGCGACCTCCCGCACCTCGGGGAGCTCTTGAGCTCGTGCCGCTCGTCGACGTGCTCGTGGTCGCTCATCAGCGACTTCGCCCAGTGGATGGCCGCGACGCCGATGCCGAGCAGCGAGGCGGCCATGGTGACGCCGAGCAGCAGCGTCGACACCCGCGTCCCCGCGGTGGTGCCGTCCGGACGGAACATGAAGTAGACGACGATGCTGGCGATCGCCCCGATGCACGACAGCGCGAACAGCAGCACCACGATGCGTTCGTTGCGCTTGTCGGCCTTCGGGTCCGTGTCGGTCAGGCGCTGCTTGTGCGCCGGGACGCCCGGGTCCGGGAACTTCTCGGGGTGAGCCGCGCCCGACGTCGTCGTGACGTCCGAGCCGGCGCGGGGGTTCTGGTTCTCGCTCACGAGGACTTCGCTCCGATCCACACTGCGGCACCGATCATCAGACCGAGCCCGACGACCCAGGCCCACAGGCCCTCGCTGACGGGCCCGAGGGAGCCGAGGGTGAGGCCACCTGCCGACCCTTCGCGCTGCTCCACGAGGAACGCGATGATGTCGCGCTTCTCGTCGGGCTCGAGGGTCTGGTCGTTGAAGACGGGCATCGACTGCGGCCCGGTCAGCATCGCCTGGTAGAGGTTGCGCTCCTCCACATCGAACAGCGGCGGGGCCCACTTGCCCTCCGACAGGGCGCCGCCGGCACCGATGGCGTTGTGGCACATCGCGCAGTTCGTGCGGAACAGCAGCGAGCCGTTCGCGGAGTCACCGAGCTCGGGGTCGATCTGCGCGTCGGTGGGGACGGCGGGGCCGGCGCCGAGCGAGGCGACGTAGGCCGCGAGCTGGGCGGTCTGCTCCTCGTCCATCTGGCGCGGCTTCTCCGCGGCCTGCGGGCCGTTCATCTGCATGGGCATCCGGCCGGTGGAGACCTGGAAGTCGACGGCTGCGGCGCCCACACCCACCAGGGAGGGCACCTCGGCGGTCCCCTCGGCGTTCGGGCCGTGGCACGTGGCGCAGTTGGCCTGGAAGAGGCGCTCGCCCTCCTCCACGTCGTTCGCTGTGCTGGCGGTGTCGGCGCTGGCCGGACTCGGTGCCAGGACGGCATAGATGCCGCCCGTGAGCAGCAGCGCCAGCAGCATCAGCACGACCGGGGCGGCCCGGTGGTGCCGGCGGGCGGCGAGTGCCTTCACGAAAATGTCCTCGTCTCGCAGGTGGATGGTGCAGGGGCGGAGCCGGCGCCGGGGCCGACCGGGGGGATCACTTCAGGACGTAGATCACCAGGAACAGCGCGATCCACACGATGTCGACGAAGTGCCAGTAGTAGGAGACCACGAGACCGGTGGTGACCTCGTGGTGCGTGAACCGCTTGGCACGGAACGACCGGCCGAGCAGGAAGAGGAAGGCGATCAGGCCGCCGATGACGTGCAGGCCGTGGAAGCCCGTGGCCAGGTAGAAGACCGAGCCGTACGCGCTCGAGGAGATCGTCAGCCCGTGCTCGACGAGCTCGGCGTACTCGAAGATCTGGCCGGACACGAAGAAGGCGCCCATCAGGTAGGTGAGCGTCATCCACTCGTTCATGCCCCACTGCTTGACCTGCAGCAGCGTTCCGGTGCGGGCCGGCTGGAAGCGTTCGGCGGCGAACACCCCTGCCTGGCAGGTGAAGGACGAGAGCACCAGGATCGTGGTGTTGATCAGGGGGAAGACCAGCGTGACGTGGTCGGCCTGGGCGGCCCACTCCTCCTCCGGCATCACGGAACGCACCGTGAAGTACATGGCGAAGAGGCCCGCGAAGAACATGAGCTCGCTCGCGAGCCAGACGATCGTCCCGACCGAGACAGGGTTCGGTCGGTTGACGGTCACGTGCTGGTGGGCGTGGGGGGCTGCAGCCGTTGCGGTCGACACATCAGCCATTATGGCGGACATGGGGCGGCTTCGAGGACCCGAAGCGGGTGGTTGGTGGAGATCGTGACCACCGAAACTGCAGAATCCCGCCACCGAGCGGGATGTTGATGACGCATCTGCACACAGTGCCAGGAAAAGACCACGCCGCCGGGCTGACCGAGGTGACGGACCTGTGCCACGATGCCACCAAACGTCTGCGAAAGGGATGCTCGATGACGACCGGCCCGCGAGTCCTGCTCTACAGCGACGACCACACCGTGCGCGAGCAGGTGAGGCTCGCCGTCGGACCTCGCCTCGGTGCCGGGGCACCGGACATCCGATGGACGGAGGCGGCCACGGCCGCCGCCGTCGTCAGCGCGGCCGAGGGCGGACGGTTCGACCTGCTCGTGCTCGACGGCGAGGCCGACAAGGCCGGCGGCATGGGCCTGTGCCGCCAGCTCAAGAACGAGATCTACGACTGCCCCCCGGTCCTGGTGATCACCGCGCGCCGCGACGACGCGTGGCTGGCGTCGTGGTCCCTGGCGGACGGTGTCGTGTCCCGCCCCTTGGATGCGCTCACCCTGCAGCAGGCGGTCGTGGACACACTCGTCCCCGTGGCCTGACGTCCGACGACGACCCGAGGCCTCGCGTCGCGGGAGCGGCGCCCACCACCACGCACCGAAGAGGATCCGCCGTGCTCGACATCGACCCCACATCGTCCACCTGGCCCGGCCTGCTCACCGCACTGGTGGCCGGCGACGACCTGTCCTCCGGGCAGACGGCGTGGGCCATGGACCAGGTGATGTCCGGGGAGGTGCCGTCCACCCGTCTCGCCGGGTTCCTCGTGGCGCTGCGGGCCAAGGGCGAGACGGCCGACGAGCTCACGGGGCTCGCGGAGGCGATGCTCGCCCACGCGGTGCGCATCGAGGTCCCGGGCCGGTCGGTCGACCTGGTGGGCACGGGCGGCGACCGGCACCACACCGTCAACATCTCCACCATGGCGGCCGTGGTGGTCGCCGGTGCGGGCGTGCGCGTCGTCAAGCACGGCAACCGGGCGGCGTCGTCGTCCTCCGGTTCCGCGGACGTCCTCGAGGAGCTCGGGGTGCGGCTCGACCAGCCGGCCGACCGGGTCGCGCAGATCGCGCACGAGGTCGGGATCACCTTCTGCTTCGCCGGGATGTTCCACCCGTCCATGCGGCACGCCGGCACGGCCCGCAAGGAGCTCGGCATCGCGACGGCCTTCAACTTCCTCGGTCCCCTCACCAACCCGGCGCAGCCGCGGGCGACGGCGGTGGGCTGTGCGGACGCGCGCATGGCGCCGCTCATGGCGGGCGTGCTCGCCGGGCGCGGGACCGACGCCCTCGTGTTCCGGGGCGACGACGGCCTGGACGAGCTGGCGGCGACCGGTGGGACGACGGTGTGGCAGGTGTTCGACGGTCAGGTGGTCGAGGAGCGGTTCGACGCCGTGGAGGACCTGGGGCTGCGACGGATCGAGATCGCGGACCTGCGGGGCGGTGACGCTGCCCGCAACGCGGTGGTGGCCCGCGACGTGCTCGCCGGCGACGAGACCGGTGCCGTCCGTGAGACGGTCCTGCTCAACGCGGCGGCGGCGCTGGTCGCCGACGGGGGCCTTCCCGGCACCGGGGAGGGCGCCCTCGTCGAGCGGCTGGCCGCCGGGGTCGAGCACGCGGCGCGCAGCATCGACGACGGTGGCGCCCAGGACGTGCTCCACCGCTGGGTCGCGGCGACGAACGCGTGAGGACGACCGCTCAGTCGTCCAGCCCGAGCGCGAAGGCCTGCTCCAGGTCGACCTTGGAGTAGGCGCGGAAGGCGATGAGGGTCTCGGTGCGCACCACGCCCGGGACCTTGCTGATGCCGTCGGCGATGACGTCGGCGAGCTGGTCGTGCTCGTGCACGCGGATCATCGCCACGAGGTCCGCCTTGCCGGTGACGGAGTACACCTCGCTGACGCCGTTCAGGTCGGTGACCTGTGCGGCGACCTCGGGGATGCGTTCGGGGGCGGTGTCGATGAGGACGATCGCGGTCAGCATGCCGTCATCGTATCGACGCCTGCGCTCGCCGCACGGTCGGGGGTGACGGCGTGCGCGACGCTGTCGGCGACGTACCGGAGGTCGGTGCGCCCGACGGCGGAGCGCACCGGGCAGGTCCAGGGGTCGCTGACCCGCACGAGCCGGACGTCAGGAGCATCCAGCCACGCCAGCACGATCTCCGCCTCCTCGGGGTGGCACGCCGGTGCCGGAGCGTTCGGGGCCTCGACGACCTCGGCGGTGGCCAGCAGGGAGTGGATCAGCGGCCACGGGTCCTCCTCGGGCGGGCTGACGGCGGTGGCCGCCAGCCGGGCGTGCCGGACGACGACGACCTCCCAGCCACCGACCGGCGTCGGACGTGCGGCCACGAGCTCCCGGCAGCGACTGAGGGGGTCGAGCCGTTGGGAGCGGGCGGCCGCGCGCACGAAGGCGCGCAGACGGGCGGTCACCTGCCCGGCCTCCTCGTACCGCTCCTGCGCGGCGAGCCGGGCGACGCGCTCCGAGAGCGCCCGCTCGACGGCCCCGGGGTCACCGGTCAGGGCCGTCGTCGCGGCGTCGACGGCCTGCCTGTACGACTCGTCCGGCGCGTCGGTGGCGGTGCACGGTGCGCTGCACCGGCCCAGACCGGCCAGCGCGCAGGGGCTGCGGCGGTCCCGGGCGACGAGGGGGAGGCGCTGGGTGCACTGGCGCAGGGGGAGGGCGTCGTGCAGGGCTGCGACGGCGTCGTTGGCCGTCCGGCGTGAGGTGAACGGGCCGATGTGCGGCACGTCGCCGCGGACGTCGGTGACCACGGAGAGCCGGGGGTAGGGCTCGTCGGTGAGACGTACCCAGGACTGGCGCTCGGGGTGCTTGGAACGGCGGTTGTAGCGGGGGGCGTGCTCGGCGATGAGGCGCAGCTCGCGGACCTGCGCCTCCAGCGGGGTCGCGCAGACGACCGGGGTCACCGACTCGGCGATGCGCACCATCTCCGCCATCCGACGGCGCTTCTCGGCCGCTGTGAAGTAGGAGCGCACGCGCTGGCGGATGTTCGTCGAGGTGCCGACGTAGAGCACCTCGTCACCCGGCCCGCGGAAGAGGTAGACGCCGGGCGCGGACGGCAGGTGGTCGGCCAGCGGCGCCTTGCGCCGGACGTCGGCCGGCACCGGGTCCGAGGCGGTGGCGAGGTCCTCGAGATGAGTGACCCCCAGCGGGGCGAGGCGCTCGAACAGGCCGTGCAGGACGTCGACGGTGGCACGCGCGTCGGCGAGGGCACGGTGCTCCGGAGAGGTCCGGGCACGGAAGAGGGTCGCGAGGGTGGCGAGCTTGTGGTTGCGGGCCTCGTCGCGGGTCACGACCCGGCGCGCGAGGGGCAGGGTGTCCACGACGGGGAACCCCGGCCAGGTGTAGCCCAGCTCCGCGCACGCCGCCTTCAGGAACCCGATGTCGAAGGGTGCGTTGTGGGCGACCAGGACGCTGTGGTGCGCGAACTCCAGGAAGCTGGGCAGCACCAGGTCGATCTCGGGTGCCGTGGCGACCATCGCGGTGGTGATGCCGGTGAGCCGGGCGACGAAGGCGGGCACGGGTCGGCCCGGGTCGACCAGGGACTGGAACTCACCGAGCACCTGCCCGCCGCGCACCTTGACGGCCCCGATCTCGGTGATGCCGGCGTCGTCGGCGCGGCTGCCGGTGGTCTCCAGGTCGACCACGACGAAGGTGACGTCCCGCAGCGGGGTGCCCAGGTCGGTGAACGTGGGCTGGACCGCGGAGACTGCTGGCCCGACCGCCGTCGTGCTTGTCGACATGGCCGGGACGGTAGTCGGGGGCACCGACACCGTCCCGGCCCGGGACGTCAGCCTGCGGACTTCTGCCGGGTGTCGACGTACAGCTCGTCGATCTCGTCCGCGAAGTCGGCGACGAACACGTGCCGACGCACGCTCTGCTTGGGGGTGAGGTAGCCGTTCTCGACGGTGAGGTCACCGGGCAGGACGGTGAACTTGCGGATCGACTCGGCCTTGGAGACGGCCTGGTTGGCCCGCGTGACGGCGGCGTCGAGCGCGGCCAGCACGTCGGGGTCGTCCTTGGCCTGCGCGGTGGTCAGCTCGCCCTTGCCGTGCATCGCGAGCCAGCCCGGCAGCCCTTCGGCGTCGAGCGTGATCAGGGCGCCGATGAACGGACGGTTGTCGCCCACCACGACGCACTGGCTGACGAGCGCGTGCGCCCGGATGCGGTCCTCGAGGAACGCCGGGGCGACGTTCTTGCCGCCCGCGGTCACGATGATCTCCTTCTTGCGCCCCGTGATCGACAGGAAGCCGTCGTCGTCCAGCTTGCCGAGGTCACCGGTGCGGAACCACTCGCCGTCGAACGCCTCGGCCGTGGCCTCGGGGTTCTGGTGGTAGCCGCGGAAGACGTGGATGCCCTTGAGCTGGATCTCGCCGTCCTCGGCGATCCGGACCGCGCAGCCGGGCAGCTGCTGGCCGACGGACCCGATCCGGTTCGCGTCGGGGCGGTTGACGCTCGTGGGCGCCGTCGTCTCCGTGAGCCCGTAGCCCTCGAGCACGGTCAGGCCGATGCCGCGGAAGAAGTGCCCGAGGCGCTCGCCGAGCGGGCCACCGCCGGACACGGCCCAGCGTGCCTGGCCGCCGAGCGCGTCGAGCAGCTTGCCGTAGACGAGCTTGCCGGCCACCGTGTGCTGCACGTTCAGCCAGAAGGACGGACCGCCCGTGTCCTGTGCTCGCGACCACTCGATGGCGGTGGCGGCGGCCCAGTGGAAGATCTTCAGCTTGCCGCCGGTGGCGGCCTTCTGCTCGGCCGAGTTGTAGACCTTCTCGAAGACGCGCGGCACGGCCAGCAGGAACGTCGGCTTGAACGCCCCGAGGCCGTCGGTGACCGTCTTGAGGTTGTCCCAGTGCCCGAGGACGCTGCCGCCCGCGATGGCCAGCACCTCGATGAACCGGGCGAAGACGTGGGCCAGGGGCAGGAACAGCAGGGTCCGGCCGCCGCTGGAGAAGACCTCCGGGACCGCCTTGACCGCGTTCGTGGTCAGGGAGGCGAAGTTCCCGTGGGTGAGCTCGGCACCCTTGGGGCGGCCCGTGGTCCCGGAGGTGTAGATGATGGTGGCGACGTCGTCGAGGCCGGCGAGCGCGCGACGGCGCGTGATCTCGGCGTCGTCGACGTCCACGCCCGCGGCGACGAGGGTCTCGATCGCGCCGTCGTCGATCGAGAGCACCTCGCCGAGGGCGGGAGCCGCCGTCCGGGACTGCTCGACGACGGTGACCAGCTCGGCGTTCTCCGCGACGACCAGCTTGACCCCGGCGTCGGACACGATCCACTCGACCTGCTCGGGCGAGGAGGTCTCGTAGATCGGCACGGGCACGGCGCCGGCGGCCCACGCGGCGAAGTCGAGCAGCGTCCACTCGTACCGCGTGCGCGACATGATCCCGATCGGGTCGCCCGGCTGGATGCCGTGGGCGACCAGTCCCTTGGCGACCGCGACGACCTCGGCGTCGAACGCGGCGCCGGTCATCGGCTCCCAGCGGCCCGACACCGACCGTTCGATCATGGTGGCAGAACCGTTCTTGGCGACGCGGTCCGTGAGGACGTCGTTGAGGTTCGACGTCAGGGGCAGCTCCACGAGCGGTGGAGTGAAGATCTCGTCCATGCTGGCTCCAGTGGCAGGGCTCGTCCGGTGGGCGTCACGATACCGGGTCGCAGGGGTGCTCCAGGCCACGTCGCCCCGGGCACCCGGTTCACCGCGGGCGTCGGGCGCGGGCTCCTCGGCGACCGCGACGAGAGCGGCGACCGACCGGGCGCCGGACCGACGACATCACCCGCGGTCACCCGCGGTCACCTGGTGTCACCTGGTGACCGCGGTGTGTGCGAGCGCCGGTGTGGTCGGTAGGCTGTGGCTCGGCGTGCCGAGGCGCGCTTCCCTGCGTCGGTGCGGCGGTCAGCTCCGCTCGGCGTCCCTCGAACGATCGTGAGGTCTGACGCATGCACGCCATCGGAGTCGACATCGGTGGAACCAAGATCGCCGTCGGCGTCGTGGACGAGTCCGGGAAGATCCTGGCGAAGGTGCGCCGCGAGACCGTGGCCGACGACGTCGCCGACATCGACCGCGCCATCGCCGAGGCCTGCAACGAGCTCGTCAAGGACTACGAGGTGAGCGCCATCGGCCTCGCCGCCGCCGGGTTCGTCTCCCCGGACCGGACGTCGGTGCTCTTCGCGCCGAACATCGCCTGGCGCGAGTACCCCCTGGCCCAGCGCGTCGGCGACCTGCTGGACGTCGACGTGCCCGTGGTGGTGGAGAACGACGCCAACGCCGCCGGGTGGGCGGAGTTCCGATTCGGGGCGGCCAGCGAGGCCACCGACATGATCATGCTGACGATCGGGACCGGGCTGGGCGGCGCCGTCGTCGTCGACCGCGAGCTGGTGCGGGGCAAGTGGGGCGTCGCGGCCGAGCTCGGCCACATGCGGGTCGTGCCGGGCGGGCACTACTGCGGTTGCGGCCACGAGGGCTGCTGGGAGCAGTACGCCTCGGGCACAGCCCTGGTGCGTGACGCGCGACGCGCGGCCGTGGCGTCCCCGGAACGCGCCGCGGCGCTCCTGGCACTGGCCGGTGGGAACGCTTCCGCGATCACGGGCCCGCACGTGACCGAGGCGGCCCAGGGCGGCGACGCGCTGGCGGTCGAGCTGCTGGCGACGCTGGGCCGGTGGATCGGGGAGGGCGCGGCCTCGGTGGCGGCCCTGCTGGACCCGGAGCTCTTCGTCATCGGCGGCGGTGTCGGGGAGGCGGGCGACCTCCTGCTGCTGCCCGTCCGCAACGCGTACGAGGCGCAGCTCTCCGCGCTGGGTCACCGTCCGACGGCGCAGATCGAGCTGGCCAGGCACGGCAACGAGGCCGGCATCGTCGGTGCCGCGGACCTGGCCCGGCGCTGACGGCCGGCCCGTGACGGACGGTCAGACGACGGCGCCCGGGTCGTGGTCGTCGGGGTCGCGGCGGTGCGGCATCCGCCAGACGAGCACCCCGACGCTGGCGACGAACGCCGTCCCCGCCGTGGGGGCGATCCACGACGGGGCCGTCAGCTCCGGCATCCAGGCGCGGGCGATCACCCACAGCACGGCCAGCACCGGGACGGCCACGACGACGGTCCACGTGAGCGTCGCGAGGGGGTCGCGGTGCGCCACCGGCTCGGGCACCGGAGGCACGAAGTGCGACTCCGTCTCGTCCCACGCCTCCTCCTCGGGCGTGAGCGGACGGTCGCGCGGCCCGCTCGCCCGGACCTCCCCGTGGGTGACCGACGGGTCGGCGGGTGGCTCGGGCGGCAGGGGCGGCCCGGAGGTGGTGGGACCCGTCTGCTGCGGAGGTCCGGTCTCGGCCGACCTGCCGGCCTGCTCCACGTCACCGAGACGTGCGACGATGTCGGACCAGCGGGCGTCGACGTCCGCGTCCGGGAGGTCGTCCGGTTCCGCGTTCCGGTCGGGTGAGGCCATGAGGCCACTCTATTGTCGTCGACGGAGTCTCGAGGAGGACCGTTGTTCTACTGGGTGATGAGGCACGTGCTGGCGGGGCCGTTGCTCCGGCTCGCGTTCCGACCCTGGACCCGTGGCGTCGAGAACCTGCCCGAGTCGGGCGGGGCGATCCTGGCGAGCAACCATCTGGCGGTCATCGACTCCTTCGTGCTGCCCATCGTGCTGGACCGTCAGGTGAAGTTCCTCGGCAAGTCCGACTACTTCACGGGTCGTGGCGTGCGAGGACGTGTCGTGGCGGGGTTCATGCGGGGGGTCGGCACGATCCCGGTCGACCGGTCGGGCGGCAAGGCCAGCGAGGCGGCCCTGAGGACCGGCCTGCGCGTGCTGTCCGAGGGTGACCTGTTCGGCATCTACCCCGAAGGCACCCGCAGCCCCGACGGGCGCCTGTACCGCGGCAAGACCGGGGTGGCCCGCCTCGCGCTCGAGTCCGGGGCTCCCGTGGTGCCGGTGGCGATGATCGGCACCGACGTCGCCCAGCCGCTGGGTCGTGTCATGCCCAAGCCGATGCCGATCGGTGTGGTCTTCGGCGAGCCGCTCGACTTCAGCCGCTACCGTGGCATGGAGGGCGACCGCTTCGTGCTGCGTGCCGTGGCCGACGAGATCATGTACGCCATCCTTCGGCTCGGCGAGCAGGAGTACGTCGACGTGTACGCCGCGACCGCCAAGGCGCGGATCGCGCAGGGTCTGCCGGTCGACGTCACCCCCGGCACGCCGTCGGCGGCTCCGGTGGCTCCGGTGGCTCCGCCGTCGGACCGGACGGGCGGACCCTCGCAGCCGGCGGCCCCCACGGGCGAGGCCCCCACGGGCTCCTCCGCACCCGACGCCTGAGACGGGGCGCAGGAGCCGCCCGCGGCCTCATAGGATGGGACCGCTCCATCCCCCAACGAGAGGTAGCCCCCTCATGTCGGTCCGTCGTGTCGCCCTGCTGACCGCCGGTGGTTTCGCCCCCTGCCTGTCCTCGGCGGTCGGTGGTCTCATCGAGCGCTACACCGAGCTCGACCCCTCGATCGAGATCATCGCCTACCAGTACGGCTACCACGGCCTGCTCACCGGCACGAAGATCGAGATCGACGCCGAGGGCCGGCGCCAGGCCGGCGTCCTGCACCGCTTCGGCGGTTCGCCGATCGGCAACTCGCGCGTCAAGCTGACCAACGCCGCCGACTGCGTCAAGCGGGGTCTCGTGGCCGAGGGGCAGGACCCGCTGCACGTCGCCGCCGAGCAGCTCCAGGCCGACGGCGTGGACGTCCTGCACACCATCGGTGGCGACGACACGAACACCACGGCCGCCGACCTGGCCGCCTACCTCGCCGAGAACGACTACGACCTGACCGTCGTGGGCCTGCCCAAGACGATCGACAACGACGTCGTCCCCATCCGCCAGTCGCTCGGCGCCTGGACGGCGGCCGAGGAGGCCGCAGGTTTCGCGGCCAACGTCATCGGCGAGCACCGCAGCGGACCGCGGATGCTCATCGTGCACGAGGTGATGGGACGCCACTGCGGCTGGCTGACTGCCGCCGCCGCGCTCGAGTACCGCAAGTGGTTGGACGCCCAGGAGTTCGCGCCGGCGCTCGGCCTGACGCGCGAGCGCTGGGACGTGCACGCCGTGTTCCTGCCCGAGCTCGCGCTCGACATCGACGCCGAGGCCGAGCGCCTCAAGGCGATCATGGACGCTCAGGGCAACGTCAACATCTTCCTCTCCGAGGGCGCGGGCATGCACGAGATCGTCGCGCAGCTCGAGGCGTCGGGCGCCGAGGTGCAGCGCGACCCGTTCGGTCACGTCAAGCTCGACACGATCAACCCGGGCCAGTGGTTCGCCCAGCAGTTCGCCGAGAAGCTGGGGGCGGAGAAGGTCATGGTGCAGAAGTCGGGCTACTACTCGCGCGCCGCCGCCGCGAACCCCGAGGACCTGCGTCTCATCAAGTCCATGACGGACCTCGCGGTCGAGTGCGCGCTGCGCGGCGAGTCCGGCGTCATCGGCCACGACGAGGAGGACGGCGACCGCCTCAAGGCGATCGCGTTCCCGCGGATCGCCGGCGGCAAGGCGTTCGACGTCCACACCGAGTGGTTCGGCGAGCTGCTGGCCGGCATCGGCCAGCCGCTGGTCCCGGCCGCTCCCGCCGCGCACTGATCGGGGCGGGCAGCATGAGCACCGCGGTCGACGCCGTCGCGCCCGGGACGGACCCCCAGGGTCTGGACGCCTTCCGTGGCCTGCCGGCGCTCCAGCAGCCGGCCTGGCCGGACGCCGAGGCCCTGGAGGACGTCGCCCGGCGGCTCTCGGTGGCGCCGCCGCTCGTGCTGCCCGCCGAGATCGACCGCCTCACCGACCGCCTCGCCTCGGCGGGGCGCGGTGAGGCGTTCCTGCTGCAGGGCGGGGACTGCGCGGAGACGTTCGCCGACGCCAACGCGACGCGCATCCGCAACAAGGTCCGCACCATCCTGCAGATGGCGGTCGTCCTGACGCACGGGGCGAGCACGCCCGTGGTCAAGATGGGTCGTCTGGCGGGCCAGTACGCCAAACCACGGTCGTCCGACACCGAGACGCGCGACGGGGTGACCCTGCCGTGCTACCGCGGCGACATGGTCAACGGCCACGCCTTCACGCACGAGTCCCGCACGCCCGACCCGGAGCGTCTCGAGCAGGCGTACCGGATCTCCTCGGCGACCGCGAACATCGTGAACGCCTTCACCCGGGGCGGGTACGCGGACCTGCGTCGGGTGCACGAGTGGAACCGCGGGTTCATGCAGAACCCCGCGTACGCCCGCTACGAGCGCACGGCCACGGAGATCGACCGTGCCATCCGCTTCATGGACGCCTGCGGCGCCGACTTCGACGCGCTGCGCACGGTCGAGTTCTACCTCAGCCACGAGGCGCTCATCCTCGACTACGAGCGCGCGCTCACCCGGGTCGACTCCCGCTCAGGGCGTCACTACGGCACCAGTGCGCACTTCCTGTGGATCGGGGAGCGCACGCGCCAGCTCGACGGCGCCCACGTGGAGCTGCTGTCCCGGCTCGCCAACCCCGTCGGGGTCAAGCTGGGGCCGACGACGACGCCGCAGGCCGCCATCTCGCTGGCGGAGCGGCTCAACCCCGACAACGTCGAGGGACGGCTGACGTTCGTCACCCGGATGGGTGCGGGCCGGGTGCGGGACGTGCTGCCCGACGTCGTCGAGGGTGTCACGGCGGCCGGCGTCGCCGTCACCTGGGTCACCGACCCGATGCACGGCAACACCATCACCTCGGACAGCGGGTTCAAGACCCGCCGGTTCACCGACGTGCTGGACGAGGTCACCGGGTTCTTCGAGGTGCACCGGGCCTTGGGCACGGTGCCCGGCGGGCTGCACATGGAGCTCACCGGCGACGACGTCACCGAGGTGCTCGGCGGCAGCGAGGAGATCTCCGACGAAGGGCTGGCGGAACGCTACGAGACCCTCGTGGACCCGCGGCTCAACCACCAGCAGTCGCTCGAGACCGCCTTCCAGGTGGCGCAGATGCTCACCACACGGTGAGCGTCACCGTGCTTCCCTCCGGGGCCTCACCGTCGGTGTCCTGGAACCGCACGGTGTCGAGCAGCCCGCCGAGATAGCGGTTGACGTCGACCTCGAAGCCCGCCTCGGTGAGCTCGTCGGTCGCCGCCTGCTCCGACATCCCGACGACGTCGGGGACGGCGACGTCGCGCGGTCCGGCGGACAGGGTGAGCGTCACGGTGTCGGTGCGGTGCGCGTCGGTGCCCTGCTCCGGGTCCTGGGAGAGCACGTGCCCCTCGGCGACCTCGGTGGAGTGCTCCTCGTCGGCGTACGCGACGTCCAGGCCCGCCTCGGCGAGGTCGTCCTCCGCCTCGCCCTTGCTGCGACCCACCACCTGGGGGACCCGCACGGGGGCCGGCCCGTCGGACACGGTCAGGACCACGTCGGTGTCGTGGCGCTGCACCGACCCGGAGGCCACCGACACGTCCAGGACCTCGCCGGACGGCGCCGCGTCGTCGTAGGTGCCCTTGACGTCCGGGGTGCGGAACCCGGCGGAGCGCAGGGCGGCGGTGGCCTCGGCCTGGTCGAGACCGACGAGGTCGGCGGGGACCGTGAGCATCTCGACACCGAGGGAGACGACGAGCGTGACCACGCCGTCGCGCCGGACGTCCTCGCCCGGGGCCGGGTCGCTGCTGACCACGTCGCCGGCCGCGACGTCGTCGTGGTAGGTGTCCTGCATCCTGCTGTCGAGCTCCTGGGCGTCCAGCGCGGCCTGGGCGTCGTCGGCCGCCTCGCCGACGACGCCGGTGGGGACCGTGGTCCACGCACCCGGACCGGCGGTGTACCACCACCACCCGCCGACGCCGGTGCCCAGCAGCAGGACGAGCACCGAGATCCAGGTGACGGCCTGGCGGCGGCGCGACGGGCGCCGGGGCGACTGCGACGCGTCGAGCGTCTGCGTCGGCGAGGTCACCAGGTGCTCGGTGTCGTGGCCGGCGGGGGAGACGTCGGAGAAGAAGGCGGCGGGGATCGCGTCGACGGGGTCCGCGGAGTCCAGGGAGACGGCGTCGTCGGCGCTCCCAGCGGCCTCGTCCGCCGCGGTGCCCGGTGCGCTGTCGGGGGACTCGTCGGCCGCGTCGTCCCCGACCGGACGGACCGGAGCGTCGGCGGCGCGGTCCAGGACCTCTTCGTCCAGCCCGGCGCGCACGGCGCGCAGGGCCGCGAGCGCGGACCCGGCGTGGGCGGGGCGCTGCTCGACGAGCCGGGCGGTGAACGACGCGACGAGCTCGTCGAGCTCGGTCGGGATCCAGTCGACCTGTGCCGACGGCGGCGGCAGGTCCTCGTGGACGTGCCGGAACGCGACCTGCACGGGGGTCTCGCCGGCGTAGGGCAGCGCCCCGACGAGCATCTCGTGCAGCAGCACGCCGACGGCGTAGACGTCGGTCGCGGGGGAGCACCCGCCGGACGTGATGACCTCGGGGGCCAGGTAGGCGACCGTGCCGAGGATGGTGCCCGTCGCGGTCGAGGTGACCTCGGTGACGGCGCGGGCCAGACCGAAGTCGGCGACCTTGACCGGTCCGTCGTCGGCGATGAGGACGTTCTCGGGCTTGACGTCGCGGTGCACCAGGCCGACACGGTGCGCGGCAGCCAGGGCCGCGAGCACCTGGTCGGCGATGTCGAGGGCGCGGCCCACGGACAGCGGGCCCCGGTGCAGCTCGGCACGCAGGTTGTGCCCGGGCACGTACTCCATCGTGAGGTAGCTGGTCTCGCCGTCGACGCCCTGGTCGAACACGGACACCACGCCGGGGTGCGACAGCCGGGCCGACGCGCGTGCCTCGCGCCGGAAGCGCGAGACGAAGCTGGCTCCGTCGACGCCGTCGGCCAGGTGGGGGTGCATGATCTTCACCGCCACGTCGCGGCCGAGGCGGCGGTCGCGGGCGCGGTAGACGGTGGCCATGCCGCCCCGGGCCACGCGCGCCACGATCTCGTACCGCCGGTCGACCAGGCGGCCGAGCAGAGGGTCAGTCGTCGTGGTGGCCACGCACGGAGTCTATTTGGCGCACCGAGGTTCGTGGTGCAGGCACGGCGGACTAGGCTCGTGTCGTGAACGACATCGCGCGCGAACCCTCCCTGGACGACCTGGTCGGCTCCTGGCTGACCCTTCCCGACGTGGCGGAACGGCTCGGCACGGAGGTGGGCCGGGTGCGCGGGCTCGTCGCCTCGGGCCACCTGATCGGTGTCAAGCGCGGGCAGCGGACGACCTTCCAGGTCCCGGCGGACTTCCTGGTGGAGTCCGACGGCGCCGTGGAGGTGCTGGAGACGCTGCGCGGCACCCTGACCCTGCTGGGTGACGCCGGCTTCGCCGACGACGAGGCGCTGCGCTGGCTCTTCAGCGACCAGGAATCCCTCGGCACCACCCCGGTGGCGGCGATGCGGGCCGGTCGTCGGGCGGAGGTCCGCCGGATCGCGCAGGCCCTGGCCTGATCAGGCGCGGCGGTCGACCGCCGCGCGGGCGAGGTCGCCGAGGGTGGCCCGGCCCGCGTCGTCGAGCGCGGCCTCGTCGAGCGCGTCGAGCGCCCCGTCGGCCAGCACCTCGATGAGCGCCTCGACGCCGTCCAGGGCCCCGCTGGCGACGATGACCTCGCGCAGCGCGGCGACGTCCGACTCCGTGAGGTCCTGGTCCCCGAGGCTCTCGTCGACGAGACGCCGGCCGGCGTCGTCCGCCCCGGCCAGCGTCCGGGCGACCAGCACCGTGTGCTTGCCCTCGCGCAGGTCGTCGCCGGCAGGCTTGCCCGTCACCGCGGGGTCGCCGAACACGCCGAGCACGTCGTCGCGCAGCTGGAACGCCTCGCCCAGCGGCAGGCCGACCGCGCTGATCGCCTTGACGGCGTCGTCGTCCGCCTCGGCCAGCACGGCACCGAGGGCGAGGGGACGCTCGACGGAGTAGCGGGCGGACTTGGCGCGCAGGACGTCGCGGGCACGGGCCTCGTCGCCGGCGGGGTCGACGCCCCACGGCTCGGCCTGCACCAGGACGTCGAGGTACTGGCCGACGACCACCTCGCTGGTCATGGCGTCGAAGAGGTCGCGGGCGTCCCGGGCCACGTGGCCCGGCAGCAGGTCGAGCGCGCGGGCCGTCTCGCGGTGCGCCGCGACGAGGCAGAGGTCGCCCAGCAGGATCGCCACCGCGGTGCCGAACCGTTCGGGGTCGCCGGACCATCCCTGGTCGACGTGGCGCGCGGCGAACGCACGGTGCGCCGTGGGGCGGCCGCGCCGGGTGTCCGAGGCGTCCATCACGTCGTCGTGCAGGAGCGCGGCGGCCTGGAAGAGCTCCAGCGCGGCCCCCATCCGGACCGCGGCGTCGCGGAGCGGACCCGTCGCGGGGCCGCCGTGCGCCCGGAACGACCAGTAGCAGAACGCCGCACGCAGACGCTTGCCGCCCTCGAGCAGGCTCGCGACCTGGTCGATCATGGCTTCGGTACCCCGCCCGGTGGCGGCGACCTCCCCGGCGAGCCGATCCAGGTGGGAACGCAGGGCGGAGTCGACGTCGTGGCGGAGGTTCTCCCGGTCGACCAGGGAAGCAGCAGGCATGACGACCAGCCTAGGCGGTGGCGCCCCGTGCTCGACGGCGGCGCGCACGGCTGCGCACCGCCTGCCGTCGACGTGCCGTCAGCCGTCCTCGGGGCGTTGCACGACGCCGGAGATCGTCACGAGCCTCAGCTCGCCGTCGTCGAGCACCCCGAGGTGGACCGACTCGAACCGCGGGTCCTTCTTGCCCTTCGTGCGCGTGTACGCGGTGTAGGTGGTCAGGTCCGACGGCGACATGTCGTCCGGGTCCGCCGCCGTGAACCCGGCGTCCGCGAGGCGCTCGGCGTAGACCTCCACGACGTCGTCCACCGGCAACGGGGTGGCGAGGTTGAGCGAGACCTCCACCAGGTCGTCGTCGCGGGGGACGGCCGAGCTCGCCAGGACCGTCATGTCGTCGGGGGCGGCCAGCAGGTCGGCCGGAAAACCGGGTGCGTAGTCACCGACCACGCTCTGCGGGTCGAACGTCGGCATCGGCGAGGCGGACGGCACGGCCGGGGCGGTCGACGCGGTGGCCCCAGCAGGCTCCGCCGCCGTGCCGTCCGACGTCGAGCACCCGGACATCCCGGCACCCAGCACGACCGTGGCCACGACCGTGACCACGACGGTGACGGCGGTCCGCGAAGCGGGAGGGGTCGGGTGCACGGAACCACCGTAGTGGTCCCTCGACGGCGCACGGTGGGTGTCGAGGGACCGTCCACAGATGTCCGTCGGCCCGCCCCGGGACCCGCAGGAGTCGGTGGGATGGGTCCATGACCGCGACATCCGGCGTCACCACGGCGCCCATCACGCTCCGCTCGCCGCACGACCTCCTGGCGAGCATCCCGTACCAGCTCGGCTTCCGGCCGACGGAGTCGGTGGTGCTCGCCTGCGTGACCCGACGACGCCGGCTCGACCTCGTCGCACGGGTCGGACTGGACGACCTCGAGCGCGACCCGGCGGGCGTGCTCGACACCCTGAGGCGCGCGGTCGTCCAGGTGGACCCGGCGATGTGCGCCCTGGTCGTCTACACGGCGCGCGCCGCACCGGACGTCGCCGGCCAGGTGTCCACGGTGCGCGACGCCGTCGGCCCGCTCGTCGAGCTCGACGAGTGGTTGGTCACACCCGAGGGCTACCGCGGGCTCGGCTGCACGGACGGCACCTGCTGCCCGGAGGCCGGGCACCCGCTGGAGACCCTGCGCTCCAGCCCGGCCGAGGCGGCCCACGTCCTGGCCGGGAGGTACGTCGCGGACAGTGCGGAGGAGGCCTTCCGGATCGACACCGCCGACCCCGCACCGCGCGGGCTCGCCGCGCGTGCCGCCCGGCGCAGCGAGGAGTCGCGCCACCGGCACGGCGGAGACGTCGACGCCGACCGCGCCTGGCGGCGCGACGCCCTGGCGGCCTGGCGTGCCGCGCTGCGCGAGTCGGCGCACACCTTCACCGTGCCCGACGCCGCGATCCCCGTGGCGCTGCTCGGCCGCGTCGCCGCCGCCCTCGACGACCGTCAGGTGCGCGACGCGGCCCTGCTCACCCTCGTCCCCGGGGGCGACGGGGCGGCGGACGCGACGATCGACCCGACGGCCACCGCCGACGCCGCGACGGCCCGGATGATGGCCGCCGTGACGGACCCCGGCTCTGCCGTGCGTCCCGACGACGAGCGGACGGAGGTCGCCGTGCACCTCCTGCAGCAGGTCGTCGCCCACGCGCCACGGCGCCTGGCGCCCGCGCCGTTGACGCTCCTGGCCTTCCTGGCGTGGTGGCAGGGAGACGGTCCGAGGGCGTCCCACCGGTTGACCCAGGTCCACCGGCTCGACCCGCGGTACCGCCTGGCGCTGCTCCTGGGCAGCGTGCTCACCGCCGGGCTCCCGCCCGGCTGGATCCGTGCGGAGGCCCACGCCCAGGAGCGGCCGGCCTGACCTCGGCACGCGGTGTCCGGTAGCGTGCGGTCATGGCGATCGTCGTGGGACATCTCAGCACCGTCGAGGGCAAGGAGGCGCTCGCGGCGGCCCTGACGGAAGCCCGCCAGCGCGACACGGACGTGGTGGTCGTCAGCTCGGGCGGCGAGACGCCGCAGGAGTCCGCCGCCCTCGCCTCCCACCTCGCGGACGCGGGCCTGGAGCACCGGGTCGTCGAAGGCACGGGGGACCTCGCCGACGACCTGGTGCGAGCAGCCTCCGAGTCGGGCGCCGAGCTCATCGTCATCGGGCTGCGGCGCCGCAGCCCTGTGGGCAAGCTCATCCTCGGGTCGGGAGCCCAGCGCATCCTTCTCGACGCGCCCTGCCCCGTGCTCGCCGTGAAGCCCTGAGGCGCCCAGAGCCCTGAGGCGCCGGTAGCCCTGGGACGGCAGGCCTCCGGCGCGGCACCGCCCGGTGGACGGTGCGAGGGAATAGGGCGCGGGTCGCGTCCGTTGTGACCTTGTCCACCCGGTCGGGATCGAGGAGGACGCGGCGCCGCAGCCGCGGTTCCGCCAGTCTTTCCGATGTCGCCGGTTACAATAGAGTGGTCCGCCGGTGCCGCGAACGATCCGACCAGCTCGGACCTCGGTCCTGACGGCGGTCCACCGTCCCCCCTCGAATGCCGAAAGGTCGGTTTGTGGCGTCCACTGCGCAGAACCCCCCGCTGCCCCGCGAGTTCGAACACCCGGCCCTCCAGGAGCTCTTGGCTCGTGGCACCGCGACCGGCCGCGTCGATGCGGAGAGCTTCCGGTCGGCGTGCGAGTCGGCGACCGTGGGTGACCCCAAGCGTCTGAAGGCCGTGCTGCGTGCCTTCGCCGGTGCCGGCGTCGACGTCGGCCTGCCCACCCTGACCAAGGTCGCGGCCGCTGCCTCCGGCAGCTCGGCCACCCAGGCCCGCGCCAAGGCGCCCACGGCACGCAAGACCGCCGCCGCGAAGGCCCCTGCCAAGGCCGAGCCCGTGACCGACGAGTCCGCGGCCGTCGACGAGCCGGCCGTCGAGGCTGCCGAGGAGTCCGCGCCCGCCGCCCGGTCGGCGGCCAGGAAGCCTGCGGCACGCAAGACCGCCGCGAAGCCCCGCACGGCCGCGGCGAAGACCACCAAGGCCACCAAGTCCGCACCCCAGAAGGCCGCCCCGGAACCGGACGGCGTGCCCGAGGACGACGAGGAGGCTCCGGAGCCGTCGCCGACGACGACCCGCAGCGCTCGTGGTCAGCGGGACGAGGAGGGTGCCGGGTTCGTCGTGTCGGACTCCGACGACGACGACCAGCCGGCCCAGCAGGTCGTCACCGCCGGCGCGACCGCCGACCCGGTCAAGGACTACCTCAAGCAGATCGGCAAGGTCGCGCTGCTGAACGCCGAGCAGGAGGTCGAGCTCGCCAAGCGCATCGAGGCCGGTCTGTTCGCCGAGGAGCGGCTCGCCCAGGACTACGCCGACTTCGACCGGTCGAAGGCCGACGCCGACGAGCGCCGGATGTGGCGGGACCTTTCGTGGATCGCCCACGACGGCAAGCGCGCCAAGAACCACCTGCTCGAGGCCAACCTGCGACTCGTCGTCTCGCTCGCCAAGCGCTACACGGGCCGCGGCATGCTGTTCCTGGACCTGATCCAGGAGGGCAACCTCGGTCTGATCCGCGCGGTCGAGAAGTTCGACTACACCAAGGGATACAAGTTCTCGACGTACGCCACCTGGTGGATCCGTCAGGCCATCACCCGGGCGATGGCGGACCAGGCCCGCACCATCCGCATCCCGGTGCACATGGTCGAGGTCATCAACAAGCTCGCCCGCGTGCAGCGTCAGATGCTCCAGGACCTGGGCCGTGAGCCCACGCCGGAGGAGCTGGCCAAGGAGCTCGACATGACGCCCGAGAAGGTCGTCGAGGTCCAGAAGTACGGTCGCGAGCCCATCTCGCTGCACACCCCGCTCGGCGAGGACGGTGACTCCGAGTTCGGTGACCTCATCGAGGACTCCGAGGCCGTGGTGCCGTCGGACGCCGTGTCGTTCACGCTCCTGCAGGAGCAGCTGCACCAGGTCCTCGACACCCTGTCCGAGCGCGAGGCGGGCGTCGTCTCGATGCGCTTCGGTCTGCAGGACGGTCAGCCGAAGACCCTCGACGAGATCGGCAAGGTCTACGGCGTGACGCGTGAGCGCATCCGTCAGATCGAGTCCAAGACGATGTCGAAGCTCCGGCATCCGTCGCGCTCGCAGGTCCTGCGCGACTACCTGGACTGACGGCGAGCCCGAACTCCGGGCCCACCGACGAGAGCCCCGCACCGACGACCGGTGCGGGGCTCTCGTGCGTGCGGCGTCGGACCGCTCAGGCGGGCCCGCGCGCCACCGACCAGCGAGCCGTCGGGTCGAGGACCCCGTGGGGGTCGACGCGTCGGCGCAGGGCGACGAGCCGGGCGTAGGTGGCGGCGCCGAAGGAGGACCGCACCCGCTCGGCCGAGACGGGGTCGCGCGGTCCCGCGAAGTTGAGGAGCGAGGCTCCGGTGGCCCACGGCGTCATGGCGTCGACCACGCGCCGCAGGTGGTCCTCGACGTCGGACGGCCCGCCGGGCGCCGGCACCGCTCCGACGAAGAGGCTGTAGGCGGCGTCCCGCCCGCCGACGGCGTTGGAGACCCTCGGGGGCCGGGTCGCGGCGCCGCCCAGGAGCCGGAGCTCGGCCAGGAGGACGGGCGAGCCGGCGGGGGTGGCGGCGAGGAAGGCGTCGACCGCCTGCTCCGGCAGGCTGTGCAGGGTGGCGCCCCGCTCGACGAGCGGCATCGGCTCGGCGGGGTCGGCGTGGACCTCGCCGATCCGTGCGTACGGCAGGTCCCCGACGGTGTCGAGGATCGGTGTCGCGGTGCGCCGCAGCTCGTCCACCAGAGGGTCCGGGGCGTCGAGAGCGCCGTGCCGGACGTAGCGGACCACCAGGACCGCCCTCCCGCGCAGCGGCTCGGGCAGGTGGGGCAGCGGCAGCAGGTCGATCCGGACCACCGAGGTGGACACCGACTCGGGCAGGGAGCCGACCAGCGCACGCCACCGGTGCAGCACGGCTGGGGCGTCGGCGACGTCGAACCACAGTGCACCCGCCCGCACGACCGCCAGCTCGAAGAGGTCGAACGTCATCGCCGTGACGACGCCGAACGCGCCGCCGCCGCCCCGCAGGGCCCAGAACAGGTCCCGGTGCCGGGTCGGCGAGGCGGTGACGACGTCCCCGGCAGGGGTGACGACGTCGAGGGAGCGCACGTGGTCCGCCGCGAACCCGAAGGTGCGGGCCAGGGGGCCGAGCCCTCCGCCCAGGGTGTACCCCACCACGCCGACGTCGGGTGACGACCCGCAGAGCCCACCCAGCCCGTACGGCGCCGCGGCGTCGAGCACGGCGCGCCACCGGACGCCGGCACCGATGGTGGCCGTACGCGTCTCGGGGTCGATCTCCAGACGGTTCATCTGCGAGGTGTCGAGCAGCACGTCCGCCGGGCCGGTGGGCGCGGCGCTGTGGCCCGTGGACCGGACCCCGACGCCGAGCCCGTGGCGGTCGGCGGACCGCAGGGCGAGGGCGACGTCGGCGGGGGAGGCGGCCTGCACCACGAGTCCGGGCCGGTGGACCAGCGCGAGGTTGAACCCGCCGAGCGCGGCCTCGTAGCCGGGGTCGCCGGGGCGGTGGACGGTGCCGCTCAGCGTGCGTTGGAGCTCGGTGGCGGCGTCCGCCGCTGCGGCGAGGTGCCGCGCGGCGTCGTCGTCGAGCGTGGTGGTGCCGGCGGTGGTGCTGGACGTCACGAGATCTCCCTCGGGTCGGTGGTGCCGCGTGGAGGGAGGGTGGGGGCGGTCGTTCGTGACGTCGGGTGCGGGTGAATCGCGGGTGGAGCACGAGAGCCCCGCACCGGTCGGTGCGGGGCTCTCGGGAACCTCGGGTGGCGGGCCTGGCCCGTCAGTCGGTCTCGGGCCGTGCCTGGCCGTGCTCGGCGTGGAGACGGTCGGTCTCGTCCTGCACGGACTGCGCGACCTCGCGGTACGCGTCGGCGTGGGCACGTGCGTGGTGGCCGCAGAAGAGGAGCTCTCCGACGGGCAGCACGACGCGGACGTAGGCCTGCGCCCCGCAGCGGTCGCAGCGGTCGGCAGCGGTCAGCGGCTGGGTCGTCGAATCTGTCGTCGTGGTCACGACACCATCAAACCATCTGCGGCCCCGGATGTTCCCGCCCGGGGGTCGGGGTTCGCTGCTGGCGATCAGCTCCCCGGGTCGCGGCGTCACCACGGGGCGGAGGGTCTGCGCGGTGGTGTCGCCGCCCTCGGCTAGTCTCGTGCGCGTGACAGCCACCTCCGAGTCCGGGTACACCGCACGCCACCTGTCCGTCCTCGAAGGTCTTGAGGCGGTCCGCAAGCGACCCGGCATGTACATCGGCTCGACGGACTCGCGCGGACTGATGCACTGCCTGTGGGAGATCATCGACAACTCGGTCGACGAGGCCCTGGGCGGGTACGCCACCGACATCCGCGTGGTGCTGCACGCGGACTCCTCCGTCACGGTGGAGGACGACGGCCGGGGCATCCCCGTCGACGCCGAGCCCAAGACGGGCCTGTCCGGCGTCGAGGTCGTCTTCACCAAGCTGCACGCGGGCGGCAAGTTCGGCGGTGGCTCGTACACCGCGTCCGGCGGTCTGCACGGTGTGGGCGCCTCGGTCGTCAACGCCCTGTCCTCACGGCTCGACGTCGACGTCGACCGGGCGGGCAGGACGTACCGCATGACGTTCCACCGGGGGGAGCCGGGGACGTTCGCCGACCCGGCCGCCGGCCCGACGCCGGAGGCGGCGTTCACCCCGTTCGTGGACCACTCGGAGCTGACGGTCGTCGGCAAGGTGCCGCGCGGGCGCACCGGCACCCGCGTGCGGTACTGGGCGGACCGTCAGATCTTCCCGAAGTCTGCGGTGTTCGCGTACGACGAGCTCGTCACACGGGCCCGTCAGACGACGTTCCTCGTGCCGGGACTGAAGATCACGGTGCGCGACGAGCGGGGCCTGGCGGGCACGCCGGGGGAGTCGGGGCCGCACGAGGAGGTGTTCCAGCACTCCGGCGGTGCCGTGGACTTCGTGGAGTTCCTCGCCCCGGACGCCCCGGTTACCTCGACCTGGCAGCTGAAGGGCTCCGGGTCGTTCACCGAGACCGTGCCGGTGCTGGACGCCAAGGGCCACATGTCGCCGCAGGAGGTGAACCGCGACTGCGAGGTCGACATCGCGCTGCGGTGGGGCGGCGGGTACGACACCGAGCTGCGCACCTTCGTCAACATCATCGCCACGCCCAAGGGCGGGTCCCACCGCACCGGCTTCGAGCAGGGCCTGCTCAAGACGATCCGCAAGCAGGTGGAGGCCAACGCGCGCCGCCTGAAGGTGTCGGCGAAGGACTCGGCCGAGCGCATCGAGAAGGACGACGCCCTGGCGGGCCTGACCGCCGTGGTCACCGTCCGGCTGGCGGAGCCGCAGTTCGAGGGACAGACGAAGGAGGTCCTGGGGACGGCCCCGGTGCGGGCCATCGTCGCGCGTGTGGTGGAGACCGAGCTCGGTGCGCTGCTGACCTCGGCGAAGCGTGACGAGAAGGCCCAGGCGTCCCTGCTTCTGGAGAAGGTCGTCGCCGAGATGCGGGCCCGGGTGACGGCCCGCAAGCAGAAGGAGATCTCGCGGCGCAAGAACGCCCTGGAGTCGTCGTCGTTGCCGGCCAAGCTGGCGGACTGCCGCAGCGACGACGTCTCCCGCAGCGAGCTGTTCATCGTCGAGGGTGACAGCGCGCTCGGCACCGCCAAGCTGGCCCGCTCCAGCGACTTCCAGGCGCTGCTGCCGATCCGCGGCAAGATCCTCAACGTCCAGAAGGCGTCCATCAGCGACATGCTGCGCAACGCCGAGTGCGCGGCGATCATCCAGGTGCTCGGTGCCGGGTCGGGCCGCTCGTTCGAGCTCGAGGCCGCCCGGTACGGCAAGATCGTGCTGATGACCGACGCCGACGTCGACGGCGCGCACATCCGGACGCTGCTGCTCACGCTCTTCTACCGGTACATGCGCCCCATGCTGGAGGCCGGTCGGGTGTTCGCGGCGGTGCCGCCCCTGCACCGCATCGAGGTGCTCGGTGCGGGACGGCGCAAGAACGAGTACGTCTACACCTACTCCGAGGCGGAGCTCAACGCGACGCTGAAGAAGCTCGACCGGGCCGGACGCCGCTACAAGGACGACATCCAGCGGTACAAGGGCCTGGGGGAGATGGACGCCGACCAGCTCGCCGAGACGACGATGGACCCGCGCCACCGCACGCTGCGCCGCGTCACCGTCGAGGGCGCCGAGGCGGCCGAGCGGGTGTTCGAGCTCCTGATGGGGTCCGACGTCGCGCCGCGCAAGGAGTTCATCGTGGCCGGGGCGCACGCGCTGGACCGGTCCCAGATCGACGCGTGACGGGCGTTCGCATGCCGGTCGCCTGACGCACGGCCGGCCGGCCAGCGGATAGGCTTGTCGATCGTGACGACCTCCACCCTCTCCCTCCCCGCCCGTCTGATCGCCGCGACGGCCGCGGGGCTGCTCTCGGTCGGCCTGCTCGCGGGCTGCAGCGACGACGAGCCCGCGCCCGCTCCCAGCGCCTCCGCGAGCGCCGGCTCCGACGCGGCCGCCGACGAGCACATGGCCGAGAACATCACGGAGTTCTCCTACGCGGGCCAGGACGGTGAGACGGCCCTGGACCTCCTGCTCGTGCAGGACCCGGAGGCGCAGACCACCGGTGAGGGCGAGATGGCGTTCGTGACCACCATCAAGGGTCGTACCGCCGAGGACGGCAAGGAGTTCTGGGGCCTGTACGTCGACGGCGAGATGGCCGAGGTGGGCGCCGGGTCGCTGGTGACCGAGGACGGTCAGCAGATCCAGTGGAAGCTCGAGGCGATCGACCAGTGACGCGCTCCACGACGCCGGACCGGACCAGGGACCTGATGCTGCGCGACCTGGGTGAGCGTTGGTGGCGCCCCGCCGCGGCCGTGCTTCTGGTCGTGGCCGCGATCGTGTGGCGCCTCGTCAAGGACGACCTCGGCGCCCCGCCGAACCTGGAGCTGTCCACCGCGGCCGCGTTCGCGGCGGCCGGCCTGCTGCGCCACCGGGCCGCGATGCTCGCTCCGCTGGTGGTGGTGGCCGTGAGCGACGTGCTGCTGACGAACTCGGCGATCCTGGTCTTCACGTGGAGCGCGTGGGCCGTCATCGGTGTCGCGTCGTGGTGGACGCGTCGTTCCTCCGGGGCGCGCCGGTTCGTGGTCGCGCTCGGGTTCGGCGTCGGCAGCTCGCTGTGGTTCTACCTGTGGACCAACTTCGGGGTGTGGCTGCAGGGCCGCGGGACGTTCTACCCGGCGGGCGTCGACGGTCTGGTCGCCAGCTATGTGGCGGGTCTGCCGTTCCTGCGTCCGATGCTGCTGGGCAACCTCGTCCTGGTGCCGCTCGCGGCGGGCGTCGTGGCGCTCGTCGAGCGCCTCGAGCGGGTGCACTCCCTCGGTGCGGTGCCGGGTCGAGCCTGACGGCCGCGGTCCGACGTGCCGGAGGACCGGCACGGTGTCAAGGTAACTGCCATGACAGCGGACCGCGCCAGGACCGGTGACCCGGTCCTCGACCGCGGCTACCGCGACGTGGTGGTCCGTGCGGACGCGGGTGACCTGCGTGCCGCGGGTGTGTTCCTGCTCGTGTTGCTCCTCGGGATCCTGCTCGCGACGGTCGGGCCGGAGACGTCCGTGGGGATGGCCGCCGACGCGAGATCCGCGGCTGGTCGGCTGCCCTGGCAGGTCCTGGCCGGGATCTCGATCGCGGCGCAGGCGGTGGTGATCGTCGCGGCGGTGGTGGCGCCCGTGGTCCTGCTCGCCCGGCGGCGCGTCCGCCTGCTGCTCACCGGGGCGCTGGCGATCGTGCTGGCCGTGCTCGTCTCCACGCTGCTGCGCAACGCCGTGGTGGCGCGGTTCGGCGAGGCGGAGCTGAGCGTCGGGGCCGGGGGGCCGATCGACTTCGGTCCGGGGCTCGGTGCGGTGGCCGCGCTCTCGGCCGTCCTGGCGGCGCTGCGTCCGTCGCGGGTGTGGGCGCGCACCTGGTGGGGCCTGGTGGTCCTGCTCGTGGCCCTCGACGTGATGCTCGAGCCGTCAGGTCCGCTCGACGTCGTGCAGGCGGTCGGGGCGGGGGGCCTGGTCGGGCTGGCCGTGACCGCCGCCGTGGGGCGCACCGTGCGTGTCCTGACGCCGTCGGGGGTGCGTGCTGCTCTCGGCGACGCCGGCGTCGACGTGGTGGGTCTGCCCGAGGCGGACGGCGCGGACGCTTTCTGTGCGCGCACGCCGGACGGGGCGCTCCTGCACGTGCGGGTGGTCGACCGACGGTCCTGGCAGCGAGAACGGCTCGGCCGTGCCTATCGCCGGGTGCGGCTGCGCACGGGTCTCGTCGAGGAGGGGACGGCGTCACCGGCGCGCGCTGCGGCGCTGGAGGCCGTCCTGGTGCAGCTGGCCGCCACGCACGGCGCCCGGGTGCCCGCCGTCCGCACCCTGGTGCGGGCGCCCGAGGGGGAGGCGCTGCTCGTGGGGGACCGGGTGCCGGGTCGCCGGCTGGACATGATGGAGGAGCACGAGGTCACCGACGACCTGCTGCGTGAGGCGTGGTCGCAGGTGGCGCACCTGCGGGCGGCGCACGTGGCGCACCGTGAGCTGTCGCTGCACCGTCTCGTGCTCGCCGAGGACGGCACGGTGTGGGTGACGGGTTTCGCGCACGGTGAGCCCGGTGCGCCGGACGCGGTGCTGGCGGGGGACGTGGCCGAGCTGGCGGTCGCCACGAGCGCCGTCGTCGGGCCACGGCGTGCGCTGGACGCCGCCCAGGCCGTGCTCGGTCGCGGGCCGGTGGTGGCGGCGGTCGGGCGCATGGTCCCGGCCGCTCTCACGTCGCAGACCCGCGGGGCCCTGAAGCATGCCGGGACGAGCCTCGACGACGTCGTGGCCGAGGCGTGCCGCGTGGGCGGCGTCGACGAACCGACCTTCGAGAAGATCGAACGGTTCAAGCCCCGGACCTTGATCGCTGCCGGGATGCTGGTGGTCGCCGTCTACTTCCTGGCACCCCAGCTCGCCGATCTTCCCGGGCTCGTCGAGGCCGTGCGGGACGTGGACGTGGCCTGGTTGGTACCTGTCGTCCTCGCCTCGGCGGCGACGTACCTCGGTGCGGCGCTCGGCCTGGCCGGCGGCACGCCCGGACGCGTCCCCGTCGGGCAGGCCGCCGCGGTCGCGCTCGCGTCGTCCTTCGTGGCGACGTTCGCGCCTCCCGGCATCGGCCAGGTGGGGCTCAACGTCCGCTACCTGCAACGCCGCGGGTTCCCCACACCGGTCGCCGTGTCCGCGTCGGCCGCCAAGGAGGCCGCCGTCCTGTGCGTGCACCTCACGCTGCTCGCCGCCTTCGCCCTCTGGGCGGGCACCACGGACGCCCTCGCCCAGGAGGTCGACAGCCTCCCCTCCGGTCGCACCCTGCTCCTCGTGGGCGGCGTCGTGGTCGTGGTGGTCGCGGGGGCCTTCCTGGTGCCGGTGGTGCGGCGGATCATGGTCGAGCGCGTCCTGCCGGCCGTCCGGTCCTCCGCCACGGCCATGCACGACGTCGTCAGCAGCCCCGGCAAGATGGCGGCGCTGCTCGGCGGCGTGGTCCTGCTGCCGCTCGGGTACGCGGTCTGCCTGTACTTCTCGGTGCGGGCGTTCGACGGCGACGCGACCTTCGTGGCCGTCGCCCTGGTGTCCCTCACCGCCGGCACCGTCGCGACCGCGGCGCCCGTGCCCGGCGGCGTCGGCGCCGTCGAGGCGGTCCTGGTCGCCTCGCTGACCGGGATCGGCCTGGACGGCGCGACGGCGCTGGCCGCGGTGGTGCTGTACCGGCTCGCGACCTTCTGGCTGCCCATCGCGCCGGGTGCCGCCGCGTTCCGCATCCTCACCCGGCGTGAGGTGCTGTAGCCCCTAGGACCCCGGGTGCGCGAGCCGTCCCGTGCGACCGGGGGTGAGCTCACGAGCCTGGCGCTGCGCCAGCACGCTGAGCTCCGCCGCCTTGAACGCGTGCTCCTGCGTCATCGCGGTCTCGGTGCGTTCCAGGCAGTCGAGGACGAGCCGGCCGAAGTAGGGGAAACCGACCTGGCCGTTCGCCACCAGGTGGTGCTCCCCGGTGCCGTCCACGAGGAACACGTGCCCGCCGCCCCGGCCCGTGCCGACGTCCACGTACTTGCGCAGCTCGAGGTAACCGTCGGTGCCGAGGATCACGGTGCGTCCGTCGCCCCACGTGCTCAGGCCGGCCGGGGTGAACCAGTCGACCCGGCAGTAGCCGGTGGCGCCGTTGTCCATGACGATGCCCGCCTCGCCGAAGTCGTCGAGACCAGGGTGCTCCGGGTGGTGGTAGTTCGCGATCGCCGCGTGGCTCACCTCGGCGTCCCTCGCCCCGGCGTAGTGCAGCATCTGGTCGAAGTTGTGACTGCCGATGTCGCACAGGATCCCGCCGTACCGGTCCTTGTCGAAGAACCAGTCGGGACGGCCGGTACCCAGACGGTGCGGCCCGAGCCCGATGACCTGCAGCACCCGGCCGATCGCGCCCCGTTCGACGAGCTGCTCGGCGAGCACCGCCGCCTCGACATGGATCCGCTCCGAGTAGTACACGGCGTACTTACGACCGGTGCGGGCCGTCGCCTCGCGCGCGGCGGCGAGCTGGTCGAGCGTCGTCAGGGGAGCCTTGTCGGTGAAGTAGTCCTTGCCCGCCTCGATGACACGCAGCCCCAGGTCGCAGCGCTGCGACGTCACCGCGGCACCGGCGACGAGCCGGACCTCGGCGTCGTCGAGGATCTCGGCCTCGCTGCGCGCCACCCGGACGTCCGGGAACTTCTCCCGCATCACCGCCACCTTGGCCGGATCCGGGTCGTGGACCCACCTGAGCGTGCCGCCCGCACCGGCCAGGCCCTCGCACATCCCGTACACGTGGCCGTGGTCGAGGCTCGTCGCCGCGAAGACGAACTCCCCGGCCTCCACCACGGGTGCCGGCACCGGTTCCGGCGCGTACGCCGCCCCGCTCGCCCGGCTCATCGCTTCGCCCCGACCGTGATCGCACCGGGCAGGGAGTCCACCGACGCCGACTTGGCGAAGAAGTGCGGTGCCCGCTCCGCGAGCGTCCCGGCGCGGTAGTACACGTCGTCGGGGGACAGGGGCAGGTCCACGGTGCGGCGCTCGATGCCCGCTCGGTAGATCGCGGTCACGAGCTCGATCGCGCGGCGCCCGTCCGTCCCGTCGACGGTGGGACGGCGGCGCTCGCGGACGGCGGCGAGCACGTCGCCGATCTGCCCGGCGTGGCCCAGGTGCTCCAGCGGGACGTGGGCGGCGGCCACCGCCTCGATCGCAGCCTCCCGCTCGGTGTCGCCGACCGGGGCGGGGAACCCGTTGGGGTCGGCGAGCTCTGCCGTGACCTTCCACGGCTGGGAGACGCGGGCGTCGCGGCCCTGGACCACGATCGCCTGCTCCTCGCCGTGGTGCACCACCGACGCGGTGACCTCGGCCAGGGCACGGTCGTACTGCAGCACGGTGACCGAGAGGTCCTCGACCTCGGCGTTCTCGTGGGCTGCGTTGGTCAGCACCGACGTGACGGCGCGCGGGGCACCGAGCATCCACAGCGTGAGATCCAGGTGGTGGATGGCGTGGTTGAGGGTGCAGCCGCCGCCCTCGGACTCCCAGGTCCCGCGCCACCACAGGTCGTAGTAGGCGGTCGAGCGCCACCAGGACGAGCTGACCTGGGCGTGCGAGACAGGGCCCACGAGCCCGGAGTCCAGCACCTCCTTGAGCGTCGCCATGTCGTCGCGGAAGCGGTTCTGCGCGACGACGGACAGCAGGCGCCCGTGGCGCGCCGCCACCTCGATCATGGCGTCGCACTCCTCGAGCGACGGTGCCATCGGCTTCTCGACGAGCACGTCGACGCCGGCCTCCAGCGCGGCGATCGACAGGGCCGCGTGGGTGGAGGGCGGAGTGGCGACGCTGACGAGGTCGAGCGACTCCGCGGCCAGCATGTCGGCGGCGTCGGTGTGGACGCGAGCACCCTCCAGGCCGAGCTCGTCGCGCAGCGCTTCCGTGCGGCCCGGCGCGGGGTCGCACAGGGCGACGATCCGGCACTCCTCGCCGAACCGGCGGTATCCCTCGACGTGGGCGCGCGCGATGCCGCCGGTTCCCACGATCCCGATGCTGAGCATGTTTCCCTCCGTGGAACGACGGCGTCACCCCGCGACATGATACGTATCATGTCGAGGAGCAACAGCCTTGTCGCGCCCGGTCGCCGTGTCAAGACGACTGGCGTGCTCGTCGATCGAGAGGTCATGCTGTGCCGGTGCCGAACCCGCCCACGAGCCACGACGTCGCCCGGATCGCCGGGGTGTCACAGGCGACCGTGTCGTACGCGCTGACAGGCCGCGGGACGATCTCCGCGGCCACCCGCGAACGTGTGCTCGAGGTCGCCGAGTCCGTCGGGTACCGACCGAACCTGGCGGCACGTTCGATGCGCACGCGCCGCACCGGACGCCTCGCCGTCGTGTCGGGCCCCACGCTCGACCACCAGCTTCGCGTGCTCGTCGGCGCCGGGGAGATCGCCGCGGCCGCCGGCTACACCACCGAGACGCACACCGTCGACGGCACGATCGAGGAACGCACCGACCAGGTGCGGGCCCTGGCCGACGCACGCCAGCACGAAGGCATCCTCACCCTCGTGCCCGTGCTGCCGCACGTGCTCACCGACGTGGCGGCAGCCCCGGGAGAGCGCGACGGCGCCACCGTCGTCGTGGCCGAGGCGACCTTCGACGAGCACATGCGATCCCTGGGCGAGCTTGCGGACGCCACGGCGGTGGGGGTGTTCGTCGAGGCTCTGCTGCAGGCGGGGCACCGCCGGTTCCTGCACGTCGCCGGCCCCGACCAGTTCGCCTCCGCACGTGCCCGGCGCGACGCCTACCTGGCGGCGATCGAGCGCGCCGCGACGGATCCGGCCACCGCCGACGTCGTGTCGCTCGGCGTCGTGGGCGGCAGCTGGTCGCCCGAGGCGGCTCGACTGGCACTGCGGGCTCTGCCCGACTCCGCGCCACCCCTGGCCGTCGTCGCCGCCAACGACCTGCTGGCCGCGGGCGTGCTGCGCGGCGCCGCCGAACGCGGCTGGACGGCGCCCGGCGACGTCGTCGTCACGGGCTGGGACGACGACGCCGTGGGCGCGTACCTCACGCCGTCGCTCACCACCGTCGACGTCGACTTCACCGAGGCCGGCCGCCGCGCGATGCAGCGGCTCCTCGCCGCCGTGCGTGGCGATGACCCGCCGGAGCGGGGCGCCGCCGTCGCCCGGATCGTGTGGCGCGAGTCGACGGGGCCGCAGCGGCCGTGACCCCCGAGGTCCCGCCCTCCGGCAGGTGGGCCGGCGACGGTCGGACGACAAGGCGGCACTGTCTACCATGTCCGGCATGCCCTCCATGTCGATCCCCGGCCTGTCGTTCACCGCGATCGACTTCGAGACCGCCAACGCCCAACGTGCCTCCGTCTGCGCCGTCGGCGTCACCAAGGTCCGCGACGGCCTCGTCGTGGGCACCCTCGACACTCTCGTGCAGCCGCCGCCCGGTCACGACACGTTCCACTGGCGCAACGTCGAGGTCCACGGCATCACCGCGGCCGACGTCGTCGGCGCACCCACCTGGGACGTCGTGCTGCCCAAGCTCACCGAGTTCACCGGCGGCGACGTCCTCGTCGCGCACAACGCCGCGTTCGACCGCTCCGTCCTCACCCGAGCCAGCGAGGCCTACGGCGTCCCCACCGGCCGCAGCCGCTGGCTCTGCACCCGCGACACCGTCAAGGCGCACCTGAGGCTCGACTCCTACCGCCTGCCGGTCGTGTCCGCCGCACTCGGCGTCCCCGCGCACGCCCACCACGACGCCGGCGCCGACGCCCGCCAGTGCGCGCTCGTCCTCGTCGAGCTCTGCCGCCGGCTCGGACCCGACGGTCCCGCGTTGACGGGGCAGCACGTGCGGGTGTGGTGAGCGCGTCACGAGCGGGCCGGCGAACGAGGTGACGGCTTCAGGGTGGTGCCGCCCGAGGGGCGCAGCACCTAGCCGTGCGACAGCCCCCGGGTGCGCCGGGTGTCGTAGGCCCAGATCGCGATCTCGACGCGGTTGCGGGCGCCGATCTTGGTCATCAACGACGCGACGTGGGTCTTGACCGTGCTCAGGCCGACGTAGAGGTCGGCGGCGATCTCGGCGTTGGTGCGACCTCGTGCGACCAGTGCGAGCACCTCCTCCTCGCGCTCGGTGAGGTGGTCGGTGGGCTGGGCCGCGACCGCCGGCACCTGGTCGGCGAACGTCGCGAGCAGCCGGCGCGTGATGTCGGGGGCGATCAGCGCGTCCCCGCGTGACGCCGCGTGGATCGCCTGGACGAGAAGCTCCGGGCCGGCGTCCTTGAGCAGGAAGCCTCTGGCGCCGGCGCGCAGAGCCCCGACGACGTACTCGTCGAGGTCGAAGGTGGTGATCACGACGACCGCCATCGGGTCCGTCACCTGAGGCCCGGCCAGTCGCCGTGTCACCTCGACGCCGTCGAGCCCGGGCATCCGGATGTCGACGAGCACGACGTCGGGACGCAGCCGGGTCGCCAGGTCGAGCGCGACGAGCCCGTCCGCCGCCTCTCCCACGACCTCGAGGTCGGGTTGCGCATCGACGATCATCGCCAGCCCGGTCCGGACCAGGTCCTGGTCGTCGGCGACGACCACACGGATGCTCATGGCAGGGCCCCCACCGGCAGCACGGCTTCGACGACCCAGCCGCCCACGGGCCCCGGACCGGCCGAGAACGACCCGCCGAGGAGGCGGGCGCGTTCCGCCATGCCCAGCAGACCGAAGCCTGGTTCCGGGGCGGGCCTCGGCTCCGTCCGTCCGTCGTCGGTGACACGAAGCCTGACGACACCGTCCTCCTGGCGGACGTCGATCGTGACACGGGTCGCGCCCCGGGCGTGCCGCAGGGCGTTGGTCAGCGACTCCTGCGCGAGCCGGTAGAGCGCGGAGTCCACGGAGCCTGTCAGCCCGGTCCACGGGCCGTCCGTCGAGACCTCGACGGCGGGCGTCGCGTCGACTCGCGCCAGGGCGGGCAGGTCCACGACACCCGGCTGCGGCGCGTAGGCCACGGCTTCCTCCTCCCGCAGCAGCCGCACCATGGACCTCATCTCCGCCAGGGTCCGGGACGCCTCGGACTCGATCGCGGCCAGGACGTCGGCAGCCATCTCCGGCTGGGTGCGGGCGACCACGCCACCGGCCTGCGCCTGCACCGCGATGGCCGAGACGTGGTGCGCCACCGTGTCGTGCAGGTCGCGCGCCAGCGCCACGCGCTCCTGGTTGCGGATCTCGCGCTGTCGACGGTGCCAGAGGTCTGCGCGGTGGCGGAACACCGCGGCGAGGGCGACGAGCGACACCACGAGCGCCGTCCCTCCGACGACGTCGGCCCAGCCCGCGGCCGAGGCGAACGTCCCCAGCCCCACCACGACCGCCACGAACGCCACCCCCAGCACGATCTCGCGTCCCGCACCCCACCGCACCAAGGAGTAGAGCAGGATCAGCACGGCCGTCATGGAGTAGAGGCCGAGGTCCGCGACGTGCGCCGTGAGCTGCAGGACGGAGAGCAGCCCGGCGATGCCCCACCCGACCAGAGCGGCTGCCAGGGGTCGGCTCCGCCGCCAGAGCAGGGCAGGGATCATCGCCAGGGCCAGCACCGTCACCAGGGGGCGCCACGCCAGGTCCGGCCGGACGACGCCCTCCACCACCGAGCCAGCGGTGAACACACCCACCAGCAGCCAGTCGAGGCGGCCGACGGGTGGCACGTCGGCGGGCCGCGGCTCACGCCAGAGGGAGCGCCCGGGAGTGTTCACCATCCCAGCCTAGGCAGCGGTGCGCCTTCGCGTACCCGCCGAAAGCACGAGACCCGGGTCGATCCATCGGCCGAGCGAGCTCGAGCCGTCGGGCCGATGCCTCTCCTGCTGCGCTCGGAGATCGTGGACCTACCGATCCTCACCACGGCAAAGGAGCGCACGATGAGAACACGTCGACCCACCAGGTGGGAAAGTCAGCCGGTCTCGGTCAGGGTCAGGCTCGCCGCCGCCTGGACGAGCCTGATGCTCCTGTACGCCTACGTGGACATCCTCAACTTCTTCACGCCCGGCGTCGTCGCGGAGATCCTGGACGGCAGGGTCTTCGAGTTCTCTCTCTCCGAGACCTTCTCGACCGGTGCGCTGGCCCTGATGTCCGTCCCGATCCTCATGATCACGCTGTCGACGACCCTGCCCGCACCGGTGAACCGCGTCGTGAACCTCGTCGTCGCCCTGCTCTACGTCCCCGTCACCGTGTTCAACGTGGTGGGGGAGTCCTGGCTGTACTTCTACGGCCTCGGCGTCGCGGTGGAGCTGGTCCTGCTCGCCCTCGTCGTGCGGTGGGCCTGGACGTGGCCGCGCACCGTACCCACGGCGACCGTCCCGGAGCGTGCGGACGTCCGCACCCCGCAGCAGGCGTGAACCCGGAGCAGCCCACGTCCCGTCATGTCCTGGTCGACGCGTGACCACCGCGGGCGCGTCGACCAGGACGTGGCACGACGCCCCGGCCTGAGACTCACACCGAGAAGTACTTGGTTTCCGGGTCTCCGGGGCCTGACCTGGGCGGCGGCCATACGTGCGTTGGACGAGCGTCAACGGAACCCTGACCTCGGAGGTCATCCATCGACCGGTCCTAGTGCAAACTCGAATGCGCACCTTGGCAGTCGCCCCTGACGAGCGCTTCCCGAGCCGCTACGCCATACGCGTAAGCTTCTTCCTCCCGTCCGGCAGTTACGCAACGATGGCCCTCCACCACCTAGCCGTGTATGCAAACTTGCTCGAAAGCAACGAGCAATAGGCCATTTTTTGTGGGAAGGAACTATCGGAATGACCCACCGCCCTTCTACGGATCATGGGAACGTCACGGCATCACAAGTCTTCGGCCGCACGGGAAGGCGCAGAGTCGTCCTTGTGCCGTACAATTCCGAATGGCCTCGTGCGTTCGAGCGGGTCCGCGACGAGATAACATGTGCCCTAGGCGAAGTGGCGCTCGACGTCCACCATATCGGCTCTACTTCGGTACCTGGGCTGCTCGCGAAGGCAGTTATCGACGTCGTACTCGTGGTTGTCGACGTGGATGCTGAAAGTGCGTATCTCGATCGGTTGGTAGGTTGCGGATACAACTTTCGACGACGCGAGCCCGGCCATCGCCTCTTCCGGTCCCCCGATCTGGACGTCAACATCCATGTTCTGCAGGCAGGAGATCCTGCCATCGCTGCACATCTTGTCTTCCGGGATCACCTGCGTAGGGACTCTACCGATCGGGAGCGCTACGGTCGACTCAAGACTGAACTCGCAAGAAGAGAGTGGGACGGAATGAACGCGTACGCCGACGCCAAGTCCGAGTTCATCCAAGAAGTGCTCACGCGCCACGGAGCCACAGTCGAAGGCAAGGGGACGCAGTGACCGACAGATTCTCCCTGCGCTTCTGCACGGTGGACATCAGCGTCGAGTCGCACGTGCATGGGCTGATGGAAGCATGCGCGGCGCTGCTCGGGCCGGCTATGGTCGTGTCAGACAGCCATAACGGGCTCATCGCAGATGAGGGTGTAGCCAGGCGGCGTCGCGATAGCGGGGTTCCGTCCAACCCCGCGGCAGCCGGGCTTGTTGATGTGATCGCCGAGCAGGCTGGTGAGCGTCAGGCGCTTCTTCCGGTCTCGTAGACGAGGTGGCCCTGGCTCTCTCGCTCCATCAGATAGGTGGCGATCTCCTGAGCATGCGTGGCATCGCGCGCGTCCACGGCTAGCAAACTCGCCGACGACCACTCAAGGAGGCTTCCCATCGTGGTCAGATGCCCCACCGCACTCTCTCTGTGCCCCAACATCGGGCCTGCGAAGTAGACGCGGAACACGTAGCGACCGGATCGGCGCAGCACTCCTGCTACGACGTACTCGCGCTCCGCCTGCGGAGCCGTCTGCACCAGGTCTCCCAGTGCAACGTCATACAGGAAGAACGGGATGCAGCACACCTCGAAGGTGTCGTCGCTGACCTGGCGGCACCACAGCTGTTCGTAGCGTTCTTGCTCGGGCAGTGCGGCATTGACGATGAAGTTCGCGCGCTCGCGCCAGGCCGGCTCGTCGTGAACTGAGAACTTCTCCGTTGGTGCACTCATCCGATAAGTCTCCACGTCTTGCGAGGTCGATGGCACTCGACTCTCGCTGGCGGCTCGACCGGGCAGTCCGACGCGCTTCTGCATGAGGTGCGCAGGGCGACACACGGTGACACGGCGTCCGGGCAGGGGTCGAGGTCCCCCAGGATGGAAGTTCTCACACTGGCCATCCGGAAGACCTCGACGTGCGTGACGCTACCTTCGCTGCTCCTGACCTGACCACCTTCGCGCGCCTGGACGAGCTCGGCCTCGTCGCTGTCGGGCAGCACGTGGAGCCCGACCGGGCGGTGCTGGACTGCCGTGTCGCAGGCCGGCAGGACGATCCGTTCTGCCGCAGGTGCGGCGCCGAGGGCGTCATCCGAGACACCGTGACGCGGCGTCTGGCGCATGAGCCGTTCGGGTGGCGTCCGACGACGTTGCTGATCAGGGTGCGCCGCTACCGCTGTGCGGGATGCTCGCGTGTGTGGCGCCAGGACACCACGAAGGCTGCTGGACCGCGGGCGAAGCTGTCGCGCGCGGCGGTGCGCTGGGCATTGGTCGGGCTGGTCGTCGGGCACCTGACCGTCGCCCGGGTGGCCGAAGCGTTGGCGGTCGCGTGGCACACCGCGAACGACGCCATCCTGGCCGAGGGCCAGCGCGTCCTGATCGACGACGACACCCGGTTCGACGGCGTCAGGATGATCGGCGTCGACGAACACGTATGGAGACACACCCGCAGGGGCGACAAGTACGTGACCGTCATCATCGACCTCACCCCGATCCGCGACGGCGCCGGACCTGCCCGCCTGCTCGACATGGTCGAGGGCCGCTCGAAGAACGCGTTCAAGCAGTGGTTGGTCGGGCGCCCGAAGACCTGGCGCGACGGCATCGAGGTCGTCGCGATGGACGGCTTCACCGGCTTCAAGACCGCCACCACCGAAGAACTGCCCGACGCGACGGCGGTGATGGACCCTTTCCACGTCGTGCAGCTCGCGGGCGACGCCCTGGACCGCTGCCGACGCCGAGTCCAGCAAGACCTGCACGGCCACCGCGGACGATCCAAGGATCCGCTCTACCGGGCCCGGCGGACCCTGCACACCGGTTCCAGCCTGCTCACCGACAAGCAGCACGCTCGACTTGAAGCACTGTTCGCCGTCGAGGAACACATCGAGGTCGAGGCGACCTGGGGCATCTACCAGCGGATGATCAGCGCCTACCGCCACCCCGACAAGGCCCGCGGCCGCGAGCTCATGACTGCGGTCATCAACTCCGTCAGCAAGTCCGTGCCCGCCGCCCTCGTCGAGCTGCGCCGACTCGGACGAACGCTCACGAAGCGTGCCACCGACGTCCTGGCCTACTTCGACCTACCCGGCACCAGCAACGGTCCGACCGAGGCGATCAACGGCAGGCTCGAGCACCTACGCGGCTCCGCCCTCGGATTTCGCAACCTGGCCCACTACATCGCCCGATCTCTCCTGGAAGCCGGCGGCTTCAGACCGCTGCTACACCTTATCTGCGATGAGCCGTTTTGGTACGGTGAGGTCCGTCCAGCGGCGGCTGGATACGTGACCGGCGAACGTCCCCGCGGGTCACGACCTGCGAGAAGAGCCCACCACGAGGTCGAGCGGACCTGCCCGGAGCCTCACACCGAGAAGTACTTGGCCTCGGGGTGGTGCAGGACGAACGCGTCGGTGGACTGCTCCGGGTGGAGCTGCAGCTCGTCCGACAGGATCACGCCCACGCGTTCGGGCTTGAGCAGCTCGACGACCTTGCGGCGGTCCTCCATGTCGGGGCAGGCGGGGTAGCCGAGCGACATGCGCGCGCCGCGGTACTCGAGCTTGAACATGCCCTCGACGTCCGTGGGGTCCTCGTCGGCGAACCCGAGCTCGTCGCGGACACGGGAGTGCCAGAACTCCGCCAGCGACTCGGTGAGCTGGACCGACAGGCCGTGCAGCTCCATGTACTCGCGGTACTTGTTCGCCTCGAAGAGCTTGGCGGTGTACGCCGAGACGGGCTCGCCCACGGTGGCGAGCTGGATGGGCAGGACGTCGAACCGGCCGGTCTCCTCCACCCACGAGCGAGGGCGCACGAAGTCGGCCAGGCACAGGTGCCGGTCGCGGCGCTGGCGCGGGAACGTGAACCGCAGACGCTCGGTGCCGGGCTCGCCGCCGGAGCCGCCGTCCGGCGCCTGGATCCCTCCCGACGGCCCGCCCAGCCCCGGTCCGTGGTGGGCCACGACGACGTCGTCCCCCTCGGACCACACCGGGAAGTACCCGTAGACGACCGTGGGGTCCATGATCTGGTCGGTGCGGATCTGCTCCAGCCACTGCGCCAGACGTGGCCGGCCCTCGGTCTGGACGAGCTCCTCGTAGGAGGCGCCGTCGTCCCCGCGCCCCGGCTTCAGGCCCCACTGACCCATGAAGGTCGCACGCTCGTCGAGGAACGCCGCGTAGTCGGCGAGCTGGATGCCCTTGACGACGCGGGTGCCCCAGAACGGGGAGCGGGCACCTCGTTGTCGGTCGCGACGTCGGACCGCTCGGGCAGGTCCTCGGGCGCGGTCTCGGTGACCGTGACGACGTTGTGCCGGCGCTTGCGCAGCGCGGGCAGACCGACGGACTCCGGGTCGGCGCCGCGCGCCACGGCCACCAGCGGCTCCATGAGGCGCAGCCCCTCGAAGGCGTCGCGGGCGTACCGCACGACGCCGGGGAACGCCGAGGCGAGGTCGTCCTCGACGAACGTGCGGGTCAGGGCCGCGCCGCCCAGCAGCACGGGCCAACGCTTCGCCAGCCCGCGCGACTCCAGCTCCGCGAGGTTCTCCTTCATCACCACGGTCGACTTCACCAGCAGCCCGGACATGCCGATGACGTCGGCGTCGTGCTCCTCGGCGGCCTCGATCATGGCCGAGATCGGCTGCTTGATGCCGATGTTGACCACCGTGTAGCCGTTGTTCGTCAGGATGATGTCCACGAGGTTCTTGCCGATGTCGTGGACGTCGCCGCGCACGGTGGCGAGCACGATCACGCCCTTGGACTGCTCCTCGGCGCCCTCGACCTTCTCCATGTGCGGTTCGAGCAGCGCGACGGCGGACTTCATCACCTCGGCGGACTGCAGCACGAACGGCAGCTGCATCTGCCCCGAGCCGAAGAGCTCGCCCACCTCCTTCATGCCGCCCAGGAGGTGGGTGTTGACGATGTCGAGCGCCTTCATCCCGTCGGACAGCGCCGCCTCGAGGTCGGCCTCGAGCCCCTTGCGCGCGCCGTCGACGATGCGGCGCTCCAGACGTTCACCCACGGGCAGCGCCTCGAGCTCGGCGGCCCGCTGGTCGCGCAGCGCCGCGGAGTCCACCCCGGAGAACGTCTCCAGCAGGTGGGCGAGCGGGTCGTGGGTGAGGTTGCCCTCGTCGTCGTAGGTGCGCCGGTCCCACACGAGGTTCTCCGCGGCCTGCCACTGCTCGTCCGGGATCGCCGTGCGCGGCAGGATCTTGGCTGCGTGCACGATCGCGGAGTCGAGACCGGCCTGGACCGCCTCGTGCAGGAACACCGAGTTGAGCACCGTGCGGGCGGCCGGGTTGAGACCGAACGACACGTTGGACACACCGAGGGTGGTGTGCACCCCGGGGTAGAGACGGGTGAGCTCGCGGATCGCCTCGATGGTCTCGATGGCGTCGCGGCGCGTCTCCTCCTGACCGGTGGCGATGGGGAACGTCAGGGTGTCGACGATGATGTCGTCGACCCGCATGCCCCACCGCTCGACGAGCGTGTCGATGAGCCGCGAGGCGATCGCGACCTTCTTGTCCGCGGTGCGGGCCTGACCCTCCTCGTCGATGGTCAGCGCGATCACCGCGGCGCCGTGCTCGACGACGGCCGGCATGACCCGCTGGAACCGCGACGTCGGGGCGTCGCCGTCCTCGAAGTTCACCGAGTTCACCACGGCGCGCCCGCCCACCAGCTCCAGGCCCGCGCGGATCACCTCCGGCTCGGTGGAGTCGATGACCAGCGGCAGGGTGGACGCCGACGCCAGTCGCGAGACGACCTCGCGGACGTCCGCGACGCCGTCGCGCCCCACGTAGTCGACGCACACGTCCAGCAGGTGCGCGCCGTCGCGCGTCTGGGCACGGGCGATGTCCACCAGGTCGTCCCAGCGCGACTCCAGCATCGCCTCGCGGAACGCCTTGGAGCCGTTGGCGTTCGTGCGCTCGCCGATCGCCAGGTAGGAGGCGTCCTGGCTCAGGTCGGTGTGCGCGTACAGGGAGGCGACGCCGTTCTCGCGCTCCACGGTGCGCGGCGGCAGCGCGCGCCCGCGCACCGCCTCCACCACGCGGGCCATGTGCTCCGGCGTGGTGCCGCAGCAGCCGCCCACCAGCCCGAGGCCGAACTCGCCGACGAACTGCTCGTGCGCCGTCGCGAGCTCGGCCGGCGTCAGCGGGTACACCGCGCCGTGCGGGCCCAGCTCCGGCAGGCCCGCATTCGGCATGCACGTCACGGGGATCTCCGCGTGCCGGGCGAGATGGCGCAGGTGCTCGCTCATCTGCTCGGGGCCCGTCGCACAGTTCAGGCCGATGGCGTCCACACCGATCGCCTGCAGGGTCGTCAGCGCCGCGCCGATCTCCGAGCCCATCAGCATCGTGCCCGTCGTCTCGACCGTGACCGACGCGATCACCGGCACCCACCGGCCCACCCCGCCGTCCTCGACGGCGCGCATCGCGTCGTGGCACGCCGTCACGGCGGCCTTGGTCTGCAGCAGGTCCTGGCTGGTCTCGACCAGCAGCGCGTCGGCGCCGCCCTCCAGCAGCCCGGCCGCCTGCTCGGCGAAGGTGCGACGCAGGTGGTCGTAGGTGGTGTGACCCAGGGACGGCAGCTTGGTGCCCGGCCCCATCGACCCCAGCACCCAGCGCGGGTGCTCGGCGGTGGCGAAGGCGTCGGCACGCTCGCGGGCCAGCGCGGCACCGGCGCGGGCGAGCTCGCGGATCCGGTCGTCGATGCCGTAGTCCGACAGGTTCGACCAGTTGGCGCCGAACGTGTTGGTCTCGATCGCGTCGACGCCGACCTCCAGGTAGGCGTCGTGCACCGAGGAGATGATGTCGGGGCGGGTCACGTTGAGGATCTCGTTGCAGCCCTCGTGCTGCTGGAAGTCGTCCAGCGACGGGTCGGCAGCCTGGATCATCGTGCCCATCGCGCCGTCGGCGACGACCACGCGGCTGCGGATCGCGTCGTGCAGGGCGGCGGAACGGGCGTCGGCGGCGGCGAGGTCGAGCGTGGTGGTCACCGACCCAGGGTAGTCGCGACGCCCTGAAATCCCGTGCGTGCGACGAGCGGTGAGACGTACGCTCGCCGCATGTCCGACCTGGAGTCCTCGCCCGCGCTCGCGCCGATCGCGCAGCGGGCCGCCGCGCCCGCCACGCTGCCGGGCATCACCGCCGGCGGGCTCGGCTGGCGTCCCGCCACGATCGACGACGCGCCCGCCCTGCTGGAGCTGCGCAACGCCGTCGCCGAGGCCGACGCCGAGCCGTACCGCGAGGTGCTCGGCGAGATCACGGACCTGTTCGAGGCGCCCTGGCGCCACTTCGACACCGACTCCCTGCTCGGCGTCGACGCGGACGGCGTCCTGCGGGCCTACGGGGTGGTGGAGTCCCTGCCGGGCGACACCCGGACGGTGCGCGTGATGCTCCTGGGCGGGGTGCACCCGCAGCGTCGGGGCGAGGGGATCGGACGCGAGCTGTTCGCGTGGCAGGTCGCACGCGGCCGGCAGGTGCTCGCATCGTGCGGCCGGGAGCTGCCGGCCCGGCTCGCCGTGTTCGCCGAGGACGACGGGCCCGCGGCGAAGGTGCGGATGTTCGCCCGCGCAGGCTTCACCGACCGCCGCTTCTACGCCGACCTGCGTCGCGACCTGCGCGACCTGGTCGCCGAGCCGCTGCCCGACATCGAGCCCGACGGGTTACGGCTCGTCCGCTTCGGCCCCGAGCACGACGAGGCCACGCGCCTGGCCCACAACGACGCGTTCCGGGACCACTGGGGCAGCGAGCCCCACACGCCCGCGCAGTGGACCAACGGACGCACGGAGCTCGTGCCGCACTGGAGCGTCGTCGTCGTCGACGACGCCCCGGACGTCGCGGCCCTGCTCGCCGACCCGGACACCGACGCCGAGACCGCCGCGTCGTTGCGCGCCGGGGAACCGTTGGTGGTGGCCTACGCCCTCAACGAGCGCTTCGACGCCGACTTCGCGGTGCGCGGCTACTCGTTCGGCTACACCGGGATCCTGGGGACCCGCCGTGCCTACCGGGGGCGCCGGGCGGCACCCGCGGCGCTCGTCGCCGGGCTGCGCGCCATGGCCGCGGACGGCATGGAGTTCGGGTGCCTCGGCGTGGACACCGCCAACCCGACAGGTGCCCACGGGCTGTACGCCCGGCTCGGGTACACCCGGGCCTACGGCTCGCGGATGCTCAGCATCGAGCTCTGACGGTTCAGGACAGCTTGCGCAGCAGCCACGTCGCCGGGTCGTCGAGGTCGCCGAACCCGGCCCGGCGGTAGAGGTCGCGGCCCTCGGGCGACGCCTTGAGGAGAACGCGCTTGAGCCCCAGGGTGTCCAGGTCGCCCATGAGCCCGTCGACCAGCATCGTCCCCAGGCCGCGGCGGCGGTGGGCCGGGTCCACCACGACGTCGGCGATCCAGGCGAACGTCGCGCCGTCGGTCACGGCCCGGGCGTAGGCGACCTGGGCGCCGTCGGTGGCGTAGACCCCGTAGTTGCGCGATCCGGCGATCACGGTGTCCTGGGTCGCGCGAGAGCGTCCGAGCGCCCAGTACGCCTGGGTGGACAGGATCTCGTGCACCCAGACGGCGTCGATGCGGGACGGGTCGGCGGAGAACTCGTACGTCGTCACCCGGCGATCCAACCACCGGGCACCGTCGCACGGCAGGGCAGGAGTCCTGGCGCCGGTGTGTCGGTGGTCACTCCTCGGGTCCGGAGGACGGACATCGTCCTGGTACCGGGTTTCTGGCTGAATGCGTCCGCCTGGGACGCCGTCACGCCGCCGCTGGTCGCGGCCGGGCACACCGTGCACCCGCTCACCCTGCCGGGCACGGCCTCGGTGGACGAGGACCGCACGGGCATCACCCTGGCCGACCACGAGGCCGCGGTGGTCGGCCTCACCGACGACCTGCGCCGGCAGTTCCGCGAGCGGGCGGTCCCGCAGCCCGGCGGGACGGTGCGTGAGCCGCACCGGCTGAGCGACGACCTGTCCCGGCTCGACGTCCCGACCACCGTGGTCGCCTCGGAGATGTCGGCGGACGTGCTGCGCGGGCTCATGACGCAGGGCCATCCGTACGTCACCGAGCTGGCGAGGCACCACCGCTACGAGATCGTCGACCTGCCCACCGGGCACTGGCCGATGTTCACCCGCCCGGTCGACCTGGGCGAGGCCATCGCCGCGGCGATCGCCCGCTAGCCCGACCGTCGCCCGGCGTCAGCCGATCGCGGCGACCGGTCCGGCGAGCGGCACGCCGGAGCCGTCCCGTCGGGTGCTCTCCTCGGGCAGGTCGGCCGGCTGCCCGCCGGAGCCGACGGCGCGAGCAGGTCCCTCGCCCACCCAGGCCAGGACGAGCGCGTCCTCGCCCTTGAGGAACCGGTGCGCCCGGACGCCGCCGGTCGCGCGCCCCTTGCCGGGGTAGAGCTCGTACGGGGTGACCTTGACCGATCCGCCGCCCGTCCCGGGCAGGGCGCCCGACGCGCCCGCCACGGTGACGACGGTGTGCAGGTCCCGCGTCGCGGCGCGCACGACGCCGAAGAAGACGACCCGCTGGCCGGCGGCGAGCCGGATGCCCGCCATCCCGGCGGCGGCGCGCCCCTGCGGGCGCACGGCAGCGGCGTCGAAGTGCAGCAGGCTGGCGTCCGAGGCGACGAACACGAGCTCGTCGTCGTCGGTGGCGGGGGCGGCGCCGACGACGACGTCCCCGTCCTTGAGCGCCACGACGTCCCACACGTCACCGCTGCGCGGCGCGTCGCCCGCCGCCACCCGCTTGACCACGCCGTGACGGGTCCCCAGCGCGAGCGTGGGGGCGTCGTCGGCCAGCGAGACGACGGCGACGGGCTCCTCGCCCGCCTCCAGGGTGACCATCTCGCGCACGGGCACGCCGCCGGACAGGGACGGCGGGCCGTCGGTCGCGGGCAGGGCGGGGAGCTCCAGCACGGCGATCTTGTGCAGCCTGCCGGCCGAGGTGACCAGGCCGACCTCCGCCCGGGTGCTGGCCGCGACGTCGCCGCGCAGGGCGTCGTGCGCGTGACGGCGCCCGGCACGCTCGACGGGCGCCTCGGCGTCGTCGCCGGAGGTGCGGGCCAGCAGGCCCGTCGCGGACAGCAGCACGCGGGTCGGGGCGTCCTTGATCTCCAGGTCGATGGCGGGCGCGCCCCGACCCCGGGCGGGTGCGGCCGCGGCGGACGACGCCGTGCCTCCCGCCGAGTCGAGCAGGACGGTGCGTCGGGGGGTGCCGTAGGCGGCGGCGACGTCGCTCATCTCCTGGGACACGACGGCCCGCAGGCGGCTCTCGTCGGCGAGGATCTCCTCCAGCGCGGCGATCTCGGCCTCGAGCTCGGACTTCTCCGACTCCAGCTCGATGCGGGAGAACTTCGTCAGGCGGCGCAGCTGGAGGTCCAGGATGTACGACGCCTGCGGCTCGGAGAGGTCGAAGACGCTCTGCAGGCGCGAGCGTGCCTCGCCCGCGTCGTCGGACCCGCGGATCACCTGGATGACCTCGTCGATGTCGAGGATCGCCACGAGCAGACCCTCGACCAGGTGCAGCCGGTCCTTGCGCTTGCCGAGCCGGAACGCCGAGCGGCGTCGCACCACGTCCATGCGGTGATCGACCCACACGCGCAGCAGGTCCAGCAGGCCCAGCGTGCGTGGCTGCCCCTCGACGAGCGAGACGTTGTTGATGCCGAACGAGTCCTCGAGCGGGGTGGTGCGGTACAGCTGCTCGAGCACGGCCTCCGGGTCGAACCCCGTCTTGACCTCGATCACGAGACGCAGCCCGTGGGACCGGTCGGTGAGGTCCTGGACGTTGACGACACCCTGGATCTTCTTGTTCTTGACGCCGTCGGCGATCTTCTCGATGACCTTCTCGGGCCCGACCGTGTACGGCAGCTCGGTGACGACGATCCCCTTGCGGCGGGGGGTGACGTTCTCGATGCGGGCCGTGGCCCGGGTCCGGAAGGAGCCGCGCCCCGTGCGGTAGCCGTCCCGGACGCCGTCGAGACCGACGATCTTGCCGCCGGTGGGCAGATCGGGCCCGGGGACGAACCGCATGACGTCCTCGAGGGTGGCGTCCGGGTGGGCGAGCAGGTGCTGCCCCGCGGCGACGACCTCGACGAGGTTGTGCGGCGGCATGTTGGTGGCCATGCCCACCGCGATGCCGGACGCGCCGTTGACCAGCAGGTTCGGCACGGCCGAGGGCAGCACCTCCGGCTGGGTGAGCTTGTTGTCGTAGTTGGGCACGAAGTCGACGACGTCCTCGTCGAGCCCGGCGGTCATCGCCGTCGACGGGGCGGCGAGCCTCGCCTCGGTGTAGCGAGGTGCTGCGGGGCCGTCGTCGAGGGAACCGAAGTTGCCGTGGCCGTCCACCAGCGGAAGCCGCAGCGAGAAGTCCTGGGCCAGGCGCACCAGGGCGTCGTAGATGGCGGTGTCGCCGTGGGGGTGCAGCTTGCCCATGACCTCACCGACGACACGGGAGGACTTGACGTAGGCGCGGTCGGGCCGCAGGCCCATGTCGGCCATCATGTACAGGATCCGGCGCTGCACCGGCTTGAGGCCGTCGCGGGCGTCCGGCAGGGCACGGGAGTAGATCACCGAGTAGGCGTACTCCAGGAACGACGTCTCCATCTCCGAGGCGACGTCGATGTCGACGATCTTCTCGTCGAACGGTTCCTCGGCGACGGGTGCGGCCTTCGTGCGCGCCATGCGGTGCGGCTCCTGCTCGTGGTGCTCGGCGGACAAGTGGCGCCCGACGTCGGCCCGGCGGCCACGTACGGACGTTCGAGGGCAGCGTAGCGTCAGCGGGAGGCCCCACGGCGCAACCGGGCGGGTGCCGGCTCAGACCGCCGGACCACGGATCGACTGCGCCTCGACCAGGTCGGCGATCACCCCGGGCAGCTCGGCCCGACGCTCGGCGGCCTCCTGGGTCGTGAGCAGGCCCGCCCCGACGGCGTCGTCGACGCCACCCAGCGCGGCGGTCACGAGCGCGTCGACGAGGCTGCCGGGATCGATCCCTCGGGCCTCGGCCACGGAGACGAGCGTGGCTCCCGGGGCCGCCGTCGCCGTCTCGAACGCCTCGACGCTCAGGCCCAGGGCCCGGGCGGCCGCCCCGGGGGACACCAGCCGGTCGTCCAGCCGAGGGGCCGGAGGGTCGACCGGACCTGCCTGCCGACCCGTGAGCCCGGCGAGCACGGCGTCACGCCGGGCACGGGTGATCGCCCCGTCGTCGACGAGCTCCTGCAGCGCCTCGGACCAGCGCGCCTCGACGTCGTCGTCGGCGGGCGAGCCCGCGACGACGGTGGTCGGCCCGACGACGGTCGGTGCGGCGTCGGCCGTCGGTGCGGCTCCCAGCGACGCCAGGCCGATCGCCCCGGCCACGGCGGTGGTGCGGAACCTGCGCCACGTCATCGTCCACCTCCTCGGGGCGGCGGCGCGCAGGCCGCCGCCCCGTCGCGCGGTCAGGCGGAGTACGCCGCCGCGTCCGTGCTCGCGGACTCCTGCGTGGACTCCGCGCCCTGGTCGTCGTCGCCGCCCTGCCGGCCCTCCGGCCGGGAGCCACCACGACCGGTGCCGAGCTGCTCGGCCGAGATCGCGGAGGCGACCGAGTCCGCGATCTTGGTCTTGCGCTCGTCGGCCTCCTCCTGGGTGAGGCGACCGTCCTCGACCGCCGTGTCCACCCGCTCCTCGGCGGCGGCGACCAGCGCCTCGGTCAGCTCGTCGGTGGAGACCCCCTCGTCCTCGGCCACCGACGCCAGGGTGGCGCCGTCGGCGGAGAGCGCCTCGCGCAGCTCGTCCGTGGTCAGCCCGAGGGTCTCGGCCGCGGTGCTCAGGGACACCGGGCCTCGGCCACCGTGGTCACGGCCGTGCCCGGAGGGCGCGCTCTCGGCGAGAGCGTCCGCGACGGCCTCGCGCTGGGCGTCGGTGATCGTCCCGTCGTCGACGAGCCCCTGGAGGCTGTCCTCGAGGCTCGACGCGCGGTCGGTGCCGTCGGAGGCGGTGTCGGCGTCGTCCTCGGTGACCACGGCGGTCTCGGGCGACGGGGCCGCCACGGCGGCCGAGCCGACACCGAGGCCGGCGAGCCCGATGGCGCCGACGACGGCGGACCTGCGAATCATGCTGGACCTCATGGTGGTGCTCCTTCCGGCCCGGAACCGTTCCGGGCTGGTTCGACCCTCCCCGACGCGGCTGGGCCGGTGCTGCTGCGGGCCTGGCAATCTCCTGAGGTGGGTGGACGCCGGCTGTGCGCCGACGTCGGCCCGTCGCCGGGCGGCACCGACCGGTCGGCGTCGCACCCAGCGGATAGCCTGCTCGGATGGACCCCGTCGCCACCGCCTACCCCGTCGAGTGGGAGGCCGACGTCGTGCTGCGCGACGGCAGCACGATGCACGTGCGTCCCATCCGCCCGGACGACGCCGACGCGCTGCAGCGGTTCCAGGAGGGGCAGTCCGAACGCTCCGCCTACTTCCGGTTCTTCGCCCCCATCCGCCGCCTCACCGACCGCGAGCTGGGCCGGCTGGTCAACGTCGACCACGTCGAGCGGGTCGCCCTCGTGGCGGTGCGGCCCGGCACCGACGCCGACGGCGCCCCGCGCGAGGACATCCTGGGCGTCACCCGGTTCGACGTCATCGCCGACGGCGAGGCGGAGGTCGCGTTCAACATCGCCGACTCCCTGCAGGGCAAGGGGCTGGCGTCGGTCCTGCTGGAGCACGTCGCCGCCGCCGCGCGCGAACGCGGCGTGCGGCGCTTCACCGCCGAGGTGCTCCCGCAGAACTCCTCCATGCTCGGCGTGTTCCGCGACGCCGGCTACTCCCTGTCCCAGCACCTCGACGACGGCGTCGTCACCGTCGGCATCGACCTCGACCCGACGGAGCGCTCCCGGGCCGTCATGGCCGACCGCGAGCACCGGGCCGAGGCACGCTCCATGGCCGCGCTGCTCACGGCGCGGCGGGTCCTGCTCGTCGCACCGGGCGTCGACGACGGCTCGCCGGAGGCGTTGCTGGCCCGCCGCGTGCTCGACGCCGCCGAGACCGACCCGGGGGACACCGAGCTCGTCGTCGTCGACCACCCCGGGGACGTGCCCGGCTCCGTGACGCGGGCGGACGGGTGGGACGACGTCGGCGACGTCGACCTCGCCCTGCTGGCGGTCCGCCCCGACGAGGCCGTGGACCGGGTGCGCCGGCTCGCCGCGACGGGCGCACGCGGCGTCGTCGTGCTCTCCGGGGGGTACGCGGAGTCCGGGCCGCAGGGCGTCGAACGGCGCCGCGACCTGCTGCGCACCGCGCACGCGGCCGGCATGCGCGTCGTCGGACCCGTGTCCTACGGCGTCCTGACCACGACCCCGGGCGCCGCGCTGCGCGCCTCCCTGGCGCAGCGCCCCCCGAGCGCCGGCGTCGTCGGGCTCTTCTGCCAGTCCGCGGCAGCTGCCGTCACCCTCACCGCGACCCTGGAACGTCGCGGGCTGGGAGTGTCCTCCATGGTCTCGGCCGGGCACCGCGCCGACGTGTCCGGCAACGACCTCATGCAGTACTGGCAGGACGACGACACCACCCAGGTGGTCTGCCTGTACCTGGAGTCCATCGGCAACCCGCGCAAGTTCTCGCGGATCGCCCGGCGGCTGTCGTCCGTCAAGCCCGTCGTCGTCGCCACCGCGGGACGCTCCGGCCAGGTCGTCCCGCCCGGGCACTCCGTCCGCGCCACCCGCGCCCCGCGCCGCCTCCTGGAGGAGCTGCTGCGCCAGTCCGGGGTCATCCAGGCGGTCAACACCCACCAGCTCATGGACGTCGCCCAGGTGCTCGCCCACCAGCCCCTGCCCACCGGGAACCGGGTGGGGATCCTCGCGTCCTCCGCGGCGCTCGCGGCCCTGGTGGCCGAGGCCGCCGTCTCCGAGGGGCTGGTGGTCGCCACGTCCAGCGACTACCTGCCGCCGCACGCGTGCGAGGCGGACATCGCCCGCACCGTCGACGCCCTGTACGCGCCGGGGGCGTGCGACGTGGTCGTCGCGGTCGACGTGCCGGTGGTGCAGCCCCGCACGGGCGAGATCGCGCGGGCGGTCGCGTCCGCCGCGGCGCGCACGGGACGCACGACCGTCGTGTCGATGCTCGGCCTGCACGGCATGCCCGACGAGCTCGCCGCCACCGCGCCCGACGGCAGGGCGGTGCGGGTGCCGGCGTTCTCGACGCCGGAGGACGCCGTCGTCGCGCTCGGCAAGGTGGTCGAGCACGCGGCCTCCCGCGCGGAGGAGCGCGGCACCTACGTGGTGCCGGACGGCGTGGACGCGCGTCGGGCGCGTCGCCTCGTCGAGGGCTGGCTGGCCGGCACCGACGCCCTGGACCTCGGGGTCGAGCAGGCGGGCGAGCTGCTGGACTGCTACGGCGTCCGCCTGTGGCCCGCGCGCCGGGTCCGCACGGCCGACGAGGCCGTCGAGGCGGCGGACGACCTCGGCTGGCCGGTGGCGCTCAAGAGCGCGTCGCCGGGGCTGCGGCACCGCAACGACCTCGGGGGAGTGCGGCTCGACGTCGCCGGACCCGAGGACCTGCGCACCGACGTCGCGCGGCTGCAGATGCTGGCCTCGACCCTGCTGGACGAGGCGGACCCGGAGCTGGAGGTGCAGGCCATGGCGCCCGCCGGGGTGGCGTGCGTGGTGCGCTCCGCGGAGGACCCGCTGTTCGGCCCGATGGTGTCCTTCGGGCTCGCGGGAGACGCGGTCGACCTGCTCGACGACGTCGCCCACGGCATCCCGCCGCTGACCGACGTGGACATCTCCGCGCTGGTCAGCACCGTGCGCGCCGCGCCCCGGCTGTACGGGTACGGGGGCACGCCCCCCGCCGACGTCGACGCCCTGGAGGACGTGCTCGCCCGGGTGGCGGTCATGGCCGACGACCTCCCCGAGCTCGCCTCGCTCGAGCTGTACCCCGTGGTGGTCGCCGAGCACGGGGCGTCCGTGCTGCACGTCTCGGCCCGGTTGCGGCCGGCCGGGCGCCGGGCGGACGGGCTGCGTCGCGCGCTGCCGGGCTGAGGCACGCGCGCGGCGACCGTGTTCAGTGGGAGAATGCCCTGGTGCCTTCCGCGACCACACGCAAGAACCTCCGTGACGAGCTCGGTGCCCACGTCTACCGGGCCGGCTACTACCCGGACCTGGTGACCGACGTCCTGGACGTCGCGCTGGCCGACGAGCCGGTGCTGGCACACCTGGTGCAGGCCGAGACGACGTTCGACAGCCAGGTCCGTCGTCACCTGACGGTCCTGGCGCTGACGCCCACCCGCCTGGTGGCCGCGCACGTCGACGACCACGAGGGCGACGCCGCGAACCCGTCGTCGGCCGCCGCGACCAGCGAGGCCGTGCCGATCAGCGAGATCCGGTCCGTCGCGCTCACCCACGTCGTCGCCGAGCCCGCCGAGCACCAGCCCGGGGACAGCGCCGCCGAGCTCACCCTCGCCGTCGGGTGGGGTGCCGTCTCGCGCATCGACCTCGAGCCCGCGCAGTGCCCGGACCCGAGCTGCGACGCCGACCACGGGCTGACGGGGCAGATGACCCCGGACGACGTCGTCGTGCGCGTCAGCAGCGCCGCCGAAGGGCGTGACGCCGTGCTCCGCGCGATGGCGTTCGCCCGCGAGCTGTCCGCCGCCACCGGGTCGGGCGGACGCCCGGGCCGATGACGCAGCCCGCGACCGACCTGCCGCCCGACCTCGTCGTCCCCTCCTACGGCGCCGACTCGATCGCCGCCGTCCTGCCCGCCGTGGCAGGAACGCTCGGACTCGACCTGACCACGTCGACCGGCCTGCGCTCGTCCGACTGCCAGGCCGCGCTCGGCCTGCCGGACGCCCGTCGCGTCGTCGTCGTCCTCGTCGACGGGCTCGGCCTGCACAACCTCACCGAGCGGGGCGGGCACGCGCCGTTCCTGCGCGGCCACCTGCGTGACGCGGCGCACCTGGTGACGAGCTTCCCGTCCACGACCGCCGCGGCGCTGGCCACCTTCGGCACCGGCACCGCGCCGGGCCTGACCGGCATGCTCGGCTACACCCAGCGCAATCCCGCCACCGGGGGCCTTGCCACGCTGGTGTCGTGGACGGAGCAGTCCGACCCCTACCGGACCGGCCAGAAGCTGTCCGGGCCCTTCGGCGTCGAACCGGCCGACCTGCAGCGCGAGGCCACCCTGCTGGAGCAGGTCGGCGCGGCCGTCGACGTCGTGGCGCCCGGCCGGGCGAAGTTCGCCGGCTCCGGCATGACGCGGGCGGCGCTGCGCGGCCCGCGCCACGTCACCGCGGAGAAGGCCGCCGACGCCGTGGACGCCACCCTGCGGGCGCTGCGGGACGACGGCCTGGTCTACCTCTACCTCGGCGACGTCGACAGGGTGGGCCACCAGCACGGCCCCACCTCGTGGCAGTGGGGCGACGCCCTGGAGTCGCTGGACTACGAGATCCGGAGGCTCGCCGCCTCCGCCCCGCAGGGCACCCTCGTGCTCGTCACCGCCGACCACGGCATGGTGACCTCCGAGCCGGCCCACCAGCACGACGTCGCCGAGCGGCCCGAGCTCGCCCAGGACGTCGCGCTGCTCGGCGGGGAGCCGCGCATGACGCACGTGTACGCCACCGACGGCGCGGACGTCGGCGCGCTCGCGGCCCGGTGGGCGGACTCCCTGGGGGACGACGCCGTCGTGGCCACCGCCGACCGGGCGATCGCGGCAGGATGGCTGGGTCCCGTCGCCGAGCACGTGCGGCCCTGGACGGGGGACGTGCTCGTGGCGGCCCGCGGGCACGCCACCGTCGTCGACTCCCGGCTGCACCCGGCCGCGGCGCGGCAGATGCCCGGCGTGCACGGCTCGCTGACCGCCACCGAGATGATCGTCCCGCTGCTCGTCGTGGCCGGCCGTTAGCGTGGGGCGCGACTTCCGGCTCCTGCTCCTGGCGACCCTCGCGATCTTCTCCTGCTTCGCGCCGCTGCTGTCCGTGGTGCCCCTGTGGGCGGCGTCGGGCGGTGCGCAGAACGGAGGGGTGGGCGCCACCACCGGGGCCATGATGGCCGCGACCGTGGCCGTCCAGCTCGCGATGCCGCGCATCCTGCGCGTGCTGAGCCTGCGCCGGGCGTCCGTGGTCGGCGCGCTCCTGCTGGGCGTGCCCACCTGGGCCTATCTCGTGACGCCCGAGGTGGGCTGGGTGCTCGCGGTGTCCGCGGTGCGCGGCGTCGGCTTCGGAATCGTGGTGGTGGCCGGCAGCGCCCTGGTCGCCGAGCTCGTGCCGCCCGAGCGTCGTGGTCGAGGGGTCGGCGCGTACGGCGTCGCCGTCGGGCTGCCGCAGATCGTGCTCCTGCCCGCCGCCGTGGGGGTGGTCGAGCACGTCGGCTTCACGGCCGTGTTCGTGGTGGCGGGGGCGTGCGGCGTCCTGGGCGCCGTGCTGATGGCCCTCACCCGCGGCGCGCAGCCCGTTCCCGTGAGCAGGGACGTCCCGCGGCAGGAGCCGTCCGACGTCGTCACCGTGCGTCTGCGCACCTTCGCCCGTCCCGGCGTCCTGCTGCTGGCGGCGTCGTGCGCGTTCGGCGGTGCGACGGCGTTCGTCCCGCTGGCGCTGGACGCCGGGGTCGCGTCGTGGGTGCTGCTGTCCGTCTCCGCGGCGAGCACGCTCGGCCGGTGGTGGGCCGGGGTCCGGGCCGACAAGGAGGGCGTCGGTGCCCTGCTGCCGCTCAGCGTCGCGGCGTGCGCCGTCGGTGCGGCCGGCATCGCGCTGGCGTCGGGCGCGCTGGCTGGGGCGGCCGTCACGCTGGTCGCGATCGCCTCCGGGGTGCTCTACGGGCTGGGGTTCGGCGCCCTGCAGAACGACACGCTGGTGATCATGTTCCGCGACGCCGGTCCGGAGGGCAGCGGCACCGCGAGCACCGCCTGGAACGTCGGGTACGACGCCGGCACGGGTGTCGGGTCGACCGGTGCCGGGCTCGTCGCCCAGGGCGTGGGTCTCAGTGCGGCGCTCGGCGTCTGCGCCCTGCCCCTGGTCGCCTGCCTGCCCGTGGCGCTCGGCCTGCGGCGCCGGCTGCTCGCCCGGCGCCCCTGACGGCGGGCACGTCTGGAAGGATCAGGGGCATGGCCGAGCTCGTCTTCTTCTCCGGCACCATGGACAGCGGCAAGTCCACGTTGGCCCTGCAGACCGATCACAACCACCGTGCCCGCGGACGCCACGGGCTGATCTTCACGCGCGACGACCGCGCCGGAGTCGCCCGGCTCTCCTCGCGGCTCGGCCTCGAGGTCGACGCCCGCGAGGTGACCGACGTCACCGACTTCTGGGAGGTGATCGCCGCCGAGCGGCGGCGTGGCCGCCTCGTCGACTACCTCGTGTGCGACGAGGCGCAGTTCTACTCCCCGGAGCAGGTGGAGCAGCTCGCGCGGCTCGTCGACGAGACCGAGATCGACGTCTTCGCGTTCGGCATCACCGCGGACTTCCGGACGCGACTGTTCCCCGGGTCCGCCCGCCTCGTGGAGCTCGCGGACCGCGTCGAGGTGCTGCAGGTGCAGGCGCTGTGCTGGTGCGGGGTGCGGGCCACCCACAACGCGCGCACCGTCGACGGCGTGATGGTGGTCGAGGGCGACCAGGTCGTCGTCGGGGACGTCACCTCGGGCGCCGGCCAGGTCGCCTACGAGGTGCTGTGCCGACGTCACCACATGCGGCGGATGACCGCGCACACCGCGCGCCGCCTCGCCCCGTCGTCGGGCACGCTGCTGGACGTGGACACGCCCGCCTGATCACGGGCTCGGGCGCGCCCCGCCGAACACGATCTCGTCCCAGCTCGGCACCTGGGCGCGGCCCTTGCGAGCCCCGCGACGTCCGCCAGGCTTGGCCTGGGCGCGAGCGGGTGCCGGTGCGGGCCGGCCGGCCGCTGCTGTGTCGGCTGCCGTGTCGCCTGCCGTGTCGCCTGCCGTGTCGCCCGAGGGCTCGGGCGGGGCGGACTCCGGCGGGTCGGCCGGCGTCGAGGGCTCCGAGGGCTGTGTCGCCTCTGGCGACCGGCGGTGGCCGGAACTCCTGCCGGTCCCGGCCCGTGCGGGGTCGGCGCGTCCGGTCTCGGTCCGTCCTGTGTCGGTCCGTCCGACGTCGTCGGTGGCCGGCCGGGCTCGCGCCGGAGCCTCCGCCTCCGGTGCTCGTCGCGCCGCGTCCTGCGTGGGACGCGCGGGGCGCTGTGCCGGAGGGCCGGCGTCGGGAGCCCCGGGGCGGGAGGGCTCGGAGCCGGCCGTTTCGACGGCGCTGGCCGCACTGGCCGCGCTGGCGGCGCTGTCGTCCTGCGCCGTGCGGTGGGCGTCACGACGGGCACCGAGGTCGACGACGCTCGCCCCCGGCTCCCCGGACGTGGCGCCGCCGAGGTCGAGCGGCAGCTCGTCCGGCGGCGGCCCGGCGGGCGGACGCGTGCGGTGGGGGCGCTGGCCACGGCGGTCGGCGAGGTCGTCCAGCAGGAGGGCGGTCGCGTCGGCGGCGCTGTCCGGTCGGGGCGCGGGACGGTGCCGCACCGGCGCCTCGGCCGGCACGCCGAGGATCTCGGGGGAGAGCGGGTCGTCCGGCTGGCCCAGCCAGCGGGCCTCGTCGTCGAGGGCCACCACGACACGCCCCCGCGGGTCGTACGACCAGGCGGCCGTCCGCTGCCTCTCGCCCGCGACGAAGCTCACCTCGACGTGCCACGGGGAGGACCCCGCGCGGCGGGCCGTCCAGGTCGCGTCGTCCAGCGGCACGGCGCGCGCGGCGAGGCGCCTGTCGGCGAGCTCGCCGAGCGTGGTGTCCGCGTCGGGCTCGACGCGGTGACCGCGCACCTGGGAGACCACGTGGTCGCGCTCGGCGAGCACGGGCCACTCGTAGCGGCGCACGTGCTCCAGCGGCAGGCCCGACTCGACGGCCAGGTCCTCGGCGGTGGCACCGGCACGCAGGCGTGCCTGCATCTCGCGGGGGCGCAGCGGCGTCTCGGACTGTGCCTGCAGCGCCTCGGTCCGCGGCCGGTCGCGGCGCACGGCGGCCCGCAGCGCCTCGGTGATCGACAGGGTGTGCTCGACGCCGTCCGGGCCGCGCAGGACCAGGCGCTCGGCGTCCTCGTGCAGCGTCACGAGCTCCAGCTCGGCCATGGTTCCTCCTCACGTCGCCCGCCCGCGCGGCGGACCCGCTCGTTCGAGGGTGCCACCCCGCACGGCGTGCGGGACGCAGGGTGGGCCGGTGTGCCGCACATTGCGCCGGGTGCGTCCGGGGCTCTGGTGCCAGGATGGCGCGCATGGACACCCTCGCGGCCGGGACGACGGCACTGGAGCTGGTCGCCGTGTTCGTGTCGGCGGTCTCGGGCGGGCTCGCCGCGGTGCGCAAGAAGTTCGACATGTTCGGCGTGCTCGTCCTGGCGTGGGTGTGCGGGCTCGGCGGCGGCATCCTGCGCGACGTGCTCATCGGGGACACCCCGCCGGTGGGGATCTCGAGCTGGCCGCTCGTCACCGCGGCCGTCGCCGCCGGGCTCGCCGCGTTCGTCCTGCACCCCGGGCTGAGCAGACTGCGACGCAGTGTCATCGTGCTGGACGCCGCTGCGCTCGCCCTGTTCGTGGTGCAGGGCACCACCAAGTCCCTGGAGCTGGGCGCCGGACCGCTCGCGTCGGCCGTGGTCGGCGTGCTCACCGGGATCGGCGGGGGAGTGCTGCGCGACATGCTGGTGGGCGAGGTGCCGCTGATCTTCGCCGACCGTCAGCTGTACGCCGTGCCGGCGATCCTGGGGGCGGTCGCCGCCGTCGTCCTGTGGCAGCTCGGTGTGTGGACGTGGTGGACGGCGGTGATCGTGGCGGTGCTCGTGCTGGGCTTCCGGCTGCTGTCGCTCGCCCAGGGCTGGCTGGTCCCGCACGTCGGTTCTGGATGGACCGGCCGCTGGGGGCGCGAATCGGGCAGGATGGACACGTGAGCAACGCACCGACCCTCCCGTCCGCCGCCGAGATCGCCGACCTGCGCTCCCTTGCCCGCTCCCTCGCCGTCGAAGCAGGTTCCCTCGTGCGTGGCGGTCGCCCCGCGCGCGTGGAGGTCGCCGACACGAAGTCCAGCGCCGTCGACCCGGTCACGGACATGGACCGGGCCTCCGAGGCGCTGCTGCGTCGCCGTCTGGCCACGCGCCGGCCCGCCGACGCCGTGCTCGGCGAGGAGGGGGACCACCGGCCGGGCACCAGCGGGCTCACCTGGGTGGTCGACCCGATCGACGGGACGGTCAACTACCTCTACGGGGTCGCCTCCTACGCGGTGTCGGTGGCCGTGGTCGCCGGCGAGCCCGACCCGGCGCGGTGGACCGTGCTGGCCGGGGCCGTGCACTCGGTCGTCGACGGGCTCACCTGGACGGCGGCGCTCGGTCAGGGCGCCGACCTCGACGGCGAGCCGATCGGCGTGCGCCACGCCGACTCCCTGGCCACCAGCCTGGTGGCCACCGGCTTCGGGTACGCGGCCGCGCGCCGTGCCCAGCAGGCGCAGGTCCTGGCGCACGTCCTGCCGCGGGTGCGCGACATCCGCCGCCTCGGGTCGGCCGCCATCGACCTGTGCCTCGTGGCCGACGGCTCCGTGGACCTGTACTACGAGCGGGGCCTCAACCCGTGGGACGTGGCCGCCGGAGGGCTGGTCGCCGCCGAGGCCGGTGCGGCACTGAGCGGTCTGCGCGGCGAGCCGGCGACGAACCTCATGACCGTGGCGGGCGCACCCGAGCGGCAGCGCGAGCTCGTCGCGCTGCTCGAGTCGGCCGACGCGGACGCCGCCGACCGACCCGCCGGGGCGGCCGTCGCCACCCCCGCCGGGCACCTCGGGCGGAGTCGTCCGACGTTCTGACGGCCTTGTCGGCGCCGGTGTCGAAGTCGTACTGTCTGCGCAGGTCAGGGCGGGTGTGACGGGCGTGACACCGTGTGATGTCGCGAGGCGGGCGCGGATGGTGCACAATCCGTGGGCCGAGAGGGAACAAAACCTGCCCGGACCGCATTATCAGCGCGTACCGATCCCCAGAACACGGAGCGTGACACCACACATGGCCACCGACTACGACGCACCCCGCAAGAACGACGAGGACAACGAGCAGGACTCCATCCAGGAGCTGCAGGCCCGTCGTTCCGACAAGTCGTCGGGGGTCGTCGACGAGGACGAGACCGAGGCCGCCGAAGGCTTCGAGCTCCCCGGCGCCGACCTCTCGGGCGAAGAGCTGGCCGTCCGCGTCCTGCCGCGCCAGGCGGACGAGTTCACCTGCTCGAGCTGCTTCCTCGTCCACCACCGCAGCCAGCTGGCCTACGAGAAGTCCGGTCAGATGATCTGCACGGAGTGCGCGGCCTGAGCCGGGCACGGCGCAGCTCGTCCGCACGCGACACCCAGGCCGTCACGTCCTCGACGTGACGGCCTTCGTCGTCCCCGCCTCGGATCGGGCCTCGCGCCGGCTCAGCGTCCCGCGCCCGCCTCGACGAGGGCGTCGGCGAGCTCGTCGGGACGTCGGGTCGAGACCAACCAGTAGGGCGTCGGGTCGAGCGGGTCGCGCAGGTCGACGCGCAGACCGGTGCGCGCCCAGGTCCGCAGGCACACGTACGCGCGGGCGTCCAGGTCCGGGCCGAGCGCGAGCCGCATCTCCTCGGCGCTGAAGATCGGCGTCACCTGCCCCAGCACCGCCACGGGCACGCGTGCCGCCCCGGCGCGCAGCTCCCCGGAGCGCACCTCCACCAGGGGGGCGGAGGCCATCAGGACCGCCACCGTGACGGCCGCGGCCAGGACTCCCGCGCCGGGGGCGACCAGCGGGGCCAGCGGCAGCAGCAGGATCACCACGAGCACCCCGAAGCCGATCGCGAGGACCCAGGCGCCAGGTCCGGGCAGGAGGCGCTCCCGGAAGGCGGGCGGCACGGGCGCGGCAGCGTCCCGGGGACGGTCGTGCTCGTCGTTCATGGGTACATCATCGCAGCCTGATCGGGTCCGATAGGCTGCCTCGGTGCCTCACGACTCGAGCCTCGCGGCGACCGACCCCAGCACCGTCGACGTGCTCGTCACCCTGCTCGACGACGGCGTCGAGGCGCCGTCGTACGCGCACCCGGGTGACGCGGGCGCCGACCTGACCACGACCGAGGACGTCGAGCTCGGACCGCTGCAGCGCGCCGTCGTGCCGACCGGGGTGGCGATCGCGCTGCCCGAGGGCTTCGCGGCCTTCGTCCACCCGCGGTCCGGCCTCGCCGCCAGGCACGGCGTCACCGTCGTCAACGCGCCCGGCACGATCGACGCGGGGTACCGGGGGGAGATCAAGGTGATCCTCGCCAACACCGACCCCCACGAGACGGTGCGCCTGCGCCGCGGGGACCGTGTCGCCCAGCTCGTGGTGCAGCGGGTCGAGCACGCCCGCTTCCTCGTGGCGAGCACGCTGCCCGGGTCGCACCGCGGGTCCTCGGGGTTCGGATCCAGCGGCGGGTTCACCCAGGGCTGAGCCGACGGTTCGGGACCGCGTGCGAGCGCGGTCTAGGCTGGACACAGGACGGCATGCGCCGCCCCGACCAACGAGACAAGGAGATCCCTGGTGGGTCTGTTCCGGCGCAAGGCGTCGACCGAGGCCACGGAGCCCGTCCCCGCGGACGTGGACACGCCGACCACGCAGGAGGGCGCGAGCCCCCAGGGTGACGGCCCCACGGGGCGAGGCCCCTACGACGCCACGCAGGTGTCGGTGATGGGCCCCCGCGTGGATCTCGGTGCGATCTGGCTGCCCGTCCTGCCCGGCCTCAAGCTCCGCATGGAGATCGACAAGAAGTCGCAGAAGGTCACCGGTGTGGCCGCCTCCCTCAACGGCTCGGTGCTGCAGGTCCAGGCCTTCGCCGCGCCCAAGTCGGAGGGCATCTGGGAGGAGGTGCGCTCGGAGATCGCCTCGTCCCTGACCAAGCAGGGCGGCACCGTCGACGACGTGCCGGGCGTGTTCGGCCGCGAGCTGCTGGCCCGCATCCCGGCGACGACGCCGGAGGGGCAGCCCGCCGTGCGCCCCGCCCGCTTCATCGGCTTCGACGGCCCGCGCTGGTTCCTGCGGGGCGTGCTGTCGGGCCAGGCCGCCGTGGACCCCGAGGCCGCCAAGCCGTTGGAGTCCGTGTTCGCCAACGTCGTCGTCGTGCGGGACAGCAGCCCGCGCCCGCCGCGGGACCTGCTGTCCCTGACCATGCCGCAGCAGGCCCGCAAGGACGGCGCCGGCGCCGGTTCCGAGGCCCCGGAGCAGCCCGCTGACGAACCGACCTTCGACCCGCTCAAGCGCGGGCCCGAGATCACCGAGATCCGCTGATGTCCCTGCGTACCCTCGTCCGCTCGGCCCTGGCGTCCACGGACGACGTGGCCGCCGGCGAGGAGCGGCACGCCGCGGCGACGGTCACGGGCTGCACCGCCCTGGAGGATCTGTGCACCCGGCGCCGGTTCGCCGCCTCGGGCGTGCTCCGCTCGGTCGTGCTGCACCCGAGCCAGGACGTCCCCACGGTCGAGGCCGAGCTCTACGACGGCACCGACACGCTCGACCTCGTCTGGCTCGGACGCCGAGAGATCGCCGGCATCGTGCCCGGACGGCGGCTGCGGGTCGACGGGATGGTCACCGACCGCGGCGGACGCCGCACCATGTACAACCCGCGCTACGAGCTGCGTGCGCGGGCCGGCGAATGACGGACCGACCGAACGACGGGGACCCCGTGAGCAGCGTGCGACGACCTGAGGCCCCGTCCCCGGCGCAGGAGGCGGCCCGGCGCGGCATGCGCGCGGTGACGGGCGACTCCTTCTCCCTGGGTGACGCCGTCGGAGGTGTGCGGGGCGTCGTCGAGACGGTCCTGCCGGGACTGCTCTTCGTCGTCGCGTTCGTCGTCACGACCGACCTGGGGACCGCGCTGGTGGTGTCGGTGGTCGCGGCGCTCGTCGCGGTCGCGGTCCGCCTCGTGCAGCGCACCCCCGTCACGCAGGCGGCCGGCGGGATCCTGGGCATCGTCGTGGGTGTCGTGTGGGCCTGGCGCTCGGACTCCGCGGAGAACTTCTACGCCCCCGGGCTCTGGACGAACGCCGCCTACCTGGTGGCGTTCCTCGTCTCGATTCTGGTGCGCTGGCCACTCGTCGGGCTGTTCGTCGAGGCGTTGCGCGCCGGGTTCGGCGACACGGGCGGGGCGCGGACCGACCGGCCGGCCGATGCCCGGGACGGCGTCGACGGGGCCGAGGACGTCGGCTCCGAAAGAGTCGGTGCGGACGCGGCAGCCGACGGCGACGGCGTCGCCGACGACCCCGACGACCCCGACGACGCCTCGCCCAGCCCGTGGGCAGGTCTGACGGCGTGGCGGTCCGACGCCGGACTCGTGCGGCGCTACACGATCGCGAGCTGGTTCTGGGTCGGCCTGTTCGCCGTCCGTCTCGCGGTCAAGGTGCCCCTCTACCTCAGCGAGGAGGTTGGCTGGCTCGGCACGATGCACCTCGTCCTCGGGGTGCCGCTGTGGGGCCTGGTCCTCTGGCTGACGTGGGTGGTCGTGCGCCCCACGCGGCGGCTCGACGACGTCGTGGAGCCCAGCCGCGCGTAGGGGCTCAGCCCAGCTCGGGTCCGTCGGCCACCAGCTCCTGCAGGGCGGTCGGGTCCGCCTCGCGTCCGGTGACGAACATCAGCTCGTCGCCGGACTCCAGCGCGTCGTCGGCCGTGGGGCTGAACGGGCGCGGGCCGCGGACGACGCACGCCAGCACCGTGTCGGTGGGCCAGGTCACGTCGTTGACGCGCAGGCCCACCAGGGGCGACTCGTCGGGCAGCGTGATCTCGTAGATGTCGGCGCCGGACTGGTGGAACGTGAAGATCCGCACCAGGTCGCCGACGGCGACGGCCTCCTCGACCATCGCGGTCATGATCCGCGGGGTCGAGACGGCGACGTCGACGCCCCAGGACTCGTCGAACATCCACTCGTTGCGCGGGTTGTTCACGCGGGCGACGGTGCGGGGGACCCCGAACTCGGTCTTGGCGAGCAGCGAGAACACGAGGTTGACCTTGTCGTCGCCCGTCGCCCCGACCACCACGTCGGCGGAGGACACGTCCGCGCTGTCCAGGGACGCGGTCTCGCAGGCGTCCGCCAGGAGCCAGTCGGCGTCGGGGACCTGCGCGACGCGCATCGCGGACGGGTTCTTGTCCACCAGGACCACGTCGTGGTCGTTGGCGAGAAGCTCCGCGGCGATGGAGCGCCCGACGGAGCCGGCACCGGCGATGACCACGCGCATCAGTCGTGCACCTCTTCCGGGCCGGGGGCGTGCGTGAGGATCCGCTCGACCCGGGGGCCGTCGTCGGCGTGCATGATCACGTGGAGCACGTCGTTCTCCTGGAGCAGGGTCTCGGGGCCGACGATGGTGCCCTCGGCGTAGCGGGTCAGGAACGCGACCCGGGCGCCCGTGGCCGCCTCGACGCGGCGCACCGACAGCCCGTGCCATCCCGGGTGGTAGTCCACCTCGGCGAGCCGCACCGCCCCGGAGGGGTCGCGGTACTCGTCCGTGGCGCCCAGGGGGAGCATGCGGCGCAGCACCTGGTCGGCCGTCCAGCGGACCGTGGCGACCGTGGGGATGCCCAGGCGCTGGTACACCTCGGCGCGGTGCGGGTCGTAGATCCGCGCCACCACCTGCTCCACCCCGAACGTCTCGCGCGCGACCCGCGCCGCCAGCACGTTGGAGTTGTCACCGTCGGACACGGCGGCGAACCCGAACGTGTCCTCGATGCCGGCCTGCTGCAGCGTCTCGCGGTCGAAGCCCACCCCGGTCACCCGGTGGCCGGAGAAGTCCGGGGGCAGGCGGCGGAACGCGTCGGGGTTCTGGTCGATGACCGCCACGGAGTGGCCGCGGGACTCGATGGTCTGCGCGAGTGTGGAGCCCACGCGGCCGCATCCCATGATGACGAAGTGCACAGCACGAAACGCTATACCCACACCGTGTGGTGCGCCGACCCGCGCGGGAGCGCCCGGCGGGCTTAGGCTTTGTCCTCGTGTCGGACATCGCGGACGCGGCCAAACGGCTGCTGGTAGGGCGCCCGTTGCGCAGCGAGAGCACTGCGCCCCTGGCGCTGCGCAAGCGTGCGGCGCTGCCCGTCTTCGCCTCGGACGCCCTGTCGTCCATCGCGTACGCCCCGGACGAGATCCTGCTGATGCTCGCCGTGGCCGGCGTCGCGGCGACGACGCTCGCTCCGTGGGTCGGCCTCGTGGTCGTCGTGGTGCTGCTCGTCGTCGTGGCCTCCTACCGCCAGATCGTCAAGGCCTACCCGTCGGGCGGCGGCGACTACGAGGTCGCCACGAAGAACCTCGGCTCGAAGGCCGGCACCGGGGTGGCGTCCGCGCTCCTGCTCGACTACGTGCTCACCGTCGCCGTCTCGCTGTCGGCCGGTGCGCAGTACGTGGCGGTGGTGGTGCCCGCGGTGCGCGGGCACGAGCAGTGGGTCGCCGCGGCCCTGGTCGCCGCCCTCACCGTCGTCAACGTGCGCGGCATCCGGGCATCGGCCTGGGTGTTCGTGGTGGTCATCTACTGCTTCGTGGGTGCCGTCGCCGTCCTCGCCGTGACCGGCGCCGTGCAGCACCTCACGGGCAACCTCGACCAGGCGGACAGCGCGGCCCTCGACATCGTCCCCCAGAGCGGGTTCGAGGAGGGGCTGCTCGGGGTCGCCGGCGCGTTCCTGGTGGCGAGGGCCTTCGCCTCCGGCGCGGTGGCGCTGACCGGCGTGGAGTCCATCACCAGCGCGGTGCCCATGTTCCGCTCGCCCCGGCGCCGCAACGCCGCCCTCACCCTGACGCTGCTCGGCGCCGTCTCCGCCGTGATGCTCATGACGATCCTGTTCCTCGCGCAGGCCACCGGGATCCGGTTCGTCGAGGACCCCGCGACCCACCTGGCGCGCGACGGGGTCCCCGTGGGGGAGGACTACCAGCAGCACCCGGTGCTCGCCCAGCTCGCCGAGACGGTGTTCGGCGGCGCCGCCCTGGTCATCTGGATCGTCATCGCCATCACCGCGCTCGTGCTGCTCCTGGCGGCGAACTCGGCGTTCTACCGGTTCCCGGTGCTCGGGTCCATGCTCGCCAAGGACGGCTACCTGCCCCGTCAGCTGCACACCCGCGGCGACCGGATGGCGTTCTCCAACGGCATCGTCACCCTGTCGGTGGCCGCGATCGTGCTCGTCCTCGCGTTCGACGCCGAGGTCACCGCCCTCATCCAGCTCTACATCGTGGGCGTGTTCGTCTCCTTCACCCTGTCCCAGCTCGGGATGCTGCGGCACTGGACGCGCGGCCTGCGCAAGGAGCCGAACCCCAGGCGCCGCTCGCAGATGCGGTGGTCCCGCGTCGTCAACGGCGTCGGCTTCGCCCTCACCGCGGCGGTGCTCGTCATCGTGCTCGCCACCAAGTTCACCCACGGTGCCTGGATCACGCTGGTCGCCATGGGGCTGCTGTTCGCCGTCATGCGCGGCATCCACCGCCACTACGACCGCGTCCGCGACGAGCTCTCCCTCGACGACATCTCCGGGGCGCGGGCGCTGCCCAGCCGCGTGCACGCCGTCGTGCTGGTGTCCCGGCTGCACAAGCCGACCATGCGTGCCCTGGCGTACGCCCGCGCCTCGCGCCCCACCACCCTCGAGGCCGTCACCGTCGGCGTCGACGCCGACGAGATCACCGACCTGCGCGCGCGCTGGGAGGCCCTCGACCTGCCCGTCGTGCTCCGCGTCCTCGACTCGCCCTACCGGGAGATCACCCGCCCGGTCCTGCAGTACGTGCGCTCGCTGCGCACCCAGTCCCCGCGCGACCTCGTGGTGGTCTACATCCCCGAGTACGTCGTCGGGCACTGGTGGGAGCACCTGCTGCACAACCAGTCCGCGCTGCGCCTCAAGGGGCGGCTGCTGTTCACCCCCGGCGTCGTCGTGGCGTCCGTGCCGTGGCAGCTGTCCTCGGCGCGCCAGACCGACCCCGACGGCGTCTGACCGCACCGCTGGTCCGCCCCGGGCCGGCGGCGGGGGAGAATGGTCGGGTGCCCCGTCCTCGCCGCTCCGCCCCGCGCCCCCGTCCCGTCGACCCGAACGTCGGCACCGAGGTCCTGCTCGACGTCGGCCCCGTCGCCCACGGCGGTCACTGCGTCGCCCGCCACGAGGGACGCGTCGTCTTCGTCCGGCACACGCTGCCCGGCGAACGCGTCCGCGCCGTGGTGACCGACGGCGGCAAGAAGTTCTGGCGGGCCGACGCCGTCGAGATCCTCACCGCCTCGCCGGACCGCGTGACCCCCGCCTGGGCGGCCGCCGGGCCCGGCGGCGTCGGCGGCGCCGAGCTCTCCCACGTCGCGCTGCCCGCTCAGCGCCGATGGAAGGCCGGGGTGCTGGCCGAGCAGCTCACCCGCCTCGCCGGTCTCACCCGGGACGTCGCCGTCGAGGCCGCCCCCGGCGACGACGAGCGCGGCGGCCTCGGCTACCGCACGAGGATCGAGCTCGTCGCCGACGCGACCGGCCGTGCCGGCATGCGCACGTTCCGTTCCCACGACGTCGTCGCACTGGACTCGATGCCCCTCGCCACACCGGAGGTGACGGCGCTCGCGGACGCCGAGGACGTCTTCACGCGGACCTGGACGCCCGGTCAGCGCATCGACCTGGTGGCGCCCGCGGGCGGCGGGGAGGCGCTGCTGCTCGTCGACGGCGAGCCGTGGCGCCGCGGCCGGCTCGACACCCGGCCCACCGCTCGCCGCGCGGTGACCGAGAACGTCGACCTGGCCGGCTCGTCCTACCGCTACCGCGTCGCCGGCGACGGTTTCTGGCAGGTCCACCGCCAGGCCCCTCGCGTGCTGGGGGAGGCCGTGCTGGCCGCGGTGGGCGACGTCGGCGGCGGCCGGGTCCTCGACCTGTACTCCGGTGCCGGGCTGTTCACGCTGCCGTTGGCGGACGCCGTCGGGCCGCGGGGCACCGTCGCGGCCGTCGAGAGCGACGAGCGTGCCGTGAAGGACGCGCGGCGCAACGTGCACGACCGGCCCCAGGTCGAGCTCCACCAGGGTGCCGTCGACCGGGTGCTCGGCGAGGGGAGCGCGACGGGCGCGGTGGCGGGCGACGTCGACGTCGTGGTCCTGGACCCGCCCCGGGCCGGCGCCGGGCAGAGCGTGGTGGAGGCCGTGGCGCAGCGCTCGCCGTCGCGCGTGGTCTACGTGGCCTGCGACCCGGCGGCGCTCTCGCGGGACATCGCCTACTTCGCCGAGCTGGGCTACTCCCTGGGCACGCTGCAGGCGTTCGACCTGTTCTGCCACACCCACCACGTCGAGGCCGTCGCCGTCCTGGAGCGCTGAACCGACCCGGGTCACGGCGCCCGGCAGGGTCCTGCGGCGGCCGTCAGACGTCGGTCCGCCGGGTCGCCGAGGCGAAGCCCAGCCAGGTGTGCCGGTTGCGCCACCAGCACCAGCCGACCTTGGCGGCACCGCGGCGCCCGGCGCCGTCGCGGCCCGTGCCCCGGGAGATCCACAACGCGGGCGTGCGGGCGTCGAAGGTGCCGTCGGGCTTGCGGGGGCGTGAGCCGATCGTCATGAAGCAGTGCCCCGGCTGCAGGACGTCCGGTGCCTGCAGGACCCACTGCATCCCTTCGACGAGGGTCAGCGGGCTGCGGCCCGCGACGGCCAGGGCCGACTCCGCCTCGTCCGGGGACGCGTTCGTCAGGTGGTCGCCGCGGTCGAGGTCGGCGACGGCGTAGACGTCCGCCGCGGGCAGGTGGACGTGCGACGGGACCTCGAGCCGGTCGACGTCGGTGAAGTCCTCCACGACGAACCCTCGTCGCTCGACCTCGCCACCGCGGGTGCGCACGGTGCGGACCAGGTGACCGGCCAGGGTCGACGGCGGCAGGTGCCGCGGGTGCACGACGAGCAGCGAGCCCGGCGGAGCGTTCTGCGCCAGCCGGACGGCGGCCGACCGCAGGGCGTCCGGGGCGGGGGCCGCGGCGTCGGTCAGGAGGCCGAGGTGGAGGAGACGGTCGGCCTGGACGGTGAGGTCGGGCAGGGTCGGCAGGTCGCGGGGCACGACGGCGGGCACGTCGGGGGGCACGGGGTCTCCGTTCTCGGGCGGTGACCGGTCAACGACGCACGTCGGACGGGTGTTCCCGGGTGAGGCGCGCCTAAGTATCTTGACGTCAAGATATATGGGTTATGCTGGGTCCTGCCCGGTGACGAGTGCGTACGCCGGGCGCAGCCCCGCACAAGACGGCGACGGAACCGCTGCGAGCAGCAGCCCAGGTGCCCGCGCCGGACAGCCCCCCGAAGAAGGAGCCGCAGTGAGCAGCGTGGACACGTTCGGATCGAAGGGAACCCTGGACGTCGGAGGGAACTCCTACGAGATCTTCCGACTCTCGGCGGTCGAGGGGCTCGAGCGCCTCCCGTACTCGCTGAAGATCCTCGCGGAGAACCTGCTGCGTACCGAGGACGGCGCGAACATCACCGCCGACCACGTGCGCGCCATCGCGTCGTGGGACCCGGACGCCCAGCCCGACACCGAGATCCAGTTCACGCCTGCCCGCGTGATCATGCAGGACTTCACCGGCGTGCCCTGCGTCGTGGACCTGGCCACCATGCGCGAGGCCGTCGCCGAGCTCGGCGGCGACCCGACCCGCATCAACCCGCTCGCTCCCGCCGAGATGGTCATCGACCACTCCGTGCAGATCGACGTCGCCGGCCGCGCCGACGCCTTCGAGCGCAACGTCGAGATCGAGTACGAGCGCAACCACGAGCGCTACCAGTTCCTGCGCTGGGGCCAGACCGCGTTCGACGACTTCAAGGTCGTCCCGCCGGGCACCGGCATCGTGCACCAGGTCAACATCGAGTACCTGGCGCGCACCGTCATGACCCGCACCGTGAGCACGGCCGACGGGGACGTCCTTCGCGCGTACCCCGACACCTGCGTCGGCACCGACTCGCACACCACGATGGTCAACGGCCTGGGTGTGCTGGGCTGGGGCGTCGGCGGCATCGAGGCCGAGGCGGCCATGCTGGGCCAGCCCGTCTCGATGCTGATCCCGCGCGTGGTCGGCTTCAAGCTGAACGGCTCGATCCCGGCCGGCGTCACCGCGACCGACGTCGTGCTGACGATCACGCAGATGCTGCGCCAGCACGGGGTGGTCGGCAAGTTCGTCGAGTTCTACGGCGAGGGCGTCGGCCAGGTGCCGCTGGCCAACCGCGCCACGATCGGCAACATGTCGCCGGAGTTCGGCTCCACGGCGGCGATCTTCCCGATCGACGGCGTGACGCTGGACTACCTGCGCCTGACCGGCCGTTCCGAGGACCAGCTCGCTCTCGTCGAGGCGTACGCCAAGGAGCAGGGCCTCTGGCTCGACCCGTCGTCCGACTCCTACGTCGAGCCGGTCTTCTCGGAGTACCTCGAGCTGGACCTGTCGACCGTGGTGCCCTCCATCGCCGGCCCGAAGCGCCCGCAGGACCGCATCGAGCTCTCGCACGCGAAGAGCGCGTTCGCCCGCGACCTGCCCAACTACGCCTCGGACGTGATCGACGCCGTCGACGAGGCCGAGAAGGAGTCCTTCCCGGCGTCTGACTCGCCGTCGACGCACGCCCACGTGCGCAACACGGTGCCGGTCACCGACTCCGAGGGCAAGGAGTTCGAGCTGTTCCACGGTGCCGTCGCGATCGCCTCGATCACGAGCTGCACCAACACCTCGAACCCGTCGGTGATGCTCGCCGCCGCGCTGCTCGCCAAGAACGCCGTCGAGAAGGGCCTCACGTCCAAGCCGTGGGTCAAGACCTCGATGGCCCCGGGCTCGCAGGTCGTGACGAACTACTACGAGAAGTCCGGCATGTGGCCGTACCTGGAGAAGCTCGGCTTCCACCTGGTGGGCTACGGCTGCGCCACCTGCATCGGCAACTCCGGTCCGCTCGACGAGAAGATCTCCGAGGCGGTCCAGGCGAACGACCTCGCCGTCGTCTCGGTGCTGTCGGGCAACCGCAACTTCGAGGGTCGGATCAACCCGGACGTCAAGATGAACTACCTGGCGTCCCCGCCGCTGGTCATCGCCTACGCCCTCGCCGGCACCATGGAGTTCGACTTCGAGCACGACCCGCTGGGCCGCGACCAGGACGGTCAGCCGATCTTCCTGCGCGACATCTGGCCGGCGCCGGAGGAGGTCCAGGCGACGATCGACTCCTCGATCGACCGCAAGATGTTCGAGTCGGACTACGCCGACGTCTTCGCCGGTGACGACCGCTGGCGGGCGCTGGAGACGCCCGAGGGCAACACCTTCGAGTGGGACGGCGAGTCGACCTACGTGCGCAAGCCCCCGTACTTCGAGGGGATGGCGGCCGAGCCGTCGCCCGTCACCGACATCGCGGGTGCCCGCGTGCTCGCCAAGCTCGGCGACTCGGTCACGACCGACCACATCTCGCCCGCGGGCGCCATCAAGGCGGACAGCCCGGCCGGCAAGTACCTGGCCGAGAACGGCGTCTCGCGTCGCGACTTCAACTCCTACGGATCGCGCCGCGGCAACCACGAGGTCATGATCCGCGGCACCTTCGCGAACATCCGCCTGAAGAACCAGCTCCTCGACGGCGTCGAGGGCGGCTTCACGTACAACTTCGTCAAGGACGCCCAGGACACGATCTACGACGCCGCGCAGGACTACGCCGCTCAGGGCACCCCGCTGGTGGTGCTCGGCGGCAAGGAGTACGGCTCCGGCTCGTCGCGCGACTGGGCCGCCAAGGGTACGGCGCTGCTGGGCGTCAAGGCCGTCATCACCGAGTCGTTCGAGCGGATCCACCGCTCCAACCTCATCGGCATGGGCGTCCTGCCGCTGCAGTTCCCGGTCGGCGAGTCGGTCGAGTCCCTGGGTCTGGACGGCACGGAGACCTTCGACATCTCCGGTATCACCGCGCTCAACGACGGCGAGACGCCGCGCACCGTCGCGGTGAAGGCCACCAAGGCGGACGGCTCCGTCGTCGAGTTCGACGCCGTGGTGCGCATCGACACCCCGGGCGAGGCGGACTACTACCGCAACGGCGGCATCCTGCAGTACGTGCTGCGCTCGCTGGTCGACTGACCTGACCGGCAGCACCCGACGACGGCGCCCCGTCGCTCCCGCACCCGGGAGCGGCGGGGCGCCGTCTTCGGGTCACGCGAAGGCGAACAGCGGTCCGAACGCGACGACCACGAACGCCGCCCACACGGCGTATACCGGCAGGTACGTCGTCTGCCACCGCTCCAGCGCCCGGAAGCCGCGCCGGTGGCGGCAGAACCCCAGCAGGAGCCAGCCGGTGCGGACCAGGTGGACGAGCAGCAGCAGGTTGAGGCCCAGCGCCGCGACCTTGTTGGGGCTCGCGCCGAACTCCGCGATGCGGGTCAGCATCGCGGTCAGGGCGAGGGCGTCCACCGCCAGCGCGGCACAGACCAGGACGAGCTGCAGGGCGTCGAAGAGCCCCGGGCGCGTCAGCGGGTCGCGCGCCGAGATCGAGTAGAGCAGCAGGGCAAGGACGAGGACGAGCACGGCGTCCAGCAGGATGAGCAGCTCGCGGTCCACCGTCGTGAGGCCGCCCGAGGCGACCAGCACGCCGAACGACACGACGAGCATCACGGTGGTCAACGGGGTGAACACCTTGGTCAGCACGGGGGCGATGTTCTCCACGACCTCCTGCTTGGCCTCCACGAGCCACGCGGCGACCAGGAACGCACCCGGGACGCAGAACGGCATGATCCAGCCCTCCATGGCCGGCTCGAGGTCGACGTCGACGACGCTCAGCAGCCCGAACGTCAGGGCGATCAGCACGCCGCCGCCGAGCGCGAGCAGCGCGAAGTAGATCGCGAGCTCGCCCGTGAACCGCACGAAGTCCATGCGGCGGTCCGCGGACCGCCAGAGGCCGCCGGCGTAGGCCACCCCGACGACGGCCCAGACCACGACCGGGGCGTGCACGACGGCCAGCAGCATCGTCGATCCGCCATCGTCAAAGGGGTAGAGGTTGACGACGGCGCAGCAGGCGGCGAGGACGGCGGCCAGCGTGACGACGACCCCGGGTGCCGGTCGACGCTTCCACACGAGGTACCCGAGCAGGAACGGCAGCACGAGGAAGGCGACGTTGGCCACGAAGGTGACGTCGGCGAGCGTCTCGGCGGCGATCTTGACCGCCGTCCCGGCGCCGACGGCCAGGGCCAGGACGACGCCGAGCTCGCGGGTACGGGTGCCCGGTCCGTCGATCGGCTCCTCGGGCACGAGGACGAGCTGCTTCCAGAGGCGTTCGGAGTGGGCCTGGGCGAACTCGTGGGAGACGGCGTCGAGGCGGCCCATCCGCTTGACCGCGACGAGGAAGGCCTCGTCGTCGTCCAGCCCGGCGTCCTGCAGGTCGGCGATCCGCTCGCGCAGGTGGTCGGTCATCTCGTCGACGTCGGCGGGAGCGATGGCGCGGTGGCGACGCACGTAGTCCTGCCATCGCTCTACCTGGGTCTCCAGGGCGGTGGGCTCGTCCATCAGGCGGTCCCCGCTGCCGGTGCGCCGGCCGCCGGGCCGGTGGCGGCGTCCGCCACGGACTCCCAGGCGCGGCCGAGGGCGGCCGAGACGATCTCCCACTGTGCCTGGCGGGCGAAGAGAGCCTCGCGACCCGCGGCGGTGATGGCGTAGTGCTTGCGGCGTCGTCCGGTCTCCGCGCGCCCCCAGGACGCCTCGACGAGGCCGTTGCGCTCGAGCCGGTGCAGCAGGGGGTACAGCATGCCGTCGGTCCACTCCATGTGGCCGCCGGACAGCTCGGCGACGCGTTTGGCGATCGCGTACCCGTAGGACTCGCCGTCGGCCAGGATGCCGAGGACGAGCGGTGTCGCCGAGGCGGCGACGAGGTCCTTGTCGATGTGCACGGTTCCTCCATCCCTAGATCTACGAGGTATTAAACCCTCGCAGATCTAGGGATGGCAACCCGCGGCGCTACGGAGCCGGAGGTGGGGTGGTCGGGTGGCGGCATCCCGCCGACGCGTCGGAACCTGGACGGCGGCCAGGAAGGCCTGGACGTCGGCCGGAACCTCGCAGCGGACGTCGCCCGGCAGGCCGTCCGGCTGGTCGACGCCTCCAGGCTCGTTCATGCACCCCGGTGTGGGGCGTCAGGCGTCGCCGAGCACCTGCTCCAGGGCCTGTCGTCCCATGTCCAGCACCCAGGCGTGCTCGGGGCCGGACGTGAGCATCGACGTCGACATGGACACCGCCCACCCTCGCGCGCGCACCCACACCGGATCCTCGGCGGGGTACCGTTCCGCCAGCCGATCGCGGAACGTGGCACGACCCACGGCGTCGAACGTCAACCACGCCGTCGCGAGGTCGGTCGCCGGGTCGCCTGCGGTGAGGTCGCCGAAGTCCGCGACCGCGACCAGCCCGACGTCGCCCCGCCCGACGTCGTCCGGCACCTCCTCGGTCACCACGAGGTTGCCCGGGTGCAGATCACCGTGCAGCCATCGTGGCGGTCCGTCCCAGGGGGGTGCGGCGACCACGCGGTCCCAGAGGGCCTCCACGGCGGTGGCCTCGGGCACGACGCCGGAGGCCAGACGGTCGCGGACCGCCGCGTCGCGCGTGGCGAGCGGGACGCCGCGCACCGGGTTGACCGGGAAGCCCGCCGGTGCGGGCGTGTGGAGCGCGCGCAGGACGCCGGCCAGCGGGGAAGCCAGGGCTCGTCGCCGCGCGAGCGGCACGTCCGCGGCGCGCACGCCGTCGAACCAGGGCACCACCGACCACGACCACGGGTACCCGAGCGCAGGGCTCGGGACACCGACGCGCACGGGCACCGGGACGGCCACGGGCAGGCCCGGTGCGAGCTGAGGCAGCCAGCGCTGCTCGTGCTCGACCAGGGGCGCGGCGAGCGCCCGGCGGGGCACGCGCACGACCAGGTCGTCGCCGAGCCGCGCCATGACGTTGTCCCAGCCCTGGGCGACCACGCGCAGGGGGAGCCCGGCGAGATCAGGATGCTGCTCGGCGAGCAGCGCCCGCACGAGCGCGACGTCGATCTCGATCTCTGCTGCGGCCATCAGGCCATTCTCACCGACGGCGGGCTCATTCGTCCTCGCCGTCCTCGTCCTCGCCCTCGCCCTCGCCCTCGCCGAGGGGCTCGTCGGGCGTGCCCGGACGGAGGGCGAGAAAGAGGTTCGTCGCTCGGGGACACCAGTGCCGGCCGCCGACAGACGTCAGGGCTCGATCTCCACCTCGTGTCCGCGGTCCCAGGGCTCGGTCCAGCCCAGGTGGTCGAACAGCGCGTCGAGGATGCCGGCGGTGAACCCCCAGACGAGGTGGCGGTTGTCGCCGTCGTCGACCTCGAACCCGGGCCCCCGCCACACCTGGCCGCCCCGGCGCAGCACGGTGGTGACGCGCCGGGCCGGGTCGAGGAGGTCCGCCACGGGTGCCCGGAACACGTGCGCGGACTCGGCCGGGTCCACCACGCCCACGGGGGACTGGCGTCGCCACCAGGCCAGCACGGGTGTGACGACGTGGTTGCTCACCGGCATCGGCAGCTCGGCCAGGGTGCCGAGCACCTCGACGCCGCCGGCGTCCACGCCTGTCTCCTCGGTGGCCTCGCGCAGCGCGCACGTGATGGTGTCCTCGCCCGGCTCGGCGCGGCCGCCCGGGAAGGCGACCTGGCCGGCGTGCGAGCGCAGGGTGGCGGCGCGGGTCAGCAGCAGCACGTCGAGGTCGGCGGAGACGGCCTCCGCCTGAGCGTCGTGGTCGGACGGCAGCCCGTCCAGGACGCCGAACAGCACCAGTACCGCGGCGGGGCGTGCGACCGCCGGGTCCAGCACGCCGCGGGCGTGACGCCACGGGTCGGCGAAGCCGCCGTCGTGCGCCAGTGCGCGCAGCTGTTCCCGGGCCGAGTCCATCACCACGGCAGGCTACCCGCCGACCATGCCCTGATGACGGTCGAGCATGCCCTGACGGCCCGTCATCCGACGAGGACGGGCCGCCAGGGCATGCTCGGCAGGGGGGCGGCGGTGCTGCGGGGTCACCAGGAGGTGGCGAGCGGCATGCCCTCGGCGTAGCCGGCGGCGGACTGCACGCCCACCACGGCCCGCTCGGCGAACTCGGGCAGGTTGCGGGCGCCCGCGTAGGTGCAGCTCGAACGCAGGCCCGAGGTGATCTCGTCGAGCAGGTCCTCCACGCCGGGGCGGCGCGGGTCGATGTACATCTTCCCGGTGGAGATGCCTTCCTCGTACAGGGCCTTGCGCGCCCGGTCGAACGCCGTGCCGGCCCCGGCGGTGCGTGCCGCCACCGCGCGTGCCGACGCCATCCCGAACGAGTCCTTGTACAGCCGTCCCGAGCCGTCCTCGTGCAGGTCGCCCGGCGACTCGTACGTCCCGGCGAACCACGACCCGATCATGACCTGCGAGGCGCCGGCGGCGAGCGCGAGCGCGACGTCGCGCGGGTGGCGCACCCCGCCGTCGGCCCACACGTGCTTGCCGAGCTCGCGTGCCGCGGCCGAGCACTCGAGCACCGCGGAGAACTGCGGGCGCCCCACGGCGGTCTGCATGCGGGTGGTGCACATCGCGCCCGGCCCGACACCGACCTTGAGGATGTCCGCACCGGCGGTGACCAGGTCGCGCACGCCCTCGGCGGTCACGACGTTGCCGGCCACGACGGGCACGTCCGGGAAGTCGGAGCGGACCGCCGCCACCTCGCGCAGCGCGGCGAGCATCTTGTCCTGGTGCCCGTGGGCGGTGTCGACCACGAGGACGTCGACGCCGGCGGCGAGCACCTCGCGCGTCTTGGCGGCCACGTCGCCGTTGATGCCGACCGCGGCACCCACCCGCAGACGCCCGGACGCGTCGAGCGCGGGGGAGTAGACGGTGGAGCGCACCGCGCCCTTGCGCGTCAGGACCCCCACGAGGACGCCGTCGCGCACCACCGGGGCGAGCTGCACCTTGGCGGCGTGCAGCCGCTCGAACGTCGAGGCCAGGCCGTCGGCCTCGACGTCGGCCGCGTCGAGGGTGAACAGGTCCTGCGCGGCGACGTCACCGACCCGCGCGAACCGGTCCACCACCGCACAGTCGTCCTGGGTCACGACGCCGACGGGGCGGCCGCCGTCGACCACCACGGCCGCGCCGTGGGACCGCTTGCCGAGCAGGGTGAGGACCGTGGCGACCGTCTCCGTCGGGCCGACCACGACCGGCGTCTCGATGACGGGGTCCTTCGACTTCACGTCCGCCACGACGTCCGCGACGACGTCCACGGGGATGTCCTGCGGCAGGATCGCGACGCCTCCGCGGCGCGCCACCGTCTCCGACATGCGCCGGCCGGCCACGGCCGTCATGTTGGCCACGACGATCGGGACCGTCGTGCCCGTGCCGTCGTCCGAGGACAGGTCGACGTCGAACCGGCTGGTCACGTCCGAGCGCGACGGGACCATGAAGACGTCGCCGTAGGTGAGGTCGGTGGTGGGCTGCTGGCCCTGGAGGAAACGCACGCCGCAAATCTACCGTGCGGGCCCTGCACGGGTCCCGCCCGCACAGCGCTTAGAGTGTTCGGATGATCTGCAGGAGGAACGCATGGGGTTGCTGAGCACCATCGGTTCGCCCGAGGACGTGCGACGGCTGACGACGGCGCAGACCACCCAGCTCGCTGCCGAGATCCGCTCGTTCCTCGTGGAGAACGTCTCACGGACCGGCGGGCACCTCGGGCCCAACCTGGGCGTGGTGGAGACGACGATCGCGATGCACCGCGTGTTCTCCTCGCCGCGGGACACCTTCGTCTTCGACACGGGCCACCAGTCCTACGTGCACAAGCTCCTCACCGGTCGCCAGGACTTCACCGACCTGCGCAAGCGGGGCGGGCTGTCCGGCTACCCCAGCCGCGCCGAGTCCGAGCACGACGTCGTGGAGAACTCCCACGCGTCCACCGCGCTGTCGTGGGCCGACGGGATCGCCAAGGCCAACGCCGTCGCCGGCCGGGACGACCGGCACGTGGTGGCGGTCATCGGCGACGGTGCCCTGACCGGTGGCATGGCGTGGGAGGCGATCAACAACATCGCCGCCGACGTCGACCGCCGGCTCGTCATCGTGGTCAACGACAACGGCCGGTCGTACTCGCCGACGATCGGCGGCGTGGCCAACCACCTGCAGACGCTGCGCACCACGCGCGGCTACGAGGCGTTCCTCGGCTGGGGCAAGCGCACCCTGCACCGCAGCGGCGCACCGGGCCGCTTCGCCTACGACTGGCTGCACGGGCTGAAGAAGGGCCTCAAGGACGTCGTCGCACCGCAGGGGATGTTCGAGGACCTCGGACTGAAGTACGTCGGCCCCGTCGACGGGCACGACGTCGCCGCCGTGGAGCGTGCGCTGCTCAGCGCGCGGGCCTTCGACGGACCCGTCATCGTGCACGCCATCACCGAGAAGGGTCGCGGCTACACCCCCGCCGAGGAGGACGTGGCCGACCGCTTCCACGCGGTGGGCAGGATCCACCCGGAGACCGGTCTGCCCGTCGCGCCCTCCCGGTTCGGCTGGACGCAGGTCTTCGCCGACGAGATCGTCCAGATCGGGCGCAGCCGGTCCGACGTCGTGGCCGTCACCGCCGCGATGCTGCACCCCGTCGGCCTGGCGCCGTTCGCCGAGGAGTTCCCGCGCCGCACCTTCGACGTCGGGATCGCCGAGCAGCACGCCGCGACCAGCGCCGCCGGCATGGCCTTCGCCGGCCTGCACCCCGTGGTGGCCGTCTACGCCACCTTCCTCAACCGGGCCTTCGACCAGGTCCTGATGGACGTCGCCCTGCACAAGGCGGGCGTCACGTTCGTGCTCGACCGTGCCGGCATCACCGGCGACGACGGCGCCAGCCACAACGGCATGTGGGACATGGCCATGCTGCGCATCGTGCCCGGGCTGCGCCTGGCCGCACCCCGCGACGAGGCGACCCTGCGTGCCGCACTGCGCGCCGCCGTCGACGTCGACGACGCCCCGACCGTCGTGCGGTTCCCCAAGGGCGCGCTCGTCGATCCGATCGAGGCCCTCGAACAGCTCGACGGCGTCGACGTCGTCGCCCGGCACACCCCGGGGCCCGGGGCACCGTCCGGGCGCAGGATCCTCGTGGTCGGCGTGGGCGCGATGGTGCCCACGGCGCTCGCGGCCGCCGAGTCGCTGGCGGCACACGGCTTCGCGGTCGACGTCGTGGCCCCGACGTGGGTGCTGCCGGTCCCCGAGGCGCTGGTGAAGCTGTCCGGGGAGCACGACCTGGTCCTCACCCTGGAGGACGGCGTCGTCGACGGCGGCGTCGGGGCGATGCTCGCCCAGCGCTCGGCGGAGGCGGGGGTGCGGACGCCGTTCGTGCACCGCGGCCTGCCGGTGACCTTCCTGGAGCACGCGACCCGTGACCAGATCCTCACGTCCCAGCGGCTGCGCGCCGAGGACGCGGTGCGCGACACGCTCACCGTCCTCGCCGGTGACCGATGATCTGGCTGTTCGACCTCGACAACACCCTGGTCGACCGCGACGACGCGTTCGCCGCGTGGGCGAGCGACGCGGTCCGGGAGGCGGGTGGAACGTCGGCGGACCTGGCGGCGATCGTCGCCGCGGACGACGGCGGGTTCGCGCCGAAGCGGGACGTCGCACGGGTCATCGTGGAGCGGATCGGCGGTGACGACGACCTCGACGCCGTGGTGAGCCGGTTCCGCCAGGGGATCCTCGACCACGTGCGCGTCTACGACGGTGTCCTGGACCACCTCGACGTGCTCCGCGGCGCGGGCCATCCGGTAGCGGTGGTGACGAACGGCATCTCGGCGCAGCAACGCGGCAAGATCGAGCGGTGCCGGATCGCGCCGCACGTCGACGCCGTCGTCGTCTCGGGCGAGGAGGGCGTGTCCAAGCCGGACCCGCGCATCGTGGAGATCGCGCTCGACCGGCTCGGGGTCGGCGACGTCGACCGTCGCGAGGTCTGGATGGTGGGCGACGCCGCTCACGCCGACGTCGCCGTGGGCAGGGCGGCGGGCACCCGCACGGGCTGGGTGTCCCACGGGCGCACCTGGGAGGGTGGCGCACGCCCGGACGTGGTGGGCCCGACGGCCCGTGAGGTGATCGCGGCGGCGGCGTCCCCGGCCTTCCGCCGGGTCTGAGCCGCTCGGGCCCGGTCAGGCCGGTCCGTGGGTGGCCTGCCGGCGTGCGTGACGCAGGAGACACCGCACGTGTCTCGTGCGTCACGGCGTTTGTGAAGGCCTTCACGTACTGTGGTCTTACCAAACGTTGAAGGGGATGAGCATGACCATCCAGGCAGAGCGCAGCACCGGAGCCGTCGACGCCGCGTGGGAGGGCTTCGAGCCCGGACCGTGGTGCGACGCCGTGGACGTGCGCGACTTCATCCAGCGCAACTACACCCCGTACACCGGTGACGGATCGTTCCTCGCCGGGCCGACGCCGCGCACCAGCGCCCTGTGGGCGCGGCTGAGCGAGATGTTCCCGCAGGAGCGCGAGAAGGGTGTGCACGACGTCTCCGCGGACGTCCCCGCCGGCATCACCGCCCACGCGCCCGGCTACATCGACGCCGAGCACGAGATCATCGTCGGCCTGCAGACGGACGCGCCGCTGAAGCGCGCGATCATGCCGAACGGTGGCTGGCGCATGGTCGAAGGAGCGCTCAACACCTACGGGTACCCGGTCGACGAAGACCTCAAGAAGGTGTTCACCACCTACCGCAAGACCCACAACCAGGCGGTCTTCGACGTCTACCCGCCGAACGTGCGCGCCGCGCGCAGCTCGCACATCGTCACCGGCCTGCCCGACGCCTACGGGCGCGGGCGCATCATCGGCGACTACCGTCGCGTGGCCCTCTACGGGGTGGACGCCCTGATCGAGGCCAAGAAGCTCGACAAGCTGACGCTCGAGGCGGAGCCCTTCAGCGAGAAGGTCGTGCGCGAGCGCGAGGAGCACGCGGAGCAGATCCGCGCGCTCGGCGAGCTCAAGGAGATGGCCGCGTCCTACGGCGTCGACGTCTCCGGCCCGGCCCGCACCGCCGTGGAGGCCGTGCAGTGGCTCTACTTCGGGTTCCTCGGTGCGGTGAAGGAGCAGAACGGGGCGGCGATGTCCCTCGGGCGCACCTCGACGTTCCTCGACGTCTACCTGGAGCGTGACCTCGCGGCCGGCCGGATCACCGAGTCCCAGGCCCAGGAGGTCATGGACGACTTCGTCATCAAGCTGCGCATCGTGCGGTTCCTGCGCACCCCCGAGTACGACGCCCTGTTCTCCGGCGACCCGACCTGGGTCACCGAGTCCATCGGCGGCATGGGGCTCGACGGGCGCACGCTCGTCACGAAGAACTCGTTCCGCATGCTCCAGACGCTGTACAACCTGGGGCCGGCGCCCGAGCCGAACATGACGGTGTTCTGGACGTCGGACCTGCCCGCCGGGTTCAAGGCGTTCTGCGCCAAGGTCTCCATCGACACCTCCGCCGTGCAGTACGAGTCCGACGACGAGATCCGCACGGCGTGGGGCGACGACGCGGCGATCGCCTGCTGCGTCTCGCCGATGGCCGTGGGCAAGCAGATGCAGTTCTTCGGCGCCCGGGTGAACCTGGCCAAGGCGCTGCTGTACGCGATCAACGGCGGCCGCGACGAGGTCAGCGGCAAGCAGGTCTCCCCGGCGTTCCCCCGGTCCCCGCCGGGCAGGTGCTCGACTACGACGACGTGCGCGCCCGCTTCGAGAAGACGATGGACTGGCTCGCCGAGACCTACGTCGAGGCGCTGAACTGCATCCACTGGTCCCACGACAAGTACGCCTACGAGCGGCTCGAGATGGCGCTGCACGACCGTGACGTCCTGCGGACCATGGCGTGCGGCATCGCGGGGCTGTCCGTCGCGGCCGACTCGCTGTCGGCCATCCGGTACGCCGCCGTCACCCCCGTGCTGGACGACCGTGGCGTCGTCGTGGACTACGAGATCGAGGGCGACTACCCCGCCTACGGCAACGACGACGACCGTGCCGACGACATCGCCGTCGACCTCGTCGAGTCGTTCATGGCCAAGGTGCGCCGCCACCCGATGTACCGCGACGCCGAGCCGACGCAGTCGGTGCTGACCATCACCTCGAACGTCGTGTACGGCAAGGCCACCGGCAACACCCCGGACGGTCGCCGGGCCGGCGAACCGTTCTCCCCGGGCGCCAACCCGATGAACGGACGCGACACGCACGGCATGCTCGCCTCGGCGCTCTCGGTGGCGAAGCTCCCCTACGAGCAGGCGCAGGACGGCATCTCCCTGACGAACACCATCGTGCCGACCGGGCTGGGTCGGACGAAGGCCGAGCAGGTGGCCAACCTGGCGGGGCTGCTGGACGCCTCCTTCGGCGCCGGCGGCTACCACATGAACGTCAACGTGCTGGTGCGCGAGACCCTGCTCGACGCCATGGAGCACCCCGAGAACTACCCGCAGCTGACCATCCGGGTCTCGGGGTACGCCGTCAACTTCGTCCGGCTCACGCGCGAGCAGCAGCTGGACGTCCTGAACCGGACCTTCCACGGAGGGATCTGAGATGACTGCCGGCCCGGTGCTGCTGGACCCCCCACGACCCGCCGCCGGGCCGGCGCAGGCCTGCAGGGGCTCGCCGCCACCGACCCCACGGACCTGGAGCGCTCCGAGCGTCTCGCCCTGATGCGTTCGGGCGAGCTCGGGTCGGTGCACTCCTGGGAGCTCGTCACCGCCGTCGACGGCCCCGGGACCCGCATGACGGTGTTCCTGTCGGGCTGCCCGCTGCGGTGCCTGTACTGCCACAACCCCGACACCCTGGCCATGAAGGACGGGGGAGCGGTGCTCGCGCAGGACCTGCTGGCGCGGGTCGAGCGCTACCGCGGCGTGTTCGCCGCGACCGGGGGCGGGCTCACGCTGTCGGGCGGCGAGGTGCTCATGCAGCCCGCCTTCGCGGCACGCGTCCTGCGGGGGGCCACCGAGCTCGGGGTGCACACGTGCCTCGACACCTCGGGATTCCTCGGGGCCAACGCCACCGACACGATGCTCGACGACACCGACCTGGTGCTGCTCGACATCAAGGCGGGTGACGAGGACACCTACCACCGGGTGACCGGCCGCTCGCTCGCCCCGACCCTCGCCTTCGGGCGGCGGCTCGCCGAGCGCGGCGTCGCCGTCTGGGTGCGCTTCGTGCTCGTGCCCGGCCTGACCGACGACCCGCGGAACGTCGCCCGGGTAGCCGACCACGCGGCCGCCATCGACGCCGTCCGTCCCGGCACCGTGCAGCGCGTCGAGGTGCTGCCGTTCCACCAGATGGCTCGCGACAAGTGGGCCGAGCTGGGCCGGACCTACGAGCTCGACGGCACCGAACCGCCCACCCCGGAGGCCACCGAGGCCGTGCGCGAGGTGTTCCGCGCCCGCGGCCTCACCACCCACTGACGGGCGCGAGGTCCGTCGCCGAGCCCGGCGGCGTCCGGACGGCTCAGGAGTGCGTGACCTCCACGGCGCGCTCCACGACGCGGCGCATGTCCCCGCCGGACTCCGCGTGCCAGGCGCGCTGGCGGGCCGCACCACCGCCGGTCGCCCAGAGCCGGCCCAGGAGCTCGGTGACCACGTCCAGGTCCCCGGCGTCGACCAGGGCGTCACGCACGTGGGCCACGAGCTGCCCCACGACGTCGTGCGCCCCGGCCGGCTGCCAGGTGCTCGGCGACACCAGCTCACCGGCCAGGCCGGACCGACCCGCGCGCCAGGACGCGGTGCGCAGCAGCTCCGGATGGACCGGGGGAGTGGGTCGGCCGTCGGCCGCCTCCCGGGCCGCGGTCTCGACCAGCCCGCGCGCCAGGGCCGCCAGGACCGTGGTGGTGTCGGGGTCCAGGCACACGTCCGCGACCCGGATCTCGACCGTGGGGTAGCGCGGCGACAGGCGGGCGTCGAAGTACACCATGTTCTTGTCGAGGATCGTCCCGGTGGACACCAGGGCGTCCACCGCCGCGTGGTACTCCTGCGGCGTGCCGAAGGGCCGGGTGGGGCCCGACGTCGGCCAGCGCGCCCACACCTGGGAACGGTAGCTCGCGTAGTCGCTGTCCTCGCCCTGCCAGAACGGAGAGTTGGTGCTCAGCGCCATCAGGACCGACAGCCACGGACCGATCCGGTCCAGCACCGCGACGCCCTCGACGTCGTCGGCGACGGCGACGTGCACGTGACAGCCGCTCGTGAGCTGCTCGCGAGCCGTGATGCCGAAGAACTCCCTCGCCTGCAGGTACCGCAGCCGTGACACCGTGGTCCCGGTGAACCGGATCGGCGAGGTGGCCAGCGCCACCGCCCGGGCGTCGACGCGGTCTGCCGCCTCCTGCGCCCGGGCGCGGCCGGCACGGATCTCCACCGCCAGGTCCGCCAGGGACGCCTGCGGGTGGGAGGCCGTCTCCAGCTGCTCCTCCATGAACTCCGGCTCCAGCGCGCCGGTGCCCCGCTCCTTGTTGTCGTTGCCCGAGGCCTCCAGAGCCTCCTGCGCCTTGGCCACGGGCGAGCCGTCAGGCCCGACCAGCAGGAACTCTTCCTCGACACCCATCGTGCGTGGTTCGCTCATGGAGGCATCATGGTGCCAAATCGGGCCAAGTGCGCGTCGGGGCACGAACGCGGCACCCCGCGCACCCGGGCCGTCAGCCGTACAGGCGCTGGGCGTACCGGGGGCCGTAGTGCTCGTCGAGCACGGCCAGCGGGACGTCCGTGGCCTCCAGCCGGTGGGCGAGCTCGGCCCGGCGCGGCAGGCCCTCGGGGTCCCACGACGCCGGGTCCCAGGTGCGTGAGCGCAGGAACGCCTTCGAGCAGTGCATGAAGACCTCCCGCACCCGGATCTCGAGCACCAGCGTCGGCCGATGACCCTGCACCGTCAGGGCGTCGGCGTACGGCACGTCGCGCACCAGCCTGGCCTCGCCGTTGACGCGCAACGTGTCACCTCGACCCGGCACCACCGAGACCAGCGCCACCTCCGGGTTGGCCAGCACGTTGCGGAAGCCGTCCACCCGTCGGTTGCCCGGACGGTCCGGCACGGCCACGGTCACGTCGTCCAGGACGTGCACGATCCCCGCCGGGTCGCCCTTGGGGGACACGTCGGCGCGGCCGTCCGCGTCCGACGTCGCCAAGAAGCACAGCGGGCTGGCGGCCAGCCACGCCCGGTGCTCGTCGGTGAGCCGGTCGCGCACCTTGTCCCGGACGCGGGGCAGGGGCTCCCCGACGAGCTGTTCGAGCTCGGTGACGTCGTGGACAGGGATGCCGCCGTGGTCCGTCATGCCGACAGGCTAGCGCGGGGACCTCAGGCTCCCGCCGGGCGGCGAGGGGACGGTGCCGGCAACTCGACGTCCGCGCGACGCCGACCCGTCACGCCGCCGTCACCACCGGTTCAGCACCGTCTGGTTGAACTCGGGCATGGACCGTCCCCGGATCGTGCTCGCCGCGTCCAGCGTCGTCGCCCTCGCCGCCCTGGCGCTCGCGGCGACCGAGGTGCTGCGTCACCAGGCCGCCGTCGCCCGCCGACGCATCGGCAAGGCCCTCGGGGAGGTCGCCCCCGACGCCGACCGTGTGTGGCGCAAGAAGCTCGGCGGAGACGCCGTGGACCTGCTCGTCCTGGGCGACTCCGTTGCCGCCGGGCTCGGCGCCGAACGACGCAAGGACACCCTCGGTGGTCGGCTCGCCCGCGCCCTGGCGAAGAAGCTCGGCAGACCCGTGCGCCTGCGGGTGGCGGCCGTCGTCGGGGCGGAGTCCTCGGCGCTCGCCGCCCAGCTCGACGGGCTCGACGACGACTACCGGCCCGACGTCGCCGTCGTCGTGGTGGGCGGCAACGACGTCACCCACCGCGTCCCGGTCGCCGTCTCCGTCGGGCACCTGGTGGAGGCCGTCGACCGGCTGCACGCCCGTGGCGCCGCCGTCGTCGTGGGGACGTGCCCCGACCTCGGGGCGCTGCGTCCCGTGCCGCAACCGCTGCGGGTGCTGGGTGCGCGCGCGTCGCGCCAGCTCGCCGCGGCGCAGGCGACGGCCGTGCGCCGCGCCGGCGCCCATGCGGTCTCGCTGGCGGACGTCGTGGGCCCGTTCTTCGTGACCTACCCCGAGGAGGCGTTCAGCCTGGACCGCTTCCACCCGAGCGCCGCCGGCTACCGGCGTACCGCCAAGGCGTTGGTGCCGTCGGTGCTGGTCGCCCTCGGGGTGCACGACGACGTCCCGGCCGGGCACGGGACGCCCGGCACGGCAGCCGGTCGACGGCGCCTGCGTGCCGTGGGATGAGCCGGTGCGGTACCGGTCCGATACCGGCGCGGTGAGACCGGGAGGCGGGCGACCCGTGTGCGGCCGGGACGAGACACCGGCGGGGGCCGGGACGGATCGTCCCGACCCCCGCCGGTCACGGGCGCCGAGCAGCGCGCCCTCGTCGGGTCGTGCTCAGACGGAGGCTGCCGGGACGTTCGCGACGCCGTCGGGCAGGATCCGCCGGCCGAGCACGCGCTCGGAGTACCCGGTGCGGTCCAGGTAGGGCGTGATCCCGCCGGTGTGGAAGCCCCACCCGGCACCGAGGATCATGCACAGGTCGATCTGCGTGGGGTCGGCGACGACCTGCTCGGTGAGCATGTGCCCGATCTCCACGGTCAGCGCGGTGAGCACGGAGTCCAGCACCCCCGCGGCGTCGAGGACGGGCGTGCCGGCCCGTCCCGTGGAGCCGACCGGCAGCGCCTCGCCGAACACCTGCTGGATCGCCGGGTCGACGGGCTTGTGCATCCCGGGCGCCGGGGCGTCGAGCACCACGCGGGTGCCGTCGGCGACGAGCTTCTCCAGGCCGGGGGAGCGGGGGAACCGCTCGCCGAGGTCCTCGCGCAGCGAGGTGAGCACGTGCAGCCCGACGGCGGGACCGACGAGGTCGAACAGCTCGAACGTCGGCATGGGGAAGCCGAGCGGAGCCAGCGCGGTGTCCGCCGCCTCGACCGACGTGCCGTTCTCGACCGCCTCGACCACCTTGCCCATGACGAGCACCAGCAGGCGGTTGACGACGAACCCGGGCCGGTCGGCGACGAGCACGGCCGTCTTGCGCAGCTTCTTGGTGATCGCGAACGCGGTGGCCAGGGCCTCTTCGGAGGTCTTGTCGGCGCGGACCACCTCGACCAGCGGCATCTGGGCGACCGGGTTGAAGAAGTGGATGCCCACGACCCGCTCGGGGTGGCGCAGGTCGGAGGCCATCTCCGTGACGGACAGCGCGGAGGTGTTGGTCGCCAGGATGGTGTCCTCGCCGACGATCTCCTCGAGCTCGGCGAACACCTTCTTCTTGAGCCCCATCACCTCGGTGACGGCCTCGATGACGACGTCGCAGGTCGCGAACTGCTCGATCTCGGTGGTGCCGGAGACGCTGGCCACGATGCGGGCTGCGGCCTCGGGCGTCATGCGGCCCCGACCGACGAGCTTCTCGGTCGTCGCGCGGACGTACCCGAGACCCTTCTCGACGCGTTCGGCGTCGAGGTCGCGCATGACCACGGGCACGCCGAGCCGCTGGGTGACCAGCAGCGCGATCTGCGCGGCCATGAGGCCCGCACCCACGATGCCGACGCGCGTGACCGGCCGGGCGAGGTCCGACGACGGCGCACCCTTGGGCTTCTTGCCCGCCGAGGTGAGGCCGAAGGCGTAGACGCTGGAGCGCATCTCGTCGGTCATGATGAGGTCCGCCAGGGCCTCGTCCTCCGCGGCGAACGCGGTGGCGCGGTCGGACTCCCGCGCCGCGGCCATGAGGTCCAGGGCGCGGTAGGGGGCAGGGCGCGAGCCGGCGACGAGGTGGTCGAGCTGGCGGCGGGTGCCGGTGACGACGGCGTCCCACACGGGCTGCGGGTCGAGCTCGCGGCGCGTCGGGGTGACGTCGCCGCGCAGGACGGCGGCAGCCCACGTGATCGAGCGCTCGAGGAAGTCGGCGGCCTCGAAGAGCTCGTCCACCAGGCCGACCTTCAGGGCCTCGGCCGGCTTGTACGGCTTGTTCTGCGCGGGCCGGGTGAGGACGACCTCGACGGCCTTCTCGATGCCGACGAGGCGCGGTACGAGGTAGGCGCCGCCCCAGCCGGGCACGAGGCCGAGGCCGGTCTCGGGCAGGCCGAGGGCGGCGGCGTCGGAGGCGACGGTGCGGTAGTCGCAGTTGAGGGCGATCTCGAGACCGCCGCCGAGCGCGAGGCCGTTGACGAACGCGAAGGTCGGCACGCCCATGGTGTGCAGCAGCTCGTAGGCGGTGTGCCCGGAGCGGCCCAGCTCGAGCGCCTGCTCGCGCGACGCCACCGCGCCGACGCCGAGCAGGTCGGCGCCCGCGGCGAGGTAGTACGGCTTGCCGGTCACGGCGACGGCGGCGACCTCGCCGGAGGCGGCCCGTGACTGCAGGCCCTGCAGGGCGCCGGTCAGCTCCGCCATGCCCTCGGGCCCGAGGGTGTTGGGCTTGGTGTGGTCGAGCCCGTTGTCCAGGGTGACCAGGGCGAGGGTGCCCTGCCCGCCCGGCAGCTCGACGTCGCGCACCAGGGCGTGGGTGACGCGCTCGGCACGCGTGGCGGTGTGGTCGGTGGTGCTCATGGTCGCTCAGCCCTCCGTGGTCGACGGGACGTGGCCCGAGTAGTCGGCGTGGTGCGGGTTCTCCCAGATCACGGTGCCGCCCTGGCCGAGGCCGACGCACATCGTGGTGATGCCGTAGCGGACCTCGGGGTGCTGGGCGAACTGGCGCGCGAGCTGGGTCATCAGCCGCACGCCGGAGCTCGCCAGCGGGTGCCCGACGGCGATGGCGCCGCCGTAGGCGTTGACGCGCTCGTCGTCGTCGGCGATGCCGTAGTGGTCGAGGAAGCTGAGCACCTGGACGGCGAACGCCTCGTTGATCTCGAACAGGCCGATGTCGTCGATGTCGAGGCCGGCCTGGGCGAGCGCCTTGTCGGTGGCGGGCACCGGGCCGTAGCCCATGATCTCGGCGGGGACGCCGGCGAAGGCGTAGGACACCAGGCGCATCGCGGCGGGCAGCCCGAGCTCGTCGGCGGTCTCGCCGGCGGCGAGCAGGGCCACGGTGGCGCCGTCGGTCAGCGGCGAGGCGTTGCCGGCCGTGACGCGGCCGCCGGGGCGGAACGGCGTCTTGAGGCCGGCGATGCCCTCGACGGTCGTCTCCGGTCGGGGCAGCTCGTCGGTGGTGGCGAGCCCCCAGCCGATGCCCTCGTTGCGCACGGCCACGGGCACGATCTCCGGGCCGATGTCGCCGTTCGCGACGGCCTTGGCGTACTTGGCCTGGGTGCCGACGGCGTAGGTGTCGGCGCGCTCCTTGGTCAGGTGCGGGAACTTGTCGTGCAGGTTCTCGGCGGTGACGCCCATGTTGAGGGCGTCCGGTGCCACGAGCTTCTCGGCGAGGAAGCGCGGGTTGGGGTCGGCGTCGAAGCCCATCGGGTGGCGTCCCATGTGCTCGACGCCGCCGGCGATGACGACGTCGGAGGCGCCGACGGCGATGGACGACGCGGTGGCGGTGACGGCCGTCATGGCGCCCGCGCACATGCGGTCGATGGCGTAGCCGGGCACCGAGGTCGGCAGGCCCGCGAGGATCGCGGTGGTGCGACCGAGGGTCAGGCCCTGGTCGCCCGTCTGGGTGGTGGCGGCGATCGCGACCTCGTCGACGCGGTCGGCGGGCAGCTCGGGGTGGCGGCGCAGCAGCTCGCGCATCGCCTTGACGACGAGGTCGTCGGCCCGGGTGCCGGCGAGGAGGCCGTCCGGCCTGGCCTTGCCGAAGGGCGTGCGGACGCCCTCGACGAAGACGACGTCGCGCAGTGCGCGTCGCTGGGGCTCGCGGGTGGTGCGGGCCTGGGGGGCCACGGTCATGGCAGCTCCGTCCCTTGCGTTGTGGGTTCCGACGGTGCCGAGGAGCATCGTCGCTCGGGGTGCGGGGGATCGCCTCGCGCCCTTAGTACACGCTACCGCGAGTACTGGGAACAGCATAGACCAGCTGATACGCGGTATCACCTCTCGTGCCGCGCACGAGGGTCTCGGCACGACCGTGCCAGGTGTCGCAGGACGAGCCGGCGGTGGTGGCCCCGCGGTCGCCCCGCGGCCGTCCCGGGGTAGGCCGCTGGACGAGGGACCTCGGTCAGGCGTCGGCGAACGCCGCGGCCAGCCGAGCGGAGAGCAGCTCGACCTGCCAGGGGCGCGCCAGCCGATCGCGCAGGAACGCCGCCACCGAGTCGGCGTCGGCGGGCTCGGGCGGAGTCCAGCACAGGCGGCGCAGCGCGTCCGGCTGCAGCAGGTTCTCCGCCGGGACCGCGGTCTGCTCGACGAGCTCGGCGATCACGTCGCGGGCTGCGGCGAGCCGAGCCGCTGCGACGGGGTCTCGGTCGGCCCAGATGCGAGGCTGGGGCGGGGCGTCGGTCTTCGGGCCCCGCAGCGAGGGCAGCTCGGCGTCCGGCAGGGCCAGGGCCCGGTCGATCGCCTGCTGCCAGGACGCCGCACGGCGTCGGGCGCCCTTCGTGGCGAACTCGGGCAGCGCCACGAGCTGGGGCACCGTGCGCGGCAGGGCCTTGGCCGCCGCGATGATCGCGCGGTCCGGCAGGACCCGGCCCGGGGACACGTCGCGCTGGCGGGCGTTGGTGTCGCGGGCCTGCCACAGGCCTCGCACGACGGCGAGGCGTCGCCGGTCGCGCAGGGTGTGCGTCCCGGAGGTGCGCCGCCAGGGCTCGACCCGAGGCGGAGGCGCGGGCAGGGTGCGCACGTGCTCGAACTCCTGGGCGGCCCACTGCGACTTGCCCGCGGCCTCGAGCCGTGCGGCCAGCACGTCACGGACCTCGACGAGCACCTCCACGTCCAGGGCCGCGTACCGCAGCCAGTCCGCGGGCAGCGGACGGGTCGACCAGTCGACCGCCGAGTGCTCCTTCGCCAGACCCAGCCCGAGGGTGTCCGCGACCACGGCGGCCAGCCCGACCCGGGGCATCCCGAGCAGGCGGGCCGCCAGCTCGGTGTCGAACACCCGTGACGGGCGCAGCCCGTGCTCGGCGAGCCCGGGGAGGTCCTGGGAGGCGGCGTGCAGCACCCACTCGGCGTCGCCGACGGCCTCGCCCAGGGCCGACAGGTCCGGCAGCGGGACGGGGTCGATCAGCGCGGTGCCGGCGCCCTCGCGGCGCACCTGGACCAGGTAGGTCGCCTGCCCGTACCGGTAGCCGGACGCACGTTCGGCGTCGGCCGCGACCGGGCCGGACCCCGCGGCGAACGCGGCGACCACACGGTCGAGGGCCCCCTGGGTGGCGACCACGGGGCCGACACCGCCCGCAGGTTCGGTCAGCGGGACGACGTCGGGGATCACCTGGGGGTCGCCGGAACTCATGGCCCCACGGTACGTCGTCGCACGTCCAGGGCCGTCACGCCGTCCGGCAGGGGCGGGAGCCCGCCCACCGTGGCCATCAGGTCGGCCCAGACCTCCAGGTGGGCCCCGAGGTCGGTGTCCACCGGCGTCCAGGACGCCCGGATCTCCAGGTCGACCGCGTCGGGGGTGCCCGCCAGCGCCCCGTAGCTCGACGAGTGGACCCGGGTGACGGTGCCTCCCTCGGCGACGACCCCGACACCGGCGGTCTCCAGGTTCTCGGTCACCCAGGTCCAGGCCACCTCACCGAGCAGCTCGTCCGCCGCGAGCTCGGCCTCGAGCTGCGCGCGCACCAGGGTCACCACGCGGAAGTCGCCCTGCCAGGCGTCCTGGCCGGCGGGGTCGTGCAGCACCACGAACCGACCCGTGGCGAGCTCGGTGGCGTCCGCCACGACCTCGCCCTCCAGCGCCAGGCTGAACGGTGCCACGCGCTTCGGCCCGGGGATCTCGACCAGGCGGACCTCCGGCCGGGTCCGCCGTCCGCGCAGGGTGTCCAGGGCGGCCGAGAACCGCTCCGGGACATCGGGCGGTGTGACGCTCACAACGACACCGTACGCGCCACCGGGCGCTGACCGGCACCGACGTGCCGCACGGACCCGGCGAGCCGTGCCGTGTCCGGATCCCGGCACGGGTCGCTGAGCCCGTCCGCGATCCGACTAGGCTGGTCGAGGCCTGCCGGTGCGCTGCCGTGCGCAGCCCCGGGAACGATCCCCACGAGGAAGCAGGAAGCGATGACAGCACGTGCCCAGATCGGCGTCACCGGACTGGCGGTGATGGGGCGGAACCTGGCGCGCAACTTCGCCCGCCACGGCTACACCGTGGCGGTGCACAACCGCAGCTTCGCCAAGACGCAGTCCCTGATCGACGAGGCGGACACCGAGGGCGACTTCGTGCCCTCGGAGTCGATGGCGGACTTCGTGGCGTCGCTCGAGCGTCCCCGCAAGGTCGTCATCATGGTGAAGGCGGGTGCCGCGACCGACGCCGTCATCGACGAGCTCGTGCCGCTGCTCGAGGAGGGCGACATCGTCGTCGACGCCGGCAACGCGCACTTCCCCGACACCATCCGTCGCGAGGAGGCGCTGCGCGCCCAGGGTCTGCACTTCGTCGGCACCGGCGTGTCCGGCGGCGAGGAGGGCGCGCTGCTCGGCCCGTCGATCATGCCCGGCGGCACGCGGGAGTCCTACGAGTCGCTGGGTCCGATCCTGGAGGCCGTCTCCGCGAAGGTCGACGGCACCCCCTGCTGCACGTACGTCGGGCCGAACGGCGCCGGCCACTTCGTCAAGATGGTGCACAACGGCATCGAGTACGCCGACATGCAGCTCATCGCCGAGGCCTACGACCTGCTCAAGCAGGGTCTCGGGGCGTCGGCCGCGGAGATCGGCGAGATCTTCGCCGAGTGGAACACGGGCGACCTCGAGTCGTTCCTCATCGAGATCACCGCCGACGTGCTCCAGCACGTCGACGCCGAGACCGGCTCCGCGTTCGTCGACGTGGTGCTGGACCAGGCCGAGCAGAAGGGCACCGGCCGCTGGACGGTGCAGAACGGCCTCGACCTGGGCGTGCCGATCACGGGCATCGCCGAGGCGACGTTCGCCCGGGCACTGTCCGGTTCGGTCCCGCAGCGCGAGGCCGGCCGCGCGGCGCTGCCCGCGGCGGCCTCCGCCCTGGAGATCACCGACCGCGACGCCTTCGTCGAGGACGTCCGTCAGGCGCTGTACGCGTCCAAGGTCGTGGCCTACTCCCAGGGCTTCGACCAGATCGCCGCGGCCTCCGCCGAGAACGGCTGGGACATCGACCGCGGCGCGATGGCGCGGATCTGGCGCGGCGGCTGCATCATCCGCGCCCGGTTCCTCAACCGGATCACCGAGGCGTACGAGCGCGACCCGCAGCTCTCCCTGCTGCTGTCGGACCCGTACTTCACCGACGCCGTCGGCACCGGTCTGGCGGCGTGGCGCCGTGTCGTCGCCCAGGCGGCCACGGCCGGCATCCCCGCGCCGGCCTTCTCGTCCTCGCTGTCCTACTACGACGGCGTCCGTGCCGAGCGCCTGCCCGCCGCGCTCATCCAGGCGCAGCGCGACTTCTTCGGTGCGCACACCTACCGGCGCACGGACAAGGACGGCACGTTCCACACGCAGTGGTCGGGCGACCGCACCGAGCAGGAGGCCTGACGCAGCCGTGAGCACGCCCGAGCAGGAGCCCGGGGCCACCACCAGCGGCCCCGGGTTCCACCCCGTGATCGTGGGTTCCGACATCGGCGTGTACGCGCTGACCCGGTCCTTCCACGAGCAGTACGCAGTGCGCACCACGGTCGTGGCCTTCGCCGAGCCCGGCCCGATCGCGCACTCCGCCCTCATCGACACCGTGCTCTCCGGCACGTCGGCCGACCAGATCGTCGCCACGCTGGAGCAGGTGGCCGCCGAGCGACGGGCGAGCGGTGACCGCAGCCCGTTGCTGCTGCAGTCCAACATGGACTGGGTGGTGCGGATCCTCGTGCACCACCAGGCCGTCCTGAAGACGGCCGGCTACGTGCTGCCCTACGCCGACGCCGACCTGATCGACCGGATCTGCGACAAGGCGGAGTTCTCCGCCGCCTGCGCCGAGCTCGGCATCCCGACGCCGGACACGGTGATCCAGGACTTCGCGGACGCCGCGGACGAGGGATGGAAGCCGGCCGCGGTCGGGTTCGACTTCCCCGTCATCGCCAAGCCTGCCTCCAGCGCGGACTACCACGACGTGCAGTTCGCCGGGAAGAAGAAGATCTACGAGATCGCCTCCCCGCAGGAGCTGGACGCGCTCTGGGGGAGCCTGCGCCGCGCGGGGTTCCGGGGCCGCTTCCTGGTGCAGGACATGATCCCCGGGGACGACACCCAGATGCGGTCGGTGACGACCTACTCGGACACCTCCGGTCGGGTCACGCTGCGCTGCTCGGCTCGCGTGCTGCTGGAGGAGCGCACCCCGGCCGCCCGCGGCAACCCGTCGGCGATGATCGTGGAACCGGTCGACGAGATCCTCGACGCCGCCCAGCGGCTGTGCGAGCACGTGGGCTGGCGCGGGTTCGCCAACTTCGACGTCAAGCTCGACCCGCGCGACGGCGTCTACAAGTTCTTCGAGCAGAACCCGCGCATCGGGCGCAACAACTACTACCTCACCGCCGGGGGCCAGAACCCCACCGAGGTCCTCGTCGACGACGTGATCCTCGGGGTGCGGCGCGAACCCGTCACCGCCACGCGCGAGGTCCTGTACGCCGTCGTGCCCCACTGGCTGCTGCGCCGCTACGTGCTGGACGACGGCCTGCGGGCCCGGGTCGTGGGGCTCACGCGGACGGGACGCACGGTGCACCCCCTGCGCTACTCCGCCGACGCCTCGCCGCGCCGTCGCCGGTACGTGCTCACCGCTCTGGTCAACCACGTGCGCAAGTACCGCAAGTACTACCCGACGAGCGCGCTGCGGGCGAACCACGAGGCCGCGCAGCGCGCCACCGCCCGCCGCTCGGACGCCGGACGGAGGGGCCGATGAGCCGCCGCCTGCAGCCGGTGGTCCTCGGCGGCGACATCGGGGCGTACTCGCTGGCCCGGACGTTCCACGAGGCCTACGGCGTCAAGCCCGTGGTCGTCTCGGGGATGTCCACCGGGCTGGTACGTCACTCGAGGATCCTGCAGCACGTCGTGGAGCCGGCGATCGACGACCCGGACGCCATCGTGGCGCGCCTGCGGACGATCGCCGACCAGCACACCGACGCCGACCTGATCGTCGTCGGCTCGGCCGACTGGCTCGTGCGCACCCTCGTCGAGCAGCGCGACCGGATCTCCGACCGATACACGATCCCCTACGTGGGGATCGACCTGCTGGCACAGCTCACGGACAAGGAGGGGTTCGGCGACCTGTGCGCCGAGCTCGGCATCGCCCACCCCACCACGGTCGTGCACGACGTCGCCGCGGGCGGTGAGCCGGACACGTCCGGGCTGACGTTCCCCGTCATCGCCAAGGCGGCCTCCACCGCGGCCTACCACGACGTCGAGTTCGCCGGGAAGAAGAAGGTCTTCCTCGTGGAGACCCGCGCCGAGCTGCTCGACCTGCTCGGCCGCGTCCGCGACGCGGGCTACACCGGCTCCTTCGTCGTCCAGGACTACATCCCGGGCGACGACTCCGGCATGCGGATCCTCACGTGCTACTCGGACGCCGACGGCCGGGTGCGCTTCTCCGCGTTCGGTCACGTGCTCCTGGAGGAGCACACCCCCGGGGCGCTCGGCAACCCTGCCGGCATCGTCACCCAGGTGCAGTCGGACGTCGTCGAGCAGGCCACGCGCCTGCTGGAGCACGTCGGCTGGACGGGGTTCGCGAACTTCGACCTGAAGTTCGACCCGCGCGACGGGCGCTACGTGTTCTTCGAGCTCAACCCCCGTCTCGGCCGGTCGAACTTCTACATCACGGCCGCCGGGGCGAACGCGGTGCGGTTCTACGTCCACGAGCACCTGCACGGGCTCGACCCCGACCCGCGGGCCGTCCTCGGGCCGCAGGTGCCGCTCAGCGCCACGGGAGAGCTCCAGGCCGAGCACCTGTACACGGTGCTTCCCGGCCCGCTCCTGCGTCGGTACGTGCTCGACCCGCAGGTGCGCGGGCGGGCACGGCGGCTGGCCCGCCGTCGGCGCTCGACCAACCCCCTGTGGTACCGGGCCGAGACGGACCCGCGCCGGATCGCGTACCTGCTGGTCGCCCAGGCGAACCAGTGGCGCAAGTTCGCGCGGCACTACCCGGTGGCCGAGGCGCGACGCCTCGCCTGGAAGGGTTCGGCGTGAGCCAGCCCGGTCCGCTCGACGGACCGATGCCGCCGGTCGGGGTGATCGGCGGCGTCGGCCCGCTCGCCACGGCGTACTTCCTGCAACGGGTCGTGCAGCTCACGGCGGCCGAGCGGGACCAGGACCACGTCGACCTCCTGGTCCTCAACCACGCGACGATCCCGGACCGCACCGACTTCGTGCTGGGACGCTCGACGGCGGACCCCGGGCCCGTGCTGGCCGACGACGCCCGACGCCTCGAGCGGTTCGGCGTCAGCTTCGTCGTCATGCCGTGCAACACGGCGCACTACTTCACCCAGCAGGTGCTGGACGCGATCAGCGTGCCGTTCGTCTCGATCGTGGAGGTGACCGTCGCGGCGGTGCGGCGGCGGGCCCCCGGCAGCACCCGGGTGGGACTGCTGGCCACGGCCGGTACCGTCGCCTCCCGCGTCTACGACGACGCGTTCGCCGCGCACGGCATCGAGGTCCTCACCCCGGACGACGCCGACCAGGCGGAGGTCAACCGGGTCATCTACGACCAGGTCAAGGCCGGGCACCGGGCCGACGCCGACGCGCTGCGGGGTGTGGCCGCGCGGCTGGTCGAGCGCGGCGCCGACGTCGTCGTGCTGGGGTGCACGGAGCTGTCAGTTGCCGCCGTCGACCACGGGATGCTCGACGAGGACCCGTTCTGCGACTCCATGGACGAGCTCGTGCGAGCCACGATCCTGCGCTCGGGCCACCAGGTGCGCTGAGACCGTCCCGCGGGCTTCAGCCCAGCTCGCTGGTCCCCGCGTACAGGTGCAGGACGGGGACCTGCAGGAGCTCGCGTGCCTGGGACGCCCAGTCGGTGTGGAAGGTGTCCTCCACGGCGTGGGGGTAGGTGACCACGACGACCTCGTCCGCCCCGGAGGCCACGGCAGCCTCCAGCGCCGGCAGCGGGTCGTCCTGGGTGACCTCGCCCGTCGCCGTCGCGCCCGTGGCGTGCAGCAGCTCGAGGGACTCGACCACCTGGTCGCGGGCCGTCGCCGTCGCCTTCTCCGGGGTCGGCTCCTTCCCCACGAGGTCGTCCCACGCCGCGCGCAGCTCCAGCATCCCGAGGTGGTCCAGCACGGAGGCCACCACGTTGTGCTCGGTGTCGGCCGGGACCAGGACGCGGTAGACGACCGGGTCGTCGCCGTGCAGCGAGGTGATGTGGGCGACGTCGGCGGCGGTGAGGGCGTCCTCGGTCAGGACGACCAGGGTGAGGGGAGCGTCAGACATGGCAGCAACCTACGGCACACCCCGGGTCGACGCCGACCCGACGGGCCGGTGGCCCGGGACGCTTCAGGCGGCGGCGCCCTGCCGGTCCAGCTCCCAGCGGGCCACGAGCGTGCCGGACGGCGCCACGAGCAGGTGGCCGAGCCGCACGGGTCGCTGTCCGGTGATCGGACGGTCCACGATCCGGCCCGGCCCGGCGCCGACGAGGCCGGGGGTGGTGGTCACGCACAGCTCGTCGACCACGTCGGCCTCGACGAGGTCGCCCAGCAGGCTGGGGCCGCCCTCGCCCAGGACGTGCGACAGCCCGCGTGCTGCGAGCGCGTCGAGCCCTGCCGACAGGTCCACCGCGACGGGGTCGTCGCCGAGCGGGCAGGTCAGCACCCGCTCGGCACCGACGTCGGCGACCGCCCTCGGCGTCCCCTCGTGGCCGGTCACGATCCAGGGTGCCCTGTCGGCCACGAGCAGGGCCGGGGGACGCGCCCCGACCGGGTCACCACGGCGAGCTCCAGCGGACGCTGCGACAGGTGCTCGAGGCCGCGCGGTCGCGCCAGCGCCGTGTACCCCTCGGCACGCGCCGTGCCGGCACCGACGAGGACGACGTCGGCCAGCGCACGCAGGACGCGGAACACCCGCCAGTCCGCGGCGTCGTTGATCGATCCCGACAGGCCGTCGACCCCCCACGCGGCCCCGTCGACGCTGGAGACCATGTTCACGCGCAGGTGCCGCGGGGACCGGGTCCGGTAGAGCGAGGCGAGCCGGTCCTCGGCCGGGTCGGGCGCCAGGACGTCCGTGGCGGGGTGGGCCAGGTGCAGCGTCGGGGTGTCAGAACTCACAACGGTCAACGTACCCCGCGCACGTAGGCTGGATCTTCGTGACCGCACTGCAGTCCTCCGGCTCGTCGACCGCCACCACCTCGCTGGCGGCGGTGCGTCCCAGCGTGTCGACAGACCGCCTCCTGGCCGACCTGGTCCCCCCGCGCCACTTCGCGTCGGCGAGGTTCGCCACCTACCGCGCCAACCCGGACCATCCGAGCCAGGCCGCGACGCTCGCCCGGCTGGAGGAGGTCGCCGCCGAGATCGCGGCGCCGGCGCCGACGGGGATCAGGGCGCTCCTGGGACGACGACGTCAGGTGCCCTCGGTCTACATGGACGGCGGCTTCGGCGTGGGCAAGACCCACCTGCTGACCTCCCTCGCCCACGCCGTCACCGAGGCGGTCGGTCCCGGGGCTGCCGCGTACGGGACCTTCGTGGAGTACACGAACCTCGTGGGAGCCCTGGGGTTCCTGCCCACGGTCGAGGCCCTCGCGACCCGCCGCCTGGTGTGCATCGACGAGTTCGAGCTCGACGACCCGGGCGACACGGTCCTGATGTCGCGCCTGCTGCGCGAGCTCGCCGACCGCGGCGTGGCCCTCGCGGCGACGTCCAACACCCTGCCCGACGCCCTGGGGGAGGGGCGGTTCGCCGCCGAGGACTTCCTGCGGGAGATCCAGGCGCTCGCCGCCCGCTTCGAGGTCCTGCGGGTGGACGGCGAGGACTACCGGCACCGGTCCGTGGTCACCGACGCCGCGCCGCTGCCCGTCGAGGTGGTGCGCGAGGCGGTGGCGTCCCGGCCGGGTGCGGTCCTGGACGACTTCGAGGACCTCCTCGCCCACCTCGCCACGGTGCACCCGAGCCGCTACGGGGCGCTGCTCGACGGCGTCGAGCTGGTCGGGCTCACGGGCGTGCGCCCCGTGACGCGTCAGGAGGTGGCGCTGCGCCTCGTCGTCCTCGTCGACCGGCTGTACGACCGTGACGTCCCCGTCCTGCTCGCCGGTGGGGCGCAGGGGCCGCGCGAGCTCTTCAGCGAGGAGATGCTGCGCGGCGGCTACCGCAAGAAGTACTACCGGGCGCTCTCCCGGCTCGGTGCGCTCGCTCAGACCGGTCGCGACCTCCTGGAGCGCTGACCGGCTCACGCGACCGTCTCGCACCGGGCACGTCAGAGGTCGAGCAGACCGTCGTTGCCGGCTCGCAGGACGACGGCGGTGCGTCCCGGGACCTGCAGCACGCCCTCCGTCAGGACGGTGCGGTCCTGGTGCCACGCCGCCATCACACGCCACTCGGCCACCAGCGCACCGATGTGCTGGGACAGGTCGATCTCGCCGGGGGTCGGGTCGAGGCGCACGATCAGGACGGAGCGGCCGCGCCGGATGCCGAGCGCACCGTCGGTGGTGGTGACCTCGACGGGCTTGCTGAGGTCGGCGAGTGCTGCCGGGCGAAGTGCGAGCAGGGCGCGTGCCCAGCTGACCAGGCGCAGCGCGTCGGGGTCGGTGCCCGCTACCGGGACGTGCTCGGTGTCCAGCACGACCGGGGTGCCGGCCAGGAGCGCGCAGGCCAGCATCACGGCGCGGTCGTCGGCGCCCGCAAGCCGGACTCCGTCGGGGGAGGCGCTGTCGAAAGTGGCGCTGTCCGGGGAGGCGCCGTCCAGCGTGGCGGTGTCGGACCAGGGGACGGCGCGGGCCGCGGCGGGCAGGCGGGTGAGGTCCCCGACCAGGACGGGTGCCGTGCGCTGTGTGGCGCGGTAGGCGCGCCGCAGGTTCGCCGGTGCGCTGCGCGGAGGGGAACCCACCGGGCCCACCTCTTCTGCGAGGCGGCGGATCGGTCCGGTCGCGTCAAAGGTACGGTCCCCGAGCATGGTCGCCACCAGGGTGGTCAGGCGATCGCTCATCCCGACACCGTCGGTCAGCATGGTGCGCGGGCGGCCCGTGTCGAGGCCGACGGACTGCACGGCGTCCGCGAGCTCACCGAGGAACGGTGCCGCGGAGCGGTCGACCAGGGCGTCGATGTCGAGCAGCAGACCGTCGACGTGGAAGCTGGACATCCAGCGCACGGCGTCGGCCACGAGGAAGTCCCGTGGGCCTCTGCTCCCCGAACCGTCGAGATTGATGCGTGGTGCGTCCGAGCTCGTGCCGGAGCCCGACGGCGCTCCGATCCTCGACCCGGTCGCGTAGGGACCGAACGCGTGCAGGCCCAACGGGTCCGCCACCGCCCAGCGGTGGGGCAGGTCGAGCACCACCGCCAGGCCGTGGCGGTGTGCGGCGTCGACGAAGCGGTGCAGTGCTCCGGGGCCGCCGTAGGCGTCGTGGACGGCGAAGAGCCTCACCCCGGACTCGGGGCCGCTGCGCGGGTCGAACGCGGCGACGGGGGAGAGCTCGACACCGTCGACCCCCAGGGCGGCGACGGCGGGCAGGAGCCGGGCGGCCGCCTCCAAGGTTCCTTCCGGGGTGGCGCCGGGGACGTCGAGGTGCAGCAGCGCGGCCTGGGTGAGGTTGGCGCCGGGCCAGGCGTCGTCGTTCCAGGTGAACCGGTCGTCGAGCACTCGGCTGGGACCGTGCAGGCCGTGCGGGAGCAGGGTGCTGCACGGGTCGGGCAGGGGAGGGCCGCCGTCGATCGAGTAGGCGTAGTCGGTGCCGTAGGGCAGGGCGTCGTCGGCGCGCCAGTAGCCGGGCTCGTGCGCGCCGACCAGGCGCAGCTGGTGGCGGACGGCGGGTCCGTAGGGCTGGGGGAGCACTACCTCGACGGTGTGCGCACGGGGTGCCCAGACGAGGGGCTGGCGCCCTGGCCAGCATTCGCGCTGCCGGGGTGCCGGCGCCCGGTTCCCCGAGGCGAACCCTGCCTCGGCGGCTGGATCGGCGGCGGTCACGACCGACACCCTAGCCTGCGGGCGTCGCGCCGGCGCCGAGGCGCTCCTCGGCGTGCCGACCGAGCCCGTCGACGCGTGGCCGGGCGCTCGGTCCGGGGCGGCCTCGCGCCAGGCCACGGATGTCCGGCGGGTGACGGAGTTGTGACGACCTGGTTCCGGCGCAGAAAATAATGTGCCAAGCATGAGCACGCAGCACCAGTGGCTGGTACACCTGGAGGCATGATCACGGACAAGGAGGAGCCTGCCCCCACCGGGGCCCGGATGCTCCTCGACGAGTCGATCGCGTCGCAGGCTCGGATCGCGCCCCGACGTCGCTCGGCCACGGACAAGCACGGCGATCCGCGAACCGGGGGAGACGCCACCAAGGCGCCCACCTCGCTCTCCCAGACGGTGCTGAGGCCCATCGAGGGAGCATCGAGCGGGCACTCCTGGGACGACCCCGACGAGCTCTGAGCCGGCGGGCGATCGCTACCTCGGCAACCGGTCCTCGGCGACGGGGATCAGGCGAGGCATCCCCGCCGGGGCGACCGCACTGACCGCGAGGTAGCGGGCCTCGGCGCGGTGGAGCCTGATGTGCTCGTCGAGCGACCACTGCGGTCCGTTGGTGAGGACCATCCCGCAGGAGCAGTCGATCTCGACCAGCCCGCCGTCGAGGTGGCGGACGAGGCCGACGGTCACGTGGGAAGCGCGAGCGCGGATCTTGGCCTCGTGCATGGCCGCGGACACGGCCGGCGGGCTGTCGTGGGTCGAGGTCATCGTCCGAGAGCCTACCGGGGCGACGGTGCGGCCGGGCCTGCAGGCCGGAGCGGCTCGGTGCACAGTGCTCGGTGGCCATGCGAGGACCAGGAACGACGAAGGCCCCCGGGACTCCCGAGGGCCTTCTTGTGGTGGGCGATACTGGGATCGAACCAGTGACCTCTTCCGTGTCAGGGAAGCGCGCTACCGCTGCGCCAATCGCCCGTGGAGCGGATGACGAGACTCGAACTCGCGACATCCACCTTGGCAAGGTGGTGCTCTACCAACTGAGCTACATCCGCACGTCCGGAACTGATCGAGGATCGCTCCCCGTTCTCCGGCGCCTGTGGAACATTACTGGACGCACCCGGCGACGGTCCAATCGCGACAGGTGTGACCTGCGCCTCTACCGGTGACCTGCGCCTCTACCGGTGACCTGCGAGATCCTCGTCGTGGTCGTGGTCGTGGTCGTGGTTCGCTGCCTCGCGGGCGGCGATCCTGGCCCGCACCTCCGGTCGACGCAGCGGCGGGACGGTCGCCGGCGGGTTCCTGCGCTCGGGGAGCTCGTCGAGCAGCGCGGTCACGATCGCCGCGATCTCCGCGGCGGCACGTTCGCACGGCTCCCTCGTGGCGGGGGCGGCGTCGTAGGCGACACCGGTGACCTTCTTGACGAACTGGGCGGCAGCGGCGTCGATCTCTTCCGGCGTCGCCGCGGGCTCGAGGCCTCTTAGCGTGGTGATGTTGCGGCACATGCTTCGACGCTACGCCCGCTCCTGCGCGAACGCAGCAGGCCCGGACCGTTGCGGTCCGGGCCTGCTGCATGGTGGGCGATACTGGGATCGAACCAGTGACCTCTTCCGTGTCAGGGAAGCGCGCTACCGCTGCGCCAATCGCCCGAGGTGGGTACGGGATTCGAACCCGTGTATACGGCTTTGCAGGCCGCTGCCTCGCCTCTCGGCCAACCCACCACCTTGAGACGTGCTCGCCCGGAGCCTCGTTGTCGAGACGGCCGGGGAACGGGCCTCCGAGCGGATGACGAGACTCGAACTCGCGACATCCACCTTGGCAAGGTGGTGCTCTACCAACTGAGCTACATCCGCACTGCCGGACAGGGGCAAGCCTTGCCTCGTCCGGCGCGCGAGCAAAACACTAGTGGACCCATGTCGATTCCGTCCAATCGCCCCACGGCGTGGCGCGGGGCTTAGCGTTCTGCCCGTGCAGCACCTGACCTCCTGGGCCCGATTCGCCGGCCGGTACGCGTCCGACGTCGTCGAGTGCGTGGACCTGACCCACGCCCCCGAGCGTCTGGACGCCCCCGGGCCGTGGTTCGTCGTCGTGGAATTCGAGTCCCCGGGCCGCCAGGGCCGCGCGCGGGCCTGGCGGTTCGCCCAGGTCGGACCGGCGCCGTCCGGGCCCGAGGCCCAGGAGCGGTCATGGACCGGCCCGTCCGCCGCCTCCTGGACCAGCTCCATGGACCGCCCGGCCTACGAGGACGCGGTCGACCAGGTGCGCGACCACGTGCGCGCGGGAACCGTCTACCAGGTCAACGTGTGCCGCGTGCTGTCGGCACCGCTGCCCGTCGACGCCCATGGGCGCGAACCGGACGCTGCCGCACTCGCCGACCGACTCGCCGTCGGCAACCCGGCCCCCTACGCCGCCGCCGTCCACGTACCGGCCGGATGCGGCGTCGACCCCGTGTGGGTGGTCTCCGCCTCGCCCGAGCTGTACCTCGCCCTCGACGACGGCCGGCTCTCCTCGGGACCGATCAAGGGGACCGCCCGCACGCCGGCAGGACTCACGGTCAAGGACCGCGCCGAGAACGTCATGATCACCGACCTCGTGCGCAACGACCTGCAGCAGGTCTGCCGCCCCGGCACGGTAGAGGTCACGGACCTGCTGGCCGTCGAGGAGCACCCCGGCCTCGCCCACCTCGTCTCCCGCGTCCAGGGCGACCTCGCCCCCGAGATCGCCGGCGCTCCCGGCCGCTGGGGCGACCTGTTGAGGGCGACCTTTCCACCCGGATCCGTCTCCGGAGCGCCCAAGTCGTCGGCGCTGCGCATCATCGCCGACCTCGAGACCGCACCACGCGGCCCCTACTGCGGCGCGGTCGGCTGGGTGGACGGCGGCCGTGCGGAGCTCGCCGTGGGCATCCGAACCTTCTGGTGGGAGCGCGGGGACCACGACGACGGCGTCCTGCGGTTCGGGACGGGCGCCGGGATCACCTGGGGCTCCGACGCCGCCGCCGAGTGGCGTGAGACGGAGCTGAAGGCCGAGCGACTCGTCGGGCTCGCGTCCGGGGGACCCGGCCCCTCCGATCCGGCGCCCCGCCGGTAAGTCGCGCGTCACGCCCGGGCCCGCGCCGTCGGGCAGACTGAGGGCATGACACTGGTGATCTGGGCCGAAGGCCGTCTGGTCGGCTCCCACGAGGCCGCGCTGAGCGCGGTGGACCACGGCATCACGGTGGGCGACGGCGTGTTCGAGACGTGCACCGTGCTCGACGGGCAGGCATTCGCCCTCACCCGGCACCTGGCGCGGCTCGCGCGGTCCGCCCACGGCCTCGGGCTCGAGGCCCCGGACGAGCAGAAGGTGCGCGACGGCGTCTCCGCCGTGCTGGCAGCCGCCGAGTCGGGCGCAGGCCGCTTCGACGGGCGCCTGCGCATCACCGTGACCGCCGGTGTCGGTCCGCTCGGCTCCGGGAGGGTCCCGGGCGCGCAGACGGTCGTCGTCGCAGCGCAGGACGGAACCATGGCGCCCGAGTCGAGCTCGGCACGCTCCCCGTGGCCGCGCAACGAGCGCTCGCCGATCGTCGGGCTCAAGACGACGTCGTACGCCGAGAACGTCGTGGCGCTCGCCGACGCGAAGGCCAAGGGTGCCGACGAGTCCATCCTGCCCAACACCGTCGGCGCGCTGTGCGAGGGCACGGGCTCCAACGTGTTCGTCGAGCGTGGTGGCGAGCTGCTGACGCCGCCCCTGGAGTCCGGGTGCCTGGCGGGCATCACCAGGGCGCTCGCGGTGGAGTGGGGGGCCGAGGCAGGTCTGCCGGTGCGTGAGGCATCGATCGACGAGCTGCCCTTCTCCGTGCTGAACGAGGTCAGCGCCGGCACCGCGCAGCTCACCCTGACCTCGTCGGGTCGCAACGTCCAGCCCGTCACGGTTCTCGACGGTGTCCCTGTCGTTGCCGGAGAGGTCACCCTGGCGGTGCGCGAGGTCTTCGAGAGGCTCTGCCGCGAGCGTCTCGACCCCTGACCTGCGGTGTCGAGCACCCCGCACCTGACCCGGGCGGGTTCGCCCGGGCGAGTCCGGTTTGGACCTGCACCGGATCTGTGGCTACTATCGACCTCGCACTCGGGCGATTGGCGCAGGGGTAGCGCGCTTCGTTCACACCGAAGAGGTCACTGGTTCGATCCCAGTATCGCCCACCTCTGAAAGGCCTCCTGACCAGCAGAAATGCTGGATCAGGAGGCCTTTCGCCTTGCCGACTGAAGTGCTGCTGGCTTAACTGCTGGTCTATCTCCCGCCATCTGGGCGGGTGAGGGAGCGGGCCGCCGGGCGCGATGCGGGTGCGTGGTGCGGGGTAGTGAGCCCGTCACCGTTGTCTCGGTCGTCCTGAACCGGTTCTGACCTGGGTGAACGCCGCGCGGCCGATAGCCGCCGGCCGTCGTGTGCGACCGCGGCACCGAGCCGGGGGACGCCCTGGCGCGAATGCGCATGGCTGGCTGTGCCCGGTCCAGGTGTGGTGGGATGCGGAGATGGCGATCCTGCACCGCGCGACGCTCGTCCCGACCAAGATGGAGCTGCTGGCGGCCTGGTTGCCCGACCAGGACTGGTCCGACGGGTCGGCCGAGGCCCCCACCCCGGTCGCTGCCTACCGTTTCGACGACCCGGCTGGTCAGGTGGGGATCGAGTCGCACCTGGTCGAGGTGGGTGGCCGTACGTTCCACGTCCCGGTCACCTACCGCGGCGCGCCGCTGGACGGTGTCCAGACCGGCCTCGTGGGTACTCTCGAGCACTCGGTGCTCGGAACCCGGTGGGTGTATGACGCCGTCGTGGACCCCGTTTATCTCGCCGAGGTGGCTCGTGTGATCCGCGAGGCGGACACCCAGGTCGACCTCGTCGTCGAGACCCCGGCCGGCCCCGAGCGGCGGGAGCAGACGATGGGTGTGCGGGGAAGCGGTGGCACAGTGCCTGACCATGCACGTGTCGTCGTCGTGCGGAAGCCGTCGACGCCGGCGTCCGCCGGTGGCCCCGCTCTGACCGGCACCTGGCCGGGGCGCACCGTCGAGACGGTCCTCGTTCACCTCGCCTGACTCGGCGCCCATACCGGTTTGCCGGTCCGGCAAGACGATTCCCGCAACGGCGCTTCGATCCGTAGCGTGCACGCCATGGATGAGCGCACTGACCGAACCGTGGAACGCCACTGCGACGTGGCGGTGATCGGTGGCTCCGCGGCCGGCCTTGCCGCGGCGCTGCAGCTCGGCCGCCAGCGCCGCACGGTCGTCGTCGTGGACGACGGCACCCCGCGCAACGCGCCCGCCGCCCACATGCACGGCTATCTCGGCCACGAGGCCGCCCCGCCCTCGGAACTGGTCGCCGTCGGCCGCGAGGAGGTGCGCGGTTACGGCGGCGAGGTGCTCGACGGCCGCGTTGACGCCGTCGAACGGCGCGACGACGGGACGTTCGTCGTGCACCTCACCGGCGGCCACCGGATCGTCGCCCGTGCGGTCCTCGCCGCCACCGGAATCGCCGACGAGCTGCCGCCCGTCCCCGGACTGGCCGAGCGTTGGGGCGGTCAGGTGATCCACTGCCCGTTCTGCCACGGCTACGAGGTGCGCGACCAGGCGGTCGTGCAGATCGTGACCCACCCGGCAGGTCTGCACCCGACCGCGCTCCTGCGCCATCTCACCGACCGCCTCACCGTCGTGCTGCACGACGCCCGGGGCGTCGAGGAGTCCGCCGTGGCGCCGCTGGTCGCCGCGGGCGTGCCGGTCCTGCGGAGCCGGGTCGTGCGTGTCGTGGACGGTGCGGGGGGCAGCGCCGTCGGGGTGCAGCTCGACACCGGTGAGGTGCTGGCCGCCGACGCGGTGGTCGCCGGGCCCCGGTTCCGTGCCCGCGCCGAGGTGTTCGCCGGCGCCGGGCTGAGCCCGACCGCGCACGCCTCGGGTCTCGGCGACGTCGTCGAGGTCGACCCGACGGGCCGCACCGCGGTGCCGATGCTGTTCGCAGCGGGGAACATCACCGACCCGGGACAGCAGGTGCTGCCCGCCGCCGCGCACGGCAGCCGCGTCGGCGCCGTGATCGCGTTCGCGCTGGCCGACGAGGACCTGCGGGGAGCGCGACGTTCCGGGGCGCGGACCGACTGGGAGCAGCGGTACGACGCCGACCCGGTGTGGAGCGCGAACCCGAACGGGACGCTGATGGCGCAGGTCGGCGACCTGGCGCCCGGGCGTGCGCTGGACGTCGGTGCGGGGGAGGGAGCCGACGCGCTCTGGCTGGCCGAGCAGGGCTGGACGGTGACCGCCACCGACATCTCCGGCAACGCCCTGGCACGGGTGACGGCCGAGGCGGAGCGCCGCGGCCTGCCCGTCCGGTGCGCACGCACCGACGCCAGCGACCCGGCCGCGTTCGGCGGCGAGACGTACGACCTCGTTTCGCTGCAGTACGGCTCGTTCCACCGCACCCCCGACTCGCGAGGGGTGCGCAACCTGCTCGACGCCGTGGCCCCCGGCGGGACGCTTCTCGTCGTCGCGCACGACCAGACCCCCCTGGACGAGCCCGTCGACGTCGCGACGCAGAGCCGACCCTTCGACCCCGGCGCCTACGTGGGGGTGGACGAGATCGTCGTCGCGCTCGCCGGCGACGAGGACTGGCAGGTCGACGTGCACGAGACGCGACCGAGGCCGGCGGGCGCCGTCAGCGCCCACCACGTCCACGACGTCGTGCTCCGCGCGACCAGGTCCGCGGGCTGACGGCCCGCCTGGGCGCTCAGGCCGTCGGGCCGTCCTGGCGACCCCGGCGGGGCAGCGAGCTCGCGCCCGACGGGGGGACGGCGACGTCGAACGTCCGGGTCCGGTTCAACGGATCGGCGAACGCGTCGCCCCCGAGAGCCTGGACGACGTGAAAGAGCGGGCGCTGCGCCTCGAACTCGCGGGCGACAGCTTCGAAGATGGGGGTGTCGGACGTACGCACCGCACCATCTTGCGAGGTCGTCCCCGGCGTGTCCGACACGACACGTCGACCTTCACACTCGTCTCACAGGACGTCCGCGCACCTCCTCGGTGCGGCTCACAGCGGCTCGGTGCGGCTCAGGGCGACTCAGAACTGCTTGGGGAACGTCAGGACGACCACCGTGGCCACGACGAAGACGACAACCGCCGCGCCCAGCAGGCCACGGCGTGCCACCTGGTGGCCGAGCTTGGTGGACGTGCCGGCGAACAGGAGCACGATGGCGAACACGATGGACATCAGCACGTAGCGGTCGGAGTTCGCGTTCGACTCGATCGCCTTGTTCGACTGCTGCCCCGCCTCGACGAGGAGCGTGTCGGCGGTCTGGGTGGCGGCGAGCTGGTAGTCCGCCATGGCGAAGGGGGTCGTCCCGACCCCGGACCCGGCCGCGAAGGGTGCGGTGTCCAGCCAGGCCTCGAACGCCGGGACGAACTCCGGTCGGAAACGGTCCGCGAGGAAGGCGGGCTGGGATCCCGCGACGGGCTCCCAGCCGCCGTCGTCGGTCAGGCCGGAGTCGTTGCCGGTCCGCTCCGCCGACGCCACGGCGTCCACCCAGGAGGTGAACGCCGTCACGTCCATCGTCTGCTGGAGCCCTGCCTCGGTGGACGCACGGCTGGACTCGGTGCGCGCGGCGTTCGCCGCGCTGAAGCTGATGGCCTGCACGCCCGACCACTTGGCCGACTGGAAGGCGGACCACGCGGTGACGAGCGTCGCCAGCGCGAGCAGCACCGTGGCCAGCAGCTCGACCCGACGGCTCATCGTGCTCGCACCGTCCTCGGCGGATCCTTCTCGGGCCATGGCTTCCTCCTGTTGCGACCGTCCCACGACGACCTGATGATCGTGCCGGGTGACCAGGAGATTCGCTCGCGCGACGCGCCGTCGTCGTGCAGCGTCCCGGACATCACCCGGTCACGTCCGACGGAGAGGCAGGACATGAACATCGGCGCACCCGTCGAGCTCCTCATCGTGGAGTTCGGCGACAGTGAGTTCACCGGCGAGATCGTCGCCGAGCTGAGCCGCCTGCAGGAGGCAGGCACCATCAACGTCATCGACGCCCTCGCGGTCCGCAAGGACGCCGCCGGCGACATCGAGTGGTTCGAGGCGGTGGACGCCGGTGACGAGCTCGCTGACCTCGTCGGCGATCCGAGCGGCCTGCTCGCCGAGGACGACGTCGCGGCGATCGCCGACGACCTCGAGCCCGGCACCGCGGTCGGGATGCTCGTCTTCGAGCACACCTGGGCGGAGGGCCTCACCACGGCGATCCAGGGCAAGGGCGGACGTATCGTCGAGATGACCACCGTGCCGCCCGCCGCGGTCGCCGAGCTGGCGGCACTCATCGAGGAGGAGGCCTGAGATGCCCAGAAGGATGGGACGACCCGGACTGATCGGGACCATGGCGCGCACCGCCGTCGTCGCCGGGACGGCGAACGCCGTCACCCGTGGCATGAACAACCGGGCGGCCGGGCGCGCCGACCAGCAGGCCGCCGCCGACGCGTACGACGCCCAGCAGGCGCAGATCGCCCAGCAGCAGCAGATGCAGCAGCTCATGGCGCAGCAGCAGGCCCAGCTCGCCCAGCAGCAGTCCGCCCCGGTCGCGTCCGCCGGCGGGGACACGATGGCCCAGCTGCAGCAGCTCGGGGAGATGCGTTCGGCGGGCCTGCTCACGGACGCCGAGTTCGCGGCGGCCAAGGCTAAGATCCTCGGCTGAAGCACGACAGCCCACCGGGGCCCTCGCGCCGCGTGCGCGGGGGCCCCCGGTCCTGTCGGCGGTGGCCGGCGGATGCCCGGCCCGTGGCCCCGGCCACGGTGTCCGATGACGAGCCCGGTGACGAACTCGGTGAGAAGAAGGGGATGCCCGTGTCGGTGGACACCGTGACGATGCTGGCGGTCGTCGCAGGAGCGGCGGTGCTGGCACCGTTCGTCGTGGACCGGCTCGAACCGTGGATCCGCATCCCGTCGGTGGTCGTGGAGATCCTGCTCGGGATCCTCGTCGGGCCGGCCCTGCTCGCGCTCGTCCACCCCAACGAGGTGATCGACGCCCTCAGCGACCTCGGTCTGGCCTTCCTGATGTTCCTGGCCGGCTACGAGATCGAGTTCTCACGGATCCGCGGCGGTCCCCTGCGCAGCGCCACCTGGAGCTGGCTCGTCTCCCTGGTGCTCGGGCTCGCCGTGGGCCTGTGGATCGGCGGGCCGCACGCAGGACTCGTCATCGGGCTCGCCCTGACCACGACGGCGTTGGGCGTGATCCTGCCGATCGTGCGGGACGGCGGCCAGAGCGGCACCCCCTTCGGCGACCGGGTGCTCGCCGTCGGCACGGTGGGGGAGTTCGGGCCCATCCTCGCGATCGCCTTCATCCTCTCCGGCGACCGGCCCGCCCAGACCCTCGTCGTCCTGGTCGTCTTCGCGGCCCTCGCGCTGACCGGCGCCTGGCTCGCCCGCCAGCCCCGCCACCCGCGCCTCGGCCGACTCGTCACGGCCACGCTCGGCACGAGCTCGCAGGTCGCCGTGCGGTTGTGCGTCCTGGTCGTGATCGGCATGTTCGCCCTCGCGTCCGTGCTCGGCCTCGACCCGGTCCTGGGAGCGTTCACCGCCGGCATCCTCGTCCACCTCTTCCTGTCCTCGTCCGACCCCCTGGAGTCGCACGTCGTCGAGTCCCGCCTGGAGGGCATCGGGTTCGGCTTCCTCATCCCGATCTTCTTCGTCATGAGCGGGGTCACCCTCGACGTGCAGTCGTTGGTCGAGGACCCCGAGGTGCTGCTCACGGTGCCGCTGTACACGGTGCTGTTCCTGCTCGTGCGCGGCGTCCCCACCTTCCTGGCGCACCGCCGCGACCTCGGCAAGCGCGACGCCGCGGCGCTGGCCACGATGTCCGCGACCGGCCTGCCGCTCGTCGTGGTCGTCACCGCCGTCGGTGTCGACGCCGGCGTGCTCCCCGCAGCCAACGCCGCGGCGCTCGTCGCCGCCGGGATGCTCTCCGTGCTGGTGTTCCCGGTCAGCGCCGGCAAGCTGCGGCGCATGGCGAGCAATGGGGGACGAGCGCACCGTGAGCACCAGTCCCGTCCGTCCGAGCGCCCCGACGCGCTCTGAACAGCCTGGAGCAACCGTGACCGATCAGAGCGCACCCCCCGACGGTCCGCCGCCGCTGTCCGACGAGCAGCGCGTCGTCCGCGAGCGCGGGTACGCACGCCTGCTCCTGCTCGCCGCGGCGGCCGGCATCCCCGTCTCCCTCGTGGCGTTCGGGTTCCTCGCCCTCATGCACGCGATGGAGCACGCCGTCTGGAACCACCTGCCCGAGGCTCTCGGCATGGAGGTCGCCCCCTGGTGGTGGGCGCTGCCGTGGCTCGCGCTCGGCGGCCTGCTCGTCGGCACCGCGATCCGCTGGCTCCCCGGGCACGGCGGACACGTCCCCCTCGACGGGCTCGCCATCGGGCCCGTGGCCGCGAGCGCCGTGCCGGGCATCCTGCTCGCGGCGCTCGGCGGGCTCCCCCTGGGTGCGGTGCTCGGCCCGGAGGCGCCGCTGCTCGCTCTCGGCTCCGCCGTGGCGCTGATGGTGCTGCGCCCGCTCGCCCGGACGGACGACCCCACCGCGATCGCCCTCATCACCACCGCCGGTGCCGCCGCCGCCCTCTCGGCGATCTTCGGCAGCCCCGTGGTCGCCGCGATCTTCGTCGTCGAGGCCGCGGGGATCGCCGGACCTCGGCTCGCCCGGGTCATCCTGCCGTGCCTGCTGTCCTCGGGGGTGGGTGCCCTGGTGTTCACGGGCATGGGTGCGTGGACCGGTCTGGGCATCGCGTCGTTGGCGCTGCCCGACCTCGACGCCCCGGTGCGCCTGGACCTCGGTGACGTGCTGTGGTCGGTGCCCGTCTCGCTGGTGATCGCCGTCGGCGTGCGTCAGACCTTCCGCCTCGGGGAGCAGGCGAAGGTCCGGGCGTCGCGGCGGCCTTTCGAGTACGCGGTCCTCGGGGCGCTCGTGGTCGGGGTGTGCGCCAGCGCGTACGCGTTGACCACCGGCCGCTCGCCGCAGGAGGTCGCCCTGTCGGGTCAGGAGCTGCTGGCGCCGCTGGCCGCGGATCCTGCCGCCTGGTCCGTGCCCGTGCTGATCGCCCTGATCCTGCTCAAGGCCGTCGCCTACGGGGTCTCCCTCGGCACGCTGCGCGGTGGCGCGATCTTCCCCGCGGTGCTGCTGGGAGCGGCGACGGGCGCGCTGTTCTCCGGGCTTCCGGGGTTCGGGGCGGTGCCGGCGCTCGCGGTGGGGATGGCGGCCGCGACCGCGGCCGTCCTGCCGTTCCCCGTGTCCTCGGCCGTGCTGGTCGTGGTCCTGCTCGGCCCCAGCGCGCCGCAGATGGCGCCCGTCGTGCTCATCGCCGTCGTGGTGTCGTTCTTCGCGGAGCAGTACATCCTGCGTCCGCGGCGCGAGGCGCGCTCGGCCGGGTCCGCGACGTCGGCGTCGTCGGCCGCGTCGGGGGCCTGACGCCGCGCGGGCGGGTGCCGCCCGCTACTCCCCGACGGCTCCGTCCACCGCCTCGCGCAGCAGGTCGGCGTGCCCGTTGTGCCGGGCGTACTCCTCGATCATGTGCACGAGGATCCAGCGCAGCGAGAACAGGCCGTCGCCGTGCCGGCTCTCGCGCACGCCGAGCCGGTCGAGGCCGTCCCCGGCGGCGAGCGCCGCGTCCACGCGCGCGTCGGACGCCGCGACGGCGGCGTCGAACAGGTGGCGCAGCTCGTCGGCGGTGTCGGCGGAGGCCGAGCTCCACTCCCAGTCGCGGTCGGCGGACCAGTCGGCGTCGTCGAACGGCGGCAGCGGGTCGGCGCCGTCGAGGACCTCGGTGAACCAGTTCGACTCGACGTACGCCAGGTGCTTGAGCAGCCCGCCGAGCGTCATGGACGACGGCGCCAGGCGGGTCGAGAGCTGGGTGCTGTCGAGCCCGGAGGTCTTGCGACGCAGGGTGTCGCGGTGGTAGTCGAGGAATGCTCGCAGGGTGGTGATCTCGTCGCCGCGCAGCGGTGGCTCGACGCGGTGCGGCCACGGGGCGGGCCCGGGCGGTTCCTCGACCCGGAAGCCGTCTGAGTCGAGGGCGGCCCGCAGGCTCGCCGCGGTGGCGTCCGCGACGTGCGCGCCGGTGTCCACGAGGTGTCCGGACAGCTCGCCGAGGTCGTCGAACAGGGCGTGCACGGACCGCAGTGCCGCCTCGTCGCGCAGGTCGCCCGCCCCGTTGCGCGCGGCTGCGCGGGCCAGGACGACGTCCAGGGCGGGGCGCAGCACCACGTAGCGCAGGTCCCAGCCCTCGTGGAGGGCGGCGCGGCGGAAGGGGCGCAGGAGGGCGGCCCCGACGACGCCGTCGACCACCACGTCGTAGCCGCCCCGGGCCCAGGCGGTGACGGCCGCGACCACGGCGTCCACCACCACCGCGTTCTGGTGGGCTGAGCCCTCGAGGTAGGGCGGGACGAAGCCGGTGGCGACCGCGGAGTAGAAGGTGTCGGTCGTGAGGTTCACCGTGCGTCGCCGGGCGCCGGTGGCGAGCAGGGTGGCCACCGTGGACTTCCCGGCGCCGGAGGGGCCGGAGAGCACGACGACGCGGGGGCGGGGGGAGGGCATGGTCCGAGCGTAGCCGCGGCCCTGGGCCGTGTCCGGTGCTCCGTGGGGCGCGACGGGACCTCAGGTCGCGGCGAGCTCGACCGCGCGGGCGAGGACGTCGTCGAGCATCGCCGGGGTGAGCCGACCGGTGAACGTGTTCTGCTGCGACACGTGGTAGCAGCCGAGCAGCGTGAGGTCGCGTCGTCCGCCGGGGTGGGTCACGGCGACCTCGGTGCCGTGGGCGAACCGCGGCCGGGGCACCGGGACGGCCCATCCCTGGCCGCGCAGCGCTTCCAGCGTCGCCTGCCAGCCGAACGCCCCGAGCACCACCAGCACGCGGGCGGTGGGTGACACGAGGGCGAGCTCGTGGTCGAGGTAGGGCGCGCAGCGCCGACGTTCCGCGGGGGTGGGGCGGTTGTCCGGCGGGGCGCAGTGCACGGGCGAGGTGACGCGGACGCCGGTCAGGGTGAGGCCGTCGTCGACGTGGGACGAGGTGGCCTGGTCGGCGAGCCCGGCGCGGTGCAGCGCGGCGAAGAGGACGTCGCCGCTGCGGTCGCCGGTGAACATGCGACCGGTGCGGTTGGCTCCGTGCGCGGCCGGGGCGAGCCCGACGACGACGACCCGGGCCTGCGGGTCGCCGAACCCCGGCACGGGACGGGCCCAGTAGGTCTCGTCGCGGTACGCGGCGCGCTTGGTCGTGGCCACCTCCTCGCGCCAGGCGACGAGGCGGGGGCACGCCCGGCACGCCACGAGGTGCCGGTCGAGCCCGGGCAGGGACGTCGTGCCGCGCACCAGTGCGGGGTAGGTGTCGTCGTCCGGGTCGGGGAGGTCGCGCACGGTCCCATGCTCGTCGATCTTCGTCGTCCCCGCCGGTGCGGGGCGCTCGGACGCCGGGCCACGGCGAGCCCGGGGCAGACCTCGGCCCCGCTCCCGGGCGGGGGAGCGGGGCCGAGGAGTTGTGGTGGGCGGTCAGACGGTGGTGAGGTCCGCCGGTCGCCTGTCGTCGACCAGGTCGACGGGCGCCGGGTCGGCGCCGAGGCGACGCAGGGCCCAGCCGAAGAGGCCGAACAGGACTCCGAGGCCCATCACGAGCGCGCTGACGCCGTAGGCGACGACCGAGGTGAACAGCGAGGCCCGCAGGAACGAGGCGTTCATCGCGGTGGCGCGCAGCGGGTCGTCCTGGTCGAGCTCGGCGTAGGTCTTGCCGCCGGTCGCCTCGAGGGCGTGGTGGTCGATGATCTGCGCCTGGGCGTAGGCCGAGAACGGGCCGTCGACGGTGTCGCCCGCGAGGAACTCGGCGTCCTCCGAGACCGTGATGTGCTGCGCCTCGAGCTGCGAGCTGACCGTGACCCAGGTGGTGGCCCCGGCCAGGATCATCACGACGCCGGCGACGATCCCGACGAGTCCGACGATGCGGGCGGTTCGACTGCCGGTGCGGGCTGTGCTGGTCATGGTCTTTCCCCTCCGATGGTCCGGTCTCCGGTAGGTGGCCGGGGTGTGCGGCGCCCGGTCCGGCGCCTGTCTCTATGGTAAGACCACATGGCCTGACCTGCGAGGGGGCGTGCTAGTGAAACCCTTCACAAGATTTCCCCGGGCAACTCGCGCCCGACAGGGCGCTCGGCGCCGACGACCACGTCGTCGCCACGCCCGGCGGATCGGTACGATCGAGGCGCGTCGCCTGCCGGGCGACGCCCCGCGGCGACGCCCGACGTCGTCGCACCACCCGTACCGCCGAACGAGGAGCACCACCGTGTCCGACGCCGTTTCGTCGCCTTCCCCCGCAACCACGACCGCGGTGACGGTGGAGACCACGACGACGGGGACCGAGCTCTTCGCGGACCGCCGCGACGTCGTCGTGATGCGCGTCGCGGGCGAGCTGCTCGACCTGTCCCGGGAGCTGGCCGCCGGGACCGTCGTCGAACCCGTGACGATCGACTCGCCCGATGGGCTCGCCGTCCTGCGCCACAGCGCCGCGCACGTCCTGGCCCAGGCCGTGCAGCAGGTCAACCCCGCCGCGAAGCTCGGCATCGGGCCGCCCGTCAAGGACGGCTTCTACTACGACTTCGACGTCGACACGCCGTTCACCCCCGAGGACCTCAAGGCGCTCGACAAGGCCATGCAGCGCATCGTCCGCGAGGACCAGACGTTCCGCCGCCGGGTCGTGACCGAGGACGAGGCGCGCGCCGAGCTCGCCGCCGAGCCCTACAAGCTCGAGCTCATCGGGCTGAAGGGCGGCGCGTCGGAGGAGGACGGCAGCTCGGTGGAGGTCGGCGGGGGAGAGCTGACGATCTACGACAACGTCCGCGGCGCCGGGCGCGAGAGCGAGACGGTGGCCTGGAAGGACCTGTGCCGGGGCCCGCACCTGCCCTCCACCAGGCTCATCGGCAACGGCGTGCAGCTCATGCGCTCGGCGGCCGCCTACTGGCGCGGCTCGGAGAAGAACCCCCAGCTGCAGCGCGTCTACGGCACCGCCTGGCCCAGCAAGGACGAGCTGAAGGCCTACCTGGAGCGCCTCGCCGAGGCCGAGCGTCGCGACCACCGCCGCATCGGCGCCGAGATGGACCTGTTCTCCTTCCGCGACGAGGTCGGCTCGGCCCTGCCCCTCTTCCACCCCAAGGGCGGCGTGATCAAGCGGGTCATGGAGGACTACGTCCGCCGGCGCCACATCGAGGAGGGCTTCTCCTACGTCGGCACCCCGCACATCACCAAGGAAGACCTCTTCTACACCTCGGGTCACCTGCCGTACTACGCCGACACCATGTTCCCGGCGCTCGACCTGGAGGACGTCGGCGACCACGGGCGCTACCGCCTCAAGGCGATGAACTGCCCGATGCACAACCTGATCTTCTCCAGCCGCGGGCGCTCCTACCGCGAGCTGCCGATCCGGCTCTTCGAGTTCGGCACGGTGTACCGGTACGAGAAGTCGGGCGTCGTCCAGGGCCTGACCCGGGTGCGCGGCCTCACCCAGGACGACTCGCACTCCTACGTCACGCCCGAGCAGGCGCCCGACGAGGTCAAGCACCTGCTGAACTTCATGCTGTCGGTGCTCACCGACTTCGGCCTCGACGACTTCTACCTCGAGCTGTCCACGCGGGACGACTCCAAGCCCGACAAGTTCGTCGGCACCGACGAGGACTGGGCCAAGGCCACCGCCGTCCTGGAGCAGGTCGCCGTGGAGTCCGGCCTGGAGCTCGTCGCCGACCCGGGCGGTGCCGCCTTCTACGGGCCCAAGATCTCCGTCCAGGCCAAGGACGCGATCGGCCGCACCTGGCAGATGGGCACCGTGCAGTACGACTTCAACCAGCCGAAGGGGTTCGGCCTGGAGTACACGGCGGCGGACGGCACCAAGCAGCAGCCGGTGATGATCCACTCGGCCAAGTTCGGGTCCATCGAGCGGTTCATGGGTGTGCTCATCGAGCACTACGCCGGGCTCTTCCCGGCCTGGCTGGCACCCGTCCAGGTGCTCGCCGTGCCCGTGGCCGAGGCCTTCGACGACTACCTCAAGGACGTCGTCGCGCAGCTCAAGGCCCGCGGGATCCGCGCCGAGCTGGACCTGTCCGACGACCGCTTCGCCAAGAAGATCCGCAACGCCTCCAAGGAGAAGGTGCCGTTCGTGCTCATCGCGGGAGGCGAGGACGCCGAGGCGGGCGCCGTGTCGTTCCGCTTCCGTGACGGCAGCCAGGAGAACGGCGTGCCCGTGGCCGACGCGATCGAGCGCATCGTGACCGCCGTGCACGACCGCGTGCAGGTCTGAGCCGATGACGCCGCCCGACGACCCGCAGGACGTGCCCGCGACCGACTTCGGCCCGCCCGAGGACGACCTGCAGCGCCTGTGGACGCCGCACCGCATGGTGTACATCGGCGGTGAGGACAAGCCTGCCGACGCCACCGCGAAGGCGTGCCCGTTCTGCCGCATCCCGCGCGGCGACGACGAGGACGGCCTCGTCGTCGCCCGCGGCGAGGTCTGCTTCGCGCTGCTGAACCTGTACCCGTACAACGGGGGGCACCTGATGGTGCTGCCCTACCGGCACGTGTCCGACTACACCGACCTCACCGACGCCGAGATCCACGAGCTCGCGGCCATGACGCAGACGGCGATGCGCGTGCTGCGCCAGGTCTACTCGCCCGCCGGGTTCAACCTCGGCATGAACCAGGGCGAGGTCGCCGGCGCCGGCATCGCCGCCCACCTGCACCAGCACGTCGTGCCCCGCTGGCTCGGCGACGCCAACTTCCTGCCCGTCGTCGGGCGGACCAAGGCGCTGCCCGAGCTCCTCGCCGACACCCGCGAGCGCCTCGCTGCGGCGTGGCCCGCCGTCTGAGGCGCTGCGGGCGCTAGCCTGGCCTCGCCGGCCCCGCCGGCACGCTGATCACGACCGAGGAGCACTCATGTTCGGCCGCCTGCGGGCCTCGATGCAACGCCTGTTCACCCCGCTGGCGACGCTGCTCACCCGCTGGGGCGTCTCGCCCGACGCCGTGACGATCACGGGCACCGTCGTCGTGACGGTGCTGGCCCTGACCCTGCTGCCGACCGGTCACCTGCTGCTTGGCGCGGTGCTCATCGGGCTCTTCGCGCTGACCGACTCCCTCGACGGCGTCATGGCGCGCCTGAGCGGCCGCACGGGCCCGTGGGGGGCGTTCCTCGACTCCACCCTGGACCGCGTCTCCGACGGCGCGGTGTTCGCGGGCATCACGCTGTGGTTCGTGCTGAACCCGCAGGTGCCGTACGCGACGTGGGGCGCGGGTGCCGCGCTGGCCTGCGTCGTGCTGGGCTCGGTGGTCCCGTACGCACGGGCACGGGCCGAGTCCGTGGGCGCGACGGCCGCGGTCGGCATCGCGGAGCGGACCGACCGGCTCGTGCTCGCGCTGGTGCCCGTCGCCGCCGTGGGCGTGGGGGTGCCGGCCGTGGTGCTCGTCGTCGTCCTGGCGCTGCTGGCGCTGGCCAGCCTCGTCACCGTCGCCCAGCGCATCGGCACGGTGCGACGCCAGCTCGTGCTCGCCGACCCGGGAACGCAGGAGGCCTGATGGACGTCGCCGCGCTGTACACGTTCGCCTGGCGTCACGCGCCGAAGATCCCCGAACCGCTGCTGCGCGCCGTGGCCGACGTCGCCGCCGACGTCACGTGGCTGCGTCGCGGCGCCGGGGTGCGACGCCTCGAGGCGAACTACGCGCGCGTGCGCCCCGACCTCGACGACCGGGCCGTGCGTCGGCTGAGCCGCGAGGGCATGCGCCGCTACCTGCGCTACTTCCGCGAGGCGTTCACCCTCCAGGGGCTGAGCGCCGAGCAGGTCGCCGCCCGGGTGCGCACCCAGGGCGAGGAGCACGTGCTCCCGGTGACGCGCGCCGGTGGATCGGTGGTCCTCGCGCTCGGGCACTGCGGGAACTGGGACCTCGCGGGCGCGTGGGCGACGCCCCACCTGGCCCCCGTCCTCACGGTCGCCGAACGACTGCGCCCGGAGGAGCTCTACGAGGAGTTCGTCGCCTTCCGCCGGTCGATCGGCATCGACGTCCTCGGGCTGGGCGACGACGGCGTGTTCCGCGACCTGGTCCGCGGCGCCCAGCGCGGCCGCCGGCTCCTGCCGCTGCTGGCCGACCGCGACCTCACCTCGAACGGCGTGGAGGTCGACCTGTGCGGGCACCGTGCCCGCGTCGCCCCGGGGCCCGCGGCCCTCGCGATCGCCGCGGACGTCCCGCTCGTGCCGGTCGGGATCTTCCACGAGCGCCTCACCGGCGAACGCCGCCGACGCGCCGGCAGCGCCTGGGGCATCGTCATCCGCTTCCACGAGCCCGTGCCGCGCCCCCCGGGCAGACGGCGCGAGCAGATCGACCTCATGACCCAGGGCTGGGTCGACACGCTCGGCGGGTTCCTGCAGGAGAGGACGGCGGACTGGCACATGCTGCAGAAGGTGTTCGTCGACGACCTCGACCCGGACCGGGACTCCGCGACCAGGGCGAAGGCGGGGCAGGCATGACGCGACCGCTGCGGATCGGGATCGTGTGCCCGTACTCGTTCGACGCCCCCGGCGGCGTCCAGTTCCACGTGCGCGACCTCGCCGAGGCGCTGCGCGACCGCGGCCACGAGGTCTCGGTGCTCGCGCCCGCCGACGAGGACACCGAGCTGCCCGACGTCGTCACGGGCGCCGGACGCGCCCTGCCCGTGCGCTACAACGGCTCCGTCGCACGGCTCGCCTTCGGCCCCCGCGCGGCGTCGCGGGTACGCCGGTGGATCGACGCCGGCCGGTTCGACGTCCTGCACCTGCACGAGCCGATGACGCCGTCGCTGTCCATGCTCGCGCTGTGGGTGGCCGAGGGGCCCGTCGTGGCGACCTTCCACACCTCGCAGGTGCGCTCGCGCGCCCTGCAGGTCGCCCACCCCCTGCTGCGCCAGTCCATGGAGAAGATCTCCGCGCGCATCGCCGTCTCCGAGGACGCCCGACGCACCCTGGTCGAGCACCTCGGCGGCGACGCCGTCGTCGTGCCCAACGGGGTCTACGTCGACACCTTCGCCTCGGCGGCGCCCCGCGCCGACTGGCAGGGCACCGCACAGGCGCCCACCGTCGCGTTCCTCGGCCGCCTCGACGAACCGCGCAAGGGCCTGCAGGTGCTCACGGCCGCGGCACCACGCATCCTCGCCGAGACGCCCGGGGCGCGCTTCCTCGTGGCGGGCCGCGGCGACGCCGGACGCGCGGACGCCGAGGCCGCTCTCGGCCCCCACGCCGCCGCCTTCGAGTGGCTCGGGGGGATCAGCGACGCGGACAAGGCCTCGCTGCTGCGCTCGGCCGACCTGTACGTCGCCCCGCAGACCGGCGGGGAGAGCTTCGGCATCGTGCTCGTCGAGGCCATGAGCGCCGGCACCGGGGTCGTGGCGAGCGACCTGGGCGCGTTCCGACGGGTGCTCGACGACGGCGCCGCGGGCCGACTCTTCCGCACCGGCGAGCCGGACGACCTGGCCGCGGCGGTGCTCGCGGCGCTCGCGGACCGGTCCGGGACCGAGGAGCGTCGCCGGCGGGCGCTGCGGTTCGTGCGCCACTTCGACTGGTCCACGGTGACCGACCAGGTGGCGGCCGTCTACGAGATGGCCGTCGCGGCGTCCGACGCGCTCGGCGAGGGCACGGTGCGCCAGGACCTGCTGGCGCAGCGCACGCCCTGGTTGCTGGGTCGTCGTCCCCGGGCGCGGGTGGGCGGTGCGGAACGGTGAGCTGGTCGGAGATCGCGCTCCTGGCGGTGGTCGTGGCGGGGCTCGCGCTGTGGCTGGTGTGGCTCTCGGCCTCGCGCCTGGACCGTCTGCACCGCAAGGTGGTCGCCTCCCGGCTCGCGCTGCAGGCCCAGCTCGACCGGCGGGCGACCACGGCCGTCGACCTCGCCTCGTCCGGCCTGCTGGACCCGGCCAGCGCGGTGCTGGTCGCCGACGCGGCGTTCGCCGTCGCCGACCAGAACGTGCGCCCGGCGGAACCGTCCACGACCGAGGCGTTCTCCCTGACCGGTCTGACCGCCGATCGGGAGCGTGCCGAGTCGGCGCTGTCGGTGACGCTGCGCTCGGTGCTGGCCGACCCCGACGACGTCCGGGGCCTGCGCGGTTCCGCACCGGGGCAGGTGCTCGTCGACGACCTGGCGTCCGCCTGGTACCGGGCCCAGCTCGCCCGACGGTTCCACAACGAGGCGGTGGCGCAGGCGCAGCGTGCCCGCCGCCCCCGGGTCGTGCGGCTGCTGCGCCTGGCCGGGCGGGCGCCGCTGCCGCGCACCGTCGAGCTGGACGACCAGCTGCCGGACGACCTCGACGGGCACTGAGCGCCCGTAGGATGCTGGGTGGCGGCGCGGGGACCGCGCCGCCACGTCCCCGGCACGTCGCCGGGACGTGTCGAGGACGAACTCTGTGAGGTTGCGTTGAGCGAGACCGGAACTCCTGCCACGGGCGTCGGCGAGGTCGGGACGGCCCGCGTCAAGCGCGGGATGGCGGAGATGCTCAAGGGCGGCGTCATCATGGACGTCGTCACCCCGGAGCAGGCGCGGATCGCCGAGGACGCGGGCGCGGTCGCCGTCATGGCGCTCGAGCGCGTGCCCGCCGACATCCGCGCCCAGGGCGGCGTGGCGAGGATGAGCGACCCCGACATGATCGACGGCATCGTCGAGGCGGTCTCGATCCCGGTCATGGCCAAGGCCCGGATCGGCCACTTCGTCGAGGCCCAGCTCCTGCAGTCGCTCGGCGTGGACTACGTCGACGAGTCGGAGGTGCTCACCCCCGCGGACTACGCGAACCACATCGACAAGTGGCAGTTCACGGTGCCGTTCGTGTGCGGGGCCACCAACCTGGGTGAGGCGTTGCGCCGCATCACCGAGGGCGCGGCCATGATCCGCTCCAAGGGCGAGGCCGGCACCGGCGACGTCTCCAACGCGACCACCCACATGCGCCAGATCCGTCAGCAGATCCGCCGCCTGACGACGCTGCCCACCGACGAGCTGTTCGTGGCGGCCAAGGAGCTCCAGGCCCCCTACGAGCTCGTGGCCGAGGTCGCGCGCACGGGCAAGCTGCCCGTCGTGCTCTTCACGGCGGGCGGCATCGCCACGCCGGCGGACGCGGCCATGATGATGCAGCTCGGTGCCGAGGGCGTGTTCGTCGGGTCGGGCATCTTCAAGTCGGGCGACCCCGTCGCGCGGGCCAAGGCGATCGTGCAGGCCACGACCTTCTTCGACGACCCCGACGTGATCGCGAAGGTCTCGCGCGGGCTCGGCGAGGCCATGGTCGGCATCAACGTCGACGAGCAGCCGGAGCCGGTACGTCTGGCGGAGCGCGGCTGGTGAGCCCGGGGTCGTCGTCCCTCGGCCCCGACTGGGTGCGGGGGGACGACGGCCTGCGCCGCCGGCGCGCGGCGCGGGTCATCGTGCTGGACGGTGCGGGGCGGGTGCTGCTGGTGCGCGGTCACGACGCGGACCAGCCCGAGCGTTCCTGGTGGTTCACCGTCGGTGGCGGGATCGACGCGGGGGAGTCCGACGTCGAGGCCGCGCTGCGCGAGGTGCGTGAGGAGGCCGGTCTGCTCCTGTCGCCGTCGGACCTGCAGGGCCCGGTCATGACCCGCGCGGGCATCTTCCGGTTCTGGGCCGAGACGTGCCGGCAGGACGAGGTGTTCTTCGTCGCGCGCCTCGCCGCAGGTTACGAGCCCACGCGCGACGGGTGGACGGACGGCGAGCGGGACCTGCTCGACGAGATGCGCTGGCTGAGCGCGGCCGAGCTGCGTTCCCAGCCCCTGGAGGTCTTCCCGGCGTCGCTGCCCGACGTCGTCGAACGCCTCGCGGCCGGGTGGGACGGCACCGTGGTCCACCTGGGTGTCGAGCACGACGACGACATCGAGGTCTGACCCGCTCAGGTCGTGGGGTGCACCGGCGCGGCCGCCTCGTGCGGCGCCGAGGTCAGGGCGGCCAGCACGCAGCGGTGGGTGAGCCACCCCACGACCTGGCCGTCGTCGTCCACGACGGCGCCCCCCGACTCGCCGTGCTCGGAGCGCAGGAGCTCGAGGGCGCGGCGCAGGTCGGCCTCCACGGGTACCCGCACGACGTCGTCCAGGACGAGCTCGACGGTCGCGCGGTCGGCGTCGTCGTCGCTCTCCAGCGCGCCCGCGGCCAGGTCGGCGCGCAGGCGGCCCCGCAGGACGCCGTCGTCGACGACCGGCAGCGTGGCGCGCCCCGACGACAGGATCCGGCGTGCGGCCTCGACCAGGGGCGTCGTCGAGGAGACGGCAGGGGGCGCGGGTTCCATCGCCTGGGCGACGGTCGCGCCCTGGAGGCTGCGGTCGGCGGGGTGGACGTCGAGCTCGATGCCGCGCCGGCGGAGCTTGAGCGTGTAGACGGTGTCGCGTCGCATCAGCAGGTGGCTGATCCCTGCGGCGAGCGCCACGGCGAGCATCAGCGGCAGGACGACGCCGTACTCGCCGGTCAGCTCGAAGAGCATGATGACGGCGGTCAGCGGTGCGCGGGCGGTCCCGGCGAACACCGCGCCCATGCCGACGACGGCGAAGGCCGCGGTGGACGGCACCAGGGCGGGGACGATCGCCTGTGCGGCCTGCCCGAACGCGGCGCCGAGCATCCCGCCGACGAAGAGCGACGGCGCGAACACCCCGCCGGAGCCGCCGACGCCGAGGGTGAGGCTGGCGGCGACCACCTTGGCGACCGCGAGCAGGAGCAGGAACCCGATGAGGAACTCGCCGTGCACGCCGGCGGACAGGGCGGGGTAGCCCACGCCGTACATCTGGGGCAGGGCGAGCAGGACGAGACCGACGAGCAGCCCGCCGACGGCGGGTCGTGCCCACTGCGGTCCGCGCCAGACCTTCTCGCAGAGGTCCTCCACCGCGTAGAGCACCCTGACGAACAGGACACCGGCGGCGCCGGCCAGCACCCCGAGGAGGGCGAAGAGCAGGTAGGTCCGTGCGTCGGTGATCGCGAGGGAGGGCAGGTCGACGAGCACCTCGTCGCCGGACACGGCGCGGGCGACGACGGACGCGGTGACCGAGGACAGCACGACGAGCCCGAAGGTACGGGCGGAGAACTCGCGCAGGATGAGCTCCAGCGCGAACAGCACGCCGGCGATCGGTGCGTTGAAGGTGGCCGCGATGCCGGCTGCCGCGCCGGCGCCGACGAGGACGCGCACCCGTTCCAACGGCATGTGCAGGACCTGGGCGATCGTGCTGCCCAGCGCCGAGCCGATCTGGACGATGGGGCCCTCGCGTCCCACGCTGCCCCCGGAGCCGATGCAGACGGCCGAGGCGAGGGCCTTCACCCCGGCCACCCGGGGGCGGATGCGTCCGCCGTGGTGGGCGACGGCGAGCATCACCTCGGGCACGCCGTGGCCGCGGGCCTCGGGGGCGTACCGGTGCAGGAGGGGGCCGTAGACCAGTCCGCCGACGGCGGGGGCGAGCACGATGAACCAGGGGCCGAGCCACTCGAGGCCCGGGTGGGTCGGGTGGGTGCCCTGCGGCGCGGCGGCGACGTCGGTGCTGCCGCTGAAGAGGAGCGTGGCGTGGGTGACGAGCCAGCGGAACCCCACGGCGCCGAGCCCGGTCAGCGCCCCGACGGCGAGCGCGACCGGCACGATCCCCAGGGTGCCGGTGCGGATGCTGCGCCAGGCTGCCTCGACCGGTCGGTGGGCCAGGGCGGGAAAGGGCATCGGGCGAGGATAGCGGAGTTGCTCCGGGCGACAGAGTTCGGGTCGCTCCGTGAGACGCTCCGCCGTCCCGCTCGGCCCGCCTAGACTGCGCCGGTGACCACGACCATCGGAGTCCTCGCCCTGCAGGGAGACGTGCGCGAGCACGTCGCGGCGCTCGAGGCGGCCGGTGCGCGCGCCGTCCCGGTGCGACGCCTCGGCGAGCTGGAGGCGGTCGACGGGCTGGTGCTGCCCGGCGGGGAGTCCACCACGATCGACAAGCTCCTGCGGATCTTCGAGCTGCGCGACCCGCTGCGCGACGCGATCGGTGCGGGCCTGCCGGTGTACGGCTCGTGCGCCGGGATGATCCTGCTCGCGGACCGGATCGTCGGCGGCATCGACGGCCAGCGGACGCTCGGCGGGCTGGACGTCACCGTGCGGCGCAACGCCTTCGGGCGCCAGGTCGACTCCTTCGAGGCCGACCTGGACGTCTACGGGATCGACGACGGTCCGGTGCGCTCGGTCTTCATCCGCGCTCCCTGGGTCGACGACGCCGGTCCGGACGTCGAGGTCCTGGCGCGCATCCCGGACCGCACGACCGCCGGATCGGCGGTGGGCGGGGCCGCCGGTAAGATCGTGGCAGTACGTTCCGGACGTCTGCTCGCCACCGCGTTCCACCCGGAGGTCACGGGGGACTGGCGCGTGCACGCACTGTTCGTCCGTCTTGTCACCGAAGCGCGAAGGAGTCAGTCAGGTCATGTCCGGTCACTCTAAGTGGGCCACGACCAAGCACAAGAAGGCCGCGATCGACGCCAAGCGCGGCAAGCTCTTCGCGAAGCTGATCAAGAACATCGAGGTCGCGGCCCGCACGGGCGGCGGCGACGTGGCCGGCAACCCGACGCTGTTCGACGCGATCCAGAAGGCGAAGAAGTCCTCGGTCCCGAACGACAACATCGACCGTGCGGTCAAGCGCGGCTCCGGCGAGGGCGCCGACGCCGTCGACTACCAGACGATCATGTACGAGGGCTACGGCACCAACGGCATCGCCGTCCTGGTCGAGTGCCTCACCGACAACAAGAACCGTGCCGCCTCCGAGGTGCGCCTGGCCTTCTCGCGCAACGGCGGCAACCTCGCCGACCCGGGCAGCGTCTCCTACCTGTTCTCGCGCAAGGGCCTGGTCGTCGTGCCGAAGGCCGACGGCGTCACCGAGGACGACGTCATGCTCGCCGCCCTGGACGCCGGCGCCGAGGAGGTGTCCGACGAGGGCGAGGTCATCGAGGTCCTGTCCGAGGCCACCGACCTCGTGGCCGTGCGGTCCGCGATCGTGGACGCCGGCATCGAGTACGACTCGGCCGACTCGATCTGGCACCCGTCGATGCAGGTCGAGGTCGACGTCGACGGCGCCCGCAAGATCCTGCGCCTCATCGACGCGCTGGAGGACAGCGACGACGTGCAGAACGTCTACGCGAACTTCGACGCCCCCGACGAGGTCATGGCCGCGCTCGACGCCGAGGACTGACACCGCGCGAGCGCCGCACCTGCGGGTCCACGGCCGGCCGTCCACGGCTGGACATCCACGGCTGGACATCCACGGCTGGACATCCACGGCCGCCCAGGCGTGCCTGGGCGGCCGTGTCGGTGCTGCGTGAGACAGTGACGCCGTGCGAGTGCTGGGAGTGGACCCGGGCCTGACCCGGTGCGGTGTGGGGGTCGTCGACTCCCTGCGCGGGCACCGGGCCGCCCTCGTGGCCGTCGGCGTCCTGCGGACCGAGCCGGCGACGAGCACGGACCTGCGCCTGCTGGAGATCTCCCGCGGTCTGGACACCTGGCTCGACGAGCACGTGCCCGACGTCGTCGCCGTCGAGCGCGTGTTCGCCCAGAACAACCGCGGCACCGTGATGGGGACGGCCCAGGTCGCCGGGCTCGCCATGGTGGCGGCCGCCCGCCGCGGGATCCCGGTCGCCCTGCACACGCCGAGCGAGGTCAAGGCGGCGGTGACCGGTTCGGGTCGCGCGGACAAGGCCCAGGTGCAGCGGATGATCGCGGCCATCCTGCGCCTCGACGTCGTCCCCGAGCCCGCCGACGCGGCCGACGCGCTCGCGCTCGCGGTCACGCACCTGTGGCGGCCCGGGGGCGCGCTGCAGGGCGGTGAGCGCCACGAGCTCACCCCGGCGCAGCGCGCGTGGGCGGCCGCGGAGCAGCAGGCCCGGACGCGACCGCGACCGGGTGCCCGACGAAAGGAGACCACGCGGTGATCGCCTACCTGGCCGGCACGGTGGCGCACGTGACGCTGGACCGTGCCGTGCTCGACGTCCAGGGCGTGGGCTACCTGGTCCACGCCGCGCCCGCCACCCTGGCCGGGCTGCGGGTGGGGGAGCCCGCCCGCCTGCACACCACCCTCGTGGTGCGCGAGGACTCGATGACCCTGTACGCCTTCGCCGAACCGGCCGAGCGCGAGGTGTTCGAGACGGCGCAGTCGGTCTCCGGCGTCGGCCCGCGCATCGCGCTCGCCATGCTCGCCGTCCTCACCCCGGACGCGCTGCGCCGAGCCGTCGACGGCGAGGACACCGCGACGCTGCAACGGGTGCCGGGCATCGGCGCCAAGAGCGCCCAACGGATCGTCCTGGAGCTGTCCGGCAAGCTCGGTGCACCCACGGGCGAAGGCGTCGCCGTGGTCGGCCCGGCCACCTCGGACGAGCGCGGCCAGGTCGTCGAGGCGCTCGTGGGGCTCGGCTGGAGCACGAAGGTCGCCGACGACGCCGTGGCCAAGGTGCTCGCCGAGGCCGGGCACGACACCGTCGGCGCGGCCGACGTGCCCGCCACGCTGCGGGCCGCCCTGCGTGTGCTGGGACCCAAGCGTGGCTGAGGGCGCGCTGGAGCCCGGGTCGCTGGGCGAGCGGCTCGTGGGCACGGGGGCCGACGACGTCGAGCGGGCGGCGGAGGCCGCGCTGCGGCCCAAGCGGCTCGACGAGTTCGTGGGCCAGCGCGTGGTGCGCGACCAGCTCTCGCTGGTGCTGCAGGCGTCCATCGCCCGTGACGCCGCCCCGGACCACGTCCTGCTGTCCGGCCCCCCGGGCCTCGGCAAGACGACGCTGGCGATGATCATCGCCGCCGAGCTCGGCACGTCGCTGCGGGTGACGAGCGGCCCCGCGATCCAGCACGCCGGAGACCTCGCCGCCGTGCTGTCCTCGTTGGAGGAGGGCGAGGTGCTCTTCATCGACGAGATCCACCGCCTCGCCCGCCCCGCCGAGGAGCTGCTCTACGTGGCCATGGAGGACTTCCGCGTCGACGTGGTGGTCGGCAAGGGCGCGGGCGCCAGTGCGATCCCTCTCGCGCTGCCGCCGTTCACCGTGGTGGGGGCCACGACCCGGTCCGGGCTGCTGCCCGCGCCGCTGCGGGACCGCTTCGGCTTCACCGGGCACCTCGACTTCTACTCGCCCCCGGAGCTCGAACGGGTCATCCTGCGGTCCGCCGGACTGCTGGGCGTCGAGCTCCAGCACGAGGCCGCCCACGAGATCGCGGGGCGTTCCCGCGGCACCCCGCGCATCGCGAACCGACTGCTGCGACGGGTCCGGGACTGGGCCCAGGTGCGCGGCGACGGCATCCTCGACCTGCGTGCCGCCCGGGCCGCGCTCGAGGTGTACGAGGTCGACCCCATCGGTCTGGACCGGCTCGACCGTGCCGTCCTCGGTGCCGTGTGCCGCCGGTTCGCCGGCGGTCCGGTGGGTCTGACCACGTTGGCGATGACGGTCGGGGAGGAGCCCGACACCGTCGAGACCGTCGCGGAGCCCTACCTGGTGCGTGAAGGGCTGCTGGCCCGCACCCCGCGAGGACGCGTGGCGACGGCCGCCGCCTGGGAGCATCTCGGCATCGAGCCCCCGGCCGGAGCGTGGGCGCTTCCCGGCCTGCCGGGCAGCGAGGGAACCGGCAGCACGTCACGGACGTTGTTCGACGAGGTCTAGGGTCATGGTGCGACACCTAGACTGGACAGACGTGCACCGACCCATCGGCTGAAGGACTGAACCTCCGTGGATCCCTCGATCATCATCCTCTTCGTCGTGCTGATTGCCCTCATGTTCTTCATGAGCTCTCGCACGCGCAAGCAGCAGAAGAAGCAGGCGGACTTCCGCGCCTCCCTCGCTCCCGGGCAGGAGGTCATGACGGGATCCGGCATGGTCGGCATCGTCGTCGACATCGACGACGCCCGGGACATCGTGACGATCGAGTCCACCCCGGGCACCCAGACCCGCTGGCTGCGCGCCGCCGTCGTCAAGCAGATGGAGGCCCCCGTGGAGGCCGACGAGGAAGCGGCGACCGGCGACGACGCCGATACCGGTAGCATCGCCCCGGCAGACGGTAGCGTCGAGGTCCCTGACGACCTCTCCGGGCTGGACACCGCGCAGCGGGAGTACCGGGAGACCAAGCGTCGGGACGACGGCGAGACCGAGGACAAGTGACCTCCGCGTCGGCCGGGTCCGCCCGGCCGACGCCATCACGCGTCCGCCACGGCGGCGGCGCGCACACGGGAAGAGAACCAAGTGGCCAACTCCAGCACGCGGCGAGCGCGTCCGGTCCGCACCCTCGTGGTCTTCACGATCCTGACGATGGTGCTGCCCTTCGTGGCAATCGCCCTCGGGGTCTACCTGGACCCGAAGAGCGACGACAACCCTGACGGCGCGAGCTTCGCGCCCGGGCTCGCGCTCGACCTCCAGGGCGGCACCCAGGTGATCCTGACGCCGCAGTCGACCGACGGGTCGGAGATCACGGAGGCGGCGATCGACGAGTCGATCAACGTCATCCGCCAGCGCATCGACTCCTCCGGCGTCGCCGAGGCCGAGATCGTCAACCAGGGTGGCGAGAACATCGTCGTCTCGATCCCCGGTGAGGTCGACCAGGCCACGATCGACCTGATCTCCCAGCCGGCGCAGATGCGTTTCCGTCCGGTCCTGACCTACGACACGGGGCTCCCCTCCGAGGAGCCGTCCGCGGACCCGAGCGCGGAGACCTCCGCCGAACCCACCGAGGACGCCTCCGCCGAGCCGAGCGAGGAGCCGAGCGACGAGGCATCGGCTGCCGCCGAGGGTGACGCTGCCGAGGGTGACGCCACCGAGGGCGATGCTGCCGAGGGTGACGCTGCCGAGGGTGACGCTGCCGAGGGTGACGCCACCGAGGCGGACACCTCGGAGATCGACGCACGCATCGCCGAGGAGGCCGCCGACGTCGACCCGACCGACCCGTCCGACCTCGCGCAGATCACCCCGGCCGTCCAGGAGAAGTTCGACGCCCTGGACTGCACCGACCCGGAGAACCTCACCGGTGGCGGGGGCGACAACCCCGACCTGGTTCTGGTGGCCTGCTCCAACGACGGCTCGCTGCTCAAGTACGTCCTCGGCCCGATGGAGGTCGACGGCATCCGCCTCGACAGCGCCAGCTCCGGCCTGGTGCCGGGCCCGAACGGCTCGGTGACCAACGAGTGGGGCGTGTTCATCGGCTTCGACTCCGAGGGTACCGAGCAGTTCCGCGAGGTCACCCAGCGGCTGCAGGGCCTCGAGTCCCCGCGCAACCAGTTCGCCATGGTGCTCGACGGTCTGGTCATCTCGGCCCCGTCGCTCTCCCCGGGCACCGTCATCACCGACGGCAACGCCACGATCTCGGGCAGCTTCACGCGCGACTCGTCGGCCACGCTGGCCAACCAGCTGAGCTTCGGCTCCCTGCCGATCGCCTACGAGGTCCAGAGCCAGGAGACGATCTCGGCCACGCTCGGTTCCGAGCAGCTCCGCAACGGCCTCATCGCCGGCCTCATCGGCATGGCCCTGGTCGTCGTGTACTCGCTCCTGCAGTACCGCACGCTGGGCCTGGTCACCGTCGGGTCGCTGGTCATCGCCGGGATCATCACGTACCTGTCGATCGTGCTGCTCTCCTGGGGCATCGGGTACCGGCTCTCGCTGGCCGGTGTCGCAGGTCTGATCGTGGCGATCGGTTTCACGGCGGACTCGTTCATCGTGTACTTCGAGCGCATCCGTGACGAGATGCGTGACGGGCGCTCGATGGCTGCGGCGGTCGAGCGCGGCTGGCGCCGCGCCAAGCGCACGGTGCTCGCGGCGAAGTCCGTCACCCTCATCTCGGCTCTCGTGCTGTACTTCCTCGCGGTCGGTGGCGTGCAGGGCTTCGCCTTCACGCTCGGCCTGACGACGGTCATCGACATCGCCGTCGTGTTCTGGTTCACCCACCCGATGCTGCAGCTGCTGACGAAGGTGCCGTTCTTCCGGGACGGGCACGCCTGGTCCGGGCTGTCGCCGGAACGCCTGCGGGTCACCAGCGGTCCCCGCTACGCGGGAGCAGGGCGTGTCGTGCCCGGCACCGGCACGGCGGACGTCGAGCCCGGATCCGCGCCGAGCGAGCCCGAGCCCGTGCTCGCCGGCGCCCGTTCGCCGCGCCCCGCGCCGGCGACCGACGCGTCCGGTCGACGGATGACCATCGCCGAGCGTCGCGCGGCCGAGCGTCGCGCCGAGGCGCCCGACGACGGACCGCCCGACCCGGGGCCGGACGCCGGCACGGTCGAGGGTGACACGGACGAGAACGAGGAGACCCGCTGATGGCCGGCAAGATGAAGTTCGCCCAGTGGGGCAACGACCTCTACACGGGTCGCCGGTCCTACCCGATCGTGCAGAAGCGCGCGGTCTGGTTCTCGATCGTCGGGGCGCTGGCGCTGGTGTCCGTGCTGATCCTCGTGGTCAAGGGCCTCACCCTCGGCATCGACTTCCGGGGTGGTACGCAGTTCACCGTCAACAACACCTCGTCGACCGAGCAGTCGGTGGGCGTCGACGCCGTGCAGAGCGTGCTCCCGGAGGAGGAGCCGCGCGTGGCCGTCCTGGGTGGTTCGTCGGTGCGCGTCCAGACGGTCGAGCTCGAGGCGGACGAGCAGTCGGCCGTCGCCGAGTCGCTGGCCGACGCCTACGGCGTCGACGTGGCCGAGGTGGACGTGTCCTTCGTCGGCCCGGTCTGGGGCGCAGCGGTGTCCGAGCGGGCGCTGTGGGGCGTGGTCGTCTTCGTCGTGCTCGCCGCGGCGTTCATGGCGATCTACTTCCGCGCCTGGCGGATGTCGCTCGCAGGGATCATCGCGATGCTCTGCGACCTGCTGATCTCCGCCGGGGTGTACGCGCTCATCGGCTGGGAGGTCACCCCGTCGACGATCATCGGCTTCCTGACGATCCTGGGCTTCTCCCTCTACGACAAGATGGTCGTGTTCGACAAGGTCCGGGAGAACACCACCGGTGTGCTCGACCAGTCGCGCAGCACCTACGCCGAGCGCGCCAACCTGGCGGTCAACCAGACGCTGGTGCGATCCATCAACACCTCGGTCGTGGCGCTCCTGCCCGTGGCGGGCATCCTGTTCGTCGGCGCGCTGTGGCTCGGCGCCGGCACCCTGCGGGACCTGTCGCTGTCACTGTTCGTCGGTATCGCGGTGGGTGCGGCGTCGTCCATCTTCCTCGCGACGCCGCTGGACGTGGCGCTGCGCGAGCGCGAGGGCAAGTACGCCGCGCACACCGCCGCCGTCCTGGCGGAGCGCAAGCGTCTGGCGGAGGGCGGTGGCCACGAGGCGGAGGTCGCCGCGGCGGCGGCCGGACGGGCCCAGCTCATCCCGGGCTCGCACCAGGGCAACGCCGCCCAACCGCGCCGCCGGCGCTGACGGGTACCACCATGACGGACGACATCTCCGTGGTCGCGCTGGCCGGGCTCGGCCCGGCCCGCGCGGCGGAGGTGCGGGCGCTCATCCGGGACGTCCCGGACTACCCGCACCCGCCGGTCGTGTTCCGCGACATCATGCCGTTGCTGGCCGACGGCGCCGCGTTCGCGGACGTGGTCGACGCGTTCGCCCGGCTCGCCGAGGCGGACGGCGGTGTGGACGTCGTCGCCGGGATGGAGGCGCGAGGGTTCCTCCTCGGTGCCCCGCTCGCCACCCGGCTCGGGGTCGGGTTCCTGCCGCTGCGCAAGGCCGGCAAGCTCCCCCCTCCGGTCGAGCGCGAGGACTACGAGCTGGAGTACGGCTCGGCGTCGATCGAGGTGCGCACCGGCACGTTGGCGCCCGGCGCGCGGGTCCTGGTGGTCGACGACGTGCTGGCCACCGGAGGCACGGCGCAGGCCGCCGCACGGCTGGTCGAGCGGTGCGGCGGGCAGGTCGTCGCCCTGGCGTTCCTGCTGGAGCTGGGCGCGCTGGGAGGGCGCCGGCGGCTCGCCGGGCACACGGTGGAGACCCTGCTGCGCGTGGAGTCGTAGACTTGCCCTCCCGGACGTCGCCCGTGCGACGGTGGTCGAAGGAGGTGCCCGTGAGCGACGAGACGCAGGTCAGGCGTGCAGCCGAGGCGGCCCGGGCCTCCTCCGGCGGTGCGGGGCGCGGCATGCGCAACCGGCTCGTCCGGCTCGGTGTGCGGGGGGCGCCCGCGAGCACGCCGGCCCTCGAGCCGCTGCTGCAGGCCGTCCGTACCAACCACCCCAAGAGCGACCTGACCGTGCTCGAGCGTGCCTACGCCACGGCGGAGAAGGCGCACCGTGGCCAGCAGCGCAAGTCCGGCGACCCGTACATCACGCACCCGGTCGCGGTGGCGACCATCCTGGCGGAGCTCGGGTTCGAGGGGGACACGCTCGCCGCGGCACTCCTGCACGACACCGTCGAGGACACGTCCTACTCCCTGGACGACCTCACCAAGGACTTCGGCAGCGAGATCGCGATGCTCGTCGACGGTGTCACCAAGCTCGACAAGGTGACGTACGGGGACGCCGCCCAGGCCGAGACGGTCCGCAAGATGGTCGTGGCGATGGCGCGCGACATCAGGGTCCTGGTCATCAAGCTCGCCGACCGGCTCCACAACGCCCGCACCTGGAAGTACGTCTCCGGGTCCTCGGCGTCGCGCAAGGCTCGCGAGACCCTGGAGATCTACTCGCCCCTGGCGCACCGGCTCGGGATGAACACGATCAAGTGGGAGCTGGAGGACCTGTCCTTCCAGACCCTGTACCCGAAGGTCTACGACGAGATCGTCCACCTGGTCGCGGAGCGGGCGCCGGCGCGCGAGGAGTACCTCGGCGTCGTGCGCGAGCAGATCGCGGCGGACCTGCGCGGGGCGAAGATCAAGGCGACCGTCACCGGCCGGCCCAAGCACTACTACTCGATCTACCAGAAGATGATCGTGCGCGGTCACGACTTCGCGGAGATCTACGACCTCGTCGGCACCCGGGTCCTGGTGGACTCGGTGCGGGACTGCTACGCGGCGCTCGGTGCGCTGCACGCGCGATGGAACCCGGTCCCCGGCCGGTTCAAGGACTACATCGCGATGCCGAAGTTCAACATGTACCAGTCGCTGCACACCACGGTCGTGGGGCCGGGCGGCAAGCCGGTCGAGATCCAGATCCGCACCCACGACATGCACCGTCGGGCCGAGTACGGCGTCGCGGCGCACTGGAAGTACAAGGAGACGGCCCGCACCGCGAAGCCGGAGTCGCAGGACCCGCGCGCCAACGACATGGCCTGGTTGCGCCAGCTCGTCGACTGGCAGCGCGAGACCGCCGACCCGGGGGAGTTCCTCGACTCCCTGCGCTACGAGATCGGCGCCGCGGAGGTGTACGTCTTCACCCCCAAGGGTGAGGTGATGGCGCTGCCCTCCGGCGCGACGCCGGTCGACTTCGCCTACTCGGTGCACACCGAGGTCGGGCACCGCACGATGGGCGCGCGCGTCAACGGCCGTCTGGTGCCGCTCGACTCCCCGCTGCAGAACGGCGACGTCGTCGAGGTGCTGACCTCCAAGGCGGAGTCCGCCGGCCCGTCGCAGGACTGGCTGGCCTTCGTGAAGTCGGGCCGCGCCCGCAACAAGATCCGCCAGTGGTTCACCAAGGAGCGCCGCGACGAGGCGATCGACCGCGGCAAGGAAGCGATCACGCGGGCGATGCGCAAGCAGAACCTGCCGATCCAGCGTCTGCTGAGCCACGAGGCGCTCGTGGGGATCGCGAACGAGCTGCGGTACGACGACGTCTCCTCGCTGTACGCGGCGGTCGGGGAGAACAACGTCTCGGCCCAGCACGTGGTCGAGACCGTGGTGAAGTCTCTCGGTGGCGAGGACGGCACGGCGGAGGACGCCGCGGAGGTCGCCCGACCGGGCAGCACGTCACGTCGGTCCCGGACCATGGGGGACCCGGGCGTGGTGGTCAAGGGTGTCGAGGACATCTGGGTCAAGCTCGCCAAGTGCTGCACCCCGGTGCCCGGTGACGAGATCGTCGGGTTCGTGACCCGCGGTGCGGGCGTGAGCGTGCACCGGGCGGACTGTGCCAACGTCGTCCAGCTCCGCTCCCAGCCGGAGCGCATGGTCGACGTGTCGTGGACGACGGGCGCCAACACGATGTTCCTCGTCCAGATCCAGGTGGAGGCGCTCGACCGTTCCCGGTTGCTGTCCGACGTGACGCGGGTCCTGTCCGACTCCCACGTCAACATCCTGTCGGCGACGGTGTCGACGTCGACCGACCGGATCGCGCTGTCCCGGTTCGTGTTCGAGATGGCCGAGCCGGCGCACCTGCAGCAGGTGCTGGCCGCGGTGCGCAAGATCGACGGCGTCTTCGACGTCTACCGGATCACGGGGACGAAGGCGGCGGAGATCGGTGCGGCCGCCCCGGCGGCGTTGCGCGACGCCTGACGCGCGCACCGACTGACGGCCGCGTAGGTTCGCTGCCATGAACCTGCCCGTGGTCCCGCCCGTGCGGCCCATGCTCGCCAAGTCGGTCCCGCACGTGCCGGACCAGCCCGACGAAGGGCCCGGTTGGGTGTACGAGCCCAAGTGGGACGGGTTCCGTGCGCTGGTGTTCCGCGACGGCGACGACGTCCGCATCGACTCGCGCAACACCCGGCCCATGCAGCGCTACTTCCCCGAGCTGGTCGACGCGGTGCGTTCCGCGCTCCCGCAGCGCTGCGTGGTCGACGCCGAGATCGTGGTCTGCCGACCGCCCGGCCACGGCAGGGCGGCGCACCTCGACTTCGACACGCTGAGCCAGCGCATCCACCCCGCCGCGTCCCGCGTGCGGATGCTCGCGGCCGACGTCCCCGCCAGCCTGGTCGTCTTCGACCTGCTGGCGCTCGACGACGAGGACCTCACAGGCAAGCCCCTCGCGGACCGTCTGGCCGCGCTGGACGGTCTGCGCCTGACCGGTCCGCAGGTGTTCGCCACACCGCGCACCACCGAGGCGGCGCTGGCACGCACGTGGTTCGCGTCGTTCGAGGGAGCCGGTCTCGACGGTGTCGTCGCCAAGCGGACCGACGGCGCCTACGAGCCGAACAAGCGCGCGATGCTGAAGATCAAGCACGCCCGCACCGCTGACGTCGTCCTGGCCGGTTACCGGGAGCACAAGACCTCGACCCCGCAGGCGCCGCTCGTGGGCTCGCTCCTGCTCGGGCTGTACCGCCAGTCGGACTTTCCCGGGACGCCCGACCGGCTGCAGTTCGTGGGGGTCGCGTCGTCGTTCACCCAGGCCCGTCGTGGCGAGCTCCACGCCGAGCTCGCCGAGCTCGTCGTCGTGCCGGGGACGCCCGAGGCCGAGGACCACCCGTGGGCGGACGCGTTCGACCCGGCCGCCGCAGCCACCTCGGGGGAGCGGCGGCCCGGCGCGCAGTCCCGCTGGAGCGCCGGCAAGGACCTGTCGTTCACGCCGCTGCGGATCGAGCGCGTCCTGGAGGTCGGCTACGACCACATGGAGGGCGACCGGTTCCGCCACACCAGCCAGTTCGTGAGGTGGCGCCCGGACCGCGACCCGTCGTCGTGCACCCACGACCAGCTCGAGGAACCGGTGAGCTACGACCTGGCAGACCTGCTGCCGGGAGCACCTGGTACCACCTGACCGAACCGGCCGCGCCGCGCCGCGCCGGGTCGGCTCGGCCCAGGGCCGGTCAGGGCCGGTCAGGGCCGGTCGCGGTCCTTGGCGCGGCTGGGCTGCACGCGCTTGGGCTCGCCCGGCATCTTGGGGTACTCCGGCGGGTAGGGCAGGTCGCCGAGGCCGTGCTCCTCCTCGTCGCGCCGGGCGAGCTCGAGGGCTGCGTCCAGCGAGCAGTCGAGCGCGGGGTCACGGTCGGCCCGCAGCGGGGCGAAGATGTCGCCACGCTCCGCGAACCGCTCGGGCACGGTCCGGATCGTGAAGTCGTCGGGGTGCACGGAGGTGACCTCGTCCCAGTCGAGCGGTGTCGACACCGTCGCCCGATGGTTCGGCCGCAGGGAGTAGGCGGAGGCGATGGTGCGGTCGCGGGCCATCTGGTTGTAGTCCACGAAGATGCGCTCACCGCGTTCCTCCTTCCACCACCGGGTGGTGACGGCGTCGGGCAGCCGACGCTCGAGCTCACGACCGATCGCGATCGTGGAGCGCCGCGCCTGGGCGAAGCTCCAGCGCGGCGCCAGCGGCACGAAGACGTGCAGGCCGCGTCCGCCGGAGGTCTTCGGGTAGCCCGTCAGGTCCAGCTCGTCCAGGAGGTCTCGCAGGTGCATCGCGGCAGCGGTGGCGTCGTCGAAGTCGGTCCCGGGCTGGGGGTCGAGGTCGATGCGGAGCTGGTCGACGGACTCCACGTCGTCGCGGCGCACCGGCCACGGGTGGAACGTCAGGGTGCCCATCTGGGCCGCCCAGGCGACGACGGCGAGCTCCGAGGGGGCGACCTCGTCGGCGGTGCGTCCTGACGGGAAGGCGATCTGCGCGGTGCGCAGGTAGTCGGGAGCGCCGCGGGGGACGCGCTTCTGGTAGAACGCGTCGCCGTGGGAGTCGGCCCGGGTCGACATCACCGCGCCGTCGAAGTAGCCCTTCGGCCAGCGTTCCAGCGTGGTCGGCCGGTCCAGCAGCGCGCCGAGGACGCCGTCGCCGACGGCGAGGAAGAACTCGACGACCTGCAGCTTGGTGACGCCGAGCTGGGGGAAGATCACGCGGTCCGGGCTGGAGACGCGCACGGCACGGTCGCCGACCTGGACCTCGACCGCCTGAGAGGACGCCATGGGCCTACGCTACGCCGCAGGTCACAGGCGCGCGACGGCGACGTCCAGGGTGATCAGGGCCGCGGCCCGGCCGGATGCCCGCGGGCGGACCTCCACGGCGCGACGCGCGCGGACCAGGTCGGCGCCGTGCCGAGCCAGGGCGACCACGAGGTCCGGTTCGCCGGTGTGCAGGACGAGCTCCACCACGGTGCGTGTCGGGTCGGTGACGAGCACCGGACCGATCCGTACGGTGTCGGGGTGAAGCAGGGGAGCCTGCCAGAGCCGTGCACCGGCGGGTCGCTCGGGGCGGTGGCGCCCTGCCACGCACGCGAGGTCCAGGGCGTCGGCCGATCCGGCTCCCGTGTGGACCCAGGCGGCCGTGCGTCCGGTGACGACGGTGCGGGGTGGGATCCGGGGTGCGATCAGCAACGCCCGCAGCCCCGCGTCGACCAGGACGCCCGGCGGGCAGGCCGCACCGGGGACGACCTCGCGCAGGGCTCCGTCACGGACGAGGACCTGCCAGGCCGCGCCGCCCCCGACGTGGTGCGGGCGCACGACGCTCCGGGCGGGCGAGGTGTCGGAGACGACGTCGGACAGCCTGCGGTCGCAGGCGTCGACGCCGGGCAGCGCGCGGTCCGGCGGGGTCGGGGCTGCGGGGTGACGGGCCACGGGGACCTCCGGTCGACGGGACGTCGACGCCACGCCGACGCAGAGGCCTTCGCCCGGACGGCGTCGGACCTCTGCGGAGAACCTAGCGGGCACGGTGCCACCGTGCGGGCGCCAGGGGTCGGGTCTGTGGACGGGCGCGTCCGTCCACAGACCCGGGCGATCAGCCGCGCGAGTCCTCGGCAGCCTTGACGACCTGCTCGAGCCAAGCACGTCGGGCCGCGATGGCCGACTCGAGCTCGGACACCGCACGGTCGTCGCCCTTGGCGCGCGCCGCCTCCAGGTCCTGCTCCAGCGCGGTGATCGCGTCCTCGAGCTGAGCGGCGGCACCCTCGGCGCGGGCCCGGGTCTCCGGGTTGGTGCGCTTCCAGCGCGCGTCGTCGGCGTCGCGCACGGCGCTCTCGACGGCACGGAGGCGGCCCTCGACCCGCTGCAGGTCGCCGCGCGGCACCTTGCCGGCCTCCTCCCAGCGGTCCTGGATCCCGCGGAGCGCCTCCTTGGCGGCCGCGAGGTCCTGCACGGGCAGCAGCGCCTCGGCCTCGACGAGCAGAGCCTCCTTGACCTGGAGGTTCTCGCCGTACTCGGCGTCGATCGCGGCGTTGGCCTCGTCGCGGGCGCTGAAGAACGCGTCCTGGGCGGCACGGAACCGGGCCCACAGCGCGTCGTCGTCGCGGCGGTTGGCGCGCCCTGCGGCCTTCCACTGCGCCATGAGGTCTCGGTACTGCCCGGAGGTGGCGCCCCAGTCCGTCGAACCCTGGATCGCCTCGGCCTCGGCGACGATGCGCTCCTTGACGCCCTTGGCGGCCGTGTTGCGCTGCTCCAGGTCGGCGAAGAAGTGCCGGCGCTCACGGTCGAACGCGGTGCGCGCGTGGCTGAACCGCTTCCAGAGCGACTCCTCGGTGGGGCGGTCGATGCGCGGTCCGCTGCGCTGAGCCTCCTTCCAGCGGTCCAGGAGGCCGCGCAGCTCCTCGCCGGCGGGCCGCCACTGCATCTTGGCGGGGTCCGTCCCGGCGATCTTCTCCGCCGCCTCCACGATCTCCGTCCGCGCGGCGACGGCCTGCCCCTTGGCGGCTGCCCGCTCAGACTCCAGGGCGGCGCGACGCTCGGCCGCGCGCCCTCCCAGGGCTCCGACCCGCTCCCGCAGGCCGTCGAGGTCGCCGACGGCGGCCGGCTCGGCCGACTCGTCGGCCAGCTTGGCGAGGGTCTGGTCGATCTCGCGCACCGAGAGGTCGGCGCTGTCCAGACGCGCCTCGAACAGGGCGACCTTGGCGATCAGGTCGAGGTAGCGGCGCACGTACAGGCTGAGCGCCTCCTCGGCAGGCACGCCGGGGTACTGCCCGACGACCCGCTCGCCGGCGGCCTCGCGGACGTGGACGTTGCCCTCCTCGTCGACGCGCCCGAACGCCGAGGCGGCGGCCGTCTCGGCGGCGTCGTGGACCACCGGCGCGACCGGCGTCGTGACCGGCGCGGCGTCAGCCGCAGCGGGCTTCGGCCGGCGGATCGCCGACGGCTTGGGTGCGCCGGGACGCGGACCGGGCCGTGGGGCGGGCGGCCGGGGTGCAGCCTGTGCCGCAGGGGTTGCAGCGTCCTCGGGGGCCTCGGGGGCCTCGGGGGCCTCGGGGGCCGCGGGGGCCTCGGGGGCCGCGGGGGCCGCGGGGGCCTCGCTCGCGGCCTCGACCGGGGCGTCGGCGTCCTGGGCGTCCGGGCCGGTCGCGGAGGAGGAACCGGTGGCCGCCTTGACCGGGGCGGCGGTCTCGTCGCCGGGAGCCTCGGGAGCCTCGGGGGCCGCGTCGTCCGGAGCGTCGTCCGCGTCGTCCGGTGCGGCAGGGGCCGCCGGGGCCTGCTCGGGCTGAGGCTCTGCGACGGCGTCCTGGCCAGGAGCTTCGGCCTGCCTCTGGTCGGCGGCGACGTCGTCCTCGGGGCCGGTCGCGCCGGGGGTGCTCTCGCTCACTGGGTCTCCACTCCTTCGATGATGACGGGGCTGGCGGGGGAGCCGTCGCCGGCTCCGTCCGTGGTGCCCGCGTCAGCGACTGCCTGGATCGTGTCCAGACCGGACGTCACGGTGCCGAACACCGTGTAACCACCCGCCGCGTCGGACGGGATGGTCGAATCCTCGTAGACGAGGAAGAACTGGGATCCCATGGACTCGGCGTCGCCACCCTGCCGGGCCATCGCGAGGGTCCCCGCCGGGTAGACGTCGTCGGCCGGCGCGTTCTCCACGGGTCCGAAGGAGTACCCGGGGTCGCCGGTGCCCGTCGCGGTCGGGTCGCCGCACTGCAGGACGTAGATGCCCTGGGTGGTGAGCCGGTGGCACTGGGTGTCGTCGAAGTAGCCCTGCGCGGCGAGGGAGACGAAGCTCGCGACGGCCTGCGGCGCAGCGGCGCCGTCGAGGTCCAGCTCGATCGTCTCGGTCACGCCGTCCACGCAGAGATCGAGTCCCACCGTCCAGGTGCGGTCCTCGGCCGTGGACGGGTCGGGGAGCTCGCCGCCGGTGCGCGCCTCGGTGGAGCCGGCAGGGCACGCGCCCGCGGCGTCGGTCGTGGCCGACCCGGACGGTCCCGGGTCGTCGTCGGAGGACAGTCCGAGCACGACGGCACCACCGGCGACCAGGGCGAAGATCGCGCAGATCGCCACGATCACGCCGATGCGGCGTCGACGTTCCTGCCTGTGGCGCTGACGCTCCTCCCACCGGGCCTGCTGCTTGCGGGCGAGCTCGCGTTCGCGCTTGCTGGGCGCCACCGTCCGTCGTCCTCCTCGATCGTGGGCACGCGCACACATCGTGCGCGTGCGACAGTCTAGGGCTCGCGGCCCAGGTCAACCGCACGAGGCGTGCAGCATCACCCGGCGGGCGGGTTCAGGGGCCCGGCGCGCGAGCCGCTACGGTGAGGTCCATGGACGTACACGTGGTCGTCGCGCCCGTCTTCGGCACCAACTGCTGCGTGGTCGTGGCGGACACCGTCGGGGCCGACGGGCGTCGCGACTGCGTCGTGGTGGACGCCGGTGCCGGGACCGCCGCCCAGGTGGACCGTGTGGTCAGCGACCAGGACCTGGTGCCCCGCGCCGTGCTGGCCACCCACGGGCACGTCGACCACACGTGGGACGCCGCCGAGCTCTGTGCCCGGTACGGGGTGCCCCTGCGGATCCACCGGCTCGACGCCTACCGTGTCGGGGACCCCTTCGGCACGATCGGGCTGGGCACCGGCGGTACGGACGGCGCTGCCGGTACGGACGGCGCTGCCGGTACGGACGGCGCTGGTGGTACGGACGGCGCTGGTGGTACGGACGGGCAGAGGGACGACGCCGGGCCGGCGGCCAGCGTGTCCGCGGCCCTCGTGCAGTCGCTCGCCGACTACGGGGCGACGCCCCGCGACTTCCGGCCGCCACCGGACGTCGTGCCGTTCGACGGTGCCGTCGCGGCGATCGAGGCCGGCGACGTCACCCTGCGGGCGTTGCACGCGCCCGGACACACCGAGGGCTCGACCCTGTACGTCCTGGAGCCGGTGGACCGGACCGACGACACGGCCGGGGTCGTGCTCAGCGGTGACGTGCTCTTCGCCGGAGGCGTGGGACGTACCGACCTGCCCGGAGCCGACGTGGACGCGATGCTCGGCACGCTGCGCGACGTCGTCGGCCGGCTCGACCCGGGGCTCGTCGTCGTGCCCGGGCACGGACCGACCACCACGGTGCGCCGCGAGCTGGACACGAACCCGTTCCTGGGGTGACCACCACGCCCCGGGGGGTCCGGGCCGACGCGGCACCGCTGCGGCGTGGTCGCGCCCGCGGTGGCGTCGTGCGCCCCCGGCATCTGGGAGGATCGTGCCCATGGCTCGTGTGACCCCGCTCTCCGGTTTCCCTGAATGGCTCCCCGACGGACGGATCGTCGAGCAGCACGTCCTGGACGTGCTGCGCCGCACCTTCGAGCTGCACGGGTTCGCCGGCATCGAGACCCGCGCCGTGGAACCCCTCGACCAGCTCCTGCGCAAGGGGGAGACCTCCAAGGAGGTCTACGTGCTGCGCCGCCTCCAGGAGGAGCCGGGCGAGGACGACCGCCGCGACAAGCAGCTCGGCCTGCACTTCGACCTCACGGTGCCGTTCGCGCGCTACGTCCTCGAGAACGCCGGACGCCTGACGTTCCCGTTCAAGCGCTACCAGATCCAGAAGGTCTGGCGCGGCGAGCGCCCGCAGGACGGCCGGTTCCGCGAGTTCGCCCAGGCGGACATCGACGTCGTCGGCGCCGGCGAGCTGCCGTACCACTTCGAGGTCGAGCTGCCGCTGGTGATGGCCGAGGCGCTCGGCGCTCTGCGCGAGATCGGCGTGCCCGAGGTCCGCATCCTGGTGAACAACCGCAAGGTCGCCGAGGGGTTCTACCGCGGCCTCGGCCTGAACGACGTCGAGGGCGTGCTGCGCCAGATCGACAAGCTCGACAAGATCGGCGCGGCGAAGGTCGCCGAGCTGCTGGTGGCCGAGCAGGGCGCCGACGTGGAGCAGGCCGCGGCCTGCCTGGAGCTCGCCTCCATCCACGGTGAGGACCTCAGCGTGATCGACCGGGTGCGCGAGCTCGCCGGGCGCCACGGGGCCGTCACCGAGCTGCTGGAGACCGGCCTGACCGAGCTCGGTGCGCTGGTCGAGGCCGCAGCGCGACGGGCGCCCGGCGTCGTCGTCGCGGACCTGAAGATCGCCCGCGGGCTCGACTACTACACGGGGTCCGTCTACGAGACGGTCCTGGTCGGTCACGAACAGCTCGGCTCGATCTGCTCGGGCGGCCGGTACGACACCCTCGCTTCCGACGGCAAGGTCACCTACCCCGGGGTGGGTCTGTCCATCGGGGTCTCGCGCCTGGTGTCCCGGGTGCTCTCCGCCGGGCTCGTCGGTGCGACCCGCGGGGTCCCCGCGGCGGTGCTGGTCGCGGTCGACGACGAAGCCTCCCGCGACCGGTCCGACGCGGTCGCCGCCGCGCTGCGCGCACGCGGCGTGCCCACCGACGTCGCCCCGACGGCGGCGCGGTTCGGCAAGCAGATCCGCTACGCGGACCGTCGCGGCATCCCGTTCGTGTGGTTCCTCGGCTCGGAGGACGAGGACGGGGTCGTCGGGCCCGACCAGGTCAAGGACATCCGTTCGGGCGAGCAGGTCGACGCCGACGCCGCCGCGTGGGAGCCGTCCCCGGGCGACCTGTGGCCGCGGGTCGTGCCCGCCGCGGACTGAGCCCGCAGCCGACGCCGGCGCCCTGCCCGGACCTCCGACTACCCGGCAGGGCGCCGTCCTCAGCCCTCGATGAGCGCGACCGTGTTGCCGGCCGGGTCGAGCAGCCACCCGATGGTGGGTCCCTGCGACGGGTCGTCGCTGCGCACCACGCCGTCGGCGTCGTGGGGGGTCCCGTCGTAGCGCTCCAGCGCGACGCCGCGCCCGGCGAGGTCGCGCGCCGCCGCGCCGACGTCGGCGACGACGAGGTTGAGGACGGTGTGGCTCGCCGGCGCGTGCGACGGCCCCTTGGGATAGACGAACACGGGCGTGCCGCCCGTGACGTCGAGCTCCAGGCCCATCGACGTGCGGCGCACCTCGAGGCCGAGCACCTGCCGGTAGAACGCCTCCGCCGCGTCCAGGTCGTCGACGCTGAAGCTGCTGAAGGCCTGCTGCACGCTGATCACGATCGTCCTCCTTGTCCGCCCGGCGTGCGCCGCCGGAGCACCAGGGTGGACCGGTGCGCCCCTCGGGACTCATCGGTGCGGGACGCGCGAACGCCCCGAGGGAGCGGACGTCGATCCGCGGCATTGACAACCGGTTCGAACAGGTGTTCGACTCGTGCCATGAGATGGGACGGTCAGGCGCTCGGCGCCGACGACGGCGCCCTGCCCGGCCTCGGGCGGGCCGGCCTCGCCCGCCTCGGGCTCGTGCGCAGCGTCACCACGCCCGAGTTCGCCGGGGTCACCTTCCACGAGGTGCACGCCAAGAGCGCCCTGACCCAGGTGCCCGCGGCGTCCCGCATGCCGTTCCGGTGGACGGTCAACCCATATCGCGGATGCAGTCACGCGTGCTCCTACTGCGTGTCGACCTCCACGCCGGTGCTGATGGCCGACGGTCGCCAGAAGCCCATCGGCGAGATCGTCGTCGGCGAGGAGATCATCGGCACCCGCCTCGAAGGCCGAGACCGTCGCTACGTCACGACGACCGTGGAGGCGACCTGGAGATCCCGCAAGCCGGCGCACCGACTGACGCTCCGCGACGGCACCGTGATCGTCGCGAGCGACGACCATCGGTTCCTCGCCCGCGGCCACGGCTGGAAGCACCTGCGGCCCGCGCCCGCCGGCGCAGCCCGACGTCCGTACCTGACGGGGAGCGACTCGTTGACGGGCCTCGGGTCGAGCGGCCTCCGGCAGGGTCCGTTCCCTCCGGCACGGCCCGCCGACCCGCGGCAGCTCGCCATCGTGGGAACGCCGGTGGAATCCTCGACGGGTCTCGGTGTGGCGTCAGTCGAGGACCTGCACCGGACGGAGGAGATGGTGGACATCACCACCGGAACCGGCGACTTCGTCGCCAACGGGGTGATCGCGCACAACTGCTTCGCCCGCCCCACCCACCAGTACCTCGACCTGGACGCGGGGGCGGACTTCGACTCCCAGGTCGTGGTGAAGACGAACGTCGACCAGGTGCTGCGCGCCGAGCTGGCCCGGCCCGGCTGGCGGCGTGAACCCGTCGCGCTCGGCACCAACACCGACCCCTACCAGCGGGCCGAGGGCCGCTACCGCCTCATGCCGGGCATCATCGCGGCGCTCGCGGGCTCGGGCACCCCCTTCTCGATCCTCACCAAGGGCACCCTGCTGCGACGGGACCTGCCGCTCCTGGTGGAGGCGGCAGGGCGCGTGGAGGTCGGCCTCGGGGTCTCCCTGGCGTTCGCCGACGAGGACCTGCAGCAGGCGGTCGAACCGGGCACCCCCACACCGCGGGCCCGGCTCGCGCTCGTGCGGGCCGTGCGCGACGCCGGACTACCGTGCGGCGTCATGGTCGCCCCCGTCCTGCCGTGGCTCACCGACTCCCGCGACCACCTGCGTCGACTGCTGGACGAGATCGCCGACGCCGGGGCCACCGGGGTCACCGTCCTGCCCCTCCACCTCAAGCCCGGCACACGTGAGTGGTACCTGCAGTGGCTCCGGCGCGACCACCCGCACCTGGCGGACGGCTACGGGCGGGTGTTCGCCCGCGGGACCTACCCGCTGGCCGGCTACCGCGACTGGCTGTGGGAACGGGTGCAGCCGCTGCTGGACGAGCGGGGCTTCGGCCGCTCGGGCCACCGGGCAGGATCGGGGGCGACGGGACGGCCCGCCGACGGCCTCCGCGCGCACGACGAGGGCGACTACCCGTCAGGATCGATCGTCGCGGCCGTCCCGGGCCCCGGTGGCCCCACCGCGCACGCAGACGGGGGCGCCGGCGGGGGCGGCACGACCGGGACGCTGTTCTGAGACTCCCAGCAGGACGCCGCCACGGACAGCGGCGGCGGACCGACGCGTCACCCCACCGGCCGGACCCGCAGGATCTCGGTGCGGACCACCGCCCGCTCGCGCACGTCGTGGCGGGCCGCCCGGTCCGGGTCCGCCATGAAGGCCGCCAGCGACTCCTCGTCGGGCATCTCGATCAGCTGGACCTCCGTCGGCTGCACACCGCCGTGCGCCGAGTCGTCCGTGTGCGCGACGTTCGTCACCCGGTGCAGCACCCGTCCGCCGTGCCGTGGCACCAGCGCGAGAACCTGCGACTCGTAGTCCGCCAGCGTGCCGCCATCGCCGTCCGCCGCCCACAGGAGCACGCACAGAGTGATCGCCATCGTCCACCTCCACGTCGTGGGCGCCGCACCGTGCGGAACCCACCACGATCCTGGACCCCGGGCGGTCAGTCCCCGGCGAGCCGCGCCGGGAAGCCCCCGGTCGCGACGGGACCCCACCGCTCCACCGTGATCCGCACCAACGACTTGCCCTGGTCGACCATGGCCCGGCGGTACTCGTCCCAGTCCGGGTGCTCCTTGCCGGCCGCCACCCGGAAGTACTCCACCAGCGGCTCCACGGAGTCGGGCACGTCGAGGACCTCCGCGGTCCCGTCGACCTGCACCCACGCGTCGCCGAAGTCGTCACCCAGCGCGAGGAACGACGCCGTCGGACGCCTGCGCAGGTTCACCGCCTTGGCACGGTCCGGATACGTCGAGACCACGACACGACCCTGCCCGTCGACCCCGTAGGTGACCGGGCTGAGCTGCGGCGAGCCGTCACCGCGCGTGGTGACCAGCACCCCCTGGCGCCGGGACCTCAGGAACTCGAGCAGCTCGTCCCGCTCGACCGTGGTGTTCGTCGCGATCTGTCGTGGCATACCGCCAGGCTAACCGCCGCCCGGGTCCACCGGTCCGGCGTCACCCCCTAGAATCGTGCGGGCGCGTCCTCACGGTCGCGCCGGCATCGCGCCCCGCGCGACCCACCTCCCGCCACGAAAGGACCCCTCCGTGCTCCGCACCCACACGGCCGGCTCACTGCGGGCCGAGCACATCGGCCAGACCGTCACCCTCACCGGGTGGGTCGATCGCCGCCGGGACCACGGAGGAGTGGCCTTCATCGACCTGCGGGACGCCTCGGGCATCGCCCAGGTCGTCATCCGCGACGAGGCCGTGGCGCACCCGCTGCGCTCGGAGTTCGTCCTGCAGGTCATCGGCGAGGTGTCCGCACGCCCCGAGGGCAACGCGAACGCCAACCTCGCCACCGGTGACGTCGAGCTCATCGCCACCGACGTCGTCGTGCTCAACGAGTCCGCACCCCTGCCGTTCCAGGTGTCCACGGCGCTCGCGGACACCGAGACCGTGGGGGAGGAGGCGCGCCTGGCGCACCGCTACCTCGACATCCGTCGCCCGGTGACGTCGAACGCGCTGCGCCTGCGGTCGAGGGTCAACGCGGCGGCGCGCGGCGTCCTCGCCGAGCACGACTTCGTGGAGGTCGAGACCCCGACGCTGACCCGTTCCACCCCGGAGGGCGCCCGCGACTTCCTGGTCCCGGCCCGTCTCGCGCCAGGGTCCTGGTACGCCCTGCCGCAGAGCCCGCAGCTGTTCAAGCAGCTCCTCATGGTCGGCGGTCTGGAGCGCTACTACCAGATCGCCCGCTGCTACCGCGACGAGGACTTCCGCGCGGACCGGCAGCCGGAGTTCACCCAGCTCGACGTCGAGATGAGCTTCGTCGACCAGGACGACGTCATCGCGCTGGCCGAGCAGATCCTCGTGGCGCTGTGGAAGCTCGTCGACGTGGAGATCCCGACGCCGATCGCCCGCATGACGTTCGCGGACGCGATGCGCCTGTACGGGTCGGACAAGCCGGACCTGCGCTTCGGCAACCCGCTGGTGGAGCTCACCGACTACTTCGCCGCCACGCCGTTCCGCGTGTTCCAGGCGGAGTACGTGGGCGCCGTGGTCATGGCCGGGGGCGCCGACCAGCCGCGCCGTCAGTTCGACGCCTGGCAGGAGTGGGCCAAGCAGCGCGGCGCCAAGGGTCTCGCCTACGTGACGTTCGCCGCGGACGGCACGCTCGGCGGCCCGGTCGCCAAGAACCTGTCCGACGCCGAGCGCGACGGTCTGGCCGCCGCGACCGGCGCGCAGCCCGGTGACGCCGTGTTCTTCGCGGCAGGGAAGACGGCGGACTCCCGTGCCCTGCTGGGTGCGGCCCGCGTCGAGATCGCGCACCGCACCGGGCAGGTCGACGACGACGCCTGGGCGTTCGTGTGGGTCGTGGACGCGCCGTTGTTCAAGCCGACCGGCGAGGCCGTCGACGAGGGTGACGTGGCGCTCGGCAGCTCCGCGTGGACTGCCGTGCACCACGCCTTCACCTCCCCGAAGCCCGAGTGGCTGGACTCGTTCGAGTCGGACCCGGGCAGCGCGCTCGCCTACGCCTACGACATCGTGTGCAACGGCAACGAGATCGGTGGCGGCTCGATCCGTATCCACCGCCGCGACGTGCAGGAGCGGGTCTTCGACGTGATGGGCATCGGTCCGGACGAGGCGCAGGAGAAGTTCGGCTTCCTCCTCGACGCGTTCAAGTTCGGTGCGCCGCCGCACGGCGGCATCGCGTTCGGCTGGGACCGCATCGTCGCCCTGCTGACGCGGTCCGCGTCGATCCGCGACGTCATCGCGTTCCCGAAGTCGGGCGGCGGCTACGACCCGCTCACCGACGCGCCCGCACCGATCACCCCGGAGCAGCGCAAGGAGGCCGGCGTGGACACCGCGCCGGAGAAGGACGCTGCCGGCGCCGCCGACGCGTCCGCGCAGGCCTGACGGTCTTCGACGTCCGACAGCTCGCCCCGGTGACCTCGGTCACCGGGGAGCTGTCGTACGGGGAGGGAACGCGCGCCGGTCAGGTGGTCGCGGGCCAGAGCACGGGCACGAGGGTGACGACGGCGACGACGGCGATGAGGGTGAACACCCAGCCGAAGCGGGCGTAGTCGGTGAACCGGTAGCCGCCCGGGCCGTAGACCATCATGTTGGTCTGGTAGCCGATGGGGGACAGGAACGACGCGGACGCTGCCACGGCCACGGCGATGGCCGCACCGCGCGGGTCCAGCCCTGCTGCTCCGGCCGTCGTCACCGCGACCGGCAGCATGAGCAGGGCGGCGGCGTTGTTCGTGATGAGCTCGGTGAGCAGCACGGTGGCCAGCACGAGCCCCAGCAGGACGCCGTAGTGGCCGAAGCTCCCGAAGGCGTCCACGAGTCCGCCCGCGACCAGCTCCGCGAGCCCGGACGCCTGCATCGCCGCCGCCAGCCCGAACGCCGAGGCGATCACGATGATCACCTCGACGTCGATGGCGCGGCGCGCCTCCAGGGGGGTGAGGACCTTGGCGGCCACCAGGACGATGGCGGCGACGAGGGACCCGCTGAGGATCGGTACGAGACCGGTGGCCGCGAGCACCACCACGGCGAGCAGCAGCGTGACGGGCAGCCACGCGCGCGGGGCCGCGGTCGGTGCCTTGCCGTCGAGCTCCGCGACCAGCAGGAAGTCGGCACGGTCGCGCCAGCGTGCCGTGAAGTCGGGGTCGCTGACGAGGATCAGGGTGTCACCGAGACGGATCCGCTCGGTGCCGAGCCTGCCCTCCACGAGCCGGCCCGACCGGTGGATGCCGAGCACGGCAGCCTGGTACATGGCCCGGAACCCGACGTCCTTGAGCGTGCGGCCGACGAGCGGGGAGCGGGACCCCACGACCGCCTCGAAGTAGCGGACCGAGGGCTGGCCGAGGTCCATGACGTGGTGCATCTCGGCCGAGCGGAGCCCGCGCATCTCCTGCAGGTCCACGATCTTGTCGACCGGTCCGACGAAGTGCAGGCGGTTCCCGCCGCGCAGCACCGTCTCGGGGCGGACGGGCGCGATGACGGTGTCGCCGCGGTCCACGGAGGCGAGGAACAACCCCGACAGGTCGCGCAGCTTCGCCTCCTCGACCGTCCGGCCGTCGACGGGTCCGCCGGGCTCGACGATCATCTCGACGGAGAACCGGCGGCCCTCCTCCTCGATCTCGGTGCGCACCGAGCGCCGGCCGGGCAGCAGCACCGGGGCGAGCAGCAGCAGCGCCCCCAGCCCGACCAGCGCGATGGGCAGACCGACCTTGCCGATCTCGAAGAATCCCATCTCCCTCAGTCCGAGCGCCGACATCTGACCCGACACCACGAGGTTGGTCGAGGTCCCGATGACGGTGAGCAGGCCGCCCAGGATCGCGGCGTACGAGACGGGGATGAGGAACTTGGACACCGACAGGCCGCGTCGGCGTGCCCAGGTGGTCACCTCGGGGACGAGCATGGCGACGATGGGCGTGTTGTTGAGGAACGCGGAGGCGGCCATCGTCGGGGCGAGGGTGCGCAGCAGGGGGCGACGGTAGGTGCCCTTGTCACCCATCGTGTTCTGCATCACGGCGGACAGTGCGCCCGTCTTCTCGATGCCGGCGGCCAGGACGTAGAGGGCCGCGACGGTCAGGGGAGCGGGGTTCGAGAACCCGGAGAAGGCCTCCTCGGGCGTCACGACACCTGTGACCATGACGACGACGGCCCCGCCGAACACCGTCACGGCCGGTGAGACGCGACCGCGCACGAGCACGGCCAGGACCGCCACGATCGCACCGAGGGTGATCCAGGCGTCGAGTGTCATTCTTGCTCCCGTCATTCCGAGCGGTGAGGGCGGGTTTCGGCCTGCGGGAGCAGGCGGTGCTGCGTCGGGAACGGTAGCAGCAGAGCCCTGGTCGGGCCCGTCACCGTTCACCGGCGGTCCGCGGACCCGGCCGGGGCGTCGGAGGCGCGAACTAGGCTCGTCGTATGGACCTGTTCGACACCGCCACCACCGGGACGCACGGCACGCCGGTGACGGCGCGGTCGGGGCCGAGCGCGCCGTTGGCCGTGCGGATGCGGCCCGCGAGCCTCGACGAGGTCACGGGACAGGGGCATCTCCTGGTCGCCGGGTCGCCCCTGCGGCGACTCGTCGGGCCGGCCGACGAGTCCGCACGCCGGGCGGCCCCGGGCTCGGTGATCCTCTGGGGTCCGCCGGGCGTCGGCAAGACGACGCTCGCCTACCTGGTGGCGACCGGTTCGGGGCGGCGCTTCGTCGAGCTGTCCGCGGTGACGGCAGGCGTCAAGGACGTGCGCCAGGTGATCGAGGACGCCCGCCGTCGTCTCGCCACCGGAGGTGAGGAGACCGTCCTCTTCATCGACGAGGTGCACCGGTTCTCCAAGGCTCAGCAGGACGCCCTGCTGCCCAGCGTGGAGAACCGGTGGGTCACGCTCGTGGCCGCGACCACGGAGAACCCGAGCTTCTCGGTGAACTCGCCGCTGCTGTCCCGCTCGCTGCTGCTCACGCTGCGCCCGCTCGGGGCCGACGACGTCCGCGACCTCGTGCGCCGCGCCGTCGCCGACGAGCGCGGCCTCGGCGCCACGGTGGTGCTCGCGGACGACGCCGAGGACCAGCTCGTGCGGATGGCCCAGGGGGACGCCCGCAAGGCGCTCACCGTGCTCGAGGCCGCGGCGGGCGCCGCGCTGAGCGACGCGCGCGAGGAGCGCGACGGCGGGTCGGGACCGGTCACCGTCGACCTGGCGACGGTCGAACGGGCGGTGGACGTGGCCGCCGTCCGCTACGACCGTGACGGCGACCAGCACTACGACGTCGTCTCGGCCTTCATCAAGTCGATCCGCGGGTCCGACGTCGACGCGGCGCTGCACTACCTGGCCCGCATGGTCGCCGCGGGGGAGGACCCGCGGTTCATCGCGCGTCGGCTCGTGATCTCGGCGGCCGAGGACGTCGGGATGGCGGACCCGTCCGCGCTCCAGACCGCGGTCGCCGCCGCGCAGGCCGTGCAGCTCGTGGGCATGCCGGAGGGCCGCATCGTGCTGGCCGAGGCGGTGGTCCACCTGGCCACGGCACCGAAGTCGAACCGCGCGTACGCCGGCATCGGGGCGGCGCTCGCCGACGTCACCGCCGGGCGGGTCGGTGCCGTGCCGCCCCACCTGCGCGACGCGCACTACGCCGGGGCGAAGCAGCTCGGCCACGGCAAGGGTTACGCCTACTCGCACGACGAGCCGCAGGGCGTCGCGGCGCAGCAGTACCTGCCCGACGAGCTGGTCGGGCAGCGCTACTACGAGCCGACGGACCGGGGCTTCGAGCGTCAGGTGGGTGAACGGCTCGCCCGGATCCGCGAGATCCTCGAGCGTCCCTGACCCGAGATCCTCGAGCGTCCCTGACCCGGTGCGTCGACTGCTAAGATGTTCAGGTTGCCTTCGCGGCAGCCGCCTGGGACCTCGGCCCGGTGAGCACCGTTCCACCACTGCTCCGCGCGGTGGGGTGCTCCGTCGGCTGGTCCCGCACCCGACGTCCTCGCTCTGCGGAACGCCTCGGGTGTGACCTCATCCATCACCGAAGGACAGGAAGAACCGTGACCTCTGTCACCAAGTCCCGCCGTCAGGTGCGCCTGAGCCGCAAGCTCGGCATCGCCCTGACCCCCAAGGCTGTGCGCCACTTCGAGAAGCGCCCCTACCCCCCGGGCGAGCACGGCCGTGCGCGTCGCCGCACCGAGTCGGACTACGCGGTCCGTCTGCGCGAGAAGCAGCGTCTGCGCGCCCAGTACGCGCTGCGCGAGAAGCAGCTCCTCAAGGTCTACGAGAACGCCCGCAAGCACCCGGGCCTGACCGGTGAGGTCATGGTCGAGGACCTCGAGACCCGTCTCGACGCCCTGGTCCTGCGCGCCGGCTTCGGTCGCACCATCCTGCAGGCCCGCCAGGCCGTGACGCACCGTCACATCCTGGTGGACGGCAAGATCGTCGACCGCCCCTCGTTCCGCGTCAAGCCGGGCCAGACCATCCAGGTCAAGCCGAAGTCGCAGACCACCACGCCGTTCCAGGTCGCCGCTGCCGGCGCCCACCGCGACGTGCTGCCGGAGCTGCCGGGCTACCTGGACGTCAGCCTCGAGAAGCTCTCGGCCACGCTGACCCGTGCGCCGAAGCGCGCCGAGGTCCCCGTGACCTGCGAGGTCCAGCTCGTCGTGGAGTTCTACGCGCGCTGATCGCGCCCCGCGCGCATCGCCGTACGACGCCCCGTCCCCGCTCAGGGGACGGGGCGTCCGTCGTTGGATAGGGTGGCGACGCACCCGAGTCGAGGAGATGAGAATGTCCGTAGGGGACGTGGCAGGCCTGGTGGCCGCCATCGCGTTCGTGCTGCTCGTCGGCTTGCTGGCCGTCCCGCTGCTGAAGCTCGGCCGGACGCTCGACGAGGCGTCACGATCGATCCGGGAGCTGACGGAGCACTCCGTGCCCATCCTGGACGAGGCCGCCGGCACGGTCGCCGCGACCAACGACCAGCTCGTCAAGGTCGACACGATCACCACCTCGGCCGCCCAGGTCAGCGAGAACGTCTCGGCGCTGGCCGGCCTGTACGCCTCGACGTTCGGTCGCCCCCTGGTGAAGGTCGCCTCGTTCTCGTACGGCGTGCGTCAGGGCCTCGCCCGGGCGTGGCGCCGGCAGTCCGACGACGCCGGGGACCCGCGGTGATCCGCCGCCTGTTCTGGGTCGGCGTCGGCGTGACGATCACCGTCGTGGTCGTCACCAAGGGTCGTCGCGTCGTCGCCCGCTACACCCCCGAGGCCGTCGCCGGCCGCGCGGAGGAGCTCGGCCGCGACCTGAGCCGCCGGTCCGGCAGCTTCGTGACCACCTTCCGGCGGGAGTTCGCCGCGGCGCGCGACGCCCGGGAGGCGGAGCTGGTGGCCGCGCTGCTGGCCGAGGGCCAGCCGCACCCGGACGACGTCCGGGCCCAGCGTGCGGCGCGCCCGCGCCACGCGGCCGGCCAGGAGGCCCCTGATCCCGAGGCGCAGACCCGTGCCGACGAGGCGGAGCTCGGCTACTCGTTCTGAGTCGCGGAGAAAGATCTGTCGCGTCGCGCGACAATAGGCTCCCTGATCGTCCGGATCCACCCTGCACCGCTCCACCCTCATTCCCTCTATTCCTCCGCACCCGATGAAGGACACCATGCGCACAGCCGACATCCGCCAGCGTTGGCTCGACTACTTCGAGTCGAAGGACCACGCGATCGTGCCGAGCGTCCCGCTCGTGTCACCGGACCCGTCGATCCTGTTCACCATCGCCGGCATGGTCCCGTTCATCCCGTACATCCTCGGTACCGAGCCGGCGCCGTGGCCGCGGGTGGCGAGCGTGCAGAAGTGCATCCGCACCAACGACATCGAGAACGTGGGCCGCACCACGCGCCACGGCACGTTCTTCCAGATGAACGGCAACTTCTCGTTCGGCGACTACTTCAAGGCCGGCGCCATCGACTTCGCCTGGGAGCTGCTGACGTCACCCCAGGACGAGGGCGGGTACGGTCTCGACGGCGACCGCCTGTGGGTGACGACGTGGAACGAGGACGACGAGGCCTACGACGCGCTGACCAAGGGCATCGGGCTCGACCCGAAGCACATCGTGCGGCTTCCTCGCGAGGAGAACTTCTGGGACACCGGCCAGCCGGGCCCGGCCGGCCCGTGCGCCGAGTGGCACTACGACCGCGGCCCCGCCTACGGTCCGGAGGCCGAGGGCGGCTCGGTCGACCCGGGCGGTGACCGCTACCTGGAGATCTGGAACCTGGTGTTCGACCAGTTCGTCCGTGGTGAGGGGCAGGGCAAGCACTACCCGTTGCTGGGCGAGCTGGACCAGAAGGCCATCGACACCGGTGCGGGCCTGGAGCGCATCGCCTACCTGCTGCAGGGCAAGGAGAACCTCTACGAGATCGACGAGGTCTACCCCGTCATCGAGCGGGTCGAGGACCTCACGGGGCGGCGCTACGGGGCCGACGGCGAGGACGACGTGCGCATGCGCGTGGTCGCCGACCACGTGCGCTCGGCACTGATGGTCATCGGGGACGGCGTCCGTCCCGCCAACGAGGGGCGCGGCTACGTGCTGCGGCGCCTCATCCGCCGGGCGGTGCGCGCGGTGCGCCTGCTCGGCGTCGACGAGGTGGCGCTGCCGTCGCTGCTGCCCGTGTCGAAGGACGCCATGAAGGCGTCCTACCCGGAGCTGGAGACCCAGTTCGACACGATCAGCCAGGTGGCCTACGGCGAGGAGGAGGCGTTCCGGCGCACGCTCGCGGCGGGCACGACGATCCTCGACACGGCGGTCTCGCGAGCCAAGTCGGAGGCCGGCCAGGGGACGACCCCGGTCCTCGGCGGGGACCAGGCGTTCGCGCTCCACGACACCTACGGCTTCCCGATCGACCTCACCCTCGAGATGGCGGCCGAGCAGGGCGTCCAGGTCGACGAGCAGGCGTTCCGGGACCTGATGACGTCGCAGAAGCAGCGGGCCCGCGCCGACGCGCTGGCCAAGAAGACGGGGCACGCCGACCTGCGTGCGTACGAGCACCTGCACAAGGAGCTGTCGGCGCCGGTCGAGTTCCTCGGCTACACCGACACGCAGTCGGCGGTCAACGTCGTGGGCTTGATCGTCGCCGGTGCGCCGGCCCCCACGGTGTCCGCGCCGTCGGACGTCGAGGTCGTGCTGGACCGCACCCCCTTCTACGCCGAGGCAGGCGGCCAGCTCGCCGACCAGGGCACGATCGTGCTGGACGGCGGGGCGACCATCGAGGTCGACGACGTGCAGCGCCCCGTCGCCGGGCTCACCGTCCACCGCGGTCGTCTGGTCGAGGGCACCGTCACGCTCGGTGACCCGGGGACCGCCGCGATCGACACGGGACGGCGCGTGGCGATCAGCCGCGCCCACTCGGCCACCCACATGATCCACAAGGCCCTGCACGAGCTGGTCGGGTCGGACCGCACGCAGGCGGGTTCGGAGAACGCGCCGTCGCGCATCCGCTTCGACTTCCGCTCGCCCGCGGCCGTGCCGGGCTCGGTGCTGAGCGAGATCGAGGAGCGCGTCAACTCGCGCCTGGCGGAGAACCTCGAGATCACCGACGCGACCATGAACATCAACCGGGCGCGCGAGCTCGGTGCGATGGCGCTGTTCGGTGAGAAGTACGGCGAGAACGTGCGCGTCGTGTCGATCGACGGCGACTGGTCGCGCGAGCTCTGCGGCGGCACCCACGTCAAGGCCACCGGTCAGCTCGGCCGCGTGGCGCTGCTGGGGGAGTCGTCCATCGGCTCCGGCGTGCGCCGGGTCGACGCGCTGGTCGGTGACGGCGCCTACGGCTTCCACGCCAAGGAGCACGCGCTGGTCGGCCAGCTGACGGGGCTGCTCAACGCGCGTCCCGACGAGCTCACCGAACGGGTGGGATCGCTGATGGCCCGGCTCAAGGAGTCGGAGAAGCAGCTCGCGACCCTGCGCCAGGGGCAGCTGCTCGCGGCTGCGGCGTCGCTGGCGGCCGACGCGCCGCGCGTCGGCGACGTGCGGGTCGTGACGCACGACGCCGGTGAGGTGTCCTCCGCGGACGACCTGCGCACGCTCGCCCTCGACGTGCGGGGCCGTCTCGGCGAGTCCGACGCCGCCGTCGTCGCGGTCGCCGGCTCGGCCGGCGGGCGCCCGCTGATCGTGGTGGCGACGAACGCCGGCGCGCGTGACGCCGGCCTGCGGGCCGGTGACTTCGTGCGGTCCGCGGCGGCGACGCTCGGCGGCGGCGGGGGCGGCAAGCCGGACCTCGCCCAGGGTGGCGGGTCCGACGTCGCCGCGGTGCCCGTGGCGCTCGACGGCGTGACCGCCCAGGTCCAGGCGGCCGTGGGTGTCTGACCTCCCTCGCGGGGCCCGGCTCGGTGTCGACGTCGGCAAGGCCAGGATCGGTCTGGCCGGCTCCGACCCCGACGGGCTGATCGCCACGCCGGTCGAGACGGTGGCGCGCGTGCTGGACGTCCCGACGGCGTCCGGTGGCGCGGCGGTGGCGACCTCCGACGTCGCACGGATCGCGGCGGAGGTCGACGAGAGGTTCGCCGCCGTGGTGTACGTGGGGCTGCCGCGGCACCTGTCGGGCAACGAGGGCGCGGCGACGGCGGACGCCCGTGATTTCGCCGGTCGTCTGGCCCGTGCGGTGGCCCCGGTGCCGGTGCACCTGGTGGACGAACGGATGACGACGGTGACGGCTCACGCCCAGCTGCGGGCGGCGGGTAAGCGAACCGCCAAGCACAGGCCTGTCATCGACCAGGCGGCAGCCGTTATCATTCTGCAACAGGCACTCGACGTGGAGCGGGTCTCGGGCGACCGGGCCGGCGAGCACGTCGACGTGGCCTGACCCCGACTGCCCGCCCGACCCGAAGGATGATCCAGGCGTGACGGACCTCTTCGAGCCCTCCCTCGCCCAGCGACCGGCGTCACCACCGCCGTCCCGGGGGCGCTCGTCGGCGAGCAAGCGGGCGGCCCGCAAGCGCAAGCGGCGCCGCCAGCAGCGCACGTTCGTGATCCTGCTGGTGCTCCTCGGCATCCTCGGGGTCGGCGGCTACTACCTGCTGGACCGCGTCGGGTCGTCGTTCGCGGGCTTCGAGCTGCCCTTCGGGCAGCAGGCGGAGGACTACTCGGGCCCGGGTGGTGACCCGGTGCAGGTCGTCATCCCCGAGGGCGCCACGGGCTCGGCGATGGGCTCGGTGCTCGCCGACGCGGACGTCGTGGCGAGCGTCGCGGCGTTCAACGAGGCGTTCGACACCACCCCGGGGTCGGCCGGCATCCAACCGGGCACCTACGAGCTGCCGACGCAGATCCCGGCGTCCGAGGCCGTGCAGATGCTCGTCGCGAACGAGAAGATCGAGACCAAGGTGACGATCCCGGAAGGGTTCGTCGCGGAGCAGGTGATCGACAAGATCACCTCGGTCACGAACTTCTCCCGCGAGGAGGTCGAGGCGGCGCTGGGCGACGCCGACGCGATCGGCCTGCCGAAGCAGGCGGGTGGCGAGGTCGAGGGCTGGCTGTTCCCGAAGCAGTACGTCGTGCAGCCCGGCGACACGGCGGTCGACCTGGTGAAGACGATGGTCTCCCAGACGATCGCCGAGCTCGAGAGCGCCGGGGTGCCGAAGAGCGAGTGGGAGGACACGCTCAACAAGGCCTCGATGGTCGAGCGTGAGGCGATGACCGACGAGGACCGCGGCAAGGTCGCACGGGTCCTGGAGAACCGTCTCGCGGCGGGCGAGCGCCTGGGCATCGATGCCACGCTGGCCTACGGCCTGGGCAAGCCCGCCCACGAGATCACGGTCTCCGAGTGGGACGACGCGAGCCTGCCGTACAACACGAGGCAGAACGACGGCCTCCCGCCGACGCCCATCGCGAACCCGGGTGCGGCGTCCATCGAAGCGGTCGCCGCTCCTCCCGAGGGCGACTGGCGGTGGTACGTCACCGTGAACCTCGAGACCGGCGAGACGAAGTTCACCGGCGACTACAACGAGTTCCTGGAGTTCCGCGGCGAGTACCAGGAGTGGGCCGCGGAGAACGGCTACTGATGGCCGCTCCTCGCCGCGCGGCGGTGCTCGGGCACCCGGTCGCGCACTCGCTGTCGCCTGTCCTGCACACTGCCGCCTACGACGCCCTCGGGCTGGACGGCTGGCGGTACACCGCGATCGACACCACCGTCGAGCAGCTCCCGGACGTCGTCCGGGGCCTGGACCTGGGCTGGGCCGGTCTGAGCGTGACGATGCCGCTCAAGCACGCGGTCATGGACCTCGTGGACCACGTCGACCCGCTCGCCCGGGCCGTGGGCGCCGTGAACACGGTGCTCGTCGGCACCGCGCAGTGCGGCGTGGCGCTCACCGGCACCAACACCGACGTCCACGGGCTGGTCACGGCGGTCCGTGAGGGCTTCGCGGACCGGCACGGCACCCGCGACGTCCCGGTGGACGACGCGGTCGTGCTCGGTGGGGGAGCGACGGCCGCCTCCACCCTCGCCGCGCTCGGTGAGCTCGGCTGCACGAGTCCGCGCGTGCTGGTGCGCAGCCTGGCCCGTACGGCGGGACTGCAGGAGGCCGCCGACCGGATGGGTGTGACGCCCCGGTACGAGGTGCTGGACCTCGTGGCCGCGCCCGCGGTCCTGGCCACGGCCGACGTCGTCGTCTCCACGATGCCGGCGTTCGCCGCGGACCCGGTCGCCGACGCCCTGCTCGGGCGCGGCGTCGAGGCCCACGGCGTGCTGCTGGACGCCGTCTACGACCCGCGGCCCACCGCGCTGTCGCAGGCGTGGGCCAAGGTCGGTGGCACCGTCGTCGGCGGGGAGCGCATGCTGCTGCACCAGGCGGCCGAGCAGGTCCGTCTCATGACCGGTCGGACGGCTCCGGTGGCCGCGATGGACGTGGCTCTCCAGGGGGTGCTCGCGGCCGAGGCGGCCTGAGACCACTCGTCCGCCATCCGGCCACCCGTCCCGCTGCTCGGCGCTGCCGTGGAAGAATCAGGACCATGCTGCGCTGGTTGACCTCGGGAGAGTCGCACGGTCAAGCCCTGGTGGGCCTCATGGAAGGGCTGCCCGCCGGGGTCGAGCTCGTCACCTCGGACATCCAGGACGCCCTGGCCCGTCGGCGGCTCGGCTACGGCCGTGGCGCACGGATGAAGTTCGAGAAGGACCAGGTGCGTGTCCTGGGCGGGTTGCGCCACGGCGTCACCCAGGGTGGTCCGCTGGCGATCGAGGTCGGCAACACGGAGTGGCCCAAGTGGGTCGACGTGATGTCCGCCGATCCGGTCGACCCGGACGCGCTGCTGGTCGACGCGGGCACCGGTGACGAGCGCGAGATCGCCCGCAACCGACCGCTGACGCGTCCGCGCCCGGGTCACGCCGACCTGGTGGGCATGCGCAAGTACGCCTTCGACGACGCCCGTCCCGTGCTGGAGCGTGCGAGCGCCCGCGAGACGGCGACCCGGGTCGCGCTCGGCACCGCCGCCGCCAAGTTCCTCGAGCAGGCTGCGGGCATCCGGCTGGTCAGCCACGTCACGTCGATCGGTCCGGTGGAGGTGCCCGAGGGTGCCGACCTGCCCGCCCCGGACGACGTCGCGGCGCTCGACGCCGACCCGGTGCGCTGCTTCGACGCCGCGACCAGCGCGGCGATGGTGGCCGAGATCGACGACTGCCGCAAGGCCGGCGACACGCTCGGCGGGGTGGTGGAGGTGCTGGCCTACGGCGTGCCGACCGGTCTGGGCACCTACGTGCACTCCGACCGCCGCCTGGACGCCCGCCTCGCGGCCGCGCTGATGGGCATCCAGGCCATCAAGGGTGTCGCCGTGGGCGACGGGTTCCGGACGGCGACGCGCCGCGGCACCGCGGCCCACGACGAGATGGAGCGGGGCGCGGACGGACGGATCCGGCGTCGTTCCAACCGTGCCGGCGGCATCGAGGGCGGCATGACGAACGGTGAGGTCGTGCGGGTCTCGGCGGCGATGAAGCCCATCTCCACGGTGCCGCGCGCGCTGGACACCGTCGACGTCGCGACCGGCGAACCGGTCACCGCCCACCACCAGCGCTCCGACGTCTGCGCGGTGCCGCCCGCCGCCGTCGTCGCCGAGGCGATGGTCGCCCTCGAGCTCGCGCAGGCCGTGCTGGAGAAGTTCGGCGGCGACTCGGTCGACGAGGTCCGCCGCAACATCGAGGCGTACCTGGCCTCGATCCCCGAGCTGCAGCGATGAGCCCGACGGTTCCCCGGGTCGTCCTGACGGGACCTCCCGGCAGCGGCAAGACGACGGTGGGCAGGATCCTCGCGGACCTGCTGCAGGTCCCCTTCCGGGACACGGACTCCGACGTCGAGAGGTCGGCCGGCAAGCCCGTGGCCGACATCTTCCTGGACGACGGCGAGCCGCACTTCCGAGCGCTGGAGCGTGAGGCCGTCACGACCGCGCTCGCGACCCACGGGGGCGTCCTCGCCCTCGGCGGGGGCGCCGTGATGGACCCCCTGACCCAGGACGCGCTCACGGGCTATGCGAGCGACGGCGGGGTCGTGGTGTTCCTCGACGTCTCGCTCGCCGGCGCCGCTCCCCGGGTCGGGTTCAACCAGGCTCGCCCCCTCCTGGTCGGCAACCCGCGGGCCCGCTGGGCCGAGCTCATGGCGGCGCGCCGGCCCACCTACGACCGACTGGCGACCCTGCGCGTGACGTCCGACGACCGGACCGCCCGGCAGGTCGCCGACCAGATCTTCAGCGAGGTGCACCCATGACTGTCCGCGTCACCGTGAGCGGGGAGCAGCCCTACGACGTGGTGGTCGGCCGCCACCTGCTCGGCGAGGTCCCCGGGCTCCTGGGCGACGGCGTGCGCCGGGTGCTGGTGATGCACCCGGCGTCGCTCGCCGCCACCGGCGAGACGGTCCGCGAGGACCTCGTCGCCCAGGGGTACGAGGCCTTCGCGGTCGAGCTCCCCGACGCCGAGGAGCAGAAGACGGCCCAGGTCGCGGCGTTCTGCTGGCAGGTCCTGGGGCAGGCGGACTTCACCCGCTCCGACGCGATCGTCTCGGTCGGTGGCGGCGCGACGACGGACCTCGCCGGGTTCGTCGCGGCGACCTGGTTGCGGGGCATCAAGGTGGTGCACGTGCCCACCACCCTGCTGGCGATGGTCGACGCGGCCGTGGGGGGCAAGACGGGCATCAACACCGCCGAGGGCAAGAACCTGGTGGGCGCGTTCCACCCGCCGGCCGGTGTGCTGTGCGACCTGGCTGCCCTGGAGTCGCTCGACCGGTGGGATCTCGTGGCGGGCATGGCCGAGGTCGTCAAGACGGGCTTCATCGCCGACGAACGGATCCTCGAGCTCGTCGAGGAGCACGCCGACGAGCTGCGCGAGTGGCGCGGCGCGGACGCGAGCGAGGAGACCTGGTCGGTCGTCGCCGAGCTGATCGAGCGGTCCGTGCGGGTCAAGGCGCGCGTGGTGGGGGAGGACCTCACCGAGCAGGGACTGCGGGAGATCCTCAACTACGGTCACACGCTGGGCCACGCCGTCGAGCTCGTGGAGCGCTACCAGCTCCGCCACGGTGCGGCGGTCGCGATGGGCATGATGTTCGTCGCCGAGCTCGCACGGCTCGCCGGGAAGCTGGACGAGGCCGTCGTGGACCGCCATCGGCGGATCCTGGAGTCCCTCGGCCTGCCCACCACCTACCGGGGTGACCGGTGGGACCAGCTCGTGGCGGCGATGCGCCGTGACAAGAAGTCGCGCGGCGATCTGCTGCGCTTCGTCATCCTGGACGACGTGGCCAAGCCGGTGCGTCTCGAGGGACCGGACCCGACGCTGCTCGCCGCCGCCTACGCGGAGATCTCCTCCGAGCCGCCGACGGGCGGTCCGGGGGTCCCGGTGACCCTCGGCCTCTGAGGCCGCCTACCGGGCGGCCTACCAGAGCCCGCGCCGGCGCAGGACGTCGCGCAGCAGGTCCGCACGGTCGGTGACGATCCCGTCGACGCCCAGGTCGATCAGCCGGTCCATCTCGGCGGGGTCGTCGATCGTCCACACGTGCACCTGTCTGCCGGCGGCGTGCGCGGCGGCGACGGTGCTGGCGTCGACGACGTGCACCCGGCCCTGGGCGACGGGCACCTGCAGGGCGTCGACGTCGCGCAGCGCACGCCGCACTCCGGCGCGAAGGCGCAGCCGGGCCGACAGCAGGAACGCGACCACCTCGGCGCGGCCCGCGCTCGTGGCCACAGGTCGCGAGAGACGTGCCAGGGTGGCGCGGCGGCGTCGGGCCGAGAAGGAGGTCACGCACACGCGCTCGTGCGCGCCGGTGCGCTCGATGACCGCGGCGACGGGCTCGACGCCGGAGTCGCCCTTGACGTCGACGTTGACCCGCAGGCGGGGCCAGCTCCCCAGGAGGTCCTCCAGGAGCGGGACGGGCTCCCTCCCTCCGATCCGGGCGCGGCGCACCACGTCCCACGGCAGGTCGGCCACGAGCCCCGACCCGTCGGTGGTGCGGTCCAGGGACTCGTCGTGCAGGGCGACCGCCACGCCGTCGGCCGTGCCGTGCGCGTCGGTCTCCACGTACCGGAACCCCAGGTCGACGGCGGCCTCGAAGGCCGCCATCGAGTTCTCCAGGTTGCCGTCGCCCGCCGAGAACCCGCGGTGCGCGAGCGCGACGAACCCTCGGCCGGCACCGTCGAGGTACGGGCGCGGCGCCGGGACGCCGTGTCGCCTCACCGGGGCGCCATCCGCGTCCGCAGGAAGTCGCCCACACCGGCCAGGTACGTCTCGCGGGGGCCGGGAGCGGACAGGCACAGGTCGTGGACCCCGTCCGGCACGACGAGCTGGTGGACGTCGGCGCCGAGCCGGGGAGCCACGGCGCCGATGAGACGGGTGTCCAGCACGGTGTCCTGGGCGTCGAGGGACGGGTTGTCCGGGCTGTCCGGCCCGGACCTCGCGGACCTCGCCACCAGCACGGGACAGGTGAGCCCCAGCCCTCGGGCCACCCGCACGTGGGCACGGCGCACGGTGCGCAGCCACGCCGCTCGCACCGGCTGCCCGTCGGGGCGCTTGAGGCGGACGTCGAAGTCCCACCGACCACCGTAGAGACGGTGCTGGAACGTGGCGTACACCGACGGGTGCGCGCTGACCACCTTCATCGGTCGCACCCGCCCCAGGACGCCCACGACCCCCAGGTTGACCTGGCGTGCCAGCCACGACCCCGTCAGGTCCAGGAACGGCGAGTCCAGCACGAGAGCGTCCGGCCCCGCACCGCTCGTGACGCTCGCCCACACCGACGCGGTCAGCCCGCCGGTGGAGTGGGCGTGCACCGCGAGCGGCAGCCCCGGCTCGGCGCGCCGGACCGCGGCGGCCGCCGCGTCGAGATCAGCGCCGAACTCGCCCAACGACGTCGCGAAGTGCGGCGGAAGGCCTCCCGCGCCCTCGGGCTCGCGCAGGACCGACCGGCCCGCCCGACGAAGGTCCACCGCGTAGCAGGCGAAGCCCTGCACGGTCAGTGCCGCCGTCAGGTGCTCCTGGAAGTAGTAGTCGTTGTAGCCGTGCACGTGCAGCACCACGCCGCGAGGCTCCGCAGGACGCTCGGCACGGCGCACGAGCGTCGCCGGGCCGAGGGGCGTCGCCTCGTGACCGGCGAGCAGGACGTCCGGTTCCCACACCGGGTCCCGCACCGGTTCCACCGCAGGTCCCGGCGACGACGGCGAGGACGCGGCAGCAACGGACACGTGCGTACCGTACGACGTCGGACCGCTCCCCGCAGCAGCCGGCGCACGTCGCACCATCGCACGCCCTCGGGCATGCTGGACGCACACCACCACGCCACGGGGGATCGATGAGCCACCCGCACGGACCCCTCGCCACCCTGCAACGACGCGCCGGCCGCCTGCTCTTCGAGCAGGTCTCCGGCGGGCAGGCGGGCCGCGAGCGACGCACCCGCATCCACACCACCCCCGGACCGCGCTGGTTCCCCGCCGACTCCGCCGTCGCACGAGTCCACGGCGACGCCGCCATGTTCGTCGGCGGGCTGCGCGCCCTGCTGCTGCAGTGCCTGCACCCCCTGGCTGTCGCCGCGATCGCCGACCACTCCGACTACCGCACCGACCCCTGGGGCCGCCTCGGACGCACCAGCACCTTCCTCGCCGAGACCACCTTCGCCACCGCCGCCGACTCCCAGCGCGCCGTCGACGTCGTGCGCGCCGTGCACGCCCGCGTCCACGGCACCGCCCCCGACGGCACCCCCTACACCGCCGACGACCCCGACCTGCTCCACTGGGTGCACACCGCCGAGGTCGACAGCTTCCTGCTCACCCACCAACGTCACGGCGCCCACCCGCTGGACGGCCCCGGCTGCGACGACTACCTCGCCCAGACCGCCACCGTCGCGCGACGCCTCGGCACCCCCGACCCGCCCACCCATCGCGACGCCCTGCGCCACGCCCTCGACCGCCACCGACCCGCCCTCGCCCGCACCACCGCCTCGGACGACGTCACCCACTTCCTCCTGCACGAGCCACCCCTGCCACGTGCCGCACGCGGCGCCTACGCCCTCCTCGCCGCCGCGGCCTACGGCTCCCTGCCCGCCGACGCCCGCCGCATGCTCCCCGCGCCACCGCACGTCCGCCGGCCACCCCTGCCCGCCCGGCAGGCCGGCCAGATCGCCACCCGGGCCATCCGCTGGGCGCTCGCGGGCGACCCGCCCCCCGGACCACCCCCACCTGCCGGCACCGACTGACCGCCACGACACCCCCGGTCCACCCACCGTCCACCCTCGTACGGCAGACTCTGGCGACATGAGCGACACCACGCCGACGACGCCGTCGGACACCCCGGTCACCACCGACGACTTCGAGACGCTCCCACCCCGGGAACGCCGCCGCCGGGTGACCTCCTGGGCGCTCTGGGACTGGGCCACCCAACCCTTCAACACCGTGATCCTCACTTTCGTGTTCACGGCGAGCTACCTCACCACCGACGTCTTCATCGACCCCGCCACCGCCGCCCTCGGCCCCGACGACCCCACCTACGACCGCGCCATCGCCGCGCTGACCAGCGGACTCGGCGCCTGGATCACCGTCGGTGGCATCCTCGTGGCCCTCCTCGCCCCCGTGCTCGGCCGACGCGCCGACGTCACCGGCCGCCGCAAGGCCTGGGTCGCCGGCGGCACCATCGTGCTCGTCGCCGCCATGTTCGCCCTCGGCCTCGTCCGTGCCGACCCCGCCTACTTCGTGCTCGGCGCCGCGCTCGTCTCCCTCGGCAGCGTCGCCAGCGAGATCGCCGGCGTCAACTACAACGCGATGCTCACCCAGGTCTCCACCCCCCGCACCATCGGCCGCGTCTCCGGCCTCGGCTGGGGCCTGGGCTACCTCGGCGGCATCGTCGCCCTCGTCCTCATCGTCGCCGCCACCCTCGTCGACTTCTTCGGCATGGACACCTCCGACGGCATGGCCTACCGCGTCATCGCCATCGGCTGCGGCGTGTGGACCCTCGCCTTCGCCTGGCCCCTCTTCCGCCACGTCCCCGAAGCCCCCGCCGCCCACGACCGCCCCCGCGTCGGCTTCTGGCGCGGCTACCGCGAGCTCGCCCGCGACATCGCCGACCTCTACCGCACCGCGCGCACCACCTTCTGGTTCCTCGTCGCCAGCGCCGTCTACCGCGACGGACTCTCCGGGGTGTTCACCTTCGGCGCCATCGTCGCCGCCGTCTCCTACGACTTCACCGCCGACCAGGTGATGATCTTCGGCATCGTCGCCAACCTCCTCGCCGGCATCAGCACCATCGTCGCCGGACGCCTCGACGACCGCCTCGGAGCCCGCACCATCATCCTGTGGTCGCTGGCCGCCCTCGTCGTCTGCGGCGTCGCCGTCGTCGCCCTCCTGCCCGCCGGGCAGATCGTCTTCTGGACCGCCGGCCTCGCCCTGACCCTCTTCGTCGGCCCCGCCCAGACCGCCTCCCGATCCTTCCTCGCCCGCATGACGCCGCCCGGCCGCGAGTCCGAGATCTTCGGCCTCTACGCCACCACCGGCCGAGCCGTCTCCTTCCTCACCCCCGCCCTGTGGACCGCGATCATCGCCCTCACCGGAGCCACCATCTGGGGAGTCCTCGGCATCATCGCCGTCCTGCTCGCCGGGCTCGTCCTCATGCTCGTCGTGACCCGGCCCGCGCCCCGCTGACACGCCCCGCGGACCCGCCCCGACGCGCGACCCACCCACCGATGTGCCGATACTGACGGGTGACCGAGCTCGTCCTGCTGCTGGTGGTCGTCGTGACCGCCCTCGCCTTCGACTTCACCAACGGCTTCCACGACACCGCCAACGCCATGGCCACCTCCATCGCCACCAAGGCGCTCAAGCCCCGCACGGCGGTGGCGCTCGCGGCCGTGCTCAACCTGGTCGGCGCGTTCCTGTCCGTGCAGGTCGCCCTCACGGTCACCAACGACATCCTGCGGATCCAGGACGACGACGGCGCCCCGGTGGAGGGCCTCGCGGGCGTGCCGATCCTGGAGATCCTGCTCGCCGGGCTGGTCGGGGCGATCCTGTGGAACCTCGCCACGTGGCTGTTCGGGCTCCCGTCCAGCTCGTCGCACGCGATGTTCGGCGGACTCATCGGGGCCGCCCTCGTCGCGATCGGCACGAGCGGGGTCAAGTGGGACGGCGTCGTGGAGGACATCGTCATCCCGGCGTTCGTCGCGCCCTTCGTCGCGATGGTCGTCGCCGCCGCGGCGATCTGGTGCGTGCTGCGGATCGTGGCCAGCGTCCCTCGGGGCACCCGGGAGCAGGGCTTCCGCTGGGGTCAGATCGGCACCGCCTCGCTCGTGGCGCTCTCCCACGGCACCAACGACGCGCAGAAGACCATGGGCGTGATCACCCTGGCCCTCATCGGCTACGGGTCCTGGACGGACCTGGAGGCCATCCCCGTGTGGGTGAAGATCTCCTGCGCGCTCGCGATCGCCAGCGGCACGTACCTGGGTGGGTGGCGGGTCATCCGCACCATGGGCAAGGGGCTGGTCGAGCTGACGCCGCCGCAGGGCATGGCGGCCGAGGCGTCGTCGGCGGCCATCATCCTGACCTCGTCGCACCTGGGCATGGCCCTGTCGACCACGCAGGTCGCCACCGGTTCCATCATGGGCACGGGACTGGGCACCCGCGGGTCCACGGTCAGGTGGTCGCTGGCGGGCCGCATGGCCGCGGCCTGGATCATCACCCTGCCGGCCGCAGGGCTCACCGGGGCAGGGTGCTGGCTCCTCATGACCGCCATCGGGGGCGTGGCCGGCGTCCTGGTCGTCTTCGGCCTCCTGGTCGTGCTGTCCGGGGCGGTGTGGGCTCGCGCGCAGCGCGCCAAGGTCGACCCCGCCAACGTCAACGAGGACTGGGACGGCGAGCTCGCGCCCGCGTCCGCCCGCCCGGAGGGAGGAAGGCCGTGAACCTCCTGCTGGAGACGCTGGACGCGGTCTGGCGCGTCACCCTCGGCGGCCTCGTCCTCGGGGTCGGTGCCCCGGTGGTGTTCGCCGCCGGGATGGCTGCGCTCGGGATCGGGCGCACGGTGAGCGACGACGGCGAGGCCTACGCCACGCCCGCCACGCCCACGGGACGCGTCGTGGCCGGCCTGTGCTTCGCCGTCGTGGCAGCGCTCGTGGTCGGGGGCGTCGTCCTCATCGTCGCCGGCGGGTAGCCGTCTCGCCCTCGTCCGCGGGCAGGCCCATCGGCAGGTCGAGGGTGCAGGCCCACGGGCGTGCACGCCTCGCTGCCGTGCCCGCCTCGTGGGCGTGCGAGGCCGGCTCCGAGGCGACACCATGGTGGTCATGGGTGAGGTGTCCGAGTACGTCGAGTCGTTGTCCGGTGCCGACCGCGCGCTGGTCGAGGGCGTGTACGGGCGAGCCCGCGCCCTGGTGCCCGATGCCCAGGAGGGGCGCAGCTACGGGATGCCCGCGCTGCGCTACCGGGGCCGCCCGCTCGTGGCGGCCAGGGCGAGCGCCGACCACGTGGGGCTGTACCCCTTCAGCAGCGACGTGCTGGCGGCGGAGGCCGAGGCGCTCGCCGGGCTGCGCACCACCAAGGGCTCGGTGTCCCTGGACCGGGACGCAGCGCTGCCCGCCGACGTCGTCGACCGGCTGGTGACCGCCCGTCGGGACGAGATCGACGCGGCCGAGGACTCCTGAGCCGGCCACGGGGCACCGGTGGGTCGCCCCGGTGACTAGGCTCCGGTGTCATGGCTGACACTGCGCACGTCCTGGTCCTCAACGGTCCCAATCTCGGCCGGCTCGGCGTCCGTGAACCGGAGATCTACGGGCACGCCTCGATGGCGGACCTCGAACGGGAGGCGGACGGCTGGGCAGCGGAGCTCGGCCTGACGGTCGAGGTGCGCCAGACCGACGACGAGTCGCAGCTCGTGGGCTGGTTGCACGAGGCCGTGGACACCCGCTCGCACGTGGTCCTCAACCCGGCAGCCTTCACCCACTACAGCTATGCGTTGCGCGACGCCGCGGCCCAGGTGACGACCTCGGGGCTGCTGCTGGTGGAGGTCCACCTCTCCAACCCGGCGTCGCGGGAGTCGTTCCGCCACTACTCGGTGGTGGCGGGCATCGCGACGGGCACGGTCGCAGGCTTCGGTTTCGACTCCTACCGCGTCGCGCTCAGCGCACTGTCGCACCGGCTCCAGGACTAGATCATCAGTGATCTAGCTTGTGGCCTTGTTTAGTGTCGATGAAGGCCCTAGGCTAGATGCATGATCGTCATCACCGCTGACCAGCGGTCGAGCACGACGCGCGGCGACCTGGTCCCGGCCGTCCTGGACCGGGTGGGCGCACGAGTCACCGGCAGCGAGGTCGGCGCCGGGCTCGTCCTGGCCTTCGACCGGACGGTCGGGGACGAGGTGCAAGGAGTCCTGGACGCCTCGGACGAGGGAGCGACGCTCGCCGTCGAGGTGCTGGCCGAGCTGCTGCGCGACGGCGGCTGGGCCGTCGGCGTCGGTGTCGGCGCCGTCGACCAGCCCCTGGCGACCTCGTCGCGCGCCGCCTCCGGTCGGGCCTTCGTGCGCGCCCGGGCCGCCGTCGAGGAGGCCAAGCGGCGTGGCAGCGCCGTGCCGCTCGCCGTGCGGGGCGGGGACCAGGAGCCGTCGGCGACCATCGTGGCCGACGCCCAGGCTCTGCTGCGGCTCGTCGGGGTCGTCGTCGCGCGCCGGTCGGCACCGGGGTGGGAGGCTGTCGACACCCTCGCCCTGCACGAGGGTGACGACGCCCCGCAGCGAGCCACGGCGCGTGCGCTGGGTGTCTCCGAGCAGGCCGTGAGCCAGCGGCTGCGCTCGGCGTCGTGGTCGGAGGAGCTGGCGGCCCGTCCGCTGGCGGCGCGCCTGCTGCGCGCCGCCGACGCGGCCACGACGGCCGACGACGAGCACGACCGGCAGGACGGCGAGGACGCCCCGGAGGTCCCGGGTGCGCACGACGAGGAGAGCGGGGACGCGTGAACGAGGTCGTGGCGGTGGCGGGCATCTCGGTGGTGGCGCTCGTGCTGAGCGTCGCCGGCGGGGCGTGGGTGGTGCCGCTCGTGCTGCGGCACGCCGAGTCGACGGCGGCCCCCGCCCAGGCCGAGGCGCTGGCGGTGCTCGGCAACGGCACCTGGATCGGGCTGCTGGAGCGCTTCGCGATCACCGGGACGATCCTGGCGGGCTACCCCGAGGGTGTCGCGGTGGTCGTCGCGGTGAAGGCGCTCGGGAGGCTGCCCGAGCTCCGCGAGCACCCGGTGGCGGGGGAGAGGTTCGTCGTCGGGACCCTGGCCTCGCTCGTCTGGGCGGCCGCCGTCGGGCTGGGCGCTCACGCGATCTTCGGCGCGCTGTAGACTGTGGCGGGCCGTTTGTCGGCCACCACCGTCGCCCGGGTGCGAACCACCAGGTCTGGACCTTCACCGAACCTGATCCCTGCCGGGCGGCGCGAGCCGGCACGACGCCGCAACGACCTCCATCGACCCCGACCTGCCGAGGACTGACAACTACGTGGCTACCACCAACGACATCAAGAACGGCACCGTGCTGCGCATCGACGGCCAGCTGTGGACGATCCTCGAGTTCCAGCACGTCAAGCCGGGCAAGGGTGGCGCGTTCGTCCGGACCAAGATGAAGAACGTGCTCTCGGGCAAGGTCGTCGACAAGACGTTCAACGCCGGTCTGAAGATCGAGACGGCCAACGTGGACCGCCGCGACTTCCAGTTCCTGTACATGGACGGCGAGGACTACGTCTTCATGGACACCGACACCTACGACCAGATCCCCGTCTCGGCCGCGACCGTCGGGGACGCGAAGGACTACATGCTCGAGGGCATGAGCGTCATGGTGGCCCAGAACGACGGCACGCCGCTGTACATCGAGCTCCCGTCGTCGGTCGTGCTCGAGATCACCTACACCGAGCCGGGCCTGCAGGGCGACCGCTCCACCGGTGGCACCAAGCCCGCCACGCTGGAGACCGGCGCGCAGATCCAGGTGCCGCTGTTCCTCGAGCAGGGCACGAAGGTCAAGGTGGACACCCGCGACGGGTCGTACCTCGGCCGCGTGAACGACTGACGTGGGCGCACGCACGAAGGCACGCAAGCGCGCCGCCGACATCCTCTTCGAGTCCGAGCAGCGCAGCACCGACCCGCTCGTGCTGCTCCAGGACCGGGTGATCGAGCCCCACACCGAGGCGTCGGTGCCGCAGTACACGGTCGAGCTGGTCGAGGGTGTCGTCGCGCACCGCGAACGCATCGACGAGCTGCTGGAGACGTACTCGCGGGACTGGACCCTGGCCCGCATGCCCGCCGTGGACCGTGCCCTGCTGCGTGTCGGGGTGTTCGAGGTGCTGTACAACGACGACGTCCCGGACGTCGTGGCGGTGGACGAGGCCGTCGACCTCGCTCGTGAGCTGTCCACGGACGACTCCCCGGGGTTCGTCAACGGTCTGCTGGGCCGGATCCTGGAGATCAAGCCGACCCTCGTCGACTGAGCGACCCGCAGCCGCGCCGGGGCCCCACCGGGCCGCACCGGGCCGCACCGGGACACTGTGACGCAGCCGACGTCCGCGACGCGGACGTCGGCTGCGTCGTCGTCTCCGGACGCGTTAGGCTGACGGGGCCAGACCACCTTTAACACCGTCCCGTGAGGCGGAGAAGGAGTCACGTTGAGCACCGGCACAGCCATGCCCCCAGACCCTGGTCCGGACGGCACCACCGTCCTGGGCGCGAGCGACGTCGCCCGCGCCCTGACCCGCATCGCCCACGAGATCGTCGAGCGCTCCCGCGGGGTCGAGGACGTCGTCCTGATCGGCATCCCCACCCGCGGGGTCACCCTCGCCCACCGTCTCGCGGCGCGCCTGGCCGAGATCGATCCCGGCTTCGACCCCGCACGACGCACGGGCGAGCTGGACGTCACGATGTACCGCGACGACCTGCACCGTCAGCCGACCCGCGCCGTGGGTGTCACGCGGCTGCCCGACGACGGCATCGAGGGGCGGATCGTCGTCCTGGTCGACGACGTCCTCTTCTCCGGGCGGACCATCCGCGCCGCGCTCGACGCGCTCGGCGACCTCGGCCGTCCCCGGGCGGTCCGCCTCGCCTGCCTGGTGGACCGCGGCCACCGCGAGGTGCCCATCCGGCCGGACTTCGTCGGCAAGAACCTGCCCACGGCCACCGACGAGCGGGTGCGCGTGCGTCTCGCCGAGGTGGACGACGTCGACGACGCCGTCATCATCGCCGGGCGCGGACCGGCGACGGAGGCGGCCCGATGAAGCACCTGCTCTCCACGGCCGACCTGTCCCGGGACGAGGCCGTGCTGCTCCTGGACACGGCCGCGCAGATGGCCGCCACGCAGTCCCGCGAGATCAAGAAGCTGCCCACCCTGCGCGGGCGCACCGTGGTGAACCTGTTCTTCGAGGACTCCACGCGCACGCGCATCTCGTTCGAGACGGCCGCCAAACGGCTGTCGGCCGACGTCATCAACTTCTCGGCGAAGGGCTCCAGCGTCTCCAAGGGCGAGTCGCTGAAGGACACCGCGCTGACGCTGCACGCCATGGGCGCCGACGCCGTCGTGGTGCGCCACTGGGCCTCGGGCGCGCCCTACCAGCTCGCCCACGCCGGCTGGCTCGACGCCGCGGTGCTGAACGCCGGCGACGGCACCCACCAGCACCCCACGCAGGCGCTGCTCGACGCCTACACGATCCGCCGCCACCTCGTCGGGCTGCGCGGTGGAGGCGGCGACGGCGTCGGGGCCGACCTCGCGGGCATCAAGGTCGCGATCGTGGGCGACGTGCTGCACTCGCGCGTCGCCCGTGCCAACGTCGCGCTCCTGCGCACCCTCGGTGCGGAGGTCACCCTGGTGGCGCCCCCCACGCTCGTACCCGTCGGGGTCGAGGCGTGGCCGTGCCACGTCTCCTACGACCTGGACGCCACGATCGACGACTGGCAGCCCGACGCGATCATGATGCTGCGGGTCCAGCGCGAGCGGATGTCCGGGGGTGCGGGCGGGTTCTTCCCGAGCCCCCTGGAGTACACCCGGTACTACGGCCTGGACGCGCGGCGGCTCGCCCGCCTGGCCGACCACGCCATCGTCATGCACCCCGGACCGATGAACCGCGGCCTGGAGATCTCCGCCGAGGCGGCCGACTCCGACAAGGCCGTCATCGTGGAGCAGGTCGCCAACGGCGTCGCGGTGCGGATGGCGGCCCTCTACCTGTTGATGGCCGGGGACAACTCGGCGGAAGGGAACGACCTGTGAGCACCTCCGGTTACGTCCTGCGCGGGGTCCGCCCGCTCGGCGGCGACCCCGTCGACGTCGTCCTGGCCGACGGGGCGGTCGCCGAGATCACCGCGGCGGGCGCAGCGGTCGCCGCCGAGGGCGCCGTCGTCGTCGAGGCGGCCGACCACGTCCTGCTGCCCGGGCTGGTCGACCTGCACACCCACCTGCGCGAGCCGGGACGCGAGGACGCCGAGACGGTGGCCTCGGGAACCCGGGCGGCGGCGGCCGGCGGGTTCACCGCCGTGCACGCCATGGCGAACACCTCCCCGGTGGCCGACACCGCCGGCGTGGTCGAGCAGGTCTGGCGCCTCGGCAGCCAGGCCGGCTGGGTGGACGTCCACCCGGTCGGCGCGGTCACCGTCGGCCTCGCCGGCGAGCGCCTGGCCGAGCTCGGTGCCATGGCCGACTCCGCGGCGCGGGTGCGGGTGTTCTCCGACGACGGCAAGTGCGTCCACGACCCGATCCTCATGCGCCGCGCGCTGGAGTACGTCAAGTCCTTCGGCGGCGTCGTCGCCCAGCACGCCCAGGAGCCGCGGCTGACCGAGGGCGCGCAGATGAACGAGGGCGTCGTCTCGGCGGAGATCGGGCTGACCGGTTGGCCCGCCGTCGCGGAGGAGGCGATCATCGCCCGCGACGTCCTGCTCGCCGAGCACGTGGGGTCACGGCTGCACGTGTGCCACCTGTCGACGGCCGGCTCGGTGGAGATCGTGCGCTGGGCCAAGTCCCGGGGGATCGACGTGACGGCGGAGGTCACCCCGCACCACCTGATCCTCACCGACGAGCTCGCCCGCGACTACGACCCGACGTTCAAGGTGAACCCGCCGCTGCGCACGGCCCGCGACGTCGAGGCCGTGCGTGCCGGGCTGGCGGACGGCACGATCGACATCGTGGCCACCGACCACGCGCCGCACACCCGCGAGGACAAGGACTGCGAGTGGGGCGCTGCCGCGTTCGGCATGACGGGGCTGGAGACGGCGCTGTCCGTCGTGCAGCAGACGATGGTGGACACCGGTCGGCTGTCGTGGCCGGACGTCGCCCGCGTGATGTCCACCGCGCCGGCCAGGATCGGCCTCGTCGACGACGCCCACGGGCGGCCGATCGAGGTGGGGGAGCCGGCGAACCTGACGCTCGTGGACCCGGCCGCGACGCGGGTCGTCGACGGCGGCGCGCAGGTGACGGCCAGCGCGAACACCCCGTTCCGCGGCCGCGAGCTGCCGGGGCGCGTCGTGGCGACGTTCCTGCGGGGCCGTGCCACGGTCCTGGACGGCGCGCCGGTCGAGGCCGAGGGGGTCCGGCGATGAACATGCCCGTCCCGCTCGCCGTCGGCATCTGGGTCGTCCTCGGCGTCGTCCTGCTCACCCTGGTCCTGACGGGCCGGCGTCGCATCGCCGCGCGCAGCCGGCACCTCGTGCCGGTGCCCCCGGCACTGCCCATGACCGACGGCGCCCTCGGCGAGACCCTCCTGGGCCCGCTGGAGGTCGTCTACGTCTCCAGCACGCTCAGCGGCGACTGGCTCGCCCGGGTGGGCGCGCACGGGCTGGGCGACCGCTCGAACGCCGAGCTCTGCGTCTATGCCGGGGGGATCGTCGTCGACCGTGACGGCGGCGCCCCGGTGTTCGTCCCGGCCGCGACCCTGCTCGACGTCGGTACGGCGGGCGGCATGGCCGGCAAGTTCGTCGGCCGTGACGGTCTGGTCGTGCTGACCTGGCAGGTCCCCGCCGACGGCGAGGTCGAGGCCACGGCGCTCGACACCGGTCTGCGACCGCGCCACCACGCCGACTCCGCACGCATCCTCGAGGCCGTCAGGCCCCTGATCTCCCTGTCCACGCCGATCGTGAAGGATCCGCAGTGAGCACCACCACCAGCACCGAACCGGCGGTCCTCGTCCTCGAGGACGGCACCGTCGCCCGCGGCACCGCCTACGGCGCCCGCGGCGCCACCCTCGGCGAGATCGTCTTCAACACCGGGATGACCGGCTACCAGGAGACCCTCACCGACCCCTCCTACCACCGGCAGATCGTCGTGATGACGGCGCCGCACGTGGGCAACACCGGCATCAACGCCGACGACCCCGAGTCGGGCCGCATCTGGGTGGCCGGCTACGTGCTGCGCGACCCGGCGCGCCGCGCGTCGAGCTGGCGCTCCACGGGCACGCTCGACGACGACCTGGCCGCCCAGGGCGTCGTGGGCATCGCCGACGTCGACACCCGGTTCCTGACGCGCCACCTGCGTGAGCTCGGCGTGATGCGCGGCGGGATCTTCTCGGGCGAGGCCCTGCTCGACGGCGACGTCGAGCGCACGGTGGAGGACCTGGTCGCGGAGGTCAAGGGAGCGCCGGCGATGGCGGGCGCGGACCTGGCCCGCGAGGTCAGCACGGCCGAGGCGTACACGGTGGAGCCGTCCGGGCAGTTCGCCGGGGCCGACCCGGTCGCCACCGTCGTGGCGGTCGACCTCGGCATCAAGGCGATGACGCCGGCGCGGCTGGCCGAGCGTGGCGTGCGCGTGCACGTGGTGCCCCAGTCCGCCTCCTTCGAGGAGGTGGCGGCGCTGCTGCCGGCCGAGGGCCCCTCGGGCGTCTTCTTCTCGAACGGTCCGGGCGACCCCTCGGCCGCCACCGCCGAGGTCGACCTGCTGCGCCAGGTGCTGGACCACCGGATCCCGTTCTTCGGGATCTGCTTCGGCAACCAGCTGCTGGGTCGGGCGCTCGGCTACGGCACCTACAAGCTCGGGTACGGCCACCGCGGGATCAACCAGCCCGTGATGGACCGCACCACCAACAAGGTCGAGGTCACGGCGCACAACCACGGCTTCGCCGTGGACGCCCCGGTCGACGCGGTGAGCACCGCCCCGCACGACGCCGCCCGCACCGACGGCGTGACGTACGGGCGGGTCATCGTCTCCCACGTGGGACTGAACGACCAGGTGGTCGAGGGCCTGACCGCCCTGGACGTGCCCGCGTTCTCCGTGCAGTACCACCCCGAGGCCGCCGCCGGACCTCACGACAGCGCCTACCTGTTCGACCGTTTCGTCGAGCTCATGACCACCCGGGAGCCCGTGACCGTGCCCGACGCCGCCCTGGCGACGTTCGGCGCGCAGACGGCCGGCTCCGGCGAGAAGGAGAACTGATGCCCCGCCGTTCCGACCTGTCGTCCGTCCTCGTCATCGGCTCCGGCCCGATCGTCATCGGCCAGGCCTGCGAGTTCGACTACTCCGGCACCCAGGCGTGCCGGGTGCTCAAGGAGGAGGGCCTGCGCGTCGTCCTGGTCAACTCCAACCCGGCCACGATCATGACCGACCCGGAGTTCGCCGACGCGACCTACGTCGAGCCGATCACCACCGAGGTCCTCACCTCGATCATCGCCAAGGAGCGCCCGGACGCCCTGCTGCCGACCCTCGGCGGCCAGACGGCCCTCAACGCGGCCATCGACCTGGACGAGGCGGGCGTGCTCGCCGAGTACGGCGTGGAGCTGATCGGTGCGAACATCCCCGCCATCCAGAAGGGCGAGGACCGCCAGCAGTTCAAGGACGTCGTGGCCAAGTGCGGCGGCGAGTCGGCACGCTCGGCCATCATCCACACGATCGACGAGGCCGTCGCCGCCGCGGACGACCTCGGCTACCCGATGGTCGTGCGCCCGTCCTTCACGATGGGCGGGCTCGGCTCCGGCTTCGCCTACGACGAGAAGGACCTGCGTCGCATCGTCGGTCAGGGCCTGCACTACTCGCCGACCACCGAGGTGCTCCTGGAGGAGTCCATCCTCGGCTGGAAGGAGTACGAGCTGGAGCTGATGCGCGACAAGCAGGACAACGTCGTCGTGGTCTGCTCGATCGAGAACGTCGACCCCGTCGGCGTGCACACGGGCGACTCGGTGACGGTGGCTCCGGCGATGACGCTGACGGACCGCGAGTACCAGAAGCTGCGCGACATCGGCATCGCCGTGATCCGTGAGGTGGGCGTCGACACCGGTGGCTGCAACATCCAGTTCGCCGTCGACCCCGACACCGGGCGCATCATCGTCATCGAGATGAACCCGCGCGTGTCGCGCTCCTCGGCGCTGGCGTCGAAGGCGACCGGCTTCCCGATCGCGAAGATCGCGGCCAAGCTCGCCGTCGGGTACACGCTGGACGAGATCCCCAACGACATCACCCGCGTCACCCCGGCGAGCTTCGAGCCCACGCTCGACTACGTCGTGGTCAAGGTGCCCCGCTTCGCGTTCGAGAAGTTCCCCGCGGCGGACGACACCCTGACCACCACGATGAAGTCCGTCGGCGAGGCGATGGCCCTCGGACGCAACTTCACCGAGGCGCTCGGCAAGGCGCTGCGCTCGATCGACAAGGGCGGGGTGATGTTCCACTGGCAGGGCGAGGCCCCCCGGGGCGCCGAGCTCGCCGCGCTGCTCGAGGAGATCCGGCGTCCGACCGAGGGCCGCCTGCTCGGCGTGCAGCAGGCGCTGCGCTCGGTCGAGGCGGGCCACGCGACGCTCGAGGACGTGTTCGACGCGACGAAGATCGACCCGTGGTTCCTCGACCAGATCCTGCTGATGAACGAGGTGGCCGGCGAGGTGGCCGCCGCGGAGACGCTCACGGGTGACGTCCTGCGCCGCGCGAAGCGGCACGGGCTGGCGGACGCCCAGATCGCCGACCTGCGCCGCATGGGACCGGGGGGTGGCGCGGCCGTGCGCGAGGCGCGGCACGCGTTCGGGGTGCGGCCGGTGTACAAGACGGTCGACACGTGCGCCGCCGAGTTCGCGGCGACCACGCCGTACCACTACTCGTCCTACGACACGGAGTCGGAGGTGGCCCCCCGCGAGCGCGAGGCGGTGATCATCCTCGGTTCCGGGCCGAACCGGATCGGGCAGGGCATCGAGTTCGACTACTCGTGCGTGCACGCGGCGCTCACGCTGAAGGACACGTACGAGACCATCATGGTCAACTGCAACCCGGAGACGGTCTCGACCGACTACGACACCTCGGACCGTCTCTACTTCGAGCCGCTCACGTTCGAGGACGTGCTGGAGGTCTACTCCGCCGAGCTCGCCGCCGGCCCGGTCAAGGGCATCATCGTCCAGCTCGGTGGTCAGACGCCGCTGGCGCTGGCGCAACGGCTGGCGGACGCGGGCCTGCCGATCCTCGGGACGTCCCCGGAGGCGATCGACGCCGCGGAGGACCGCGGGGTCTTCGGTCAGGTCCTCGCCGACGCCGGTCTGCCGGCCCCGGCGTTCGGCACGGCCCGGTCGCTCGGCCAGGCCACGGAGGTCGCGGAGCGGATCGGCTACCCGGTGCTCGTGCGTCCCTCGTACGTGCTGGGCGGGCGCGGCATGGAGATCGTCTACTCCGCCGAGCAGCTCACCGGCTACGTCGAGCGCGCCCTGGAGGCGGCGGAGGCTGCCGCCCTGTCGACCCGCGCGCCGGGCACCCTGCCCGCCCCGCTGCTGATCGACCGCTTCCTGGACGACGCGATGGAGATCGACGTCGACGCCCTCTACGACGGCACCGAGCTGTTCCTCGGTGGCGTGATGGAGCACATCGAGGAGGCGGGCATCCACTCCGGGGACTCGGCGTGCGTGCTGCCCCCGGTGTCCCTGAGCGAGGCGGAGATCGAGCGGATCCGGCGGTCCACCGAGGCGATCGCCGCGGGAGTGGGCGTGCGGGGTCTGCTGAACGTGCAGTACGCGCTCGTCTCGGACGTGCTGTACGTGCTGGAGGCGAACCCTCGTGCGTCCCGGACGGTGCCGTTCGTGTCCAAGGCGACGGGCACCTCGCTGGCCAAGGCGGCCGCCCGCGTGATGGTCGGGGAGTCGATCGCCGACCTGCGGGCCGACGGCGTGCTGCCGGCCACGGGCGACGGCGGCACGCTCGACCTGGGCGCGCCGATCGCGGTGAAGGAGGCCGTGCTGCCCTTCAAGCGCTTCCGCACGGCCGAGGGTCAGGTCGTGGACACCGTCCTCGGTCCGGAGATGCGGTCGACCGGTGAGGTCATGGGCTTCGACAAGGACTTCCCGCACGCCTTCGCCAAGTCGCAGGCGGCGGCGTTCGGGGGCCTGCCGACGTCGGGCACGGTGTTCGTCTCGGTCGCGGACCGCGACAAGCGCTCGATCGTGTTCCCGGTCAAGCGCCTGGCGGACCTGGGCTTCCGGGTCCTGGCCACGGCCGGGACGGCGCAGGTCCTGGCCCGCAACGGCATCGCGGCGACGGCGGTGCGCAAGTACTCCCAGGGCGCCGGGACCGACGGCGAGCCCACGATCGTGGACCTGATCACGGCGGGCGAGGTGGACCTGGTGGTCAACTCCCCGTCGGGTCAGGGAGCGCGCGCGGACGGCTACGAGATCCGGGCCGCGACGACGGCGGCGGACAAGGCGATGGTGACCACGGTCGACCAGCTCGCCGCGGCCGTGCAGGGCATCGAGGCGGTGCTCGGCGGGCCGTTCGACGTCGGCAGCCTGCAGGAGCACACGGCGGCCACGCTGGCGCGTCGTGGCGGCGAGGCGGGCGCGTGACGGCGTCCGGTGCGGTCGCGGCGCAGCCGGTGGTGCCGTTCGGTGCCCGGCTCGCCGCCGCGATGGACGACCGGGGTCCCCTGTGCGTGGGGATCGACCCGCACGCGTCGTTGCTGACGGCGTGGGGGCTGGGCGACGACGTGGCGGGCCTGCGGGAGTTCTCGCTGCGGGTGGTGGACGCGCTCGGCGGCCGGGTGGCGGCGCTCAAGCCGCAGGCGGCCTTCTTCGAGCGGCACGGGTCCGCGGGCCTGGCCGTGCTGGAGGAGGTCCTGGTGGCGGCGCGTGCGGCGGGGACGTTGACGATCGTGGACGCCAAGCGCGGCGACATCGGGTCCACGATGGCCGGGTACGGCGACGCGTTCCTGTCGGACGCCTCCCCGTTGGCCGGGGACGCGGTCACCGTGTCGCCGTACCTGGGCTTCGGGTCGCTCGCCCCGGCGTTGGAGCGTGCCACCGCGACCGGGCGCGGGGTGTTCGTGCTGTGCCTCACCTCGAACGCGGAGGGACGTGAGGTGCAGCACGCGGTGGGCGCGGACGGCGTCAGCGTGGCGGCGTCGGTCGCCGCGCAGGCGGCGGCGCTCAACGCCGGGGCCGACCCGATGGGTTCGGTGGGTCTGGTGGTCGGGGCGACGGTCGGTGGCGCGGCCCGGGACACCGGCACCGACCTGGAGTCGGTCAACGGTCCGCTGCTCGCCCCTGGCGTCGGGGCGCAGGGCGCGGGTCGGCGGGAGCTGGCCCAGGTGTTCGGCTCGGCGCGCGCCCAGGTGCTCGCGTCGTCGTCGCGCGGGGTGCTCGCCGCGGGTCCGGACGCGGCCGCCCTGCGGACGGCGGCCGCCGAGGCCGCGGCCGACGTCCGCTCGGCGCTGCGGGCAGCGCGCTGACCGGCGTCGACGTCGTCGGGTGACCGGTTCAGGCCGGTTCGGCGGGATTGTTCGGCGTCGTTGCGGGTGGTTTTCCCCACATGGGCCTTCACCGATTGCCGCTGCCCCAGGTGGTGGCTACTTTCGAACCAGCAGTGCAAATATCGGCTCGATAGAGTAGGTGACTTGCGTGGCCCTTCCTCCCCTCACCCCGGAACAGCGTGCGGCGGCCCTTGAGAAGGCGGCCGAGGCGCGTCGTGTGCGCGCCGAGATCAAGAATCGTCTGAAGTACTCCCAGGGCTCGCTGAAGGAAGTGATCGAGCAGGGCCAGTCGGACGACGTCGTCGGCAAGCTCAAGGTCGTCTCGTTGCTCGAGTCGCTCCCCGGAGTCGGTAAGGTGAAGGCTCGGGCGATCATGGAAGAGGTCGGGATCGCCGAGACCCGCCGGGTCCGCGGTCTGGGACCGCACCAGGCCAAGGCGCTGATCGAGAGGTTTGGCTGAGATTTCTGTGTCATCCGCCGGCGTTCCGGCAGACCGCGACACCCGCTCCGACGACCCGGGGGCCGACCAGGCACGGTTGACCGTGCTGGCCGGCCCCACGGCTGTCGGCAAGGGCACCGTCTCGGCCGACGTCCGGGCCCGCTACCCGCAGGTGTGGTTGTCGGTGTCGGCGACGACCCGCCCGCCCCGCCCGGGCGAGGTGCACGGCGTGCACTACCTGTTCGTCTCGCCCGAGGAGTTCGACCGCATGGTCGCGGCCGGTGAGATGCTCGAGTGGGCGGTCGTGCACGGTCGCCACCGGTACGGCACGCCGCGCGGCCCGGTCGAGGACCATCTGGCCGCCGGGCGGCCCACGCTGCTGGAGATCGACCTGCAGGGTGCGCGGCAGGTCCGCAGCTCGATGCCGACGGCCCGTTTCGTGTTCCTCTCGCCGCCGAGCCTCGAGGAGCTGGTGCGCCGGCTCGTGGGCCGCGGCACCGAGGACGCCGAGGAGCGGGCGCGCCGGTTGCGGACCGCCGAGGTGGAGATGGCCGCGGAGCCGGAGTTCGACGTGACGATCGTCAACGACGACGTCACGCGCGCCACGGACGAGCTGGCGGGCCTGCTCGGTGTGAGCGAGACGGGCGCCACCTCGACGCTGCCCCGGGTCGCCGGGTAGCGGCAGGTAGACTGTCCTTTCGCGAAACCCTTGACTTTCCCGGTGGCCCGGCGGCCACCGGTCCGCACGTCTGCATGGAGGCTTTGACATGGCTGGAACCACCCCGCAGCCCATCGGCATCACCGACCCGCCCATCGACGACCTGCTGGAGCAGAGCGACTCCAAGTACGGCCTGGTGCTGTACGCGGCCAAGCGTGCCCGGCAGATCAACGCGTACTACGCGCAGCTCAACGAGGGCCTGCTGGAGAACGTGGGTCCGCTCGTGGAGACCCGCAACCAGGAGAAGCCGCTGTCGATCGCGATGCGCGAGATCAACCAGGGACTGCTGACGGCGCAGCCCGCCGCGGAGCCCGTGGACGTGCCGCTGGCGCTGTCCGCCGACCAGGCCGCGGGCGAGGAGCCCTCGGCGTCGGCGCACACCGTCGGCGACGAGATCGTCTGACCCTGCCGGGCCCTCGATGAGGATCCTGCTGGGGGTCAGCGGCGGCATCGCCGCCTACAAGGCGGTGCTGCTGCTGCGCCTGCTGCGCGAGCAGGGGCACGCCGTGCGGGTGGTGCCCACCGTGGCGGCCCTGCGGTTCGTGGGGGCGCCCACGTTCGAGGCGCTCTCCGGCGAGCCCGTGAGCACCGAGGTGTTCGACGACGTCGACGCCGTCCAGCACGTGGCCCTGGGCCAGGGTGCGGACCTCGTGGTCGTCGCCCCGGCGACGGCGGACCTGCTGTCGCGGGCGGCCACGGGACGTGCCGACGACCTGCTCACCACGACGCTGCTGGCGGCGCGCTGCCCGGTGGTGATGGCGCCCGCGATGCACACCGAGATGTGGGAGCACCCGGCCACGCGCGCCAACGTGGCCACGCTGCGCGAACGCGGGGTGCACGTCATCGATCCCGCCAGCGGGCGCCTGACCGGTGCCGACTCGGGTGCCGGCCGGCTGCCCGAGCCCGAGGAGATCGCGCGGTACGCGCTCGGCGTGGTCGGCGCGGGGGTGCCGGGCGACGCGGCGCACCCTGCCGACCCGACCGCCACCGCCGTGCCTGGTCGTCCCCAGGACCTGCAGGGGCGTCACGTGGTGGTCTCGGCGGGCGGGACGCGCGAGCCGATCGACCCCGTGCGCTTCATCGGCAACCGTTCGAGCGGGCGCCAGGGCGTGGCGCTGGCCGCCGCTGCCCGGGCGCGGGGCGCGGCGGTGACGCTGGTGGCGGCGAACCTGGGCCCTGACGTCGTGGACGGCGTGCGCGGCGGGGGAGTGACGGTCGTGGAGGTGTCCAGCACGGCGGAGCTGCGCGACGCGGTGCGCACGGCCGCCCGCGACGCCGACGTCGTGGTGATGGCTGCCGCGGTGGCGGACTTCCGTCCGGCGGCGTCCCCGACGGCGAAGATCAAGAAGGTCGCGGGCCGCGCGCCGGCCCCGATCGAGCTGGTGGAGAACCCGGACGTGCTCGCCGAGCTCGCCTCCTCGCCGCTGGGCCCGGACCAGGTGGTGGTGGGCTTCGCGGCCGAGACCGGGGACGAGGACACCTCGGTGCTGGAGCACGGGCGGGCCAAGGCCCGCCGCAAGGGTGCGCACCTGCTCGCCGTGAACGCGGTGGGCCACGAGCTGGGGTTCGGCACGGACGTCAACGAGGTGACGGTCCTGGACCGCCACGGCGAGACGGTGGCGAAGGCCGCGGGGTCCAAGCGCGAGGTCGCGGACGCCCTGTGGGACGCCATCACCCCCCTGTTGTCCACGATCTGAGATTTTCTCAGGATCCGGGACGATTTCGGCGTCCTGGCGCTGGTGCGAGGGCCAGGTGGCCGTAGGCTGACGCGCATGACCCACGCCCTGCGCCTCTTCACGTCCGAGTCGGTCACCGAGGGACACCCGGACAAGGTCTGCGACCAGATCTCGGACGCCATCCTCGACGCGATGCTCGCCCAGGACCCCCGCTCGCGGGTCGCCGTGGAGACCATGGTGACCACCGGGCTGGTGCACGTCGCCGGCGAGGTCACCACCGAGGCGTACGTCGAGATCCCCCAGGTGGTGCGCGAGGTCGTGCGGGGCATCGGCTACACGTCCTCGGCGATCGGGTTCGACGGCGACTCCTGCGGGGTGTCGGTCTCGATCGGTCAGCAGTCCCCGGACATCGCCCAGGGCGTCGACACGGCGCTGGAGCGCCGCTCGTCCGCCGCCGACGTCGACCCCCTGGACGCCCAGGGCGCCGGCGACCAGGGCCTGATGTTCGGGTACGCCACGGACGAGACGCCCTCCGGGATGCCGCTGCCGATCTTCCTGGCCCACCGTCTGGCCGAGCGCCTCGCCGAGGTGCGACGCTCGGGCGAGGTCACCGGCCTGCGCCCCGACGGCAAGACCCAGGTCACCGTCGGCTACGACGGCGACCGCCCCGTACGCCTCGACACGGTGGTGCTGTCCACCCAGCACGACGCCGACGTCGAGCAGGCAGACCTGGCGGCCGGGGTGTCCCGGCACGTCATCGAGCCCGTGGTGGCCCAGGTCGCGGCCGACGCCGGCCTCGACACCGACGCCGTGGAGCTCATCATCAACCCGACCGGCAAGTTCGTCGTCGGGGGCCCGCAGGGAGACGCGGGACTGACGGGGCGCAAGATCATCGTGGACACCTACGGCGGCATGGCGCGCCACGGCGGTGGGGCGTTCTCCGGCAAGGACCCCTCGAAGGTGGACCGGTCGGCGGCGTACGCGATGCGCTGGGTCGCCAAGAACGTCGTCGCGGCGGGCCTGGCGCGACGCTGCGAGGTGCAGGTGGCGTACGCCATCGGCAAGGCCCACCCGGTGGGCCTGTACGTCGAGACGTTCGGCACCGCCCAGGTCGACCCGGCACGGATCGAGGCGGCCATCCGCGACGTCTTCGACCTGCGTCCCGCGGCGATCATCGCCGACCTCGACCTGCTGCGCCCCGTCTACGGTGCGACCGCCGCCTACGGACACTTCGGCCGGGAGGTCGAGGGATTCACCTGGGAGCGCACCGACCGCGTCGAGGCGCTGCGCTCCGCGGTGTGAGGCCGCGGGTGAACCGGCACGGTCGGTGGTCCGTGGTTGCATAGCCCCGTGAGTGCACCCGACGAGCCCGAGCAGCCCGCGCTGCTCGGGCTCGACGACGTCCCGGGCTCGACGACGCGGGCGCGGCGCACCCCGGCGTCCCCGCAGCCCCTCGCACCCGTCGATCCCGTGGCCCGCGTCGTGCTCGACCTCCAGCCCGCCCACCTCGACCGCGAGTACGACTACCTCGTGCCCGCCGCCATGGCCGACGACGCCGTCCCCGGCGCTCGGGTGCGCGCCCGCTTCGGCCCGCAGGAGGTCGCCGGCTACGTCGTGGCCCGGACGGCGACGTCGGACCACGACGGACGCCTGCAGCCCCTGCGCCGGGTGGTGTCCGCCGACCCGGTCCTCGCGCCCGAGACCCTGGCACTGGCCCGCGCCGTCGCCGAGAGGTACGCCGGCACCCTCACCGACGTGCTCCGCCTCGCCGTCCCCCCGCGGCACGCCCGCGTCGAGGGCGAGGTGCTCGCGGCGCTCGCGGACGGCGCCCCCGAGGTGTGCGTGCCCACCGGGCCGGGCTTCGAGGACGTGTGGGCGCCGTACACGGGCGGGGAGGCGTTCTGCCGGCGAGTGCTCGCCGGGCAGGCCCCGCGGGCCGTGTGGACGCCGCTGCCGGGCCTGCAGAGGGCTCCTGACGCCGACGTGGAACGGGTGCCGCACTGGTCGGCGGCGGTGGCGCAGGCGGTACGGTCCGCCCTCGCCGGCGGACGACGGGCGCTGGTCGTCGTGCCGGACGCCCGTGACGTGGCCCTCGTGGCGGACGCGATCCAGGCGTCCGGCGTCACAGGGGTGGTGCGGTTGAAGGCGGACGACGGTCCGGCGCCTCGCTACCGGGCGTTCCTGCAGGCCCGCCACGGCATCGCCCAGGTCGTCGTCGGCACGCGTGCGGCGATGTTCGCGCCGCTGCCCGACCTGGGCCTGGTGGTGCTGTGGGGCGACGGGGAGCAGACCCTCGCGGAGCCCCACGCGCCCTACCCGCACGCCCGTGACGTGCTGGCCCTGCGCAGCGAGCTGCAGGGAGCGGCGTTCCTCCTCGGTTCGCCGGGACGCACGGTGCAGGCGCAGGCCCTGGTGGCGCGCGGCTGGGCGCACGACGTCGCCGCCCCGCGCGGGGTGCTGCGCGCGCGTGCCCCGCGGGTGCGAGCCCTGACGTCGGTGGAGCTGGCGCGGGACGGCGCCGGGGCGGCGGCGCGGCTGCCGACCGCGGCCTGGCGCCTGGCCAAGGCGGCCCTCGAGCACGGTCCGGTGCTGGTCCAGGTGCCGCGCGCCGGCTACCTGCCCGTGGTGGCGTGCGCCCGGTGCCGCACCGCGGCCCGCTGCAGCGACTGCCACGGCCCCCTCGGGCTGCGGGGCGCCACCTCGACACCGCAGTGCACCTGGTGCGGACGCCTCGACGCGACCTGGCGCTGCGAGGAGTGCGGTGACTCGCGCGTGCGGGCGGTGCGGGTCGGCTCCGAGCGGACCGCCGAGGAGCTCGGCCGCGCCTTCCCGGGCGTGCCGGTGCGCGTGTCCACCTCGTCCGCCGCGGGGGGCGTGCTGGACCGGGTGGGCTCCCGCCCCGCCCTCGTCGTGGCCACCCCCGGCGCCGAGCCCGTGCCGGACGGCGGGTACGTGGCAGCGCTGCTGCTCGACGCCGCCGTGGCCACCGCGGGCACCGGGCTGGCCACCGCCACCGACGCCGCCCACCGGTGGCTGGCGGCGGCCGCGCTGGTGCGCCCCGCCCCCGAGGGGCAGGTGCTCCTCGTGGGCGACGCGGCGCCCGCCCCCACCAGCGCCCTGGTGCGCTTCGACGCCTCCGGGCTGGCGGACCGCGAGCTCGCCGAGCGTCGCGAGCTCGACCTGCCGCCCGCCGTGCGCGTCGCGGCCGTGACCGGCCATGCCACCGCCGTGCGCGCCGTCGTCGACCGGGTGGCGCTCGCCGACCCGGCAGCCGTCCTCGGGCCGGTCGACCTGCCCGCCGACGGCACCCGGCTCGACCCGGAGGTCCGGGTCGTCCTGCGCGTGCCCGTCGCCGACGGGCTCGACCTCGCCCGCCGCCTGCGCGCCTCCCTCGCCGTGCGTTCCGCACGCCGCGAGGGCGGACGCGTCCGCGTCCAGCTCGACCCCCAGGAGCTCCTGTGACACCCGACAGACCCGTCACCCCCACCGTCGCTCACGGGGGCGAGAGTCCTGACACCGGCACCGGCACCGGCACCGACGGCCTCGACACGGTGATCCTCGACCTCGGCAACGTCCTCGTCGGCTGGGACCCCGACGGCGCCTTCGCCGGCCTCGACGCCCACGAGGTCGCCGCCTGGAAGGCCGAGGTCGACTTCGCCGCGTTCAACCACGCCCAGGACGCCGGACGCACCTGGGCCGACGCCGTCGCGCACCTGGAGGCCACCCGGCCGCACCTCGCGCCCCTCGCAGCCCGCTACCTGCACCGCTACGCCGACACCCTCACCGGCCCCGTGCCCGGCAGCGCAGCACTCGTCGACGACCTCCTCGCCGCCGGCACCCGCGTCTACGGGCTCACCAACTGGGCCGCCGATACCTACCACCACGCCGCCGAGGCCGCCCCCGCGATCTCCCGCCTCACCGACGTCCTCGTCTCCGGCCGGGAGGGTCTGGCCAAGCCCGACCCCGAGATCTTCCACCTCGCCCGACACCGGTTCGACGTCGACGCCTCACGCACCGTCTTCGTCGACGACGTCGACGCCAACGTCGCCGGCGCACGCACCGCAGGGTTCCACGGCGTCCTCTTCACCGGGACGCCCGCCCTGCGCCGCGCCCTCGCGCGCCTCGGCGTGCCCGGGGCTGCCTAGACTTGCCCGGTGCGCCTGCTCTTCGCCGGAACCCCTGAACCCGCCGTCCCCTCCCTGCACGCCCTGCTCGACTCCGACCACGAGGTCGTCGCCGTCCTCACCCGCGCCGACGCCCCCGCCGGACGCGGCCGACGCCTCGTACCCAGTCCTGTGCGCGTCGCCGCCGAGGAAGCCGGCCTGCCCGTCCTCACCGACACCCCCCGCGGGGACGACTTCACCGCCCTGCTGCGCGACCTCGACGTCGACGCCGCCCCCGTCGTCGCCTACGGCCACCTCCTGCGCCCCGACGTCCTCGCCGTGCCCCGCCACGGCTGGATCAACCTGCACTTCTCCGTGCTGCCCGCCTGGCGCGGCGCCGCCCCCGTCCAGCACGCAGTCCTCGCCGGCGACGAGGTCACCGGAGCCACCACCTTCCTCCTCGACGAAGGCATGGACACCGGACCCGTGCTCGGCACCACCACCGAGACCGTCCGCCCCTCCGACACCTCCGGCGACCTCCTGGACCGGCTCGCCCGCTCCGGCGCGCATCTCCTCGTCGCCACCCTCGACGCCCTCGCCGCCGGCGACCTCGCACCCCAGCCCCAGCCCGCCCACGGCGCCACCCTCGCCCCCAAGATCACCCGCGACGACGCCCTCGTGCGCTGGGACGACCCGGCGCTCGCGGTCGACCGACGCATCCGCGCCGTCACCCCCGCGCCCGGAGCCTTCACCACCCTGCCGGCCGCGCCCGACGAACCCGGCCCCGCCGCACGGCTCGGCCTCGGACCCGTGCGCCTGCGCCCCGAGGTCACCGACCTCGCCCCCGGACAGGTGCACGCCACCAAGAACACCGTGCTCGTCGGCACCGCCACCCACGCCGTCGAGCTCGGCACCGTGCGTCCCGCCGGCAAGAAGCCCATGTCCGCGGCCGACTGGTCCCGCGGTGCCGGACGCGACGTCGCCTCCGCGAACGCCACCCTGGGAGGAACCCGATGACCGACGACCGCCGCGACGCCCGAGGCCGCCAGCGCAGCGCCGCCAGGTCCCGCGGAGAACGCCACCGCACCTCCCAGGCACCGGCCGAACGCCGCCGACGGACCGACCCCGCCCGCACCGCCGCCTACGACGTCCTGCGCGAGGTCGACGCCTCCGACGCCTACGCCAACCTCGTGCTGCCACCCCTGCTGCGCGAGCGAGGCGTCACCGGCCGCGACGCCGCCTTCGCCACCGAGCTCACCTACGGCACCCTGCGCCTGCGCGGACGCTACGACGCCATCCTCACCCGCTGCGTCTCCCGGCCCCTCGACGAGCTCGACCCCGAGGTCCTCGACGTGCTGCGCCTCGGCTCCCACCAGCTCCTCGGCATGCGGGTCCCCGCCCACGCCGCCGTCTCCGAGACGGTCGGGCTCTGCCGCGACCGCGTCGGGGCCGGCCCCGCCCAGATGGTCAACGCCGTCCTGCGCGCCGTCGGACGCACCAGCCTCGACTCCTGGCTCGACCAGGTGCGCGCCGACGCCCCCGACACCACCACCGCGCTCGCGCTCACCGGCTCCCACCCCGTGTGGATCACCCGCGCCCTGCGCGAGGCCCTGCACTCCGCCGGACGCCCCCTCGACGAGACGGCCGCCCTGCTCGACGCCGACAACACCGCACCCCGCGTCACCCTCGTCGCCCGTCCCGGCCTCCTCGACCCGGCCGACCTCACCCACGGCGCCGACGACGCCCGCCTCGAACCAGGCCGCTGGGCCCCCACCGCGCACGTCCTCGCCTCCGGCACCGACCCCGCACACCTCGACGCCGTCGCCGACGCCCGCGCCGGCGTCCAGGACGAAGGCTCCCAGCTCGTCACCCTCGCCCTCGCCGACGCCCCTCTGGACGGCACCGACGCCCGCTGGCTCGACCTGTGCGCCGGCCCCGGCGGCAAGGCCGCGCTCCTGGGGGCGCTCGCCGCCCGACGTGGCGCCCGGCTCGTCGCCAACGAGGTGGCACCCCACCGCGCACGTCTCGTGCGCCAGTCGCTGCGCGCCCTGCCCGACGACGCCGTGGAGGCCGTGCGCACCGGCGACGGACGCGAGACCGGCACCGAGGAGCCCGCAGCCTACGACCGCGTCCTGCTCGACGCCCCCTGCACCGGCCTGGGAGCCCTGCGCCGCCGCCCCGAGTCCCGCTGGCGACGCACCCCCGCCGACCTCGGCGCGCTCACCCGCCTGCAGACGGAGCTGCTGTCCTCCGCCCTGGACGCCGTGCGCCCCGGGGGAGTGGTGGCCTACGTGACCTGCTCCCCGCACCTGGCCGAGACCCGCCTCGTCGTCGACGACGTGCTGCGCAACCGCGACGACGCCGTCCGCCTCGACGCCCGCGCCGCCGTGCGACAGGTGCTCGTGCCCGACGCGCGGATCGACCTCGGCCCGGACGACGCCGGCGCGGACGGTCTCGACGTGCAGCTCTGGCCGCACGTCCACGGCACCGACGCGATGCACCTGACCCTGCTGCGCCGCCGCTGACCGCACCACGTCGACCACCGGGGAGGGGCGTCGACCCCTCCCTCCCCACCGATGCCAGGAAATCCTTGCCCTACCCGCCGTCGTCGGGATAACCTGACACAGCCCACCCGAGCAAGGAAAACCCGACACCGAGGAGCGCCGTGGACGACACCACCTGGACCCACGCCCGCAGCGCCCGCGACATCGGCCGCTTCGTCCGCCGCATCCGCCAGGACCGCCACCTCAGCCAGGCGGCGCTCGCGGACGAGCTCGGCCTGACCCGGCAGTACGTCTCCGAGGTCGAGGGCGGCGTCGGCAACCTCTACATCACCCGGCTGTTCGAGATCTTCGACGAGCTGGACGTCGACGTCCGCCTCGTCGAGCGGGGCACCGATGAGCGCCGCTGAGGTCGACGTCTGGCTCTACGGGAGCCGGATCGCGCGGTTCACCCGTCGCGCCACGCAGCGCGGGACGCCCCGCGCCGAGCTCGAGTGGGACGCCGGCGCCTCGGCGCGGTGGGGCTGGGGGTCCCGGATCATCTCCCACCTGCTCCCCATCGACGAGGATCGCCCCCGCCGTCGGCGCGGGTCACCGCCTGGCTGGACGGGCTCATGCCCGAGGGGCGGGTCCGCGACACCATGGCGATGGAGGCAGGCGTCGACCCGGAGGACGCCGTCGGGTTCTTCGGCGCGTACGGCGGCGACACGGTCGGCGCCCTGCAGCTCGTCGCACCGGGCGCCACTCCCGGGCAGGGCACGGTCGAACCCGTCGCTCTCGACGACGTCGGGGTGGGCCGGCTCCTGCGCGAGGCGCTCGCCCGGGCGGGTGGGCACGGCCGCAGCGAGCACCTCACGAGCTCGCTGCCGGGGATGGAACCCAAGCTCGGCCTCGTCCGCGACGCCGCCGGGGGGTGGGTCCGAGCCCCGCACGACCGGCCGACCACCCACATCCTCAAGGTCGCCCGGGCCGCGGACTCACCCACCGCCGACCTCGTCGACACCGAGGCCGCCGCCCTCGACCTCGCCCGACGCATCGGTCTGACGACGGTCGACGCCCACGTGGAGACCTTCGACGGCATGCGCTGCATCGTCGTGTCCCGCTACGACCGGGTCACCGACGCGAGCACCCCCGGCGGGCTGCGCCGCGTCCACCAGGAGGACGCGGCCCAGGCGCTCGGCATCAACACCCGCGACCCGGAGCGCAAGTTCCAGCACGGACGCGCCCTGCCGTCGCTGGGCCGGATCGCCCAGGTCCTGCGTGACGACGGGGCCCGGCCGGACCCGCTCCTCGCCCTGACCACCCTCAACCTCGCCGTCGGCAACACCGACGCCCACGCCAAGAACATCTCGATGCTGCGCCGCGAGAACGGCACGGTCGCGCTCGCGCCCGCCTACGACGTCTCGATGCACCTGCACCACGACCACGCCTCCCGGGTGTTCGCGATGGACGTCGCCGGCAAGCGGGACATGGATGCGATCACCGGGGCGGACCTCGTCGCCGAGGGCGTCTCCTGGGGGCTGCCGCGCCGGCGGGCGGCGCGCGTCGTGGCCGACACGCTGGGTGCGCTGCGGGCCGCCCTGGGCGACGTCGACCGTGACGACCACCCGGGAGTCCCCCGGAGGCCTGGCGCACGGTGGAGGAGCGCACGGACGCGCTGACGGCGTCCCTGGGGTGACGCCCGGGTCCGGCTCTGGTCCGTCCCCGGCCGGCTCGTGCTCCGGCGAGCCGGTCTGGCCGGGCCGGCTTCAGGTCGGCGGAGGTCGGTGCGGGTCAGTGCAGCGTGCGCTGCATCAGCACGGTGCTCACCCAGCGCCCGTGCTTGAAGCCGACGTCGTGCAGGGTGCCCGCGGGAGCGAAGCCGAGGCGCCGGTGCAGGGGGATCGACCCCGCGGCGGCAGGATCGTCGGCGATCACCGCGACCACCTGCCGCACGCCGGCGAGCGTGCAGGCGTCCAGCAGCGCGGACAGCAGCAGCGTGCCGATGCCGCGTCCCTGGGCGCGGGGGTCGAGGTAGATCGAGTGCTCCGCGGTGAAGCGGTACGCGGCCTTGGCCCGCCACCCGGTGGCGTACGCGTAGCCCACGACGGCACCGTCGAGCTCGGCCACCAGGAACGGCAGCCCCCGGGCCCCGGCGTCGGCCAGCCTGGCGGCCCACTGCTCGACGGTGGGTGGCTCCTCGTCGAACGTGACCGCCGTCGTGCGCGCGTAGGGAGCGAAGATCGCCGCGACGGCCGCGAGATCGTCCGGGGTCGCCGCACGGACGCGCGGCCGGCTGCTGGCGCCGCTGGTGCGCGGGGGGTGGTCGTGCGCGGGGGAGTGGCGGTCGGTCACGGAGGGAGCGTAGCCCCCGCGGCGCCTAGGCTGGGTGCATGCCAGCGCTGATCAACCCGAGCATCCTGTCGGCCGACTTCGCGAACCTCGAGCGCGACCTCCAGGCGATCTCCACCGCCGACTACGCGCACGTGGACGTCATGGACAACCACTTCGTGCCCAACCTGACCCTCGGTCTCCCCGTGTTCGAGCGGCTGACCCAGATCTCGCCGGTGCCGGTCGACGGGCACCTCATGATCGCCGACCCGGACCGGTGGGCGCCCGCCTACGCGGAGGCCGGGGCGGCGTCCGTCACGTTCCACGCCGAGGCCGCCCAGGCGCCGGTGCGGCTGGCGCGCGAGCTGCGCAGGCTCGGGGCGCGGGCGGGTGTCGCGCTGCGGCCGGCCACTCCGGTGGAGCCGTTCCTGGACCTGCTGAGCGAGGTCGACATGATCCTCGTCATGACGGTCGAGCCCGGGTTCGGCGGGCAGTCCTTCATCGAGGGCACCCTGGCGAAGATCAGGCGGGCACGCCGGGCGATCGGGGAGAGCGGGCTCGACGTGCACCTCCAGGTCGACGGGGGAGTGTCGCGCTCCACGATCGAGCGGGCGGCCGAGGCCGGAGCCAACGTCTTCGTGGCGGGCTCGGCGGTGTACGGGGCGGACGACGTGGCCGGGGAGATCGAGACGTTGCGGGCGATGGCCTCCCGGCACGTCCACTGACGGGCACGGTCGCCGAGATCTGGACGGGCGTGGAGAGGCAGGGCGATCCTGTTCTCTTCTCCGGAAAATAGTGTGCCAAGCGCACAGGACACGTTGTGACGTCCGTCCCGCGCAACGGGACGAGCCTGGACGAGGAGGGTCCGCCGTCTAGGCTGATGGCGTGAAGACCTTCGACTCCCTGTTCGCCGAGCTCACCGAGAAGGCCCGGACCCGCCCCAGCGGTTCGGGCACCGTCGCGGAGCTGGACGCCGGCGTCCATGCGATCGGCAAGAAGATCGTGGAGGAGGCCGCCGAGGTGTGGATGGCCGCCGAGCACGAGTCCGACGAGGCGGCCGCGGAGGAGATCTCCCAGCTGCTCTACCACCTGCAGGTCCTCATGGTGGCGAAGGGCCTCACGCTGGAGGACGTGTACACGCATCTGTGAGCGCCCGGCCGCGGTCCACGACCGTGACCGTCGAGCGCGCCGCCGATCCGTCCAGCAGCCGTCCCACCCGAACCGAACGAGGTCCCGTTGCTCCGAATCGCCGTCCCCAACAAGGGCTCGCTGTCCACGCCGGCCACCGACATGCTGCGCGAGGCGGGCTACCGCCAGCGTCGCGACACCCGTGAGCTCGTGCTCACCGACGTCGACAACGACGTCGAGTTCTTCTTCCTGCGCCCCCGTGACGTCGCCGTGTACGTCGGGTCGGGCACCGTCGACGTCGGGATCACCGGCCGGGACCTGCTCCTGGACTCCGGGGCAGACGCCGTCGAGCACCTCGCGCTCGGCTTCGCCCGCTCGACCTTCCGGTTCGCGGCGCCGGCGGGCACCGTCACCGACGTGGCCCAGATCGCCGGGCGACGCGTCGCGTCGTCGTACACGACCCTCGTGGCGACCCACCTTGCCGAGCACGGCGTCCAGGCCGAGGCGATCGTGCACCTCGACGGCGCCGTGGAGAGCTCGGTGCAGCTCGGTGTCGCGGACGTGATCGCCGACGTCGTCGAGACCGGGACGACCCTGCGCGCCGCCGGGCTCGAGGTCTTCGGCGACCCGATCCTGCGGTCCGAGGCGGTCCTCATCCGGCGCCGGGGCGAAGGCGTCCCCGCAGGCCTCGAGGTCGTCACGCGCCGCCTCCAGGGCGTCATCACCGCCCGCGAGTACGTGCTCCTGGACTACGACATCCCCATCGACCTCGTGGACGCCGCCGTGGCGGTCACGCCCGGCTTCGAGTCGCCCACCGTGTCACCGCTGCACAACGGCCAGTCCGCGGCGGTGCGGTCGATGGTGCGCCGCTCGGAGACCAACCAGGTGATGGACGCCCTCTACGACGTGGGAGCGCGCGGCATCCTCGTCACGTCCATCCTCGCCTCGCGCCTGTGACGGCATGACGCACGACGGCGGCCCGGACCCCCGGTTCCGGATCTTCCGACCCCGCTGGACGAGGGTCGCCGTCGGCGTGACCGGAGCCGTCGTCGTCGGTGGCAGCCTCCTGGTGGGCCTGTTCGCCGAGGACGGCCTGCTGCTCGACCGCGGCACCCGGGTCAGCTTCGTCGTCTTCGCCCTGCTCGCCGCCTGGCTGCTCTGGCGGCTCGGCGGAGTCCACGCCAGGCCGGACGCCGAGGGCCTGACGGTACGCAACGTCGTCCGACGGCGTCGTGTCGCCTGGCCGGAGATCGTCGAGGTCCGCCTGACGCGGGACGACTCGTGGGTGGTGCTGGACCTTGCCGACGGCGGGACGCTGCCCGTCATGGCCGTCCAGCGTGCCGACGGAGAACGGGGGATGGCCGAGGCGCGCCGCCTGCAGAACCTCGTGCGCGAGCTCGGGGAAGCCGCCGAACCGCACTGAGCCCCGCACGGATCGTGATCCGTGCGGGGCTCAGTGCGGTTCAGGCTCGGTCGTCCGAGGAGGACCTCAGTACGTGCGGGCCGGACGCTCGGTGCGCGGGGCGCGGCGCTCGGGGGCGCCCTTGTCGACGGCGATGCGCAGCTGGCGGCCGGCGACATTCGCCCGGCCGATCTTGCTCATCGTCGGCTCGTCCAGCGGCCGGGTGATGTCGACCAGGGAGAAGTTCCCGAAGATGTCGATCTTGCCGATGTCCGAACCCCGCAGTCCGCCCTCGTTCGTCAGCGCACCGACGATGCCGCGCGGCTGCGCGCCGTGCGTGTGGCCGACGGAGATGCGGTAGCGCGTGCCGTCGGCCGGCCGGCGGATCCCCCGACGGTCGTCGCGCCCACGGTCGTCGCGACCCCGCTCGGAGCGGGGGTGGCGGCCGGTGCGCTCACCGTCGCGGTCGCCACGCTCGGCGCGCTGCGTCTCGCGGGTGCGCCCACCGAGGACGGCGGCGCGCTCGCGCTCGTGCTCCTCCTGCGCCGCACGGTGCGCGGGGCCGTCGTCACCGACCGCGAGCGCCACGAGTGCGGCGGCCACGTCCTTGGCGTCGGGGGTGGTGCCGTCCTCGCGGGGGGCGAGGTGCTCGGTGAGGAGCTCGGTGTACAGGTCGAGGCGGCCTGCTTCGAGGCGTGCGGGGACGGTGGCGAGCAGGGTCCGGGCGCGGTGTGCGGAGACGTCGCGGGGGGAGGGGAGCTCGGTCTCGTTGAGGCGGGTGCGGATGGTGCGCTCGATGTGCTTGAGCTTGCCGCGCTCCTGAGGGGTGACGAAGGAGATGGCGCGGCCGGAGCGTCCGGCGCGGCCGGTGCGGCCGATGCGGTGGACGTAGGCCTCGGGCTCGCGGGGGATGTCGAAGTTGACGACGAGGCCGATGCGTTCGACGTCGAGGCCTCGGGCGGCGACGTCGGTCGCGACGAGGACGTCGAGGGCGCCGCCGCGGAGGCGTTCGACGATCTTCTCGCGTTCCTTCTGGGCGACGTCGCCGGAGATGGTGGCGGCGGAGACGCCGCGTTCGATGAGGGCGGAGCCGACCTCTTCGGCGGAGGCGCGGGTGCGGGTGAAGACGATGGTGGCGTCGGCGTCGGAGGTGGCCAGGACGCGGGCGAGGGCTCCGACCTTGTGGCGGAACGGGACGACGGCGTAGGACTGCTCGACGTTCTCGGTGGTGGTCTGCTGGGGTGCGACGGTGACCTGGACGGGGTCGTTGAGGTGGGTGTCGGCGACCCGGCGGATGGCGGGAGGCATGGTGGCGGAGAAGAGGGCCACCTGTCGCTGGGTGGGTGCCTGGCCGAAGATGGTCTCGACGTCTTCGGCGAAGCCCATGCGGAGCATCTCGTCGGCCTCGTCGAGGACGAGCATCTTGACGTCGTCGAGGACGAGCGCGGAGCGGTTCATGTGGTCCATGACGCGGCCGGGGGTGCCGACGACGACGTGGACGCCGTCGCGCAGGGCGTGCTGCTGGGGCTGGTAGGGCGAGCCGCCGTACACGGGCAGGACGCGGACGCCGGGCAGGTGGCTGGCGAACGACTCGATGGCGTCGGCGACCTGGATGGCGAGCTCGCGGGTGGGGGTCAGGACGAGGGCCTGGACGTGGCCGCGGGCGACCTTGGCGTCGGCGTCGACGGCGGCGAGCAGGGGGATGCCGAAGGCGGCGGTCTTGCCGGTGCCGGTCTGGGCGACGCCGGTGATGTCGCGGCCGGCGAGCAGCGGGGGGATGGCCTGGGCCTGGATGGGCGACGGGGTGGTGAACCCGAGGTCGTCGACGGCGGCCTGGAGCGCTGCGGGCAGGGCCAGGGAGGAGAAGTCCGGCTGGGTGTCGTCGGGCATGGTGGTGTCAGGGGTGCTCATGGGTGCGGTGACCGTTTCAGTCGGTGGCGGGGGAGTCCTGCGTCGCCGTGGTGGCGAGGCGGTCGCTCTGTCCCGGACACACAACTGCCCCGGCGGCTTGGTGCGGGGGCCCTTAGAACACGCGGGAGGACGACGAACTCCGGATGGGTGCTCCCATCGTACGTGCTGGTGCACCGCAGGGGGAGGCCGGGTGGTGGTGAGTTTGCCCACTGGGGCGCGTGGGGTGGTCCTGCGTAGGATGATCGGCGCAGAGACCTCGGGGGACGCGGACGGTGATGGTGCAGGCTGAGCAGGCGGGATCGGCGGTGTGGACCGTCCCCAACGTGGTGAGCATGGTGCGTCTCGCGCTCGTGCCGGTGTTCGGTGTGCTGATCTTCTCCGGCCAGGACGTGTGGGCGCTGGTGGTGCTCGCGGTGTCGGGGGCGAGCGACTGGCTGGACGGGTACCTGGCGCGTCGGCTGGACCAGGTGACGCGTCTGGGGCAGATGCTGGACCCGGCGGCGGACCGGTTGTTCATCCTGGTGACGTTGATCGGGTTGACCTGGCGTGACGTGGTGCCGTTGTGGGTGGTGGTGGCGGTCGTGGCGCGGGACGTGATGCTGGCGTGCCTGATGCCGACGCTGGCGCGGCTCGGGTACGGGACGCTGGAGGTGTCGTTCGTCGGCAAGGCGGGCACGTTCGCGCTGCTGTACGCGTTCCCCCTGCTGCTCCTGGCCGAGCGTTCCGGGACGTTGGGCGACGTGGCCCTGGTGACGGGGTGGGCGTTCACCTGGTGGGGGATCGGCCTGTACTGGTGGGCGGGTCTGCAGTACGTCGCCCAGACCCGGCGGTTGACGCTGGCGGACCGCGAGCGCCGGGAGGGTGTGTCGTGACGGGGCCTGTGGTGAAGCGGCGTCCGGACGAGTCGATGACGCTCCTGGTGGAGGTCATGGAGAGTCCGTTGGACCCGGGGTACGCGGAGGCGGCGCGGCGGCGTGCCGCTGGTGGTCCGCGGCGCCGTGGTGCGGGGGTGTACCTGCTGGTGCTGGTGGCGTTGCTGCTGGGTCTGATGACGGCGGCTGCGGCGGTGCAGCTGCGGACGCCGTCGCCGGGTGGTTCGGCGCGTGAGCTGTTGATGCAGGAGATCACGCAGCGTCAGGAGCAGGGTGATGCGTTGCGGGCGGAGTCGGCGGCGTTGTCGGACGAGGTCGCGGCGTTGCAGCAGGACGTGCTGGAGCTGAGCGACCAGGACCTGCTGGACACGTTGCGCCGGGACGGCGTGGTGACGGGGTCGGTGGCGGTGTCGGGTCCTGGGCTGGTGGTGACGTTGACGGACGGTGACCGGTTGGACGAGAACGGGTCGACGGCGAGCTCGCGGGTGCAGGCGGTGGATCTGCAGACGGTGGTGAACGCGTTGTGGGCGTCGGGCGCGGAGGCTGTCAGTGTCGGGGGGCAGCGGTTGACGTCGTTGTCGGCGATCCGGCACGCGGGCGAGGCGATCCTGGTGGACCTGGTGCCGTTGACGGGGCCGTCGTACGAGATCCGTGCGATCGGCGATCCGGAGGAGATGCAGACCGCGTACGCTCGGGCCGGTGGTCCGTCGTACACGCAGCTGTTGTCGTCGCAGTGGGGGATCACGACGTCGTTGGACACGGCTGAGGACCTGGACGTGCCGAGTGTGGGCAACCAGCTGTTGAGGAATGCGGAGCCGGTGCCCGGCGAGGGTGTCGGGGCGAACGAGGAGGAGAGTCCATGATCGCGGTCGTGGGTCTGGTGATCGGTGTGGTGGCGGGCCTGGTGCTGCAGCCGACCGTGCCGGTCGGTCTGCAGCCGTACCTGCCGATCGCGGTCGTGGCGGCGTTGGACGCGCTGTTCGGTGGTCTGCGCGCGAAGCTGGACGGCCTGTTCGACGACAAGGTGTTCGTGGTGTCGTTCCTGTCGAACGTGCTGGTGGCGGCGTTCATCGTGTTCCTGGGTGATCAGCTCGGCGTGGGTTCGCAGCTGTCGACGGCGGTGGTCGTGGTGCTCGGGATCCGGATCTTCTCCAACGCTGCCGCGATCCGCCGGCACGTGTTCAAGGCGTGACCATGGCGCGCCGTGACGACGAGCGGGATCCGCAGGGCGAGGGCGAGGAGCTGGCCCCGGGCGCGGACGCCCCTGAGGTGGACGGGCCCGAGCCTGGCGAGGCCGTGAGCGCCGCCGGTCCCGTGGACGAGGTGGAGACCGATGGTTCCGTGTTGGCCGTGACCACGCCGGTCGAGCCCACGGTCGAGGTGGACCCGGTCGAGGAAGACCGGGCTCACGAAGACCAGGCTCACGAAGACCAGGTCCAGGACAACGAGGCCGAGGACAACGAGGCCGAGGACGGGCTCGACGCCGTGGCGCACGACGAACCGCAGGTCGAGGCACCGGACGAGGCACCGAGCGAACCGCAGGGCGAGAGCATGCTCGAGCCCCTGGTGGACCCGCGGCAGGACGCCCCGGACCAGGACACGACCTCGGACACGACCCACGACGCCGACGAGGTCCCGGCCGACCAGGGCGACCAGGGAGGCCCGGTCCCCTCGACGCAGGTGCCCTCAGCGCAGGTCGCCGACGGCAGGTCGGCCGGGTCGCCGGGCCCCGACCCGCTGGATCTCTCCGTGCCCGTGGACGACCTCGAACCACTGCCGCTGCCGTCCGAGGTGCTGGACGCCGGGACGGCAACGGGGGAGTCGCAGCAGCCCGCTGAGCAGCAGGAGTCTCCCGAGGTCGGGTCCGCGGATTCCGCCTCACGCACCGAGCCGTCGTTCGACGAGGTCGTGCAGAGCGCCGGACCACGACCCGGTACGCACCGGGCCCCCGCAGCGGACGACGCTATGGACGATGCTGCGGACGACGCTGCGGACGACGAGGTGGGACCGGACCACGATGACACCGCGGTCACCCCGGCGTCGCCGGCGTCCGGGTGGCGGGCCGTGGGCCGGGTGCTGCGCCCGCGCCTGAACCGGTCCCAGGGCCTCGTGGCGCTGCTGTGCGGCGCCCTCGGGTTCGCCCTGGTCGTCCAGGTGCAGCAGTCGGCGCAGGACCCCCTGTCCTCGGCCCGCCAGGACGACCTCGTGCGACTGCTCGACGAGGTCACCCAGCGCTCGGAACAGCTCGACGACGAGGTGGCCGAGCTCACCCGGACGCGCGACGAGCTCGCCTCCGGCACCGGTCAGGCCCAGTCCGCCGTCGACCTCGCGGAGCAGCGCGCGCAGTCGGAGGGCATCCTGTCCGGGCGGCTTCCCGCCGTCGGACCGGGCCTGGAGATCGTGGTGCGGGACCCGTCGGGCGTCACACCCGCGGCGAAGCTGTTCAACGTCCTCGAGGAGCTGCGCAACGCCGGCGCCGAGGTCGTCGAGCTGAACGGCATCCGGCTCGTGACGTCCTCGTGGTTCCTGGACACCGACGCGGGCGTCACCGTCGACGGGCAGGCGATCGAGTCCCCGTACCGGTGGTCCGTCATCGGGGACCCTGCGACGCTCAACCCCGCGCTGGAGATTCCGGGAGGCGCCCTGGCGCAGCTCCGCAGCGACGACGTCGACGCCCGGGTGGTGGAGCAGGACGAGGTCGAGATCAACGCGACCCGCGAACCTGCCGAACCGCAGTACGCGACACCCCGCAGCCCCGAGGAGTAGCACGACCCGTCGAGGACGCCGGCAGCAGGAGCACCCTGCCACCGGCTTTCCGCCCGGCGGTGCCACGATGTAGGTTGAGCGGACGACGGCCGCGCACGTCGGACGGACGATCCTGGAGGACTGATGACGGACCCCCGCGCACTTCCGCCGCACGATGCCGGTGTCGACACCACGGCGCATCTGGGCCGGCTCGGAGCGCCCGCCGAGGAGCAGAACCCCCGCATCCCCCTGACGCCCGAGGAAGCCGCCGCGGTCGCCGCGCTGCCGCGGCACTCGGCCCTCCTGGTGGTCCAGTACGGCTCCGGCGCCGTCGGCGAACGCTTCCTGCTCGACGAGGACCGCGCCGTCGCCGGTCGCAGCGAACGTGCCGACATCTTCCTCGACGACGTCACCGTCTCGCGCAAGCACGCCGAGTTCGTGCGCGAGGGGGACCGGTTCGTCGTCCGCGACATCGGCTCCCTCAACGGCACCTACCTCAACCGCGAGCGCATCGACGTGGTCACGCTCACCACCGGTGACGAGGTCCAGATCGGCAAGTTCCGCATGTCGTTCCACGCGAGCCCGCAGGCGCCGGCGTCGTGATCGCGGCGTCCGGAGCGTCCTCGGCGTCCGGATCGGGTGCCGAGCCGGAACGCTGGCCGCAGGGCATCTCCCGCCACGCGACCATGCGCATCTCGGACGTCCTCGCGCAGCTCGGCGGGGACTTCCCGGCGGTCTCGCACTCCAAGCTCCGCTTCCTCGAGGAGCAGGGACTCATCACCCCGGTGCGTACCGGGGCGGGCTACCGCCAGTACAGCCCCGCGGACGTCGAGCGGCTGCGGTTCGTCCTCGCCGAGCAGCGTGACTCCTACCTGCCGTTGAAGATCATCAAGGAGCGGCTGGCCGCGATGGACGCCGGTGAGCCCGCGCCCGTCCCGTCGCCGCGTCCCGCGCCGCAGCAGGGTGCGGCGACGTCGCGACGACGGTGGACGGTCGACCTGGTGGCCGAGGCGACCGGCACGTCCCCGGAGTTCGTGCGCTCCCTCGTCGACGCCGGTCTGCTGAGGGAGACGGCCGGGACCCTGGGTGCGGACGCCGCGGACGTCGTGCGCATCACCGCGCGCCTCGCCGAGCACGGCATCGAACCGCGCCACCTGCGTCCGCTGCGCACGTCCGCGGACCGTCACGTCGACCTCGTCGACCAGGTGGTCGCGCCGTACCGCAGCCAGCAGGCCGAACAGGGTCGGGCGCACGCCCACGAGCTCGCCGACGAGCTGGGCGACCTCCTCGCGCGCCTGCACACCTCCTGGATCAGGCAGGGCACCACCGAGCTTCCCTGACGCCCCTGCGCCCGTGCTCCGCCTGGACGCGCGCGGACCGACATCGTCGTACCGTGGGCGGGTGGAGAACGACGACGCCCAGGCCCCCATGGTGCCGGTCGAAGTCCTCGGGGTGCGTCAGCAGCAGCGCGACCAGGAGATCGTGGTCGTGCTGCTGGACCAAGCCGCCGAGCTGGCCGTCCCGATCGTGATCGGTGCCCGTGAGGCGTCGGCGATCGCGATGGCGCAGGCAGGTGTCGCCACCCCTCGGCCCATGACGCACGACCTCCTGCGAGACCTCCTGGGGGCGGTGGGCGTCGACCTGGAGCGCGTCGAGATCGTGGCGCTCGACGGTGGCATCTTCTTCGCCGAGCTGGTCCTGTCGACGGGGACCCGTCTCGACTCACGGGCGTCGGACGCCATCGCGCTGGCCGTGCGCACCGGCAGCCCCGTGCTCTGCTCGGCGGAGATCGTGGCCGCCGCGGGTGTCGAGGTCGTCGACATGGCGCAGCAGCGTGAGGTCGAGAAGTTCCGCGACTTCCTCGACCACGTCACCCCGGAGGACTTCACGGCCCCCGGGGGGCCCGTGGAGCCGGGACCTGGCGACACACCACCTTGACGGCCCGGTCTATCCCGCCCTCGCCGGGTACGGTGGTACCGAACCGTCCAGCGAGGGTTCAGGGCGACGCGCCGGGCCGCAGCACGACGGGCCCAGCACGACGGCGACGCCCGAACGTCACGGTTCGGACGTCACAGCTCGACAACGGTCGCCGACACACCGAGCGCGACACCGTTGACGGCCGACAGGTCGATCTAGCGTGGTAGCGACATCCGGGAGGCAGCAGTGGACAGCAGCAGCGAGGCGAGTGCCGACGTCGGCGCAGCGCCCAGCGGCGCGCAAGGGCTGCTCTTCGGCGAGGACCTGACCGAGCAGGACGCCGGCACCGGATACCGGGGGACCACGGCCTGCCGTGTCGCGGGCATCACCTACCGCCAGCTCGACTACTGGGCGCGCACGGGGCTGGTCGAACCCTCGATCCGCCCGGCGACAGGGTCCGGCACCCACCGCCTCTACAGCTTTCGCGACGTCCTGGTGCTGAAGATCGTCAAGCGCCTCCTCGACACGGGCGTCTCCCTGCAGCAGATCCGCAGCGCGGTGACGCATCTGCGTGAGCGCGGCGTCGACGACCTCGCGCAGATCACCCTCATGAGCGACGGCGCCTCGGTCTACGAGTGCACGTCCCCCGACGAGGTCGTCGACCTCGTCCAGGGCGGCCAGGGCGTCTTCGGCATCGCCGTGGGGCGGGTGTGGCGCGAGATCGAGGGAACTCTCTCCCAGATGCCCACCGAGACCCTCGACGAGGCGGACGACGCCGCACTGCACGCCGGTGACGAGCTCGCGGCCCGTCGCCGGGCCCGCGACGCCGTCTGAGTCGGCCCCGCCCGTCCGCGGCCGGCCCGTCGCCGGGCCCGCGACGACCTACAGCAGCGGCTCCAGCGGTTCCAGCAGCCGCTCGGCGACCTTGTTCAGCGGTGACCGGCCCGCCCACTGCTCGTAGGTGAGCTCACGCGCGTTGGACTCGTCCATGCGGAACACGTCCTCGAGCTGGTCCGCCAGACCCTCGTCCACGATCTCGAGGTTGATCTCGTAGTTGCCCGTCAGGCTGAGCCGGTCGATGTTCGCCGTGCCGACCGTCGACCAGCGGCCGTCGATCGTGGCCGTCTTCGCGTGCACCATCGCACCCTGGTAGAGCATGATCCGCACACCACCGCGCAGCAGCTTGGTGTAACGGCCCCGTGCGAGCCAGTCCGCGAGCGCATGGTTGGACCGTTCGGGTACGAGGACGCGCACGTCGACGCCCCGCTGCGCGGCAGCGAGGAGGGCGTCGAGGATGTCGCGGTCCGGGATGAAGTAGGCCTGCGTGATGTAGATGTGGCTGGTGGCCCGGTCGATGGCGTCCAGGTAGATGCCACGGATGGGGAAGACGAGCTCGCTGGGGGCGTTGCGGGCGGCGCGCAGGGCGGGCTGCCAGTGCTCAGCACCCTGGTCGCGCAGCACCGGGTGCTTGGACCCGCGCCACCGGTTCCAGAAGTCGACGAACGCGTTGCGCAGCTCCCAGGCGGCCGGGCCCTGCAGGCGCAGGTGGGTGTCGCGCCACTGGGTGGCGTACAGCGCACCGATGTTGTACCCGCCGACGAACGCCGTCTCGTCGTCCACCACGAGGATCTTGCGGTGGTCGCGTCCGGAGTGGCGCACGTTGAGCGTGAGGATCCCCGGGCGCAGCACGGGGAACCGCAGCACGTGGACCTGCGGAGGCATGACGAAGAACGACGGCGGCACGACGAGGTTCGCGAAGCCGTCGAAGATGACGTACACCTGCACGCCGCGTCGGGCCGCGTCGGAGATGGCCTCCTTGAAGCGTTCGCCGGTCTCGTCGCCCTTCCAGATGTACGTCTCCAGGAACACCGTGTGCTTCGCCTGCTCGATCGCCTCGAGCATGGCCTCGAAGAGGTCCGCGCCGTAGGTGTAGACCGTGGCCTGGGTGTCGTCGATCGGTGTCGTCGCCGGGGGAGCGGTCGGGAAGGTCGCGTCGAGGGGGTACCGCTGGCCGCGGATCTTGTCGAGCGCCATGACCGCCGCGCCCGCCGCCACCGGGATCGCGGCGGCCAGTGCCGCCGTCCGGGTGACGATCTTGCTCACGCGACGCCAGTCGACCTGGACGTCGATCGGGACGATGGACTTCGAGGTTCCGTCTGCTGGCACAGGCTCACCGTAGCGACGGTGTGGTCGAATCGCCTGATGAGAACACGTCAATCACCCCGTGATCTTGCTCCCAGGGACTGCGCGAGAGGGTGCGAGCGGATCGCGGCGGCGAGCTCGCCGTCGATCCGGTCGAGGTACACCCCGGTGGTGGCGATCGACGCGTGCCCGAGGAGCTCGGCGACCACCTTGACGTCCCAGCCGTCCGCGACGAGCAGGGTCGCGGTGGTGTGGCGCAGCGCGTGCGGGGTCGTGGGGCGGCGGTACGGCTCCGGCATCCTGGCCACGGCGCGGGACAGCAGGTCGCGGACGGCCTGCGCCTCGAGGCGGCGGCCCCGCCAGGACAGCAGCAGGGCGCGTTGGGCGTCGGCGTCGTCCGGGCGGCGGGCCGCGAGCCGCGGGCGCAGCTCGGTGAGGTAGTGCTCCAGGGCGTCGGCCAACGGATCGCTGAGGGCCACCGTGCGTCGCGTGCCGCCCTTGCCGACGATGCGCCACTGCGTGCGCCCGGGTTCGCGGACGAGGTCGACGACGTCGGCGCGCACCAGCTCCGACACGCGGGGCCCCAGTACGAGCAGCAGGGCGACGACCAGGCGGTCGCGCGCGCCGAGCGTCTGGTCGTGGCGCGCCCGGGACACCGTTCCCGCCGTGGAGCCGGCGGACTCGCCGACGGTCGCCAGGAGGGACTCGGCGGCCGAGGACGACAACGCCGTGCGCTCGGCACGCAGCAGGTCACGGACCTTGCCCGGGGGAGAGGCCCACCGCATCGGGTCGGCCTGCACCCAGCACTGGCGGGTGGCGTGGGCGAAGAAGCGGGTCACCGACTGACGGAACCGGTTGACTGTCGCGGTCGACCGGCCCGGACCCGACTTGCGGGACGGCTCGTTGAAGCGACCGTCGGGCCCCGACTGGTAGCGGATCAGGGCGTCGTCGACGTCGTCACCGGTGACGTCGTCGAGCACGCGGCCCTCGCCGAGCAGACCGACCAGCTCGGTGACGTCACGGATGTAGGAGCGTTCCGTGGCGGGGGAGAGGGAGCCGCGGACCGTCTCGACATGCACACCGGCGAGGTAGCGTTCGGCACACTCGGCGACGGTGAGGCGCTGGGGGCGGGGAGGGGCGACCACGCGCGGGATCCCTTCGTGACCAGGACGGATGCTGGATCACGACACTAGGCGGCGCCACCGACACGCGGAAAACAACTGTGTTGTGCCATACACAATGGTTTGGAACAGATGTCCGTTTCATCGTATCCGCCGGCACGATCATCCGCCAGGGTGTGGCGCGTACACCTCACGAAGCACGACCTCACGGAGCGCACAGGGCACCCCGGCGGGCTGCGGTCCGCCACGAGGTGCCACGAAGCCGCCACGGTGAAATTCCCGGCTGATCCGGCCCGGAGGGGATCGGGGAGTGATCGTCGGGGACGACGAGGCGGGTAGTCTTCCGGTCGGTGAGCACGGATGGGAGCGGCCCGGTCGAGATCGACCTGGACGCGGGGGCGCGAGGAGTCGACGAGGCGATCGTCGTCCTGCACGCCGCCTTCACGGAGTACGGCGCCCACGGAGAGCCGTCGGGCGCGATGGTCGAGACCAGCAGCTCGCTGCGCGCCGAGCTGGACGCCGGGACCCGGTTGGCGGTCGTGCGGATCGACGGCACCGTCGTGGCGATGGTCAAGCACCAGGGCGCCGCCGACGGCACGTTGTCCTTCGGGCGCCTGGCGATCCTGCCGGAGGTGCGCGGACGCGGACTGGCGTCGGGGCTCGTGCGGGCGCTGCGTGCCGAAGCTCGATCCATGGGACTGAACGGCTTGTCGTGCAGCGTTCGCGCGGCCGAGGCGCGCAACATCGCGATGTACGAGCACCTGGGGATGACGATCGTCGGCCGCGAGGACCGGCAGAGCCTGACCGGCGCCGTCATTCCCGTGGTCGTCATGCGCGACGCGTAGAGGGGTGTACCTCCTCAGCCGCCTCTCCGAGCACAGCGACCGCCCGTACGACGGGGAGGGGTGCACCCGCATCTGATGCGATACGGACCGGATGGAATGACATAATGTGCATTATCGGCACGCTGGTAGGCGTGCTGCAGGACGGGTGCGCTCGTGGTGACCGGCACGGCCGGTGTCTTCGCCGATCTCACGTCTCGTCAGTGGTATCCATGGCGTGTGAAACCTCCAGCGGGCGCCCCCGGCATGCCGTTCGACGCCGTCCTGTGCGACATCGACGGAGTGATCCGCTTCTACGACACCGACGTGGTGTCCCACCTGGAGGAACGTGCCGGTCTGCCGGTGGGTACCACGGCAGCCATCGGGTTCGCACCGGAGAACGATCTGCCGTTGCTGCTGGGAAAGATCACCAGAGCCCAGTGGGCCCGCTCGATCGTCCGGGCCCTCGTCCCCGACGTCTCGCCTGCCGAGGCTCGAGCGTTGGCCGAGGCGTTCACCGGCGCAGAGTCCCGCACCGACGAGACCGTCGTGCGGCTCCTTCGCCAGGTCCGGCTGCGCTGTCCTGTCGTCCTCGTGAGCAATGCGCCGGTGTGGCTGGGCGACGACCTCGAGACGCTCGGGCTGGGTGACCTCGCGGACGACGTCGTCAACAGCTCGGTCGTCGGCGTCGCCAAACCGGACCGTCGCATCTTCGAGATCGCCGCCCGACGAGCCGGTGTGCCTGCCAGTCGCTGCCTCTTCGTCGACGATCGCGCGGAGAACATCGCCGCAGCGGCCGAGCTCGGCATGACGACGGTGCTGTACCGCTCTGCCGCCGGGCTCCAGGAGGCCCTCTCCCCCGCCGTTGGGGCTCCTCAGGCGCCGACGTAGTCGGCCAGGTGCTCCCCCGTCAGCGTCGAGCGGCCGGCCACGAGCGCGGCCGGGGTGCCCTCGAACACGACGGTTCCGCCGTCGTGCCCGGCGCCGGGGCCGATGTCGATCAGGTGGTCCGCGTGAGCCATGACGGCCTGGTGGTGCTCGATGACGACGACGGTCTTGCCGGCGTCGACGAGCCGGTCCAGCAGGGCGAGCAGGTTGGCGACGTCGGCGAGGTGCAGGCCGGTGGTGGGCTCGTCGAGGAGGTAGGTGCCGCCCTTGTCCCCCATGTGCATGGCGAGCTTGAGGCGCTGCCGCTCGCCGCCGGAGAGCGTGTTGAGGGGCTGGCCGAGGCGGATGTAGCCGAGGCCGACGTCGCGCAGGTGACCCAGCACCGTACGCACGGCGGGGATCTTCGACTCCCCGGCGGAGAAGAAGTCGTGCGCCTGCGCGACGGACAGGTCGAGCACCTCGGCGATGTTCTTGCCGCCCAGCGTGTACTCCAGGACGGCGGCCTGGAACCGCTTGCCGCCGCAGTCCTCGCAGGGTGTCTCGACGGTCTCCATGAAGCCGAGCTCGGTGTAGATGCGCCCGTTGCCCTTGCAGGTGGGGCAGGCGCCCTCGGAGTTGGCGCTGAACAGGGCGGGCTTGACGTCGTTGGCCTTGGCGAAGGCCTTGCGGATGGGTTCGAGCATCCCGGTGTAGGTGGCGGGGTTGGAGCGTCGCGAGCCCTTGATGGCGCCCTGGTCCACGACGACGACTCCCTCGCGCCCGGCGAGGTTGCCGTGCACGAGCGAGCTCTTGCCGGACCCGGCGACGCCGGTGACGACGGTCAGCACACCGGTGGGGACGTCGACGTCGACGTCCTTGAGGTTGTTCTGGTGCGCGCCGCGGATCTCGAGCGTCCCGGTGGGCTGGCGGACGGTGTCCTTGGTCCGGGCGCGGTCGTCCAGGTGGCGTCCGGTGAGGGTGTCGCTGGCGCGCAGGCCCTCGACGGTGCCCTCGAAGCAGATGGTGCCGCCGTCGGTGCCGGCGCCGGGCCCGAGGTCGACGACGTGGTCGGCGATCGCGATGGCCTCGGGCTTGTGCTCGACGACGAGCACCGTGTTGCCCTTGTCGCGCAGGTCCACCAGGAGGTTGTTCATCCGGGCGATGTCGTGGGGGTGCAGGCCGATGGTGGGTTCGTCGAACACGTAGGTGACGTCGGTCAGCGCGGAGCCGAGATGACGGATCATCTTGACGCGTTGCGCCTCTCCCCCGGACAGCGTGCCGGAGGGGCGGTCGAGCGACAGGTAGCCCAGGCCGATCTCGGTGAAGGAGTCGAGCAGGCGTCCCAGTCCCCCGGTCAGCGGCGCGACGGCGTCGTCGTCGATGCTGCGCACCCACTGGGCGGCGTCGGTGATCTGCATCTGGCAGACCTCGGCGATGGACCGGCCGGCGACCTTGGCCGAGCGGGCCGAGGCGTTGAGGCGGGTGCCCTCGCACGCCGGGCACGGCGCGAACACGGCCGCCCGCTCCACGAAGCGCCGCACGTGCGGCTGCAGCGACTCGGGGTCCTTGGAGAACATCGACTCGCGCAGCTTCGGGATGAGGCCTTGATAGGTCATGTTCATCCCCAGGGCCTTGACCTTGCCCTTGTCACGGAACAGCAGGTCGTGCCGCTCGGTCTCGGTGTAGTCCTTGATCGGCTTGTCGCCGTCGACGAACCCGGACTCCGCGAAGGCCTTCACCATCCAGCCGTCGGCCTTGTAGCCGGGCACGAGGATCGCGCCGTCGTTGAGCGACAGCGAGTCGTCGACGATGACGGACAGGTCCAGGTCGGAGACCGTGCCCCTCCCCTCGCACTCCGGGCACATGCCCCCGAGGTACACCTGCTCGCGCACGACCTTCTTCTCCGTGCCTCCCCCGGCCTTCTCCGTGCTCATGACACCGCTGGCCTTCGCCGTGGGGACGTTGAACGAGAACGCGGGCGGCGGTCCGACGTACGGGTCGCTGATCCGGCTGAACAGATGACGCAGCATGGCGTTGGCGTCGGTGACGGTGCCGACGGTGGAGCGCACGTTGGCGCCCAGGCGCTCCTGGTCCACGAGGATCGCCGTCGTGATGCCCGACAGGGAGTCGACGTCGGGGCGTGGCAGGGACGCCATGAAGCCCTGCAGGAACGTCGGGTACGTCTCGTCGATGAGGCGGCGGGACTCCGCCGCGATGGTGGCGAACACCAGGGAGCTCTTGCCCGACCCGGAGACGCCGGTGAACACGGTCAGGCGCCGCTTGGGCAGATCGACCGACACGTCGCGCAGGTTGTTCTCGCGCGCCCCTTCGACGCGGATCAGGTCGTGGGTGTCGGCGGGGTGCTCCGTCGGCGCTGCCATGGGTGGGCTCCTTCGGGGTGGGTCGACAGGACGGGGGGCGTCGGCGCGCCGACGTCAGGCTAGCGCCGCCGGGGTCATCGGACCTCGTCGATGCGGACCATGGTGCCCGCCGGGTCGCGCAGTGCGCAGTCCCGCACGCCCCACGGCTGCTCGGTCGGTTCGGACACGATCTCGACGTCCGCGGCCTGGAGGCGGGCGAAGGTGGCGTCGAGGTCCCGGGTGGCCAGGATGATCGACTGGTAGACGCCCTTGGCCATGAGCTCGGCGACGGTGCGGCGCTCCTGGTCGGAGACGCCGGGGTCGGGAACGGGCGGGGTCAGGACGAGGCGGACGTCGGGGCCGCTGGGCGCGACGAACGTCAGCCAGCGCATGGCGCCCTGACCGACGTCCTGGACGAGCTCGAGGCCGAGCAGGTCGCGGTAGAAGCCCAGGGACGCCTCGGGGTCGGTGTGCGGCAGGAACGTGGTGTGCAGGGTGAGGTCCATGGCGACCACGCTAGGCACCGGGTGCGCGGTTCGCTTCTCGATTCCTGACCGGTCGGGCGACCTGCTTGGTGACGCAGGACGGCAGCTCGTGGGCGGCTGCCGTGCGGGCACGACGCCGGTACTCGCTCGGCGGCATCCCCACGAGCTCGGTGAACCGGGTGGAGAACGTCCCCAGTGACGACGACCCGACGGTGAAGCACACCTCGGTGACGGACAGGTCGCCGCGACGCAGCAGCGCCATCGCGCGCTCGACCCGTCTGGTCATGAGGTAGCTGTAGGGAGACTCGCCGTAGACCGCCCTGAACCGTCTGCTGAGATGCCCGGCCGACATCCCGGCGTCGGCCGCGAGCGCCTGGACGTCGAGGGGTTGGGCGTGGTCGCGGTCGATGCGGTCGCGGGTGCGGCGCAGGGTGGCGAGGTCGCGCAGCGCCTGGTCGGCGGCGGTGCGGGTCATGGTGTCGATGGTGTCATGGGTGGGGGGTGTGGAGCGGCCGGGGCCGCTGGTGCGGTCCCGGCCGTTCGTGTGCTCCCGGGGGAGGGGGGTGGGAGCACGGTGTGTGCGCGTGTCAGTCGCGCATGTCCATGACGACGCGTCCGTCGATGGTGCCGTCGATCATCTCGTCGAAGATGGTGTTGATGTCGGCGAGGGGTCGGACGGTGTAGGTGGGGTCGATCTGGCCGCGGGCGAAGAAGTCGAGGGCTTCGGTCATGTCCTTGCGGGTGCCGACGATGGAGCCGCGGACGGTGAGTCCGAGGAGCACGGTGGAGAAGATGTCGAGGCCGAATTCTTCGGGGGGCAGGCCGACGAGGGAGACGGTGCCGCCGCGGCGCAGTCCGCCGACGGCCTGGGGGAAGGCGTGGCCGTTGACGGCGGTGACGAGGCCGCCGTGCGTGCCGCCGTCGGTGAGCTGGTGGATGCGGGCGACGACGTCGTTCTCGGTGGCGGCGTTGACGGTTGCTTCGGCGCCGTGCTTGCGGGCGAGGGCGAGCTTGTCCTCGGAGACGTCGACGGCGAGGACGCGCATGCCCATGGCGCGGGCGTACTGGACGGCGATGTGGCCGAGGCCGCCGATGCCGGAGATGAGGATCCACTGGCCGGGCTTGACCTCGGACTCCTTGAGGCCTTTGTAGACGGTGACGCCGGCGCAGAGGATGGGGGCGGCGGCGGCGAGGTCGACGCCGTCGGGGATGAGGGGGGCGTAGCGGGCGTCGACGAGCATGTACTGGCCGAAGGAGCCGTCGACGCTGTAGCCGCCGTTGGCCTGGTTCGGGCAGAGGGTCTCGCGGCCGGTCTGGCAGTACTCGCACTCGCCGCAGGCGCTCCAGAGCCAGGCGTTGCCGACGGTGTCGCCGATTCTGAGGCGGGTGACGTCGTCGCCGATGGCGACGACTTCGCCGACGCCTTCGTGGCCGGGGATGAAGGGTGGGGTGGGCTTGACGGGCCAGTCGCCGTGGGCGGCGTGCAGGTCGGTGTGGCAGACGCCGGAGTAGAGGACCTTGACGAGTGCCTGGCCAGGCCCGGGGGTGGGGAGCTCGACGTCGGTGACGTCGAGAGGGGCGCGGAACTCGGTGACGACGGCGGCTTTCATGGTCATGCTGACCTCCTGGGTCGGACCTGGTCTCTGGTGGGGTCCGGCCGTCGGGAGTCGGTCCCCTGCTGTGCGATGCCCTCAGTCTAGCGTGTGTGGTCTGACCACACGAGGTGGGAGGGGTGTGATCTCTGCCCCAGATGCTCAGCCGGCGCCGGTGAACCGGTCCTGCAGGGTGCGTGCCAGGCGCACCGACGCCTCGATCTCCGCGCGCCGGTTGGAGACGGACTCGACGTTGAAGCCGAAGTCGATGCCGTGCCGCGTGCAGTAGTCGGCCAGGTCCTCGGCGACGGCCAGGCAGTGCCCGAGGCTCACCGCGAGCGGGTCGTCGGTGTGCGCCAGGTCGTTGCGCACCCAGGCCGGCACGCGCACGCCCAGCCACTGCAGGAATTCCAGGGTGCGCGCGGAGCCGCACACCGAGAGGGTGAACACGACCGGTGCCGAGCCCTCCCCCGCGTCCCGGCACGCGTAGTGGTAGTCGGACACCATCGACTTGGCCGCGCCGACGTCGTACACGACCTGGGTGACGAAGAAGCTCACGCCGGCCTGCTGCTTGCGGCGCATCCGTTCGTGCTCGTCGGAGCGCCCCAGGTGGCGTTCCGGGATCGCGACCGCGCCGAGCTCGAGGCCCGGGGCGTGCTCGCGGCACAGGCGCTGCGCCTCGGGCAGGCTCGTGCGCACCGCGGACCCGGCCGAGGACGCCCCGACCAGCACGGTGCGCACCCGGGTCGCGTCCTGCGCGGCGAACCAGGCCGCGAGCGCCTCCGGGGGGTGCTCGCCGACGCTGCGGTACACCACCACGGGCACGTCCCACCCGGTGGTGAGGCGGTGGTGGTAGTCGCCGGGGTCGAGGGTGGGCAGGTAGGGGAAGGGGCGTTCGGTGTCGGTGCGGTCGGCCTCGTCGTGGACGTCGTAGAGGACGACGGCGTCGAGATGGAGGTCGGCGAGGCGTTCGCGGGTGCGTGCGGCGATGCGTTCGACGTCGGCGGGGGTGCTGGTGGCCCGTGGGGGTGTGACGGAGAAGAGCAGCCAGGGGCGGCGGGTGGGGCGGGGTGCGTCGGCCGGGTTCATGGTCGCGGTTCCGGGGGTGGGGGCTCGGGGTCAGGCTTCGGGGGTGAAGAGGACGGTGACGTCGCCGGAGCCGAGCAGGAGGGTGTCGTCGGCGGCGAGGTGGAGGGTGGGTTCGCTGGACAGGAGGTCGGCGAACCAGTCGTCCTGCGCCATGAGGTCCTCGGGGCAGGCCATGCGGGTGGAGGTGAGCTCGCCGGTCAGGTGCAGGACGTCGTCGTCCCAGGTGGCGGGGGCGGACATGCTGTTGCAGCCGGGCTGGGCGCCGACGGAGTCCTCGGTGAAGGCCAGCACCAGGCGTGAGCCGTCGACGAGGTCGTGGTTGGTGACGTCCTCGGCGACGTAGGTGTGCCCGGCGAGGTCGGGGGTGTCGGCGCAGGCGGTCGTGGTGGTGGCGCAGGCGGCCAGGAGTGCGGTGGCGAGGGCGGTGCGCTGGTGTCTCACCCGGCCATGCTAGGCGTCGTGGCCGGTCGGCCGGTGTGCCGGCCGGTGGTGTCGGGGGTCGGGTGCGTGCCCGCCACGGCGCGGACGGCGGCGGCGACGTTCTCGGCCACACGGTGGTCGAACACGCCGGGGACCACGAACGCGCTGTTGAGCTCGTCGTCGGCGACGACGTCGGCGATGGCGAGGGCCGCGACGCGCATGAGCTCGTCGGTGATCTCGGTGGCGCCCACGTCGAGCAGGCCGCGGAACAGGCCGGGGAAGGCCAGGACGTTGTTGATCTGGTTGGGGTGGTCGCTGCGTCCGGTGGCCACGACGGCGGCGTGCTGGGCGGCGGCCACCGGGTCGACCTCGGGGGTGGGGTTGGCCAGGGCGAACACGACGGCGTCGTCGGCCATGCGGGCGATGTCGGCGCCGGTGAGGATGTTGCCCGCCGAGACGCCGATAAAGACGTCGGCGCCGACCAGGCCGTCGGCGAGGGTCCCCTCGAAGCAGTCGGCGTTGGTGTGGGCGCAGATCCAGTCACGGTGCGGGTCGTGGCCGCCCGTGGTGCCGGGGTGCAGGGCTCCGCCGCGCCCGAAGGCGACGACGTGGCGGGCGCCCTGGGCCATGAGGAGGCGGATGATGGCGGTGCCGGCGGCGCCGACGCCGGAGACGACGATGCGCACGTCCGCGAGCTTCTTGTCGACGACCTTCAGGGCGTTGACGAGGGCGGCGAGCACGACGATCGCGGTGCCGTGCTGGTCGTCGTGGAACACGGGGATGTCGAGCTCGGCGCGCAGGCGCGCCTCGATCTCGAAGCAGCGCGGCGCGGAGATGTCCTCGAGGTTCACTCCCCCGTACACCGGCGCGATGGCCTTGACGACCGCGATGATCTCCTCGGTGTCGGTGGTGTCCAGGCACACCGGCCAGGCGTCGACGTCGGCGAACTGCTTGAACAGCGCCGCCTTGCCCTCCATGACGGGCAGCGCCGCGGCGGGTCCGATGTCGCCCAGGCCGAGCACGGCCGTGCCGTCGGTGACCACCGCGACGGTGTTGCGCTTGATGGTCAGGCGGCGGGCGTCGGCCGGGTTGTCGGCGATGGCGGTGCACACGCGCGCCACCCCGGGGTGTAGGCGCGCGACAGGTCGCGGCGGTTGCGGATCGGGGACTTGACCGCCACCTCGATCTTGCCGCCCAGGTGCAGCAGGAACGTCGAGTCGGACCACTTGAGCACGTGCACGCCCTCGAGGGCCTCCAGGGTCGCCACGACCTGCTCGCCGTGCTGGGTGTCCACCGTGTCGCACGTGACGTCCACGACCAGGCCGTCCGGAGTGGAGTGCGCGACGTCCACCCCGGTGACGGCTGCCCCCGCGTCGGCGACGGCGGCGACCACGGTGCTGGTGGCCCGCTGGGAGGCGGGCACCTGGACGCGCAGGGTGATGGTGTAGCCGGGACTGGGCAGCGCCACGGGCGGTCCCTCCTTCGGTGGCGTCGGTGCCACCCCTCGACGACGGTGCGGGAGACCCAGTATGGCGCGCCCCGGGCGGGGACCGGACCGATCCGCCCCCTCCTGACCGCCTCCTCACCGGACGAGCGACGCCGTCTCAGCGGACCGGTACCGTGCACGGGTGAGCTGTGACCTGTCCCGCCTGGACGACGCCCAACGCCGACTGGTGACCCGCTGGTTCGGTGCCGTGGAGCAGGTGCACGACCTGTCCTGGGGCGTGACCGACACCGTGGTGCTGCGGCTGCGCACCGCAGGCCAGGACGTCGTGGTCAAGGCCGGCGGCCCGGACAACCACCACATCGGCCGGGAGATCAGCGGCCACCAGGACTTCCTGGCCGGGCTGGCCTCCACGGGCCACGCGCCGGTGCTGCTGCACCACGACCGCCAGGCACGGGTGCTGGCCACCTCGTGGGTGCCGGGAGAACTCGTGGCCACCCACCGGGCGGCGGGCGCCGCGGACACCTACCGGCAGGCGGGGGTACTGCTCGCCCGCCTGCACGCGGTGGCCGCCCGCATCGACGGCGACTGGGAGTCCGCCGAACGCGCCAAGGCGTTGGCCCACCTCGCCGGCCCGCACCGCATCGACGCCGACACCGAGGCACGGTTGCGCGCCCTGCTCGCCACCCACCCCACCCCGCCGGTGCGCGTGGTGCCCACCCACGGCGACTTCCACCCGCGCAACTGGGTCGTCGAGGACGGCGTGGTGCGGCTCATCGACCTCGGCCGCGCCGCCTGGCGTCCGGCCCGCACCGACCTGGCCCGGCTCGCCGCCGGACCGTTCGCCGGACGCCCCGACCTCGCCGAGGCCTTCGTGGCCGGGTACGGCCACGACCTGCGCGACGACGAGGGCTGGGAACGCACCCCGGTGCACGAGGCGATCGGCACCGCCGTGTGGGCCTACCGCGTCGGCGACGCCGCGTTCGAGACCCAGGGGCACCGCATGATCGCCGAGGTCCTCGCCGCACACGACGCCCACGACGCCCCCTGAGCCCCTGACCCATCCACGCAGCACGCGGTGCCGGCAGAGACTCGGGCGCAGGAACCGGCCTCGGGCGTTCAGCGAGCCCCGGCGTCCCAGGTGACGCTCAGCACGCACGCGTCGTCACGACCCTCGGCGCCGTCCTCCACCAGGGCCGCCACCGGCTCCCCCGAGGTCAGCCGTGCCGCGGCCGCGAGCGCCAGCTCGCCCAGGCCGTCCGGCAGGGACCGGTCGCGGCGTTCGACGACGCCGTCGGTGTAGAGCAGGACGGTGTCGCCCGCTGCGAGGGTGATCTCCCCGCCGGGGCGGGGTGCGGCGTCGCGCACGCCGAGGGGTGTAGCCCGTCCCTGCCACAGGTAGGTGCAGGCGCCGCGGGCGTCCACGTGCAAGGGGGGCAGGTGTCCGGCGGTGGCGTAGGTGAAGCGGGAGGTGGTCAGGTCGAGCTCGCCGTACACCAGGGTGGAGCCGAACCCGACGTGCCGGTCGGTGACGAACCGGTCGACGAGCTCCACGACGTGGGCGGGGGTGCGCCCGGGGGCGGCCAGGGCGCGGGTGGCGGTGCGCAGCTGACCCATGGCGGTCGCGGCGGGCAGTCCGTGGCCGACGACGTCACCGACGACGAGGGCCAGGTGGGTGGGGTCGAGCCAGAAGGCGTCGTACCAGTCGCCCCCGACCTCGAGGCCGCGCACGGCGGGGCGGTAGTGGGCCCGCACGTGCAGTCCCCGGTGGCGTGGCAGGTCGTCGGTGAGCATGGCGTGCTGGAGCTCGTGGGCCACGGACGCGCTGTGCTCGTGCAGGTGGGCGCGGTCGAGGGCGACGGCGCCCTGCTGGGCGATGGTGTCGAGGGCGTCCAGGTCGACGGGGGTGTCCCCGGCACGCTCGTGCAGGGTGACGACGAGGTCGCCGTGGGATCCGGCGGTGCCGACGACGGTGGCGACGAGCCGACCGTCGGGTGCGCGGTGGGCGGCGTGCGCGGGGCCGAGCTCGGGGCGGGCACGGGTGAGGGTGGCGTGGGCGACGGCGGGGTGGCGTGCCACCTCGGCGACGAGGGCGTCGCGGACCTGCGCGACGCCGACGGCGCGGGACAGGGCGGCCGTGGCGTCCTGCACCCAGCGCAGGCGGTCTGCCCAGCGTTCGGCGGTGGCGCGGGCGCGGACCAGCTCCTGCTGGAACTGGGCGCGCTCACACACCTCGAGCATGGCGACGTCGGTGCCGCCGGCGGGGTCGGTGGTGGCGGTCATGAGGACCGGCAGGGGCCCGTGGGTGGTGCGCAGGTCCAGGGCGATGGCGTCGACGCGTCCGGCGAGCACCAGGGCGGGGGCGACGTGGGTGTCCCAGTAGATGCGGCCCCCCACGGTGAACAGCTCGCCGATGCGGTGGCCCACCGGTGAGGAGCCGTGCGGGTCGTCGGCGGTGCGCAGCGACCAGGCCTGCACGGTGGTGTTGACCGCGGTGACGTAGCCGTCGCCGTCCAGGCACAGCAGCCCGACCGGCGCCCGGGACGGGTCGGGAGCCGCGTCGCGCGGGTCGGGGGTCACGTCGGGGTGCGGCACGAGTGCTCGGCGTGCAGGTAGTCCACCACGGCGGTCACGAGCGCCTCGGGGGCGCTGAGCTGGGGGCAGTGGCCGACGGCGTCGATGAGCACGTAGGTGGAGCGCTCCAGGTGCTCGTGGACGTAGCGGCCGACGTCGATCGGCGCGATGGCGTCGTCACGGCACTGGACCACCAGGCTGGGTGTGCGCACGCGGGCCAGGTCCGCGCGGTTGTCCGACAGGAAGGTGGCGCGCGCGAAGGTGCGTACCGCCTGCGGGTCGGTGCGCACGAACGAGGCGGTCAGCTCCTGGCCGAGCTCGGGACGGTCCGCGTTGCCGACGATCACCGGTGCCATCAGCGTCGACCAGCCGAGGTAGTTCGCCTCCATCGTGGCGAGCAGCTCGTCGATCTCCGCGGCGCTGAACCCGCCACGGTAGTCGGGGGTGTCGATGTAGCGCGGGCTGGGCCCGACGAGGACCAGACGGTCCACCAGGTCGCCGCGGTCGGCGGCCACCAGCAGCACGATCGTGGCGCTCACCGAGTGACCCACCAGCACCACCGGCCCGAGCGCGAGGTCCTCCAGCAGGTCCACCACGTCGTCGGCGTACCCCTGCAGGGAGGCGTGCCGTGCGGCGTCGAACGCCTCGGGGTGCGCCGAACCGGACCCGGCGTGGTCGAACAGGACCACGCGGTGGCCGGCCGCGAGCGCCGGGACGACCCGGTCCCACATCGACTGGTCGCAGCCCAGCCCGTGCGCCAGCACGAGCGTGGGGCCGTCGGGTCGGCCGAGGACGCGCACGTTGTGCCGCTCACGTGGACTCACGCGCCCACCCTAGACTTCTGCGGCCCGCTCCTGCACGGTTGAACCTGCCGGGACACCCCGGTGAGGTGACGGGCGACGGCGACGTGACCGAGCTGCGGCGTCGATGTGCGCCCAGGCGAACCCGACACCCTCGCAACGTGCAGGAAACGTTCTCGACGCATCATGGCGGGGTGAACGTCACTCTGGACTCGCCGATGCGCGACGACGTCCGGGCGCTGCTGGAGGAGCACCTGGACGAGATGCGCGCCACCTCTCCCCCGGAGTCGGTGCACGCGATGGCGCCGTCGGCGCTCGCGGTACCGGCGATCCGGTTCGTCACGGCGCGCGACGACGACGGCACGCTGCTGGGGTGCGGTGCGTTGCGTGAGCTGGAGGCCGGGCCGGGCGGTCACGGCGAGCTGAAGGCGATGCGCACGGCGCTCGCGGCACGGGGGCGGGGTGTGGCGACCGCGGTGCTGCGTCGGCTGCTGCAGCTCGCGCTGCAGCGCGGGTACGTGCGGGTGAGTCTGGAGACGGGTGCGGAACCCTACTTCGAGGCGGCCCGACGGTTGTACGCCCAGCACGGGTTCGAGGAGTGCGGGCCGTTCGGCGGCTACGGTCCGGACCCGAACAGCGTGTTCATGACGTTGCCGCTGGTCACGGTGTCCTAGCGCGCAGGTAGGGTCCGCCCATGGCGTACACCGAGAAGCGTACGACGGCGGGTGGTGCGACCTCCTGGGTGGGCAGGTTCCGTGTCGATGGCAGGCTGCACAGCACCCGGGCGTTCCGGGCGCGCCGCGACGCGCTGGCCGAGGCGCGCCGGGCGGAGGAGGCGGGCAAGCGGGGCGAGTGGATCGACCCGCGCGCCGGGACCCTCACGGTGGCCGACTGGTTCACTACCTGGCAGCAGGGACGCCTGGACCGCGCGCCACGCACGCTCGAGGCGGAGCAGGAGCGGTTCCGTTCCCTGGTGGCGCCGACGTTCGCCTCCGTGCCGCTGCGTCAGGTGAGCCACGACGCCGTCGCCCGCTGGGCGGCCACGATGCGGGCGCCACGCTCGGGGGAGGTCGCCTCCGCCGCCCGCCGGCGTGACGCGGTGCGGCTGCTGGTGGCGCTGCTCGACGCCGCCGTCGACGCGCGACGACTGACCTCGAACCCGGCGCGCACGCCCTCGGGGCGGGTGCCCGCCCTGCCGCGTGCGCCCCGCACCAAGGCGCACCGCTACCTCAACCACGAACAGCTGCGCCGTGTCGCGGACGCCACCCGCGCCGACGCGCGCACCCTGGTGCTGCTGGCCGGTCTGACCGGTCTGCGGTGGGGTGAGGTGTCGGCGCTGCGCGGCGACGACGTCGACCTGCTGCGCCGACGCATCACCGTGGAGCGGGCCTTCACCCGCCTCGACGACGGCACCCTGCTGCTGGGCGGCACGAAGACGCACGCCCGCCGCGAGGTTCCGGTGCCGGCGGTGCTGGGCGAGGCGCTGGCGGGCCTGGTCGCCTCGCGCGGCGCCGGGGACCTGCTGTTCACGGGGCGCAGCGGTGCACCCCTGCGCCGCGAGAGCTTCGACCGGTACGCGTTCGCCCCGGCCGTGCGGGTCGCCGGGACGGCGGTGGTCACGCTGCAGGGCCTGCTCGGCCTGGCCCCCACGGCTCTGGTGGACTCCGCGACCGTGGCCGCGGTGCGCCGGTTGCAGCACGACGCGGGGCTGGACGCCTCCGGCGTGGTCGGTCCCGAGACGTGGCAGGTCCTGGTCGCCGCGGACCGGGCGAGCAGGACCGGGGCGGACCGGGGCGCCCGGATCGCCCGCACCCGCCACCTCGAGGCGACGTCGCGGGTGACGCTGCGTCCCGGCGTGCAGGACTTCGCCCCCCTGACCCTGCACGACCTGCGCCACACGGCCGCGTCCCTGGCCATCGGGGGCGGCGCGAACGTCAAGGCCGTCCAGCGGCTCCTCGGTCACGAGTCCCCCGTCCTGACGCTGCGCACCTACGCCGGACTCTTCGAGGACGACCTCGACCGGCTCGGCGAATCCATGTCCGCGCAGTTCGAGGCGCACGGCGCGGTCGACGGTGCTCACGATGTGCTCACCGCGGGAGTCACCAGGCTCCCCGTGCGCCTGGGCGCCGGCGCATAACAGCCGTCTGACCTGCAGTAACACCCACACCAGCCATGTTGAGCGTCACTCACGACACCCGCTTTGGAAAAGCGGGTGTCGGCAGATGGGGATGAGAAGTATGCGTAGGATCGCCCTACTACTCCTCCTCTTCCGCACTGAAGGCGCCGCGACGGGCCGGGAAGGCATCGACACGTTGTCCCAGACGCGTCCTGCGCCCCGGCCACGGACGCCACCCGGGGCCCGTTCCACTGCACCCACCCGCCCGCTCCCCTGACCACGCCCCGAGGTGACCGATGCCCGTCGAACCTTCCGCCGTCCTGCCGACCACCCTGCCGACCGGGACGAACGTCCCCGTCCGCACCACCGACACCTCCGACCACGCCACCGGCACTGGAGGCGTTGGAGGCGTTGGAGGCATGGACGACGCGGCGCTGGAACCCGACCCCGGAACGGCGACCCCTTCCCTCGCCACGCTCCCCCGCGCGCAGGTCGGTGACGGCCCTGCCGGGTCGAGCGACCTCGAAGGCCCCGCCCCGACCGCAGGAACGTCGTCGGACGCCGCCCGCACGACGCACGGTGGAGGGGGAGGTGGCGGACCGCGTGAGCGGGTGTTCGCCGCGGCCGACGCCCTGGCCGCCGAGGGCGGCCAGGTCACCGTCGCCACGGTGCGCGACCGGGCGGGCTGCTCCAACGCGCTGGCCACCGAGCACCTGCGGGCCTGGCGCGCCGACCGGGCGGCCGCCGAGGCCGACGCGACCCGCACCCCCGAGGTGCCGGCCGCGCTCGCGCAGGCGGTCGACCGGGGCGTCGCGGTGCTGTGGCGCGAGGCCGTCGCCCGGGCACAGGACGCGCACCAGCAGGACCTGGCCCGGGCGCGGGCCGAGGTGGACCAGGCCCGCGCGGACACCCGCCTCCTCGCGGCGGACCTCGACGACACTCGCGAGGAGCTGGCCGCGGCACGCACCGAGACGCACGACGCCCGCACCCGAGCGGCCGACCTCGCCGAACGTCTGGCGCACGAGACCACCGAGCGCCGCACGGCCGAGGCCACCGCGGCACGCACCGCCGCCACCGTCGACGAGCTGCGCGCCGCCCTCGCCGCGCGCACCGACGAGATCGACGACCTGCGCCGCCGCCTCGCCGTCGCCGACGAGGCCCGCGCGGCCACCGAACGCGACCACGCCCGCGCCGACGAGCAGGTCGGTGCGGAACGTCGCACGGCCGACGAGCTGCGCTCCCGCCTCGACGACGCCCGCGACGAGACAGCCCGCGCCCGCCAGGAACGCGCCCTCGCCGAGGGGGACGCGCAGTCCGCCCGCGTGGACGCCGCCCGGCTCGCCGGCGAGGTGCAGGCCCTACGCGACGGGCTGCGCGAGGCCCGCGAGCAGGCCGTCGAGGCAGAACGGGACCGGGCCGTGCAGGCCGCCGCCCGCGCCCAGGCCGAGGGCGAGGCCGCCGGGCTGCGCGCGGTGCTGTCCACGCGCGAGCAGCGCGACGCCTGACCGACCCTCGGCCCGCACGGGGCGAGGCGCTCGGACCCGGGCGCTCAGGCCCAGGCGCCCCGCGAGTGCTGGAAGACCAGGTTCGTCTCCGTGAGCGCGACCCCCGGGTTCGCCGACAGGTTCGCGATGACGAACTCGTCGAGCCCGTCGGTGTCCGGCGCGGCGACGTGCACGAAGAAGTCGTGCGCACCGCCGAGCAGGAACACGTCCAGCACGCCGGGCAGCGCCACCAGCTCGCTCGCGAACTGCTGCAGGTGCGCGCGCGCCGCCCCGTGCATCCGCACCGCGACGATCGCCTGGAGGGGACGACCCGCCCTGGCCGGGTCCACGTCGAGTGCTTCACACTGGTCGTGATCGCGGTCACACCCCGGCCGCGCGAACCTGCTCGTGCACCGAGCCCGACCCGAAGGCGGACCGATGGACGTCTGCGTCCCCACCGAAGTCAAGAACCACGAGGGCCGGGTGGCGATCACCCCGGCCGGCGTGCACGAGCTCACCGTGCACGGCCACCGCGTGCACGTCCAGGCCGGTGCCGGGCTCGGCGCCGGGATCAGCGACGACGACCTCGTCGCCGCGGGCGCGCACCTCACCCCGGACGCGGACGCCACCTGGGACGCCGGGGAGCTGGTGCTCAAGGTCAAGGAGCCGGTCGCCTCCGAGTACGGGTACCTGCGCCCCGGGCAGACGGTGTTCACCTACCTGCACCTGGCCGCCGACAAGGCGCTCACCGAGGAGCTGCTGGCCCGCCGGGTCACCACGATCGCCTACGAGACCGTGCAGACCGCCTCGGGCGCGCTGCCGCTGCTCGCCCCCATGTCGGAGGTCGCCGGTCGACTGGCCACGCAGGTCGGGGCGGCCACCCTGCAGAACGCGGCCGGAGGTCGGGGCGTGCTGCTCGGCGGCGTCCCCGGGGTCGGGGCCGCGCACGTCGTGGTCATCGGCGCCGGCACCTCCGGGATGAACGCCGCACGCATCGCCACCGGCATGGGAGCCCGCGTCACCCTGCTCGACAAGGACGTCGACGTGCTGCGCGCCGCCGACCGCGAGCTCGGCGGCCGGGTGCAGACCCTCACCTCGAACCGGCTCACCGTCACCGAGGCCGTGCGCGACGCCGACCTCGTCGTCGGCGCCGTCCTCGTGCCCGGCGCCAAGGCGCCCGTGCTGGTGAGCAACGACCTCGTGGCCACCATGCGCCCCGGCTCGGTGCTCGTCGACATCGCGATCGACCAGGGCGGCTGCTTCGAGGACTCCCGCGCCACCACGCACGACCGACCCACCTACCGCGTCCACGACACCGTCTTCTACTGCGTGGCGAACATGCCCGGCGCCGTGGCACGGACCTCCACCTACGCGCTGACGAACGTGACCCTGCCCTACGCGGTGGCGCTCGCGGACGCCGGATGGTGTGATGCGCTGCGTGCCGACCCGGCGCTCGCGGCGGGCTTGAACACCCACGACGGCGCGGTCGTGCACGCGGCGGTCGCCGACGCCCACGGGATGGGCCGGGTGCCCGTCGCCGAGCTGCTGTGACGGGGCACGAGGTCGTGGGCGACCGCGTCCGGACGAGGAGCCGCACTGCGAACGGGGCAGGGAGCCGGGAAGTGGGGAGACCGCGGCGCGTGCTGACGGTCGTCGTGGCGGCGGTGGGACTGGCGGTGGTGGGGCTGGCCGCGTGCCAGCAGTCCGCCGGTCCGCAGGACCCTGCGGCGGACCCGTCGACGGGCGCGACGGCGGCCGACCAGCGCTACCCCGACGTGCTGGACGCCGTGGTCACCTGCGAGGGCGAGACGTGCGACGTGGAGGTGACGATCAGCTCGCCGTACGACACGGCGCAGCGGTACGCCGACGGGTGGCGGGTGTCGACGCCGGACGGTGAGGTGCTGGGCGAGCACACCCTGACGCACGACCATGCGTCCGAGCAGCCCTTCACCCGCACCCAGCGCGGGCTCGAGATCCCGGACGACGTCGGGTCCATCGTCGTCCAGGGCCGCGACCAGGAGTTCGGGTTCGGCGGGCGGACGGTGACGGTGCCGGTTCCCGACCGGTGATGCGGCGGCCCCGCGCCGGCGCGGGCGCTCAGGCGGCGGGGAAACCCTGCGGGTTGGCCTGCTGCCAGCGCCAGGTGTCGGCGCACATGTCCTCGATCGACTTCTCGGCCCGCCACCCGAGCTCGGTGTTGGCGCGGGTGGGGTCGGCCCAGAACGCGGGCAGGTCGCCGGGGCGGCGGGGTCCGACCTCGTAGGCCAGCTCGTGGCCGACGGCCTGCTCGAAGGCGTGCAGCATCGCCAGCACGGAGGTGCCGGTGCCGGTGCCGAGGTTGAAGGCGCGCACGGGGGTGACCATGTCGTCGAGGTGCTCCAGGGCGGCGACGTGCCCGGCGGCGAGGTCCTCCACGTGCAGGTAGTCGCGTTCGCAGGTGCCGTCGGCGGTCGGGTAGTCGTCGCCGAACACGGTGAGCTTGTCGCGGCGTCCGACGGCGACCTGGGCGATGAACGGCATGAGGTTGTTGGGGATGCCCTGGGGGTCCTCGCCGATCTGGCCGGACGGGTGCGCGCCCACGGGGTTGAAGTAGCGCAGCAGCGCGACGCGCAGGGCGGGGTCGGCGGCGGCCACGTCGGTCATGATGCGTTCGATCATCACCTTCGTCTGCCCGTACGGCGAGGAGGAGGACAGGTGCTCGTAGTCCTCGGTGTACGGCACGGGGGCGTGCTCGCCGTAGACGGTCGCCGAGGAGGAGAACACCAGGCGGTGCACGTCGTGGCGGCGCATGGCCTCCAGCAGGGACAGGGTGGAGTCGAGGTTGTTGCGGTAGTACTCCAGCGGCTTGGCGACCGACTCCCCCACCGCCTTGTAGCCGGCGAAGTGCACGACGGCGTCGATCTGCTCGGCGTCGAAGAGCCGTTCGGTCTTGGCGGCGTCGGTGAGGTCGATGGCGTGCACGGGCACGTGCGCGCCGCAGAGCGCCTCGAGGCGACCTACCACGGTGGGCCGGGAGTTGGAGTAGTCGTCGACGACGACGACGTCGTGTCCCGCCGCGACGAGCGAGACGACGGTGTGGGACCCGATGTAACCGGCACCGCCGGAGACCAGTACGCGCATGGGCTCAGCCTATCGACGTCGCGACCCCGCCGGCCACGGTCCTCCGGCGGCGCTCGGCCGGCCGGCCGGGATGCTGCAGGCCGGGGCGCGGGCGTCGGTGGTCAGCTCTCCCCGAGCAGGTCGGTGAAGCTGGGTGCGGCGGCGAACGGGTCGGCCGGTCCGGTGCGTCGGGAGCGTTCGACGGCGTCGGCGAGCTCGCTCCCGGCGCGGTGGATCCGCCGGGTCAGCGCGCTCGTCGTCTCGGGGTCGCCCGCCCAGTCGTCGGTGGCGGCGAAGACGCTGGTGGTCACGACGTCGGCGTGCAGGTAGGTCAGCAGCGGCCGTACGGAGTACTCCAGCGCCAGGGAGTGGCGCGGGGTGCCGCCGGTGGCGCCGAGCAGCACGGGCATGCCGGTGAGCGCCGCGGTGTCGAGGATGTCCAGGAACGACTTGAACAGCCCCGAGTAGGTCGTGGTGAACACGGGCGTGACGAGCAGCAGGGCGTCGGCGCGGGTGATCTTCTCCAGCGCGGTCGCCAGCTCCCCGGACGCGAACCCGGTGAGCATGGCGTCGACGATCGCGTGGGCGTGCTCGCGCAGCTCGACGACCTCGAGGTGCACGTCGTGCCCGGCGAGCTCGAGGGCGTCGCGGGTCGCGGCGGTGAGCCGGTCCGCCAGGAGCCGGGTCGAGGAGGGCTGCGAGAGTCCGGCGGACACCACCGCCAGGGTGCGGGTGCTCATGCGCGGGCCTCCTCCGCGCGGCGGCCGGTGACGGTGTCGGTGCCGTCACCCACGTGGGTGCTGCCGGGCGTGCCGGTGCGGGTGGCCGCGGCGACGCGCTCGGCGTGGGTGGGTGGGTTCGCGGGGACGTCGGCGGGGCGCTTGGCCTCGACGATCTTGCGCAGCTCGGGCACGATCTCGCCCGCGAGGAGGTCGATCTGCTCCAGGACGGTCTTGAGCGGCAGGCCGGCGTGGTCGACGAGGAACAGCTGGCGCTGGTAGTAGCCGACGTCGTCCACGAAGGCGCCGTAGCGGTCGACGACCTGCTGCGGGGACCCGACGGTCAGGGGCGTCTGGGCGGAGAAGTCCTCCAGGGACGGGCCGTGGCCGTAGACGGGGGCGACGTCGAAGTAGGGCCGGAACTCGTCGACGGCGTCCTGGGAGTTCTTGCGCACGAACACCTGGCCGCCGAGGCCGACGATCGCCTGGTCGGCGCGCCCGTGACCGTGGTGCTCGAAGCGCTGGCGGTAGTAGCGCACCATCTGGCGGGTGTGGTGCATGGGCCAGAAGATGTTGTTGTGCAGGAACCCGTCGCCGTAGTAGGCGGCCTGCTCGGCGATCTCCGGGGAGCGGATCGAACCGTGCCACACGAACGGGGGCACGCCGTCGAGCGGGCGGGGGGTGGAGGTGAAGCCCTGCAGCGGCGTGCGGAACTTGCCCTCCCAGTCCACGACGTCCTCGGTCCACAGCCGGCGCAGCAGGGCGTAGTTCTCGATCGCCAGGGGGATGCCGTTGCGGATGTCCTGCCCGAACCAGGGGTAGACCGGCCCGGTGTTGCCGCGCCCCATCATCAGGTCCATGCGCCCGTCCGCGACGACCTGGAGCATCGCGTACTCCTCGGCGAGACGCACCGGGTCGTTGGTCGTGATGAGCGTGGTCGCCGTCGACAGGGTGATGTCCCGGGTGACGCCGGCCAGGTAGCCGAGCAGCGTGGTGGGGCTGGAGGCCACGAACGGCGGGTTGTGGTGCTCGCCGGTGGCGAAGACGTCCAGGCCCGCCTCGTCGGCGTGCCGGGCGATGGTGAGGATCGCGCGCACCCGCTCGGTGTCGTCGGGCGTGTGCCCGGACACCGGGTCGGTGGTGACGTCGGAGACGGAGAAGATGCCGAACTGCATGGCGGGCTCCCTGGGTCGAGCGGTCGAGGCCGGGATCCGGCGGCGGGGTGCGGCGCCGAGATCCCAGCAGTTCATGCATCTGCATGTATCCGCCCCAACCGGGGCCTCCGGTCGATTGTTCCCGACCGACGGCGCCCGCGCGGCGCCGAGCGGGTGATGTCACCCACACGACGGCGGCCCCGAGCCCCTTCGACTTGCGTCGCGGCGCCGTCGTCGCCAGCCTTGTCCTGCGTGCCCCCGATCGGGCCCGTCCACACTTCACCGGAACTTCACGCCCGCACGGAACAACCGTCGTCAGGGTCGCGTTGGATCCCTTGGCCCCGAAAACCTACGAACCCTGGAGGACGACATGCCCGACCGTTCCTTGCGCGGCATGAGCATCGGCAGCAAGAGCATGGAGTCCGACGAGGGCGTCGACTTCGCCCCTCGCTTCCAGGCGCACTACGACTGCCCCAACGGGCACACCATCATCCTGCCGTTCTCCACCGAGGCGGAGGTGCCGCCGCTGTGGGAGTGCCAGTGCGGTGGTGAGGCGCTCCTGCGCGACGCCGAGCGTCCCGAGGTCAAGCCGTCCAAGCCGCAGCGCACCCACTGGGACATGCTGCTCGAGCGTCGGACCGTCTCCGAGCTCGAAGAGCTCCTGGACGAGCGCCTCGAGCTGCTGCGCGCCGGCAAGCTGCGCCGCTCCGCCTGACGCGCGACGCCCGGGCCCGGCGCCCGAGCACGAGCACGAGCACGAACGGATGCGGCCCTCCCCCTGGCGGGGAGGGCCGCATCCGTTCGTCCAGGGTCAGCGGGGCGCGACCCGCACGCCCGTGGCGCGCGTGCGCAGCTGCCCCCAACGGTGCGCGACCCCCCACCGGGTCACCTTCGTCAACGCCTCGACCACGATCGAGCGCGACATCTTCGACACGCCCGCAGCCCGCTCCACGAACGTGATCGGCACCTCCGCCACCGTCCCGCCACCGCGCAGCACCCGCCACGTCATGTCGACCTGGAAGCAGTACCCGTGCGACTCCACCGCCGCCAGGTCGATCGCCCGCAGCGTCGAGGCCCGGAACGCCCGGTACCCGGCGGTCGCGTCGCGCACCGCGATCCCCAGCGCGAGCCGCACGTAGGTGTTGCCACCCCGGGACAGCACCATCCGGTGCCACGGCCAGTTCACGACCCTGCCGCCCGGCACCCAGCGCGACCCGACCACCAGGCTCGGCCGGTCGCCGCCCGCCAGCCGCTCCAGCAGCCGACCCAGCTCCTCGGGCCGGTGCGACCCGTCGGCGTCCATCTCGCACAGCACGTCGTAGCCGGCCTCCAGCCCCCAGGCGAACCCCGCCACGTACGCCGCGCCGAGACCCCCCTTGCCGGCCCGGTGCAGCACGTGCACCGCGTCGTCGAGCGCCGCCGCCTCCTCGGCCCACCTGCCCGTGCCGTCCGGGGAACCGTCGTCGACGACCAGCACGTCCACGTCGGGCTCGGCGGCACGCAACCGCTCCAGGGTGACGGGCAGCGACTCACGCTCGTCATAGGTGGGGATCACGACCAGGGTGCTCATTCGTCCTCCTCGACGACGCGACGCTCGCGCAGGGCTGCCCAGCACCCTGCCACGACCAGCGCCACCGCCGCACCTCCCGCCACCCAGCCGGGCCAGTAGCCGGCCCGCACCGCCGGGGTGAGGCTGGTGCGCAGCGGCAGCTCCGCGACGATCTGGTCCGCGGTGAACAGGTCCGTGCGCGCCACCAGCGAGCCGTCGGGGGCCACGACGCCCGAGACGCCCACCGTGGAGATCTGCACCGCCGCGCGCCCCGTGGTCATCGCCTGCATGCGGGTCATCGCGAGCTGCTGGGTCGACTCCGCCGTGTTCCCGAAGGACGCGTTGTTCGTCGGCACCACCAGCACCTGCGCACCTCGCAGCACGGCGTCGCGCACGATCTCGTCGTACGCCACCTCGAAGCAGATCACCGTCGCCATCGGCACCGACGCACCGTCCGTGCGCGGCAGCTCGACCACGGCGGGCTCCGTGCCGGGGAGCATGTCGTTGGTGACCCGGTCGACCTGGTCGGAGAACAGCCGCACGAACCCCCGGATCGGGATGTACTCCCCGAAGGGTGCCGGGTGCTGCTTGGCGTACCGGTCGATCACGCCCTGCCCGTCCTGCCACAGCAGCGACACGTTGTACCGCCCGCCGGTCTCCGGGTACTCCTGGGCGCCCACCAGGATGGGCGCGTCCACGGCGCTCGCGGCGTCGTCGAGGGCCGCGGCGACGTCGTCGGCCTCCTGGGGGTCGAGGTCGGAGCCGTTCTCGGGCCACAGCACGACGTCGAGGTCCGCGTCGCGTGCGGCGAGCTCGTAGGTGCCGCGCAGGTGGTTGTTGAGCACCTCGGCACGGTTGGCGAACGAGCCGAGCCCGGGTTCGGTGACGTTGCCCTGCACGGCGCCGGCGAGCAGGGGCGCACCTGCGGTCTCGTGGGTGCTGGTGCCGGCGTCGACGACGGTGGTGTCCAGGTCGGCGGTGGCCACGGGCGTCGGTGGCGTGGTGCCGGACGGCAGGGGCAGCAGCGCGGGCCCGAGCAGCGCGAGCAGGGCGGTGGCGGTGACGACGGCCAGGGGTCCGGCCGCGTGCCGTGCGGGGGTGTGCCCGGCTCGTCGCAGGGTGACCAGCCGGGTGATCAGGTGGGTGACCAGCAGGGCGCCGAGGACGCCCACCCACGCCACGAGGAAGGTGACCAGGGTGGTGCCGCCGAGCCAGGCGGCGCGGCCGGTGGGGGCGTCGACCATGGTCCAGGCGAGGCGGCCCCACGGGAACCCGCCGAACGGCACCTCGGAGCGCCACTGCTCCACGGCGACGAAGAGCAGCGCGAAGGCGGCGGCGTGCGCGATCGTGCGTCGGGCGCGGCCCCACGGCCCGCGGGCGGTGTCGAGGCGCAGGAACCTGGCGCGCCGTGCCCAGGTCCACAGGGCGCCGAACCCGGCGAGGAACGCGGACTCCACGGCGGCCAGCGCCACCCAGGGAACGGTGTCGGTGGCGAAGTTCGCCCACCAGATGTGCGGGAGCCAGAACGTCAGCGCGGCGACGAGGCCGACGAGGGCGTTCCAGCCGGCGGCGCGGCGGCCCTCACGGCGCAGCGCGGTGTGCAGCAGCGCCGCGAAGACGAAGGCGAGCGGCCAGGCCCCGACGTCGGGGAAGGCGGCCCACAGGGCCGCTCCGGCGGCGACGGCGAGCAGGAGGGTGACGGGTCGGGCGCGCAGCAGGTCGGTGCCGGCTCGGGCGGTGGTGCCGGCGACCTCGTGGTCTCCGCTGGTCTCGGTGACCATCGGGCTCAGGCCATCGTGTCGAACAGCACGACGCCGTCGCGCACGGTGCGCAGGCACGTCGGGCGGGGCGCGTCGGGTGAGAGGTCGGGCAGCAGCGGCTGGCCGGCGCGGGCCTCGGGGTTCCACTGCGAGAGCCGGCCCTCGGCGGACTGCACGGCCAGGTGCTCGGCCTGCCAGACGGCCAGGTGGGCGGGTGCGCCGACGCGCAGCTCGCCGGCGCCGGTGTGGTCGAGGCCGGCGAGGCGCCATCCGCCGCGGGTGTGGGCCCGGAAGGCGGCGCGCGCCGAGATGCGCTGGGTGGTGTCGTCGTGGGTGAGGGTGGCGCGCACGGCCGCCCAGGGGTCGACGGGGGTGACGGGCGTGGCGGAACCGAACGCGAGGGGCACCCCGGCGCCGGCGAGGTCGGCGAACGGGGACAGCGCGGAGGCGCGTCCCGCGCCGAGCCGTGTCTCGTACTGTCCGCCGCGGCCACCGAACGTGGAGTCGAACGCGGGCTGCACGGACAGGGCCACGCCGTAGAGCAGCAGGGCGGCCAGGGCGGGGGCGTCGACGAACAGGGCGTGCTCGATGCGGTGGTGGCCCGAGCGCAGCAGGGAGGGCCCGTGCGCCTCTGCGACGAGCCCGAGCGCGCGCACAGCCTCGTCCATGGCGCGGTCGCCGGTGACGCCGAAGCTGCCCTGGGTGCCGGCGACCGAGCAGGCGGCCAGGTGGGCGGCGACGTCCTCGGCGCTCAGGTGGAGCTCGCCGGTGGGCGGGTGCGGGTCGGACGTCGGGGGCAGGTCGGTGTACGGCGAGCGCAGCGCGGCGGTGCGGGCCCCGAGGGTGCCGTCGACGGGCAGGGCGCCGCCGATGCCGGTCAGGAAGGGCAGGTCGGCCAGGACGTCGCGGGCGTCGTCGTCGGTGCGGCAGAGCTCGCCGCGGTAGGCCACGAGGTGCGGCATGCCCGCGGCGGGGTCCTGGGTGAGGGACCACAGCTCGCGCAGGCCGTCGCGGGTGTCGGAGGCGGGGGTGCTCATCTCGTGCACGGACACCACGCCGTGAGCCGCAGCCCGGTCCAGCGCGGTCCGGTAGGCGCGGGTGCGGCGCTCGGCCGACACGTCGTGGGCGGCGGCGCGGGCCGCGCGGTGCGCCTCGCCGGTGACGAGCCCGGTGGCCGGGTCCCAGCCGGGCAGGTGCTCCAGGTGGGCGAGGCGGGCCAGGGACGTGGACACCACCGCGCCGGAGTCGTCGGCGCGTACCGCGTACACGGGCCTGCCGTCGCAGGCGGCGTCGAGCTCGTCGCGGCGCGGCGGGCGCCGTTCGGTCCATCGGGACTCGTCCCAGCCGGCCGCGAGGAGCACGTCGTGGCGGTCCGCTGCGGCCTGCTGCAGGGCGCGGGCGCCGGCCGCGAGGGCGTCCAGGGCGTCGCCCGGCCCGGTGGCCGCACCGAGGTCGACCGACTCCTCGGCCAGGCCCGTGTCCAGCAGGCGGGTGTGCGCGTCGACGAACCCGGGGGTCACCAGCGCGCCGTCGAGGTCGACGACGTCGTCGGCGCGGGCGGCGAGCCCGGTGGCGGTGTCCTGCGCGCCGACCCAGGTCACCACGCCGTCGTCGACGAGGATCGCCTCGGCGAACGGGTCCGCGGAGGTGTGGACGACGCCGTTGTGGTAGAGCGTGGAGGTCACGGCCGAAAGCCTAGAGCACCACCGCGGCGGCATCGGAACCGGGCCGACGCCCTCACAGGCTGGAGTGCGCCACGACGCCGCGCAGCACGGCGTCCTGGGCGGCGCGGGCGGCGGCCCGCACCGCGGGTCGTGGTGCCGCGGAGGCGAGCTGGTCCAGGACGTCCACGACCTGCTTGCACCAGCGCACGAAGTCGCCGGCGGCGACGTCGGTGCCGCGCAGCACGGCCTCCAGTCCCCGCCCGGAGGCCCACCGGTGCACCGGTGCCACCAGGCCGGCGTCCAGCGGGCGCGTCACCTGCAGCTCGTGCGCCTCCTCCAGGGCGCCCAGCCGGGACCACACCCGTTGTGTGGCGTCCAGGGCACGGGCGAGGCGTCCGTCGGGCCCGCCGGGAACGAACGACTCCGACTCCTCCCGGCGTGCCGCATACACCACCGTGGACACCGCGGCGGCGAGCTCGGCAGGCGACAGGTCGTCCCACACGCCCTGGCGCAGGCACTCCGCCAGCAGCAGGTCGTCCTCGGCGTACAGCCGGCCCAGGCGGCGACCGGAGTCGGTCACCGTGACCTTCGCGCCGCGTCCGGACAGGTAGCCGAGCTCGAGCAGCACCTCGCAGGTGCGGTCGAAGACGCGCGCGATCGACCCGGTGCGCCCCTCGATACGGCGCACCAGCGAGGCGTGCTCCCGCCGCAGGGTGTCGGCGCGCTGCGCCCAGCGGGCGTGGTCCTCCCGTTCGGGGCAGGCGTGGCAGGGGTGGGCGCGCAGCTCGGCGCGCAGCTCGGCCAGCCGCGGGTCGGACGCCGCGTCCGAGCCGCGCCGCCCCCGACCCGGTGCCCGCCCCGACCCGCCGTCGGCGGAGAAGGCACCCAGCGCGTTGCGCATCGAGGACGCCAGGTCCCGGCGCGCGTCCGGCCGGCGCGGGTTGAACGACTTGGGGATGCGGACCCGCGTCACCGTGCGCACCCCGTCCGGCACGTCGGCCAGGGTGAGCTTCTTGACCTGCTTCTCCTGGGTGAGCACGGTGGGTCGAGGACCGTCGAACCCGCCCTCGTGCGTGCCGGGGTCCAGCACGACGACGTACCCGCGGCGTCGACCCGACGGCACCTCCACCACGTCCCCACGGCGCAGCTTCTCCATGGAGGCGACGGCATCGGCACGGCGGGCGCCCCGCTCGGAGCTGGACAGCTCCTTCTCCCGTTCGGAGATGGCGCGCCGGATCGCCGCGTACGCGGCGAAGTCACCCCGGTCGCACGTCATCGCCTCCTGGTATCCCTCGAGCGCCTCGGCGTGCGCCTGCGCCTGCTTGGCCAGGCCCACCACGCCGCGGTCGGCCTGGAACTGCGCGAACGACGTCTCCAGCACCTCCCGGGCGCGCGCCGCCCCCACCTGACCGACGAGGTTGACGGCCATGTTGTACGTGGGGCGGAAGCTGGACCGCAGCGGGTACAGGCGCCGCGACGCCAGACCGGCGAGGGCGACCGGGTCGAGTCCCTCGTGGTCCACGACGACGGCGTGGCCCTCCACGTCGATGCCGCGGCGTCCCGCACGTCCGGTGAGCTGGGTGTACTCCCCCGGTGTGACGGGCTGGTGGGCGCTGCCGTCCCACTTGACGAGCTTCTCCAGCACCACCGACCGGGCCGGCATGTTGATGCCCAGTGCGAGCGTCTCGGTGGCGAACACCACCTTGACCAGGCCGCGGGCGAACAGCTCCTCCACCGTCTCCTTGAACACGGGCAGCAGCCCCGCGTGGTGGGCGGCGATGCCGCGCGACAGGGCGTGCTGCCACTGCCAGAAGCCGAGCACGTCGAGGTCCTCGGGCGGCACCGTGACGGTCCGCTCCTCGATGACGCGCCGGATCTGAGCCTCCTCCTCGGCGTTCGTCAACCGCAGGCCCGAGCGCACGCACTGCTCGACGGCACCCTCGCAGCCCGCCCGCGAGAAGATGAAGTAGATCGCCGGCAGCAGGGCGTCCTCCTCGAGGGCCGCCACCACGGAGAACCGGCGCGGCGTGCGCCGCTGCGGCACCGCCGACGACCCCGGACCCGACCGCGCCCCCCGGCCCCGGTGGCCGCGGTCACCCCGCCCCCGCCGGTCCGGGCCACGACCCTGCCCGGAGCGCCCGTGGGTGCGGAACAGTCGCGCCAGGTCGGGGTCGATCGGCGGGTTCGGGCCCGGGTCGGTGGGGTCGACGTGCCCGGCGTACAGGTCGAACAGCCGGGGCCCGGCGTGCGCCTCCGGCGGCGCGGTCACCACGTGCTGCCACAGCGGCACGGGGCGGCGCTCGCTGACGACGACGGTGGTGTCGCCGCGCACGGTGGCCAGCCAGTCGCCGAACTCCTCGGCGTTGGACACGGTCGCGGACAGCGAGACGAGCTGGACGTGGTCGGGCAGGTGGATGATCACCTCTTCCCAGACGGGGCCGCGGAACCGGTCGGCGAGGTAGTGCACCTCGTCCATGACGACGTAGGCCAGTCCGTCCAGCGCGCCGGAGCCGGAGTAGAGCATGTTGCGCAGCACCTCGGTGGTCATGACGACCACGGGTGCGTCGGAGTTGACGGAGGTGTCGCCGGTGAGGAGGCCGACGTTCTCGGCGCCGTGGCGGCGCACCAGGTCGTGGTACTTCTGGTTGCTGAGCGCCTTGATGGGGGTGGTGTAGAACGCCTTGCCGCCCTGCGCGAGGGCGAGGTGGACGGCGAACTCCCCCACGACGGTCTTGCCGGCGCCGGTGGGGGCGGCGACGAGGACGCCGTGGCCGTCGGCGAGGGCGGCGCAGGCGTCGGCCTGGAAGTCGTCGAGCTCGAAGTCGAGGAGGGTGCGGAACCGGCCGAGCTCTCCGGCGTCGGCCTTGGCCCGGGTGGTTCGTGCCCGTGCGGCGGCGTAGCGCTCGGCCGGGCTGGGTTCAGCCGTCATGGCGTCAGCCTACGGCGCACCCGCGGGGTTCGACGCCGCCGGGCCCGGCGGGTGCAGCAGCTGCAGGGCGCCGGGCACGGCGGTGGCGGTCAGGGGTGCGCCGGGCAGGGGTTCGCCGTCGCCGTGCGCGACGGGCAGGGCGGTGCCGTCGACGGTGACCTCGCGGGCGCGCAGCACGTGCACGTCGCGGCGGCGGGTGTGCCGTCCGGTGAACATGGCCGGGAAGATGGTGGCCGCTGCGGTGCGGGTGAGCACGGGGGCGACCAGCACGTCGAGGAGGCCGTCGTCGGCGACGGCGTCGGGTGCCACGCGGATGCCGCCGCCGATGCGGGAGATGTTGGCGGCGGTGACCATGGCGGCGCGCCCGGTCCAGGTGAACTCCTCGCCGGTGCGGGTCAGGTGCAGGCCGCCGTCGTCGGTCAGGCCGGTGAACCGCAGCGTGTACTCCCAGGCGCGGAACGCGGCGATCTCGGCGAGCGCGGCCAGGGTGTAGCGGCTGGGTCCGCGCCAGCGCAGGGTGTTGGCGCGGGCGTTGACGGCGGCGTCGAGCCCGGCGGACACCGCCCCGGCGACCCAGCGGGCCTCGCCGCTGGTCGAGGTGACGCGGATGGCGTCCACGGGGCGGGTGCTGGCCCGGTGCAGCGCGCTGGTCAGGCCTCTCAGGGCGGCGTCCCGGTCGCTCGGGGGCAGGTGGGTGGCGGCGGCGAAGTCGTTGCCGGTGCCGACCGCGACGACGCCGAGGGCCACGGGTGTGCCGGCGACGGCCTGGACGCCCAGGTGGACCATGCCGTCGCCGCCGACGACGACGAGCGCGTCCAGGCCTGTCGCGGCGGCCAGGTGCCGGGCCGCGTCGGGGGCGTCGACGCCGGACAGGTCGACGACGTCGTGCCCGGCCGTGCGCAGCGCGACCGCGACCCGGGCTCCGGCAGCCCGGCCGCGTCCGCCGCCGGCGGTCGGGTTGACGGCCAGCCCGACGCGGTGCAGGCGGCCGGTGGCGTTCACCGCATGTCCCTCACCGGGGTCTGCTGGCTCCGGGCGGGTCACTCGGTGGCGGCGACGCGACGCCGGGCCGCTCGCCGGTCGTGCCAGAAGCACAGGGCGGTGGCGACGAAGTACAGCACGCACAGCGGTGCGGCCAGCCCGAACATGCTCATGACGTCGAGGGTCGGGGTGACCATCGCGGCGAACACGAAGGAGATGAGCACGGCCCAGCGCCAGCCCGCCAGCCAGGTGCGGGCCGACACCACGCCCATGAGGTTGAGGACCACCATGAACACCGGCACGAGGAACGCGATGCCGCACGCCAGGATGAGTCGCATGACGAAGCTCAGGTACATCTGAGCGCCGACGAGGTTGGAGCTGCCCTCGGGGACGAACGAGTTGAGGACCTCCACCACGTAGGGCAGCACGTACCAGGCCAGGGCGGCACCGGAGAGGAACATCGGCACCGCTGCGGCGAGGAACCCGTACACGTACTTGCGTTCGTCGCGGGTCAGGCCCGGGTTGACGAACGCGAAGACCTGGTAGAGCCACCACGGGCTGGACACGATGACGCTGAGGAACAGCGCCACCTTGAAGTGGATGTCGATGGCGGTGGCCACGCCGTCGAAGTTCAGCCCGATGAGGGCGCCGCGCTCCTCGGAGGCGGCCTGCAGCGGGTCGACGAGCGCCTCGAGCAGCGGGTCGTAGAGGATCCAGCCGAGGATCGCCCCGAGCAGCAGGCCGATCGCGATGCGCACGACCCGCTTGCGGATCTCGACCAGGTGCTCGCGCAGCGGCATGCGCCCCTCGGGATCCCGGGGGGTGCGGGACATGGCGGCTACCTCAGCTGGTCGAGGTGGGCGAGCCCGACTGGGCGCTGCTGTCGCCGGCCGGGGCGCCCGGGTCCTGGACGGGCCGTGCGGTGGGCTGCTGCGTCGTGGGCTGTGCGGCCGGGGGCGCCTGCTGCGCCGTGGGTGCGGCGGGAGCCTGCGGCGTGGCCGCCGGGGTGTCGTCGGAGTCGTCGCGGAGGTCCTTGACCTCCTTCTTGAAGATCTTCAAGGAGGACCCGACGCTGCGGGCGACGTCCGGCAGGCGCTTCGCCCCGAACAGGACGATGACCAGGACGATCAGGGCGACGAGGACGACGGGGTTCTCGAGGATTCTCACGGCCTTCAACTCCACGCTGGTTCGCTACGCCCGTGCGGACGCTCGCAGTCAGTGTAGGGCGCCGCAGGCGCCGACCGGAACAGTTCGGACGATTCCGTGCAGGACAGGACGACGCAGGACGTCGGACGTCGGCGAGGTCGTCGGACGTCGGTCGTCCGCTCGCATGGTCCACCGAAGTCACGGGGTGCGGGAGCGATCGGCGCGCCGGCGCTCCAACCAGGTCGTCGCAGCCCACTCGCGCCACCGCACCGCCTGCACGGCCCGACGCCGGCCACGACGCTGCCAGCGTTCGTGCCGCAGGCCCGCCACACGGGCGTGCAGCTCGGCACGGTCGTCGAACATCGTCGCGGTCACCGGGCGGCGCTCCTGCTCCGCACGTGCCAGCACCTCGCTCAACCGCTGCGAGGCGTCCGCCCACACCTGCCCGGCACGGCCCGCCTCGCGCAGCAGCTCCAGGCCGGCGCGCACCACCCGCCAGGCGACCCACGCCAGGAACACCAGCGCACCCAGCGCCAGCAACGTCCACACCCATCCCCACACGACGGCCAGCCTACGACGCGTCGTAGACGTCGAGCGCGCTGCGCGCCGCCTGCGCGACGTCCACGGCGACGTCCACGGGGTCCACCGCCAGGACGTCCGGGGCGTTCGTCAGCAGCAGCCGCGCCAGCCACGCCGGGTTCGTCACCCGCAACCGCACCTCGAAGGACCCGTCCGGCAGGTCCGCGACCTGCTCCACCGGCACCTCCTCGGCGATCCAGCGCGCCGTGGAGGCCAACCGCAGCGTCACCACCCGCGGGGAACGGGACGCCTGGGAGGCCACCTGCGCGAACACGTCCGACTCGTCGCCGTCCGGATGCTCCACCACCGCCACGTCGCTCACCGTCACCTGCAGCACCCGGTCCAGGCGGAACGTGCGCCGCCCACCCGCCCGATGGCACCAGCCCACCAGGTAGGTGGCGTCCGACTGCGTGACCAGCCGCCACGGGTCCACGTCACGCTCGCTCGTGGCGTCCGCCGCGTCCACGTACCGCAACCGCACGCGCCGCCCCCCGGCCAGCGCCCGCGTCAGCTCACCCACCACCCGCGCGTCCTCGTCGCCACCGAGACGCACGTCCACGGCGCTCGCGGCCTCGCCGGTGGCGGCGCTCAGCTTGCTCAGGGCGGACGCGACGACGCCGGCGCGGGCGTCGTCGGCCTGCACGGCCGGGGTCGTGCTCATCGCGCGCAGCGCCGCCACCAGGGCGACCGCCTCCCGGGTGCCCAGGCGCAGCGGACGGGTCAGGCCGCGACCCTGGGTGAGGTTGACCAGCCCCTCGTCCAGGGAGAAGGCGTCGAAGTCGATGAGGTCGTCGGGCATGTAGCCGGGGGTGCCGGTCACCCACAGGGCGTCGATGTCCTCGCGGATGCGCGCCGGGGACACGGCGAACCGGCGCGCCAGGTCCTCCACGCCCACCGGCCCCGCACCGTCGAGGTAGGCGACGATCCCCAGCAGCCGGACCAGCCGGTCGTCGGCACGCTCAGCCACGGCTGCTCCTGACGTCCAGCGCCGCGGCCGCGCGCAGCCTGCGCAGCACCTCCGCGCGCAGCTCCGCCGGGGCCAGGACCACGACCGCGTCCGCGTAGCCGGCGACCTCGTCCGCCATCGACGTCAACGACCGGAACGGCACCACGACACGGTCCCGGTCCGCCAGCGTGGCCGGCAGGTCCGCGCCGGGCTCGCGCACGTCCAGGGCGCGGGCCCGCAGCGCCGTCGCCCGCTCCGGGACGACGGCGAGGTGCGCCGAACGCTCCCGCCCCACCCCGGCGCCCAGCGCCGCGTCCACGTCCACCCGGTCCGGGATGTCGTACGCACCCCCTGGTCCCTCCAGCCGCACCCGTCCCTCGATGCGCGACAGCCGGAAGATGCGCACCGCACCACGGTCCAGGTCGTGCCCGACGACGTACCAGCCGCCCCCGCGCGCCGCGATGCGCCACGGCTCCACCGTGCGCGCACGCACCTGCCCCGAGTTCGCCGCCCGGTACCGGAACGACACCCGACGCCGCTCCGAGACGGCCTCCAGCAGCGGACCGTACGCGTCGCCCGCCGCGCGCACCCGCGGCGCCAACCCCGCGACAGCGTCGTCCGCAGCATCCCCGGCACCCGCCGCCGCCAGCTTCGTCAACGCCCGCGACATGTCCGTGCGCAACGTCTTGTCCGACCACAGCTGCGCCGCCAACGCCACCACACCCAGCTCCGCCGGCGTCAGGTCCACCGGCCCCAACGCGTACGCGTCGTTGTCGATCCGGTACCCGACCTCGTCGCTGTGCCCCGAACCCTCCACCGTCACGATCGGCACGCCCAACGCCCGCAACGAGTCCTTGTCCCGCTCGAACATCCGCTCGAACGCCTCGGTGGACGGCGCCGCGTCATACCCGTGCACGCTCGAGCGCACCTGCTGCTTCGTCATCGCCACCGACGTGTTCACCAGGGCGATGACAAGATTCAGCAGCCGCTCGTCAGGACGCGTCGGGATCCCGCCCGACTCCAAGCCACCAGCCATCGGAACCCACCGTAGTGCCCGGTAACCTCTGACGGGTGACGACAGGGCCGAGCACACCATCACACCGCACCGACGTGACCTGGCGGACCGGGACCGTCACCGCCCGCGGACGCACCTGGCACGGTGCCCGCGAGCTCACCGTCCACCTCGACCAGCCGCTGCCCGGCCCCGAAGCCCGCACAGAGGTCCGCGCCCTGGCCTACACCAGCCTCCTCGCCGACCCCGACGTCGGCCACCGCCTCGCCCTCAACGTCTCCGCCCTCGCACGCGGCCTCGGCACCGGCGGCTACGCCCTCGCCGTCGCCCCCCTCGACACCACCACCCTGCCCGCCGACCCCCCACCCGGACCCGGCCACCTCGTCAAGGCCCGCTACACACCCCTGCAAGCCCTCGTCCTCGGCGTCGACGAACAAGAGTCCCCCCACCACCCCGCGCTCCAGGACGCCGACGACCTCGCCCAGCTCCCCGTCGTCGTCGCCGACCTCCACTCCGCCCTGCCCGCCATCGTCGCCGGCGCCCGGCACGCCGCCACCCTCACCGGACGCCCCGCACCCCGCATCGCCTACGTCATGACCGACGGCGGCGCCCTGCCCGCCGCGTTCTCCCGCACCATCGCCACCCTTCGCGAGCACGACTGGCTCACCGCCACCATCACCGTCGGACAAGCCTTCGGCGGCGACCACGAAGCCGTCACCGTCCACACCGGACTCCTCGCCGCACGACACGTCGTCGCCGCCGACCTCGTCATCGTCGCCCAAGGCCCCGGCAACCTCGGCACCGGCACCCGCTGGGGCTTCTCCGGCGTCGCCGCCGGCGAAGCCCTCAACGCCACCGCCACCCTCCACGGCCGACCCGTCGCCTCCCTGCGCGTCTCCGGCGCCGACGCCCGCGACCGCCACCTCGGCATCTCCCACCACTCCCTGACCGCCTACGGACGCGTGGCGCTCGCCGGCGCCGACGTCCCCCTGGCCGTCCCCACCCCCGACGTCGAGAACCTGCCCGGCTGGGGCCCCGACCTCACCCACCGCATCCGCCGGCAGGCCCGCACACTTCCCGCACGCCACCAGCTCGTCGAGATCCCCGCCGACCACGACCTCCTCACCGCCCTGCGCGCCAGCCCCGCACCCCTGTCCACCATGGGGCGCGGCCTCGACGACGACCCCGCCGCCTTCGTCACCGCCGCCGTCGCCGGCATCCACGCCCAGAGGAACCCATGAGCACCCGGGACCGCACCCTGCACCCCGCCGTCCTCACCACCACCCTCCTGCTCGTCGTCCTCGGAGCAGCCACCGCCACCACCTGGCACGTCGAGCTCCCCGCCTGGACCTTCGGCGGCACACCCCCCGAGAACGAGCTCGCCACCACCGAACCCGCCCCACCACCCCCACCACCCGAACCCGCCGAACCCCCCGACAGCACCACCCTCGCCACCGTCCTGCTCGTCCTCGCCGCCCTCGCCGTCGCCGCCCTGCTCTGGTACGTCGCCCGCAAGATCGTCACCGCCGTGCGCGCCGTGCCCGACCAGACCGTCGCCCCCGACGAGCTCGACACCGGCGAAGGACTCACCACCGAGCACCGCGCCACCCTCCCCGTGCCCGAGCTCGCCGACGCCGTCACCCGCGCCCTCGCCCACCTCGACCACGCACGCACCCCCACCGACGGCGTCGTCGCCGCCTGGATCGCCCTCGAGGACGCCGCCGCCGAGCACGGCACCCACCGCGACCCCGCCCAGACCACCACCGAGTTCACCCACGACATCCTCACCACCACCCCCGCACCACCCACCCACCTCGACACCCTGCGCCGCCTCTACCAGCAGGCCCGGTTCGCCCACCAGCGGGTCGACGACGACGACGTCGACCACGCCCGCACCGCACTCGTCGCCATCGCCCGCAGCCTCGACGACGCACCCCCACCGGACCGAGCCCCATGACCCGCCGCCACCTCCCCGCCGCCCTCACCCTCCTCGTCGCCCTCGCCCTCGCCGCCACCGACGCCGTCGACCCCGTCCACGCCCTGACGCTCGCCGCAGCCCTCCTCGCCTGCCGGCACGCCTGGAAAGCCCTCGACGACGGCCGACAAGCACGCTGGCCCGCCCCACCCGCCGAACAACGCCACGGCGCCCGCGAGGACGTCACCGACCTCGGCTGGGCCGCCTTCACCCGCGACGGCCGCGTCTCCACCCGCGTCACCCGCCGCGTCCACGCCCTCGCCACCCACCGCCTCGCCGCGCACGGCGTCCACCTCGACGACCCCACCCACCACCACGCCGCCGCCCAGCTCCTCGGCGCCGACGTCCTCGACGGCATCCGCTCCCGCCGACCACCCACCGCGCGCACCCTGCACCACTGGCTCGACGCCATCGACCACCTCACCCCCGACACCCAGCGCACCGGAAGGCCCCGCCGATGACCGCCACCCCCACCGAACCGCTGAACCCCACCGCCGTCGCCCACCACGCCACCACCGTCCTCGACGAGATCGCCACCGCCGTCGTCGGCATGCGCGAGAGCCTCGAGCTGGCGCTCGCGGCGGTCCTCGCCGGCGGGCACGTGCTCTTCGAGGACGTGCCCGGGCTGGGCAAGACCCTGGCGGCCCGGTCGCTGGCGACGGCGCTGGGACTGGACTTCGCGCGCCTGCAGTGCACCCCGGACCTGCTGCCCAGCGATGTCACGGGATCCAGCGTGTTCGACCCGACGACGCGCGAGTTCGTGTTCCGGCCAGGTCCGGTGTTCACCGGGCTGTTCCTCGCGGACGAGATCAACCGCACCGCACCCAAGACGCAGTCGGCGCTGCTGGAGGCGATGGCCGAGCGGCAGGTCAGCGCGGAGGGTGTCACCCGCCCGCTCCCCCGCCCGTTCCACGTCGTGGCCACGTCGAACCCGGTGGAGTACGAGGGCACGTACCCGCTGCCCGAGGCGCAGCTGGACCGGTTCATGGTGCGGCTCGCCGTCGGCTACCCGGACGCCGAGCAGGAGCGTGACGTGCTGATGCGTCGCGTGGCCCGGCGTGCCGAGGCCGCGCCGGTGCGCACCGTCGTCGACGCACCGACGGTGCTCGCGATGCAGGCGGGGGTCGAGGCCGTCGAGGTGGACCCCGACGTCGCCCGCTACTGCGTCGACCTCGCTGCGGCCACCCGCGAGCACGCCTCGATCGAGGTCGGCGCGTCGCCCCGCGGCTCCCAGAACCTCCTGCTGCTCGCGCGCGCCGTCGCCGTCCTGGACGGGCGTGGTTTCGTGCTGCCGGAGGACGTCAAGCGGGTGGGCGTGGCGGTGCTCGCCCACCGGCTCACCCTCACCCCCACGGCGTGGGCGTCCGCCGTGCGCCCGGAGGACGTCGTCACCGAGCTGCTGTCGACCGTCCCGGGCCCGGCGACCGTCGGGACCGCGCGGTGACGTTCGGCACGACACCGAGGGATGCTGCCCAGGTCCGCCAGGTCCGCCAGGACACGGACCCGGTGTGGCGGCGCACCCCCACGGGCGCGATCGGCCTCGGGACGGGCGTCGTCGTGCTGGCGGTCGGGCTGCTGGTCGGGCGGGCGGACGTCGCGCTGCTGGGGGTGCCGCTGGTGCTGGGCGCGGCGTGGACCGGTCGCCCTGGTGCACCCGGTGCCCGGGTGGCGACCCGCGAGACGACCGTGCGGCTCACCACCGCCGACGGGCCGGTGGTGCCGGGCACCCTTGCCGCGGTCCTGGAGGTGGACCCGCCCGGGGAGGCGGAGACGCTGCAGGTCCGGGTGGCGGCTCCGGGGCACCGGACGGTCGACCTCGTGGTGGCGGCCGCACCCCGCCGGCTGGACCTGCGGCTGGCGACGGTCCGCACCGGTCCCCAGCCGACGTTCGTGGCGGACGCCCGCGGATACGGTCCGGGAGGCGCCACCGCCGAGGACCCGATCCGGGTCGGTGCGCCGGAGAGCCTCGTGCTCCCCGCGACGATGCCGCTCGGGCGTGTGCCCCTGCCGTCCCGGCTGCGCGGCCTGACGGGCCCCCACGTCTCACGCCGCCTCGGCGACGGCGGAGACCTGCGGGACGTGCACCCGTTCACCCCGGGAGACCGGCTGCGCCGCATCGACTGGCGGACCACCGCACGCCGTTCCCCCGACCTCGACGAGCTGTACGTCCGACGCACCTACTCCACGGCCGAGGCGACGACGATCCTCGTCCTCGACTCCCGGGACGACGTCGGCCCGGACCTGCGGACCTGGCGGGGCCACGGCGCCCGGCGGATCGACGAGCCGACCTCGCTCGACCTGGCACGGCACGCCGCCGCCTCCGTGGCGAAGGCGGTCGTCGACGCCGGGGACCGTGTCGGCCTGGAGGACCTCGGCCGTCGTCGCCGTCCGCTGCCGGCGGCGGGCGGGCGCCGGCAGCTGCGGCGGCTGCAGCACGGCCTCGCGATGACCAGCCCGTTGGGGTCCCCGCAACGCCGGCTGCGACCACCCCAGCTGCCGGCCGACGCGATCGTGTACCTGTTCAGCACCCTGCTCGACGACGAGTCCCTGCACCTGGTGCGGACCTGGCGCGAGGAGGGGCACCGGGTCGTCGTGGTCGACACCCTGCCGGCGGTCCGTCCCGTGGCCGAGGAGCACCTGCGCATCGCCTGGCGGGTCACCTCGATGGAACGCGACGACAGGATCGCCCAGATGGCGGCGGAGGGAGTCCTCGTGGTGCCGTGGACCGGTACCGAGAGGTCCCGGGCCCGCGCCCGGTTCGAGGCGAAGGTCCGCGCGGACGAACGCCACCACGCGGCACCGGTCAGGTTGTCCGGGACGACGGGAGCCCACCGATGAGGCTGGTCGCCGAGATCGTGGACCTCCGGCGCCGGCGGCTGGAACGGCCGCTGCCCGTCGTCGAGGTCGACGCCGGACCGGTCGTGGGCGGATGGGTGCTGCGCCTCCTCGCGCCGGCGGCCGTCGCAGCCCTGCTCCTGCTGACAGGGCTGCGCGTCGGCCTGATGCCGGGGGGGTCGGAGCGGTGGCGGCAGCCTTCGCCCTGTGGGTCGCGCTCCGGCGAGGCCCGGCGGCCCCGCACCTCGCCGTGCTGATCGCGGCCCTGACGATGATCGGCGCGCCGTCCGCGCCCTTCGACGCCGCCGTGCTGGGCCTGGCGCCGCTCGGCCTCATGGCGGTGCGCCTCACCTGGTGGGCCGAGCACGTCGGTCGACGCACCAGGGTGGAGACGGCCGCCCTGTGGCACGTCGCCCGCCGGGACCTGACCATCACGGCGGTGACGCTGGCCGTCGGCGGTGCCGGGTGGCTCGCCAGCGGGTTCGCCGTGGGAGGCCTGGTGGTCCTCGGGGCCGCGGCCCTGCTGACGCTCGCGACACTCCTGCTGCGAGGATCTCCCTCATGACCGATCTCGTCGTCCGCCCCTATCGACCCTCCGACCGGGCCGCCGTCGGCGAGGTGTGCGTGCGCACCGCGGCAGCGGGCGGTGACGCCCGCGGCGTGTACTCCGACGACTCGCTGATGCCGGACGTCTACGCCCTGCCCTACGTCGACCACGCTCCCGAGGTCGCGTTCGTCGTCGTGGACCCGTCGACGACGCCACCGGTCGACGGCGGGGACGCGGTGCTCGCCGTCGACGACGGGCTCGCCGTCGGGTACGTGCTCGCAGCACCCGACACGGTCGAGTTCGTGCGGTGGTGGCAGCAGGAGTGGACACCCGGGTTCGTGGAACGGCACCCGCGGCCGGGGCCGACGCCGGCCGCCCCGTCGTACTCGGAGGCCGACCTCCTGCGCGACGGTGCGGACCCCACGCGCATGCTCCGGGGCATCTCGACGGCGGAGCTCACGGCGTACCCGGCGCACCTGCACATCGACCTGATCCCCCGCGCCCAGGGACGTGGGCTCGGTCGACGGCTCGTGGCCGTGCTGTGCGCCGCGCTCGCCGACCGCGGCGTCGCCGGTGTCCACCTGGGCCACGACCCCGCGAACACCGGTGCGCGTGCGTTCTACGACCGGCTCGGCTTCGTCGAGCTGCCGTTCCACCGGCCGGACGCCCCTCTGCTCGGCCTCCCGACGTCGGGCTGACCTCTCCGGTCTCTGCTCGTGTTGGGGGGTTGAACTTGGTGTCGTGCGCGCTTGGCACACTATTTATTGTCTGACGGCGGCTGGAGGGCGACGCCGCGATCCGGCACTCCTGCGTCGGTCCAGGCTCGGCGCACCTGCTCGAACCGTGTGGGCAGTGGCGGCCTCGTCGCCCCGTACCTCGCGTTCGTGCGCAGGGTGAAACGGCGCCAGGACAGCACGAGCCCCTGCCGGGTGATCGGCAGGCCGCTCGACACCGTCGTGCCGTTGTCGTGGGTGTGGTGCACCGTCAGGAGCAGCGCTCGCGGCACGGACCCCTCGAGGTCGGCTGCCAGCTCCGTGCGCACCACCATCCAGTGCCGCAGCACGACCACGACGTCCCCGGGGAGGCGATGCCGGCGCACCTGGCGGTGCTTGCCGTGCCGCACCACGACGCTCCCCTCCCCCGTCGGTCGCACGCCACCCACACGGCCTCTGGTCGCGTCCGCGGGAAGGTCCAGGTCCTCCGCACGGACCCGCAGGAGGTCCCCGTAGCGGGCGCCCGTGGACCGCGTGAGGCCGGCGATCACGGCGAGGCGCACGATCTCCGGCTTGCCACCCGGGCGCAGCGCCTCCACCGAGAGCTGGCGCCACACCCACTCGGCCTCGTCGAGGGTGACCGTGGGGCGTGGATAGCGGGCCGCGGGGCCCTCAGGGCCCACGGGTGCATCTTCGGCGACATCTTCGGGTCCGGTCGTGGGCCCGGTGCCGGGTCGACGGCTGGGTTCAGGGCTGGGGTCGGAGTCGTGGCCGGTCATGGGCTCATTCTGGCGCTTGGCACACTATTTAGCCTCCGACGTCGTCGGCGTGTCTCAACCTGCCGGGCCATCTCACCATCGCCGTCGCGCCGGCCGCCAGGACCGCCGCCACCACGAGCAGTCCCGTCGCGACCGACGTCGACTGCGCCAGCGCACCCACGCCGACGCCCACGACGGCTCCCCCGAGCTGCAGCGCCGTGGAGGACACCGACAGGACGGTCGTCCGCTCGGTCGCCGTCACCGCACGGTGCGTGAGGTCGTCGACCAGCGGTCCCGCGACGCCGAGCAGCAGGTAGAACGCGACGAACGCCGCCGCCGCGACACCGAGCACGGGGACGGCCACCGCCCCCAGCGCCAGCGCGGCGGCGAGGGAGGCGAACAGCACGGCGCGCGGCGAGCTGCGCAGCAGCCGTGCGCAGGCAGGAGCCAGCGCCGACCCGGCTGCCGACCCGGCGAACCCGGCGGTGACGAGCACCGAGTACGCCGTCGCCGCGCGAGCCTCGCCACCGAGCATCTCCGCGAAGCTGATCGGCGCGAGCAGCTCGATCCCCGCCAGCGCGAACCCGAGGGTGAGGGTGAACAGCACGACGCGTCGCACCGGTCCGCCCCGCAGTGCCAGCGCGAGTCCCCGGGCGATCGTCGCCGGGACGCCCGCCACCGCGGCGCGCAGCCTGGTGGGAGCCTCGCCGGACCCCTCGACGACCGGGAGCCGCTCGTCGACCCACCACCACACGGCGGCCAGGTGCACCGCCCCGACCGCCGCCGCGACGAGGAACGGCGTCGACAGCGCCACCACGACCGCGTCGTGCTCGGGGAACGGCGACACCGCGACCAGCAGGCCGGCCGTGACCGCCCCCGCGCCCAGGCCGGCCGCCTCGGCGGCCGCGGCCCGCGACAACGCCGGGCGCAGGTCGGTCCGCGGGTCGATGGCCAGCACGGCGTCGACGTACCAGGACTGCAGCGGGCCGGTGTCGAGCGCACGGGCGACCCCGAACACCGCGTAGGCCACCAGCAACGCGGGCACGGACGCCCCGACGGCGAACCCGAGAGCCGCCACCAGCGACAGCGCGGACGACACCAGCAGCACGGGTCGCCGCCCGACGACGTCCGCGAGGCCGCCGCTGGGCAGCTCGAGAACCAGGATCGTGACGCTGTACACCGCTCCGACCACCCCGATCGTCGCCAGGTCCAGCCCTCGCTCGCGCATCAGGAGGACCAGGACCGGCACCGCAAGACCCGTGGGGAACCAGCGCAGCGCGCTCAGCGCGACGAACCGGCGGCGGTACCGCACGGCGTCAGCGCTCACCGGTCCACCTCGGACGTGGTGTGCTGCGGGGCCGGCGGGCCCGGGTAGGCGTAGGCGAAGAACCGCACCGCGCGGGCGGCCTCGGGCCGGTCGGCGTCGTCGCGGCCGCGGGGCTCGAACGGCGCGAAGAGGTCGTAGATCCCCTGCGTGACGTGTTCGAGCTCGGCGGGAGTCAGCCAGGCGACGACGTCGGTGGACAGGGCGGCCCGGCGCCAGTCGGGGCTCTCGTGCGGGCGGCGGGTACGGAAGCGTCGCCACGCGTCGAAGCGGTAGCGGTCGACGGCCTCGTCGAGGGCGGCCGCGGCCGTGGCCGCCGCCGGGCTCTCCTCGTCCCAGGAGATGCCCTCCTCGCGCGACCTCCACGGGCGTTCGCGCCCGTGACCGCCCGGCGCGGGGCGCACGTGCCCGTACCGGGCGAGCTGACGCAGGTGGTAGGAGCAGTTCGCGGGGCTCTCCCCCAGGCGGGCCGCGCACTGGGAGGCCGTCAGCGGCCCCTCGGCGAGCAGGTCCAGCAGCGCGAAGCGCACGGGGTGGGCCAGCGCGCGCAGCTCGCGCGGGTCGGTGATCTCCCGCACGGGCCACGGCAGGCGGGGTTCGTCCTGAGGTTCCACCCGTCGAAAGTACTCTTTCGAAAGAATTCTTTCAACATAGGATGATCGGGTGCCGTCCGACCACCCACGCCCCCTGCCCCGCGCTCTCGCCGCCACGGTCGACCACGAGATCGTCGTCAAGCGTTCCCGGTTCCTCGCCTCGGTCGTCCCCGCCCGGTCGTCCGCCGAGGCCGAGGCCGTCGTCGCCGCGCGGCGCCGCGAGCACTGGGGCGCCCGTCACCACTGCGTCGCCGTGGTGCTCGGTCCGCACGGTGAGGCCCGGCGGTCCTCGGACGACGGCGAGCCGTCCGGGACCGCAGGCACGCCGATGCTGGACGTGCTGCGCCATCGTGACGTCACCGACGTCGTCGCCGTCGTCACCCGCTACTTCGGGGGCGTCCTGCTGGGGACGGGAGGGCTCGTGCGTGCCTACGCGGGAGCCGTCGCGGGGGCGTTGGACGAGGCGGACGGACGCGGTCTGCTCCGTGTGCGCCGCCACCTGACCGAGGTGGGCGTGACCGTGTCCCACGCCGACGCCGGACGCGTGGAGCACCTCCTGCGCGAGTGGGCGTCGCGCCACGACGCCGTGCTAAGTCCGACCACCTACGCCGAGCTCGCCCGGCTGGAGCTCCTCGTGGACGCCGGCGACCTCGAGGAGCTCCGCACCGAGGTGGCCGCCGCGTCGGCGGGCACGCTGAGGGTCGACGTCGGCGCGGTGCGCGTCGTCACGACGACGCCCCGCACCCCGTGACGGTCCCCGAGGTCGGTCAGCCGATCCCGTCCGCCGTGACCTTGGCACCGTCGGGCACCGTGCCGGTCCCCTGCTCCGGGGCCGACAGCGCGGCGTCGCCCTCCACGACGACGTCGGCACCGAACGTCCAGTCCCCCTCGACCGTCAGGCCGGCGGCGCCCCGCAGCGAGGGCGGTCCTGCCGGGAAGCGCGCGTCGAAGCCGGAGATCGTCTTGTAGGTCTTCGAGAGCTGCACGAGGGGAGCGTCGACCCGGGCCACCAGCCGGTAGTCGTCCGTGAGCTCGTACACGTCCGAGCGCAGCAGGAGCAGGTCGTTCGTCGTCTTGACCGGCAGGAACCGCTCTCGGTCCACCTCGATCGCCGTCGCCCCCTCGAAGACCGCCACGGCGGCACCCATGGCCGACTCGATCTGCACGACCTCGGGCGAGTCGGCGTTCGTGGGGTCGACCGTCTTGGAGTTGCGGATCAGGGGCAGCTCGAGCACCCCGCCGGTCCGGTCGAGCTCGGCGGCCAAGGCCTCCAGGTCGAACCAGAGGTTGTTGGTGTGGAAGTAGCGGTGGCGCTGAGGGTCGAGCGAGACGTCGACGTCGTCCGGGTGCGTCTGGGCGGTCTCGCGCTGGATGATGCGTCCGTCGGAACGACGCACCACGAGCTGGCCGCCCTTGACGTCCGCCGGGGTCTTGAGGCACATCTCGGCCGCGTACGGGGCGCCCGTGCCGGCGAACCAGGCGGCGATCCGCGCGTCGGGCGTCGCACCGAGGTTGTCCGAGTTGGACACGCACGCGTACCGGAACCCGGCGTCGAGCAGGGCACGCACCACGCCCCCGGCGTGCAGCGCCGGATACAGGTCCCCGTGCCCGGGCGGGCACCACTCCAGCGACGGGTCCGCGGGCCACTCGACGGGTTCGAGGGACTCGGCGAGCAGCTTCGGCTCGCGGTTCTGCAGGAAGTCCAGGGGCAGCCCCTCGACGACGAGGTCGTCGTAGCCCGACAGCGCCGCCAGCGTGTCGTCCTGGGTGCGGAACGAGTTCATCAGGACCAGCGGCAGCCGAGCACCGGTCGCCCGTCGCGCCGCGCGGACCTGCCCCACGATGACGTCCAGGAAGGACAACGGCTCGCCGGCGGCGCTGCGGCGCACCTCCAGCAACGACTTCGCCTGATCCATCCCCATCGAGGTGCCGAGGCCACCGTTGAGCTTGATCAGCGCCGTGCGGCCGAGCGCGTCGGCCGCCGCGGCGTCGTCGACGTCGAGGTCGGCAGCTCGCGGGAGGTCGGTCAGGGGCTCGACGTCGTCCTCGCGGACGTACCCCGAGGCGCCCTCCTCCAACAACCCGTAGAACCGGGTGAACACGTCGACGGCGGCGGGGGCGACCCCTGCCGAGCGCATCTTCTCCTGGGCCAGCTCAAGTCCACGTTCGCTCATGACCAGCACCCTAGCCGGGCACCGTGACGCGCAGGTGAACCGACCCGGTCCGCTCAGGAGAACGGTGCAGGATCACCCGCTCCGACGCGGACGACCTGCGGGTACCCGGCCGAGAAGTCCACGACCGTGGTCGGCTCGGCGACCACGTCCCCGGACTCGACGACGACGTCGACGACGTGCTCCAGGGTGTCGGCGACCTCCCAGCCCTGCGTCATCGGTTCGCTCCGGTCGGGCAGGATCAGCGTCGAGCTGAGCAGCGGCTCGCCGAGCTCGCGCAGCAGCGCCTGCACGACGCGCGAGTCGGGGATGCGCACCCCGACCGTCTTCTTCTTCGGGTGCGCGAGGCGGCGCGGGACCTCCGCCGTCGCCGGCAGGATGAACGTGTAGGGGCCGGGCGTCGCCGCCTTGATGGCGCGGAACGCCGAGTTGTCGAGCCGCACGAGCTGGCCCAGGTGGGCGAAGCTCGCGCACATCAGCGTGAAGTGGTGCCGCGCGTCGAGACGGCGGATCTGCCGGATCCGTTCGGTGCCGTCGTGCTGGCCGACGCGACACCCGAGCGCGTACCCGGAGTCCGTCGGGTAGGCGACCAGCGCGCCGGCGGTCAGCTGCTCGACGACCTGCCCGACCGCGCGCGGCTGCGGGTCGACGGGATGGATCTCCACGAGGCGTGCCATGTGGTCACACTATGCCCGGCGCGACCAGGCCGCCGCAGGTCAGGGCCCGCCTGTGCTCGACGTCGGAGGCGTTGCCCCCGCTGCACATCACCGCCACGCGACGACCGGCGAAGCGGGTCGGGTGCTCCAGCACGGCGGCCAGGGCTGCCGCCCCCGCGCCCTCGGCGAGGGTGCCGGCGGCCGTGAGGTACGCGTGCTGCGCACGGACGACGGCGTCGTCGTCCACCAGCAGGAAGTCGTCGAGCCCGTGGCGCAGGATCCCCTGCGTCAGCCGGAAGCCCCGCCCGACGGCGAGTCCTTCGACCCGCGTGGTGACGGGCCGGGCGAGCAGGTCCCCGCTGCGCCAGGAGTCGTGCGCCGCTCGCGCCCCGGAGGTCTGGACCCCGATCAGCTCGACGTGCGGCGCCAGCGCCTGCACCACGAGCGAGGCCGCCGCGGCGCCGGAGCCGCCACCGACCGGGACCACGAGGACCTCGACGTCCGGCGCGTCCCGCAGGAGCTCGAGGGTGGCCGTGGCGGCGCCGGCGACCAGCGCCGGCTCGTCCGCGGCGCTGACCAGCCGGGCGCCCTGGTCGCGGGCGATCTCGGCGGCGTGCGCCGCTGCCTGCGTCAGGTCCGCTCCGTGCAGCACCACCCGGGCGTCGAGGGCACGGACCGCACGCTCCTTGAGCTCGTTGGGATCGCGCGGCATCACGATCGTGCAGTGCGCGCCCACGTGGCGTGCGGCGTGGGCGAGTGCCTGGGCGTGGTTGCCGGTCGAGTAGCCGACGACGGCGCCGGCCGGCTCCTGCAGCATGAGGTTGAGGGCGCCGCGCACCTTGAACGCGCCGGTGTGCTGAAGGTTCTCGTGCTTGACGACGATCCTGGTGGCGGCTCCCACCAGGCGGTCGAGCCCGGGGTGGACGGTCGCGGGAGTCCGCACCACCAGGTGCTCCAACCGGGCCTCGGCGGCGAGGACGTCGTCGAACGTGGGGTGCTGCGCAGTCATGGGTTCCAGCGTGGTACGGCGCCTGGCATAGGTCTAATGCCAGGTTCCGCACTCTTCCATCGCTGTCGTCGATACGTCGTAGGCTGGTCCCATGACCGAGGCACCGCCACCACCGGCCCAGCTCGACCTCACCCGCCTGCGGGTCCTCGCCGCGGTGGCCCGGACCGGCTCCGTGACGGCGGCGGCACGCGAGCTGCACTACGCCCAGCCCTCGGTCAGCCACCACCTGGCGCGGCTCGAGGCGGAGGCGGGCCTGCCGCTCCTGCAGCGGGCCGGACGCGGCGTGCGACTGACGGAGGCCGGACGCCTCCTCGCCGACCGCGCCGAGGAGATCATCGCCCGTGTGGAGGGTGCGCAGCGGGAGCTGGACGCCCTCGCCGGGCTGCGGGCCGGCCGCGCGAGGCTGGCCGCGTTCCCGTCCGCCCTCGCCACCATCGTCCCGACCGCGGTGACTCTGCTGCGCGAGGCGCACCCCGGCGTCGGCGTCGGCCTCGTGGAGGCCGAGCCCCCCGAGGCCGTGGCGGCCCTGCGGTCCGGCGAGGTGGACGTCGCCCTCATCTTCGAGCACGCCGACGTCCGGCACTCGCGCAGCGTCGACGACCTGACGCCGTTCCGGGTGACGCCCGTTCTCGACGACACGGTCCACCTCATCACCGCGCGGTCGGCCCCGGCCCCCGAGCCGCCGGCAGCGTCCCTGACCCGCCACCAGGACGACGCCTGGATCGCCGGGTGCGAGCGCTGCCGCGCCGACCTCGTCGCCCGCTGCGCCGCCGCCGGGTTCGCGCCCCGCATCGCGTTCGAGACGGACGACTACGTGGCGGTCCAGGCACTCGTCGCCGCCGGGGCCGGGGTCAGCCTGCTGCCCGGCCTCGCGCTGCGCGCCCACCAGCACCCCGACGTCGTCACCACCCCGCTGCCGGGCGCGTCACGGCAGGTGCTGGCACTCACCGTCGGCGAGCCGTCGCTGCCCGCCCGGGCGCTCGTGGACCACCTGGTGGCGGCGGGCACCGCCTGACCCTGCCGCGGCCGGGCCCGCCACGCGGGAGCCCCGCCCGTCGGATGCTGCTCAGGCCTGCAGCACCGAACGCCGCAGGCGATCCGCGAGCTCGCGGTCGGGCTCCACCCCGGCGAGCATCGACCCGAAGAGGACCGACTCCCCGATGCGGACGAGCGCGAAGGCCGCCTGGCGCGTCCCGCAGGGCAGGGGATCGAGCGTGCCGTCGTCGAGCTCGGAGGTCAGGATGTCGGTCCAGGCGGCGACCGTGCGCCGATGGACCCGTGCTGTCACCCCGAACAGGACCCGCGTGGCGTCCTCCGGCTCGGCGTCCAGGTACGCCTGCAGGGGCTCGAACGAGCCGACCTCGTCGTCGAATCGCCGAGCGACCCGGAGCACGCGGTCCACCCCGCGCAGCCCGTCCGCGTCGGCGTCGAGCCGGGCGATCTCCAGGGTGCGCCCGGCGAGCTGCCACAGCACGTCGCCGAGCAGCCGGTCCCGGCTGCCCACCACACGGTAGAGCGTGGCCCGGCTGACCCAGAGGTCCTCGGTCAGTCGGTCCATCGCGAGCGCGCCGGAGCCCATGAAGCGTCGTCGGGCGGCGCGCAGCGCGACGGGGTAGGTGATGACCCGTCCGCGGGTCGTGGGTGCTTGCTGGACGTCGACCACGATGTCGCTCCTCTCGCCGGCCGCCTCAGCATACCGGCCGGTCGGTCTGGAATCTAGTTCCTCAGATCAGGGACGCCTGCCACGCGTCGTTGAGCCTCGCGTAGTGTCCGCCCCCGGCAGCCAGGTCGCCCGGTGCTCCGTCCTCGACGACCCGTCCGTGCTCCATCACGAGCACCCGGTCGGCGATCTCCACGGTCGAGAGGCGGTGCGCGATGATGATCGCCGTGCGCCCCGCGAGCAGCGTCTGCAGACCGCGCTGCACCAGCCGCTCCCCCGGCACGTCCAACGAGCTCGTCGCCTCGTCCAGGACCAGCACCGCCGGATCCGCGAGGAACGCCCGGGCGAAGCTCACCAGCTGCCGCTGCCCGGACGACATCCGCCCGCCACGCTTGTTCACGTCCGTGGCGTAGCCGTCCGGCAGGCTCGACACGAAGTCGTGCACGCCCACCGCGCGCGCCGCGGCCTCGACCTCGGCGTCCGAGGCGTCCGGCCGACCGAGAGCGATGTTCTCCCGCACCGACCCGCTGAACAGGTACGCCTCCTGGGTCACCATCACCACGGCGCGGCGCAGGTCCTTCGTCGAGACGTCACGGACGTCCACACCGTCCAGCGCGACCACGCCGTCGCTCGCGTCGTAGAAGCGCGTGACCAGCTTGGCGACCGTCGACTTCCCGGCGCCCGTCGTGCCGAGGAGCGCCACCGTCTGGCCCGCGGGGATCGTCAGATGGAGGTCGGGCAGGACCACCGGACCGTCGCCGTACGCGAACCTGACGTGGTCCAGCACCACCTCACCGCGCGCGTGGGGCAGCGGGGTCGGGTGCTTGGGCTCCACCACGGTCGGCTCCTCCGCCAGCAGCCCCGAGACCTTCTCCAGGGCGGCGACCGCCGACTGCAGCGCGTTGTAGAACATGCCGAGCTGCTGGATCGGCTGGAAGAACCGCTTGACGTACAGCAGCACCGCGATGAGCGAACCGACCTCCATCGTGCCGCCCACCACACGCCACCCGCCCCAGGCCAGCGCGACGGCCACCGTCACGTTCCCGATGAGGATCAGCCCCGGCTGGTAGCGGCCGTTGACGCCGAAGATGCGCAGGTTCGCGTCGCGGTACTCCTCCCCCAGCCGCGAGTACTCGGCCAAGGTGGTCGGCTCACGACGGAACGCCTGCACCGCCCGCATCCCCGTCATCGTCTCGACGAACTTCACGATGAGGCGGGCGGACGCCGTGCGCTGCTCGCGGTAGTACAGCTGGGACCGGCGCTGGAACCAGCGCGTCAGGAACCAGGCGGGCACGAGCGCCGCGACGAGGATCAGGCCGGACTGCCAGTCGACCCAGAACAGGGCCGCACCGGTGAAGAGCATGAGCATGATCGAGGAGACGACGCCCGTCAGGCCGCCGTCGAACAGCTCGCGCAGCGCCTCCAGGTCCGACGTCTGCCGGCTGATCACGCGGCCCGAGGTGTAGGACTCGTGGAACTCCAGCGACAGGCGCTGCGTCTGCCGGAAGACGCGCCGCCGCAGCTCCAGCAGGACGCTCTGCGCCACCCGTGCCGCGGCGCGCACGTACGCACCGGCGCACACCCCGCCGAGGACGGCGGCGAGCACGTAGGCGACCCCGACGGCGACCAGGCGGCCCGGGTCCCCGTCGCGCAGGGCCGGCAGGGCCGTGTCGATCGCGGCCTGGACCAGCAGCGGACCCGCCACCTGCCCGGCCGTGCTCACCACGACCAGCAGACCCGCCCAGGCCAGGGCCTTCCAGCGCGGGCGCAGCAGCTGACCCAGCAGGCCCAGCGACCGGCGGCGCACCGCCGTGGAGGTCGCGGCGTCCAGGCTCGTCGCGTCGTCGGCGTCGGCACCGGTGGGGCGCCGACCGTGGTCGCGGCCCGTCATCGGGACACCTCCGTGGTCTCGTGCTCGTGGTGGTCCCAGTCGTCCTCGAGGGAGGCGATCACGTACCGGTAGTGGGCGTCGGTGGCGAGCAGCTCGCGGTGCGTCCCGACCACGGAGACGCGCCCGTCGACCAGCACGGCCACCCGGTCCGCGAGCGCCACGGTGGAGGGGCGGTGCGCGATGACGAGGCTGGTGGTGCCGGCGAGGACGTCGCGCAGGCGGGCGGTCACGGCTTCCTCGGTGCTGACGTCCAGGGCGGAGAGCGGGTCGTCGAGGACGAGGACGCGTGGCCGGGCGGCGATGGCGCGGGCGAGGGCGAGGCGTTGGCGCTGTCCGCCGGACAGGGAGAGGCCTTCCTCGCCGATGCGGGTGTCGAGACCGTGGGGCAGGTCGTGGACGAAGCCGGCCTGGGCGACGTCGAGCGCTTCGAGGAGGCGCTCCTCGCGGACGTGGTCGGGCAGGTCGTCGTCGACGCCGAGCAGGACGTTGTCGCGGACGGAGGCGGAGAACAGGGTGGGGTCCTCGAAGGCGACGGCGACGGCGCGGCGGACGTCGCTGCGTCGGGCGTGACGCAGGTCGGTGCCGTCGAGCAGGACCGCGCCGGAGGTGACGTCGTGGACGCGGGGCAGGAGCATCGCGAGGGTGGACTTGCCCGAGCCGGTGAGCCCGACGAGGGCGGTGGTGGTGCCGGCGGGCAGGGTGAGGTCGACGTGGTCGAGCACGGGTCGGTCGTCGTCCTCGTAGCGGAAGGTGACGTCCTCCAGGCGGATCTCGCCGCGCACGTGGTGCAGGTCCACGGGGTCGGTGGGGTCGGCGAGGGTGTTGGGGGTCTCCATGACCTCGAAGAAGCGGTCGATGGCGGTGCGGGCGTTGAGCGTCATGGAGAGCGTCGTGCCGAGGTCGACGACGGGGCCGTTGATGACCGCGGCGGTGAGGAAGAACGCGGCGAGCCCGCCGACGGTGATCTGCTCCTCGGAGGCGAGCCAGACGCCCAGCACGAGGCAGACGCCGAGCGTGAGCTCGGGGATGAGCTGCAGGGAGGTGGTGACGGTCGCCTGGTTGGAGGCCTTGCGGATCTCGGTGCGCTGCAGCTGTTCGGCCTGGCCGGTGAAGCTGCGCAGGGCGTCGCCGCCGCGGCCGAAGGCCTTCAGGACGCGGATGCCGTGCACCGACTCCTCGACGGTGGTGGCGAGGTCGCCGGACTGGTCCTGGGACAGGCGCGCGATGACGCGGTAGCGCCGCGAGAACCGGAAGGCGATGACGGTGACGGGGATGGCGCCGGCGAGGTAGACGAGGCCGAGCCATCCGGCGGTGGCGAGCAGGATGCCGACGCCGACGACGATGGTGATGGTGGACACGACGAGCTGGAGCAGCCCGAACACCATCCAGCGGCGCAGGAGCCCGAGGTCGCCCATGGAGCGGCTGAGGAGCTGCCCGCCGGGCCAGCGGTCGTGGAACGCGGCCGGGAGCTCCTGGAGGTGGCGGAAGAGGGTGGTGCGCAGGGCGGCCTCGACGCGGGTGCCGGGGTACATGACGAGGTTGCGGCGCAGCAGGATGAGTCCGGCCTCGGCGAGCCCGAGGGCGAGGACGGCCAGGACGGGCCACACGAGCGCCGTGCGGTCGTGGTCGGCGATCCCGGCGGCGAGCGGTCCTTCGACGAGGGTCTGCAGGACGCGAGGTATGGCCAGGGCGGCGAGGCTGGCGCCCAGGGCGGCGAAGAGCCCGCCGATGAGTGGCCACATCGCCGGGCGGACGTGGGGCAGCAGTCGCCGCACGGAGGCCAGGGTGCTCAGCTGTGAGCCGGCGGGCGTGGGGCGTTCGGACGGGGTGCGGGTGGGACTGTCGGGGTCCTTCTGGGTGGGCATCGTCGCCATTCTCTCACCACTCCCCCACATGGTTTGCCGGGCACATCGTCGCGGGGGCTGCCGGGTCCCGGACCTCTGCTCGGTCCTGCGGCGGTGAACCCGTAGCATGCGGGCCATGGACGCAGGTCAGGTCGTGGGGGTCGTGACGGGAGCGGTGCTGGTGGTGACGGCACTGGTGGCCGTGGTGGCGTGGACGGGGCGTCGTCGACGCGGCCTGGCCGCGGACACGGAGTCGGAGCTGACCCGGTTGGCCACGCAGGCCGGGTCGGCGCTGGTGCGGGCCGACGAGCGCACCCGCCTGGCGGAGGACGAGCTGGCGTTCGCGGAGGCCGAGCTGGGCACGGACGGGGTCGCCGACCTCGTCGGCCACCAGCGGCGCGCGCGGGAGCAGGTGCGCGAGGCGTTCCACCTCAACCAGCTCCTGCACGACCACGTGCCGGACACGGACACCGAGCGACGGGACTGGTCGGCCAGGATCGTCGGCCTGTGCCGCGACGCGGAGTCGGTGCTGGACACCCTGGAGCAGGGGCTCGCGGAGCGCCGCCGGGCGGCACGTGCGACCCCGGACGCGCTGGACCGGATCGCCGCGCAGACGGACCGGGTGCGTGACGCGGTCGCCTCGGCGCGTCGCGACCTGGCCGAGCTCGCCGACAGGTACACGCCCGCCGCGTTGCGTCCCGTCGCCGACAACCCGGACCAGGCGGCCCGCCTCCTGGACTTCGCCGGTCGTGGGCTGGCGTCGGCGCGGCGCACCCTGGACGACGGCGACCCGGGGCGCGCCTCGGCGACGGCCCGCGCCGCCGAGGAGTCGGTCGGGCGTGCCGAAGGGCTGCTCAAGGCGGTGCGGGACTTCGAGGCGGACGCCCTGACGGCGGAGGCGGCGCTCGGTGCGATGGTCGCGGAGTCCCGCGACGAGCTCGCCCAGGCGCGGGCGCTGCCGGCGCCCCAGCGCTCGGGCGCCGTCGACGCGGCGGTCGACTCCCTGCAGGAGGCGTTGGACGCCCTGCCGGCGCCGGGCGCACCGGCCGACCCCGTGGGCAGCCTGACCCGGGTCCGTCAGGCCAGCACCGCGCTCGACGACGCCGTGCGTCGTCGGCTCGAGCACGACGGCCGCACCCGCCGTGCGGCCGCCCAGCTGACCCCGGCGCTCGACGACGCGGCCCGCCAGATCGCCACCGCCCGCGCCGTGGTGGAGGACTACCGTGCGCCGGTGGGGCCGGACGCGCGGACCCGGCTGGCCGAGGCGGAGCGCGAGCTCGCCGCGGCCCGCACGCTGAGCGAGCCGGAGCAGGCGGTCGACACCGCACGCCGGGCCGCCTCGTTGGCGGCGGAGGCCGCCACGCTCGCACACCGCGACATCGCCCGCGCCTCCCACGGCCAGCACTGGGGCGCCCAGCACGCCGGTGGGCGTCCGCGCGGCGGGGTCGGCGGGTCCGGGGCCTTCGGGGCGGTCCTCGGCGGGATGGTCCTGGGCGGGATCCTCGACGACATCGGGGACATGTTCGACTGACGCCCCCCGGGTACCCGACTGCTCCCGGCGGGTCGGTGTCCGACGCATCGACCTGGTCGGTGTCCGACCTCTCAGCGGGACGCGTGGAACGGTGCGACCAGCGCCCCACGCAGCGCGGCGAAGTGGTCGACGGGTCCGTGCCCGCCGCCGACCCCCAGCGCCGCACCGTGCCGGATCGCCTCCGTCAGCCACTCCTTGGCCTGTGCCAGCGCCAGCGCCCAGTCGTCGACGACGGCGTGACGGGTCGCGATCGCGCTCGACAACGAGCAGCCCGTGCCGTGGGTCGCCGTCGTCCGCACACGGGGCGCGACGACCTGGGCGAGCACACCACGCGGTCCGACCAGGGCGTCCGGGACGTCGTCGTCGACGAGGTGCCCGCCCTTGGCGACGACCAGGACGTCGTAGCGCTCCGCGAGCGCCGAGGCCTGGTGCAGCGCGGTCTCCCAGTCGTGGGCGACGTCCTCGTCCAGCAGGGCGGCGAGCTCGGGCAGGTTCGGGGTGACGACGTCGGCGCGGTGCAGCAGGGCGCGCACGGCCCGCTCGGCGGGCGGATCCAGGAGTCGGTCGCCCGAGGTCGCGACCATCACGGGGTCGAGCACCACGGCGGGTCGGTGGGGATCGGAATCGACCTGGCCCAGCCACCGGTCCACGCGGTCGGCGACGTCGGCGGTGGCGAGCATGCCGATCTTCACGGCGTCGATCACGACGTCGCGCTGGAGGGTGTCGAGCTGGAGCGTGACGAAGTCCGCGGGCGGGGTGTGCACCCCCGTGACGCCTCGGGTGTTCTGGGCGGTCAGCGCGGTCACGACCGCCATGCCGTAGCCGCCGCAGGCCGCGACGGCCTTCAGGTCGGCCTGGATGCCGGCGCCGCCCGACGGGTCGGACCCGGCGACGGCGAGGACGCGCGGCACCCGGGGAGACGGGTCCCGGCGGCCGGACGGGGTGCTGTCAGGGGCGGCGCGGTCAGGGGTGGTGCGGTGCGGGTGGTCCTGTGCCACGGGGCGACATCCCTTCGTCAGTGTCAGCTGCATCAGGTTCGACGGGTGTGATCTCAGCGCCCGACGGGCGCACCCCGTGCCGTGCGCACACCGTAGCGCGCGGAGACCGGCGATCCTGCCGATGACCGTGGTGCGGACCGCGGTGCACCGTGGTCCTGCAGCCACGGCACGCGCCGCTGGCCCGGCGTCACCGACGACGACCGGGCGACGCGTGCCCTGTCAGAGAGGACGACACGTGCAGCACTCCACCAGCACCCGCCGGGTGCACCACCGCGTCACCGGGATCCTGGCCGGACTGGCCGTCGCCGTCGGCGGCGCGCTCGCCGCCGGTCCGGCGTCGGCGGCCGACAACCCGTACGAGCGCGGCCCGAACCCGACCGAGAACAGCATCGAGGCGTCGCGCGGCTCCTACTCGGTGTCGTCGTCCCGGGTGTCGAGCCTCGTCAGCGGCTTCGGCGGGGGGACGATCTACTATCCGACGACCCGCTCCGACGGCACCTTCGGCGCCGTCGTCGTCTCGCCGGGGTACACGGGCACGGAGTCGAGCATCTCCTGGCTCGGCCCGCGGATCGCGTCCCAGGGCTTCGTCGTGCTCACGATGGCGACGAACACCATCTACGACCAGCCGGACCAGCGGGCACGCCAGCTCCAGGCGGCCCTCGACCACCTCACGAGCTCCTCGAGCGGCGTGGCCGACCGGATCGACCCCGACCGTCTCGCCCTGATGGGGCACTCGATGGGCGGCGGCGGCACGCTGCGCGCGGTGGCCGACAACCCGGACATCAAGGCAGCCATCCCCCTGACGCCCTGGCACACGGACAAGACCTGGGGCGAGGTGCGGACACCGACGCTGATCTTCGGCGCCGAGTACGACACGGTCGCGCCGCACTACTCGCACGCGGAGCCTTTCTACTCCTCGCTGCCGCGGAACCTGCCCAAGGCGTACCTCGAGCTCAACGGGGCGTCGCACTTCGCGCCGAACACCTCCGACACCACGATCGCGAAGTACTCGATCTCGTGGCTCAAGCGGTTCGTCGACGACGACACCCGCTACTCGCAGTTCGTCTGCCCCGGACCCTCGTCCTGGGACCTGGACGTGCAGAAGTACGAGGCGACCTGCCCGTTCTGAGCACGGTCGACGGCCGGCGGTGGTCGCCCTGGGCGGCCACCGCCGGCCTGTGCCCGCGCACAGACCCCCGAGTGCCCGGACACACCGGCCGGTGGCGCCCCGCGCGGCGGTCCCTAGCATCACCTCATGGAGCCGACGACGATCCAGCGGGGGCACGACGACCTCGAACGTGGCCTGCGGCTGCACGCCCACGGACCCACCTCGGACGCGCTGGCGAGCCTGGGCCTCGCGGGTCACGCCCTGGCCGGACGACCGCAGGAGTCCCTCGCGGTGGCGCTCGCCTCGCTGGAGGTCGCCTGGTCCGCCGGCGACCTGACCGCGTGCCTGACGTCGTTGTCGGCCGCGCTCGACGCCGGACCGACCGGGCTGGTGCGCGACCACCTCGAGGGCATGCACGCGCTGCTCACCGAACGCCCCCTCGACGCCGCCGGCCCCCTGCGTGCCGCCGCGGAGGAGGGAGCCGTGCGCGAGAGCGCCGCCGACCTGCTGACGGCCTGCGACTCCGCGCTGCTGCTCGGCGAGGTACGGCAGGCGGGCCGCATCGCTGCCCGCGCGCTCGCCGTCGCCCGGTCCGCGGACGACGGTCCGGCCCGCGCCCGGGCCAGCGAGCGCCTGGCGTACGCCGAGCTGCGCGCGGGCCGGCACGCCATGGCCCGCGAGCACGCGACCACCGGCCTGCGTGCCGCGTGGCAGGCGGGGCAGGTCAACGCCGCGGCGCACCACCACGCGGTGCTCGCGCTGGTCGCCTCCGTGCAGGGGCCGTGGGACGTGGCGGTCCGCCATGCGGCGGCTGCCGACATCGCGCGACGCCACGGACTGTGCCAGCCGGTGACGCTCGCCGAGTGGGCGCGCGCCCGCACGGAGGTCGGCCAGGGACGGTTCGCCGACGCCCGCACCAGGCTGACCTCGCTGCTGCGTGGCGACGGCAACGCCCACTTCGCCCTGCGCGGGCTGGTGATCCCCACGTGCGTGGAGGCCGGGTGGCTCGCGGGAGACCTGGACGGGGCGACCACCCTGGTGGACGAGCTCGCGGCGTGGTCGAGCGCCGCCGACGACCCGCACGGCCCCGCCCTGGTGCTGCGCTGCCGGGCCCTGGTGACCGACGGCGACGACGGCGACGACCTCTTCCGCGCCGCGGACGCGGCGCACGTGGGGCCGGACGCCGACCTGGAGCGTGCCCGCACCGCGCTGCTGCACGGCATGTGGCTGCGACGCGCCCGGCGTCCGGTCGACTCCCGCGAGCGTCTGCGCGCCGCGGTCGTGCTCTTCGAGCGGTGCGGCGCGCCGGCGTGGGCGACGGTCGCCCGCACCGAGCTGCGCTCGGCCGGGGCGGCGACCACGGACGACGAGGGCGCGCCGGGCGCCGCGCTGGGACGTCTGACGCCGCACCAGCGGCGCATCGCCCGGTACGTGGCCGCGGGTGACACCAACCGGGACGTGGCGGACCGTCTCGGGGTGAGCGTGCGCACGGTCGACTGCCACCTGCGCAACATCTTCGCCGCCCTGCAGGTGCGGTCCCGCACCGAGCTGGCGAGGCTCGTCCCAGCACCCGACTAGAGACCGACTGGCCGGTATGTCACGATGGCGGGTGCGCCACCGTCGTCGCACCCGCCGGGAGGGACCCATGCCTCGATCCACGCTCACCGCCGTGCCAGCCACCGCCGCGACTGGACCTGTCGCGCCCGTCGAGGACGCCGGTCCCACCCGGCACGACCTGGTCGGGGCCCTGCTCGACGGCACGTGCCGCCTCGCGGACGTGCCCCGCCTCGCCGTCCTGCTCGGCAGCCCCGCGCACGGCACGTACCTGGTCGTCGCCGTCGCCGGAGCGACGCCGGCGGAGCGCGTCGGCGTCCGCGCCGCCCTGACCGCGCCCGGCAGCGCCCACTGGCACACCACCACCACGGTGGACCACGGCATCGTGCGCGTGGACGACGACCGCGAGGTGGACGTCGACCTGACGTCGGCCGCCGCCCCCACGGTGCGCGCCGGGGTGGGACTGCCCGTCACCTCGCTCGCCCGCGTCGACGAGGCGCGCCGCCTCGCCGACCTCGCCCTGTCGATGACGGCGCCGACCGGCGGGTCGGTCCGCCTCGCCGACCGGCTCCCGGAGGCGATCGTGCACCGCGGCGACGACCTCGCCGGTGCGCTCGCCCTCCGGGTGCTGGGCCCGGTGCTGGCCGGGCCGCCCGAGGAACGCGACGTCCTGCTGGGCACGCTGAGCGCGTGGTTCGACGCGGACGGCAACGCCGCCGCCACCGCCGCCGTGCTCGGCTGCCACCGCAACACCGTCACCAACCGGCTGCACCGGCTCGAGCAGCTCACGGGCCGCAGCACCGACCGGCCGCGCGACCTCGTCGACCTCGCCCTCGCCCTGCAGGCCACGGGGGCCGCGCGCACCCGGCACTGAACCACCGCCGGCGCCGGCACGTGCCCGAGAACCACGACGTGCCCGACCATCGGAGGTGCCCGACCATCGGAGGTGCCCGACCGTCGGAGGTGCCCGACCGTCGGAGGTGCCCTCCGTCAGCGCGACGACCGCGGGATGACGGTGTGCAGCGCGTCAGTCAGCGTGACGACACCCAGGACCCGCCCGTCCTCCATCACCACCGCGAGCTGCTCGCTCGCCCGGCGCATCCCTGCCAGAGCCGCGTGCACCGGATCGTCGGGGCCGACGACGTGGGCCCGGCGGGCGAGCGCGCCGACGAGGCGGTCCGCCGGCTCCAGGAGCGTGTCGCGGACGTGGACCACGCCCGGCTCGCCGGTCCCGTCCGGCTCGACGACGATCCGCAGGTGCCCGCTGCGACGCGCCGCCTGCTGGACGTCGGCGACCGTCGCGTTGCGGGTCACCGACGTCGGCACGGCCTCCGGGACGACGAACGACCGGACGGTCCGCGTGGTGAGGTCGAGTGCCCCGGCGATCGGCGAGTGCACCGCCGCGTCGAGGGCGCCGACCTGCGCCGAGTGCTCGACCAGGTGGCGGATCGTCTCCGCGTCCTGCCCGCCCACGGCCGCGCTCTCCACCGGCTCGACACCGACGGCGGACACGAGCCGGTTGGCGACCGAGTTCGCGAAGTGCAGCAGCGGCCGGAACACCCACACGAAGGCCCGCGCCGGCGGCGAGACCAGGACGGCGGACCGCTCGGGGTGCGCGATCGCCCACGACTTGGGCGCCATCTCCCCCACCACCAGGTGCAGGAACGTCACGACGAAGAGGGCGAGCGCGAACGCCAGGGAGTCCGCGAGCCACGCGGGCAGGCCCACGGCCTCCAGCAGCGGCGTCAGCCAGGCGTCGACCGCGGGCTTGGTCACGGCACCGAGCGCGAAGGTGCACACCGTGATGCCGAGCTGCGCGCCCGCGAGCATCACCGTGAGCTCGTTCATGGAACGCAGCGCGGACCGGGCGCCCCGGCTCGTCGCCGCGGCCTCCTCGAGCCGGTGCCGCCTGGCGCCCAGCAGGGCGAACTCGATGACGACGAAGAACGCGCTCAGCACGATGAGCGCGATGGTGACCAGCACCACGACCCAGGGTTCGGTCATCGTCCGCTCCTGTCGTCCGGGTCGTCCGCGAGAAGGGCCACGTCCTCCGGCGCCAGGTCCACGACGGTCAGCCGCACCGCGGCGGGCACGCGCCGGCGCACCGCCAGCACCTCGGCACGCAGCACGCGTCGCGGCGGCTCCTCCAGCGCGAGGTCGGCCGGGTCGACCGGCAGCAGGACGTCCACGACGTCGCCCGACGCCGGCAGACCACCCGCGTGCGAGATCAGCAGCCCGGAGAGCGTCTCGAAGTCGCCCCGGGGCAGGGCGTGGCCGAGCGCTCGCTCGACCTCGTCGAGATGGATGTCGCCGGAGGTCCGCCAGGCGTCGTCGCCGTCCGGGACGACCTCGTCGACCGCGCCGTGGTCGTGCTCGTCGGTGATCTCCCCGGCGACCTCCTCCGCCATGTCCTCGACGGTGAGCACGCCCACGAACCCGCCGTACTCGTCGATCACGCACGCGAGCTGCTGGCGCACGCGCGTCAGCTCGCCGAGCGCGTCCGGCAGGAGCATGAGCGTCGGCACCACGACCGCCGGGCGCATCACCTGCGCCACCTCGAGGTCGTCGTCGGCGTCCAGCACGTCGAGGAGGTGCACGACGCCGACGGGCTCGTCGTCGTGCAGCACCGGGTACCGGGTGTGGGCGGTCGCCATCATGCGGCGCACCTGCCCCACGCGGGACCGCGGGGCGACCACGTCGACGCGCGACCGGGGCACCATGGCGTGCTCGACGTCGCGGTGCGGGAAGTCCAGGATGCGGTCCAGCAGGATCGACAGGTCTGCCGGCAGGTCGCCGCTGGATCGGGCGTCGGCCACGATGTGCTCCAGGTCGGCCGCCGTGGCGCTGGAGTCGACGTCGTGGACGGGCTCGATCCGCACCAGCCGCAGCACCGCGTTCGCCGACCGGTCGAAGACCGTGATCAACCAGCCGAACGCCGCCAGGTAGACCTGGGTCGACCGCGCCAGCCCGAGCGCGAGGGGCTCGGGCGAGGCGATCGCGAGGTTCTTGGGGAACAGCTCACCGAAGATCATCTGCACGACCGTCGAGACGGCGAGCGCCAGCACCGTGCCGACCGCGATGCTCGCCCCGGCAGGGACACCCACGACGCCGAGGAGCTCGCCGAGCGACTCCCCGACGAGCGGCTCGGCGACGTAGCCGACGAGCAGGCCCGTCACCGTGATGCCGAGCTGCGCGCCGGAGAGCATGAACGACGTCCGGCGCGTCACGGCCAGCGCACGTCGCGCCGTGGCGTCGCCCGCGGCCGCCTTCGAGCCCAGCCGTGAGCGGTCCACGGACATGTAGGCGAACTCCTGGGCCACGAAGTAGCCGTTCGCGGCGATGATCACCGCGATGGCCACGAGCCCGGCGAGGAGCGTCAGCCAGGTCGTCAGCACGTCCCCGCCCTCCGTCGCGGCGCCGGACGGCGACTGCCACGGTGCCCGTGACGGTGACAGTGACAGTGACGGTGACGGTGCCTCTGACGGTGACGGTGGTCGTCGTCGGACGACCGGGTCGCGCTCACGTGCTGTTCACGCCTCCAGCAGGGGGGTCGGGGGCACGATCTTAACCGGGCGGGGGCCCGCACACGCCGACGGCGCCCGACCGGATGGTCCGGTCGGGCGCCGTCGGCGTCGGGCCCGTGCGTCAGCGGGCGGCGTCCAGGCGTGGGTTCGACAGCACGAGCCGCAGCACGTTGCGGGCCGTGCGCTGCAGCTCGCCGAGGGTGACGCCGTCGGGCGAGCGCAACGAGGCGAGCAACGAGCCGTCACCGTGCCGGTCGTCCCGGTTCCAGGCGCCGGGCATGTGCACGTCCACCTGGGCGCGCACCCGGTAGGCGTCGTTGCTCAGGGCGGGGAAGTCGGGGTCGACGGCCTCGCGCATCCACCAGTCGGTGATGACGGCGCCGCTGAATCCCCACTCGCCGCGCAGCACCGTGGTCACGAGGTCGTGGTGGTAGTGCATCCACACCCCGTTGACCTTGTTGTACGACGTCATGATGGTGCGCGGTGCGGCCTCGGCCACGCAGATCTCGAAGCCCCGCAGGTAGATCTCGCGCAGCGCCCGCTCGGACACCCGCGAGTCGTTGTACTCACGGTTGGCCTCCTGGTTGTTGGCCGCGAAGTGCTTGGGGCACGCCGCCAGTCCCCCGCTCTGGATGCCGCGGACGGTCGCCGCACCCATCACGCCCGTCACCAGCGGGTCCTCCGAGAAGTACTCGAAGTTGCGCCCGCAGAGCGGGTCGCGCTGGATGTTCATGCCCGGCGCGAGCAGGACGTCCGAGCCCTTGGCCGCCATCTCGACCGCGAGCAGCTCGTTGAGCTCCTCGACCAGTGCCGGGTTCCACGTCGCGGCGAGGGCCGTCCCGCTCGGCAGCAGCGCGGTGTGCGTCGCGAGCCGGATGCCGGCGGGTCCGTCGGTCGTGGTGAGCGCGGGCACGCCCTTGGCACGCAGGGACTCGATCGTGCCGCCCAGCGCACCCGCGTTGCCCGGTGCACCCAGCGGGGAGTCCATCGTGAAGTCGCCGCGCGACAGCGCCTCGAGCTCGTCGTCGTCGAGCTGTGCCACGAAGTCGTCGAGCTCGGCGCGCCCCGCCGCGACGTCCGCCAGCGTCGTGCCGACGTCGCCCGTCCGCGCGACCGCGGCGGGCATCGCCGCCTGCACCCGGTCACGCCGCTCGACGGTCGCCGCGGGCACCTTCTCGTAGCCGCGCTCCGTCGTGCCGGCGTCCCCCGGCCGGGCGACGAGCCGTTCGAAGAGCCGCTCGGGGTGGGGTGCGGCGACCTCGGTCAGCCGGCGCACGACCTGCAGCTCGTGCACGGCCACGACGCCGGCACCCGCCGCCGAGCGGACGTCGGTGCCGACGAGGACCTCGTAGTCGCCCGCCTCGAGGACGTAGGCGGACCGGTGCCCGGTCACGCCCGCGTCGTCGTACGCTGCGACGTCGGCCAGGTCGAACGACATCTCGACCTGCTCCGAGGCGCCCGGGGCGAGCTCGGCGGTCTTGGCGAACGCGACGAGGTGGCGCGTCGCACGCCCGAGGAGCCCGTGCGGGGCACGCACGTAGACCTGGACCACCTCGGTCCCGGCGTGCCTGTCCCCCGTGTTCGTCACCTCGGCCCGCACGACGACGGCACGGCCGTCGTGCGTCACGGCGACGTCGCGCACGTCGAACGTCGTGTAGCCGAGCCCGAACCCGAACGGGTAGAGCACGTGCTGCGGGGCGAAGGTCTCGAAGTAGCGGTACCCGACGAACACGTCCTCGACGTACTCGTTGAACTCCTCGTCACCGAAGTGACCGGCGCTCGGGTAGTGGTCGTAGGTGTCGGCGATCGTGGCGGTGAGCTTGCCGCCGGCGGGGACCGCGCCGGTGAGCACGTCCACGACGGCGCGGCCGGACTCCATGCCGCCCTGCCAGGCCAGCACCACGGCGTCCAGGTCGTACTCGTGCGTCCAGCCCAGGTCGATGACGTTGCCCGTGTCGATCACCGCGACGGTGCGCTCGAACGCGCCCGTGACCTGCGAGAGCAGCGTGCGCTCGTCGTCGGTGAGGTAGAAGCTGCCGGGCTCGAGCGCCTGCTCACGGGCCTCTCCGGCGGCGCGCCCGACGACCACCAGCGCGACGGAGGCGCGGCCGGCGACCTCGGCCACCTCGGCGTCGGTGAGCGGCATCTCGGGGTGCGACCGCGGCCACGTGCCCCACTCGGGCTCGGCCTCGACGGCGTTCTCCTCGCACCACGCCGCGTAGCGGTCCGCGAGGGCGGTGTCGATCCGGACCCCGGGGTCGGCCCGCAGCGCGTCGACGAGGTTCCACAGGTAGGGCTGGCGCACGTCGCCGCCGGAGCCGTAACCCACCGTGAAGTAGTCCTGCTGGACCCGACCGAAAACGGCGATGGGAGCGCTACCACCCAGAGGCAGGACCTCGTGGTCGTTCTTCAGCAGCACGATGCCCTCGGCCGCGGCGCGACGACTGACCTCCGCCAGACCGTCCGGGATCCAGGTGTCGGTGGACTGCAGCTGCACGCGCCCCTGCGCGAGCTGGTCCGTGCTGTCGACCTGGCCGATTCCTGCTCCACGTTCATTCACGACCCGTACTGTACGCGCCCGCGGTCGGCGCCAGCATCTCGCCTGCTCCCGTGCGCCGACGGTCCGCCGCGGCGCCCCCGGTGCCCGCGGCACCGCTCCGGGACCCCGACCTGGGCGCCGCCCCGGCGCACACGCAAGGTGGTGGGCACCGCCTGTGCCCACCACCGCGCGCCGGATCCTCAGCCGTCGACGACGGTGACCTTGAGGTCGATGTTGCCGCGGGTGGCGTTGGAGTAGGGGCAGACCTGCTCCGCCGCGTCCGCCAGCGCCCGGGCCTGGTCGGCGGGCACGCCCGGCACGACCACCTCGAGCTCGACGGCCAGCTCGAACCCTCCGTCACCGTTCGACCCGATGTGCACCCGAGCACCCACGGAGGTGTCGGCGAGCGTGATCTTCTGCGACCGGGCGACCCCCTGCAGCGCCGAGTGGAAGCAGGCGGCGTAGCCGGCCGCGAAGAGCTGTTCGGGGTTGGATCCCTCACCCGAGCCGCCCAGCCCCTTCGGCGGGGCCATCTCCAGGTCGACACGTCCGTCGTCGGACCGGACGTGCCCGTCGCGGCCACCTCCGGTGGACAGGGCCTCTGCGGTGTAGCCGATCGTGGTGATCATCGTGCTCTCCTCTCGTCGCCGTGCGGTCGCGTCAGGGTCCGACATGACCGGTCAGGAAGTCGTTGGCCTGCCGCAGCTGCTCCCGCAGCTCGACGGCAGCCGCCTGGTCGGGCGGCATCCGTTCGGCCAGGCAGCGCTGGACGTCGCCCAGCTCCCCGTGCACCGCCTCCCCGGCGGGGGTCAGGGAGACGACCACCACCCGCTCGTCGCGCGCGGACCGCTCCCGCCGCACGAGGCCGCGGGCGTCCAGGCGCTTCACGAGGGGCGAGAGCGTCCCCGAGTCCAGGTCGAGCAGACTGCCGAGCTCGCCGACCGACATCGGCGTGCCGCGGTTCCCGCCGAGCGCGATCAGCACGACGTACTGCAGGTACGTCAGCCCCCACGGGGCGAGCAGCTCGTGGTAGAGCCGCGTGATCCGCCGCTCCAGCGAGTAGACGGCGAAGCAGAGCAGCGGGTCGAGGGTCTTGGCGGCTCCGGCATCAGGCACGTGCCTACTGTTGCGCACCATTGAGTTGTGCGCAACCGATATGCCGGAGGCGGTCGCCCCTCCGGCCTGCCGCGGCGCGCAGGTCGATCAGGCCGGCAGGCCACCCTCCTGGACGGCGTGCAGCCGCGCGTACCGCCCGGAGCGCGCCAGGAGCTCGGCATGCGTCCCGGACTCCACCACCCGACCTCGGTCCAGGACGACGATGCGGTCCGCCCCACGGACGGTGGACAGCCGGTGCGCGACAACGAGCGTCGTGCGGCCGCGCATCAAGCGGGCCAGGGCGTCGCGCACCGTGGCCTCGGCCTCCGGGTCCAGGGCGCTCGTCGCCTCGTCGAGGAAGAGGATGCGCGGGTCGCGCACGAGCGCGCGCGCGATCGCCAGCCGCTGACGCTGACCACCCGACAGCCGGGCGCCACGCTGGCCCACGACCGTGTCCCAGCCCTCGGGCATCGACTCGACGAACTCCAGCGCGTTCGCGTCCCGCAGCGCCGCTCGGACCCGCTCGTCGGAGGGGTCGTCCAGACCGTAGGCGACGTTGTCGCGGACGGTGCCCTCGAACAGCACCGACTCCTGGGGCACGACCGACACCGAGCGACGCACCGTGCGCAGGTCGAGCTCGGCCATGTCCTGACCGTCCAGCAGGATGCGCCCGCCCGTCGGGCGCACGAAGCCCAGGACGAGGTTGAGCAGCGTCGACTTGCCGGATCCCGACGAGCCGACGAACGCCACGGTCCGGCCCGCGGGCACGTCGAGGTCGACGCCGGCCAGCGCGTCCTCGGTCGCGTCGGCGTAGCGGTGGGACACGCCTTCCAGCCGCAGGTGCCCCCGGACCTCGTCGACGACCCGACCCCCCTCGTTCTGCTCGAGGTCCGGTTCGGTCAGCACCTCGGCGATGGACCGGACGGACTCCAGGCCGCGGGCGGTGACGGGGACGAGGTTCAGCACCTGGGTGAGCCCCTGGGTCAGCAGGCCGAAGTACGTCGAGAGCAGCACGACCTCGCCCGGGGTGATCGGCACCACGCCGCTGAGGGCGACGAGGGCGGCCAGCACGAGGCAGAACACGCCGAGGAACTGCATCGTCACCCACGACACCGAGTTCACCCGGCCGTTGAGCATGTCCAGGTCGAGCGCCGCGCGGCGCACGTCGTCGGCACCGGTCGCCACCCGCGCCGTGGCCGTCCGCTCCAGCCCGTGCGCGCGCGTGACGGGGATCAGCGAGGCCATCTCCCCCACCTGGGTCGCGAACCCCTCCATCTCCCGACGGAACCGCTCGTTGCGGTCGCGCGAGCGGTTCGCCATCGTGCGGCGGATGAGCAGGGCCAGAGGGATCGCCAGGGCGTACACCGGCAGGAACTCCGGCACCTTGATCGCCGTCATCGTCACGGCGCCGACCAGCACCATCGCGGCCGACAGCAGCGGGTGGGTGACCTGCTGGAGCATCATCTCGACGTTCTCCACGTCACGGACGACCTTGCTCTGGACGAGCGCGGCGCTGGACCGGGCGTAGTAGCCGATGGAGAGCGCCTGCAGCCTCTCGACCAGGGCGTTGCGCAGCGCGGCGCCGGTGCTGCGCACGACGGTCATGAAGTTGCGCGTGTAGACCAGGTGGTTCGGGTAGTTCTGCGCCAGGAGCACCACCGCGACGGCGAACCAGACCAGGACCGTCGTGGTCGACCCGCCGTCGGCGACGATGTCGATCACCGCGCCGGTGATCACCGGCAGGAACCACAGCGGGATCTCCTTGGCGACGAAGGCGAGCAGCGCCACCGTCAGCCGGCGCGGCTCCAGGGCGAGCAGGCGGACCAGGGAGCGCACGGGGTGAGCCGCGTCGAGGAGGGACTCGTGGGCGAGGTCGGCAAGGGCTTTCCGTGGCATGGCTCGATCGTATCGATCCCATCGTGCCGACGGCGAACCCTCACCGGGGCGCCGGACCGCAGCCCTCGCCGGGCCGATTCCGCAGGACAGCTCCGCCATGCCGCCTCTGCCCCGCAGCGCTGCCGGGCAGAGGCGCAGGTCGAGGACGCTCAGTACCCGGTGTAGCGACCCGGCCGGTGGTTCATCGCGAGGATCATGTTGAGCAGCACCGCACCGAGCACGGAGAGCAGCACCGTGGCGGGCGCGACGACGACGAAGGCCGACAGCACCACGAACGAGTCGAGCACCATCTGGACGTAGCCGGCCCGCCAGCCGAACCGTTCCTGGGCGATCAGGGCCACGATGTTGAACCCGCCGAGGCTCGCGCGGTGCCGGAAGACGATGAGCAGCCCGACGCCGGCGAGCACGTTGCCCGCCACGACCCCGTACACCGGGATCACGTCGAGGTCGCCGAGCATCGCCGGGTGCAGGACGCTGAACCCGGAGACCAGCGCGATCGACACCCCGGTGCGGATCGTGAAGTCCCAGCCCTTCATCCGGATCGCCAGGAGGAAGAACGGCAGGTTCACCAGGGCGAAGAGCAGCGGGAACGGCACGGGGGCCACGTAGCTCACCAGGAGCGACAGTCCGGCCGTGCCGCCGGTGACGGCCGAGACCGACTTGAGCAGGTAGAGGCCGAGCGAGATGACGAACGTCCCGGTGAGGATGCCGAGGGTGTCCTCGGCGAGGGAGTGCTTGACGCCGGAGGACTGGTCGGCCGGGTCGGCCGGGCGAGGTGCGGTCATGGCTCCAGTGCGGGGCGGGTGGCCCCGGAGGTCGACGGTCCGGGTGGGGACTCGATGGCGGCACCGGTGCCGGCACGGGCGCCGGCACGGGCGTCGGCGCGGGGTGGTGCGCCGTCGCCAGGGTAACGACCCTTGCCACGGTCGCCGAATCGTGATGAGGTTAGCCTTACCTTGCATCGAGAGGACTCCTCGTGACCTACGACGCCGGCGGTCGCCGTACCCGCCGCAGCCACGTGCTGCCCTGCCCGCCCGAGGCCCACGGGTGCGGTCAGCACCTGCTCCTCGCCGGCGGGTCCGCCGACCTGCCGGACCTGCGCCGCCTCGTGGAGGCGGCCCCGGCGTGCACCTACGGCCAGGTCCTCCTGGAGCTCGACAGCACCGACGACGTCCCCGCCGACCTCGTCGGTCCGCCCCGCTCCCCCGGCGGCCTCGGCTGGACGATCCTGCGTCGCGAGCTCTCCGCGCCGCTCGACGGCCCGCCCGCGCGCCGCCACGGCGAGGTCCTCGCGGCCGCGTTGTCGGCGTGGGCCCAGGAGTGGCTCACCGACGACCAGTGTGCCTGCTCCGGCCCCTACGCCCTGTGGATCGGCTGCACGACCAGCACCGACGTCGAGCTGCTGTGCCACGAGCTGCACCTGCGCTCCGAGCATGCGCCGGTGCACGTGCACCGACCCGGAGCCTGACGACCGCTCGCGGTCCGCCCACGAGCACCCGTGCCAGGATGGCCGCCATGACCTCGCGACCCGATCCCGCCCCGACCCAGGGCGCGCCCGTCGCAGGCCCCGGCATCAGCGTCGCCGGCCCCGGACCGTCCTGGGTGCACGACGCGGCCGAGGCCGTCGGGGCGACCCTGGTGCCCGCCGGACCTCGCACCGAGGCGCTGCTGTGGTTCGGGGGTGAGGTCGCCGACCTGAGGACGACGCTCGACGCGGCACCGGGCACCCGCTGGGTGCAGCTGCCGTCGGCCGGCGTGGACGCCTACGGTGACGCCGGGCTGCTCGCCGACCGACGCGTGACGTGGACGTCGGCGAAGGGTGCCTTGTCCGAGCCTGTCGCCGAGCACGCCCTCGCCCTGACCCTCGCGGTGCTGCGGCGACTTCCCGAGAGGGCCCGCGCCCGCTCCTGGGGCGAGGAGGCCGGGAGCACCCTGTACGGGGCGCGGGTGCTCGTCCTCGGAGCCGGTGGCATCGCACGCGCCCTCGTCGACCTGCTGGTGCCGTTCCGCTGCGAGGTCGTGGTGGTCCGCCGGCGGCCCGAGCCGGTGCCGGGTGCCCGGCGGGTCGTGACCGTGGAGCACCTGCACGACGAGCTCCCCGGGGCCGACGTCGTGGTGCTCGCCGCGGCCCTGACGGCCCGGACGCGTGCCCTCGTCGGGGCGCCCGAGCTCGCGGCGATGCGCCCCGGCGCGGTCCTGGTCAACATCGCGCGCGGCGGCATCGTCGACACCGGTGCGCTCGTGACGGCACTGGCGTCCGGTCGGCTCGGTGGCGCGGCGCTGGACGTCACGGACCCCGAACCGCTGCCCGACGGGCATCCGCTGTGGGACCTGCCGACGGCGCTGGTGACCCCGCACACCGCGGACACCCCGGAGATGGTCGATCCGCTGCTGCGGGGTCGCATCGAGACGAACCTCGGCCGCTTCGTCGCCGGGCACCCGCTGGTCGGGGTGGTCGACCCGGACACCGGCTACTGAGCCTCAGGCGCTGCGGTCCGCGGACACCGTCTGCAGGCCGTACCAGGCCATCGCGGCGGCGTGCAGCAGCCTCTCGGTGAGGCCGGCGGTCGAGGGCATCGTCAGTGTCGCCGCCACGAGCACGCACGACGCCGCGAGGACGACGACGTCGAACGCCCCGGCGCGGCCAGGGCGCGGCCCGTGGCCGACACGCACCGCGGCCACACCGGCGAGGTAGGCGGCGACCGCCACCGCGGCGAGCACGGCGTGCCAGGTCGCCTCCGCGGCGCTCCCCGGACGCCCGTCCCACGCGAGCGGCGAGAACAGCGCGAGGAGCACCGTCGCCGTGCCGTAGACGCCGTGGGACGCCCGGGCGACCGGGTTGCAGGTCGCCGCCCGGCCCACCGTCAGGACCAGCACGGCGACCCCCAGGACGGCGGAGCCCGTGCGCGCGAGCCAGGCACGGTGGCACCCGGCCAGGATGCCCCGTCCCAGGTCCCTGCGCCGCACGGGTCGGTCGAGCACGCGACGCGGCGTCCACTGAGACGAACGTCGCACTCCCGTGGGGGCCCAGCAGCGCACAACCTTGCCGAACCGCCCGGAGCGTGGCCTAGTCTCGCGGTATGGCCACCTTCTCCTCCGTCACGCCCCAGCACGTCCTCTCGGCGATCGCCGAGCACGACGACCGCGGGGCGCAGGCGTTCCTCGGCGTCTACGGGTTCACGCCCACCGCAGGCGTCACGCTCACGCACGAGGGCAGGTCCTACGACGCCACGGCGCTCCTGGCCGTCGCCCACCGGTACGCGACCGGACGTGCCGCCCTCCCGGAGGAGATGACGGCCGGCAAGGTCGCCGTCGGCACCATCCTGGCCAAGCGCGGGTTCGAGGTCTCCGGCGGCCGCCCCTCGGCGCCGGCGCGCCGCATCGCCTCGCGCACCCCGTCACGACAGGCGGCGGTCCCCCGCGCCCGCAAGGTCGCCGAACCCGAGACGCCGCCGGCGATGTGCCCCACGTGCCACATGGCGCTCCCCGGCACGGGGGTCTGCGACACCTGCGCCTGACGTCACCGCGTGCGGGTCGGCTCCCGGCCTCTACGCTGTCGAGGGTGACCGAGATCGTGCTCTTCCACCACGCCCGGGGCCTCACCGCGGGTGTGCGGGACCTCGCGGACGTGCTCGGGTCCCACGGGCACACCGTGCACACGCCCGACCTGTTCGAGGGGCGCGTCTTCGACACGGTGGACGACGGCGTGGCGCACGCGTCGTCGATCGGTGAGGACGTCCTGGCGGCCAGGGCGGCGCAGGCCACCGCGGCGTTGCCGACCGCGCTCGTGTACGGCGGCCTGTCGATGGGGGCCGCTCGCGCCGCCGAAGGGGTCCTCACGCGTCCCGGCGCGCGCGGGGCGTTCTTCCTGTACGGCGCGGTCGCGCCGTCGTGGTGGTCCGCCACGTGGCCCCGCGACGTGCCGTCCCAGGTGCACGTCACCGAGCGGGACCCGTGGCGCGAACCCGAGGCGGAGGCCGAGTACGTCACCGACGTCCCGCACGGTGAGCTGTTCCGGTACCCCGGGGCGGGGCACCTGTTCGCCGAGCCCGACGACCCGGCGTACGACGCCGGGGCCGCGGGACTCGCGACCCGACGGATCCTGGGGCTCCTCGCCGGCCTGTGAGAAAGCGGCCAGTGCGAACCCGGCCTGAACGAGACCGGCCCGGCAGGACCGGACCCGTGAGGCTCCGGCCCGGCAGGGCCCGGCTCAGACCGCGCGGGTCGGCGCGCTGCCCCGCAGGATCGACGACATCTTCTTGCCCCGTGCGACCTCGTCGACGAGCTTGTCGAGGTAGCGGACCTTCTGCATCAGCGGGTCCTCGATGTCCTCCACCCGGTGCCCGCAGATGACGCCGGTGATGAGACCTGCGTGCGGGTTCCAGGCCGGCGCGCCCGCGAAGAACTCCTCGACGGTGATCTCGTCGGCCACGACGCGGGCGATGGCGGCGTCGTCGTAGCCCGTGAGCCAGGTGATCACCTCGTGGAGCTCGGCGACGGTGTGCCCCTTGCGCTCCACCTTGGTGACGTAGTGCGGATAGATGCTCGCGAAGCTCATCGCGAAGATGCGGTGCCCGGCCACGTGTCGCCTCCAGATCGGTGGTGAGGTCCTCGACCCATGGTGCCACGCGCACCGGGCACCGGACCGCACCGGTGTCCGCTGCGCGCGATCAGGCGTCGTGCGCCACGGGGTCCGACGCGAGGTACGCCTCGAGCCACGCGGCGGAGAGCCCGGCGTCCAGGGTCCGACGTCGCGCCTCGCCCAGCAGGGCCCTGGCCACCAGCCGCACCGGCACGTTGGTCGTGTTGGACCGCCGACGCAGGACGTCGAAGGCGCCGTCGTCGTCGACGCCGAGGACCAGTCCCACCACGGTCTTGGCGCGCTCGATGTCGTCCCGGCTGCGCGCGGCGGCCCGGATCGAGGCGTCCGCGAGCGCCGCCGCCGTGCGCTTCACCGGGTGGGTGAGGTCCACGAGGTGGCCGACGATCTGGGGCGCGCCCTCGGGCCCGGCGGCGAAGGCCTGGCCGACGAGGCACACGACGCGTTCGCTGCCGTCGGCGGCCACGACGCGGTGCAGCGTGCTGACCACGCCGTGGTCGTCCGCCTCGTGCAGGGTCCGTTCGACGCCGGCCCGGTCCGCGGGGTGGACGTGCGCGAGCAGCGCGGCGGTGGTGGGCACGATCTGTCCCGGCTGGAGTCCGTGCAGCGCGTAGATCTCGTCGGACCACTGCCAGGAGCTGCGGGCGAGGTCCGCCCGGAAGGTGCCGCTGGGGACTCTGGGGTCGGTGGCGCTGTCGTCGTGCGCGGGGGCGTCCTGGATGGTCGCCATGTTGCCTCCCTCATGTTTCGCGACGACTCGCGGTCTGCGAGTCACGGCGTCCCCTGAAGGTGGAACGTGCGTTCCTGGCGGTGCTCGGCCGTCGTGGGCGGTCCTGGGGACCGCGGTGCTCACGACGGGCTGCCGGGGAGCTGGTGACTGGGCTCCTCGGTGCCGATCATATCGGGCTTCGTGTCGGACGGTGGCGACGTGTCGTCGACGCCCGGGCCACCACGACGGGTGGCCCGGGCGTCGCCGGGGCGGTGCGGCTCAGGCCGTGAGGTCCGCGTACCGCAGGTCGAAGCGGTCGGCGTTCATGACCTTGACCCACGCCGCGACGAAGTCCGCCACGAACTTCTCGCGGGCGTCGTCCGAGGCGTAGACCTCGGCCAGCGCGCGCAGCTCGGAGTTGGATCCGAAGACGAGGTCGGAGCGGGTGCCGACCCACTTCTTCTCGCCGGTGGCGCGGTCGACGCCGACGTAGGCGTGCTTGCCCGGGTCGAGCGCCTTCCACTCGGTGCCCATGTCGAGCAGGTTGGCGAACCAGTCGTTCGTCAGCACGCCCGGGGTGTCGGTGAACACGCCGTGGTCGGAGCCGTCGTGGTTGGTGCCGAGCACCCGCAGACCACCGAGGAGCACGGTCATCTCCGGCGCGGACAGACCGAGCAGGTTGGCGCGGTCGACCAGGCTGTACTCCGCCGGCAGCGGGCTCTTGCCGGAGTAGTTGCGGAACCCGTCGGCGAAGGGCTCGAGCCAGCGGAACTGGTCGAGGTCCGTCTGCTCCTGGGTCGCGTCGACACGGCCCTGGGCGAAGGGCACCTCGACCTGGACCCCGGCGGCGTCGGCCGCCTGCTCGACGCCCACGCCTCCGGCGAGGACGATGACGTCGGCCAGGGACACCTCGGCGCCGGTCTGCTGGGTGAACGACCGCTGCACGTCCTCCAGGACGGGCAGGACGGTGCCGAGCTGGTCGGGGTTGTTGACGGCCCAGGAGCGCTGCGGCTCGAGCCGGATGCGCGCGCCGTTGGCGCCTCCGCGCTTGTCGGAGTCACGGTAGGACGACGCCGCCGCCCAGGCGGTGGAGACGAGCTGGGCGACCGTGAGGCCCGACCCGGCGATCGCGGCCTTGAGGGCGGCGATCTGCTCGTCGCTCAGGTCGGCGGCGGTGCGGGCGGGCAGCGGGTCCTGCCAGGGCAGGTCCTCGGCGGGGACCTCGGGGCCGAGGTAGCGGACCTTGGGCCCCATGTCGCGGTGGGTGAGCTTGAACCAGGCGCGGGCGAACGCGTCGGCGAACGCGGCCTGGTCGTCCTTGAACCTCCGGGAGATGGGCTCGAGCTCCGGGTCGACGCGCAGCGCGAGGTCGGAGGTGAGCATGCGGGGCTCGCGGCGTCCGTCGGAGTGCGCGAGCGGCACCATGTCCGCCCCGCCGCCGTCGGTCGGGCGCCACTGCTTGGCACCGGCCGGGGACTCCATGAGCTCCCACTCGTAGGCGAACAGGATGTGGAAGAACTCGTTGTCCCAGCGGGTGGGGTGGTAGGTCCAGGTGACCTCCAGGCCCGACGTCGTGGTGTCGTCGCCGACACCGGTGCCGTAGCCGTTCTTCCAGCCGAGCCCCTGCATCTCCAGGCCGGCCGCCTCGGGGTCGGCGTCCAGGTGCTCGTCGGAGCCCGCACCGTGGGTCTTGCCGAAGGTGTGGCCGCCGGCGATCAGGGCGACCGTCTCCTCCAGGTCCATCCCCATGCGCCGGAACGTCTCCTTGATGTCCACGGCGGACGCCAGGGGGTCCGGGTTGCCGTTGGGGCCCTCGGGGTTGACGTAGATGAGACCCATCTGGACGGCCGCGAGCGGCTCCTCCAGGTCGCGCTCACCGGTGTAGCGCTTGTCGTCGAGCCAGGTGGTCTCCGGGCCCCAGTACACGTCCTGGTCGGCCTCCCAGACGTCGGCGCGACCGCCACCGAACCCGAAGGTCTCCAGGCCCATGTCCTCCAGCGCGACGTTGCCGGCGAGGATCATCAGGTCGGCCCACGACAGGCTCTGGCCGTACTTCTTCTTCACCGGCCACAGCAGGCGGCGGGCCTTGTCGAGGCTGACGTTGTCGGGCCACGAGTTCAGCGGCGCGAACCGCTGCTGGCCCTCGCCGCCACCGCCACGGCCGTCGTGCGAGCGGTAGGTGCCCGCCGAGTGCCACGCCATGCGGATCATGAACGGGCCGTAGTTGCCGAAGTCGGCCGGCCACCAGTCCTGGGACTCGTGCAGGACGGCCTGCACGTCGGCCTTCACGGCCGCGAGGTCCAGGGCGAGGAACGCCGCACGGTAGTCGAAGTCCGCGTCGAGCGGGTTGCCGACCGCCGGGTTCTTGGCGAGCATCCGCAGGTTGAGCTGGTTGGGCCACCAGCTGCGGTTGCCGCCACCCTCGGTGGGGTGCGGGGCACGCTCACCGTGGATCACCGGGCACTGGCCGGCCGCCTCGGCCGCCTCGGCCGCCTCGGCGGCCTCGCCGCCGGTGCCGCCGATGGGCTCGGTGTCCTCGCTGACGGGGACGACGCCGTGGGATTCGTGGGTCATCAAGGTCCTTCCGAAGGGATGGGGGGTTTGTCGGTTCAGAGGGAAGCGGTGCCGGACGGCGCCCGGCAGTCGGGGCACAGGCCCCAGTACACGACCTCGGCCTCGTCGATCTGGAAGCCGTGGGCGTCCGACGGCGTGAGGCAGACCGTCTCCCCGACGGCGCAGTCGACGTCGACGACGGTGCCGCACGCGCGGCACACCATGTGGTGGTGGTTGTCGCCGACCCGCGTCTCGTAGCGGGCGACCGACCCGGCGGGCTGGATCTTGCGCACCAGTCCCGACGCCGTCAGCGTGCGCAGGGAGTCGTAGACGGTCTGGTGGGAGACGTCGGGCAGGTCCTGGCGGACGGCGGCGATGATCGAGTCGGTGTCGGCGTGGGGCAGGGCCTCCACCGTCTCCAGCACCGCCAGACGCGGGCGCGTCACCCGCAGGGACGCCCCACGCAGCACCTGCCGTGCGTCGAGGGCCGAAGTCATGCCCCCACTCTGGCCCCTTTTCTGGAACGAGTCAAGAAAACGCAGCCGCGAACGCACCGACGCCTCACCGACGCCCGACCGAGGATTCACCCGCCGGCCGGTCGCCGCGCACGCCCGACGTGGTGCGAGCCCGCAGGACCGTGCCCAGAATCGATGCGAAGGTATCAACCCGCGTCCGTCGCGCTCCGTCCAGGTGAGGCAGCGAGACCACCGACCTTCGGTCGACACCATCGGGCACCACCGGCAACGACGAATCGACGACGCCATGTCCGCACAGCACATCCCCTGGACGATCCGGACGACCGACCTCGTACCGGCGCCCGTCTACCTCCTCGAGCTCGACAAGGACGGCACCGTCACCTCGCCGAAGTCCCTCGAGGCGCTCGTCGGGGCAGCCGCCGACGCCACCGACGTCGTCGTGTTCGCCCACGGGTGGAACAACGACTTCCGCGCCGCGACGTCACGCTACGACCGGTTCTTCGACCATCTCGACCGGGTCCTGCGGTCGAAGGGCGCACCGCAGCGGGAGTTCCGTCCGGTCTACGTCGGTGTCACCTGGCCCAGCATCGTCCTGGTCATGCCGTCCGAGCGCGGCCCCGACATCGCCGGCGGGCCGGCCGACGACCTCGCCGCCGAGCTCGACGCGCTCGCCGACGTGCTCGATCCGAGCCAGGTGGCGGAGATCCGCCAGATCCTGGCCGATCCCGGCACGGGGACGACGGGGCTGCGGCGCGCTGCCACGATCCTCGCCGACCTTCCCGTGGACCCCGACGACGAGTCGGGCGCACCGCCCGAGCCCGGCGACGGCACCGCGCTGGTCGAGACGTGGCAGGAGGCGCGCGCCGGCCTCGTGACCGAACCGACCACCCGGCGCGGCGGCATCATCGACGACGACGCACCGGTCACGACACCCGACGTCGCCGGGTTCAACCCGCTCGAGCTGCTGCGCGAAGGGATCCGCCTCGCCACCGTCCGCCAGATGAAGGACCGCGCCGGCAGGGTCGGGGCGCGAGGGCTCGGGCCAGTCCTGCGCCGGATCGTCGCAACCGGGGCGCGGGTCCACCTCGTGGGGCACTCCTACGGCTGCCGTGTGGTGCTGTCCGCCGTGAGCCACGGCGCACCGCCGCGACCGAAGGTCGACTCGGTCCTGCTGCTCCAGCCGGCCCTGTCCGCCCTCGCGTTCGCCGGGTCCGTCGGCGGACGACCCGGCGGGTACCGCAGTGCACTGGACCGCGTGCGCCAGCCGATCGTCACGACCCGCTCCGCGCACGACATGCCGCTGACCCGCGTCTTCCACCTCGCGCTGCGCCGGCGGTCCGACCTCGGCGACGCCGCGATCGCCGGCGGCCCGTCGAGGTTCGCCGCCCTCGGTGGGGTCGGTCCGCAGGGCCTCGCCCGCGCGGAGCTCGTCGACGTCGTGCCGATGCCGGACGTCGGGGCCGCCTACCCGCTCCAGGGCGAGCACCGCGTCGTCGGGGTCGACGGCACCCGGTTCATCCCGAGCCACGGCGACGTCGAGTGCGACCAGACGGCCTGGGCCCTGCTCAGCCAGATCCGTCAGCCCTGACTCGACCCACCACCCTGCGGTCAGGAGGACCCGATGGCGATGGCACTGCGGACGGAGATCGACCTGCCGACGCTGCGCATCTCGCTCGACCTCGCGACGTCCGCCGTCGTCTTCAGCACCGTGCGCGGGCGCGACGGGCTCCGGGAGGCGGGGCGCTGCCCCGTCGAAGACCTCGGGCTCACCCGGTCCGTGTTCGACCGGGTCGAGGACGCCGTGCTGGACGTCCCGGCACCCCTCGTGGGCCGGCTGACCGAGACCGTCACCGCACTCGGGGCCTCTCCGGTCCGGCCGTACAACGCGCTGTGGCTGGAGATCCCCGCGCCCCGTGGACTCCTGCCGGTCGTGCCGTGGGAGCGACTGCTCGCCCCGCTCGGGCGTCCGCTGTACCGGCTGCCGTTCCATCCCGTGCGCCCTCGCCGTCCGGCCGGAGGCCTCGCGGTGGCGCTCGTCGTCAGCACGCCGTCCGTCCCTGGCGCCGTCGCCCGGACGGCGCGCGCGGTGGTCGAGCAGTACCGGCACCACGTCCCCCAGGTCGTGGTGCACGTCTTCACCGACTCCGCGTCGTGCCCGGCGGTGCAGGAGACGCTCGTCCGCCACGGCGCGCCCGGAGAGGTCGTCGTGCACGTGCCCGGCGACACGCACGGCTCGGCGCACGCCACCGGCTCCGAGCTCGTCACCAACCCGTGGCTCCGATGGCTGCTCGACGCCGCCGACGGAGACCGGCTCGACATCGTCCACATCGTCGCTCCCGGGTGCCTCGAGGACGGGCGCGGTTCGCTCGCCCTGCCCGACCCGTCGGACCCCGCCGGGGCCGAGGCGGGGCTGGTCGAGTCGGTCGAGATCGTCGAGCTGCTCACCCGTGTCGGCGCGATCGGGCTGACGCTCGCGACCCCGGGCACCGTCCACGGTGCCGCCGGGCTCCGAGAGCTCGCCGACGACGTCGCGCGGCTGCGGCCCGGGCTCACCGCGGTGCACGACCTCTCGCAGGACCCCGATGCCGTCCAGCTCGCCGCAGCGTTGCGCACGGTGCTCTCGCCGTCGGACGAAGCGGCCGTGCTCCCGGCGATGACCGCCTGGTTGAACCCGCTGTTCCTCGATCCTGTGCCCGAGCCCGGCGCGACGGGCGAGGACTCCGCACCGACGTGGGCCGGCCGCATGAGGCTTCTCGACGACGGCGGTTCCGCCTTCCTGCCGGAGACCACCCGCCTCGCCGCGGTCGAGCAGACCGACGCGTGGGTCGCCTCCGCCGTGCGGAGCATCGAGCAGCTCCAGATGGCCTGGCTCCCTGCCACGGCCGACCGCCCGGCGGACGCGGCAGCGGTCGAGGCGCTGTCCCGGGTCGCACGGCTGCTCGACGAGCACCTGCCGCCGACCCCGGCGGGCGGGAGCACCGAGCAGTCGTCTGCTGGAGGGTCCCGATGAACCGCGTCGTCTTCCAGATCTCCGCTCTCGGACGCAGCGCCGTCCCCCTGGTCAGCCTGGTGGAACCCACCGACCCGAAGACCTACCACGAGGAGTTCACCTGCCCGGCCGTCGCCATGGCTGCGCCGGCGAGCGACGCCGAGGCCGACTACGGCGGTCGGCTCTACGACGCGCTGTCGGTCAACACGGTCCTCCGGGACCACCTGATCGGCGCCCGGACGAGCCGCGACGAGCGATTCGGCGTCTGCGCCGAGATCCTGCCGCAGAGCAAGACCGACGCCCTCGCCTGGGAGACCCTGCGCTTCCCCGACGAGGACGGCCAGCAGTACCTCGCGCTGAGCACCAAGTACGCCTTCGCCCGGGTGGTCGCCGCGGGCCAGCCCCGCGTCCCGGTCTATCAGCTCGCCCCTCCGGTCCGGGTCGTGGCCGTGCTGTCCTGCCTCGGGGTGGCGGCGGAGCAGGAGATCGCCGAGCTCCGTCGGGCGGCGATGCCCCCCGATGCCGCCCACGGACCGCGGATGAGCATCCTCTTCGTCCTCGGCGAGGCCGACCTCGCCGTCGGCCTCGAGGCGGAGCGCACGGCGGGCACGGCCCCGGAGATCGCCGGGGTGCACCTCGTCCCGACCGACTTCCACGTCCTCAGGCAGCTCGTCCGCGACTTCCGGCCCCACGTCCTGCACCTGTTCGCCCACGGTTCGCCGGACGGCACGGTGCGGCTCGCGCTCAGGACGGACTGGGGAGCGGCCACTCCCGGACCTGGTCTCGCGCTGGACAAGGAACAGGTCGCCGAGCTGACGCGCAACACCGACGGCGGGTTCTGGCTCGTCGTCCTGAACTGCTGCGCGAGCGCCGCGGTCGACGAGGAGGCAGGGCTCACCTCGCTCGCCCGGGAGCTGGTGAGCAAGGGCAGCGCCCACGCCGTCGTCGGCATGCGCGCACCGATCCGTTCCCTGCTCGCCCAGAACGTCACCAAGAGCCTCTACGGCACGCTCCTGGACGATCTCGGTGCGCGGATCGACGCCCCGTCCCCGACCGCGACCCCCGTCGACTGGGCGGTCCTCGTCGCGACCGCACGGCAGAGGCTGGCCACCGCTCGGGAGCTGAACGACGGACCCGCACCGGGACCGGAACGGGAGTGGACGGTCCCGGCCCTCTACCTGCGCAAGGACGAGTTCCAGCTCCAGATCGTCGACGACGGGCCCGAGGTGGCCGACCACCGGCTCGAACGCCTGGAGCTGACCGCCCTGATGTCGGTGCGGACCTCGCTGCCGCCCGACACGGGCGCCTCGTTCCGCGCCGCCGTCGAGGCCCGGATCACCGAGATCGCCCCGGGTCTCGGGCTCGCCCCGGACTCCCTGGAGGAGGAACCGTGACCGCCGACGACGCGACCGACCCAACCCTGCCGGCGCGCGACGCCCCGGCACTCGTCGAGGGCTACACCCTGGTCGCCGACGCCTGGACCGGTGCCGGCGAGCCCGCCGGAGAGTTCGCCCGAGACCTGCGGCCCACGACGGATCTCGTGCTCGGCGAGCGCACCATGCGACCGACACCCTACGACGCGTGGGACTGGCGCAGCCCGAAGGTCGGGTGGGCCCTGGTCGCCCGGGAGCCGGAGGGGCTGTCGCGCCAGGAGCTCGTCGAGCTGGTCGACCTCCCCGGGGACGTGCGACGGCTGGTCGAGGCGCGCGGCGGCCGGGTCTTCCGGTACCGCCCCGGCACCACCCACGCGGACTGGACTCTCACCGACTACACCAACGGGATGCAGCCCTTCACGCCTGCCGCACCGGCCGGGGCCGGAGCCGACCAGCTGCCGATGTTCCTGCTGATCTACGGCGCCCCCGCACTCGTGCCCTGGCGCATCCAGTTCATCCTCAACCCGGTGCGCTACGTCGGCCGGCTCGACCTCGAGGGTGCAGCACTCACCCGCTACGTCGATGCCCTCCTCGGGGAGTGGAAGGACTCCGCGGCGCGCTGGTCCTCGCCGGTCGTCTGGGCGGTGGACCACCAGGTCGGCGAGATCACGACGCTCATGCGCGACGTGGTCGCCCAGCCGATCCACGACGCGTTCGCCGGCGACCACGAGCTGCGACCGACGTTCCTCGACGGCCGCTCGGCACCGGCGACGATCGCCACCCTGACCGCGGCCCTGGCCGAGCACCGGCCCGCCCTCGTCGTCTCCAGCAGCCACGGGCAGACCGGGCCGCTGGGCGACCTGGAGGCGATGCGTGCCGACCTCGGCAAGCCGGTCGACCATCACCACGCGCTCCTCGACCCGGCCGCCCTGCTGGAGGCGTGGCAGCCGGACGGCGCCGTCTGGTTCGCCCAGGCGTGCTGCTCGGCCGGGGCCGACAGCCCCACCGCCTACGAGGGTCTCGTGGCCGGAGACCTCGCGGCGACCCTGCGCCGGGTGGCGGAGCTCGGCGCGCTCTGCGCCCCGCTCCCCCGTGCGCTCCTCGGCGCCGACAAGCCGCTGCGGGCCTTCGTGGGTCACGTCGAACCCACCTTCAACTGGACTCTGGAGTTCCCGCCCAACCGGGCGCAGCTCACCGACTCGCTCCGCCGGTCCCTGTACGAACGCCTCTTCGCCGGTCTGCCCGTCGGCTACTCGATGGAGCCCCACTACGACCCGATCGGCTCGCTCCTGCAGGCCTACCGCAACGCGGAGAAGGAGTACCAGGTGACCTTCGGGGACGCGGCCCGCGTCCCGCTGGAGACCACCCTGTACAACCGGATCACCGCACACGATCGGGCGAGCACCGTCATCCTCGGCGACCCCACGGTCGCCATCCCCCCGCCACCCGCCCGGGACGGCACAGCGCCCCTGACCACGACCGGGAGGTCCTGACATGAGCACGATGAGGTTCGGACGTCGCACCTACCGCAACGGCGAGGTGCCCCAGTCGATCCTGGCGGAGGTCCTCCCTCCGGGCTGCCACGGCACCAGCCGACGATCCCGGGCGTACCTGCGCCGCGACGCCGCGGAGTCGTGGAACCGTGCCGTCGTCCAGGTCGAGGAGGACACCGGGCTGCGCCTCACCGTCCGCGGATGGACGCGCACGCTGGTCGAGCAACGGACGTTCTTCTTCCAGCGCTACCGGCGCGGCGCACGCAGCCCGTTTCGCGACTACCGCAAGTACGACGGCGCCACGTACGGACGGGTCAGGGGCGCCGCTGCGGCCGTGCCCGGCTACTCCAACCACGGCTGGGGCCTGGCCGTGGACGTCAACGACTTCGGCGGTGTCGGCGAGTTCGGCAACGGCCGCCGCTGCAAGGCCTACCCGATCCTCAAGAACCACGGCTGGACCGAGACCGAGGGGCGCCGCGTCAACGAACCCTGGCACCTCGTCTACAACCCGACCGCCGACCAGGGGGCCGGCAGGCGGCCCGCGCGGCGTCGGCGACGGGGCGCGTCGACGGCCGCGGCCCCGTCCCTCAAGCCGCGGCGTCCGCCCACGATCAAGCAGCGCAGCCGACGGCACGCCTGGAACCGCCTGTGGAAGGAGTACCTGCGCGCACAGGGCGTCTTCGACGGTGACACCGGGCCGGCGTTCGGCGCCTCCCTCACCGAGGCGACCAGGACGTGGCAGAAGAAGGCCGGGCTCACCCCGGACGGGGTCGTCGGGCCGAGAACCTGGTTCACCTCCACCCACGGCGTCAAGGTCGGCAGCACGGGGGCGGCGGTCAAGATCGCCCAGCAGGTCGCCGGCCTGAAGGGCAAGGACGTCGACGGCGTCGCCGGGTCCGTCTTCGCCACCCGGTGGAAGCAGATCCAGCGGTGGCTCGGCGTCCGCGCCGACGCCAGCATCGGCGACCGGACCGTCGCCGCGCTCGTGCGAAAGGGATGACCATGCTCACCACCGGTACACGCACCGGCCCCACGGGCCGGCATCGGGCACTGGCCGCCACCGCGCTCGGCGTCGCGGTCGCCGCCCTCGCCGTCCTCGCCGCGGTGTCACGCCTCCGCGCCGTCTCCGACCTCGTGGAGGAGTCCGAGGACTACGAGGCCGAGAACGCGGCGATGCTCGTCGTCGAGGTGGACCCCGACGACCCCGCTGCGGAACGGAAACCGGAGGACCTCGACATCAGCTCGGCACCGCCGTCGCCGTGACGCGCGGCGCCGGGGAGGGCACGGCGGCCCGGAGCGTGCCGACGAGGCCCGACGTCGTGGCGGACGGCTCGATGCCCAGCTCGGTGCGCAGCGTACGACGGCACACGTCGTAGGCCCGGCACGCCTCGGCGACGTTCCCCTCGGCGAGGTGGATCGCGATCACCGCGCGGTGCGCGCTCTCGCGCAGGTCGTCCGCGCGCAGCGCCGCCAACGCGGCCTCGAGCGCCAGCCCGTACCGGCCCCGCGCGGCGAGCCGGACCGCCGTCGCCTCCAGGACGTGCAGGCGAAGCTGGTGCAACCGCTCGCGCTCGGCGTCCAGCCACTGGTCGTCCCAGTCGGGAAGGAGCTCGCCGGACGCGACGTCCGGGCCCTCGGCGGGGCAGTCCGGTTCGGGCCCGGCCAGCAGGGGCCGCGACCTCTCGATCAGCTGGTCGACGTCGACGACCGGGCCGAGCCCCAGCTCGACGGCGCCGTGCGCCGCCCGCACCAGCCCGACAGCCGACTGGTTCACGCGCCAGATGCCGGTGCGCAAGCTCGCCAGAGCACGTTGTTCCAGGGTGTCCGGCCACAGCAGGCCCGCCAGACGGCTCCGTCCGGTGCGCCCCCGGAGCGCCAGCATCGCGACGAGCCGCTGCGCGCCGACCGGCAGGGCGACGACGTCCCCGTCCACCTCGAGGACGAACGATCCCAGCAGCCTGATCGCCACGGCCGGGTCGTGCGGCAGCTCACGACGCCCGAGTTGCTCCGACACACACCACCCCCAGGGGAGGACGGCTCGCGGCCGCACCGTGGACAGGGCACGAGGCCGCCGGTCGACGTTCCTCGTGGATACCGGTAGAGACGCAGGTGCTCTCCTCCTTGATACGTCCAGCCGGCCGCACCGGCCGGACGAGGACTCGTTCTTCACCCTCCGCGGGCGCGGTGACGGTCGGTTGACAGCGCGGTGACGTGCCGGGCGGAGCATCCGGGACATGAGCAGCTTCCCGGGCAGCCCGCGCACGGTCCCCGGCGCGATCGTCGCCGTCGATCCGGTCTCTGCGCTCTCCCGCGTCGCGGTGTTCCAGTACAACCCCGACGAGGTGACGCGCACCCTGACACCGCGCGCCCCTGCGGGAGGCGGGAGCACCGTCGACCAGGACCGCGTGTTCGGGGCTCCGACGCAGCGGATCGCCATGAGGGTGGAGCTGGACTCGACCGACGGCCTCGAGGTCGGCGACGGCGTCACCAGCGCCGCAGGCGTCGCGGCGGGTCTCGCCGTGCTGGAGATGCTCATGTACCCGTCGGTGGCGCGCGTCGTCGCGAACACCGCGCTGCTGCTGGCGGGGACGATCGAGGTCCTGCCGCCGCGGGCACCCCTGGCCGTCCTCGCCTGGGGGCCGGGCCTCGTGGTGCCGGTGCGGCTCGACTCGGTCACCGTCACGGAACAGGCGTTCGACGCCGCCACCCTCCAGCCCGTGCGCGCGACGGTCGACCTGTCCCTGTCCGTGCTCACCTACGACGACCTCGCGCCCACCGACCCCGGGCACTACGTCTTCGTCGCGCACCAGGTCGTCAAGGAGGCCCTCGCCACCACGGCGGGCGCCGCAGGTGTCGCCGCCATCGGGCAGGGGGCCTGACGATGTCCCGCTACGACGACGTCCCCACGACGACCTTCGAGGTCACCGCGAGCACGGGTGCACGACGGCTCGTGCGCCACTACCGACGACGGTTCCCGCCCGAGCCGACGACGTCGCCCTCGACCGCGCTGCACACCGTGGTGCCCGGCGACCGGCTCGACCTGCTGAGCGCTGCCCTGACCGGAGACCCCCTCGGCTTCTGGCGGCTGTGCGACGCCAACGCCGCCCTCGACCCCGACGACCTGGTCTCCGCCGAGGCCGTGGGCACCCAGGTCGTCGTCCCTCGACCGGGGGTGCCCCGATGATCCTCGACCTCGGCGTCCACGTCACCGTCCTGGCCGGGCCGACCGTCCCGGTGCCGCTGCCGCCGCACCTGGCCACCCGGCTGCGGACGATCACGGTGACCGAGTCGGACGGGTCCCGGTCGGCGTTCACCCTCACGCTCGACGCCGGCCGGTCGGGCCCGACCCAGGCGTTCGACTCCCCCGTCGTCGGTGCCCTCACGCCGCTGCGCTCCAACGCCCGGGTCGTCGTGGTGCTGACCGTCGGCGTCGTGCCGCACGTCCTGGCGGACGGCATCGTCACCGAGACCGAGCTCGTCCCGGGCACCCAGGACGACGCCGCCGAGCTGCGGGTCACCGGCCAGGACCTTTCCCTGCTGCTCGACCGGCACGAACGGTCCGCCGAGCACGTCGGTCTGGAGGACTCGCTCCAGGTCCGGGCGATCGCCGCCCGGTACGCCCTGCACGGCCTCGTGGCCCTGGTGGTCCCACCCCTGGACGTCGACCCGCCCCTGCCCATCGAACGCACACCCACCCAGCAGGGCACCGACTGGGAGCACCTGCAGCTCCTCGCGACCCGGCACGGGTACGTCTGCTACGTCGTCCCCGGCCCGGCGCCCGGCACCTCGACCCTCTACTGGGGTCCGCCGATCCGCCAGGGCCTGCCCCAGCCTGCCCTGTCGGTCGACCTGGGCCCGGTCACGAACGTGACCGGGCAGCTCCGGTTCCGCGAGGACGTGCTGGGCCCCGAGGTGCAGGAGGGCCAGGTCAAGGACGCCCGGCTCGGCACCACGCTCCCGGTGCGGACGGTCGGTGCCCTGCGGCTCCCGCTCGCGGCGGTGCCCACGTCGGTGATGCATCAGCAGAACCTCCGCGTCCGACAGTTCCGCGACTCGGGGGTGGGGGCGGTCGCCGCCTACGCCCGCGCGCAGGCGGCGACCGACCGGGCGGGCGACGCCGTCCACTGCGACGGCAGCCTCGACGGTGCCGCCTACGGCGCCGTGCTGCGCCCCCGTGCCCTGGTCGGCGTGCGCGGCGCCGGATGGTCGAACGACGGCCTGTGGTACGTCCGTCGCGTGACCCACCACGTCGGCCGGGGCGCCTACGGGGCCGACTTCTCGCTCGCCCGCGACGGGCTGGGCTCGACCGTCCCGGTGGTGAGGGTGTGATGACCGAGCCCACGGAGGTCCGCCCGTTCTACGGCAAGTACCGCGGCAACGTGGAGAACACGATCGACCCGCTCCAGCTGGGCCGGGTCCAGGTGTCGTGCCCGGCGGTGCTCGGCGAGGGCAGCCTCAGCTGGGCCATGCCCTGCACGCCCTACGCCGGCAACCAGGTCGGCCTGTTCCTCGTCCCCCCGGTCGGCGCCAACGTCTGGATCGAGTTCGAGGGGGGCGACCCGTACCAGCCGATCCTGGCCGGATGCTTCTGGGCGGCGGGCGAGGTGCCGGCCGCCCCCGCCGTCGAGCAGGTCAAGATGCTCCGCACGGAGGCCGTGAAGCTCGAGCTGAGCGACCTGCCGGGCGCCGGAGGGGTCACCCTCCAGGTCGACTCACCGGCCGTCGCGGCACCCATCGCCGTCACCGCGAGCTCGACCGGTGTCGAGGTCTCCCTGGGCAAGAACAAGATCGCCATGACGATGACCTCGGTGTCCATCAACGACGGCGCGCTGGAGGTGATGTGATGCCCGGACACCTGCTCACCACCGCCGCGGTGGTCACGTGCGCCCACCAGGGTCAGGCCCGAACGGGCGGTCCGGCCGCCCGGGTACGCCTCGGCGGGGACACCGCCGTCCTCCTCGCTCCGCCGTGGACGATCAGCGGCTGCACCTTCCCGCCGCCCAACGCCGGCAACGGCCCGTGCGTCACCGGGACGTTCACCAGCGGCACGCTGCGCGTCACCTCGATGCGCCAGCCGCTGGCGATCCAGCAGGCTCCCGGCCAGTGCGTGCCGACGGGAACCCCGATGACGGTCTCGACGACCCAGACCCGGGTGCGTGCCGCATGAGCACCGACATCCCCCGTCGAGCCTGGGCGCCACGGCACCTCGCGTTTCCGCTCCACCTGGACGGCCGCGGCCGGACCGCCCTGGTCGACGACGACGAGTACGTCCGCGGGCTCGTCGAACAGGTGCTGTTCACGGCGCCGGGCGAACGTGTCAACCGCCCCGACTTCGGCAGCGGCGTCGGCCGGCTCGTGTTCGCCCCGTCCGACGACGCCCTCGCCCGGTCGACCCAGGCCCTCGTCCAGGGTGCGCTCCAGCGCTGGCTCGGCGACCTCGTCAGGATCGAGGAGGTCCGGGTCACCGCCGTCGACGCCCGGTTGGAGGTCGTCGTGGAGTACCTGCCGGTCACCGCGACCGGTGCCGAGGACCGCCGCAGCGTCACGGTCGAGGGAGGCGCACCGTGACCGGCACCTTCGCCGCCTCCGTCGACGCCGAGTCGAGGCGGTCGCTGGTGCGCGGCGCCACCGGTACCGACGGCATCGACTTCGTGGAGGTGCTGTCCAACCACACCGGTCCGACCAGCCACGTGCCCGGGGCTCCGGAGCGGCGCACCCTCCTGGTCCACCTGGTCAACGGTCCGGTCCCGGCCGGGTGGCGCGCCGCGCACGTGGAGATCCACGGCGGGGTGCGCAACGACCCGGCGCTCAACCCCGTGGGGGTCGAGTGGGCCTACCCGGCGACCCTGATCGTCGGTGCCGGTGCCGAGCCGCCCGCCGCCGACGCGGACCTCCCGGGCGTCACGGCCGGTGACCGTACCCTGGTCGACCAGACCCTGCGGGACCGACAGGGTCGGCCCGACGACGCGACCCGGGCGCGGGCGCTCGTGGTCCGGACGACCTCCAGCGGGGACTGGTCGACCTACACCGTGCGGCTGCTCGACCCGGCGGACCCGGCCGGAGCCAGGACCCCCGAGGGGATCGACGTCGCCCTGGGTGCCGCACCGTTCACGTTCACCGTCGACTGCCCCTCGGACCTGGACTGCGAGACCGGCGATCCTGCCCCCCAGGTCCCGGAGGACCTGTTGCCGGGCGACTACCTGGCCCGCGACTACGAGGCCCTCCGCGGACGCCTGCTCGACCGGCTGTCCACCCTGCTCCCCGACTGGACCGACACCAGCCCGGCCGACCCCGCGATCATGCTCGTCGAGCTGTTCGCGGCGCTCGGCGACCGGTTGGCGGCCTGGCAGGACGCCGTCGCCGTGGAGGCGTACCTGGGCACGGCCCGCCGACGTGCCTCCGTGCGACGTCATGCCCGGCTGCTCGGCTACCACGTGCACGAGGGGTGCGCGGCCCGCACGCTGCTCTCCTTCACGGTCGCCGCCGGCGACGTCGTCGTGCCTCGCGGCACCCCCGTCACGGACCTGCCCGCCGAGGAGGAGGCCGGCTCACCCCTGGAGGCCGCCGACCGGGGCGCCACCGTGTTCGAGACCGTCCGCGACCTCACCGCACGCAGGGTGCGCAACGCCCTGCCCCTGCACGCCTGGGGCGACACCGACCACTGCCTGCCCGCCGGCACGACGGCGGCGTTCGTCTCGACCCCCGTCGGCACGGACCCCGAGCTGAGATCGGGCGACCTGCTCGTGCTCGTCGAGCAGCCTGCCGGCGGTGCACCCGACGACGAGGAGGTTCCGCGCGGCGGCGACGTCGCACGCCGCTACCCCGTGCGACTCGTGCGGGACGCCCGGCGGTTCGTCGACACGCTGGCGGGCTGCTGGGTGTGGGAGCTGGTCTGGTCCCGCACCGACGCGTTGCCGGGCCCCCTCCGGGTCCGCTCCGACGACGCCGACGTCGTGCGAGCGGTCGCGCTGGCCAACGTCGTCGTCGCCGACCACGGCGCGAGCGTGCGGGACGACCCGCTGATCGCCCCCCAGGTCCCCGTGTCGGGCCCGTACCGACCCCGGCTCCGACTGCCGGGGCTCGCGTTCGTCGACCCGGAGACGTCCGGCGCCGCGGCCGCGACCGCGCTGCTGCGCCCTGACCCGACCCGCGCCCGCGCGGCCCTGACGCTGTGGGACGGACGACGCCAGTGGCTGCCCCGGTCCGACCTGCTGGGAAGCGGGCGCCTGGACCCGCACGTCGTGGTCGAACCGGAACCCGGTGGTGTCGCCAGGCTGCGGTTCGGCGACGGGTTCGACGGTCGGCGACCCACCGGGGGTGCCGAGCTCCTCGCCACGTACCGTCTGGGTGGAGGCACGCCGGGTCAGGTCGTCGCCGACCGCCTGGTGCGGGTGCTGGCGTCCGCACGGCCCGCCGACGTCCTGACGGACCCCCCGCAGGTCTGGAACCCGCTTCCGGCGTCCGGAGCCGCCGACCCGGAACGACCGGAGCAGGTGCGCCAGCTCGCACCGGCGGCGTTCCGGACCCAGATGCGCGCCGTCACCTCCCCCGACCACGCCGTCGTCGCCGAACGGCACCCGGGCACCCAGCGGGCCGTGGCCCGCCGACGCTGGACGGGGTCCTGGTACGCGCAGGAGGTCACCCTCGACCCCGTCGCCCGCGCCGACGACGTGACGCTGCGCGCCGAGGTCACGGCGGAGCTCGAGACCCGCCGGATGGCAGGGGTCGACGTCGAGCTGGAGCGCCCGGTGTACGTGCCGCTGGAGCTGGACATCCGGGGATGCGCCCTGCCCGGGCACCTGCGCGAGGACGTCGAGCTGCAGCTGCGCGAGGCGTTCTCCTCGAGGATGCGGCCCGACGGGCAGCAGGGCTTCTTCCACCCCGACCGCTTCACCTTCGGCCAGGCGTTGCACCTGTCCGACGTGGTGGCGACCGCCATGTCCGTGGACGGCGTGGCCTGGGTGGAGCTCGACCGGTTCGCGCGGGCCGATGCCACGCCCGCCCGGGCGGCGGCCGACCTCGCCGACGGCGTCCTCGAGATGGCCCCGCGCGAGCTGCTCCGCTGCGACAGCGACGCCAACGACCCCGAGGCAGGCCGCGTCGTCGTCCGGATCGGAGGGGGGACATGAGCGTCGACGACCGGGGCGCCTGCGGGTGCCCGCCCGGGCCGGACGTCGCCAACCCCCCGGGCCAGCGGACGCTGCGCTGGCGCGTCGCACCCCACGGCAGCGCACTCGCTCGGATGCGCCGGACCGTCCCGGCCCTCGATCCGGACGATCCCGCCGTGGCGCTCCTCGACGCGTGGGCCGTCGTGACCGACGTCGTGTCGTTCTACACCGAGCGCATCGCCCAGGAGGGATTCCTGCGCACCGCCACCGAGGAGCTGTCCGTCCGTCAGCACGCCCGCAGCCTGGGCTACGAGCTGCGGCCCGGGGTGGCCGCGCAGGCCGAGCTCGCCGTCGACGTCGAGACGGCTCCCGGCGCACCGGACGTGGTGACGGTCCCGGCGGGGACGCCCGTCCAGACGGTGCCCGCGCCCGGCACGCTGCCGCAGGTCTTCGAGACCTCCGGCGACCTCGAGGCGCGCGCGGCGTGGAACGCGGTGCCGGCCGTGGACGCCGTCCCCCAGCAGCTGGCCTTCGGGACCCAGGACGTGTGGCTGCACACCACCGACCCGGTGGCGGGCGTCGACGACCTGCTGCTCGTCGTGGGAGCGGAGCGGCACGGCGTCGCCCCGGGGGACCCGCACTCCGCCGCCACCGAGCAGTGGGACTTCCGCCGGGTCGTCGAGGTGGAGGTGTCCCCGGCGTTCCACGCCGGCTGGACCCGGCTGCGGCTGGACCGGCCCCTCGGCTACCGGCAGGGGCGCGAGCTCGTCGCCCTGGCGGACGTGACGGTCCACCGGCTCACCCGGCGACTCGACCTGTTCGGCCACCACGCGACAGACCCGCAGATGTTCGTCACCACGCACCGGCCGCCCGGGGTCCCGGCAACGGGCGACTGGGCGAACCTCGCCGCCGACTCGCAGGGGGACCGCCTCATCGAGCTGGACGGCGACCAGCCCGACGTCGTGCCCGGCTCGTGGATCGTGCTCGACCAGCCCGGGAGCACCGAGGCGTACCAGGTGGAGGACGTCACGCCCGACGGCGCCCGCCGGTACGGCCTGGCCGGCAAGGTCACCCGGCTGGCGCTCGACATCGGCGAGAACCTGTCCACGTTCTCGCGTCGCACCGCCATCGTCCATGCGGTCTCCGAGCAGCTGCCGGTCTCCGGCGCGCCCCGTCCGGGACTCGTCGGCAACGCCGCAGGCAGCAGCCCCGTCGTGCTCGACGTCGCCGGCACGACGCCGCCCCTGCCGGTCGGTCGCCTCGTCGCCGTCACCGGCACCACCGCCGACGGCACCTGGGCGGTCGAGACGGTCACCCTCACCGCGGTGGCCCCGCTCGCCGGTGGCGCCCAGCGCGTCGTCGTCTCCCCGGCGCTCGAGAACGCCTACCACCCGGGCACCGTCGTCGTACGGGCCAACGTCGCGAGCGCCACCCACGGCGAGACCGTGCAGCAGGTGCTCGGCAGCGGCGACGGGCGCGTCAGGTTCCCCTCCTTCGCGCTGCGCCGTCCGCCGCTCACCCATGTGCGGTCCACGACCGTGCCGAGCGGGGCGGTCGCCGCCCTGGAGGTCCGTGTCGAGGACGTCGCGTGGACCGAGGTGACGACCCTGCACGCCGCCGGTCCCCACGACCAGGTGTACATCGTGCGCCAGGACGCCGACGGCGGCACCGCCGTCACCTTCGGCGACGGCGTGCACGGTGCGCGCCTGCCCTCCGGCCAGGAGAACGTCCGCGCCACGTACCGGGTCGGCATCGGCCGGCCGGGAGCCGCCGAGGCCGGCCAGATCGTGCTGCCCGTGCGCAAGCCGCGCGGCATCGCGACGGTCACCAACCTTGCCGCGTCGCACGACTGGGCCGCGCCGGAGGACCTCGAGCCGGCACGGACCAACGCACCACAGCGCATCCGCACCCTCGACCGCGCGGTGTCGGTGGCCGACCACGAGGACTTCGCCCGCAGCTACTCCGGTGTCGGGGGTGCCCGCGCCGACCTGGTGTGGGACGGCCGGGGGCAGAACGTCGTGGTGTCCGTCCTGGGCGCCGACGGCGGTCCCGCGTCGGACACGCTGCTCGCCGACCTGCGGGCCACCGTGGAGCGGTCGCGCGACGAACGGGCGCCGCTGCTGGTGGTCGCCGCTCAGGTGGTCGACGTCGGCGTCGCCCTCGAGATCGACGTCGACCCGCGCCACAGGCCGCAGGACGTCCGTGGTGCGGTCCGGACCGCGCTGCTGACCGCCTACGGGGAACCCGACGTCGGCGCTGCTCTGGCGTCGTCCACGGTGCTGGTGGCCGCGACGCGGGTCGCCGGTGTCGTCTCGGCGACGATGCCGCTGCTGTCCGCGTCGCCGCCGCTGCCCGGATCCGACGGCGCGCTGCTCGTCGCCGCCCCGGCCCGCTGGGACGGCGCGACCCGTGCGATGCTGCCGGCCCAGGCCCTGCGGCTGGTCCCGGACCTGCTCACCGTGGGGGTGCGGTCATGACCGTCGACGACGAGCGTCGCACCGAGCGCACCGAGCACCTCGCGTCGCTGCTGCCCGCCCACGTGCTGGCGCGCGACGCCGGCACGGGCGGGCACCTGCACGCGCTGCTCCGTGCCGTCGCCGGCGAGCTCGCCCTGGTGGAGGACGACCTGGACCGGCTCTACGACTCGTGGTTCGTGGAGACCGCCCCGGAGTGGGTGGTGCCCTACCTGGCCGACCTCGTCGGGCTGGTCGGTCTGCCCGGCGACCTCGGGACGGGCTCACGGGCGGGGGCCAGCCGACGAGCCGTCGTGGCCAACACGGTGACCTACCGCCAGCGCAAGGGCACGGTCGCGGTGCTCGAGCAGGTGGTCCGGGACGTGACCGGTTGGCCCGCCACCGCGGTGGAGGCCTACCGTCGGCTCGCCACCACGACGCACGTCAACCACGTCCGCACCGACAGGCCCGCCCTGGCCTCGGTCCGCGACGCCGCGGTCGTCGAGCTGGAGGCGCCCGGGCTCGCCCGGGGCGCACTTGCGCGGCACGCCCACACCGCCGAGGCACGACACGTCGACCCGGGCCCCGGCGGGGGGCAGGGCCGCTACGGCATCGCCAACATCGTGGTGTTCGTCTTCCCGCTGCAGGTGTACGAGGTGATCCACGCTCCGGCGCACGCGGTCGGTGACGGCTGGCTGACGCACCCTCTCGGCCTGCCGAGCCCGTGGTTCGCGGCACCGACCTCCGCCGCCACCAGCGACCGCGTCGCCGACGAGGCGGACCTGCCCGTGCCGCTGCGCCCCCGCCGCCTCCTCGACCTGCTGCGGCGGGCACGCGCCGTCTGGCCGGCTCCGCTGGACGTGCCGGTGGCGGTACGCGTCGACTCCGGCGCCCCCCTGCCTCCTGCCCGGATCGGTGTGTGCGGGCTGGAGCCGACCCCGGCCCTGGACGGCTGGCAGGTGTTCGTCGACCCGGTGCAGGGACGCCTGCAGCCGTACGTCGACGGCGTCCCCTACGACCCCGCCGTGCACGGCGAGCACACGCTGCACGTCGACCACGCGACCGCTGCCGTGGCGGACGTCGGCGCGGGGACCTACGACCGCTCGTCCGGCCACGAGGACGCCCGGGACGACGACCCGTTCGTGCGCCCGGAGGGCCGCCGTGACCGGTTCGACGCCCAGTCGCGCGTGCCGGGCGGTGCCGGAGCCCCCGCGGTCGTGACGATCGCCGACGGGGTCGCCGCCGTGACGGCCGGCTGGTCCACCGCGCCCCCGGGAGGCTCACGGGTCGTCTCCGTCGCCGACAGCGAGGACCACGTCGGCGACGTCACCCTGGAGGTCCCGGCGGACTCGCGTCTCGTGCTGGTCGCGGCCGAGTGGAAGGAACGACGGCTGCTCGACGGCGACGTCGCGGCCCCGGTGCCCGGCACCTACGTCGCCGAAGGGCTGCGCCCCCGCGTGGTGGGCGACGTCGTGGTCACGGGCAGCGACGGTGCCGGCCTGCTGCTCGACGGCCTGGTGATCCTCGGCGACGTGCACGTACGCCCCGGAGGCCTCGCGTCGTTGAGGGTCAGCCAGTGCACGGTGACGGGGCGCATCGTCGTCGCCGGCGACGCGACCGGACCGAACAGGGCGCTGGAGGTCGTGGTGACACGCAGTCTGGTCGGCGGGATCGAGCTGACGGCGACCGTACCCCGTCTCGTCGTCAGGGACACCGTCGTCGACCCGCGGCTGGGCGGCCCCGGTGCGGACCCGGACGTGCCGGCACTGACCGCCGAGGGCACGCACGCCGACATCACCGGGTCCACCGTCCTCGGTGACCTGAGGTGCCGTCTGCTCGACGTCACGTCGAGCATCTGCGACGGCGTCGTCACGGTCGTGGACAGGCAGCGGGGGTGCGCACGGTTCTCCTACCTCGGACCTGGTTCGCGCGCACCCCGCCGGTTCCGCTGCGTGCCCGGCAGCGACGCCGCGAGCGCCGTCGCGCCGTCGTACCTGTCCGTCGACCCCGCCGCACCGGACTACGCCGCACTCGCGCCGTCGTCGCCCCTCGCGATCCGTCGCGGCGGCGAGGGCGGCGCCGAGATGGGGGTCCACCACCACCTGCGTCGTCCGCTCCGGACGGATGCAGCACGTCGCCTCGTCGAGCCGTACGTGCCGGCGGGGATGCAGATCCGGATCCTGGGGAGCTGACCATGCACGCTGATCTCACCCGCTGGACGTTCGACCCCGCGCACGGCTACCGCTCGGTGGTGCTGCAGCAGGGGCGGGTGCTCCTGGACGCCGAGTGGAACGAGCAGGCCTCGATCGACGCGCACCACGACGAGGTGCGCACCACGGACCTCGTCGGGCCCGAGGGTGGACCTGCGCCGCAGGACGGCGGTGTCGGCCCGTTCGGGATCGTCGACGCCACCACGGGGCTGGCACCCGTGGGGGCGACGTGGGCCGACCTCGCCGTGACGGCCGGGCGCTACTACGTCGACGGCGTGCTGGTGGAGTCGGCAGCGCCGTCGACGCTGGCCGACCAGCCGTTCCTGGAGCTTCCCGACGAGCCGGCCGAGGGGCGCTGGGCCGTTCACCTCGACGTGTTCGACCGCCTCGTCACCGCCGACGAACGTCCCGAGCTGCTGGAGTCGGCGCTCGGTGGGCCCGACACCGCCTTCCGTGCGCAGACGGTGTGGCAGGTCCGCCTGACACCTGCCGAGGCCGATCAGGTCTGCTCCGAGCTCGTCGGCGCCGGCGACCGCACGCCCCGTTCGCTGCGCGTGCGGCTCCAGGACGCCGTCGCGGCGGACGCCCCGTGCTCCATCACCGCCGGTGGCGGGTACACGCGGCTGGAGAACCAGCTCTACCGGGTCGAGATCTGCGACACGTCCGTCCAGGGCGGCACGACGACCGCGCACTTCGTGTGGTCGCGGGAGAACGGGTCGGTCGTCGCCGGGCTGACGGGCCTGGACGACTCCCCCGTCACCGGGACCCTCGCCCGGCTCACCGTGGACCGCACCGGTCGTGACGACGAGCTGTCGATCGCCCCGCACAGCTTCGTCGAGGTGACCAGCCCGCAACGTCAGGTGCGGGGTCTGCCCGGATGGTTCGCCCAGGTCACCGAGCAGGTCGGCACCGAGCTCCATGTCACGTGGCTCGCCGGGCACCCCGCCACGCTCGCCGACGTCGGCGGGACACCGCTGGTGCGCCGTTGGGAGGGCCCGCCGCGCGCCGTCACCTCACCCGCGTACACGGCCCTCGAGGGCGGCATCGAGGTGTCCTTCCCGCCGGGAGGCACCCCCGCCGTCGGGGACTACTGGCTCGTCCCTGCACGCACCTCCCGCCTGGCGTACGGCGTCGCCGCGACGCACGGCACGATCGAGTGGCCCTGGTCCGCCGCCGGGAACGTGACGCTCCCCCCGGTGGGTCCGCTGCACCACACGGCGGCCCTGGCCGTCCTCGACCACGCGGCCGCCGGCTGGACCCTGGTCGGCGACTGTCGACACCTGTTCCCTCCGGTGACGGGCCTGGTCAGCATCGACCTGGTGGGCGGCGACGGCCAGGAGGCCCTGCCGGGCGAGGAGCTCCCCGGGCAGGTGCGCGTGGTCGTCCGCAACGGCGCGCTCCCCGTCGAGGGCGCTCGGGTGCTCTTCACGACGCCCGACGGCGGGTGGCTGCGAGCGCCGTCGACGCCGGACGACCCGACGCTCACCGGCCCGAGCGTCGAGGTTCCCACGGACGCCGACGGCGTGGCGGCGGTGCGCTGGCGACTCCTCGAGGGCGTGGACGCGCCGTCGACCCAGACGCTGCACGTCCGGCGACTGGACGACGTCGACGACCCGACGGACGTCGAGGTGGTCGTCACGGGCCGTCTCAGCCTGGCGTCGCAGGTGTCCTGGTCCCCGCCGTGCGAGGGATTCGTCGACGTGGGGTCCGTGCAGGGGGCTCTCGACCGGTTGGTGGGCACCCGGACCCTGCGGCTGCTCGGTGGTGACGGGCAGAGCGTCGCCGCCGAGGGTCGGCCGGTGCCGGAGCTGGTCCGGGTGGTGGTGGACGGCCCGTGCGGGCCGTCGGCAGGGCAGGCCGTCCGTGCGACGACGAGCCGTGGCGGCGCGGTGGTGGCGCTCGACGACGGCTCGACCGTCCCGACGACGGTGTCCGGCGGCGAGGTGGTGGACGCCGTCGCCGACGGCGACGGGGTCGTCGCTCTCGCGTGGCGTCCCTCGTTCGCGGGCGCTCAGGACCAGACCCCGCGTAGCGACGTCCTGCGGGTCGAGCTCGCCCCCGACGACGGCGAGCGGGACCGTGCCGCCCTGTCGGTGGTCGCCCAGCTCGACCCGCCGGGGGTCCGCACCGAGGGGGTCCACGTCACCGAGCTGCGGTTCTTCGACGGGACCGAGCTGCTGAACGACGAGGTGTACGGCCTCGACGACCTGGAGGCGGCCCGCGGCATCTCCGTGGGCCTCGACCTTCCGGTCGAGCAGCGCAGCGTCCAGGGCAAGCCGGTCGTGCGGATGCTGCTCGAGCTGCCGTGGCCGGCGGGCGCCGACGCCGAGCTCTGGGGGTCGCCGACGTGGGCGCGGCACACCGTGGAGATCGTCGGGGAGTCGAACGCGGACGGCGCTCTCATCGTCTGGTGGCCGACGCGGTCGCTGAGCGAGGTGCTCTCCCCCGCGATCGAACGCCTGCGCTCGATGTCGGCCGACCAGCTCCTCGGCGAACCGCCGCTGCCGCTGCTGCTGCGGTTCCAGATCGACGGGTGGGCCGTCGTCGGCGAGGAGCGCAAGGACCTGCACCTCAACGGGCACACCCTGACGGTGATCGACGACGAGGGCCGGACCCGCCAGGAGCTGCCGAGCACGGACGAGGTCACCGGGGGGCGGTTCGAGACGTGGTTCTGGGTCTCGGACGAGCGACGCGATCCTGACCGCTTCGTGTTCCCCGGTCGGTTGGTCGTCCCGGGGCGCCTCGACCTGGGACGGTTCGCCCCCGAGTTCACGCCGCTGCTGACACGGCTGGCAGGACGGGCCGCCGTCACGCCCCTGCCGCTCGACGAGCTGCCGGGCCGCACCCTGGGGTTCGTCGAGCGCAGGGCCGGTGACGCCGGGCTGACGCTCGACGTGGTCGAGGACGACGCACCCGACGTCCGGCGCAACACGGTGCTCGGCACCGAGTTGCTTCCCGGCGACGTGCTGCGCGTGCGGGTCTCGCGCGGCGCCGGTGCGGGAGGTTGAGGGTCGTGAGCACGCAGGGAGGCCCTCGACGGTCGCCGCAGGCCGACCTGGCCTCCGAGGCAGCCCGGCGGCAGGCCGACGAGCGCGCCGCGGACCGCGCCGCCGAGGGTGCACTGAGGTCCGGGGCGACCGGGCCGCCGGGCGAACGGGACGTCGTGCGCGAGCTCGGCGCGAGGATGGGGCACGACTTCTCCCGGGTCGACCTGCACGACGACGCAGCCGCTGCGGCCCTCACCGGCCGGCTGGGAGCCGCTGCGGTCACGGTCGGCCACGACGTGTACTTCGCACCGGGCCGCCGCGAGACGAGGTCCACGAAGGGTCGCGCGCTGCTGGCCCACGAGCTGGCGCACGTGGGCCAGCAGGCCACCACCGGGCCCCGGATCCAGGCGAAGTTCGTGGCCACCGGGTCCGCCCAGGACTTCGTCGACCTGGTCAACCGGGTCGTCACGGTCCAGCACCGGGTCCAGGTGTCGGCGTCGGGCGAGATCTCCGTGGTGGCCACGGACGTCCAGGGGCCACCCACCCGGGACCAGTCCGCCCTGCTGGAGCGCATCCGGTCGATGATCGCCGACCGCGCCACGACGACGATCGACTTCATGCACGGCGACACCTCGACGCGCACCGACGACGACGCCGTCATCGTCGGCAGCTACGCCCTCTCCCGGATCGATCTCGACGACGTCGCAGCCTTCGGGTTCGAGGGCTCCGAGGCCCGTGCGGGCGACAACGCGGTGACCGAGCTCGTCCACGAGCTCACCGAGCAGCAGCGCAAGCAGGTGCACGGTGAAGGCTTCGCGACGGCACACCGCGCCGCCTACGCCGAGCAGGAGAGGCAGCTGGGCGCGACCATGACCGGCGAGCGGGTCGCGCGACGACGGGGCGGCCTGACCGTCACCACGAGCTACCGGTACCCCGACGGGCGTACCGTCGACGTCATCTGGGACGTCGACTCCGCCACCCACCGGGTGTCCGACGTTCGCAGGGTCATCCGGCCCCCGGGGCCGGCGGCGCCGCCCGGAGGGGGCCGACCATGAGTGCGCTGCCCACGAACGACGACATCACCTGGTCGACCACGCGGTTCGGCCTGGACCCGTCGGTCCCGTCGACCGACCCGACAGACGACCGGGACGGCGACCGGGACGCCGACCCGCACGGCGACGTCGCGGCCTTCGAGACCGACGCGCTCCTGGAGCTGCTCGACGACCCCGACCGGTTCGTCGTCGCGCACGTCCTGCTCACGCAGGCCTCGGGTGTCGAGTACTCGACCGTGTCCGGCTTCAACGGTCTCGCCGTGGACGTCGAGAGTGCGGGCGTGGCCCGTGTGGCACCCGACCAGCAGGGAACGCTCCGGCGGCGTTGGCGGGCGTGGGCGCAGGCCTCACCCCGACCGGGAACGCTCCCGGAGGACACGCTCCCCGACGACGCCCGACGCCCGGCACCTCCGCACGCCACCGGCGCACCCGACCCCTCGCCGCAGGGGTGAGCGCGATGACGGGCCCGGTCCACGCCAAGCACGGGGTGCACACCGCCGGTGACGGCCAGGCCGCCCCGTCGGGCAGCCGGATGCCGACGGCGACGGCGGCACTCCTCGGAGCGCGATTCGGGCACGACTTCTCCGCGGTGCGCGTGCACACCGACGAGCGCGCCGGGGCGACGGCCCGCGCGCTGGGCGCGCGGGCCGTCACGATCGGGCAGGACATCCACTTCGCGCCGGGCAGGTACGACCCGCACTCCGCCGCAGGTCGTCACCTCCTCGCGCACGAGCTCGCCCACGTGGTGCAGCAGGACGGCCGGGCCCCGACGGGCACGACCCCGGACCGCTCCGGGGAGCACGCCGCGCACGCGGCCGCGGACCGTGTCGCGGCGGGTGGCAGCGTCCGGGTCGGCGTGCGCGGCGCGACGGGTCCACAGCTCGACGACGGCACCACGCCCGCCGCTCCGACGGCGGACGACGACCCCGTCGACGTGATCACCGGCGGCCTGAAGACGGTCGGCACGGAGCTGGTCAAGAACCCCGAGGTGAAGGAGAAGGTCCTCGACCCGCTCGCCGAGGTCGTGGGTGCGCGGGCAGTCCGGGCGTGGGGGTCGCTCGGCGGGGGCGGGAAGGTCGCGACGGTCGCGTTCGGCGCGTCCACCGTGGGGGTCGCCGGCGGTGCGCTGCTCAGCGACCCGAGCACCCGCAAGCTGTTCGAGGGCGTCAACCTGGCCGCGCCGCTGGGCATCGTCCCCTTCGCCACCCTGAGCACGTTCACCATCGCTCCCCTGGACACCGCCCCGGGGACCGTCGGGCCGTACAAGGTGACGACGGGCTTCGACCTCGGCGACGTCCTCGGGCACGCCACCGAACGGATCGGGTGGAAGGGGCTGACCTTCACCGCGGACCTGACCTGGAACTACGACCCGAGGACGGAGAACCTCACGCTGACCGGAGCGACCGGCACGCTCGGCGTCCTGCCCGGGCTCACCGTCGACGGAGGCACGTATCCGGACCTGCTGCGCCCTCCTGCGGTGTTCCCCTCCGGCTCGGGCCTCGTGGAGTCCAGGCAGTCGCTGCCCCAGGGCCCCCAGCAGGCGGGGGTGCCGGACGTCCGGTTCATGGTGACCTTCGACCTCCTCAAGTTCGCCGAGTCCGGGCTGGTGCCCGGTCTCGGCAGGCTCCTCGGACGTCCGCCCGGGAAGGGCGAACGGCCATGAGCCGGACGGACCGCCCGTCGGCCACGACGCAGCTGCGCGACGACCGACCGCCGACGGCGGCGGGCGAGCGGCTGCCGGCCGCGACGGCAGCGCACTACGGCGCCCTGTTCGGGCACGACTTCTCCGCCGTGCGCGTGCACACCGACGCCCGGTCGGGCGCCCGTGCGGCAGGCATGGGTGCCCTGGCGTTCACGGCCGGTCGCGACGTCCACTTCGCCCCGGGACGGTTCGCTCCTCACACGCCCGACGGACGGCGACTGCTCGCGCACGAGCTCGCCCACGTGGTGCAGCAGGACGACGCCACCCCGTCCACCGCTGTACCGGACCGGTCCGGGGAACGCGCCGCGCACGCGGCCGCCGACCGTGTCACCGCGGGCGGCCGCGTCCAGGTCGGCCGGCGCGACGCCAGGGGCCCACAGCTCCAGGAGGAGCCATCGGGACCGGGGGCGGGCCTGGGCGTCACGTTCAACGCCGCGATGTCCGCCGCCGACTGGCCGACAGCCGTCCGGGCGCTGGAAGAGATGCCCGCATCCGTCGTCGGCGGCGTTCTCGCCGCCGTGAACGCCGAGGGCCTCGAAAGACTGCGCGCTGCCTCGCTCGAGCTCGACCCGGCAGGATCGGCCCGGTCGTCGCGCGCGATCGCGGCGGCACAGGGGGCCGCCGCGGTACCGGCCCCACCCTCGCCGCAGCGAGGGTCGACGGACGTCGCCGCGCTGGACGCCGTGGACAAGCTCGGCCGGGCCTGGGACTACGCACGGCCGGAGATCGGTCCGGCGGTCCAGCGGGAGGTCGATGCCCTCTTCAGCCCGCAGGCGCTGTTCATCATGGCAGCGTTCGCCGCCCTGGCCATCGCCTCGCACCTCACACCTGCCGGATGGGTCGCGGACGCGTTCGTGCTCACGATGTTGTCGCTCACCGTGGTGTTCGTCGGCATGGCGGTCCTCGAGATCGCCCACGACATCCTGCGCTACTTCGGGGCCGTCGTCGCCACGACGGACCACGAGCTGCGCCAGGCGGGGTCCGCACTCGCGCGTGCGCTCGCCCGTGGAGGCGTGGCGATCTTCATCGCGCTGCTGTCCCGGGGAGTTCCCCGCGGCGCAGGACGCGGTCCGCGCCCGTCGGCCCCGGCAGAGCTCGTCCCGGTCGGTCCGGGTGCGGTGTCGTGGCCCGTCCGCGCCGCCGTCGTGACCGACGTTCCTGCGACCGTCCCACTGGCCAGCAGGTTCGCCTCGTACGCCGTGATGATGCCCCCCGGCGCCACCGCTGCCCCGAGTACGACCAGCACGACAGGGGGTGGGAGCGGCCGCGGGGGCGGAACCGGCCGCGGGGGCGGCGGTCACGGCCGTGCACCCGGGCCTGCGCGCGGCCCGGAGATCTGGGCAGAGATCACCGCGGAGCTGTCCCTCGATCCACCCCGCACCGGGGCGCGCGGTGGGATCCGTGGCGCGGTCCAGGACGCGATCGAGGCAGGCCTCGTCGACGAGTCAGGTCGGCCCGGTACCGTCGACCTCGCGGTCCAGCCGTACTCCAGCGCTCCGACGGTGCGCGCGGCGACGGGAACGACCGGCGCACGGACGAACGCCGCGCACGTCGCCCCCACCGCCTTCATGCGAGGACAGCCGGGCTACAGCCGGAGCGGGGCGTTGACGACCGGGCTCGACCCCTTGTCGCACGCACTGTTCGACGGGTGAAAGGCCTGGGCACGGACCCAGCGGCGCGCAGGTCGGACGTCGACCACCGTCGGCGAGCTCTACGGGGTCATGGTCGACGACATCGCTCGTCTCCCGGAGAGCGTCCTGTCCCAGCGCAGCAAGAACACGCTCGCATGGCGGCTGATGACGGAGTTCCGCGAGCACGGGCTGACGATGGAGTCGGTCCTGGAGCTGCCGTTCAGCAACGTCGGGCCCGGGTGAGGCTCGGCTACCACCGACGGCCGGAGGGCCTCTGGGACCCGACCCGACCCGTCTTGGCCAGCTCCCACCGCACCGCCTGGCCCAGGTGCTCCATCGTCAGCACGCCGCCGTCGGCGGCCGCCAGGTAGGCGGCCTGCAGAGCCGCCGATCGGATCGCACCGCCGGACAGGTCCGCGTCGGCGAGGATCGACGTCTCGACACCTGAGCGTGGCAGCGCGGCGGGCAGCCCCTGGGCCCACATGCGTTCACGGGCCGATCGGTCCGGTGCCGGGAAGTCGACGACCGTCGACAGCCGCCGCGTGAACGCCGGGTCGAGCGCGCTGCGCGCGTTCGTGGTGAGGACGGCGAGCCCGCCGAAGTCCTCCAGGCGTTGCAGCAGGTAGCCGACCTCCACGTTCGCGTACCGGTCGTGGCTGTCCTTGACCTGGGACCGTCGGCCGAAGAGCGCGTCGGCCTCGTCGAACAGCAGCACCATGCCGCCGTCCTCGGCCGCGTCGAACAGCCGCCCGAGGCGCTTCTCCGTCTCCCCCAGGTACTTGTCGACCACCTGGGACAGGTCCACGTGGACGAGGTCGAGCGCGAGGTCGTGGGCGACCACCTCCGCGGCGAAGGTCTTGCCCGTGCCGCTGTCGCCCGCGAAGAGCGCCGTCGTCCCACGACCGCGGTCCGAACCGGATCCGAGCCCCCAGCGGTCCAGGACCGTCGCGCGATGCCGGACCGTCGCCGTGAGCGCGCGGAGCTGGGCGAGCTGCGGCGCGGGCAGGACCAGCTCGTGCCAGGCGGCGCGGGCCGTGCGCACGCGCGCCAGCGCGCCGACGTCGGTCCGTGGTCGCCGGCGGCACGCGGACCACAGGTCCCGGCCCTGCGCCACCTCGGCGGCGGCGTCGGCCACGTCGGGGATCGCGAGGTCGAACGCGCCGGCGGCGGCGTCCAGCTCGGCGTCGTCGGCCGTCACTCCGACCTGCTCCAGCGCGGCTGCGACGGCCGTGCGACGTTCTTCGGCCCCGAGCCGGGGGATCTCGACCCGTGGGAGCACGAGCGGTTCCACGGACGCCGCGCCGGGCCGGCTGGACCCCACCAGGAGGATCGGCACACCGCACTGCGCGAGCGCACGCCCCAGCTCGCCGGTCGCCGGTGCGGTGGCGTCGTCGAGGTCGATCACCCAGACGACGTGGGCGAGCACCGTCTCGCGTGCGAGCCGCTGCACCGCCCCGGCAAGGCCCGACGGCTGCCGGGTCGACCCGGTCGTGGTCATGAGCGCGTCGAGGCCGAGGAGGCGGGGCCGCAGGCCGACGGCGGCTCCGGCAGCGGCAGCGAGCGCCCGGGTGGTGCGCGGCTGGGACCCGCGGAGCACGACGGCGCCGTCGGTCCGCCATCGGCCGACGACGTCGGCCACCACGTCGGCGTGGGTGCGGCCGGGTCGGGCGGGCACGTCCAGCGGCGTGCTGGCGTGCTCGAGCTGCTCGTCGAGGGTGTCGACGCCGGCCAGGTGGTGCACGACCCGTTCGTCGGTCACGAGCGGGCTGGACAGCACGGCGTCAGGATCGACGAGCCGCAGGAGCTGCCAACGTCGCAGGGGACCCCGGTGGGTCATGGCGTCCCAGTGCGCGCCGGGCAGCTTCTCGAGGGCCGTGGCGAAGGTCAGCCGGGGCGCGCCGCTGTGCTCGAGGAGCTCACGCGCGACCTCGCCGACGAGCTCGGGCCCGCTGGCGAGCAGGAGGGTGGCGCGTTCGTGGTCGCTGAGCCCGAATCCCTGGGCGAGCTCGTCCAGGGGCCCCGGTCCGGTGGCGCGCGCTCGACGGTCGGCCAGCTCGTGGCGGCACGACGTCGTGTCGCGTCCTGCGAGCACCGCCCGCAGGACGGCGAGCTCGGCGACGACGAGGTCGCGTCGTCGGTCGGCCGTGAGCGGCTCCGCGGACGCCGCTGCGGGGTCCGCCCGGGGCGGGGCGGGGGTCACGTGATCGTCACCACCGGGGCGTCGTACGTGCCTGAACCACCCAGCGTGGGAAGCGAGTCGGCGCCGTCGACGCTCACCCGCACGAGCCAGGTGCCGGGGGTGAGCCGCTCGCGGGGCACGTCGAGCCGGGCGAGCGGCGCGTCGGGCCCGGCGACCGGAGCGAACGTCGCGGCGACGAGCGGCGGCGGGACGTCCGGGTCGTCGCCGGCGTCGACCAGCCTGCCGAACGTGACCGTGGCCCGCTGCCCCTCGACCAGCGGTGGCACCACCGCCACGCGCACCTGCGCCGCCGTCGTCGTCACGGTGCCGACGGTCGGGACCACGAGCAGCGGGACAGCGTCGGAGCGGGCGAGGACGCGTTCGGGGGCACCGCTCGACGCGTCGGCGGGCCGCAGGTGGCACACCCGGAGCGCGTGCACGCCTGCGGGGACCTCGGGCGGCAGCGTCACCGTGAGGTGTGCCGAGGTCGACCCCGGGTCGGGACGCAGACGCTGCCGTGCGACCACCACGACGGTGTGCGCGGACGCGAGGCCGGCCCCGGTCAGCACCACGGTCGCACCCGTGGCCGCGGCCCCGCCGCCGACGACCTCGACCCCGGTGACCTCGACCGCCGCGTACGTCCGTACGTCGACGACGGGCGTCGCCACCGGCAGCGAACGGCGTACCGGCACGGCCGCCTCGAGCAGCACCACCGTCGCGGTGAACGCCTGGGAGAGCAGGTAGGGGGTGCCGAGCACGCCCCAGAGCCGGGCCATCTCCTCCAGGGACAGCGGGGTCGGGCTGAGCTTGACCGCCTCGGGCTGTCCGGCCAGGTCGGCCCGGTCGAGGAACGCGGTCGGCGTCTGGGCGCCGAAGACGGCGATCGCGTCCTCGACGACGTCCTTGGTGAGCACGGGGGTCGTCGCGAGGGCGAGACCTGCCCGGGCGATCATCCGCTGCGGCTCGAGAGCGGCGTCGTCCCCGTACGCCGTGACCAGATAGTGCAGGTCGAGCGCCGCCAGGGGGCGTCGGGCGAGGGAGCCGTCGCCGTGCCGGGTGGGCAGGTCGGTGAGGTTCCACGCGTGGTTCGGGGTGACCTGGTACAGGAACACGTTGAGGCCACGGGCCGGGTTGTCGTCCGACCCGAGGTCGGCGACCTGGGCAGGTCGCAGCGTGGTGACCTTGTGCCCGGGCACCGGGTCGGGCTCCTCCTCGAGCGCCCTCTGCAGCACGTAGCGCACCGTCGAGGTGACGGCAGCGATGGCGTGGGTGTTGCTCATGGCCGCCACCGACGACGTTGCCGCTCGAGGTAGTCGGTGTGGTCGACCCGTGGGGTGGCGGGGGCGACGACGGGCGGCGCAGGGTCCTGCCGGCGCGGCGGTTGCTGCACCTCGACCCGGCCGATGTGCACGTGCACGTCCCGGCCGTCCGGGACCTCGACGGGCTCCAGACCCTGGGCGAGGAGGTCCAGGGTGTCCCGGGCGGCCAGGGCGCCGTGCGCGACGAGCGCTGGAGCGACGTGCTCCCGCAGCAGCTCTGCGGTCCCGACCAGGTGCGACGCCGGGACGACGGGTGCGGTCGGTGCTCTCGGTGCCGCCGGCCGCGGTGACACCGTCGCGGGTCGGGGAGCCGGGGACCCCGGCCCGGGCTGCGGCGCACGCGCCGCGGTGGCGGTCCGCGCCAGGTCCTCCCCCGGTTCCGCCGGTGGACGGGTAGGTCGTCCGGTCGTCGCGGCGAGCGTGGTGGCGCCCGGGACCTCTCGTCCCGGGACGTGCCGCGGTCGCCTGCGGACCGGCGCCGGAGCGGCCTCCAGGAGCCCCACCCCGGGGACCGGCGCGGCGTCGACCGCTGCCGAGGCCGGTGGACCCGCCACCGCCGGCAGTGCCGGGATCTCCTGCACGGCGTCCGGCACGTCGCCGGGCGCGTCGCCGGGTGCGGGACGGTCCGGGTCCTGATCGGCGTCCGACGCACGCCGACCGCGCCCCCGTCCCGGTGCGACGTCGGAGCCACCCGGTCCGACGTCGGGCGCGGCCTGGAGGTGCCCCGGGACGGGCGTCCCGGCGGCCGGCCCGACGCTCGCGGACCGCGGCGCACGCGGGCCGCGGTCCGGGCCCCGGCCCGGAGCGGTGTCGGCGAGGTCCGGGTCGAGCCGGGCGCGCAACACCCCGCCACGGGCGCCTCCGGACGGGCCCAGGGCTCCGGGCCGCCCACCGGTCGCCCGGGCCGCGATGCGGTCGAACACGTCGCCCACCTCGCTCACACCCTCGCCCGTGCGAGCCCCAGGTAGGCCTCGAAGCGCGCCGTCGACAGCTCCAGGATCGCCCGCTCGTCCCAGCCGAAGGCGGCGGCCAGGACCGCGACGTCGGCCAGTGCCGCCTGGGCGTCCGCGGCCACCCGTTCCGTCAGCAGCCCCACGACGTCGACGTCGGCGAGCACGTCGCCCTCGCACTCCGGGCAGTCCAGCCGGACCGTGACACCTGCCGCCCCGGACAGCCGTTCGGCGGCGGCAGCGACCCGCGCCGCGAGTCCTGGTCGCGCCGCAGGCTCGACGCCCGTCGGCCATCGGGTGCAGCGGGCACGCAGCGTCCGGGCCGGGTCGGGCGAGGCGAGCGCCGCCAGCACGTCCTTCGTCGTCGGCCCCCGTACCTCGACGTCGTCGACCAGATCCGCGGTGCGCGGCACGTCCGCGTCGGCCAGCAGGACGTCCAGGGGAAGCGGCACGTCGAGCAGCGCCTCGCACGCCGGGCACACCACCACGGCGTCGAGCTCGGCGCCCACACGCGCCCGCAGCTCGGCGAGCGACTCCCGGGCCGCGACGGCCAGGGGCATGGCGAGGGCCACCGTGCGGTCCGGGGCGAGCCCACGGGCGACCAGCACCGCCGCCCCCCGGGCGGGAGGTGCCGTCTGCTCGAGGGCCTCCCACAGCTCGAGGGTCCCGCCGACGCCCATCACGTCACGGCTCGACGAACGAGGGCTCGGTCGGCTCCGTCACGGCGACGTCCCGCTCCCAGCCCTCGTTCTCGAGCTTGATCGACTGGATCGCGACGCCGTTGGCGTTGGCGTCCAGCTCGGGCAACGGCTGGTACTCCGAGACCCACGCCCGATAGACCTTGTAGGAGAGGACGACCTGGCCGGCCTCGTTGTACAGCTCGATGATGAGGTCCTTGCGGAAGTCCTTGAGCGAGACCTCCGCACCCAGGCCGGCAGCGTAGTTCCACACCTTGTTCGCCCACTGCTCGAACTCGACGTCGTGCGTGACACCGCGCTCCAGCGTGATCGGCTCGTACTCGGTGCGTCCCGGCGACTTCCGGCTCGACGACGGGTCACCCCCGACGCGATGCTTGACCACCTCGGTCGTCTTCTTCAGCGCGCTCACCTTCGACACGCCGGCGACGTACTTCCCGTCCCACTTCACGCGGAACTTGAAGTTCTTGTACGGGTCGAAGCGGGTTGCGTTCACCGCGAACTCGGCCATCAGGACTCCTCCTCGGTCACGTCGGGCGCTACAGCGCCGCGGCCGTCTTCTGCTGGATCGACACGACGACGAACTCGGCCGGCTTCAGCGGGGCGAACCCCACCTGGATGTTCACGATGCCGCGGTCGATGTCGTACTGGCTGGTGGTGTCGCCGTCGCACCGGACGAAGAAGGCCTCGCGGGGGTTCGTGCCCTGGAACGCCCCCCGCCTGAAGAGGTCCTGCATGAAGGCGCCGACGCTCAGCCGGATCTGTGCCCAGAGCGGTTCGTCGTTCGGTTCGAACACCACCCACTGGGTGCCGCGGTACAGGCTCTGCTTGAGGAACAGCGCCAGGCGGCGTACGGGTACGTACTTGTAGTCGTCGCTGAGCACGTCGGCGCCGCGCAGCGTCCGGGCTCCCCAGACCACCGAACCGGCATCGCGGAACGTGCGCAGGGCGTTGTAGCCGACCGGGTTGATCCTGCCGTTCTCGTCGTCGGTGAGGGTTCGTTCGAGTGCGACGACACCGGTGAGCCCCGCCTCGAGCCCCGCCGGCGCCTTCCACACGCCGCGAGCGCTGTCGGTCCGGGCCAGGACGCCGGCGACCGCACCGCCCGGGGCGAAGGTGTCGAGCTGTCCGCCTCGCAGCGGGTCGGCGTGCCGGACCCGCGGGAAGTACACGGCGGCGTTGCGGGCGGCGTCACCGGCGATGCCGAGCGCGGCGACCCAGGACATGAACGTCTCCACGGTCTCCCCGGGATCGGGGTCGACGAGCAGGAACGCGTCGCGGTCCCGGGCGTAGGCCGCGGCCACGGACCAGATCGTGGAGTCCAGGGAACCGCCCGGCGTCGGCGGGGGGATCACCAGGATGTTGACCAGGTCCACCGTGTCGAGGGCGTGCAGTCCGTGGCCCCCGCCGGTGTAGTCGGCGGGTTCCACCGGCTCGCCGTCGGAGCCCTCGCCGGTGACGACGAAGGTCCCCTCGGTCGGTCGGTCCGTGGACGTGGTGGCCACCTGGCGGACCAGTCGGGACGACTCCAGCATGTTCGACAGGCGTGCCGGACCGTCCCCGAGCGTCACGTTCCGGAAGACCTCGGTCTCCTCGCCGAGGGTGAGGGTCAGGGTGAAGATGTCCTGGGCGGCCACTCCCTGGGCGTCGGCGATGTCGTCGGCGTCGGCGTCGGCGGGGTGGGTGACGACGGCCTCGAGGCCGTTCGCCCACTCCCCCGGACCGTGGGCCACCAGGTCGGCGCCGCCGACCACCAGGCGCGCCGCGACCGCCCCGACGGTCGGGTCGTCGTCGTGGCGGGCGACCCGCACGACGATCGCCGGTCCGCCGCCGTTGAGGTAGAAGTCCCGCACGGCGTAGCCGAGGCCGCTGGTGCGCGACAGCGCGCCGAAGGACCGTTCGAAGTCGGTGAAGCTCGAGACGGCGACGGGATGGTCGACCGGGCCGCGCCGCGCCGGCCCGAGGAAGGCCGTGATCGACGTCGCGACCCCGGTCACGGTTCGGCTCCCGCTCGGCGGCTCGCTGATGTACACGCCGGGATAGGCGGTGGTGATGCTCATGGGGACTCCTTCGCCGGTGCTGCAGGACCCTGCGACGACGACGTTCCTCCGGCTGCGTCACCCTCTCGTCACCGGCACGTCAAGCGATCACCGGTCCCGTCGGCCCTGCCACGACGAGGGTCTCGAGCGCCAGGACCGGCCGGTCGATGACGTGTCGGTGACCCGGACGTGACGGCGGCGGTCGAGCCTGGGGAGCCAGCGGGGGCCCACGCGGTGGAGGTCATGATGGTCCAGGTCTCGGTCAGCGCGGACGTCAGCGTGACCGGGGGCCCGACCCTGCCGCTGGAGCTCGTGCTGGACCCGGACGCCTACGTCGTCTCCGAGGCGCTGCTCGCACCTCAGGGCAGGGCCGGCGCCGAGGTGACCGTCGGTCTCGTCCCGCCGGACGTCGTGCTCACGTTCCTGGCCGTCTCGGCGGCGGGCCCGACCGGCAGCCCGGCAGTGGTGCGGGTCGTCCCGGCGCACGCCGACGAGACGGGTCCTGTCCTGAACGTCCTGGGATCGCTGCTGATGGCGAACGCCGACGTCGTCGCCGGGCTGGTCCCTGGCGGACCGCTCGGGCTGATCCTCGCCAACCTCGAGGCGACCACGGTGACCGTCCGCGTGCTGGCGGCCTTCGAGGAGATCGGCTGAACCGGCGGTCGGACGGCCACTCGATCACCGCCGGATCACCGCCGAAGAACACGAAAGGCTCGGACCCGCAGAGCGGGTCCGAGCCTTCGACGGTCGGGCTGACAGGATTTGAACCTGCGACCCCTTGACCCCCAGTCAAGTGCGCTACCAAGCTGCGCCACAGCCCGTCCGGTCCCACGACGTCTGACGACGACGCTCACGAGGACGCCCAAAGGCGTCCCGCACGAGACCGGTCCGACCCCGAAGGGCCGACCGAAATACTACCCCAGACCGGGCGCTGGTCGTGCACCCCGTCCGGGCGGTGTGTCCGGCGTCACCGCACGTCTCACGCGAGAGTCACCGGCGACCGGTCCACCACGGACCGCACCACCCGGGCCGTGGCCAGGGCCGCGGCGGCGGCCTCGTACCCCTTGTCCTCCCGGGAGCCCTCGAGGCCGGCACGATCGAGCGCCTGAGCGTCGTCGTCGCAGGTGAGCAGGCCGAACCCGACCGGCACGGTGTGGTCGATCGCGACGCGGTTCAGGCCGTCGGTGGCGGCGGAGCAGACGTAGTCGAAGTGCGGGGTGCCGCCGCGGACGACGACGCCGAGCGCGACGATCGCGTCGTAACCGGCCCGGGCGCATGCCTGCGCGACGACGGGCAGCTCGAACGAGCCCGGCACCCGCAGCACGTCGGGGGTGACGGCGTGGTCGGCGCACGCCCGCCGCGCCCCGTCGAGCAGCCCGTCCATGACGGCCGTGTGCCACGACGCCGCGACGACGGCGACGCGCAGGTCCGAGCAGTCGACCGGGCGGGCGTCCGGCGCTCCCGCGCCGCTCATCGGGCGGCCTCCGTCAGTCCGGCAGCGTTCACGGTCTCTCCTTCGGTGTCGAGGTCGTCCAGATCGGGGTCGTCCAGGTCGAGGTCGGGCAGGTCGGGGTCGTCCAGGTCGAGGTCGGGCAGGTCGTGGCCCATCCGGTCCCGCTTGGTCCGCAGGTAGGCGACGTTGTCGGGAGCGGGGTGGATGGCCAGGGGGACGCGTTCGACGACGTCTGCTCCCCCGGCGCGCAGCCCGTCCACCTTGGCGGGGTTGTTGGTGAGCAGCCGCACGGCGGCGACGCCGAGGTCGCGCAGGACGTGCGCCGCGGCGGTGTACTCCCGGGCGTCGGCGGGCAGGCCCTGGTCGAGGTTGGCGTCGACGGTGTCGCGGCCGGCGTCCTGCAGCGCGTAGGCGGTGAGCTTCGCGCCCAGGCCGATCCCCCGCCCCTCGTGGCCGCGCAGGTACACCACGACGCCGCGGCCGGCCTCGACCACGGCACGCAGCGAGGCGTCGAGCTGCGGGCCGCAGTCGCAGCGCAGCGACCCGAAGGCGTCCCCGGTGAGGCACTCGGAGTGCACCCGGGCCAGCACGGGCTCCGGGTCCGCGAGCGCCGCGAGGTCCCCCGCGACGAGCGCCACGTGCTCGACGCCGGTGAGGGTGTCTCGGTAGCCCACGGCGGTGAGGTCGCCGTGCCGGGTGGGCAGGCGGGTGACGGCGACCCGGTCGACGAGGGTCTCGGTGGCCTGCCGGTAGGTGACGAGGTCGGCGACGCTGATGATCTCCAGCCCGTGCTCGGCGGCGAAGTCCTCCAGCGCGGGGCGGCGCATCATGGTGCCGTCGTCGTGGACGAGCTCGGCCAGCACGCCGGCGGTGCCGCGTCCGGCGAGGCGGGCGAGGTCGACGGCGGACTCGGTGTGCCCACGGCGGGCGAGGACCCCGCCGTCGCGGGCCCGCAGGGGCAGCACGTGACCGGGTCGGGTGAGGTCCCCGGGCGTCGAGCCGGGGTCTGCGAGCGTGCGGGCCGTCAAGGCCCGGTCGGCGGCGGAGATGCCGGTGGTCACGCCGTGGGCGGCGTCCACGGTGACGGTGTACGCGGTGCGGAACGCGTCGCGGTTCTCCGTGACCATCAGGGGCAGTGCCAGCCGGTCCAGGGTGGCGCCGTCGGCGGCGACGCAGACCAGCCCGCTGGTGTGCCGGACGACGAACCCCACGAGCTCGGGGGTGGCGGCCTCGGCCGCGAGGATGAGGTCGCCCTCGTTCTCCCGGTCGGCGTCGTCCATGACGACGACGGCCTGCCCGGCGGCGACGGCGGCGATCGCGCGCTCCACGCGGGCGATCAGCTCCGGTCCGGCGTTCACGGGCCCACCTCCGTGGTCGGGGCGAGGTCGGCGGTGCGGACCCCGGCGGCGAGGAGGCGTTCGACGTGGCGGGCCAGGACGTCGGTCTCGAGGTTCACGCGGTCGCCGACGGCGCGGGCGCCGAGGGTGGTGCGGGCGAGCGTCTCGGGGATGAGGCTCACGGTGAACGCCGACTCCCCCGCGTGGACGACGGTGAGGGACACCCCGTCGACCGCGATCGACCCCTTGGCGACGACGTAGCGAGCCAGCGCGGCGGGCAGGGAGATCTCCACGACGTCCCAGCGCTCCCCGGGCGTGCGGGCGAGCACGGTGCCGACGCCGTCGACGTGGCCCTGGACGAGGTGTCCGCCGAGCCGGTCCCCGAGCGCGAGCGCAGGTTCCACGTCGACGGCGTCCCCGGGCCGCAGGGCGCCGAGCGTGGTGCGGTCCAGGGTCTCGGCCATGAGGTCCGCGGTCCAGGTCTCGGCGTCGTGGTCGGCCACGGTGAGGCAGCAGCCGTTCACGGCGACGGAGTCCCCGGTGCGGACGCGGTCGAGCGCCCGGGGCGACCGGACGGTGAGGCGGGCGGCGTCCGCGGAACGCTCCAGGGACTCCACGGTGCCGAGCTCGGTGACGATGCCGGTGAACATCAGTGCTCCTTCCGCGGCCGCAGGGTGAGCCGCACGTTCGTCTCGTCGGGCCCGTCGTCGTGGGGGTCCGGATGGATGAGGGCCACGTCGGTGACGTCCAGGCGTGCGGCGCCGGTGATCGTGGTGATGCCGAGGTCGGCGACGGCGGGCGTGCCCGCGCCGAGCAGGACGGGCGCGACGTAGGCCACGACCTCGTCGACGAGCCCCGCCCGCCAGAACGCGGCGGCCAGGGTGGCACCGCCCTCCAGCAGGACGTGCCTCCGCTCGCGCTGCCAGAGGTCCTCCAGCGCCGCGCGGGGATCACGGGTGCGCAGGTGGACCCCCGGTGCGCCGTCGGGCCCGGGGGCGGCGACCCGCGCCGTGGCGGGGACGTCGCGCAGTCCCATGACCGCGCGCAGGGGCTGCGGGCCGGGGACGTCCCGGGCGGTGAGGGCGGGGTCGTCGTCGGCCAGCGTGCCGGTGCCGACCAGGACGGTGTCGACCCGCGTGCGCAGGAGGTGCACGTCGCGGCGGGCGGCGGCGGTGGTGATCCAGCGGGACGTGCCGTCGGGGGCGGCGCTGCGGCCGTCGAGGGTGAGCGCGACCTTCCAGGTCACGTACGGGCGCCCGAGGGTCGTCGCCGCCGCCCAGACGCGGTTGAGGTCGTGCACCCGCGCCATCAGGTCGGCGTCCATGACGGGCTGGGCGTGGACGACGTCGATCCCCGCGGCGCCGAGGACGTCGGCACCGCCCGCCGCTGCCGGGTTCGGGTCGCGCTGTGCGAACACCACCCGGCGGACGCCGGCGTCGACCAGCGCCTGGGCGCACGGCCCGGTGCGCCCGGTGTGGGCGCAGGGTTCCAGGGTCACCACGGCGGTGGCGCCGCGCAGGGCGTCGGGTCCGAGGGCCGCGCGGGCGTTGGTCAGCGCCACCGTCTCCGCGTGCGGCGTGCCCGCTCCACGGTGGAAGCCCTCGGCGAGGGTGACGCCGTCACCGTCCAGCAGCACGCAGCCGACGCGCGGGTTGGGTCCGAGCACGAGACGGTCGGTGCCGGCGAGTGCCAGCGCACGCTCCATCGCGTCGCGCTCGGCCGGTCGCACCCCGGGTCCCGCCGTGGCGGTGGTCATGGTCCTGCCCCTTCGTCCGGTCACGGACTCCGGGGGTGCACGGCGTCGTCGCCGCGCACCGGTCACGGGCGCGAGACGGCGCCCCGGCGGACCCGAGGGTCGGCGGACCGGTGAGCGGGCGAAGGCCGGCGCGTGCGTCTTCCCATCCGGACTTTGACCGTCGGTCCAGGAGTTCCACCTGGTCAACCGGTCACCGAGGTGACCGGGTCGCGGACTTTCACCGCCGGTTCGGAGTTTCACCGACCCCAGAGCACGCGAGCTTCTGCTCGTTCGCGCCCGACACTACACCTCTGCCCTGCCGGGCGGGACGAGACGACCGTCACACTCCGGCGGCCGGCGCGACACAGGTGCTGCTGCGGGACCCGGACCTGCGATCAGCGGCGACGCTTCTCGCGGACCCGCACGCTGATGCGGATCGGCGAGCCCGTGAACCCGAACTCCTCGCGCAGGCGGCGCTCGATGAACCGCCGGTACCCCTGCTCGAGGAACCCGGTGGCGAAGATGACGAACCGCGGCGGACGCGTGGTCGCCTGGGTGGCGAACAGGATGCGGGGCTGCTTGCCGCCGCGCACCGGGTGCGGGTGGGCGGCCACCAGCTCGCCGAGGAACCCGTTCAGACGACCGGTGGGCACGCGCGTGTCCCACGACTCCAGGGAGGTCTCGAGCGCGCGCACCAGGCGGTCGGTGTGCCAGCCCGTCCGGGCGGAGACGTTGATGCGGGGCGCCCAGGTCACCTGGACCAGGTCGCGCTCGATCTCACGCTCCAGGTAGGGGCGGCGGTCGTCGTCCATCAGGTCCCACTTGTTGTAGGCGATGACGAGCGCCCGGCCGGCGTCGACCGTCTGGGAGATGACCCGGGTGTCCTGCTCCGTCAGCGGCACCGAGGCGTCCACCAGCACGACGGACACCTCCGCCTTCTCGATGGCGGCCTGCGTGCGCAGCGAGGCGTAGAAGTCCGCCCCACGGGTCTGGTGGACGCGGCGCCGGATGCCGGCGGTGTCCACGAACCAGTAGGGGATCCCCTTGATCTCGACCAGCTCGTCGACGGGGTCGCGGGTGGTCCCGGCGACCTCGTCCACGACCACGCGCTCGGCGCCGGCGAGCTTGTTGAGCAGGGACGACTTGCCGACGTTGGGTCGGCCCACGAGGGCGACGCGACGCGGACCCTCGGGACGCAGCGTGCCGTGCTCCGAGTGCTCGGGCAACGCCTCCATGACCGCGTCGAGCATCTCGCCGAGTCCGCGGCCGTGCAGGGCCGAGACCGGCATGGGCTCACCGAGGCCGAGCGCCCACAGGTAGGAGGCGTCCGCCTCGCCGGAGGGTCCGTCGACCTTGTTGGCGCACAGCACCACGGGCTTGCCCGAGCGGCGCAGCATCTCGACGACGCGCTCGTCGCTGGCGGTGGCGCCGACCTGGGCGTCGACCACGAACACCACGGCGTCGGCCAGGGAGATGGCGACCTCCGCCTGCTCGGCCACCTTCGACTCGATGCCGGCGACGTCGACCTCCCACCCGCCGGTGTCCACGAGGGTGAAGTCGCGCCCCGCCCACTCCGCGGGATAGCTCACGCGGTCGCGGGTGACGCCGGGCTTGTCCTCCACGACGGCCTCGCGTCGGCCCAGGATGCGGTTGACGAGCGTCGACTTGCCGACGTTGGGCCGTCCCACGACGGCCAGCACCGGCAGCGCCTCCTCGGCGGGGACGACGTCACCGTCGGCCCACTCGGCGTCGAGCAGCGCGCGGTCCTCGTCGTCGAGCTCGAAGTCCTCCAGGCCGGCGCGCAGGGCACGCTCCCGGTCGGCGTCGTCCACGAAACCGTCGTCGACGTCGTCCTCGAGCTCTGCGGGGGCGGCTTGCGCGACACCGGACTCGTCGGCGACGGGCACGTCCGCCTCGGGCTGGACGTCGGCGGGTGAGCCCTGCGGGCTGTCGGCGGGGATGGTCATGGGTGTCATTGTCCCAGGTGCCGACGCCTCGGCACGACGACGGCGGCGCAGGTGCGACGAGAGCCGCGTCACGCCCCCCGTGCGGCCACGTGCTCGACGACGGCGAGCACCGCCTCGACCGTCTGGTCGAGGTCGAGGTCGCTGGAGTCGACGGTGGCCACACCGTCGGCCGCCACGAGGAAGTCGCTGACGGTGGCGTCGTCGCGGTCGCGGCGCAGCACCTGGTCCTTGGTCGCCTCGACCGCCGCGGTGTCCGCCGCGCCGTGCACCTCGAGGGAGCGTCGGCGCAGGCGCGCCTCCTCGCTCGCCGTGAGCAGCACCCGCGCGTCCGCGTCCGGGGCGACGACGGTGGTGATGTCGCGCCCCTCGGCGACGACGCCGCGCCCGCCCGAGAACCCGCCGGAGGCCTCGGTCTCGATGATCTCGCGCTGGCGTCGCCGCAGCTCGGCCCGCACCTCGAGGTTGGTGGCGACCTTCGACACGACGGCCGACACCTCGGTGGCGCGGATCGGCTCGGCCACGTCGTCCCCGTCGAGCACGACCGTGGGACCCGACGGGTCGACGCCCATGTCCAGCGGCATCGCCCGCACCGCTGCCGCGACCGCCTCGGTGTCCTCCAGGACGACGTCGCTGCGCACGCACCACAGCGTCGCCGCGCGGTACATCGCGCCGGTGTCCAGGTAGGCCAGGCCCAGACGGGCGGCGACGGCCCGGGAGACGCTGGACTTGCCGGACCCGGAAGGTCCGTCGACGGCGATGGTGACCACGGTGGCTCGCTCTCTGTTGCGGGGGACGCTGGGTGCGGGTTCTGCGGGGGTACGGGTGCTGCGGTGCTGCGAGGGAGGCGTCTACAGCTCGACGGCGCGCATCAGCGTGCCGAGCTCGACCCGGCCCAGGACGCGCGTGCGCCCGACCTTGAGGTCGCCGAGGGCGACGGGGCCGATCTTCGTGCGCACCAGGCGCTGGACGGGGTAGCCGACCTCGTCGAGCATGCGGCGCACGATCCGGTTGCGCCCGGAGTGCAGCACGACCTCGAGCATGGTGCGCCCGGGGACGGCGTCGACGACACGCACCGCGTCCATCCGCGCCACGCCGTCCTCGAGCTCGACGCCCTGGGTGAGCTTCTTGGCGACACGGGGGAAGAACTCCGGCCCGTCGACCTGCACGCGGTAGGTCTTGGGGATCTCGTAGCTGGGGTGCGCGAGCCGGTTGCCGAGCTCACCGTCGTTGGTGAGCAGGATCAGCCCTTCGGAGTCGGCGTCGAGGCGCCCGACGTGGAAGAGCCGTTCGTCGCGGTCCTTGACCAGGTCGGTCAGGGTGGGCCGACCCTCGGGGTCGGTCATCGCCGAGATCGTGCCGAGCGGCTTGTTCACCGCCAGGGTGATCCGGGTCGGGTCGAGCTGGACGCGCATGCCGTCCACGTGCACGACGGCGGTCGACGGGTCGATCCGGACGCCCACCTCGGTGACCAGGTGACCGTCGACCTCGACGCGAGCCTCGGAGATGAGGTCCTCGCAGGCGCGGCGGGATCCCAGCCCCGCCTGGGCCAGGACCTTCTGGAGTCGGACACCGTCGGGGACGTGGACGTCGACGGGCGGGGTGGCGGGCTGGGGGCGGCGCGCAGGGCGGCGGCTCCCGCCGCGGCGTGAGGTGGGCATGGGGACCATTGTCGCAGCACCTCCGGGCGCCGCGCTCCCCGACGACGGCACGTACGGCGGGGGTCCGGTGGCCGCGCCCCCGGCGCGGCCACCGGACCCCCGTGGTGCGGTCGACTCAGCCGAGGTCGACGACCTGGCCGTCGGCCACGGCGGCGACCTGCTCGGCGCTCAGTGCGCCGGAGTACACCTGCAGGTCGTCGATCGCGCCCTGGAAGGGCACGTCCCACCAGTTCACCCCGAGGGCGAAGACGCCGTCGGACGTGGTGAAGACGTCGGGGAAGCCGGTGCCGGTGTGCACGGCCTCGCCGTCGGCGTAGATCGTGACGTCACCGCCGTCGACGGTGAACGCGAGGTGCGTCCACTCCCCCACGGGGATCTGCGCACCCGTGCCGCCGTCGTAGTACGACGGGCTCGAGCCGGACCACAGCATCGTGTCGCCGCCGACGCCGCCGTGCCCCTGCGGCAGCAGGCTCACCCAGGAGGTGGACTGCCGTGCGCCGAAGAACGACGTCGTGAAGGCGGTGAGACGCTCGGGGCGCAGCCACAGCCCGACGGTGTACTCGTCGGAGGAGATCAGCCCGTCGGCGAGCCGCACACCGCTGGCGCCGTCGAGGACGACGGCGTCGCCGTGGACGCCGGCCGTGAACGACACCTGACCCCCGGTGCTGTCGATCCGGTCCCCGGTGACGGTGCCTGCGGCCACGTCACCGGCGGCGGCGAGGTCCCCGTCGAAGGCGTAGCGGGCGACGAGACCGGCCTGCGGACGGGCGGGCACCACGACCTCGAACGTGAGCGTGGCGCGAGCCGTGCCGCTGGCGACCCGTGCGGTCAGCGTCACCTTCGCATCAGGCTCCCCCGCTGCGGGCCGGACGACCTCGCCGGTCGCGGACACCACCTGCGGCGCGCCGGAGGTCCAGACGATGGTCGAGCCGTGCGTGCCCGTGGTGGGCAGGTCGAGGTCCGCGACCGCCGTGCCGGCCACCGTGAGGTCCCCGCGCACGGCGTCGACGACCTGACGGTCGCTGATCGGCGCCAGTGCACTGCCCCACAGCGGCTCGCCCTGGGACGACAGCACGGAGAACGTGGTCACCCAGCGCTCGGAGGTCGGGTCCCACTCGCGGGTGACGACACCGTCGTAGAGCTGTCGGTCGGCCAGGATCGACAGCCTGTTCTTGCCATAGCTCCACCAGACGCCCTGGAGGGCCCCGCGCACGGCACCGTGCTTGCCGAGGGTGACGGTGCTCGCCTCGCGGACGTCGGCGGTGAGCGCCTTGTCGTGCTCGATCAGGCGGTAGTCCCCCGCGACGTCGGAGCGGGAGAACTTCTCCACCTCCGTGTCTCCGCCGTACCGGTAGGGCGCCGCCACGGGCCAGCCCAGGGAGTTCATCGACATCTCGTGGACCCGGATCTCGTGCCGCTCGCCCTGCTCGGGGAACCGGCTGTGGAAGATCAGCAGCATCTGGCCGGTCCTCGGATCCACGTAGGTGGTGTTGTGCCCGGGCGAGACCTTGCCGTCGCCGACACCGGTGCCGGGGTCGCCGACCTCCCGCTGGAACAGGTAGCCGCCCATCACCTTCACGCCGTACGGCTCGATCGAGGCGTCGTCGAAGATCGGCAGGTCGGGGTCGGACCGCACCTCACGCATGTCGTGACCCTGCGCGTCCCGGTAGGGCCCGTCGGGGTTCTTCGACCGCATCACGCGCATGTTGTATCCACCGTCGGCGTCCAGCCCGCCGAACGAGGTGAACAGGTAGTAGTAGTCCGTCTTCTCGCTGTACATGACCGACGGACCCTCGATACGGCTGTGGTTGCCGCCGGTGAGGTGCTCGCCGTAACCCTGGTCGGGCAGCGGCATGCCGGTGTCCGGGTCGAGCTCCAGGATGAAGATCCCCCCGGAGTACGAGCCGTAGACCATCCACAGCGCGCCGTCGTCGTCGTAGAAGACGTCGGGGTCGACGGCGTTGGGGTGGATCCGCGCGTCGTAGGAGGTCCCGTCCTCGCTCGGCCCCTCCCCCTCGCGGTGCCCCGACCGCAGCAGGATGCCGAGGTCCTCGTACGGGCCGTCGACGTCGTCCGCCACGGCCACTCCGAGCGCGCTGCGCGGGGAGTCGCCCCGGCAGGCGTTGTAGTACATGTAGTAGCGCCCGTCCGCCTCCAGACGGATCACGTCGGCGGCCCACAGGGTGTCGCTCTCCGCCCACTCGAACGTCTCGGCGAGCTCGGTGGTGACGTCGTCGAACAGCGGGTTCTCGGGCGTGACGAGGTTCGCGGTCTGCTCCCACCTCACGAAGTCGTCGGTCCGGGCGGCGGCCAGGTGCGACCCGAAGACCCAGTACTCGTCGTCGGCCACGACCAGCGAGGGGTCGTGCACGGACGCCTCGGCGAAGACCGGCGGCTCCGGGTCCGCGGCGCGCGGCGCGGCGGTGGCCGTCGTGGTGGCGCCGACCACGAGCGGCAGCGCAAGAGCGGCGGCTGTCAGGGCGGCGATGCGGCGTGACCGTCTCGGGGTCATGGCGGCTCCTTGGTTCGTCGTCGAACGTGGCCGGCCCCGGCATGGCGGGGATCGGGCGTTACATCGATGTAGTCAAGAGCACTGTACATCGATGTACATACCGAGGGAAGAGATGACGGGCCGCCCGGCCGACGACCTCGACGACCTCGACGACCTCGACGACCTCAGTCGACGGTGAGTCCCGACAACCCGCCCGACGGGTCCAGCGCCCCGACCGCCTCGACGCCCGGCAGATGAGGCGCCAGCGGCGGCAGCTCCGCCAGCGAGCTCCACCCCATCCGGTCCAGGAACTCCCCCGTGGTGCCGAACAGCACCGCCCCGCTGGACGGGTCCTGCCCCAGCTCCGCCACCAGCCCGCGCGCCAGCAGGGTGCGCACGACGCCGTCGACGTTCACCCCCCGCACGGCCGACACCTGCCCCCGCGTGACCGGCTGCCGGTAGGCGATCACCGCCAGGGTCTCCAGCGCGGCCTGGCTCAGCCTCGACGACTGCCCCTCCAGCACGAACCGTCCCACCACGTCACCGTGCGCGGCCGCGGAGTAGATCCGCCACCCGCCGGCCCCCTCGCGCAGCTCGAAGCCGCGCGGGCGGGCCCCCGTCTCACCCCGGTACTCGGCCGCCAGATCCGCGAGCGCGCCGGCCACCTCGGCGGTCGTGCGCTCCACGGCCGCGGCGAGCCGCTCCACCGGGACCGATCCCTCGGACACCATGAGGATCGACTCCAGCGCCGCCGGCAGGCCGCCGGGCAGGGCGTCGACGTCGACCTCCACCGGCGCCGCGGGCACCGCGGGCTCCAACGGTTCGGGGGGCGCGGGGCGCGCGGCGCCGTCCTCGTCGGGCGGTCCCCCGCCGATCACGTCCGTCGTGGCGGCCCCGTCCGTCGTCTCCGGAAGGTCCCCGCGCGCTGCGCTCCCCGCACCCGGTCCCGTCGTGCTCATGAAGCTCCCTCCACGGTGCCGTCGAACTCCTCGACCTCGCCCAGCTCGTCGTCCGAGGCTCCCGTCCAGCGGACGGTCAGCTCCCCCAGCGCCACGACCTGGTCGAAGGAGACCTGGCCCGAGCGGAACAGCTCGAGCAGCGCCAGGAACCGGGCGACCACGACCAGTCGCTCCTCGCCGGCGCTCAGTGCGCGGAAGGTCAGGACGTGCTCGCGCCGCAGCCGCTCGACGACGATGCCGGCCTGTTCCCGCACGCTCACGGCCGAGCCGTGCAGGTGCGCCAGCCCCACCACCGGTGGGGTGCGAGGCTCCAGCGCCCGGGCCGCGAGCTCGGCGAGACGCTCTCCGTCGAGGGTCCACACGAGCTCCGGCAGCAACGCCGCGAGCTGCGGCTCCAGGGGCACGGTGCGGGGCACCCGACGACCCTCGGTCGCGAGGCGCTCCGCCAGGATGACGGACACCTCCTTGTAGGCCCGGTACTGCAGGAGACGGGCGAACAGCAGGTCGCGCGCCTCGAGCAGCTCCAGGTCCTCGGCGTCCTCCTCGACCAGACCGGGCAGCAGTCGTGCCGCCTTGAGGTCCAGCAGGGTCGCCGCCACGACGAGGAACTCGCTGGCCGTGCCCAGGTCCCAGGAGGGGTGCTCCTCGCCGCGGTCGCGTGCCTCGCGGGACGCGGACTCCGAGGCGCGGATGTGCGCCACGAAGTCGTCGGTCACGGCGGCGAGCGCCACCTCGGTGACGTCCAGCTCGCGGGCGCTGATCAAGGACAGCAGCAGGTCGAACGGGCCGTCGAAGTTGTCCAGGTGGATCTCGAAGGCCCCGGTCCGCTGGGCCGGGCGGGCGGTGGTGTCAGGCGGAGCAGCCACGGGCGACGAGCTCGCGGGCGAGGTGACGGTAGGCGGCGGCGCCCGCATGGGACGGTGCGTAGGCGGTGATGGGTTCCGCGGCGACCGACGCGTCGGGGAACTTCACGGTGCGCCCGATCACCGTGTGCAGCAGGGTGTCGCCGAACGCCTCGTAGACACGCTGCACGACCTCGCGGGAGTGCAGGGTGCGCGAGTCGTACATGGTCGGCAGGATGCCGTCGACGGCGAGGTCGGGGTTGAGCCGGTCACGGACCTTCTCGATGGTCTCGACGAGCAGCGCCACGCCGCGCAGGGCGAAGAACTCGCACTCGAGCGGGATCAGCACCCCGTGCGCGGCGGTGAGCGCGTTGACGGTGAGGAGCCCGAGCGAGGGCTGGCAGTCGACCAGCACGACGTCGTAGTCGTCGAGCGCGGGTCGCAGCGCCCGCGACAGCACGGACTCGCGCGCCACCTCCCCCACGAGCTGCACCTCGGCGGCGGACAGGTCGATGTTGGCGGGCACCACGTCGAGGCCCTCGATCGCCGTGCTGCGCACGACGTCGGACAGCTCGACGCCTCGGTCCATGATGAGGTTGTAGACGCTCAGGTCGAGCTCGTGCGGGCTGACCCCGACCCCGACCGACGCGGCGCCCTGCGGGTCGAAGTCGACCAGCAGCACCTTGCGCCCGTACTCGGCCAGGGCGGCGCCCAGGTTGATCGTGGTGGTCGTCTTGCCGACGCCACCCTTCTGGTTGCACATCGCCACGATCCGCGCGGGACCGTGGGTGGTCCTGGGTGCGGGCTCTGCGTAGAACGGCAGCTCGCGGCCGACGACGTCGGTCGCCGGTCCGTCCTCGGTAGCCTGGCGGCCCGGAATGCCGGGCAGCGTGCTCTCGGCGGTCGCCGGTTGCGTCATCGTGCGCTCCCCCCGGGTGAGTCGGTCACGCCCGTCACGCTACACCGGGACCTGTGGGCCGACCGGGTGCGGTCCCGGCGCGCCGCCTCTTCGTCACGACCCGCGCGGCGGCACCGACGGGACCTGCCTCACAGGGCCCGCGGGTGGGCTGCCGCGTAGACCTCGCGCAGGGCGTCCGGGGTGACCATCGTGTAGATCTGCGTGGTGGTGACCGAGGCGTGCCCGAGCAGCTCCTGGACGACGCGCACGTCCGCACCGCCCGCCAGCAGGTGGGTCGCGAACGAGTGCCGCAGCGTGTGCGGCGAGACGTGCTCGGCGAGCCCGGCACGCTCGGCGGCGCGCTGCAGCACCGCCCAGGCGCTCTGCCGGGAGAGCCGGTTGCCGCGGGTGTTCAGGAACAGTGCCGGCGTGCTGCGCCCCCGCGCGGCACCTGCGGAGACGAGGGACGGCCGGGCCCGCACCAGGTAGGCCGACACGGCGTCGCCGGCGTACGACCCCACGGGGACGACGCGTTCCTTGCCGCCCTTGCCGAAGAGCCGCACGGCGTCGCCGTCCGCCACGTCGTCCACGTCGAGGCCGACCACCTCGCTGATGCGACCGCCGGTGGAGTAGAGCAGCTCCAGCAGCGCCCGGTCCCGCAGGGCGACGGGCTCCTCGCCGCCGGAGGCCGCGGCGAGGAGCCGTGCGACGGCGTCGATGCTCAGGGCGTGCGGCAGGCGTCGCACCTGCGTCGGCGCGGCGACCTCCGCGGACGGGTCGACGTCGGTCAACCCTTCGGCGCGGGCGAACCGGTGCCAGCCGCGCACGGCCGCCAGGGCGCGCGCGCACGAGGACGGCGACAGCGGCCGTCCACCGTCCTCGCCCTCGCGGACGGCGCCCAGGTAGGCGTCGACGTCGGCCTCGGTGACGTGGGCGAGCGAGTCGCGTCCCGCGGCGGTGAGGTAGGCGGCGTACCGGGCCAGGTCGCGACGGTAGGCCGCGGTGGTGTTGACCGACAGGCCGCGCTCCACGCGCAGGTGCGCGAGGTAGTCCGACAGCACGGCGTCCAGCAGGGGAGCGACCCGGACGGTCTCCCCCGCACCGTGCGGGGTGGCCGTGGTGGCCGTGGTGGCGGCCACCTGGAGGTCGCTGCGCTGGATGGGGGCGGTCACGCGCCCATCATGCCCCCTGCCGGGATCAGAACGGCAGGAACACGTCGACGGCGACGGCGACGAACAGCAGCGTCAGATAGGTGATCGAGGCGTGGAAGACCTTCATCGCGCCCGGGCCGCGCCGGGTGCGTCCCTGGGCCTTGCGCAGCATCGACCAGGTGAGCCAGCCGAACCAGCCGCCGAGGCCCGCCGCGACGAGGGTGTACACCCACGACATGTCGGCGAGCGGCACCAGCGCCAGGGAGCAGGCGACCATCGCGACCGTGTGGCCGAGCATCTCCGCGGCGACCCGACGGTCGGAAGCCACGACGGGCAGCATCGGGACGCCGGCCTTGGCGTAGTCCTTCTTGAACTTGACCGACAGGGGCCAGTAGTGCGGCGGCGTCCAGAAGAAGATGACGCCGAACAGCGCGACCGCCGCCCAGCTCAGGCTCCCCTGCACCGCCGCCCAGCCGATGAACACCGGCATGCAACCGGCGATCCCGCCCCAGACGATGTTCTGCGGGGTGCGCCGCTTGAGGATCATCGTGTAGCCGACGACGTAGATCGCGATCGCCCCGAACGTCAGCCAGGCGGCCGGGACGTTGACGAGCCAGGCGAACCACACCAGCGAGACGACGCCGAGCGCGGTGGCGAAGACCAGGGCCTCGCGGGGGGTGACCTCACCGGTGACGAGCGGACGCCGCTTGGTGCGGTTCATCACCTCGTCGATGTCCCGGTCGAGGTAGCAGTTGAAGGCGTTGGCCGAACCCGCGGCGAGCGCGCCGCCGATCAGCGTCTTGACCACCAGCCACAGGTCGGGCAGCCCGCCCTCGGCGAGGATCATGGTGGGGACCGTGGTCACCAGCAGCAGCTCGATGATGCGCGGCTTCGTCAGGGCGACATAGGCACCCACCTTGTCCCGCCAGGCACCCGGCGCGGGGTCGGCGGCACGTCGTGCCGAGGCTCGGGTCGGCGACGACGAGGCGGACGTCGGGTGGCTGGAGATGCTCACGCGCGTGCTGACTTCCGTTCGCGGGGGTGGTCGAGGGGCTGGACCATCGTACGACGACGGCGAGGCCCGCACCGCCCCGGACACGGTCCGGCACTGTGAGAATCGCCCGCCCCGGCCGGGGACGGGACGGGGGCGAACCGCGACCACATCGTGGGACGTTGCGCGATGGTGAACGCGGACCTGGCGCCCCCCGCTAGTGTGGAGGGTGCACACCGCAGGGCACTGGTGCCGTCGCGCGCACCGGGCCGCAGGCTGCGTCCGGCGAGGCCCCGCCACGGGCGAGGCTGCGCCCGGCACCCGTACAGCAGCAAGCACCCGGGGCGCCGCCTCGGACCAGGAAAGAGGCATTCGTGAACGCTTTCGACCCCGCACTGAGCCCGCTCGAGTGGAACGACCTCGACGCGCGCGCGGTGAACACCATCAAGGCACTGGCCGCCGACGCCGTCGAGAAGGTGGGCAACGGCCACCCCGGGACCGCGATCTCCCTCGCGCCCGCCGCCTACCTGCTCTTCCAGAAGACGATGCGCCACGACCCGGCCGACCCGCACTGGGTCGGACGCGACCGGTTCGTCCTCTCGGCCGGCCACTCGTCGCTCACGCTGTACCTGCAGCTCTTCCTCGCCGGCTACGGCATGGAGATCGACGACATCGCCGCGCTGCGCACCTGGGGCTCCAAGACCCCGGGCCACCCCGAGTTCCGCCACACCGAGGGTGTCGAGATCACCACCGGCCCGCTCGGCCAGGGTCTGGCCAGCGCGGTCGGCATGGCGTTCGCCGCGCGCCGCGAGCGGGGTCTGCTCGACCCCGACGCCGCACCCGGCACCTCGCCGTTCGACCACCACGTGTACGTGATCGCCTCCGACGGCGACCTCCAGGAGGGCGTCACCTCGGAGGCCTCGTCCCTCGCCGGCACCCAGCAGCTCGGCAACCTCGTGGTGATCTGGGACGACAACAAGATCTCCATCGAGGACGACACCGAGATCGCTTTCACCGAGGACGTGCTCGGCCGCTACGCCGCGTACGGCTGGCACACGCAGCGCGTGGACTGGACCGAGGGCGGGACCGGCTACGCCGAGGACGTCGACGCCCTCGCCGCGGCCCTGGACGCCGCCCGCGCCGAGACCGGCAAGCCCTCGATCATCGCCCTGCGCACCATCATCGGCTGGCCCGCGCCGACCAAGCAGAACACCGGTGGCATCCACGGGTCGGCCATGGGTGGCGACGAGGTCGCCGGCCTCAAGACGGCTCTCGACCTGGACCCCGAGGCCACGTTCGCCGTCGCGGACGACGTCCTGGCCCACACCCGTGCCGTCGCCGAGCACCAGGCCACCGAACGGGAGGCCTGGGAGACCTCGTTCACCGCGTGGAAGACCGCCAACCCGGACGGCGTCGCGCTGCTCGAGCGCCTCACCGCCCACGAGCTGCCGCAGGGCTGGACCGACTCGCTGCCCGAGTTCGAGGCCTCCGCCAAGGGCGTCGCCACCCGCGCGGCCTCCGGCAAGGTGCTGTCCGCGCTGGCCGACGTCCTGCCCGAGCTGTGGGGCGGCTCCGCCGACCTCGCGGGCTCGAACAACACGACGATGGACGGCCAGCCGTCGTTCATCCCGCTCGAGCACGCCACCAAGAAGTTCCCGGGCCACCCCTACGGGCGCACCCTGCACTTCGGCATCCGCGAGCACGCGATGGGCTCGATCCTCAACGGGATCGTCCTGCACGGGCTCACCCGCCCCTACGGCGGAACCTTCCTGCAGTTCTCCGACTACATGCGCGCCTCGGTCCGGCTCGCGGCGCTCATGGAGATCCCCACGACGTTCGTGTGGACCCACGACTCGATCGGTCTCGGGGAGGACGGTCCGACCCACCAGCCCGTGGAGCACCTGGCGGCGCTGCGCGCCATCCCCGGTCTCGACGTCGTCCGCCCGGCGGACGCCAACGAGACCGCCTGGGCCTGGCGGGGCATCATCGAGAACACCGCGAACCCGGCCGGCCTCGTCCTGACCCGTCAGAACGTGCCGACCTACCCGCGCGGCACCGAGGGCTTCGCCGGAGCCGAGGGCACCCTCAAGGGCGGCTACACGCTCCTGGACACGGACGGCACGCCGGACGTCATCCTCGTAGGCACCGGCTCCGAGGTGCAGCTCGCCGTCGAGGCGCGCGACCTCCTGGCCGCCGACGGCGTCGCGGCACGGGTCGTGTCGCTGCCGAGCCGCGAGTGGTTCGACAAGCAGGACGCCGCCTACCGCGAGTCCGTCCTGCCCGCCGGGGTCAAGGCGCGGGTCTCGGTCGAGGCCGGCATCTCCCAGGGCTGGCGCGACATCGTCGGCGACGCCGGTCGCTGCGTGGCGCTCGAGCACTACGGCGCCTCGGCCGACTACCAGACGCTCTACCGCGAGTTCGGCATCACCGCCGAGGCCGTCGCGAAGGCGGCGCACGAGTCGATCGCCGCCGCGCGCGGCGACGACGCCCCCGGCGGTCCCGCCGGCCAGACCGCGGGCGGCGCTGGCGACATCGCCTGACCGCTCGTAGATTCCGAGGTGGGGCCGTCCCGGCGCCCCACCTCGGAATCACTCCGAGCCGCTGCGGCGGCAGGCCGGGACAGCCTTAGGTACGAGGAGGACTTCTGATGACGCAAGCCACCGACCGCCCCACCCGCCGCCTCTCGGACGCCGGTGTGTCCATCTGGCTCGACGACCTGTCGCGCGAACGCCTCGACACCGGCAACCTCGCCGCGCTCGTCGAGTCCCACGACGTCGTCGGCGTGACCACCAACCCCACGATCTTCGCCGGCGCGCTGTCCGCCGGGAACGCCTACGACGGCACCCTCGCCGAGCTCGCCGGCACCGACGTCGAGGACGCCGTCGAGCGGATCACCACCGACGACGTGCGCCGCGCGGCCGACGTCCTGCGGGGCGTCTACGACGCCACCGGCACCGTGGACGGGCGGGTGTCCATCGAGGTCGACCCGCGCCTGGCGCACGACACCGACGCCACGGCGGCCACGGCGCGGCGGCTCTGGGCGACCGTCGACCGGCCCAACGTCATGATCAAGATCCCCGCCACCCTCGAGGGTCTGCCCGCCATCTCCGCGACGCTCGCGGCAGGTATCAGCGTCAACGTCACGCTGATCTTCTCCCTGGAGCGCTACCGCGCCGTGATGGACGCGTTCCTGACGGGACTGGAGCAGGCGCGGGCGAACGGGCACGACCTCGCGCCGATCGGCTCGGTCGCCTCCTTCTTCGTCTCCCGCGTGGACGCGGCCGTGGACGCGCGCCTGGACGAGATCGGCACCGACGAGGCTCGCGCCCTGCGCGGCACCGCGGCGATCGCCAACGCACGTCTGGCGTACGCCGCCTACGAGGAGGTCTTCAGCTCCGAGCGCTGGAGCTCGTTGCGCGACGCCGGTGCACAGCCCCAGCGTCCGCTGTGGGCCTCCACCGGTGTGAAGAACCCGGACTACCCCGACACCCTCTACGTCACCGAGCTGGTCGCTCCCGGCGTCGTCAACACCATGCCGCAGGCCACCCTCGACGCCGTCGCCGACCACGGCGAGATCGCCGGGGACACCGTGTCCGGCCGTGCCCAGGAGGCCGCGGACACGATCGCCGCGGTCGAGGCGCAGGGCATCTCGATGGACGAGGTGACCGCCCGGCTCGAGGCCGAGGGCGTCAGCAAGTTCGAGGTGAGCTGGGACGAGCTCCTCACCACCACGAAGAACGGCCTCGACGCCGCAGGCGCCTGAGCCTGCACCCACCCACCCCTGCACCACCGCACCACCGAGGAGACGGGCAACCGTGAGACCGGCCAAGATCACCGCCGAGCAGAACCCTCTGCGCGACCCGCTCGACCTGCGTCTCCCGCGGATCGCAGGCCCCTGTGGTCTCGTGATCTTCGGTGTCACGGGCGACCTGTCGCGCAAGAAGCTCATGCCGGCGGTCTACGACCTCGCCAACCGGGGCCTGCTGCCCCCCGGCTTCGCCCTGACGGGATTCGCCCGGCGGGACTGGGAGGACGAGGACTTCGCCCAGGTGGTGCACGACGCCGTCAAGGAGCACGCCCGCACGCCCTTCCGCGAGGCCACCTGGCAGCAGCTCGCCGAGGGGATCCGGTTCGTGCAGGGCTCCTTCGACGACCCCGAGGCGTTCGAGGAGCTGCGGCGCACCGTGGAGCACCTGGACGCCGACCGCGGCACCGGGGGGAACCACGCCTTCTACCTGTCGGTTCCCCCCAGCGCGTTCCCCCTGGTGTGCGAGCAGCTCTCCAAGTCCGGGCTGTCCCAGTCGGAGCCGGACGCCTGGCGCCGCGTGGTCATCGAGAAGCCCTTCGGCCACGACCTCGAGTCGGCCCGCGAGCTCGACGGCGTCGTCTCGAAGGTCTTCGACCCCGAGTCCGTCTTCCGCATCGACCACTACCTGGGCAAGGAGACGGTCCAGAACATCCTGGCCCTGCGGTTCGCGAACCAGCTCTTCGAGCCGCTGTGGAACAGCCACTACGTCGACCACGTGCAGATCACCATGGCCGAGGACATCGGCATCGGTGGCCGCGCCGGCTACTACGACGGGGTGGGCGCCGCCCGCGACGTCATCCAGAACCACCTGATGCAGCTCCTGGCGCTCGTCGCCATGGAGGAGCCTGTCGACTTCGACGCGGACGCGCTGCGTGCCGAGAAGATCAAGGCGCTCTCGTCCGTGCGGCTCCCCCGCGACCTGTCGCGCCACACCGCCCGCGGGCAGTACGCCGGTGCGTGGCAGGGCGGCGAGAAGGTCGTCGGCTTCCTGGAGGAGGAGGGCTTCAACCCCGAGTCCACCACGGAGACCTACGCCGCCGTCCGGCTCGACATCGACAACCGACGCTGGGCCGGCGTGCCCTTCTACCTGCGCTCCGGCAAGCGGCTCGGACGCCGCGTCACCGAGGTCGCCGTCGTCTTCAAGAAGGCACCCCACCTGCCCTTCGAGTCCTCCCTGACCTCCGACCTCGGCAGCAACGCCCTGGTGATCCGCGTGCAGCCTGACGAGGGCGTGACCCTGCGCTTCGGCGCCAAGGTCCCCGGCACGGCCATGGAGGTCCGGGACGTCACGATGGACTTCGGGTACGGGCACTCCTTCACCGAGTCCTCGCCCGAGGCGTACGAGCGCCTCATCCTCGACGTGCTGCTCGGCGACCCGCCGCTCTTCCCCACGCGCGAGGAGGTCGAGCTGTCGTGGAAGATCCTCGACCCCGTCATCGCCCACTGGGCCGGCAAGGGCCGTCCCGAGCCGTACCCCGCGGGCACCTGGGGCCCGCCGTCGGCCGACGCGATGATGGCCCGCGACGGCCGCACGTGGCGCCGACCCTGACCCTCCGGCACGAAGGAGCACGTTCATGATCATCGACCTGCCGGACACCACGACCAACGCGGTGAGCAAGCGGCTCGACCAGATGCGCGACGAGGGCGGCGCCGTCGCCCTCGGACGCGTCCTGACGCTCGTCGTCGTGGCCTTCGAGGCCGACGTCGAGGCAGCGGTCGAGGCCGCCAACGAGGCCAGCCACGAGCACCCCTGCCGGGTCGTCGTGGTCGCGCCGCTCGACCAGCGCGGCACCGACGGACGCGTCGACGCCCAGATCCGCGTGGGTGGCGACGCCGGGGCCTCGGAGGTGGTGGTCCTGCGCTGCACCGACCCGCTGCTCGACCACCCCGACACCCTCGTCATGCCGTTGCTGCTCCCCGACGCCCCGATCGTCGTCTGGTGGCCCACGGGCGGACCGGACAACCCGTCGGCGGACCCGCTCGGTGCCATGGCGCAGCGCCGGATCACCGACACGACCACCTGCGCCGACCCCGTCGGCATGCTCGACCGGCTCGCCGAGTCCTTCACCGAGGGCGACACCGACCTGGCGTGGGCCCGCGTCACGCTGTGGCGCGGACTCATCGCCGCGGCGCTGGACCAGCCCCCGTTCGAGCCCGTCACCTCCGTGCGCGTCGAGGGCCAGAGCCAGCACACGTCCCTCAACCTGCTCGCCGCCTGGCTCGGGCTCAAGCTCCGGTGCCCGGCGACCGTCGTGCGCACCGACGGCAACGACGCCATCACGCGCGTCGTCCTGGAGCGCAAGAGCGGATCGATCGTCCTGGACCGTCCGGACGGCCGCGTCGTGACGATCACCGAGCCCGGCAAGCCCGAACGGCACATGGCGCTGCCCATCCGGGCCCTGCCCGAGGCCATCATCGAGGAGCTGCGGCGCCTCGACCCGGACGAGATCTACGGGCAGGTCCTCGAACGCGGGCTGGAGCGCATCTCCACCGTCGAGGTCGGAGCATGAGCGAGCGTCTGGTCGTCGTCCACCCCGACCCCGACGTCCTGGCCCAGGCCACCGCGGCACGCCTGCTCACGCGGCTGCTGGACGTGCAGTCGGTCCGTCGCCCGGCGCACGTCGTGCTCACCGGTGGCACCGTCGGGATCAAGACCCTCGCCGAGGTCGCGGCCAGCCCGCTGCGCGGTGCCGTCGACTGGTCCGGCGTGCACGTGTGGTGGGGCGACGAGAGGTTCCTGCCGGTCGGTCACGAGGACCGCAACGAGACCCAGGCGCGCACCGCGCTCCTCGACGACCTCGTCGCGCGCTCCGGGCTGCCGGAGGCCCACGTGCACCCGATGGCACCGCTGGGGGACGAGGAGGGCGAGGCGTCGAGCCCCGAGGAGGCCGCGGACGCGTACGCCCGTGAGCTGGCCGTCCACGCTCCGGCCGGGCAGCCCGCACCGGCCTTCGACGTGCTCCTGCTCGGCATGGGGCCAGACGGTCACGTCGCGTCCCTGTTCCCCGGTCACCCCGGGCTGGACGCGTCCGGCGCCACCGTCGGCGTGCACGGCTCGCCCAAGCCTCCGCCCGAGCGGGTCTCGTTGACGTTCGAGACGATCGGTGGGGCTCAGGAGGTGTGGGTCGTCGCGGCCGGCGCGGAGAAGGCCGACCAGGCCGCAGCCGCCCTCGCGGGCGGACCGGTGACACAAGTGCCCGCCGTGCGGGCCGTGGGCGTCCACCGGACCCTCTGGCTCCTGGACTCGGCGGCCGCCGGCGCCTGATCCGCAGGACCACAGGACACGACGACGGCGGGGGTGGTGCGGTGAGCACCACCCCCGCCGTCGTCCGTCAGGACCTGCTGGCCGCGAATCCCTGCCGCCGCGACCGCAGCGTCGCGAGCGCCTCCTCGAGGAGGGCGGCGCCGTCCTCCTCGGAGCGACGCTCCTTCACGTACGCCAGGTGCGTCTTGTAGGGCTCGTTGCGCAAGGGAGCCGGCGGGGTCGACCGGTCCTGACCCGCGGGGAACCCGCAGCGCGGGCAGTCCCACTGCTCGGGTGGTGTGAACTCGGTGCTCACCGCGAAGCTCGGCCGCGTCTCGTGCCCGTTCAGGCACCAGTACGAGACCACGGTCCGGGGTGCGATCTCGCCGCGCTCCTGCTCCCCCATCGGCCCCGCACCGACGCGCGAGCCACGGATGGCATGTCCGCCAGATACCACGTGTCGTCCTCACCTTCGACTCAGTGGGAGTGCTCCCACGGACGAGCTACGGCCCGGTGCGGTCAGGCGACCGGGCACTGTGTCCTGTGTGCCGTCAGCTCACCTTCACGGCCAGGCCGAGGAGGACGATGACCACGGTCCACACCAGCGCGATCGCCACGGTGATGCGGTTCAGGTTGCGCTCGGCGACGCCGGAGCTGCCCGCCGCGCTGGAGATCCCTCCTCCGAACATGTCGGACATTCCTCCGCCCTTCCCCTTGTGCATGAGGATGAGCAGGATCAGGAAGGCGCTGGTGAGCACCAGCACGACCTCCAGAAAGATGATCAACGCGTCGAACATGTGTCCTCGACTCTCGGTCGCCTCTCGGCGTGCTGTCGGCACCGGGGTTGCCCGGCGGGGTCAAGACTAGGTGAAGATCACCCCCTGTGGCGAACCCCTCTCACGATTCAAGAGGTCCACCACAGGGGGTGCGGGTGACGGCGGCGCCGTCGACGCTCAGCCGACGTGCGACTGGTACCGCGCGATCTTGGCGAACTCCTGCGGGTCGAGGCTCGCACCGCCGACCAGCGCACCGTCGACGTCGGGCTGCGCCATGATCTGTGCGACGTTGCCCGACTTCACGGACCCGCCGTACAGGACGCGGACGCCCGCCGCGAGCTCGCCGTCGTACAGCTCGGCGAGCCGACCACGGATGGCGCCGCAGACCTCCTGGGCGTCCTCAGGGGTGGCGACCTCGCCGGTGCCGATGGCCCAGACCGGCTCGTAGGCGATGACGACGTCCTTGGCCTGGTCGGCGGCGACGCCCTCGAGGGCGCCGTCGACCTGCGCCAGCGTGTACGCCACCTGGTCGCCCGCCTTGCGGATGTCGAGCCCCTCGCCGACGCACAGGATCGGCGTGATCTTCTTGCCGAACGCCGCCTTCACCTTGGCGTTGACGACCGCGTCGTCCTCGGCGTGGTACTCACGGCGCTCGGAGTGACCGACGGCGACGTAGGAGCAGCCGAGGCGAGCGAGCATCGCGCCCGAGATCTCGCCGGTGTAGGCGCCGGACTCGTGCTGCGAGACGTCCTGCGCGCCGTAGCGGAGGTCGAGCTTGTCGGCGTCGACCAGCGTCTGCACCGACCGCAGGTCGGTGAACGGTGCGAGGACCGCCACCTCGACCGCGTCGTAGTCGTGCGAGGCGTCCTTGAGCGTCCACGCCAGCTTCTGGACCGCGGCGATCGCCTCGGCGTGGTCCAGGTTCATCTTCCAGTTGCCCGCCATGAGCGGCGTGCGGGTGGTGGCCACGTTCGTGTCCTTCGTTCGGAGGTGTGCGGGGTCGGGTGGGGCCGTCGGCTCAGTCGCCGAGGACGGTCAGTCCGGGCAGCTCCTTGCCCTCGAGGAGCTCGAGGCTGGCGCCGCCACCGGTCGAGATGTGGCTGAAGCCGTCCTCGTCGAACCCGAGGAGGCGCACCGCGGCGGCGGAGTCGCCGCCACCGACGATGGAGAACGCTCCGGAGGCGGTGGCGTCGACGATGCCCTGCGCCACGGCGCGGGTGCCCTGGGCGAACGCCTCGAACTCGAACACGCCCATCGGGCCGTTCCAGACGATGGTGCGCGCGTCGGCCAGCTTCGCGGCGAACAGCTCGCCGGACGCGGCCCCGACGTCGAGCCCCATGGTGCCGTCGGCGATGGCGTCGGCCGCCACCGTGGTGTGCGGCGCGTCCGCGGCGAACGAGTCGGCGGCGACGATGTCCGTCGGCAGCACGATCTCCACGCCGTTCTCCTCGGCCTGGGCGAGGTAGCCCTTGACCGTGTCGATCTGGTCCGCCTCGAGCAGCGAGCTGCCCACCGAGTACCCCTTGGCGGCGAGGAAGGTGAAGACCATGCCCCCGCCGATGAGCAGACGGTCGGCCTTGGAGAGCAGGTTGGCGATCACGCCGAGCTTGTCGGAGACCTTCGACCCGCCCAGCACGACGGCGTACGGCCGCTGCGGGTCGGTGGTCGCGCGCGAGAGCGACTCGACCTCCTTGAGCACCAGGTCGCCGGCCGCGGACGGCAGCAGCTGGGCGACGTCGAACACCGACGCCTGCTTGCGGTGCACGACGCCGAAGCCGTCGGAAACGAACGCGTCGGCCAGCGCGGCGAGCTCCGCGGCCATCTCGGCACGCTCGGCGTCCACCTTCGAGGTCTCGCGGCCGTCGAAGCGGACGTTCTCCAGGAGTGCGACCTGCCCGTCGTCCAGGGCGTCCACCGTGGAGCGGGCGGACTGCCCGACGACGTCCTCGGCGAGAGCGACGTCCTGGCCGAGGAGCTCGCCGAGGCGTGCCGCCACCGGGGCCAGGGAGTACTGCGGGTCGGGCGTGCCCTTCGGACGGCCGAGGTGAGCGGTCACCACGACGCGCGCACCGGCGTCGACCAGCCGGGTCAGCGTCGGGAGCGCGGCCCGGATGCGGCCGTCGTCGGTGATGGTGGTGCCGTCCAGCGGCACGTTGAAGTCGGAGCGGACCAGGACGCGCTTGCCGCGCAGGTCCCCCAGGGAGTCGATCGTCTTCATGAGCTCACCTCGTGCAGGTCGTTCGAACGGTGGGAAAAGGTGGTGGCACGACGACGTCCGCGGGGCGCGGCGCCCGTGCGTCACAGGGACGGACGGGACGCGCACCCGCGGACGTCGTGGTCACGCTGGGGTGGTGCGGGTCGTCAGAGCTTCTCGCCGACGAAGACCGTCAGCGCGACCAGCGAGTTGGAGTAGCCCCACTCGTTGTCGTACCAGGAGACGACCTTGACCTGGTTGCCGATCACCTTGGTGAGCTTGGCGTCGAAGATGCTCTGGTGGGGGTTGGTGACGATGTCCGTCGAGACGATGTCGTCCTCGACGTACTCCAGCACGCCCTTGAGGGGGCCCTCGGCAGCGGCCTTGACCGCGGCGTTGACCTCCTCGACCGTGACCTCCTTGGGCGCCTCGAAGGTGAGGTCGGTGGCCGAGCCGGTGATGACCGGGACGCGCAGGGCGTAGCCGTCCAGCTTGCCCTTGAGCTCCGGCAGCACGAGGGCGACCGCCTTGGCGGCACCCGTCGTGGTCGGCACGATGTTCTGCGCGGCGGCACGCGCACGGCGCAGGTCCTTGTGCGGACCGTCCTGGATGTTCTGGTCACCCGTGTACGCGTGGATGGTCGTCATCAGACCGCGCTCGATGCCGATCGCGTCGTTGAGCGCCTTGGCCAGGGGGGCGAGGCAGTTCGTCGTGCACGACGCGTTCGAGATCACGTGGTGCGCGTCGGCGTCGTACTGGTCGTTGTTGACGCCCATGACGAAGGTCGCGTCCTCGTTCTTCGCCGGGGCGGAGATGATGACCTTCTTGGCGCCGGCGTCGATGTGCGCCTTGGCCTTGGTGGCGTCCGTGAAGAAGCCGGTGGACTCGATGACGATGTCCGCACCCAGCTCGCCCCACGGCAGGTTCGCGGGGTCGCGCTCGGCGAGGGCCCGGATCTTGGTGCCGTCGACGATGATGTTGTCGTCGTCGAACTCGACCGTCTTGCCGAAGCGGCCCAGCACGGTGTCGTACTTGAGCAGGTGGGCGAGCGTCTTGTTGTCCGTCAGGTCGTTGACGCCCACGACCTCGATGTCTGCACCGGACTCCACGAGAGCCCGGTAGAAGTTACGTCCGATACGACCGAAGCCGTTGATGCCGACGCGGATGGTCACGATTGCCCTCCTCAGGGCGCGCCGGATCGGGTCCGGCGCACACGGTAGATGCCAAATCTCTCGCGCGCCCCGTGGCGCGCTGATGCTCGCGATGCAACCCCGGAACGTACGCGACTCAGCAGTCCCGGACGCAGTCCAAGGGTCACACCGTCGTCACCTGACAGGTTCGAGCCTATACCCATCCGTTGCCGAACGCCGAGGTTCGTGACTGATGAGACAGGTGGGCGGACCAGTGACCCGCCCGTCCCGTCACAGGTCGAGCAGGTCCGGGCTGAGTCCCGCCTCGGTGTCCGGGATGCCGAGCTCCATGGCCCGCTTGTCCGCCGTGGAGAGCAGCCGCCTGATGCGCCCGGCCACCGCGTCCTTCGACAACGGCGGGTCGGCGAGCTGACCCAGCTCTTCCAACGACGCCTGCTTGTGGGCGAGCCTGAGCTCGCCGGCCTGGCGCAGGTGGTCCGGGACCTCGTCGCCGAGGATCTCGAAGGCACGGTCGACCCGCGCACCGGCCGCGACGGCCGCCCGGGCCGAGCGCCGCAGGTTGGCGTCGTCGAAGTTCGCGAGCCGGTTCGCCGTCCCGCGCACCTCCCGGCGCGCTCGCCGCTCCTCCCAGGTGGCCCGGGTCGTCACGGCGCCGATCCGGCGCAGCATGGAGCTGATGGCGTCCCCGTCACGCACCACCACGCGGTCCACGCCGCGCACCTCGCGCGACTTGGCCTGGACCCCGAGACGACGTGCGGCACCGACCAGCGCCAGCGCCGCCTCCGGCCCCGGGCACGTGACCTCCAGGGCCATCGAGCGCCCGGGCTCGGTCAGGGACCCGTGCGCGAGGAACGCCCCGCGCCACACCGCCTCGGCCTCGTCCACCCCGCCCGAGACCACCTCGGGCGCGAGCCCGCGCACCGGCCGCCCGCGACTGTCGAGGAGGCCGGTCTGGCGCGCCAGCGACTCCCCCTCGCGCACGACCCGCACCACGTAGCGGTCGTTCTTGCGCAGCCCACCGGCCCGGACCACGATCAGCTCGCTCGCGTGGCCGTAGAGATCGGCGATCGCACGCCGCAGCCGGGCCGACGCCGCCTCGGAGTCCAGCTCCGCCTCGATCACGACCCGGCCCGAGATGATGTGCAGCCCGCCCGAGAACCGCAGCATCGCCGAGACCTCGGCCTTCCGGCACGACGTCCTGGTCACGGAGTACCGGGCCAGCTCATCCTTCACCTCTGCCGTCAGCGCCATGGCGTCATCCTGCCACGCCCTGGACGCGCGACCACGCGAGCGGGGCCCGACGTGACGGACCCGTCACCGGCCCGGACGCCCGGCGTCCTCGAAGACGTCGCGGTACGCCGCGGCCAGCAGCAGCGGGTCGTGGCGGGCGGTGCCGTCCCTGCGCCGCATCGGTCGCACGACGAGCCGGGCGCCGAGCGCCGCGGCCGCGTCCACGAGCGCTTCCCGGTCCCCGATCCCGGACGGGTCGGCCAGCACCGCGTCGACGCGCAGGCCCGGGGCGTGCGCGGCCAACGCGTGCAGGTGCTCCGCGGGCGACAGGCCGAAGGTCTCGCCCTGCTCGGCGCTGAGGTTGAGCGTCACGCAGCGCCGCGCCGTCGTCGAGTGCAGCGCGGCGGCGAGCCCCGGGACCAGCAGGTGCACGAGCACCGACGAGTACCAGGACCCGGGCCCCATGACCACCCAGTCGGCGTCGAGCACGGCGCTCACCGCCTCCGGGCACGCCGGCGGGTCCTGCGGCACGACGCGGAGCTGCTCGATCCGGCCGTCCGGGACCGCGACACGGCTCTGGCCCACGACGGTGACCCGCTCGCCGGCCCGGGCGACGTCCGCCTCGACCACCAGCGGCACGGAGGCCATCGGCAGGACCCGTCCGCGCGCGCCGAGGAGCCTGCCCACCCAGTCCAGGCCGGACACCGTGTCACCGAGGCGTTCCCACAGGGACACGATGAGCAGGTTCCCCATCGCGTGCCCGTCGAGCTCCCCGCCGGAGGTGAACCGGTGCTGCAGGAGCTCGCTCCAGGTGCGCCCCCACTCCGAGTCGTCGCACAGGGCGGCGAGCGCCATGCGCAGGTCCCCGGGCGGCAGCACGTCGAGCTCGTCGCGCAGGCGTCCCGAGGAGCCGCCGTCGTCCGCGACGGTCACCACGGCCGTCAGGTGGTCGCTGAGGAGCCGCAGCGCGCTCAACGACGAGGACAGCCCGTGCCCTCCGCCGAGGGCGACGACGGAGGGTCCCCCGGGGCGCGCCTCGACCGGGCCGGTGCCACCGCCCGTCTGCGTGGGCAGGTCGTCGCTCGGGGTCATTCCTTGCCGAGGTCCCGCGCCGTGACGGTCACGCGCTGCCCGGTGGCGCGCAGGCGCTCCGCGATCTCCCCCGCCATCGCCACAGACCGGTGCTTGCCTCCGGTGCACCCGACCGCGATGGTGGCGTACCGCTTCTCCTCGGCGAGGTAGCCGGCGAGCACGGGCGCGAGGGCGTCGACGTACCGGTCGACGAACTCCAGCGCCCCCGGGCGGCCCAGCACGTAGTCGCGCACGGCGTCGTCCCGTCCGGTGAGGTGACGCAGCTCGGAGATCCAGTAGGGGTTGGCCAGGAAGCGCACGTCGGCGACATGGTCGGCGTCGAGCGGGAGCCCGTACTTGAAGCCGAAGGCGACCACGTTGATGCGCAGCGCGTCGGTGGCGGCGCCGGCCACGGCGTCACGGACCTCGCGCGCGAGCGCGTGCACCGACTTGTCCGAGGTGTCGATGACGACGTCGGCCCGTTCGGCGATCGAGGCGAGCATGCGGCGCTCGGAGCCGATGCCGTCGAGGATCCGGCCGTCGCCCTGCAGGGGGTGCGGACGCCGCACGCTCTCGAAGCGGCGCACGAGCACCTCGTCGCTGGCGTCGAGGAACAGGATGCGGTAGCTGACGCCGCCGCTGCGCAGGTGGTCGAGCGCCTGGGCGAGCTCCGAGAAGTACTCGCGCCCGCGGACGTCGACGACCACGGCGAGACGCTCGACGGACGAGCCGGCCTTCGTCATCAGGTCGACCAGGGGCACGATCATCAGCGGAGGCAGGTTGTCGACGACGAACCAGTCGAGGTCCTCCAGGACCCCGGCGGCCCGGGTGCGACCGGCACCGGACATGCCGGTGATGATGAGCACCTCGGGGTCGCTGCGGTCGGGGGCGTGCGTGGCCGCCTCGATCTCGGGGATGCCCTGCGGGACGGTGATGGGCGACGGTTCGCTCATGGTCCCAGCATGCCAGCACCGGCGTCGCTCCGGTCGGACGCCGCACCGGGCGACACCGAAGGCTCGGACTCCCCCGCCGTCGTCCGGACCAGCGCGTCCACGACCGCCTGGGCCGTCTGCGGACCCACCCCCTTGACCTGGGCGATCTCCTCGACGGTCGCGGCGCGCAGCCGCTTCACCGAGCCGAAGACCTCCAGCAGCGCGCGCTGCCGGGCGGGACCGAGCCCGGGGACGTCGTCCAGCACGGACACCGTCATCCCCTTGCTGCGGCGTCGCCGGTGCTGGGCGATCGCGAACCGGTGCGCCTCGTCACGGACCCGCTGCATCAGGTAGAGGCCCTGGGAGGCCCGCTGGAGGATCACCGGGTAGTCGTCGTCGGGCAGCCACACCTCTTCCAGCCGCTTCGCCAGACCGCACAGCGCCACGTCGGTGATCCCGAGGTCGGCGAGCGCTCGCGCGGCCGCGGCCACCTGGGGCGGTCCGCCGTCGACCACGACGAGGTTCGGCGGGTAGGCGAACCGGGCGGGACGTTCCTCGGCTTCGGCGTCGACGGCCCCGGACCCCCCGGCGTCGACGGACCCGTGCGCGTGCTGGTCGGCGAGGTAGCGCTTGAAACGCCGCCGGACCACCTCGTACATGGCGGCGGTGTCGTCGGCGGCGCCGTCGCCGTCGGGCCCGCGCACGGAGAACGAGCGGTACTCGCCCTTGCGCGGCAGACCGTCCTCGAACACCACCATCGAGGCCGACTGGTACGTGCCCTGGGTGTGGGAGACGTCGTAGCACTCGATCCGCAGGGGAGCCTCCTCCAGGGCGAGCGCCTCCTGGATCTCGGCCAGCGCCTGGCTCCGCGTGGTGAGGTCACCGGCACGGCGGGTGCGGTGCAGGGCGAGAGCCTGCTCCGCGTTCTGCCGCACGGTGGCTGCCAGCTCCTTCTTGTCGCCGCGCTGCGGCACCCGCACGTCGACCTGGGAGCCGCGCAGCCCGCGCAGCCATGCCGTCACCTCGGGCAGGTCGGGCGGCAGGACGGGGACCAGGACCTCGCGGGGCACGGCGTCGCGTGCCGCGGCACGGGCCTGGGCGTCGCTCGCCTCCGGGTCACGGACGTCCTCCACGGCCCCGTAGACCTGCTGCAGCAGGTGCTCCACCAGCTCGGCGTCCGTGACGTCCTCGACGCGCTCGACGATCCATCCGCGCTGGCCACGGATGCGTCCACCGCGCACGTGGAAGACCTGGACCGCCGCCTCCAGCTCGTCGCCGACCAGGCCGAACACGTCGGCGTCGGTGTCGTCGGAGAGGACGACCGCGTTCTTCTCCGTGACCCGGCGCAGAGCGGCGAGGTCGTCGCGCAGACGGGCGGCCCGCTCGTACTCCTGGCTCTGGGCGGCCTCGGTCATCTCGCGCTCGAGCCGACGCACGAAGCGCCCCGTGTCGCCCGCCATGAAGTCGCACAGGTCGTCGGCGAGGGCCCGGTGCTCCGCCGGGGAGACGCGCCCGACGCATGGCGCCGAGCACTTGTCGATGTAGCCCAGCAGGCAGGGCCGGCCGGTCTGCTGCGCCCGCCGGTAGACGCCGGACGAGCAGGTGCGCACCGGGAAGACGCGCAGCAGCAGATCGAGGGTCTCGCGGATCGCCCAGGCGTGGCCGTACGGTCCGAAGTACCGGGTGCCGCGCCGCTTGGTCCCCCGCATCACCTGGGCGCGCGGGATCTCGTCGCCCAGGGTGACCGCGAGGTAGGGGTAGGACTTGTCGTCGCGGTACTTGACGTTGAACCGGGGGTCGTACTCCTTGATCCAGGAGTACTCCAGGGCGAGCGCCTCCACCTCGGTGCCCACGACCGTCCACTCCACCGACGCGGCGGTGGTCACCATCTGCTGGGTGCGGTGGTGCAGGTGCGCGACGTCCTGGAAGTAGCTCGAGAGCCGCTGGCGCAGGTTCTTGGCCTTGCCGACGTAGACGACCCGGCCGTGCGGGTCACGGAACCGGTACACGCCCGGTGACGTGGGGATCTCTCCGGCGCGAGGACGGTAGGTCGAGGGGTCGGCCATGCGCCCAGACTAGGTCAGCGCACCGACACCGCCGTCAGCCCACGGGGTCGGCGAGGTGGATCGGGGCCGGTTCGACCAGGATGCGGAAGTTCACGCTGCGGGCCAGGAAGCACAGGGAGTGCGCCCGCCGGTGCAGCTCCTCGACGTGCTCGTCCGTGGCGACCTCGGACGCGTCGACCACGATCCGGGGGTGCAGCGTCACATCGGTGAACTGGCCCTCGCCGCGCGCCTCGACCCGCATCGACCCCGTCGCCTCGTCCCGGTACTCGCGCACCACCAGCCCGCTCTCGGCCGCCAGGTGCAGGAACCAGAGCATGTGGCACTGGGACAGGCTGGCGACGAACAGGTCCTCGGGGCCGAAGCGTTGCGGGTCGCCACGGAAGGCGGGGTCGGCGCTGCCCGGCAGGACGGGGCGCCCGGGCACCACGACGTCGTGGTCGCGCGTGTACGCGGTGTACGACGTCGTCGCCGCGACGGGGCTGGACGCCTCCACCGTCTCGGTGGGCCAGCGGACCGTCACGGCGTACGAGTGGTGGGCTCCCATGCCCACACGCTAGGGCCTCAGGCGGCGTCGTGCTTGGTGGCGCGCGCCTTGGACGTGCTGCGACGCCGACCTGCCGGCTTGGCCGGGGCGGCCGCCGCGACCGGCGGGTCGACCGGGACGTCGCCGTCGAGGACCTCGGAGAGGTAGCGACCGGTGTGGCTGGCGGCCACGGTCGCCACGTGCTCCGGCGTCCCCTCCGCGACGACGGTGCCGCCGCCAGACCCGCCCTCGGGGCCCATGTCGATGATCCAGTCTGCGGACTTGATCACGTCCAGGTTGTGCTCGATGACCAGCACGCTGTTGCCCTTGTCCGCCAGGGACTGCAGCACGCCGAGAAGCTTGCGGATGTCCTCGAAGTGCAGGCCCGTGGTGGGTTCGTCCAGGACGTACACCGTGCGACCGGTCGACCGCTTCTGCAGCTCGCTGGCGAGCTTCACGCGCTGCGCCTCGCCCCCCGAGAGCGTGGGTGCCGGCTGGCCGAGGCGCACGTAGCCGAGGCCGACCTCCACCAGCGTGGTCAGGTAGCGCGAGATGGCGGGGAACGCCGCGAAGAACTCCGCCGCCTCCTCGATGGGCATGTCCAGGACGTCGGCGACCGTCCTGCCCTTGAAGTGCACCTCCAGGGTCTCGCGGTTGTACCGCGCGCCGTGGCAGACCTCGCAGGGCACGTAGACGTCGGGCAGGAAGTTCATCTCGATCTTCAGGGTGCCGTCGCCGGAGCACGCCTCGCAGCGCCCGCCCTTGACGTTGAAGGAGAACCGGCCCGGGCCGTAACCGCGGACCTTGGCCTCCTCGGTCTCGGCGAAGATCTTGCGGATCCGGTCCCACACCCCCGTGTACGTGGCGGGGTTGGACCGCGGGGTCCGTCCGATCGGCCCCTGGTCGACGTGCACGACCTTGTCGAGGTGCTCGGTGCCCGTCACGCGCGTGTGCCGCCCTGCCACCTGGCGCGCCCCGTTGAGCTCGTTGGCCAGCACCGTGTGCAGGATCGAGTTGACCAGGGTGGACTTGCCCGACCCGGACACCCCCGTGACGGCGGTGAGGACCCCGAGCGGGAAGGAGACGTCGACGTCGCGCAGGTTGTTCTCTCGGGCGCCGACGACGGTCAGCATCCTGGCCGGGTCGACGCCACGCCGAGCGGCGGGCAGGGCGATGCGCCGTCGGCCCGAGAGGTAGGCGCCGGTCATGGAGTCCTCCGACGCCAGCAGACCGGCGTAGTCGCCGGAGTGCACGACCTGGCCCCCGTGCTCACCAGCGCCCGGACCGACGTCCACGATCCAGTCCGCCGCCTTGATCGTGTCCTCGTCGTGCTCGACGACGATCAAGGTGTTGCCCATGTCCCGCAGGCGGGTGAGCGTGTCGATGAGCCGCCGGTTGTCCCGCTGGTGCAGCCCGATGCTCGGCTCGTCCAGCACGTACAGCACCCCGACCAGACCGGAGCCGATCTGCGTGGCCAGCCGGATGCGCTGTGCCTCCCCGCCGGACAGCGTGGCGGCCGCACGCTCCAGGGTCAGGTAGTGCAGGCCGACGTCCAGCAGGAACCCCAGCCGGGCGTGGATCTCCTTGAGGACCTCGCCGGCGATGGCGGCCTCGCGCGTGCCGAGCTCCAGCGCGTCGAGGTACTCCTTGGCCTCGCCGATGGGCAGCCGGCACACGTCCCAGATGGACTTGCTGCCGACCTTGACGGCCAGGACCTCCGGCTTGAGCCGCGCGCCCGAGCACGCCGGGCACGGGATCTCGCGCATGAACGCCTCGTAGCGGTCCTTCGACCAGTCCGACTCCGTCTCGGTGTGCCGGCGCTCGATGAACGTGATCGCGCCCTCGAACCCCGTGGAGTACTGCCGTTCGCGACCCCACCGGTTGCGGTAGCGCACGTGGACCTCGTGGTTGCGACCGTGCAGCACGGCGTCGCGGGCTCGCTGCGGCAGCGCACGCCACGGCACGTCCATGGAGAACTTCATCTCCTCGGCGAGCGCAGTCAGGACCCGCTCGAAGTACTCCGAGGACGTCTGCGCCCACGGTGCGACGGCGCCCTCGCGCAAGGTCCGCTCGACGTCCGGGACGACGAGGTCGGGGTCGACCTCCAGACGGAAGCCGATCCCGGTGCACTCCGGGCACGCGCCGTAGGGGGCGTTGAACGAAAAGGTCCGCGGCTCGATCTCGTCGAGGCTCAGCGGGTGGTCGTTGGGGCAGGAACGCTTCTCGGAGAACTTGCGGACCCGCGGCTCGTCGGAGTCGTCCCCGACGTCCACCAGCTCGATCATCACCAGGCCACCGGCCAGACCCAGCGACGTCTCCACCGAGTCCGTGAGCCGCCGCTGCACGCCGTCGCGCGCGACGAGGCGGTCCACCACCACCTCGATGTCGTGCTTGAGCTTCTTCTCCAGCACCGGCGGGGACGCGAGCTGGACGACCTCGCCGTCCACCCGCGCCCGGGCGAAGCCCTGCGACTGCAGGTCCGAGAAGAGCTCGGCGTACTCGCCCTTGCGTCCCCGGACCACCGGCGCGAGCACCTGGTACCGGGTGCCCTCGGGCAGCTCGAGGATCTTGTCGACGATCTGCTGCGGGGTCTGCGCCTGCACCTTCTCACCGCACACCGGGCAGTGCTGCGTGCCCGCCCGTGCGAAGAGCAGACGCAGGTAGTCGTACACCTCGGTGATCGTGCCGACCGTCGAGCGCGGGTTGCGGTTGGTCGACTTCTGGTCGATCGACACCGCCGGGCTCAGACCCTCGATGAAGTCGACGTCGGGCTTGTCCATCTGACCGAGGAACTGGCGCGCGTAGGCCGACAGCGACTCGACGTACCGTCGCTGCCCCTCGGCGAAGATCGTGTCGAAGGCGAGCGACGACTTGCCCGACCCCGACAGGCCCGTGAAGACGATCAGTCGATCACGCGGCAGGTCGAGGTCGACGTTGCGCAGGTTGTGCTCTCGGGCACCCGAGACGACGAGACGATTGCTCACCGCGTCATGGTAGTTGCCGCCTCCGACATTCGTACAGGCGTTCCATCTCACACCTGGTCGGCCTCACGCGACCCGACAGGTGGTCGACGCCGACAGCCTCAGCGCCGCGGCCCGGCCGGGCGGCAGAGGGTCAGTACGAGCCGGACGCGGCGTTCACGATCATCTGCACGACGACGAACAGGACCGCCACCGCCGCCAGGGCGGGCCCCACGACCCGCGGCACCCCGCCGCGCTGGTCACCCTGCCGCAGCGCACGCCCGCCGAGCCGCCACGCCAGCATCCCGGGGACGAGGACCAGCACGATGATCAGGATCGCTCCCAGCAGGTCCGCCAGGAAGGAGCGGTCGTCGCCCATCAGGTCGGGAGCGACGAGGCCCTCGATCACGTAGGCACCCCCCAGCCCGATGACGAACATCACGGGGACCGCGACGACGGCGACCCACGCCGCGGCGGTCGTCGAGGTCTGCTTCGCTGATCCGGTCGTCGTCATCGGTGCTCCTGTGTCCGTCGGGTCGGTTGAGGGGAGAGTAGCGGGGCCGGCACCGCCTCTCCCGTCCAGGCGAGCTCGACGGCCGACCCGCACGGTTCCCGGGGCTGCCGTGCTTGGATGAGGCATGGCCTTCATCGCTGTCACCTACACCTATGCCGACGCCCCCGAACGGCTCGACGAGACCCGCCCGGAGCACCGCGCGTACCTGGGCCGGCTGCACGAGGCGGGGACCGTCGTCGTCTCCGGACCGCTGCCCGCCTCGTCCGACCACCGCGCCGGGGCGCTGCTGATCCTGCGCGCCGACGACGCCGACGACGCGCTGCGGACCCTGCAGGACGATCCGTTCCAGGTCGCCGGACTGATCGAGGCGTGCACCGCGCGCGAATGGGTGCCCGTGATCGGCTCCCTGGACTGACCGACCTCAGTCGCGACCGTCGGCGGCGTGGTCCTCGGCCACGTCACCGCCGGCCGTCCGGGCGCCCGCTCCGTCACGGCCCCGGGTGGCGAGCAGGCTCGCGACCGTGCCGACCGCCAACGAACCGACGATGACGGCCAACGACGCCCAGACCGGGATGTGCGGCGCCCAGCCGATGGGCTCGCCGCCGTTGATGAACGGCAGCGAGTTCTCCGCCATCGCCTCGAGCACGAGCTTGACCCCGATGAAGCCCAGGATCACCGCGAGCGCCATGGGCAGGTACACGAGCCGCTCCAGCAGACCTCCCAGCAGGAAGTAGAGCTGGCGCAGCCCCATGAGGGCGAAGAGGTTGGTCGCGAACACGATGAACGGGTCCTGCGTGAGGCCGAAGATCGCCGGGATCGAGTCGAGGGCGAAGAGCAGGTCCGTGGTGCCGATGGCCACGAACACCACGAGCATCGGGGTCCACAGCCGGCGCCCGTCGACGACCGTGCGCACCTTGGCGCCGTCGTACCCGTCGCTGACGGGCAGGACACGGCGCAGCGCCCGGATCGCGATGTTCTCCTTGAACTCCTCCTCCTCGTCGTCCCCCGCCACCAGCTTGATCGCGGTGTACACGAGGAACGCGCCGAAGAAGTAGAAGATCCAGGTGAACTGCTCGATGAGCGCCGCTCCTGCCAGGATGAAGCCCGCCCGCAGCACCAGGGCGATGATGATGCCGACCATGAGCACCTTCTGCTGGTGCTCGCGCGGGACGGCGAACCTGCTCATGATGATGACGAAGACGAACAGGTTGTCGATGCTCAGGGAGTACTCGGTGAGCCAGCCCGCGTAGAACTCACCCGCGGGCTGGATGCCGCCGACCATCCACACGACCAGGCCGTACACGACGGCCAGTCCCACGTAGAACGCCACCCACGTGCCGGCCTCCTTCATCGAGGGGACGTGCGGCCGCCGACCGACGATGAGGAGGTCGACGACCAGCACCACGCCCATGACGGCGAGCGACGCCGCCTCGAACCAGAAGGGCAGCTCGTGGGTCATGCACTCTCCGAACCGGTCGACTCGGCGACCTTCTTGTCGTGGCGGGTCTTGGCCAACGATGCCAGCGTCGTGATCGTCAGCACCACGACGATGAAGCTCAGCGACACCATCGTGGAGATCTCGGGGATCGCCTCGACGTGCTCACCTCCGTTGATGAACGGCACCTCGTTGGTGTGCAGCGCGTGGATGACGAGCTTGATCCCGATGAAGCCGAGGATCGCGGCCAGACCGTAGTTCAGGTACACGAGGCGGTCCAGCAGGCCGTCCACGAGGAAGTAGAGCTGGCGCAGGCCGAGCAGCGAGAACGCGTTGGCCGTGAAGACCAGGTAGGTCTCCTGCGTCAGGCCGAAGATCGCCGGTATCGAGTCGACGGCGAACAGCAGGTCCGCGCTGCCGATGGCGATCATGACGATGAGCATCGGGGTGATGTAGCGCTTGCCGTCGATCTTCGTGACCATGTGGTGCTCGACGTAGTCGTCCGTGGTGGGGAAGATCTTGCGGGTCAGTCGCAGGATGCCGTTCTCGGAGTACTCCTCCTCGTGACCGGTCCCGGCACGCGCCTGGGAGATCGCGGTCCAGATCAGGAACGCCCCGAAGATGTAGAAGATCCACGCCCAGTTCTCGATGAGGGCGGCACCGACGAAGATGAAGATCGTCCGCAGCACCAGCGCGATGGTGATGCCGATGAGCAGCACGCGCTGCTGGTGCTCGCGGGGGACGCGGAAGCTCGTCATGATGAGCACGAAGACGAACAGGTTGTCGACGCTCAGCGACTTCTCGGTGATGTAGCCGGCGAAGTACTCACCGCCGTACGTCCCGCCCCACACGGCCAGGACGATGAACCCGAACACGACGGCCACGGCGACGTAGGCCGCCGACCAGATGGCCGACTCCTTGAGGGTGGGAGCGTGCGGGGTGCGCACGTGCCCGACGTAGTCGACGGCGAGCATCGCCACGATGACGACGATCGTGACGATCCAGATCCACGGGGCGACATCCATGAAGGTCCTCCGGTACGCAGCATTGTGACCGAAGGTCTCTTCCGCCGCGCGGCACCCCACCGGTGGTGGTCGGTCGCCAGCGAGGCCGATGACGCCGGGCCCACATCCGTGCGGGCCGTGATGACGACGTCACCGCGAGAGGAATACTCCCCTTCAACGAGGTGCCAGCATACGGCACCGAGGGTAGGCGCGGGTGAACTCCACGGACCTCAGGCGGTCGCCGCCTGCATCTGCCGCAGCTCCTTCTTGAGCCCGCCGATCTCGTCCCGGAGCCGGGCCGCCACCTCGAACTGCAGCTCGGCGGCGGCGGCGTGCATCTGGTCGCTGAGCTCCTGGATGAGCTCGGCGAGCTCGCCCGCGGCCAGCCCGGCCAACCGGTTGCCCGACGTCGAGGCCTCCTTGGGCGAGCCCGGCACGGGGGCCTTCGACCGCCCGGACTCCCCCGTCGCCTTGCGGTACCCGCCGGCGAGCAGCTCCGCGGTGTCGATGTCCTCGCGCGCGAGCATGTCCGTGACGTCGGCGATGCGCTTGCGCAGGGGCTGCGGGTCGATGCCCCGCTCCCGGTTGTACTCCTGCTGCCTCGCCCGCCGGCGGTCCGTCTCGTCCAGGGCGAAGCGCATGGCCGGGGTGATCTTGTCGGCGTACATGTGCACCTGACCGGTGACGTTGCGCGCCGCGCGACCGATGGTCTGGATGAGCGAGCGCTCGGACCGCAGGAAGCCCTCCTTGTCCGCGTCGAGGATCGCCACCAGCGAGACCTCGGGCAGGTCGAGGCCCTCGCGCAGCAGGTTGATGCCGACCAGGACGTCGTACTCCCCCATCCGCAGCTCGCGCAGGAGCTCGACCCGGCGCAGCGTGTCGACCTCGGAGTGCAGGTACCGCACCCGCACGTCCTTGCCGAGCAGGTAGTCGGTGAGGTCCTCGGCCATCTTCTTCGTCAGGGTGGTCACGAGCACGCGTTCGTCCCGGTCCACCCGGTCGCGGATCTCCCCCAGCAGGTCGTCGATCTGCCCCGTGGTGGGCTTGACCACGACCTCGGGGTCGACGAGACCGGTGGGTCGGATGATCTGCTCGACCACGCCGTCGGACATCGACATCTCGTAGTCGCCGGGCGTCGCCGAGAGGTAGACCGTCTGACCGATGCGCTCGACGAACTCCTCCCACCGCAACGGACGGTTGTCCATGGCGCTCGGCAGGCGGAAGCCGTGGTCGACCAGGGACCGCTTGCGGGACATGTCGCCCTCGAACATCGCACCGATCTGCGGGACGGTGACGTGCGACTCGTCGATCACCAGCAGGAAGTCCTCGGGGAAGTAGTCCAGCAGGGTGTTCGGCGCCGTGCCCGCCGCCCGGCCGTCGACGTGCCGCGAGTAGTTCTCGATGCCGTTGCACGTGCCGATCGTGCGCATCATCTCGATGTCGTAGGTGGTGCGCATGCGCAGGCGCTGGGCCTCCAGGAGCTTGTTCTGCCGCTCCAGGTCGGCGAGCCGCTCCTCGAGCTCGGCCTCGATCCCCGAGATCGCGCGCTCCATCCGCTCCGGGCCGGCGACGTAGTGGGTCGCCGGGAACAGGTACACGCTCTGCTCGCTGCGCAGCACCTCACCGGTGAGCGGGTGGAGCGTCTGGATCGCCTCGATCTCGTCGCCGAACATCTCGATGCGCACGGCGAGCTCCTCGTACACCGGGATGATCTCGACCGTGTCGCCACGCACCCGGAACGTGCCGCGGGTGAAGGACATGTCGTTGCGCGTGTACTGCATCTGCACGAAACGGCGCAGCAGGTCGTCGCGGTCGACGACGTCGCCGACGTCGAGGCGCACCATGCGGTCCACGTACTCCTGCGGCGTGCCCAGCCCGTAGATGCAGGACACCGACGCCACGACGACGGTGTCGCGACGGGTCAGCAGGGACGACGTCGCGGAGTGGCGCAGCCGCTCGACCTCGTCGTTGATCGACGAGTCCTTCTCGATGTAGGTGTCCGTCTGCGCGATGTACGCCTCGGGCTGGTAGTAGTCGTAGTAGGAGACGAAGTACTCCACCGCGTTGTTGGGCAGCAGCTCGCGGAACTCGGTGGCGAGCTGTGCCGCGAGCGTCTTGTTCGGGGCCATGACGAGCGTCGGGCGCTGGAGCTGCTCGATCAGCCAGGCCGTCGTCGCGCTCTTGCCCGTGCCGGTCGCACCCAGCAGCACGACGTCCTTCTCGCCGGCGCGGATCCTTCCCGAGAGCGCCTCGATCGCGCCGGGCTGGTCGCCGCTCGGCCGGAACTCCGAGACCACCTCGAACGGGGCCACGGTCCGCTGCAGGTCGGTCACAGGTCGCATGGCACCACGGTACGTCGCCCCACCGACAGCGGCCCCACCGGGTGAGGTCAGCCCTCCAGCTCGTCGGCGGCGAGCTCCTCGGCGACCTCCTGACGGACCCGCACCCACAGATCGTCGACCTGACGGTTCAGATCGGCCACGCTGCCGCTGCCGTCGAGCACGACGTCCGCCACCTGCAGCCGCTCGTCGTCGCTCGCCTGGGCCCGCAGGCGAGCGCGGGCGTCCTCGGGGGCGAGGTCACGACCCTGCACGAGCCGCCGGACGCGGAGGTCCGCCGGTGCGTGCACCACGACGAGGAGATGAAAGCCGCCCACCTGCCCGGTCTCCACCAGCAGCGGGATGTCGTGGACGACCACGGCGTCCGGCACCGCCGCTGCGGCCGCAGCCTCACGCTCGGCGGACAGCCGCCGGACCTCGGGGTGGATGATCCCCTCGAGGCGGGCCCGGGCGTCGTCGTCGCCGAAAACCCGTCGCCCCAGAGCGGGCCGGTCGAGGCTGCCGTCGGCGAGCAGCACGGATCTCCCGAACGCCTCGACCACCTGCTCCAGGCCCACAGTGCCGGGGGCCACCACCTCGCGAGCGAGGACGTCGTGGTCCAGCACCACCGCCCCCCGCTCCCCGAACCGCCGAGCGGCCACGGACTTCCCGGACGCGATACCACCTGTCAGGCCGATACGGAACATGCCCCCATCCTGCACGGCGGGCCACCGGGACGCCACGACGCGGCCGCGGCCGCCCCGCGCGCCGCCGTCGTCGAGCACGGCGAAGGCCCGCCACCCCGAGGGGTGACGGGCCTCCTGGCGTCGCCGGCGGGACGTACCCGCCGACGTCCGGATCAGTTGCCGGTCAGCTTCTCACGAAGCGCGGCGAGCGCCTCGTCCGAAGCCAGCGTGCCACCGGCGTCCTCCTGCGGCGCGGGCGCCGAGGAGTACGACGAGCTCGAGCCGGAGCTGGAGCTGCTGCCGCCGGAGACGACGTCGCCCGCTGCGGCGTCGGCGTCGGCCGACAGGGCCGCACGCACCTGCTCGCGGTGCGACTCCCAGCGGGAGTGCGCCTGGGCGTACTCCGCCTCCCAGGACTCGCGCTGGGTCTCGAAGCCCTCGAGCCACTCGTTGGTCTCGGGGTCGAAGCCCTCCGGGTACTTGTACTCGCCGTTCTCGTCGTACTCGGCAGCCATGCCGTAGAGCGCGGGGTCGAAGTCCTCGGACTCCGGGTCCATGCCCTCGTTGGCCTGCTTGAGCGACAGCGAGATCCGACGACGCTCGAGGTCGATGTCGATGACCTTGACGAAGACCTCGGCACCCACGGTGACGACCTGCTCGGGCAGCTCGACGTGGCGCACGGCCAGCTCCGAGATGTGCACGAGACCCTCGATGCCGTCCTCGACGCGCACGAACGCGCCGAACGGGACGAGCTTGGTGACCTTGCCGGGCACGACCTGGCCGATGGCGTGCGTGCGGGCGAAGGTCTGCCACGGGTCCTCCTGCGTCGCCTTCAGCGACAGGGAGACGCGCTCGCGGTCGAAGTCGACGTCGAGAACCTCGACGGTGACCTCCTGACCGACCTCGACGACCTCGGACGGGTGGTCGATGTGCTTCCAGGACAGCTCGGAGACGTGCACGAGGCCGTCCACGCCGCCCAGGTCGACGAACGCACCGAAGTTGACGATCGAGGACACGACACCCGGGCGCACCTGGCCCTTCTGCAGGGTCTGCAGGAAGGTGGAGCGCACCTCGGACTGGGTCTGCTCGAGCCAGGCGCGGCGCGACAGGACCACGTTGTTGCGGTTCTTGTCGAGCTCGATGATCTTGGCCTCGATCTCCTTGCCGACGTACGGCGCGAGGTCGCGGACGCGGCGCATCTCCACCAGCGAGGCGGGGAGGAAGCCACGCAGGCCGATGTCGAGGATGAGGCCGCCCTTGACGACCTCGATGACGGTGCCGGTGACGACGCCGTCCTCCTCCTTGATCTTCTCGATCGTGCCCCAGGCGCGCTCGTACTGTGCGCGCTTCTTGGACAGGATCAGACGCCCCTCCTTGTCCTCCTTCTGGAGGACGAGAGCCTCGACGGCGTCACCGACGGCGACGACCTCGCCCGGGTCGACGTCGTGCTTGATGGAGAGCTCACGAGACGGGATCACGCCCTCCGTCTTGTAGCCGATGTCGAGGAGGACCTCGTCGCGGTCGACCTTGACGATCGTGCCTTCGACGATGTCACCATCGTTGAAGTACTTGATGGTGGCGTCGACGGCGGCAAGGAAGTCCTCTTCGGTGCCGATGTCGTTGACGGCGACCTGAGGGGCGGACTTCGTGGTGGAGATGGTCATTGAGTAGTTGCTCCGATGCGGACAGGACGTAGTGCGTACAGGGTCATGGTGCGGGTGTATCGTGCGGCTGCAGGAACGGCCGGGACGAGGTCTGGACGAGCGAGTCTTGACGACAGCACGTCGCGACGACCAGGTCTCGACGCCGGATCCGGCGGGCGCACAGGCCCACTGCACCGCGGACCATCTTATCGGCGTCGCCGAGGAGGGTCAACGCGCCGGCGCGCCACGCCAGGAGATCCCCGTCACCCGGCCCCCCGCACCCGATCCCCCACCGATCACCTGGTGCCCGCGGGCGCGACCCGTGCTCAGGCGAGGGCCCCCGCCACCCCGAGCAGGTCCATCGGCACGGTCTTCACCCTGCCCGCGATCTCCGCGAGCGGCACGAGCACCACCTCGTCCCCGACCAGCGCCGTCATCACGGCCGACTGCCCAGCGGTCACCGCGTCGACGGCCGCCACCCCGAACCGCGAACCCAGGATGCGGTCGGCCGGTGTCGGCGTCCCGCCGCGCTGGACGTGACCGAGCACCGTCACGCGGGTGTCGAAGCCGGTGCGCTCGCCGATCTCCGCGCCCAGACGCTCACCGATCGCGCCGGCGACGATCTCCCCGAACTTGCCCAGCTGGGTGCGGTACGTCATCGAGGTGCCCTCGGCCGGGACAGCACCCTCGGCGACGACGATGATCGAGAAGCTGGCGTGGGCGCGGTGGCGATGGCGCAGGAACCGCACGATCCGGTCGATGTCGAACGGCTCCTCGGGGGCGAGCACCAGCTCGGCACCGCCGGCGATGCCCGCCGACGCGGCGATCCAACCAGCGTGACGGCCCATCACCTCGATGATCATCACGCGGTTGTGCGACTCGGCGGTCGTGTGGATCCGGTCCACCGCCTCGGTCGCGATGGTCACCGCGGTGTCGAACCCGATCGACCGGTCGGTGCCCCACACGTCGTTGTCGATGGTCTTGGGGATCGCGACGATCCGCACCCCCGCCTCGGCGACCTTGCTGGCGGCGTGCAGCGTGCCGTCCCCGCCGATGCAGATGAGAGCCTCGATGCGCTCCTGCTCGAGCGTCGCCAGCACCGCGTCCAGGCCGCCGTCGTCCGCGTGCGGGTGGTAGCGCGCCGTGCCGAGGAGCGTGCCCCCGGTGGGCAGCACGTTGCGGATGTGCGGTCGCGTCAGAGGCATGACGTCACCGTCGACGAGCCCGCGCCAGCCGTGCCGGAACCCGACCACCGTGTGCCCGTGCTCGCCCTCGGCCCGCTTGACGACGGCGCGGATCGCCGCGTTCAGGCCCGGTACGTCCCCGCCACCGGTCAACAGTCCTACGCGCACGTGTCCTCCTCGGTCGATACGTTCCCGCGAGCCCGAGGCTAGCGGCACCACGTGTCGTCCAGGTGACGGGTGACACGATGTGGACGTGACCACCGACGAGCGCTCCGGATACCACCACGTCCCCCACGACGAGGGCGGGACCGCCGCCCGCACCTGGTGGGACGCCCATGCCCAGGAGTACCTCGACGAGCACGGCGCGTTCCTCGGGGACGCAGGCTTCCGGTGGGGACCGGAGGGCCTGACCGAGGCCGAGGCCGGGCTCCTGGGCCCCGTCCGGGGCTCCGACGTCCTGGAGGTCGGAGCCGGGGCCGCGCACTGCTCGCGCTGGCTGCAGGGGCGCGGGGCACGGGTCGTCGCGTGCGACGTCGCCCACGCGATGCTCACCGCCGCGACCACGCTGGACCGCAGGTCCGGCGTCCGTGTGCCCGTGGTCGAGGCGGACGCCCGCGAGCTGCCGTTCGCCGACGGCACCTTCGACGTCGTCTTCAGCTCCTACGGCGCGATCCCGTTCGTCCCCGACGCGCAGCGGGTGCACGCCGAGGCCGCCCGCGTGCTGCGCCCCGGCGGGCGGTGGGTCTTCTCGGTGACGCACCCCGTGCGCTGGGGGTTCCCCGACGACCCCGGGACGCGCGGGCTCACGGCCCACCGCTCCTACTTCGACCGGCGCCCCTACGTCGAGCGCGACGCGTCCGGGCGGGTCGAGTACGCCGAGTACCACCGCACCCTGGGCGACCACGTCCGCGAGATCGCCGGGGCGGGCCTCCGCCTCCGCGACGTCGTCGAGCCGCAGTGGCCGACCTGGAACACCCAGGTGTGGGGAGGATGGGGACCGCTGCGCGGCGCCAAGCTGCCGGGTACCGCCGTGTTCGTCACGACCAAGGACTGAGCGGGCGCCACCGGCGGGTGCCGGGCGGCGTCGGTCAGTGCCCGGCGTCGTGCCAGGTCTCCCCCGACCCGACCGAGACGTCGAGCGGCACGTCGAGCGCGACCGCGGCACCCATCTGGGTGCGCAGCACCTGCTCGACGACGTCCCGCTCCCCCTCGACCACCTCCACGACGAGCTCGTCGTGGACCTGCAGCAGCAGGCGCGAGCGCAGGCCCCGGTCGTCCAGGTCGCGCTGCACCCCGAGCATCGCGAGCTTGATGATGTCCGCGGCGCTGCCCTGGATCGGTGCGTTGAGCGCCATCCGCTCGGCCATCTGGCGGCGCTGGCGGTTGTCGCTCGTCAGGTCCGGCAGGTAGCGACGGCGTCCGAGGATCGTCGCGGTGTACCCGGTGGACCGCGCCTCCTCGACCACGCCGGTCAGGTAGTCCCGTACGCCGCCGAACCGGGTGAAGTAGTCGTCCATCAGCCCCTGGGCCTCGCCCGTGGCGATCCCGAGCTGCTGGGACAGGCCGAAGGCGCTCAGACCGTAGGCCAGCCCGTAGCTCATCGCCTTGACCTTGGCCCGCATCTCGGGCGTCACGTCCGCCGGGTCGACGTCGAACACGCGTGAGCCGACGTACCGGTGCAGGTCCTCCCCCGACCGGAACGCGGCGATGAGCCCCTCGTCGCCCGACAGGTGGGCCATGATCCGCATCTCGATCTGGCTGTAGTCCGCGGTGAGCAGCTCGGCGTACCCGTCACCGACCCGGAAGGCCCGCCGGATCCGCCGACCCGCCTCGGTGCGGATCGGGATGTTCTGCAGGTTCGGGTCGGTCGAGCTCAACCGGCCGGTGGCGGCGATGGTCTGCTGGAACGTCGTGCGGATGCGTCCGTCGGGCTGCACCGCCTTGAGCAGGCCCTCGACGGTGGTGCGCAGCTTGGCGGCGTCGCGGTGCGCCAGCAGGTGGGCCAGGAACGGGTGCTCGGTCTTGGCGAAGAGGTCCTGCAGCGACGCCGCGTCGGTCGTGTAGCCGGTCTTGATCTTCTTCGTCTTCGGCATGCCGAGCTGGTCGAAGAGGACCTCCTGCAGCTGCTTCGGGCTGCCGAGGTTGACCTCGCGCTCGATGACCGCGTAGGCCTCGGCCGCCGAGCGTGCCACCGCGTCGGCGAAGTGCTTCTCGAGGTCCGTCAGGAACTGCGTGTCGGCGGCGATCCCCGTCGCCTCCATGCGCGCCAGCACGCCCGACAGCGGCAGCTCGACGTCGTCGAGCAGGCTCCGTGCCCCGCGGTCGGCCAGGTGGCCGTCGAGCGCGTCGGCGAGGTCCGCCACACCCGCGGCCCGTGCCACCGCCTCGGCGCCCGGCACGTCCGCCGTCAGCTCGAGGTCGAGCGAGCCCTGCGCGCCGTCGTCGGCGACCTCCAGCTCCCGCCCGAGATGGCGCACCACCAGGTCGCCGAGCTCGTAGCCCCGCTGGTCCGGGTAGCACAGGTAGGCGGCCAGCTCGGTGTCGAAGACGACGCCGGCGAGCTCGTGCCCCCGCGGCGAGAGCATGTGCGACGCCGCCTTGGCCCCGTGCACGACCTTCGGGGCCGCAGGGTCCGCCAACCAGGTGCTCAGCGTCCGCTCGTCGTCGTCGCTCATCTCGGCCAGGTCGACCACGACGCCGACGGCGGCGCCGTCGACGCTCGGACCGCAGAGCGCCACCTGCCAGGCGTCACCGACCCCGGGGCGCGGCGTGCCGGTGACGTCCAGGCCGATGCGTCCGGTGACCCCGGCGAGCCAGTCGGCCAACGGGTCGGTGTGCACGGTGACGCGCAGACCCTCCCCGGCTCCCTCCTCGACGGGGGCGCCGGCCGGGTCGACGGCGAGGAGCCGGTCGCGCAGCGTGCCGAACTGCAGGGTGTCCGAGACCCGGTGGAGCGCCTCGCGGTCGAAGCCCGCCACCGCCAGGTCGGTGACCGCGAGCGGGAGCTCGACGTCGGTGAGCAGGGCGTTGAGCTCCCGGTTCAGCCGCACCTGGGGGGCGTGCTCGCGCAGGGCCTCGCCGCGCTTGCCGGTGACCTCGTCCCGCCGTTCCAGCAACGCGTCCAGGTCGCCGAACTGGTCGATCCACTTCGCCGCCACACCCGGGCCGACGCCGGGGACCCCCGGCAGGTTGTCGCTCGTCTCGCCCACCAGCGCGGCCAGGTCGGGGTACCGTTCCGGGCGCACCTTGTACTTCTCCACCACGGCCTGCGGTGTCATCCGCGCCAGCTCCGAGACGCCCTTCTTCGGGTAGAGCACGGTGACGTCGTCGGTGACGAGCTGCAACGAGTCACGGTCGCCGGAGCAGACCAGCACGTCCATGCCCGCCTCGGAGCCCTGACGGGCCAGGGTCGCCAGGATGTCGTCCGCCTCGATGCCGTCGCGCTGGATCGCCGGCACGCGCAGGGCCTCGAGCACCTCCTTGATCAGCGGGACCTGGCTGCGGAAGATGTCCGGCGTCGACGCGCGGGTCGCCTTGTACTCGGCGTAGCGCTCGGTGCGGAACGTGACCCGCCCGGCGTCGAAGGCGACGGCGACGTGCGTCGGCGCCTCGTCACGGAGCAGGTTCGTCAGCATCGAGGTGAACCCGTACACGGCGTTGGTGACCTGCCCGCTGGTGGTCACGAGGGTGTCCGGCAGGGCGTAGAACGCCCGGTAGGCCATCGAGTGTCCGTCGACGAGCAGGAGCCGGGGTCGTGCGGCAGGGCTGTGCTCGGTTCGCGCTGTGGTGGTCACGGGTGCCAACCTATCCCGCATGACCGACACCACGCCGAGCCGCCCCCGCACCGTCGACGACTGGCGCCACGCCGCCTCCGGGACGCTCCTGGAACGGACCGGGATCGAGCTGACGGCCGTCACGGCGGACAGCACGAGCGGCAGCATGCCGGTCGCGGGGAACACCCAGCCCGCAGGTCTCCTGCACGGCGGGGCGACCGCCGCTCTGGCCGAGACGCTCGGCTCGGTGGCTGCACAGGTCCACGCCGGTACGGGTCGCAACGCGGTGGGCATCGAGCTCAACATCACCCACCACCGGGGGCTGCGCGACGGCCACGTGCACGGCACGGCGACCGCGATCCACCGCGGACGCTCGACCGCGGCCTACGAGATCGTCGTGGTGGACGACGACGGCCGACGCATCGCCACGGCCCGACTGACCTGCATGATCCTCGACGCCGGCTGACGACGCCGCGGGCAGGTCCGCCTCAGGAGGCCGACGAGCTGGGCTCGCGCCGCTGCGCGGAGAGCTGTGCGGCGGCGGCCTCCTCGGCGGCGTGCTGCGCCTGGAACGCACGCAGATCGACGGGCCCCGTCGGCAGACCGGCCTCGCGGGCCCGACGTCGACGCGCCACCAGGTCCTCGATGGCGGCCCGTGTCGCGTCGCGACGGCGACGCACGCCGTCACGACGGCGGACCACCGTGGGTCCGCCGGCCGGCTCCTGCGCGAGGCGGCGTTCCAGGGCGGAGGTGGCGACCACGCGGTGACCTGCGGCCGGCGCGAAGCCGAGCTGGGCCAGGAACCGGTGCATCTCGCGGGCACCCGGTGCGGGCGCGCAGTAGATGTTCTCCGCGCCGGTCGACCGGGCGAGGTCGAGGACCTCCACCAGCAGCGCGCGCCCCGCACCCTGCCGCCGCGCGGAGGGGGCGACCATGATCGCGTCGACGTACAGGCTGGGGGTCGTGGCGTAGAGGCGAGGGCCGAGGACACGGGCCAGGAGGAAGCCGATCGGCACGTCGTCGTCCACAGCCACCAGGACGTCGCCCCCGGAGGCGATCAGGACGCTGAGGTGCTCGCAGATCCGGCGCGGGTCCGCCGTGGCAGCGGTACCACCCTCGGGCCCCTGGCTCGCCACCAGCTCGGCGACCACGGCGAGATCACCCTCGTTCGCGGACCGCACCTCGATCCCAGCGCGCATGAACACTCCCTCGACGGACGTCGGACTGTCGACCGACAGGTCACGAAACGATCACGACTCCCTGGTGACCATAGCGCCCGCCAGGGAGTAGCACAACGTCGGTCAGGCTCCGCCCACCTGGTCGATGACGGCGTCGGCCACCTCGCGCATCGTGAGACGGCGGTCCATCGACGTCTTCTGGATCCAGCGGAAGGACTCCGGCTCGCTCAGACCCATCTTGGTCATGAGCAGGCCCTTCGCGCGGTCCACGCGCTTGCGGGTCTCGAAACGCTCCTGCAGGTCGGCGACCTCGGACTCCAGCGCGCCGATCTGCTGGTAGCGGGAGATGGCGATCTCGACGGCCGGCAGCAGGTCGGCGGGGGTGAACGGCTTGACGACGTAGGCCATGGCGCCCGCATCCCGGGCACGCTCGACCAGCTCCGTCTGCGAGAACGCCGTCAGCAGCACGACCGGCGCGGCGTGCGCCTTGCCGATGCGCTCCGCGGCCGAGATGCCGTCGAGCTCGGGCATCTTGACGTCCATCACGACGACGTCCGGCTTGAGGTCGACCGCGAGCTGGACGGCCGTCTCACCGTCGCCCGCCTCGCCGACGACGTCGAAGCCGGCCTCCCGGAGGGTCTCGACGACGTCCATGCGGATCAGGGCCTCGTCCTCGGCGACCACCGCGCGTCGAGAGGGCTTGGCCGGCGCCTCAGGCGTCGCGGCAGGCTCCTGGTCGATCAGCGGGGGCAGGTCGAGCGGCAGCTTCTCGTCGGTCACGGTTGCCATCGTAGACCCCGCAGGCGCTGGTCGCGCGCACTTCACCCCCCACGGAGGTGTGACCGTCCGCACCCCGGACGGACCCCCGGCCGCACGACGCCCGGGTTGGGACCAAGCGGCGCCGATGTGGTTCGATTGGGCCAGCCTCGCGCCCCGGTAGCCCAATCGGCAGAGGCAATCGGCTCAAACCCGATCCAGTGTGGGTTCGAGTCCCACCCGGGGCACCGCGACACGACGAAGGGCCCGTCCGTGGACGGGCCCTTCGTGGTCGGTGGCGTCGCGGCGGCTCAGGTCCGCCGCGACGCCGCCGGACTCACTCGGCGATCGTGTGGGCGTCCGAGCTGCTGCCGACCTTGTGCACCAGGATCGAGTTGGTCGTCCCCGGCACGCCGACCGGTGCGCCCGCCACGATCACGACTCGGTCGCCCACCTCGGCCAGGCCGTTGGCCTGCAGGGTCTGGTCGACCTGGGAAACCATCGCGTCGACCGATTCGACCTTGGGAACCTGGTACGACGTCGTGCCCCAGGTGAGCGCCAGCACGTGGCGGACCGACTCCTCCGGGGTGAACGCCAGGTGCGGGATGCCCGAGCGCAGGCGGGCCATCCGCTTCGCGGAGTCGCCCGACTGGGTGAACGTCACGAGGTACTTCACGCCGAGCGAGTTGCCGATCTCGGCGGCCGCACGGGTGATCACGCCACCGCGGGTGTGCGGCGTCGAGCCCAGGGGCGCGATGCGCTCCCGGCCCATCTCCTCGGTCGACTCGATGATCGAGGCCATGGTCTGCACCGTGACGATCGGGTAGTCGCCCACCGACGTCTCGCCCGACAGCATCACGGCGTCCGCACCGTCAAGGACGGCGTTGGCGCAGTCGGAGGCCTCCGCACGCGTCGGACGCGGGCTCGTGGTCATCGACTCGAGCACCTGGGTCGCCACGATCACCGGCTTGGCGTTGCGGCGGGCCAGCTCCACGATGCGCTTCTGGACCAGCGGCACCTGCTCGAGCGGCATCTCCACCGCCAGGTCGCCCCGCGCCACCATGAAGCCGTCGAACGCGGCGACGACCTCCTCCAGGTTCTCCACCGCCTGCGGCTTCTCGATCTTGGCGACGACGGGCACGATGCGCCCCTCCTCCTCCATGATCCGGCGGACGTCGTCGTAGTCGGCGGCGTTGCGCACGAACGACAGCGCGATGATGTCGGCGCCCAGGTTCAGCGCCCACCGCAGGTCGTCGGTGTCCTTGTCGCTCAGGGCGGGGACCGAGACCGCCACGCCGGGCAGGTTCAGGCCCTTGTTGTTCGACACCGGGCCGGGGATCTCCACCGTCGTCACGACGCGGGGGCCTTCGACGGCGGTGACGCGGACGCGGACCTTGCCGTCGTCGATGAGGATCGGGTCGCCCACACGGGCGTCGCCCGGGAGGCCCTCGTGCGTGGTCGAGACCAGCTCGCGGGTACCCACGACGTCCTCGGTGGTGATGGTGAACGTGTCACCCTCGTTCAGGAAGTGCTTCTCGTCGTTCGCGAACCGGCCGAGCCGGATCTTCGGGCCCTGCAGGTCCACCAGGACGGCGACGTTGCGGCCGGCGTCCTTCGCCGCCGTGCGCACACCGTGGTAGACGGCCTCGTGCTCCGACTTCTCGCCGTGGCTCCGGTTGATCCGGGCCACGTCCATGCCCGCGTCGACCAGCTCCCGGAGCTTCTCCGGGGACGCCGTCGCGGGTCCGATGGTGCACACGATCTTCGCTCTGCGCATGTCTCCAGCCTCGTCGTCGTACGGTCCCGGCGCGACCGGGACCAGGCCCGGGCGCCGCACGGCGCCCGGGTTCGTTCTCATCCTCTCAGAGCGACGGTCCGCGGGCCCACCGGTGCGGGGAGCTCGGTCGTGCCCTGGAGGTAGGTGTCCACCGCCGCGGCGGCGGCCCGGCCCTCGGCGATCGCCCACACGATGAGCGACTGCCCACGGCCCGCGTCACCGGCCACGAAGAGACCCGGCACGGTCGAGGCGTAGTCGTCCCCGCGCTCCACCAGGCCTCGGCTCGTCGTCGCGACACCGGTCTGGGTGACCAGCTCCGGGGTCTCGGGACCCGTGAAGCCCATGGCGATCAGCACCAGGTCGGCAGGGATCTCGTGCTCGGTGCCGGCCTTGGGAACCCGTCGTCCGTCCTCAAGATACTCCGTCTCCGCGACCTTGAGCGCACGCACGGCGCCGTCCTCGTTCGCCACGAACTCGACCGTGGAGGCCAGGAAGCGTCGCTCGCCGCCCTCCTCGTAGGAGGAGGAGACCTCGAACAGGATCGGGTCGGTGGGCCACGGCTGGTGCGCGGGACGCTCCGACGGCGGCCGCTTGCCGATCGCCAGGGTGGTGACGCTCGCGGCCCCCTGGCGCAGCGACGTGCCGACGCAGTCCGAGCCCGTGTCGCCACCACCGATGACGATGACGTGCTTGCCCTGCGCCGACGGCGCACCCTCGACCGGACGACCGGCGACGGCCTTGCCGGCCGGGGTGAGGAAGTCCATCGCGAAGTGGACGCCGTCCAGGTCGCGGCCCGGCACCGGCAGCTCGCGCGGGACGGTCGCCCCGGTCGCGACCACGACGGCGTCGAACCGACGTCGCAGCGCGTCCCAGGTGATGTCCTTGCCGATCTCCACCCCGGTGCGGAACCGCGTGCCCTCGGCCTCCATCTGGGCCAGCCGGCGGTCGACGTGCACCTTCTCCAGCTTGAAGTCGGGGATGCCGTAGCGCAGCAGCCCGCCGATCGCGTCGTCACGTTCGTACACCACGACGGTGTGACCGGTGCGGGTGAGCTGCTGGGCCGCGGCGAGGCCGGCGGGACCGGACCCGATGACCGCGACCGTCGACCCCGTGAGGCGCTGCGGGACCTGCGGCACCACGAGCCCGCGCTCGAACGCCTCGTCGATGATCGAGACCTCGATGTTCTTGATCGTGACCGCCGGCTGGTTGATGCCGAGCACGCAGCTCGACTCGCACGGCGCCGGGCACACACGACCGGTGAACTCGGGGAAGTTGTTGGTCGCGTGCAGCCGCTCGATGGCGTCGGCCCACTGGCCGGTGCGCACGAGGTCGTTCCACTCCGGGATGAGGTTCCCGAGCGGGCAGCCCTGGTGGCAGAACGGGATGCCGCAGTCCATGCAGCGCCCGGCCTGCTCCTTGAGGTACGGCTGGCCGTCCTCGCGCAGCGCGTGGGTGTCCTTCCAGTCGTGCAGACGCACCTCGACCGGACGGCTCGGCGGGAGCTCGCGCTCCCGCACCTTCAGGAATCCGCGGGGATCAGCCACGGGCCACCTCCATGATTCGCTCCCACAGCGACGGGTCGAAGTCGTCGCCCTCGCCGAGCGGCGTCCCCGCCGCGTCGGCCTCTGCCAGCGCTGCGCGCACGTTCGCCCACGCGGGCGGCAGGATCCGGCTGAACCGTCCCCGGGTCGCCTCGTCGTCGAGCAGCGCGCCGGCGACCGGCGAGCCGGTCTCGTCGCGGTGCCGTTCCAGCAGTGCCCGCACCCGCTCCCAGTCGTCGTCCTGGAGCGGTCCGACGACGAGCTCGCCGGAGGCGACCGACGTGCCGTTCATCGCCGTGTCACGCAGGTCGAGCACGTAGGCGACACCACCGGACATGCCTGCACCGAAGTTGCGGCCGGTCGGGCCCAGGAGGAGCACCTCGCCGCCGGTCATGTACTCGCAGCCGTGGTCCCCCACGCCCTCGACGACCAGCGTCGCACCGGAGTTGCGCACGCCGAAGCGCTCGCCGACACGCCCGCGCAGGAGGATCTCGCCCGACGTCGCGCCGTAGCCGATGACGTTGCCGGCGATGACGTTCGCGGCACCCTCGAGCACCGCGGCTCGGTCCGGTCGCACGACGATCCGGCCGCCGGACAGACCCTTGCCGACGTAGTCGTTCGTGTCGCCGAAGAGACGCAGCGTGATCCCGCGGGGCAGGAACGCGCCGAACGACTGACCGGCTGACCCGGTCAGCTCGACGTCGATCGTCCCGTCGGGCAGCCCCTCGCCCCGGTACCGCTTGGTGACCTCGTGGCCGAGCATCGTGCCGACCGTGCGGTTGACGTTGCGGACGGGGACCTCGATGCGCACCGGACGGGCGTCCTCGAGGGCCTCCTTCGCCCGGGCGATGAGCTCCTGGTCGAGCGCCTTGTCGAGGCCGTGGTCCTGGGCCTGCGTGCGGTGCAGCGACGACCCGGCGGGCGGCTCGACGAACTCCAGCACCGGCGCCAGGTCGAGACCCTGCGCCTTCCAGTGGTCGACGGCCCTGCGGGTGTCGAGCGCACGGACCTGCCCGACGGCCTCCTCGATCGAGCGGAAGCCGAGGGAGGCGAGGTGCTCGCGCACCTCGGTGGCGATGAACTCGAAGAAGTTCACGACGAACTCCGGCTTGCCGGTGAAGCGCCGGCGCAGCTCGGGGTTCTGGGTGGCCACGCCCACCGGGCACGTGTCGAGGTGGCACACGCGCATCATGATGCAGCCCGAGACGACCATGGGAGCGGTCGCGAAGCCGAACTCCTCGGCGCCGAGCAGGGCCGCCACGACGACGTCGCGGCCGGTCTTCATCTGCCCGTCCACCTGGACCGTGATGCGGTCGCGCAGGTTGTTGAGCACGAGGGTCTGCTGGGTCTCGGCCAGACCGATCTCCCAGGGGGTGCCCGCGTGCTTGAGCGAGGTCAGCGGGCTCGCGCCCGTGCCGCCGTCGTGCCCGGAGATGAGCACGACGTCCGCGTGCGCCTTGGACACGCCCGTCGCCACCGTGCCGACGCCGAACTCCGAGACGAGCTTGACGTGGACCCGTGCGGACGGGTTCGCGTTCTTGGCGTCGTGGATGAGCTGGGCGAGGTCCTCGATGGAGTAGATGTCGTGGTGCGGCGGCGGCGAGATGAGGCCCACGCCGGGCGTGGAGTGCCGGGTCCGCGCGACCCACGGGTACACCTTCGGGCCGGGAAGCTGGCCGCCCTCACCGGGCTTGGCGCCCTGGGCGAGCTTGAGCTGGATGTCGTCGGCCTGGGTCAGGTACTCGCTGGTCACGCCGAAGCGTCCGGAGGCGATCTGCTTGACGCGGGAGCGGCGCTGCGGGTCGTAGAGACGCTCCGGGTCCTCGCCGCCCTCTCCCGAGTTCGACCGGCCCTCCACCTGGTTCATCGCGACCGCGAGGGTCTCGTGCATCTCCTGGCTGATCGCGCCGTAGGACATGGCACCGGTGTTGAACCGCTTGAGGATCTCGCTGACCGGCTCGACCTCGTCGAGCGGCACCGGTTCCCGCTGCGGCGCGAACTGCAGCAGTCCGCGCAGCGTCATGAGGCGCTCCGACTGCTCGTCGACGCGGTGGGTGTACTGGCGGAAGATGTCCATGCGGCGGCTGCGGGTGGCGTGCTGCAGCCGGAACACCGTCTCCGGGTCGAACAGGTGCTCCTCGCCGTCCCGGCGCCACTGGTACTCGCCGCCGGTGGTGAGCCGCTCGTGCGGGATGTGGTTGCCCGACGCCGGGTACGCCTCGGTGTGGCGCGCGGCGGTCTCGGCGGCGATGACGTCCAGGCCGATGCCGGCGAGCCGGCTCGTGGTCCCGGTGAAGTAGTCCTCCACCAGCTCCTGGGAGAGCCCGACCGCCTCGAACACCTGCGCGCCGCGGTACGACATGATCGTCGAGATGCCCATCTTGGACATGACCTTCAGGACGCCCTTGCCGAGCGCCTTGATGAGGTTCTTCACGGCCTGGTCCGGGTCGACCTGCAGGTAGCCCCGGCGTGCCAGGTCCTCCACGGTCTCCATTGCGAGGTACGGGTTGACCGCGGCCGCCCCGTAGCCGATGAGCAGCGCGACGTGGTGCACCTCGCGGACGTCCCCGGCCTCCACGACCAGCGAGATGCGCGTGCGCGTCTGGCGTCGCAGCAGGTGGTGGTGCACCGCGCTGGTGAGCAGCAGCGACGGGATCGGCGCGCGCTCGGCGTCCGAGTCGCGGTCCGACAGCACGATGTGCGTCGCACCCGTCTCGATCTCGGCGTCGATCTGCTCGAAGATCGCCTGGAGGCGCTCCTGCAGGGCACGGCCGCCGCCGGAGACGTCGTACAGACCACGCACGATCACCGCGCGGAACTCGCCCTCGAGCCGCTCGTCGCGGTCGATGCGCACGATCTTCGCGAGCTCGTCGTTGTCCAGGACGGGGAACGGCAGCAGCAGCTTGCGGGCGTGCGCCGGGGAGTCCTCCAGGAGGTTGGGCTCCGGACCGATCGCCCCGCCGATCGAGGTGACCAGCTCCTCGCGGATGGCGTCCAGCGGCGGGTTCGTCACCTGGGCGAACATCTGGGTGAAGTAGTCGAAGAGCAGCCGCGGCCGGCTGGAGAGCACGGCGACGGGTGTGTCGGACCCCATGGCACCCAGGGGCTCGGCGCCCGCGTTCGCCATCGGCGACAGGATGATCTTGAGCTCCTCGGAGGTGTACCCGAAGGCCCGCTGGCGGCGCTGCACCGAGGCGGGCGAGTGCGCCACGTGCTCACGCTCGGGCAACGACGACAGGTCGATCGAGTTCTGCTCGATCCACTCGGCGTAGGGGCGCTGCGAGGCGAGCTGGGACTTGACCTCGTCGTCCTCGACGATCCTGCCCTGGGCGGTGTCCACCAGGAACATCCGGCCGGGCTCGAGGCGACCCTTGCGCACGACGGTGGCCGGGTCGAGGTCCAGGACGCCGGCCTCGGAGCCGAGCACGACCAGCCCGTCCTCGGTCACCCAGAACCGACCCGGCCGCAGTCCGTTGCGGTCGAGCACGGCCCCGATGAGGGTCCCGTCGGTGAAGGTCAGGCAGGCGGGGCCGTCCCACGGCTCGATGAGGTTCGCGTGGTACTGGTAGAACGCGCGGCGCGCCGGGTCCATCTCGGCGTGGTTCTCCCACGCCTCGGGGATCATCATCAGCACCGAGTGCGGCAGCGACCGGCCCGACAGGTGCAGCAGCTCCAGCACCTCGTCGAAGCTGGCGGAGTCGCTCGAACCCTCGCTGCAGACCGGCAGCAGCGGGCCGAGGTCGCCGAGGGTGTCGCTCGCCAGGGTCCCCTCGCGGGCGGCCATCCAGTTGCGGTTGCCCTTGACGGTGTTGATCTCGCCGTTGTGCGCGATGAGCCGGAACGGCTGCGCGAGCGGCCACGACGGGAAGGTGTTCGTCGAGAACCGCGAGTGGACGAGCGCCAGCTCCGAGGCGTACCGCGGGTCGGACAGGTCGGGGAAGAACGGCTCGAGCTGTGCCGTGGTCAGCATGCCCTTGTAGGTGATGGTGCGCGCGGACAGCGAGGCGAGGAACAGGTCCAGCTCGTGCTCGGCACGCTTGCGCAGTCGGTACGTGCGGCGGTCGAGCTCGATGCCGCCGAGCTCGCGCTCGGGGTCCACGACGACGACCTGGCGGAACGTGGGCATCGAGGCCCGGGCCGTCGGCCCGACCAGGTCCGCCGTCACCGGCACGTCGCGCCAGGCGAGCACCTCGAGCTTCTCCTCCACGGCGATCGCCTCGAACCGGCGGGCCACCGCGTCGGCCTCCGCCAGGTCCTGGGGCAGGTACGCCATGCCGATGGCGTACTGGCCGGCGGACGGCAGCTCGGCGTCGACGACGTCGCGCACGAAGGCGTCCGGGATCTGCGTGAGGATCCCCGCGCCGTCGCCGCTGTCCTCCTCGGCACCCACCGCACCGCGGTGGTCGAGGTTGAGCAGGGCGGTCAGGCCAGCGTCGACGATGTCGCGCCCGGGGGTCCCGCGCAGGGTAGCGACGAACGCTACCCCGCAGGCGTCGTGCTCGGACGCGGGATCGTAGAGGCCCTGCGCCTCGGGGGGCGCGACCCAGTGCTGCGGCGTGGTCATCAACACCGTCCTCCTGCGCGCCCGCGGGCGGGCGCGACTTCTTTCAAGGGTGGTTCGGGACGTCGTCGGCCCGTCGGGACAATCCTGCGGCGCGTCCCCGGTGGGTGTCCGGGGACGTACCGTCAGGAGCGCGGTGCCGGGTCCTGGTCGGACCCGACCGGACGCGAATCCGTGTCGGTCTGTGCGAGCTCGTCCGCATCGGGCTCGGAGGCGTCGTCCGAGCCGTCGCGAACGTCGTCGGTCTCGGTCTCCGCCTCGACGGCCTCCGGGTCCTGCGGAGCACGGCCCGGTAGCCAGACACCGTCCTCGCGACCGGGGTGCCGCCGACCGATGACGACGAAGGCGACCAGGGCACCGAGGCCCAGGAGGATCGACGTCCACACGTTCAGCCGCAATCCGAGCACCATCTCGGCGGTGTCGATGCGAAGCATCTCGATCCACACCCTGCCCAGGGTGTAGAACGCGACGTAGGCCCAGAATACCCTTCCATGACCGAGCCTGTACCGGCGGTCGAGCCAGATGAGCAGCGCGGCCGCCGCGAGGTTCCAGAGCATCTCGTACAGGAACGTCGGGTGGAACAGCGTGCCCTCGGCGTACTGCGCACCGGTGGCCGGGTCGATCGGCAGGTAGGCGGGATCGATCTCCAGGCCCCACGGCAGGGTCGTCGGCGCACCGAAGAGCTCCTGGTTGAACCAGTTGCCGAGACGCCCGATCGCCTGGGCGACCAGCAGCCCCGGGGCGAGGGCGTCCGCGAAGGACGACAGCCGCACGCCCTTGCGCCGGCAACCGATCCAGGCGCCGACGGCTCCCAGGGCGACGGCGCCCCAGATCCCCAGTCCGCCCTCCCAGATGAAGAGCGCCCGCACGGGGTCGCCGTTCTCGCCCCAGTACGGGTCCGGCGTGGAGAAGACGTGGTAGAGGCGTCCGCCGACGATCCCGAAGGGGACGGCCCAGAACGCGATGTCCAGGACGTCGTCGGGGTCGCCCCCGCGAGCCTTCCACCGCTTCGTGGTGAGCCAGACCGCCGCCACGATGCCCACGAGGATGGCGAGCGCGTACGCACGGACCGGGAGCGGACCGACGTACCAGGTGTGCTCCGGCGGGCTCGGGATCGAGGTCGCGAGCGAGGTCATGACGGTCACGAGGATCCTCCGGCGCTGGTACGGGCGCGCGCGACACCTGCCGCGAGCTCGCCGGTCACCTTACCCAGGTCGTCCAGCCGCGTGGACCACGGGCTGTCGGCCAGCAGGGTGCGCACGAGGGCCGAGCCCACGATCACCCCGTCCGCGTACCTGCCGACCTCGGCGGCGTGGTCGCCGGTGGAGACCCCGATCCCGACGCAGACGTGCTGCGCGCCGGCGGCCCGGGTGTCCTGCACGAGCTGCTCGGCCCGCAGGCCGACGGTGTCGCGCGTGCCGGTGACGCCCATGGTCGAGGACGCGTACACGAAGCCGCGCGACGCGGAGGCCGTCAGCCGCAGACGGTCGGGGGTCGAGCTGGGGGCGACGAGGAAGACCTTGTCGAGCCCGTGGGTGTCCGCCGCGGCGGTCCACTCGGCCGCCTCGTCGGGAATCAGGTCCGGGGTGATGACTCCGGCGCCACCGGCGGCGGCGAGGTCGCGGGCGAAGGCCTCGACCCCGTAGCGCAGCAGCGGGTTGTAGTAGGACATGACCAGCGTCGGCACGCGGTCGCCGACGGCCTCCACGACCGCCAGGACGTCCCGCACCCGGGTGCCCGCGGCGAGGGACGCCTCGGCAGCCTCCTGGATGACCGGACCGTCCATCACCGGGTCGGTGTAGGGCACGCCGATCTCGACGACGTCGACACCGGCGTCCACCATCGTGACGACGGCCTCGACCGAGCGCGCCACGTCCGGGTAGCCGACGGGCAGGTAGCCCACGAGCGCGGCCCGTCCCTCGGCCCGCAGGGCGTCCAGGCGCGCCTCCGTCCGTGAAGCGGTCATGATGTTCACCGGTCTCCCTCGCCGTCGTCCTCCAGCAGCCCGAACCACCGGGCGGCGGTCGCCACGTCCTTGTCGCCCCGCCCGGACAGGTTCACGAGGACCACCTGGTCGGCGCGCCCCTCGGCCACCCGCCGGCGCCCCACGCGCAGGGCTCCGGCCAGCGCGTGCGCCGACTCGATCGCGGGGATGATCCCCTCGGTGCGGCACAGCAGGCGGAACGCCTCCATCGCCTCGGTGTCCGTCACTGGCTCGTACGTGGCACGACCGATGTCGTGCAGCCACGAGTGGGCCGGGCCCACGCTCGGGTAGTCGAGCCCGGCGGAGACCGAGTGGCTCGGGCGGGTCTGGCCGTCGTCGTCCTGCAGCAGGTAGGACCGTGCCCCGTGGAGAACCCCGGGTGCGCCGCCCGAGAAGCGGGCGGCGTGCCGACCGCTCTCGATGCCCTCGCCGCCGGCCTCGAAGCCGAACAGGTCGACGCCGTCGTCGTCGAGGAACGCGTTGAACAGGCCGAGGGCGTTCGACCCGCCGCCCACGCACGCGACCACGGCGTCGGGCAGGCGTCCGACCCGGTCGAGGACCTGCTCGCGCGCCTCCTCGCCGATGATGCGGTGGAACTCCCGGACCATCTCCGGGAAGGGGTGCGGCCCGGTCACCGTGCCCAGCAGGTAGTGCGTGTGGTCCACGTTGGTGACCCAGTCGCGCAGCGCCTCGTTGATCGCGTCCTTCAGCGTCCGCGTGCCGATGGCGACCGGCACGACCGTCGCGCCGAGGAGCTCCATGCGCGCGACGTTCAGCGCCTGGCGCCGGGTGTCCTCCTCGCCCATGTACACGACGCACTCGAGCCCGAGCAGCGCAGCGGCGGTCGCCGTGGCGACACCGTGCTGGCCGGCGCCCGTCTCGGCGATCACGCGCGTCTTGCCCATGCGCTTGACCAGCAGCGCCTGACCCAGGACGTTGTTGATCTTGTGCGAGCCGGTGTGGTTGAGGTCCTCCCGCTTGAGGAACACGCGCACCGCGCCCTCCTCGCCGCCCGCGTGCGCGGCGAAGCCGGGCACCTCGGTCAGGGGCGAGGGCCGGCCGGTGTAGTCGCGGTGCAGCCGCATCAGCTCGGCGGCGAAGGCGGGGTCGCCCTGCGCCTTGCGGAACTCGGTCTCGAGCTCGTCGAGCGCGGCGATGAGCGCCTCGGGCACGTACCGGCCGCCGAACTGACCGAAGTACGGCCCCTGGACGTCGGCGAGCTTGCCGGCGACCTGGTCGGCCAGGGTCTGCGTCAGCGCGTCACGCACGGGCTGGTCGGGCACGGTCGCTCCTCGGGTGCGGGGGGTTCGTGGACTGGGGCGGCAGGGTCGAGACGTCCGGCGGTCGCCGGAGGGCGGCGTCGGGAGCGGGTCAGGGCTGCGCGGCCGGGCGCACCGACCACAGGGAGGGGTGCTGGCCCGCGGCCACGAGGTCGGCCACCGACCGGCGCGGGGCGCCGTCGGTCACCAGGGCCTCGCCGACCAGCACCGCGTGGGCGCCGGAGCGGGCGTACTCCATGACGTCGTGCGGACCACGCACACCCGACTCGGCGACGCGGACGACGTCGTCGGGGATGAGCGGGGCGAGCCGGGCGAACGTGCCCCGGTCGACCTCGAGGGTCTTCAGGTCCCGGGCGTTGACGCCGACCACGCGAGCACCGGCGTCGAGAGCCCTGCGGACCTCGTCGGCCGTGTGCGCCTCCACCAGCGCCGTCATCCCGAGGGAGTGGACGCGCTCGATCAGGGAGGTCAGCACCGTCTGCTCCAGCGCGGCGACGATCAGCAGGACGACGTCGGCCCCGTGGGCCCGCGCCTCCCAGACCTGGTAGGGCGTGACGACGAAGTCCTTGCGCAGGACCGGCACGTCGACCCGGGCACGCACGGCGTCGAGGTCAGCGAGGCTGCCGCCGAAGCGGCGCTGCTCGGTCAGCACCGAGATCACGCTCGCGCCACCCGCGGCGTACTCGGCCGCGAGGGCCGCCGGGTCGCTGATGGGCGCGAGGTCCCCCTTGGACGGGCTCGAACGCTTCACCTCGGCGATGACGGCGACCTTGTCCTCCGACAGCAGGCGGCCGCAGCACTCGAGAGCACCGGGCACGCGGGCGGCGCGCTCCTTGAGCTCGTCGAGCGAGGTGCGTTCCTGCCGTACGGCGAGGTCCTGCCGGACTCCCGCGACGATGTCCTCCAGGACTGTCATGCTTCTCCCCTCCCCCGGTCGTGTCCTGCCATGGTAGGCCGGTCGGGAGCTGCGCTTGACCACCGCCCGCGGTGCGAGACGCCCCGCCGGCGCGGCGTCGGGGCCGATCGCCGTCGATCCGCACCGTGCCGTCGCGCACCGTGGGGCGCCCCCGCAGCACATCGTTGCCCGACCGAGATGCCCGGCCCGCCCGCGCACAGCACGACGCCCGCGTCCCGGCCGGGACGCGGGCGTCGTGAGGTCGGTCAGTGCCCGGAACCGGTCCGCCGCGGCTCGACGCCGGCCTTCGCCTGGCCGTAGCCCATGTTCCGCAGGACCAGGCCGACGACGCAGGCCGCCACGGCGACGACGATCCCGACCCAGAACAGCGCGAACGGCACCCCGGGGAGGCAGCCCACGGACGAGATCGCCGCACCGAGCATCACGCCGATCATCGCGGTCCAGGCCGCGACGGTGTGGCCGTGGTTCGTCGGCGGGACCGCCTCGGGCAGGTAGGAAACCTCGGTGGTGCGGTTCTCGGTCATGATCAGGGAAAGCCTTTCGTCGCGTGATGCTGGGACAACACTACCGTTCCGCGGAGGGGTCGGCGCCGCCGGACAGGGCGTCCCAGTCCGCCTGCGCGTCGGGCTCGGACGACGGGTCGACGGCTCCTGCGACGCCGCCGGAGCGCTCGTGGCGGCCTCCGGCGGCGGCCCACGAGCCGGCCCCGCCCAGCGCGAGCGCACCGACCACCACGACGGCGGCCCCGACCACCAGCGTGACCCACGGCCACGGCGTGACCTCGACGGGGGCGACGAGCGTCGTCACCCCGGCCGCGTCCGCCGCGCCGGCCACCGCCGGTCCCTCGGCGTCGAGCAGCACGCCGACCGTTCCCGCCACGGCCACGAGCCCGGCCAGGAGCGCGACGGCCAGGGCGAACCGACGGGCGAACCGGCCCGCGAGGGTGGTCGCCAGCGCGCAGGCGATCGTCACGAACGCCGCGGCGGTGACCGCGGGTGCCGCCGTCGTCCCCGTGACCTCGATCGTCACCTGGGGCTCGAGCGCCGTCGCCACGGAGGTCCGCAGCCACACCGGAGCGGTCACGGCGAAGAGCGCCCCGCCGAGGGCGAGGAGCGCCACGACGGCGCGCGACCGGGAGCGGATCATCGCCCGTGCTCCGACGTCGCGGCCCCCAGGTCGGCGAACCGGGCCGCGAGCTGGACGGCCCGGACGGCGGCGGCCGCCTTGTTGCGCGACTCGGCGTACTCCAGGGCCGGGACCGAGTCCGCCACGATGCCGCCGCCGGCCTGCACCGACGCGCGGCCGTCGCGCAGGAACGCCGTCCGGATCGCGATGGCCATGTCCAGGTTGCCGCCGAAGTCGAGGTACCCGCAGGTGCCGCCGTAGATCCCCCGCGAGGCGGGCTCGAGCTCGTCGATCAGGGCGATCGCGCGCGGCTTCGGCGCACCCGACAGCGTCCCGGCCGGGAAGGTCGCCCGCAGCGTGTCCAGGGCGGTCGCGCCGCGTCGGAGGCGGCCCACCACCGTCGAGCACAGGTGCATGATGTGGCTGAACCGGCGCGTGGCCATGAACTCCACGACCTCGACCGACGTCGGTTCGCACACCTTGACCAGGTCGTTGCGCGACAGGTCGACGAGCATCAGGTGCTCGGCGCGCTCCTTGGGGTCGGCGATCAGCTCCTCGGCGAGCGCCACGTCCTCCTCCACCGTGGCGCCACGGGGGCGCGACCCGGCGATGGGGTACGTGGTCACGTGGTCGCCGTCGACCTTGACCAGGGTCTCGGGGCTGGAACCGACGACGGCGAAGTCGCGGTCCCGGTGGTCGCGCAGCTGGAAGTAGTACATGTACGGGCTCGGGTTGATGGTGCGCAGCGCCCTGTACACGTCCAGCGGCTCGGCCGGGCAGTCCAGGTCGAGGCGCTGGGAGAGGACGACCTGGAACACCTCGCCGTCGCGGATGGCCTCTTGGCCGGCGCGCACGGCGTCCTCGAACTCGTCGCGGGTCGAGCGGAACTCGAGGCCCGGCTCGACGGCGTCGTCGGCGACGACGGTCCGCACGGCCGACGCCGGCGCCGCCAGCCGTCGCGCCATCGCGTCCAGGCGGGCCACGGCGTCGGCGTGCGCCTCGTCGACCCGCTCGTCCGTGTCGTCGGCGTTGATCGCGTTGGCCACCAGCCACACCGACCCGGTGTGGTGGTCGACGGCGACGAGATCGGTGGCGAGCGACAGCGCGACCTCGGGAGCGTCGAGCTCGTCCGGGGACGTCCGTGCCAGGGTCGGCTCCCAGTGCCGCACGACGTCCCAGCCCATCGCGCCCACGAACCCGCCCGTGAGCGGCGGCAGCCCGTCGATCGGCTCGGTGCGCAACGCCTCCAGCGCGGCGCCGAGCACGTCGAGGACGTCGCCCTCGCGGGGGATGCCCGCCGGCACGTCGCCGCGCCAGAGGGCCTGGCCGTCGTCGGACAGCAGGGTGGCGCGCGAGTCGACGCCGACGAACGACCAGCGCGCCCACGCGCCACCGACCTCGGCGGACTCCAGCACGAACGTCCCGGGACGTCCGTCCGCCAGCGCGCGGTAGAGGCCGACCGGGGTGACGTCGTCGGCCAGCACGCGGCGCACGACGGGCACGACCCGGCGGGTGCGGGCCAGCGTCCGGAAGGTGGGCAGGGTGGGCCACGTCCGCCCCCAGGTGAGGTCCTCGGCCGTCGGTGCGACGGCGGGGGCGGCCGGGTCGGTGGCGGGGGACGTGGTCACCGGTTCTCCTCGGAGGTCTCGGGGCGGGTGCCGACGGCCGCGGGCAGCGTGCCGCCGGCCTCGAAGCAGGTGCGGGTGCCGGTGTGGCAGGCCGCGCCGACCTGGTCGACGCGCACCAGCAGGGCGTCGCCGTCGCAGTCCAGGGCGACGGACCGCACGTACTGCACGTGACCGGACGTGTCGCCCTTGCGCCAGTACTCCCCGCGCGAACGGCTCCAGAAGGTCACCCGACCCTGCGTGAGGGTGCGGTGCACGGCCTCGTCGTCCATCCAGCCGAGCATCAGCACCTCACCGGTGTCGTGCTGCTGCACGATCGCGGCGACGAGACCGTGGTCGTCGCGCTTGAGGCGGTCGGCGATGGCGGGGTCCAGGGCGCTGCGGTTCTGCACCCGTGCATCCTTTCACGCCACGGAGAGCCGTCCGATCCCCGTCTCAACGGGTCTGGGCCACCCAGCTCGCGTGCATGTGCGCGTAGGTGCCGCCCTGGTCCACGAGCGCCGTGTGGTGGCCCACCTCGACGACGTGACCGTCGTCGACCACCACCACGAGGTCGCTCGCCTCGGCGGTGGAGAGCCGGTGCGCGATGGTGAGCGTGGTGCGTCCCGAGGTGAGCGCGTCCAGGGCGCGGGCGATGCGCACCTCCGTGGCGGGGTCGACGGCGGAGGTCGCCTCGTCGAGGACGAGCAGGTCGGGCGCGGCCAGGTACGCGCGTGCCACCGCGACGAGCTGGCGCTCCCCGGCCGACAGCGCCTCGCCGCGCTGACCCACGTCGGTGTCCAGACCTGCGGGCAGGCCGGCCACCCAGTCGCTGAGGCCGAGGACCTCGAACGCGGCGGTCACCCGGTCGCGGACCTGTGGGCCCTCGTCCGCCGGGCGCAGGCCGTAGGCCGCGTTGGTGAGCACGGTGCCGTCGAACAGGAACCCCTCCTGCGGCACGAGCACGACGCGCTCTCGCAGCCGGGCGAGCGGGATGTCGCGCAGGTCGACGCCGTCGAGCTCGATCGCTCCGGCCGTCGGGTCCATGAGGCGCGTGACCAGCTTCGCGATCGTGGTCTTGCCGGAGCCCGTCTGGCCCACGACGGCGATCTTGCGGCGTGCCGGCAGGTCCAGGTCGATGCCGTGCAGCACCTCCGGACCCTGGGGGTAGCCGAACCGCACCCCCCGCAGGACGACGCGCGCGTCACCGCGCGGCGGACCCTGCCCGTCGGCGGCGTCGACGACGTCGAGCGGGGTGTCGACCACGGCGATCACACGCCGCCAGCCTGCCACCGCGTTCTGCAGCTCGTTGAGGATCTCCGTGGCCATCTGGACGGGCCCGGTGAAGAGCTGGACGAGGAACAGGAAGGCGACGAGCTGGCCGGCGGTCAGCCCGCCCCCGATCCCGAGGTACGTCCCGACCACCACCACGACCGCCAGCACCAGGTTGGCCATCAGAGTGCCCGAGGAGAACACGGTGGCCACGAGGACCTGCGCCCGGCCCTGCGCCCGCCGCGCCTCCTCCACCGCCTCCTCGATGCGCCGGCCCGTGCGTCCGGCGACGCCGTAGGCCCGCACCGTCTCCGCACCGACGACCGCCTCGGACACCGCACCCAGCATCGAGCCGACCTTCGCCCGCACGCTGGCGTACCGCCGTCCGACGCCGCCCTGCGCGCGGCGCAGGATCAGGAAGAGCGGCACGAAGCACACCCACACCACCACGGTCAGCGCCGGCGAGTACAGCGTCATGAGCACCGTCGCCACGGCGATCTGCAGGCACGAGACGAGCAGCATGATCCCGCCCCACTGCACGAAGTGGGAGATGGTGTCGACGTCGCTGGTGACGCGGGACACCAGCGACCCGCGCCGCTCGGACCCCTGCGAGAGCGTCGACAGGTCGTGCACGTGCCGGAACGCCTTCACGCGCAGCGTGGCCAGCCCGGCCTCCGTGGACCGGAACAGACGGATGTTGACCACCGCGGTGCACAGACCGGCGAGCACCACCGCGCCCGCCGCGACGCCCGTGAGCAGCAGGATGCGCTGCGGGTCCGGGCCGCCGTCGGCCAGGAGACCGTCGTCCACGGTGCGCTGCACGGCCAGCGGCACCACCACCCGGCCGGCGGCGGCGAGCACGGCCACCGCCAGGGTGAGCCACAGCCCACGGACGATCTGCGGGGAGATCTGCACCCCGCGTCGCAGCGTGTCGAGCACCCCCAGGTCGCTGGTGGCGGCGATCCGCGAGTCGTTCACCGCACGGCCTCCTCGTTCTCCACGGCCGCCTCGTCGGCCCGTTCCCGACGCCGACGCTCGGTCTCGGCCTCGTACGCCGTGGCGAGCTCGCGGTAGCCCGCGTCCCGGTCCAGCAGCTCGGCGTGGGTACCGACGTCGACGACCCGGCCGCCGTCGAGGTGCACCACCACGTCGGCCATCGTCACCGACGACATCCGGTAGGCGACCATCACCACTGTCGTCGCGCGGGGACCGTCCGCGGTGGTCGCCAGACCGGCGAGGACCTCCTGCTCGACGCGCGGGTCCACCGCGCTCGTGGCGTCGTCGAGCACGAGCAGGCGGGGGCGCCGCACGAGCGCGCGAGCGATCGCGAGGCGCTGACGCTGCCCGCCGGACAGGTTGGACCCGCGCTCCCCCAGCATCGCGTCCAGCCCGTCGGGCAGCGCCCGCACGACGTCGTCCGCACGGGCGAGGCGCAACGCCTCCCACACCGCGGCGTCGACCTCGGGCGAGACGTCGTCGGCGAGGGTGACGTTCGCGCGCACGGTGTCCTCGAAGACGAACGTCTGCTGCGCGACGAGGGCGACCTGGCCGGGCACCTCGCCGGGGGCGAGGTCGCGCAGGTCCGTCCCGTCGAGGCGCACCGTGCCGGAGGTCGGGTCGGCGAGCCGGCTCAGCAGGGAGACCAGCGTGGTCTTGCCGGACCCGGTGGGCCCGACGACGGCGACCGTGGAGCCGGGCTCGACGGCGAGGTCGATCCCGTCCAGCAGGGTGGTCCGCCGGCCCCCGACCTCGACGGCGACGCCCACGCCCTCCAGCCGGACCTCCAGCCCCACCGGACGACGCTCCAGCCGCTCGTGCCCGCTGACCAGGTAGCCGCGCGCGTCCAGCACCCGGGAGATGCGGTCGTGGCCGACCAGCCCGCGGGGCAGCTCGCCGAGCACCCAGCCGAAGGCTCGGACCGGGACGGCCATCAGGGTCAGGAGATAGGCCGCGGTCACCACGTCACCCACCCCCACGGCGCCCGTGGACGCCCGCCAGGCACCGACCCCCAGCACGAGCAGGGTGCCGAGGTTCGGCAGGAGCTCGATGACGGGGTCGAACACGGCGCGGACGGTCCCGACCCGGACGTTCGCGCGGCGCAGCGCGTCGGTCCGCTCCGCGAAGCGGGCCTCCTCGCGGTCGGCCGTCCCGAGCGACTTCACCAGGAGTGCCGCCTCGAAGGACTCGTGCGCGACGTCGGCGACGTCGGCCCGCAGCTGCTGGGCGCGGGTGGCCACCGGGTCCATGTACCGCTGGAACACCAGGTTGGCGACGACGGTGGCCGGGATGACCACGAGCGCCGCCGCGGCGAGCCACGGGTCGATGGCCAGGAGCATCACCGTGGCCACGCCGATCATGACCACGACGCCGAGCGCGAACGGCAGCGGGTTGAACACCCCGGTGGCCGCCTCGACGTCCGCGCTGGCGTTCGACAGCAGCTGACCGGCGGGGTGAGCCCGGTGCCACGTCATCGGCAGGCGCAGGTACTGCCGGGTCAGGCCGCGCCGGTGCGCCGCCTGGATCCCGACGAACGCCCAGCCGGCCCAGATCCGGCGGGCCGCCACCGACACGGCCAGCGTGAGGGCGACGGCGGCGAGGACCGCGCCCGCGACCCAGATGTCGGCCCGCGCGTCGACGTCCCCCGCCACGGCGGGCACCACGACGGTGTCGGTGGCCCACCCGACGGCCCGGCTGACCGCGACCGTCGTCGCGCCGAAGACCGCCGAGGCCAGCACGGCGAGCGCCGACAGACGCGGCTCGGTGCGCATCCCGCGCCACATCAGCGCCGCGCTGCGCCGCAGACGGGACCCGGAAAGGGCGGAGGGTCGGGCAGTACCGGGCACAGCAGGACCTCGCAGTCGTCAGGATCGAATCGATCCTAGACGCTGCAAGGACGCCTCAGCGCACCTCGACGCCGGCCTCGCGCATCGCGTCCTTGACCTGCCCGACCGTGAGCGCACCGAAGTGGAAGACGCTCGCCGCGAGCAGCGCGTCGGCACCGGCACGGGCAGCCTCGACGAAGTGCTCCGGCGTCCCGGCCCCGCCCGAGGCGATCAGCGGGACGGACACCCGTTCGCGCACCGCGGCCAGCATCTCCAGGTCGAAACCGCCCGTCGTGCCGTCGGCGTCCATCGAGTTGAGCAGGATCTCCCCCGCGCCCAGCCCCGCAGCACGCTCGGCCCACTCGACGGCGTCGATCCCAGTGCCGCGCCGCCCGCCGTGGGTCGTCACCTCGAAGCCCGACGCCGTGGTGGTCCCGGGGGCGGTGCGGCGGGCGTCCACCGACAGCGTCAGGACCTGGTTGCCGAACCGCGCCGCGATCTCGGCGATGAGCTCGGGCCGGGCGATCGCCGCGGTGTTCACCCCGACCTTGTCGGCACCCGCACGCAGCAACCGGTCCACGTCGTCGGTCGAGCGCACCCCGCCCCCGACCGTGAGCGGGACGAACACCTGCTCCGCGGTGCGACGCACGACGTCCACCATGGTGGCGCGCTCTCCCGACGACGCCGACACGTCGAGGAACGTGACCTCGTCGGCGCCCTCCGCGTCGTAGCGGGACGCCAGCTCCACGGGGTCACCGGCGTCGCGGAGATTGACGAAGTTGACCCCCTTGACGACGCGACCTGCGTCGACGTCGAGACACGGGATCACCCGGACTGACACTGCCATGCGGTGCTCACTCTCCTTCGATGGACTCGTCGGGCGGGGCCTCCTCGGCCGCCTGGTAGCGCGCGTCGAGGATGTCGACGACGTACACGATCGTGTCGTCCGCCAGCTCGCTGCTGGTGCCGCCGTGGGCAAGCCCCGGTGGCGCGACCAGCATCACCTGGGTCCCCACGGACTGCTCCAGCAGCCCCTGGTCCCAGGCCTCGACGAGCCGGCCGATGCCGATGGTCTCCGACTGCGGCGCCACCCCGTGCACCCAGCTCGAGTCCACGACCGAGCCGTCGCTCCAGCGCACCGCGACGTACCGGGCGGTCACCACCTGACCGACGGCCACCTGCGGCCCGTCCCCGCGCACCACGGGCTGCACCACCAGCTCGGTCGGGGGGTCGCCGTCGGGCACCACCACCGCCGGCTCGCCGTCCTGGGACCGCAGCACCTGCGGCAGGTCCTCGGGGATCGTGACGTCCTCGCCGTCCGCACGGGTGGGCAGCACGTCGATCACCAGCACCACCGGCACGCCGTCGTCCATGTCCGTGACCAGCACGCGCGCACCGACCCGCTTGCCCCGCAGCGACTCGTAGACGTTCGGCCCCAGGGACTCCGCGGAGAACGTGTGCCAGGACGGGGCGTCCTGGTAGGTCGACGTGATGACGCTGCCGTCGCGGCCGTCCTCGGCGTACATGTCCAGGAGCACGTCCTCACCCTCGGCGAGCACCTCTCCCGTCCCCGGACGCAGCGTCCGCGAACCGGGCCGCACCACGTCGAAGGGCCGGCTGTACTCCAGCTCCGGCACCGTGCCCTGCGGGCCCGTCACCGCGACCGGCGCCTGCGTCGGGACCGCGGAGGCGCCCAGCTGGTCCGCGAGGGGGCCCGTGCACCCGGCGACCATGAGCACCGCGCACAGCGCGGCGAGCGGTCTCAGGCGGGCTGGCACCCGGACAGTCTGCCACGGGCCGACCGCGACCCGGCACGACCGGGTCGCCGTCGGATCACATGGACTCGATGAGCCGCTCGACCCGCTCGTCGACGTTGCGGAACGGGTCCTTGCACAGCACGGTGCGCTGCGCCTGGTCGTTGAGCTTGAGGTGAACCCAGTCGACGGTGTAGTCCCGGCGGGCGTCCTGCGCCGCGCGCACGAAGTCACCGCGGAGCTTCGCCCGCGTCGTCTGGGGCGGGATCGCCGTCGACTCGAACACCTCGAGGTCGGTCACCACACGCTCCACCATGCCGCGCGCCGCCAGCAGGTTGTAGAGCCCCTCGGTGCGCGAGATGTCGTGGTAGGCGAGGTCGAGCCGGGCCACGCGCGCGTCGTCCATCTCCAGGCCGTGCTTGGCACGGTAGCGCTCGATGAGCCGCAGCTTGATCACCCAGTCGAGCTCGCGCTCCACCAGCGTCAGGTCACCGGACTCCAGGGCCCGCAGCCCCCGCTCCCACAGGTCGAGCGTCGCCTTGATCTGCGGGGTCTGGTCCAGGTGGGCCTCGACGTGCTCACGCACGCGCTGGTAGTACTCGCCCTGCAGGTCGACCGCCGTGGCCGTGCGGCCGTTCGCGAGCTGCACCGGGTGCAGGCCGGTGGAGTCGTGGCTGATCTCGCGGATCGCCCGGATCGGGTTCTCCAACGACAGGTCGCGCACGGGCACGCCCGCCTCGACCAGCCGCAGCACCAGGTCGGTGGCGCCGACCTTCAGCATCGTCGTGGTCTCCGACATCGACGAGTCGCCGACGATCACGTGCAGGCGGCGGTAGTGCTCGGCGTCGGCGTGCGGCTCGTCACGGGTGTTGATGATGGGACGCGAGCGCGTCGTCGCGCTCGAGACGGCCTCCCAGATGTGGTCGGCACGCTGCGACAGGCAGTACGTCGCACCCCGGGGAGTGGCCAGCACCTTGCCCGCGCCGGTGAGCACCTGACGTGTGATGAGGAACGGCACCAGCACGTCGCTGAGCCGGGAGAAGTCACCCTGGCGGCGCACCAGGTAGTTCTCGTGGCAGCCGTAGGAGTTGCCGGCCGAGTCGGTGTTGTTCTTGAACAGGTGCACCTTGCCGGGCAGGCCCTCGTGCTCGAGGCGCTGCTGGGCGTCGGCGACCAGCCCCTCCAGGATCCGCTCGCCGCCGCGGTCGTAGGCGACGAGCTGGCGCACGTCGTCGCACTCCGCCGTCGCGTACTCCGGGTGGGAACCGACGTCCAGGTAGAGCCGCGACCCGTTGCGCAGGAACACGTTCGACGACCTGCCCCACGCCACGACCTTGCGGAACAGGTAGCGCGCCACCTCGTCGGCGCTCAGGCCGCGCCCGTCGTCCGCGGCGCACGTCACGCCGTACTCGGTCTCGAGCCCGAAGATCCGTCGGTCCATGGACTGCTCCCTCACTCGTCGCCGTCGGCCAGGAGGCCGGCGAGCACCTCGCCCTGCAGTCGGCGGAAAGCCCGCCGTGGACGCCGGCGGTCCAGGACCGCCACCTCGAGTCCCGAGGCGGGGATCTCGCGCTCGACCTCGGCGCCGACCGTGCCGTCCGAGGACACCGCCCCGAGGGTGCGCACCGCCAGGCGCAGCACCGCGGCGAGGTCCATCCCCTCCGACCATTCCTGGCGCACCCGCGAGCTGAGCTGGTCGGCCTGACCGCCCATCACCACGAACCCGTGCTCGTCCGCGACCGAGCCGTCGTACGTGAGCCGGTACAGCTGGTCGGTGGCCGGGGAGTCGCCGACCTGTGCCACGACGAGCTCGACCTCGAGCGGCTTGGACTCGGTCGTGAAGACGGTGCCGAGGGTCTGCGCGTAGGCGTTCGCGAGGCCGCGCGCCGCGACGTCGGCCCGGTCGTAGGAGTAGCCCCGCAGGTCGGCGTACCGCACCCCCGCCACCCGCAGGTTCTCGAACTCGTTGTACTTGCCGACCGCGGCGAACGCGATGCGGTCGTAGATCTCGGAGATCTTGTGCAGCGCCCGCGACGGGTTCTCCGTGGCGAAGGCGATCCCGTCGTCGTAGGCGAGCACGACGACCGAGCGGCCCCGGCCGATGCCCTTGCGCGCGAAGTCCGCCCGGTCCTTCATCAGCTGTTCGGGCGAGACGTAGAACGGCATGCTCATGCGCGACCACCTCCGGCGTGGCCACGCCGGGCGGCGACGATCTGCTCGACGACGCTGGCGAGGGCGTCGTCGTCGACCCGGGCATACCCTGCCGCGGTCACGGTGGTGACCACCGGCCATATCCGGCGCACCGTGTCGGGTCCGCCGGTCGCGCTGTCGTCGTCGGCGGCGTCGTACAACGCCTCCACGGCCACCGCGACCGCACCCGCGGCGTCGAGCCCCGGGCTCCAGAGCTTCTTGAGCGAACCGCGCGCGAACACCGATCCGGAACCCACCGAGTGGTGCTCGTGCTCCTCGTAGCGCCCGCCGGTGACGTCGAAGCTGAACAGCCGACCCGTGCCGCGGTCGAGGTCGTACCCGGCGAACAGCGGCACCACGGCCAGACCCTGCATCGCCAGAGGGAGGTTGGCGCGGATCATCGTGGCCAGCCGGTTCGCCTTGCCGTCCAGGGACAGCAGGGAGCCCTCGATCTTCTCGTAGTGCTCGAGCTCGAGCTGGAAGAGCCGCACGAGCTCCACCGCCAGACCCGCCGAGCCGGCGATCCCCACCGCCGAGTAGTCGTCGGCGGGAAAGACCTTCTCGATCTCTCGCGAGGCGATCATGTGGCCCATCGTGGCGCGCCGGTCCCCGGCGAGCACCACTCCGCGCCCTTGCTCGTCGTCGCCGAAGGTCAGCGCGACGATCGTGGTGGCGTGCGGTGCCAGGTCCGCCGCGGACGCCGGACCCAGGTTCCGCCGACCGGGCAGCAGCTCCGGGGAGTGCTCGGCGAGGAACTCCATGAACGAGCTCGACCCCGGCCGCAGGAACGCGTCCGGCAGCCTGCCCGTGGCGTCAGCGGATGGCGTAGGCACTCACTGCCCGCCCTTCTGCACGAAACCGCGCACGAACGACTCGGCGTTCGACTCGAGCACCTCGTCGATCTCCTCCAGCAGCGAGTCGACCTCCGCGTCCCGCTCGGACGACTGCGGCGCCGCCGGGGGCGGGTCCTGGGCGTCGTCGTCGGGCGTGCGGTCGTCGCGCTGCCCCGAGATCCGTTCCTGACCGGCCATGGTCCGCCTCCTTCGTCGTACCCCGTGCGGGTGTGGTCAGCCTATGTCGTCCGGCCCGCCGTGCGCGCCGGGATGCTCACGTGTCGCCGCGCAGCCCGGCCAGCAGCGTCGCCGCGTCGGGGCTCGCGTCCAGCAGCGCCCCGATGTGCTGCTCGGTCCCGCGCAGCGGGTCCGGCATGGGGACCCGCTGCAACGAGTCCGCCCCGGGCACGTCGAAGATCACCGAGTCCCAGCTCGCCGCCGACACCTCGTCGGCGTAGCGCTCCATCACCTCGCCGCGGAACCACGCACGGGTGTCCACCGGCGGGTGGTGCACCGCGCGGTCCACCTCGTCGTCGGCGACGAGCCGCTCGACGGCGTCCGCCGCGAGCAGTCGGTGGTAGATCCCGCGCTCGGGCCGCACGTCCGACCACTGCAGGTCCAGCGCGCGCAGCCGGGAGTGGTCCCAGTCGAGACCGTCACGCTCTCGCATCCGATCCAGGAGTCGCAGCTTGGCCACCCACTCGACCTCGCGGGCGCACGACGCCGGGTCCTGGGCGAGCCGTCCCACGACCGAGCGCCAGCGCCGCAGCACGGCGTCGGAGTCCGTGTCGCTGCCGAGCGCCGCCAAGCCACGGGCGACGACGTCGAGGTAGCGCTGCTGCACCTGCAGCGCCGTCGCGGACGTGCCGTCGGCCAGCTCCAGGGGGCGTGCGAGACCGAGGTCGCGCGAGACGTGCTGCACGGCGGCGACCGGGTCGGCCAGCCGCAGCGCGCCGAGCTCCGCCCGGGCGTCGACCCCGGCCGCGGCGAGGGCGTCGAGGTTCTCCAGCACCCACAGCACCAGCGACGTCGTCCCGAGCTTGAGGTAGGTGGCGACCTCGAGGTGGTTGGCGTCCCCGATGATCAGGTGCAGCCGGCGCCACCTGCTGCGGTCGGCGTGCGGCTCGTCACGGGTGTTGACGATGGGACGGCGCAGCGTCGTCTCCAGGCCGACCTCGGCCTCGATGTAGTCGGCGCGCTGGGACAGCTGGAAGCCGGCGTCCTCGCCGGTCGGCCCGAGACCGACCCGCCCGGACCCGGTGAACACCTGCCGGGTCACGAGGAACGGGGTGAGAAGGTCGACGAGGGTGACGAACGGCAGGCGACGGTCGACGAGGAAGTTCTCGTGGGTGCCGTAGCTGGCGCCCTTGCCGTCGACGTTGTTCTTGTACAGCACGACCGTGGCGTCCGGCACACCCGCGAGGCGGCGGGTCGCGGCCAGCATGACGCGTTCACCGGCGACGTCCCAGACGACCGCGTCGCGCGGGTTGGTGACCTCGGGCGAGGAGTACTCCGGGTGGGCGTGGTCGACGTACAGCCGGGCCCCGTTGGTGAGGATGCAGTTGGCCGCGCTGGGGTCGTCGTACTCCTCGACGTCGGGCCGGGCGAGGTCCTCGGTGGCCGAGCCCGCGGTGGGCCCTGCCGGCGCCGGGGCGTCAGGGTCGTCGGTGAGCAGGGAGGGGTGCGCGGAGGCGCGCTGCAGGTGGAACCCGCGGGCGTCCGCCAGCGGGTCCTCGTCGACGTAGTCCCAGCGGGCCGGCGGGTGCCCCGGGCGACCGCCCTGGACGGACGCCCGGTAGGTGGTCACCACCTGCGAGCTCATCAGCATGGGGTTCGCCATCGGTCGTCCCGGGGACAGCACCCCGTACTCGGTCTCGATTCCCATCACGCGTCGCACCGTCACGACGCCACCCTATGCGTCCGGCCCGCAGGCCCGGCGGCACCGACCCGCCGCGGACGGCGCGGTGAGGGCGCGTGAGCACCCGCCCCCCACCGGTTCTAGAATCGTCGTCGTGCCCGACTGGTTCGATTCCGCTCTCCGTGAGGGCGAGTGCGCTTCCCTCGCGCGCGAGGTCGACTGGTCGCAGACCCCCCTGGGGGATCCGCAGACGTGGCCCGCGCCGCTGCGGAGTGCCGTCGAGCTCTGCTTCAGCACCCGGTTCGCCGTGCTGGTGACGTGGGGGCCCGAGCTGACGATGATCTACAACGACGGCTACCGCGCGATGCTCGGCACGGACCTGCACCCCCGCGCCATGGGCGCCGCGGCACCAGAGCTGTGGGCGCACATCTGGGAGGACATCGGCCCCCTCTTCGACGAGGTCGTCGACACCGGCCGGCCGACCTGGTCGGTGGACATGCTGCTGTGGATGGACCGCTCCGGGTTCGTCGAGGAGACCCGGTTCACCTTCTCCTACAGCCCGCTGCGGGACGACGACGGCACGGTGCGAGGTGTCATGGACATCGCCACCGAGACCACCGACCAGGTGGTCGACCGCCGTCGCCTCGCCACCCTCGGCCGGCTCGCCGGCGCCCTGCACGGCCACCGGGACCTCACCAGCGACGTCGCCCGCATCGCCATGGACGTCCTCGCGGACAGCGAGGACGTCTCCGCCGCGCACCTGCACCTCGACGGCGCCCGCACCTCCACGACCGGGGGCGACCTGGCCGTCGCCCCCGAGGCCGTCGCCAGGGTCCGGCGCCACGGCGTGCCGTCGTGGCGCGACGGAGTGCTGGTCACCAGGGTGGGCGACGGGCCGGAACCCGGCGTCCTGGTGCTGCACGGGAACCCTCGTCGCCCGTACGACGACGGCCAGCGCGCGTTCCTCGACCTGCTCGCACGCACCATCGGCACGGCACTGAGCGACGCCGCCGAGCACCGGCGGCGGATCACGAGCGTGCGCACGGTCAGCGACGCCCTGCAGCGCGCGATGGTGCCGGTCACCCTGGACTCCCCGCACTGGCAGACGCGTTACCGGCCCGCCGACGACAACCTCGCCGTCGGGGGCGACTGGTTCGACGTGGTCGAGCTGCCGGGTGACAGGTTCGGGCTCGTCGTGGGCGACTGCGTCGGCCACGGGGTGGGCGCCGCCGCCGCCATGGGCCGGCTCAGCAGTGCCGGCCGCGCGCTGATGATGGCCGGGTCCGGGCCCGCCGAGACGCTGGAGCAGCTCGACGGTTTCGCCCGCACGGTGCCCGGGGCCGAGTTCACCACCGTCTTCTGCGGGGTCGTCGACACCCGCACCATGACGCTGACGTACTCCAGCGCCGGGCACCCGCCCGGCCTGCTCGTGCAGGCGGACGGCACGTGCAGCCGGCTCGACGAGGCCCGCTGCATGCCGCTGACCCTGCCGAGCGGACGACGACCCGAGCACAAGGCGTCGCTGTCGGCCGGCGACACCGTGCTGATGTACACCGACGGGCTGGTCGAGCGACGCGACGAGAGCCTCGCCGCGGGCCTCGACCGCCTCGAGGACGTGGCCCGCCGGGTCAGCCTCACCACCAGGCTGGAGGACGTTCCCGACCGCCTCCTGCAGGGGATGCTGCCCGACGGCGCCCGCGACGACGTCGCGCTGGTGGTCTACCGCCCCGCCTGACTACAGGTACTGGCCGGTCGAGCTGACGGTGTCGATGGTCCGCGGCGCCCCGTTCTCGCCCTTCTTCTTCACGATCGTGCGGATGAAGACGATCCGTTCACCCTTCTTGCCGCTGATCCGCGCCCAGTCGTCCGGGTTGGTCGTGTTCGGCAGGTCCTCGTTCTCCTGGAACTCGTCCACGCAGGCGGTCAGCAGGTGCTCGACCCGGATGCCGCGGTTGCCGCTGGACAGGAAGTCCTTGATGGCGGACTTCTTGGCACGGTCGACGACGTTCTGGATCATCGCACCGGAGTTGAAGTCCTTGAAGTACAGGACCTCCTTGTCCCCGGAGGCGTAGGTGACCTCGAGGAACTGGTTGTCGTCGTCCTGGGCGTACATCCGTTCCACCACGGACCGGATCATCGCCTCCACCACGGAACGGCGGTTGCCGCCGTGCTCGGCGAGGTCGTCCGCGTGGATGGGGAGGTCCGCGGTGAGGTACTTCGCGAAGATCTCCTTGGCGCCCTCGGCGTCCGGACGCTCGATCTTGATCTTCACGTCGAGCCGTCCGGGCCGCAGGATCGCCGGGTCGATCATGTCCTCACGGTTCGAGGCACCGATGACGATGACGTTGTCGAGCCTCTCCACCCCGTCGATCTCCGCCAGGAGCTGCGGCACGATCGTCGTCTCGACGTCCGACGACAGCCCGGTGCCACGGGTGCGGAACAGGGACTCCATCTCGTCGAAGAAGACGACCACGGGCATGCCCTGCGACGCCTTCTCGCGGGCCCGGGCGAAGATCAGCCGGATGTGCCGCTCCGTCTCGCCGACGTACTTGTTGAGCAGCTCGGGACCCTTGACGTTGAGGAAGAAGCTCTTGGCGTTCGGGTCGCCGCCGCGCTTGTCCGCCACCATCTTCGCCAGCGAGGCGGCCACCGCCTTGGCGATGAGCGTCTTGCCGCAGCCGGGCGGCCCGTACAGGAGCACCCCCTTGGGCGGGCGCAGCCCGTGCTCGCGGAACAGGTCCGGGTGGGAGAACGGCAGCTCGACGGCGTCCCGGATCGCCTCGATCTGGGGGCCGAGACCGCCGATGTCCTCGTAGGCGATGTCGGGCACCTCCTCCAGGACGAGCTCCTCGACCTCGGACTTGGGCACGACCTCGAACACGAAGCCGCTGCGCACGTCCACCGTCAGGGCGTCGCCCACGCGCAGGGGCGCGTCGAGCACCGAGCCGGCCAGCCGCACGACACGTTCCTCGTCGGCGCGACCGACCACCAGGACGCGCGCGTCGTCGAGGACCTCCTTGACGGTGACGAGCTCGCCGGTGCGCTCGAACCCTCCGGCGGACACCACGGTCATGGCCTCGTTGAGCTTGACCTCCTGGCCCGGCGCCAACGTGTCCAGCTCCAGCGACGGGCTCGCCTGGACGTGCATCTTGCGCCCGGCGGACATCACGTCGACCGAACCGTCGTCGTGGGCGCCGAGGAAGACGGCGTAGGTGCCCGGAGGCTTGGACAGGTCGTCGATCTGCTTCTTCAGCTCGACGATCTGGTCACGAGCGGCACGGAGGGCCTCGGCGAGCCGTTCGTTCTTCGCCGCGAGCAGCGCGGCCTGGGCGTCGCGGCCTGACGGCGCGGTCGAACCTTCCGGGCGGACAGGGTGGTCGGTCATCGCGTCCCCTCTCGTACGGCCCGGGTGACGCACCTCCGCTGTCGAGGAGGAACCCCCGGAGACAGCACCATAAGGGCAGGCGGCGACAACGTGCCGATGATTTCACGGACCGGTCGCGACGTTCACAGGATCCAGACCGGACCGTGACCTCGTCGAAACCTCAGTCGGGCGCCTGGCCCACCTCGCGACGCACCTTGCGGATCTTCTTGTCCGAGACGGGACGCTCCCCGAGATCCTCCTCGGTCCAGGTGTCCTCCGGCGCCGGGTGGGCGCCCTTGGCGGGACGACGCTTGCGCTCCGGCGGTTCGACGCCGTCGGCCAGGCGCCGCGCGCTGACGAGGAAGCCGGTGTGCCCGATCATCCGGTGCTGCGGACGCACCGCCAGGCCTTCGAGGTGCCAGCCGCGCACCATGGACTCCCAGGCGGTGGGCTCGGCGAAGCGTCCGTCGGCCCGCAGGTCCTCGGCGGTGCGGGACAGCTGGGTGGCCGTGGCGACGTAGCAGACCAGCACGCCGCCGGGTGCGAGGACGCGGGCCACGGCGTCGATGTTCTCCCACGGGGCGAGCATGTCCAGGACCACGCGGTCGACCGAGCCGGGCTCCACGACGTCGTCGACACGGTCGGCGAGGTCGCCGACGTGCAGCTGCCAGGCGGGGTGCTCGCCGCCGAAGAAGGTCTCGACGTTGCCGCGCGCGATCGCGGCGAAGTCCTCGCGGCGCTCGATGGAGTGCAGCTCGCCCGCGTCGCCCACGGCGCGCAGCAGGGACATGGTCAGCGCGCCCGACCCGACGCCGGCCTCCACGACGCGGGCGCCGGGGAAGATGTCGGCCATCTGGACGATCTGCCCGGCGTCCTTCGGGTAGACCACCGCGGCACCGCGCGGCATGGACAGCACGAAGTCGCTCAGCAGGGGGCGCAGCGCCAGGTACTCGATCCCGGCGGTGTTGGTCACCACCCACCCCTCGGGGCGCCCGATGAGCTCCTCGTGGCGGAAGTAGCCCTTGTGGGTGTGGAACGTGGCGTTCTCGGCGAGCGTGATCGTGTGCATCCGACCCTTGGGATCGGTGAGCTGGACCTTGTCGCCGACGCGCAGCGGACCACGGCGGACGTCGGCGCCGGTGGCGGAGGAGGAAGTCACGGTCCGCCAGTCTACGTTCGTCCCGGCGGACGGATCGCGGCGGCCACCCGGGCGACGTCCAGGACGCCGGTCACCCGGCCGCCGTCGAGCACCGGCACGACGCGCGCCCCGCCGGAGGTCCGTGCCAGGTGGTCCAGGAGCTGGGGGCCGGCGTCGTGCACCTGCACCGCCGAACCCGCGGCGAACGGGACCAGGACGGCGTCGACGAGCGTGACGGCGGCCTGGTCCGGCGGCACGGCCGCCGCCGCGCGAGCGTCCACCCACCCGACGGGCACGCCGTCGGCGTCGACGACCACCACGGCGCTCTCGCCGCGGCCCGCCACGGCCCGCGCCGCGACGTCGACGCCCGACCCGGCAGGCACGACGACGGCTGCGGTCGCCAGGGAGCGCACGTCGAGCCGGTCGACCCGCTCCTGGCGGCGGCTCGAACGGATCGCCTCCCCCGCCCCGGACCACAGGAAGGCACCGATGAGGGCCGCCCACATGACGGTGAAGATCGAGGCCTGCCGTCCCTGGAGCAGAGGCCAGGCGACCGCGACGGCGACGATCCCGACGCCGACGACGCGTCCGGCCCACCCCGCCACGAGCGTGCCCGTCGGTCGCGACCCGGTCGCGGACCACACCGCGGAGGCCAGGACCTGCCCACCGTCGAGCGGCAGCCCGGGAACCAGGTTGAACAGCCCGACGAAGGCGTTGGAGAACGCTCCGGCGTACAGCAGCAGCGCCGGCACGGACATCTGGTCCTGGGCGCTGAACACCAGCCAGAACACCCCCGCGAGCGCGAGGTTCGTCAGAGGGCCGACGACGGCGACCAGCGCGCTGTCACCAGGACGCCGGTCGCTGCCCGAGTAGGCCGTGTGCCCGCCCCAGAGCGTGAGCGCCAGCTCGTCGACGCGGTACCCCCGGGCGCGCGCCACCAGGGCGTGGGCGGCCTCGTGGCAGAACACGGAGCCGAACAGCAGCAGCACGAAGGAGAAGGACACCACCAGGACGCCGGCCATCTCGAGCAGCGGCGCGACGGATCGCACCGTCGGCGCGAACAGCAGGGTCAGCACGAGCGCTGCGAGGAACCAGGAGCGGGTGAGGATCACCGGGGCGCCGGCGAGCCGGCCGATGGTCCATCCGCGAGAGCGTGGGGGCACCCGACCAGGCTATCCGGGCGGGGCGGTGGCCCGGTGCGCAACCGCGGGGTGTCGGCGGCGGACCGTAGGGTGACGCCCATGATCACGACGGCTGAGGAGATGGCTGGGGCGACCCCCGACGCGAGGAGCCGGCCCGGCACCCTCCCCTCGCCGGTGGCTGCGGATGCGCCGCGGCGTCCGGCGATCTCTCCCTCGCGTGCGAACGACTTCCTGCAGTGCCCGCTGCTGTTCCGGTTCCGGACCGTTGACCGGCTTCCCGAACCGCCGTCGTCGGCCGCGGCCCGCGGCACCCTGGTGCACTCCGTGCTGGAACGCCTCTACGACGCGCCGCTGGGCGAGCGGACGCCGCAGGCTGCGCTCGACCTGCTGCCGGGCGAGTGGGAGCGGCTGGTGGAGACCGAGCCGCGCTACGCCCAGCTCTTCACCTCGGGTGGAGACGCCGCGGGCACCTCCGTCGAGGACTGGCTGGGCACCGCGGGCAAGCTGCTCGGCACCTACTTCACGCTGGAGGACCCGAACCGTCTGGAGCCGCAGGCACGTGAGCTGCGCATGGAGAGCCAGCTCGAGGGCGGCCCGCTGCTGCGCGGGATCATCGACCGGATCGACGTCGCCCCGAACGGCATGGTGCGGGTTGTCGACTACAAGTCGGGTCGGTCCCCGCGTCCCGGGTTCGAGGCGTCCGCACTGTTCCAGATGCGCTTCTACGGGCTCGTGGTGTGGCGTGAGCGTGGTGTGCTGCCCGCGATGCTGCAGCTCGTCTACCTGGGCGACGGCCAGGTGCTGCGCGCCCAGCCGACCGAGCGCGAGCTCGAGGTCACGGAGACCAAGGTGCGCGGCATCTGGGACGCGATCACCACCTCGGCGCGGCGCGGTGAGTTCGCCCCGAGGCGCAGCAAGCTGTGCGGCTGGTGCGCCCACCAGGCCGTCTGCCCGGAGTTCGGCGGCACTCCCCCGGTGGTCACGCCGGAGCAGCTGCGCGAGCGTCTGGGAGTCGACGTCTGAGCGACGTCACCGCAGGAGGTCGACGACCTCGCCGCCGGCGAGGCGTCGCAGCACCCCGAGGTCGACGTCGGTGAGGCTGCGCGCACGGCTGAGGCCCGGGCGGGGCTCGACGGGGAGCACCGCCTCGACGCCGAGCGTCCGCGCTCCGGACGCCAGGGCGGACGTGATCCCGGTGGCCGAGTCCTCGATGGCGACGCAGTCCCCGATCGGCACGCCGAGGCGGGCGGCGGCGACGAGGTAGGGCTCGGGGTCCGGCTTGCCGCGGCTGACCTGGTCCCCGGTGACGAGCGTGGTGAACGCTCCGGGCACCTGGGCGGCGACGGCGTCGGCCAGCACGGAGTAGCTCATCGTCACCATCGCGCACGGGACACCGGCGGCGACGACGGCGTCGAGCAGGTCGAGCGCACCTGGACGCCACGGCACCTCGTGGGCGACCTGGGCGCGCACCTTGCCGAGCAGGTGGTCGACGATGCGCGGCACCGGCAGGTCGACACCCGCCTCCTGCAACCGCCCGGCCGAGACGGTCAGCTCGTTGCCCACGAGCTGCAGCGCCTGCTCGTGGGACCACTCCCCGCCGTGGGCGGCGACCAGGTCGAACTCCGCGCGGATCCAGTACGGCTCGGTGTCCACCAGGGTGCCGTCCATGTCCCACAGGACGGCGGCGGGCAGGTGGTCGGCGGCGGCCGGGACGTCCGGGCCTGATGCGTGGGAAGCGGCGGTGTTCAGCGGGTACTCCAGGCGTGGCGTGTGCGGGGTTCGGGCACCTCGAGGCTACCCGCCGCGACATCGTCGATCGGACCGGTCCACCCCTGACCGGACTACCCCTCGGCCGTGGCCAGCGTCGGGTGACATGGCGTGGGCCGCCTGACCACTGCCGTCGCGGCCGCCTCCAGCCCTTCGGACACCTCGACCGGGAACTCCGGACCGGCCGACGCCGGGTTCGACACCACCGGGAGGACCTGGACGAAGCCACTCGCGACGCGTTCCTGATCGGGCGAGTCCGAGAAGGCGTGTCAACCAGGGGGTGATCGTGACGCGCGTCCCCCGATCAGTGCCTCCCACCCCGCCGCGGACGGGGGGCCGACGCCCTGGCCGATCCCTCGGCGCTGTATAGGGTGACCAGATGAGCATGGATCCCTCGGTCGGCCGTCACGCCGCACGTCAGACCGTCATGATCGCTGCCTTCGAGGGGTGGAACGATGCCGGCGGAGCCGCGAGCGGGGCGCTCGAGCACCTGACCGAGGTCTGGGAGGCCTCTCTCGTGCGCGAGCTCGACCCGGAGGACTACCACGACTTCCAGGTGAACCGCCCCACCATCACGCCGGGCGAGGACGGCCGTCGGGTCGTCGCGTGGCCCACCACCACCGTCTCGGTCGCGGACCTGCCGGACCGCCGCATCGTCCTGGTGCACGGCATCGAACCGTCGTTCCGCTGGCGGTCGTTCTGCGAGGAGCTCCTGGAGCTGGCGGACGAGATGGAGGTGCGCACCGTCGTCACGCTCGGTGCGCTGCTCGCCGACGTGCCCCACACCCGTCCGATCCCGATCTCCGCGACCACGGAGTCCGAGGGCCTGCAGGCCGTCCTGGACGTCGAGCCCAGCACCTACGAGGGGCCGACGGGCATCGTCGGCGTCCTGCAGCACGAGGCCGCCGCACGCGGGTTCCAGTCCGTGTCCCTGTGGGCGGCGGTGCCGCACTACGTCGCCAACCCGCCGTCGCCGAAGGCCACGCTCGCGATCCTGGCGCGGGTGGAGGAGCTGGTGTCCGCCGCCGTCCCCCTGGGGGACCTCGCCGAGGACGCCGAGGCCTGGCAGCTGGGCGTCGACGAGCTCGCCGGCGAGGACGCCGAGATCGCCGAGTACGTGCACCAGCTGGAGGAGGCCAAGGACGCCGCCGAGCTGCCGGAGGCCTCCGGGGAGGCGATCGCCCGCGAGTTCGAGCGCTACCTGCGCCGACGTGACCCGGGCACCGGTCGCGGCGGACCGGGACCGGCGGGCAGCCCCGAGAAGGGCTGAGCCCTACAGTCGGACGCCGAGCAGGGCGTTCACGGCACGCGCGACCACACCCGGGGCGCCCTCGGTGTCGTCCGACGTGTCCCGTCCGTCACGGAGGGCGACGTCGGCCCACCCGTCCACCGCGGCGAGCGCCCGCGGCGCGTCGAGGTCGTCGGCGAGCGCCGCACGCAGCTCTGCCAGGAGCGCGTCGACAGCGGGGCCGCCGTTGCCGGAGACTGCCGCACGCCACCGCTCGAGGCGGGCGACGCCGTCGTGCAGCGTGGCGTCGGTCCACTCCCACTCGGTGCGGTAGTGGTTCGCGAGCACCCCGAGGCGGATCGCCATCGGGTCGACGCCGTCGCGGCGCAGTGCGGAGACGAGCACGAGGTTGCCGCGCGACTTGCTCATCTTGTGCCCCTCGTAGGACACGAGCGCGGCGTGGGTGTGGGCGCGCGGTGCGCTGGTGGGACCGGCGAGCATCCGCCCGTGCGACACGGACATCTCGTGGTGGGGGAACACGAGGTCTGCTCCCCCGCCCTGCAGGTCGAAGGGCAGACCGATCCCGTCCTGGGCGATGACGGCGCACTCGACGTGCCAGCCCGGCCGTCCGGTGCCCAGCTCGCCGGCGTCCCAGGTGGGCTCTCCCGGCCGCTCGCGGCGCCACAGCAGCGGGTCGAGGGGGTTCTTCTTGCCCTCGCGGTCCGGGTCGCCCCCGCGCTCGGCGAACAGCGCGGCCATCGTGTCGCCGTCGTACCCGCAGACGGTGCCGAACGCCTCGTCGGCGCCGAGGTCGGCGTAGACGTCACCGAGGTCGGGATCGGCGCCGCCGGCGCCGGGCTCGACCGGGACCCGGTAGGCGGTCCCGTCCGCGAGCATCTGCGTCACGGCCGCCACGATCGGCTCCATGTGCTCCACGACGCCCGTCCACGGCTGGGGCGGGACGACGCCGAGGGCCGTCATGTCCTCGGCGAACAGCGCGATCTGGTCGGCGGCGAGGTCGCGCCACCGCACCCCGGTGGCGGTGGCCCGCTCCAGGAGCGGGTCGTCGACGTCGGTGACGTTGGAGCAGTAGGTCACCTGCTTGCCGGCGTCGATCCAGGCCCGGTGCAGCAGGTCGAACGTGATGTACGTCGCGGCGTGGCCGAGGTGGGTCGCGTCGTAGGGGGTGATGCCGCACACGTAGGTGCGGGCGGTGTCGCCGGGCGCCGCGTCGAGGAGGCTGCCGGTGGTGGTGTCGTGCACCAGCACGGTCGGACGGCGGCCGTCGAGGGGGGCGGGGAGCTCGGGAATCTGCGGGGAGGGCCAGGAACGCACGGCCTCAGGGTACCGGCGCCGCGGGTCCTCAGCTCGCGTCGATCACGTTCGTCAGGAGGAGCACGACCACGACGGCGGCCAGTCCGTACCGGTAGTAGACGAACGGGCGGTAGGAATAGGTCGAGACGATCTTGAGGAATCCGATGAGGACGACGTAGCCGACGACGAACGCCATCAGGGTGGCCAGCACGATGTCCACGGCGTCCGCGGACCCGGGTGCCGCGTCGCCCGCGGCCGCCTTGGCGATCTGGTAGAACCCCGAGCCGAGAACGGCGGGCACCGCGAGCAGGAACGAGTAGTCGGCGGCCGCCTTGCGGGTGAAGCCCATCGCCAGGCCGGCCGTGATGGTGCCGCCCGAGCGCGACACGCCGGGCACGAGGGCGAGCGACTGCGCGAGCCCGAAGCCGATCGCGCGCTTCGGGTTGAGCTCGGCGATGTGCCGCACGCGTGCGCCGTAGCGGTCGGCGACGTCCAGCAGGACGGCGAAGACGACGAGCATGACGACGGTGATCCACAGGTTGCGCAGCGACGTCTCGATGGCGTCCTGGAACAGCAGGCCCAGCACGACGATCGGGATGGACCCGAGCGCGATGTACCAGGCCATGCGCGCATCCGAGTCGTGCGCGCCCATCCGGGAGCGCCAGTCGGCGCCGTGGTCGCCGCGCAGCGAGGTCCACCACCCGATGCACACGGCCTTGATGGTGCGGCGGTAGTAGAGCAGCACGGCCGTCTCGGTGCCGATCTGGGAGACCGCGGTGAACAGCGCCCCCGGGTCCTGGCCACCGATCAGCTCCCCGACGATGCGCAGGTGCGCGCTCGACGAGATCGGCAGGAACTCGGTGAGGCCTTGCACCAGGCCGAGGAGGATCGCTTCCCAGGAACTCACGATCGGTCACACTACCCGGCGCGGTACCGTCGTCGGCCCACGCGCCGCCGGTAGGCTCCGGCGCATGGAAAGACGGCAGGTGGGCTCGGCGGGACTGCGCGTCTCGGCGCTGGGGCTGGGCACGATGTCCTGGGGACGCGACACCGACAGGGCCGACGCGGCGGACATCCTGCGCACCTTCCTGGACGGGGGCGGCACGCTGGTCGACACCGCGGCCTCCTACGGCGACGGTGACGCCGAGCAGGTGCTCGGGGAGGCGCTGGACGGGCAGGTGTCCCGCGACGACGTGGTGCTCGTCACGAAGGCGGGCGTGCGCAACGGTCCGGCCGGTCCTCGCCGGGACGCCTCGCGCGGGGGGCTGCTCGGCGAGCTCGACGCCTCGCTGCGTCGGCTCGGCACCGACCACGTCGACCTCTTCCTCGTCGCCTGTCCCGACCCGACGACGCCGCTCGAGGAGACGGTCTCGGCGCTGCGCCTGGCGGTCTCCTCGGGTCGGGCGAGGTACGTGGGGCTGTCGAACCACCCTGCCTGGGCCTCGGCCCGCGCGGCGACGCTGCTGGAGTCCGACGGCACCGGGCTCGCGGCCCTGGAGCTCGAGTACTCGCTGCTGCAACGGGGCCTGGAACGGGAGATCGTGCCTGCCGCCCTCGACCTCGGGCTCGGCGTCCTCGCCTGGTCACCGCTCGGACGCGGCGTCCTGACCGGCAAGTACCGCCGTTCGGTCCCCGTGGACTCCCGGGCGGCGTCGGACCACCTGGCGGGCTTCGTCGGGCAGTACCTGGAGGACGCCGCGTCGGCGGCGATCGTGGAGGCGGTCGCCACTGCCGCCGAAGGGCTCGGACGCGCGCCCCTGGAGGTGGCGCTGGCCTGGCTGCTCGCCCGCCCGGCCGTCGCCTGCGCGGTGGTCGGGGCCCGCACGCCGCTGCAGCTCAAGGGAGCGCTCGCGGCCGCGGACCTGGTGCTGCCCGGCGAGGTGCACGCCGCCCTGGACGACGTCTCCGCGGTCGAGGTCGGCTACCCCGAGCGCTGGTGAGGGTCAGCTCGCACTGACCTCCACGTCGTCCAGCTCGTCGTCGAGGTCGTCCTCGTCGTCCTCGTCGTCGTCTCCGTCGTCGTCGAGGTAGAACGGCGTCACCTCGGTGTACACCTGGGCGAGCGAGTCCTCGTAGACCTCGAAGGCGTCGGCGAGCACCTCGTAGGCGTCGTCGACGGCAGGGTCGTCGTCGCCCCGCCGGGTCGCCACGGCGTGGAGGTGTCCCTCGAGTGCGGCGACGAAGCGGTCCAACGCGGCGCGCGGGTCAGCGGTCATGCTCTGACGTTAGCGCCAAGAGGGGCACAATGGGCACACGAAAATGGTGAACTGGGGCACCAGGAGGCGAGTCGATGGCATCCAGCTGGCGCAGGCACGGGCAGTACGAGTACCGGGTGGTCACGATCGACCGGGACGTCTCCGTCCCGGACGCCCGCAAGATGCTCACCGAGGAGGCCGAGTACGGCCGCTGGGAGCTGGCCCGCAGCCGGCTCTACCTCGGCGGTGAGCGGCGGGTGTGGCTGCGCCGCAAGATCATCAAGGCACGGTCCACCCTCTGAGTGGGCACCTTCCGCAAGGCCCGCGCCGACGCCCCCGCCGGGTTCTTCGAGACCGAGGCGGCCGGGCTGCGCTGGCTCGACGTCGTCGGCGGCCCGCGGGTGGCCCGGGTGCTCGGCACCGGGCCCACGCACCTCGACCTGGAGCGGATCGGCTCCGCGGCACCGACCCGCGCCGCTGCGCGCGACCTCGGACGCCGTCTCGCCACCATGCACGACGCCGGGGCCCCGGCGTTCGGGGTCCTCGCTCCGGGCGCCCGGCGCGGCTTCTTCGGCCCGCTCGACGACCCCCTGGTCCTCGTCGACGGGGCGTTCGACGACTGGCCCACCTTCTACGCGCAGGCCAGGCTGCGGCCCGTCGTCGAGCAGGGGCGTGACCGCGGCGTCCTCGACCGCGACGACGCCGCGGCCGTGGACGCGGTGTGCGCACGGCTCGGCGCTCTCGCCGGCCCCGCCGAGCCGCCGTCGCGGCTGCACGGGGACCTGTGGTCGGGCAACGTGATGTGGACGCGCGCGGCGGCCCCGGACGCCGGTGGGAGCGCAGGGGACGACGGCGGGGACGAGCCCGACGGCGTCGCCGCGGTGCTGGTGGACCCGGCGGCGCACGGCGGGCACCGCGAGGCCGACCTGGCGATGCTGGCACTGTTCGGCGCCCCGCACCTCGAGGTGATCCTGGCGGCCTACGACGAGACCCACCCGCTGGCGCCCGGCTGGCGAGACCGCGTTGACCTGCACCAGCTCTACCCGCTGGCGGTGCACGCGGTGCTGTTCGGCGGCGGCTACGTGGACCAGGTCCGCCGGCTCCTGGAGTCCCTGGCGCACCGCTGAGCGGGCGCCGCAGCCCGCACCTGTCTCAGCAGGTCGACAGCAGGCGGTCCAGCACCCGGGTGCCGAACTTCAGGGCGTCGGTGGGCACCCGCTCGTCGACGCCGTGGAACATGCCCGCGAAGTCGAGGTCCGCGGGCAGCTGCAGCGGCGCGAACCCGTAGCCGGTGATGCCCAGGCGTGCGAGCGACTTGTTGTCCGTGCCGCCGGACAGCGTGTACGGCAGCACGGCGGCGCCCGGGTCCTCGGCGTGCAGGGCGTCGACCATCGCGTCGACCAGACCGCCGGAGAAGGGCACCTCGAGGGCCTGGTCGGCGTGGATCGTCTCGATCCGCACCTCCGGTCCGACGAGCTCGGCGAGCGTGCGGTGCGCCTCGTCCTCGTGGCCCGGCAGGGTCCGCACGTCCAGCGTCGCCGACGCCGTGCCGGGAATGACGTTGGCCTTGTAGCCCGCCGCGAGCTGGGTGGGGTTGGTGGTGTGGCGCACGGTGGCGCCGACGAACTTCGCGGCCGGTCCGAGGGCCGCCACCAGGGCGTCCACCTGGCCGGGGTCCGCACCGCCGTCGGGGTCGAACGGCAGTCCGGTGAGGTCCGCGACGCCGCGCAGGAGCCGCTCGACGGTGGGCGTCAGGGTGTAGGGCCACGCGTGCCGCCCGACCCGCGCGACCGCGGCGGCCAGCTCGGTCACCGCGTTCTCGGCGTTGACCTGCGAGCCGTGCCCGGCACGTCCGTCGGCGACCAGGCGCAACCACGCCAGGCCCTTCTCGGCCGTCTGGACCAGGTAGGCGCGCCGCCCTGCGACCTCGACGGAGAAGCCGCCGACCTCGCTCACCGCCTCCGTGGCCCCGTCGAAGAGCTCGGGGTGGTGGTCCACGAGCCACCGGGCGCCCAGCACTCCCCCGGCCTCCTCGTCCGCGAACATCCCGATGACGACGTCTCGCGCAGGCCGGCGACCCTCCCTCACCATCTGGCGCACGACCGCCAGGATCATCGCGTCCATGTCCTTCATGTCGACGGCGCCGCGGCCCCACAGCATGCCGTCGATCTCCTCGGCGGCGAAGGGGTCCACGGTCCAGTCCGCCGCCTGGGCGGGCACGACGTCGGTGTGCCCGTGCAGCACCAGCGCACCCCGGGAGGGGTCGGTGCCCTCCCACCGGGCCACGACGGAGGTGCGCCCGGGCGCGGACTCGAAGACCTGCGGTTCCAGTCCGACCTCGGCGAGCAGCGCCGCCACGTGCTCGGCGGCCTTGCGCTCCCCCGGTCCGGAGTCGTCACCGAAGTTCGAGGTGTCGATCCTCAGCAGGTCGCGGCAGATGCCGACGACCTCGTCGGCGGCGGTGGTCTCGGGGCGCGGGTCGGTGGGGATGCTCACGACGCCACCGTACCCAGGCCGCGGCGTGCCAGGAGCGGACCGATCTCGGCGTCACGCCCCCGCAGGTCGCGGAACGAGACCAGCGGGTCCTGCGAGCCGCCGCGTGCCAGCAGGAGCCGGCGGAACGTGTCCCCGTTCGCGCGGGTGAGGCCACCGTTCTCGCGGAACCACTCGACGGTGTCGGCGTCGAGCACCTCCGACCAGACGTAGCTGTAGTAGGCGGCGGCGTACCCCGAGCCCCACACGTGGTTGAAGTACGTCGTGCGGTAGCGGGGCGGGACCGCCGCGAGGTCGATCCCGGCGTCCGCGAGCGCCGTCGTCTCGAAGGTCGCCACGTCCTCGACGCGGGTCGGGACGTCCGCGGGTGCCAGTCGGTGCCACGCCTGGTCGAGCAGGGCCGCGCCGAGGTACTCGGTGGTGGCGAACCCTTCGCCGTCGGCGCGGGCGGCGAGCAGGGTGTCCACCCATGCGTCGGGCATCGGTTCGCCGGTGAGGTGATGGACGGCGTAGGACCGCAGGATCTGCGGTTCCCACGCCCACATCTCGTTGACCTGGGAGGGGAACTCCACGAAGTCGCGCGGCACGTTGGTGCCGGACTGCGAGGGGAACCTGACGTCGGAGAGCAGTGCGTGCAGGGCGTGCCCGAACTCGTGGAACAGGGTGATGACCTGGTCCCAGGACAGCAGCGTGGGGCGGCCGTCCTCCGGTCTGACGACGTTGAGGTTGTTGAGCACGACGGGTCGCCGCCCGAGCAGGTGGTTCTGCTCGACGAGGCTGTTCATCCAGGCGCCGCCCCGCTTGGTGGGCCGGGTGTACCAGTCGGCGAGGAACAGGCCGAGCCCGTCGCCGGGCGTGCCGGGTTCCGGTGCGTCGAACACCTCGAAGACGCGGACGTCCTCGTGGTAGCCGATCAGGTCGTGACGTTCGGCGAACGACAGCCCGTAGAGCCGCCGGGCGGCCTCGAAGACGCCGTCGTGCACGACGCGCTCGAGCTCGAGGTAGGGCCGCAGGTCGGCGGCGTCCAGGGCGCGGCGCTCGCCGCGCACCTGCTGGGCGAGGTGCGCCCAGTCGGCGGCCCGCAGCTCGGCACCGGGAGCGGTGCGGTGCAGGTGCGCCGCGAGTTCGTCCGCCTCGGCGCGGGCGTTCGCGGCGGCGGGCGGTGCGAGGCGGGCGAGCATCCTTCCGACGACGTCGGCGTCGTGGGCGGTGGAGTCCTCGGCGACGTACGCGGCGTGGTGGGGGTAGCCGAGGAGCTGGGCGCGCTCGGCCCGCAGGCGGGCGATCTGCAGCAGCACGGCACGCGTGTCGTGGTCGTCGCCGTGGGTGCCGCGCGTCTCGCTGGCCCGCTGGACCCGTTCTCGCACCGCGGGGCGGGCGAGGGACGCCACGACGTCCTGGCGGGTCGGGAGCTGGAGCACCAGCAGCCACGCGCCGGGGTGGCCGGCGTCGGTGGCTGCGCGGGCGGCGGCGGCGATCTCGTCGGCGGCGAGGCCGTCGAGGTCGGCGGGGTCGGTGAGGAGCACGCCGGAGGCCTTCTCCCCTGCGAGGAGGCGGCGCCCGAACTCGGCGGACAGCTCCGACAGGCGGGCGTTGAGCTCGCGCAGCCGTTCCTGCTCCGGGCCGGGCAGGGTGACCCCGTTGCGGCGCAGCGCGTCGAGCCAGGTGCGCAGCAGCCACGTCTCGTCGGGCCGCAGGGTGATCTCCCCGCCGGCGGCACGCTCGTGGAGCGTCGTGAGGCGCGCGTGCAGGCGCGCGTCCTGGTGGACGGCGTCGTGGTGGGCGGCCAGCACCGGCGCGACGCGGGCGTGGGCGTCCTCGACCTGGGCGGTGGCGTCCGCGCTCACCAGGGTGAACAGCACCGTGGCCGCACGGTCGAGCAGCTGCCCGGACCGCTCCAGCGCGTGGAGGGTGCTCTCGACCGTGACGGGCGTGGTCGCGGTCGCGATCGCCTCGATCTCGGCGCGCTGCTGCTCGATGCCGGCGAGCAGCGCCGGTTCGAGGTGCTCGACCGTGAGCGCGGTGAAGTCGGGCAGCCCGTACGGCAGTGTCGAGGGCGCGCGGAGCGGGTTGTCCGGGGCGAGGTCGAGGGTCATGACGCCATCCAACCGCATCCCCGGGGTGCTGCACGAAACGTTTCGCACGGTCGCACCACCACCGTGCCACGGCCCACTGTTGAGGGAACTGTCCACGAACGAAGGAGTTCGACATGCGACGACTTGCAGCACTGGCCGCCGCCGTTGTCCTGGGCGCGACGGGCCTGGTGGTGGCGACGGCGCCGGCACCGGCCGAGGCCCACGGCGCCGAGGTCTTCCCGGGGAGCCGCCAGTACTTCTGCTGGCTCGACGGCACCTCGGCCGGCGGCGACATCGTCCCGAACAACCCGGCCTGCGCCGACGCGGTCGCAGCCAGCGGCAAGTCGCCGCTGTACAACTGGTTCGGGAACCTCGACTCCAACGGTGCCGGCCGCACCGTCGGCTACGTCCCCGACGGGCGCATCTGCGACGGCGGCGGCAACGGCCCGTACGACTTCGAGCCGTACAACGCGCCGCGCACCGACTGGCCGACGACGCACCTGACCGCGGGCGAGACCTACGAGTTCCAGCACAACAACTGGGCCCAGCACCCCGGCCGGTTCGACGTCTACGTCACCACCGAGGGGTTCGACCCCACCGCCGAGCTCGGCTGGGACGACCTGGAGCTGATCGACTCCGTGGTGAACCCGCCGGACACCGGAGGTCCCGGCGACCTGAACTACTACTACTGGGACGTGACCCTGCCGGCGGACCGCACCGGACGGCACATCGTGTTCACGCACTGGGTGCGCTCGGACAGCAACGAGAACTTCTACTCCTGCTCCGACGTGGTGTTCGACGGCGGGAACGGTGAGGTGACCGGCCTGGGCGGTGACGGCCCGGACCCGAGCCCCACCCCGACCGCCGACCCGGTGTGCCCCGACGAGGCTCCCGGAACGCCCGACCCCGCGATGGCCTCGGCGGTGAAGGCCACCTCGGCGCACGTCATGTGGGCACCGTCGCGCTCGGGCTGCGTGACGGGGTACGACGTCCTCGACGCCGCCGACGGCGAGGTGCTCGCGTCCACCGACGGCTCACCGATGGTCGACCTCACCGGGCTCCAGCCGGAGACCGAGTACGCGGTCACGGTCCGCGCCCGCAACGACAACACCGGCGAGGTGTCGGCCGAGACCGCCGTGCTGACCTTCACGACGCTGGCGGACGACGTCGATCCCGGCCCGACGCCCACACCGACCCCGACCGCCGAGCCGGCCGGGGCGTGCGAGGTCGACTACCGGGCCTCGCACTGGGGCGGCGGCAACGCCGGGTACACGGCCAGCGTGACGGTGACGAACACCTCGGACGCCCCCGTGACGAGCTGGGTCCTGCAGTTCGAGTACCCGGGCGGTCAGCGGGTCGACGTCCCGGGCTGGAGCGCGGCCCTGACACAGTCGGGCACCACCGTGACGGCCACCCACCCGGGATGGTCCTCGACCATCGCGGCGGGACAGTCGGCGACCTTCGGATTCAACGGGGCGACGACGGGCTCCGGGCACCCGGAGCCCACCTCGTTCACGCTCAACGGCGCGACCTGCGCCTGAGCCGTTCCCACGAGGGCCACGGGGCGCCGGCCGGGGAGACCCGGTCGGCGCCCCGCGGCGCGTCCGAGGGTCGTCAGCCCGCGGGCCGCACGCCCGCCGGACCGAGCGCGAGGACGGTGTCGACGCCGATCCGTGCCAGGAACTCGCGGTCGTGGCTCACGACCAGCACCGCCCCGCGATAGGCGCGCAGCGCTTCCACGAGCCGGTCGGTGCTCGTCAGGTCCAGGTTGTTCGTGGGCTCGTCCAGCACGAGGAGCTGGGCGGGCGGGTCCGCCAGCAGCATCCGTGCCAGGTGGACCCGCAGCCGCTCGCCGCCGGACAGCGTCGACACCGGCCGGTCGACCTGGTCGCCGCGCACCAGGAACCGCGCGAGCCGGTTCCGCAGCTCGCCCGGTGCCACCTGCGGCGCCCCGGCGCGGACCGCGTCGAGCACCGTGGCGTCGTCGTCGAGGTCGTCCAGGCGCTGGGGCAGGTACCCGACCCGGTCGGTGCACAGCTCGCCCGCCGCCGACGGCCCGGCCAGCAGCCGCTCCAGCAGCGTCGTCTTGCCGGCGCCGTTCGCGCCGGTGAGGGCGACCCGCTGCGGCCCGGCGAGGATCACCTCGCGCCCGTCCGCCCCGTGCAGCACGGCGATCCGCCGTCCGGCGGGGACGTCGGCGTCGGGCAGGTCGACCACGATCCGGTCGTCGTCGCGCACCGCGCGCTGCGCGGAGTCCACCGCGGCGCGGGCGGCGGCCTCCGCCGCGTCGGCAGCACCACGCCGGCTGCCCTGGGACTTCTCGGCCGAGTTGCGTCGGTCGTCGACCACGGCCTTGACGTACCTGCTGTTCGCCGCGTCGGTGCGTCCCCGACGTTGCGAGTGCGCGATCCGTTCGGCGGTCCGGAGGCGTTCGCGCCGCTCCCGGCGCCAGGTCTGCTCCGCGTCACGCACGGCGCGCTGCGCAGCCTCCTGCTGCACGGCGAGCCACTCCTCGTACACCGAGTACGGTCCGCCGTGGGTGGTCAGGGAGCCGGTGCGCAGCTCGGCCGTCGCGTCGACGAGCTCCAGGAGCGCCCGGTCGTGGGACACCACCACCAGGGCGCCGCGCCAGGTGCGCACCAGCTCGGTCAGGCGCTCGCGCGCGGCGCCGTCGAGGTTGTTGGTGGGTTCGTCCAGGAGCGCGACGTCGGCACGACCCAGCCGGACTCCGGTGACGGCCGTCAGCACGGCCTCTCCACCGGACAGCGTGCCGACGGTGCGGTCGAGGATCCCCGGCGTGCTGGGCAGGCCCGTGGCAGCCAGCGCCGCGACGGCACGCTCCTCGACGTCCCAGTCGGCACCGACGACGTCGAACAGCTCGGGCCGGACGTCGCCGTCGGCGATGGCGCGCACGGCGTCGAGCGGGGCCCGCACCCCGAGGAGGTCCGCGACGGTGGCGCCGACGTCGAGGGTGAGCCGCTGGGGGACGACGGCGACGGCACCCGCGACGGACACGCTGCCCGCCGTGGGCGCCAGGTGCCCCGCGACGAGGCGGAGCAGGGTCGACTTGCCGGTGCCGTTGTCGCCGACGAGACCGGTGCGCCCGGCGCCGAACGTGCCGGACACGCCGGCGATCGGTGTGGCGCCGTCGGGCCAGGAGAACGTGAGGTCGCGCAGCACGACCGCGGGAGAGGAAGGGGTGGGGGCAGGCATGGTGCTCCGGGGAACGAGGTCGGTGCGCCGACGACGTCCGTCCACCAGGGGTGCACCGGTCCGGGTGCGGGTGGGCAGGGTCAGCGCAGGGTCGGACCGACCGTCGTGTCCGTCACCTGCTGCTCCCTTCGTCCGTCCCCTCTCACCTGCGGCCTGCCCGCGGGGACGACGTCCACCCTCGCACCGGCCGAACGGACCGTGCAACAGATATGGCGCACGTCACGGACGCGCCGGTCGGCACGACGTCAGACCGCGCTGCCCGCGCCAGGCGCCACAGCACTTCCCGCGCCAGGCGCCTCGGCGGGCCAGGGCTCGGTCGGCTCACGTGGGTCGCCGGGCAGAAGCGACGCCATCCACGCGTCGCGCAGCGCGCCCCGCTGCTGACCGTAGGCGCGCAGGGTGCCCTCGAACCGGAAGCCGAGCTTCCACGCGACGCGCCGCGAGGCCCAGTTGCCCACGAACGCCTGCCACTGCACCCGGGTCAGGCCGAGGCCGTCGGGGTCGAGCGCCCAGTCCACGACGAGCCGTGCCGCCTGGGTCGTCAGACCGCGGCCGCGCGCGACGGGAGCGGTCCAGTAGCCGACCTCGCCACGCCGCTGCGTGCCCGGCTCGCCCTCGCACGACATGCCGACCATGCCGAGCACCCTCCCGTCGACCTCGCCCGGCGCGCGCACCGCCCAGGTGAAGCGGTGCTCGGCGGCCCACCCGGGGGCGACGAACTCCTCCACGAAGCCCTGCGCGTCCTCGACCGCGTAGGGGGACGGCACGACGGTCCACTCCTGGATCGCCGGGTCGCTGCAGATCTCGGCGACCTGCTCGACGTCGGCGAGGGTCGGGACCGACAGGGTGACGGCGCTGCTGCGCAGGACGAACGGCTCCATGGGCCGATCCTGCCAGGGTGCCGTGCGCGGGTCAGGACTTCTGCGGCGTCGTCACTCCGCGCCCGTCCCCCGGCCCCGCACCGCTGTCGTCGGACGCCACCGCCCGGCCGGTTCCCGCACCGTCGGCCCCGCGCCCGTGGGAGTCACCGCCGTCAGGACCCCCGCCGTCAGGACCCCCGCCGTCGGCCCGCTCGCCGTCGGGGCCGGACGGGCTGTCCTGCGCCCCGTGCCGCAACGGGACCGGAACCTCGCCCCGGAGCGTGGAGAACACCGTCCAGACGACGGCGACGAGCGGCACGGCGACGACCGCGCCCAGGATCCCCGACAGCACCGTGCCGGAGAACACCGCGACGGCCACCACCACGGGGTGCAGGGAGACCTGCTTGCCCATGATGAGCGGCTGCAGGACGTGGCCCTCGAGCTGGCCGATGAGCGCGATGCCGATCGTGACGATCAGCGCCGTGACGATGCCCTGGGCGGCGAGCGCGACGACCGCCGCGACGATCATCGCCAGCGGCGCACCGATGATCGGGATGAACGCGCCGATCAGGACCAGCACCGCCAGGGGCGCGGCCAGGGGGACGCCGAGGATGCTCAGCAGCACGAACGCGAGGATGCCGTCGATGAACGCGATGATGACGGTGCCGCGGGCGAAGCCGGAGAACGTGTACCAGCCGGCGGCCGCGGCGTCGCGCAGGCGACCCCGGTTGCGGGTGGGGACCTGCCGGGTGAACCAGCGCCACATCCGGTCGCCCGAGTTGACGAAGAAGATGGTGCAGAAGATCGCCAGCGCGATCACCATGAACCCCTCGAACACCGACCCGGCGGACTCCGCAGCCTGCCCGGCGAGGTTCTCCGAGTTGTCGGAGATCCACTGGCGGCCGTTGTCGATCCACTGGTTGAGCTGCTCCCCCGACACCGACAGCCCGAAGGGCAGGTTCTGCAAGGAGTCGAGGATCTGCTGCAGCCCGGTGTCGAACTGGCCCGCCAGCTCGGTCCACTGCCCGGCCACGGACGCCACCACGAACGTCATCAGCCCGCCGAAGACCACGACGCCGGTCAGCAGCGACAGCACCGTCGCCATCGGTCGCGGCATGATCCGGTCGTAGACGTCCGCCAGGGGCCGGAACACCGAGGTGAGCACCAGCGCGAGGAAGACGGCGACGAACACGAGCTCCACCTGAGCGGTGGCGTAGACGACCAGGGACAGGCCGACCACCAGGGCCACCAGGCGCCACGACCAGCCCGCGGACGTGCGCAACCACTGCGGGACGTTCTCCCTCGCCTCGACCACGGCCGCTCCTTCCGTCCCGGTGCTGCCAGTGTGCTGCCGGGAGGGCCTCAGTGCACGGAGAACCCGCCGTCGACGTGGATCGCCTGTCCGGTGACGTACCCGGACGCGGGCCCGGCGAGGAACACCGCCGCCCCGGCGAAGTCGTCGGGCAGGCCGTTGCGGCCCACGAGCGTGCGGTCGGCGAGCGCGGCCACCCGCGCGGGATCGTCCTGGAGGCGTCGGTTCAGCGGGGTGAGCACGAAGCCCGGGACCAGCGTGTTGGCGGTGACGCCGTGCGGCGACCACGCCTCGGCCTGGGAGCGTGCCAGGGACTCCAGACCGCCCTTGGACACGCCGTAGACGCCGCTGGAGACGAACGCGCGGTGGGCCTGCTGGGAGCTGACGTGGATGAGCCGTCCGTGGCCGCGTTCGGCCATGCCGGGGCCGAACCGCTGCCCGAACCAGAACGGGGCCTCCAGGTTGACCGCCATCGTCGTGTCCCACACCTCCGCGTCGACGCTCCCCAGGGGCGGGCGCAGGTTGACCCCCGCGCTGGAGACGACGACGTCGGGCTCGCCGAACGGCCCGGCCGCGTCGTCGGCGGCCTGCCGCGCGCCGGCACGGGTGGACAGGTCACCGACGACGACGGCGGTGCGACAGCCGAGGGCGGCCAGCTCGCGCGCGGTGTCGTCCAACGCTTCGCGGCCCCTGGCCACCAGCACGACGGCGGCGCCCGCCCGGGCGAGCGCCGTGGCGATCCCACGGCCGATCCCGGAGCTGCCGCCCGTCACCACCGCGGTGCGTCCGGCCAGGGAGAACAGGTCGTCGAGATAGCCCATCGGTGCAGCCTAGGACAGCGCGACGGGCCCGGTCCGCCGGACGCTACAGTGCCGCCGTGATCGACGGGTGCGACGGGTGCGACATGAACGGGTGCGGCGACGGCGGGAACGGCCGCGGCGGGGGCTCCGCCTGCCGGACGGGCGCGGCCTGCCTGGAGGTCCCCGGCTGCGACTGGCCGGACCGGCGACGCGCGAAGAAGCACCGCCCCTCGCGCCGCGGAGGCGGACACGATGTCGACGGGTCGCCCACCTCGGCACCGGCGAACGGTGTGGCGGGGCCGGAGGGGTCCGGGCCCCAGGGATCGGGGCCGGATGCGGCGAGGCCGGAGAGTGCGTCCTTCGCGGCGACCGTGGCGGCTCGCCCGGCCGCGCGTCCGCTGCACCGGTGGGCGCTGCCGCGCCACCTCGGGATCGCGGCGATCCGCACCTACCAGCGGCTGGTCTCGGCCCGCCGTCCGGCCCGCTGCCGGTATGTACCGACGTGCAGCGGCTACGGGCTGGACGCCGTGCGCGAGTACGGGCTGGTCGCAGGCTCCCGGATGGCCGTGAGCCGGGTGCGTCGCTGCACCCGGGAGGTCCCCCTCGGGACGATCGACCCGCTGGTGGGGCCCGCCGCCTGACGACGTCGTCGGCAAGGGCCGGACACGGGACAGGCGAAAGGCACGGAGCGCTCGCTCCCTGCCACTCTCAACATATAGCGCACGGGGGGTCTTGCGGCAAGGGCCCCCGGGGAGCGCATCATCGATCCTCGTCAGGACGAGCAGACCCACCCCGGCTCGCCGTTCCCGAGGACGGAGCGCCCCTTGCCCCAGCACATCCCCAGCGTCTTCGACCTGGTCGGCGACCGCGCAGCCAAGGGCGACCGACGCCTCGTCGCCGCCGACGACACGCACCTCACCGCCGTCTCCGCCCACCTGGTCGCCGCCACCGCCGACGTCCGCGAGCGCCTCGCCGAGGCCCGACGGCGACCCGGTGGCCGTGGACAGGCCGCGTTCGACCGGGACCAGGAGGTCCATCGCCTCAGCGGTCGTCTGCGTCTGCTCGACCGGTTCGGCGTCGACCTGTGCCTGGGCCGCATGGTCCCGGCCGACGGCTCCGCCCCGGTGTACGTGGGTCGCCTGGGCCTGGTGGACGGGCACGGGTCGACGCTCCTGGTCGACTGGCGCTCGCCCGCCGCCGAACCCTTCTTCGCCGCCACGCACGCCGACCCCCGAGGTCTGTCGAGCCGACGCCGGTACCGCTGGCAGGACCGCCGCGTCGTCGACTACTGGGACGAGGTGCTGACCCTCGGCGACCCGACCGACGGCCTGGTCCCGGACGACGACTCCGCCTTCGTCACGAGTCTCGCGACCAGCCGCTCGGAACGGATGCGGGACGTGCTCGGCACGCTCGCCGCGGACCAGGACGCGATCGTGCGCGCCGGCGCGCGCGACGCCCTGGTGGTCGACGGCGGGCCGGGCACCGGCAAGACGGTGGTCGCCCTGCACCGGGCCGCGTACCTGCTGGCCGTGGACCCCGCCGTGGGCGGCCGGCACGGCGGGGTGCTCGTCGTCGGACCGACGGAGCAGTACCTCGCCTACGTGGCCGACGTGCTGCCCGGCCTCGGCGAGGACGGTGTGCGCCTCGCGACGCCGACGGCCCTGGTCCCCGAGGGAGCCGGCGCCGTGCCGGAGGCGGACCCGCGGGTCGCGGCGCTCAAGGGTGACGCCCGGATGATCGACGCGGTGGAGCCCGCGGTCGCGCTCCACGAGAACCCGCCCACGACCACGCTGGCCGTGTCCACGCCGTGGGCCGACGTGACGGTGACGCCGGGCGACTGGGCCGAGGCCTTCGCCGCGCCCGACCCGGGCACCCCGCACGACGACGCCCGCCAGGAGATCTGGTCCGCGCTGCTCGACCTGCTGGTCGACAAGGTGGACCTCGACGGCGGTGCGGTCCCCGCGGCCGACGAGGAGGGCTGGGGCCGAGAGCCCGGCACGTGGTCTGACGACGACCTCGACGTCGTCGGTCGTGAGGGCGACGACCTCGACGGCGAGGGCGGACCGGTCGGTCCCGACGACGACTTCGACGCGTACGGCACCGCGAGCGCCGACCCGACCGGGGACCTGCGCCGGGCGCTGGAGACGAGCGAGGAGCTGGTGGGCACGTTCGGACGGGCGTGGCCGCTGCTGGATCCGCGGGACGTCGTCGGCGACCTGTGGACCGTTCCCGCCTATCTGCGCCGGTGCGCGCCGTGGCTCACGCCGGACGAGGTCGACCTGCTCCAGCGCGACGAGCCGCAGCGCTGGACGGTCGCCGACCTGCCGATCCTGGACGCCGTCCGACGTCGGACCGGCGACCCGGAGGCGGCACGACGGCGCCGGCGTCGCGCCGCGGCACGGACCGCGGCCAGGGACCGCATGGACGACGTCGTCGAGCACCTGCTCGCCACGGACGACTCCGATCTGGGCGTGATGTCGATGCTCCGTGGTCAGGACCTGCGCTCTGCGCTGGACACCGAGGTCGACGTGCCGGCGGCCGAGGTCGACGAGCTGGTCGGACCGTTCTCCCACGTCGTCGTCGACGAGGCCCAGGAGCTGTCGGACGCGACGTGGCGCACGATCCTGGCGCGGTGCCCCTCGGGCAGCCTGACGATCGTCGGCGACCGCGCCCAGGCGCGACTCGGGTTCACCGAGACGTGGGAGGAGAGGTTGGCGCGGGTCGGGGTGTCGCGCGTACGCCGGTCGCAGCTGTCCATCAGCTACCGGACCCCCGCGGAGATCATGGCCGAGGCGACGCCCGTCATCCGTGCGGCCCTGCCCGACGCCAACGTCCCCACGTCGGTCCGCAGCACCGGGACCGCCGTGCGGCACGGCGCCGTCGCCGACCTGGCGGCCGTGGTGACGGCGTGGCTCGCCGCTCACCGGACCGGCACCGTGTGCGTCGTCGGCGCGCCCGCCCCCGTGGCGGATCCTCGTGTGCGGTCCCTGCCTCCCGCGCGCACCAAGGGCCTCGAGTTCGACCTCGTGGTGCTCGTCGACCCGGAGTCGTTCGGCGACGGGGTCACCGGAGCCGTCGACCGCTACGTCGCGATGACGCGGGCCACCGCCGAGCTCGTCGTCCTCGCCTGAGAGGCGGATCACGACCGAGGCGACCGCTCCGGCGGGTGTGCGGCCCTGGCCTGCCCCATCATCGGACCAAGACCTCCGGGGAGGACGCCATGACCGCACTGCCGACCTACGACGCCGACCAGCTCGCACAGGTGCTCGGGATGCTGCCCGACGTGGACTCCGTGGAGCTCAAGCTGACGGTTCCCGGCGCCGACCACCACCGTGTCGTCGCAGCGCTCGGTATCGACGTGCTCACCGCGAGGATCCGTCAGGTCGTGTTCCTCGACACCACCGACCTGCGGCTGTCGGCCGCGGGGCTGGTGATCCGTGCGCGCCGCACCCAGGGCCGCGACGGCGACGTCACGGTCAAGCTCCGGCCGATGATGCCCGCCGACGGGCCGGCCGCGATGCGTGGGCGGGAAGGTTCCAAGGTCGAGCTCGACGCCTCCCCCGCCGGGTTCACCTGCTCGTGCTCCCTGACCACCCAGGTGGCCGACCGCAAGGTCCGTGCACTGATCGGCGGCGAGTCCGGCCTGCTGCGCAAGCTCCTGGGATCCGCCCAGCGGGCCGTCGTCGACGACCACCTGCCGGCCGGCACCAGGCTCGACGACGTGGCCGCCCTCGGCCCGGTCACCCTGCTGAAGGCCAAGTTCGCCCCCGACGGCGCCCGGGCCATGACCGCGGAGCTGTGGTTCCTGCCGGACGGCTCGCGCATCCTGGAGCTGTCCACCAAGGCGCCACCCGCCCAGGCATTCCAGGCGGCCGCCGAGACCAAGGTGCTTCTCGCCTCCCACGGCATCGACCTGGGCGCGCCCCAGGAGACGAAGACGCGCGCCGCGCTCGCCGCTCTCACCGGATGACGTGCGCGCTGGTGCCCCGGGGTGGGTGAAGACTCGAAACTCACGCGTCGACAACAGTCGACACGGGGCCGCGACAGTAGTCGAGTGCGCAGTCGAGGATCGAGGATTCATCGCGACTACGTCGAACCATGCTGCTCTCACGCCTCGATCCCGAGCGACGTCGGATCTTCTTGCTCGCACCCGCCACTCGCTGGACACTCGGACCCTGCACGCCTACGGAGGGGATCCGTCATGACCTGACGAGGACGACATCCATCACGCCGCCGCACGTTGGATGCGCAGGTACATGGACGTCAAGATCCGGTACCACGACAGGGTCTGCCCCTACATCAGGGCTGCAGGGCCGCGATCAGATCGGCCGCGCGGTGCGGCGCGGTGCTGAAGACGACGAGATGGGTCGCGGTACCGCTGACGAGCACCGGGAGCAGCCGGGAGAGGTCAGCACCGGCGGCCGACACCGTCGCGCCGCTCGCAGCAGGGAGCGCGCTCGCATCGATCAGCTCGGCGGCGCCCAGGCCGTGCCAGATCGACCCCAGTCCCACCCGCGGGGACAGCGCGTCGGTGACCGTGATGTCCTCCGGTTCGGCGCCAGGCTCCAGGCGACGCAGAACACTGGGCAGCCCGGACTCCAGCCCCCAGGTGACGTACTCGGTGAGGAACTCCAGGGCTTCTGCGCCAGCCTGCCGCACCGCTGGTGTCGCCAGCAGCCGGCGCGCGCCGGACACCGCGTCCGCCTCGGCCAGCGCCTCGGGCACCTCGTCGGCGAGCTGCCGCACTGCCTCGCGGTCTTCCGCCTCGATCGGCGCGAGCGTCACAGCACGGGACACGGCACACAGCGCCGAAACGTCGTTCGCGCCGAGAGGGAGCACGCGCCACACGACCTCACCCCCGAGGCTCACCGCAACAAGATTCCCCTTCAGCGCGTCGAGTGCGTGCTCGGCGTCGAGGCGCACCACGGTGCGGCGCGCCTCCACCTGCGAGTAGCTGAGGGCCCAGTGCCGAGCGGTCGCGATGATCTTCCGAGAATCCACGGGGAAACTCTCCCACCTTGTCAGGCGGCAGCGAAAACGCCTCGATGGGTGTAGTCCCCTGGGGGTCTTCGTCACTGAGTCAGGTGGTCTTGAGCGGCACCTCGGAGACGATGGACACCTCGTCGCGGCCGGCGGCAGTACCGAACGACAGCAGGCGCACGCCGAGAAGTGAACCGAGCACTACCTGGCCAGGCCACGACACCCGCCCCGGGAACGACAAGAGACCCCCCGATTGTGGACCCGGGAGGTCTTCGTCGTCGCTGTCTCAACGAGTGTCCGGAGCGGGACTTGAAATCCGCCCCGACCTCCCCTCGACCAGCAGGAACAGCCGCTGACCTGCACAAACCTCGTGCTCACTGGTCCTCGGCGGGCCCCCAGTGGTGCGCCACCGTTCCCGACGGGAACACCCCGCCGGCTCAGAATTCGACAGGAACAGAACCCAGGCCGATTCACTTCGCGCGTGACAGGATCTACGTCCTGCTCTTGGGGGGACTTGCCGCAGGATCAGTACGGACCGTGGTCCAGTATGTATCGCCGGTTCGGGGAGTGGCAGCGCGACGGAACGTGGGTCGCTGTCTGCGACGGGTTGCGCACGATCGCGGACAGTGCCGGATTCATCGGGTGGGATCTGACCATCGTCACCACGATCGCGCGGGCCCACCAGCATGCCACCGCGCACGCCGCGACCCGCAGGCACAGGCCGAGCCACCCGGCCCCGAGCTCGCGGGTCACGGATCGGGCCGCTCCCGAAGCGGGTGGACGACCTCGTCGGCCCTCGGACCAGGGTGTTGCCAACACCCTATGGCGCCAAACCGTCCTTCCGGTGAGAAGGAGCAATGTCTGATCCGAATTACACCGCCGCCCCAGTCACCGTGAAGTCAGTTCGGCCAATCTTGCGCGCCCAAGGCTTTGTGCACGAGCCCTCATAGCTTCAATGACGTCGCATCTATCAGAGTTGCCGACCCGCGACAGCAGTGCGATATCGGCTATCTGGTTCTGAAGTTCGATTTCATACCTATTCACATTATCGTCAAGTTTGTCCGAAATAAAACCAGTCGAGTTGAGTGCACGGTTTGAACAACTAGTCACATCCACCAGACTCCCAGTGGCCCGATACAGTGCGGCGTAGTACAACGCGGCGGCCGCGTCGTGGGCGTACGCCAGCAAGCCAGGCGGCTCCTCGTCACCCCTCAGCTCTGGCAAAGACCTGAAACGCGCGGCGATTTCATCCCAAGAAGTCTGGGTGTCGGCTTGCCAGAGTAGATCCATGCTGCGAATAGTGAACTCGATATCCTGAGTTCTCTCGGCGCTTCCGCATACCAGTCCAGTGAAGAGTTGAGCCATTCGCTCTGCGCACGAGGCGACAAACATTGCTACTTGGCCTGGGCTCGCACTCTTCGAGAACTCGTGGATCGATGTCTCGATTCTTACCATTCGAAAGTCCTAACCTTGGTCCCCGATTCGCTCTGGAAGATGCGGCCAGTTTTGCGACCACCGCCCGCCCGTATGAGCTCGTATGAGCGGAGCACATACTTCACTGCACACACTCATTGAGGCGCCCCGAGCAATCGGAGACCACCCCATTTCGTTGATGAATAGTAAGGGACTGCTGCACGGATAGGTGACTCCCGACGTGTGGTGCCCCTCGGGGTGCAGCCACGGTACTCCCAACTGGCCCGCGAGCCCGCGGAGTCAGAGCCGTGGCGGGCCCCTGGGGCGTCGAGCTCACGACCCTCGGGTGTGTCGACCGGCAGTCCGCCTCGACCTGCGTGCTGCCGGCGGGACCGAGCCGCTCGGACACAGTCGGCGAGACCTCCGAGCCTCGCAGCGGCGCGCCGACCTGAGGACGCAGGCGCTGAACCTCTTCCCGTAGGGGCGCCAGTCCCCCTCCGGACACCGCTCCCACCTTTGCAAACGCCGCCCGCTGAGGCACCTGGGAACACCCAGGGGAACGCAGAGGCACAGCCGTGGGAACACTCTCGGGAACATCTCGAACCGCGGAAGCATCCGGATAAGACAGAAGACCCCCTGGTTGTGGACCCAAGAGGTCTTCGTCGTCGCTGTCTCAACGAGTGTCCGGAGGGGGGCTTGAAACCCGCCCCGACACCCCCTCGACCAGCAGGAACAACCGCTGACCTGCACAAACGCAGTTCATGCAGGTTCTCCGCAGACCCTCAGTGGTACGCCTCCGTTCCCGACGGGAGCATCAGCGACAGATCAACTCACCCCGGTTGACAGCGACCGCCCACTGCCGCCTCAGCGTCGTTAACCGGTGTGGCAGTCCCCGCATCAAACACTCTCGGACCGGCGACGTCCTGCCTTCAGGATTGACCAGAATGCGCCGGTCCAGGATCCCAAGGTGACACTCCCTGGGCTCAACAGCCCCTGGAGTTGCAGACCGTCGGCGACGGCGACAAGCGCCAGAATCGAAGGCACGATCCTGGTCTTCTGCTGGCGGGACAGGATCGTCACTCCCCACAGGATCGGCGAAGAACCTCTTTAGCTCCGCCCTGTAGTGCTACACAGATATCAAAGTTGCACCCGCACGGCAGTTCCCGGAGGCTGCCATTCGTTCGAGTCCCTAAAGAACGCAGCGAACGCCTCTATCACGCCTTCGATTGATTCAAAGACCAAACGATACTGCCCGCTCTCGCGCGACTTTCTGTACTCCACTGCAAATTGACCAGACAAAACGCCAGCCTCAACCCCTTTACCGGCTTGAATAAAGCACCCACTGGCAATCTCAAGTATCACATACCATTCGTCTGCCGTCATCCCTCGGATCGCGGATTCAATCGACTCTTCATTCGGCCATTCAACTATTTCACCGGACGAAAACTCCAGACTGGGCCCATTGGTCGCCGAGTAAAGTGCCCCAGACTGCGGGTCGAACATGTCCAGGCCGCACTGGCTTGCGTAGCCGAGAAGCGACCTGGCCACTTCGTCCGATTGGGCGAACTCAACTGAAACCACGATGCCTTCCGCGCAAAGATGAATTGGTGCCGACCACGGCGACGATTCAAAGTTCTCTTCCGTTAGGTCCGGATATTCCGAAACCACGAGATCATAGAATACGCGCAGTTCGACGGGGAGGGCAGTGATGGAAGCCGGCTCTGAATCAGCGATAGTTCCGTACGTATCGAGTAGGCCATCCGAACGAATGACCGATCCACTTCTCCAGAATCCGATGTCAAAGCTCACCAGACAACGTCTCCATCCAGACCGTTTCGTATTTCTTCACCGCTATACCGGGCTATCGTGGCACCCATGCACGAAAGGTCCCTTCAAGCTTCACCCCGAACTTGGTTATTACCGCGTTTCCTGCGGTATTGAGCCAATTGTCGAATACCCGCTGCTGGCCCGTCAACGGGGAGGATCCACCCTTGGTCTCGATACCCAGCCACACGCCGTCCAACTTGACCGCGCCATCGTACTTTCGCAACGGAAAACCTGGTACTCGTACGCCGACTTGGCCACGAATTACTTGCGCCCCGTCGATCTCAAGTTGATCAAGTACCGTTCGTTCGTCGAGTGCCCCATCATTTCCTGCCTCGCCATTTCACTTCGAGAACTTGCCATCCGGAGTCCGTGGTGCCCTGCCCGTCGGGCAGCTGTCGTTGTGGACGAGTACGGGTTGGTTCCCCGCGAGGACATAGTACGTGTGGTCGACCGCGACTGTGAGGTTGTGCACCGTCGCCGCTCGACGCTGCACGTCGACGGCTCCGACCTGTACCCAGGTACCGGCAGCTGTCTGAAGCCACTCCCCCGCGCGCAGGTCAATGGCGTCGACCCACTCCCTTCGCTCAGGCACCCAGAACGGGTGTTCTGCGGTCGCGACAATCGGCTAGACATCTCCGTCGGCGTTAGTCACGGAGATTGCCACGAGTGTCTTGTCTCCGGAGCCAGTGATGAGCCGGGTGACCTCGCGCCCTTCAGTGACTACACCAGAGTCCTCACCTGCAGCGAGAACCCGGTCGCCAAGCTGGACATCTTCGATCGGTCTAGTCGACCCGTCCGCCAATAGAACGAGCGTGCCAGGAACGAAACTGAATCGCCCTGAGTTTCGTTCCTATGCGTTCCCTTGGCCAGCGAGGGCTGGCCGGGGTGATTCTTGGGCAGCGTAGTACGCCGCCTCGACCTCGAGCGGGGTGCGCATGTCGAGCTCGCCGTGGAGGTGCTGGTTGTTCCACCACCACACGTACTCCAGGGTGGCGAGCTCGACCTGCTCGATCGTGCGCCACGGCCCGCGTCGGCGGATCAATTCGGTCTTGTAGAGCCCGTTGACGGCCTCGGCGAGGGCGTTGTCGTAGCTGTCACCGACGGTCCCGGTGGACGGCTTCGCGCCGAGCTCGCCGATGCGGTCGGTGTAGACGATCGAGAGGTAGTTGGCGGGTTCAACCGGTCGAAGCAACACCCCGATCTCGGAGGTGTTGATGGGACGTCATCCGGACTGGATGGTGACGCAGACAGGCCGGCCAGCGATGCGTTCTCCTGGGCGGCCCCCGATACGTCGGGAGGTCGGCCGCGCGTTCTGGTCGCGGATCGCCGATGGGCTGTCCAGTGAGGAGGCTGGAATCGCCGTCGGTGTATCGCAGGCCGTTGGATCACGCTGGTTCCGTCAGGGTGGCGGCATGCCGCCGTTCAGCCTCGGCCCGTCGTCGGGACGCTACCTCTCCTTCGCCGAGCGTGAAGAGATCGCCCTGTTGAAGGCGCAGGGACACGGTCCTCGCGCGATCGCCCGATCGATCGGGCGATCACCGTCGACCGTCTCTCGCGAACTACGTCGCAACGCAGCCACCCGAGGCGGGAAGCTCGAGTACCGAGCGTCAGTGGCCCAGTGGAAGGCCGAGTTGATCGCCCGCCGCCCGAAGACCGCGAAGCTGGTCCAGGACAAGCGCTTGCACGACTACGTCCAGCAACGACTGGCAGGTGAGATTCGTCGTCCCGACGGGGCCGTGGTGCCGGGTCCCCGCCCGCCGGCGTGGAAGGGTCTCAACACACCCCGCCGACGTGACAGACGGTGGGCGACAGCGTGGAGCCCGGAGCAGATCTCGCACCGGCTGAAGATCGACTTCCCCGATGATGAGTCCATGCGCATCAGCCACGAGGCGATCTACCAATCGCTGTTCATCCAAGGCCGTGGCGCGCTCAAGCGTGAACTGGTGACCTGCCTGCGCACCGGCAGGGCACTGCGAGAACCTCGCTCCCGGTCACGCAACAAGCCCCAGGGACACGTCACCGCCGATGTCGTGCTGGCCGAGCGGCCCGCCGAGGCCGCGGACCGCGCCGTCCCGGGGCACTGGGAAGGAGACCTGATCATCGGGACCGGTCGGTCCGCGATCGGCACGCTGGTCGAACGCTCGAGCCGCTCCACGATCTTGGTGCATCTGCCCCGGCTGGAGGGATGGGGTGAGCAGCCCGCGGTGAAGAATGGTCCCTCGCTCGGCGGCTACGGCGCCGTTGCGATGAACGCCGCACTGACCGCGTCGATGACGACACTGCCTGAGCAGCTGCGCAAGACGCTGACCTGGGACCGTGGCAAGGAACTGGCCGGGCACGCGCTGTTCGCTCTCGAGACCGGGACGAAGGTGTTCTTCGCCGACCCGCACTCGCCGTGGCAGCGGCCCACGAACGAGAACACCAACGGGCTGCTGCGCCAGTACTTCCCCAAGGGCACCGATCTGTCGCGGTGGTCGGCCGACGATCTCGAAGCCGTCGCCCTGGCGGTCAACAACCGGCCCCGCAAGGTTCTCGGCTGGAAGACCCCCGCCGAGGTCTTCGCCGAGCAGCTACTCTCGCTCCAACAACCCGGTGTTGCTTCGACCGGTTGAACCCGCCGTTCGACCCGTGGTCGGCGTGGTGGACCAGCCCGGTCAGATCGACCGCGCCCTCGCGTCGGGCGTCCCAGGCAGCCATGTCGAGTGCCTGCAGCGGCAGGATGTCGGCCGGCAACGTCGCTGCGACGTTCCAGCCCACGATCCGCCGGGAGTGCACGTCGGTCACGAACGCGACGTAGGCGAAGCCGGACCACGTCGCGACGTAGGTGATGTCCGCGACCCACAGCCGGCGCGGCGCGGACGCGTGGAAGCGTCGTTGCACCAGGTCGGCCGGCTTCACGGCGCCCGGGTCGGGCCTGGTGGTGAACACCTTCTTCGAGCGTTTCACCCCGCGGACGTCGGCGATCTTCATCAACCGGGCGGTCTGGTCGCGGCCGACGTCCCAGCCCTGACGTCGTAGCAGGGCGTGCATCTTCCGCACGCCGTAGACGCCGTAGTTCTCCGCGTGCAGGCGGACGATCTCGGGCACCAGCAGACCGTCCCTCAACGATCGCGCCGACCGCGGTCTGGTCTTCGCGGCACGGTAGCCGCGAGAGGTGATGAACCCACGAACTCCCCGGGCGCAGCACCCGGCAGATGGCCTCGACCCCGAAACGATCCTTGTGCTCGTCGATGAACCGGATCATTTCGTCGTGGGGCGGTCGAGCTCCTTGGCGAAAAACACGCTCGCCGCCTTGAGAATCTCGTTCGCACGCCGCAGCTCGGCGACCTCGCTCTTGAGACGCTTGATCTCCGCGGCGGCTTCGGTCGTCACTCCGGGCCGCTGCCCGGAGTCGACCTGTGCGCGCCGCTGCCACAACCGCAGCGTCTCCGGACTCATCCCGAGCAGGCCCGCGACATGCCTCGCCGCCGCGGTCGGGTTCGGGTGGTCACCACGGGCCTCGGCGAGCATCCGCAACGCCCGCTCCCGCATCTCAGGTGTGTACTTGGCCATCAGGTTCCATCCTTACAGTTCGGACGGAACGAAACCCAGGGCGATTCAACCCGCTCCGCGACGAGGAGTGGTTCGCCCAGCAAATCGGGAAGTCGGCGCAGTGGTGTCGCAAGCACCGCACTGGGCTGCCGCACCACACGATCGGCGAGTCCGTCCGCTACGACGACCACTGCGTCGACCTGTACCGCGAGCAGACGTTCCATCCGGTGTCGCCGATCCAAGCCCCCCGGTCCAGCGGTGACCTGATGGTGCCGACCTCGCTCTCCGCGCGGCGTGCCCGCGCGGGGACGAGAACTAGGCGGTGACAGGCGGCCAGGCCGCCCCTGGATGTGACAAGAGCCCCTCTCCACGAACCGTGGAGAGGGGCTTTTGCGTGCTGTCTTGTGCGCTGATGTTCCCATGGAGTGTTCCCAAGGGAACCGAGAACCAGCGTTTCCGCTGGTCAGCGTGGTGTCCGGAGGGGGACTTGAAACCCGCCCCGACCTCCCCGTGACCAGCAGGAACAGCCGCTGACCTGCACAGACCCGGTGGCCGCTGGTTCCCTGCGGGCCCCCAGTGGTCCACCACCGTTCCCGACGGGAACACTCTGAGCAGCCCTGCTTCGGCGGGGCCAGCGCCGCGTTCTTCCGGTGCCTGTTGAACCCGGGTGGACCCGAACCCGGTGGCTGACAACTCCTACCTGGTTCTCAGTGGTCCTCCACCGTTCCCGACGGGAACAACGTCGCGCAGCCGTGATCGCCGCCGTGCAGCGGCGCCTCTTCCGGCCCCAAGAGGGTCACCGCCAGCTGGTGAAGTCGAGACGCAAACACGCTGGCGCAATCTCCGACAGGCAGTGAGTCAGGGACACGCCAACGTCGTCGACCCCGTCAGGGACGCATGGTGAGGCCGCCGTCGACCATGATCGTCTGCCCCTGGATCCAGGCGCCGTCGTCGGAGAGCAGGTGGATCGCCATGGCTGCGATGTCGTCCGGCTTGCCGAGGCGGGTGTGGGGAAGCACGGAGAGGGACTTCTCGCGCTGTGCGGGGTCGACGTTGGCCTGCATGGTGTCGGTGAGGACCCCGCCGGGCCCGAGGGAGTTCGCGCGGATCCCCTCGCGACCCCATCGGTTGGCGATGTGCCGGGTCAGCGCAGTGACCCCGGCCTTGCTGACGGCGTAGGCCAGGCGCAGCGGCTCGCCGATGTAGACGGCGCCCGAGATCACGTTGACGATCGATCCGCCGCCGGCCTCCAGCATGTGCGGGATGACGGCGCGGCTTGTGAGCAGGTAGCCCGTGAGGTTCACCTCGAGCGTGTGCTGCCAGATCTCGAGCGGGATCTCGACCGCGTCGGTGTCCCGGCCCATGTTCTGTGGGCGGATGTCCGCGGCGATGTTGAGCAGGCCGTCGATGCGGCCGAGCTCTGCGATGGCGTGCGCGACGAATGCGTTGACGGCAGTTTCGTCAGAGATGTCCAGCTCCTGGGCAATCGCTTCGCCTCCGTGCGCGCGTGCGGCGTCCGCCGCGCTCTCCGCCGCGGCGATGCTGAGGTCGCCGATCACCAGCCGCGCTCCAGCGGCCCCGAGTCGAGCTGCCGTGGCGGTCGCGAGACCTCCGGCGCCGGCCAGGAGGATCACCTTGTCCCGGACGTCGTGCTCGACGATCGAGATGTTCTTGTCAGTCATGCCTGTTGCTCCTTGGGTAGCGCACCCGGGGCTACGGCCCCGGAACGGATCAGCGGGCCAGCGCCCGGCGGATGTATTCGTCGCGTACGGCGATGGCGGCGCGGGAGATCGCGGCCTGCGGGACGAGCATGTCGAAGCCGTGGAATCCGCCACCCCACACGTGGAGGTCGACCAGGACGCCGGCCTGGGCCAGTCGCTGGGCGTAGTCGACGGCCTCGTCGCGGAAGGTCTCCGCGCCGCCGGCGTCGACGTAGGTCTGCGGCAGCCCGGACAGGTCCGTTGCACGTGCGGGTGCGGCGTAGATGCTGACATCGGGACCGCCGCGGCGATCTCCCAGCAGCGAGGTCCAGCCGAAGTGGTTGCTGTTGCGATCCCACACGCCCTTCCCGTCGAGCATGCGGCTGCTGGGCGTGACCTCGCGGTCGTCGATCATCGGGCAGATGAGGATCTGGTGGGTGATCGACGGGAACCCACGATCCCGTGCGAGCAGGCCGAGCCCGGCCGCAAGGCCGCCGCCGGCGCTCGCGCCGATCAGCATCAGCCGGTCGGCGTCGAGGTCGTACTCGTGGGCGTGCCGGGCCGTCCAGGCCAGACCGGCGTAGCAGTCCTCGATCGGGGCGGGATCGGGGTGCTCGGGCGCGAGCCGGTACTCCACCGAGACCACCGCGGCGAGCCCCTCGGCGACGTACGGGAGGTACAGCGCCACCTCTCCCAGCGCGCTGCCGGAGATCATCCCGCCGCCGTGGGTGTTGTAGAGCACGGGCCACGGACCGTGCCCCGTGGCCGGTCGGAAGAGATGCAGAGTGATGTCGGGCGCGCCGTCCGGGCCGGGCACGGTGAGCGCCTCGACACGAACGGTGCCTCCGAGGGTCAGGTCGACGGGGTTGGCGTCGGCTTGCTCGCGCATCATGGTGCGCAGCCCGTCGAGGGTCTCGGCACTGACCGTCGGGGCCAGGGGGCCGGCGGCGAGCACGGCCGCCAGCTCGGCCTGGAACGGCTGGGCGACAGGGTCTTCAGTCATGAGCTACTCCTCGCATCCTTGGAAGGTGGAGCCATCCTGGCGGCCCGGGAGCGCTGCCGGTATCCGCAGATCGGCGGCCATCTCAGGGCGGCACCCGCCACCTGGCGGGGGCTTAGGCTGGCGGGGAGCTCGAAGGGGAGTCTGGATGCGTGAACTCATCGGCCGATTGACGGTCACGGATGCCGATGCGGCGTCTGCACTGCGTGTGATCGCACACTTTGACAACCTCGTGGAGGGCGCTGCGCCGCGCGAGGCCATCCTGCGCGCGGCCGCGGCCTTGGCTGGCGTTGCGGCGGGATTCCGCGACAGTGCGTCCGGAATCACGATGCGTGTGGACCCGGCGGGAAACACCGTCGGAGGTCCGCCAGCGGCCTCGCCCGGTACGTCGGTCGTGGTCGACCGGAGCCGGGCGACGTCGGTATGGCTCGAGCGTGACGGTTCCACGGGTCCGCTCGACGAACTTATCCTCGAGCGCTGCGCGCAGGCCCTGCGTGTCAGGATCCGCCCGGTCACCGGCCCCCTGACGCCCGAGGAGCTCGCGTACACCGCCTGCGATCCGACCGCGCCGGCTGCCGAACGCGGCGCGGCGCTGACCGTGCTCGGCCTGCCGGCAGACCCCGTCGTCATGGCGACTCCCCCGGACGTGCCTCCCGAGGTCGCTGCACGTGCCCACGTCGCGGGCGGGTGGATCGGGCTCCTGCCCGACGACGAGGCAGTGACGCCGGAGCGCCGTGCGCCCACCGTCCGTACCGGCTTGGCTCGCTCGCACGGTGGCGATGTCCCCGGCGCGTGCGACCGAGCGGTGGCGGCGCTGAACCTGGCCGTCGCACCAGCCCACGGTGGACCGACCGTCGTGCGGTTCGAGGAGCTCGGTGCGGCACGGTTGATCAGCGAACGGCTCACCCCGCAGGCCGCCGCCGCGGACCCTGAGATCGTCATGCTCGAGACCCTGCGTGCACGACGACCATGGGTCCCGGAGACCTTCTACCACCTGGCCTCCGGCGCCACGTTGCGTCAGGCCGCGCAGGCCCTGCAGATCCACCACTCCACGCTGCAGGACCGCCTCGAATGGCTCGAAGCGCAGGCGGGGTTCGCACTTCGCACTCCCGAAGGTCGCCTGCGCGCCGCCAACGCCTGGACGCTCTGGCGCATCTCGAGACTCCTGCAGACCGACTGACGACACCCACCATCGCCGGGCGCTCGGTCGTGTGCCAGGTCTTCTGTGAAGTCCGGGCGGATCAAGCCTCGCCGTTGGCGTTGCTCTCCCGTGCGATGGCCGCCAGAGCCTCGTCGAGTGTGGTCGCGAATGCTGCCCCGCTCGCCTGGGAATGCGCGTGAGAGGTCAGGAGCGCGGCGAACGCCGCAGCGACGAGGGCGGCGGCGTCGACGTCACCCCAGCCGGTGGTGCCGCGGCGCTCCTCGCGTCGACGCAGCTCCTCGGCCACGAGATCTTGCGCGTGCTGCATGCGCTGCAGGTAGCCGGTCCGCAGGGTCTCAGAGCTCTGGATCACACGGTCCATCTCGGCTGCGTGCTGTCCCAGAGCGGGGTCGCTGCCATAGGCGACGGCGTCGTCGAACATGCGCCGCAACGCGACCCACGCCGGTTCGTCGTCTGGGCGCTCGGACAGCGCGCGGACGAACGCCTCCCCATGCCGGTCGACCTTGCCCAGCACGACCTCCTCCTTGCTGGAGAAGTAGCGGAAGAAGCTGCGTCTGGACATGCCGGCCGCGGCGGCGATCTGGTCGACGGTCACGGCCTCGAAGCCCAGCTCGGAGAACAGCTTCTGGGCGGCGTCGATCAGTTCCGAGCGCACGGCTCGACGGGTGCGGTCGCGCAGTGTCTCGCGGTCGGTGGTCGAGGTCATGTCCTCAGAGTAGCCCACGAGCGTCATGCTTGACACTCAGTGCCACGAAAGGCGTATGGTGTTGTCGAAGCCATCGACACGAGGAGCAGAGCAATGAGCAAGGTCTGGTTCATCACCGGCGCGGGACGCGGCTTCGGCAAGGAGTTCGCCAAGAATGCGCTGGGTCGCGGCGACAAGGTCGCCGCCACCGCCCGTGACACCGCCGCACTGACAGAACTGGCGGAGCAGTTCGGTGACGACGTGCTCCCGCTGAAGCTGGACGTGACCGACCGTGACGGCGTCTTCGCCGCGGTCGCGGCGGCCGAGGAGCGCTTCGGTCGCCTCGACGTCGTGGTGAACAACGCCGGGTACGGGCTCTTCGGAGCGGTCGAAGAGCTGACCGTGCAACAGCTGCGAGACCAGATCGAGGTCAACCTGTTCGGCGTCCTGCACGTCACCCAGGCCGTGCTGCCGATCCTGCGCGCCCAAAGCTCGGGGCACATCATCCAGATCTCGACCATCGGGGGCATCACCGCGTTCCCCAACCTCGGCGGCTACCACGCCTCCAAGTGGGCTCTGGAGGGTCTCTCCGACGCGCTCGCGCAGGAGGTCGCCGGGTTCGGCATCAAGGTCACCCTCGTCGAGCCCGGCGGGTTCAGCACCGACTGGGGCGGTAGCAGCGCGGTCCACGCGACCCCGCAGCCGCAGTACGACCCCCTGCGTGAGCAGATGTCCGCCATGATCGCCGACAGCGGCACCTCGATGGGTGACCCGGTCGCCGCCGGCGCAGCCATCCTCAAGGTCGTCGACGCCGAGCAGCCGCCGCTGCGCGTGTTCTTCGGCACAGCCCCCACCCAGATCGCCCCGCACGTCTACCAGCAGCGCCTCGACGAGTGGAAGCAGTGGGAGCCGCTGTCCATCGAGGCCGACGGCCACTGAACCGCCCTCGGGCAGAAGGAGCACCAGCACATGAGCCAGCGCACCATCGTCATCACCGGCGCCTCGGACGGCATCGGCGCGGCCGCCGCGAAGAAGCTCGCCGAGCAGGGCGAACGCCTCCTGCTCGTCGGCCGACGACGGGACAAGCTCGACGCCGTCGCCCGACCGCTGGGCGCCGAGACCTTCGTCGCGGACTTCGAGCGCCTGTCCGACGTACGCACTCTCGCCCAGCAGATCCGCGAGCGCACGGACCGTATCGACGTCCTGGCGAACAACGCCGGTGGCGTCTTCGCCGAGCGCGTCGTCACCGCGGACGGCAACGAGCGCACCATGCAGGTCAACCACTACGCAGGGTTCCTGCTGACCAACCTGCTGATCGACGTCCTGCTCGCCAGCGACGCGAAGGTCGTCAACACCTCCAGCGTCGGTGCGCACGCGTTCGGCAAGATCGACCTCGCCGACCTCGACGCCACGAAGAAATACAAGACCATGAAGGCCTACGGCGACTCCAAGCTCGCCAACATCCTGTTCGCCAAGGGCCTGCACGCCCGCTATCACGACCAGGGCCTGAGCGCCGTCGCGCTGCACCCCGGCAACATCGCGTCGAACTTCGGCAAGGAGACCGGCAACGGGATGATGAAGTTCATCTACAAGAGCCCCCTGGCCCGCATGCTGTCGACGCCCGAGTCCGGCGCCGACAACCTCCTCTGGGCGATGGACGGTACCCCGGGTGCCACCTGGCAGTCCGGGGAGTACTACGACGAGCACCGCAAGCTCCCCAAGCGTCCCAACCCGCAGCAGAACGACGCCGCCCTCGCGACGGCTCTGTGGGCCGAGAGCGCCCGCCGTACCGGGCTCGAGCAGTCGGCTTCCGCGAACGCCTGACCACGGGCGGAGTGACGCTGCCAGTGTTCGCCTGAGCGCCGTGACCCTGTCCCCCGGACGCCCCGTGCGTCCAGTGGACGGGGTCACGCGCTCTACCTCGAAGCTGCGCCGACGGGGTCCCTCAGAAGGCGTGTATCGATGGGGTGTCCCCCGTCGCGCTGAACTGGGATGTGATGGCCTGACGAACGGCCACGACCCCTCCCGAACGACAGGATCGCGCACGATGAGACTCTCGCCCACCGGTGCATCCGCTGCGACAGCCGTCGCGCTGTCCCTCGCCCTCGCCGCGTGCGGGCCGGCCGCCGACGAGGTCCAGAGGGGCGGCCTGCGAACCTCCGGATCCGTTCCTCCCCCTTCCCCGTCGACGCCCCACACCGAGAGCGCGGACGCGAGCGACGACAGCGGCGACGACGTCGTGGGCACGGTCGTCCGATTCTCGGGCGACGGCGAGTCGGTCGAGGTCACGATCGGCGAGGACTCCCCCGCCACCCGCGACTTCTTGAGCATGCTGCCGCTGACCCTGGACCTCGAGGAGTTCAACGACCGGGAGAAGATCGCCTACCTGCCGCGCGAGCTGGAGCATGACGGTTCGCCCGGGTCGGACCCGGAGGACGGCGACCTCATCTACTACGTGCCGTGGGGCAATCTCGGTTTCTACTACGACACCGAAGGAACCGGGTACTCCGACGACACCCTGCACCTGGGCACCTATGACGCCGCGCGCGATCATCTCGACCGTCTCGAGGGCGAGATCGCGGTCGAGGTGCTCCCGTAAGCGCGTGAGTCCTCCTCAGCGACCTCCACGGTCGGCGGAGGGCTGATCGATCGGGTGCGCTTCGTTCGCCTCGGTTCCCGCCCAGGCCGCCAGAAGAGCCAGGCCGTCGGCGCTCGAGCTGGCCGGCGCGGCCGTGTACGTGGGAATGGTGATGTGCGGGTCCCTGGGCAAGGCGAAGTCGTTGTACTCCAGGTCGAGCCGCCCTACCTCGGGATGCTCGATCAGCTTGCGTCCGCGGGTGTGGCGTCTCACGTCGTGCCTGGCCCAGCGGCGGCGCGCTCGTCCAGGGGCACGGCGCCTGGACGCGGGTTCGTCGAGACGGACCGAAGCATGACCGGAAACGACGAAGCCCCAGGCGTCTCGACGACGCCTGGGGCTTCGACGGTGGGTCATCACCGGTGTCCGGTCAGCCGCGGTCAGGTCTGGTCGTCGTCGGTCACGTGTTCGAGCCAGGTGACGACCTGGCCGTTCTCGTCGGCTTCCTGGATCGCGACGTGGGCCATGAACCGGTCGGCGGTGGCGCCGTGCCAGTGCTCCTCGCCCGGCTCGATGTAGACGACGTCACCGGGACGGATCTCCTGCACCTCGCCGCCACGCCGGGCCACGTAGCCGATGCCGTCGGTGACGTAGAGCGTCTGCCCCTTGGGGTGGTGGTGCCAGGCGGTGCGCGCCCCCGGGGCGAAGCGCACATGGGCGCATCCGACGGCGGACTGGTCGTCCGGATCGCGGATGGGGTCGATGTAGACGGTTCCGGTGAACCAGTCCGCCGGGCCCGCGGCCGTCCGGCCGCCGCTTCGAGTTAGCTTCATGATTCGGCCTTTCTCCTCGGTCGATGAGTCAGAGTGTGAGGAGCACCTTGGTGGCGCGGCGCTCGTCCATGGCCCGATAGCCGTCGGCGGCCTGCTCGAGCGGCAGGGTGAGGTCGAAGACCTTGCCCGGGTCGATCTTGCGGTCCCAGATGAGCTGGATGAGCTCGGGCAGGAACCGGCGCACCGGCGCTGGCCCGCCGAGGACCTGGACCTGGGAGAAGAACAGCAGCTCGCCGGGCAGCTGGACGTCATGGGTGACGCCGACGAACCCGACGTTGCCGCCGGGGCGGGCCGAGCTGATGGCCTGGACCATGGACTCCTGGGTCCCGACGGCCTCGATGACGGAGTGGGCGCCGAGACCGTCGGTGAGCTCCTTGACCCGCGCGACTCCTGCCTCGCCGCGCTCGGAGACGATGTCGGTGGCGCCGAAGTGCCGCGCGAGCTCTTGACGGTCCGCATGACGCGACATGGCGATGATGCGCTCGGCGCCGAGCTGCTTGGCGGCAAGGACGCCCATGAGACCCACGGCACCGTCGCCCACCACGGCCACGGTCTTACCCGGGCCTGCCTGAGCGGCTACGGCAGCGAACCAGCCGGTGCCCAGCACGTCGGAGGCGGCCAGCAGGTGCGGGATCAGGTCCGGGTCGGGCGGTCCCGGTGTTGCGACGAGGGTGCCGTCGGCGTAAGGGATGCGCGCCTTCTCCGCCTGGGTGCCGATGGCGCCGTCGACGAAGATCCGGTGCACGCAGCTCGACGGGAAACCGGCCCGGCAGATCTCGCACGTGCCGTCCGAGATGACGAACGAGCCGACGACGAAGTCCCCCGGCTTGACGGTCGTGACCTCGGCCCCGACCTCCTCCACGACCCCGACGTACTCGTGCCCCATCGTGGCGTGGTCCACCTGGTCTGCCCCGCGATACGGCCACAGGTCCGACCCGCAGATGCAGGTCGCTGCCAGGCTGATCACTGCGTCGGTCGGGTCGACGATCCGCGGGTCCTCGCGCTCTTCCACCCGGACATCGCCGGGGCCGTGCATGATCACTCCACGCATCGTGCTCTCCTTCGTTGTTGGTCCTTCCAGCATCGTTCTCGTTCCCCCTGCGCGGGAGTCCTCGTGAAGGGGTGTACCAGCAGTACACCTCTCGTCACGGACTCCCTCGCGGGGACGAGCGGCCTACCGTGGAGGCATGGACAACCGAGCAGAGGTACGCGAGTTCCTCATGACGCGGCGCGGCAAGGTCACACCGGAGGCCGCAGGCGTCGTCGGCGGGAGCAACCGCAGGGTGCCGGGCCTGCGACGCAGTGAGGTCGCGGCTCTGGCGGGGGTGAGCGTGGAGTACTACGCCAAGCTCGAGCGCGGCGCCATCGGCGGCGCATCCGCCTCCGTGCTCGACGCCGTCGCGGGCGCCCTGCACCTCGACGACACCGAGCGTGCCCACCTGTTCGACCTGGCGAGGGCGGCCGACGGGGTACCGACGTCGGGACGCAGCCGCCGCCGCTCGACCCGCCCCGGGGCGCCCCGGGCCAGTCTCGAGTGGACCCTGGCTGCCCTCACCGACGGCGTCGCGTTCGTCCGCGACCAGCACCAGGACCTGCTCGCGACCAACGCGCTCGGCCGTGCCTTCTACTCCCCCGTCATCGGGGACGGCGGCCGCACCCCCAACCTCGCCCGCTTCCAGTTCCTCGACCCCGCCGCCCACGACTTCTACCCCGACTGGGACCTGTTCGCCGAGATGTGCGTGGCAATCATGCGCGCCGAGGCCGGCCGCGACCCGCACGACAAGGGCCTGCAGGACCTCGTCGGCGAGCTCTCGACCCGCAGCGAGGTGTTCCGTCGGCTGTGGGCCGCGCACGACGTCCGCACCCACGGCTCCGGCACGAAGCGGTTCCGTCACCCGGTCGTCGGCGAGCTCACCCTGGCCTACGAGGAGCTCGCGATCACCGCCGAACCGGGCCAGATCCTCATGGTCTACACCGCCGAACCCGGCTCGCCGTCCGCCGTGCGACTGAACCTGCTCGCGTCGTGGGCCGCCGAGGCCGACCCGGCCTCCACCGCACCGATGGAGCAGTGATGGACCTGCCGGAGTTCCTCGACCACGTCCACCGAGGTGAGCGCATCCGGGCCGGTTCTCCGGCACACGCCGTCATGCACCGCGCCGCGCAGGACGCGCTGCGCACCACCACCGAGCTCAACACCGGCTACCGGACCCCCGAGGACGTCCGTGCGCTACTGACCCGCCTCACCGGTCGCGCGATCGACGAATCAGTCACCCTCTTCCCGCCGTTCCACTGCGAATTCGGCAAGAACCTCTCACTCGGCCGCGGCGTGTTCATCAACATGGGGTGCCGCATCCAGGACACCGGCGGCATCACCATCGGCGACGGCACCCTCATCGGACACGGCTGCACCATCGTCACCCTCAACCACGACCTCGAACCCACCCGACGCGGCGACATGATCCCCGCCCCCGTCACCATCGGACGCAAGGTCTGGATCGGCGCGTCCGCCACCGTCCTACCCGGCGTCACCGTCGGCGACGGAGCCGTCATCGGGGCCGGCGCCGTCGTCACGCGGGACGTCCCCGCCGACACCATCGTCGCCGGAGTGCCCGCTCGACGTATCCGGGACACCGGCTTCACCGCGTGACCCGGAAGACCGGCGGCCTCGGCCGCGCCGGTCGGGCGACACGAAGAGGTCGCCGACCTGCAGGGCGACCCCCTGCGCGGGACCGCACTGTCGCGCCCCGGTCCCGTGGCGTTCGGAACCGCCGCTTCGCTCGTCGCAGCGGCGTCGTGACGGTCGCGGCAGTCCTGGTGCTGCTCGATGGTTCGCGCCGGGTGCAGGCGTCGGCGGCAGACATCTGCACCGGATCGCCCGTCCCCCTCCGAACACCGCCCCCACCTGGGAGAACGCCACCCACCGAGGCTCCTGGAGTTGAGTCCCTGATAGTGGTGTAGCGCGGTCGCCAGGGTCGTTGTCGAGATCTTCGGCGAGACGTAGTGCGGCCACCGCGTGATCCTTCGAGTGAACCCTTCACAGCACCCTCGAACGGAGCATCACGATGACCGCACCACACATTGTCGACCCTGCCGGCCTGCTTGGCGAGGCCCTGAGCGAGGCCTCGCCCGATCTGATGCGATCGCTGTTGCAGACGGTGATCAACGCCCTCCTCAGCGCCGATGCGGACGCGGTCGTGGGCGCCGAGTGGGGCCAGCGGTCCGCGTCCCGGACTGCGCAGCGCAACGGCTACCGGCACCGCGACCTGGACACCCGAGCCGGCACGATCGACGTCGCGGTCCCGAAGCTGCGCACGGGAACCTACTTCCCCGACTGGCTGCTGGAGCGCCGTAAGCGGGCCGAGTCCGCGCTGATCACGGTCATCGCGGACTGCTATCTGGCCGGTGTGTCCACCCGGAGGATGGACAAGCTCGTCAAGACCCTCGGCATCAACTCGCTGAGTAAGTCGCAGGTCTCGCGCATGGCCGCCGACCTGGACGAGCAGGTCGAAGCGTTCCGCCACCGCCCCCTGGACGACGCCGGCCCGTTCACGTTCGTCGCCGCCGACGCCCTGACGATGAAGGTCCGCGAGGCAGGCCGGGTGATCAACGCCGTCGTGCTGGTCGCCACCGGGGTCAACGGTGATGGGCACCGCGAGGTCCTGGGCATGCGCGTCGCGACCGCCGAGACCAGGACCGCGTGGAACGAGTTCTTCGCCGACCTGGTCGCCCGCGGCCTTGCGGGGAGTCCGGCTCGTCACCTCCGATGCGCACGCCGGGCTGGTCGAGGCCGTCGCGGCGAACCTGCCCGGCGCCACCTGGCAGCGATGCCGCACCCACTACGCCGCGAACCTCATGGCCATCACGCCGAAGAGCCTGTGGCCCGCCGTGAAGGCGATGCTGCACTCGGTCTACGACCAGCCCGACGCCACCGCCGTGAACGCCCAGTTCGACCGCCTGCTGGACTACGTCGCGGGCAAGCTCCCCGCGGTGGCCGAACACCTCGACGCCGCCCGCGCCGACATCCTGGCGTTCACCGGCTTCCCGAAGGACGTCTGGACCCAGATCTGGTCGAACAACCCCGCCGAACGACTGAACAAGGAGATCCGCCGCCGCACCGACTCCGTCGGCATCTTCCCCAACCGCGACGCGATCGTGCGCCTCGTCGGTGCAGTGCTGGCAGAACAGACCGACGAGTGGGCCGAAGGACGCCGCTACCTCGGCCTCGACCTCCTGACCCGATGCCGCCTCACCCCGGTCACCAACCCCGGAACGGAGGTGCCCACCGACCCCGTCCTCGAACTCAGCGCTTAACCAACGACGGATCACGACGCGCTACACCACTTCCAGGGGCTTGACCGCTCCTGGGAACATCCAGGGGAACGCGGAGGCACGACCGTGGGAACACTCTCGGGATCATTTCGAACCGAGGAAGCACCCGGATACGACAGAAGACCCCCTGGTTGTGGACCCAGGAGGCCTTCGTCGTCGCTGTCTCAACGAGTGTCCGGAGGGGGACTTGAAACCCGACCCGACACCTCCTCGACCAGCAGGAACAACCGATGACCTGCACAGACCCCGTGCCCACCGGTTCTGCGCGGGCCCTCAGTGGTACGCCACCGTTCCCGACGGGAACACCAGATCACTGACGACTCGCCACGTCGACAGTGACCCACCACCGCTGCCTCGGCGTCGTTCGCCGGTGTGGCAGTCCCCCGCATCAGACGCTCCGAGACGAGCGACGTCCTGCCTCCAGGACCGACCAGAATGCACCGGTCCGGGCTCCCATGGCGACACTCTCGGGGCTCACCGGCCCCTGGAGCTCCAGACCGTCGGCGACGGCAACGAGTGCCAGGGCACGATGGCCTTCTGCTGGCGGGACGGGATCGTCACTCCCCACCGGATCGGCGAAGAGCCTCTTTAGCTCCGCCCTGTAGTACTACTACAGCTATCAAAGTTGCACTCGCACGGCGGTTCCGGAAGGCTGCCATTCGTTCGAGTCCCTAAAGAACTCAGCGAACGCTTCTATCACGCCTTCGATTGATTCAAAGACCAAACGATACTGCCCGCTCTCGCGCGCCTTTCTGTACTCCACTGCAAACTGACCAGACAAGACGCCAGCCTCAACCCCTTTACTGGCCTGAATAAAGCATCCGCCAGCAATCTCAAGTATCACGTACCATTCGTCTGCCATCATCCCCCGGACCGCGGATTCAATCACCCCTTCATTCGGCCGGTCGATTATTTCACCGAACGAAAGCTCCAGGCTGGGCCGGCAACGACCTGCGGCACCCTGTCACACCCACATGTCAGAATCACGCCCGAACAACGGCAACGACGCCGCCTCGAGCGCGATCACCAGGCCGATCAAAGATCGAGGCTAGGCCCCTTCGATATTGCGATAGATCTCTGAAGCTGAAGCTCCCGAGGTTATGTGAATGGAAAAGCTATAGATGTCGTCGCACATTACCAAATCCACCTCGGCCGGAAAAAGGCCTCGGTACCACGCTGCGAAGTTGGCCGCCGCAGACGACGTAGATTCCAAATACACGCAGGTCCCATCGACATGAAAGGAGCCCTCCACCTCCTCTCTGGCGACGACGTCCGACCAAACCAGGGCGCGTGTCTGCTGGTACAGATCATCCGCGCTTTTGTGCAAATCAACAGTAGGCCAGTCCCGGATCAGCACCTCTGCCATTTGATCGACGCTCAAAGTGTAACGGTCGTCGTCAAACAGCAACATGAATGTCATGTTTCAGCCTCCTAATTTCCTAAGGTTGCAACGCCGGGGACTCCATATTTTTCCATCATGGCTTTAAAGTATGGGACGGCTCCTGGCTCGTTTGTGATTACACGGAGACCTCTAAGAGGATTTCCTGAGTCACCGATAACTGCGGAGTATCTCGCAAACTCATCACCAATCTTTGCGTCGATCTTCGCCTGGATGAAGTCCGGAACCTGCCCGCCAGCAACAAAAGGGCTTCGTCCGGCTGAAGCGACGAACTTTGCGTCCAGAAGCTCAGACGTCGCAAAATCGAGACCGTCAGCCCAGACTTGCTTCCCCCGCCTGTCGCAAGATACTCTGTCGAGCCCACCTGGCTGATTTGATAAGACTGACTCGCGCCAGTTCCCTTCGGCGAACCAGTCTTTAGCGACAGCGCGTACGCGGTCGGGCAACTGTCGTTGTGGACGAGGACGGGGTAGTTCCCCGCGAGAACATAGTACGTGTGGTCAACCGCGACTGTGAATCGCCCTGGGTTTCGTTCCGTCCGAACTGTAAGGATGGAACCTGATGGCCAAGTACACACCTGAGATGCGGGAGCGGGCGTTGCGGATGCTCGCCGAGGCCCGTGGTGACCACCCGAACCCGACCGCGGCGGCGAGGCATGTCGCGGGCCTGCTCGGGATGAGTCCGGAGACGCTGCGGTTGTGGCAGCGGCGCGCACAGGTCGACTCCGGGCAGCGGCCCGGAGTGACGACCGAAGCCGCCGCGGAGATCAAGCGTCTCAAGAGCGAGGTCGCCGAGCTGCGGCGTGCGAACGAGATTCTCAAGGCGGCGAGCGTGTTTTTCGCCAAGGAGCTCGACCGCCCCACGACGAAATGATCCGGTTCATCGACGAGCACAAGGATCGTTTCGGGGTCGAGGCCATCTGCCGGGTGCTGCGCCCGGGGAGTTCGTGGGTTCATCACCTCTCGCGGCTACCGTGCCGCGAAGACCAGACCGCGGTCGGCGCGATCGTTGAAGGACGGTCTGCTGGTGCCCGAGATCGTCCGCCTGCACGCGCAGAACTACGGCGTCTACGGCGTGCGGAAGATGCACGCCCTGCTGCGACGTCAGGGCTGGGACGTCGGCCGCGACCAGACCGCCCGGTTGATGAAGATCGCCGACGTCCGCGGGGTGAAACGCTCGAAGAAGGTGTTCACCACCAGGCCCGACCCGGGCGCCGTGAAGCCGGCCGACCTGGTGCAACGACGCTTCCACGCGTCCGCGCCGCGCCGGCTGTGGGTCGCGGACATCACCTACGTCGCGACGTGGTCCGGCTTCGCCTACGTCGCGTTCGTGACCGACGTGCACTCCCGGCGGATCGTGGGCTGGAACGTCGCAGCGACGTTGCCGGCCGACATCCTGCCGCTGCAGGCACTCGACATGGCTGCCTGGGACGCCCGACGTGAGGGCGCGGTCGATCTGACCGGGCTGGTCCACCACGCCGACCACGGGTCGAACTACCTCTCGATCGTCTACACCGACCGCATCGGCGAGCTCGGCGCGAAGCCGTCCACCGGGACCGTCGGTGACAGCTACGACAACGCCCTCGCCGAGGCCGTCAAGGGGCGCTACAAGACCGAATTGATCCGCCGACGCGGGACGTGGCGCACGATCGAGCAGGTCGAGCTCGCCACCCTGGAGTACGTGTGGTGGTGGAACAACCAGCGCCTCCACGGCGAGCTCGACATGCGCACCCCGCTCGAGGTCGAGGCGGCGTACTACGCTGCCCAAGAATCACCCCGGCCAGCCCTCGCTGGCCAAGGGAACGCATAGGAACGAAACTCAGGGCGATTCAGATCGGGCCGCTCCCGAAGCGGGTGGACGACCTCGTCGGCCCTCGGACCAGGTTGTTGCCAACACCCTATGGCGCCAACCCGTCCTTCCGGCGAGAAGGAGCAATGTCTGATCCGAATTACACGGCCGCCCCAGTCACCGTGAAGTCAGTTCGGCCAATCTTGCGCGTCCAAGGCTTTGTGCATGAGCCCTCATAGCTTCAATGACGTCGCATCTAGCAGAGTTGCCGACCCGCGACAGCAGTGCGATATCGGCTATCTGGTTCTGAAGTTCGATTTCATACCTATTCACATCATCGCCAAGTTTGTCCGAAATAAACCCGGTCGAGTTGAGTGCACGGTTTGAGCAACTAGTCACATCCGTCAGACTCCCAGTGGCCCGATACAGTGCGGCGTAGTACAACGTGGCGGCCGCGTCGTAGGCGTACGCCAGCAAGCCAGGCGGTTCCTCGTCACCCGTCAGCTCTGGCAAAGACCTGAAACGCGCGGCGATTTCATCCCAAGAAGTCTGGGTGTCGGCTTGCCAGAGTAGATCCATGCTGCGAATAGTGAACTCGATATCCTGAGTTCGCTCGGCGCTTCCGCATACCAGTCCAGTGAAGAGTTGAGCCATTCGCTCTGCGCACGAGGCGACAAACATTGCTACTTGGCCTGGGCTCGCACTCTTCGAGAACTCGTGGATCGATGTCTCGATTCTTACCATTCGAAAGTCCTAACCTTGGTCCCCGATTTGCTCTGGAAGATGCGGCCAGTTTTGCGACCACCGCCCGCCCGTATGAGCGGAGCACATACTTCACTGCACACACTCATTGAGGCGCCCCGAGCAATCGGAGACCACCCCATTTCGTTGATGAATAGTAAGGGACTGCTGCACGGATAGGTGACTCCCGACGTGTGGTGCCCCTCGGGGTGCAGCCACGGTACTCCCAACTGGTCCGCGAGCCCGCGGAGTCAGAGCCGTGGCGGGCCCCTGGGGCGTCGAGCTCACGACCCTCGGGTGCGTCGACCGGCAGTCCGCCTCGACCTGCGTGCTGCCGGCGGGACCGACCAGCTCGGACACAGTCGGCGAGACTTCCTCGCCTCGCAGCGGCGCGCCGGCCTGAGGACGCAGGCGCTGAACCCCTTCCCGTAGGGGTGCCAGTCCCCCTCCGGACACAATTCCCACCTGGGCCAACGCCGACCGCCGACGGCGCCTGGGAACACCCAAGGGAACGCGGGGGCACAGCCGTGGGAACACTCTCGGGAACATCTCGGACCGGCGCATTGGCCGGATACGACAGAAGACCCCCTGGTTGTGGACCCAGGAGGCCTTCGTCGTCGCTGTCTCAACGAGTGTCCGGAGGGGGACTTGAAACCCGCCCCGACATCCCCCTGACCAGCAGGAACAGTCGTTGACCTGCGCAGACCCCGTGGCCGCTGGTCCTCCGCGGGTCCCCAGTGGTACGCCACCGTTCCCGACGGGAACACCACGCCGGTCAAGAATTCCGGGAGGAACAGAACCCCGGACGGTTCAGAGTGACGTCGCGGTCGAAATCCCCGCAGGCGCAGGCGCGCCGTCCCGAAACCAGCGCAGCACCAGCAGCGCCAACGTGCGGGCGGTCGCGCGCCCGCTGCCAAGGGCGGATGTCGCGGGCGCGGCGGTGTGCCGGTCTCCAACGTGCCACGGTGGCGGGGTGTGAACAGGCGTGTCGAGGGTGGCACGATGGGGTCACGTGAGAACACCACCTCTCAGCGACCTCCCGGCTGTTCTTGAACTCCGCGGCCCGGTCGGCGAGTTCGTCATCGAAGACCGCACTGTCCAGATCGGTCCGGAGTGGCACCCCGACAACTACTGGACCACCGTCTGGAATCCAGACTTCTACATCGGCGACCCGGCTGACCCGCCGTACCCGTCCGTGAAGGTCTGGTTGGATATTCCAAAGGGTGAGTCCGCGAGGGTGGACGTAGGGCATGAGGCTCCGCCCGGCGTCCACTGGCGCCTCGTCCTCGAATCGGTCTTGTACGTGTACGACGGCATCTACGCAGCGATGGGACAACGAACGGGGCCGTACGACCCCGAGGCGCCCAGACTGTGCGTCGAGGTCGCCTTGCAGAGCGGCGACTATCCAATCCAGGTCTGGGTCGATGCGGCGACCCGGGAGGCCGTCCGTGCGATCACCATCGTTCTTGGCGACGTGATTGGGGCAGCTGCCCAAGACGGCTAGGCGTGTCTCCCAAGTCGGGGCGACTTGAGCCGCGGGGCACGAGAGGATCGGGCGCGTGATCAGGGTCGGCTTCTGTCGCAGCGTTGAAGACAACTACGAGGCGCTTGTTCTGCTGGATGAACCCTCAGCGGACTCGATCGAGTTCCAGCGGGCGTTGATCCACTATGCGCAAGACGTGCAGGTGGGCATGGACTCCTACGCCATCGTGCGAGGCGGCCCCGTCCACTACGGCGGCCTGGCACGGTTCTCCCTTGAGGGCGGCATGCTCAGCCTCGAGCTCGATGAGGCCGCCGCGTCGGTCCTCGAACTGCCGCAGAGAGTCGAGATTCCGGTGGACGACGAGGCTGCCAGCACTGTCGCGGAGCACCTGCCCCGGATTGTTGCGCCGTAGTCCGCCGGCGGCGATCGAATTAGGATGCTCGCCGTCGACGCGGGCGGCTGGGCCGACGTCGGGTATCTGGTCGGTCTCGAGGTCTACACCTTCTGTCACGAGTTCCAGGACGCGGACGGTGCGTACTCGGCCGGGGTCTAGGGGGTCACAGAATTCCTTGCTTAGGACCTCCGCAGCCAAGTGATGATCGCGGCGAGGACGGCGCCAGCACGGTAGACGACGGCATGCTTGTCGCAGCGAGTGGCCAGCCCGCGCCACCCCAAGATGTCCCCTGCACGCCCCGGCCCGAGCAAGGGGCTCGTCGTGTTCGAAACGCACGGCACCGGTGATGCCCCCGAGGGCGAGGTGTTGCGCACCGGAGTTCCGTGGCGGTTCGGAACTGACGCTTCGACTGTGGTCGGAGCGCCGTCGCGACGGTAGTACTCCTCGGTCATGCGCCCGATCGTCACCCGCAAGGGAGTCCGACCGGTGCCAGCTACTCGCTGTAGGTGAGTCGGGACGCACCTCCGCGGCACGCCTCGTCGCACGGTCGTGTGCTCGTCGTCGACCTGGGTGCTGCTCGATGTTGCGGCCAATCGCAGGCTTCGGCGCCAGACATCTGCACCGGGGCACCTGTCCCCCTCCGGACGCGCCTCCCACCTGGGTGAACGACGCCCGCCGGGCCAACGCGAACGCCGATGAGAACACCCGCGGGAACTGGAAGCGTTCCCCGTGGGAGCACCACGGGAACATCTCGCACCGAGGTTCCAGCCGGGAACGACAGAAGACCCCCTGGTTGTGGACCCAGGAGGTCTTCGTCGTCGCTGTCTCAACGAGTGTCCGGAGGGGGACTTGAACCCCCACGCCCGATAAAGGGCACTAGCACCTCAAGCTAGCGCGTCTGCCATTCCGCCACCCGGACAGGTGGACCCTCGCAAGGCGTAGTTCCTCGCTGGGGTGCGGGGAAAAACATAGCACGCCAGGGCCCCCGACCTGCAAACCGCTGCGCCGTGGCGCAGGTCACGGCCCTGACCTAGCGTGAGGGGCGATGACACTGCGTATCGAGGACTACGGCATCGTCGGTGACCTGCAGACCGTTGCTCTGATCGGGCGCGACGGCTCGGTCGACTGGCTGTGCCTGCCCGACATCGACGACCCGGCGTGCTTCGCCGCCCTGCTCGGCGACGAGAGCCACGGCCACTGGCGCGTGGCGCCGTCGTCGGGCGGGGGCTGCACTCGCCGCAGCTACCGGGGCGAGACCCTCGTGCTGGAGACCGAGTGGGAGACGCCCGAGGGGCACGTGCGCGTCACGGACCTCATGCCGCCCCGCGGACGCACCCCGGACCTCGTGCGCATCGTCGACGGCCTACGGGGTCGGGTGTCGATGCTCAGCGAGTTCGTGCCCCGTTTCGACTACGGCCACGTCGTGCCCTGGATCACGCGGGCCGACACGCTCCTCGGCAGCCGCCGCAGCGACACCGTCGGCGCCGTCGGGGGCCCCGACGCGTTGAGCCTGTCCACGTCGGTGCCGCAGGAGGTGTCCGCCACCGAGGGCATCGTCCGCTCCCGGTTCGAGGTCGCTGCGGGGGACCGCGTGGCCTTCGTGCTGTCGCACCACCCCTCGAACGAGCCCGAGCCGCCTCCCGTCGACCCCGACCGCACCCTGGCCGACACGCTCGACTTCTGGAGCGACTGGGTCGGCCAGACCGCCTACGACGGTGACTGGCCGGAGGCGGTGCGCCGCTCGCTGATCACTCTCAAGTCCCTCACCTCCGCCCCCACCGGGGGCATCGCGGCCGCGGCCACGACGTCGCTTCCCGAGCTCGTCGGCGGAGTCCGCAACTGGGACTACCGGTACTGCTGGCTGCGGGACGCCTCGTTCACGCTGCTGGCCCTGCTGGGCACTGGCCACACGAGCGAGGCGCGCGCCTGGCGCGAGTGGCTGCTGCGCACCGTGGCGGGCGACCCGTCGCAGCTGCGCATCATGTACGGGCTCGACGGCCGACGGCGCCTGCCCGAGACCACCCTCGACTGGCTGCCGGGCTACGAGGGCAGCGCGCCGGTACGCATCGGCAACGGCGCCGCCGACCAGCTCCAGCTCGACGTGTGGGGCGAGACCCTCGTCGCCCTGCACCTCGCACGGTCCAACGGGGTGCAGGAGGACGTCGACACCTGGAACCTGCAGCGGGCGATGCTCGACTTCCTCGAGGGTCACTGGGACGACGTCGACAACGGGCTGTGGGAGGTGCGCGGGCCACGCCAGCCGTTCGTGCACTCACGGGTGATGGCCTGGGCCGGGGTCGCGGCGATGATCCGGGCCTCCGAGAAGTTCGGCCTCGAAGGACCCGTCGACCGGTGGCGATCGCTGCGCGAGACCATCCGCACCGACGTCCTGACCCGCGGCTACGACGCCGAGCGGAACACGTTCACCCAGTTCTACGGGTCCGACGGGCTGGACGCCTCGCTGCTGCTGATCCCCCGGGTCGGGTTCCTGCCCTGGAACGACCACCGCGTCGTCGGGACCGTCGAGGCGGTCCAGCGCGAGCTGAGCCAGGACGGTCTCCTGCTGCGATACCACACCCACGCCGACGACCGCGTGGACGGGCTGCCCGGCGAGGAGGGCACCTTCCTCATCTGCAGCTTCTGGCTCGTGGACGCGCTGCACGGCATCGGGCGCGACGACGAGGCACGAGCCCTGTTCGAGCGGCTGCTCGGCCTGCGCAACGACCTCGGCCTGCTGGCCGAGGAGTACGACGTCACCGCCGGGCGCCAGCTCGGCAACGTCCCGCAGGCGTTCAGCCACGTCGGGCTCGTCAACTCCGCCCGCATCCTGTCCGGCATCCGCGGCCCCGGTACGCGGACCGCCGGCATGAAGGAGCACCCCGAGGAATGAGGGAACCATCGTGCGCGCACTGACAGTCGTCCCCGAGCAGGCCGGGTCGCTGGCCGTCACCGACGTCAAGGACCGCGTCGCCGGTCCCGGCGAGCTGCTGGTCGACGGCGTCGCCGTCGGCGTGTGCGGCACCGACAAGGAGATCGCCGCGGGCGAGTACGGCGCCGCCCCGCCCGGGCACGAACGCCTCGTCATCGGCCACGAGTCCCTCGGGCGCGTCCGGACGGCGCCCGCAGGGTCCGGCTTCTCGGCCGGCGACCTCGTCGTCGGGGTCGTGCGCCGCCCCGACCCCGTGCCATGCGGCGCGTGCGCACACGGCGAGTGGGACATGTGCCGCAACGGCCGGTTCACGGAGCACGGGATCAAGGAGGTCGACGGGTTCGCCTCCGAGCACCACACGATCGAGCCCGACCGTGTGGTGCGCCTGGACCCGGCGCTCGCGCAGGTCGGGGTGCTGCTTGAGCCGACGACGGTCGTGGCGAAGGCCTGGGACCAGGTCGACAAGATCGGCGCCCGCGGCTGGTTCGACCCGCAGACGGTGGTGGTCACCGGCGCGGGACCGATCGGCCTGCTCGCGGCGCTCATCGGCGTCCAGCGGGGACTGGACGTGCACGTGCTCGACCGGGTGACCGACGGTCCCAAGCCGGGTCTGGTGCGCGACCTCGGCGCGACGTACCACGCCGACCCTCTGACCCAGGTCGCCGACGAGGTCCACCCCGGCATCATCATCGAGTGCACCGGCGCTCCGGCGGTCGTGGTCGACACCTTCACCTCCACCAAGCCGTACGGCATCACCGTGCTCACGGGGGTGTCGTCGTCGGGCCGCCACATCCCCGTCGACGCCGGCGCGACGAACCGCTCGGTCGTGCTGGAGAACGACGTCATCGTCGGGTCGGTCAACGCCAACATGAGCCACTACGAGGCGGGCGCGGACGTCCTCGCCCGGGCGGACACGGACTGGCTCGCTCGGATCATCACCCGCCGCGTCCCCCTCGAACGGGCAGCCGAGGCCTTCGAGGCACGGCCCGACGACGTCAAGGTCGTCGTCGAGATCGGCTGACGTCGGCGCCATGGTGGACGAACGAGAGCTGGTCCGGCAGTTCCACGCGGCGTTCGACGTCCGGGTGGGCGACGGACCACCCGACCTGGCGCTGCCGGACGACCGGTTGCGCATGCGCTACCGCCTCGTCGCCGAGGAGTTCGCCGAGCTCACCGGGGCGCTCCTGGGCGCGCAGGCGCGGCTGGTGGTCGAGCAGGCGATCGAGGACGTCGTCGACGGACCGCTGGACGACGCGGACCTCGTCGAGACCGCGGACGCCACCGGGGACCTGCGGTACGTCCTGCTCGGTCTCGAGCTCGAGTGCGGCATCCCCGGCGACGAGGTCTTCACCGAGATCCACGCGTCCAACATGGCCAAGCTCGGTCCGGACGGCGTGGCGTTGCGACGTCCGGACGGCAAGGTGCTCAAGCCCGCCGGGTGGCGGCCGCCCGACGTGGCCGGCGTCCTCGCGCGGGCACGCACCCGGGACGTCGGCACCGACGTGTAGCGTTCGGTGCGAACCGGACCAAACGGTCAGGTCAGGGACCGCACGAAGGAGCTCGAACGCCGATGATGGGTGGGCACCACGCCGCCTCCGGAGCTGCCGCCTGGGTGGCCGTCACCGCCTCGACCCCGATCGCCTTCGGCTGGTACCCCGTCTCCGACGTGGGCATCATGACGGGCGCGCTGGTCTGTGCGGGCGCCGCGCTGCTTCCGGACGCCGACCACCACAACGGCACCATCTCCCACTCGTTGCCCCCCGTCTCGGAGGCCCTCACCAAGGCCGTCTCGGCGGTGTCCGGGGGGCACCGCAACGGCACCCACTCGATCATCGGTGTCGCCGTGTTCACCGCGATCGCCTGGCTCGCGGGCAGGCTGTCGTTCCACACCGAGACCTTCGGCGACGTCCTCGTGGGCCCGGGCATCATGGCCGTGCTGCTCATCGCGTTCGCGGTGCGGGCGCTGAAGATCACGGGACAGCGCCGCTGGTGGACCTGGACCCTGTCGGTCTCCCTGGCGGTGTTCGTCGCCGTCTTCGCACCCGAGGAGTGGTACTGGATGCCGTTCTGCGTAGGGCTCGGCTGCGCGGTGCACATCCTGGGCGATTTCCTCACCACCCGCGGCGTTCCGCTGCTGTGGCCGTTGCGGTTCCGCTCCCCGCGCTGGGTGCGCCGCCACCGCTGGCTGCCGTTCGACGACATGTGGAGCCCGAAGGGCAACCTCTCGGTGCCGCTCCTGGGCGACGCCGGGTCGTGGCGCGAGTGGGCCCTGATGACGCCCGTCAGCATCTACGCCCTGGTCGGTGTCGCCTGGGCTGTGCTCGACCAGATGGGATTCGACACGTTGAGCGTCTGGGACGGTGCCACGGCACTCGTCGCGGGAGCCGTCGAGGGCATCACGGGCTGACCCGCGGGTCGTCGGGCACGCGACCGGCCGCGACGGCGTCCAGGTAGCGCAGGTCGGCGGCCAACCTGTCGGCGGGCCGCCGCGTCGGCGCACCGTGCCCCGGCACCAGCACCTCGGCCCTGGCGACGAAGGGAGCGAGCCGCTCCAGGCCGGCCCGGTAACCCGCCACGTCACCGGTGCCGGTGATCTCGTCGAACGGCAGCGGGGGCTCCGCGTCGCTGAGCAGGTCACCGGCGAGCAGCACCCGTGGCCCCGGCAGCCAGAGCGCCGCGTGGCCCGGTGCGTGCGCGTCGTGCTCGACCACCTCCACCTCGGGCAGCAGGCCCTGGTCGTCGGGGATCCGCACCGATCCGGGTCCGAGCGGACGCACTCGGCCCAGCAGCGCCAGCACCTCGGGCGGGTGCTCGGCACCGCCGTACCGTGCGGCGTCGAGCCGCGCCTCGCCGAGCAGGCCCTCCCGGTCCCGGACGGCGGTCGCCGCCGTCGTCGCCGTCGCCCACCGCAGCCCGTCACCCAGCAGCGGATGCCACAGGAGATGGTCGTGGTGGGCGTGGGTCGCGAAGCCTGCCACCACCTCGACGCCGAGGTCGCGCACGTCGTCCGCCAGTGCGACCAGCTCGTGCGGCTCCCACCCGGGATCGACCAGCAGTCCCGCCCGCCCGGTCGGGCCCGCGCCGCCGACGACCAGCGTCGTCGTGGTGGCGAGCCGTCGGCTCGTGGCGACCAGGACGCCGTCGGCGACGGTCTCGAGACTCACGCGACCACCGTACGACGGCGCCTGGCGAATAATCCCTGGACCTCGCGGAGGGCGACGACGCAGGATCGTCCCGAGGACGCGCACCGGGCGGGTCGGCACGAGGAAGGGAGCACGCGAGATGGACGTCTTCGTCGACCGAGCCCTCCCCACGGGACGGGCCACGACCACCCCGATCTGAGGGGCCGCGACGGCTCCTCGTCCTTCCTTGGAGCCTGATCGTGCCTCAGCACACCCCTTCCCGCCAGATCCTCACCCTCGACGCCGGCAGCGACGCGGTCGGCCCGGGACCCGACCCGCGGTGGTCGACCTGGCCGAGCGTCGCCAAGGGCCTGCGCGGCCCGGAACCCCGCCCGGCATGGGTCGTCACCGCCGCGGCAGCCCTCGACACCGAGCTCGGCGTGCTCAAGACCGGCAAGGAGGCGGACGTCTTCCTCGTCGAGCGCGCCGTGCCGGACGACCCCTCCCGGTCGGTGCTGCTCGCCGCCAAGCGGTACCGCGACACCGAGCACCGCCAGTTCCACCGGGCCGACACCTACACCGCGGGCCGTCGCGAGCGCCGCAGCCGCGACCAGCGCGCCGCGGCCGACCGGCACTCCGCGTGGGGACGGTCGGTCCGGGCGACACAGTGGGCCGACGCCGAGTTCGCCACGCTGTGCGCGCTGTGGGAGGCCGGCGCAGCGGTCCCCTACCCGGTCCAGATCGACGGCACGGAGCTGCTGCTGGAGTTCGTCGGTCACGTCGCCGACGACGGCGCGGCCGTCGCCGCACCGCGGCTCGCCCAGACCCGGCCGGCGCCGGAGCTGCTGGCGGACTGGTTCAGCCAGCTCCGGACCGCGATGGGCGTCCTGGCCCGTCTGGGCTGGGCGCACGGCGACCTGTCGCCGTACAACGTCCTCGCCGACGGCGAGCGCCTCGTGGTGATCGACCTGCCGCAGGTCGTCGACCTGGTCGCCAACCCGTTCGGCGCGGACCTGCTGCACCGGGACTGCCGCAACATCTGCGCCTGGTTCTCCTCCCGAGGTCTCGAGGTCGACGCCGACGAGCTGTTCGCGGAGGTGTTCGCCCAGGCGTGGTGAGGTTCCGTGGCACGACGACGCCGGCACGTCCGTACCGACGTGCCGGCGTCGTGCGCGGCATGCAGGTGCCCGGCGTGCGGCACACCTGCCAGGTGGTCCGGCGGCCGACCTGGACCGGGCACGCCGTGCCCGGTCCAGCCCGGCTCCCGGGCTACCGCAGCGGCGTGAAGTCGCGGCTGCCGATGTGCTCCGGGCGCGGCGCCGGCGCGCTGTACGGGTCGGTCAGCGTGTTCTCGACGCTGTTGAACACCAGGAAGATGTTCGAGCGCGGGAACGGGGTGATGTTGTTGCCCGACCCGTGCATGATGTTGCAGTCGAACCACAGCGCGGACCCGGCGGGTCCGGTGAACTGGTCGACGCCGTGCTTCCAGGCGAGCTCGGTGATCGCCTCCTCGCTGGGCACACCGATCTTCTGCTCCTTGAGCGAGGCCTCGTGGTAGTTCTCCGGCGTCTCGCCCACGCACGGCACGTAGCTGCGGTGGGAGCCCGGCATGACCATGAGACCGCCGTTGTAGGGGTAGTTCGGCGTGAGCGCGATGGAGCAGCTCACCGCCCGCGGGGCGGGCATGCCGTCCTCGGCGTGCCAGGTCTCGAAGTCGGAGTGCCAGTAGAACCCGGCGCCCTTGTAGCCGGGCATGTAGTTGACACGGGTCTGGTGCAGGTAGACGTCCGAGCCGAGGAGCTGGCGGGCCCGGTCCAGCAGCCGCGGGTCACGGCTGAGCCGGTCGATCTGCTCGCTGAGCCTGGTCACCTCGAAGATCGAGCGCACCTCGCCCGAGGACTTCTCGGTGACGACGCGCGGGTCGCCCCGCAGCGAGGTGTCGGTGGCGAGCCGGTCCAGCTCGGCGGTGTACTGCGTGACCTCGCCAGGGGTGATGAAGTCCGGCAGGATCGAGAACCCTCGTGCGGCGTGGTCGTCCAGCGCTGCGGCGCCGAACGGCCCGTCGGCGGCCGTGCCCCACACGGTGGGGTGCTGTCGTTCGACGACGTCGCCGGCTGCGGTGAGCCGGGTCGGATACAGGTCCGTGGTGGTGTCGGTCGTGGCGGTCATGGGCCATCCCTTCTCCCGGTTCGTCCCGGGATCGCGGCGTCTCATGGTCGCGGCGTGCTCGGTACCGGTCCTGCCGGACCGGGCACGCGCACGTCCCACATCCGAACGCGGGAAGGCACCTTCGCGCAAGTCGGAGGCCACCCGGTGTGGTTATATATAAGTATCTACTTAAGGAGACCCATGAGCATCGACATCGACCCCGTCGCCACCGCCGGCCTGGTCACGCGCGAGGTGCGCAGCGGCGAACGCGACGGCGAACCCACGAGGATCGCCGTCGCCCGACGCTCCTACGCCGCGAGCCGCGGGGACGTCTGGGCGGCCGTGACCGATCCGGAGCGGATCTCTCGCTGGTTCATGCCCGTCACCGGCGACCTCGTCGAAGGCGGCAGCTACCAGCTGGAGGGCAACGCGGGCGGCACCGTGCTGCACTGCCAGGCACCCGAGGCCTTCGCCGTCACGTGGGAGTTCGGCGGCGGGACGTCGTGGGTGAGCATCGCGCTTCGCCCGCACGACGGCGGCACGACCCTCGAGCTCGTCCACGAGTCACCGGTGTTGCCGGAGTTCGCCGAGCAGTACGGTCCGGGAGCCGTCGGCGTGGGCTGGGACCTGGCGATCATGGGCCTCGGCATGCACCTGGGCTCCGGCGAACCGACGGATCCGGCCGCCGCCGAGGCCTGGACGCTGTCGCCCGACGGCGTCGCGTTCGTGCGCGCCGCGGCGCACGGCTGGGCTGCGGCGGCGACGGCGGACGGCGACGACCACGAGGCGGCGACGGCAGCCGCCGAGCGGACCGTCGCGTTCTACACCACCGCGCCCGAGGCGTGAGATGACCGGGGTGACGGCGGACCGGGAGACGGACCTGCCGGCGTCGGACCGGGTGTTCGCCGCGCTCGGCGACCCCGTGCGCCGTCGGCTGCTCCTGCTGCTGCACGGCCGGGGCGAGGCGAGCGCGGGGACCCTGGTGGCCGCCGTCCAGGCCACCACCCCCATCTCCCAGCCCGCCGTCTCCCAGCACCTGCGGGTCCTGCGCGAGGCGGGGCTCGTCCGGGTGCGCGCCGAGGGGACGCGCCGTCTGTACGCCGTCGACGACGGCGGGCTCGACGTCGTGCGTGGCTGGCTCGCGACCTTCGAGGACCCGTTCGCCCAACCGCCCGACGCCCTGGCGACCGAGCTCGCCCGCGGCCGGCGCGAACGCCGTCGGGCCGCGCACGGCGCGGTCAGCGGAAGTCCCGCGACCGGGTCGTCACCGGCAGGCGCAGCACGGCGAGGTGCTCGGCGAGCAGGTTGACCGAACCGTCGGCCTGCTCGACCCGCCCCCGCACCACGAGCGCGGGCGCACCGCGCGCCACCGTGCGGAACCGGCGCCACAGCCCGGGCGAACAGATGACGTTGAGCAGGCCGGTCTCGTCCTCCAGGGACAGGAACGTCACACCGCCCGCGGTGCCGGGCCGCTGCCGGTGGGTGACGACTCCCCCGACGGCGACCCGCCGCCCCGACTCGGTACGCATCGCGGCGTCGACGGTGAGCACGCCCTGCCGGTCGAGCCCGGCACGCACGTGCTCCAGCGGGGAGGTCGAGCCCGGCGTGATGCCGGTGGCCCAGGCGTCGGCGACGTCGATCTCGAGCGGGTCCATGTCCGGCAGCGGCGGGGCCTCGACGCCGACGCTGACGCCCGCCAACGTGTCCGGGCCTTCCTGACCGAGCGCGCCGGCCGCCCACAGGCCCGCACGGCGACTCACCCCCAAGGACTCCAGCGCGCCCGCCGTGGCCAGCGCCTCCAACCGTGCGGTGGACAGGTCGACCCGGCGGACCAGGTCGTGCAGGTCGCCGAACGGACCGTTCGCCTCCCGTTCGGCCGCCATCGCCTCGGCGACGTCTGACCCGAGCCCGCGGACCGCGCCCAGCCCGAGCCGCACCGCCAGGGACGTGTCGACGTCGAGGCCCACCAACCCCACCCCGCCGTGATCCTCCTCTCTCCCGCCCTCGTCCCCGCCCGCTCTGGGCGCTGCACCAGGCACCGCACCGTCCACACCGTCCGCGCCGTCGAGCCGTTCGACACCGGCCAGCGGACCCGAGGCGTTGACGTCCGGGCGCAGCACCCGCACGCCGTGCCGGCGGGCGTCGGCCACCAACGACGCCGGGGAGTAGAACCCCATCGGCTGCGCCGCGAGCAGCCCCGCGTAGAACGCCTCCGGCGCGTGCACCTTGAGCCACGAGCTCGCATAGACCAGGAACGCGAACGAGTAGGCGTGCGACTCCGGGAACCCGAAGTCGGCGAACGCCTTGAGCTTGTCGTAGATCTGCTCCTGGGTCCGCGGCGGGACCCCCCGCTCGGCCATCCCGGCGTAGAGCCGCTCGCGCAACGCCTCCATGCGCTCCACGGACCGCTTGGAACCCATCGCCCGGCGGAGCTGGTCCGACTCGGCCGGACTGAACCCGGCGACGTCGATCGCCATCTGCATGAGCTGCTCCTGGAACAACGGCACGCCGAGGGTGCGCTTCAGCGACCGCTCCAGCAGCGGGTGCAGGTAGGTGACCGGCTCACGGCCACGGGAACGCTCGATGTACGGGTGCACCGACTGTCCCTGGATCGGACCGGGGCGGATGAGCGCGACCTCCACCACGACGTCGTAGAAGGTGCGGGGCCGCAGCCGCGGCAGCGTCGCCATCTGGGCGCGGGACTCCACCTGGAACACCCCCACGGTGTCGGCGGCGCACAGCAGGTCGTACACGCGCGGGTCCTCGGGCGGCAGCGTGTGCAGCTCCAGGCGCCGGCCGCCACGGGCCTCGACGGCCTCGAACGCGTACCGGATCGCCGTGAGCATCCCGAGCCCCAGCAGGTCGAACTTCACCAGACCGGCGTCCGCACAGTCCTCCTTGTCCCACTGCAGCACCGTGCGGCCCTCCATCCGCGCCCACTCCACGGGGCAGACCTCGATCACCGGCCGGTCGCACATCACCATGCCGCCCGAGTGGATGCCCAGGTGCCGCGGGAGCCGCAGGAACCGGTCGGCCAGGTCCACCACCGCGGCGGGGATCGTGCCCTCCTGCTCGGCCGACGGCGGGGTCCGGGCGGGGACGACGTCGTGCGCGTCGTCGGCACGCCGTGGCGCGTCTCGCCCCTCCGCGTCGGCGGCCAGGGGGTCGACGACGCGGCCGTCCACCGGCTGCCCCTCCCAGAGCTCCGCGACGTGCGCCTCCTTGAGGGACCGGCGCGTCACGGGCTCCGGGGCTCCTCCGACGGCGCGCGCAGCCCCGACCGCACGGTCCGCGGCCGGGCTCGCCGGGTCCGGCCCGCGCAGCGACCCCCACCGTTCGATCGACTTGCTCCACGCGTCCGCCTGCCCGACGTCGTACCCGAGCGCCCGGGCGGCGTCGCGCACCGCCGAGCGTGGTCGGTAGGAGATGACGTTGGCGACCTGTGCGGCATGGGTGCGGCCGAACCGCGCATAGACGTGCTGGATGACCTCCTCACGGCGCACCGACTCGATGTCGACGTCGATGTCGGGCGGCCCGTCCCGCTCCGGCGCCAGGAACCGCTCGAAGAGCAGCCCGTGGGTCACGGCGTCGACGGCGGTGATGCCGAGCGCGTAGCAGACCGCCGAGTTGGCCGCGCTCCCCCGTCCCTGGCACAGGATGCCCTCGCGACGGCAGAACTCCACCAGGTCGTAGACGACCAGGAAGTACCCCGGGAACCCGAGCTGGGTGATGACGCGCAGCTCGTGGTCGATCTGCGCCCACGCGCCGGGCACCCGTTCCGCCTGTCCCGGACCGGGCCGCGGGCCGTACCGTTCGGTGGCGCCGCGGCGCACCAGCTCGGCCAGCCAGCTCGCCTCGTCGTGCCCGCCGGGCACCGGGTAGGGCGGCAGGTTCGGGGCCACGAGGTGCAGGTCGAACGCGCACTCGGCGGCCAGGTCCGCCGCGGTGGGCACGGCCTGCGGATGCCGGTGGTGCAGCCGCGCCATCTCGCCGGCCGAACGCAGGTGCGCCGTCGGCGCTCCGGGCAGCCAGCCGTCGTGGTCGTCCAGCGAGGAACGCGCCCGCACGGCGGCGAGCGCACCGGCCAGGTCGGCGTCGCGAGGACGGGCGTAGTGCGCGGCGGTGGTGGCCACGAGCGGCAGGCCGGCCTGGCGGGCCAGGTCGGCCAGGGCGTCGTGCCGTCCGGCGTCGCGCGGGTCGGCGGTGGCGGTGATCTCCACGGCGACGTTGTCCGGGCCGAAGACGTCGGTCAACCGGTCCAGCTCGGTGCGCGCCGCACGCCACGGATCGGGTCCGGGGCCGTCGAGCGCGCGCCGCACCGCCCCCTTGCGGCAGCCGGTCAGGACGAGCCACTGCCCGCCGGCCTCCTCGCCCAGCCGGTCGAGGTCGTAGCGCGCCTTGCCCTTGACCCCCGCCTCGAGGTGGGCGGTGGCGATGGCACGGGACAGGTTCCGGTAGCCGTCGGCGCCGCGGGCCAGGACGAGCAGGTGGGTGGCGCGCGGGTCGGGGACGCCGGTGGGCTCGTCGAGCACGGGCAGTCCCCCGGGTGTCGGGGCGGGCAGGTGCAGCTCCGCGCCGAACACGGTGGGCAGCCCGACGGCGCGCGCCGCCTCGGCGAACCGGACCACGCCGTAGAGCCCGTCGTGGTCGGTCAGGGCGAGCGCCTCCAGCCCGAGCCGGTCCGCCTCCGCGGCGAGCTCGGCGGGGTGGGACGCGCCGTCGAGGAAGCTGAACGCCGAGTGGGCGTGCAGCTCGGCGTACCGCGGCGTCTCAGTCATAGAGCGCCTCCACCTGCCACACGCCGCCGACCTGGGCGAGCAGCAGCCCGCGGCCGTCGTCGAGCACCACCTGCAGGTGGACACGACGCACCGGGTCCGGCGTCCACCAGCGCTCGGCGAGCGGCCACGGACCGGCCCAGCCGACCACCGCGCGCTCCCCCTCGCCCCAGCGCACGCGGTCGGGGGCGCCGCTCAGGGCGAGCCGGGCGTCGACGACGACGGCGCGTCCGTCCGCGGCGACCACGACGGCCGGGCTCGGGTCCGGCAGGACGACGGCGGGTGCGGGGCTGGGCAGCGCGCCCGGCCACGGCAGGTCGGGGTCCCGGGCGAGGACGTCCTCCTCGCCGTAGGGCGCGAGCCGGACGCGGGAGCGGGCGTCGCGCCCGCCCTGGAGTCGGACGGCGAGCACGCCGTCGCCGCCCAGGAGTCCTTGCACGCGGTCCAGCGCCTGGCGCGCACGGGTGTCCCCGCCGGCGTCCGGCCCCCACAGGCTCGGCTGGTGCGTCCCTGCCGGAGCGACGTCCTCGGCGGCGAGGGCCAGGTGCACCACCGGTTCGACGTGCGGGGAGACGCCGGTGCCGGTGCGGCGCAGCGCGGCGTCGGTGAGCCAGCCCTCGAGCTGCCAGCGCACCCGGTCGGTGATGCGCCCGGCGTCGAGCCCACCGGTCGCGGCGTCGGTGCGCCACAGGCGCTCCAGCTCGCCGGAGGCCGTGCGGGCGGTGATGCGCAGGCGTGCGCAGGCCAGGCCGTGGGCGACCAGCAGGGTGTGGAGCTCCTCGGCGAGACGCCGGGCGGCGAAGGCGGCGACGTCGACCCGGTCGGCGGGCGGGTCCAGGTCGGTGGCCACGGCGAGGTCGGCGTCGATGCGCCGTCGGGCGGGCGGGCGCTCGTCCTGGCCGCGCGCCAGCCGGTGCGCCCACGTGCCCAGGTCCCCGAAGCGTGCGGTCACGCTCGGGGCGGGCAGCGCGGCGAGGTCGCCGAGGGTGTGCAGCCCGAGACGCCCCCACAGGCCGACGGCCTCGCGGACGGCGGTGACGACACCGGGGTCGCAGACGGCGTGCACGAGGTCGGCGACGGGACGTCCGGCGAGCCGGGCCGCGGAGCCGCCCGGCGGTACGACGGCGTCCTCCCGTGCGGCCAGGACGGCGGCGAGCAGACCGTCCGCGACGCCCACCTGGCACTCGTGCCCGGCGTCGGCGACGGCCGTGACGAGCCGTTCGGCGAGGGCCCTCTCGGAGCCGTGGTAGCGCGTGGCGCCGTCGGCGGGCAGGAGCAGCAGGCCGGGGCGGGCGATCTCCAGCCCGGCGACGACGGTCTCGGCGGCGAGGGCCACCGGTTCGAAGGTCCGGGCGTCCCGGGCGTCGTCCACCTCGAGGAGCACCAGGTCGGGGCACGTCTCCTGGGCCTGGCGCCGTCGCATGCCGCGGCGCACCCCGGCGGTGCGGGCGACGGCGGAGGTGGCCACGACGCTGCGTCCGGCGCGCGTCCCGCCGCCGGAGGGTGCGCCGAGGACGGCGGCGGGGACGTGGGCGTCGAGCCCTGCCTCGGCGAGGCCGGCGACCACCGGCCAGTCGGGGACCCACAGCACCGCGGTGCGGGTCGCGGCGGGGACGCTCCGTGGCGCACGGCCGTTCATGCGATCCTCAGGTGCTGTCCGGTCGGCTTCGCCCGGGCAGGGGCTGCCGCACCCGTGCTGGCGACCGTGCTGGCGACCGTGGTGCGGGACACCGTGAGCGGCACCTCGACGTCGATCTCGACGGGTCGTGCTGCCGCACCCCGCCCGGTGCGCAGCACGCTGAGCGTCCGCCGGCGCAGCCAGCCGGCCCCGGCGTCCGCGCCGGACCAGCTCCCGCCGCGGGCGTCGAGCGTGACGTGCGCGCCGGGCCAGCGCACGGTCGAGACGAGGACGGCGTCACGCTGACGGGCGCGGGCGGAGAGCCGGCGCCGGTCGACGTCGTCGAGCACGGCGGCCGGACCGACGACGACGACGTCCATGCCGTCCAGCAGCGCCGCGAGCGCGACGGGAGCATCCGGGCCGGGCGCCGGGACGACGACGGTGCGCCCGAGCGCCATACCGGCGTCGGCGGCGGCGAGCAGCCCGACGGCGGGCGCGCCGACCAGGGCGGTCCAGGCGCCCTCGTGCGAGGGCGTGGCGAGCAGGCCGAGCAGCAGGCTGGTGGATCCCTGGACGGCGAGGACTCCCCCGACCGGCAGCACCCCGCCGGGCAGGAGGGACGCCAGCGCGGGATGGACCGGACGCGCCACCGTCCCGTCCCGGGACGACTCGGCGACGGAGCGACGCGGCCGGGGCGCCGGTGCCTCCGTCCGCGGCGGCGCCACCCGGACCGCATCGGGGGGCTCGGCAGCACCTCGGTCCGGGAGCGGACCGCGGCGGTACCCGTGCTCGGCGCTGCGCAGTGCCGCGAGCGCCTGCGCGTGCCGTTCCGCGCGGCCGGTCCGGGCGGTCCGGGTCGGGACCTCGGGGACGACGCTCACACGGCCCTCCTCCCGGCGGTGGTGCTGTCGGTCGGGCTGACCGGCGCTACTGTTCGAACACCTGTTCGAACACCTCTAGTACACGCCCGCCGTCATCGGCTGTCAACCGGGCTGCTCAGGGGCGCGGCGACCGCCTCCTGCGCCTCGCGACACCCCCTGATCGACCCTCGCGACCGGCGCGCGACCGCCCTGGGCCCACCCCTGCCGGACGGACGCCCCGACGGTTGCGACGGCGTCCGGCTTCCCGGCATACCGCGTGGTCGGTATGCTGATCGCACAGTCCGACGACGAGGAGGTCGTACCCGTGCAGATCACCGGTGCCGTGCTGGAACGCTGCGGCGCACCCGCGCCCTGGAGCGAGTCCCGCCCGCTGACCATCGGCCCGCTCGAGCTCGACGCGCCCGGCCCCGGCGAGATCGCCGTGCGGATCGAGACCGCCGGGCTGTGCCACTCCGACCTGTCCGTCGTCGACGGCAACCGGGTGCGCCCCACCCCGATGCTGCTCGGTCACGAAGCCGCCGGCATCGTCGAGACCGCCGGCGCGGGCGTCGAGATCCCCGTCGGAGCCCGCGTCGTCATGACGTTCCTGCCCCGCTGCGGGCAGTGCGCCGCCTGCGCCACCGACGGTCGCCTGCCGTGCAGCCCCGGCTCGGCGGCGAACGCCGTCGGCGAGCTCGTCGGCGGCGCCCGGCGCCTGCACCGCGACGGCCACGACGTCCACCACCACCTCGGCGTGAGCGCCTTCGCCACCCACGCCGTCGTCTCGGCCACGTCCGTCGTGCCCGTGCCCGACGACGTCCCCGCGGACGTCGCCGCCCTGCTCGGCTGCGCCGTGCTCACCGGTGGGGGCGCCGTGCTCAACGCCGGCCGCCCGGCCACCGGCGACACCGTCGCCGTCGTCGGCCTCGGTGGCGTCGGGATGGCCGCGCTGCTCGTGGCGATCGCGCTCGGGCACGAGGTGATCGGCGTCGACACCGTGCCGAGCAAACTGGACCTGGCCCGCGAGCTGGGCGCCGTGCGGGCACTCACCCCCGCCGGGGCGACCGATGCCGGTGTCCGCGCCCCCGTCGTCATCGAGGCCGCCGGGAACGCCCGCGCCTTCGAGACCGCCTACGCCCTGACCGCACCCGGCGGCAGCACCGTCACCGTCGGGCTGCCCGGCCCGGACGCACGGGCGAGCATCTCCCCGCTGAGCCTCACCGCCGAGGCTCGTACCGTCGTCGGCTCCTACCTCGGCTCGGCCGTCCCGAGCCGCGACATCCCCCGCTACGTGGAACTCTGGCGTGCAGGACGACTGCCGCTGGAACGACTCGTCTCGGCCCGCATCGGGCTGGACGAGCTGCCCCGCGCGCTGGACCGCCTCGCCGCCGGCGAGGAGCTGCGCCAGCTCATCACCTTCGACGAGAGGAACCCCGCATGACAGCCTCCACCAGCCGCGTCGCGATCGTCACCGGAGGCGCCCGCGGCATCGGCGCCGCCGTCGCCGCCCGCCTCGCCGCCGACGGCCACGCCGTCGCCGTCCTCGACCTGCTCGAGGACGGCGCCGCCGAGACCGCCGCGAAGCTCACCGCCGACGGCCACCGCGCGATCGGCGTCGGCGTCGACGTCGCCGACGAGGAGTCAGTGGCAGCCGCCGTCGAACGCGTGGTCGCCGAGCTCGGCGCGCCGACCATCCTGGTCAACAACGCCGGCATCCTGCGCGACAACCTGCTGTTCAAGATGTCCACGGACGACTGGGACGCCGTGCTCGGCGTCCACCTGCGCGGCGCGTTCCTGGTGACCCGGGCGGTGCAGAAGCACATGATCGACGCCACGTGGGGCCGCATCGTCAACCTGTCCAGCACCTCGGCGCTCGGCAACCGCGGCCAGGCCAACTACTCCGCGGCCAAGGCCGGTATGCAGGGCTTCACCAAGACCTTGGCGATCGAGCTCGGCAAGTTCGGCGTCACCGCCAACGCGATCGCCCCCGGGGTGATCGCCACCGACATGATCGCCGAGACAGCCCGGCGGGTCGGTGTGCCGCTGGAGGACTTCCTGGCCCACATGGCCAAGGAGGTGCCGGTGGGCCGCGTCGGGCAGCCGGAGGACATCGCCGCGGCGGCGTCGTTCTTCTGCTCCGAGGAGGCCGGCTTCACCAGCGGCCAGGTCCTCTACGTGGCGGGCGGGCCGCGCGCATGAGCGCGAGGACGGGTGAGCGGATCGTCGTCGAGAGCCCCGCAGAGCTGGCAGACGCCGTCGGCCAGCGGGCCACCGGCGAGTGGTTCGCCGTCGAGCAGCCGCGCATCACCGCGTTCGCGGACGCCACCGAGGATCACCAGTGGATCCACCTGGACGCCGACCGGGCCGCCCACGGCCCGTTCGGCGGCACCATCGCCCACGGGTATCTCACGCTGTCGCTGCTGCCGAGGCTCACCGGCGAGCTCGTCGAGGTCGGGCGCACCGCGATGGCCGTCAACTACGGGCTCGACAAGGTCCGGTTCCTCACCCCGGTGCCCGCCGGCGGGCGGGTGCGTGCCACGGTGGAGATCACCGGCGCCGAACCCGCCGGTCAGGGCGTGCGGCTGGCCTCCACGGTCACCGTCGAGCTGGAGGGAGCCGAGAAGCCGGCGCTCGTCGCGCAGACGCTGGCGCTCTACGTCCCCGCGGCCTAGCCGCGGACTCGATCAGGTCGGCACCTCGGGATCTGGTCGGCAGTCTGAACTGCCGACCAGATCCCGAGGTGCCGACCTGATCCGTCGTCGTCCGGTGGTTCGAGAGGTGGGGCTCAGAGGCGCTCGAGCACCATCGCCATCCCCTGGCCACCGCCCACGCACATCGTCTCGAGCCCGTAGCGACCGCCGGTCGTCTCCAGGCCGTTGAGCAGCGTGGTGGTGATGCGCGCCCCGGTCATGCCGAAGGGATGCCCGACGGCGATGGCCCCGCCGTGCACGTTGAGCCTGTCCTCGTCGATGCCCAGCTCGCGCGCCGACGGGATGACCTGCGCGGCGAAGGCCTCGTTGATCTCCACCAGGTCCATGTCGTCGATCGTCAGGCCGGCTCGGTCCAGGGCCTGTCTGCTGGCCCCGACCGGACCGAGGCCCATGATCTCCGGGGACAGCCCGGTGACGCCCGTGGACACGATCCGCGCGATCGGCTGCAGGCCGAGCTCCTCGACCACGCGGCCCGAGACGATCACCAGTGCCGCGGCACCGTCGTTCAGCGGGCAGGCGTTGCCGGCGGTGACCGTACCGTCCGGGCGGAACACGGGGTCGAGGCCGGCGAGCTTCTCGACGGTGGTCCCGGCGCGCGGGCCGTCGTCGGCGGAGACCACCGTGCCATCGTCGAGCACGACCGGCGTGATCTCCCGGGCCCAGAAGCCGTCCTCGATCGCCTGCACGGCGCGCTGCTGGGAGCGGGCGGCGAACGCGTCCTGCTCGTCGCGCGTGATCCCGAAGACCGACGCCAGGTTCTCCGCCGTCTGCCCCATGGCGATGTACGGGTCGGGCACGTGGCCGTCGGCGCGCGGGTCGGTCCACACCGGCGCGCCGCCGACGGCGCGCTTGGCGGTGCGCTCGGTCGCCCCGGCGAAACGCGGGTTCTCGAGGTCCTGGCCCTCGATGTAGTCCGACGAGCCCTTGACCATGCGGCTCACGGACTCGGCACCGGCCGAGACGAAGACGTCGCCCTCGCCGGCCTTGATGGCGTGGAAGGCCATCCGGGTGGACTGCACGCTGGACGAGCAGTAGCGGGTCACGGTGGTCCCCGGGACCGGGTCGAGCCCGAGGGCGACCGCCACGACGCGGCCCATGTTCATCCCCTGCTCGCCGCCGGGCAGGCCGCAGCCGAGGATCAGGTCGTCGATCCGCTCGGGATCCAGCGACGGCACCTTGTCGAGCGCCGCGCGCACCATCCGGGCGGCGAGGTCGTCGGCACGCAGGCCGCGCAGCGACCCCTTGTACGCGCGCCCGATCGGCGAGCGCGCCATGGCCACGATGTAGGCCTCGGTCATGAAAGTCCTCCTGAGGTGTAGGGGCGGGTCACACGAAGGCCGCGTGGCCCGTGATGGTCCGACCGACGATGAGGTGGTTCATGTCACGGGTGCCCTCGAAGGTGTAGACGGCCTCGGCGTCGGCGAAGTAGCGCGCCACCCCGGTGTCGAGGGTGATGCCGTTGCCCCCGCAGACCTCGCGGGCGAGCGCGACGGTCTCGCGCATCCGGGTCGTGACGAACGCCTTGGCCAGCGCGGCGTGCTGGTCACGCTGGGTCCCGGCGTCCTGCATCTGCGCCACGCGGACGCACATGCCGACGCTGGCGGTGACGTTGCCGAGCGCGGTGGCGAGCTTGTCCTGGACGAGCTGGTACGAGGCGATCGGGTTGCCGAACTGCTCGCGCTCCCTGGTGTACTTCACGGCAGCCTCGTAGGCACCGATCATGGTGCCGAGCGCCTGCCAGGAGACGCCGTCGCGGGTGACGCGCAGGACGTTCGCCAGGTCGCGGAAGCTGTTGATGTTCTGCAACCGGTCGGACTCGGCGACCTCGACGTCGGTCAGGGTGATGTCGGCGTTCTGCACGATCCGCAGCGACTGCTTGCGCTCGATCTTCGTGGCGGTGAAACCGGGCGCGCCCTGGCGCACGATGAAACCCTTGACCTGGTCGTCCGCGGTGTCCTTGGCCCAGATGACGACGAGGTCGGCGAACGTGGCGTTGCCGATCCAGCGCTTGGCGCCGTTGAGGACCCAGGTGTCCCCGGTGCGGGTGGCGGTGGTGCGCAGGCCGCGGGCAGTGTCCGACCCGGACAGCGGCTCGGTGAGCCCGAACGCCCCGATGAGGTCGCCGGAGGCCATGGCGGGGAGCCACTGGGCGCGCTGCTCGGGCGAGCCCCCGAGGCCGATCGAGCTCATCGCGAGCCCGCTGGACACCCCGATGAACGTGCAGAAGGAGGAGTCCACGCGGGCGAGCTCCATGCCGACCCATCCCCGGAACACCGCGGAGTTCTCGAACTTCGCGGTCTCGTCCCAGGCGGCCCCGACGGAGCCGAGCTCGGCGAAGGGCTTGAAGAGGTGCACGGGGCACTCGGCCCGCTCCCAGTAGTCGTCCGCCAGGGGGCGCACCTCGCGCTCCATGAAGTCACGGACGCGCCCGACGGCCTCCTGCTCCACGGGCGTGAGGAGGTCCTGGAAGCCGTAGAAGTCGGCGTCCAGCCGGTCGGGTACCGCAGGGGCGGCAGGCGCCGCCGGGGTGGTGAGAGTCATGTTCGCTCCGATCCTCGTCGATCTCGTGATCCCAGTGTTGCATCATTTTTGTATTTGTTGCACCCGTCGGGACGATCACGGCTAGGCTGCCCCCATGCTCACCGTGACCGGCGAGATCGCCGACATCGGCCTGCGGGCCGTACCGACCAGGCTCTCAGCCCGCCTGGCACCCGGCGTCCATCCGGACGCCCTGCGGGCGTTCGAGACCGCACGTGAGACCTTCGTCTCAGGTCGACGGATCGACATGGGGGCGCTGGCCGCCGACCTCGGCGTCGACCGGACGTCCGTCTTCCGCTGGGTCGGCAACCGTGACGCGCTCCTGGCGGAGGTGCTGTGGTCCCTCGCGGTGCCGACCCTGGTCCAGGCCCGCCGGGCTGCGGTCGACGCCGGCCAGGACGGCGCCGAGCACGTCGCCACCCTGCTCACCCACTTCGCCGCCGACCTCATCCGGGCCGACTACTTCCGCACCTTCCTCGCGCGCGAACCCGCGCGCGCCCTGCGGCTGCTCACCACGACCGCCGGCCCGATCCAGCACCGCTACGTCGCGACGGTCGAGCACCTCGTCCGCACCCACCTGGGACCGACGCCGTTCGACGGCGCCATCGACCCGCACGCCCTGGCCTACCTCCTGGTGCGCGTGTCGGAGTCGTTCACCTACGCCGACCTCATCGCCGGCGAGACCCCCAGCCCCGACACGGCGCGCTCCGCGTTCCGGCACCTGCTGCGCGTCTGAGCGCACCGAGAGGACACCATGACCAGGCCCCGCCACCCGTTCGCCCTGCGCTGGAACGACAACGACCAGTACGGCCACGTCAACAACACCGTCTACTACCAGGCGATGGACACCGCCGTGAACACGTGGATGATCCGCGAGGCCGGGCTCGACCCCGCCGGCGCGGTGCGCGGCTACTGCGTCGCGTCCTCCTGCGAGTTCCACGCCCCCGTCTCCTACCCCGCCGACGACCTCGAGGTCGTCATCGGTGTGCACCGTGTGGGCACCACGAGCATCACCTGGGACCTGCCCATCGTGCGTACCGGCACCGACGAGCCGGTCGCCGTCGGCCGCTTCACGCACGTCTTCGTCGACGCGACCACGCAACGGCCGGTCGCGGTCCCGGACCCGATCCGCTCCGCCGTCGAGCAGCAGCTCGGCACGCCGGTCGCCTGACGTCCCCCGCCCGCGGCCCGCTGCTCCCGGCACGCACGCCGGCGCCGGCGCTGGTGAGGGGCGCAGGTGCGGGCGCACGAACCCGGACACCACCGGGTGAGCTGAGGCAGTGTGTCGGGCTGCACGATTCGCTCCACATACCGACCGCGCGGTATGCTCCTGGGGCCCGGCACCGACGCCGGTCCCGAGGAAGAAGGTGAGGTCATCGATGACCGACGTGCCCGGACTGGACTGCGCCGGCCTGACCCGCTGGCTGGCCCGCGAGCACCCCGAGCTCGCCCCGCAGGACGGGACGACGCTCACCGCGCAGGTCATCGCCGGCGGCCGCAGCAACCTCACCTACCGGGTGGACGGCGCTCGACGCCCCCTGGTGCTCCGGCGCCCACCCCTGGGCCACGTGCTCTCCAGCGCCCACGACATGCAGCGCGAGCACCGCGTCATCTCCGCCCTCGGCCCCAGCCGCGTACCGGTGCCCGAGGCCGTCGACGTGGTCGACGACGGCGCCGCGCAGGAGGTCACGGGCACCACGTTCTTCGTCATGGAACGCGTCAGCGGGACCGTGCTCGCCCGGCCCGAGCAGAACGGCGACTACAGCGCGACCGGGCTGCACCGCCTCGGGATCAGCCTGGCCACGACGCTCGCCGACCTGCACGCCGTGCGCCCGGACGACGTCGGCCTCGCCGACTTCGGGCGCCCCGACGGCTACCTGGAACGCCAGCTCACCACCTGGCGGCGCCAGTACGACGCGTCCCGCTCCCGCGACCTGCCCGAGCTGGACGAGCTGCAGGACCGCCTCGGCGCGAGCGTGCCTGCCACCCTGAGCACCGGCATCGTGCACGGCGACTACCGCCTGGACAACGCCCTCGTGGGCGGCACCGCGGACCGGCCCACCGTCGAGGCCGTGCTCGACTGGGAGATGGCCACCCTCGGGGACCCTCTGGTCGACCTCGGGCTGCTCGGCCTCTACTGGGACATCCGCGAGCTCACCGGCAGCGGCCCCGTCGTCTCCGCCGTCGTGCCCGATGCCGGGTACCCGGCGTTCGACGAGATCGTCGACGCCTACGCCGCGCGGTCCGGCACGAGCGTGCCGGACCTGTGGTGGTACCGCGCCTTCGCCGCGTACAAGCTGGCCGTGATCCTCGAGGGGATCCACTTCCGCTACCGCGCCGGCGAGACCGTCGGCGACGGGTTCGACACCATCGGCGACCTCGTCGCCCCCCTCGCGGCCGACGGGCTCGCCCGCGCGGCCGCCCGACCCAGGAGCGCCTGACATGGACTTCGCCCCCGACGCCCGCACCACCGAGCTCACCTCGTCGGTGCGGGCCTTCGTGCACGACCACGTCCTGCCTGCCGAACCCGTCCTGGACGAGCAGCTCGCCGCCGCACCCGAGGACTGGAGCTTCCGCCCCGTCGTCGACGAGCTGCGGGCCGAGGCCCGCGCCGCAGGACTGTGGAACCTCTTCCTGCCGTCAGAGCGCGGGGCAGGGCTCACCAACCTGCAGTACGCGCCGCTCGCCGAGGCGACGGGCTGGAGCGTCCGCCTCGCCCCGGTGGCGATGAACTGTGCCGCGCCCGACACCGGCAACATGGAGCTCCTCGCCGAGTTCGGCACACCCGAGCAGCAGGAACGCTGGCTGGAGCCGCTGCTGGACGCACGCATCCGGTCCGCCTTCTCCATGACCGAGCCCGACGTCGCGTCCTCGGACGCCTCCCAGATCGGCACCCGCATCCGCCGCGACGGCGACGAGTACGTCGTCTCCGGGCGCAAGTGGTGGTCCACCGGGGCGATGAGCCCCGACTGCACGCTGCTGATCGTCATGGGCAAGACGGACCCGGACGCCGACCGGCACCACCAGCAGTCGATGATCCTGGTGCCTCGCGACACCCCGGGGGTGCGGGTCCTACGCCCGCTGACGGTGTTCGGCTACGACGACCGTGACCACGGCGGACACGCCGAGATCGTGTTCGACGACGTCCGCGTGCCGGCGACGAACCTGCTCGGCACCGAGGGCGGCGGTTTCGCCATGGCCCAGGCGCGGCTCGGCCCGGGACGCATCCACCACTGCATGCGCGCCCTCGGCACGGCCGAGCGCGCGCTGTCGCTCGCCGTCGAGCGCGCGCACGACCGGTCCACGTTCGGGGTGCCCCTGTCGCAGCAGGGCGTGATCCGCCAGTGGGTCGCCGAGGCTCGCGTCGAGATCGAGGCGCTGCGACTGCTCGTGCTCAAGACCGCCTGGCTCATGGACACCGTCGGCAACCGTGCGGCGATGACCGAGATCCAGTCGATCAAGATCGCGGTGCCGCGAGCCGTGCAACGCATCCTGGACCGTGTCATCCAGCTCTTCGGGGCAGCCGGCGTCTCCGGCGACCAGCCCCTGGCGGAGATGTTCGCCGGCATCCGCTCGCTGCGCATCGCGGACGGCCCGGACGAGGTTCACCTCGCGTCCCTCGGGCGCGCCCAGCTGCGCCGCTGACCCTTCCGCTCCCGCGGGGTGGTACCGCTGCTGCGCCTGGGAGCGGGACACCCTCGACGGACGCACGAACCGTTGGCGGTCCCGACCCGTCGACGGTGCGGCGGTGACCGTCGCCGAGGGAAGCCGGCGAGCCCCACGCTTCTACCAGCGCAACGGGGTTCCTGCCCGACTGCCCACGCCACGTCGACGCCGGCCACGGCATCGTCTCGGTCCGTCAGGTCCGCTGAGGCCCCCGTCCCGCGCGCACCGGCGGGCTCGTCCGACCTGCCCGGGCAGCCCCGGGCGACCCCCGGCGGCTCTCCCCCGTCCACCACGCGACAGCGGGATGCCCGGGCACGCACGACGGGACCCGGCGCGTGGGGGGCGCGCCGGGTCCGGTCGGTCTGCGGGCCGGCCGGGATCGCCCGGCCGGCGGTCGATCACTCGGCGGGGATGCCCTCGTTCTCCACCGCGGGCGCCGCCGGCTCGGCGGGTGCCACGGCGTCGCCCTCGAGCACGTAGGTGGTGCCGACGAAGTCCTGCACCCCGTCGTCGACGATCGTGATGCCGGCGGTCGTGTAGCCGGCGTGGTTGTCCGCCGAGTAGCCGAGCGGTGCGAGACCGTTGCCCGTCACGTCACCGGACTCCAGCGCTTCCACGATCGACTCGCGCGTGGGGTCCTCGCCCGCCTTGGTCAGGGCCTCGACGAACGTGTAGCCGACGCTCATGCCGAACACGGTGTTCCCGTCGAACGGCGCACCGCCGTTGTGCTCCTCGTTGATGGTCGTGAAGAGCTCCACCCAGTCGCTGTCCGGGTTGAACGGCAGGTAGTTGACGGACACGAAGCTCTGCAGGAGCTGCGGTGCGACGTCCTCGCCGAGGTATCCGACCAGGGTCGGGTAGTCGCCGCCCGCAGAGGCGGCCATCCAGGTCGGCATGAAGCCCATCTGCGCGGCGGTGCCCACCGCGAGCGCGGTGAATCCGTTGACGGTGCCGAGCATGACGACCTCGCACCCGGCGGCCTGGAGGGCGCCGATCTGGGCGGTCACGTCCTGGTTGGAGGTCTCGTACGTCTCGTAGGCGGTGATGCCGTCCTCGCCGAGGGCGATCTCGGCCCCCTCGAGGAACGTCTCGCCGTAGTCGTCGTTCTGCCCGAGGACGCACACCTTCTTGCCGGCGTGCTCGTCGGCGGCGTACTGCCCGAGCGCGGAGCCCTCGACGTGGTAGTCCGCGTTGTAGCCGAAGGTGTAGGGATACTCCTCCGGGTCGTTCCAGGCGGTCGATCCGGACGACACGAACAAGTCCGGCACCTCGTTCTGGTTGAGGAAGTCCAGGACGGACGAGTGGGTCGGGGTGCCCAGACCGTTGACGATCGCGAAGACGTCGTCCTGCTGGACGAGCTCGCGCACCACCGTCTGGGTGTTGGCCGGGTTGTAGCCGTCGTCCTTGACGAGGTACTCGATCTGACGCCCGTGGACGCCTCCGTCGGCGTTGACGTGGTCGAAGTAGGCCTTCGTCGCCGCGGAGATCGAGGAGTACCCGGCGGCGGCAGGTCCCGTGAGGGGCTGGTGGGTGCCGATGGTGATGGTGTCGGCGGTGACGCCGGGCACCGCCTCGTCGGCACCGCCGCAGGCGGCGAGCGTCAGGGTGAGGGTCGTGGCGCCGAGCGCGGCGACGGTGGCGCGTGCACGGGTGCGCCGGGTGGTGGTGGTGGTCCGCATGGAGGTCACCTCTCTGTGAGCGATTGCGGGGCTTGCCGGGTCGGCCGGAGCCGGTGGGTGAGGGAGCTGACGCGACCACCGAGGGCGTGTGAGAGCCCTCCTGGCCACGCGACGGTGACCGCGACGAGCAGCACACCGAAGACGAGGACGGCGACGTTGCCGGCGAGGCGCTGCTCGAGGTCCGCGGGCAGGCCCACGCCGGCGACGACGGTGTCGATGAGCCAGGGCAGCAGGACCACGAGCACCGCACCGACGGCGGCGCCGCCGATGCTGCCGAGGCCGCCCAGGACGACGGCGACGAGCAGAAGCAGGGAGAAGGCGAGGTCGTAGGCGCCGTGGCTGACGTTCTGCGTGACGATCGCCAGGACGGCGCCACCGAGCCCGGCGGAGAGCGCTCCGGCGACGAACGCCTTCGTCTTGACCCGCGCCGGGGAGATCCCGGCGAGCCGCGCGGCGGTCTCGTCGCCGTGCACGGCCCGCATCCGGGTGCCGGAGCGCCCGGAGCGCATGAGCGCCAGGGGGGTGACGGCGACGGCGGCGATCACCACGGCGATCCAGGCGTGCCACTGCTCGACGCCGACGACGCCGCGCAGGGCGTCGGGCACGCCTTCGAACGGCACGCCGACCCCCTGTCCCCCGCCGAGGCCGGGGACCTCGGTGGTGATGGCCGGCAGGGCGATCACGAGCGCGAGGGTGAGGCCCGCGAGGTAGGGCCCCTTGAGGCGGGCGCCGGCGAGGCCGAGCAGCACGCCGACGGCACCCGCCAGGACGAGCGCACCGGCGATGCCGAGACCGAACCGTGCCGGTCCGCCCAGTCCGGCCTCGGCGGCGGGGGCTGCGGTGAGGGCGTAGCCGTAGCCGCCCGCGGCCATCAGCACGGCGTGCCCGAGGGACAGCTGGCCGGACAGGCCGACCAGCAGCGTGAGGCCGGCGGTGGCGCAGAACGTGGCGGCGACGACGGCGAGCTGGTAGTTGCGGTAGTCGTCCAGCACGAAGGTCGCGCCGACGGCCAGGAGCGTGAACAGCAGGGCGCGCAGCACGATGGCGCGGACCCGCTGTCGATCGGTGGTCATGCTGTCCGGGCCTCCTTGACCGCGAAGATCCCGCCGGGTCGCACCAGCAGGACGAGGGTGAGCAGGGCGAGCACCGCCAGGGGTGCGAAGCCGGCGCCGAGGAACCCGGTGACGAGACTGATGAGGACGCCCACGACGATCCCGCCGACGAGCGCGCCGACCGGCGAGTCGAGCCCGCCGAGCACGGCCACGGTGAACGCGTGGACGAACAGGATGTCGCCGGTGTGGGCGTTCAGACCGAGCTCGGTCGGGATGAGCAGCATGACGGCGAGCGCGGCGACGCCGGCGGAGAGCATCCAGCCGAGGGTGACCATGCGCGGTACGCGGACACCGAGCAGCCGGGAGACTTCCGGCGCCATCGCCGAGGCCCGCATCTGCAGCCCGAGGGTGGTGGCGTTGAAGAGCACGGCGAGCCCGACGACGACGGCGAGCGCCACGACCAGGACGAACAGGTCGTAGGGCGAGAGCACGGGCACGGACCCGATGACGAACGGCTGTTTCGACAGAGGCGCGGGCAGGGGCCGGTGCTGGGGGCCGAAGGCGATCCCGATGGCGGACTGCAGCACCATGACCAGCCCGATCGCGACGATCATCCCGGGCAGGGGGTTGGTGGCGGGCACCAGCCGGATGAGCCACCGCTCGACGGCGAACCCGACGAGCGCGCCGGTGACGACCGCGACGACGAGGCCGAGCCAGAACGACCCGGTCAGTCCGGTGACGGCGAAGGCGAGGTAGGCGGCGACGACCGCCATGGCGGCCTGCGCGAAGTTCACGATGCGTGCTGCCCGCCAGATGATGACCAGCGAGAGCGCGAAGAGTGCGATGACGAGGCCACGGGCGACACCGGTGGCGAGGAGGAAGGCGAGACGGTCCATCAGAACCCCAGGTAGGCGTGCCGGAGGGCGGGGTCGGCGGCGATCGCGGCGGCGGGGGCGTCGGCGACGACCTCCCCGAGTCCGAGGACGACGCCGCGGTCGGCGATCGACAGGGCGCTGGTGACGTTCTGCTCGGCGAGCAGGACGGTGAGCCCGGTCCGTTGCGCGGTGTCGCGCAGGGTGGTCATGAGCTGTGCGACGACACGCGGGGCGAGGCCCAGGGAGGGCTCGTCCAGCAGCAGGACGCGCGGGCGGGCGACGAGCGCCCGGGCGAGGGCGAGCATCTGCCGCTCCCCGCCGGAGAGCTGGTGGCCGAGGGACCGGCGTCGGCGCGCGAGCGGTTCGAACTGGTCGTAGAGCTCGGCGACGGCGGTGCGGCGGGCCCGGCGTCCGGGGATCTTCCAGAGCGCGCCGAGGTGCAGGTTCTCCTCCACGGTGAGCTCGGCGACGACGCTGCGCCCTTCGGGCACCTGGGCCAGGCCGCGACGGGCGCGGTCCTCGACGCTGATGCCCGTGAGGTCCTGGCCGTCGAGCAGGATCGTGCCGGAGCGGGGGGCGACCAGCCCGGAGATCGAGCGCAGCAGGGTGGTCTTGCCCGCACCGTTGGCGCCGAGCAGCGCGACGACGGCGCCGGGCGCGATGTCCAGGACGAGGCCGTCGAGGACGGGCGCGCCGGCGTAGCCGACGGTGAGGCCGTCGACGGCGAGCATCGTCCGGGTGGTGGTGACGGGGTCGGTGGAGGTGGTCATGCCGCGACCTCCAGCCCGAGGTAGGCGGCCTCGACCGCCGGGTCGGCGCGGACCTCGTCCGGGGTGCCGCCGGCGACCTTCCTGCCGAAGTCCAGGACGACGACCTGGTCGGCGAGCCCCATGACGAAGTCGACGTGGTGCTCGACCAGGAGCACCGAGCAGCCCTCGTCGGCGAGCTCGCGCACCACGAGGGAGAGCTCGCCGATGTCCTCGGTGCCGAGGCCGCCGGCGGGTTCGTCGAGGAGCAGCAGGCGCGGCGTGGTGACGAGCGCGCGGGCGAGCGCGACGCGCTTGCGCTCGGGGTAGGGCAGTGCCGCGACGAGGGTCGTGGCGTGCTGGGCGAGTCCGAGCCTGTCGAGCACGGCCATGGCGGCCGCGACGTGCGCGTCGGTCCCGCCCTTGCGGCCGGTGAGGGGGACGAGCACGTTCTCGACGACGCTCATCGCGTCGAAGAGACCGAGGCCCTGCAGCGTGCGGGACACCCCGGCCGCCACGAGGCCGGTGGGTGAGGCCGGCGCGCGGTGCCCGGCGATGCGGATCGTCCCGGCGGTCGGTCGGACCAGGGAGCAGACGGCGTTGAACACCGTGGTCTTGCCGGCCCCGTTGGGGCCGATCAGGGCGACGGTCTGGCCGTCGCCGACGGTGAAGCTGACGTCGTCGAGGGCGGTGAGCCCACCGAACCTGACGGTGAGCCCGTCGACCTCGAGTCGTGGGGCTGTGCTGGACATCGGCACCTCTTCGTGTCGGATGGTCACACTCTAGCGGGTAAACCGACTAGTTGGTATGTCATATTCGTAGATGTTGCACGGTTGTGACGATGCAGGGGGGCGGGGCTGGTCGCCCGATGTCTCAGAGGTGCCCGACGCCGTTGATCATGCCGCCGTCGACCACCAGCTCCGCGCCGGTGACGTAGGCCGACGCATCGCTCGCCAGGTAGACCACCGTGCCCGTGAGGTCACCGGGCACGCCGCCGCGACGCAGCGGGATCGGCAGACCGGACGGGTCGATCCTGGCGGTCATGTCGGTGGCGATCCAGCCGGGGTGGACCGAGTTCACCCGCACACCGTGCTGCCCGAGCTCCACGGCCAGGGACTTGGTGAGACCGCGCACGCCGAACTTGGAGGCCACGTAGCCGTGCAGGTGGGTGCTCCCCCGCATGCCCTCGACGGACGAGATGTTCACGATCGACCCGCGACCCTGCGTCCGCATGGTCGCCGCGACGGCGCGGCACCCGAGGTAGACGCCCGTGAGGTTCACCGCGATGACGGCGTCCCACTTGGCCCGCGGGTAGTGCTCGATGGGACCGGCGTTCGCGATCCCGGCGTTGTTGACCAGGACGTCGAGCGCCCCCCAGGTCTCGACGGTGTCCGTCACGAGAGCCGCCCAGGCCTCCTCGTCCGTCACGTCGAGGGGCACGAACCGGGCCCGTCCACCCAGCTCGGCCGCGACGGCCCGCCCCTCGGCCTCCATCAGGTCGGCGACGACGACGTGGGCACCGGCGTCGTGCAGCGCCCGGGCGTACGCCGCACCGATGCCGCGGGCGCCCCCGGTGACGACGGCGACGCGGCCCGTGAGGTCGAAGAGACCGGTGGACGAGTCGGCGGTCACGACGCCACCTGGACGACGAGCCGGCCCGTCGTGGTCCCGGTGGCCAGCAGCTCGATCGCCTCGGGTGCCTTCTCGAACGGGACCGCGTCGGCCACCACCGGGCGCAGCACGCCGGCGTCGGCGAGCCGGACGAGCTCGGCGTGGGCGGCGTCGACGAGGTCGGGGTCCTTCTGGGCGTACAGACCCCAGTGCAGGCCGACGACGCTGTAGTTCTTGACCAGCGCGTGGTTGGCGCGCACCGGCGGGATCTCCCCGCTGGCGAAGCCGACGACGACGATGCGCCCCTCGAAGGCGATGCACTTGGTCGAGGCCTCGAAGGACGGCCCTCCCACGGGGTCGAACACGACGTCCGCGCCGGCGCCGCCGGTGATCTCCTTGACCCGCGCGGCGACGTCGTCGGACCGCAGCAGCACGTGCTCCGCGCCGGCGGCACGGGCGACCTCCGCCTTGGCCTCGCTGCCGACCACCCCGATGACCCTCGCTCCGGCGGCAGCGCCCAGCTGGCACGCGGCCGTGCCGACGCCTCCCGCCGCGGCGTGCACGAGGAGGGTCTCCCCGGCACGCAGCCCGGCACGGCGGTGCAGCCCGAACCAGGCGGTCTGGTAGGCGACCGTGAGGGCAGCCGCCCGGGCGTCGTCGAGCGAGTCGGGTGCGCGGTGCAGCAGCGCCGCCGGGAGCACGACCTGCTCCGCCAGCACACCGATGTGCGACCCGACGACCCGGTCGCCGACGCGCACGCGCTCCACTCCCTCGCCGACCTCGACGACGTCGGCGCACAGCTCGATGCCGGGCACGAAGGGCGGCTCCGGCCGCACCTGGTACTGGCCACGGGCCAGCAGCACGTCGGGGAAGTTCACCGCCACGGCACGCACCCGGACCAGCGCCTCGCCCGGCCCCACCCGGGGTACCTCGACGTCGTCGAGGCTCATGACCTCGGTCGGTTCGCCGTTGCGGTGCACGCGCCAGGCGCGCAGGGTGGCCGTCATCTGTCCTCCACGGTGATGCTTCTCAGGAAGAGGTCCGCGAGCTGGTTCGCGACCTCGGACTTGGTCTCGGGACCCGACGGCGAGTACCAGTACGACAGGTAGTGCACGTCGGAGTAGAAGTGCGCGATCAGCACCGAGCGCGGGACGTCGGTGCGCACGACACCCTCGGCCTGACCCTGGGCGATCAGGGCCGCGAACTCGTCGTGGTACTCCCGGCGACGGCTCGTGACCTCCTGGTGCCGGTCAGGGGTGAGCATGTGCATGCTGCGGAAGAACACCGTGCCCTCGGGCAGCAGGTCGATCGAGGTCTCCACGACGTCCACGCAGACGGCGCGGACCACGTCGATGGTCGCTCCGCCCTGCGTCACGATCTCGTCCAGGCGGCGCTTCTGCAGCGTCAGCATCCGGTCGTAGATCGCGAAGAGCAGGTCGTCCTTGGACTGGAAGTAGTGGTACATGGCGCCCTTGGTGACGCCGGCGGACTCGACGATCTGCTGGACGCTCGTCGTGGCGTAGCCCTGGGTCGAGAACAGGTCCAGGGCGGCCTTCAGCACGGCGTCGGCGACGTTGGTGGTCTTCATGGCACCATCCTTCACCCGACGGGCGCGATCGACGCGCCACCGTCGATCCGGAGTGTCTGCCCCGTCACCCAGGCGGCGTCGTCCGACAGCAGGAAGGCCACCGGCCCGGCGACGTCGGCCGGCTCGCCGAGGCGGCGCAGGGGGTATCCGGCGGCGGCCGCGGCCTCGTCGTCGGCGTACAGCGCCTCGGCGAAGCGCGTCTTGACCACGGCGGGCGCGACCGCGTTGACGCGCAAGGCGGGCGCGAGCTCGTGGGCGAGCTGGACGGTGAGGTTGATGAGCGCGGCCTTGGACACCCCGTAGAAGGCGATGTGCGGGCTGGCGGTGGTCCCCGCGACGGAGGCGAGGTTCACCACGGAGCTGCTCAGGCCCGCGGCCACGGCGTCGCGCGTCCACTCCAGTGCGGCGACGAGGTTGACGTCGATGATCTTGCGGATCATCGACGGCTCGACCTCGAGCGCCGGCCCCCAGGCGGGGTTGATGCCCGCGTTGTTCACCAGGTGGTCGATCCGGCCGAAGCGCTCCGCGGTGGCGCTCAGCACCGCGGCCCGGTGCTCGGCGTCGTCCGCCCGTCCGGCCACGCCCAGGGCCTGCTCGGGCCCGAGCGTGTCGACGGCCTCGGCGAGCGCGTCGGCGTTGCGTCCCGTGACGACCACCCGGCCGCCCTCGTCCACGATCCGCCGGGCGATCGCGAGGCCGATCCCTCGGCTCCCGCCGGTGATCACCGCAACCCTGTCCTCGAACCTGCGCACCTGTCCCCCGCACGTCGTCGAGCCGGCCCGTCGTGACGACGTACCGGATGGTCGGTTTGTTCTTCTCACCCTAGCACCGGCCGTCCGACCCGCGCCGCGGTCCCGTCGCGGACGCCGTCTCACCCCTCGCCGTTGCCCGACGTCGCCGTCCGCGACAGAGTGGGGGCATGGACTTCACGCGACCGCTGCCCCCCGACCCGTACTCCCTGCTCCCGGTCCCCGCGACGTTCACCCTGACGAGCCCCGACGTCACCGCGGGGGAGCCGATGAGCGCCGACCACGCCGTCGACGGCGGGAACACGTCGCCGGCGCTCGCCTGGTCCGGCTACCCGGAGGCGACCCGGTCGTTCGTCGTGAGCTGCTTCGACCCCGACGCGCCCACGCCGTCCGGGTACTGGCACTGGCACGTGCTCGACCTGCCCGCCTCCGTGGACCACCTGGAGCGAGGCGCAGGCGCCGCCGACGGCTCCGGCCTGCCCGCCGGCGCCTTCCAGCTCGCCTCCGACGGCGGTCAGGTCGGCTTCGAGGGTGCGGGTCCGCCCCCGGGCGACCACGCCCACCGGTACGTGTTCGCCGTGCACGCGCTCGACGTGGAGTCCCTGGACCTGACCACCGACAACACGAACGTGCACGCGGCGTTCAACGTCTACTTCCACACCCTGGCCCGCGCCACGCTCACCGGGACGTACCAGCGGTGAACGACGCCGCCGCACCGCTGCTGCCCACCCTCGGCGACCTCGCGTGGGAGCCGGCGCTCGGGCGGTCCGACCTGCTCGCCGACCCGGTCGCGGCCGCGCTGACGGCCTGGTCCGGGGTCGACGAGCGTGCCACGACGAGCATCGCCGTCGCCGAGATCGACCCCGACCACGCGGACACCGCGACCCTCAACGAGGTGCACGGGCTACCGGCGGCAGCCTCGGCGAACTGCGTGCTCGTCGCCGGCCGCCGCGGCCAGGCCGAGCGGGTGGCCGCCTGCGTGGTCCCGGCCACGACCCAGGCCGACGTCAACTCCCTGGTGCGCAGGATGCTCGACGCCCGCAAGGCGTCGTTCCTGCCGACGGACCGCGCCACCACGGAGTCGGGCATGCAGTACGGCGGCATCACGCCCGTCGGGCTGCCCGCCGACTGGCGGGTGCTCGTCGACGCCCGCTTCGCCGCGCCGGGCAGCCTGGCCCTCATGGGGTCCGGGCTGCGGCGGTCCAAGCTGCTGATGCCGGGACCGCTGCTCTGCGCGATGCCCGGGGTCGAGGTGGTCGAGGGCCTGGGCGTCGACCGCGTCTGAGGTGCCTCAGCACTCCGAGCGGCCGCGGCGCCAGTAGCCCATGAAGGCCACGGCCTTGCGGTCGACGCCGCGGTGCGTCACGAGGTGACGGCGCAGCGTCTTGATGACGCCGGCCTCGCCGGCGAGCCACGCGTACAGCACGGCGTCCTGGACCAGGGGGCGCCCGTCCACGTCGACCGGCACCTCCCAGAGGGTCTCCGTGTCGATGTCGACGTCGGCGAGCTCGGGCAGCGGGTCGACCGCCACGGCGGAGTCCTGCGCCGACGCGCGCACGCCCAGCGCGAGCATGCGGTCGGCGGCGTCCTGGACCGCGGGGACCAGCAGGTCCCCGTGCTCGCGGTCCTCACGGGCCAGCCAGGTGATGCGCACCCCGGCGGGTGCGGCGAGCGTCCAGCGGTCCTCGCGGTGCGGCACCTCGAGGAACACCTCGCCGACGGCGTCCGCGGGCAGGCTCTCGCAGATGGAGGCGATCGCCGGCACGGCGGTCTCGTCGCCTGCCAGGAGCAGCGCGTGGCTGGTGGCGGGCGGGGCGAACTCCAGCCCACGGTGCGGACCCTCGTGCGCGGCGTTCGGGCCGAGGATGACCAGCGGGCTGCCCGGCTTCGCGCCGTTCGCCCACCGCGAGGCCGGCCCGGTGTCGCCGTGGAGCACGATGTCGACGTCGACCTCGCGCAGGTCGTGGCGCACGGACCGCACCGTGTAGGTGCGCAGCGGGTTGCGACGCTCCTCCGGCAGCTCGCGCCAGGCGGTGTACCAGTCCGGGTTCTGCCGGTCCAGGTACTCCCAGCCACCGCACGGGGCGGGGAGCAGGAACTTGATGCGCTGGTCGCGGCCGTTGTCGGCGAACTGGTCGAGGTCGGCGCCGGTGAACGTGACCCGCACGAACGAGGGGCACAGTCGCACCACGCGCCGGACCTGCACGTCGAACATGCGGAAGGGCGTCGTGGTCCGGGTCGCGGTCACACTCATGCAGGCCAGCCTAACCTTCCCTGCCGGGTGGTTCGCAAGCACCGTGACCCGGCTCACAGCAGAGCCTCCGCCGACGGCGGAACACCGGCCCCCGAGGCCGGGTTGGCACGATCATGACTACCGTCCACGTCGACATCTGGTCCGACATCGCCTGCCCGTTCTGCTACATCGGCAAGCGCAACTTCGAGTCGGCCGTCGCCGCGAGCGACCTCGACGTCGAGGTCACCTACCGCTCGTTCCAGCTCTCCCCCGACATGCCCGACGACGCCGCCGGCAGCCACGCCGAGATGCTCGCCGCCAAGATGGGCGTCGGCGTCGAGGAGGCCCGCGGCATGGAGGCCCGGACCGCCGGCCTCGCCGAGCAGGTCGGTCTCGACTTCGACTACGACGCCGTCCACCCGGCCAACACGCTGGCCGCCCACCGGCTGCTTCATCTGGCCAAGGCGCACGGCAGGCAGGGCGAGATGAAGGAGCGGCTCATGGCCGCCTACTTCGCCGACGGTCGCCACGTGGGGCGCACCGAGGAGCTCGTCGAGATCGCCGGCGAGGTCGGGCTCGACCCCGACGTCGTGCGTGAGGCCCTCGACTCCGGTGCGTACGCCGACGACGTCGCCCAGGACGTGGCCCGGGCGGCGGCGTACGGGATCCGTGGCGTGCCGTTCTTCGTCCTCGACGCCCGGCTCGCCGTCTCCGGCGCGCAGCCCCCGGAGGTGTTCGCCCAGGCGCTCGCCCAGGCGGCCGGCGAGGAGGACGCCGCGTGAGCGCCCCGCTCGACGGCCGGGCCGCGGCATCGGGGGACGGCGCCCGGTCACCGTTCACCCTCGTCGGTGACACGGCAGCCCTGTGCGAGGGCGACGTCTGTGCGCTGCCCGCGTCGCCGGCCGGGCACGACGAGGCCAGGTCCGACGCCCTTGCGCTGGCGACCCCGCGGGCTACCTGATCTGATCGGAGCACCACGACGGACAGGGGTGCGCGATGGGGATCGTCACACGCGGTTTCGGCGGACGCCGCCAGGCGGACCCGCACGTCCCGCCCGGCCAGTACGTCACCGAGGACTTCCCCGTCCTCTCCACCGGGCCGACCCCGAACGTCGACGAGACGAGCTGGACGCTCGAGGTCCGCACCGAGACGGGCGTCGTCCACCACTGGGACTGGGCCGGGCTGACGGCGCTGCCCGCCGAGGACGTCACCACCGACATCCACTGCGTGACGCACTGGTCCAAGCTCGGCACGACGTGGCGCGGCGTGTCCGTCGACACGCTGCTGGGCGACGTCGAGACGTCCGCCGACTTCGTCGTGGCGCACTCCTTCGGCGGGTACACGACGAACGTACCGCTGGAGGACCTCACCGACGGCCGGGCGTGGATCGCCTACGAGTTCGAGGGCGAGCCCCTGGACCCCGTGCACGGCGGTCCGGCCCGGCTCCTCGTGCCGCACCTGTACTTCTGGAAGAGCGCGAAGTGGGTGCGCGAGCTCGAGCTGACGGTCCAGGAGGACCTCGGGTTCTGGGAGGTCAACGGGTACCACGCGTACGGGGACCCCTGGCTCGAGCAGCGGTACGCATGACCCCCTGGCACGTGGGCACGGTCGTGGGAACCAAGGACCTCACCCCCGCGTCGCGCACCCTCGTGCTGGCCGTCCCGGGCTTCTCCGGGGCACGGCCCGGCCAGCACGTCGACGTCCGGCTCACCGCACCCGACGGATACCAGGCGTCGCGGTCCTACTCCCTGGCGGCGACCGGACAGGACGAACGGGTCGAGCTCGCCGTCGCGGTCGTGCCTGACGGCGAGGTCTCGCCGTATCTCGTCGAGGTCGCGCGCCCGGGAGACGCGATGGAGGTCCGCGGGCCGCTCGGCGGCCACTTCGTCTGGGACCCGGCCTCCCCTGCGCCGGTGCTCCTCGTCGCAGGCGGATCGGGCGTCGTGCCGCTCGTCGCGATGCTGCGCGCCCGGGCGGCCGCCGACGTCGCCGCCCCGTTCCGGCTGGTGCTGTCCGTTCGCACCGCGGCCGACGTGATGTTCTCCGACGAGCTCGCGGCTCCTGGCGACGGCGTCACGGTGCACCGGGTCCTCACCCGCGAGGCCGCGGGCGCCCGACCGGCCGGACGCCTGGCGGCCGCCGACCTCGCCGCCCCCGGATTCGGGCCGGACGACGCACCCGACGTGTTCGTGTGCGGACCCACCGGCTTCGTCGAGCACGCCTCGTCCCTGCTCACCGGGCTCGGCCACCCGGCGGCGCGGATACGCACGGAACGCTTCGGAGGGACAGCACGATGACTCCCGCACCAGGACCCGCCCCGCTCGACGGGAACGCCGCGGCCGGCCCTCTGTCCGCCGTGCTGACGGGCGACGCCACCCTCGCGGTCGCCTGCTGCTCCGGGTGCGGCGTCGCCGCCGTCCTCGCGACAGCCTCCGTCTTCCGCTCCGCGATGGGAACCGTCGTGCGGTGCTCCAGGTGCGCCGGCGTGCTGGTCGTGGTGGTCGAACGGCCCGGCGGGACCGTCGTGTCGGCGCACGGGTGCTCCTGGATCCGCGTCCGCGCCTGATCGCGCGTCCGGGTCACGCCGTCCGCGTCGCCCAGAAGGCCACGGCCGACGCCGCGGCCACGTTGAGCGAGTCGACCTGGCCGGCCATGGGGATCTTCACCACGACGTCGGCGGCGGCCACGGTGCGGGGCTTCAACCCGTCGCCCTCCGTGCCCAGCACCAGGGCGAGACGTTCGGGCGGGTCGGCGGCGAGGTCGTCGAGGCTCACGGCGTCGTCGCTCAGCGCGAGCGCCGCCACCGTGAACCCGAGCTCGCGCAGCAGGTCCACCCCGCCGGTGCGGCCCGTCGGCGCGGCGGCCCGCGGCCAGTCGTCGATCCGGGTCCACGGCACCTGGAAGACCGTGCCCATGGAGACCCGCACGCTGCGCCGGTAGAGGGGGTCCGCGCACCGCGGCGTGACCAGCACCGCGTCGACCCCCAGCGCCGCGGCGGACCGGAAGACCGCCCCGATGTTGGTGTGGTCGACGAGGTCCTCCAGCACGGCGACCCGCCGCGCGCCGGCCCCGTCCCGGGCGCCCGCCAGCAGCTCGTGGACGTCCGCCGCCTGCGGGCGGTGCATCGCGGCCAGCGCACCACGGTGCAGGTGGAACCCGGTGATCTGCTGCAGGACCACCTCGTCGGCCACGAAGACCGGGGCGTCGGGGTGCGCGGCCAGCGCCTCCGCCATCGACTCGAGCCATCGTTCCGCCATGAGGAACGAGCGCGGCCGGTGACCGGCCTCCAGCGCACGGCGGATCACGTTCGACGACTCCGCCATGAACAGCCCCTCCGCGGGCTCCCGGACGGCACGCAGCTTCATGTCGGTCAGGCCGGTGTAGTCGTGCAGGCGCGGGTCGGTGGGGTCGGTCACGCGAACGACGGACGAAGGACTCATCCGGGGATTCTCTCAGCCGGCCGCGGTGAAGAGCCGCAGCGTCAGCTCGCGCCAGACCTGGGTGCCCACCCCTCCCGGTGCGGCGTCGAAGACGTGCTCACCGTGCGGGATCCGCACCAGGTCGTGGGTCACCGCGTTGGCGCGCAGCACGTCCACGAGGTCGTCCGCGCCGGTGGTGGGGACCATGTGGTCGGCCGTCCCGAGCACCATCAGGGTCGGCGGCGCGGCGGCGCTGACGTGCTCCGCCGGCCAGACCGCCGCATAGCGTTCCGGGACCTCGTCGGGGGTGCCGCCCGTGTACCGCTCGATCATGGAGCGGGACCGGTCGCCGAGCAGGAGGTCGGGGTTGTCGTGGAAGTCGATCGGGTTGGCCACCGGGTAGAGGGTGCTCACGGCCGCCACCGGGGGCACCTCGCCGCCGCACGCCGCCTCCAGCGTGCCCGACGCCGTCCGGTAGGCGACGTCGAGCGCGATGTTCCCGCCCGCCGAGTCGCCCACGAGGAAGACGTGGCTCGCGTCTCCGCCGTGGTCGGCGGCGTGCGCGCCGGCCCACGCCAGTGCGCACGCCACCTGCGGCTCGACGACGTCCCAGCGGTGCTCCGTCGTGGTCGACAGCGGGTAGTCGACGCTGAGGGCCAGGTAGCCCTGGGACGCGAACCAGGCCGCGTGCGACGCCGTCGTCGTCTGGGACCGCTCCCCCGCCACCCAGCCACCACCGTGCACGAGGACGACCACCGGTGCACCGTCCTGCGACCCCCGGTCCGCACCGTCGGGCAGCCAGATCGACATCCCCTGGGCCTCGCCGTCGTGGTCGCCGTAGGTGTCGTCCTGGTCGGGGGCGACGTCGCCCCGGCCGACGCGGAACAGCTCGGCGATGCGCACGCCGACCCCGTGCTCCTGGGCGACCCGCAGCTGCTGGGTGAGCACCGTGAAGGAGATCGCCACGACGACGAGCCCCACCGCCGTGACGGCCAGCCGGGTGAGAGTGCCGCGACGCAGCAGCGCGACGCTGCCCGCCGCGGCCACGGCGAACCCGGCGACCACCACCCACACCGCCCACGCCGACACGTACGCCCCGGCCTGCCCGAGCCCGGGCACCTGCGTGGCCACCATGCCCACGGCGAGAAGGAGCAGGACCGCGGCCAGGCCGACGAGGACGCCGACCGTGACGCTGCGACGACCGCCCGCGTCCCGCACCGGCCCGGGTACTCTCTCGGCCGGGACCGCGGCGTGGTGGGGCGGGTGCGCGTTCACCGGGACACTGTGGCACGCACCACGTCGCTCACGCACCCACGGGCTGGTCGTCCGGGTCCTGGATCGGTGCCGCGAACTGGCTCGCGTAGAGACGGGCGTAGGCGCCGCCCGCCGCGAGGAGCGTCTCGTGGTCGCCCTGCTCGACGATCCGCCCCTGTTCCATCACCACGATGACGTCCGCGTCGCGGATCGTGGAGAGCCGGTGCGCGATGACGAAGGACGTGCGCCCCGAGCGCAGGGCGTTCATCGCCTCCTGGACGAGCACCTCCGTGCGGGTGTCCACGGAGCTGGTCGCCTCGTCCAGGACGAGGATGTCCGGGTCGGCGAGGAACGCCCGGGCGATCGTCAGGAGCTGCTTCTCCCCGGCGGACAGCGCCTCGGCGCCGTCGTCGAGCATCGTGTCGTAGCCGTCCGGGAGGGTGCGGACGAACGGGTCCACCGACGTCGCGCGGGTCGCGGCGAGGAACTGCTCGTCGCTCACCACGACGCCGTCGGGCACGCCGTAGCGCAGGTTCTCGGCGATGGTGCCCTCGAACAACCAGGTGTCCTGCAGGACCATGCCGATGCGCGAGCGCAGCGCGTCCCGCGTCATCTCCCGGGTGTCCAGCCCGTCGAGCAGGATCCGCCCGCCGTCGATCTCGTAGAAGCGCATGAGCAGGTTCACCAGCGTGGTCTTGCCCGCCCCTGTCGGGCCGACGATCGCGATGGTCTGACCGGGCTGGGCGACGAGGTCCAGGTGCTCGATCAGCGGCTCGTCGGCGACGTAGGAGAACGACACGTCGGCGAACTCCACGCGACCGTCGGTGTGCTCGGGCCGGCGCCCCGGCACGGGGTCCGGCTCCTGCTCGGGAGCGTCGAGCAGCTCGAACACGCGCTCGGCGGAGGCCACGCCGGACTGCAGCAGGTTCATCATCGAGGCGATCTGCGTCAGCGGCTGGGTGAACTGGCGCGAGTACTGGATGAACGCCTGCACGTCACCGATGGACATCTGCCCCGACGCCACGCGCAGGCCACCGATGACGGCGACCAGCACGTAGTTGAGGTTCGCGAGGAACCCCATCGAGGGCTGGATGGTGCCCGAGATGAACTGCGAGCGCCGGGAGGCGTCGTAGAGGGCGTCGTTCTCGCGTGCGAACGTCTCGGCGGCGTCGGCCTGGCGTCCGTAGACCTTCACCAGGGCGTGCCCGGTGAACATCTCCTCGACGTGCGCGTTGAGCCGTCCGGTGGCCGCCCACTGGGCGACGAACTGGGGCTGGGAGCGCTTGGCGATCGCCATCGTGACGATGATCGACAGCGGCACGGTCACCAGGGCCACGAGGGCGAGCACCCAGGAGATCCAGAACATCATCCCGAGCACGCCCACGACGGTCAGCAGAGAGGTGATGAGCTGGGCGAGGGTCTGGGTGGTGCTCTGGGCGACGTTGTCGATGTCGTTGGTGACGCGGGAGAGGATGTCTCCTCGCGCCTGCTTGTCGACGTGGCTGAGGGGGATGCGGTGCAGCTTCTCCTCGACGTCGTCGCGCAGGCGCCGCACGGTGTTCTGCACGGCGATGGTCATGATCCGCGACTGCAGCCACCCGAACAGGAAGGCCCCGAGGTACACGGCCACGGCGAGGCCGAGCACCTGCGCGAGCTGGCCGGTGTCGACGCCCTGGCCCGGCACGAGCCCGTCGAGGGTGCTGAGCAGGTTGGCCTGCTCGACCTCCCCCGCGGCGCGCAGGCCGTCGATCGCCTGCTCGGCGGTGGTGCCCGGCGGGAGGAGCCCGCCGAGCATGATGCCGGCGGCCCCGGTGAAGATGACGTCGGTCGCCTGGCCGAGGATCTTCGGGCCGATGACGGTCAGCGCCACGGAGACGATCCCGCACAGGGTGAGGACCACCACCCGGGCGCGTTCGGGCCGCATGGTCGTGGCGAACCGCTTGAGCGATCCCGCGAAGTCCATCGGCTTGGCGACGGGCATGCCCGTGCCGCCGCCGGGGCCGCCCGGACGGGGTCCGGCGGGGCGGGGCGGGGCCTGGCGCGCGCTCATGCGGCTTCCTCCAGCGACATCTGGGACGTGACGATCTCGGCGTAGGTCTCGTTGTTCTCGAGCAGCTCGGCGTGGGTGCCGCGTCCGACGATCCGGCCGTGCTCCAGGACGAGGATCTGGTCGGCGTCGCGGATGGTCGCCACCCGTTGGGCGACGACGATGACGGCGGCGTCCGCGGTCCGCGGTCGCAGGGCGGCACGCAGCCGGGCGTCCGTGGCGTAGTCCAGGGCGGAGAACGAGTCGTCGAAGAGGTACACCCGCGGACGGCGGACGACGGCGCGAGCGATCGCGAGCCGTTGGCGCTGTCCACCGGAGAAGGTGGTGCCGCCCTGGGCGACCGGTGCCTGCAGCCCGTCGGGGAGCGCCTCGACGAACTCGCGCGCCTGCGCCACCTCCAGGGCCTCCCACATCTCGGCCTCGGTGGCGTCCGCCTTGCCGTAGCGCAGGTTGTCGGCCACGGTGCCGGAGAAGAGGAAGGCCTTCTGCGGCACGAGCCCGAGGAGCGAGCCGAGGTCGCCGGTGCGCAGGTCACGCACGTCGACGCCGTCGACGAGGACCTGCCCACCGGTGGCGTCGAAGAGGCGGGGCACGAGGTTCAGCAGGGTCGTCTTGCCGGACCCGGTGGAGCCGACGACGGCGGTCACCTTGCCCGGTTCGGCGACGAACGACAGGTCGTGCAGCACGGGTTCGTCGGCTCCGGGGTAGCCGAACTCGACCGAGCGCAGCTCGATGCGTCCGCGCGGGCCGGCGCCGTCGGACAGGGCGACGAGCGAGACGGGCGCGGCGGGCTCCACCACGGACGTCTCGGTCCGGAGGACCTCGTCGATGCGCCCCGCCGCCACGGAGGCGCGCGGGATCATCATCACCATCATGGTCGACATCATCACGGCCATGAGGATGAACATCAGGTAGGACAGGAAGGCGATGAGGGACCCGACCTGCAACTCCCCGGCCGAGACCTCCCCGGCCCCGAACCAGAGCACCGCGACCTGGGACAGGCTCATGATCAGCATGACGAGGGGGAAGGCGAGGGCCATGAGCTTGCCGGCACCGAGCGAGACGTCGTAGAGGCGCGTGTTGGCGACGTCGAAGCGTTCGGCCTCGCGGCGCTCACGGACGAACGCGCGCACGACCCGCAGGCCGGTGATCTGCTCGCGCAGCACCCCGTTGACGGAGTCGATGCGTCGCTGCATGTCGCGGAAGTACGGCACCATGCGCCACATCAGCAGCCCGACGGCGACACCGAGCACGGGCACCACGACGAGCAGGAGCATCGACAGCGACGGGTCCTCGCGCAGCGCCATGAACAACCCACCGATCATCATGATCGGCGCCACGACCAGGATGGTGAAGGTCATGAGCACCACCATCATGACCTGCTGCACGTCGTTGGTGGTGCGGGTGATGAGGGTGGGGGCGCCGAACGAGCCGATCTCGCGGGCGGAGAAGCCCTGCACGGAGTCGAAGAGGTCCCGGCGCAGGTCGCGCCCGAGCGCGGTGGCCACGCGCGCGCCCAGGAACACGGCTCCGACGGCGCACACCACCTGGACGAGGCTGACGGCGAGCATCCAGCCGCCGACGCGCATGACGTAGGCGGTGTCGCCCTGGGTGACGCCGTCGTTGATGATGTCGGCGTTGAGGGACGGCAGGTAGAGCGAGCCGAGGGTGGCGACGACCTGCAGCACGAGCAGCAGCGCGACGGGCACGTGGTAGGGGCGCAGGTATCTCCGCGCCAGGGAGACGAGCATCTTGGGCTCCTTGCGGGGTGCCGGGTCAGGGTCCGGGAGGTTCGAGCGGTGGTCGGTGTCGGTCCGGGTTCGGTGCCGGGTCGGGGTCGGGGTCGGGGTCGGGACGAGGTACGCAGGTCAGGGGCGCGGGTCGTCGGTCGGTGGTGGCGGCGCGTCGCCGGCCAGCCCGTGGACGAGGACGTCCGCCACCACGGTCGCCGAGGGAGCGGGCAGCAGGTGGTCGATACGTCCGTGGGTGCCGGCGATCGCGGACTCCACGAGCGCGACGGCGACGTCGAGCGGGACCCGCAGGCGGTCCGCGTCCGGGCGGAGCACGTCGGTGAGGCCTTCTATGGTGGCCGCCCGCTGCTCGTCCCGCTGCTGCAGGAGCTTCACGCGCAGGGTCTGGCCGGGACCGGAGAGGTCCCCCGGACCGGTGTGCGGGTGCAGGTGGCGCAGGACGGTCATCCAGCGCACCACGTCCGCCATCCGGTGCCGGCCGAGCTCGATGACGGCGGCGAGCCGCACCTCCAGGGGCAGCGACCGATCGATGGCGGCGAGCTCCGCGCGGGTCTCGTCCGGGCCCGAGGCGCGATGCAGACCCTCCATCGCGACGGCGCCGACCAGCGAGGGCTTGTCGCCGAAGGCACGGAAGAGCGTGCCCTCGGCCACGCCGGCGGCGTCGGCGAGCTGGCGCGTGGTCACCTCGGTGCCTCGCTCGGCGACGAGCGGCAGCACGGCCTCCACGATCGCGGCGCGGCGGTCGTCGGGACTCAGGGGCGCGGCGCGGCCGGGGGCCGCGATGTCGACGGGCACGGTCGCACACTAAGTGAGTGAGCACTCACTCCGCAACCGGAGGGCACGTCGGGCCACCGACGCGGGCCGCGAGGGCACGACCGGGGCGGCGCGGGCACGACGCAGGGCCGCCACCGGAGGTGACGGCCCTGCGTGCTGAGCGTCCTGCGTCGTGTGAGGCGCCGAGATCCCGCGCACCGGGATCCCCGCGTACTCAGATCCCCGCGTACTCAGATCCCCGCGTGGTGCGGTGCGCGACGACGGCGCGCCCGCCTACTGCTGCAGCGGAGCCGGCGGGACGTCGTCCTCGCCGAAGGTGCGCGGCTGCGGCGTGGCCGGGGGCGCCGGCGGCTGCTCCCCGCCGGGCGCTGGCCCTGCTCGACCGACGGGTTGAACGGCGCGCCCGAACGGGTGCCCGAGCTCGTGGCGTCGGCAGTGGCCGCCTCGGCCTGACGACGCGCCTCGGCGAGCGCCTCGCCCGGGTCCTGCAGACCCGAGCCCCGCAGCGCCTCCGCCAGCGCGGACCGGGCGCCGGTGCTGTCGCTCGGGTCGTCGTCGGTCGGGTCGGCCGGGATGCCCGGCGTCCCCGGCGTGCCGCCGAAGCCCTTCGCGATGGAGCCGAGGGCCGCGGTGAACTCCGTGGGCACGACCCACAGCTTGGACGAGTTGCCGTTGGCAATCTGCGGCAGCATCTGCAGGTACTGGTAGGCCAGCAGCTTGGGGTCGGGGTTGCCCTCGTGGATGGCGCCGAAGACCTGGAGGATCGCGCGCGCCTCGCCCTCGGCGGTGAGGATCGCCGCCTGGGCGTCGCCCTCGGCCCGCAGGATCTGGGACTGCTTCTCACCCTCGGCGGTGAGGATCTGCGACTGCTTGACACCCTCGGCCGTGAGGATGGTGGCGCGACGGTCCCGCTCGGCGCGCATCTGCTGCTCCATCGCGCCCTGCACCGATGCCGGCGGCTCGATCGACTTCAGCTCGACCCGGTTGACGCGTACGCCCCACCGGCCCGTCGCCTCGTCCAGCACACCGCGGAGCTGGCCGTTGATCTGGTCACGGCTGGTCAGCGTCTGCTCGAGGTCCATCGAACCCACCACGTTGCGCAGCGTGGTGACGGTGAGCTGCTCGATACCGGTGATGTAGTTCGCGATCTCGTAGACCGCGGACTTGGGCTCGGTCACCTGGAAGTAGATGACGGTGTCGATGCTCACCACGAGGTTGTCCGAGGTGATCACGGGCTGCGGCGGGAACGAGACGACCTGCTCGCGCAGGTCCACCCCGGCGCGCACCTTGTCGATGAAGGGGACCAGCCAGTGCAGGCCGGGGTCGAACGTCTTCTGGTACCGGCCGAGCCGCTCGATGATGAGCGCGGTGGCCTGCGGCACGACCCGCACCATCTTGAACAGGGCCGTGACCACGAAGATGACGAAGGCGATGAGGACGATCCAGAGGACGATCGTTCCTGGTTCCAGTTCCACAGCGAGGTGCTCTTCCTGTTGTCGGTCGGGAGGGGGCGGACGGGTCGTCAGACCACGCGACCGCCGTCGTCGGTGGTCGTGGTGTCCGGAGCGGCCGCAGGCTGGACCACGGCCGTGGCACCGTCGATCGCGACGACCCGTACCTCCGCGCCGACGGGTACGCGGCCCGAGCTGTTGACGACGCCGTCGTCCGGCAGCCGGGCCGACCAGACCTCGCCGGCCAACTTCACGCGGCCACCGGTCTCGGTCACCTCGGCGAGGACGACCGCGAGGCGACCCACCTGGGCGGCGGCGTTGGTCTCGACCAGCGGCTCACGCCGGCGCAGGTTGGCCAGCAGCCAGGGGCGCAGCCCCGCCAGCAGGAGGACGGCCACGACGCAGGCGACGACGATCTGGAGCCAGACGGGACCGCCCGCGGCGGCCGTGACACCCCCGGCGACAGCGCCGCCGGCGAGCATGATGAAGACGAGGTCGAGGGTGAGCATCTCGATGACGGCGAGGACGAGAGCCCCGCCGATCCACCACAACCAGCCGTCCATGGTCCCCCTTCGACAACGCCGTCTGCTCTTCGGTCAAAAACTACCAAAGAACACACCTCGGGGATACCGTCCCGCCGTGCGCGCTGCGCTCGCTCACCCGGTCACCCAGATGCCGCCCGGCAGCCGCACAGGCGTCGCCCGTCGGCCGTTCCGCGGTCCGTCAGCGGGCGGAGGGACGTGCCGCGCGGGCGAGCCACCGCCCGCCGCCGTGGGCCACGAGCAGGTCGATGCCGAACGCCCGCGACAGGTTCTCCGCGGTGAGGACCTCCTCGATCGGACCGGCCGCCTCGACCTTGCCGTCACCCAGCAGGAGCAGGTGGGTGAAGCCCGGCGGGATCTCCTCGACGTGGTGGGTGACCACCACGAGGACCGGCGAGGCGGGGTCGCCCGCCAGCTCGGCCAGCGCGCCGACCAGGTCCTCGCGCCCGCCCACGTCCAGGCCCGCGGCGGGCTCGTCCAGGAGCAGCACCTCGGGGTCGGTCATGAGTGCACGGGCGATCTGGACGCGCTTGCGCTCCCCCTCGCTCAGGGTGCGGTAGTGCCGGTCGGCGAGGTCCGCGACGTCGAACGCCGCCAGGAGGTTGCGCGCCTGCTGCTCGTCGAGGAGCTCGTACTCCTCGCGCCACCGGCCCGTCACGCCGTACGCGGCCGTGAGCACGACGTCGAGGACGCTCTCACCGGCGGGGATGTTGTCCGCGAGCGCCGCCGACGAGAACCCGATGCGCGGACGCAGCTCGAAGACGTTCACCTTGCCGAGCCGCTCGCCCAGCAGGTCGACGGTGCCGTCCGACGGGAACGAGCGTCCCGCGAGGATGTTCAGGAGCGTCGTCTTGCCCGCCCCGTTGGGACCGAGGACGATCCAGCGCTCCCCCTCCGACACCGTCCAGTCGATCGATTCGACGATGGTCGACCGTCCACGACGGACGGTGACACCCTGCAGGTCGAGAACCGCGCTCATGGTGCCCGACCCTACCGGAGCCCGACGGGGCCGACGGCACCCGTTCACGCATCGGTCCGGCGCGCGCCCAGGACGCCACGGCGTCTATCGTGCACGTGATGAGCCAGATCAGCGCACTGCCACGCAGCGTCGTGCTGGCCCTGTGGCTGCAGGCCACCGGCGCCTCGCACGGTCTCGCGGTGCGTTCGGTGACGGACGACGACGAGCCCCACTCCGTCGTCGGGCTGCCGGAGGCGAGCGCGCTGGCGGACCTGGTCTCCCTGTTCACGGCGGGACCGCGCGAGGTCTGCGCCGTCCTGCCCTCGCCGGGCGACCCCTCCGGGGTCCCGGCGCCGTCGGCCGCCTCGGCCACCGAGGCCGGCGAGTGCGTGCTGGTCACGACGTCCGCCGGTTCGTGGGCCGTCGTGCCACGGATCACGCTGTTCGGCAGCGAGCTCGAGCCCGGTCACCTGGTGACGTGGGAGGTGACCCCGGTGCCACCCTGGTCGACGCTGCTGGCCGCGACGGCCGGTTCCCTGACGGACGCCGAGCGGGAGCTGCGCACCAGTCTCATGACGGCGACCGACGCCCTGGACGCCCTGGACGTCGGCCGCTGGCGCGACGACGCCGCGGACGCGATCGAGCGCGTGCGCCACTCCACCACGGCGGGCTGGCCCGTCCCCGACCTCGAGGGGCGGCGCGCGCGGGTGCTCCAGCTGGCGTGGCGGCTGCTGTCCATCATCGACCTCGCGCGGGTGGACGACGGCGGAGCGGTGAACCTCTGGCAGATCGACCAGAGGTCCACCGCGCTGCGCGAGGTGGAGCGCACGGCCCGGCGCGCCGTCGCCGCGGCGACCTACGCCGACGTGCGCTGACGCCGCCTCACCGGTCGCGCACGACCTTGTCGCCCGAGGACCGGTCGACCTCGAAGGCGTCGACCACCCGACCGTCGGCGGTCCGCGCCTCGTAGTCGAGGCGGTCGTCGGTGACGGACACGACCTGGAACGTCTGCGTGTCGCCGAGCTGGGTGCGCACCCGTGCCCGGCCCAGCGTCCAGTCGAGGGGCGACGGCTCGTACATCTTCGGTCCGGTCACCGCCACCACGTACACCGGCCCCTCGGTCACCCCGGCCCGGGACGTCTCGTTCGTGCGCAGCCCGCCCCGTCCGTAGGAGTGGTCGTGGCCCTGCAGCACGAGGTCGACGTCGTGCTCCTCGAAGACGTCGAGCCAGAACCGGCGCACCACGGCCCCGCTGCGACCCTCGGAGTTCGCGAAGACGGGCTGGTGGAACGCCACCACCGTCCAGCGGTTCGGGTTGTCCTCCAGGACGCCGTCGAGCCACGCCTCCTGGTCCTCCATCCAGTCCTTGACGTCCAGCCACGGCGCGTTGGTGTAGTTGGAGTTCAGGGCGACGAACCGCACACCCTGGTAGTCCGTGTACCAGACGGTGCCACCGAGGTCCGCGTCGTCCGGGCCGTTGCCCGCGCCGGGGAACTGCTGGCTCCAGAACTCCGACTGGTCCCACGTCTCGTACTCGTGGTTGCCGATCGCGGTGACGTGGTTGACCGTCGCGGCGGCCGTGCCCTGGGCCGCGTACCACTCGCCCCACTCGGCGTCGTCCTCGGCGTGGTTGATGAGGTCGCCCGCGTGCACGGCGACCTTCGCGTCGGGCACGGCGGCGTACGCGGCGCGCACCACGGGCGCTGCGCCCGCCGTGATGTCGTTCTGCACGTCACCGAAGTAGAGGAACCGGAACGGCTCACCCGGCGTGCCGGCCGTGGTCAGGTCGGTCCAGGCGCTCCACGTCGAGCCGTCGCCCACCCGGTAGCGGTACGCCGTGCCCGGCTGCAGGCCGGACAGGGTGGCTCGGTGGTAGTGGCCGCCACCGGCCCGACCGGTGCCGACGCCGGTCGTCGTGACGACGTCACCGCCCGTGGCAGGCACGTGCTGGACCGTGGAGCCGGTGGCCGTCGCCGTGCGCCAGGTGATCGTCTGGGAGGTCGCCGGGTCCTGCGTGGGCGAGAGCGTGACGCGCTCCGGCACGGGCGGTGACCCGGCGTCGGCGACGGACGCGGCGCCGGTGGCGAGCGTCGCGGCGAGCGCCACGACGGCGATGGCCCGGACGGTCCGGGACGGGCGGGTGCGGGACAGGGTCACGGGAACCTCCGGGGTCGGGTGCCTTCCCTTTCAGGGTGCCGACCGGGGGCGACGTCGCCGTGAACCCGGGCGGAACTCTGACCGAACCTCCGCCTCGACGGGCGACGGGAGGCTCGACGTCGTACGTTCGGCCTCGACGACGAGCGCCCGAGGAGCCGCATGGACGCGACCGACCCCCTGACGACCGAGAGCGAGCAGGACGTCCGGCGACGACCGGCATGGGTCGCGTTCCTGGCCAGGATGCCGTTCACCCTGAGCGTGGTGGGCGTCATGCTGGTGCTCGGTGTGGTCACCGGCGCCCTGTGGACCCCGTTCGAGGACCATCCGTGGTTCGACGTCGTGGCCTTCGGCGCTCCCGCGTTCGCCGAGGGGCACTGGTGGACGCCCGTGACGGGCTCCTTCTTCGCGCTGCTGCCCGCCGAGTACGTCGCCGTCGCCGGGGTGTTCCTGCTGCTCGTCGGCTGGACCGAGATCCGGCTGGGCACCCGGCGCACGGCCATCGCCACGGTCGTGACCCAGCTCGTCGGGGTCGTCGGGACGGCGGGGGGCCTGGCTCTGCTCACCCGTACCGACTGGGGCTGGGCTCAGCGCACCGCGTCCGAGCTGGACGTGGGCTTCAGCGCGGGCACCGTGGGTGCCACCACGGTGCTGGTGCTCAGCCTGGCCCAGCCCTGGCGGTTCCGCGCCTCGGCCGTCCTCACGGTGTACATCCTCGGGGCGCTGGTCGTCTGGGGCGGGATCGCCGACGTCGAGCACCTGATCGGCTGGCTCGCGGGACTGCTGCTCGCCCGCCCTCTGCTCGGCGCCCGGCTCGACCGTCGCACGACGACGGGGCGGATGCAGACCGCCCGGGTGAACGCCGCCGGCTACTTCGCGATCTCGGCGCTGCTGGTGCTCCTGGGCACGTTCGCCTCCGACTCCGGCGGCCCGCTCGGGACGTTCGGCGGCGAGGACTGGCCGTCCGGGCTCGTGTCCGTCACCGTCGACCTGGTCCTGGCGCTGGGCCTGCTGCGCGGCCGCCGCTCGTGGTGGCGGCTCGCGGTCCTGCTGACCGCGCTGTCCTTCGTGCTGGAGGTGCTCGCGGCTGTCGCGGCGGCGGCCTTCGACCGCCACGACCTGCCGCTCGTCGTCCTGATGCTGCTGCTCGACGGCGGCGCGCTGGCGCTGCTGGTGGTGCGGCGCTCCGCGTTCGGCAACCGGCGTCATGCCCGGCCCGGCACCGGGGACACGATCGACCAGCAGGCCGCGCAGGACGCGCTCCGGCGTTTCGGTGCGGCGCAACGCCTGTCGTGGATGACGACGTGGGACGGCAACGACCGGTGGTCGCCGGTCGGGCTCGACGGCTACGTCGCCCACCAGGTCCACGCGGGGGTGGCGGTCGCCCTCACCGACCCGGTCGGGGACGGCCCCGCGGGCCGGGCCGAGCTGGTCGACGCCTTCGTCGAGTCGGCGCGGGAGGCCGGGCTCGGCAGCTGCTTCTTCTCCGCCGGCCCCGAGCTGGCGGCCCTCGCCGCCGACCGCGGCTGGACGGTGGTGACCGTCGCCCAGGAGGCCGTCATCGACCTGCCGGGTCTGGAGTTCCGCGGCAAGAAGTGGCAGGACGTCCGCACCGCCGTCAACCAGGCGGCCAAGCAGGGCGTGTCCCACCGGCTCGTCACCCTGGCCGAGGAGCCCGCGGACGTCCAGGACCAGGTGCGTGCGATCTCCGAGGCGTGGCTCGGCGACAGCGACCTGCCCGAGATGGCGTTCACCCTCGGGGGCGTGCGCGAGGCGATGGACCCCGCGGTGCGCGTGGGGCTGGCCGTCGACGAGGACGGACGGGTGCACGGCGTGACGAGCTGGCTGCCGGTGCACGCCCCGGGCGGCGAGGTCGTGGGCTGGACGCTCGACGTGATGCGCCGTGCGCCCGAGTCGTTCCGCTACACGATGGAGCTGCTCATCGCGTCGGCGCTCACCGCCTTCCGCGACGAGGGGGCCCTGACGGCGTCCCTGTCGGGCAGCCCCCTCGCCCACGGCGACGACACCACCGCCGGCGGGATCGGATCCGTGCTGGACCAGCTCGCGGCGACCCTGGAACCGCTGTACGGCTTCGACTCCCTGCACCGGTTCAAGAAGAAGTTCCAGCCGCGCGACGTGCCGCTGAGCCTCGTCGTGCCCGAGCCGGCGACGCTTCCCCTCGTGGGGCTGGCGCTCCTGCGGTGCTACCTGCCCGACGCGCGCGCCCGCGACCTGCTCGGTGCGGCGCGGTCGTCGCGAAGCTCGGGCTGAGGCCCTGGCACGAGCGCCTCAGGGGTCCGAGAGGTCGGACAGTGCGGCGACGTCCCGGACGAGCACCCACACCAGGACGGCGATCGAGACCGGCAGCGCGATCCGGCCGACGGTCTCGAGCCACCAGAGCTGGCGTCCCAGCGTGCCGCAGCGGCGCACGGCCTCCTGCTGCACCGCGTACGACCAGCGCACCGACCGGTAGCCGGCCGACAGGTACGCGAGGTCCATGAGCCGGCGGCCCCGGGACACCGCCTCGGTGCCGGCCACCCACGCTCCCATCGCCAACGGCGCCGCGAGCACCAGGCCCGTGAGGTTCACGACGATCCGCAGGGCCCAGCCCAGGGCGAACAGCACCAGCGGCGACAGCACCGCGGCGACGAACTGCTGCGGGCTCGACATCATCTCCAGCGACTGTGCCGTGAAGTCGCCGTTCACCCACGCGAACGCCGCACCGGCGGTGATCATCGGCCACACCGCACGACGCAGGACCCGCAGCACAAGCAGCGTGGTCGCGTCCACGGTGCCGGCGCGCAGGAACGCCGCGGGACGCACCTTCTCCTCCGGACTCAGCGGGAAGGCTCGCACACCCTGCCAGAGCGAGCGGGACGAACGGTCACGTCCCGCCCTCATCCGTCCAGCACCGCGCGGTAGACGTCCATCGTGCGCTCGGCGATCGCGGACCAGGAGAAGTGCTCGGCGGCGCGACGCCGGCCCGCGGCACCCATGTCCGCGGCTCGGGCGGGGTCGCCGACGACGGCGGTGAGAGCCTCCGCGAGGTCGCGCTCGTAGCGCTCCGGGTCCAGGGGTGTGCCCGTGCCGTCGTCCGCCTGGTCGATCGGCACGAGACGGCCGGTGACGCCGTCGTCGACGACCTCGGGGATGCCGCCCGTGGCGGACGCCACGACGGGCAGCCCGACGGCCATGGCCTCGAGGTTGACGATGCCGAGGGGCTCGTAGACGGACGGGCAGACGAACACGGTGGAGGCCGCGAGCACCGCGCACAGCTCGGGCCGGGGCAGCATCTCCTCGATCCAGACGACGCCCGCCTGCGGACCGCCGCCGCGGGCCACCCGCAGGGCGTCGACCAGCTCGCGCACCTCGGCCATGATCTCGGGGGTGTCCGGTGCACCGGCGCAGAGCACCACCTGGACCTCCGGCGGCAGCAGCGCCGCCGCCCGCAGGAAGTGCGGCAGCCCCTTCTGCCGGGTGATCCGACCGACGAACACCACGGCCGGGCGGTCGACGTCGATGCCTCGTGCCGCTGCGACGCGCGCGACGTCGTCGTCGTCCGGGCGCACCCAGCCGTCCAGGTCGATGCCGTTGTGCACCACGTGCACCCGGGCGGGGTCGAGCTCCGGGTAGCAGCGCAGGATGTCGGCACGCATCCCCGCGGACACGCCGATCACCGCGGACGCCCCCAGGTACGCCGTCCGCTCCGCCCAGCTCGACACGGCGTACCCGCCGCCGAGCTGCTCGGCCTTCCAGGGGCGCAACGGCTCGAGCGAGTGCGCGGTGACCACGTGCGGGACGCCGTGCAGCAGTCCGCCCAGGTGCCCGGCCATGTTCGCGTACCAGGTGTGCGAGTGCACGACGTCGGCGCCGTCGGTGTCGGCGGCCATCGCCAGGTCGACGCCCAGCGTGCGCAGCGCGGCGTTCGCGCCCGAGAGGGTCGCGGGCTCGTCGTAGCCGGTCACGCCGTCGACGTCACCCCGAGGTCCGTCGAAGCAGCGCACGCGCACCCGGGCGTGCGGGCGCAGCACGGTGGCGAGCTCGGCGACGTGGACGCCGGCGCCCCCGTAGACGTGGGGCGGGTACTCGCGGGTCAGCAGGTCGATCCTCGGCAGGGTGCTCACGCACGTCAAGGTAGCGCTGTTTCGTCGCGTCGTGCGGCATCAGGTCCCCCGAGGTCCTAGGGTCGGTGCCATGGCGTCGTCACATCCTCGGGTCCTGGCCATCGTCCTCGCAGGCGGGGAGGGCAAACGACTGATGCCCCTCACCGCGCAGCGGGCCAAACCGGCGGTGCCGTTCGGGGGGATCTACCGCCTGGTCGACTTCGCCCTGTCGAACGTCATCAACTCCCACTACCTGCACGTCATCGTGCTGACCCAGTACAAGTCGCACTCGCTGGACCGGCACATCTCCAAGACGTGGCGCATGTCCTCGCTGCTGGGGAACTTCGTCTCCAGCGTCCCCGCGCAGCAGCGGGTCGGCAAGCACTGGTACCTCGGCTCTGCGGACGCCATCTACCAGTGCCTGAACATCATCGACGACGAACGGCCCGACATCGTCGTGGTCGTCGGCGCGGACCACGTGTACCGCATGGACTTCTCCCAGATGGTGGACGCCCACGTCGAGTCGGGCGCCCGCGCCACGGTCGCGGCCATCCGGCAGCCGATCGCCCTGGCCGACCAGTTCGGCGTCATCGACGTCCAGCCCGACGACCCGACCCGGATCCGCGAGTTCCTGGAGAAGCCCGTCAACCCTGTCGGGCTGCCCGACTCCCCCACCGAGGTGCTCGCCTCGATGGGCAACTACGTGTTCGACTCCGACGCCCTGGTCGAGGCGGTCACCAAGGACGCGAGCAACCCGGACTCCCGCCACGACATGGGCGGCGACATCATCCCCGCCTTCGTGGACGAGGGCACGGCCGGCGTGTACGACTTCATCCGCAACGACGTGCCCGGGTCCACCGATCGGGACCGTGACTACTGGCGCGACGTCGGGACCATCGACGCGTACTTCGACGCGAACAAGGACCTCATCGCCGTCCAGCCCGTCTTCAACCTCTACAACTCCGACTGGCCGCTGCTCACCGGGTACACGGGCCTGCCGCCGGCGAAGTTCGTCCACGCCGGGCCGGGGCGCCTCGGTCACGCGGCAGACTCGATCGTCTCACCTGGTGTCCTCGTCTCCGGCGCCACCGTCGCAGGGTCCATCCTGTCCCCGGGCGTGCACCTGCACTCCTGGGCGACCGTCACCGACTCGGTGGTGATGGACGACGTCCAGGTGCACCGGCACGCCCAGGTCCATCGCGCCATCCTCGACAAGTTCGTGGTGGTGGACGAGCGTGCCCGGATCGGCGTCGACCACGAGGAGGACCGGGCACGCGGCTTCACCGTCACCGACTCGGGGATCACCGTCGTCCCGAAGGGTACCCACGTTGCCTGACCGCGCCCCGTCCGCGCCGCTGTCCCGCCCGTCCGACCAGGCCGCCACCCGCAGGCTCGTCGTGACCGACGTCGACTCGACGTTCCTCACGCAGGAGGTCATCGAGCTCATCGCCGAGCACGCCGGGACCCGCGACGAGGTCGCGGCGGTCACCGAGCGGGCCATGCGCGGCGAGCTCGACTTCGCCGCCTCGCTGCGTGCACGGGTCGCCACCCTGCGCGGGGTGCCCGTGGCCGCGCTCGACGCGGTGCGCGACGCCGTCGTCCTCACCCCGGGCGCCGCGGAGCTCGTCGTGGAGGTGCACCGGCGAGGGTGGGAGTTCGGGCTCGTCTCCGGCGGCTTCGCCGAGATCCTCGCCCCGCTCGCCGCGGACCACGGCATCACGCGGTGGGAGGCCAACCACCTCGAGGTCGCCGACGGCGTGCTCACCGGGCGCACGGTGGGCCCGGTCGTGGACCGGGCCCGCAAGGAGGCCACCCTGCGCCGGTGGGCGGCCGAGCTCGACCTGACCATGGACGCGACGGTCGCCGTCGGGGACGGCGCGAACGACCTCGACATGATCGGTGCGGCCGGCGTCGGGATCGCGTTCGCGGCCAAGCCGCTGGTCCGCGAGCAGGCTCCCCACAGCATCGACGGGCCGCGGCTCGACGAGGTGCTGCGGATCGTCGACGAGGTCGACTCCCGCCGGTCGTAGCAGGTCCTCGCCGGCCCCCGGCGCCCGCACCGTGCCGGCCCGGGCGCAGCCCGGACGTCAGCTCGGGCGGCCCACCCGCACCAGACGGGCGGACCGCTTGCCCCACTCCTGCCACGGCTGCTTGGTCGCCGACAGCACCGAGAAGGTCGCCGTGGGCACGCCCACCCGCACCTGGGCGAGCGCCGCGTCGTCGGACGACTTGTCGGCGACGTAGGCGGCCGTCGCGGCCATCGTGGGTTCGTGGCCGACGACGAGCAGCGTCTTGATCGCCGGGTCCACCCCGCGCACGAGATCGAGCACGTCGCCGATGCTCGCGGCGTAGAGGTCGTCGTGGAGCTCGACGGGCACCTTCGGGTGACCACCGAGGTGCCCACGGGCGAGGTCCCAGGTCTGCCGGGTCCGCAGCGCGGACGACACCAGGACCAGCTCGGGCACGAGACCGGCGGCCGTCAGCGCCATGCCGACCCCGCTCGCCTGCCGCCGACCGTTCAGGGCCAGCGGCCGGTCGAAGTCCGGGATCGTGCCGGAGGCGGGCTCGGCCTTGGCGTGCCTGAGCAGCACCAGACGACGCCCCGGGACCGGGGCGTCGTCCGCATGCTTCGGCTGCTTCATGAGGGGGAGCTCACTGCCCCATGGCGTGCACGCCGCCGTCGACGTGCACGATCTCGCCGGTCGTCGCGGGGAACCAGTCGGACAGCAGGGCGACCACGGCGCGGGCTGCGGGCTCGGCCGTCGTCTGGTCCCAGCCGAGCGGCGCACGCTGGGGCCAGTTGTCCTCCATGGCCGCGAAGCCGGGGATGGACTTGGCCGCCGTGGTGCGGATCGGGCCGGCCGAGACCAGGTTGGCGCGGATGCCGTCCGGGCCCAGGTCGCGGGCCAGGTAGCGGTTCGCCGACTCCAGCCCGGCCTTGGCCACGCCCATCCAGTCGTAGACCGGCCAGGCGAACCCGGCGTCGAACGTCAGGCCGACGTAGGCCCCGCCGTCGCCCATGAGCGGCTTGGCCGCGGTGATGAGCGACTTGTAGGAGAACGTGGAGATCTGGATCGCCGTGGCGACGTCGTCCCACCCGGCCGACAGGAAGTTGCCCCCCATGACGCTCTGCGGCGCGAACCCGATCGAGTGCACGACGCCGTCGAGCCGGTCGGTGTGCTCGCGCACCTGGTCGGCCAGGGAGGCGAGGTCGTCGTCGCTGGTGACGTCGAGCTGGACGACCGGAGCCGTGACGGGGAGCCGCTTCGCGAACGCCTGGGTGAGCTTCATCTGACGTCCGAAGGACGTCAGGACGACCTCGGCGCCCTCCTCCTGAGCGAGACGGGCCGCGTGGAACGCGATGGAGCTGTCCGTCAGGACGCCCGTGATGAGCAGCTTCTTGCCGTCGAGCAGAGCCATGGTGACCTTTCCGTGAAGTTCTGGGTGGAGCGTATCGGGCACCTGGCCCGTTGGACAGTTCAGTGCCCCATGCCGAGCCCGCCGTCGACGGGCACCACGGCGCCCGAGACGTAGGCCGCGGCGTCCGAGGCGAGGAACTCCACGACCCCCGCGACCTCGTCCGTGGTGGCGAAGCGACCGGCGGGGATGGACGCCTGGTAGCGCTTCTGGGTCTCCTCGGGCAGCGCGGCGGTCATGTCGGTCTCGACGAACCCGGGGGCCACGACGTTCGCCGTGATGCCGCGTCCGCCGAGCTCGCGCGTGATGGAGCGGGCCATGCCCACCAGGGCGGCCTTCGTGGCGGAGTAGTTGACCTGGCCGGGCCCGCCGTACAGGCCGACGACCGAGCCGATGAGGACGATGCGTCCCGACCGCGCCCGGATCATGGCCTTGGAGGCGCGCCGCACGCAGCGGAACGTCCCGGTCAGGTTGACGTCGACGACCTGCTCGAACTCGTCGTCGCTCATGCGCATGAGGAGCTGGTCGCGGGTGACGCCGGCGTTGGCGACCAGGACGGCCGGCGCCCCGAGCGTCTGCTCGATCTCGGTGAAGGCGGCGTCCACCGCCGCGGTCTGCGTGACGTCCGCCACGAACCCGTGCACGCCCTCGGGCAGGTCCCCGCCGCGGTAGATCGTGGCCACGGTGTCCCCCGCCGCGACGAAACGCTCGGCGATCGCCCGGCCGATCCCGCGGGCGGCCCCGGTCACGACCACGACGCGCCCACCGGTTGCTTCCTGCTCTGCCACGGGCTGCTCCTCTCGACGACGGGACATGGCCCGGGCGCACGTCCGTGCGCCGCAGCGACCGTACCCCGCAGAACAGCCGCGCCCGCGGTGCGGCGCCGTCACATGTCACCCGGCCCGCTTGTCGGATTCCTCCAAAGACGTCACCGCCTCCGCCCGGCCGTAGACTGACGAGGTGAGCACGTCCGACCCGCAGGTGCACTCGATCTCGAGCGTCCCGGCCAACCTCGCCGAGGACCAGTGGCGTCGCATGCGCAGCTACTTCTGGCAGATGAGCACGCGCGTCGTGCTGATCCTGGTCGCGGCGCTGTTCGCCAAGGGCTGGCTCCTGTGGGTGTGCATCGCCGGGGCGGTCGTCCTGCCCTACACGGCCGTCGTCTTCGCCAACGCCGGCCGGGACCGCAGCGAGCGCGACACCGAGGCCGTGCTCCCCCGCGCACCCCGCGAGATCGAGGCGGGCCAGGACGTCCCCACCCCCTCCCACCGCGTCGTCGACCACGAGGAGCCCGGCACGCCCATGCCCCCGGCACGCACCGACGACCCGGCGGCGAGCGCCTGATGGACCTTCTCGGACTGGGCGCCGACCCCGTCGACGCCGGCACCCTGGTGTGCTCCGCCAAGGGCTGCCGCGGCGAGGCCCGATGGGGCCTGCTGTGGAACAACCCCAAGCTGCACACCCCCGAACGGCGAAAGGTCTGGCTGGCGTGCGACGACCACCGGCAGCACCTGGAGTCGTTCCTGGGGGCCCGGGGGTTCTGGAAGCAGACCGTGCCGGTCGAGGACCTGGAGCGCGTGTGAGGAGGACCCGCCGGCAGTGGGTCACGCTCGGTCTGGCCGCGGTGCTGCTCGCCGCGCTCTGCGTGCTCGCCGCCTTCTGGCAGTGGCACCGGTACACCGACCGGCAGGCCCAGATCGCCCTCGTCGAGACCAACTACTCCGCCGCACCGGTGCCGCTCGCGGACGTCCTGGACGGGCCCGGTGACGTGCTCGCCGACGACGACGTGTGGCGTCCCGCCGTCGTCGTCGGCGAGTACCTGCCGGAGCGCACCGTGCTGCTGCGCAACCGGCCCGTGAACTCGACGCCCGGCTTCCACCTGCTGGTCCCGCTGCGCACCGAGCTGGACGGCGAACCGGTCGTGCTGGTGGTCGACCGGGGGTTCGTGCCCCTGGGTCAGGACGCCAGCGAGCCGGCCTCCGTGCCGGACCCGCCCGCGGGCCAGGTGACCGTGACGGTGACGCTGCGGGCCGACGAGCCCGCGTCGGAGCACGACGCGAACCAGTCGACGGTGGCGGCGATCAACACCGACCAGGTGCTCGCCTCGGGTCCCGACCCGGCCGGTCTGCCGCAGGGCGCCACCGTGGGCGCCTACGGTCAGCTCCGCAGCGAGGACCCCGCCGCCGCGGTGACGCCCGTCGCGCTGCCCCGCCCGGACACCGACCCCGGCTCCCACCTGAGCTACACGTTCCAGTGGGCGATCTTCGCGCTCGGTGCGGTCGGCGGGTACGTCGCCCTGTGGCGTCGTGAGACCCGGGAGGCCTCGGTGACCGCCGGTCAGCTCATCGCCGCCGAGGACCCCCACGGCGGCTCACGGCCCGAGCGCACCCGCCGACGCCGGGTCGACGAGGAGCACGAGGACGCCCTCGTCGACGCGGCCTCGCAGGCACCGTCGGCGACGAGGCCTCAGGCCAGCGACACCAGCTCGGCGTAGTCGTCCGACCACAGGTCCTCGTCGCCGTCCGGGAGCAGGAGCACCCGCTCCGGGTGCAACGCGTCGACCGCGCCGTCGTCGTGGGTGACCATGACGACGGCACCCTCGTAGGTGTCCAGCGCCCCGAGGATCTCGGCGCGCGAGGCCGGGTCCAGGTTGTTCGTGGGCTCGTCGAGCAGCAGCACGTTGGCGCTGGAGACCACCAGCGTGGCCAGCGCGAGCCGCGTCTTCTCGCCGCCGGAGAGCACGTGCGTGGGCTTGTCGGCGTCGTCGCCGCTGAACAGGAACGAACCGAGGACCGAGCGCACCTGGGTGTCCGTCAGGTCGGGTGCCGCGTGGCGCAGGTTCTCCACCACGGTCACCGACATGTCGAGCGTGTCGTGCTCCTGGGCGTAGTAGCCGATCTTGAGTCCGTGACCGGGCAGCACCTCCCCGGTGTCGGGGGCCTCCACACCGCCGAGGATGCGCAGCAGCGTCGTCTTGCCGGCGCCGTTGAGACCCAGGATGACCACGCGCGAGCCACGGTCGATCGCGAGGTCGACCCCGGCGAAGACCTCCTGGGAGCCGTAGCTCTTCGAGAGCTCGGTCGCGGTCAGCGGGGTGCGGCCGCAGGGAGCCGGCTTCGGGAACCGCAGGTGCGCCACCTTGTCGGCACGACGCTCGCCCTCCAGCCCGGACAGCATGCGCTCGGCGCGCTTCATCATGTTCTGCGCGGCGGTCGCCTTGGTCGCCTTGGCGCGCATCTTGTCGGCCTGGGCGAGCAGCGCGCCCGCCTTCTTCTCGGCGTTGGCGCGCTCCCTGCGACGGCGGCGCTCGTCCTGCTCGCGCTGCTCCAGGTAGGCGTCCCACCCCAGGTTGTACTGGTCGAGCTCGCCCCGGTTGGCGTCCAGGTGGAACACCTTGTTCACCGTCGCGCGGAGCAGGTCGACGTCGTGGCTGATGACGATGAAGCCGCCGGAGTACGCCTTGAGGTAGTCGCGCAGCCAGGCGATCGAGTCGGCGTCCAGGTGGTTGGTCGGCTCGTCGAGCAGCAGCGTCTGCACCCCGGAGAACAGGATGCGGGCCAGCTCGATGCGGCGCCGCTGCCCGCCGGACAGCGTCCCCAGCGGCTGGCCCAGGACGCGCTCGTCGAGGCCCAGGTTGCCGGTGATGCGCGCCGCCTCGGACTCGGCCGCGTACCCGCCGGCGGAGAGGAACCGCGTCTCCAGCTTCGGGTACCGCTCCATCGCGGCCGCCTGGACCACCGGGTCCTCGCTCGCCATGGCCGCCTCCGTCTCGCGCATCTGCGTCACGACGTGGTCGAGACCGCGCGCGGACAGCACCCGGTCCCGGGCCAGCATCTCGAGGTCGCCGGCGCGGGAGTCCTGCGGCAGGTAGCCGATCTCGTTGCCGCGCGAGATGGTGCCACCGGTGGGCAGCGTCTCGCCCGCGAGGGTCTTGGTGAGCGTCGTCTTGCCGGCACCGTTGCGCCCCACCAGACCGATGCGGTCGCCGGAGGCCACCCGGAACGTGGCCTCGTGCAGCAGGACGCGGGCGCCGATACGGAGCTCGACGCCGTGGGCGGTGATCAAAGCGGGGGTGTCCTCACGAACGAAGAGACGGGGATCTTCCCCAGTCTACGGGTACGTCGTCCACCACCCGGGCGCCGTGCACGAAACGGACGTTCCACCCGCTAAGGTGCGTCCCGCCCCGCCGCCCTCGACGCTCCACCGGAGCGTGGTGGCCGGCCGGGCGGTCGGACGTCGTCGTGCACGAAAGGGTGTAGCAGGTGCTCAAGCAGGTGGCCGGAGCCGCGTCGTGGTGGTGCGCCTCGGGGCGCCGTGTGGTGATGGCGATCGGGGTCAACGTCGCCGTCTGCGCCGGGCTCTTCTCCCTGCTGGAGCACACCGGCTACTTCGACGGGCTCTACTGGGCCGTGACGACGGCGTCGACGGCGGGCTACGGGGACCTCTCCCCCGCCACCGTGGGCGGGCGCATCACCAGCATGTGGCTCATGGTCTCCAGCGTCGCGCTCATCGCGCTGGCCACCGCCCGCCTGGCCGCCCGGCTGGTGCAGGACCCGCACCTCTTCTCCCACGAGGAGCAGGAGGAGCTCAAGGACGACGTCGACGACGTGCGCGACATGCTCACGCTCGTGTGCGAGAAGCTCGACATCCCCGTACCGGAGTCGGTCGAGGAGTACCACCAGGGTCCGTCCGGGACGGCCCGATGAACCCCGCCGGCATCGACGCCGTCGACACCGCCCCCGACCGGCCGGGACTGCGCCGCGGCGTCGTCTCCCGGTTCGACTCGTCGGTCTTCGGGATCGCGTCCACCGCGCCCGCCTACTCGCTGGCCGTCACCGTCGGGGTGCTGGCCGCCGCGGTCGGCACGGCCGCACCGACCGCGCTGCTGCTCTCGGCCGTGCCCGTGGTGCTCGTCGCCCTGTGCTTCCGCGAGCTCAACCGCCAGGAGCCGGACTGCGGCACCGCCTACACCTGGGCGCGCCGCGCGATCGGCCCGCTGACCGGCGCGACGTCCGGCTGGCTGACCATCGCCGCGTGCCTGCTGGTGATGGCCAACCTCGCCCTGGTCACCGCGATCTACGCCCTCGAGCTCCTCGGCGCCGAGGAGCTGGCCGCCTCGCCCGTCGCCCGCGCCGTCGTCGGCACCGTCGGGATCGTCGTCATGTCCTGGCTGGCCTACCGCGGCATCCAGGTGGCCGCTCGCCTCCAGGCGGTCCTCGTCGCCGTCGAGCTCGCCGCCCTGCTGTGGTTCGCCGCGCGCGCGCTCGCCGAGGCCGACCAGCTCACGTGGCCCACGCTCCAGGCGACCGGGACGGGCGGCGCGGCCGGTTGGAGCACGGCGTTCCTCGCCGCGGTGTTCCTCTACTGGGGCTGGGACTCGTCCTTCTCCACCAACGAGGAGTCCGACGACCCGCGCGGGACGCCGGGCTTCGCCGCGCTCGCCGCCAACGGCGTCCTGGTGGTCCTGTACGTCGTGGTGACCTGGGCGGCGATCAGCTGGGCCGGCACGGAGCGGCTGGCCGACGTCGCCGACGACGACTTCTTCGTCCTGCTCGCCGGCGACCTCATGGGCACCACCGGGGGCAAGGTGCTCGTGGCCGCCGTGCTCCTGTCCGGCCTGGCCTCCGCCCAGACGACCGTCCTGCCCACCACGCGCACCATGCTGGCGATGGGGCGCGACGGCGTGGGGTCGCCGCGTCTCGCCGCCGTCTCCCGGTACGGCACGCCCTCGACGTCGACGTGGATCTTCGCCCTCGCGTCCGTCGGCCTGTACGTGCTGCTGGTGCTCGTCTCGGAGTCCGTGCTCTACGACTCGGTCGCGGCCACCGCCGTCCTGGTGTCCGGGTACTACCTCGTCACCGCCCTGGCCACGCTGCGCTACCCCTACCCCGACGGCGCCCGCGCCCGCCCGCTGGCGCGGATCGTCGTGCCTGGCCTCGCCACCGCGGTCTTCGCCGTCGTGCTCGTCGTGTCCCTGTTCGACCTCAGCGGCGTCTCCCTGCTCGTCGTCGCCCTGTCCCTCGCCGTCGGCGTGCCGCTGCTGCGGACCGCCCGACGCACCACCTCGCCGGAGGCCCACCCGTGACGTCCACGCCCCGCCGCATGCGCAGCGTCTCGGTCACGCTCGGTGTGACCGCCCTGGTCGCCGCGTCGCTGACCGGCTGCTCCCCCGAGGCGGACAACCGCGCGATCTGCGTCGACCCGGAGACCGAGCTGCGGGTCGACGACGACCTGTGCGACGAGGACGACGACGACTACCACGGCGGCAGCAGCGGCGGCGGCGGCCACTACTGGTACTACGTGCGCGCCGGGTCCCGCGCCCCGGCGGTCGGATCCTCCTACGTGACGACCTCGGGCACCTACGACTCCTCCACGCTGCGCGGTACGACCGCCAAGGGCGGGGTGTCCTCCGACGGTGGCAGCGTCTCCCGCGGCGGCTTCGGCGGCAGCGGCAAGTCCGGCTCCTGATCTGCTCCTCCGCGTCCCCCACCCGAAAGGCCCGACGTGACCGACCTCCTTACCGCCCTCGCCTACGGCGCCGCCTACTGCGTCGTCGGCACGCTCGTGCTCATCGGTTCGTGGAAGGTCCTCGACCTGCTCACCCCGGGCAGGCTCGGCGAGCACCTGCGCACCTCGCACTCGGCCGCCCTCGTCGCGGCCACCTGGATGGTGGCGCAGGGCCTGATCGTCTTCACCGCGATCTGGACCAACGCCGACTCCGCGTTCGGCACCGCGCTGGCCTGGACCGTCGCGTTCAGCCTCGTCGGGGTGCTGCTGCAGGCCCTGGCGTGGCGGCTCGTCGACGCGGTCACCCCGGGGACCCTCGGCGAGGAGGTCACGATCCCCGGCGCCGTCGCGCCCCTGGCGGCGGTGAGCGCCGGTGTCATCGTCGCGGTCTCGCTCGTCGTCGTCGCCTCCATCGCCTGATGCGTCGGCACGCCATCGCCCCGCGCCTGCGCTGGCGCGAGACCGTCGAGTCCCAGGGGCTCGTCTTCCCCGTCACCCCGGTGACCGGCGCGGACGGCACAGGGTCGACGGTGCCCTACTGGAACGAGGCCGCCTGGTACGAGTTCTCCCTGGCCGAGGTCGAACGCCTCGAGGCCGCCACCGACGAGCTGTACGGGATGTGCCTCGAGGCGGCGCGGGAGATGGTGCGCCGCTACTCCGACGCCGACCTGTGCCTGCCCGGCGGCGCGCTCGCGCTGGCCAAGGAGTCGCTGGACCGCGGTGACCCGTCGGTGTACGCCCGCTTCGACCTCGTCCACGACGGCGTCGGGCCGGCGAAGATGCTCGAGATCAACGGGGACACGCCCACGGGCCTGGTGGAGACCGCGGTCGCGCAGTGGCGCTGGCTCGAGGACGTCTTCCCGTACCGCGACCAGTGGAACTCGGTGCACGACCGCCTGGTGCGCTGGTGGGCCGAGGCGCTGGGAGCCGGCCGGTACGCCGACGGCGTCCACTTCCTGCACTCGACCGCCGACGACTCCGGCGAGGAGGAGATGACGGTCACCTACCTGCGTGACACCGCCGCGATGGCCGGCGTGCGCACGTACGGCCACCCGGTCGAGCAGCTCGGCTGGCACGAGGCGCCCGAGGGCCGCCGGTTCGTCGACGACTTCGACCTGCCCGTGCGCGCCGCGTTCAAGCTGTACCCCTGGGAGGACATGCTCCACGAGCCGTTCGGCGCGCACGTGCTGGACCGCGACGAGCTCACCCCGGTGCAGTGGCTGGAACCGCCGTGGAAGCTGCTGCTGTCCACCAAGGCGATCCTGCCCGTCCTGTGGGAGCTCTTCCCCGGCCACCCGAACCTGCTGCCCGCCTACCTCGGTGAGCCCCGGGACCTGACCTCGTGGGTCGCCAAGCCGCTGTGGGGCCGCGAGGGCGACAACGTCGCCATCCACACGCCCGCCGGCGACGTCGTGCACGACGGCGCCTACGGCGACCAGCCGCTGGTCTACCAGCAGCACGTGCGCGTCCCGGAGCTCGACGGCAACCACGTCGTGCTCGGCTCCTGGGTGATCGGGGGCGTGGCCGCCGGGTGCCTCGTGCGCGAGTCCGACGGTCCTGTCACGGACTACTACTCCCGCGTGGTGCCGCACGTCATCGGTGACGCCCGGATGCCCGACGACGCACAGGTACAGGCCTGGCTCGCCGAGTGAGCCTCACACCGGCCCGGAGGTCGGGGCGGTCCCGGCCGGGAGCGTCACGGTGAACGTGGTGCCCACGCCCTCCTCGCTGCTGATCGACAGCTCACCACCGTGGGCGTCGACGATCGCCTTCGTGATCGACAGTCCCAGGCCGACGCCGGGCAGCCGTCGCTGCGTGGCCGTCGAGGCTCGGAAGAACCGGTCGGTGAGCTGGCGGACCTCCTGCGCAGGGATCCCCACCCCGGTGTCCGTCACCTCCAGGACGGCCTCGGGGGCCAGGTCCGGGGCGCGACGCAGCGCGGCACGAACGACCACGCGTCCTCCGGCGAGGGTGAACTTCAGGGCGTTGGAGAGCAGGTTGTCCACCATCTGCGCGAGCCGCACGGGGTCGGCCGCCAGCGGGACCGCCGCGGCCGTGCCGTCCAGCAGGGTGACCTGGTGCGAGGCGGCGAAGGGTGCCGCGGACCGCACGGACGCGGCCACCACCTCCGCCAGGTCGACGGGCTCCGGCCGCACGACGAACCGTCCCGCGTCGACCTGCGCGCGGAGCAGGAGGTCGTCGACCAGGTGCAGCAGCCGTTGCGCGTTGCGCTCGATCACCTCGACGTAGCAGCGCTGCTCGTCGGTCAGGTTCGCGTCGTCGAGCCCGAGGAGCTCGACGTAGCCCAGCACCGCGGAGATCGGCGTGCGCAGCTCGTGGCTCACGTACCCGAGGAACTCGTCCTTCGCCCGCTCGGACTCCACCTGTGCCGTGATGTCGGTGGCGACGAAGAGGTAGCCGCCGTGATCCTCGCCGGGCAGCGGCACGCGACGGGTGACCGTGAGGCGCACGGTCCCGGCGGGTTCACCGTGGCGCAGGTAGGTCCAGTCGCGCACGTGCACCCCGCCCGTGGCCGCCTGACCGACGATGACCGCGAAGCGGGCGGCGGCATCCCGGGCCGAGCCCGCGGAGGCTTGCCGGCCGGCCTCCTCGACCGCGGCGTCGAGCTCTTCCGCCAGGCGCATCTCCACCACGGAGTGGCCGATCATCTCCTCGGCCGTCCGCGCGGACAGGTTCTCGGCGCCCCGGTTGAACACCTCGATGACGCCACCGGAGTCGGTCGCGATGATGGCCTGCTCGGTGGCCGCCTCCACGAGTCCCGCCATCAGGTCACGGGAGGTGCGCAGCTGGTCGGCCAGCGCCTTCTGCCCCTCGGCGTGCGCACGCAGGTTGTCGGCCGCCGCGGCCACGAAGGACGCGAGCGCGAAGGCCACCAGGGGTATCAGCACCGCCCGGACGAGCGTGCCCTCCGGGAACTCCAGGTCGTCGAACCAGAGCATCGGGGTCAGCACGGCGGCCACGGCAGCACCGGTCGCGAGCGCCACGCCGCGTCGGCCATCGGTCCAGGCCAGGGTGCTGACCGGCACGAGCACGAGCGCCGTGAGGAACACGGCGCTCGAGGAGCACCCGCGCTCGAGGAGCACCACCGCGACGACGGAGCCCAGGGGAAGGCTGTGCTGCGCGGCCAGGGGCCAGCGGTGCCACGGCAGCCAATACGCCGCGACGAGGACCGCGACCTCGACGAAGATCCCGGCGACGACGAGCCCGGGGACGTCCACCTGGTCGAGGGCGAACGGGACCACGACCAGCGCCACCAGGTACATCAGGGCGAACGGGACCTGCCGCTTGAAGACGGAGTCCAGCGACGCCCAGACCGTGCGGACGGGATCGAAGCGGGGGAAGTGGTCCTGCGCGCTCATGTCACGTTCGGCCCGCCGTGCAGCACCAGGACGACGGCGGTCGTGGCCAGGGCGATCGGCGCGGCCAGGAGGAGCCAGCGCTCGCGGCGTCGGTTGCTCTCGGTCTCGTCGTCCAGGGCGTCGTCGGTCAGCGTGGCCCACCAGGCGGAGCGCTCCTCGGCGGGCCTGTCCTGCGGCGCGCGGCCGTGTCGTCCGGTCATCCCATGACCCTGCCCGTCTTCTCGGTCTTGTCCCAGGTGGTCGCGGCGCCGGTGATCTCCTTGACGTAGGAGTCCAGGGAGATCGCGCACAGCAGCGGTCCGAACCCGATCACGTAGAGCAGGAGGCTGGTGATCCACCGCCAGGGCAGCACCCCGTCGAGGAGCTTGAGCAGCCACGCCAGGCACATCGCGACCATCGGCCACGCGTAGAGCACGTAGAGGATGACGACGTGCGTGGTCCCGGTGACCTCGATCCCGACGAATCCGAGCCAGGTGTCGGGCCGCCACGCCGCCACCATGACGACGATCGCCCCGAGGCCCGGGAAGGTCAGGCCCTCGAACCAGGCGCGCCTGGCGGTGCGGGGATCGATGAGCAGGGTGAGCATCGTGACGTACACGTAGGCGAGCACGGCCACCCACCACAGGATCGTGAACAGCTCGAGCGCGGCGACGTCGTCGAGCAGGTGCAGCGTCACCAGGCCGAGCGAGGCGAGGACCGCCGCGACGGGCAGCCCGAGGACCGAGAACCAGATGACCCCGAACGAGACGGACCCGAGCCGGTGCTCGCGCGACGGACGGAACCACACCTTGCGGAACCGGGAGGTGATCTGGATGTTGCCCCGGGCCCAGCGCAGCCGCTGCTTCCACAGCGCCTGCACGGAGGCGGGCTCCTCGGCCAGGACGTGCGCGGTCGGGTCGAACACCACCCGCTTGCCGCCCAGCTGGGTGAGGAACGTGGTGTAGGTGTCCTCGGCGAGCGTCGTGGTGTCGATCGCGCCGCCGACGGCCACGAGGTTGGCCCGTGAGTGCAGCTGCGCCCCGCCGGCCAGGCACGCCATCGCGCCGAGCACGTTCTGGGCCCGACGTGCCGCCGCCTGTGCCGCGACGTACTCGTAGCCGATGAACCGGGCCACCGAGGCGGGGCGGCGGCTGCCCTCGGCGATGTAGCCGGTGACCGCGCCCACCTCGGGGTCGGCCAGGTGCCGGGTCATGCGACGCAACGACTCGGGCGCGAAGATGACGTCGGCGTCCATGACGAGCAGCGCCTCCATCCAGTCGTCCGCGAGCGCCGTGGCGATGCCGTGGTTGAGGGTGTGGGCCTTGCCCTGGCCTCCTTGCTCGCGGCGCAGGTGGAGGATGCGTCCGGGGTGGCGGGCGGCCATCGCGCGGGCCACGACGGGTGTGTCGTCGGTGCTGGCGTCGTCGACGACCAGGACGCGCAGGCGCTCCGGCGGGTACTCGAGGTGCATGAGGCGTTCGAGGGACGCCTCCAGCACGGCGCCCTCGTTCCAGGCGGGCAGGACGACGACGACGCGCGGCAGGTACGGCGCGGAGCGGGGCCAGTGGTTGCGCAGGGCGTGGACGGGCACGAAGAGGTACTGGTAGACGCCCACGAGCACGGGGATCGCACCGAACGCGACCGCGACGATGCACAGGATCTCCAGGACCCGCAGCAGGACGTCAGCCATCGGTGCCCGCCAGCCATCGGTAGGCGCCGACGTCGCGGGCGTGGTGGGCGTCGGTGGACGCGACGAGCGGCACGCCGCCCGCCTGCAGCGCCGCCGCGACCCTCGGCCCGGGGCAGCGCCACTTCTCGTTGACCTCGACGGCGCCGTCGGCGTCCCGCAGCGCGACGGTCAGTGCTGCCAGGTGGTCCTCGTCGACGTCGTCCTCGCCCAGACCGACCTTCGGCAGGATCGAGAAGGGGTGGGCGAGCTGGGCGGGCCCGGTGCGGGCGAGGGCCGCGACGTAGGCGGTGACGAGGTGGTCCACGACGTCGGACGGCGCGAGGCCGGCGTCGAGGCGCTCCCGGACGGTCCGCGGGGACCACGGTCCGTCGGGGCCGGGGAGCTGGTGGTCGGCGAGGAGCACCCGGCCGGGCCCGTCGCTCGACCCGAGGGCGGCGAGCACGGCCCTGGGGGCGTCGACGGTCCCGGCGGTGTCGAGGATCTTCGCCTCCACCCCGGTGCGGACCGTCAGGCCGGCGGGGACGGCGAGCGCGGCCACGGCGGCGAGGAAGGCCGGGACGTGCGTGGAGGTGGAGCGCACGTGCTCCACCATCCGGATCTCGGCGAGGCCTCGCTCGTGCGCGGCGGCGAGGTTCTCGGCCGGCGTGCTGTGCGCGTCGTCGGAGAACGTGGAGTGCACGTGGTGGTCGCCGCGCAGGTCGACGTCTCCCGGGACGGGGCCGCGTGCCGCGCCGGGCGCGCTCACGCCCGACCTGCCGGGTCGCCGGTCTCCCGGGCGGGCAGGACGTCCTGCGGCTCCAGGAACCGGTCCTCCAGGAACCTCACGTTGGCGACCTCGCGGAAGTCGACGTGCTCGGGGACGGGCCTGCCGAGGACGGCGTCGAGCGTGAGCGACGGCATGTCGACGCCCGCCGCGACCGTCAGGGGCATCGCGCCGGGGAACCGCGGGTTGACCTCCAGCAGGGCGGGCCGGCCGTCGGCGTCCCGTTTGAGCTGGACGTTCGCGACCGTGGTCAGGCCGATGACGCGGGCGACGGCGGACGCGGTGTCCACGAGCTCGTCGTCGTGAAGCGTGACCCCCGCGACGGACACCCCCGAGTCCACGCGCAGCCGTGCGCGCGGCACGGCGGCCACGACGTGCCCGTCGAGGTCGGCCAGGACGTCCACGGAGTACTCCTCGCCGGGCAGGAGCTCCTGGACGAGCAGGTCCTCCGTCGCGCTCACCGCGAGGAGCTCGGCGTGGTCGGTGACGAGTCGCACCCCACGCGACCCCGCACCACGACGCGGCTTGACGATCACCGGGTACGTCCAGTCGTCGTCGTACCCGCAGGCTCCGAGCAGCTCGGTGCGCGGCACCCGCAGGTGTCCCTCGCAGGCGCGCGCCAGGGCGAGCTTGTCGAGCGCCGTGTCCAGGGTGGCCGCCGACGGGGAGGCGAGCACCGTGCCGACGGCCTCGAGGCGGTCGCGTGCCGCGGCGAGGCGCGGCAGCTCGACGTCCACCGTGGCGAACAGCACCTCGATGCGGTCGCGCTCGCACATCGCCACGACCTCGTCCACGAACTCCTCGGCGAGGCCCGGCGGGACGAGGCGGCGCCGGTCGGCCTCCACCAGGTAGATCCCGCTGGCCCAGCGGTCCATGTCGGCCGCGTGGACGACGACGTCGCCGCGCGCCAGCAGCGAGCGGACGACGGCCACGCCGGCCGGTCCCCCGGCGCCGGTCACCAGCACCCGTGTCATCGTGCGTCCTTTCATCAGTGGGACGTTCCCTGGTCGTGGCCGCGCACGCCCGAGTGGTCCCCGACCATCAGCCCGAGCCGACCGACCGCGCGCAGCGCCTCCATGGGTTCGGCGTAGGACCCGATGCCGAACCGGGACCAGTAGCGCGCCGTCGCCCGTACGACCTCGGGCTGCATGTAGTCCCGGCCGGCCTGGGAGCTGAACGCGGCGAGCATGCGCAGCTTGGTCTCGATGTGGTCGTCGACCGGTGAGAACCGGGCGGGCTTGAAGTCGATCGTGGCCGACGGGCTCTGGAAGCACAGCACCGTCGGCACCCGCCGGGCCGCCACGTCCACGCCCTGGTGCACCGCCCGATGGTCCTGGTGACGGTCGTTCGCGGAGTGCGTGTACACGATGCTCGGCGAGATGCGTTCGACGACGTCCTCGATCGCCCGGATCACCGCGGCGATCGGCTCCAGGCGGGTGTCCTCGAAGTCGAGCAGCAGCAGGTCGGCGCCGATCACGGCCGCGGCGGCGGCGGCCTCGTCCGCCCGGGAGGACGCCTGCCCGCCCACCGCCCCGCGGGACAGCGTCAGCACCGTGACGTCGTCGCCCGCCGCGCGGTGCGCCGCCAGGGTGGCGCCCACACCGATCTCCACGTCGTCGGGGTGGGCACCCACCGCCAGGACCCGCTCCTTCGGGGTCGGTGTCCCGGCGCGACGCGCCTCCTCGACGAGCGCACGGGCACGCTCGACGAGGCGGGCCGAGTCGAGCGGCTTGACGAGGAACTCGTCCACGTCGTCGCGCAGCGCCTCGATCGCGTAGTCCACGCTGGCGTAGGCGGTCATGACGATCACCGGGATGCGCAGCCCGTCGGCCCGCAGCGCGCGCACCATCTCCAGGCCGGACAGGCCGGGCAGCTCGATGTCGGTGACCAGCAGGTCGAAGCGTTCGGCCCGCAGGAGCTCCAGGGCCACCGCGCCGTCGTCGCTCACCGTGACCTCCATGCCGCCGGTGCGCTGCAGCACCGTGCGGACGTACACGGCGGCGTCGGGATCGTCCTCGACCACGAGCACCTTGATCTGCCGTTCCTCGCCCAGCACCGCGCCACCCCCTGTCACGTCCTGGAGGTCACGATGCCAAAGGTCCACGTCGCGCGCGCGGTACGGGACGTTCCTGCGGCCTGCAGAGGCCCCGCAGAGGCCCCGCAGAGCCTCCGCAACATCTCGCCGCGCGAGGTCAGGACCCTCTCCGCCCAGGTCGCCGCTCCCGTCCCCGGCCTCGTCAGCCTGCTCCTGTGGACGGTGTACGCCCTGGTCCTCGCGGCCTTCGTCTACCACCTCGAGCACTTCGAACGTCGATCGCCGCTGACGATGCTCGGCGCTTCCTGCGGGGAGCCCTCGGCGTCACGGGGCTCGCGGCCGCAGCCTCCCACGCCCCGACCGAGCTGCTCGCCAAGATCCTCCTCGCGTCCCTGGACGAGGGCTGGCTTTCCGCCATCGAGGCCGGCGTCGTCGAGGAACCGCTCAAGGTCCTCGGGGTGGTCGCCCTGGCACTCATCCCCGGCGCACGCATCAACTCGGCGATGGACGGCCTGTTCTTCGGCCTGGTCGTCGGCCTCGGCTTCGAGACCGTCGAGAGCTTCCTGTCGCCGTCGCGTCCTTCCTCGTGCGAGGAGTGGTGGGGGCCTGTGGAACCACGCGAGCTTCACCGCCATCTCCGGCGCCGGCGTGGGTTACCCCTTCGCGGCCTCGGCGTCCCTGGCCCGACGCATCGCGGCCTTCGTCGGAGCCCTGCTGGTCGCGATCGTCCTGCACATCGTGTTCGACTCACCGCTGCTGGAGACCAACCCCGTCGTCGGGAGCGTCCTCAAGGGGCTGCCGATCCTGGTCGTCCTGGTCGTCGTCTTCATCGTCGCCCAGCGTCGCGAACGAGCCCAGTTCGCCACCGTCGCCACCACCGACGTCCCCGCCGACCTGATCCCGCCGGACGACCTGACCGCGCTGACCACCCGCCGGGCACGCCGCCGCGCCCGGCGCGCCGAGCGGCGCCGCACCGGACTGGCCGGCGGGCACTCACCGCGCTGGCGGCCCGGCGGTCCTGAGGCCGCCCGGACGAGCTCGACCGGGCCGGGTCCGCGCCAGGGTGCGCAGGCCGGCGCCGAGACTCAGACGTTGAACCCCAGCATGCGCAGCTGCTCGCGGCCGTCGTCGGTGATCTTCTCCGGGCCCCACGGCGGCATCCACACCCAGTTGATGCGCTGGCCGGTGACAATTCCCTCCAGCGCCTGGGAGGCCTGGTCCTCGATGACGTCCGTCAGCGGGCAGGCCGCCGACGTGAGGGTCATGTCGATGGTGGCGTGGTTGTTCTGGTCGAGCTCGACCCCGTAGACGAGGCCGAGGTCGACGACGTTGATCCCGAGCTCGGGGTCGATGACGTCGCGCAGCGCCTCCTCGACGTCCGCGGCCGTGGTCGGCGTCGCCATCGGCTCGGTGGTGTTCTCAGTCATCGGTACCTCCAGGTCCGTGGACCGGCGCGCCGCTGCGCGCCAGCGAGTCCTTCAGCGCTGCCCAGCCGAGCAGCGCGCACTTGATGCGGGCGGGGTACTGCGAGACCCCGGTGAAGGCGTCGGCGTCGCCCAGCGCCTCCAGCGCCCCCTCGTCCGTGAGCCCCTTGCCGCGCGAGGCCATGAGGTCGTGGAACAGCGCGTCGAGGCGAGCCACCTCCGCCAGGTCCTGTCCCTCGACGAGTCCCGCCATGACCGAGGCGGAGGCCTGCGAGATGGAGCAGCCCTGCCCCTCCCAGGACACGCCGGCCAGCCGGGCGCCGTCCGCATCGGGACGCACGTCCACGCGCAGGGTGATCTCGTCCCCGCACGTGGGGTTCACCTGGTGCGACTCCCCGGCCAGGTGGCCGGCGGCGACCTCGATCAGGCCGCGCCCGTGCGGGCGCTTGGCATGGTCGAGGATCACCTGCTGGTACATCTGCTCGAGCGAGCTCACTGCGCTGCCCTCCTGCGTCGTGCCGGGTGTGTCCGCATGTTCCTACTCCGCACCGAAGAACGCCCGCACACCGGCCAACGCTTCCCGGAACGCGACGACGTCCTGGACGCTGGTGTACACCGACGCCGACGCCCGCGCGGTGGCGGCGACGCCGAACCGGCGGTGCAGCGGCTGGGCGCAATGGTGCCCGACCCGCACCGCGATGCCGCGGTCGTCGAGCACCTGGGAGACGTCGTGGGCGTGCACCCCGTCGACCACGAAGGAGACGACCGCGACCCGGTCGGCGGTGTCGAGCGGCCCGATCACGCGGACGCCGGGGATCTCGGCGATCCGCAGCAGCTCGGCGGCGATCTCGGTCTCGTGAGCGGCGACCTTGTCCATGCCGAGCTCGTCGAGCCACTGGGCGGCGACCCCCATGCCGACGGCCTGCGCCACCATCTGGGTGCCGGCCTCGAAGCGCTGCGGCGGCGGCGCGTACGTCGTCGCCTCCATCGTGACGACCTCGACCATCGACCCGCCGGTCGTCACCGGCGGCATGGCCTCGAGCAGCTCGCGTCGCCCGTACAGCGCACCGACCCCGGTGGGGCCGACCATCTTGTGCGCGCTGAACGCCGCGAGGTCGACACCGAACTCGTGCAGGTCGACCGGCAGGTGCGGCACGGACTGGCACGCGTCGAGCACGGTGAGCGCCCCGACACGGTGCGCGGCGGCGACGATCCGCTCCACCGGGGCGATCGCGCCGGTCACGTTGGACACGTGGCCGAACGCCACGACCCGGGTCCGGTCGGTGAGGACGTCGTCGAGGGCGTCGACGTCGAGCCGGCCGTCGTCGCCCACGCCGATCCAGCGCAGCACGGCGCCGGTGCGGGCGCACAGCTCCTGCCACGGCACGAGGTTGGCGTGGTGCTCCGCCTCGGTGACGACGATCTCGTCGCCCGGGGCGAGGCGGAACCTGGCGGCCGCCTCTCCCCCGCGACCGGCCGTCGCGTTGGCCAGCGCGTAGGCCACGAGGTTGATGGCCGCCGTGGCCCCGGACGTCCAGACGATCTCGCCGACGTCGGCGCCGACGAACGCGGCGACCGCGGCGCGGGCCTGCTCGAACGCCTCGGTCGCCTCCTCGGCGAGCTGGTGCGCGCCGCGGTGCACGGCGGCGTTGCGCTGCTCGTAGAAGTCGACCTCGGCCTCCAGGACCACGTTCGGCTTCTGCGACGTGGCGGCGGAGTCGAGGTACACCAGCGGGCGGCCGCCCCGCACCGTGCGCTCCAGCAGCGGGAAGTCCGCCCGGATCGCGGCGAGCTCACGCGCGGTGAAGCTCTGCGCCGGGCGCACGGTGTCGGTGGCGGTCATCGCAGGTCCTCAGGCGGACGCGGGGGTACCGGTGGTGAGGAAGCGGTCGTAGCCCTCGGCCTCGAGACGCTCGGCGAGCTCGGGGCCACCCTCCTCGGCGATCCGGCCGTCGACGAAGACGTGCACGAAGTCGGGCTGGATGTAGCGCAGGATGCGCGTGTAGTGCGTGATGAGCAGCACGCCGACGTCGGTGGTCTCCTTGGCGCGGTTCACGCCCTCGGAGACGATGCGCAGCGCGTCGACGTCGAGACCCGAGTCGGTCTCGTCGAGGATCGCGAAGTGCGGCTTGAAGAGCTCCATCTGGAGGATCTCGTGGCGCTTCTTCTCACCGCCGGAGAAGCCCTCGTTGACGGAGCGCTCGGCGAAGGCCGGGTCCATGCGGAGGTTCTCCATCGCGCCCTTGACCTCCTTGCCCCACGTGCGCAGGGCGGGGGCCTCGCCCGCGATGGCGGTCTTGGCGGTCCGCAGGAAGTTCGCCACGGACACGCCGGGGACCTCCACCGGGTACTGCATGGCCAGGAAGAGGCCGGCCCGCGCGCGCTCGTCGACGCTCATCGCGAGCACGTCCTCGCCGTCCAGCGTGACGGTGCCGGAGGTCACCTCGTACTTGGGGTGGCCGGCGAGCGCCGAGGCGAGCGTGGACTTGCCCGAGCCGTTCGGGCCCATGATGGCGTGCGTCTCACCGGACTTGATGGTCAGGTCGACACCGCGCAGGATCGGCTTGGGGCCTTCCTTGGTCTCGACGCTGACGTGCAGGTCGCGGATCTCCAGGGTGGACATCAGGTGGTTCTCCAGGTCTGTTCGTGAAAGTGGGGGTTCAGGACGCGACGGCGACCGGTGCGTCGACGTCGACCAGGACGTTGCCGTCCTCGACGCTCACCGGGTAGACGGGCACCGGCTGGACGGCCGGGAGCTGCAGCGGCCGACCGGTGCGCAGGTCGAACTGGGACCCGTGCAGCCAGCACTCCACCAGGCAGCCCTCGACCTCGCCGTCGGACAGCGACACCGCTCCGTGGGAGCAGATGTCGCTGATCGCGTGGAAGTCGCCGTCGGCGTCGCGTACGACCGCGACCGGGACCGTGCCGGAGGTGCCGTCGAGCTCGACGAGCAAGGCCTCCTCGGGTCCCAGGTCGTCGGTCGTGCAGGCGATCTGCTTGCTCATGCGTTCACTCCGCGGCGGGGACGCCGGTGATGACGCTCATCGACTTCTCCAGCTCCGCCTCGATGGAGGCCAGCAGGCGCTCCTCGACGGAGGCGACACCGATCTCGTCGATCAGCTCGGCGAAGAAGCCGCGCACCACCAGGCGGCGGGCGTCCGACTCGGGGATGCCGCGGGCCATGAGGTAGAACAGCTGCTCGTCGTCGAACCGACCGGTGGCGGACGCGTGACCGGCGCCGTCGATCTCGCCGGTCTCGATCTCCAGGTTCGGCACGGAGTCGGCGCGCGCACCCTCGGTGAGGACGAGGTTGCGGTTGAGCTCGTAGGTGTCGGTGCCCTCGGCCTCGGCCTGGATGAGCACGTCACCGACCCAGACCGTGTGCGCGCCGGCACCCTGCAGGGCGCCCTTGTAGGTGACGCGCGACTTGCAGCGCGGCACGGCGTGGTCGACGAAGAGGCGGTGCTCCTGGTGCTGGTCGGCGTCCGCGAAGTACAGCCCGACCATCTCGACCTCGCCGCCCTCGGCGGAGAACGTCGAGTCCGGCGTGATGCGCACGACGTCGCCGCCGAACGTCACCACGACATGCTTGAGCTTGGCGTCGCGCCCGATGACGGCCCGGTGCGACGAGGCGTGCACGGCACCCTCGGCCCAGTCCTGCACGGACACCACGGTCAGCTGCGCACCGTCGCCGACGACGATCTCGACGGTCTGGTTGAGCAGCGCGAGGCCGCGGTGGTCCACGACGACCACGGCCTCGGAGTGCCGCTCGGCCTCGATGACCAGGTGGCTGGCGGTGGCGTCCTGGGAGGTGCCGTCGACGCGCACCGAGGTGACGTCGGAGGCGACGGCCTCGGCAGGCACCCTCACGACCGTGGCCTCGGCCACGGCGTTCCAGGCGGCGACCGCGGTGCGGTCGCCCGGCTTGCCGGCCCGGCCGAGGCGGGCGTCGCCGGCGGCGACGGTCTCGACCTCGACCTCTGGGGCGGGGTCGACCGTGACGGTCACCCCGTCCGCCGCGAGCTCCTCGGCGAACAGCGGCTGCAGGCGCGCCACCGGGGAGAAGCGCCACTCCTCCTCACGGCCCGACGGGACGGGGATGTCCGCCAGGTCGAAGGAGGTGACGCGCTCCGCGCGGGAGCCGGCCGGGACCACGCCGTGGGAGTGCGCGCCGTCGGCGACGGCGCGCGAGTGGTCCGTGGTGAGATCTGTTGTTGCGGTCATTTCAGCCGACGGACCCTTCCATCTGCAGCTCGATGAGGCGGTTGAGCTCGAGCGCGTACTCCATGGGCAGCTCGCGCGCGATGGGCTCGACGAACCCGCGCACGATCATGGCCATGGCCTCGGTCTCGTCCATGCCTCGGGACATGAGGTAGAACAGCTGGTCCGCGCTCACCTTGGACACCGTCGCCTCGTGCCCCATGGACACGTCGTCCTCGCGGACGTCGACGTACGGGTAGGTGTCGGACCGGGAGATCTGGTCGACCAGGAGTGCGTCGCACAGGACGTTGGAGGCCGAGGCCGTGGCGCCCTCGAGCACCTGGACCAGGCCGCGGTACGACGTGCGACCGCCACCGCGGGCGACGGACTTGGACACGATCGAGCTCGACGTGCGCGGAGCGGCGTGCACCATCTTGGCGCCGGCGTCCTGGTGCTGGCCCTCGCCGGCGAAGGCGATGGACAGCGTCTCGCCGCGGGCGTGCTCCCCCAGCAGGTAGATCGCCGGGTACTTCATGGTGACCTTGGAGCCGATGTTGCCGTCGACCCACTCCATGGTGGCGCCGGCCTCGGCCGTGGCGCGCTTGGTCACCAGGTTGTACACGTTGTTCGACCAGTTCTGGATGGTCGTGTAGCGCACGCGGGCGTTCTTCTTGACGACGATCTCCACGACGGCGCTGTGCAGCGAGTCCGAGGTGTAGATCGGCGCGGTGCAGCCCTCGACGTAGTGCACGTAGGAGCCCTCGTCGGCGATGATCAGCGTCCGCTCGAACTGGCCCATGTTCTCGGTGTTGATCCGGAAGTAGGCCTGCAGCGGGATCTCGACGTGCACGCCCGGGGGGACGTACACGAACGAGCCGCCGGACCACACGGCCGAGTTGAGCGCGGAGAACTTGTTGTCGCCCGCCGGGATGACGGTGCCGAAGTACTCGGCGAACAGCTCGGGGTAGTCGCGCAGGCCGGTGTCGGTGTCGACGAAGATGACGCCCTGCTCCTCCAGGTCCTCGCGGATCTGGTGGTAGACGACCTCGGACTCGTACTGGGCCGCCACGCCGGCGACGAGGCGCTGCTTCTCCGCCTCGGGGATGCCGAGCCGGTCGTAGGTCGCCTTGATATCCTCGGGCAGGTCCTCCCAGCTGGTGGCCTGCTTCTCGGTGGACCGCACGAAGTACTTGATCGAGTCGAAGTTGATGCCGGTGAGGTCCGCGCCCCAGCCGGGCATCGGCTTCTTGTCGAACAGGCGCAGCGCCTTCAGGCGCGCCTTGAGCATCCACTCGGGCTCGTTCTTGAGCGTGGAGATGTTCTTGACGACGTCCTCGTTGAGGCCGCGCTGGGCGGACTCGCCGGCGACGTCGCTGTCACGCCAGCCGTACTCGTAGGCGCCGATCGAGGCGATGATCTCCTCGTCGGAGGGCTTGTCGGTGCTCTGCGACAGCGCCGCCTGGGCGGCGGCGTCCTGGGTCGGAGCGCTCATCGTGATCCTTCCTGCGTGCCGCGCGAGCGGCCGGCGGGGGTGGGGGAGCAAGCGGGACGTTGGTGACGCAGGCGTGCGCTCCGCCTGCGAGGGTGGCCAGTCGTTGGACGTGGGTGCCGAGCAGCTCCGAGAAGGCCCGCGCCTCGGCCTCGCACAGCTCGGGGAAGTCCTCGGCGGCGTGCTGGACGGGACAGTGGCCCTGGCAGAGCTGGACGACGGGGACCTGCGGCCCGACGACGGGTCGCACGGAGGCGGCGTAGCCGTCCGACGCGAGGAGACCGGCGAGCTGCTCGGCCCGCTCGCGAGGGTCGTGGGCGGTGAGTCGCGGGGCGTACCGGCGCACGACGGCGTCGTTGCGCTCGGCCGCGAACGCGGCGACCGCCTCGTCACCGGCGGTGCGCCGCAGGAACCGCATGGCCTGGGTGGCCAGCTCGACGTCCTCGGCGCCGAGCTCGGCCTGGCCGGCCGTGCTGACGACGTACCGGCGTGCCGGGCGGCCGCGGCGGGCCGCGCCGGCGGCGGGGCCGGCGTCGTGCACCGTCACGGTGCCCTCGTTCTCGAGGCAGCCGAGGTGCCGGCGCACGGCCGCCGAGGTCAGGCCGAGGGTGGCGGCGAGGTCCGCGGCCGTCACCGGGCCCTCGGTGGCGACGAGACCGAGCACCCGACGGCGCGTGCCGTCGAGGTCCGCCCCGGCGGCGACCGCACCGGGTGCGGGCACGGCGGGAGAGGGAACCGCGACGGGCGCTGGTGCTGTCGTCACGTGCTCACCTCCCGGTCCGTCGCCGGGCGCTCATCGCCCGGACAGCCTCGTCTATTACAGAACATCCTTGTTGCGTAATGGAGGATGTCAAGCAAGGCATGCCTCACCGAACCCGCGGAACTCCTGGTCCCGGGCCCGGGTGCGACGCACGTCACACAGGTTTCACCAGCCGGTCACGGAGACGTCATCCCTCGACGTCATCAATCGACGTCATCCCTCGATGACCTCGCCCTCGATCACGTCGTGGTCGTCGCCGGGCCCGGCCTGCTGGGCGAGCTTGCGCATCCGCAGGCCGAGCGTCACGAGCATCACCCCGATGGCGATCGCGAAGATCCCCACCACCACGGACATGAACTCGATCGCGTCGCTGGGCCGCACGAAGCAGACGATCGCGAGCGCCACGAAGATCAGCCCGGAGACGAGACCCCAGACCCAGGACCCGCCCCCGCGCGACCGCAGCGCGATCGCGCCGAAGATCTGCAGCAGCCCGAACAGCAGCGCCCAGATCGCGATGAGGGCCAGGAAGAGGGTCAGCGTGACCTGCGGCAGGAACAGCATGACGACGCCGAAGATGATCGCGACGACGCCGATCCCGGTGCTCACCGAACCCGCCTGGGTCCCCTTGCGCCGCAGTCCGTCGATCAGGCTGACGAGGCCGTCGACGATGACGAACGCCCCGAAGACCTGGACCAGCACGCCCGGCGTCTTGTCCGGCAGGAACACCGCCAGCAGTCCGAAGACCACGGCGAGCAGCCCCCGCACGACGGGCCAGTACCAGATGCGCCGCGCCAGCTGGGCGAGATCGGCAGGCTGGGCGAACGTGTAGAAGGTCATGGTCTCTCCGCTCTCCTCGACTCCGTAGAATCCTCGGGTGCCCACCACCGATCCGCCACTCGGCGTTGCCGTCGTCGTGCGATCGCTGCGCAAGACCTACGACGGGCGCCACGTGGTGGACGGCCTCGATCTGCAGGCTACCGCCGGAGCGGTCACGGCGGTGCTCGGGCCCAACGGCGCCGGCAAGACCACCACGGTCGAGTGCTGCGAGGGCCTGCGAGCGCCCGACGGCGGCTCGGTGCGCGTCCTCGGGCTCGACCCGGTCGCCGACGCCGTCGAGCTGCGCCCCCGGGTCGGGGTGATGCTGCAGGACGGCGGTCTGCCGACCGGCGTGCGCGCGCTGGAGATGCTGCGTCACGTCGCGGCGATGTACGCGGCACCCCGGGACGTCGGCGAGCTGGCGGCACGCCTCGGGCTCGACTCGTTCGCCCGCACCACGGTGCGCCGCCTCTCCGGCGGTCAGCGGCAGCGCCTCGCCCTGGCCGCCGCGGTCGTGGGCCGGCCGGAGGTCGTCTTCCTCGACGAGCCGAGCGCGGGCATGGACCCGCAGTCCCGGCACGCGGTGTGGGACCTGGTGCGCGAGCTGCGCGACGAGGGCGTCGCCGTCGTGCTGACCACGCACCTGATGGACGAGGCCGAGGACCTCGCCGACCTGGTGCACGTCGTGGACCACGGACGTGTCATCGCCAGCGGGTCGGTGCCCGAGCTGCTGGCCACCGCCGTCGACGGCCCCGGACCGACCCTGCACCTGGAGGCCCGAGCGGGGCTGGACACCGCCGCGCTGGCGGGACACCTCGCGGCCGCGCTGCCCGACGGTGACTGGGCCGTGACCGAGCGGGACCCCGGGGCCTACCAGGTCGCGGGGGACGCGTCGCCCGCCGCCGTCGCCGCGGTCGCCGGCTGGCTGGCCGAGAAGGACGTGCTCGCGCGCCGACTGTCCGTGGGCCGACGCACCCTCGAGGACGTCTTCCTCGACCTCACAGGACGGCAGCTCCGATGACGACCACCCCCACCGCCGGTGCCGCACCGGCCCGACGTCGCATCGCGGCGCAGGCGTCGTTCGAGACGCGCGCGATCCTGCGCAACGGCGAACAGCTCCTGGTGACCGTCGTGGTGCCCGTCCTGCTGCTCGTCGGCCTGGTGCGCACCTCCCTCGTCGAGCTCGACACGCACGGCACGACCCGGGTGGACTTCGTGACCCCCGGGATCCTCGCGCTGGCCTGCGTCACCACGGCGTTCACGTCGCAGTCGATCGCCACCGCGTTCGACCGGCGCAACGGGGTCCTGCGCCTGCTGGCGACGACGCCGCTGGGACGCGGCGGGCTGCTCGCGGGCAAGATCCTCGGGGTGCTCGCCGTGGAGGTCGTGCAGGTCGTGGTGATCGCCGTCGTCGCGCTCACGCTCGGCTGGTCCCCGCACCTGCCCGGGATCCTGCCCGCCGTCGGGCTGGTGCTGCTCGGCACCGCGGCGTTCACCGCCCTCGCCCTGCTCCTGGCCGGGACGCTGCGCGCCGAGGGCGTGCTCGCCGTCGCCAACCTCGTGCTCGTGCTGCTCGTCGTCGGTGGCGGCCTCATCGTGCCTCCCTCGGAGCTGCCGGGAGCGATGGCGCACGTCGCGGCGTTCCTCCCCTCCGGGGCGCTCGGGGAGGGCCTGCGCGGGGCGCTGCTCGGGACGGGTGTGCCCCCGCTGAGCATCATGGTGCTGCTCGCCTGGACCGCCGCCTTCGGGGCCGGGGCCGGGCGGCTCTTCCGCTGGCACTGACGAATCTCACACGGTGACGCCGCTCCCGTGTCACGTCGTCGTACCGACGCCGACTACCGTGGTGGCGTGAGCACCCCCACGTCCTCGACCGTCGGTGAGCGTCGAGACCTCCTCGGCCCGGTGCGCGGCTGGACCCGCGGCATCCTGATCGCCAACGTGATCGCCCAGATCGCGATCATCGTCACCGGTGGCGCCGTCCGCCTGACCGACTCCGGGCTGGGCTGCTCCACGTGGCCGCACTGCGAACCGGGCAGCTTCACCCCGGTGCTGCACGAGGCGACCTCCTTCCACCCCTACGTGGAGTTCGGCAACCGGCTCATGACCTTCGTGGTCGGCATCGTGGCCCTGGCCGTCCTGCTGCTCGTGTGGACCGACCGCCGCCGCTCCCCGGAATACCGCGTGCTGGGGTTCATCCCGCTGGCAGGAGTGGCGGCCCAGGCCCTCATCGGCGGCGTCGTCGTGCTGCTCGAGCTGCACCCCGGCTGGGTGTCCCTGCACTTCGGGGTGTCCGCCTCGCTGGTGTGGTTCAGCGCGTACCTGCTCCACCGCCACGGTGAGGGCGACGGCCCCCCGCGACCGGTCGGGCCCCGCCTGCTCACCTGGGCCGGGCGCGCGCTCACGGTCCTCATGGCCGCGGTGGTCGTCCTGGGCGTCCTGGTCACGGGCGCCGGCCCGCACTCCGGTGACGACGAGGTCGGCTACCGCCTCGCCCTCGATCCCCTGACGGTCACCCGGACGCACTCGGCCACCGTCTGGCTCTTCGTGGCCACCCTCGTCGCCGTCCTGGTGATGCTGCACCGGCTCCCGGGCCGCGCGGGTGCCGACGTCGACGGCCTGGCCCGAGCCCGACGGGCCGCCTGGCTGCTGCTCGCCGTCTCGCTCGGCCAGGGCCTGGTGGGCTACGTCCAGTACTTCACCGGCCTGCCCGAGATCCTCGTCGGTGCGCACATGCTCGGCGCCGGCCTGCTGGTGTGGGCGACGGCGAACACGGTGCTCCGCCTGCGCACCCGCGCCTGAGAGCTCCGCCGCCCCGGCAGGCCGGACCGCATGCGCAGGCCTGCCGGGCTGCATGCCCGGTGGGGGCCGGTCAGGTGGGCAGCGTGCCTCGCCGGTAGGGCCACGGAGCGTCCACGGCGCGCAACGAGGCCCATCCCCCGGCCCGGCTCGCGGCAGCGGCAAGGATGCCGACGACGGCGGACGGGTTGTGCAGCTCGCCCGCCAGCGCCAGGGCGACCGCCTCGTCCAGCGCCACCCAGCGGGTGACGATCTCGGCCTCCTCGCCAGACCGCTCGTGCCGCTCGCCCTCGGGCACCGCAGCGACGTCGCGGGCGACGAAGACGCGCAGCGCCTCGTTGCTCGCTCCGGGCGTCGTCGCGAAGTCGACCAGGACGTCCCAGCGTGCGGCCGTCAGGTCCGCCTCCTCGGCGAGCTCCCGCGCGGCCGCGTCGACGGCGGGCTCGCCGACGACGTCGAGCAGCCCGGCGGGGATCTCCCACATGCGTGCGCGCACGGCATGGCGGTACTGCCGCAGCATCAGCACCCGGTCCTCGTCGTCGAGCACGACGACGGCCACGGCCCCCGGGTGGTCGAGGTACTCGCGCGACACGGTGCCCGCGTCGCCGAGGTCGACCCGGTCGCGCACCAGGTCGAAGATCGCGCCGCGGTGCAGGACCTCGTGCGCGGCGACCGGGCGCGGGTCGACGACGTCGCCGACCGCGCCCGTGGACCCGACCGTGGGCTCGGGGGTCACGCCCCGACGCCCTGACGCACCAGCGCCGCGGCGACCAGTCCCTTGAAGAGCGGGTGCGAACCCGTCGGCCGGGACATGAACTCCGGGTGCGCCTGCGTGCTCACGTAGTACGGGTGGACGTCGGCCGGGAGCTCGACGAATTCGACGAGGTCACCGTCCGGGGACGTGCCGCAGATGCGCAGCCCGGCGTCCTCGAGGCGCTCGCGGTACTGGTTGTTCACCTCGTAGCGGTGCCGGTGCCGCTCCGTGGCCTCGGTGCTGCCGTAGGCCTTCGCCACGACGGAACCCTCGGTGAGGGTCGCCACGTAGGCACCCAGCCGCATCGTGCCGCCGAGGTCGCCGTCGCCGCCCACGATCGCGAGCTGCTCGGCCATCGTGGCGATGACGGGGTTGGCCGAGTCCGCGTCGAACTCGGTCGAGGACGCGTCCGCGAGCCCGAGCACGTTGCGCGCGTACTCGATGACCATCGACTGCAGCCCCAGGCAGATACCGAGCGTGGGGACCAGGTTCTCGCGTGCCCAGCGCAGCGCGCCGACCTTGCCGTCGATCCCCCGCACGCCGAAGCCGCCCGGCACGAGGATCGCGTCCACGCCGTTCAGCGCCTCCTGCGCCCCGGCGGGCGTGCTGCAGTCGTCGGCCGCGACCCAGCGGATCGCGACCCGCGTGTCGTTGTCGAAACCGCCGGCGCGCAGCGCCTCGGTCACCGACAGGTAGGCGTCCGGAAGGTCGATGTACTTGCCCACCAGCGCGATCTCGACGTTGTGCTCCGGCTCGTGCACGCGCTCGAGCAGCCGCGTCCAACCACCCCACTCGACGTCGTGGAAGGGCAGGTCGAGGCGACGCACCACGTAGGCGTCCAGGCCCTCGGAGTGCAGGACGCGGGGGATGTCGTAGATGCTCGGGGCGTCAGCGGCGTTGACGACGGCCTCGTTGTCGACGTCGCACATCAGGGCGATCTTGCGCTTGATGCCCTCGGGGACCACGCGGTCCGAACGCAGCACGATGGCGTCCGGCTGGATGCCGATCGAGCGCAGGGCGGCGACCGAGTGCTGGGTCGGCTTGGTCTTGAGCTCCCCCGACGGGCCGATGTACGGCACGAGGGAGACGTGCAGGAAGAAGCAGTCGTCGCGGCCGAGCTCGTGGCGCACCTGGCGCGCCGCCTCGAGGAACGGCTGGGACTCGATGTCACCCACCGTGCCGCCGATCTCGGTGATGATGACGTCGACCTCGGGGCCGGCCTGGTCGCGCATCCGCGACTTGATCTCGTCGGTGATGTGCGGGATGACCTGCACCGTGTCTCCGAGGTACTCGCCGCGCCGCTCCTTGGCGATCACGCGGGAGTACACCTGACCGGTGGTGACGTTCGACGAGGCGGGCAGCTCCACGTCGAGGAAGCGTTCGTAGTGGCCGATGTCCAGGTCGGTCTCGGCGCCGTCGGACGTGACGAACACCTCGCCGTGCTGGAACGGGTTCATGGTGCCCGGGTCCACGTTGAGGTACGGGTCGAGCTTCTGCATCGTGACCCGCAGGCCGCGCGAGCGCAGCAGGCGCCCGAGGGAGGACGCTGTGAGTCCCTTGCCGAGCGAGGAGGCCACACCGCCCGTCACGAAGATGTGGCGCGTCTGGTGCGTCGCACCGGCGCGGCTGGAGGAGCGGGACGAGGTTCGAATCTGGGTGTCAGCCACGGAACTCCATGCTATCCGAGAGATGGCCCGGAGGCGTCACGGAGTCGACGCGCCGCACCGTGCTCTCGCCCACAGCCCCCGCGCCCACGGCTGCTGCTCCCGCTCACCGGCGCGGTCATCACGGCGCTCGTCGCCCGTGGTCGGTGCGGTCAGCGACGCGCGAGGCGTCGCCCCAGCCCCACGATCCTCCCCCGCACCGCGGCGTCGGCGAGCGCTGCCGCGACGAGCACGACCACCGCCGCCACCAGGCCGGCGAGCAGGCCGAGGCCGACGTCCTGCACGACCGCTCCGACGCCGGCCGACGTCGTCTCGGCCGTCGAGCGGTCCGGGGCCGGGAACACCAGGCGCCCGAGCCAGGAACCGGCGACCCCCGCGACCACGGCCACCGCCAGCGTCCGCCACACACCGGCCAGCGAGCCGGCGCCGAGCCGCAGCCGCACCGCCACGAGCAGCGCCACGCCGGCCACGGTCATCCCGACCGTGGTGGCACCGCCCAGCCAGGCGAGCACGTGCTCCTGGGAGCTCCCGCCCGGTTCCTGCCCGGCGAACACCAGCACCGCCGCCCCGGCGCCCAGGGCGACCACGAGCCACCCCGACGCCGTGGCCAGGACCGCCGCACGCCCCGCGTCGACGGCGTACAGCACCCTCGAGAGCTGCAGGATGAGGGCGTAGCCGAGCAGGCCCGGCGCCATCCAGGCGAGCGCACCGGCGAGCCCGTCGGCGTCCCCCGCCGCCGTTCCTGCCGCCACGACGGCGTCGAACACGTTCTCCACGAAGGGCGCCGCGGCGACCAGCGCCGCCGCACCCAGCGCCGCGACGACGACCAGCACGCGGGTGGTGGCCGACACCAGTCGAGCCAGGTCGTCGTGGCGGCGCTCGGCCGCCAGCTCGGAGAACCGGGGGAACGCGCTCGTCGCGATGGGGAAGGCGAGGACGGCGTAGGGCAGGAAGTACACCTGCTGCGCCCACAGGAAGATCGTCCAGGCGCCCGCCCCGCCCGCCTCGTTCGCGCTCACCATCGTCACCAGCAGGGCCAGCTGCTGGGCCACGAGCGCGCCGATACCGGCGAACGCGAGCCGGGCGGCCCGTCGCCCCTCGCCGTCCGGGAAGCGCAGCGTCGGACGCAGCCGCAGCCCGGTGCGTGCCACGGGCCACACGAGCGGCAGCGCGAGGAACGCGACCCCCGCCGTCGTCCCCCACGCCAGCCAGCCGAGCGCCTGCGACGTCAGCTCGGCGACGTCCTGCTGGTGACCGTCGGCGAGCGTGCCGAACCGTGCGTACACCCCGATGACGACCAGGCTCGACACGAGCGGGGAGAACGCCGGCCAGAAGAACTTCTTGTGGGCCTGCAGGATGCCGCCCAGGACCACGGCGATGCCGTAGAGGGGCACCTGGACCGCGAACACCCTGAGGAAGTCGGCGGCGACCTCCACGTGGACGGGGTCGTCGAGCCCGAGCATCCGCGAGATCGGGTCCGCGAGGAGCGCCATCGCGCCGCCGAGCGGCAGCAGGACCACGAGGGTCCAGCCGAGCAGCGCCGACGCCGTCCTGGAGGCCTTCTCCCGGTCCCCGCGCACGAGGTAGCCCGACAGGAGCGGCACGACCGCACCGGCCAGAGCGCCGCCCGCCGCGACCTCGAAGAGCACGTTCGGCAGGAGGTTCGCCGCGTTGAAGGGCGCGTCGACGCCCCCGGTCCCCAGGAAGCTCGCCTGGGCGAGCCACCGTCCGAACCCGACGACCCGGCTGGCCAGGGTGACCACCGTGATCAGCAGGGCCGCCCCGGCGATCGTGGTGGCGGCCTGCCGCCCGCCCGGGACGCTCACCCCGTCGCGCCTTCGGACCCCACCTGCGTCCCCGCCTCGGGCCCCTCGGCCGCCGACGCCGCGGCCGACGACACGGCCTGCTCCGGCGCGGGCGAGGCGGGACGGCGACCGACCTGGTCGAGCCGTCGAAGCCACGAGGTGCGCTCCACGACGGCCGAGAAGCTGACCCTCTCGGAGGCGAGGGTGAGGCCGACGACGCCCGCGAGGGCGGCGGCACGCAACGGCCGCGGCGCACCGAAGGCCCAGCGGCTCCCGACGAACGCCCCGACGGCGTTGGCGCCGCCGTCGCCGAGCATGTCGCGCTCGGCGAGGTCGCCCGGCGCGGCGGCCAGAGCCGTCCCCAGCAGCGCACCGGTGCCGCCCCCGCCCTGGGTGGTCGCGGCGGGCAGCGTCAGCAGGGCCGCAGCCTTCAGCGCGCGTCCCGGCCGCAGGTCGAGCAGGTTCAGCAGGTTCGCCGTCCCGGCCAGCAACGCACCGTTGACGACGACGTCCACGGCGTGCGCCGCCGCTCCGCCACGTCGGGGCGTCCCGACCGCGGCGGCGAGCATCGAGCTCGCACCGATGCCCACCACCTTCAGGCCGCCCGTCGTCAGCTCACCACGGGCCAGCGCGCCCAGGTGCCCCCGCAGGCCCTTCGTCCGGGTAGAGGTGTCCTCGGCGAGGTCGTCGACCACGCCGAAGGCTCCCGCACCCACCGTGGCGATCACGGTGGCGCAGCGTACCCGGGCGGAACCGCCGCTGACGGCCGTGCCGGCCACCAGGCCGAGCGCCACGGCCGGGCCCTCGAGCATCGACACCGGTTCCCCCCGATGGTTCGTCCGGGTCCACCGGTCCGCTCCCCCGGGCTGCGTCGCACCGAGGGCGCGCCGGACCAGGGTCGTCGCCGCAGCGGCGACCGCGCCGGCGCCGACGAGCCGCCCGACGCCCATCACGAACCGTCCTCGGGTGCGTCGGCGTCGACGCTGCCGGGGAGGTCGTCGGGCAGCTCGACGGCGGGCGGCACCACGATCGCGTCGTCCTCGAACCCGTACTGCCCGACCTCGCCGGCGAGCTGCGCCGCGAGCGCCAACGGCACGTCGAGCCGCAGGACCTCCTGCTCGAGCCCGCTGACCGTGCTCAGCCGTTCCAGCACCTGGTCGTCCGCGCGCAGCTCGCCGACCAGGTCGGCGTCCGTCGTCGTCGGCCCCGCCACCACGACGGTCCCTGCGGCCTCCTGGACGGCGAGCACAGCACCGACCGTGTCGACGTCCTCCGGCATCTCCGAGGCGTCGGCGGACTCCGAGGCCGAGCCCTGCGAACCGGTCGAGAGCAGCAGGACCGCGTCGGCCGGGGCCGCCGGGGCGAACCTCGACTCCACGAGTCCGACCTGGCTGAGGAGCTGGTACAGGCCGACGGCCCGCTCGCTGCGCTCCTCGGGATCGCCGGCGGCAGGCTCCGTCAGGGACAGGCCCAGCACGGTGCCCAGCACCTCGGCCGTCGAGGCCTCGTCGTCGACCAGGTCCCCCAGCTGACCCCGCTGCCCGTCGGAGACCGTGCCGCGCAGGACGGCGTCCTCGGCCGAGCTCCAGGCACCGGTCATCGACGCCTGCGTGACGATGCGCGCACCCGCGGCCTCGAGCTGGTTGACGACCTCGACCTCGAGCGTGTCGGAGATCCCGTCGACGTCGACGACCGCGACGCGCACGTCCTGCAGCGAACCGTCGACGAGCTCGGCCCCGGCCGCGAGCGCGAACGCGCTCTGCTGGTCCAGGGACGACTCGGTCTCGCCGAGGGTGTCGCGCAGCTCGGTGCGCTCCGCGCGCAGGGCGTTGACCTGGTCGGTGAGCTGGTCGCCGATGGCGTTCTGCAGCGGGCCGGCACCGAGGATGATGCCGACCGCGAGCGCCAGGAAGACGGAGATCAGCGAGACGAGGTGGTAGCGGAAGTCGATCACGGGTGAGGGGTGCTCCTTGGTTCCGGTACGTGGGTGGCTCAGCCTCCGAAGAGGCCGCCGATCCACGAGACGATGTCGTCGATCTGCGCACCGACCAGGCCGAACGCGGTCTGCCCGGCGGACGTCGACCACAGGGCTGCGGCGACCGCCGCCACGCCCGCGGCGGACAGCAGGGTGAGCTGGAGGTTCGAGATCCGGGTGCGGTAGAGCCGGGACACGCCCTTGGCGTCCACGAGCTTTCCGCCGACCCGGAGCCTGGTGAGGAAGGTGCTGGCCATGCCGGCACGGCCCTTGTCGAGGAACTCGACCAGGGTCGCGTGCGTGCCGACGGCGACGATCAGCTCGGCGTCCTTGTCGTCGGCGAGCAGCATCGCGATGTCCTCGCTGGTCCCGGTCGCCGGGAACAGCACCGGCTCGACGCCGAGCGCGCGGACCCGCTCGAGCCCGGGAGCGTTGCCGTCCCGGTAGGCGTGCACCACGATCTCCGCGCCGCAGGCCAGCGCCTTGTCGGTCACGGAGTCCATGTCACCGACGATCATGTCGGGTCGCAGCCCGGCGTCCAGGATCGCGTCCGCCCCGCCGTCGACTCCGACGAGCACGGGCCGGTTCTCGGCGATGTACGGGCGCAGCATCGCGAGGTCCTCGCGGTAGTGGTAGCCGCGGACCACGATGAGGACGTGACGCCCTTCGAAGACCGTGCGCACGTCGGGGACGCCGACGCCGTCGAGCAGCAGCTCGCGCTCCTTGCGCAGGTAGGACAGCGTGTTCTCCGCGAAACGCTCGATCTCGTCGGAGAGCCCCTCGCGCGCCTCGGCCATGGCGACCGCGACCGTCTCGGGGGTCTGGCGGGTCCCCGCGTCGTACGTCGTGCCGTCGACGCGCACGGAGCTGCCGTCGATGTGCACGGGGGCGCCGTCGGTGACCGCCATGATCTCCGGCCCGATGCCGTCGACGAGCACGATCCCGGCCTGCAGCAGGATGTCCGGCCCGGCGTTGGGGTAGCGGCCCGTCGTCGACGGCGCCGCGTTGAGGACCGCGGACGGTGCGGCGGCGACCAGCGCCTCCGCCGCCACGCGGTCGATGTCGGCATGGTCGATGACGGCGACGTCACCAGGCTTCAACCGCTTGGTGAGGTCCTTCGTGCGCGTGCCGACGCGCGCCGGCCCGTCGGGATCAGGCACGACGTCGCTGGTGTCGGGGCCGCGATCGGCCCGGCGGAGGCTCAGTCTCATCGGCCCCATGGTCCCACGGCGGAGGACTCCAGAAGTTCGAGGGCGTGCTGACGCGCCGTCTCGGAGTCGTCCTGGCCGGACAGCATCCTGGCCAGCTCTCGCACACGGTCCTCGTCGGTGACCTTCTCCACACCGGTGACGGTCGTGCCGGCGTCCGCAGCGGTCGACTTGGCGACGACCAGGTGGGTGTCGGCGAAGGCCGCCACCTGCGCCAGGTGGGTGACCACCACGACCTGCGTGCGTCGGGCGAGCGCGGCCAGACGCCTGCCCACCTCGACGGCTGCCCGGCCGCCGACCCCGGCGTCGACCTCGTCGAAGACGAAGGTGGGCAGCACCGCGTCGGCGTCCTCGCCGGCCGTGGCGAGCGCCACCTCCACGGCGAGCATCACCCGGGACAGCTCTCCCCCGGAGGCGCCCTTGCCGAGGGGGCGTGCGGGCGAGCCCGGATGGGGCTGCAGGAGGAAGGCGACCTGGTCGGCGCCGTGCGGGCCGGGCTCGCCCGGCGACACCTCGACCTCGAGGCGCGCACCCCGCATCGCCAGCCCGTCCAGCTCGGCGGTGACCGCCTCGGCGAGGCGGACGGCGGCGTCGCGACGGGCGTCCCCGATCCTGCCTGCGAGGTCCGCCACGAGGTCGTCGAGCTCCGCGACGCGGGCGCGCAGCCCCTCGACGCGCTCACCGCCGTCGTCCAGGTCGAGAAGTCGCAGCCCGGCGTCGGACGCCCAGGCGAGGACGTCGTCGATCGTGCTGCCGTAGCTGCGGGTCAGCGAACCCAGGTCGGCGAGACGGGCGTGCGCCGTCTCCAGCGCGGCCGGGTCGGCCTGCAGGTCCGCGACGTACGACGACAGCTCGGTGGCGACGTCACCGAGGACGTACCCGGCCTCGGTCAGGCGCCGCACCTGGTCGGCCAGTGCGGGGTCGTCCCCGGCCACGGCCTCCAGGGCACGCCGGGCACGTTCGACGGCGTGCACCGCCGAACCCTCGACCTCGGTGTCGTCCCCGGCGACGGCGTCGTGGGCGAGCTGGGCACCCTGACGCAGCTCCTCGACGTTCCCGAGCCGTGTCGTCAGCGTGGTGAGGTCCGCGTCCTCCCCCGGCTGCGGGTCCAGGCGTTCGATCTCGGCGATCCCGAGCCGCAGCAGCTCGGCCTCGCGGGCGCGCTCCGCGGCCCGCGACGTCAGGTCGTCGATCTCGGACTGCAGGCCGGCCCGCTCGGCCCAGGCCGCACGGTGCTCGGCCAGGGTGGCTGCGTGCGCCGCGCCGGCGAACCGGTCGAGGGCCTCGCGCTGCTTGCTCGGCGTGCGCAGACGGAGCTGGTCGGACTGGCCGTGCACGGTGACGAGCTCGTCGGCGATCTCCGCCAGGACCGTCTGCGGCACACCCCGGCCGCCGAGGTGCGCGCGCGACCGGCCCGCCGCGACCGTGCGCAGCACGACGACGGTGCCGTCGTCGTCCACCTCGCCCCCGGCCTCGTCCACCCGCTCGGTGGCGTGCGGGTGGCGGCGCAGGTCGAGCCGGCCCTCGACGACGGCGCGGTCGGCCCCCGGGCGCACACCGGCCGGGTCCGCCCGGCCACCCATGAGCAGGCCGAGCCCGGTCAGCAGCATCGTCTTGCCCGCCCCGGTCTCCCCGGTGATGACCGTCAGTCCGGCCGACAGAGGCACCCGTGCCGAACGGATCACCCCCAGGTCGGAGATCGCGATCTCCTCGAGCACGCTCAACCCTCCGTCCGGGTTCGTTCTGTCCCGGCGACCCGGCGGGCCGCCGCCTCGTCCGCCGCCTCGCGCCAGCCGATCACCGGCAGGGAGAACTTGGACACCAGCCGATCCGTGAACGGCGCCGTCGCGAGCCGGGCGAACCGCAGCGGCACCTCGCCCCGGCGCACCCGCACCTTCGAGCCGAGGGGCAGCTCGATGCTGCGCCGTCCGTCACAGGTGAGCACGCCGGGCATCGCACTGCGGTCCAGCACCTGGATCGTGTACTCCGAGGTCGGGCCGATCACCAGGGGGCGGGCGAACAGCGCGTGCGCCGACAACGGCACGAGCAGCACGGCGTCGACGTCGGGCCACATGACCGGCCCGCCCGCCGAGAACGCGTGCGCCGTCGAACCCGTGGCCGTGGAGACCACCACCCCGTCGCAGCCGAACGAGCTGAGAGGTCGGCCGTCCACGGCGATCCCGACCTCCAGCATCCTCTCCCGCGACGCCTTCTCGACCGTCGCCTCGTTGAGCGCCCACCCGGTGACGGGCTCGCTCTCGCCGGGCCGTTCGACGACGACGTCGACGACCCGACGCTCCTCGACCGCGTACTCGCGCGCGGCGACACGACGGACGGCGTCGTGCAGGTTCTCCCGCTCCGACTCGGCCAGGAAGCCCACGTGCCCCAGGTTGACCCCCAGGAGCGGCACGTCGGTGCCGTGCGTCAGCTCGGCGGCACGCAGGATCGTGCCGTCCCCGCCGAGCACCATGACCACCTCGCACTCGGCCACGCCCTCGCGCGCCCGCACGACGGAGGCGGGATCCCCGAACTCCTCGGCCAGGTCGTCGTCGTGCAGCGTCACCTCGAAACCGGCAGCCTCCAGCTCGGCGACCGCCTCGGTCATGGCGGCCACCGCCTGCGCACGTCCACCGTGCGTGACGATGAGAACTCGTCGGGTCATGAAGTACCTTCCTGTCGCCGGGGGGCGACCGTGATGACCGGCGGGGTCCCGTCGGTCCGCCACTCGACGGCGGCCTCGGCAGCCCGGGCCACCTCCTCGGTGTCGACCTCGACGGCACCTGCGGCGCGCTCGAACCAGCAGAAGTACTCGTGGTTGCCGCTCGGTCCCGGCACGGGACTGGGGACGACGGCGCGGGCACCGAAGCCCGCTGCCGCGGCCTGGAGGGTGACGTCCACGACCGAACCGGCGCGCAGCGCCGGGTCACGCACCACACCGCCGCGACCCAGCCGTTCGCGACCGACCTCGAACTGCGGCTTGACCAGCAGCAGCACCGTCGCGCCGGGGGCGGTCACCCCCGCCACGGCACCCACCACCAGCCGCAAGGAGATGAAGGACAGGTCACCCACCACGACGTCCGGGGGGCCCTCGAGGTCCGACGGCGTGAGGTCGCGGACGTTGAAACCCTCCACGACGGCGACCCGGTCGTCGTGGCGCAGCCGGTCGACGAGCTGGTCGTGACCGACGTCCAGGGCGGTGACCCGTGCGGCGCCCCGTCGCAGCAGCACGTCGGTGAAGCCGCCGGTGGAGGCGCCCAGGTCGAGGCAGCGTGCGCCCTCGATCCTGCGCGTCACCGCACGACCGGCCGCGTCGGCGTCCAGGGCGTCGAGGGCTCCGGCGAGCTTGCCACCGGCACGCGAGGCGTAGCCGGGGTCGTCAGGGTCGGGCGCGACGACGAGCTCGGCGGTGACGGGCACCTGCGCGGAAGCCTTGGCCACCAGGACGCCGTCGGCCCGCACCCTGCCCTCGACCACGAGCGCGCTCGCATGGCGGCGCGACCTGGCCAGGCCGCGCCGGACGAGCTCGGCGTCGGCACGATCCGGCATCAGCGCTCCGTCCTGCCGCCCGGCGCGCCGACGTCAGGCGTCCCGGCGTCCTGCCGGCCGTGGTCCGGCTCCTCGTCCAGTCGGGCCCGCAGCCGTCGCTCCACGTCGGCGAACCGTCCGACGTGCTCGGAGACAGGAACGTCGCCCAGGTCGCGGACGGGCGCGAGGACGTCGTCCGGTCCGGCCGTCTCGACGGTCGGTTCCGGCGTCCCCTCCTGCTGCGCGTCCTGCGACATCTCGGCTCCCTCGGTAGTTCCGGGACAACGCTACCGCCTGCCCGTGGACCGACCGTGCGTGACGCACGGAGCCGGTTCAGGCGCTCAGGTCCGCCACGCCCTGCGGCGCCGGGCCGCTGCCGGCGTCGGCCGCCGCCCAGGCGGCCGCGCAGGCGGCACGGACGACGTCGATGCCCTGCGGACCCTGCCGGTCGACCTCCAGCCCGTCCCCGACGACCCGCGCCGCCCGGTCCCCGCACCGCCACCAACCGCCGTCGGCCCGCTGCGGGGCAGGGTGCGGCTCGAGCAGCGCCCTCAGGTCAGCACCCAGGTAGCTCGGACGCAGCCCCGGCGGCGCGAGCACCGCGTCCCTCGCCGACGACACCCCGGTCAGCACGTGCAGCCCGGGATATCCGCCGGAGCGCGCCCCGGCGAGGTCGGTGTCGAGCCGGTCCCCGATCACGAGCGGACGGCGGGCGTCGAGGCGATCGACGGCCATCCGGTACATGGTCGGTGACGGTTTCCCGGCGCTGTCCGGCTCGACCCCCGTCGCGGACACGACCGCGGCGACCAACGAGCCGTTGCCGGGCGCGAAGCCCCGTGCGGTCGGCAGGGACAGGTCGCGGTTGCTCGCCACGTGCCAGGCACCGCCCGCGACGGCGTAGGCCGCCTCCGCCAGGTCGCCCCAGCCCAGGTCGGGAGAGAACCCCTGTGCGACGGCGTCGGGGGCGTCGTCCGCGCTCCGGACGACGACGAACCCCGCACGCTCGACCGCGGTGACGAGGCCCTTGCCGCCGACGACCAGCACCTTGGCACCGGGCTCGAGCCGCGTGGCCAGCAGGGCGGCGCACGCCTGTGCCGCCGTCATCACCTCGTCCGGCGACGTCGGGATGTCCAGCCCGCTGAGCTGGGCAGCGACGTCCTCGGGCTCACGGGAGGCGTTGTTGGTGACGAACACCAGGCGCATGCCACCGTCCCGTGCGGCGCCGAGACTCGACGCCGCGTGGTCGATGGGCAGATGACCCTGGTATGCCACCCCGTCGAGGTCGACGAGTGCCACGTCGTGCGTCTGCGCCAACGGCGCCTCGCTCCCGACGAGCGTGGCAGCGCTCACGACCGGCCCTCGGCGTCCGACGGCGACGAGCCGGCCTCGTGGGTCGGTGCGCTGCCCTCGTCCAGCTCGTCCCCGACGGAGTCGTCATAGACGTCGAACACCACGACGTCCTCGTCGTCCTCCGGGGCGCCCCCCAGCCGTGCGAGCACGGCGGGATCCACCCTCGACAGGAGCTCCGCGGCCTCGCGCTCCCGGCCGGCGGCCTCCAGGGCCAGGGACTTGGCCTGAAGCACCCGCACTCCGAGATCCCCGCTGCGCTCGGCCACGGGGATCCTGTCCAGGACCGCCAGGGCCGCGTCGTGCTCGCCGAGGTCGCTGCGGGCACCGCTGACCACGATCGCGAGCTCGGTGCGGCCGTCCGCGTCGAGCGTGGCGGCCTCCTCGCTCGCAGCGAGGGCGATCGCACGCTCCGGTCGGCCGAGCCCGCGCTCGGCGTCGGCCATCAGGGGCAGGTGCTCGGAGGATCCGTTGAGCCGGCGCACGGTCCGCAGCTCTCGCAGCGCCTCGGCGTAGCGCCCGGTGCGGTAGGCGGCGATCCCGGCGGCCTCACGGACGACGTCGATCCGCCCGCCGCGGCTCACCGCAGCCTGTGCGTGCAGGTAGGCGGTCTCCGGGTCGACGTCGAGCAGTCGTCCGGCCATGACCAGGTGCGCGCCCACCCACTGCGCGTTCTCCTTGCTGAGACCGCGCAGGCGGGCTCGCGCCGGGCCGTCGAGCTGTCGGAAGTCCACGTCCTCGGGAAGCTCCGGGCCCTCCACCCGCGGCGGTCCCTGACGGTCGACGCGGGGGCCACGGGAGTCGGGCTGGTCGCGACGCGGCGTGCGTCCACGTTCACCACCGTGCTGACGTCCCTCCCCGCCGCGGCCGGCGCCCCCGGTGGGACGCCCCGGCCGGCCTGCGGAACCACGGCTCTCGCCACGTCGGTCGTCGCGGTCCGCACGCCACGGCTGGCGTTCCCCTTCGCGCGGCCCACGCCGGTCGCCGCCGCCGGATGAGGGGCGCCCGGTCCGTGCACCGTCGTCGGTGCGGCGCGGCTCCGGACCACCTTCCCGGCGAGGAGCGCCGGTCCCCCGGCCTGCACCGGGACCCCGACGCGGGCCGTCTCTGCGGTCTCCCCGGGGAGCCTCGTCGCGACGCGGTTCACCGTCGCGAGATCCGCCCTGTCGCGCGTCGCGCCGGTACGAACCGTCACGTCCGCCCTGCTGCTGACGGCGACGGTCGTCGCCCTTCTCGGGGCGATCGTCACGAGGTGTGTCGTTCACTGAGGTCCTCTCGATTCGGGTCCGACGCCCGATTCTCCCACGCACGCCCCGGGCATCGCGAAGGATCGCGTCCGGACCGGCTGTGTGATGCGTCGCCGAAGCCGGCACACGGGTCTGCTGAACGGGCAGGTTGGTGAATGCAGCAAGGCCCCCCAACCGGTGGTTGGGGGGCCTTGTTGTGAATGGTGTCCGGCGGCGTCCTACTCTCCCACCCCGTCTCCAGGGCAGTACCATCGGCGCTGAAGGGCTAAGCTTCCGGGTTCGGTATGGGACCGGGCGTTTCCCCTTCGCTGTGACCGCCGTAACGTTGTCGAGTTGTTCGGGTTTCCCCCCTTGTTGTGGTGGCTGGTGGCTGGTGTCAACGGGTGTGTTGACGGCCTGGCCGGCCTGGGGGGGGTGGTGCCCGTTTCTCGGGAACCGCACAGTGGACGCGTAGCATGTTTTGTGGTGTGTGAAGTTGTTGGCTGATTAGTACCGGTCAGCTGCGACAGTCTTTGGTCCTGTCTTCCACTTCCGGCCTATCTACCCAGTGGTCTAGCTGGGTGCCTTCACCCCTCGAGGGGGATGGAAACCTCATCTTGAAGCAGGCTTCCCGCTTAGATGCTTTCAGCGGTTATCCCTTCCGAACGTAGCGAACCAGCGGTGCTCCTGGCGGAACAACTGGCATACCAGAGGTTCGTCCGTCCCGGTCCTCTCGTACTAGGGACAGCCCTTCTCAAGTTTCCTGCGCGCGCAGCGGATAGGGACCGAACTGTCTCACGACGTTCTAAACCCAGCTCGCGTGCCGCTTTAATGGGCGAACAGCCCAACCCTTGGGACCTACTCCAGCCCCAGGATGCGACGAGCCGACATCGAGGTGCCAAACCATCCCGTCGATATGGACTCTTGGGGAAGATCAGCCTGTTATCCCCGGGGTACCTTTTATCCGTTGAGCGACGGCGCTTCCACAAGCCACCGCCGGATCACTAGTTCCGACTTTCGTCCCTGCTCGACCTGTCGGTCTCACAGTCAAGCTCCCTTGTGCACTTGCACTCGACACCTGATTGCCAACCAGGCTGAGGGAACCTTTGAGCGCCTCCGTTACATTTTGGGAGGCAACCGCCCCAGTTAAACTACCCACCAGGCACTGTCCCTGGTCCGGATCACGGACCGAGGTTAGATGGTCGATGCGGTCAGAGTGGTATTTCAACGGCGACTCCACTCGCGCTGGCGCGCGGGTTTCATAGTCTCCCACCTATCCTACACAAACCGCACCGAACACCAATACCAAGCTATAGTAAAGGTCCCGGGGTCTTTCCGTCCTGCTGCGCGTAACGAGCATCTTTACTCGTAGTGCAATTTCGCCGAGTTCGTGGTTGAGACAGCGGAGAAGTCGTTACGCCATTCGTGCAGGTCGGAACTTACCCGACAAGGAATTTCGCTACCTTAGGATGGTTATAGTTACCACCGCCGTTTACTGGGGCTTAAATTCTGGGCTTCGCCGAAGCTGACCCGTCCTCTTAACCTTCCAGCACCGGGCAGGCGTCAGTCCGTATACATCGTCTTGCGACTTCGCACGGACCTGTGTTTTTAGTAAACAGTCGCTTCTCCCTGGTCTCTGCGGCCCTCACCGCTTCCCCCAGCAAGTGGGTTCACGGATCAGGCCCCCCTTCTCCCGAAGTTACGGGGGCATTTTGCCGAGTTCCTTAACCACGATTCTCTCGATCGCCTTAGTATTCTCTACCTGACCACCTGAGTCGGTTTGGGGTACGGGCGGCTAGAACCTCGCGTCGAGGCTTTTCTTGGCAGCATAGGATCACCCAGTTCCCCCGTACGGGTTCTCTGTCAGCTCTCACCCTTGATGCTCTGCGGATTTGCCTACAGAGCGGGCTACAGCCTTGGACGTGGACTACCATCGCCACGCCGGGCTACCTTCCTGCGTCACCCCTGTTAATACGCTTACCTACTACCGGTTTGGGTCGCACGCCGCCTCGTCAGGTGTCACCCGAAGGTGACGGTTGACGTCTTGGGGTGCTGAGCATCACCGGGCTCGGTATGGGCGGTTCTTCGCCGGTAGGAGAATATCAACTCCTTGTCCATCGACTACGCCTGTCGGCCTCGCCTTAGGTCCCGACTTACCCAGGGCGGATTAGCCTGGCCCTGGAACCCTTGGTCATTCGGCGGACGGGTTTCTCACCCGTCATTCGCTACTCATGCCTGCATTCTCACTCGTGTAGTCTCCACCGCTGGATCACTCCGCGGCTTCACTGCCCACACGACGCTCCCCTACCCACCCACACTCCTGAACACACCTCAAGGATGTGCTGGGATATTGTGTGAGTGCCACGGCTTCGGCGGTGTACTTGAGCCCCGCTACATTGTCGGCGCGGAATCACTTGACCAGTGAGCTATTACGCACTCTTTCAAGGGTGGCTGCTTCTAAGCCAACCTCCTGGTTGTCTGTGCAACTCCACATCCTTTCCCACTGAGCACACGCTTAGGGGCCTTAGCCGGTGGTCTGGGCTGTTTCCCTCTCGACTACGAAGCTTATCCCCCGCAGTCTCACTGCCACGCTCTGGCTTACCGGCATTCGGAGTTTGGTTGACGTCAGTAACCTGGTGGGGCCCATCGGCCATCCAGTAGCTCTACCTCCGGTAAGGAACGCGTGACGCTGCACCTAAATGCATTTCGGGGAGAACCAGCTATCACGAAGTTTGATTGGCCTTTCACCCCTAACCACAGGTCATCCCCTCAGTTTTCAACCTAAGTGGGTTCGGTCCTCCACGCCGTCTTACCGGCGCTTCAACCTGCCCATGGCTAGATCACTTCGCTTCGGGTCTAGACCCGGCGACTGTATCGCCCTATTCGGACTCGCTTTCGCTACGGCTTCCCCACACGGGTTAACCTCGCCACCGAGCACTAACTCGCAGGCTCATTCTTCAAAAGGCACGCCGTCACCCCTGCTAGGGAGGCTCCGACGGATTGTAGGCACACGGTTTCAGGTACTATTTCACTCCCCTCCCGGGGTACTTTTCACCTTTCCCTCACGGTACTGGTCCGCTATCGGTCACTAGGTAGTATTTAGGCTTAGCAAGTGGTCTTGCCAGATTCACACGAGATTTCTCGGGCCCCGTGCTACTTGGGATCCCCTCCACCAGGCCGCACCATTTCGTCTACGGGACTCACACCCTCTACGGTCCGCCTTTCAATGCGGTTCGACTATGACACGGCTTTCTTACTGGTCCCAGGACTGTCAGATCCTGAAAGAAGGTCCCACAACCCCGCACACGCAACGCCTGACAGCTTGACACGTGCACGGTTTGGCCTCATCCGCTTTCGCTCGCCACTACTCACGGAATATCTCTTCCTGCCGGTACTGAGATGTTTCACTTCCCGGCGTTCCCCCTACACCCTATGTATTCAGATGCAGGTGACCCAACATGACTTGGGCCGGGTTCCCCCATTCGGACACCCTCGGATCACAGCTCGTTTGCCAGCTCCCCGAGGATTATCGCAGGCTACCACGTCCTTCTTCGGCTCCTAGTGCCAAGGCATCCACCGTGTGCCCTAAGAAACTTCGACACACTCTACAAAATTGCTACAGAAATCCAAGAAACAAGCACCCCCTCAAAGAAGAGGTGCCGCTTGAACATCTGAGATGCTCGCGTCCACTGTGCAGTTCTCAAGCAACGGACGAACCCGCCGGCCCCCGTGCCACCAACCCCGCGACCAGACCCCCTCCCCTCCAGGGAAGAGAACCCAGCACCAGGCGGTATGACACCAGCCGACGACCCGCGTCGTGAAACCCCCGACCATGGCCGGTTGCCTCAGGACCCAACAGTGTGCTCTCCCAGCCAACCCCGACACCGAGACCCGTTCCCACCAGCAGACCCCCGAAGGAACCCACCAGCTGTACTGGACGCCTCGACCACCAGGGCCGACCGTACGGTCAATGTTCCACCCAGAGCAGCCACCAGACACACGAACGGTGCCTCGAGCGGCCTGCATGGACCCCAGCTACCAGCCCCACCAGCAACCCACCCGAACGGGCGAGCACACGCCGACGAGACCACCAGGGCCACGTGCTCCTTAGAAAGGAGGTGATCCAGCCGCACCTTCCGGTACGGCTACCTTGTTACGACTTAGTCCCAATCGCCGGTCCCACCTTCGACCACTCCCCCCGGAAAACCGGTTGGGCCATGGGCTTCGGGTGTTACCAACTTTCGTGACTTGACGGGCGGTGTGTACAAGGCCCGGGAACGTATTCACCGCAGCGTTGCTGATCTGCGATTACTAGCGACTCCGACTTCATGGGGTCGAGTTGCAGACCCCAATCCGAACTGAGACCGGCTTTTTGGGATTCGCTCCACCTTACGGTATCGCAGCCCTCTGTACCGGCCATTGTAGCATGCGTGAAGCCCAAGACATAAGGGGCATGATGATTTGACGTCATCCCCGCCTTCCTCCGAGTTGACCCCGGCAGTCTCCCATGAGTCCCCGGCATAACCCGCTGGCAACATGGGACGAGGGTTGCGCTCGTTGCGGGACTTAACCCAACATCTCACGACACGAGCTGACGACAACCATGCACCACCTGTGCACCGACCTTGCGGAACAACCATCTCTGGAAGCGTCCGGTGCATGTCAAGCCTTGGTAAGGTTCTTCGCGTTGCATCGAATTAATCCGCATGCTCCGCCGCTTGTGCGGGCCCCCGTCAATTCCTTTGAGTTTTAGCCTTGCGGCCGTACTCCCCAGGCGGGGCACTTAATGCGTTAGCTGCGGCACGGAACTCGTGGAATGAGCCCCACACCTAGTGCCCAACGTTTACGGCATGGACTACCAGGGTATCTAATCCTGTTCGCTCCCCATGCTTTCGCTCCTCAGCGTCAGTTGCGGCCCAGAGACCTGCCTTCGCCATCGGTGTTCCTCCTGATATCTGCGCATTCCACCGCTACACCAGGAATTCCAGTCTCCCCTACCGCACTCTAGTCTGCCCGTACCCGATGCACGCCCCAGGTTGAGCCTGAGGTTTTCACACCAGACGCGACAAACCGCCTACGAGCTCTTTACGCCCAATAATTCCGGACAACGCTTGCGCCCTACGTATTACCGCGGCTGCTGGCACGTAGTTAGCCGGCGCTTCTTCTGCAGGTACCGTCAACCGAAGCCTTCTTCCCTGCTGAAAGAGGTTTACAACCCGAAGGCCGTCATCCCTCACGCGGCGTCGCTGCATCAGGCTTTCGCCCATTGTGCAATATTCCCCACTGCTGCCTCCCGTAGGAGTCTGGGCCGTGTCTCAGTCCCAGTGTGGCCGGTCGCCCTCTCAGGCCGGCTACCCGTCGACGCCTTGGTAGGCCATCACCCCACCAACAAGCTGATAGGCCGCGAGCCCATCCCCCACCGAAAAACTTTCCAACCCACACCATGCGATGCAGGCTCATATCCGGTATTAGACCCCGTTTCCAAGGCTTATCCCGAAGTGGAGGGCAGGTTGCTCACGTGTTACTCACCCGTTCGCCACTGATCCACCCAGCAAGCTGGGCTTCACCGTTCGACTTGCATGTGTTAAGCACGCCGCCAGCGTTCGTCCTGAGCCAGGATCAAACTCTCCGTAAAAGAGAGAAAACACCACAACACCCCGAAAGATGCGCGATGCCAATCGATACTGGCCAGACCAAACAAACTAGCAAAACTAGCTGTCCAATCTAGTCCAAAGGAACCAATAAGGTTCAAAATTTGGCATTGACTATCAAGCACACTGTTGAGTTCTCAAACAACCGACACACACCATCAGAAGCCAGAACAACCGTCCCGACCCCCTCCGGGGCAACCCTTCAACCTTACCCGGTCGATCTCCTCCGGTCAACTCCCGCTATTCGGCGGAAGATGTCTGGAGTTCCGTCCGGCTCGGTCCGGGCACACAACTGTACCGGATCGAAGTCTTCGGGGTGGCCCACCCGCGGGACCGTCCACCACATCTTCGTGATCTCCTTGCGGCGATCACCTGCGGTGTCCGTTCCTCCCTGCCGGGCGAACGACCAGAACATTACACACGCCCTGGCCTGGAGGACAAATCCCCAGGTCAGGGCGTGTTTCGGCGCCGCGCTCGAACTGGGAGCGGGCCGCCGGCCCCCGGTCCTTCGCCCAGATCCGACGTCCGGCGTCGAACCAGAGGTCAACGCCCCCGGTCGAACGGGGGCGTCAAGCCACGACTGCGACCGCGAGGGTCTTCTTGCCCCGGCGCAGGACGGCGTACCGGCCGTCCAGAAGATCCTCCGGCGCCAGGACGGCATCCTCGTCGACGACCTTGACGTTGTTGACGTAGGCGCCGCCGTCCGCGATGGCACGCCGTCCGGCGGCGCGGGACGCCACGAGCCCCGAGCCGACCAGAGCATCGAGGACGGCCGAACCGGCCGTCACCTCGGTGCGCGGCAGCTCGGCGGTGGCCGCCTCCAGGGTTCCGCCGTCGAGCGTGGACAGGTCACCACGGCCGAACAGCGCCTGGCTCGCGGCGACCACGGCGGCGGTCGCCTCAGCACCGTGCACCAGCGTCGTGACGTCGTTCGCCAGCGCCCGCTGGGCCTCCCTGGCACCCGGGCGGTTCTGGACCGCCTGGGCGAGGGACTCGATCTCCTCGCGCGAACGGAAGGTGAAGATCTTCAACCAGCCCACGACGTCGGCGTCGGACGCGTTGAGCCAGAACTGGTAGAACGCGTACGGGCTCATCATGTCGGGAGCGAGCCAGACGGCCCCGCCCTCGGTCTTTCCGAACTTGGTGCCGTCAGCCTTCGTGATGAGCGGCGTCGTCAGGACGTGGACGGCAGCGCCCTCGGACTTGCGAATGAGCTCGACGCCGGACAGCAAGTTGCCCCACTGGTCGTTGCCGCCCGTCTGCAGGGTCACCCCGTGCCGGCGGAAGAGCTCCAGGAAGTCGATGCCCTGCAGGATCTGGTAGCTGAACTCGGTGAAGCTGATCCCCTCGTCCGAACGCAGCCGGCGCGCCACGGTGTCCTTGGCCAGCATCGTGCCGAGACGGTAGTGCTTGCCCACGTCGCGCAGGAAGTCGATCGCCGTCATGTCGGCGATCCAGTCCAGGTTGTCCACCAGGATCGCCGGGTTGTCGCCCTCGAAGTCGAGAAATCGCGAGACCTGCGCCTTGAGGCGCTGGGTCCACTCGGCCACCGTCTCCTTGGTGTTCAGCACCCGCTCGCCCGACTGGCGCGGGTCACCGATCATCCCCGTGGCTCCGCCGACGAGCGCCACCGCCCGGTGCCCGGCCAGCTGCAGGTGCCGCAGCAGCACCAGCTGGACGAGATGGCCGTGGTGCAGGCTCGGTGCCGTAGGGTCGAAGCCGCAGTAGTAGGCGATCGGTCCCTCGGCCAGCGCAGTACGCAACGCGGCCTCGTCGGTGGACTGCGCCACCAGGCCCCGCCATTGCAGCTCGTCGAGAACGTCGGTCACCATGTACTCCTTCGGTGGTCGGTCGGCCCCCGGTCGGGGTCCACCCCTAGTGTGCCCGACCGTGCGGCCGGGACGGTCGTACCACCCGCACCACCATCGCCACGGGACGTCCGTCCTTCGTGCGTTCTTCGTGCTGACTCAGCACTCAAGCCAGGGGGCACCTCTTGATCGAGCACTTCGCGTACGGGGCCCTGACCCCGATTCTCTCCTTCGTCCTGTCGTTCGTGGGTTGCGCCGCAGGGCTGTCCTGCACCGCGCGCGCCCGGCTCTACGAAGGGCGTCGACGGAGCCTGTGGCTGTGGCTCGGAGCCCTCGCGATCGGCGGCACGGGCGTCTGGGTGATGCACTTCGTGGCCATGCTCGGGTTCTCCGTCGAGGGAGCGGAGATCCGGTACGACATCCCGCTGACGCTCCTCAGCGCCGTCATCGCGGTCGTGGTCGTCGCCGCGGGGCTGTTCCTGGTGGACAGGTCCCAGGGTCGCCTGCGACCTCTGCTCGTCGGTGGTACGACCGCCGGCCTGGGGGTGACCAGCATGCACTACCTGGGCATGCGTGCCATGCACACGAACGTGCCGCTGTCCTACGCCCCCGGGCTGGTGCTGCTGTCCGTCGTGATCGGCGTCGTCGCCGCCTCGGCCGCCCTCTGGTTGTCCTACCGCGTCCGCACGCTCGCTCTCGGCGTGGTCGCCGCCGTCGTCATGGGTATCGCCGTGTCCGGCATGCACTACACGGGCATGGCCGCGATGCGGATGGGCGACGGCGATCACGCTGCGCACGCCAGCTCCCAGACGCCGCAGGGGCTGACCGCCGGTGAGCTGCTGGTCCCGCTGGCGCTCTTCCTGTTCTTCTCGACCCTCGCGCTGGTCGTGACCGTGCTGCTGGCGCGCGCGCCCGGCGAGGTCCGGGCCGACCGCGAGTTCGACGCCTGGCGGGACCGGCTGCGCGGGAGCGACGGGGCCGAGGACGCTGACGCGACATCCGTCGCGCCTGCCCAGGGATCGTCCGACCTGGCGCGTCGGGACGTCCAGGATCAGCGCGCCCGACGGGCCACCGGACGGTAGGCCGACACCGTCGGCTCGTCGACGAGCCAGGACCGCCACGCGAAGCGTGCCGGGTCGGCGCCGTCGCCACCGACGCCCACCCTCGGGCCGGTGGCGACGGTGCGCGGCAACGGGTCGATCGGCAGCTGGACCACGACGGTTCCGCCCGCATCGGTCACGTCGGTGCCGTCGTCGTTCCGGTCCAGGTCCGCCGCGACCGCCAGCCGCGCCGGGCCGCGCGCGATCTGCCCGTCGGAGTCGCACCGCCCCGACCTCTCGCGCCGGGACCGGGCGAGCCCGGAGCCCTCGACGACCTCCCCCGCCCGCAGCAGGACGGCCGACGCCTCACCCACCGGCCCGCACACCAGGTTGACGCAGTGGTGCAGGCCGAGGTGGCGGTACACGTAGAGGCGCCCCGGGCGCCCGAACATGGAACGGTTGCGCTCCGTCGGCCCACGGAAGGCGTGCGAGGCCGGGTCGTCGTCGCCGCCGTAGGCCTCGACCTCGGTGATCCGCAGGACGACGTCGCCGTCGTGGTGGCGCCTCACCAGGTGCGCACCGAGCAGATCGCGCGCCACGTCGTGGACGCTCCTGGCGTACCAGGACGCCCCCGGCACCTGCCAGGGCACCCCCGGTGCCGTCCGGCTCTCCGTCGGTGACGTCATCACCCACCACCTCGCTGCTCGCCCGGTGCGCCCAGGCGGCCGAACCCGTCCACGAGGACGTCCGCCCGCTCGCGCGTCTGCTCGGCAGCGTAGTGCGCGGACTCGTCCCGCATCCACTGCAGCCAGTGCTGCCGCGCGTGCTCGCCGTCGCGCGCCAGGCCACGACGCAGACGCTCGCCGTCGTCGGCCTCGACCCACACCCGCAGCGCGACCCAGGGGTCGACCGTCCGGGCCGCGGCGCCGCACCCCTCGACCACCAGGAACGGCGCGGGCTCGACCCGGTGCGTCTCGGCCCAGTCACCGGCGACCCAGTCGTAACGCCGGTACTCCCCCGTCCGCCCCTCGGCCAGGGGTGCGAGGACCCGCCGTGCCAGCCGCGCCGATCCCCCGCCGGGGCCCGCCTCCCAGCCCTCGTAGAGGTCGTCCATGTGGACCACCTGGCAGCACAGCTCGACGGCGACCTGGGTGGCCAGGGTCGTCTTGCCCGAGCCGGCCGGTCCGTCGACGCACACGAGCCGGGTGCGCCGCCACGGCGACGACGCACCCGGACCCGGCAGCCGCGCCGGCGCGGCCTGCACCCGCTGCACGACGGCGGCGAGCACGTCGGGTCCGACGCTCATCCGGTCAGCCCTCGGCCCAGAAGCGGAACTCGGTGGCGCGCTCCTTCGCCGCGTCGAGCTGCTCGGCCACCCGGGCCGGGGCCGTGCCGCCGACGCCGTCGCGGGACGCCACCGACCCCTCGACGGACAGCACCTCGCGCACCTGCGGGGTGAGGTGCTCCGAGATCGCGGCGAGGTCGGGGTCCGTGAGGTCCCACAGCTCGATGCCACGCTCCTCGCAGACCCGCACGCAGGAGCCCGAGACCTCGTGCGCGACACGGAACGGCACGCCGGAGCGGACCAGCCACTCGGCGATGTCCGTGGCGAGCGAGAAGCCCTGCGGTGCCAGCTCGGCCATCCGATCGGTGTCGAAGGTCAGGGTGCGCACCATCCCCGCGAAGGCCGGCAGCAGCACCGTCAGGGTGGCGACCTGGTCGAAGACCGGCTCCTTGTCCTCCTGGAGGTCGCGGTTGTACGCCAGCGGGAGGCCCTTGAGGGTGGTCAGCAGCCCCGTGAGGTCACCGACGAGACGACCCGACTTGCCGCGCGCGAGCTCGGCGATGTCCGGGTTCTTCTTCTGCGGCATGATGCTCGACCCGGTGGACCACGAGTCGTGGAGCCGCACGAATCCGAACTCCTTGGTGTTCCACAGGATGATCTCCTCGGACAACCGCGACAGGTCGATGCCGATCATCGCCGCGACGAACGCGAACTCCGCCACCACGTCACGCGACGCGGTGCCGTCGATCGAGTTCTCGACCGGGCCGTCGAAGCCCAGCTCGGTCGCCACCGCCACCGGGTCCAGCCCGAGGGACGACCCGGCCAGCGCGCCCGAACCGTACGGCGAGTGCGCCGCCCGCACGTCCCAGTCGACGATGCGGTCGACGTCACGCAGCAGCGGCCACGCGTGGGCGAGCAGGTGGTGGGCCAGCAGGACCGGCTGCGCGTGCTGCAGGTGCGTGCGCCCCGGCATGACCGCCTCGCCGGCCGCCTGCGCCTGCGTGATGAGCTCGTCCACGACCGTCAGCACCTGGCGGGCGATCAGCCGTGCGTTCTCGCGCAGGTAGAGGCGCACCTGCGTGGCGATCTGGTCGTTGCGCGAACGCCCCGCACGCAGCTTGCCGCCCAGGTCGTCCCCGGCCCGCTCGAGGAGGCCGCGCTCGAGGGCCGTGTGCACGTCCTCGTCGGCCAGCACCGGACGGAAGTCCCCGGACCGGACGTCGGCCTCGAGCCGGTCGAGCGCGTCGATCATGCCCGCGAGCTCGTCGTCGTCGAGCAGGCCGGCACCCGCCAGCACGCGGGCGTGCGCCCGCGAGCCGGCGATGTCGTACGACGCGAGCGCCCAGTCGAAGTGGGTCGACTGCGACAGCGCCTGCAGCTCCGGCGACGGCCCGCCGGCGAACCGGCCGCCCCACAGGCTCACCGACGGCGCGTCGGCCGTCGTCTCGGCGTCGTCGCCGCCGCGCTCGTCGACGTCGGCCATCAGAACGTCCCCACGCCGAAGTCGACGCCGTTGCCGAACTTCTCGTCACGCGCCGCGGCCTGCTTGGCGGCCAGACCGTAGATCTCGATGAAGCCCTTGGCGTGGGACTGGTCGAAGGTGTCGCCCTCGTCGTAGGTCGCGAGGTTGAAGTCGTACAGCGCGGCCTCGGACCGGCGGCCCGTCACGGTGGCCCGCCCGCCGTGCAGCACCAGACGCACCTCGCCGGAGACGTACTTCTGGGTGTCGTCGACGAAGGTGTCGAGGTTCTTCTTCAGCGGGCTGAACCACATGCCGTCGTAGACGAGCTCAGTCCAGCGCTGCTCCACGCCCCGCTTGAACCGGGCCTGCTCGCGCTCGAGCGTCACGTTCTCGAGCTCCTGGTGGGCGGCGATCAGCGCGATCGCACCGGGCGCCTCGTAGACCTCGCGGGACTTGATGCCGACCAGGCGGTCCTCGACGATGTCGATCCGGCCCACGCCCTGGGCACCGGCACGACGGTTCATCTCCTGGATGGCCTGCAGCGGGGTCACCGCGACGCCGTCGAGCGCGACCGGCACGCCCTGGTCGAACGTCACGACCACCTCGTCGGCGACGGGCGGGAAGGTGGGGTCGTCGGTGTAGGAGTAGACGTCCTTGGTGGGCTCGTTCCAGATGTCCTCGAGGAAGCCCGTCTCCACGGCCCGGCCCCACACGTTCTGGTCGATGGAGAACGGGTTCTTCTTCGTCGTCGCGATCGGCAGGTCGTGCTTCTCGGCGTAGTCGATGGCCTTCTCACGCGTCAGGGCCAGGTCACGCACCGGGGCGATCGAGCGCAGGTCGGGTGCGAGCGACGTCGTGGCCACCTCGAAACGGACCTGGTCGTTGCCCTTGCCAGTGCAGCCGTGCGCGACCGTCGTCGCACCGAACTGGCGCGCCGCACGGACCATGTGCTTGACGATGACCGGCCGGGAGATCGCCGAGACCAGCGGGTAGCGGTCGAGGTAGAGGCCGTTGGCCTTGAGGGCCGGTATGCAGTACTCGGTCGCGAACTCGTCGCGCGCGTCGGCCACGTAGGCCTCCACCGCGCCGCAGTCCAGCGCACGCTGGCGGATGACGTTCATGTCCTCGCCGCCCTGGCCGACGTCCACCGCCACGGCGACGACCTCGGCGCCGGTGGCTTCGGCGATCCAGCCGATCGCGACGGAGGTGTCCAGGCCGCCCGAGTAGGCGAGCACGACGCGTTCAGTCATGGGTTTCTTCTTCCTTGTGGTGCGGTACGTGTCGAGTCTGACAGGGTTCGTGCGGCTCAGGCGTCGTGGGACGCCGTGAGCTCGAGGAACCGGCGGGCGAGGTCGTCGCCGCCGGAGGGGTCCCGGGAGATCACCAGGATCGTGTCGTCGCCGGCGAGGCAGCCGAGGACGCCGGGGAAGACCGAGTGGTCGATCGCCGAGGCCAGGTAGTTCGCCGCCCCGGGCGGGGTGCGCAGCACCACCTGGTTGCCGGACGCCTCGGCCGAGACGAGCAGGTCCGCGCACAGGCGGGCCAGGCGCGCCGCGAGGTAGCCCGCGTCGTGGTCGCCGACGCCGGCACCCTGGACGCTGCGGTCCCCGCCCTCGCCGGGCACCGCGTAGACGAGCGGACCGGCCGAGCTGCGCACCTTCTCGGCACGCAGCTCGACCAGGTCGCGCGACAGCGTCCCCTGGGTGACGGTGAGGCCCTCGTCCGCGAGCGCCCGGGCGAGCTCGGCCTGGGAGTGGATGGCGGTGCGCCGCACGATGTCCACGATGCGCGCCTGGCGGGCGGCCTTGGTGGACGGTGCGGGGCCGGCGGTGGAGCTCATCGCTGCTCCAGGAGGAACGTCAGCACGGCCTTCTGGGCGTGAAGCCTGTTCTCCGCCTCGTCCCACACGACGGACTGCGGGCCGTCGATCACCTCTGCGGTGACCTCCTTGCCGCGGTAGGCGGGAAGGCAGTGCAGCAGGATCGCGTCGTCCTTCGCGACGGCCAGCAGCGCGCCGTCGACCTGGTAGCCCGCGAGCGCGGCGAGGCGTTCGGTCGCCTCGTCCTCGTCGCCCATGGACACCCAGGTGTCAGCGGCGACGACGTCCGCGCCGGTGACCGCCGCGCGCACGTCCGTGGTGACGGTGACCGACCCGCCGGTCGTGGCGGCGATCTCCTCGGCCCGCGCGACGATGTCGGCCGGCGGCAGGTAGCCCTCCGGTCCGGCGACGGCCACGTGCATCCCGGCCGTCACGCCACCCAGCAGGTAGGACGCCGCCATGTTGTTGCCGGCGTCGCCCACGTAGGCGAGGCGCTGCCCGGGCAGGGCGTCGAGGCCGCCGCGGTGCTGGGCGACGGTGAGCAGGTCGGCGAGGATCTGGCAGGGGTGGAAGTCGTCGGTGAGCGCGTTGACGACGGGCACGCGGGACACGCCGGCCATCTCCTCGATGCGGTCCTGGCCGAAGGTGCGCCACACGACGGCGGCGACCTGGCGGTCGAGGACGCGGGTGACGTCCGCGACCGACTCCCGCACGCCGACCTGGGCGAGCCGACCGTCGACGAGCGTCGGGAAGCCGCCGAGCTCGGCGACGCCGACGGAGAAGGACACCTGGGTGCGCAGGGTGGGCTTGTCGAACAGCAGCGCCACGGCGCGGGGCCCGGAGAGCGGGGTGCGCACGAACCGGTCCTCGCGGAACGCCCAGGCGAGCTCGAGGACCTCGCGCTGCTCCGCGGGGGCGAGGTCGTCGTCGCGCAGGAAGTGGCGGGGCATGTCAGCTCTCCTTCGAGGAGTCGGGGACGACGACGTCGGCGAAGAACCGCGCGGCGTCAAGGGCCTGGTCGATGGTGAGCACCAGGGGCGGGGCCAGGCGGATCGCGTCGGGCGCGACGGCGTTGACGACGAAGCCCGCCTCGAGGGCGACGGCGGCGACCTCCGGTGCGACGGGCCGCGTGAGCCGGACGGCCAGCAGCAGGCCGCGGCCACGCACCTCGGCCACCAGCGGGTTGCCGGCGCCCTCGATCGCGCGGCGCAGGACCTCGCCGACCTCGACGACGTGCGCCAGGAGGCGGTCGCGCTCGATGACGCCGATGGTCGCCAGGGCGGCGACGGCGGCGACCGGGTTGCCCCCGAAGGTCGTGCCGTGCTGGCCACGTCCGAGCAGTCCGGCGGCGCGGTCCCCGTAGGCGATGACCGCTCCGACCGGGATGCCGCCGCCGAGGCCCTTGGCGAGGGTGACGACGTCGGGCACGACGCCGCCGCCGATCTCGGGCTGCTGGTGGGCGAGCCACGAGCCGGTCCGGCCCATGCCCGTCTGGACCTCGTCGAGCACGAGCAGGGCGTCCGCCGCGGTGGTGAGGCGGCGCGCGAGGGCGAGGTAGCCGGCGGGCAGCTCGCGCACCCCGGCCTCGCCCTGGATCGGTTCCACGACGAGCGCGGCGACCTCGCCCCGTGCGGCGACGACGTCGGGCGAGAACGCCTGCTCCAGCGCGCCGGTGTCGCCGAACGGCAGGTGCTCCACCCCGCCGGGCAGCGGCTCGAAGGGCTCGCGGTAGGCCTCCTTGGCCGTGAGCGCCAACGCTCCGAGGGTGCGTCCGTGGAACCCGCCCTCGAGGGCGAGCACCCGGGTGCGCCCGGTGCGGCGGGTCATCTTGAAGGCGGCCTCGTTGGCCTCGGTGCCCGAGTTCGTGAAGAACACCCGTGATCCGTCCGGCGCCTCGGCGAGGCGCAGCAGGCGTTCCGCGAGGGTGATCTGGGCGGGCGTGCCGAAGAAGTTCGACACGTGGCCCAGGGTGCCGAGCTGGGCGCTGACGGCGGCAGTGAGGGTCGGGTGGGCGTGCCCGAGGGCGTTGACCGCGATCCCGGCGAGCAGGTCGAGGTAGCGCTTGCCGTCGGCGTCCCAGACGTACGCCCCCTCACCGCGCACGAGGATCCGCTGCGGTGGCCCGAAGGTGTCCATGACCGCCGAGGTGTAGGCCTGGGTCCAGCCCTGGCCGGTCAGCTCGCTGCGCTCGGTGATCTCGCTCATGCTTCTGCTCCCGTCGCGTCGGGGACGACCATGGTGCCGTTGCCCCGGGTGGTGAAGACCTCGAGCAGCACGGAGTGGGGCTGACGTCCGTCGATCACGGACGCGCGCGGCACACCGCCCTGCACCGCCCGCAGGCACGCCTCCATCTTGGGGACCATCCCCGACTGCAGGCTGGGCAGCAGCGTGGCCAGGTCTGAGGCGGTGATCTCCTCGACCAGCGAGTCCTTGTCCGGCCAGCCGGTGTAGAGGCCCTCGACGTCGGTGAGCACGATGAGCTTCTTCGCGCCGAGCGCCACGGCGAGCGCCGAGGCCGCCGTGTCCGCGTTGACGTTGAGCACCTGGGTGGGGTCGTCGACGTCGGGCGCGACGGTGGAGACCACGGGGATGCGGCCGGCGTCCAGCAGGTCGAGCACGGCGGACGGGGTGACGCGCACGACGTCACCGACGAGGCCGACGTCCACGTGCTCGCCGTCGACGACGGCATGGCGGCGCACCGCGCCGAAGAGGCCGCCGTCCTCGCCGGAGAGGCCGACCGCCCGCGGGGCGTGGGAGTTCAGCAGGCCGACGAGCTCGCGCTGCACCTGCCCGGTGAGGACCATGCGCACGACGTCCATCGCCTCGGGCGTCGTGACGCGCAGGCCGCCGCGGAACTCGCTGGCGATGTCGAGTCGGTCGAGCATCCGGCTGATCTGCGGCCCGCCCCCGTGCACGACGACGGGACGCACGCCCACCTGGCGCAGGAACACCATGTCCTCGGCGAAGGCGGCCTTGAGCTCGTCGTCGACCATCGCGTTGCCGCCGTACTTGACGACGACGACGGCTCCAGCGAACTCCTGGAGCCACGGCAGCGCCTCGATGAGCACCTCGGCCTTCTGGTCGGGGCGCAGGTCGGTGCGGGTGTCGAAGTGGAAGTCGCTCATGAGGAGTACGCGCTGTTCTCGTGGACGTAGTCGTGGGTGAGGTCGTTGGTCCACACGGTCGCGGTGGCGTCGCCGGCGTGCAGGTCGATCTCGACGACCACCTCGCGCTGCGCGGCGAGGTCGACGAGCTCGCGGGGCTCGCCGACGCCCTGGGCGCGGCAGACCTGGACGCCGTTGACGGTGACGTCGAGGGCCAGCGGGTCGTACGGGGCGACGTCCTCGGGCACGGTGCCGACGGCGGACACGATGCGGCCCCAGTTGGGGTCGTTGCCGAAGACGGCGGCCTTGAACAGGTTGGACCGTGTCACGGCGCGGGCGACCGCGAGGGCGGCGTCCTCGGTGGTGGCGCCGCGCACGGTGACGGCGACGTCGTGGCTGGCGCCCTCGGCGTCCGTGACGAGCTGGCGGGCGAGCGAGGCGCAGACCTCGGTCACGGCCGCGGTGAGGTCGTCGAGCGAGACCTCGACGCCGGACGCGCCGGAGGCGAGCAGGATCACCGTGTCGTTGGTCGACATGCAGCCGTCGGAGTCGACGCGGTCGAAGGTGGTCGCCGTCGCGGCGCGCAGGGCGGCGTCGGCGGTCTCGGCGTCCACGACGGCGTCCGTCGTGACCACGCTGAGCATCGTGGCCAGCCCCGGGGCGAGCATGCCCGCGCCCTTGGCCATGCCGCCGACGCTCCAGCCGTCGCGCCCGGCGACGGCCTCCTTGGGCACGGTGTCGGTGGTCATGATGGCGAGTGCGGCGTCGTCGCCGCCGTCGGCCGTGAGCGCCGTCGCCGCGGCGTCGACGCCGCCGAGGAGCGCGTCGAGGTCGAGGCGCAGGCCGATGAGCCCGGTGCTGCAGACCAGGACGTCGCCCGCGCCGACCTCGTCGTCGGGCGACGCGGCGACCGACGTGAGCACGTCCGCGACGTGCTCGGCCGTGCGGTGGGTGTCGGCGAAGCCGTCGGGGCCGGTGCAGGCGTTGGCACCGCCGGAGTTGAGGACGACGACGCGGGCGGCGCCGTCGGACACAGCCTGGCGGGTCCACACCACGGGCGCGGCCTGCACCCGGTTCGACGTCAGGACGGCGGCCGCCGTGGACAGCGGACCGTCGTTGACGACCAGGGCGACGTCGCGGGCGCCGGTCGACTTCAGCCCGGCGGCGACGCCGGCGGCCCGGAACCCTGCGGGCACGGTCACGGCGCCGGAAGCCTCGGCGCCGGAGGTGCTGGCGATGGTCGTCATGGTGCGACTCCTTCGGTGAGCAGGCCGGCCGTCTCCGGCAGGCCGAGGGCGAGGTTCATGGCCTGCAGGGCCTGGCCCGCGGTGCCCTTGACGAGGTTGTCCAGGGCGGTGACGGTGACGACCCGCCCGGCGGCGGCGTCGAGCGCCACCTGGACCAGCGCGGTGTTGGCTCCCAGCGTCGCAGCCGTCGTGGGCCACTGCCCCTCGGGGAGCAGCTCGACGAACGGCTCCCCGGCGTAGGCCTGCTCCCAGACGGAGCGGACCTCGGCGGCGCTCGTGCCCTCGTGGCCGGGCGCCAGCCGGGCGGTCACGGTCGCGAGGATCCCGCGCGACATGGGCACGAGGGTCGGGGTGAAGCTGATCGACACCTCGGGCACGCCGGCGACGCGCAGGTTCTGGGTGATCTCGGGGATGTGCCGGTGGGTGCCCCCGACGGCGTAGGGGACGGCGGAGCCGAGTCCCTCGGCGGCGAGCAGGTGCGCCTTGAGCGCCTTGCCCGCCCCGGAGTACCCGTTCGCCAGCACGGCCACGAGGTCGAGCGGGCTGACCAGCCCGGCGGCGATCCCGGGCTGGATCCCGAGGGTGACGGCCGTGACGTTGCAGCCGGGCACGGCGATGCGCCGGACGCCGGCGAGGTGGTCGCGCTGGCCGCTGCCGTCGGCGTGGACCAGCTCCGGCAGGCCGTAGGGCCAGGTGCCCGCGTGCGGGGAGCCGTAGAAGGCCGTCCAGTCCGCGGCGGAGACGAGCCGGTGGTCGGCACCGAGGTCGAGCACGAGGACGTCGTCGGGAAGCTGGGCGGCGATCTCGCCGGACGCCCCGTGCGGCAGGCCGAGGACGACGACGTCGTGGCCGGCGAGCACCCCGGCCGTAGTGGGCTCCAGCACCCGGTCGGCCAGGGAGCGCAGGTGCGGCTGCAGCTCGCCGAGCCGGCTGCCCGCGTTCGAGTGGGCCGTCAGCGCCCCGATCTCGAGGTGCGGGTGGTGGGACGCGAGCCGGAGGAACTCACCGCCGGCATAGCCGGAGGCCCCGGCGACGGCGACGCGCAGGTGCGGTGAGGTGGTGTGCGGCATGGCGCCACTATACATACCTATGCGCCTGGCCCGTAACCTATTCCGCAGTGAGATCGAGGTACATGACGTGCAGCCCCACGAAGCCGTGCTGCGGGCTGCGGAACGCCCCCGGGACCGTCCCCACGATCCGCCACCCGAGCGACTGCCACAGGTGAACGGCCGCCACGTTGGTCTCCACGACCGCGTTGAACTGGATTCCCCGGTAGCCAAGCTCGCGGTGCCAGTCGATCGCGTGCAGCGCGAGCGCCCGGGCCACTCCCCTGCCCCGGGCCGCCGGCGCCACCATGAAGCCAGCCGTCCCGACGTGGTCGCCGTGGCCCGGCTTGTTCGGACCCAGCCGCGCCGTCCCGAGGACGACGCCGCCGTCCTCCGCGAGCACCGTCTCACCGGGCGGCTCCGCGAGCCAGAGGTCTCGGGCCTGCTCGCTCGTGGCGTCCGGGGGGTACGTGTACGTCTCGCCCTCGCGGACGACGGGCTCGACGATCGGCCACAGCGCCGGCCAGTCCGCCGCGCTCGCTGCGCGGATCGTGATGCTCACCGGGTCACCCTAGACGCGTCGGTAGGGTCGCCGCCGTGACCACCACCGAAGAGCACCGCCGAGCCGTCAGCGCCGAGTACGACCGTCGCGCACCCACCTACGACAACGAGATGCACGTGGCGCTCGCGGACGCCGTGGCCGCCTTCTGCGACGTCGACGGCGCACTCGAACGACGCGACGCCGTCGTCGACGTCGCGACCGGCACCGCGCTGGCCCTGCGGGCCCTCGCCCGCCGCCTCGCCGAGCGCGGACGGGTCCTGCAGGCCACCGGGTGCGACCTCTCGACCGGGATGCTCGACGTCGCCCGGCGCGAGACCGCCGGGATCGCGGCGCTGCGCGCCGAGCTGGTCCTGGCGGACGCCGCCGACCTCCCCCTGCCCGACGGCTCCGCCGACCTCGTGACGTGCGTGACGGCGCTGCACCTGTTCGCCGACAGCGGCGCCGCCCTGCGCGAGTGGGCGCGCGTGCTCGCCCCGACCGGTGTCGTCGTGACCGCGACCTTCGCGGCCTTCGGCGGTCCGGGCAACCCGCACGACTTCCCGACCCGCCACGACGACTTCCGCACGCCGGAGCTCGTCGCGGACGCCGCCCGCGAGGCAGGCCTGCACCTGACCCGGCACCAGCACGTCGACCTGCCCGGCGGCAGCCTGGCCCTGATCGCCGAGCTCGCCCGCACCTGACGGCACCGACCTGCGCAGGCCCGGCGCAGGCCCGGCGCCGCTCCGGCGCCGCTCCGGCGCCGCTCCGACGCCGCTCCGACGCGGTCCCGGCGGCGTCCCGCCCGCCTCGATACGCTCGGGTGATGCATGCCGTCGTGGCCCGCAGCGCGGGTGGTCCCGAAGTCCTGTCCCTCACCGAGCTCGGCGACCCGACGCCGGGTCCCGGCCAGCTGCTCGTGCGGCTCGCGGCCGCCGGGGTCAACTTCATCGACACCTACCGCCGCGGCGGTGTCTACCCGATGGAGTTCCCCCACGTCGTCGGCTCCGAGGGCGCGGGCGTCGTCGAGGCGGTCGGCGAGGAGGTGACCGACTTCGCCGTCGGCGACCGGGTCGCGTGGGCCTCCGCCCCGGGCTCGTACGCCGAGCTCGTCGTCGTCCCCGCGAGCGAGGCCGTCGTCGTGCCGGACGAGCTGGACCTGGAGACCGCCGCCGCGCTGCCGCTGCAGGGCATGACCGCGCACTATCTCGTGACCTCGACGTTCGAGGTCCGAGCCGGCCACGACGTCCTGCTGCACGCCGGCGCCGGCGGCGTCGGGCTGCTCCTCACCCAGCTGGCCGTCGCGCGCGGGGCCCGCGTGCTCACCACCGTCTCGAACCCGGAGAAAGCCGCGCTCTCGTCCGCCGCGGGCGCCGCGCACACCATCGACTACGCCCGCATGAACGACATCGGCACCGAGCTGCCCGCCGTCGTGCGCGACCGCACCGACGGCGACGGGGTGCACGTCGTCTACGACGGCGTCGGTGCCGCGACGTTCGACGCGTCGCTGGCTTCCCTGCGCCGGCGCGGGACGCTCGTGCTGTTCGGCGGCGCGTCCGGACAGGTGCCGCCGTTCGACCTGCAGCGCCTCAACGGCGCCGGCTCATTGTTCGTCACCCGCCCCACGCTCGCCCACTACACGGCCACGAGGTCCGAGCTCGAGTGGCGCGCCGGCGAGGTGTTCCGCGCCGCGGCCGACGGCGACCTCGACGTCCGCATCGGTGCGAGGTTCCCGTTGGGCGACGCCGCCGCGGCCCATGCGGCGCTCGAGGGGCGCGCGACCACGGGCAAGGTGCTGATGATCCCCTGACCGGCACCGGCAGGTCTTCACCGTTGCCCGGCGCAGCGCTTAGGTTGAAGACATGACCACACCTGAGGCACGTCCGGTGCGCATCGCCGTCCAGCTCCAGCCCCAGCACGCCGACTACGGCCAGATCCGCGACGCCGTCCTGCGCGCCGAGGACCTCGGCGTCGACGTCGTCTTCAACTGGGACCACTTCTACCCGCTCACGGGCGACCTGGACGGCAAGCACTTCGAGTGCTGGACGATGCTGGGCGCCTGGGCCGAGCAGACCGAGCGGGTCGAGATCGGCGCGCTGGTGACCGGCAACGGCTACCGCAACCCCGACCTGCTGGCCGACATGGCCCGCACCGTCGACCACATCTCGGGTGGGCGGTTGATCCTCGGCATCGGCGCCGGCTGGAACGAGAAGGACTACGACCAGTTCGGGTACGAGTTCGGCACGGCCGGGTCCCGCATCGCGGCGCTCGCCGAGGCCCTTCCCCGGATCCGGCGTCGGACCGCCGTGGGCAACCCCGCACCCACCCGTGACGTCCCGCTGCTCATCGGTGGCGGCGGCGAGAAGAAGATGCTGCGCCTCGTGGCCGAGCACGCCGACATCTGGCACTCGTTCGGCGACGCGGAGACCCTGCAGCGCAAGTCGGCGATCCTCGACGAGCACGGCGCCGACGTCGGGCGCGACACCAGCACCCTCGTCGAGCGGTCCGTCGGGGTCGACGGGCCGCCGTCCGAGACCGGGGACGCGATCCTCGCCGCCGGGGCCACACTGCTCACGATCGGCGTCAACGGGCCGGACTACGACCTGTCGACCGCAGCACAGTGGATCGCCTGGCGCGACGAGCGCCGCTGACCAGCCCGAACCGCGCAGCGTCTTACCCATCAGTACGGTCCTTCCCATTCTGCGGACAGAATGCCAGGATCGCGGCATGACAGAGACCTACACCCACGGGCATCACGACTCGGTGCTGCGCTCCCACCGCTGGCGCACCGTCGAGAACTCGGCGGCCTACGCCGTGGACCACCTGACTCCCGGCACGACCGTCCTCGACGTCGGCTGCGGACCAGGCACCATCACGGCTGACATCGCCGTGCGCGTAGCGCCGGGTGCCGTCATCGGTGTCGACCGGGCCGCCGACGTCCTGGTCGAGGCGACCCGGCACGCCCGCGACGTCGGTGCCGAGAACCTCACGTTCGCCGCCCAGGATGTCTACTCGCTGCCCTACGACGACGGCACCTTCGACGTCGTCCATGCTCACCAGACGCTGCAGCACCTCGCTGAACCGGTGCTGGCACTGAAGGAGATGCGACGTGTGTGCCGCTCCGGTGGCGTCGTGGTGGCTCGCGAGAGCGACTATGCGGGATTCACCTGGTATCCGCGCCTGCCCGAGCTGGACACCTGGATGGGCCTGTACCAGTCCACTGCCCGGGCGAACGGTGGCGAGCCCGACGCCGGACGGCGGCTGCTGGCCTGGGCACGGGCGGCAGGCTTCACCGAGGTGACCCCGAGTGCGTCGGTGTGGTGCTTCGCGACGCCCGAGGACCGGGAGTACTGGGGACGCATGTGGGCGGCACGCATCCTCGACTCGCGCATGGCCGACCAGGTCGTCGAGACCGGGCTGGGGAGCCGGGAGGACCTGCAGAAGATGTCGGCAGCATGGCAACGCTGGACCGAGGACCCCGACGGCTGGATCTCCATCCTGCACGGCGAGGTCGTCTGTCGGGTGTGACGCTCAGCGTCCGGTGAGCACGTCGGTCATCGGGTCGGCGTCACCGGCGGGCAGGACCCGCAGGTGCCGGGGCGCCGCCACGTCGCCCGCCACGACGTCGCGCGCCACCGCGAGGGCGCGCAGCGACTCCGGGGTGTCGTCGGAGACGCGCACGAACCAGCCCGAGCACGCGTCCAGGTCCCCGCGGGCGAACTCCACGGCCGCCTCGACGGTACGTTCCACCGGAGTCCACTCCGTGCGGCCGTCGTGGGCGCGCATCGAGGCCGTCATGTCCGTCGTCACCACACCCGGTGCCAGCTCCAGGGTGCGCAGCCCCCGTGCGAAGCCCGTCGCGTGCAGGTGGTGACCCAGCCGCATCAGCGCCGTCTTGGAGAGGTTGTAGGCGCTGGAGTACGTCATGTCGTGCGACCCGGACCCGCTGTTGAGGTCGATCACCCGGCCACCACCACGGGCCAGCATCCCCGGCACCACGTGGCGCACCAGCAGGAAGGGGCCACGGACGTTGGTCTCCATGACCTGCCACCACTCGTCCGGGTCGGCCTCCCAGACCGGGACCTCGGCGTCGATGCGGCCGGCGTTGTTCACCAGGAGGTCGACGCCGCCGAGGCCGCCTTCCGCCGCAGGAGCCTCGGCGAGCCGGACGGCGTCCGCCACGGCGTCGGCGTCCGTGACGTCGCAGACCAGCTCAAGGGCGCGACGCCCGAGGGCGCGCACCTCGCGCGAAACCTCGGCGAGACGTTCGGCGTCGCGTGCCAGCAGTGCGACATCGAGCCCCGCCCCCGCCAGACCCAGCGCGACCGCGCGACCGATGCCGCGGGACGCGCCGGTGACGAGCGCCGTCCGGGCCGGCGCGACCTGCACCGGCCCGGACGGCTGCGCGTCGGTGGACTCAGCCACGCAGCACCGCCCCGACACGTTCGGCGGCCGCAGCCACCACGCCGTCACGGACGCCACGCACCTCGTCGGCGCTCAGCGTGCGGTCCGCGGCACGCAGCCGCAGCGAGTACGCGAGCGACTTCTTGCCCACCCCGACCTGCTCGCCGGTGAAGACGTCGAACAGCCGCACATCCTCCAGCAGCTCGCCCGCACCGGCGACCACCGCCGCCTCGACGTCCGCCGCCGGCACGTCCGCGTCCACGACGAACGCGAAGTCCTCCTTGGCCGCAGGGAACGCCGAGACGGGCGTGGCGGCGACCGGGGCGCCGGGTGCCGCGTCGACGAGCAGCGACAGGTCGAGCTCGAACGCCACCGCCCGGGACGGCAGCCCCAGGGACTCCACGACCTTCGGGTGCAGCTCGCCCGCGTGGCCCACCGTGCGACCGTCCGCCAGCTCGAACCGAGCACAGCGACCGGGGTGCCACGGCATCCGGTCCGGGTCGTTCACCATCGTGACGTCGGCACCCGTGTGCCCCACGACCTGGCGTGCGACGTCGAGCGCGTCGGACCAGTCGGCCGGCCGCCCGGCGCCCCACCAGCCGGCAGGGCTGCGACGACCGCTGAGCACACCGGCCACGAACCGCGGCTGGGCGGGCACCGCGGCGGCGAGCGCGTCCAGGTCGGACTCGTCCGGACGGACACCGACCGGCAGCTGCGGGGCGACCGGGGCGTCCGCGGTGGGACGGGTCACCAGGCCGAGCTCGAACACGGCCACGTCCTCCAGGCCGCGGGACACGTTGCGCCGCGCCGTCTCCAGGAGCGTGACCAGCAGGTGCGTGCGCATCAGCGGCCGGTCGTCGGCCATGGGGTTGGCCAGTCGCAGCGCGGTGCGGCGCTGGTCGTCGGCCGGCAGGTGCAGGGCGTCCAGGTCTGCCGCCCCCATGAAGGGGTACGACAGCACCTCCACCAGGCCGGCGTCCGCGAGCGTGCGGGCCACCGACCGGCGCACCCGCTGCTCGGGCGTGAGCCCGCGGCCACCGGGTGCAGCGGGCAGGACCGAGGGGATCTGGTCGTAGCCGGCGATCCGCACGACCTCCTCCACGAGGGTGGCGGGTTCGGTGAGGTCCGGCCGCCAGGACGGCGGCGTGACGACCACGACCTCGCCGTCGCCCGAGACCTCGCAGCCGATCTGCGCCAGGATGCCGACCACCTGGGCGCGGGTGTAGTCGACGCCGGCCGTCCGCGACGGCAGCGTGACGTCGAGGTCGATCGGCGTCGGTGGCGTCGTCGTGTCCAGGTCGCTGACCGCGACGTCCGCCGTCCCGCCACCGTGCTCGACCAGCAGGTCGACGACGCGCTGGGCCGCGACGGCGGGCAGGCGCGGGTCGACTCCGCGCTCGAACCGCTTCGCGGCCTCGGAGGACAGCTTGTGGCGCCGCGACGTGCGCGCCACGCTCACGGCGTCGAAGTGTGCCGCCTCGACCAGCACGTCGGTGGTGGTCGAGGAGACCTCCGAGGACGCACCGCCCATCACCCCGGCCAGGCCGAGCACGCGCGACCCGCGCTCGCCGTCGGGCGAGTCGGTGATCAGCAGGTCCTCCGCGCCCAGGGCTCGGTCGACGTCGTCGAGCGTCGTGAGCCGCTCGCCCGGCAGGGCCCGCCGCACCACGAGCGGCGCGGCGACCTTCGCGAGGTCGTAGGCGTGCAGCGGCTGGCCCAGGTCGAGCATCACGTAGTTCGTGACGTCCACGGCCAGCGAGATCGCGCGCATCCCCGAGCCCTCGAGCCGGCGCTTCATCCAGGCCGGCGTGGTGGCGGCCGGGTCGATGCCGCGCACGATCCGCGTGACGAACCGGTCGCATCCCGTGCGCCCGTCGATCGGTGCGGCGTCGTCCACCTCGACGGCGAAACCGTCCGGCGTCGCTGTCGGCTCCGCGCCGGTCGGCAGGCCGTGGTCGGTGAACGACGCACCCGTGGAGTGCGCGTACTCGCGCGCGACACCGCGATAGCTGAAGGCGTAGCCGCGGTCCGGGGTCACGTTGATCTCGAGCACCTCGTCACCGAGGCCCAGCAGCTCCGTGGCCGACCGGCCCGGCGTCAGGTCCTCGGCGGCGAAGCCCGCCTCGGTCAGCACGAGGATGCCGTCGTGGTCGTCGCCGATCCCGAGCTCGCGCACGGAGCAGATCATGCCGTCCGACACGTGGCCGTACGTCTTGCGGGCCGCGATCGCGAACCCGCCCGGCAGCACCGTGCCCGGCAGGGACACGACCACCAGGTCACCGACGCCGAAGTTGTGGGCACCGCACACGATCCCGCGTGCCCCGCCCGCCGGCACGTCGGCGTCGTCCACGCCCTTGATCTGCGTCGCGTTGTGCTCCGGGCCCACGTCGACGAGGCACCAGTTGATCGTCTTGCCGTTCTTCTGCGGCTCGCCCGTGAGCGCCAGCACCCGGCCGACCACGAGCGGGCCCGTGACGGACGCGGGGTGGATCTCCTCCTCCTCGAGACCGACCTTCACGAGGTCGGCGGCGAGGCGGTCGGCGGTCAGGTCCGCCGGGAGCTCGACGTGGTCACCGAGCCAGTCTGCGACGATGCGGGGCATCAGATCTCCGTCCCGAACTGGGTGGAGAAGCGCACGTCGCCCTCCACCATGTCGTGCATGTCAGCGATGGAGTGGCGCAGCATGAGCGTGCGCTCGATCCCCATCCCGAAGGCGAACCCCGAGTACACGTCGGGGTCGACGCCGGCCGCGCGCAGCACGTTCGGGTGGACCATGCCGCAGCCGCCCCACTCGATCCAGCCGGCGCCGCCCTTCTTCTGCGGGAACCACAGGTCGAGCTCGGCGCTCGGCTCGGTGAACGGGAAGAACGACGGGCGCAGCCGCGTCCTGGCGTCCGGTCCGAACATCGCCCGGGCGAACGCGTCCAGCGTCCCCACCAGGTTCGCCATCGTCAGGCCCTCGTCGACGGCGAGACCCTCGACCTGGTGGAACACTGGCGTGTGGGTGGCGTCGAGCGCGTCGGTGCGGAACGTCTTGCCCGGGCACGCGATGTACAGCGGCACCCCGCGCGACAGCATCGACCGGGCCTGCACCGGGGACGTGTGCGTCCGCAGCACCAGGTTGTTGGCCTCGCCCGACGGCGACAGCGCGTAGAACGTGTCCTGCATCTGCCGCGCGGGATGGTCCGGGCCGAAGTTCAGGGCGTCGAAGTTGAACCACTCCGCCTCGACCTCGGGCCCTTCGGCGATCTCCCAGCCGAGCCCGACGAAGAAGTCGGCGACGCGCTCCTGGACGAGCTCGATCGGATGACGCGCACCGCGCGCCGAACGCTCCGTCGGCAGCGTGACGTCCACGGTCTCGGCAACGAGCACGTGGGCGTCGCGCTCGGCCTCGAGCTCGACCTGCCGGGCGGCCAGCGCCTGGTTCACCCGACCGCGTCGAGGGCCGATGTTCTTGCCCGCGGCCGCCTTGTCGGGGCCGGGCAGGCCGCCGATGGCGCGGTTCGCGAGCGCGAGGGCGCTCTTCTCGCCGGTGTGCTGGGTGCGGACGGCCCGGAGCGCCTCGAGGTCGCCGGCGGCGGCGATGTCGGCCAGTGCGGCGTCGACGGCGGCGTCGAGCGCGACGACGTCGAGGGGATCGGGCAGGTCGGATGCAGTCATGCGTGTCTTCCTGGTCAGGAGCGTGGCGGCAGGAGCCAGTCTATGTGCCCCGGCACGCCGTCAGCGGAGGCCGCCCAGCGGGACGACGGCGACCTCGTCGTGCGCGGGGCCGCCTGCGGGACCGGCACCGAGACGCGAGGCGACCACCCGCACCTCGGTGACGGTGAACGCGGGCCCGCGGTAGACGGACAGGGCGCGCGCCCAGGCGCCGAACGGCGACGCCGGACCCTCCTGGTCCGCCTCGCCGCGACGTCGTGCGCGGCGGGCGCGGGCACGGTCGGCACCCACGAGCGACGACGACGCGCGCGCGACGGTCAGGTGGGGGCGACCGCCGGAACGCTCCGCTCCGGCCACCCCCGCGTCCTCCGCGGTGCGCGCGACCCGGTGGGAGAGCTCGCGCAGCCGGTCGACCCCGCCCCCCAGCCCGATCCACAGCGTGCGGCCGCCGAACGAACCGCAGCCGGCGGCCTCGAGGTCGAAGGGTCCGACGTCCTGCAGCGCGGAGGTGAGGTCCTCGACGTAGTCGTCCACCGCGCCGTCGGACACCTCGCCGTGGAAGACGAGCGTGACGTGCCGCTGGGACGGCGGCACCCGCCGCAGACCCGGGCCGAGGACGTCGGCACCGACGCCGCTCAGCGCCAGGTCGAGATGTGCCAGGGCCTCGGTGGACGGATAGACCGCGGTGAAGAGTCGCACGGCGACGATGCTACGGCCGTGGGCGACACGTCGTCAGCGCTGTGCGCGCGAGGACGCGTAGAGGCAGACCGTGGCGGCTGTGGCGAGGTTGAGCGACTCCGCCCTCCCCCGGATCGGGACCCGCACGACGGCGTCCGCGAGTGCGCGGTCCGCCTCGTGCAGCCCCCACGCCTCGTTGCCGAGCACCCAGGCGGTGGAGGCCGCCAGGTCGGGGACCCCGGCAGGCCGGCCCTGCGCTCCGACGACGTCGAGCAGGTCGTCGAGATCGTGGTCTCCCGCGCCGTCGGCCGCCAGCACCGTGCAGCCCGCTCGCCGCATCGCCGCCACCGTCTCCGGCAGCGACGGACCGGTGGCGACCGGCAGGTGGAACAGCGACCCGGCGGTGGACCGCACGACCTTGGGGTTGTGGACGTCCACGCTCTCCCCGGCCAGGACCACCAGGTCGGCACCGGAGGCGTCGGCGGCACGGATCACCGTGCCTGCGTTGCCGGGGTCGCGCACGGTGGCGAGGACGGCGACCAGCAGCGGGCGCGCCGCGTCCCGGCGGGATGACGCCAGCGTCGTCAGGACGTCGTCCAGCGGCCACGACCGCGACCGCACGACGGCGAGGACACCCTGGGCGTCGGCGCTCATGGCATCCAGCACCTCGGGCGCGCCGACGTGGACGCGGAGCCCCTGATCGAGCGCGTCGTCCAGGATCTCGTCGTACCGGGCGGCGGCGGCCTCGGTCAGGTAGACGTCACGGACGTCGTCCGTCGCGTGCCGCACCGCCTCGCGGACACCCTGCGGTCCCTCGACGAGGAACTGGGAGTGCTTGGCGCGTGCAGAACGCCCGGACAGCGCCCTGACCTGTTTGACCCGGTCAGCCCGCGGGTTGGCGAGCGTGACGTCGGGGATGCGCTGCATCGAGGTCAGGGGTGTCCGGGCGTCCGGGTGCGCGAGGCTCAGGCGGCCTTCGGGGCGTTGACGTCCTCGGGGAGGGCGTCCTTCGCGACCTGCACCAGCGCGTTGAACGCGGCGATGTCGTTGACCGCGAGCTCGGCGAGCATGCGACGGTCGACCTCGACACCGGCGGCCTTGAGGCCCTGGACCAGACGGTTGTAGGTCAGACCCTGCGCGCGGGAAGCAGCGTTGATGCGCTGGATCCACAGCTTGCGGAAGTCGCCCTTCTTCGTCTTGCGGTCGCGGTACGAGTAGACGAAGGAGTGGGTGACCTGCTCCTTGGCCTTGCGGTAGAGACGCGAACGCTGGCCGCGGTAACCGCTGGCGCGCTCGAGGGTCGTACGGCGCTTCTTGTGGGCGTTGACCGCCCGCTTCACGCGTGCCACGTGATGCTCCTTGCAGTTCGGGTCGGAAGGGGGTCCCGGTGACCGAGGTCACCGGCGGGACTCACTTGCCGAGCAGCTTCTTGATCTTCTTGACGTCCGACGGCGCGACCTCCTGGTCGAGCGCCAGGCGGCGGGTGCGACGGGTCGACTTGTGCTCGAGCAGGTGCCGGCGGTTGGCCTGCTCGCGCATGACCTTCCCCTTGCCGGTGACCCGGAAGCGCTTCTTGGCGCCGGAGTGCGTCTTGTTCTTCGGCATGACTGCCGTCTCTCCTCGTGTCGGTCACCCGCCCGGTCGGGCGGGGACGTGGTGCTGACCAGGGCCGGTGGGCCGTCCCGGTGTCAGATGGTCTGGCGTGCTCTCAGCTCGTGCGGGGCCCGGGTTGCGGCGCCGGACGCGGCGTGCGCGGCCGCGGTGCCGGAGCGGCGGCGGCCTTCGGCTTCGCCGGCTCGCTCGGCACCTTCTGCTTCGCGGGTGTGCTCGGCGCCTCCTGCTTCGCAGGCTCGCTGCGTGCCTCCTGCTTCGCGGGCTCGCTCGGCGTCTCCTGCTTCGCGGGCTGGGCCACCGGCTCGCTCGGCGTCTCCTGCTTCGCGGGCTGGGCCACCGGCTCGCTCGGCGTCTCGACCACCGGCTCCTGCGGCTCGTCGCTCTGGCCGGCCTGGGCGCGGGCCTCGGCCTTGACCTCGGACTTGGTCTTGCGCTGTGCGTTGACCTCGGCCGAGCGCTTGCGCTGCTCCACCTTGGCGTCGGCCTTCTTCTTCACGGGGCCGAGCACCATGGTCATGTTGCGCCCGTCCTGCTTGGGCATCGACTCCACGAAGCCGAGCTCCGCGACGTCGTCCGCGAGCCGCTGCAGGAGCCGCACGCCCATCTCGGGGCGGGACTGCTCGCGACCGCGGAACATGATCATGACCTTGACCTTGTCGCCCGCCGAGAGGAAGCGCACGACGTGGCCCTTCTTGGTCTCGTAGTCGTGCGGGTCGATCTTGAGGCGGAACCGGATCTCCTTGAGCAGGGTGTTCGCCTGCTTGCGGCGCGCCTCGCGCGCCTTCATGTCCGACTCGTACTTGAACTTGCCGAAGTCCATGAGCTTGGCGACCGGGGGTCGCGCGTCGGGAGCGACCTCGACCAGGTCGAGGTCGGCGTCCTGGGCAAGCTTCAGGGCGACGCCTGTGGCGACCACGCCGACCTGTTCCCCGCCCGGGCCGATGAGCCGGACCTCGGGAACACGGATCCGGTCGTTGATGCGAGGCTCGCTGATGGTGATGCTCCTAGGAACTCGTCGTCAGGACCGCCAGGAACGGGAAAGGCCCCCGACCTGAGAGACAGGTGGAGGCCACGATGATCCGGACGCGCCACGGCACACGGCCACGACACGAGCAGGACGGCGAGCGACGCCGTCCGACCGGACCCGGATCCTGTCGGTGCGTGCACCAGTCGGAACTCGGGTGGGATGATCTCCACTTGCGACACCCGGCCGAAAGCCGTCAGGCGGTCGGTCGGGTCGGTCAGCTCATAAGGCTAGCACGACCGCGGCGGAGCAGGTCCGCACGGTCCGAGGTGGAGCGTGTCTCGTACGTCACGTCGACCGGGAGGCCGCGCCGTCCGGCGGTACGTCACCCCGCCCGGTGCGTCTCCCCGTCGGGTACGTCACGTCACGCCGCCGACCCTGCCGCGACGCCGCACCGAGGTGCCAAGATGGTCCCATGAGCTCCAGCACCGGGAACGACCCCGCCGCCGCGACCCGCGACATCGCCGACGTCGCCGCCGTCGAGGTCATCACGACCGCCGCCGTCCACCTCATGAGCGCCGCCGCCGTCAAGTGCGGGCTCGCCGAGGACGCCGACGAGGGCTCGCACCTCGACCTCGACGAGGCCCGCAAGCTGATCACCGCCCTCGCCGCCCTGGTCACCGCCTCCGCGCCCGACCTCGGCAACCAGCACGCCCGCTCCCTGCGGGACGGGCTCAAGACGCTCCAGCTCGCCTTCCGCGAGGCGTCCTTCGTGCCCGACGCCCCCGGCGAGGGCCCTGGCGAGAAGTACACGGGCTCCGTCGTCTGACATGACCTCCGCGCCCTGGGAACCGCCGACGACGCCGGCAGGGTCCGACGCCGCCGGCAGCCCGGAGCGCCGCCGGACCGGACGAGGCACCACGGCGGCCGTGGTCGTGCTCGCCGTCCTCCTCGTGCTCACGACCGTCACGTCGGTCCACCTGTGGCGCACCACGACCGCGTGGCAGGAGCACGCCGCCCAGTGGGAGACGCAGGCCCGCGAGCAGGCCGGCCAGGCCGCCTCGCTCCGGACCGAGCTGGACGGCGTGTCGGCCGAGCTGGTGGGCGCCCGCGACCAGCTCCGCACGGCGACGTCCCGCATCACCGAGCTCGCCGACGAGAAGGCACAGCTCGGCGACGAGAACGTCGTGAGCCAGCAGTACCTCGACTACCAACGACGCGTCAGCGAGGCCGCGGGCGCCGTGGCGACCGCGCTCGGCCAGTGCATCCGCTCGCAGGCCGAGCTCATCGGCTACCTCGAGGAGCCCGAGGCCTACGACCCGGCCGACCTCGAGCGCTTCGCCGGCGACGTCCAGGCCCTCTGCGACGAGGCCGTCGACGCCAACGACCAGCTCCAGCAGGAGCTGACCCAGTGAGCCGCCGCACCCGGCGGGCAGTCGTGGGGCTCGCGGCCGCGGGGGCGGTCCTCACCACGTCCTGCGGGGTGCTGCCCGAGATGCCCCCGCCCGTGCCGGCCGACATCGCCCCCAGCCCGGTGAGCCCTTCGCTCGGCGCCGAGCACTCCGAGCAGCTCTCCCCCGACGGCTTCGACGCCGTCCAGCGCATGGCCGTCCGCGTCCGCAACGTCGGCTGCGAGAACCTGTCGACCGGGTCGGGGTTCGCCATCGACGAGCACACCCTGATCACGAACCGGCACGTCGTGGCCGGTTCCGAGACGCTCGAGGTCAACACCTACGACGGCCGTGACATCGACGTCGCCACGGCGAGCGCCGCGTCGCTGGCCGACCTCGCCGTCGTCAGGACCGAGGACCCCTTGCCCTCCTCCCCGCAGATCGCCGAGTCCGACCCGCGCCAGGGCGACCGCGTCACGGTCGTGGGCTACCCGTCCGGCGGGGAGCTGACCGTCACCGACGGCGAGGTCATCGGCTCCACGACGGACCCGTTGAACGAGAACCTCGGCGAGGTGCTCATCACGGACGCGCCGGTGGAGCCGGGGTCGTCGGGGTCGGCCGCGCTCGACGAGCAGGGTCGCGTCATCGGCGTCGTCTACGCCAAGACCACCGACGGTCGCTCGCTCGTGGTGCCGGCGTCGACCCTGCGCGCGCTGCTCGACGACGGCGCGGCGTTCACCGACCTGCCGCCCTGCTGACCGACTCGGCGCGCGGCCACGGTCGGCGCGCGGCCACGGTCAGCGCGCGGCGCCGATGCGCAGCTCGAGCGAGTCCACACGGTCGGCGACGACCTTCGCGGCGGCCAGGCGGGCGTTGACCTGCCCGAGCACGGTGTCCAGCCCCGCCCGGTCCAGGCCGGGGTCGAGCGCCAGCACCACGGCGACCTCCGCCTTGCGGCCCGGCTCGGCGTGCGCCCGCACGACGTGCTGGACCGGGGCGGCCGCGTCGGCCACCGCGCGGGCCACCTCGTCGTCGACGACGAGCCCGTCCGCGGTGGGCGTCAGCGCCGGGACCCACGGATGGCCCTGCGCGAGCGCCCACACCGCGGGCCGTGGGACGAGCACGGTCACCGGGCCCGCCGGGTCGAGCACCAGCAGCGACCACTTCTCGGCGACGGCGGAGAGCGCCGCCCGGGCGGCCTCGACCGGCACGGGACGGGCGTGGGCACGCCACGCCGTCATGGCCGCCACCGAGCTGAAGATCGGCAGCGCACGACGACCGTCCGGCGCCTCGAGCGCGACGACGCCCGCGGACGCCTCCTTGTCGACCTGGAGCTCGGTCCCGTCGTGCTCCACCGTGGCGGAAGCCTCGACCTCGGCGAGGACCGGCACGAGCACCCGGGTCGCGGCGAGGCGGTGCACGACGTCGCGCAGCGGTGTCGTCCCCGCCCGCAGCCCCTCGAGCAGGCGGACGAGCTCGGCGTCGGCGGCGCCGTCGTCCCCGGCGAACTGGCTGGTGGGCTGGATGTCCTTCACGGGCGTCCCGCCACGTCGAGGGCCTCGGGCAGGGTGAACGCCCCTGCGTACAGCGCCTTGCCGACGACGGCTCCCTCCACGCCGTCCGGCACCAGGGCCCGCAGGACCTCCAGGTCGGCGAGGGAGGAGATGCCGCCGGAGGCGACGACCTTGGCCGGCGTGCGCTCCGCGACCTGGCGCAGGAGCTCGACGTTGGGACCGCGCAGCGTGCCGTCCTTGGTGACGTCCGTGACCACGTAGCGGGCACAACCGGCGTCGTCCAGGCGGGCCAGCACCTCCCACAGGTCACCGCCCTCCTGGGTCCAGCCCCGAGCGGCCAGCGTGGTGCCCCGCACGTCGAGGCCGACGGCGACGGCGTCGCCGTGCTCGGCGATGACGCGGGCGGTCCACTCGGGGTCCTCGAGCGCCGCGGTGCCGATGTTGACCCGGCGGGCACCCGTGCCCAGCGCCCGCTCGAGCGAGGCGTCGTCCCGGATGCCCCCGGAGAGCTCGACCTGCACGTCGAGCTCCGCCACGACGCGCGCGAGCAGGTCGGCGTTGGTGCCACGCCCGAAGGCCGCGTCGAGGTCGACGAGGTGGATCCACTCCGCCCCGCCCGCCTGCCAGTCGAGCGCGGCCGCCAGGGGCTCGCCGTAGGAGGTCTCGGACCCGGCCTCCCCCTGGACGAGGCGGACGGCCTGGCCGTCGGCGACGTCGACGGCGGGCAGCAGCACGAGGCGTTCGGTCATGGATCGAGTCTCCAGTCGGTTCGGGCGGGGGCGCTCAGAGCGAGCGGACCCAGTTCTCGAGCAGGGTGGCTCCGGCGTCGCCGGACTTCTCGGGGTGGAACTGCGTGGCGGCCAGCGGGCCGTCCTCGACGGCCGCGACGAAGCGCACCGCCGACCCCTGGGGTCCGTGGTCGGACCAGGTGACGCGCGGCGGCACGTAGCGCGGGTCGGCCGCGTCGTCGTGCCCCTGGGTGAAGGTCTGCGCGGCGTAGGAGTGCACGAAGTAGAAGCGCTCGTCCTCGACGCCGGCGAACAGCGTGCTGCCCTGCGCGGCGTCGACCGTCGACCATCCCATGTGGGGCACGACGGGGGCGTCGAGGTGGTCGACGACGCCGCGCCACTCGCCCAGGCCGTCGGCGCGCACGCCGTGCTCGACCCCGGCGTCGAACATCACCTGCATGCCCACGCAGATGCCCAGCACGGGTCGCCCTCCGGCGAGGCGACGGTCGACGACCTGGTCGCCGCGGACCGCCCGCAGCCCGTCCATGCAGGCGGCGAACGCCCCGACACCGGGCACGACGAGGCCGTCGGCCTCGGAGGCGGCCTGCCGGTCGGCCGTCAGCTCGACGTCGGCGCCCACACGCTCGAGGGCGCGCACCGCGGAGCGGACGTTGCCGAAGCCGTAGTCGAGCACGACGACGCGCGGGCGGCCGTCGACGCGAGGCGTCGCGACGGGCCGGGGGTTCAGGTCGGCGGCGGCGCCGCCGTCGGGCAGGAGCTCGGGGACGTCGGACGCCGCCATCACTTCTTCTTCCGGGCCTTGCGCGACACCGCGGACAGCATCCGCACCGCCTTGAGTCGGCCGATCCCGGCCGACGTCACCACACCGGGGAGGTCGTCGAGCGTGAGGTGGCCGGTCAGCAGGTCCTCCAGCGCGTCGGGCGCACCACCCAGCACCAGGCCCGGGGGAGCTTGCCCTCGTCCGCACCGTCCAGGTACCGGTGGCAGGTGAGCTGCTCGCCCTGGCGGGTGACCAGGATCAAGGGCACTGCCTTGACCACCTGGGAGATAGCGGCCGCGGCACGCTGCGGCGCCTCGCCCGAGCGGTCGCGCAGGATGGCGAGCGCGCCGACGGGCGTGGGGACGGCGTCGATCTCGATGCCGGCCAGCGAGCACGCGGCGGCGAGCGCCTCGGCGTCGGCGACCTGCGTGATCAGTGCGGCGAGGGCCGGGTCCGGTGTCCCGCCGAGGGACGAGAGGTCGTCGGGAACCTCGAAGTCCTCGGGGAGCTCCGGGACGTCGGGGAGCTCGGGCTGGTCGGGCTGACCAGGCGCAGCGGTCACAGTGCACCCTTCGTGGACGGGATGCCGTCGACGCGGGGGTCGAGGGCTACGGCGGCCCGCAGCGCGCGCGCCAGGGCCTTGAACTGTGCCTCGACGACGTGGTGCGGGTCGCGGCCCGCGAGCACGCGCACGTGGAGGCAGATGTCGGCGTGGTGGGCGAGGGACTCCAGCACGTGCCGGGTCAACGATCCCGTGAAGTGCCCGCCGATGAGGTGGTACTCCTGGCCGGGCGGCTCGCCGGTGTGCACCAGGTAGGGCCGGCCGGACACGTCGACGACGGCCTGGGCGAGCGCCTCGTCCAGCGGCACGAGCGCGTCGCCGAACCGGGCGATGCCCGCCTTGTCTCCGAGGGCCTGCTTGAGCGCCTGGCCCAGCACGATCGCGGTGTCCTCGACGGTGTGGTGGGCGTCGATGTGCGTGTCACCCGTGGCCCGCACCGTCAGGTCGACGAGCGAGTGCTTGCCGAGCGCGGTGAGCATGTGGTCGTAGAACGGAACGGACGTGGAGACGTCGGTGCGGCCCGTGCCGTCGAGGTCGAGCTCGACGACCACGCTGGACTCGCTGGTGGTGCGTTCGATGCGTGCGGTACGCCCTGTCATCACTGCTCCTGTTCGACGATGACGTCGGTCAACGCGTCCTTGAACGCTGCCGTCTCGGCAGGCGTTCCCACCGAGACCCGCAACCAGCCCTCGGGTCCGGTCTCCCGGATGAGGACGCCACGGTCGAGCAGGCCCTGCCAGACGGCGTGCCGGTCGGCGAACGTGCCGAAGAGCACGAAGTTCGCGTCGGTGTCGGCCACCCTCAGGGGCCGTCCTGCCACCACCTGCTGCCGCAACCATGCCACGAGGTCGTCCCGCTGCGCACGCAGGTCCGCGACCTGGGCGAGCAACGAGTCGCGGTGGGCCAGCGCGGCCCGCGCGGTCGCCTGCGTGACGGCGGACAGGTGGTACGGCAGGCGGACGACGCGCAGCGCGTCCACCAGGGCCCCGGACGCGGCGAGGTATCCCAGGCGCAGACCGGCGGCCGCGAACGCCTTGGACATGGTGCGGGTCACGGCCAGGTGGGGGTGGCGGTCCAGCAGCTCGAGCGCGGAGGGTGTGCCTGCGCGCCGGAACTCGGCGTACGCCTCGTCGACCACGACCACGGCCGGGATCCGGGCAGCGGCCTCGAGCACGGCCTCGACGGTGGCCTGCGGAAGCGCCGTGCCCGTGGGGTTGTTCGGGCTGGCCAGCAGGACGACCGACGGCCGCTCCGCCTCGATGGTCGCCACGGCGTGCTCCGGGTCCACCGTGAAGTCCTCGGCGCGGCGGCCGACGACCCAGCGGGTGTGGGTGTCACGCGCGTACTCGGGATACATCGAGTAGGTGGGCGCGAACGACAGGGCCGTGCGTCCCGGGCCACCGAACGCCTGCAGCAGGTGGAGCATGACCTCGTTCGACCCGTTCGCCGCCCAGATCTGCTCCGCACCGAGGTGCACGCCCGACTCGAGGGCGAGGTAGTCCGCCAGGTCCGCGCGCAGCGCCGGGAAGTCGCGGTCCGGGTAGCGGTTGAGCCGCCGGGCGGCGTCGGCGACGTGCGCGGCGATCGTCGCCACGACCTCGTCGGACGGCGGGTACGGGTTCTCGTTGACGTTGAGCAGCACGGGCACGTCGAGCTGAGGTGCGCCGTAGGGCACCTCGTCGGCGAGCTCGGGGCGCAGCGGCAGCGCCGGAGCGTCGGGGGTGGTCACCGCCCCAGTCTACGAACTGTGGCCGGCGCCGGGGTCCGGCGTCCGTGAACCGGTCCGTCGTGAACCGGTCGGTCGTCGTCGCCACCAGGCCACCAGCGCACCCACGGCGACCGCGCTCACGAACCACGGCCACGGTGGCGCGGCGCCCACGGACAGCGCGGCCCGGGTGTACTCGCCGGCGACCCGCACGAGCTCGAACGGGTCGTCCGCCAGGAAGGAGGCGCCCGGCCTGATCAGGTCGCCCGCGGTGCCCACGCCGATGCGCAGGGCGGTGGCCACGGGCACCAGGGCGAGCGGGACGATCCACATCGCGTAGGTCCACCAGCGGCGGGTGACGCTGCAGCCCAGCGCGACCCCCAGCAGCGCCGCCGTGAGGAACAGGTGGACGTTCGTGGCGACCCGCACGAGCCGGTAGTCGCCGGTGGTGACCAGCAGGTCGGGGACCAGCAGCGGGCTCATGCCCTGCACGAGCACGATCGGCACGACGAGCGCCGTGGCGCGCAGCACCGTCGGCCCGAGGGCCGCGAGCAGACCGCAGGCCAGGCCCGGCACCGTGGCGATGAGGGGCGCGCGTTCCAGGACCAGGGCGACACCGGCCGACGGCGACGTGAACCCCAGCGCGGGAGCCCCGAGGAACGCGATGACCAGGGCGGCCAGGAGCGGCCCGGCGGCCGCGGCGAACGCCGCCGGCACGCGGCGCGCGCCCAGCGCGGCGACGAGCCCACCGGCGGCTCCGCCGACGAGAGCGTCGGCGGACACCCGAGAGATCGACGTGGGCATCGAGCGGTCCGCCCCTGTCAGCAGGTCCAGCAGGTCGACGCCGAAACCGACCACGACCCAGGCCGTGGCGGAGACCACCAGCACGGCCCACGTCGGCAGCCGACGCCACCTCGGGCGGACCGGTGGGACGTCGTCGTCCGGCCGCCCGGCATCCTCGGGCACGGCATCCTCGGGCACCGCGTCGTCCGGCACGGGGTTGCCCCGGGACATGGTCATGCCAAGCAGGCTCGCGTGACCGACGCCCCAGGTGAAGGGCGCCGCACCGTCAGGCGACGACCACGTCGCCGTCCGAGATCTCGACCGGCACCTCGCCCAGCGGCTCGGGCGCCGGCCCGGACTGCACGGAGGCGTCCGTCAGCGAGAAGACCGACCGGTGGCACGGGCACTCCAGCACCCCCTCGCCGGGGACGACGGCGCAGCCCTGGTGGGTGCACACAGCGCTGAAGACGTGCACCTCGCCCTCGACCGGCTGGGTCACCAGCACGTCGGCACCGGCCACCTGCGCGCTCACCGCGCCGCCGACGGGGACGTCCGCGAGCGCGACGACGACCTCCCCGGACGCCGAGGACGCCTCCGCGGCCGAACCGTTGGGACCCGAGCCCTCGGCGCAGGCAGCGAGCGCCGTCGCGGAGGCGAGCGTCCCGGCCGTGATCGTCACGCCACGGAGCACCTGGCGGCGGGTGCAGCAGCCCTGGGCGACGCTCACCGCGTCACCGGACCGGGCAGTGCCGGCACCGGCGTCGCCGAGCCGGGCGTCGCCCGGCAGGAAGGCGTCGGCCCGGGCGTCGTCGGACCGGAACGCGTCGGGCCGGAGGGTGTCGATCAGGGCACGGTCGGTCACGACGGGTTCGGTCATGCGGGGGCTCCTCGGCGGACGAGTCTCGGACTGCGGTGGCAGCATGTCCATCATGGACGCTCGGACCGGACAGGTGCCAGCCGTGCACGCGCCGCGCCCGGCGTGGGTGTGGCGGTCGATGGCCGCGCTCGGGGTCCTCGCCTCCGCGGCGGTCCACCTGGTGGAGTGGTTCGGTGGCTATCGCGACATCCCGTGGGTGGGCGGGCTGTTCCTGCTGAACTCCGTGGCCGGTCTCGTGCTCGCGGTGCTGCTGGTCACGTGGCGGCACTGGCTGCCCCTGGTCGGGGCCGTCGGGCTCGGGGCGGCGACCCTGCTCGCCTTCGTCGCCTCGACGACCGTCGGGTTTCTCGGCGTGACGAGCAGGTTCACGGGCGAGACGGTGTGGATCGCGGCGACGGCCGAGGTGCTCGCCGTGGTGGCCGCCACCGCGGCGCTGCTGCGCGAGCAGTCGCGCTGACCTGTGGACGGGCGCCGACGGGTGTCGTGCCCTGCCCCTACGATCGCAGGGTGACCTCTTCCGACGACCCGTACGCGGACCTCGTGCCCACCTGGACCGACGCGGACGTCCCTCCGGACGACGACGTGGCGCCCCCGCCGGACGACGTCCCGGTCGGGCCGCACGCGGGACCGGCGGGCGCAGGGCCGGCGGGCGCGGGACCGACGGGACCTGCGACGTCGCACCCCGCCGCGAGCGACGGCGCCGGCACGGAGCGCGCCGAGGCCGCCAAGCGCGCGAAGCTCGCGATGCTGCGCGGCCTGATGGACACCGCGGGCGGTGAGGGCGGCACGTTGCGCGAGCAGGCGGGTGTCGCGCTGCGTGCGCTGGTCGGCCGCGAGGACGCCGAGCTCCGCGACGACCAGTGGACCGCCATCGAGGCCCTCGTCGCCTTCCACCGCCGCGCCCTGGTGGTGCAGCGCACCGGCTGGGGCAAGTCGGCCGTGTACTTCGTGGCCACCAGCCTGCTGCGATCGCGGGGTGCCGGCCCGACGGTCATCGTGTCCCCCCTGCTCGCCCTGATGCGCGACCAGGTGGCCGCCGCCGCCCGGGCGGGGATCCGTGCGGTGACGATCAACTCCTCGAACGTCACCGAGTGGGACCAGGTGCACGCCCAGATCTCCGCCGGCGAGGTGGACGTGCTGCTGTGCTCCCCCGAACGACTCAACAACCCCGCCTTCCGCGACGAGGTGCTGCCCCGGCTCGCGGCCGACGCAGGACTCGTCGTCGTCGACGAGGCGCACTGCATCTCCGACTGGGGCCACGACTTCCGTCCCGACTACCGGCGGATCCGCACGCTGCTCGCCGACCTGCCGCCGGGCATCCCCGTGCTGGCGACCACGGCGACGGCCAACGAGCGCGTCACGCGCGACGTCGCCGAGCAGCTCGCGCTGCGCGGCGCGACCGGCACACCCACGGCCGCGGACCTCGCGAGCAACGACGACGTCCTGGTCCTGCGGGGTGCCCTGGACCGGGAGTCGCTGCACCTGGCCGTCCTCGAGCTGCCGGACCAGCCCACCCGCGTGGCATGGCTGGTCGAGGCCCTCCAGGAGATCGACGGGTCCGGCATCGTCTACTGCCTGACGGTCTCGGCCGCCGAGGAGGTCGCCTCCCAGCTGCGCACCGCCGGTCTGGCCGTCGCCGCGTACACGGGTCGCACGGACCCGACCCAGCGTGAACAGCTCGAGGAGGACCTCAAGGCCAACCGGGTCAAGGCGCTCGTGGCCACGTCGGCGCTGGGCATGGGCTTCGACAAGCCCGACCTGGCCTTCGTCGTGCACCTCGGCGCTCCGTCGTCACCCATCGCGTACTACCAGCAGGTCGGCCGCGCCGGCCGTGGCGTCGACTCCGCCGTCGTCGTCCTCCTCCCCGGCCAGGAGGACGCCGCGATCTGGGAGTGGTTCGCCTCCCAGGCGTTCCCGGCCGAGGAACAGGTGCGCGCGACCCTGTCGGCGCTGGCCGATACGGGCGCGACGATGTCGACGGCAGCGCTCGAGACGCACGTCGACCTCAAGCGCTCGCGTCTGGAGACGATGCTCAAGGTGCTCGACGTCGACGGCGCGGTGCGTCGTGTCCAGGGCGGCTGGGTCTCCACCGGCGTGCCGTGGAGCTACGACGCCGCCCGCTACGAGCGCGTGGAGGCGACGCGGCGCACCGAGCAGCAGGCGATGCGCGGCTATGTCGCCACCGACGGCTGCCGGATGCGGTACCTGCGGGCGCAGCTCGACGACCCCGCTCTGGCCGACGGTTGGACGTGCGGTCGGTGCGACCGCTGCGGCGGCGTCGCGCTGCCGCCCCCGCCGTCCCACGAGAGCGTCGCGGAGGCCCGGTCCGAGATGGACCGGCCCGGGGTGGAGGTCGAGCCCCGCAAGATGTGGCCCTCCGGGCTGGCGACGCTCGGCCTGGAGCTCAAGGGCAAGATCGGTGACGGCGAGAGGGCCGAGCCCGGCCGTGCCGTCGCGCGGTTCGACGGCCTCGGCTGGTCCGGACCCGTGCGCGACCTGTTCGCCCCGTCGTCGCCCGACCAGGAGACGCCCGTCGCGCTGCGGAGCGCGGCCGCCCGCGTCCTCGACGACTGGGCGGCGCTGCGTGACGAGGTGGCCGACGGCGAGGAGGCGGGCGCCCTCCGGGTGCAGGGAGTGGTGGCGGTGCGGTCGGTGACCCGGCCTCGCCTCACCTATCACCTGGCGAACGGCCTGGCCTCCTACCTGGGCGTCCCGCTGATCGGTGCGGTGGGTCCCGTCCAGGGCCGCGAGCAGCCCGACCGTCACGACGTGAACTCGGCACAGCGACTGGCGGGCGTCGCCCGGCGTCTGCGCCTCGAGCTCCCCGACGCGGCGCTCGCCGGGCTTCCGGGCCGTGCCGTGCTGCTGGTGGACGACTGGACCGAGTCCGGATGGACCCTGACCGTCGCTGCTCGGCTCCTGCGCGAGGCCGGTGCCACGGCGGTGCACCCGTTCGTCCTCGGCGTGCGCTGACCTCTCGGCGCAGGTCACAGGGACGGTCACGAAGGACGGCCCTGGAGGGCCGTCGCGAGGACGTTGCGCGACCGATACGAGCACGTTGCCGGCTCTGTTCGTCGCGGCCACGAAATCGTAACGATCCGAGATCGGTGTCATCGGACGGTCAAGGGGGTCGATCGACGCGTAGTAGCCTCGCGAAACCGACAAGGTCCGAACGAAAGCCCCCCACCCTTGATCAGATACCTGCTCCGCCGCTCTGCCGGTTGGTTGCTCATGGTCGTGGCCGTCATCAACCTGACGTACTTCCTCGCCTGGGCCTACCTCGACCCCCGCAGCAACTACGTGGGACGTCGTCCGCCGCTGAGCGAGACCCAGATCGACGCCCTCCTCGAGCCGCGCGGGCTCTATGACGGCGTTCCCCTCCTCGAACGCTGGTGGTCGTGGTTCAGCGGGATCGTCTTCCACTGGGACTGGGGGGTCAGCCCCACCGGACAGTCCGTCAACGACCAGGTCGCCTACCGGATGTGGATCTCCGCGGAGCTCATGCTCGGTGCCACGATCCTGCTCACCGTGATCGGCATCGCGCTGGGCGTCTACAGCGCCTCGCGTCAGTACAAGCTGGGTGACCGCATCGCCCTGGGCACCTCGATCATCACGATGAACATCCCGATCGTCGTCGCAGCGCTGGGGCTCGTGCTGCTGGCCATCGCGTTCAACGGGGCCGTCGGCACCACCGTCTTCTACGTCACCGGCGCGTCGAGCCCCGGGGTGACCGGGTTCTTCCCCACCTTGATCGACACGATCCAGCACCTCGCGCTGCCCACCATCGCGCTCGTCCTGGTCGGCTACGCCCAGTACCACTTCCTGCAGCGCACCCTGCTGCTGGACACGATCAAGTCCGACTTCGTGCGCATGGCACGCGCCAAGGGGCTGACCAAGGCGCAGGCCATCCGCAAGCACGCCCTGCGCACCTCGCTCATCCCGGTGACCACCCAGGTCGCCTTCTCGATCCCCGCGATCTTCACGGGCGCGGTGCTGACGGAGTCGATCTTCGCCTGGAACGGCATGGGCCAGTACTTCATCGAGACGATCTCCCAGAACGACATCCACGGCGTCGTCGCGGTCGCGGCGTTCGGCGCGGTCATGACCGCGTTCGGCGCGATCCTCGCCGACATCGCGGTCGTCGTCCTCGACCCCCGAGTGCGGGTGAGCTGACATGGCAACCGACAAGTCCTCCATGATCGACCCGCTCGAGTCGGGCGACAACCCGCCGGCCGTGGAGCCACCCCCGGCGAGCGCAAGCGCCTGTCGAAGTGGCGGCTGTACAGCCGCCGGTTCGCCCGCAACCGCCCCGCGCTCGTGGGCGTCGTCATCTTCGCCCTGCTCGTCACCTTCGCGCTGTTCGGCTCGTTCTTCGCCAAGTACGACCACGTCGAGCTCGACTTCCTCGCGCTGTCCGACCCGCCGAGCCCTGACCACTGGTTCGGCACGAACAACTCGGGCAACGACCTGTACGCCATGGTCGTGGTCGGTCTGCAGCGCTCGCTGCTCATCGCGGTCGTGGTCGCGGTCGGCACCACGATCCTGTCGGCCCTCGTCGGGACCGCGGCGGCCTACTTCGGCGGGCGCGTCGAGCGCGTCTCGCTGTTCGTCATCCACTTCCTGATGGTGACGCCCACGTTCCTGCTGCTCGCCATGATGTCGAACGACTCGGGCGGCGACTGGAGGGTCATCGCCGGTGTCCTCATCCTGGTGAGCTGGTTCTTCCAGGCCCGCACCATCTGGACGCTCTCCCTGTCGCTGCGCGAGCGCGAGTTCATCCACGCCGCGCGCTACATGGGCGTCCCCGGCCTGCGCATCGTCGTACGCCACATGATCCCCAACATCGGGTCGCTGCTCGTCATCAACTTCACCCTGGGCGTCGTCGGTGCCGTCATGGCCGAGACCGGCCTGTCGTTCCTCGGCTTCGGTGTGAAGCTGCCCGACGTCTCGCTCGGTTCCCTCATCGGCATCGGCGCCTCGAGCATCTCCAGCGCGCCGTGGATGTTCTACTTCCCCGCCGCCGCGCTGACCCTGCTGACCGTCTCCATGGCGCTCATCGCCGACGGTCTGCGCGACGCCCTCGACCCCACCTCCGCCGCGGGAGGCCACGCATGACCAGCCCTCTGCTCTCCGTCCGTGACCTCACCGTCAGCTTCCCCTCGGAAGCCGGCCGGGTCGACGCCGTCCGCGGGGTCTCGTTCGACCTCCAGCCGGGACGCACCCTCGGGATCGTCGGCGAGTCCGGCTCCGGGAAGTCGGTGACGTCGCTGGCCGTGATGGGCCTGCTCGACGACAACGCGCGCATCGACGGGTCGATCACCTTCCAGGGCGACGAGCTCCTCGGCAAGACCGACGCGCAGATGTCCAGGATCCGTGGCAACGGCATCGCGATGATCTTCCAGGACCCGCTCACCTCTCTCACACCGGTGTTCACCGTGGGCGACCAGATCGTCGAGGCGCTGACGATCCACGACCCGAAGCTCTCCCGACGGGCGGCGCAGGACCGGGCCGTCGAGCTGCTCAAGCTCGTCGGCATCCCCCGCCCCCAGGAGCGGGTGCGCTCGTTCCCGCACGAGTTCTCCGGCGGCATGCGCCAGCGCGTGGTGATCGCCATCGCGATGGCGAACGACCCGCAGCTGATCATCGCGGACGAGCCGACGACGGCGCTCGACGTCACCATCCAGGCGCAGATCCTGGACCTCATCAAGACGGCCCAGCGCGAGACCGGCGCGGCGGTCATGATGATCACGCACGACATGGGCGTGGTCGCGAACATCGCCGACGACGTGCTGGTCATGTACGCCGGGCGACCCATCGAGCAGGCCCCGGTCGAGGAGCTCTTCGCCCACACCCGCATGCCGTACACGATCGGCCTGCTCGGCGCGATCCCTCGGGTCGACAAGACCGAGAAGACGCCGCTGGTCCCGATCACGGGCACTCCTCCCCTGCTCGTCGACCTCCCGGACGCCTGCCCGTTCGCGGACCGCTGCCCGATCGCGATCGACAAGTGCCGCGCCGCCGAGCCCGAGCTCGTCGCCGTCGGGGAGCGGCCCGACCACCTGGCCGCCTGCATCCGCAGCGACGAGATCCGTGACGGGTTCATCGACGGCGCACCCGTCTACCCGGTCCCCGAGGTGCCGGTCTCGGCGCTGGAGACGGTCCCGCGCGAGCAGCGCACGGCCACGCTCGAGGTCGAGAACCTGACCAAGTCGTTCCCGCTGACCAAGGGCGCGTTCCTCAAGCGGAAGGTCGGGGAGGTGCACGCCGTCAAGGGCGTCAGCTTCGACATCCGCGAGGGCGAGACGATGGCGATCGTGGGCGAGTCCGGCTCGGGCAAGACCACGACCCTGCTGCAGATCATGGACTTCGCCCCGCAGGACGACGGATCCATCCGGATCGGCGGGACCGACGTCAACACCATCAGCACGCCCCGCGCCGAGCGGACCCTGCGCCGCGACGTCCAGATCGTCTTCCAGGACCCCGTGGGCTCGCTCGACCCGCGCATGACCGTCTTCGACGTCATCGCGGAACCGATGCGCGCCGTCGGGACGTCCTCCGACGTGGTCGGCACCCGGGTCGACGAGCTCATGGACCTCGTGGGGCTGAACCCCGCCCACAGCGACCGCTTCCCGGCCGCGTTCTCCGGCGGGCAGCGCCAGCGCATCGGGATCGCCCGAGCGCTCGCCACGAACCCCCGGCTCGTGGTCCTCGACGAACCCGTGTCCGCGCTGGACGTGTCGGTGCAGGCCGGGGTCATCAACCTGCTGGACGAGCTCAAGGTACGCCTGGGTCTGTCCTACCTGTTCGTCGCTCACGACCTGTCCGTCGTCCGGCACATCGCCGACCGTGTGGCCGTCATGTACCTGGGGAGCTTCGTGGAGCACGGGGAGGTCGACGCCGTGTTCGACGACCCGCAGCACCCCTACACCCGGGCGCTGCTGTCCGCGATCCCCATCCCGGACCCGGCCAAGGAGCGCGGCCGCGAGCACATCGTGCTCACCGGCGACCTGCCGAGCCCGACCGACACGATCACCGGCTGCGCCTTCGTCAGCCGCTGTCCCCTCTACCAGACCCTCGACGAGTCGCAGCAGTCCCGCTGCACCTCGGAGGTCCCCGTCCTCACCGGTCGTGACGGCGTCCACGTGAACGCCTGCCACTTCCGGTGACGTCCCTGCACCACCCCTCCACCCCACAAGGAATGCGCCGCGAGGCGCGAAAGGAGCACCCATGAGGCCGCAACACCGACTTGCGACCGGCGTCGCCGCAGCTGCCGCGCTCGCCCTCACGCTGAGCGCGTGCAGCTCGGACAGCGACGAGGGCGACGCAGCCCCCGAGGAGACCGAGGCGCAGACCATCGAGGGCGCGGACTACAACCCGCAGCCGCGCGAGGCGCTCGAGCAGGGTGGCGAGGTGACCTTCCCCATCGGTGAGATCACCCCGCAGATGAACGCCAACCACTCCGACGGCTCGGTCGACACCGCGACGATCTGGGCCTGGTACAACGCCCAGCCGGTGCTCATGAGCCCCGAGGGCGAGGCGTCGGCGAACCCGGCCTACCTCTCGGACTGGACGACCGAGGTCGTCGACGGCAAGACCGTCGTCACCTACACGATCAACCCCGAGGCCGTCTGGAACGACGGCTCCCCCATCACGTGGGAGTCGTACGAGCAGACCTGGGTCGCCAACCGCTCGGTCGACGAGGGCTACGTCCCGAACACGACCGACGGCTACTCGAAGATCGAGTCGGTCGAGCAGGGCGAGGACGACCGCCAGGCCGTCATCACCTTCGACTCGGAGTACCCGTGGACCGAGGGCCTCTTCTGGAACCTCATGAACCCCGCGGTCGACTCGCCCGAGGTGTTCAACGAGGGCTACCTCGAGGAGCCCAACGCGGACTGGGGCACCGGCCCGTACATGATCGACGAGTTCGACCTCAACGGCGGCGTCATCTCGTTCGTGCCGAACGACAACTGGTGGGGCGACGCCCCGATGCTCGACAAGGTGACGTTCCGCGTGCTGGAGGCGACCGCCGCGGTCAACGCCTTCCAGAACGGTGAGATCGACTACGTCGACGCTCTGACCGCCGACAACCTGGAGCAGCTCGCCGACGTCGAGGGCGCTGTCACCTACCGCGCCCAGCGCACCGCGACGAACCTCCTCGAGCTCAACGCCGAGTACCCGCAGTTCGAGGACGTCGCGGTCCGCGAGGCCATGTTCAAGGCCATCAACCGCGACCAGATCAAGGAGGTCGTCTGGAACGGCCTCAACTACACCGAGCCCGAGGCCGGCTCGCTGAACCTCTTCCCGTTCCAGGAGGGTTACGTCGACGCGCTGAGCGAGGCGGGCTACGCCTACGACGTCGAGGCGGCCAACGCTCTCCTCGACGAGGCCGGCTGGACCCTCAACGGCGACGTCCGCGAGAAGGACGGCATGGTCTTCGAGGGCCGGATGCCGATCTTCGGCGACGACCCGATCACCGAGGCCCGCGCCAAGGTCATCCAGTCGCAGCTCTCCGAGATCGGCTTCTCGATGGAGATCGACAAGCGTCCGTCCTCGGACTTCTCGACGGTCCTCACCACGAAGGACTGGGACCTCGTCGGTCTCGGCTTCTCGTCCTCCGACCCGTACGGCGTGGCCTACATGTGCCAGCTGTACTGCTCCGACAGCGGCCTGAACCTGTCGGCGACCGGCACCGAGGAGATCGACGCCAAGATCGCCGACCAGGTGACCTCGCTGCCGACCGCCGAGGAGCAGACCGCTGCCGGCCTGGCCCTCGAGTCGGAGATCATCGCCGAGACCTGGGGCATCCTGCCCCTGTACCAGGGCCCGAACATCGCCATGGCGACCGAGGGTCTCGCCAACCTCACCCCGGAGACCTACACCGGTCTCGACCTCTTCGGCCTGCAGCCGGTGGAGAACGTGGGCTGGATGGCGGACGCCGCCGCGGAGTGACCCGCACCGCCTGACGCCACGCGTCGGGCAGATCCGAACGGCCTCGGGGTCGGTGGTCCGCCACCGGCCCCGAGGCCGTTCTACGCCTCCAGCAGGCCGCGCACGTCGTCGACGGCGAGCGTCCCGGCGAAGGTGCCTGCCTCGTCGTCCAGGACGGCGTCGAACAGTGCGGCCTTGCGCCGGGCGAGGGCCATGACCTTCTCCTCGATGGTGTCGGCGGCCACGAGCCGCGTGACGACGACGGGCCGTGTCTGACCGATGCGGTGCGTGCGGTCCACGGCCTGCGCCTCGGCAGCGGGGTTCCACCACGGGTCGAGCAGGTACACGTAGTCCGCCTCGGTGAGGTTCAGGCCGAAGCCACCCGCCTTGAGACTGATGAGGAACACCGGGTCCGTGCCCGCCTTGAACCCGGCCACCACGTCGGCGCGACGCGTCGTCGACCCGTCGAGGTACGCGTAGGCCAGACCGGCGTCGTCGCAACGGGCCGCGACCCGCCGCAGGAACGAGGTGAACTGGCTGAAGACCAGCACCCGGTGCCCCTCGGCGGCGATCTCGGGGAGCTGCTCGGCGAGCAGGTCGAGCTTCGCGGAGCCGACCCGGGCGTAGGCGTCGTCGACCAGCGACGCGTCCAGGGCGAGCCGGCGCAACGTGGTCAGCGAACGGAAGATCGCGACACGGTTCGCCTCGAAGTCGTCCAGCAGCCCGAGGAGGCGCTGCCGCTCGCGCTGCAGGTGGGTGTCGTAGACCTTGCGGTGGTCGGCGGTCAGCGGGACCCGCAGCACCTGTTCGGTGCGCTCGGGGAGCTCGGGGGCGACCTGCTCCTTGGTGCGGCGGAGCATGAGCGGCCGGATCCGACGCTTCAACCGGGCCAAGGCACGGTTGCCCGCCGCGACCACCGCAGGGTCGTCGTCGGCGGCAGCCGCCGCCACGGGCCGGACCGTCGCCTCACGGAACCGTGCCAACGACGGGTACAGCGCCGGTGCGACGATCGCCAGGATCCCCCACAGCTCGACGAGGTCGTTCTCCAACGGCGTGCCGGTGAGCGCCAGCTTGAAGGGGGCGTCGACGGCGCGGGCCACGCGGTTCGTCCGGGTGCGCGGGTTCTTGGCGAACTGTGCCTCGTCGAGCAGCAGGCCGGACCAGCGCTGGGCGCCGAAGGCGTCGGCGTCCAGGCGGTGCACGGCGTAGGAGGTGACCACGACGTCGGCGCTGGCCGCGACGTCGGCGACCGTGGTCCCCAGCTTCTTCGACGTCGAGGCCATCGCCACGACGCGCAGGTGCGGTGTGAACCGGTCGGCCTCCAGCACCCAGTTCGCGACGACCGAGGCGGGGGCCACGACGAGGAACGGCGGGTCGTGGGGTCGCTCGGTGCGCGCGTGGGCGAGGAAGGTCAGGGCCTCGAGCGTCTTGCCGAGCCCCATGTCGTCGGCGAGGATCCCGCCGAGGTCGTGACGCCACAGAAAGGTCAACCAGTCGAACGCCTGGCGCTGGTAGTCGCGCAGGTCGGCACGCACCCCGTCCGGCAGAGGTACCGGTGCGGGCCGCTCCTGCCCGTCGGCGAAGGCCCGCAGGCCGGCGAGCGTGCGGCGCCACCGCTCGTCGACGGCGACCGAGTCGGCGACGTCCTCCAGGTCGTGCCAGAGGTCCGCGTCGTACCGGCTCACCCGGACCTGCCCGGCGCGGTCGCTCAGCGACGCGGACTCGTCGATGAGCTCACGGAGCCGGGCGAGCACCGGCTGGTCGAGGCGGAGCCAGGAACCGTCCACGAGCAGCAGCCGCTTGCGGCCCTGGGCCATGGCGGTGAAGAGGCGGGCGAACGGGATCGTCCTGCCGTCGACGGTCACCGAGATCCCGAGGTCCAGCCAGTCCGAGCCGCCCGACGGCGCGCCGTCGACGACGACGCGGGGCTCTCCGTCCAGGTGGAGGTAGTCGGGGACGTCCTCGGCGTCGAGGCGCACGTCCGACGCGGCGGCCAGCGCGGGCAGCGCCCCGTGAGCGAGGTCGAGGGCGTCCAGCCCCGTCCAGCCCTCGCGCGACAGGTCGAACCCCGCGAACCCGGGGACGGCGCGCACGGCGGCGACCGTCTTGTCACGGATCTCGGTCTCGGCCTGCGGGTCCCGGGCGACGTCGCCCGACGCGCCGTCGAGCGGCACCCGGCGGGCCTCGCCCCCGGCACGCGGGTACTCCCACGTCCAGGTCAGCCCGGCGTGCTCGGGAGTGTCGTACCGGACGGTCGCGACGAGGACCGGGCGCGGGGTGGGCGGCAGCGTGACGCTGCCGTCCGACACCACCGGGGTCACTCGACGCAGCGCGGGCAGGTGGTCGGCGTACAGCTCGTCGAGGTCCGCCGTCGGCACCTCGAGCGCCCCGACCGCCAGCAGGTCGGCCACGCCCTCGCGCAGCCGCCGCGGTGCGGGCCCCAGGTGCAGCACCGTGCCGCCGCGACGCCCGGCCACCGCGAAGAACCCCGTGTCACCCACCGTGCCGACCGGCGTGGCCTCGACGTCGTCGTCGTCGAAGGTGAGCACCGGACGCAGCCGCACGCCCTGGGTGGTCGCGGCCGCCTCGAGACGCACCGCCGCCGCACCCGCGAGCCGGACGTCGTCCTGCGCGCCATGGCCGACCAACGGGATCTCCAGCTCGGAGGCCTCCGCCAGGAGGGGCCACACCGCACGGCCACCGGCGGCGAGCGGACGCCACGCCTCCCGTGACCCGCTCGACCCGGCGAGCACGGCACCGAGGTCCGCGAACCAGCGCCGCACCTGCGGCGCGGGCGTGGCCCGGACGTCGGCGAACGCGTACAGCCCCCGCGTCAGCGCGTCCCAGCTCGCCTCCGGGGCGACCTTCCACCCTCCGGAGCGCGCCGGGACCACGGGCCGCACCGACAGCTCGGCGGGCGCGTCGCCGAACGTGCCGTCCAGCCGGAAGCGCAGCGCCACCGGCAGCACTCCCCCGGTGGCCGGCGTCGGGCCGTCCCCCGCACCCGGACCGGTCAATGCCCACAGGCGGCTGCGCCATCCGTCGTCGACCGGGCCGGCGTCGGGGCCGGCGACGCCGTGCGCCCCGACGTGCAGCAGCGTCGCGGCGACGTGCTTGCAGTCGATGCCGACCGGGCAGGTGCAGGCGGAGTCCTCGAACACGTACCGTCCACCGTCGACGGCGAACCAGATCCGGCAGGTGTAGGGCCGCGGACCGCTCCCCGCCACGGTGCCGCGCAGCACCAGCTCGTCGGCGTCCCAGCGCCACGACGACACCATCCCGGAGCGGTGGTACCCCTGCGCCCGGCGGAACGTCGTCGCACCGACGATGCCGCCCACGACCAGGGGCTCGATGCGGGGCGGGGCGGGCACAAGGTCCATGCTGCCACGGACCCCCGACGGACCCCGACGGGCCCGCGTCACCGCGTCGAGGCACTGGTGCGGGGCGCTTGGCACACTATTCGGTCCCAGGACGCGGCCTCGACCGCGCGGCCACCGGGGCCCACGACCCCGGTGGCCGCCCGTGGCGTCAGAACCGGCCGCGCACCGCCTCGCCGTGCGCCGGGAGGTCCTCGTCGTCCGCGACGGCGACGATCCGGTCCACGAGCTCGGCCAACGCGTCCCGGGAGTACTCGACGACCTGCACCGACCTCAGGTACGCGTGCACACCCAGCCCGCTCGCGAACCGTGCCGTCCCGCCCGTCGGCAGCACGTGGTTCGACCCGGCCATGTAGTCGCCCAGCGACACCGGCGAGTACGGTCCCACGAAGATCGCCCCCGCCGAGGTCACCCGCTCGGCCAGGTCCGCGGCGTCGGCCGTCATGATCTCCAGGTGCTCGGCGCCGTAGGCGTCCACCACGGCGAGCCCCTGCTCGACGTCGTCGACGACGACGACCGCCGACTGCGGACCGGACAGCGCCGTGGTCACCCGCGTGGTGTGCTTCGTGGCCTCCGCCCGGTCGACCAGGCGTGCCTCGACGGCACCCGCGAGCTCGACCGAGGGAGTCACCAGCACCGCGGCCGCCAGCGGGTCGTGCTCGGCCTGGCTGATGAGGTCGAGCGCCACGTGGTCCGGGTCCGCCGCGCCGTCGGCCAGGACGGCGATCTCCGTGGGCCCCGCCTCGGCGTCGATGCCCACGACACCGCGCACGAGCCTCTTGGCCGCCGCGACGTAGACGTTGCCCGGACCGGTGACGACGTCCACCGGTTCGCACAGGACCTCGCCGTCGACGGGTTCGCTGCCCGCCGCGCCGTAGGCGAACATCGCCACCGCGCCCGCGCCGCCGACGGCGTAGACCTCCTCGACCCCCAGCAGCGCACAGGCCGCCAGGATCGTCGGGTGCGGCAGACCGCCCGAGTCCTTCTGCGGCGGTGAGGCCACCACCAGCGCCAGGACGCCGGCCTCCTGGGCCGCGACCACGTTCATGATCACCGACGACGGGTAGACCGCGAGACCGCCCGGGGCGTACAGACCCACCCGCTGCACCGGGATCCAGCGCTGGCGCACCTGCGCGCCGTCCGCCAGGGACGTGGTGTGCTCGGTCGGCACCTGGGCAGCGTGGACCGTGCGGACACGCACGATCGCCTCCTCCAGTCCCGCGCGAACCGTCGGGTCGAGGTCGGCGAGCGCCGTGGTCATCGCCTCGGCGGGCACCCGCAGATGCTCCGGCCGGACCCCGTCGAGACGTTCCGCCTGGTCGCGCAGCGCGGCAGCACCACGGGTGCGGACGTCGGCGATGAGCGGAGCCACGGTCGCGGTCGCCTCCTGCACACCGAGCTCGGGGCGCGGCAGCACCGCGGTGAGCTCGGAGCGGGACAAGGAGCGACCCCTCAGGTCGATGCGTCGGATCACCCGGCCAGTCTAGGTCCGCCGTCGGCGCCCGGGCCGTGCGTCTTGGACAATGGGCACCATGCACACCCCGATCGAGGTCCCGATCCGCGACGACGTCATCCGGCTCGGCCAGTTCCTCAAGCTCGCCGGGCTCGCCGAGTCCGGCACGCACGCCCGCGACCTCGTCGCCGACGGCGACGTCCGGGTCGACGGCGAGGTGGAGACCCGGCGCGGCCGGCAGCTCCAGCGCGGTGCGCAGGTGACGGTCGCCACGCCCGAGGGGGACGAGACCGTCGTCGTCGCATGATCTCCAGGGTCCCGGCCCCGTGAGCCCGGGCACGTGGCCCGGCGGGGGCGAACCGGTCAGGACGTCATGTACGCCGAGCCCATGATCCGGTCGGGCGTCAGGCGCAGCACGACGCGCTGCGGGTCGTGCTCGAGCGTGCGGTAGCGCAGCGCGTAGCGGCGCACGGCCTCGGCCACCTCGTCCGGGTCCTCGGCCACCTCCAGCGTCCCCTCGAGGGTGAGCCACCGCCCGCCGTCGACCTGGCACAGCGCGGCGCGGGCCGGGGCGTCGTCCGCACCGCGGCGTCGGGCGTTGCGTGCCTTGACGGCAGTCCGCCGGCTCGTGATGCGCACGACGCCCTCGCCCGCGTCCCAGGTGTACGCCACCGGCACCACGTGCGGCGTGCCGTCGGCCCGCAGGGTGGTCAACGTGGCCAGGTGCCGCTCGGTGACGAACACGAGCTGCTCGGGGTTGAGGCGCATCACGGGTGCGAGCCTACGTCGTCGTCCCGCCGCCGCCCGCGGCGCGGCGGTCCCCCGTCAGAACCCGAAGGTGCGGATCGGCGCGACGGCGCCGTCGTGCAGGTCGCGCAGCACCACGAGCTCGTGCGGGACGACCGGGTGCGGCAGGCGGACCAGGGGGAACCAGCGCAGGTCGGTGGCCTTGTCCGCCTCCTGCAGCTCCGGCGTGCCCTCCCAGCGGGTGGCGGCGAAGAAGAAGTCCACGCGCTGCTCCAGCGCCGGCCCGCCGGGGATGCCGCGGTGCTGCACGGTCAGCGGTACCACGTCCGCGGGGTCGACGACGACGCCGAGCTCCTCGGCCGCCTCCCGGACCACGGCCGCGAGCGCCGACTCCCCCGCCTCGACGTGACCGGCGGCGCCGGCCGCCCAGTGGCCGCCCATGAACAGCTCCGGCGCCCGCAGCTGGAGGAGCACCTGGCCCTCGCGCCGCAGGAACAGGTAGGCCGCCGGGACGACCCGGAACCGGTCGTCGGCGCTGCCGTCGTCCCACGCGGCCGACGACGCCGGTGCGCCGGTCATGACAGGCACGCCGGACCGAGGAGGGCCTTGAGGTCGCCGAACAGGGCCGGGGACTTCTCCACGCGCAGGGCGTCGGACGCGCGCACGAGGGTCCGTTTGCCCGGCTCGGCGACGTGCACGTGCACCTCCGCCGATCCCGGGTGGGTGGCCAGGACCTCGCGCAGACGGACCATCACGGGCTCGACGCAGCGGGTGTGCGGCACGGTGACCTGCACCGGCGAGTCCGCGACCGCCGAGGTGTCCGGCAGCGTCACCTCCTGCGCCTGCAGCTGCATCTGGTCGTCGCGGCGTCGCACCCTGCCCTTGAGCGTGACCACCTGGTCCTCCGCCAGCACGGTGGAGTAGGCGAGGTACGTCTCGCCGAAGAACATGACCTCGACCGCTCCCTCGAGGTCCTCGATGGTCACGGCCGCCCACGGGTTGCCGTTCTTGCTCATGCGTCGCTGGACGGAGGTCAGCAGTCCGGCCACCGTCACCATCGAACCGTCGGCGCGACCCTCGTCGGCCATGAGGTTCGCGATCGAGGTGTCGGCCGCGCGCGCCAGGACGTGCTCCAGCCCCGACAGCGGGTGGTCGGAGACGTAGAGGCCGAGCATCTCGCGCTCGAACGCGAGCCGCTGCTTCTTGTCCCAGTCCGGCAGGTCCGGCACGTCGACGGCGAAGCTGACGGCGTCGTCGGCGGGCCCCCCGAAGTCGGCGAAGAGGTCGAACTGCCCCTCTGCCTCCTTGCGCTTGACCGAGATCACCGAGTCCACGGCCTGCTCGTGCACGACCAGCAGCGCCCGGCGCGGGTGACCGAGCGAGTCGAACGCTCCGGCCTTGATGAGCGACTCGATCGTGCGCTTGTTGCACACCACCGCGGGCACCTTGTCCAGGAAGTCGGTGAACGAGGTGAAGTCGCCCTGCTCCTCGCGCGCCGTGATGATCGCGTCCACGACGTTCGCCCCGACGTTGCGCACCGCGGTCAGGCCGAACCGGATGTCCGTGCCGACCGCCGTGAACTTCGCCGCGGACTCGTTGACGTCCGGCGGCAGGACGGTGATGCGCATCCGGCGGCACTCGCCGAGGTACAGCGCCATCTTGTCCTTGTCGTCCCGCACCGACTGGAGCAGGCCCGCCATGTACTCGGTCGGGTAGAGCGCCTTGAGGTACGCCGTCCAGTACGCGACCAGGCCGTAGCCCGCCGAGTGCGCCTTGTTGAACGCGTACCCGGCGAAGGGGACGAGGACGTCCCAGACGGCCTTGATCGCGGCGTCCGAGTAGCCGCGCTCCTTGCAGCCCGCCTCGAAGTTCACGAACTCCTTGGCGAGCACCTCGGGCTTCTTCTTGCCCATCGCGCGACGCAGCAGGTCGGCCTGGCCGAGCGTGTAGCCGGCGAGGATCTGTGCGGCGCGCTGCACCTGCTCCTGGTAGACGATCAGGCCGTACGTCTCGTCGAGGACCTCCGCGAGCGGTTCGGCCAGCTCGCGGTGGATCGGTTCGATCTTCTGCAGGCCGTTCTTGCGCAGTGCGTAGTTGGTGTGCGAGTTCATGCCCATCGGGCCCGGGCGGTACAGCGCGATGACGGCGGACAGGTCGTCGAACTTGTCGGGCCGCATCTGGCGCAGCAGCGCCCGCATCGGGCCGCCGTCGAGCTGGAACACGCCCAGGGTCTCGCCGCGGGCGAGCAGACCGTACGTCGCCGGGTCGTCCAGCGGCACCGTCTCGATCTCGACGGCGTCCTTGCCGTTCATCGTGATGTTCTCGAGCGCGTCGTCGAGGATCGTCAGGTTGCGCAGGCCCAGGAAGTCCATCTTGATCAGGCCGAGGCCCTCGGACGTCGGGTAGTCGAACTGCGTGATGACGGCACCGTCCTGGGGGCGGCGCATGATCGGGATGACGTCGATCAGCGGGTGGCTCGACATGATGACGCCCGCTGCGTGCACGCCCCACTGACGCTTGAGGCCCTCGATGCCGCGCGCGGTCTCCACCACGCGCTGCGCCTCGGGGTCCGTGTCGTGGACGCTGCGGAACTCCGCGGCCTCGGAGTAGCGCGGGTGCTGCGGGTCGAAGATCCCCGACAGCGGGATGTCCTTGCCCATGACCGGCGGCGGCATCGCCTTGGTGAGCTTCTCCCCCATCGCGAACGGGAAGCCGAGCACGCGCGAGGCGTCCTTGAGCGCCTGCTTGGCCTTGATGGAGCCGTACGTGACGATCATCGCGACACGGTCGTCGCCGTACTTGTCGGTCACGTAGCGGATGACCTCCGCGCGGCGACGTTCGTCGAAGTCGACGTCGACGTCGGGCATGGAGACGCGTTCCGGGTTGAGGAAGCGCTCGAAGATGAGCCCGTGCTCGATCGGGTCGAGCTCGGTGATCCCCATGACGTAGGAGACCATCGACCCGGCGGCCGAGCCGCGGCCGGGTCCCACGCGGATGCCCTGCTCCTTGGCCCAGTTGATGAAGTCCGCGACCACGAGGAAGTACCCCGGGAAGCCCATCTGGATGATGACCTCGGTCTCGTACTTCGCCTGCTTGCGCACGTCGTCGGGGATCCCGGCGGGGTAGCGCACGTGCAGCCCCTTCTCGACCTCCTTGACGAACCAGGAGATCTCGTCCTCGCCCTCGGGGACCGGGAAGTTCGGCATGTAGTTGGCGCCCGTGTCGAACGAGACCTCGCAGCGCTCCGCGATGAGCAGGGTGTTGTCGCAGGCCTCGGGCATCTCCGCGAACAGCCGGCGCATCTCGGCGCCGGACCGCACGTAGAAGCTGTCACCGCTGAAGGCGAAGCGGCTGCCGCCCTGGTCGTAGGTGGGCTCGTCGAGCGTCGAGCCGGAGTTCACCGCGAGCAGCACCTCGTGCGCGTGGGAGTCGTCCTGCTTGGTGTAGTGCAGGTCGTTCGTCGCCACGAGCGGCGCGCCGATGTGCTCGGCGAGCCGCAGCAGGTCCTTGGTGACCCGCTGCTCGATCTCGATGCCGTGGTCCATCAGCTCGACGAAGTAGTTCTCCTTGCCGAACAGGTCCTGCAGCTCCCCGGCGGCGCGGACGGCCTCGTCCCACTGCCCGAGCCGCAGCCGCGTCTGCACCTCGCCCGACGGGCACCCGGTGGTGGCCATCAGCCCCGAGGAGTACGTCTGCAGCAGGTCACGGTCCATGCGGGGCCACTTGCCCATCTGGCCCTCCAGGGACGCCAGCGACGCCGCCCGGAACAGGTTGTGCATCCCGACGTTGTCGCGGGCCCACAGCGTCATGTGCGTGTAGGCGCCACCGGCGGAGACGTCGTCGCGCCGCTGGTGCTGCTCGCCCCACAGCACCTTGGTGCGGTCCTGGCGGCTGGTGCCCGGGGTGACGTACGCCTCGACGCCGATGATCGGCTTCACACCGAACTTCTGCGCGGTGCTCCAGAAGTCGAAGGCACCGAACAGGTAGCCGTGGTCGGTGATCGCGATGGCCTTCTGGCCGAGCCGGTCCACCTCGGTGAACAGGTCGTTCATCCGCGCCGCACCGTCGAGCATGGAGTACTCGGTGTGGACGTGCAGGTGGACGAAGTCGTCGGTGGGTGCAGCGGCGTCCGGCATGGCAGCGAGTCTAGGCCGACCCACCGACGACCCGGGATCGCCTCACCGTGGCAAGGCTCACCCGCGCCCGCGGGCTCAGCGGTAGGCCGAGCGCACCGTCTCCAGCGCCTGCTCCAGGTCCTGCGGGTACGTCGACCCGACGACCACGTCCTGGCCGGTGACCGGGTGCGTGAACCCGAGCCGGACGGCGTGCAGCCACTGCCGTCCCAGCCCCGTGCGCGAGGCGAGCACCGGGTCCGCACCGTAGGTGAGGTCGCCCACCAGCGGGTGGCGCAGCGCCGCGAGGTGCACGCGGATCTGGTGGGTGCGCCCGGTCTCCAGGTGCACCTCCAGCAGGGAGGCGGCCGGCAGCATCTCGAGGACCTCGTAGTGGGTCACCGACGGCTTGCCGTCCGCCACGACGGCGAACCGGTAGTCGTGGTGCGGGTGCCGGCCGATCGGGGCGTCGATCGTGCCCGTGGTCGGCTCCGGGTGCCCCTGCGCGAGCGCGTGGTAGACCTTGTCGACCGTGCGCTCCTTGAAGGCCCGCTTGAGGCCGGTGTACGCGGCCTCGCTCTTGGCGACGGCCATCAGACCCGACGTGCCGACGTCGAGGCGGTGCACGATGCCCTGCCGCTCGGCCGCGCCCGAGGTGGAGATCCGGTAGCCCGCCGCGGCCAGCGCCCCCACGACCGTCGGGCCGGTCCAGCCCGGCGACGGGTGCGCGGCGACCCCGACCGGCTTGTCCACCACGACGACGTCGTCGTCCTCGTAGGCGATCCGCATGCCCTCGACCGGCTCGGGCACGACCTCGACCGGGGACCTGGCGTCGGGGACGTCGACCTCGAGCCAGGCGTCGGCCAGGAGGCGGTCGGACTTGCCGGCCGGCCGGCCGTCGACCCGCACCGCACCGGCGGCGGCCAGCTCGGCGGCCTGGGTGCGCGAGAAGCCCAGCATGCGCGCCAGCGCGACGTCCACGCGCTCGCCGGCCAGACCGTCGGGCACGGGCAGCGCACGCAGGCTCATGACGTCGCCCCGCTCCGGGCGGTTCCCCCGTCCGGGCCGTCCGAGGACCCGGGCTCGTCGTCAGGGCCGTCGTCAGGGCCGTCGTCAGGACGGCCGACCGGGTCGCCGTCGGCACCGCCGTCAGGGTCGTCGGGGTCGCCGTGGCGGGTGCCGTCGAGCGCGACCCCCCGGAACGAGAGCAGGATGATCAGGCCCGCGGCGACCACGATCGCGATGTCGGCGACGTTCCCGACGAAGAAGTCGTAGTAGGCGATCATGTCGACCACCTCGCCCTTGGCGAACCCGGGCTCCCGGAACAGCCGGTCGAGGAGGTTGCCGAGCGCGCCACCGAGCAGCAGGCCCAGCGCCACCGCCCACCCCACGGACCCGATGCGTCGCATCGCCCGGACGATGACGACGACGACACCCACGACGACGAGGGTGAGGATCCAGGTGTACCCGCCCGCGATCCCGAGCGCCGCCCCCTCGTTGAAGACCAGCGTGAGACCGAGCAGGTCCCCGACCAGCGAGATGCGCTCCCCCACGGTGAGCGCCTCGAGGGCCCACCACTTGGTCAGCTGGTCGATGACGAGGACGACGGCGGCCAGGCCGAACGCCGCGGCACCCAGCCGGCGACGCCGCGCCGCGGAGACGCCGGCCGGTGCCGTCGCCCGGTCGTGCTCGGTGCGCGCACCGTCGCCGGGCAGATCGTGGGAGGTCACCCGGGGGGTGTCGGGAGAGGTCTCGTGGGCCGGCTCGCCGCCGGCAGGACTCGTGGACATCGGGGGCGAGTCTACGGCTCTAGCGACGCTCCTCGCGCGCCTTCGCCTCGACCGACAAGGTCGCCCGCGGGAAGGCCTGCAGCCGGGCCTTGCCGATCGGCGCGCCCGAGATCTCGCACGTCGCGTACGTGCCGCTGCGGATGCGCGCCAGCGCGTGCGTGGTCTGGGCCAGGAGGTCGCGCAGGTTGTTGACCAGCGTCAGCTCCTGCTCGCGCTCGAGGGCGCTCGAACCGTAGTCCGCCTGGTCGTCGCCGGCGCCGTCCCCGGAGTTGCGCAGCAGGTCGCTCAGCTCGGCGTCCGCCGCGGCCAGCTCCTCGGTGAGCCGGTCCTTGTCGTCGAGGAGGAGCACCGCGAGCTCGGTCACCTCGGCGAGGGTCCACGGTTCCTCGCCCGGACGCACGGGAAACTGCTTGACGTCCCGCGCGAGGTCGGGAAACTCCTCGCGGACGGTCGCCCGCTGGGTGGTGGAGATCTTGGCCATTCGCAGCCCTTCAGTTCGTCGAGGTGCCCGAAGCGTAAGGGCGCACAGCGGCCCGCACAACAGCACGCGCCACGAGGGGCGCATGGGCGGTGCGGGCCGGACCGTGCGCGGTGTGATCCGAGAGGTCAGAGGTCCTTCGAGCGACCTGCGCCGGCGTTCTGGCGCTGCGGCGGGAGCGCCGAGCCCCGGGCGTCCAGGTCGCCGAGCAGGTTCTGCAGGAAGCTCTTGAGGCGCGTGCGGTAGTCCCGCTCGAAGAGTCGCAGCTCGTCGATCTTGCGCTCGAGGAGCGACCGCTCCTGCTCGAGCTGCGACAGCGTGCGGTGGCTGGTCTCCTCGGCCTCCCGCACGATGCGGCTGCCCTCGGTCTTCGCCTCGGTGATGAGGCGGTCGCCCTCCTCCTGACCGGAGCGGACGTAGTCGTCGTGGAGCTTCTGGGCGAGCTGCAGCATGCCGGTCGCCGACTCGGGCTCGGCGTGCGGCTTCTCCGCCGCGGCCGCCACCGGCGCGGGGGCGACCTGCGGGGAGAGGTCGGGCTTCTCCGTCGACTGCTGGGCGGCCTCGTTGCGGCTCAGCTCCGCCACGCGCCGCTCGGCGGCGGCGAGCTTCGAGCGAAGGTCCTCGCTCTCCTCCTGCACCGAGGTGAGCGTCCGCACCACTTCGTCGAGGAAGTCGTCGACCTCTTCGACGTCGTAGCCCTCACGGAACTTCGTCGCCGAGAACTTCTTGTTGAGGATGTCCTCTGCCGTCAGCAGTGCCATCGTGTCACCTCGTTGCGGTTGCGCGGTCCAGTGCACGGACCCGGAGCGTCCGTGGATGACCACGGTAGCGGACCGCCGTCGAGGCGGCCTTTTCGAATCCGGGCGCACACGGTGTCTTCACACCTCGGTCCCCCGACGCGCTCGACTCGGGTGGCCTGCGTCACGCGGGCGGCGGTCGGGCTCAGCGCGAGAGCCCGTTGGCGATCTGCAGCAGGATCGACGTGGCGAGGAACAGGACCAGGAAGGCCAGGTCGAGGCGCACCCGACCGAGGGTCAGTGGCGGGATCAGCCGGCGCAGCAGCCGCAGCGGCGGGTCGGTGACGGTGTAGACCGCCTCGGCGATCACCAGCACCAGTCCACGCGGGCGCCAGTCGCGCGCGAAGACCTGCACCCAGTCGAAGACGAGGCGCACGATCAGGCAGATCATGAACAGCAGGAGGACGAGGGCGACGAGGCCGAAGATCACGCTCACGCCTGCAACCTACCGGACGCACGACGCGCGGCCCGGGGGGCGTGCCCGGACCGCGCGTCGTGATGCGTGGACAGCTAGCTCTGGTTGTAGAAGGCGCCCGTGCGACCGTCGGGCCGCTTGGTGGCGACCTGCTCCTCGCTGGCGATCTCCACGTGCTCGGGAGACAGCAGGAAGACCTTGTTCGTCACGCGCTCGATCGACCCGTGCAGGCCGAAGATCAGGCCGGCGGAGAAGTCGACGAGCCGCTTGGCGTCGGCGTCGTTCATGTCCGAGAGGTTCATGATGACGGGCGTGCCGCCGCGGAACGCCTCGCCGATGAGCCGCGCGTCGTTGTAGGAGCGCGGGTGGATGGTGGTGATCCGACGCAGGTCCCCGCCGGCGTAGGCCCCGGCCGGCGCACCGTCACGGTGCAGCGGCGTGACCTCGGCCTGGTAGTCGTCGTCACGCACCGGCTCCAGCTCCTCGTCGTACTCCTCGAGGTACTCCCCGTCGGGGCGCTGGTCGTCCGCCAGCCCCAGGTACAGCATCGTCTTGCGAAGCGCTCCGCCCATCGCCCTGCTCCGTTCGTCGGTACGTCAGTGACTTGACGGTAGCGACGCCGGCGCGGTAAGCGGTGCGCGACACGCCGAGGTCACCCGAGGACGACGACACCGGCCTGACGCCCGGTGACCTCACCCGCGGCGGTGGCTCGGCGGTGGGAGAAGAAGTCCGGGTCCGTACGGGTGCACCTGTCCACCCGCACCGCAGCGACCCCCCGAGCGGCCAGCCGGGCGAGAACGCCCGCCGGCAGGTCGAGCGCCGCAGTGCCGTGCTCGGTGCTCGACCACGTCTGCGCCACGACGGCGCTCACCTCGTCGCGCATCGCCTCGGGGACCTCGTAGCACGTCCCGCAGACCGCGGGCCCGACGGCGGCACGCAGCCCCGTCGTGCTCGCGCCCTGGGCGAGCAGCGCGTCCACCGCGCGGTCGACGACCCCGGCGACGAGCCCGCGACGTCCCGCGTGCGCGACGCCGACCACCCGGGCGACAGGGTCCGCGAGCACGACCGGAACGCAGTCCGCCACCAGCACACCGAGCCCGAGGCCCGGCTCGGCGGTGACCAGGGCGTCCGCCTCGCCCGCGCTCGACGGCGGCGCGGCGGTCCACTCCGCACGCTCCTCGGGTCCCAGGACCAGGACGTCGTCGCCGTGCACCTGGGTGGAGTACGCCACGGGCGCACCGACCCACCCCTCGAGCAGGTCGCGGTTGCGGCGCACCCGGGCCGGCTCGTCGCCGGTGGAGGTGGCGAGGTCGAGCGACGCCCAGGGCGCCGGCGAGACCCCGCCGTGGCGGGTCGTGAAGCCGGCCACGACGCCCGGGCCCAGGTCGACGCGGAGCAGGCCTGCACCGAGATCGGCGGGCAAGAGCGCCTCCTGGTCCCAGGTGGCCGACGAGGTCACTTGAGGAAGTCGGGGACGTCGAGGTCCTCGGCGGGCCGCGCCTGGTCGACGACGCGCGGGACGTCGACCGGACGCTCGACGGTGACGCCCTCTCCCACGCCGTCCTCCACGACCGTGAAGGCGGGGCGGGCGTGGGCACCCACGGGCTCGAGGCTCGCGGGCACGTCGTCGGGCTCGGCGGGGATGGGCCGCGGACGGACCGGGTCCGCCGCGGGGACGGGGGCCGTGGCGGGCGAGGCGCCGTGGCCGGAACCGCTCGGCGGCGCCGGGGGCCGCCCGCCGGCGTCGGACATCGTGGGCACGACGCGTGCCGGCGCGGCGCCGGCGACCTGACCGAGCGCGCGGGAGTCCTCCCGCTGCTTGGGCGAACCGCCGTCGAACCCGGCCGCGATGACGGTGACCCGGACCTCGTCGCCGAGAGCGTCGTCGATGACGGTGCCGAAGATGATGTTCGCCTCGGGGTGGGCGGCCTCCTGGACGAGCCGGGCGGCCTCGTGCACCTCGAACAGTCCCAGGTCGCTGCCGCCCTGGATCGAGAGCAGCACGCCGTGCGCACCGTCGATCGAGGCCTCGAGCAGCGGCGAGGAGATGGCGAGCTCGGCGGCCTGCACCGCGCGGTCCTCGCCGCGGGCCGAGCCGATGCCCATCAGGGCGGACCCCGCCCCCTGCATCACGGACTTGACGTCCGCGAAGTCGAGGTTGATCAGGCCCGGGGTCGTGATGAGGTCGGTGATGCCCTGGACGCCGGAGTGCAGCACCTGGTCGGCGGAGTGGAACGCCGCGATCGCGGACACGTTGCGGTCCGACATCGACAGCAGGCGGTCGTTCGGGATGACGATGAGGGTGTCGACCTCCTCGCGGAGCGCCTCGATGCCCTGCTCGGCCTGGACCGAGCGGCGACGTCCCTCGAACGTGAAGGGCCGGGTCACCACCCCGACGGTCAGCGCGCCCAGGGAGCGGGCGATCTTCGCGACGACCGGTGCGCCGCCGGTGCCCGTGCCGCCACCCTCGCCGGCGGTGACGAAGACCATGTCGGCGCCGCGCAGGACGTCCTCGATCTCCTCGGCGTGGTCCTCGGCGGCCTTGCGACCGACCTCCGGGTCCGCGCCCGCCCCGAGTCCCCGGGTGAGCTCGCGCCCGACGTCGAGCTTGACGTCGGCGTCCGACATCAGCAGCGCCTGGGCGTCGGTGTTGATGGCGATGAACTCGACACCCTTGAGGCCGACCTCGATCATGCGGTTCACGGCGTTCACGCCGCCACCGCCGATGCCGACCACCTTGATCACTGCCAGGTAGTTCTGCGGAGTTGCCACGTCGTTGCCTCTCGGGTCGTTCGGGTCCTGACCGCCCCAACCTTCAGGTTATAGTTGAGGGTTAGAGTTATGTCAGATTGCTGCTGTCCACGACGGTAGGTCGCGGATCGCGACCGCGGCCGCACGTGCCCCGGCGTGTCGCGTGCGGACGTCCCACACTCACCCCGTCACCGGGTCACCGGCATCTCCGGCGAGGACACGTCGATGACGCTCGCGCCGTCGGCGATCTTGCGCAGGCTGCGCACGACCTCCACCTTGAGCTCCAGTCGGTCAGCACCGCCCCAGCGCACGCTCGCACCGTCCTGCAGCACCGTCTGGACGTCGTCCTGGGTCCGGGCGCTGACCTCCTCGACCTGACCGGCCAGCTTCGGCGGCAGCGCCGACACCACCGCCAGCGCCGCGCGAAGGGTCGCCGCCGAGCCGTCGAGCGGGACGGAGACCACCGGCAGGTCCTCGGGCGCGCCCGACAGCTCGTCCAGGCGGACGCCCTCGTCGTCGAGCAGGACGTACCGCCCGTCGTCCGGGACCGCCGCCACCGGCACGCGGGAGGTGAGGGACACCGTGATCCCGCGCGGCCACGACCGGTCCACCGCCACGTCCTTGACGCCCGGCACCTGCAGGATCTGCTCGTCGAGCGCCCCGGTGTCCACCCGCGGCAACGGCGTCCCGGACTCCTCGAGCACCAGCGCTCGCACGGCGTCGGCGTCGACCGAGGGCTCCGCGCCGGTGACCACCACCTCGTCGGCGTCGAGGGCGAAGAGCTCCGACCACCCGGCGGCCCATGCGGCGGCGCCGACGACGACGAGACCCAGCACGGCCAGCAGGGCGGTGCGCCACGAGCGGTGGCGACGCATCGCCGAACGCTCGGCCAGCCGGTCGGCCATCGCGGTGGACACCCGCGGCGACGCCGAGCCCGATCCCGCCTTGCCCGATCCCGCCGAGCCCGGTCCTGCCGGCCGGCGCCCGCGCCCGGCGGCCGAGGACGCCGAGGCCGACGAAGCCGGAGCCGGCGAGGCCGCGCTGCGGGCCGAGGGCACGACGTCGGGCGAGGCCACGCTCGCCACCGCCGTCGACGTCCGCCGCCGCCCGGCCCCAGGACGCCCGCCCTGCGGCCGCTCGGAGCCGCCCGCACCGTCGACTCCCGCCGGTCGGGCGGGAGTCCGTGGGCGAGGTGGAGGACGCATCACCCCATCGTCTCGCCCGGACCCGGGACCCCCGGGTCCGCCACGCCGGTCCGGGCCGCCAGATCGGCCAGGACCACCGGACCCAGCTCGGTCACGTCGCCGGCACCCACGGTCAGCACCAGGTCGCCCGGACGGGCCAGGGCCGCCGCCCGGTGCGCTGCCTCGAACCGGTCCTCCACCGCGTGCAGCCGGTTCCCGGACCGGGTGCGGACCGGACGGTCCGTGATGGTCCGCGCGTCGACCGTCGGGTCGACGTCCTCCCGCGCCCGGTAGACGCCCGTCACGACGACCTCGTCGGCGAGCGCCAGCGCCTCGGCGAACCGGTCGGCGAAGGTCCGGGTCCGCGAGTAGAGGTGGGGCTGGAACAGGACGACGATCCGACCGTCGCCGGCCACCGGTCGGGCGGCGCGCAGCAGGGCCTCGACCTCCGTGGGGTGGTGGTCGTAGCTGTCGAAGACCCGGACCCCGTCCGCCTCGCCCTTGGGCTCGAACCGCCGACCCGTGCCCACGAACGTGGACGCGGCGACGAGCGCGGCCTCGGGGGCGGCCCCCAGCAGCACCCCGACCACGACGGCGGCCGTCGCGTTGAGCGCGTTGTGCAGCCCGGGGACCTCCAGGTGCAGCGGGAGCGTGCGCTCCCCGAGCGGGCCGCCGGAGACGACGGCGCGCGTCGTGGCACCGTGCACGACCACGTCACGGACGACGACGTCGGCGTCCACCGACGTCCCGTAGGTGAGCACCTGGCCGCCCCCGGCCCGGTACCGCGCGGCCAGCCGCGCCGCACCCTCGTCGTCCGCGCAGGCCACGAGCCACCCGCCCGGGACGATCCGCGCGGCGAACTGCTCGAAGGCCCGCTCGAACACCTCCTGGGAGCCGTAGTGGTCGAGGTGGTCCGCCTCCACGTTCGTCACCACGGCGATCGTCGGCGCGTAGTTGAGGAACGACCCGTCGGACTCGTCGGCCTCCGCGACCAGCACGTCCGAGGCCCCGGTCCGGCCGCCGGGCGTGGACCGCACGACGTCGCCGTCGCGCAGCAGGACGTTCCCCCGATCGCGTAGGACGGGTCGATCCCGCACGCCGCGAGGACCGTCGCCGTCATCGCCGACGTCGTCGTCTTGCCGTGGGCACCGGCGACGGCGACGCTGCGACGACCGTCCATCAGTCGGGCCAGCGCCTGGGAGCGGTGCAGGACGCGCAGGCCGGCGCCGCGGGCGGCGGCCAGCTCCGGGTTGGACTCCCGCACGGCGGACGACACCACCAGGGTGTCCACCACCGGGACGCCGTCCGGTCCCACCACGTGGGCGGCGTCGTGCCCCACCCAGACCGTGACGCCGTCGGCACGCAGCGCGTCCAGCGCCGGGCCACCGGCGGCGTCGGACCCCTGCACCGGGACGCCCGCGGCCGCCAGGAGGCGGGCGACGACGGACACGCCCGCGCCGCCGACGCCGACGAGGTGGACCCGGCCGAGCTCGGCGAGCCCCGGACCGGGCCCGTCACCCGGGGTCACGACGCCGCCCCGGCGGCCGCCGTGACCATGTCCGCCATCCGTGCGGCGGCGTCGCGCACGCCGACGCTGCCCGCGGCGGCCGCCATCGCCGCGAGGCGGTCCTGGTCGCCCACGAGGGAGGGCACCTGCGCGGCGACCCAGGCCGGGGTGAGGTCGGCGTCGTCGACGACGACCCCGCCCCCGGCCTCGACGACCCCCGTCGCGTTGAGCCGCTGCTCGCCGTTGCCGATCGGCAGCGGCACGTACACGGCCGGCAGGCCCAGCGCGGCGAGCTCGCACACGGTGCCCGCGCCGGAGCGCGCCACGACCAGGTCGGCCGCGGCGAGCGCCAGGTGCATCTGCGACAGGTACTCGCGCACGTGGTAGCGGGAGGTGTCGTGGGTCTGCGCGAGCGCCCCGACCGTCGTGCGGACGTCCTCGTCCTTGCCACGGCCGGTGAGGTGCACCACCTGCAGCCCGGCGGCGAGCAGCTCGCCGGCGGCTCCGGCCACCGCGCGGTTGACGTTCAGCGCGCCGGAGGACCCTCCGGTGACGAGCACCGTGGGCAGGTGGGGGTCGAGTCCGAGCTCGCCGGCGGCCCGCGTCCGTGCGGCCGCCGGGTCTGCCTCGCGCTCGGCGACCAGCGCGGCGATCTCCGCCCGCAGCGGCAGGCCGACGGTGACGGCCCCGGGCAGCGAGGTGCCCGGGAAGGTCGCGCCGACGGCGGCCGCCCAGCGGGCCCCGAGACGGTTCGCGAGGCCGGGGCGGGCGTTCTGCTCGTGGATCACCACCGGCACCCCCCGACGCCGCGCGGCGAGGTAGGCCGGGGTGGACACGTACCCGCCGAACCCGACGACGACCCGCGCGCCGATCTCGTCGATGGCGGCCTCGGCGGCACGCACGGCGCCGGTCAGGCGTCCGGGCAGGCGCAGCAGGTCGGTGCTGGGGCGACGCGGCAGCGGCACCCTGGGGATCGCGCGCAGCTCGTAGCCGCGTTCCGGCACGAGGTCGGCCTCGAGCCCGGACTCGGTGCCCAGGACCAGGAACTTCGCCTGCGGCTCGCGCGAGCGCAGCTCGTCCGCGACGGACAGCAGCGGGTTGACGTGGCCGGCGGTGCCGCCCCCGGCCAGGACGACGGACAGTGGTTCGCTAGTGCTCACGGACCGTGACCCTACCGGGCGCGGCGACGGGACCGGCCGAGCACGGTCATCGACCGGCGCAGCACGCCGCGCCGTGCCGCGAACGCCTCGGCCGCGCCGGGCTCGTCGCGGGCGAACCGCATCACCATCCCGAGCGCCACCATCGCGGCGACCAGCGCCGACCCGCCGGCCGAGACCAGCGGCAGCGGCACCCCGATCACGGGCAGCAGCCCCACGACGACACCGATGTTGACGAACGCCTGGCCCACGATCCAGCAGGCGACGGCCGCCGTGGTGATCTTGACGAAGGGGTCCGGGTGCCGGCGCACCACGCGGGCCATCGCGATGCCGAGCACGCCGAACAGGGCCAGGACCGTCAGGGTGCCGAGCAGCCCGAGCTCTTCGCCGATGATGGAGAAGATGAAGTCGTTGTGCGCCTCGGGCAGCAGGCCCCACTTTTCGCGCGAGGCGCCGAGACCGACGCCGAACAGGCCGCCGGTGCCCAGGCCGTACATCCCGTGCAGGGACTGGTAGCACTCCCCCTGCCGGTCCGAGCACTCGTACACGGCCAGGATGCGTCCCATGCGGTCGCTGTTGCCGATGACGAAGAGGCCGACGACGGCGGCCGCGCCGATCGCGCCCCCCAGCGCCAGCATCTTCGCCGGCGCCCCCGAGACCCACAGCGCTCCGGCCACGAGCCCGGCCATCACCATCATGGTGCCGAGGTCGCGCCCGGCCAGCACCAGCCCCAGGACGAGGAGCGCCCCGGGGACGGCGGGCACGAACGCGTGCGCCCAGGAACCGAGCAGGTGCTGCTTGCGTCCCAGCACCGCGCCGAGCCACACCGCCAGGGCGAGCTTGCTGATCTCCGCCGGCTGCAGCGTGATGCCGGCGACGTGGATCCAGCCGGCGTTGCTGCCCTCGGCGCGCGACAGCGCGGGCACGAGCGTCAGCGCCTGCAGGGCGACGGCCGTGACGAGGGCCGGCCAGGCGAGCCCCTTGTACCAGCGGATCGGCAGCCGCATCGCCACGAGCATCAGGGGCAGCCCGATGACGGCGAACTTCGCCTGCTCGAGCCCGGCGGTGTACGGCGAGTCCCCGGCCGCGATGGAGGTGACGGTGGTGCTGGACAGCACCATCACCAGCCCGATGATCAGCAGCAGGCTCGTGGCCCCGAGCAGCAGGTAGTAGCTGGTGGCCGCCGAGTTCCACTGCCCGAGCCACGGCCGGTCGACCGGACGCCCGGCTGCGGGCCGCTTGTCGGTCGTGACCGCCATCGTGCTCCCTACGGCAGGTCCTGCACCGCCCGGGCGAAGGCCTCTCCGCGCGCGGCGTAGGACGTGAACTGGTCCATGGACGCGCCGGCCGGGGCCAGGAGCACGGTGTCCCCCTCGCGGGCGAGCTGCCGTGCCGTGGCGACCGCACGGCGCATCACCGTGCCAGTGTCCCCGGCGTCGACCACCCGCACGGGGATCTCGGGCGCGTGTCGGGCGAGCGCGTCCGTGAAGGGTGTCGGGTCGACCCCGATGACGACGGCCGCCGCCAGACGGTCCGCACGGGAGGCGACGAGGTCGTCGAAGCGTGCCCCCTTGGCCAGGCCGCCGACGATCCACACCGCGCTCCCGGGCGCGCACGCCGCGAGCGAGGCGGCCGCGGCGTGCGCGTTGGTGGCCTTGGAGTCGTCGACGTAGGTGACGTCGTCCAGCGTGCGGACGACGGCGGCCCGGTGCGCGTCGGGGCGGAACGCCCGCAGACCGTCGCGGACCGCCCGCGCCTCGACACCGTGGGCGCGCGCGAGCGCGGCGGCAGCGAGGGCGTCGGCGACCATGTGCGGCGGCGCGCCCTGCGGGCCGAGGTGGGCGAGGTCGTCGAGCGTGCCGAGCTCGGCGGCCGTGCGCGACCGGTCGCGGGCGTCGGGCGGCGCGTGGAAGGCCCGGTCGACCAGGACGTCCTCGACGAGACCGACCTGACCGGGACCGGGGGCGCCGAGCGTGAAGCCCACCGCCAGGGCACCCTCGGCGACGTCGGCGTCACGGACGAGGCGCTCGGTGACGGCGTCGGCCACGTTGTACACGCAGGCCACCTCGGCACCGGCGTAGATGCGCCCCTTGTCGGCGGCGTAGGCGTCCGCGGTGCCGTGCCAGTCGAGGTGGTCGGCGGCCACGTTCAGCACCGCCCCGGCCCGCACCGCCATCGTGCTGGTGTGGTGGAGCTGGAAGCTGGACAGCTCGACGGCGAGCACGTCGAGCGACGGGTCCGGGGCCGCCTGCAGCACGGGGGTGCCCACGTTGCCGACGGCGGCGGTGCGCAGCCCGGCGGCCGTCAGGATGGAGGCGAGCATCTGCACCGTCGTGGTCTTGCCGTTGGTGCCCGTCACCGCGAGCCACGGCGCACCGGCGCGCAACCTCCAGGCCAGCTCCACCTCGCTCCACACCGGCACACCGGCGGCGCGGGCCGCGAGGAGCAGCGGCGAGGACGGCGCCCAGCCCGGCGAGGCCACGACGACGTCCGCGTCGGCCACGACGCGGTCCAGGACCACGGGGTCCGTGGCGTCCGCCCCCCGGACGTCGGCGTCGTCGGCCCGGACGTCGACCGTGACCAGGGACGCCGCCCGCTCGTGCACGACCTGCGCCACGGCCCGTCCCGTCACCCCGAGCCCGGCGACGACCACGCGCCGTCCCTCCAGCGTCAACTGACGACCCACTCGGCGTAGAAGATCCCCATGCCGAGGGCGGCGAAGAGCCCGGCGACGAGCCAGAACCGGATGACGATCGTCACCTCGCCCCAGCCGGAGAGCTCGAAGTGGTGGTGCAGCGGCGCCATCTTGAACACGCGCTTCCCGGTCAGCTTGAACGAGCCGATCTGGATGATGTCGCTCAGCACGATGATGACGAACAGGCCGCCGATGATCGCGGCGAGGATCTCGGTGCGGGACAGGATCGACAGGGCGGCGAGCGCCCCGCCGAGGGCGAGCGATCCCGTGTCGCCCATGAAGATCTTCGCGGGGCTGGCGTTCCACCACAGGAACCCGAAGCACGCGCCCATGACGGCCGCGGACACGATCGCGAGGTCCTGCGGGTCGCGCACCTCGTAGCAGCCCGGACCGGCCGCGGCGAGCCGCTGGCAGGACTGGTTGAGCTGCCAGATCGCGACGAGCACGTAGGCGCCGAAGACGATGAGCGACGAGCCCGTGGCCAGGCCGTCGAGCCCGTCCGTGAGGTTCACCGCGTTCGACCACGCCGTGATGAGGAAGTTGGCCCACAGCACGAACAGGATCAGCCCGATCGTCGTCCCGGCGAACGCCAGGTCGAGGTTGGTGTCGCGCAGGAACGAGATCTTCGTCGAGGCCGGGGTGCGGGAGTTCTCGTTGGGGAACTGCAGCGCGAGGATCGCGAACGAGATGCCCACGAACCCCTGGCCGACGATCTTCGCCCGCGCGGTCAGACCGAGGGACCGCTGCTTGCGGATCTTGGTGAAGTCGTCGAGGAACCCGACCAGGCCGAGCCCCGTCATCAGGTACAGCGCCAGCAGCGCCGAGGCGCTGGGGGGCCGTCCGGCGAACACCATCGACACCGCGACGCCCACCAGGGTCGCCCCGATGATGACGACACCACCCATCGTGGGTGTGCCGCGCTTGGTGAAGTGCGCCGTCGGACCGTCCTGCCGGACGAACTGCCCGTAGTTGCGGCGCACGAGGAACCGGATGAACAGGGGCGTGCCCAGGAGCGCGACGAGCAGCGAGACCCCGGCGGCCGCCAGGACGGCGATCATGCGCGGGCCTCCACGAGCTCGTCGGCCAGGCGCCACAGCCCGCTGCCGTTCGAGGCCTTGACCAGGACGACGTCCCCGGGCTGCAGCGACGAGCCCAGCACCTCGCGTGCCGCGTCGAGGTCAGGCACGAACACCGACTCCTCTCCCCAGGAACCCTCCTGCAGCGCGCCCTCGTGGACGTGGTACGCGCCCTGGCCGACGACGACGAGCAGCTTGACGTTGAGCCGCACCGCGAGCCGGCCGATCGCGTCGTGCTCCACCCGCGAGGACTCACCGAGCTCCAGCATCTCACCGAGGACGGCGACGGAGCGACGGGTACGACCCGCCATCACCGCCAGCGTCCGCAGGGCCGCCCGCACGGAGTCGGGGTTGGCGTTGTAGGCGTCGTCGACGATCGTGACGCCGTCGGGTCGCTCGGTGACCGCCATGCGGTGGGGGCTCCGGGGCGTCGCGGCGGCGAGCCGCGTCGCCACCGTCGCCAGGTCCAGCCCCAGGCTCAGCGCGGCGGCCGCGGCGGCCAGCGCGTTGGTCACGTGGTGCGCCCCGACGAGGCGCAGCTCCACGGGTGCGGACGCACCGGCGTGCTCGAGGTCGAACGCCGCGCGGCCGTGCGGCACGACGACGTCGCGGGCGCGGACGTCGGCCGCCGGGATGGTCCCGAACGTCACCACGGACGCACCCGGGGCGGCGCGGTCCGCCATCGCCGCGACCCGGGCGTCGTCGACGTTGAGGAGCACCGTGCCGCCGGGGCGCACACCGGCGGCCATCTCGCCCTTGGTGCGTGCGATCGCCTCCACGTCGCCGAACCGGCCCAGGTGGGCGGTCCCCACGGCGAGCACGATCCCGACGTCCGGCGGGGCGATCCTGGTCAGGTCGGCGATGTTGCCCGGGGAGTCCGCCCCCATCTCCAGCACCAGGAGCCGGGTGGCCGCCGTGGCGCGCAGCACGGTCAGCGGCAGACCGATCTCGTTGTTGAACGACCCGGTGGGCACGATGATCGCCCCCGCGCCGACCTCCGGTGCGAGGAGCTGACCCAGCAGGTCCTTCGTGGTCGTCTTGCCGACGGAGCCCGTGACTGCCACGACACGCACGTCGCCCACCTCGCGCAACCTGGCCAGCACGGCCCGGGCCAGCTCCCCGAGCGCCGTGCGGACGTCCGGCACGACCACCGTGGGGACGCCGTCCAGCGGACGGGCCGCCAGGACCAGCGCGGCACCGGCCTCGTGGGCGGCCGCCGCGAAGTCGTGGCCGTCGACGTGCTCGCCCGGCAGCGCGACGAACAGCGCGCCCGCGCCGACCTCGCGGGAGTCGATGACCACGTCGGAGGTGACGACCGCGCCGGCGGCGCCGTGCAGCGTCCCGGACGTCGCGGCCGCGACCTCGGTGGCGGTGAGCTCGATCATGCTCCTGCGTTCCTCTCTTCGCGGGAGCGCAGCGCGGCGCGCGCCTCCTCGCGGTCGTCCAGCTCGAGGTCCTGACCTGCGACCTCCTGGATGGTCTCGTGGCCACGTCCCGCGACCAGCACGGTGTCGTCGGGGGCCGCGTCCGTCACGGCGCGGCGGATCGCCGCCGACCGCGGCGCCACCTCCACCAGCTCCACGACCCGGCCCCCGGCCCGTGCGGTGTCTCGGGCGGCCCGCGCCCCCGCCAGGACGGCGGCACGCACGGCAGCCGGATCCTCGTCGTGCGGGTCGTCGTCGGTGAGCACGACGACGTCGGCACCCTCGACGGCGGCGGCACCCATCGCCGGACGCTTGCCGGGGTCACGGTCGCCCGTGGCACCGAACACCAGGACGAGCCGCCCCGGCGTCGTCGGACGCAGGGCCGCCAGGGCCAGCTCGAGAGCGTCGGTGTTGTGCGCGAAGTCGACGATCACCCGAGGCGAGTCCACGCCGCCGGGCGAGACCACCTCCATGCGTCCCGGGACGTTCGCGCCCAGACCTCCGGAGGCATCGAGCGCTGCGGCCACGTCCGCCACGGGCACGCCGGAGGCGATCACCATCACCACAGCGAGCGCCGCGTTGGCGACGTTGAACGCGCCGGGCAGCGCGGTGCTGGTGCGCAGCGACCGCCCGTCGGTGTGCGTGACGGTGAAGGCCGACCCGGTGCCGTGCGGCACGACGTCGGTCACCGTCCAGTCGGCCTGCGGGGCGTTCGCGGCAGCCGGGGCCGTGCGCACCGTCTCGACCGGCACCGTCGCGATCGTCGCGAGCCGTTCGCCCCAGGCGTCGTCGACGACCACGACCCCGCGGCGCGACCGCTCGGGGGTGAACAGCTCGGCCTTGGCCGCGAAGTACGTCGGCAGGTCGCCGTGGAAGTCCAGGTGGTCCTGGCTGAGGTTCGTGAAGCCCGCGACGTCGTAGACCACGCCGTCGACGCGACGCATCGAGATCGCGTGGGAGGACACCTCCATGGTCAGGGTGTCGACCCCTCGCTCCCGCATCGCCGCGAGCAGGGCCTGCAGGTCCGCCGCCTCCGGCGTCGTCAGACGGCTGGGGAGGACCTCGTCGCCCGCGCGGGTCTCGACCGTGCCCACCAGTCCCCCGGTGCGACCCAGCGCCCGCACGAGGTGGTCGAGCTGGTAGGTCGTGGTCGTCTTGCCGTTGGTGCCCGTGATCCCGAAGGTCGCCAGGGCCTCGGCCGGCGCACCGTGCACCCAGGCCGCCAGCGGCCCCAGGACCGTGCGCGGGTCGGGAGCCACCAGGACGGGCACGCCGACGTCGGTGAGCAGGGCGGCTCCGTCGTCGTCGGTCAGCACCGCGCGCGCACCGCGCGCGACCGCGTCGCGGGCGTGCCGGGCGCCGTGCACCCGCGCGCCGGGCAGCGCGACGAAGAGATCGCCGTCGACGACCACGCGGTTGTCGCTCGCGACGGCCGAGACCTGGGTCTCAGGGGGGACAGGGTTGGCGCTGACCAGGTCGAACGCGGCCGCGAGGTCGCGCAACGACCTCGCCTCGGGCGCCGCGGGTCGGATGCGTCCGATCGGGGATGTCACGGGAAGAACCTACCTGCTGCCACCCGGTCACCAGGTCAACGGGAACTGGTCGACCGGCTCCGTGGACGGCGGCACGCCCTCCTTGCGCAGCGTGAAACCCATCAGCTCGGAGAACACCGGCGCGGCGACCACGCCGCCGTAGATCGACGAGTGCGGGCTCTTGAGGAACACCGACACCGCGTAGCGGGGGTCCTCGGCGGGGGCGACCCCGATGTAGGAGGCGACGTAGGTGGTGCCACCGCCCTCGAACATCTGCGCCGTGCCGGTCTTGCCGGCGACACGGTAGCCGGGCACCCGGGCGTCGGCACCCGTGCCCTCCTCGCTCGTGGCGGCCTCCATCATCGTGATCAGGGAGTCGGCGGTCTCCTGCGAGACCACGCGGGTGCCCTCCGCGCGCTCGGCGGGCGTCCACTCGCCCGCGGAGGTCCGCGTCCCCTCGATCATCGTGGCGGGCATCCGCACCCCGCCGTTCGCCACCGTGGAGAACACCTGGGTGGCCTGCATCGCGCTGACCGCCACGCCCTGGCCGAACAGGATCGTGTAGGGCGTGCGGTTCTCGACCTCGTCCACGTTCTCGGCCGGGAGCAGGCCGGCGCTCTCCCCCGGCAGGCCGAGCGCGGTGCGCTGGCCGAACCCGAACTTGCGCAGGTAGTCGTAGCGCACCGCGAAGGGGATCTCCTGGCCCATCATCACCGTGCCGGTGTTGGACGACTGGGCGAAGATGCCGGCCAGCGTCCAGTTCTCCACCGGGTGGGAGTGGGAGTCCCGGAAGGTCTCGCCGTCGACGGTGAACGTGTCGGGGACCTCGAACTGGTCCGTCGGCTCCCAGTACCCGCCCTCGAGGGCGGCCGCCATCGCGATGACCTTGCCGGTCGACCCGGGCTCGAAGACGACGTTGACGGCCCGCGAGCCGTCCGCGACCTGGGAGGTCGAGCGGTCGTTCGGGTCGACGTCGCCCGAGTCGGCCATCGCGACGAGCTCGCCGGTGCGGACGTCCTGCACGATGCCGATGGCGTAGGCCGCGCCCGTGGCGCTCACGGCGTCGTCGAGGAGCTCCTCGGCCTTCCACTGCACGTCCGAGTCGAGGGTGAGCTGGACGTCCTGGCCGGGGACGGCGGGCACCGACTCGATCTCCGAGACGGGGATCTGCGCACCGTCCCGTCCTCGCTCGAAGGTGTGGGTGCCGTCCGTCCCGGCCAGGACGTCGTCGTACGCCGCCTCGATGCCGCCCAGCCCCTCCTGCTCGCTGTTGACGTACCCGAGCAGAGGACCGGCCACCGCGCCCGCGGGATAGGTGCGCTCCGAGGTCATCTCGGTGCTGAGGTACCGGCGCAGGTCGAGCGCCGCCACCGACCGCTGCACCTCCGGCACCACGTCACGGGCCAGGACGACGTAGCGGTCCTCGCCGTTGAGCCGGGCCGCGAGCGTGGCCGGCGTCTCCCCGAGCACCGGGCCCAGGAGCTGGGCGATGCCGAGCGCCCCGTCCTGGACGGGCTCGCCGTCGGCGTGGCGGCCGTTCCCCCGGAACTCCTGGATCGTGAGCTGGTCGGCGGTGACGGTGTACCGGTCGACGGACGTGGCCAGCACGGTGCCGTCCACGTCGAGGATGTCCCCGCGGTGCGCGAGGGTGACCTGGGTGGCGAGCCGCTCCTGCTGGGCCGTCGACGCCAGGGCCGGCCCCTGGACGACCTGGACCCAGACGAGCCGGCCGACGAACACCACCAGGACGCAGGCGGCCACGACGATCAGCCACCGCTGCCGCCGGGCCGGGTCGCCCGGCGCGGCGGCCCGTGGGACGGGTCGCCGCGGCCGGGCAGGAGGGGCGGCACGCCGTCGGCTCACCGCGGGGCGCGCGGTCTTCGCGGGACTCACCCTTCGATCCTGCGCCCGCGGCCCGCCCGATCCGCGCGGCCGACCCGGGCGTGTCGCGCTCACGGCTGCTCCGTGGACCCCGTCGGCTCCGTGGGCTCCGGGACGACGGCGCGGTCCGCGGCGGACAGCATGGTGATCTCCGCGGCGGGAGACATCCCGAGACGTTCCGCCTGCTCGCCGAGGCTCGCCTCGGCCTGCCGCAGCTCCGCACGCACCTCCTGGACGTCCTGCGCCACCAGCCCGACCTCCTTGCGCAGGCCCGACATCTCGTAGGAGCCGCGCGCCATCTGGGTGTTGAGCAGCAGGGCGCCGAGCAGAGCACCCGTCAGCACCAGGGCGCACAGCACCATGAAGGGCACGCCCGAGGTGGCCTGCAGCGGGGCGCGCACGGCGTCCAGACGGCGCCCGGCACCGCCCTGGACCGCGCGCAGCGGGGCGCGCCGGGGGGTGGGGTCGCCGCGGCGTGCCGGGACGACTGCGGGTGCTCGCAGAGCGCTCATCGCGACTCCTTGCGGTGGGTGCCGATCAGGTGGTCAGGGGTGGGGCGCAGCCGGCGTGCGGCGCGCAGGCGGACCGAGGCCGACCTGGCGTTGCGCTCCAGCTCGTCCGGACCGGCCTCCTCCGCGCCCCGGGTGAGGGCCTGGAGGTAGGGCCGGTGCGTCTCCGGCTCGACGGGCAGCCCCGGCGGCGCGCTCGACGCCGTCCCCCGGGCGATGGCCCGCTTGACGATGCGGTCCTCCAGGGACTGGTAGGACTCCACGACGAGCCGGCCGTCCACGGCCAGCGCCTCGATCGCCGCCGGCACCGCCCGCTCGAGAGCCTCGAGCTCGCCGTTCACCTCGATGCGCAGCGCCTGGAAGGTGCGCTTCGACGGGTTGCCGCCGGTGCGCCGGGTCGCGGCGGGGATGGCGTCCCGCACCGCGTCGGCCAGCTCGCCGGTGCGCGCCCACGGCTCGGTGTCCCGGCGGCGCACGATCGCCCGGGCGACCCGCTGGGCGAACCGCTCCTCGCCGTAGTCGCGCAGGATCCGGACCAGGTCGCGCTCGTCGTACTCGTTGAGCACCTCGGCCGCGGTCAGGCCGCGGGACTGGTCCATGCGCATGTCCAGCGGCGCGTCCTGGGCGTACGAGAAGCCGCGCTCGGCCTCGTCCAGCTGGAGCGAGGAGACCCCGAGGTCCATGAGCACGCCCTGCACGGCGCCGTCGGCATGGTCGGCCACGACGTCGCCGATCTCGTCGTAGACGGCGTGGACGGGGGTGAAGCGGTCGCCGAAGCGGGACAGCCGTGCGGTCGCGAGCTCGAGGGCCTGCGGGTCGCGGTCGATGCCGATCACCCGGACGCCCGGTACCTGCTCGAGCACCGCCTCGGTGTGCCCGCCCATGCCCAGGGTGCAGTCGACCATGACGCTGCCCGCACCGGTCAGCGCCGGGGCGAGGAGGTCGACGCACCGCTGCAGCAGCACGGGCACGTGGCGGTCCTGCGTGGGTCGTCCGTCGTCGCTCGTGCTCATGCCGCCCCCTTCCGGTGCTGTGCTGCCCCCGCCCGGCCAGGTCTCCCTCCGCGTCGTTCTGGCACCGGGGAAGTGCGCCAGATGCTCGCGGGAGGAGGCCTCGTCGTGCGGAGATGCTGTTGTGGTGCTGCTTCAGAACTCGAGCCCGGGGAAGATCTGCTCGGCCACGTCGGAGTACGACGACTCCTGCTCGGCCAGGTAGGTCTCCCACGCCCCCGCGTCCCAGACCTCGACGCGGGTGCCGGCGCCGATGACGGCGACGTCCCGGTCGAGCCCGGCGTACTCGCGCAGCGCCGCGGGGATGACCACCCGGCCCTGCTTGTCCGGCACCTCGTCGCTCGCCCCCGACAGGAACACGCGCAGGTAGTCGCGTGCCTGACGGCTGGTGACCGGCGCCTGCCGGACCTGCTCGTACATCCGTGAGAACTCGTCCATCGGAAGAAGGAAGAGGCACCGCTCCTGGCCCCGCGTCATGACGAGCCCGCCGGCCAGCCGGGCACGGAACTTCGCGGGAAGGATGAGACGCCCCTTCTCGTCGAGCCTGGGGGTGTACGTGCCGAGCAGCAGCCCGGTACCCGGGAACTGGTCCCCCAGAGCTCCTGCCACGGTCCGCACCTCCCCTCGGGCTCCCGTGCTCTCCACGCTACTCCACTTTCCTCCACCAGGCGCGCGAAAAGACGCCGACCACACGGGTTCTTCACCCCATCGGCGACCTCTTCGCAGGTCAGCGCGCCGCAGCCGTGGTGGAGGGCGGTGGAGGGCCCCGCCGCCCGCAGCACGACGGCGGATCGTGCAGCCACTAGGCTGCTGGTCGTACCGTCCCGTCGCTCCGGAGGCCCGCATCGATGCAGCCCGACCACGCCACCAGCACCCTGCGGGACCCGGCCGCCGACGACGCGCGCGAGGCACTCCGGTCCGGGCTGGGCGAGCTGGTCGCCACGACCGACCGCATCCGTCAGGCGGTGGAGTCCGTGGTCGCGGGCCGCCCCGACCTCGCCCGCCTGACCGTCGCCGTGCTGCTCGCCGGGGGCCACCTCCTGGTGGAGGACGTGCCGGGTGTCGGCAAGACGACGCTCGCCAAGACCGTGGCACGGACCATCGACTGCCGCGTCGGGCGCGTCCAGTTCACCCCCGACCTGCTGCCCAGCGACCTGACCGGCGTCAACATCTACCGGTCCACCAGCGGCGAGTTCGAGTTCCGGCCGGGACCCGTCTTCAACAACGTGGTCATCGGCGACGAGATCAACCGCGCCTCGCCCAAGACCCAGTCCGCCCTGCTGGAGTGCATGGAGGAGGGGCACGTCACCGTCGACGGCAGCACCTACGACCTCCCCCGCCCCTTCCTGGTCGTCGCCACCCAGAACCCGGTCGAGATGGAGGGCACCTACCCGCTGCCCGAGGCGCAGCGAGACCGCTTCATGGCCCGCCTGTCGGTCGGGTACCCCGACAACGCCGCCGAGCTGCAGATGCTCGGGACCCGCTCCGTCGACCCGCTCGACGGCCTGCGCCCCGTGACCGACGCCGACGCCATGACCCGCTACGCCTCCTGGACCCGGGCGGTGCACGCCTCGGACGCGGTCAAGCAGTACGTCGTCGACCTCGTCCGGGCCACGCGCAACGACGCCGCGCTGCGGCTCGGCGCGTCGCCGCGCGCCTCCATCCAGCTGCTGCGGGTCGCCCGGGCCTGCGCCGCGATGGCCGGGCGTCAGCACGTCCTGCCCGACGACGTCCAGGCGCTGGCCGTGCCGGTGCTCGCGCACCGGCTCATCCTGTCGACGGAGTCGCGGCTCGCCGGACGCACCGAGGTCCAGGTGGTCGAGTCGGTCCTCGAACGGACCGCGGTGCCCGCCGCACCGGACTCCTTCGGCCCGCGGCGGCCGGCCGACAACGGTCACCGCCCCCTCGACGGCTGACCCGATGAGAGGCCGACGCGCCCTCGCCCGGCTCCGCCGCCTCACCGCCGTGCGCCCCACGGGCCGTGGTGCCGGGGTGCTGACCTCCGGCGTCGTGCTGGCGGCCACCGGCGTCGTCCTGGACCTGCCCGACCTCGTCGGGCTGGGCGCCGCCGCCCTGCTCGCCGTCGCCGCCGCCTGGACGACCCTGGCCTGGCAGCGCCTCGACGCCGGTCGCGGCGCCCTCGACGTGGTCCGGTCCGTGGACCCCAACCCGGTCGTCGCGGGGCAGCCCGCCACCACCCGTCTCACGGTCCGGGCCCGCGCCCGCACCGGGGCGGCCTTCGAGAGGCTCGCCCGGCTCCGGCTGTCCGAGCAGGCCGCCCACGAGCTCGCCGGCTCCACCGGCATCCGGGCGCGGGTGCGCACCCAGCCCGACCACATCGCGGTGCACTACGGCCTCGTGCCCGGTCGCCGGGGGCGCTGGCCGCTCGGACCCGTGCTCACCACCCGCACCGACGTGTTCGGTCTGGCCCGCACGACCCAGCCGCTGGGCGAGGCCACCCGGGTCGCCGTCTGGCCGCGGACGACGCCGCTGCCCGTGCGCTCGGCCGCGCTCGGCGACGTCGACCGGGCAGCCACCGGCGCACGCCTGGCGTCCACGGACGACTCCGTCCTGCGCGAGTACGTCGCCGGGGACGACCCCCGCCGCGTGCACTGGACCGCCTCGGCGCGCCAGGGACACCTCATGGTCAGGGCCGACGAGGGCGCCGGCGTCCGCCCGGTGTCCGTCCTGCTCGACCGCGCCCTCCTCGCCCCGGCTCCCGACGACCGCCCGGGCGCCCGGCATCCCGGCGCGCTGGCCGTCTCCGACGGCGAGTGGGCGGTCGAGCTCGCCGCGTCCGTCGCCGTGTCGTTCCTCGAGGGCGGGCACCCGACCCGGCTGGTCTCCACCTCCCCGGAACCGACGCGCACCGAGCACGTCGGCAGCGTCCGCTCCGGACGCTCACGACTGCTCGACGCGACCGTCGACCTCGTCGGCCTGCGGGGCGCCGACGCCGCCCAGGCCCTCGAACGCACCGCCCGCACGATGCGCGCCGACCGCTCCCGCGGCGAGATCACCGTGGCGGTCCTCGCACCGCAGGACGAGCCCGGCCGCCACGCCCTCGCCGCGCTCGGCACGGACGGCACGTGCTGGGCGCTCCTGGTCGTGGCGCCCTCGAAGGACCCGGGCGCGGACGTCGAGGCGACCGGCGACGCGCTGCGCGCCGCCGGGTGGCGCGTCGCGACGTGCACGCCGGGGACGGCTGCCGAACGGGCCTGGTCCGCCCTCACGGAGCGTGCCGAGTGATCCCCGCCCACGCCGGCCCGGTCGCCCGGCTCCTCGCCACGAGCCTGCTCGTCGCCGTCGCCGTCGCCGGGTCCTTCCTCGCGCTCACCGCCCTGGTCATCCCCGGCCCCTGGGTCACCGAGGGACTCGTCGGCATCGCCCTGGTGTGCGCCACCCTGTGCCTCGTGCGCGGCCTGGTCGAGGCGCGGGCACGGCGCCGGGGGCATGACGTCACCGGCTCCTCGCTGCTGCCGACGCTGGCGGGCGCGGTGGTGGCCGCCTGGTTCGTCCTGGCGCGCTACGGCGCGGCCACGTCCGACCCGGACCTCCTCGTCGGCCCGTCGCACGTCGTGCGGGCCGTGGCCCGGCTCGGCCAGGCCGCCGACACCATCCGGTCCGAGGTCGCTCCCGTCCCCGGCACCCTGCCCATCGTCCTGGTCGCCGTGGGCGGCACGCTCGCCGTGCTGCTGCTCGCCGACGCCCTCGCGGGGGGCCTGCACCGACCGGCCCTGGCCGGCCTGCCCCTGCTGGCCCTGTGGGCGCCGCCCCTCGTGCTGGTCGGCGGGGTGCCGCGCGGGGTGTTCCTCGTCGTCGTCGCCGCTCTGCTGCTGCTGCTCACCGTGCCCCCACCGCGCCATGCGCCGTCGACGTCCCCACCGCTCGCGGTCAAGCGTGCGGAGCGTTCCCGCGCCGCGCTCACGACGGCGTCCGCGGTCGTCCTGGCCCTCGGCGCGGGGTTCGTCGCCTCCGCCTCGAGCTCCCTGCCGAGCTACGCGGGCGCCTGGTACCAGGCCTTCACCACCTCGGGCGACGCGATCCAGCTCGCCGAGGACCTCGACGTCCTGGGCAGCCTGACCGAGCGGTCCAGCGAGGTCGTGCTGACCTACACCGGCCCCGAGGACGACGTGGGCCCGCTGCGCACCTACACGGCGTCGGCGTTCGACGGCCGGCACTGGCAGCGGGGCGACGAGCGGGCGGGCGAACCCTTCGACGACGACGACCTGCTGTGGCCGGACGACGTCTCACGCCGCGACCTCTCGGCGTCCCAGGAGCTGATCGTCTCCGTCGGGTCGCTGCGCGAGGACCAGCTCCCCCTGCCCGTCGACCCCCGCACCGTCACCGTGTCGGGCACGTGGGGCTACGACCCGGTGCGGGACGAGGTGGTCGGTGACCGGTCGGAGCAGGGCACGACCTACCGCCTGGGCGTCCGAGCCCGGTCGCTCGAGCCCGACCGGCTGCGTGAGGCCGCACCGGGCACCGCCGAGGACGCCTACCTCGAGGTGCCACGGACCGACCACGCCGCCGACATCGCCGACATCGCCGCCGACGTGGTCGGGGACGCGCCCAGCGCCTACGACCAGGCGGTCGCCCTGCAGCGGTGGCTCCGCGACCCCGGTGCCTTCACCTACTCCACCGAGCTGCCACGGGGTGGCACCGGCGACCCGGTCTGGGACTTCCTGCAGCACCGCACCGGCTACTGCGTGCAGTTCGCCACCACGATGACGGTCATGGCCCGCACGCTCGGCATCCCCGCGCGCCTCGGCGTCGGCTTCCTGCCCGGTGACCGGGTCGATCCCGCCACCGGTGACCAGCCGGTGTGGCAGGTCACGGGTCAGGACTCGCACGCGTGGCCGGAGCTGTACTTCGAGGGCGTGGGCTGGGTGCGCTTCGAACCCACACCAGCCGTCCAGACGGGCCCGCCACCGCAGCACACGGACCCTCGTTCCGGGTCCGCCGCCGTCCCGGCCGCGCCGCAGGAGGCACCGACCGCGGACACCCGCGATCCGGACGAGCCGCAGGAGACGGCGGAACCCTCACCGTCAGAGGCGCCCGTCGGCCGGGTCGCGCCGCTGGAGGACGAGCAGAGCTGGCCCTGGATCGTCGTCGTGTCGGCGCTGGTTCTCGTGGCCGGTGGGGCGTGGTTCCTGCTGGCGCGGGGCCGACGACGTGACACCGGCCCGCTCGACGCCGAGCAGGCATGGCAGCAGGTCGTGTCAGCGCTCGCCGAGGGCGGCGTGGAGCTGCCGCCGCCGACCACGCCGCGACAGGCGCCGGCGTCCGTGCTCGATGCGCTGGCGACGTCCCTGCCGGGCCGCGAACCGTCCGACCGGCTGCGATCCGGGCTGACGACGCTCGCTGCGGCGGTCGAGGAGTCCCGCTACGTCCCCGCCGAGGACGTCCGCGAGAGCGAGGACCTCGCGCAGGTCGCGGACGACGTCGTCGCCGAGCTCGCCGCCCTGCGGTCCGGCAAGGCACGCCGGGCGGACGGGGACCAGCACTGAGCGGCGTGCGGGACGAAGGTCACACCGAGCGACGACGTGCGGACGAGGAACACGACCGAGCGACGTGCGCGCGGGCCGCTCCGAGCCCGACCGAGCGACGTGCGCGCGGGCCGCTCCGAGCCCGACCGAGCGACGTGCGCGCGGGCCGCTCCGAGCCCGACCGAGCGACGTGCGCGCGGGCCGCTCCGAGCCCGACCGAGCGACGTGCGGGCCGACCGCTTCGGGTCTCAGCGACCCTCGTGGCGCCGACGGTCCCAGCGCTCCTCGAGGCGGGACATGAAACCCTGCGACGAGGACTGCTTCTTGGACGACTTGCCACGCGCCGCGGACGGCGTGGGCGTGACCCGACCGTCGGCGTCGACGATCCCGTGCGGCCCCTTGCGGCGCGGGGCCGCGAACGCGAAAGCGACTCCCGCGAACATCAGGGCGAACCCGACGACGCCCAGCCAGGTCTGCTGGGTCGCCGCGCCCGTGACCAGGAGCAGGAGCCCGAGCACGACACCGAGCCCGGCCAGCACGTAGCGCAGGGGCGAGCGGTGGCTCCAGCGTTGGAGCCTCGTGGCGAGCAGTGGGTCGTCGCTCTCGAAGTCGCGCTCCATCTGCTCCAGCACGCGCTGCTCATGTTCCGACAGAGGCATCGGGCCCCCCGATCTCGCAGTGATGTCCGGACGTCCCCCTAGGATATGCCCGCAGCGCCCTTGACGGTAGTCGACGGACCCCGGGGTGAGGCGCCGAGCGCGATGGATGCCGAACCGAACCGTTCGCGCACGGCGTCGACCGCCACCTCGGCGTCGCGTCGAGCCTCCGGCCGCGGCTCGTCGACCTCGAAGATGCTGGGCTGGGTCACCGTCACGGCGCGCTCCTGGAGGTTCTCGGCACGCACGCCGACCAGCCGGACCGGAAGGCCGCGCAGGTCCACCGCGGCCAGGAGGTCCCGGGCCACGACGAACACCTCCTGGGCGACGTCGGTGGGCACGGCGAGCGTCCGCGAGCGTGTCAACGTGCGGAAGTCGGACGTGCGCACCTTGAGGGCGACGGTCCGCGCCACGACGTCGTGCCCTCGCAGCCGTGCGGCCACCCTGTCGGCGAGCGTGCGCAGCCGCCGCGACACCTCGGCCAGGTCCCGGACGTCCTGCCCGAACGTGGACTCCGCGCCGATGCTCCGCTCGGCGCGACCGGCGACCACCGGTCGGGGGTCCCTGCCCCATGCCAGGTCGTGCAGGTGCGCCCCGGAGACCTTCCCGACGGCGGCCCGCAGGACGTCGACGTCGGTGTCGGCCAGCTCCGCGACCGTCGTGATGCCCCAGCGCGCCAGCACCTGCTCCGTCTTGTCCCCCACGCCCCACATCGCCCCCACCGGGAGGGTTCGCAGGAACGCCTCGGTCGCGGACGCCGGCACCAGCATCAGCCCGTCGGGCTTGGCATGGGTCGACGCGAGCTTCGCCACCAGCTTGTTGCGGGCGATGCCCACCGAGCAGGTGATGCCGTGCTCACGGCGCACCCGTTCGCGCAGCTCCTCGCCGATCCGGGTGGCGGGGCCGAGCCGGCGTCGCGCGCCCGCCACGTCGAGGAACGCCTCGTCCACCGAGACCTGCTCGACGACGGCGGTGATCTCGGCCAGCATCTCCATCACCGACCGAGACACCTCCCGGTAGGCGCCGTGGTCGGGCGGCACGACGACCGCCTGCGGGCACAGGCGCAGGGCGTGCGCCATGGACGTCGCCGAGCGGACCCCGAAGGCCCTCGCCTCGTAGGTGGCTGCCAGCACCACGCCCCGCTCCCGCCCCCCGACGATGACCGGCAGCCCCCGCAGCTCCGGGCGTCTGGCCAGCTCCACCGAGGCGAAGAAGGCGTCCATGTCCACGTGCAGGATCGACGCCCCCGACTCGTCGGAGCCCCAGTCACGACGCGCACCGGACGCGCGCGGCGCCCTGCTCACGACGCCGCCGAGCGCACACCGCGCAGGCCGGGCAGGGAGAATCCCGCCGCCGGATCGATCCGCAGCCCGACCTCGTCACGGAAGTCTTCCGCGCACGCCAGCAGCTCGTCCGCCCGCGCCCAGGACACCGAGTCGGCATACCCCGCGTCGAGCGCCGAGCGCAACCGTGCGCCCGAGGCGAAGTAGACGCTCCACGCGGCGAGCTCCGGCTCCACCCGGGAGAGCAGCTCCCACACCGGGCGCGCCCGGCCGCGACCGAGTGCGGCGTCGTGCAGGGCGACGACGGCGGCGGCCGAGCGCAGCGCCGCCAGGTGGGAGTGGACGTACCGCTCCCCCGCGTCCGCGGTCCGGACCGCGGCGGCGAGCTCTGCGTCGGCGCGAGCCAGCAGGCTGTCGACCCGCTCCGGCACCGGCATGTCTCCACGTGCCGACATCGCGATCCTCCTGCCTCGAGGCGCACCGCCCCGCTCCCGTGCATCATCGAACAGATGTTCGAACCCTGTCAAGGTGGCGTGGCACGAGACACTGGACCCATGGCCCGCCGTTCCCGTCCCTCCCACCGAGACCGATCCTCCCTCGCGGCACCGACACTTCCCGAGGGCGACGTCGCGATCGACACCGGCACCGCGCGCGTCGAGCGGGACCCGGACCACCCCGGTCGGGTGACCCTGCACGTCAACGGCGTGCCGAGCTCCTGCCTGGACCTCGACGACCCCGGGTTCCTGGCCTTCGAGTACCTCCAGCAGATGGCCGCCGTCGTGGACCTGCTGCACCCCGGACCGGTGACCGCCGTCCACCTCGGCGCCGCGGGCTGCGCCCTGCCCCGTCAGATCGAGCACGTCCGACGCGGGTCCAGGCAGCTGGGCGTCGACATCGACGCCCGCCTGCTGACCCTCGTGCGCGAGTGGTTCGACCTGCCCCGCTCGCCCACCCTGCGCCTGCGCGCCGAGGACGCCGGTCGCGCCCTCGCCGGCCTCCCGCCGGACCGTGCCGACGTGGTGGTGCGCGACGCCTTCGACGGCGACACGACGCCGGCGCACCTCACCGGCACCGCGTTCGCCGCGGCGTGCGTGCGGGCGCTGCGCCCCGGCGGCGTCGTGCTGGTCAACTGCGCGGACCGACCGCCGCTGCACACCGTGCGGCGCGAGGTCGCGTCCTTCGCCGCCGCGCTCGGTGAGGACGCGATCGCGACGGGCAGGCTCGTCATGATCGCCGAGCCCGCGGTGCTCAAGGGCCGCCGCTACGGCAACGTCGTCCTCGCCGGCGTCGCCCCCGCGCCGACCGACCAGGACGGCCCGCAGGACCCGGCGGACCCCCCGCCGGACGACGCGGTGGACGACGCGGTGGACCTGCGAGGTCCGGCCCTGGCGCGGGCGCTGCGCTCGCTCGCGGTCCCGGCCCAGGTCGTCGCGGGCGAGGAGCTGTCCCGCTTCTCCTCGACGGCCGTGCCCCTGCCCTGACGCGAGGCGCACCGCGGTCCCGCCCCACGACGACAGCAGGCCGTCCCCGGCACCCGGGGGACGGCCTGCTGCGGTGGACCCTGGGGTCAGAGCGGGACGACCTGCTCCGCCTGCGGACCCTTGGGACCCTGGGTGATCTCGAACTCGACCCGCTGGGCCTCCTCGAGATTGCGGTAACCCTGGGTCTGGATCGCCGAGTAGTGGACGAAGACGTCGGCACCGCCGCCGTCCTGGGCGATGAAGCCATAGCCCTTCTCGGAGTTGAACCACTTCACAGAACCCTGCGCCATGCTGATCCTTCGACCTTCCGTCCGGTGACGGGTGCGCCGGCCGGCCACCCGCCGTCACGACACGAACGCCGGCTGGGGCGCCCGTGGCGTCGTGACGGCGTCAGTGTGGCACGGGCCACGTTCTCGCGCACGGACAAAGTCCCGGTGTCGCCCAGGTGTCACACAGGGGAAACATCACCATTCATGGAAAATGTCGTCACTGGTCGTCGCGCTGGGCGAGGAACCGCTCGAACTCCGCGCCGAGCTCGTCGGCCGTCGGGAGCTCGCCGTCCTGCGCCAGCAGGCTCGTGCGACCCACGGACCGGGCGAACGCGTCGTACTGCTCCTCCAGCCGGCGCACCACGGCTGCCACCTCGTCGTTCTCGGAGACGAGCTCGGCCACCTCGACCCGCGCCGCCTCGGCCGCCTCGCTCAACCCCTCGGTCGACAGGGCGAGACCGGTCGCCTTCTCCAGGTGCTCCAGCGCGACGACGGCGGCCGGCACGTAGCGCGACTGGGCCAGGTAGTGGGGGACGTGCACCGTCACGCCCATCGCGTCGTGCTCCGTCTGTCCCAGCCGGTGCTCCAGCAGCGCCGCGAGGGAACCGGGGACCTGCACACGCCCGAAGTACGACGAGTAGTCGTCGACGAGCCCCTCGCGCGTGCCGTGTGCCGTCAGCGACGCCGGGCGCGTGTGCGGGACACCCATCGGGATCCCGTGCAGACCGATGGTCAGGGACACCCCGAAGCGCTCGACCAGGCCGCGCACCCCGGCCACGACCCTCTCCCACTGCAGGTCGGGCTCGACGCCGTGCAGCAGCAGGAACCCGGTGCCCTCGGCGTCCCTCAGGTGGTCCACCACCAGGAACGGGTCGTCGTAGCCGACGTACCGGTCGGCGTCGAACGTCATCACCGGCCGACGCGACCGGTAGTCCAGGAGGGCGTCGACGTCGAACGTGGCCAGGCGGGTCACCTCGAACCGTTCGAGCAGGTGCTCCACGGCGAGCTCGCCCGCCGCACCGGCGTCGACGAATCCGCTCAACGCATGGACGAGCACCGGGCCCGGACCGTCCGCGCCCTCGGCCTGGCTCGACCCCAGCGTGCGGCGCACCGCCTCGACGTCGACCTCGTAGATCCCCTGCGGGTCCAGCACCGTTCCTCCTCGCGACTTCGATCTCGGACGCAGGAGCGTCCTGGTGGGACAACCACGACCGCGTCGGAGATCATCCCGCTCAGCGGCGCGGCAGCCTGACCACCGACACGAAGAAGTCGTCGATCTGGCGGACGACCTCGATGAAGCGCTCGAAGTCCACCGGCTTGGTCACGTACGCGTTGGCGTGCAGCGAGTACGAGCGCAGCACGTCCTCCTCGGCCTCCGACGTGGTGAGCACCACGACCGGGATGTGACGCAGCACGTCGTCCTGCTTGACGGCGGCCAGGACCTCCCGACCGTCCATGCGGGGCAGGTTGAGGTCCAGCAGGATGAGGTCCGGCGTCGGGGCGTCGGCGTGCTCGCCCTCCTTGCGCAGGAAGGCCATCGCGCTCACCCCGTCGGAGACCACCGAGAGGCGGTTCGCGACCTTGTGCTCCGCGAAGGCCTCGCGCGTCATGAGGACGTCGCCCGGGTCGTCCTCCACCAGAAGGACCTCGATGCCGACCTGCTGCTGCGTCATGCCCCCACCCTAAGCGGCGGGCAGCGTCCAACGGACTGTCGTGCCCTGCGTGGCGCCCGGGTCGATCCACACCCGCCCCCCGTGGTGCTCCACGACCCGCTTCACCAGCGCCAGGCCGATGCCCGTGCCGGTGTACACCTCCTTGGGGTGCAGTCGCTGGAAGATCACGAACACGCGTTCGGCGTACTGCGGGTCGATCCCGATGCCGTTGTCGGCGCAGGAGATCTCCCACTCCTCGCCGACCCGTCCCTGCGTCCGCACCGCGGACACGTGCACCCGCGGCGGCCGGTCCGGATGGGCGAACTTCAGCGCGTTGCCGACGACGTTGGTCAGCAGCATCGCCAGCAGCGCCCGGTCGCCCACGACGACGGGCATCCGGTCGTGGGTCACCTCGGCCCCGCGCTCGGTGATGCGCTCGGACAGGTCGCCCAGGACCCGGTCCAGCACGCCCTGCAGGTCGACGGGCGCGCGGACCTCGTTCGTGCGTCCCACCCGCGAGAAGCTCAGCAGGTCCTGGATCAGCCGTTGCATGCGGTGCGCGCCGTCGACGGCGAAGGCGATGTACTGGTCGGCACGGTCGTCGAGCTGGTCGCCGTAGCGCTTCTGCAGGAGCTGGGTGAAGCTGGCGACCTTGCGCAACGGCTCCTGCAGGTCGTGCGAGGCGACGTAGGCGAACTGCTCGAGGTCCCGGTTGGACCGCTCGAGCTCCGCGGCCTGCTGCCGCAGCCGTGCGTGCGAGTCCTCCACCTCCTGGTGGGCGGCCCGCGCGTCGGCGACCTGGGCGACCAGCTCGCGACGCATCGCCTCCACGTCCGCCGACAGCGAGGCGACCTCGCCGGCGCCGACCTGCGGGATCTCGTGGTCGTGCTCGCCGGTGCGCGCCGCCCGCACCTCCTGGGCGAGCCGGCCCAACGGTTCGGACACGCCGCGCTGGACCGCCCGCCAGACGAACCACCCGAGGCTCGCCGCGAAGAGCCCCAGGACAGAGACGACGACGACGAGCACCTCGTTCCAGACGCGCGCCGCGTCGATGGCGGACTCGTCCGCCCCGTCCGTGAGGAGACTGAGGGAACCGACCGTCGAGACCACGGCGACGACGACGAGCAGCACGAGCGCGACCGCCGCCCACCGGAGCAGCCGCCGCACGCGTCCCAGCACGGACGGTCCCGCGGCCCTCACCGCGCCCACTCCTCGGAGTCGGCGAGCGTCGAGGAGCGCTCACCCAGGACGTCGGACGCGCCCGTCCACCCGACCACCAGCATCGCGGCGTCGTCGACCAGCGGGCCGCCGTGCAGCGCGCGGACACGCCGCAGGACACGCTCGACGACCCCCACGATGCCCCCCGCGTCGAGCTCGTCCTGGACCAGCCCCCGCAGTCCCGGCACCCCGATGCGCTCGGCACCCGGGCCCGGACCGGAGCGCGGCACACCGTCGATGGCCGACTCGACGAGCCCGTCGGTGTAGGTGAGGATCGCGAACGGACCGTCCGTCGTGACCCGCTGACCTGTCCACCCTCCCGGGACGGGGATCCCGAGCGCCCGGCCGCGTGCCGTCGGGACGATCTCCGCGCACCGCACGTCGCCCACCGGCCCGGTGAGGATCATGGGCGCCAGGTGCCCCGCCAGGTAGACGTCCACGGCGTCGCGGTCCGCCGACACGGCGAGCTGGCACAGGGTCACGAAGATCTCCGGGCTCGGCCGCTCGGTCAGCAGCACCCGCTCCAGCCGGCCGAGGATCTCCTCGGCCGGGGTACCCGTGACCACCAGGGTCCGCCACGCGGTGCGCAGCGTCGCCCCGAGCGCCGCCTCGTCCGGGCCGTGCCCGGCGACGTCCCCGATCACCGACAGGACCGAGCCGTCCGGCCGCTGCACGGTGTCGAAGAAGTCGCCGCCCAGCAGGCCGTTGCCGCCGGGCAGGTAGCCCACCATCACCGAGACGGCCGGGTCGTCGACGACGGGCTTGGGCAGCAGCGCCCGCTCCAGCCGCGCGGTCTCGGCGGCACGCACCTTGCTGCGGTACAGCGTCCGCTGCTCCGCCGCGGACCGGCGCCGCTGCAGCGCGTACCGCAGCGAGCGCGCCAGCAGGTCGGGCCCGGTCTCGCCCTTGACGAGGTAGTCGTCCGCTCCCGCGGCCACGGCCTCGACGCCCCGGTCGACGCTGCTGTGCCCGGTCAGCACGACCAGGGCCGGCGGGACCGGGTGCCGCTGGGAGGAGCGCCTCAGCTGCTCCACGGCGTCGAGCCCGACCGCGTCCGGCAGCCCCAGGTCCACCACGACGCAGTCGACGCGCCCGAGCTCCAGGTCGGCCGCCGCCTCGGCGACCGAGCGCGCCCGGCGCAGCTCGACCTCGATCTCCGCGTCGGCGAGGAGCTCGGTGACCAGCAGCGCGTCGCCGTCGTCGTCCTCGACGAGCAGGACGCACGGGGGCCGGTGCGGATCAGGCTCCTCCAGACCGTCGCCCCCGTCGTCCGCCCTGTACATGCCAGCGATCCTATGCCTCGGGTGGGTGCCCGTCACCGGCCCCGCCCCCGGCGCGTCGTGCTCCGGTGCATCGATCAGGCCCTGCGGCATGGAATGATTGACGGCCGCGGGACGAGCAGCACCAGGAGGACGTGTGGCGGGCAGGCAGGAAGAGCTGGCGCGCGAGCAGAAGGTCGTCGACGAGCTGTACGCGCGCCTCGACGAGCTGCGCGACGCGGCCCGACGTCGGCTCGCCGACGTCCGGATCGAGGGTCCCTCCGGGTCGCCGCAGAACCGGAGCGAGCGGGACGCCTTCGCCACGCTCTACTCCGACCGTGCCGCGCGCCTCGACGCCGTCGAGGACCGGCTGGCGTTCGGCCGGCTCGACCTGCAGGACGGTCAGGAACGGTACGTGGGCCGCATCGGCCTGACCGACGCCGAGCACCGCAGTCTCCTGACAGACTGGCGCGCCCCGGCCGCGCAGGCCTTCTACCGCGCCACGGCGCTGCACCCGCACGGCGTGCGACGACGTCGTCACGTCGTGACCTCCGGACGGTCGGTGACGGGCATCGAGGACGAGGTGCTCGACCTCGAGGACGTCGACGGTCTCGACGCGTCGAGCCTGTCGGGAGAGGGCGCGCTGCTCGCCTCGCTCGCCGCGCGACGAACCGGACGCATGGGCGACATCGTCGCCACGATCCAGGCCGAGCAGGACCGCATCGTCCGCGCGGACCTGGCCGGCGCCCTGGTCGTCCAGGGCGGTCCCGGCACGGGCAAGACGGCGGTCGCCCTGCACCGCGCGGCCTACCTGCTGTACGCGCACCGTCGCGTCCTGGAGCGCTCGGGCGTGCTGCTCGTCGGACCGAGCAGGGCGTTCCTGCGCTACATCGACCAGGTGCTGCCGTCCCTCGGCGAGACCGGCGTCGTCTCCACCACGGTCGGCGAGCTCCTGCCGGGCGTGCGGGCCGACGCCGTCGAGGACGGCCCCGTCGCCGAGATCAAGGGCCGGCTGCTGTGGCGCGACGTCGTGCAGCGGGCCGTGCGGGCCCGTGAGCGGGTCCCCGCCGCCGACGTGCCCGTCCGCATCGACGGCATCGACCTGCGGATCCGACGCCGTGACGTGCGCGACGCGATCGCTCGCGCCCGGCGCACCCACAAGCCGCACAACGAGGCCCGGGCGACGTTCGTGCGGGAGATGCTCTCGCGCCTCGTGGACCAGTACCGGGCCCACACCGACGGCGAGCTGTCCGAGCACGACGTCGCCGTCGTCACCGAGGACCTGCGCTCCGAGCGCGACGTGCGCGTCGCCCTCAACCTCGCCTGGTTCCCCCTCACCCCGCAGAAGCTCGTGGCGGACCTGTGGTCCAAGCCGCACCGCCTCGCCCAGGCCGCACCGGAGCTGTCCGCCTCCGAACGTCTCCTGCTGCACCGGGACGCCGCCGCGCCCTGGACCGAGTCGGACGTCCCGATCCTCGACGAGGCCGCCGAGCTGCTCGGCCAGGACGACAGCCTGGCGCGCGCGGAGGAACGCGCCCGGGCCGCGGAGCACGCGGCCAAGGTCGCCTACGCCCGCGACGCCCTGGCCGCCTCCGGCGCGGGCGGCGGGCTCGTCGACGCCGAGACCCTCGCGGCCCGGTTCGCCGCCTCCGGGCCCACCCTGACCACCGCCGAGCGGGCGGCCGCCGACCGCACGTGGACCTACGGGCACGTCGTGGTGGACGAGGCCCAGGAGCTCAGCCCGATGGCGTGGCGCGCCCTGGTGCGCCGGGTCCCCACCCGCTCCCTGACCATCGTGGGCGACGTCGCCCAGACCTCGTCCGCGGCCGGGGCCCGCTCGTGGGACCAGGCGCTGGGCCCCGTCCTCGGTGACCACTGGCGCCTGTCCGAGCTCACCGTCAGCTACCGCACCCCCGCCTCCGTGGCCGACGCCGCACAGCGGGTCGCCCGTGCCGCCGGGCTGCCCGTGTCGCCGCTGACGGCGGCCCGCGACGTGCCCGACGCCCTCGAGGTGGTCCGCGTCGACGACGCGGTCCGGACGGCGGCGCGGCGTGCGGCGGAGCTCGTGGGCGAGCACGTGGGGCCGGACGGGGCCGGACGGGTGGCCGTCGTCGCCGCACGCGGGGAGCTGCCCGCCCTCCGCGACGCCGTCGCGCTGGCCGTGACGCGGGTCGCGGGCCGGGCGGAGGCGGACCGGCTGGCGGCCCAGCGCCCGGAGGACGCCCAGGTCGTCGTGCTCGAGGCCCGTGAGGCCAAGGGGCTGGAGTACGACGCCGTCGTGCTGGTCGAGCCCGCGGCGCTGACCCGCGAGGCGGGCCGGTGGGGAGACCTGTACGTCGCGATGACCCGACCCACCCAGCGTCTCGTCGTCGTCCACGCGCAGGACCTGCCCGACGGCCTCGTGCACGATGGGTGAGACGCGTTTGTGAGGTGGGCGCCGGTGGGCGCACCATAGGTCCGTGCTGCGTGCCCTTCTCCTCGAGAACATCCACCCCGACGCCGTCGAGATCCTGCGTGAGGCAGGCATCGAGGTCGAGTCGCGCCCCGGCGCGCTCGACGAGAACGAGCTGATCGAGACCCTCGCCGACTTCCACGTCCTCGGCATCCGGTCCAAGACCCAGGTCACCCGCCGGGTGATCGAGTCCTCGCCCGGGCTGCTGGCCGTCGGCACCTTCTCCATCGGGACCAACCAGATCGACCTGGACGCCGCCGCGTCCCACGGCGTCGCCGTGTTCAACGCGCCGTTCTCCAACACCCGCTCGGTGGTGGAGCTCGCGATCGCGGAGATCATCTCCCTCACCCGACGGCTCACCGTGCGCGACAAGGCGCTGCACGACGGCATCTGGGACAAGACCGCGGACGGCTCCCACGAGGTCCGCGGACGCACGCTCGGCATCATCGGGTACGGCAACATCGGCTCCCAGCTCTCGGTGCTCGCCGAGAACCTCGGCCTGCACGTGGTGTTCTTCGACACCTCGGAGAAGCTCGCCCTCGGCAACGCGCGCAGGGCCGAGACCCTCGACGAGCTGCTCGCCGTCGCCGACGTCGTCACCATCCACGTCGACGGCCGCCCGGGCAACGCCGGGCTCTTCGGCGAGGACCTCTTCGCCCGGATGAAGCCCGGTTCGATCTTCCTCAACCTGTCCCGCGGCTTCGTCGTCGACGTCGACGCGCTGCGCGAGCACGTGCTGTCGGGGCACATCGTCGGCGCGGCGGTCGACGTCTTCCCGAGCGAGCCGAAGAAGCGCGGCGACCACTTCGAGTCTCCTCTGCGCGGGCTCGACAACGTCATCCTCACGCCGCACGTCGGCGGGTCCACCGAGGAGGCCCAGCAGTCGATCGGGCACTTCGTGGCCAAGAAGCTGCGCGACTACCTCGCGACCGGTTCCACGACGCTCTCGGTGAACCTGCCCAACCTCCAGCTCGAGCACACCGGGGTGGGCCGCATCGCCGTGCTGCACAAGAACGTCCCCGGCGTCCTCGCCGCCGTGAACCGGGTGTTCGCCGACCACGGGGCCAACATCGAGGCGCAGATGCTGGCCACGCGCGGCGAGCTCGGCTACGTGGTCACCGACATCTCGGACGTCACCCACCGCGGGGCGTCCGCCAAGCTCATGGAGATGGAGACCACGGTGCGCCTGCGCATCCGTGACGCCTTCGACCGTCCCGAGTTCCCACCCGGACCCGCCGCGGGCTGACGAGGTCGGCACCACCGACGGACGAACGGCGGGGCCCGGGGTTCATCCCCCGGGCCCCGCCGTTCGTCCCTGTGACCGGTCGCCGCGGACCGGCCGGCCTCGCGTCAGCCCGACTTGCGCCGGAACATCTGCTGGACGGGACCGGTGGTCTCGGACCCGTGCACCGACCCGGTGTTGCGGTCGGAGTCGGCACTGCGATGGCTGGCCGCGTTCTTCTTCTCGAGGGCCGCCTTGAACTTGGCGCGCGCCTCGTCGTCGGGCGCGGTGGACTTCTTGTCGTCGCTCATGGGACCAGCATGCGCCGCCCGGCCCGCGAACGCCAGGCGTTATGCGCCGTCGCCCTGCGCGGCAACGGCATCCCGCTCCGCCCGTTCGGCCCGCAGCGACGTGATCGCCGTCTCGAAGTCGTCGAGCGAGTCGAAGGCCTGGTAGACCGAGGCGAAGCGCAGGTAGGCGACCTCGTCGAGCTCGCGCAGGGGGCCGAGGATCGCCAGGCCGATCTCGTAGGCGTCGATCTCGGCGCTGCCGGAGCTGCGCAGGGTCTCCTCGACCTTCTGCGCAAGGAGCGCCAGGTCGTCGGCGCTCACCGGACGGCCCTGGCACGCCTTGCGCACACCGCCGACCACCTTGTCGCGGCTGAAGGGCTCGGTCGCCCCGGACCGCTTGACCACGGACAGGCTCGCCGTCTCGATCGTCGTGAACCTCCGCTGGCACTCCGGGCACTGCCGCCGACGGCGGATCGACGAGCCGTCGTCGGACGTGCGGGAGTCGACCACGCGCGAATCGGCATGGCGGCAGAACGGGCAGTGCATGCGGGTTCTCCTGCGGTCGGTGCCGGACCTGTGCCCGGCTGCCCGACGAAAGTATGCGCGATCCGGCGTCGGGTGCAACATCGACCGGTTCACTCGGCAGGGATCGCGACGACCTGTCCTGCTCGGAGCTCCGAGGTCGCCATGCCGTTCAGCTCGCGCAGGTCCGCGACGACGTCACGAACGTCCTGTCCGGGGGAGACGAGGTCGCGCGCGAACTGCCAGAGGGTCTCCCCCGGGCCCACGACGTGCAGCTTCACCTCCACCGCCTCCACCGGCCCTCCGGCCACCGCCTGCGCACCGAACACGCCGGCCGGCACCATGAGGGCGAGGGCGAGGAGCACCGTCACGACACGACCCCGCCGGGTCAGTCGAAGACCGGCGAGGCCCAGGAACCCCTGCGACGGCCGCGCGACAGCCTCCGGGACGACCCGGGGAACAGCCCGGCGCACCGTCTGCACCGGTGAGGACGAGACCCAGGGGCCCACGATGACGCTCGCCATGATCAGCACATCCCTTCCGAGAGTCCGAGCACTTGCTGGTCGTGCACGTCTTCGTCATACACGTGCTCTTCGTACAGGTGTTCGTCGAACACCTGTGCCATTCTTAGCACGTGCAGGCGACACGCGTCGAGCGATGTCGAACAGGTGTTTGATGTCGAGCGGCAGGTGCTCTAGGCTTGGCCTGCGCGCGATGGCAGTTTTGTCTGTTTCTGCTGTGACTGTTGGGCCGTAGCTGATTCAGCAGCCTGATTCAGCAGCCTGGTTCAGCAGCTTGACTCGACTGCTGTGCCTGACTCCGCGGGCGGCCGGGTGCGCACGACGACGGGAGATTCGCATGACGACGGGACGCGACAGCCGACGGGACGCCGGCTCGGGCGGCGGCGCAGGAACCGCCGCCTCCGTGACGGCGCCACCGGCGTCCGCGGAGTCCGACGGCGCGCTCGCCTCGGTCTCCGAGCTGCCCGCCGGCCAGGACCGGCTCACCGCCCGCCAGCGCGGCGTGCTCGAGACCATCCGCACCTCGGTCGAGACCCGGGGCTACCCGCCCACGATGCGGGAGATCGGCGAGGCCGTGGGGCTCTCGAGCCCGTCCTCGGTCAAGCACCAGCTCACCGCGCTGGAGCGAAAGGGCTTCCTGCGGCGCGACCCGAACCGTCCGCGCGCCATGGAGGTCGTCGACCTCGACGTCGAGGCTCGACGCGCACCCGAGGCGCCGCACGTCGCGCCGGCACCGGACGGCGAGGCCGTCTCGGTGCCCGCCCCGTCGTACGTCCCGCTGGTGGGCCGCATCGCCGCCGGTGGTCCGATCCTGGCCGAGCAGCTCGTCGAGGACGTCTTCCCGCTGCCCCGCCAGCTCGTCGGCGAAGGTGAGCTCTTCCTGCTCGAGGTGTCGGGCGACTCGATGATCGACGCCGCCATCTGCGACGGCGACTGGGTGGTGGTCCGCCGACAGAACGTCGCCGAGCAGGGCGAGATCGTGGCGGCGATGATCGACGGCGAGGCCACCGTCAAGACGTTCCGGCAGAGCGAGGGGCACACCTGGCTCATGCCGCAGAACCCGGCCTACTCCCCCATCCCCGGCGACAGGTCGCAGGTGCTGGGGCGCGTGGTGGCGGTGCTGCGCAGCCTGTAGCTACAGGCCGAACCGGCTCTGCACGGCACGCACGTGCTCGGCCGAGGCGCGCAGCCCGTCGAGCTCCTCGTCCGACAACGGGATGTCGACGGTGGTCGTCGCCCCGGCCGATTCCACGACCGTGGGCACCGACAGGCACACGTCCGTGATCCCGTAGAAGTCGTCGATGCGGGTGGACACGGGCATCACCCGGTGCTCGTCGTTGAGCACCGCCTCGACGATCCTCGTGGCCGCCAGCCCGATCGCGTAGTTCGTGGCGCCCTTGCCCTCGATGACCCGGTAGGCCGACCTCACGACGTCGCGCGCGATCGCGTCCCGTGCCGCAGCGTCGAGCTCCGGCCGGCCCGGCAGCGCCTTCCACTCCAGGAGGGGAAGGCCGGCGATCCGCGCCGAGCTCCACAGCGCGATCTCCGAGTCGCCGTGCTCACCGGCGATGTAGGCGTGCACGTTCGCCGTCGCGACCCCGCAGTGCTCGGCGATGGCCTGACGCAGCCGCGACGAGTCGAGCACCGTCCCCGACCCGAACACGCGCTGCGGCGGCAGACCGGAGAACTTCTGCGCCGCGTAGGTGACGACGTCGACGGGGTTGGTCACGAAGACGAACGTCGCGTCCGGTGCCACCTCGACCAGACCGGGCAGGATCTTGCGCGTCAGGGCGATGGTGGCCTCGGCGAGGTCGAGCCGGCTCTGCCCCGGGCGCTGCTTCGCACCGGCCGTCACCACCACGACGTCGGCGTCGCGGCAGACCTCGACGTCGTCGGACCCGAGCACCTCCGCCTGCGGGACGAACATCCCGCCGTGGCGCAGGTCGAGCACCTCGGCCTCGACCTTCGTCCGGTTCACGTCCATCAGGGCGACCGTGCGGGCGGTTCCTCGCGCCAGAGCGGCATAGGCGAGGGTGGAGCCCACGGCTCCGGCTCCGACGACGGCGAGCTTGGAGGTTCGGCGCGGTGCGTTCACGCGCCCAACCTATGCGCCGAGGCGCGACAGCGCAGCCCGGACGAGCTCCGGGTCTGTGGTCCGCCAGAAGTCAGGCAGCGACCGCACGAGGAACGTGCCGTAGCGGGCGGTGACCAGGCGCGGGTCGAGCACCGCCACCACACCGCGGTCCGCGCTCGAACGGATCAGCCGACCGGCACCCTGGGCGAGGAGGAGCGCGGCGTGCTGGGCCGCGACCTGCATGAAGCCGTTGCCTCCCGCCTCCTCCACCGCGCGGGCGCGCGCCGCCTTGACCGGGTCGTCCGGGCGGGGGAACGGGATCCGGTCGATGATCACCAGGCGGCAGGCGTCGCCCGGCACGTCCACGCCCTGCCACAACGACAGGGTGCCGAACAGACAGGTCGCCGGGTCCTCGCTGAACTGGCGCACCAGGCTGGGCAGCTGGTCGTCGCCCTGGCAGAGCACCGGGACGTCGAGACGATCACGCATCGCGTCGGCCGCCGCCGTCGCCGCGCGACGCGACGAGAACAGTCCGAGCGTCCGCCCGCCGGCGGCCGAGATCAGACCCGCGATCTCGTCGAGCTGAGCCTCGGTCGTCGGTTCGCGGCCCGGCGCGGGCAGGTGCTTGGCGACGTAGCAGATCCCCTGCCGGGCGTAGTCGAACGGGCTGCCGACGTCGACGCCGTCCCACGCCGCGTCCTGCCCCGCGCTCAGCCCGAGCGACCGCGCCACCGGGTCGAACGTCCCACCGAGCGCGAGCGTGGCCGAGGTGAGCACCGCCGTCCGCTCCCCGAAGAGCTGCTCACGAATGAGGCCCGCGACGGCCAGCGGGGCGGCGTGCAGGCGGGCGACGCCGTCACCCCAGGTGGCGTCGGCCGGCGGTCGCGAGCACCACAGGACGTCGTCGGCGGTGTCCTCGGCGGCCATCCGTTCGGCGACCTCGAAGAGCTGCTGCGCCGCGGACTGCGCCATCTTGACGCCCGGGTCGACGTCGCTGCCGCTCTCCGGCTTGAGCTCGGTCATCAGGGCGCGCGCGGCGTCCCGTACCGCGGCCACGGCGGTACGCAGGTCGTCCGGCAGGCCCTGGGGGTAGCGTTCGGCCGGCACCTGGGTGAGCAGGTGCGCGAGCGCCTGGGCGGCGGCGTCGAGGTCGTCGGTGCGCACCCCGCCGTGCCGGCGCGCGAGCCGGGCGGCGTGCTCCACCGTCCCGCCGGACAGGTCGACGGTCGCCGCGGAGGTGATGCGGTCGGTGAGCTCGTGCGCCTCGTCCACGACGAGCGCCGCGTGCTCGGGCAGCACGTTCGGGTTGCCTGACGCCGCGATGCCGAGCATCGCGTGGTTGGTGACCACCACGTCGGCGTCCCGCGCCGTCTGGCGGGCCTGTTCCGCGAAGCACTCGTCGAACACGGGGCAGCGCTGGCCGAGGCACTCCAACGACGTCACCGAGACCTGCCGCCACGCCCGGTCGGGCACACCGGGCACGAGGTCGTCCCGGTCCCCGGTCGGCGTCTCGTCCGCCCAGGCGTGCAACCGCCGCACGTGGTCCGCGAGCCGGGCCTGGCCGCCGTCCGCGGCACTCGGGTGCTGCTCGGCCGCCGAGCCCTCCCCCGGTCCGGGGTCCGGCGCGAGGTCGAAGAGCGTCGCGTCGGCGTCGGGGGGTAGCCGCCCGCCACCTTGTGCCGGCACAGGTAGTTGTGCCAGCCCTTGAGCAGGGCCACCTTCGGCTCGCGCGGCAGTCGCGGTGCGAGCGCGTCGGCGACCAGGGGCAGGTCACGGGTGATGACCTGACGCTGCAGGGCGAGCGTGGCGGTGGACACCACCACCCGCTCCCTCGCCGTGACGGCGTGCCGCACGGCCGGCACGAGGTACCCGAGCGACTTGCCGGTGCCCGTGCCGGCCTGCACCAGCAGGTGACGCCCGGAGTCGAAGGCCTCGGAGACCCGGGCGGCCATCTGCGACTGCCCCTTGCGAGGGGACCCGCCGAGGGCGGCGACCGCCGTGGCGAGCAGCTCCTCGACGTCCGGCGCGTCGTCGGTGGGGTCGGGCGCCGGGTCGCGAGAGGTCACACCCGCGATCCTACGGTCGGGTGCCGACACCCTCAGACGGCCACGCGCTCCAGCTCGGCCGCGAGCGCCCCGTCGACCCGGCCGCGCAGCCGGGTGCCGGTCGCGAGGTGCTCCTCGGACGTCAGCTCCCCGAACTCGTGGACACGGTGCACCAGGTCACCGCGCGAGTACGGCACGACGAGGTCGATCTCGACCGAGGGGCGCGGCAGCGAGTCGGCGATCAGCTCCTTGAGCTCGGCGATCCCCTCCCCGGAGTGGGCGGACACGACGACGGTGCGGCGTTCGCGCCGCTGGATCCGTCCGACGACGGCCGGGTCGGCGACGTCGGCCTTGTTGAGCACGACGACCTCCGGCACGTCCTCGACGCCGGGGATCTCGTCGAGGACCTCGCGCACGGCGGCGATCTGGCCCTCGGGGTCCGGGTGGGAGGCGTCCACGACGTGCAGCAGGAGCGCGGCGTCGCCGACCTCCTCCAGGGTGGACCGGAACGCCTCGACGAGCTGGTGGGGCAGGTGCCGCACGAACCCCACGGTGTCGGCGTAGGTGAACACGCGCCCGTCGGCGGTGCGGGAGCGCCGCACGGTCGGGTCGAGGGTGGCGAACAGGGCGTTCTCCACCAGCACGCCGGCGTCGGTCAGAGCGTTGAGCAGCGACGACTTGCCGGCGTTGGTGTAGCCGGCGATCGCGACGTTGGGGATCGAGTTGCGGTGCCGGTCCAGGCGCTTCGTCTCGCGGGCGGGCGCCATGGCGGCGATCTCCCGGCGCAGCTTGGCCATCCGGTTGCGGATGCGTCGACGGTCCAGCTCGATCTTGGTCTCGCCGGGTCCGCGCGAGCCCATCCCGGCGCCGGCGCCGCCGACCTGGCCGCCGGCCTGGCGGGACATCGACTCGCCCCAGCCGCGCAGGCGCGGCAGCAGGTACTCCAGCTGTGCGAGCTCGACCTGGGCCTTGCCCTCCCGGGACTTGGCGTGCTGGGCGAAGATGTCGAGGATCAGCGCGGTGCGGTCCACCACCTTGACCTTGACGATGTCCTCCAGGCCGCGGCGCTGGGACGGCGCGAGCTCGGTGTCCACCACGACGGTGTCCGCGCTGGTCGCGGCGACGACACCGGCGAGCTCGGCCGCCTTGCCGGAGCCGAGGAACGTGCCCGGGTCGGGCTTGGCGCGCTTCTGCAGGACGCCGTCGAGCACCTGGGAGCCCGCGGTCTCGGCCAGGGCGGCGAGCTCGCGCAGGGAGACCTCCGCCTCCCTGGACGCGGCCTCGCCACCGGCGTAGAGCCCCACGAGCACGACCTTCTCCAGCCGGAGCTGGCGGTACTCCACCTCGGTGACGTCGTCGAGCTCGGTCGACAGCCCGGCGACGCGCCGCAGGGCGCTGCGCTCGGCGAGGTCGAGCTGCGCGCCGTCGTGGACGGTGTGGACGGTGGCGCCCTCCGACCGTGCGGTCCCGGCCCGGGCGAGCACCCGCGCCACGACGTCGTTCGCGATCGCCTGGGCGTCGCGGGACGCAGCGGCCGGCTCCTGGGCGTCGGCCGCCGAGGAGGTCTGCTCGGGATCGGTCGGGATGTGGGTCAAGGGGTTCCTCTCGCTGGGTTCGTCACCGACAACAAGTTTCCCACGCCGGATCGTCCCGTCCGAAGCCAATTACGATGCGGTGCGTGAGCGACCACTACTTCACGGCCGAGCCCGCCTCCGACGCCGAGCGTCGGCACGTCCCGGTCCGCCTGGCGGGTCAGGACGTCCAGGTGCAGGTCGCCGCGGGGATCTTCTCCCCCGCAGGGATCGACAAGGGCACGCGGGTGCTGCTGGACGAGCTGCCCCCGGCGCCGGGTGCGGACCTGCTGGACCTGGGGTGCGGCTGGGGACCGCTCGCGCTGACGGCGGCGCTGCAGAACCCGGCGACGACGGTCTGGGCCGTGGACGTCAACGCCCGCGCCCTGGACCTGGTACGCCGCAACGCCGCGGCCCTGGGCGTCGCCGACAGGGTGCGTGCGTGCACCCCGGACGAGGTGCCCGACGACGTCCGGTTCGCCGCGCTGTGGTCGAACCCCCCGATCCGGGTGGGCAAGTCGGTGCTGCACGACATGCTGCGGCGGTGGCTGACGCGTCTGGTGCCCGGCGCCGACGGCGGCTGGCTGGTCGTCCAGAAGAACCTCGGGTCGGACTCCCTGGCGCGGTGGATCGAGTCCGACGTCGGGTTGCCCGTGCGGCGGGCGTCGTCGTCGAAGGGGTTCCGGGTGCTGCACGTCACCCGGTGACGACCGGGCACAGGGTGATGGTCGACCCCGTTGATCAGAGGTCGAGCTCGCCGTCGAACACCAGCTCCGCGGGACCGGCGAGCTCGACGTGACCGCCGTGCAGGAGCCGGACCCGGACCTCGCCACCGGGCACCTCGACGTACCACGTCGACGGCACGTCGTGGGGGTCGTCGACGCCGGCCGCCGCCCACGTCCGCACCGCGAGCGCCGCGGCGCACGCCCCGGTGCCGCAGGACCGCGTCTCGCCGACACCTCGCTCGTGCACCCGCATGCGCACCCGTCCCACGGGCCTGCCGTCGGGGCCCTCCTCCTCGCCGAGGGGCACGACGAGCTCGACGTTCGTCCCGTCGACCGGCACCGGCTCGACCGCCGGCGCGCGGGTGAGGTCCAGCTCCTCCAGCTCCTCGGGGCGCGACAGCGCCACCACGGTGTGGGGGTTGCCGAGGTCGACCCCGAGCGCGGGCCGCGGTGCGGGCCAGCCCGCCACGAGGACGGCGGAGTCGAAGCCGCTCGCGGCGGCGTCGGTGCCACCCGGCAGGCTCCACGGCCCCATGTCGACGGCGTACCAGCCGTCGGGCTCCTTGCGCACGCGCCGCACGCCCGCGCGCGTGCCGAGCGCCAGCTCGCCGCCGGCGGACAGGTCGACCAGACCGAGGGACTCCGCGAACGCGGCGAAGACCCGCACGCCGTTGCCGCACATCTCGGCCACGGAGCCGTCCCCGTTGCGGTAGTCCATGAACCAGATGGCCTGCGGTTCCGTCGCGAGCACGTCGTCGGCGACCTGTTCGCCGGAGCGTGCGACGGCGGCGGTCGGCGCGAGCCGGATCACGCCGTCCGCGCCGATGCCGGCCCGACGGTCGGCGAGCCGACGGACCTGGTCGGGCGTGAGCTCCAGGTCGCCCCGGGTGTCGGCGAGCAGCACGAAGTCGTTCTCGGTGCCGTGGCCCTTGGTGAAGCGCAAGGTCATGAGCCCAGACTACGGCGTACGGGACCGGCGCCCGGCGCGGGCAGCGTGCCGTCCTCGGCGGCACGGACCACCGCGAGGGCCTGGTCCACCAGCGTGGCGGACCCGGCGTCGAGCCATCGGACCCGGGGGTCGCGCCCGAACCAGCCCATCTGCTTGCGGGCGAGGCGGCGGGTGTTCGCCACGACCGCCTCGCGGGCGTCGGGCCCGGTCGAGTCGCCGGCGAGGAACCTCAGGACCTCCGCGTACCCGACGGCGCGTGCCGCCGTCGTCCCGAGCCCCGCACCGGTGCCACCCTGGTCGGGGGCGGCCAGCGACCGCACCTCCTCGACGAGGCCCTCCTGCCACATGCGGTCGACCCGGCCGGCGACGCGCGCGTCCAGGGTGGCCCGGTCGCAGTCCAGGCCGATCTGGACGGCCGGTCGGACGTACTCCTGGCGGGGCAGGTTGGCCGTGTAGGGGGCCCCGGTGAGCTCGATGACCTCCAGCGCGCGCACGATCCGGCGCGTGTTCAGCGGGCCGATCGACACCGCGGCGGCGGGGTCGAGGCGTTCGAGCTCGGCGTGCAGCGCGCGCCTGCCCTCGGTCTCGGCGCGGAGCTCGAGCCGCGCACGCACCGCGGGGTCCGTCCCGGGGAAGTCCAGGTGGTCGAGGAGCGCGCGCACGTACAGCCCGGACCCGCCCACGACGACGGCGCGCGCCCCGCGACCGGTGATCGCGTCCAGGTCGGCCCGGGCCGCGGCCTGGTAGCGCGCCACGGAGGCGTCCTGGGTGGGGTCCAGGACGTCGAGCTGGTGGTGCACGATCCCCCGGCGTCCGGCCACCGGCACCTTCGCGGTCCCGACGTCCATGCCCCGGTAGAGCTGGAACGCGTCGGCGTTGACGATCTCGGCGGGCACCGGGTGCGGTCCCTGCGTGCCGAGCGCCTCGGCGAGGTCCAGGGCGAGGTCCGACTTCCCGGTGGCGGTGGGGCCCACGACGACGACGATCACGGGCCCTACGGTACGACGCCGGCGCCGGGCGCGAGGCTACGCTGCGCGCATGCTCCTGCTGTCGGTGTGCGCCGTGGGACTGGTCTCCGGACTGGTCCCGGTGGTCAGCATCGAGGTGTACCTCGGCGGCCTCGTGGCGGTCAGCGACGCGACCGGCTCGCCCGGCGTCGCGTTCGCGGTCTCCCTGGCCGCGGCGGTCGGCCAGACGGCCGCGAAGGTCGTGTGGTACCTGGGGGCGGCGCGCTCGATGGAGTCGCGGTGGGTGGCGCGCAAGCTGGCGGACCCGCGGCGCCGGGCAGGATTCGAGCGATGGCAGGCCCGGATCGTCGGCCGCCCCGTCATGAGCTCGATGGTGCTGCTGGCAGCCGCCACCGTGGGATTCCCGCCGCTGATGATCATCGCGGTGGTGGCCGGCTCGCTGCGGGTGCCGCTGGCGATCTACGTGCCTACCGTCCTGGTGGGTCGGACGCTGCGCTTCTGGTTGCTGATCACCGGGGTCGGCTGGTTCGCGGACCTCTGAGGGCCCTCCCACACCACGACCTCGTACGCCCCGGGAAGGTGCGGACCCTCCTCGACGACCTGCAGGACCCGGCGCTCCCAGCCACCGGCGCCGGCCAGGTCCGCCAGCACGTCGTCGACGGGCGTCGCGCCGGGAGAGCCCTGGGCCGCCGCGCCCGGCCGCCCGCCGGCCGCGACGACGATCCCGTCGCACCGGTCGAGGTGGTCGATCGCGGCACGCCGGTCCTGGTGGTCCTCGCGCCCGGGGCGTGTCGCCAGCTCGACCACGCGGGCACCACTCACGGCGTCGCCGCCGGCGGCGGCGGCGAGCGCCCACAGGGCGACCGACGCCGGCACGCCGGCGACCGGGCCCGTCCCGCCGGGCAGCGGCAGCCAGCGGTCGGCGATCCCGACGGCGGCGAACGAGGCCCGTCGTGCGTCCCAGGTCGTGCGGGGTGCCGGAGCCAGCACGCCCCACGTCACCGCGGGTCCCCCGTCCGGGCCGCGCACCGCGCCGACGGCCTCCAGGACCGCCGCGCGGGTGGCCGCCAGGGGCCGGGCGGTACCACCGGCCCCGGGCACGAGCAGCGGGGCGGCGGGCAGGACGACGGCGCGGACGGGCACGCCCGTCAACCTATCCCGCCGTGTAGCGTGGGGCTGTGAGGTTCTTCGGGTCGCGCCGGACCGCCAAGTCGTCGTCCGTCCCGCACGGTGATTCCGTCGACGTGGACCTTCTTCGTCACGACCTGGAGAAGGTGCTGCTCACCGGCCCTGTCGGCGACGCCGTGGGCGCCGTGGCCGCCCCCGTCACCCGTGAACGCGTCAGCGCGTGGATGGACTCCTGCGGATTCACGTACTTCGTCGACACCGACGGCGACCTGGGCGGGCTGTGGCACGGACGCCTCTTCTACTTCCTCGTCCTCGGTGACGACGGCGAGGTGCTGCAGGTGCGCGGTCAGTGGCACCGGGAGGCGACGATCGAGCGCCTCGCCGACGTCCTGGAGGTGTGCAACGCCTGGAACGCGGAGCGCATCTGGCCCAAGGCGTACGCCCGGGTGCGCGACGACGGCGCCGTCGTGGTGTGCGCGGAGGTCGCCGTCAGCGTCGAGCACGGCGCCTCGGACGACCAGCTCGGCCAGCTGCTGCACTGCGGGCTGTCGACGGGCGCCCTGTTCTTCGAGCACCTCGACGAGGAGTTCACCGACCCTTTGGCGGTCGCCCCGTGAGCGGCCCGCTGCGCCGCGCCGCCGCCGCCGTGCGGCAGGCGGCCCGTCGCCGCGCCGAGGGGCCGGCGCACCAGGCGTCCCTGCCGTCGGCCCTCACCGCCCAGCGCGTGGCGGACGACCTGGCGCGCCGCGGCTACCGCTTCCGCACCGACGACGACGGCGACATCACCGGCACCTGGGACGGCAACCGTTTCTGGTTCCTGCTCCTGGGCGAGGACGCCGAGATCCTCCAGGTGCGCGGACGATGGTCGGGGGCGGTGCCGGAGCAGGCGCGCACCGCCGTGCTGCAGGCGTGCAACGACTGGAACCGCGAGCGCCTGTGGCCGAAGGTGTACACCCGCGTCGAGGACGGGGCGATGGCCCTGTACGGCGAGGTGTCGGTGGACCTGGAGCACGGCGTCACCGACGACCAGATCGCCGAGACCCTGTCCTGCGGCCTGGTGACGACCTCTCAGTTCTTCGCGAGCCTGGCCTCGCTGGGCGACACCTCGCCGTCCTGAGTCGGGGCTGACGCCCGACGACGGTGGGCTCAGCGGCGCAGCGTGGGCATGCCGAGCACGACCGGGCCGTCGGGTGCCGGCGCACCGTGCCCGTGCTCGTTCTCGCCGCCGCCGAGCCGCGTCCGCTCCCGGTCGGCCCACGCGTCCCCCGAGCGGGTGCGACGCACGGCGTAGGTGCCGCCGTCGAGCGCCGAGTCCGCGATGAGGTGGTGCGGCGCGGCGCGGGTCACCTCGACGGTGACCATGTCGCCGGGTCGGGGCAGGCGGGCGTCCAGGTCGTCGGCGAGGCGGGGGTCGGCGAGCGAGGCCGGCTGGTCGGCGAGGGCCGTGCCGTCGGGCAGCACCCCGGCCGGGAGCGCCAGGTGCACGAGCCTGTTGTCGCGTGCGCGCCCGCTGAGCCGGTGGGTGACGCCGTCCTTCTTGCCGGAGCCCTCCGCGACGAGGACCTCCACGGTGCGGCCGGTCCGGGCCGCGGACTCCTCGGCGCCGATGCGCTCCTGGAGCGCCAGCAGCCGTTCGAACCTCTCCTGCACGACCTCCTTGGGCAGCTGGCCGTCCATCGTGGCGGCCGGCGTGCCGGGGCGCGGCGAGTACTGGAACATGAACGCCGAGCTGAACCGGGAGGCCTCCACCACGCGCAGCGTCTCGGCGAAGTCCTCCTCCGTCTCGCCCGGGAAGCCGACGATGATGTCCGTGGTGATCGCGGCGTCGGGCATGACGGCGCGGACGCGCTCGAGGATGCCGAGGAACTTCTCCGAGCGGTAGCTGCGGCGCATCGCCCGCAGCACCCGGTCCGAGCCGGACTGCAGCGGCATGTGCAGCTGGGGCATCACGTTGGGGGTGTCCGCCATCGCCTCGATGACGTCGTCGGTGAACGCCGCGGGGTGCGGGGACGTGAACCGCACGCGCTCCAGCCCGTCGATCTCGCCGCAGGCGCGCAGCAGCTTGGCGAACGCGCCGCGGTCACCGAACTCCACGCCGTAGCTGTTGACGTTCTGGCCCAGCAGGGTGACCTCGACGGCACCGGCGTCCACCAGCGCCCGGACCTCGGCCAGGACCTCGCCCGGACGGCGGTCGCGCTCCTTGCCGCGCAGGTGCGGCACGATGCAGAACGTGCACGTGTTGTTGCAGCCCACCGAGATGGACACCCATCCGGCGTAGACGGACTCGCGGCGCGTGGGCAGCGTCGAGGGGAACACCTGCAGCGACTCGGCGATCTCGACCTGGGCGGCCTCGTTGTGCCGCGCCCGCTCCAGGAGCACGGGCAGCGCGTCGAGGTTGTGGGTGCCGAAGACGACGTCCACCCAGGGTGCGCGGTCGACGATCTCGCCGCGGTCCTTCTGGGCCAGGCACCCGCCGACGGCGATCTGCATGCCGGGACGGCCCGCCTTGCGGCTCGCGAGCTGGCCGAGGTTGCCGTACAGGCGCGTGGCCGCGTTCTCCCGGACCGCGCAGGTGTTGATCACCACGACGTCGGCGCGGTCGGCGGCCTCGTCGGCCGCGGAGGCGCGGGTGTAGCCCGCCTGCTCCAGCATGCCGGCCATGTGCTCGGAGTCGTGCACGTTCATCTGGCACCCGAGGGTGCGCACGACGTAGGTGCGCGCGGCGCCGTCGGCGGGCGTGGTCGCGGCACTGGGGGTAGTCATGGTGGAGGACATCGTCGACCAGAATACGTCTCGCCGCGACGCACGCCCCCACCCGGCGGGGGCACGCCCGTGGCACCCGTGCCAGGTCGTTACCGATTCGTTGCCGACCCGGGACCGTAGGTGCTGGCCCGCGTAACAACCACTGGTTAGGTTTTCAGGATGGATCACAGCGGATCGACCCCTGCGGACGGCTCCCACCTGGGTGCACCCCTCGTCGAGCTCGCAGGAGTCAACAAGCACTTCGGCGACCTGCACGTCCTGCAGGACATCGACCTCACCGTCCGCAAGGGCGAGGTGCTGGTCGTCATCGGGCCCTCCGGATCCGGCAAGTCCACGCTCTGCCGGGCCGTCAACCGCCTGGAGACGATCGACGACGGCACCATCCGGATCGACGGCACGCCGTTGCCCGCCGAGGGGCGCCAGCTCGCGAACCTGCGCGCCGACGTCGGGATGGTCTTCCAGTCCTTCAACCTCTTCGCGCACAAGTCCGTCCTGGACAACGTGACCCTCGGCCCGCGCAAGGTGCGCAAGCTGTCGCGGGCGAAGGCCGAGGAGGAGGCCCTGCAGCTGCTCGAGCGCGTCGGGGTGAAGAACCAGGCCGACAAGCTGCCCGCGCAGCTCTCGGGCGGCCAGCAGCAGCGCGTCGCGATCGCCCGGTCGCTGGCGATGCACCCCAAGGTGATGCTCTTCGACGAACCGACGTCGGCGCTGGACCCCGAGATGATCAACGAGGTCCTCGACGTCATGGTCCAGCTCGCCCACGAGGGCATGACGATGATCGTGGTCACCCACGAGATGGGGTTCGCCCGCAAGGCCGCGGACCGCGTCGTCTTCATGGCCGACGGCCGCATCGTCGAGCAGGCCACGCCCGAGGAGTTCTTCACGAACCCGCAGAGCGACCGCGCCAAGGACTTCCTGTCGAAGATCCTCACCCACTGACCCACCTCACCGGCATCACCGACGAAGGGAACATCATGCGACGCACACGCACCACCGGGGCGATCGCCCTCGCGGCCACCGCCGCCCTGACCCTGGCAGCCTGCTCCGACGACGGCGGCAGCGGTGAGGACGGCGGCGACGAGGGCATCACCATCGGCATCAAGTTCGACCAGCCGGGCCTGGGCTTCATGGACGGCGACACGCCGTCCGGTTTCGACGTCGAGGTCGCCAAGTACGTGGCGAACGAGCTCGGCTACCCCGAGGACCAGATCACCTGGAAGGAGTCGCCGTCGGCCCAGCGCGAGACGCTGCTCTCCACCGGGCAGGTCGACATGATCTTCGCGACGTACTCGATCACCGACGAACGGCGCGAGCAGGTCTCCTTCGCGGGCCCGTACTTCGTGGCCGGCCAGGACCTGCTGGTCGCGGCCGACAACATGGACATCACCGGCCCTGACGCGCTCGACGGCAAGAACCTGTGCTCCGTCACCGGTTCCACCTCCGCCGAGCGCATCAAGGAGGAGTACTCCGAGGGCGTGAACCTGCTGGAGCAGCCCGGCTACGCCGAGTGCGTCACCGCCCTCGTCGCCGGCTCGGTGGACGCCGTCACCACCGACGACATCATCCTCGCGGGCCTCGGTGCCCAGCCGGCCAACGCCGGCAAGGTCAAGGTCGTCGGGAACACCTTCTCCGAGGAGAAGTACGGCGTCGGCCTGCCGATGGATTCCGACCAGTGCGAGGCGATCAACGAGGCGATCACGAAGATGATCGACGAGGGCGCCTGGCAGGAGGCCCTCGACACCGCCACCGAGGGCACCGGCTACGTGCCCAACGCGGACCTCAACAGCCCGCCCGCGTTCGACCCCTGCTCCTGACCGCCCTCTGACGCCCGGGTGGGCCGCCGGACCGGCGGCCCACCCGGGCGTCGGGCACCGGGCCCCTCCCACCGAGACGAAGGAGCTTTCCTCCCGTGGAGGAGTACTTCGAGATCATCCGCCAGTACGACGTGCTCGGCGCGTTCTGGGTGAACATCCAGCTCGCCTTCTGGTCCGCGCTGCTGGCGCTCGCGCTGGGCTCCGTCCTGGCCCTGTTCCGCATCTCCCCCATCGGGAGCCTGCAGTGGGCGGGCTCCGCCTACGTCGCGGTGTTCCGGAACATGCCGCTCACCGTGATCATGGTGTTCATGGTGCTCGGCGCCTGGAGCCAGCTCGACTTCACCCTGTCGCAGGACTTCAACGTCAACTTCTTCTGGCTCGCCGTGGTGGGCCTGTCGGTCTACCACGCCGCGTTCGTCTGCGAGGCGATCCGCTCGGGGGTCAACACCGTCCCCGTGGGTCAGGCCGAGGCGGCACGGTCCATCGGGCTGTCGTTCCTGCCGGCGGCCCGCATCGTGATCCTCCCGCAGGCCTTCCGCGGCGCGATCGCCCCGCTGGGCAACGTCCTCATCGCCCTCATCAAGAACACCACGGTCGCCGCCGCGGCCTCGGTGGCCACCGAGACGTCGTCGGTCATGAAGACGATGATCGAGTTCCGGCCCGACTACATCTACGCCATCTTCTTCACCTTCGCGATCGGCTACGTGATCCTCGTGACCCCCGTCGGCCTGCTGACCACCTCACTCTCCCGACGTCTGGCGGTGACGCGATGAGCTCCCGGTCCGTGCTGTTCGACGCTCCCGGCCCGCGCACCCGACGGCGGATCCTGATCGGCAACGTCGTGGGCGCCCTCGTGGTCGCCGGTGTCGCCGCCGTCATCGTGCTGCAGCTCGCCGCCAAGGGGCAGTTCGACGCGACGCTGTGGATCAACGCCCTGGACGCCAGCGCCTGGCGCGACTACTACCTGCCGGGGTTCCTGGCCACCGTGCGGGCGGCGGGCGTCGCCATCGTCGGCGCCATGTTCTTCGGCCTGCTCTTCGGCGTCGGTCGGCTGTCCTCGCACCTGCTGGTGCGCAGCGTCTGCGGCGCCGTCGTCGAGTTCCTGCGCGCCGTCCCCGTGCTGCTGATGATGGTCTTCTTCTGGCTGCTGCTGGCCAACGCCGGCCTCGCCAACTCCGACTACTGGGGCGTCGTCATCGCCCTGGTCCTCTACAACGGCTCCGTCGTGGCCGAGCTCGTCCGGTCGGGCGTGCACGGCCTGCCGCGCGGCCAGCGCGAGGCGGCGCTGTCGACCGGGCTCACCCGCGGTCAGTCGCTGCGCTCGGTCGAGGTGCCGCAGGCCCTGGTGGCGATGCTGCCGGCGCTGATCTCGCAGCTGGTCGTCGTCATCAAGGACTCCGCCCTGGGGGCCATCATCAGCTACTCCGAGCTGCTGCAGAGCGCTCGGCGGCTCGGTGCCGGCGACGGCAACATCCTGCAGACCCTGACCGTCGCGGCGGTGCTGTTCATCCTGGTGAACTGGAGCCTCGGCAAGCTCGCCGAGCGCCTCGGCCGCACGGTCCGGCGCACGTCGGGACGCACGGGGACGATGGCCGCGGGCCTGGACGCCGGCGTCGGCGTCGGAGCGACGGCCGTGGCCGGCGACCGACCGCACGGCGTCGACGAGGGTCCCGGCACCGGCCCGGGCGACCCGGACCACCCCACTCGCTGGGGCTGAGCACCGCGGGTGGTCCTGCCCCGTGCAGGGGGCCGGGCAGGACCTACTCGAGGAACGGCAGCTCGTCGTCCAGGTCCTCCTCGCCCTCGTCCGCGAGGGCGTCCTTGACCGCGGCGAAGGCGACCGAGGGGCCGTACCCCTTGCGCGACAGAGCCCCGACGGCACGCCGCAGCCGCACGTCCCGGTCCAGGCCACGCGTCCGGGCGACGTGCTTGCGCGCGAGCGCGGCCGCGGCACACCGCTCGTCCTCCGGGTCGATCTGCTCGAGGGCCACGGCGGCAGTGTCCGCGTCGATTCCGCGGCGGCTCAGCTCGCGGGAGATGGCACGACGCGCCTGCCCCCGTTCGGCGTGCCGCGTCCGCACGATCATGTCGGCGTAGGCCTCGTCGTCGACGAGCTGGACGGCCTGCATCCGTTCGAGGACCGGATCGACCACCGCCTCGGGGAACCCCTTGCGGGCCAGCGAGCGGGCGAGCTCCGCCCGGCTCTTCGGTGCGGCGGTGAGGGTCCGCAGGACGGACTCGCGGGCCAGCTCCGTGGCGTCGGCGAGCGTGATCTCCCCGGCGTCGAGACGTTCGGACACCGTCGGGCGGCCGCGACGCTTCCCCCCGCCGCGACCGCCCTCCTCGGGGTGACTCATGCCCGACCTGCTCAGAAGGGCGACTTCTTCGACTTGGCCGCGCTCGAGCGGGTCGAGGCCTTGGCGGCGACGGGTGCGGTGGCGTCCGCGGCCAGGGCGTCGGCCCCGACCCCCGCGACGCCCGGTTCGGCACCCTCGGCCGGCGCGTCGAGCACGGCACCGACCCCGAGCTTCTCCTTGATCTTCTTCTCCAGCTCGTCGGCGAGGTCGGGGTTGTCCCGCAGGAACGACCGTGCGTTCTCCTTGCCCTGACCGAGCTGGTCGCCGCCGTAGGTGAACCACGAGCCGGACTTGCGCACGAAGCCGTGCTCCACGCCCATGTCGATCAGCCCGCCCTCGCGGGAGATCCCGACGCCGTAGAGGATGTCGAACTCGGCCTGCTTGAACGGCGGGGCCATCTTGTTCTTGACGACCTTGACGCGGGTGCGGTTGCCGACGGAGTCCGTGCCCTCCTTGAGGGTCTCGATCCGGCGGATGTCCATGCGCACCGACGCGTAGAACTTCAGGGCCTTGCCGCCCGTGGTCGTCTCGGGGCTGCCGAAGAAGACGCCGATCTTCTCGCGGAGCTGGTTGATGAAGATCGCCGTGGTCCCCGAGGAGCTCAGCGCGCCGGTGAGCTTGCGCAGCGCCTGCGACATCAGCCGCGCCTGCAGGCCCACGTGGCTGTCGCCCATCTCACCCTCGATCTCCGCCTTGGGCACCAGGGCCGCCACCGAGTCGATGACGATGATGTCCAGCGCGCCGGAGCGGATCAGCATGTCGGTGATCTCGAGGGCCTGCTCACCGGTGTCCGGCTGGGACACGAGCAGAGCGTCGGTGTCCACGCCGAGCTTCTTGGCGTACTCCGGGTCCAGGGCGTGCTCGGCGTCGATGAAGGCGGCGATGCCGCCCGACTTCTGGGCGTTGGCCACCGCGTGCAGGGCGACGGTCGTCTTGCCGGAGGACTCGGGGCCGTACACCTCGACGATGCGCCCGCGGGGCAGTCCGCCGATGCCGAGTGCCACGTCGAGGGCGATCGAGCCGGTGGGGATGACCTCGACCGGGGCCCGCCCCTCCTGGCCGAGTCGCATGATCGAACCCTTGCCGAAGTTGCGGTCGATCTGGGCGAGCGCGGCCTCGAGGGCCTTCTCGCGGTCTTCCGGTGCAGGCATGTCGGTCACCTTCGCGTTCTGGGCGCGGCCGCGCGCCTTCGGTCTGCTGCTCATGTCGAGGTCGACCGTACGTGCCGCCACCGACATCGCGCCGACGCCGTCGGGCGATCTGTGGACGACGCCGCGTCGCGGCCTCGTTGTGGGCACGAGTCTAACCGAACACCTGTTCGACGCCGACCGTCGTCACCGGCGTGTCGCAGCGGGCGGCAGGCCGAGCGTCGGCGGGCGGTCAGGGCGGCGGGCGGTCAGGGCAGGAGCTCCACGCGGACGGTGCCTCAGCGCGGAGGTGGCGCCTGCCGGTACCGGTCGCTCCCCCACCGGCGCTCCTGCGGGACGTCGAGCGCGTCGCACAGCGCGTGCCACACGTCTCGCGGCTCGACACCGTCCGCGAGCGCCTGCGCGGGCGTGCGGTCGCCCAGGCGCGGCAGCACCTGCTCCGCGACCAGGACCCGGCCGAACCCGGAGCCGAAGACGTCGTCGACGAGCAGGGAGAAATCGGAGTAGCGCACGCCTCCAGGGTGCCACGACCGCACACGTGTGGGTGCCGCGGTGCAGGATGAGGCGGTGGCCATCGACTCGTCAGCACGGTTCGCGCCCGCGACGCGCGCCTGGTTCGACGCGGCCTTCGCCGGCCCCACGCCCGCCCAGAGCGGCGCCTGGGAGGCGATCGCGGGCGACCGTCACGCCCTGGTCGTCGCCCCCACCGGATCGGGCAAGACGCTGGCGGCGTTCCTGTGGGCCATCGACCGTCTGACGTCGACGCCGCCGCCCGAGGACCCGGCGCTGCGCTGCCGGGTGCTGTACGTCTCCCCCTCAAGGCGCTGGCCGCCGACGTCCAGCGCAACCTCGGTGCCCCGCTGACGGGGATCCGCCAGGCCGCCGCGCGCCGGGGGGAGGTCGCCCACGACGTCACGGTCGCGATGCGCACGGGAGACACCCCGGCGGCGGACCGCAGGTCGTTCGCCACCCGGCCGCCGGACGTCCTGGTCACCACCCCCGAGTCGCTCTTCCTGATCCTGACGTCGGCCGCGCGGGCCGGACTGGCGGGCGTCGAGACCGTCATCGTCGACGAGATCCACGCGGTCGCCGGGTCCAAGCGCGGGGCCCACCTCGCCCTCACGCTGGAGCGGCTCGACGCGATGCTCGAGCGCCCCGCCCAGCGGGTCGGGCTGTCCGCCACCGTCCGGCCCGTCGAGGAGGTCGCCGCCTTCCTGTCGGGTGCCCGGCGCGTCGACGACGGCGGACGCGACGTCGTCGTCGTGCAGCCTGCGGCCACCAAGCAGTGGGACCTGCAGATCGCCGTCCCGGTGCCGGACCTGACCGACATCGCCGCCGCCGGCCCGGAGCAGGACGACGCACCGGACCTGAGCGGTCCCGCGACACGGCCCGAGCGGCAGGCGTCGGTGTGGCCGCACGTGACCGACCGGGTGGTCGACCTCGTGACCTCCCACCGGTCCACGCTCGTCTTCGCCAACTCCCGGCGAGGTGCCGAACGCCTCACGGCACGGGTCAACGAGGCGTGGGCGGAGCGTCAGGGCGTGGCCGCGCCCGACCCGGGCGCCGACCAGGCGGCGCAGTCCCCGGCCCAGTCGGGCACCTCCTCCGCCCTGCCCGCCACGGCCGAGGTCCTGGCCCGGGCGCACCACGGGTCGATGAGCCGGGCGGAGCGGACGCGCACCGAGTCCGACCTCAAGGCAGGCACGCTGCCCGCCGTCGTGGCGACGTCGTCCCTGGAGCTGGGCATCGACATGGGTGCGGTCGACCTCGTCGTGCAGGTCGGGGCACCGCCGTCGGTGGCCAGTGGTCTGCAGCGCATCGGCCGGGCCGGTCACCAGGTCGGCGCGGTGTCCTCCGGCGTGGTGCTGCCCACCCATCGCGGCGACCTCGTGCCCGCCGCCGTCGTGGCGATGCGGATGCGCAGCGGCGAGATCGAGCCGGTCCGCCCGGTCACCAACCCCCTGGACGTCCTGGCCCAGCAGGTGGTCGCCGTGCTCGCCCTCGAGGACCAGGACGCCGACGAGCTCCTCGCGCTGGTCCGCCGCTCGGCCCCGTTCCGCGGCCTGCGCGACGCCACCTGGCACGGCGTGCTGGACATGCTGGCCGGCCGGTACCCCAGCGAGGAGCTCGCAGGGCTGCGTCCCCGGATCGTGTGGGACCGGGCCACCGGACGCCTGTCCGCCCGGCCGGGCGCACAGCGGCTCGCCGTCACGAGCGGGGGCACCATCCCGGACCGCGGGATGTACGGCGTCTACCTCGTCGGGGACGAGGGCGGCCGCGGCGGCAAACGGGTGGGCGAGCTCGACGAGGAGATGGTCTACGAGTCGCGCGTCGGGGACACCTTCACCCTCGGGTCGTCCACCTGGCGCATCGAGGACATCACCCCGGACCGCGTGCTCGTCACCCCCGCCCCCGGGCTGCCGGGCAGGCTGCCGTTCTGGAAGGGTGACGCGCCGGGGCGGCCTGCGCCGCTCGGCCTCGCCGTGGGCGCGTTCCTGCGCGAGTCCGACGTCGCGCTGGCGGCCGACGCCGCCGCCGGGCGGGACCACCTGCGTACGGCCGGGCTCGACGACTGGGCCGTGGACAACCTCGCGTCGTACCTGACCGAGCAGCGCGAGGCGACCGGACGGCTGCCCGACGACCGCACGATCGTCGTCGAGCGGTTCCGCGACGAGCTCGGCGACTGGCGCGTCGTCGTCCACTCACCGCTCGGCTCACCCGTCCTGACCCCGTGGGCCCTGGTGGTGGCGTCCCGGCTGCGCGAGCGGCTCGGGGCGGACGTGTCGGCCATGCCGGGCGACGACGGCATCGTGCTGCGGCTCCCCGGCGACGCGCCGTGGGACCTGGAGGCGAGCACGTCCGAGCCGCAGGTGACCGCCGAGGACCTCCTGGTGGACCCGGACGACGTCGACCGGGCGGTCCGCGCCGAGCTCGGGTCGTCCGTGCTGTTCGCCGCCCGGTTCCGCGAGGCGGCGGCGCGGGCGCTGCTGCTGCCCCGCCGACGACCGGACCGTCGTTCTCCCCTGTGGCAGCAGCGTCAGCGTGCCGCGCAGCTCCTCCAGGCCGCCTCGGCGCACCCCGACTTCCCGATCATGCTGGAGGCCGCCCGGGAGTGCCTGCAGGACGACTTCGACGTCGCCGGGCTGCGCACGCTCATGGCGGACCTCGCCGCCGGGCGGGTCCGCCTCGTCGAGGTCACCACGCCCCAACCGTCGCCGTTCGCCCGGTCCCTGCTGTTCGGCTACACCGCCCAGTTCCTCTACGACGGCGACGCCCCCCTGGCCGAACGACGCGCCGCGGCGCTCACCCTCGACCCGGCCCTGCTCGCCGAGCTGCTGGGCGAGCAGGGCGCCACGGACCTGGCGGACCTGCTCGACCCCGACGCGGTGCGGCGCACCGAGGACGAGCTCCAGTCGCTCGCACCGGACCGCAGGGCCAAGGACGCCGAGGACCTCTGGGACGTGCTGCGGCGCACCGGGCCGCACCCCCTGGAGGCGTTGACCGACCGCACGCGGGTGGACGTCGCCACCCACGTCGCGGACTGGCTGGACTCGCTCGAACGGGACCGTCGCGTGATCGCCGTGCGAGTGGCCGGCGTGCCCCAGTGGGCCGTCGTCGAGGACGCCGGCCGCCTGCGCGACGCTCTCGGCGTCGCCGAACCCGTGGGTCTCCCGGAGGCCCACACCGCAGCCGTCACCGACCCGCTGGGCGACCTGCTGCGCCGCCACGCCCGCACCCACGGTCCGTTCACCGCGGCCGACGTCGCCCGCCGCTTCGGGCTGGGCGTCGCCGTCACGACCGAGGCGCTCGCCCGCCTCGAGGCCACCGACCGGTTGGTGCGCGGCGCGTTGCGCCCGGACGTGCTGGGCGGCACGGGCGACGAGTTCTGCGACCCCCACGTCCTGCAGGTGCTGCGCCGACGGTCCCTGGCGGCGCTGCGTGCCGAGGTGGAGCCGGTGGCTCCCGAGTCGTTGGGGGTGTTCCTGCCCCGCTGGCAGGGCGTCGGCGCGGCCACCCTGCGGGGCGTCGACGGGCTCCTGCGCGTGGTGGAGCAGCTCGCGGGCGCCCAGGTCCCCGCCTCCGCGCTGGAGTCGCTGATCCTGCCGGCCCGCGTCGGCGACTACGCGCCGGCGCTGCTGGACGAGCTCACGACCAGCGGCGAGGTGCTGTGGGCGGGTCACCGCCCACCGGCGAGCACCACGTCCGGCGACGGCCTGGTGAGCCTCCACCTGGCGGACGACGCCCCGGTGACGCTCGCCGCGCCGTCGGCCCCGGAGCCCGGCGGCGCGCTCGACAGCGACCTGCACCGCACCGTGGCGGAGCTGCTGTCGACGTCCGGGGGGTTCTTCCTGCCCCGACTGGCCGAGCTGGCTCAGGCCACCGAGGCCGCCGTCCTGGAGGTGCTGTGGGACCTCGTATGGGCCGGGCACGTCACGAACGACGGGTTCGGCGTGCTCCGGGAGCGGCTGGGGTCGTCCGGCGGCGCGCACCGGGCGCCCCGACGCCCGGCGCGCGCCCGCCCCGTGCGTCGCTCCCGGTTCACCGCGCCGCGCGGCGCGCCCTCGCCCGGGGGCGGCGGGCGCTGGTCCGCCCTGCCCTCCCTCGAGAGCGACCCGACCCTGCGGGCCCACGCCCTCACCCAGGTGCTGCTGGACCGGCACGGGGTCCTGACCCGCGCCGTCGCGCCGTCCGAGGGGGTGGCGGGCAGCTTCCGGGACGTCTACCGGGTGCTGACCGGTCTGGAGGAGCGTGGTGCCGCGCGGCGGGGGTACTTCGTCGAGCGCCTCGGCGGGGCCCAGTTCGCCCTGCCCGGTGCCGTGGACCGCCTGCGGCTCGACGCCGCGGAGCGGGACCGCAGCACCACGGACCCCGACGCCGCGCGTCGCCCCCTGCTGCTCGCCGCCACCGACCCCGCCAACCCCTACGGCGCCGCGCTCGCCTGGCCGTCCCGTGATCCAGGCCCGTCCACGGGCGCGGGCCGGGACGCGTCCCTGGTGCCGGAACGCGCCGGCCACCGCCCGGGTCGCAAGGCGGGTGCGGTGGTCGTGCTCGTCGACGGCTCCCTCGCCCTGTACGTCGAGCGCGGCGGACGCAGCCTGCTGTCGTTCACCGCCGAGGTCGACGCGCTCGCCGCAGCGGCCGGCGCCCTGGCCGAGCACGCACGCTCCGGACGGCTCGGACGGCACGTGGTCCAGCGGGTGGACGGGACCGCCGCCCTGGTCGCCGTCCAGGAGGACGGCCCGGTCGTCGCCGCACTGCGCGAGGCAGGGTTCGGTGTCACGCCGCAGGGCCTGCGGGTGGTCCAGCACTGACCGCCCGGTCCACCTGGACGGCCAGCAGTGCGAGATAGGCGGTCATCAGGACCAGGCCGACCCGCTCGAGCAGGCCGAAGGCCACGATCCCCGACCCGAGGGCCACGAGCGGGAGGTGGATCGCCAGGAACACCAGGACGACGGACAGCAGGGCAGCGCCGGCCCGGCGCAACGGCTCGACCGTCTCGCAGCGGCCACGGGGCCCGGCGGTGGACGCGAGACCGACGAGCGGCAGGACGCAGAACGCCGTCGCGGCCCCCGCACGGTGCACCACGGCGGACGTCGTGGCCGACGCCGTCCCCGGAGGGTCCGTCGGGAACAGCCCGACGAGGACCATCGAGACCAGGAAGATGCCGATGGCCGCCACCGGCACCACCCCGGCCAGCAGTCCGGCCGTGTACCCGCGGGCGACGAGGACCACGCCGAGCAGCCCGAGGGTCAGGCATGCCACCAGCACCAGCAGCGCCCCGCCGGGCACGAACGCGTAGAAGCTCACCGGGTCGGCCACGGGGTCGACGACCCCCGCACCGGCCACGTGCGCCGCGCCCACCGTCGTGGCCGCCGCTCCCCCGCCCCAGCCGGCGATGACGGTGTTGGCCCGCGGCGGCGATCCAGGGGTGGATCCGGGGGCCGGTCCAGGGGCGGGCCGATCGGCACGGTGCTCGACGGTCAGGACGCCGGAGGGAGGTGTCACAGGTGGCACGTGGCCAGCATGGTGCACGCCGGCTTCGCACCGCTATGGGGCATTCCCCCCATTCGTCCCCGGAGGACCCGGATAGATTGACGTCGGGGCGACCGCCCCGGAATGCCGCACGGACGGGGAGGAGCGCCGGTGCCGGAGGGAGACGTCCTGCGACTCACCGCCGCGCGGATCGACGCGGCGCTGCGAGGAACGGCCCTGACGCTGGGCGAGCTGCGATGGCCCGGACTGGGCGGCACCTCCCTGACGGGACGCACCCTGACCTCGTGCCTCGCCTACGGCAAGCACCTGCTGGCGCGCTTCGACGACGGTCGCACCCTGCACACCCATCTGCGGATGGACGGGCAGTGGCGGGTGCTGCGCACCGCCGGGCCGCCGCCGCAGCATCCGCAGGTCCGTGCCGTGCTGGCCACGGGCGACTGGACGTGCGTGGGCTGGCGCCTGGGCATGGTGGACCTGCTGCGCAGCAGGGACGAGCCTCGGCTCCTCGCGCGGCTGGGTCCGGACGTGCTGGCCGACGACTTCCTGACCGAGGGCGTCCCTCAGGGGGTGCGCCACCTCGCCGACCAGCGCGACCGTGCCCTGTGCGACACGCTCCTCGACCAGTCCGTGGTTGCCGGCGTCGGGACGATCTGGATGGCCGAGAGCCTCTTCGCCCTGCGGTGGAACCCGTGGCGCACGGCCGACGACCTCGACGACGAGGCGCGGGCCCTGCTGCTGACCACCGCGCACCGGCTCATGGCACGCAGCGTCGAGATCGGTCGGGTGCACGGCCTGGGACGGGTCCCCCGCGCCGTGCACGGCCGGGCGGGCCGACCGTGCCGACGCTGCGGTACACCGATCGCGGTCGGCGAGGCCAACGAGCCACCGGTCGAGCGGCCCGTCTTCTGGTGCCCGACCTGCCAGGACGTCAGCCGACCGGGGTGAGGTCCTCCCGCGGCGCGGCGGCGCGGGCGTACATGCCCGCCAGCACGTCGGCCGGGATCGTGTCCGGGACCTGCAGGCCTTCGGCGACCGCGATCCGGTCGCTCACCTCGCGCAGCACCAGCGACAGGGGGACGTCGAGCGCCTCGCAGATCGAGGCGAGCAGCTCGGACGACGCCTCCTTCTGACCGCGCTCGACCTCGCTGAGGTAGCCCAGCGAGACCCGTGCTGCTGACGACACCTCTCGCAGGGTGCGCCCTTGACGCTGCCGCGCATCACGCAGCACGTCTCCGATCTCTCGTCGCAGGACGATCATCTCGCGCCCCCTTCCTTCACCGGCCGCCCCGGGGCCCGGGGTGGCACTACCGTACCCCGACCCGCGATGGGCGCGCGGGGCACGGGACACATCGACACGGTTTCGTGGCCTGTCTGCGATCACATCTACCGGAACGCGCGGCGCCGACGCCGTGTTCCCGCGCGCGGGACCCGGGCCGGATGCGTGCAGGAGCACCACGCCGTCTTCACCGGGGCGACGCATCCGCCAGCAGGTCGAGGGCGAGCCGCAGCACCGCGCGCCGTGCCCCGGCACGGACGCCGGCACGATCGCCCGGCAGCTCGAGGCGCCGCACCCGACGACCGGTCGGTGCCTCGACCGCGACGAACACGACCCCGGGCTCGACGCCGTCCTGCGGGTCGGGGCCCGCCACCCCGGTGGTGGCGAGCCCGACGTCGGCCCCGACGGCGTGCCGCACCCCCGCCGCCATCGCGAGCGCCACGTCGGGGTCGACGGCGCCCCGGGCGGCCAGCAGGTCCGCGTCGACCGCGAGCAGGCTCGCCTTGAGGTCGGTCGCGTACGCGACGACACCACCACGCAGGACCCGGGACGCGCCCGGCACCTCGACGAGCTCCGCCGCGACAGCTCCCCCGGTCAGGGACTCGGCGACGCCCAGGGTCCAGCCGCGCGCCGCGGCGGCGGCCAGCACACGGCGTGCGGTCACGCCGTCGCGCCGGCCCGCGGACCCGGGCCGTCGTCGTCGCCCGCACCGCGCCGCAGGCGGACGGCCTGGGCGACGTAGTCGACGCCGGTGAGCAGCGTGACGGCGATCGCCGCGGCCATGACGACCCAGGCCAGGACCATCACGGCGGCGGGCAGCTGGGCCAGCGGCAGGAGGAACAGGGTGATGGCGGCGACCTGCAGCACGGTCTTGATCTTGCCGCCGCGCGACGCGGGCATCACGGCGTAGCGCAGCATGAACATGCGCATCACCGTGATCCCGAGCTCGCGCACGAGGATGACCGCCGGCACCCACCAGGGCAGCTCGCCGAGCGGCCACCACAGCAGCACCAGCGCGGTACCCGTCAGCGCCTTGTCCGCGATGGGGTCCAGGATCTTACCGAGGTCGGTCACGAGCCCGCGCGAACGCGCCAGATGGCCGTCCACCCGGTCGCTGAGCGCGGCGACGAGGAAGATCCCCGTCGCGACGAGACGCCAGAGCACGGAGTCGCCGCCGTCGACGAGCAGCGCCCACGCGAAGACGGGCACCATGACGATGCGCGCCATGGTGACGACGTTGGCGATGTTCCACGGCGAGGGGGCAGCATCGGTCATCCCGCCAGCCTACTGGGGTGAGGACCTCGAACCGCATCCGGCCCGGACCCGGACGGCGCGCCGGAGCGCGCGGCGGTACGCTCGCGCGGTGCAACCCGCCACACCGCGGCACGCTGCCGCCCGGTCCGGGGCCCGAACCGGCGCCCGCTCGGCGACGCTCGTCGCCTCGACGGCGTTGCTCGCCTCCGCGCTGGGGCTCGTGACGGCCTGCCAGGTCCTGGACGACGACCCGGGCGTCGCCCCGACGGTGACGGCCTCCCCGGAGCTCACCGTCGCGAAGGCCGCCCCGCCGTCGCCGTCGCCCGAGGTGACGTTCACCGTCCTGGCGGCCGGCGACCTGCTGCCGCACGGTCCCGTGGTGCGGTCCGCGGACGACGGCGCGGACTTCGGCAGCCTCCTCGCCGGCCTCGATCCCTGGGTCGCCGGCGCGGACCTGGCGCTGTGCCACATGGAGGTCCCGGTCGCCCCGCCCGGGACGGAGCCGAGCGGGTACCCGATGTTCGGGGCCCCCGAGGAGCTCGTCCCCGCGCTGGCAGACCAGGGGTGGGACGGCTGCTCGACCGCGTCCAACCACTCGGTGGACCGCGGCTACGACGGCGTGGTCGCCACCCTGGACGCCTTCGACGCCGTGGGGATGGGTCACGTGGGTACGGCGCGCTCGAAGGCCGAGGAGGAGGCGCCGCAGCGTTTCCGCCTCGAGCGGTCGGGACGCGACGTCGTCGTGGCCCAGCTCTCGGCGACCTACGGGCTCAACGGCCTGCCGATGCCGTCCCAGGCGCCCTGGGCCGTCGAGCTCATCGACGCCGACACCCTGGTCGACCAGGCGCGCCGGGCGCGCGAGGACGGGGCCGACCTCGTGCTCGTCAGCCTCCACGCCGGCGTCGAGTACACCGAGACCCTCACCGACCAGCAGGTCGACGTCGTCGACGCCCTGGCCCGCTCGGGTCAGGTCGACCTGGTGATCGGCCACCACGCCCACATCCCCCAGCGGATCGAGCACGTGGACGGCGGTCCGGACGGCACGGGCATGTGGGTGGCGTACGGGCTGGGCAACCTGCTCTCGAACCAGTCGTCGGCCTGCTGCGACGCCCGCACCAGCAACGGCGTGCTCCTGACGGCACAGGCCACGCAGGAGCGCCCGGGCGGCCCGACGCTCGTCACGGAGGTCGCGTGGACGGCGACGACCGTCGACCTCGCCGCGGGGCACCGGGTGCACGCGCTGCCGGACGTCCTCGACGACCCGGGGGCGACCACCCTGTCGGGCAGCACCCTGCAGGAACGTCGTGACCGCGTCGCCGACGCCGTCGGTGACGCGGCGGGCGAGCGGACCGAGGCTCCTGAGGCGACGGGGCCGGAGCCCGAGGTGCTCGACCGCTGAGCCCGCTCCGGCGACCCGCGCCCGCCGGGCGGTGGCTCCAGGTGGGGCTCAGCGCACCGGGTTCTCGGCGTCGGTGTCGGCGCCGTCGTGGTAGTCGTCGGCCATCGGCGGCCGGTGACCGTCCGTCCCGTCGGCGTACGGGTCCGCCGGCGCAGCGGTGCCGCCGTCCGCCGGGTCGTCCTGGTCGTACGCCTGGGGCGTCTCCCCGCGGATGAGGGCGAGCGCCGAGGGCAGGTCGTCCGGCTGGACGAGCACCTCGCGGGCCTTGGAACCTTCGGACGGGCCGACGATCTCGCGCGACTCCAGCAGGTCCATCAGGCGCCCGGCCTTCGCGAACCCGACCCGCAGCTTGCGCTGCAGCATCGACGTGGAGCCGAACTGGGTGGACACCACGAGCTCGGCGGCCTGGAGCAGGAGGTCGAGGTCGTCGCCGATGTCCTCGTCGATCTGCTTCTTCGCCGCGGCGGGCGCCGTGACGTCCTTGCGATAGGTCGGCTTGAGCTGGGCCTTGACGTGCTCGGTGACGGCGTGGACCTCGGACTCGGTGACCCAGGCGCCCTGGACACGCATCGGCTTGGCCGCGCCCATCGGCAGGAACAGGGCGTCGCCCTGCCCGATGAGCTTCTCGGCGCCGGGCTGGTCGAGCACGACGCGCGAGTCCGCCAGGGACGACGTCGCGAAGGCCAGCCGGGAGGGCACGTTCGCCTTGATCAGACCGGTGACGACGTCCACCGAGGGGCGCTGGGTCGCCAGCACCAGGTGGATGCCGGCGGCCCGCGCGAGCTGGGTGATCCGCTGGATCGAGGCCTCGACGTCGCGGGGCGCGACCATCATGAGGTCCGCCAGCTCGTCGACCACCACGAGCAGGTACGGGTAGGCCGCGACCTTGCGCTCGGACCCCGGCGGGGGGACGACCTTGCCGGCCCGGACCGCGGCGTTGAAGTCGTCGACGTGCTTGAAGCCGAACGTCGCGAGGTCGTCGTAGCGCGCGTCCATCTCGCGCACCACCCAGTCGAGCGCCTCGGCGGCCTTCTTCGGGCTGGTGATGATGGGGGTGATCAGGTGCGGGATGCCCTCGTACATGGTCAGCTCGACCCGCTTGGGGTCCACCAGGATCATGCGGACCTGCTCGGGGGTGGCCCGCATGAGGATCGAGGTGATCATCGAGTTGATGAAGCTCGACTTTCCGGCACCGGTCGCCCCGGCGACGAGGATGTGCGGCATCTTGGCGAGGTTCGCCACGACGTAGCCGCCCTCGACGTCCTTGCCGACGCCCATGACCATCGGGTGCTCGGTGCGCCGCGCCGCCGAGGAGCGCAGCACGTCGCCCAGCACGACGGTCTCGCGGTCCGTGTTGGGGATCTCGATGCCGATCGCGGACTTGCCGGGGATGGGTGACAGGATCCGCACGTCCGCGCTGGCCACCGCGTAGGCGATGTTGTTCGACAACGACGTGATGCGCTCGACCTTGACCTTCGGGCCGACCTCCACCTCGTAGCGGGTGACCGTCGGGCCGCGGCTGAAGCCCGTGACCTGAGCATCGACGCCGAACTGCTCGAAGACCCCCTCGAGGGACTCCACGACGCGGTCGTTCGCCGCGGACCGGGTCTTGTGGGGGGCGCCCTTGCCGAGCGCGTCCTCCTCGGGCAGCAGGTAGACGGTGTCGCCCGAGAGCATGGGCTGCTCGGCGCGCCCCATCGGGGCCGGGGAGGTCGGCGGCGGCGGGGCGTCGGATGCCGAGGCGGCTGCACGGGGGCCGGCTGCCGCGACGCTCCCGGCAGCGGCACCTGCCGCCGCGGGGACCTTCTGCGTCGCGCCGGAGCCCTCGACCTTGCGGGTCCCCGGAGCGGGGCCGTCGGCCGGGGCGAGCGTGGCCGCCTTGTCGAACGCGTGGTCGCCCGCGTACTCGTCGAGCTCGGCGGCGGCCGCGGCCGCCGTCGCCTCGCGCTCCGCCTTGGTGGGACGACGACGGCGCTTCTTCGCGGGGGCCGGCTCGGCGCCGTCGTGCGCGGAGACGCCGTCGGCGAGCTGCAGGCCGTCCTCGTCCACCTGGGCGCGATGGTTGCCGGTGAGGCGGTCGTAGAGGCCGCGGAGCCGTTCGGGGATGCGGTGCACCGGGGTGGCGGTGACGACGAGGAGCCCGAAGAACCCCAGGAGCAGGAACAACGGCACGGCGACCCACTCGGTGACCCCGGCGACGACGGGGGTCGCGGCGAGGTAGCCGATGATCCCGCCGGCGTCCTGGACGGCAGCGAAGCCGTCCTGCGGCGACGGGGTGTCCTCGGCGACGGCCACCAGGGAGCACACGGAGATCACCAGGAGGCTCACACCGATGGCGACCCGGGAGTTGGCGCTCCCCCGCTCCGGATGGCGCATGATCCGCACCCCGAGCCAGATGAGCAGCACGGGCAGCGCGACGCCGGCGATGCCGAAGGTTCCCGCGACGACGGCGTGCACGGCGTCGCCGAACACCCCGGGGATTCCCCACCACTCGCGCGCCGCGACGACGAGCGCGATGGCGATGAGGAAGAAGGCGACGCCGTCTCGACGGTGCTCGGGTTCCAGGTCTCTTGCTCCCTTGGTGATGGATCGGGTGACGGAGCCCATCCCGTGGGCGACGCCGAGGTAGGCGCCCCGCACGGCACGGACCGGCCAGGCCGGACGACGCGGAGCCCGGGACGGCGTCCGCCGTGCGGAACCGCTCGTGGTGCGCTGTCCGGTGCCACCCGTCCGTGCCGGTGCACGCTTCGTCGACGCGGCGCCCCCGCGGGCGCGCGCCGTCGTGGTCCTCGACGTAGCGCCGGTCCGACCGGAGCCGGTGGTACGTCGAGCAGGGCTACGGGTGGCCATGATGCTCACACCGTACCCGGCGCGACGCAGGTGCTCGGGCAGGTCGGGGTTGCGTGTCTCCTCGACCCGGCGGCGTCGCCCCCGGCAGGCCGTGCCGAGCCGGGCCGGGCCGGGCCTGACGGGCGGGCTCAGGCGGTCAGCAGCCCGACGGCGAGGGTCACGAGCCCCGCGGCCAGCACGGTCGCGCCGACGGGCAGCAGGACCACCGCTCGTCCGGGCCTCTCGCGCCCTGGCCCGAGCGCCGACAGGAAGAACCCGGCGGGCAGCAGGATCGCCGAGACGAGGACTCCGGTGGCCGCGAGCCAGCGCCAGAGGCCGTCGAGGTCCGTCGCCTCGGAGAGCAGCAGGCACACGAGCCCCAGGGTCACCAGCACGCCGGCGTGCGCGTGACCTGCCCGGTAGAAGGCGGTCTGGAAGCTCGTGGCCGGGACCTTGCCGGTCACCACGGCCACGAGGAAGGCGCCACCGGACTCGATGGCGACGACGGTCAGCAGCACGATCCCGGCGGTGACGCGGGCGGCGTCGGTGAGCTCCAGCACGATGATCTCCCTAGTTTGCGAACACTGTTATAGAACACCGTTCGAGAACCGACGTCAAGGCCTCTAGACTCACGGGATGGCTCGACCACGTCTGCACGACGCCGCCCTGCGCGACCGGCTCCTGGACCTCGCCTCCCGCGAGGTCGCGGCCCACGGCGAGGCCGCGCTGTCGGTCCGGTCCCTGGCCTCGGCCGCCGGCACCAGCCCGTCGGCCGTCTACACGCTCTTCGGCGGACGTGACGCCCTGCTCGCCGCCGTGTCCGCCGAGGGCTTCGCCCGGTTCGCCGACCACCTCGCCCGTGCACCCCGCACGTCGGACGCCGAGGGTGACCTGACCGCGCTCGGCCTCGCCTACCGCAGCTTCGCCCTCACCGCCCCGCACTACTACGCCGTGATGTTCGCCCACGGCGTCCGACCGGACCCTGCCCAGCCCGACCCCCGGGCCCAGCCGACCTTCCGGGCCCTGAGCGACGCCGTCGCGCGCATCGCCCCGGACGCCCCCCGCGACGCCCTCGCCGACACGGCCTCGACGCTCTGGGGCCTCGTGCACGGCCTGGTGAGCCTGGAGCTCGCCGGCCTGCTGCCGGGCACCCGCGCCGAGCGCGACGCCCGGTACGCGGCGGCGCTCGGCGCCGCCGGACCGGGCCTACTCTCCGGGGGCACGACGAACGGCGCCGGACCGGCGAACCGGTCCGACGCCGTCGACGGCGATCAGGAGGTCAGGCCTCGACGACCACCGGGACGATCATCGGGCGGCGACGCAACCGACGGTTGACCCACTGCCCGATCACGCGTCGCATCACCTGCTGCAGCTGGTAGGTGTCGGTGGCGCCACCGCTGATGGCGTCCTCCAGCGCCCGGACGACCTCCGGCTGGATGTCCTCGAAGACGGCGTCGTCCTCCGCCATGCCCCGCGCCAGGATCTGCGGTCCGGCGAGCACCTTGCCGGTGGCCGTGGAGACGACGGCGAAGACGGAGACGAAGCCCTCCTCGCCGAGCGTGCGCCGGTCCTTCAGCTCGTTCTCGGTCACCTCGCCGACCGAGGAGCCGTCGACGAACACGTACCCGCACGGCACCGCCCCCACGACCGACGCCTTGCCATCGACGAGGTCGACGACGACGCCGTCCTCCGCCAGCACCACGCGCTCGGCCGGCACCCCGGTACGGACCGCGAGCGCCGCGTTGGCCACGAGGTGCCGGACCTCGCCGTGCACCGGCATGACGTTGCGGGGCTTGAGGATGTTGTAGCAGTAGAGCAGCTCGCCGGCGCTCGCGTGGCCGGAGACGTGCACCTTGGCGTTGCCCGAGTGGACGACGCGGGCGCCGAGCCGGGTCAGGCCGTTGATGACGCGGAACACGGAGTTCTCGTTGCCGGGGATCAGCGAGGACGCGAGGATCACGGTGTCGCCGTGGCCGACCTGCACCCGGTGGTCACCGTTCGCCATCCGGCTCAGGGCGGCCATGGGCTCGCCCTGGGAGCCGGTGGACATGTAGACGATGCGGTCGTCGGCGAGGTCGCCGGCCCGCTTGAGGTCGATGAGCACGCCCGGCGGTACGTCGAGGTAGCCGAGGTCGGCGGCGATGCCCATGTTGCGGACCATCGAGCGGCCGACCAGCGCGACCTTGCGGCCGTGCGCGTGCGCGGCGTTGAGGACCTGCTGCACGCGGTGGACGTGGGAGGAGAACGACGCCACGATGATGCGCTTCTCCGCCTGGGCGAAGACGCTGTCCAGGACGGGGCCGATCTCGACCTCGTTCGTGACGAAGCCGGGGACCTCGGCGTTCGTGGAGTCGACCATGAACAGGTCGACACCCTGCTCGCCGAGGCGGGCGAACGCCCGCAGGTCGGTGACCCGCCCGTCGAGGGGCAGCTGGTCCATCTTGAAGTCGCCGGTGTGCAGGACAGTGCCCGCGGCGGTGGTGACCGCCACGGCGAGCGCGTCGGGGATCGAGTGGTTGACCGCGACGAACTCGCAGGAGAACTCCCCCACCTTGACGGTCTCGTCCTCCCGGACGACCCGCAGCACGGGGCGGATGCGGTGCTCCTTGAGCTTGGCGTCCACGAAGGCGAGGGTCAGCTGGGAGCCGTAGATCGGGATGTCGCGGCGCAGCCGCAGCAGGTAGGGCACGGCACCGATGTGGTCCTCGTGGCCGTGGGTGAGGACGATGCCCTCGATGTCGTCCATCCGGTCGGCGATGTACTCGAAGTCCGGCAGGATCAGGTCCACGCCGGGCTGGTGGTCCTCGGGGAAGAGGACGCCGCAGTCGATGATGAGCAGCCTGCCGGCGAACTCGAGCACGGCCATGTTGCGCCCGACCTCTCCGAGACCGCCGAGAGCGACGATCCGCAGGCCGCCGGAAGGCAGCGCGGGAGGGAGGGAGAGTTCGGGGTGAGGGTGGCTCACGGGGCCTCCTGGCCTGGTGGGTTACTGAGGTGTGGCGGCGGCGTCCAGGACGCCGCTGGCGATGAGGGCGGACCGCACGAGCGCGACGTCGTCGGCCGTGGCCTCGACGTTCGGCAGGCGCATGGCCCGGTTGGTGTGCAGGCCGAGGGCCTCGACGGCGGTCTTGGCCATGACGGCCTGCGCGCCGGCGCCGTTCATGGCGGCGATGACGGGAAGGGTGGTCGAGAAGACCTCGAGCGCGCCCGCGTGGTCCCCCGCGTCGAAGCGGCGCACCGTCTCGGCGAAGGCGCGTCCGACGGCGTGGGCGCTGACGGAGACGATGCCCGCGCCGCCGTGGGCGAGGAACGGGAGCAGCAGCGAGTCGTCGCCCGAGTACCAGGCGAGGCCGGTCAGCGCCCGCAGGGCAGGCACGGCGGCGACGTCGCCGGACGCGTCCTTGGTGGCCACGATCCGCGGATGGGCGGCCACCCGCACGTACGTCTCGGGCAGGATCCGCACCGCGGTGCGCGCCGGGACGTCGTAGAGCATCACGGGCAGGTCGGTCGCGTCCGCCACCGCCTCGAAGTGCTGGGCAAGGCCTTCCTGGGTGGGGCGCGAGTAGTAGGGCGAGACGACCAGCAGGCCGTCGGCACCGGCCTCGGCAGCGTGCTCGGCCATGCGCACGGCGTGCGCGGTGTCGTTCGACCCTGCGCCGGACAGCACCGCCGCACGGTCGCCGACGGCGTCGACGACGGCGCGCAGGAGGTCCACCTTCTCGGGCGTGTGCGTCGCGGACGCCTCACCCGTGGTCCCCGACAGCACGATGCCGTCGTTGCCCTCGTCGACCAGCCGGACGGCCAGGCGCGCGGCTGCGTCGAGATCGAGCTTTCCCGTGTCCGTCATCGGCGAGACCATCGCGGTGAGGACTGCGCCGAACGGGCGCGCAGGAGTGGCGGGCAGCGTCATGGGAACACCGTACCGTTCACGAGCCCTTCCGAGCGCCGCGGCACGGGCACCATCGCACGAGCACCTGTCGCAGGAGCGCCCCGGCACCGGTGGCGGGTTTCCGCCGCGCGACCCGCTCGTGCTTTCCTGACGGCGTGCGACCTCCCTCCTCCCCGGCCGTGTCCGCCGCCGTGCGGCAGGGCCTCGGCGTCTCCGTCGCGACCGGCCTGTACGGCGTCTCCTTCGGTGCGCTGGCCGTCGTGTCGGGACTCACGCTCGCCCAGACCATGGCGCTGAGCCTGCTGCTGTTCTCCGGCGGCTCGCAGTTCGCCCTGATCGGTGTGGTCGCCGCCGGCGGGTCGCCCGTCGCCGCCGTGGCGACGTCCACCCTGCTGGGGGCACGGAACACGCTGTACGGCGCCGTCGTCGCCCCGCTCCTGGACGTCCGCGGCGCACGCCGGTGGGCGGCGGCGCACCTCACCATCGACGAGTCCACCGCCGTCGCGGTGGGCCAACGGGACCGGACCGCCGTGCGCGCCGGGTTCTGGACCACCGGGATCGGCGTGTTCGTGCTGTGGAACCTCTTCACGCTCGTCGGCGCGCTGGCGGGCGACGCGCTCGGCGACCCGCGGGCCTGGGGTCTGGACGCGGCCGCCGGTGCCGCGTTCCTCGCCCTGGTGTGGCCCCGGCTGGCCGAGCGTCGGGCCCAGGTCGTCGCGGGGCTCGCGGTGGTCGCCACCCTGGCGCTCGTCCCCGTCGCACCCGCGGGTGTGCCGGTGCTGGCTGCCGCAGGCCTCGCCGTCGTCGTGGGCCTGGTGTCCTCGACGCCGACCGGCCGCGGGACGGCGGGCGCACGATGACCGCCACCGCGCTGTGGGTGACCGTGCTCGTCGCCTCCCTGGCGGCGTTCGCCCTCAAGCTCGCGGGTCATCTCGTGCCCGAGCACTGGCTCGCGACCGCCCGTGTGCAGCGCACCTCGGGCCTGGTCACCGTGGCGCTGCTCGTCGCCCTCGTCGTCGTGCAGACCTTCACCGACGGACAGGCCGTGGTCCTCGACGCGCGGGTCCCGGCACTCGGTGTGGCGGCCGCCGCGCTGGCGCTGCGGGTCCCCTTCCTGGCCGTCGTCGTCCTGGCCGCCGCGACCGCCGCGGGGCTGCGCGCGCTCGGCTGGGGCTGACCGGGCCCGCGTAGGATCGCCGGGTGCCCACCCCCCTCGACCCGAGTCCGCGCGCGCCCGCACCCCGGTCGGTGACCACCACCCGCTGGTCCCTCATGGCGCAGTTCGCGCTCTTCGGGGTGCTCGGCACCTCCTGGATGAGCAGGCTGCCCTCGATCCGCGCCGACCTGGGCCTGTCCGCCGGGCAGCTCGGTTCGCTGCTGGTCGTGGGCGGCGTGGGCACGCTCGTCGCGGTGCTCGGGACGGGGGCGGTCGTGGCCCGGTTCGGCACCCGGGCCACGCTCGTGGCGGCCACGGCGGGCAACGTGGCCGGGTTCGGGCTGCTGGCCGTGGGCACCAGCACGGGCGACGTGGTGCCCTTCGCCGCAGGAGCGGCGCTCAACGGTGTCTCGGGCGCCCTGGTGAACATCCCGATCAACATCAACGCCGCGTCGGTGGAGCGGGCCGTCGGGCGGGCGATCCTGCCCCACTTCCACGCCTGCTTCTCCATCGGTGCCGCGCTCGGGGCGCTGGTCGCCGCCGGCTTCGCCGCGCTCGGCATGACCGTCGCGACGCAGCTCGTCGCCGTCATGCTCGTCGTCACCGTGCTGCGTGCCGTGCTCGTGGTGCCGTCGACGGCGCTCGCGCCCGAACGCGCCGTCGGCACGGACGGAGCCGGCGCCGCACGCGGGTCCGGGGTGCGCGCCGCGCTGGGCGCCTGGCGGGAGCCCCGTACCCTGCTGATCGGGCTGGTGCTGCTCGCCGCGTCGCTCTCGGAGGGTTCGGCAGGCACCTGGATGTCGCTCGCCGTGGTCGACGGGTTCGAGGCCCGCGAGGCCGTGGGCGCCGTCGCCTACGGGACGTTCGTGACGTCGATGACGGTCGTCCGGTTCGCCGGCACCGGCCTGATCGACCGGTACGGCCGGGTCGCCGTGCTGCGCGCCTCCGGTGCCAGCGCCCTGGTCGGCCTGCTGCTGTTCGGGCTGTCGCCCTCGATCGTGACCGCCTGGGTCGGCGTCGTGCTGTGGGGGTGCGGCGCGGCGCTGGCCAACCCCATCGCGATCTCGGCCGCCTCGGACGAACCCGTCCACGCGGCACCACGCGTCGCCGTGGCGACCTCGTTCTCCACGGTCGCGATGCTCAGCGCGCCGCCGCTGCTCGGCCTCCTGGCCGACGCGGTCGGGGTGCGCCACGCCCTGCTGGCCATCTGCGCCGCCGTGGTGCTCAGCCTGGCCGTGTCCGGCCGGGTCCGCCCCCTGACCGAGGACGGCGCGACGGACGACCGGACGGGCGCCCACGCCCCCTAGGGTGGGCCCATGGCACTGTTCCGCGAGGCCGCCGACGTCTCCGTCCGCCCGGCCGTCCCCGGTGACGAGGACGCCGTCACCGACGTCCAGGTCGAGGCCTGGCGCACCACGCACGCCGAGACCCTCGGCGGTGCCGTCGACGCCCTCGACGTCGACGTGATGCGCCGGCGCTGGGCGGACGCGATCTCGAGCCCGCCCGGCCCCGGCTTCGCCGTGCTGGTCGCCCTGGACGGCCCGCGGGTCGTCGGGTTCGCCGCCGTCGGCCCGGGGCAGGTGCTGGCCCTCGAGGTGGCTCCCGGCGCCCGTCAGGGCGGGCACGGTTCGCGGCTGCTCGCCGCCGCCGTCGACCGCCTCCGCACGGACGGGTCCACGGACATGGTGACCTGGGTGCTCGACGGCGACGAGGCCCGAGAACGCTTCCTCACCCAGTCGGGGCTCGGCCCGGACGGCACGGAGCGCGCGCTCGCGACCGGGGTGCGCGACGTCGTGGAACGGCGCTGGTCCGCCTCGATCTGAGCGGGTCAGTCCGCGGGACGCCGCCCGGGTCCGTCGTCCGTTCCCACGCTCCGGCCGTCCGGGGCGGTCGGCGGTGTCCCCGTGCCCGCTGACGTGGGATCGGCCGAGGTGGGGTCGGCCGAGGTGGGGTCGGCCCCGTTGGGGTCGGCTGCCCAGGATCCGGCCGGCGAGGTCTCCGCCGTCGTGTCCGCCGACGTGCCCGCCGACGTGCCCGCCGTCGGGGCCCCGGTGCCCGGGATCGCGGGCGCCGACGGCGCGTCCGGCGTCGACGACGGCTCCGCCTCGGTCACCGGTGCACCCCCTGCGCCGGAGGGCACCATCCGCGGGCCGGTCGCCGAGGCCGGCGCCGCCGACGGGTTCGCCGCACCCAGCACCGATCCCCCCGTGACGACCACGCCCACCTTCTGCGCCTGCTCGCGCAGGTCCCGCAGCTCGCGGGCCACGGACCGCACGGCGAACCCGGAGACGATGTGGGTCGCCCCCGCGACGAACGCGAACAGCGCGAACACGATCGTCACGAGACGCAGCACGTCCAGGGAGTCCAACGGCCGGGTCACCAGCAGCATGCCGAACAGACCCGCGGTCATGCCGAAGCTCACCATCCACGGCCATCCGAGGTCCCGGTTGCGCGCCAGCGCCACCCCTCCCGCCAGGGCCACGACGCCGAGCACGATCGTCCAGCTCGCCATCACGTAGTACAGCGGGGTCGCGGTCAGGTCCGGCCAGAAGGCGACCGCCACGCCGAACACCACGTTCACCGCGCTCTGCGCGAGCCACCAGGCCGAACCCTCCTGGCGGCGGTGGACGGACCACTGCACCAGCACCAGCACGGCGTCGAGCACGAGGAACGCCCCGAGCAGCAGCCGCAGCACCTCCAGCTCGCCCAGTGGCTCGATCATCAGCAGCAGCCCGAGGACGATGAACGCCGACCCCCGCACGACCGGCAGCCACCACACCCGGCGGAACGGGTTGCGCCCGCCCGCCTCGTCGCCCCCGTCGGGTCCGGCTCCCGGCTCGGCCTCGACGTCCGTCCCACCCGTGCGGCGTGCCATGGTGTCCCCCTCCGTCGGGCTGGTCCGACCCAGCGGCCATCAGGACCGTCCGGCCCGTGACCTGCGCTTCAGCCTAGGCACCCGGCGCGCGGTCCGCACGGGATGTCAGGATGGGGCGTGCCCTCCCCCGTCCCCTTCTCCCGTCGCAGCGTCCGTGACTCCGCGGCCGGGATCGTCGTGCTCGCCGTGGCCAACTTCGTCGCCATCACCACCGAGGTGCTGCCCGTCGGCCTGCTCCCGCAGCTCGCCCGCGGAGTCTCGGTCACCGAGTCGACCGCAGGGCTCCTGGTGTCGGTGTACGCGTTCGTGGTGGCTGCACTGGCGGTCCCGCTCACCGTCGCCACCCGGAAGCTGCCCCGCAAGCCGCTGCTGCTGGGCACGCTGGGCGTCTACGTGGCGAGCAACGTCCTGGTCGCCTGCTCCGGGTCGTTCGCCGCGGTGGCGGCGGCCCGCACCCTCGGCGGCATCGGTCACGCCGTGTTCTTCTCGGTGTCGATCGCCTACGCGGCCCGCCTCGTCGGACCGCTGCACACCGGCAAGGCGCTCACCTACGTGACCGCGGGCGGGACGCTCGGGTTCGTGCTCGGGGTGCCGCTGGGGACCTCGCTGGGTGCTGCCGTCGGGTGGCGGTGGTCGTTCGGCGCCCTCGCAGGGCTCTGCCTGCTCACGCTCGTCCTCGTCGCACGGCTCCTGCCCGCCGTCGACGCCGCGGAGATCCGGACCGAGGACCGTCCCGGACGACGCCGTCGGGTCCGCCTGGCCCTGGTGGTCGGCGCCAACACGGTCCTGTTCTGCGGGCACTACGCCGTCTACACCTACGTCTCGCCGATCCTGCTGACCACCGGGCTCACCGAGGGTGCCCTCGGGCCGGCGCTGTTCGTCCTCGGCACCGTCGGGCTGGTCGGGCTGTGGGCCGCAGCGCGGTTCCTGGACAGCCGACCACGCGCGTTGACGCTCGCCGCGATGGGGACCATCGCCGCCTCGCTCGTCGCCGTCGCGTGGACCCTGCCCGCCATGGTGCCCGTCCTGGTCGCGTGCGCGGTGTGGCTCGCGGCCTTCGGTGCCGTCCCGGCGACCTTCCAGGCCGCGGCGCTGCGCGCCGACGGTGCCGGGCCGGACGTCGCGGGCGCGTTCGTCAACAGCACCTCGAACCTCGGTATCGGGGTCGGGGCCGCGGTGGGTTCCGTGGTCTTCGCCCAGGGCGGCCCGGCCGACCTCGCCCTGACCGGAGCCGCGATCGTGGTCGTCTCCCTGCTGGTCGTGGTGTCCGCGCGCAGCGCCTTCCCTGCCACGCCGTCGTCGGACCGGTCGCCGTCGGACGACGGCACGGGTGAGGACGTCGTTCGCGACCGGTAACGGGACCGTGACCGTGCCGTAGCACGATGCTGGGATGCTGTCGGCCATGGCCCAGGTCAGAACGGCGAGGCAGGGAAGTCGGCACGTGACGACGTTCGTCACCGACTACTTCGCGGCGCCCACCGACGCGCTGGCCGCGACCGTGCTCCACTCCCACCTGGGGCCCGCCGCGCCGGCCCGCGGGTCCGGCGAGGCGTTGTTCGACACGGTCCGGCTGCCGTCGATCGACCCGTTCGTGCAGCTCGGCAGCCTCGCCGAGGTGTTCTGCGGACGGCCCTACGGCGAGATCACCGCCCACCCCAGGCACGGCACGCTCATCGGCGGTCAGGACGACGGGCCGTTCGTCGTCACCGTCTCGGACGACCTCACCTCGGACCTCGCGGCGGGCTCGCCCCAGCAGCTCACCGACGCCGCACGACGGTGGTCACGCGCCCGCGGGCTGTCGCCGACGATGGCGGCCGCGCTCGCGGCGTCCCTCCTGGCGCTCGGCGACCTCGCCGGCCGTGCCTGCGACGTGCGCCACCGGCTCTACTGCTGGGCGCGCCTGGACACCGTCGACGTCGTCGTCCCCTGACCCGTCGTCCCCTGACCCGTCGTCCCCTGACCCGTGGTCGCTCGACCCCACATCGCATGACCCCACGTCGCATGACCCCACGTCGCTCGGCCCGTCGTCCCCGTTCCCAGGTGCGCGGACGTCAGGGCCGGAACAGCGCGGACGCCTTGCGCAACGCCGCGCGGGCACGACGGCGGTCCCCCGCGGCGTCGTAGGCGAAGGCCAGGTGGTACCAGGTCCGCCAGCTCTCGGGGTCGGCCTCCACCGCCGCCTGGGCGGCCCCGAACGCCTCGTCCGCCGCCGACCGGTCGATCCGACCACCCGGCGAGCGCGGCAGGTCGTCGGCGGGCAGCTCGCCCGCCGCGGCCAGGGTGTCGGCCATCTGTTGGACCCGCGAGGCCAGCCAGAACTCCCGCACGATCAGTCCGATCACCAGCAGCGGGATGACGAGCACCGCCGCCCCGATCCCGATCAGCACCGGTTCGCCGGTGCCGATCATCGCCACCCCGCGGCGCCCGATGGCCCACACGTAGATCGCGAGCAGCGCCGTGACGGCCAGCGCCCCCAGCAGCCCGCGAGGCAGCCGACGACGCGGCGCCTCGCCCGTCACGACAGGTCCAGCACGTTCTCGAGACCCACGGTCAGGCCCGGCCGCGACACGACCTCCCGCACGGCGAGCACCACGCCCGGCATGAAGGAGGCCCGGTCGAACGAGTCCTGGCGGATCGTCAGCTGCTCGCCGGCGTTGCCGAACAGGATCTCCTCGTGCGCGACGAGGCCGCGCAGCCGCACCGCGTGCACCCGCACACCGTCGACGTCCGCGCCGCGGGCCTCGAAGCCCTCCTGCGTCGCGTCCGGCTGCGCACCGAGCCCGGCCTCGGCACGAGCGGCGGCGATCGCGGCCGCCGTGTGCCGCGCGGTGCCCGACGGGGCGTCCACCTTGTCCGGGTGGTGCAGCTCGACGACCTCCGCCGACTCGAAGTAGCGGGCGGCCTTGGCGGCGAAGGTCATCGCCAGCACGGCCGACAGTCCGAAGTTGGGGGCGATCAGCACCCCGAGACCCGCGTCCAGACGCTCCAGGTGCTCGACCACCCGACCACGGGACCCCTCGTCCCAGCCGGTCGTCCCGACCACGACGTGCGCGCCCGCGTCGAGCGCGGCGTGCACGTTCGCCTCGGTGACCGCCGGGACCGTGAAGTCCACCGCGACCTGTGCGCCCGCGTCCCGCAGCGCCGCGGCGACGTCGTCACCGACGTCGATCCGCGCCACGAGGTCGAGCCCGTCGGCGGCCTCGACGGCCTCGCACGTCTGACGGCCCATGCGTCCGGCCGCGCCGATGACGGCCACTGCGATGCTGCTCACTGCACTCCTTCGTCGGTGAACGGCCCGACTCGGACCGTGGTGCGGGGTCGTGCGGCGAGGTCGGCCGCCAGCTCGCGGACGTCCTCGGCGGTGACGGCCCGGACCCGCTCCAGGGACTCCGCCACCGTCATCAGCTCTCCGTGCACGAGCTCGGACTTGCCGAGCCTGCTCATGCGGGAGCCGGAGTCCTCCAGGCCGAGGACGAGACCGCCGGAGAGCTGCCCGACGGACCGCTCCAGCTCGGCGGTGGTGATCCCGCCGTCGGCGAGCTGCTCCAGCTCGGCGACCATCAGGGCGGTGACCTCGTCGACGCGGGCCGGGGCGCACCCGGCGTACATCCCGAAGAGGCCGAGGCCGCCGTGGCCCTGCGCGAACGAGTAGGTGGCGTACGCTAGGCCGCGCTTCTCCCGGATCTCCTGGAAGAGCCGCGAGGACATGCCGCCCCCGAGGACGGCGCTGAGCACGGTCAGCACGAACCGGCGGTCGTCGGTCGCGCTCAGGCCGGTCGACCCGATGACGACGTTCGCCTGCTCGACGGGACGGTGCACCGTCAGCTCGGAGCCCTGCGCGGGCACGCCGTCGGCCTGCGGGTCACCGGTGCGTCGCGCACGGGGCACCCGGTCCGGGTCGAGGTCCCAGCCCCCGGCCGCCAGCGCCTCGCCGACCTGCTCGACCAGACGGTCGTGGTCGACGCCGCCCGCGGCCGAGACCACGAGCGTCTCGGGCCGGTAGTGCCAGCGGTAGTGCTCCCAGACGGCGTCGCGCGGCACCGCCCGGATCGTCTCCGGAGTCCCGCCGATCGGCCGCCCGAGGGGGTGCGTACCGAGGACTGCCTCGGCGAACCGTTCGTGGACGACCTCACCCGGGTCGTCCTCGGTCATCGCGATCTCCTCGAGGATCACGCCGCGCTCGGTCTCGAGCTCGTCCGCGTCGAGGCGTGCGGAGGTGACCATGTCGGCGATGACGTCCACGGCCATCGGCAGGTCGTCGTCGAGCACACGGGCGTAGTAGCAGGTGTGCTCCTTGCCGGTGGCGGCGTTGGCCTCACCGCCGACGGCGTCGAACGCCTCGGCGATGTCGAGCGCGCTGCGCCGCGGTGTCCCCTTGAACAGCAGGTGCTCGAGGAAGTGGGTGGATCCGTGGTGCCCGTCGGTCTCGTCACGGGAGCCGACGCCGACCCATGCGCCCACCGTGGCCGAGCGCAGGCCCGGCATCTGCTCGGTGAGCACACGGACACCGCCGGGCAGGACGGTGCGACGGATCGTCGCACCGTCCTGCCCGGCGGTCAGCTCGGCACCCGGCTGGCCCGCTCTGACGAGCGGGAGGTGCTGGCTCATGGGTTCCGATCAGGCCTCGGTCGGCTGCTCGGACTCGGCGGGAGCCTCCGCCTCGGACTCGTCGTCCTCGGTCACGGCGACCAGCGAGAGCTTGCCGCGCGGGTCGATCTCACCGATCTCGACCTGGATCTTCTGGCCGATGGAGAGCACGTCGTCGACGTTCTCCACCCGCTTGCCGCCCACGAGCTTGCGGAGCTGGCTGATGTGCAGCAGCCCGTCCTTGCCCGGGGAGAGCGAGATGAACGCGCCGAACGACGTCGTCTTGACGACCGTGCCGACGAAGCGCTCGCCGACCTCGGGAACGTGCGGGTTTGCGATCGCGTTGATCGCCGCCCGCGCCGCCTCGGCGGACGGACCGTCGGTCGCACCGATGTAGACCGTGCCGTCGTCCTCGATCGAGATGTCGGCGCCGGTCTCCTCCTGGATCTGGTTGATCATCTTGCCCTTGGGCCCGATGACCTCGCCGATCTTGTCCACGGGGACCTTGACCGCGATGACGCGCGGCGCGTTCGGGCTCATCTCGTCCGGCACGTCGATCGCCTCGGCGAGCACCTCGAGGATCGTCAGGCGCGCGTCGCGGGCCTGGGTCAGTGCCCCGGCCAGGACGGACGCGGGGATGCCGTCGAGCTTCGTGTCGAGCTGGATGGCGGTGACGAACTCGCTGGTGCCGGCGACCTTGAAGTCCATGTCGCCGAAGGCGTCCTCGGCACCGAGGATGTCGGTGAGCGCCGCGTAGCGGGTCTCACCGTCCACGGTGTCGGAGATGAGGCCCATGGCGATGCCCGCGACCGGAGCCTTCAGCGGGACACCCGCGTTGAGCAGCGACAGCGTCGAGGCGCAGACCGAGCCCATCGAGGTCGAGCCGTTGGACCCGAGGGCCTCGGACACCTGGCGGATCGCGTAGGGGAACTCCTCGCGGCTGGGCAGCACCGGCACGAGCGCACGCTCGGCGAGCGCGCCGTGACCGATCTCGCGACGCTTCGGCGACCCGACGCGTCCCGTCTCGCCCGTGGAGAACGGCGGGAAGTTGTAGTTGTGCATGTAGCGCTTGCGCGTGACCGGCCCGAGGGAGTCGATCTGCTGCTCCATGCGCAGCATGTTCAGCGTGGTGACACCCATGATCTGGGTCTCGCCGCGCTCGAAGATGGCCGACCCGTGCACGCGCGGGAGCACCTCGACCTCGGCGGACAGGGTGCGGATGTCCGCGAGCCCACGACCGTCGATGCGCACGCCGTCGGTCAGGACGCGCTGGCGCACGAGCTGCTTCTGCAGCGAACGGTAGGCGGCGGACAGCTCCTTCTCGCGGCCCTCGAAGGCACCGGAGCCGGTCACGTCCTGCACCATCTGCGCCTTGAGCTCGTCGAGACGGCTCTCGCGCTCCTGCTTGTCCGCGATGGTCAGCGCCTCGCGCAGCGGGGCGGCGACCGCGGACTCGACCGCGGCGTAGGCGTCCTCGGCGTACTCCGGGAACACCGGGAAGTCCTGGACGTCCTTCGCGGACTGGGCGGCCAGCGACGCCTGCGCGTCGCACAGCGACTTGAGGAACGGCTTGGCCGCTTCGATGCCCTGGGCGACGACCTCCTCGGTCGGCGCGGCGACACCCTCGGTCTTGATGAGCTTCCAGGCGTCGTCGGTCGCCTCGGCCTCGATCATCGCGATCGCGACGTCGGGCTGACCGTCGGCACCCGTGACGACCCGACCGGCCACGACCATGTTGAACACGGCGCGCTCGAGGTCGGAGTACTTCGGGAAGGCGACCCACTGGCCGTCGATGAGCGCGATGCGCACACCCGCGACCGGACCGGAGAACGGCAGGCCGGAGATCTGCGTGGACGCGGACGCGGCGTTGATCGCCAGCACGTCGTAGGCGTCGTCCGGGTGGATGGCCAGGACGGAGATGACGACCTGGACCTCGTTGCGCAGACCCTTGACGAACAGGGGGCGCAGCGGACGGTCGATGAGACGGCAGGCGAGGATCGCCTCGGTCGAGGGGCGACCCTCACGACGGAAGAACGAGCCGGGGATGCGACCCGCGGCGTACATGCGCTCCTCGACGTCGACCGTCAGGGGGAAGAAGTCGAACTGCTCCTTGGGGTGCTTGCCGGCCGTGGTGGCCGACAGGAGCATGGTCTCGCCGTCCAGGTAGGCGGCGACGGAGCCGGCGGCCTGGCGGGCGAGGCGGCCCGTCTCGAAGCGGACGGTGCGGGTGCCGAAGCGACCGTTGTCGATGACGGCCTCGGCGAACTGGATCTCGGGACCCTCCATGGGTGCCCTCCTTGTTCTCGAAGGCGCCGCCATCCGTGCGACGGTCTTCGATCGAGGCCCCCGGAGCCGCACGCCGGACGAGCCGGGCAGATCGGGAGGCCACTACCGAGGACCGGACGACGGCCCGGCGGCGCGATGTGGGTGGCTTGCTAGGACATCACACCAGACCAGCCCGGGCCCTGCGACAGGGACCGGGCTGGTCGGGGAGGTCAGCGGCGCAGACCGAGGCGCTCGATGAGCGCGCGGTACCGCGCGATGTCGACCTTCTGCAGGTAGCCGAGCAGACGGCGGCGCTGGCCGACCAGCAGGAGCAGGCCACGACGCGAGTGGTGGTCGTGCTTGTGCTCCTTGAGGTGCTCGGTGAGGTCCTTGATGCGCTGGGTCAGGAGCGCGGTCTGCACCTCCGGCGAGCCGGTGTCGCCCTCGTGAGTGGCGTACTCGGTGATGATGTTCTGCTTGGTGGCAGCGTCGAGCGGCATGGCTCTCCTTCTGGTGTCGTTGCGCGGTGCACCGGGACTCGTTCACCGGGCGCTCTGGATCCGCGGCCGAAATACGGCGGTCCCATCCTAGCAGCGCACCGACCACGCCGGTCGCCGCGCGGGCGGCCGGAACCGTGGCGCTCGACACGCCCACGACGCGCGGGCGACGCGCTCAGCCAGCCAGGACCTGCCGGGCCCGGGCGACGTCGTCGTGCATCTGCTCGACCAGCGCCGCCACGCCGTCGAACCGGAGCGTCGGGCGCAGGTGCTCCACGAGCTCCAGCACCACCACCTCGTCGTAGAGGTCGAGGTCGGTACGGTCCAGCACGTACGCCTCGACGCGGCGCTCCACGCCGTCGAACGTCGGGTTCGTCCCGATCGACACGGCGGCCGGCAGCAGGACGTCGTCGTGCCGGGCGTCACGCGCGGCGAGCGTCGGACGGCGCAACCAGCCCGCGTAGACGCCGTCGGCCGGGACCATGCCCGAGATCGAGCCCAGGTTCGCCGTCGGGAAGCCGAGCTCGCGCCCTCGCGCGTCCCCGTGGACGACGGTCCCGCGCACGCGGTGCCACCGACCGAGGACGTCGGCGGCCTGGGCCACGTCGCCCTCGGCCAGCAGCGCGCGAGCGGCGGAGCTCGACCATCGCTGGCGGCCTCCCGCCGGCTCCGGGACGCTGCCCTCGTCGTCGACGGCGACGACCTCGAACCCGTGCCTGCCGCCCAGCTCGACCATGGTGGCCAGGGTGCCCACGTTGCCGGAGCCGAACCGGACGTCGTGCCCGACGACGACGCTGCGCGCCCCGAGGGCGCCCGTGAGGTACCGGGTGACGAACTCCTCGGGCGACTGCGCGGCGAACTGCAGCGAGTAGGGCACCACGAGCACCGCGTCCAGCCCGGTGGCGGCCATCAGCTCCAGGCGGTCGTCCAGCCCGGTGATCAGCTCGGGCGCCACCTCGGGCCGGTGGACCCGGGCCGGGTGCGGGTCGAAGGTGACCGCCACGGCGGCCCGGTCGTCACCGTGCGCCAGCCGCACGAGCCGGCCGAGCACGGCCTGGTGCCCGCGGTGGACGCCGTCGAAGTTGCCGATCGTCACCACCGACGGCCCGAAGCCGTCGGGGACCTCGTCGACGTGGGTGAACACCTGCACCGGTTCGTGCTCCTCGATCGGGGGAACGCCTGGACCGGCGCCGACGGACCAGGATAGTCCCGCTCAGGCGGGCAGCACGGCACGAGCCGCGGCGAGGTACTCCTCGCCGTCGAACTCGTCGAGCATCGCGCGCTGCAGCTGGAAGCCCTGCCCGAGCGCCATCATGACCGGGAGCAGCCGCTCGGCAGCGACCTCCGCGCCGTCGGGCGCGAGGTCGGGGCGGGCGGCGAACCACGCCTGCAGGGCCTCGCGCAACACCCGGCGGAACGACCCCACGACCCGTTCGACGACGTCGTGGATCTCCGGGTCCACCGTCGACTCCGCCCAGAGCTGCAGCAGCAGCCGGCCGTCCACGAGGTCGCGGCTCATCCCCCCGGCCAGGATCGTCAGGACCTCGCCGGGCGACGGCGGCAGTCCGTGCCGGGACGCCGCGTCGATCTCCGCTCCGCGCCGGGACAGGACCTCCTCGGCCACGGCCGCGAACAGCTCCTGCTTGCCGGAGAAATGGGTGTAGATCGCCCCTGCCGACAGGCCGGACTCGGCCACGACGTCCGCGATCGACGCGTACTGGTAGCCCTTGGCGGCGAAGGCGCGCAGGGCGGCCTCCCGGATCTGACGGCGGCGCGCCTCGCGGTGCTCGTCGCTGACTCGTGGCACGGACCGCACCCCTTTCCCCATCTGGCCTGGGCGGTTGACAAGCCTACGCGGCCGGCATCACTCTAGCTGCAAAACGAACGGTCGTTTTTCTATTGACGATCTTTGCGACGGCCGATCCCGGGAGCACCATGTCCACCTCCACGTCCACGTCCACGTCCACCGGACCCGCCCCCACACCCGACCCGGCGACGACCCCGCCGACACCCCCGACCGGGCACGCCCCTGCACCGCACACGCCCTGGACGAGGGTCGTCGTGGTCGGGCTCGCGATCGCCGCCGTCGTCACCCTCGTCGAGCTCGCCTTCTCCTGGCCGGCGGTCACCGCCGAGCCCCGTGACGTGCCCGTGGCCGTGGTGGGACCCGCCGACGCGGTCCAGGAGCTCGCCGAGACCCTCGAGAGCCAACAGCCCGGGGTCGTCGACCTGGTCGAGACGGCCGACCGCGACGACGCGGTCACCGCCGTCGAGCAGCGCGACGTCGTCGGCGCCCTCGTGCTCGGCCCGACGCCGGAGGTCCTGACCGCCCCCGCGGCCGGCTCCGCGCCCACCCAGCTCATGACCGGGCTCGCCTCCCGTCTGCAGGCCCGGGTCACCGCGCAGGCCGTGGCCGCGCTGCAGCAGCAGGCGGCTCAGGGCACGGACCTCCCGCAGGACGGCCCGCCCACCGTCACCGTGACCGAGGTCGTCCCCCTGTCGCCGGACGACCCGCAGGGCACCGGGATGACGGCTGCGCTGTTCCCCCTGCTGCTCGGCGGCATGGCCGGGGGCATCGCCATCTCCCTGGCCGTCGTCGGCGCCGGGCGGCGCGTCCTGGCCGTGGCCGTCTACGCCGTCGTCGGCGGACTCGTGCTCACCGCGGTGCTGCAGGGCTGGTTCGGGTCGCTCCAGGGTGACTGGTGGACCAACGCCGCGGCGATCGCCCTGGCGCTGGCGGCGGTCGCCGCCCCTCTCACCGGGTTCGTCGCTCTGCTGGGCCGGGCGGGCATCGCCGTCGGTGCCGTGCTCATGATGCTCGTCGCCAACCCGATCTCCGGGGCGACCGTCCCGCCGGAGTTCCTGCCGTGGCACTGGGGCGCCCTCGGCCAGTGGTTCCCGCCCGGGGCCAGCGGCACCCTCCTGCGCGACCTGTCCTACTTCCCCGCCGCGGACACCGCCGCGGCCTGGATCGCGCTCGGGGCGTGGACCACGCTCGGGGTCATGTTCTCCCTGGTCGGACACTTCCGCACCGCCGGCGGGGTCGAACCGGACGTCGAGGCAGCCCTGGAGGACTGATCAGGACGCCGGCGCCAGCACCAGGACCGGTCTGGCCAGCCGCTCACCACGTCGGGTGGTGTCCTCCAGCAGGGCGATCAGGCTTCCGTCGGGACCGATGCCCGCCCGGGTGCCGGGGGCGTCCGACGGCGCCACCCACTGCCCGTAGCCGAGCGCCCGGACCTCGGCCTCGGTCAGGTCGCGCACCGGGAAGGAGGCCCGCGCGGCCTGCGCGAGCGGCACCGTGGCCAGCACGCCGTCGCCGTCGGCCTGCGCGAGGAGCTCGTCCAGCGTGCGGGCCAGGTCGAGGCCGTAGCCACCGACCCGGGTCCGGCGCAGGGCGGTGAGGTGACCGCCCACGCCGAGGGCGGCGCCGAGGTCCCGCGCGAGCGCCCGGACGTAGGTGCCGGACGAGACCACCACGGTCACGTCCAGGTCGAGCACGGGCAACCCGTCCGCCGTGGTGGCCTCGCGGCGGGCGAGGACCTCGAAGGCGTCCACCCGCACCGGCCGGGCCGTGAGCTCGACGTCCTCGCCGGCGCGTGCGCGTGCGTAGGCCCGCTTGCCGTCGACCTTGACCGCGCTGACGGTGCTGGGCACCTGGGCGATGTCGCCCGTCAGGGCCGCGACCGCGGTCGCCAGGGCGTCCGGGTCGACCCCGGAGCCGATCCCTGACGCCGTCGTCGTCTCCCCCTCGGCGTCGTCTGTGGTGGTCGCCGCACCGAGGCGGATCGTCGCGTCGTACGCCTTGTCCGCGCCCACGACGTACGTGAGGAGCTTCGTGGCACGCCCGACACCCACCACCAGCACGCCCGTGGCCATCGGGTCGAGCGTGCCGGCGTGCCCGACCTTGCGGGTACCCGCGAGGTGCCGGCACCGGGCGACCACGTCATGGCTCGTCCAGCCCGCCGGCTTGTCGACGATCAGCAGACCGTCGGGCGCCGTCGGGCGGCGTGCGGGACGCTCCGCGCCACGGCCCACCACGCGCCCGTCAGTCCTCGTCCTCGTCGCTGCGGTAGGGGTCCGCGTCCCCGGCGAACGCCTTGCCCTCGCGCAGCGCGGCCAGCTCGGCGTCGCGCCGCTGGGCCTCGTGCAGCGCCGCGTCCAGGTGCGCGGCCGTCTCCGGGACGGAGTCCAGGTGGAACTCCACCGTGGGCGTCAGGCGGATCCCCGTCTGCTTGCCCACCTCGGAGCGGATCATGCCCTTGGCGCTCTCGAGCGCGGCCGCGGTCCCGACCCGGTCCTCGTCGCTGCCGAGCACCGTGTAGAACACGGAGGCCTGCTGGAGGTCGCCGGTCACGCGGACGTCAGTCACCGTGACGAAGCCCAGACGGGGGTCCTTGATCCGGGTGTCGAGCAGCCCGGCGACGATCTCCTTGATGCGGTCCGCGAGCTTGCGGGCCCTGGGGTTCTCACTCATGAATCCTCCTGATATCGACGCCGACGGCGTCCATCTCGTCCTGACGCCGACGGCGCCCCGTCCGCTGCTCCTGGCAGCGGACGGGGCGCCGACCGACGGTCCGAGACCTCAGGAACGCGGGATCTCCCGCATCTCGAAGGTCTCGATGATGTCGCCCTCGGTGACGTCGTTGAACGACCCGAGACCGATACCGCACTCGAAGCCCTCGCGGACCTCGGTGACGTCGTCCTTCTCACGACGCAGCGACTCGACGGTGAGGTCGTTGCCGACCACCTTGCCGTCGCGCAGCACGCGCGCCTTGGTGTTGCGACGGATCGTGCCCGACCGGACGATCGAACCGGCGATGTTGCCGAACTTCGAGGACCGGAACACCTGGCGGATCTCGGCGGTACCGAGCTGCGCCTCCTCGTACTCCGGCTTGAGCATGCCCTTCAGGGCAGCCTCGATGTCGTCGATCGCCTGGTAGATCACCGAGTAGAACTTGACCTCGACGCCCTCGCGGTCCGCCAGGTCCTCCACACGAGGACCGAACTTGACGTTGAAGCCGAGGATCACGGCGTTGTCGACCGTGGCGAGGTTGACGTCGTTCTGCGTGATGTCACCGACACCGCGGTGGATGACACGCAGGTCGACCTCGTCACCGACGTCGATCTTGAGCAGCGCGTCCTCGAGGGCCTCGACGGCACCGGACACGTCACCCTTGAGGACGAGGTTGAGCGTCTCGACCTTGCCCTGCTCGAGCGCCTTGGTGAAGTCCTCGAGGCTGATGCGCTTGCGGCGCTTGGCCAGGAGGGCGGCACGCTCGGCGGCCTCGCGCTTCTCGGCGATCTGACGAGCGGTGCGCTCGTCGGGTGCCACGAGGAACGTGTCGCCCGCTCCCGGCACCGACGACAGACCGAGCACCTGGACCGGACGGGCCGGACCCGCCTCGGACAGCGTCTCGCCGTGCTCGTCGAGCATGGCCCGGACCCGACCGTGAGCCGTACCGGCCACGATCGCGTCACCGACCTGCAGGGTGCCGGACTCCACCAGGACGGTCGCGACCGAGCCGCGACCCTTGTCCAGGTGCGCCTCGATGGCGACACCCCGGGCGTCCTTGGACGGGTTGGCCCGCAGGTCCAGCGCCGCGTCCGCGGTGAGCAGCACGGCCTCCAGGAGGTCGTCGATGCCCTTGCGCTGCAGCGCGGAGACGTCGACGAACATCGTGTCGCCGCCGTACTCCTCGGCCACCAGGTTGTACTCGGTGAGCTGCTGGCGGATCTTGGCGGGGTTGGCCCCCTCCTTGTCCACCTTGTTGACGGCGACCACGATCGGCACGTTGGCCGACTGGGCGTGGTTGAGCGCCTCGATCGTCTGGGGCATCACGCCGTCGTCCGCCGCGACCACGAGGATCGCGATGTCCGTCACCTGCGCACCACGGGCACGCATGGCGGTGAACGCCTCGTGACCCGGGGTGTCGATGAACGTGATGGCGCGGTCGGCGCCCTCGTGCTCGGCGTGCACCTGGTAGGCACCGATGTGCTGGGTGATGCCACCGGCCTCGCCCGCGACGACGTCCGTCGAACGGATCGCGTCGAGCAGCTTCGTCTTTCCGTGGTCGACGTGACCCATGACGGTCACGACCGGCGGACGCGCCTCGAGGTCCTCGTCCGACTCGCCGGCCTCCTCGGCCTGCAGGTCGATGTCGAAGGACCCGAGCAGCTCGCGGTCCTCCTCCTCGGCGGAGACCATCTCGATGACGTAGCCGAGCTCGACACCGAGGGTCGCGAACGTGTCCTCGTCGAGCGACTGCGTCGCCGTGGCCATCTCACCGAGGTGCAGCAGCACCGTGACGAGCGACGCCGGGTTGGCGTCGATCTTGTCGGCGAAGTCGTTCAGGGACGAGCCGTGACGCAGGCGGATGACCGTCTGGCCGTTGCCGCGGGGGACGGAGACGCCACCCAGCGACGGAGCCTGCATCTGCTCGAACTCCTGGCGCTTCGCCCGCTTCGACTTGCGCCCCCGGACGGGACGGCCACCGGCGCGGCCGAACGCACCCTGGGTGCTGCCACGACCTGCGCCGCCGCGACCGCGGAACCCACCGCCGCCACCGGGACGGACGCCGCCGCCCGCACCGGCACCTGCGCCGCCACCACGGTTGCCCGCGGGGCCTCCGCCGCCGGGACCGCCGCGACCGCGACCGCCACCGCCACCGCCGCGACCGCCGGCAGCAGGACGCTCACCGGGTCGGGGCATGCTCGTCTTGCCCGGCATCATGCCGGGGTTCGGGCGCGGACCGCCCGGACGCGGGGCCGCGGGACGCGGACCGCCCGGACGGGGACCACCCGGCCGCTCGGCCGCGGGTGCACCCTCACCGCGCTGCGAACGGGGCATGCCCTGGTTCGAGGCGTAGGGGTTGTTGCCCGGGCGCGGGCCGCGCTGCATCCCCTGCTGGGAGGCGTAGGGGTTGTTGCCCGGACGCGGCTGACCGCCACGCCCGCCCTGGGCGGGACGCTGCTGGTTGGGCTTGGCGCCCGGCTTGGGCGCGGCGTCGGGGCGTGCACCGGGCTTGGCCGCCGGCGTACCGCCCTGCGCGGCGGGGGCCTGCGGGGCCGGAGCCTGCGGGGCCGGAGCCTGCGGTGCGGGCGCCTGCGGAGCAGGGTTCTGCGGAGCGGGGGCCTGCGGGGCAGTGCTCTCCGGCTGGGCCGCGGACTTCTGCTCCGTGGGTGCGGGTGCCGGCTTGTTCCCGGGCTTGGGAGCGTCGGGCGCCGTCCTGGCCGCTCCGGGCTTGGGTGCGGAAGGCTTCCGCGGGGCGGGGCTGGGCCTGGACCCGCCCGACCCCGAGGCGCCTCCGGCGCTCTGGAGCTTGTCGCGCATCATGCGCTCCACCGGCGCCTCGAGCGTCGAGGACGCCGAACGCACGAACTCACCTGCCGACTTCAGTTCTGCCAGCAGGGCCTTGCTCTCCACTCCGAGCTGCTTCGCGAGCTCGTGGACGCGGATCTTCGCCACATCTCTCCTGTCTCGGCCCCACCGAGACAGGCAGGACCGTCGTTAGTACCGAGTACTCATCGCTGGGGACTCATCGGGTGCCCATCGGCTTCTGACCCGCTTCCTTGTCGACGTACACGTGGTGCGGCCGGGACGAGGTGCCCCGGTCGTGCTCTGGCCGGCGCTCGACGCGCCGACCAGGTTCTTCAACGGTCGTCCGGTTCCAGAAGGGTCCGGACCGCCGACAGGTCGAGCGGCCCGTCGGCGCGCAGAGCGCGCGGGACGGCCCGCCGTCGGACGGCGAGAGCCAGGCACCGGGCGTCCGGATGGATCCAGGCGCCGCGGCCCGGCCGGCTCCCCCGCTCGTCGACGACGACCAGCTGGTCACCGTCGGACGTCGCGAGGACCAGCCTCAAGAGCTCCGACCGCAGGTCACGGCCCCGGCAGCCGACACACGTGCGCACCGGACCCGCCGACGAGGCGGGGAGGGGACGTGGGCAGGCCGGGTCCTGGGCACGCGGCCCGGTCCCTGTCAGTCTAACCTGCTCGCTCACATCGCTCGACCAGCTCACTCTTCCTCGGTGGACCCCTCGGTCGACCCGGCGGCCGTCGTACCCGTCGTCGTGCCCGCCGTCGTGGCGGTGATCACGGGCTCCGTGGGCTCCTCGTCCGAGCGGATGTCGATGCGCCAACCCGTGAGCTTCGCGGCGAGGCGCGCGTTCTGCCCCTCCTTGCCGATCGCGAGCGACAGCTGGTAGTCCGGCACGACCGCGCGCGCGGCGCGCGCCTCGAGGTCGACGACGGTGACAGAGCTCACACGCGCCGGCGAGAGCGCGTTCGCCACGAACCGGGCGGGCTCGTCGTGGTGGTCGACGATGTCGATCTTCTCGCCGTGCAGCTCGGCCATCACGGCCCGCACCCGGGCGCCCATCGGCCCGATGCACGCGCCCTTGGCGTTGAGACCCGACACGTTCGACCGGACGGCGACCTTGGTCCGGTGCCCCGCCTCACGGGCGATCGCCGTGATCTCCACGGAGCCGTCGGCGATCTCCGGGACCTCGAGCTCGAAGAGCTTGCGCACGAGCCCGGGGTGGGTGCGACTCAGGGTGACCTGGGCCCCCTTCATCCCGCGGGCGACCTCCACCACGAAGGCGCGCAGACGCTCGCCGTGCACGTACTCCTCGCCGGGCACCTGCTCGTGCGGCGGCAGCACCGCCTCGGTGTCCCCGACGTCCACCAGCACGACGCGGGGGTCGCGGCCCTGCTGGATCACGCCGGCGAGGACCTCGCCCTCCTTGTCCTTGAACATGCCCAGGACCTGGTCGTCCTCCGCGTCGCGCAGCCGCTGGACGATCACCTGGCGAGCGGTCGCCGTGGCGATGCGGCCGAAGTTCGCCGGCGTGTGGTCGAACTCCGGCCCGCTCTCGACCAGGGGACGACCCTCGGGGTCGGCCGGGTCCGGGGTGCGGATCTCCTCGCGCGCCCAGACGGTCACGTGACCGCTGCGCCGGTCGACCTCGACGCGGGCACGCTGGTACGCGTCGGGGGTGCGGTGGTACGCGGACAGCAGCGCCTGCTCGATGGCTTCGACCAGGACGTCCAGGCTGATCTCCCTCTCGCGCTCCAACAGCCTCAGCGTGCTCATGTCGATGTCCATCGTCAGCCTTCCTCACCGTCGCGGGCAGCGCCCGCCTCGTCGTCCTCGAGCCTCTTGAGCTCGACCTCCACCTTGCCCTTGCGCACCTGGTCGAGCGCCACCCGCGAACCGTCGTCCAGGACCACCGCCTCGCCGCCGGCACCGTCACCCGCAGCATCTGCCGCAGGAACCACGTCCACCACGCGGCCCGACACCGTGGAGCCGTCCACCAGCGTCAGGCGCACCATCCGGGTCCGCGCCCGACGGAAGTGCCGCGGAGCCGTCAGCGGACGCGACGTTCCCGGGGTCGACACCTCGAGCGTGTAGTGGCCCGGCACCGTGTCGGCCTCGTCCAGCGCCGCCGAGATCGCCCTCGACGCCTCCCCGAGCCGGTCGGAGTCCAGGCTGCCGACCTCGTCCTGCGGAAGATCCAGGGTGATGCGCACCACGGTCGCGCCGCCCGCCCGGACCAGCCGCACGTCCTCCAGGAAGAGTCCGGCACCGCTGACCACCGGTTCGACGACGGTCCGGACGCCGTCGTCCTGAGGGCTCCGCCCTGCTGCCATCGCTGCCTCCCGCTGGTGCTTGCGCGCCGGGTGGTCCCCGCGGCTCGTGTTTCGTTGTGCGTCGTCCAGCGTAACGAACGCCGTCGGCCCCGCGTGCCGAACGACCCGCGCCGGCAGGTGGAGGAACGTCACACCCGGACATGGCAAGATCAGCACCGATGGATCCGCACGCCGCCTCCGACGCCCCCCGACGCCGACGTCGGGCGGTCGCCCTCGCCGTGCTCGCAGCGGTGCTGCTCGGCGGGTGCGGACTGCGGCTCGAGACACCCCCGCCCGCGGAGCCCGACCCGGACGCCGTCGAGATCGTGCGGCGCACGGCGGTGGCGGACGCGCTGTTCGTCGCGGAGCAGGCCGACGGCGCCGTCTCGACCCTGGCGGGCAAGCGGCCACGGCTGACCGCCGAGCTCGAACGCATCGCCGAGGACTCCCGCGACCAGGCCGAACAGCTGGGCGGCACCTACGACTCCGGGCTCGAGCCCGAAGCCCCCGCGTCGTCGCCCGGCCCGAGCGACGACCCGGTGAGCACCGAAGACGTCGTCACGGCGCTCGTGGACGCCTCCGGCCGGAGCAGGACCGCGGCCGGCACCACCGACGACGGCCCGCTGGCGCGCCTGCTCGCCTCCGTCGGCGCCGCCCAGACCGTGTCCGCCGTCCGCGTCGGGGCCTACGGCGACACCGTCCCGATCAGCGTCGACCCGGTCGTCCCGGCCCCGGAGGAGACCCCCGTGGTCACCGACGAGCCGGACACCCAGGACCCCTCCCCCGTCGAGGCCACGCCCACCTCCCGCCTCGCCGAGCGCGCGGCCGCCACCGTCGTCGAGCAGGACGACGAGGACGCGGAGGAGACCGAGGAGGGCGAGCAGGACGCGGACGTGGTCTCCAGCACCGTCCCGGACCCCGACGAGCCGGCCGTCGTGCCCCGCGGCCTCACCGTCGCCGACCTGCGCACGCTGGTCGAGTCGGAGGACTCGGCGGCCTACGCCCTCGACCTGCGGGCGGCGCTGCGCGACGACGACGCCCGCGCGCGGCTCGCCGAGCGAGCCCAGGCCCACGACGAGCGGTCGCGCGCCTGGGCGCTCGTCGCCGGGGTGGGCGGCACCGAGCAGGATCCGCGCCAGGTCGCGTACGCCGTGCCTCGCGGCAGCGACGACGACGAGCTGGTCCGCGCCGTCGAGGACGACCTGGCCACCGGCTACGCCACGCTCGTCGCCACGACCGCCGTCGGGACGCGTGCCGTCCTCGTCGACCTTCTCGTCGAGTCGGCGCTCACCCTCGACGCGTGGGGTGCCGACCCCGTGCCCTTCCCCGGTCTGCCGGAGCAGGCGCCGCAGTGACTCCGCAGTGCTGACGACGCCGTGCTGACGACGCCGCACCTGCCTCCGCGGTGACCCGCGACGACCAAGTGACGACCCGGCGACGACACAGCGGTGACACCGACGACCCTGGGCCCCGCCGGACAGCGGGCCCAGGGTCGGGCGTGAGGCGTCGGGCGCCAGGCGTCAGGCGTCAGGCGTCGAGGAGCGCGCGCACGCGTCGGGCGACCTCGGCCGCAGCCTGCTCGACCGGCACCTGCACCGCCTCGCCCGCTCGCGGACGGAGCTCGACGACACCGTCGGCCAGCCCCCGCCCGACGACCACCACGAGGGGCACGCCGAAGATCTCGGCGTCGGCGAACTTGACGCCCGGCGAGACCTTCGGCCGGTCGTCGTAGAGGACCTCGACACCGTCGTCGACCAGGGCGGCCGCCAGGTCCTCGGCAGCGGCGAAGACCTCCTGCCCCTTGCCCGTCGCGACGACGTGGACGTGGGCGGGCGCCACGTGCGCGGGCCAGGCCAGGCCACGCTCGTCGTGGTTCGCCTCGGCGAGCGCGGCGAGGGCGCGGGTCACGCCGATGCCGTAGGAGCCCATCGTGACCACGGCCTGCTTGCCGTTCGGGTCGAGCACCTTGAGGTCGAGGGCCTCGGCGTACTTGCGACCGAGCTGGAAGATGTGCCCGATCTCGATGCCGCGCGCCAGCTCCAGCGGGCCGGAGCCGTCCGGCGCGGGGTCACCGGCCCGCACCTCCGCGGCCTCGATCGTGCCGTCGGCGATGAAGTCGCGCCCCGCGACCAGGTCGAACACGTGGTGGCCCGGTGCGTCGGCGCCGGTGATCCACCGGGTGCCCGGCACGACGCGGGGGTCCAGCAGGTACGGGATCGCGGACCGTTCCTCACCCGTCTCCTCGTCGACGACCCGGGCGCCCTGCGGACCGAGCACGCCGGGGCCGATGTATCCCTTGACGAGCTCCGGGTGCGCCGCGAAGTCCGCTTCCGTGGCCGGCTCGGCCTCGGCCGGGGCCAGCGAGGCCTCCAGGCGCTTGACGTCCACGTCGCGGTCGCCGGGGAGCCCGACGACGACGACGTCGCGGCGCCCGTCGGGACGCGTCACCGCGAGCACGACGTTCTTCAGGGTGTCGGCGGCCGTCCAGGCACGGTCCTCACGGGGGTGGTCGGCGTTCGCGCACGCCACCAGCGAGGCGATCGTCGGGGTGTCCGGGGTGTCCTCGACGTGAGCGGCCGGGGCGTCCTGGACGGGCAGGGCGTCCGGCACCGGCGTGACGACCGCCTCGACGTTGGCGGCGTACCCGCCGGCGGACCGCACGAAGGTGTCCTCGCCGATCGGCGACGGCGACAGGAACTCCTCGGAGCGGGAACCGCCCATCGCACCGGACGTGGCCGCGACGATCACGTACTCCAGACCCAGTCGGTCGAAGATCCTCTGGTACGCCGAGCGCTGCGTCTCGTAGGAGGTCGCCAGGCCGTCGTCGTCCAGGTCGAAGGAGTAGGCGTCCTTCATGATGAACTCGCGGCCCCGGATCAGGCCCGCCCGCGGCCTCGCCTCGTCGCGGTACTTGGTCTGGATCTGGAACAGGGTGAGCGGCAGGTCCTTGTACGAGGAGTACAGGTCCTTGACCAGGAGCGTGAACATCTCCTCGTGCGTGGGCGCCAGGAGGTAGTCGCCCTCCCGGCGGTCCTGGAGTCGGAAGAGGTTCGGCCCGTACTCCGACCACCGGCCCGTCGCCTCGTAGGGCTCGCGGGGCAGCAGCGCCGGGAAGTGCACCTCCTGCGCTCCGGCCGCTGTCATCTCCTCGCGCACGACCGCCTCGATCTTGGCCAGCACGCGCAGGCCGAGCGGCAGCCAGGTGTAGATCCCCGGCGCCGCGCGACGGATGTAGCCGGCCCGCACCAGCAGGCGGTGGCTCGCGACCTCGGCGTCGGCCGGGTCCTCGCGCAGGGTACGGACGAACAGGGTGGACAGGCGCAGGAGCTCGCCACGACGGGCAGCACCGGGGGCGGACACGATCGACATGCCGCACAGCCTATCGGCGGGCGGGGTGCGCCCGGCGCGGTCGGCGAGGAGGATGGACCCATGCCCGAGCTTCCCGAGGTGCAGGGCCTCGCGACGTTCCTCGCCGAACGCCTGCGGGGCCGGACCGTGGTGGCCGCCGACGTCGCGCAGATCGCGGCGCTCAAGACGTACGACCCGCCCCTCGGCGCGCTCGTCGGGCGTACCGTGACCGGGGTCGCACGCCACGGCAAGTGGCTCGACGTCGACGCCGACGGCGTCCACCTGGTCTTCCACCTGTCGCGCGGCGGCTGGGTGCGCTGGTCGGAGCGGTCCCCGACGACACCGGTCCGTGCGCGCCTGGGGGGCGGCGGCGGTGGACGGGCTGCGACGCTCGCGCTCCGGGTACGCCTGGAGGACGCCTCCGGCCTCGACCTCACCGAGGCCGGGACGCGCAAGCGCCTCGCCGTCCACGTCGTCCGCGACCCGCAGGAGGTCGAGCAGGTGCGGACGCTCGGCGTCGACCCGCTCGGGGCCGACTTCGGCCCCGCCGTGCTGGGCGGTCTGATGCGGGCGAGGAACCAGCAGGTCAAGGGCCTGCTGCGGGACCAGCGGGTCATCGCCGGCATCGGGAACGCCTACTCCGACGAGATCCTCCACGTCGCGGGCACCTCGCCCTTCCGCCTCACGGGCACCTACGACGACGCCGACGTGGTCGTGCTGCACGAGGCGATCGTGTCGACGTTGAGCACCGCCGTGGCCGCGGCGTCGGGCCGGCCGGCCGCCGAGCTCAAGGACGCCAAGCGGGCCGGGATGCGGGTGCACGGACGAACCGGGCTCGAGTGCCCGGTGTGCGGCGACGTCGTCCGTGAGGTCAGCTTCGCCGACAGCTCCCTGCAGTACTGCCCCACCTGCCAGACGGACGGCAAGGTGCTCGCCGACCGGAGGCTGTCGCGCATCGTGCGCTGACCGTCCTCAGAACAGCACCGTGGCGAACGTCCCCACCTGCTCGAACCCGACCCTGCGGTAGGTCCGCAGCGCGGGGGCGTTGAAGGCGTTGACGTACAGCGAGACCGTCGGCGCGACGTGCTGCCGGGTCAGCGTGACCACCGCGGCCATGCCCGGGGCCGACAGTCCCCGGCCCCGCAGGAGCGGATCGACCCACACCCCCTGCACCTGCGCCACCTGCCCGGCCACCGCTCCGAGCTCCGCCTTGAAACCGATCATGGGCCGCCCCTGCGGGTCGGCGTCCACCCGGACGAAGGACCGCCCGTCGGCCATCAGCGAGCGGACCCTCGACGCATAGGCACCGCTCCCGCCGGACACCGGCGAGTACCCGACCTCCTCGGTGAACATGCGCACGCAGGCCGGCAGCACCAGGTCCAGCTCGGCAGGGTCGGAGCGGCGGACCCTCGCGTCGGGCTCCACGTCGGGGTCGCGGTCGATCATGAGCGACGGCTGGTCGGTGCGCACCTCCCGGGCGGGTGGCCAGACCCTGCTCAGCAGCTCCCAGAGCCGCAGGGCGACCTCCTTGTCGCCCACGATGGAGCTGGAACGCCGGCCCAGGTGGCGCGCCGACGCCGCGAAGGCGATCACGGCGTCGTCGCGCTCGGACCGGCTCAGCGTGGCGGGCACGACCGGCACGATGTTCGCCCCGGCCCAGCACACGGCCGCCAGGGGCCCCTCGGCAGGAAAGCCCCACAGCTGCCCGCCGGCGGCGGCGAGGCCGGCCCGGGAGGCGACGTCGACCCGGGATGCGGCCAGCACGGAGGACACGGGATCCACCTCGCACACGCGCCGCGCCTCGGCCAGGTCGGCGGCCGCCAGGACGCGGGCGGCGGCCGCCTCAGGGCCGCGGTCGGGCAGCACCCGCGGACCCCACGACGCCGGCCGCCAGCCCACCGTCCCTCGCCGCCGTCAGGACACCGACACGACGGGTGCACCCGCCTGGGCGTCGTTCTCGGGGGCGGGCATCGACTCGGCGATCCGCAGGGCCTCCTCGATGAGCGTCTCGACGATCATCGCCTCCGGAACGGTCTTGATCACCTCGCCCTTGACGAAGATCTGCCCCTTGCCGTTGCCCGAGGCGACGCCGAGGTCGGCCTCGCGGGCCTCCCCCGGTCCGTTGACGACGCAGCCCATCACGGCGACGCGCAGCGGGACCGTCATGCCCTCCAGACCAGCGGTCACCTTCTCGGCGAGCGTGTAGACGTCGACCTGGGCGCGCCCGCAGGACGGGCAGGAGACGATCTCCAGCTTGCGCTCGCGCAGGTTCAGCGACTGCAGGATCTGGATGCCGACCTTGACCTCCTCCACCGGCGGGGCCGACAGCGAGACCCGGATCGTGTCACCGATCCCCTGGCTGAGCAGGGCGCCGAACGCCGTGGCGGACTTGATCGTGCCCTGGAACGCGGGACCCGCCTCCGTCACACCCAGGTGCAGCGGCCAGTCGCCCCGCTGGGAGAGCAGCTCGTAGGCGCGCACCATCACGACGGGGTCGTTGTGCTTCACCGAGATCTTGAAGTCGTGGAAGTCGTGCTCCTCGAAGAGGCTCGCCTCCCAGACCGCCGACTCCACCAGCGCCTCCGGCGTGGGCCTGCCGTACTTCTCCAGCAGACGCTTGTCCAGCGACCCGGCGTTCACGCCGATCCGCAACGACGTGCCGTGGTCCTTCGCCGCCTGGGCGATCTCCTTGACCTGGTCGTCGAACTTCTTGATGTTGCCCGGGTTGACCCGCACCGCGGCACACCCCGCCTCGATCGCCGCGAAGACGTACTTCGGCTGGAAGTGGATGTCCGCGATCACCGGGATCTGCGACTTCCTGGCGATGATCGGCAGCGCGTCCGCGTCGTCCTGCGTCGGGCAGGCCACCCGCACGATGTCGCAGCCCGAGGCCGTCAGCTCCGCGATCTGCTGGAGCGTGCCGTTGATGTCCGTCGTCTTCGTCGTCGTCATGGACTGGACGCTGACGGGCGCGTCACCGCCGACGAGCACGTCACCGACCTTGATCTGGCGGGTCTTGCGGCGCGGGGCCAGCGTGGGCACGGGCGGTGCGGGCAGGCCGAGGTTCACAGCAGTCACGCGCCCAGTATCGCGCGTCCCGGCGACCTCGACACACCACGACCGGCATCGTCACCCGATCGTGGCCCCGACCCCCACGAGAACTTCACACCTCAGAACAGCCGGACGGGATCCACGACGTCGGCGACCATCAGGACCGCGCCCACCCCGATCAGCAGCACGAACACGACGTAGGCGACCGGCATCATCCGCGCCACGTCCGCCGGACCCGGCAGCGTCGCCCCCCGCACCCGGGCCACGGTGCGCCGAGCACCCTCGTACAGGGCGTTCACCACGTGGCCGCCGTCGAGCGGCAGGAGCGGGATGAGGTTGAACATGAACAGCGCGATGTTGAGCGAGGCCAGCAGCATGAGCATGAGCTGGACCCGTGCCAGCACCGAGTAGTCCTCGTTACCGGCCGTGTCGACGGCGGCCCGCCCGACACCGACCACGGACATCACCGAGTCCTGGGCGCGCGGTTCGTCGGTGAACGCCTGGTGGGCCGCGTCGTAGATGCGCACCGGCAGCGTGACGATCGCCCCCGCCGTGGCGGAGACCTGCATCCACACCGCCTGCGGCACCTCGGAGACCGGCTGCGCCTGGCGCTCCACCGCGGAGGTGACACCCAGCAGCGCGCCGTCGACCATCACGGGGTCGCCCGCGTCGTCCACGACCGGAAGGCCCTCGTCGTCGGTGAGCGGTCGCTCGGCGGGAACCGGCGTGACGTCCAGGGTCACCAGCTCCCCGTCCCGCTCGACCACCAGCGGCAACGTCTCGTCCGCGCGGTCGTTGACCATCCCGACGAGCTGCGACCAGTCCTCGACGGCGACGCCGTCGAAGGAGACGATCTCGTCCCCGGCCTCCACGCCCGCGCTCGCGGCGGCCGACCCGTCGCCCACGGACTCGACGGTGGTGGTCACCGTCGGCATCCCGATCCCGAGGAACACCACCGCGAGCAGCACCACGGCGATGACCAGGTTCATCACCGGCCCGCCGAGCATCACCACCAGCTTCTTCGGGGTCGACAGGTGGTAGAAGGCCCGGTGCTCCTCCCCCGGGCGGATCTCGCTCACGCTCGCGTCGCGGGCGTCGGCGATCACCTGGCCGAAGAAGCCCTGGCGCTGCCGGGCGCCGGCCGGGGCGGGCGGCATCATCCCGACGAGGCGGACGTACCCGCCCAGCGGGATCGCCTTGATCCCGTACTCGGTCTCCCCCCTGGTGCGTGACCAGAGGGTCGGTCCGAAACCGACCATGTACTCGCTGACCCGCACCCCGAACTTCTTCGCGGGGACCATGTGCCCCACCTCGTGCAGCGCGATGGAGACCAGGATGCCGAGCACCACGACGACGATGCCGACGACGACGGGAAGGATGTCCACGCCACGAGCCTAGGTCACGCGCGGCGGCTCTCCCCACAGGCCGTGGGCCGTCCTGCGGAGATGACGTGAAGGGATCGGCGTCAGGTGCGCGCCAGGAGGGCGTCGGCACGGCCGCGCGCCCACGCCTCGGCGGCCTCGACGGCCTCCAGCGTCACCTCGGACGCCGCGACGCCGTCGTGCTCGGCCAGCACCCGTTCGACCGTGTCCACGATGTCGAGGAACCCGATCCGGCCCGCCAGGAACGCCGCCACGCCCTGCTCGTTGGCCGCGTTGTACACCGCCGGGTGGGTCCCCGACGCCGACGCCGCGGCGCGCGCGAGGCCCACCGCCGGGAACGTGGCGTCGTCGAGCGGCTCGAACGTCCAGCTCGCCGCCTGCGACCAGTCGCACGGCGGCGAGACGACGTCGAGGCGATCCGGCCACGACAGGCCCAGCGCGATGGGGAGCCGCATGTCCGGCGGAGAGGCCTGGGCGATCGTGGAGCCGTCGTGGAACTCGACCATGGAGTGGACCACCGACTGCGGGTGCACGACGACGGTGATGTCGTCGGTCGGGACGTCGAACAGCAGGTGCGCCTCGATGAGCTCGAGCCCCTTGTTCATCAACGAGGCGGAGTTCACCGTGACCACGGGCCCCATCGCCCAGGTCGGGTGGGCGAGCGCCTGCTCGGCCGTCACCGGCTCGATCTGGTCCCGCGTGCGCCCCCGGAACGGCCCGCCGGAGGCGGTCAGCACGATCCGGCGGACCTCCTCGGCCCGGCCGCCACGCAGCGCCTGGGCGATCGCCGAGTGCTCGGAGTCGACGGGGACGATCTGGTCGGGTGCCGCCGCCGCCCTGACCAGCGGGCCGCCCACCACGAGCGACTCCTTGTTGGCCAGCGCCAGCGTGGAGCCGCCGTGCAGGGCCGCCAGCGTCGGGCGCAGGCCCACCGAGCCGGTCATCCCGTTGAGCACGACGTCGGCCCCGCGTCCGGCCAGCTCGGTGGCGGCGTCAGGACCCGCCAGCACCTCGACCTCGGCCGCACGAGGGCCGAGGCGCGCGGCGAGCGCGGCCACCAGGTCGTCACGACGGGAGGCGTCCGCCACGGCCACCGACCGTGCGCCGAGCAGGTCCACCTGGGCGGCGAGGAGCTCGACGTCCGCCCCGCCGGCAGCCAGCGCCTCGACGCGGAACCGGCCCGGGTGGGACGTCACGACGTCGATCGCCTGGGTCCCGATGGAACCGGTGGAGCCGAGCAGGGTCACGGAACGGGGCGCACTCATGCCGCCATCCAACCAGGCCCGGACGTCACTCGACGCCGAGGAGCACCTCGATGGCCCGGGCCAGGAACTTGTCCACGGACGCCTCGGCGTAGGCCTCGGTGCCCTTGGCACGGCCGAAGGTCGCCGAGCGCAGCTCGGCGGCCGTCAGCGGCTCCTGACGGTCGAAGTAGCCGACCAGGCGGTCGCAGATCGCGTCGACGTCGTCGATGTCGTAGCCCTGCTGTCCCCGCTCGGCAGGGGCGAACTTCTGGCCGTCGCGGCGCCCGAGACGGCCGTACAGCGTGCGCGCCCGCTCGGCGAGCGCGCCCATCCACGCCTCCTGGCCGTGCTGGTTGACGAACTCCGCGCGCTGGCGGGCGATGAACGCACCCTCCAGGCGGTCGAGGGCGGCGTCGACCTCGTGGGTGTTGTAGCCCCCGCGGACCAGCTCGAAGGTCGAGGTCGCGATGTCCGCGTTCGTCATCGGCTCCGGGGTCCGACCCTCGTAGGCCTGACGGGCGTGGTCGAAGAAGTCGTCGACCTCGTCAGGGTCGTACCCGTTGCGCATCTTCGACACGGTGGAAAAGAGCGTGCTGCTCACTCGTCGTCGTCCTCCTCGGCGGCCAGCTGCCCGCAGGCGCCGTCGATGTCGCTCCCACGGGTGTCACGGATCGTGGTCGGGATACCGTGCCCGCGCAATCGTGCCACGAACTCGTCCTCGACGGAACGCTCGCTCGCGGTCCAGATCGACCCGGGCGTCGGGTTCAGCGGGATCGGGTTGACGTGGACCCAGCCGCGGCCGCGCTCGTTGAGCTTGCGCCCGAGCAGGTCGGCACGCCAGGCGTGGTCGTTCATGTCCTTGATCAGCGCGTACTCGATGGACACGCGCCGACCCGTCACCTCGAAGTAGTGCCGCGCGGCGTCGAGCACCTCGTCCACGCTGAAGCGGGTGTTGATCGGGACGAGCTCGCTGCGCAGGTCGTCGTCGGGGGCGTGCAGGCTCAGCGCGAGCGTCACCGGGACGCCCTCGTCCGCGAGGCGGCGCATCGCCGGCACCAGACCGACCGTCGAGACCGTGATGTTGCGCGCCGACATGCCCAGCCCGTCGGGCTGCGGCGCGACCAGCGTGCGCACCGTCTCCATGACGGCCCGGTAGTTCGCCAACGGCTCGCCCATCCCCATGAACACCAGGTTGTTGAGCCGGGCCGGTCCCCCGGGGATCTCCCCGCGGTCCAGGGAGCGGAACGCGGCGCGGACCTGCTCGACGATCTCCGCGGTCGACAGGTTCCGGGTCAGCCCCAGCTGCCCGGTCGCGCAGAACGGGCAGGCCATGCCGCAGCCCGCCTGCGACGACACGCACAGCGTGGTGCGGTTCGGGTAGCGCATCAGCACCGACTCGACCCGGGCGTCGTCGAAGAGGTGCCACAGGGTCTTGACCGTCGTGCCGCCGTCCGCCTCCAGGCGTCGCGTCGGGCGGATGAGCTCGGGGAACATGGTGCCGGCGAGCTGCTCGCGCGTGGCCTTGGGCAGGTCCGTCATCTCGGCGGGGTCCGAGGTGAAGTGCGTGAAGTAGTGGTTCGCGAGCTGCTTGGCCCGGAACGGCTTGTCCCCCATCGCGACCACCGAGGCCCGGCGCTCCTCCGGCGACAGGTCGGCGAAGTGCTTCGGCGGCTTGCCGCGACGGCGCGGTGCCATCTGCAGCGGCATCGGCGCCGTCTCGTCGGACGGCCGGACGGCGGGCACGCCGAGCTCGGTGGTCGAGCCGGTCGGTGCGTTCGGGTGTGCCATGAGGGGTCTCCTTCGGCTCAGACTGTCGCGGCCAGGACGAGGTAGACGAACGGCACGGTGATGACCAGGGAGTCGAGCCGGTCGAGCACGCCCCCGTGTCCAGGTAGCAAGGATCCCATGTCCTTGAGGTCGAGGTCGCGCTTGATGAGGGACTCGGCGAGGTCGCCGAGCGTGGCCGTCACCGCCGTCAGCACTCCGAGCGCCACGCCGAGCCACCACGGGGCGTCGAGGACGAAGACCGCTCCGACCACACCGACGGCCACGGCGAGCGCCACGGACCCGAACAGCCCCTCCCAGCTCTTCTTGGGGCTGATCGAGCGTGCCAGCGGGTGCCGGCCGAAGATCACGCCCGCGACGTAGCCGCCGACGTCGTTCGCGACGGCGAGCAGCACGAAGAGCACCACCCGCAGCTCGCCGTTCGGCTGATCGAGGATCAGCAGGACGAACCCGGCCAGGAACGGCAGGTACGTCGCGGCGAAGATCCCCGCCGAGGCGTCCCGCAGCGCGCGCGGGCCGGACCCGTCCAGGACGCGCCAGACGACGACGGCGCCCACCGTCAGCACGAAGGCGACCAGCAGGGCCTCGGGCCCGGCCACGAACGCCGAGACCGACATCCCGGCCCCGCCCACCACGAGCGGGGTCAGCGGGATGTGGATGTCACGCCGGGCGAACGCCGAGCGCAGCTCCCACAGCGCCGCGCTCTGCGCCACGACGACGAGGGCCACGAAGGGCTCCGGTCGGAACCACAGGGACGCACCGAGGAGCAGCAGCAGCCCGACCCCGACCGCGACCGCCGCCGGCAGGTTGCGGCCGGCGCGGGACGTGCGCGGGGCGTCGACGGAAGACATCAGACCTCGAGCAGCTCGTTCTCCTTGCCGACGAGGAGCTGGTCGACCAGGTCGACGTGCTTCTTGGTGAGGGACTCGAGCTCCTTCTCCGCCCGGGAACCCTCGTCCTCGCCGACCTCGCCGTCCTTGACCAGCCGGTCGATCTGCTCCTTGGCCTTGCGGCGCACACCGCGCACCGAGATGCGGGCGTCCTCCGCCTTGGTCTTGGCGAGCTTGACGTAGTCGCGGCGGCGCTCCTCCGTCAGCGTCGGCATGACGATCCGGATGGCGTTGCCGTCGTTGGACGGGTTCACGCCCAGGTCGGACTCGCGCAGCGTCTTCTCGATCGCCGGCATCGAGCTCTTGTCGAACGGGGAGATCAGCACCGTGCGCGCGTCCGGGATGTTGAACGACGCCAGCTGCTGCAGCGGCGTCGGCGCCCCGTAGTAGTCCACGTGCAGGGAGGCGAACATGCCTGAGTTCGCACGGCCGGTGCGGATCCCCGCGAACTGCTCCTTGGCGACCTCGATCGCCGTGTCCATCTTCTCCTCGGCCTCGAGGAGGGTGTCGTCGATCACCCGGTGCTCCTTGTGTTCGTCGCTGTCTGGTGGGTAGAAGTCGCTCAGCGGGTCGTGATCGAGGTGCCGATCTTGTTCCCGAGCAGTGCACGGGTCACGTTACCGGTCTCCTCGAGACCGAAGACGCGCATGCGCACCTCGTTGTCGCGGCACAGCGCGAGCGCGGTGTCGTCCATCACGCCCAGACGCTGCACGAGCGCCTCGGTGTAGGTCACGTGCTCCAGGCGCTGCGCGTCGGGGTCCACGCGCGGGTCCGCGGAGTAGACGGCGTCGACACCGTTCTTGCCCATCAGGACCTCGTCGCAGTGGGTCTCCAGCGCGCGCTGCACGGCGACCGTGTCGGTGGAGAAGTACGGCATGCCGGCGCCGGCGCCGAAGATCACCACGCGCCCCTTCTCGAGGTGGCGGATGGCACGCAGCGGGATGTAGGGCTCGGCAACCTGGCCCATCGTGATGGCCGTCTGCACGCGGGTCTTGATGCCGTCCTGCTCCAGGAAGTCCTGCAGCGCGAGGCAGTTCATCACCGTGCCGAGCATGCCCATGTAGTCGGCCCGGGCCCGGTCGAGCCCGGCACGGGACAGCTCCGCGCCGCGGAAGAAGTTGCCGCCGCCGACGACGATCGCCACCTGCACACCCTGGCGGACCGCCTCACCGATCTCCTGGGCCACCCGCCGCACGACGTCGGTCGCCAGGCCGACGCTGCCGCCGCCGAAGGTCTCGCCGGAGAGCTTCAACAGGACACGGCGGGTGTCAGCGCCCTTGACCGGGAGGTCCGCGGCCGCCGGCTGGGTCTGGTCGATCTGGGTCATGACACCGTCCATCTCTGTGAGCCCGGGCTCTCCGCCCGGAACGAGGTCTCCTGGCGCATCCTGGCACCGGATGCGCTGCTCCGCCCACCCAGCACGGCGGCCGGGAGCGCGCATGCGACGGCCCGGCCGCACCCGTGGGTGCGACCGGGCCGTGACGCGTCAGTTGCCGACGCGGAAGCGGACGAAGCCGAGCAGGTTGCCACCGGTGGCGGCGACGTGCTTGCCGACCGTCGTCTTGGTGTCCTTCGCCAGGGGCTGGTCGACGAGGACGGCGTCCTTGAAGAAGCCGTTCAGACGACCCTCGACGATCTTCGGCAGCGCGGCCTCGGGCTTGCCCTCGGCGATCGACACCTCGCGGGCGATCTCGCGCTCCTTGTCGACGACGTCGGCCGGGACGTCCTCGCGGGTCAGGTAGCGCGGCGCCAGCGCGGCGACGTGCTGGGCGACGTCCTTCGCGGCGGCCTCGCCGGCCTCGTCGGTGACGACGAGGACACCGATCGACGGCGGGAGGTCCTTGGCCGTCTTGTGCAGGTAGGCCGTCACCTTCGGGCCCTCGACGCGTGCGGCACGACGCAGGACGATCTTCTCGCCCATCGTCGCACCCTGGGCGGCGACGAGGTCGCCCACGGTGCCGTCACCGGCCGGCGCGGCCAGCGCGGCGTCGAGGTCGGCGGCACCGGCGGCCGCGACGGCCTCCAGGACGGAGTCGGCCAGCGCGATGAACTGGTCGTTCTTCGCGACGAAGTCCGTCTCGGAGTTCAGCTCGATCATCGTGGCCGACTGCCCGGCGTCGCCGTCCACGACCTTGACGGCCACCAGGCCCTCGGAGGTGGCGTTGCCCTCGCGCTTGGCGGCGCGGGCGAGGCCCTTCTTGCGGATGATCTCGATGGCCTTCTCGGCGTTGCCGTCGGCCTCGTCGAGCGCCTTCTTGACGTCGAGCATGCCGGCACCGGTGCGCTCGCGCAGGGCCTTGATGTCAGCGGCGGTGTAGTTCGCCATGGGTGGTGTCCTCCGTGCTGGGATGTCGATAAGCGGTGAGCGGTGCGGGCCGGCCCGCCAGGGGCCGGCCCGCACCGGGGATCACTCGGACTTCGCGTCGGCCTCGTCGGCGGCCGGAGCGGCCTCGGCAGCCGGGGTCTCCTCGGCGGCGGGAGCCTCCTCGGCGGCCGGAGCGGCCTCGGTCGCCTCGGCGGCCGGAGCAGCCTCGGTGGTCTCGGCAGCCGGAGCAGCGTCGGTGGGCTCCGCGGCCTCGGCAGCCGGAGCGGCCTCGGTCGCCTCGGCACCGGCGAGGAGCTCGCGCTCCCACTCGGCCAGCGGCTCGGCCTCGTCCGTGGTCGACTCGCCCTTCTTGCCCGACGCGCGCTGCATCAGGCCCTCCGCGACGGCGTCCGCGATGACACGGGTCAGCAGCGTGACGGAACGGATCGCGTCGTCGTTGCCGGGGATCGCGTAGTCGACGTGGTCGGGGTCGCAGTTGGTGTCCAGGATCGCGACGACGGGGATGCCCAGCTTGCGCGCCTCGTTGACGGCCAGGTGCTCCTTGTTGGTGTCCACGATCCAGACCGCCGACGGGGTCTTGGCCATGTCCCGGATGCCGCCGAGCGTGCGCGCGAGCTTGTCCTTCTCGCGACGCAGGACGAGCAGCTCCTTCTTCGTCAGGGACGAACCCGCGACGTCGTCGAAGTCGATCTCCTCGAGCTCCTTGAGGCGCTGCAGACGCTTGTGCACGGTCGAGAAGTTGGTGAGCATGCCACCGAGCCAGCGGTGGTTCACGTACGGCATGCCGACGCGCGAGGCCTGCTCCGCGACGGGCTCCTGCGCCTGCTTCTTGGTGCCGACGAACAGGATGCTGCCGCCGTGGGCGACGGTCTGGCTGACGAACTCGTAGGCACGGTCGATGTACGACAGCGACTGCTGCAGGTCGACGATGTAGATGCCGTTGCGCTCCGTGAAGATGAAGCGCTTCATCTTCGGGTTCCAACGGCGGGTCTGGTGCCCGAAGTGGACACCGCTCTCGAGGAGCTGGCGCATGGTCACGACGGCCATGACGATTCCTTTCACCGCGAGGCCCGGGATCGACCCGGTGCGCACGCGCGTCGGGCGACCGCCCCGGGAGTCCCTGGGCCGGTCGCACACTCGGTTGTCGGTGCCGGGCATCTGACCTGGCACCCCTGGCGTCACACCGACCGGCACCGCACCCGTCGAGGGGGCGGACCGCTGCCGATCGTGATCGCGCCGAGGACCCGGGGGCCGCACGGCGCGCACGTGACGCGCGATGTCGACCTGACGCCCCACCTCCACGGCACACCGGGGCGGACCCGGAGGAAGACGAGAGGGTGGACACGACTGGTCGCACGGGCGAGTCTACCCGACCGGGCAACGGCGCGGCACCGGCCGTCGCGGGCCGATGACGTGGCGTTGAGCACGATGCCCGGCCCGTGGACCGCGCCGGGGGTCCACAGGTGCCGACCTGGCTCGGTGGGCTCGTGCCCCAGCATGTCAGCCTGCCGTCATGACCCCTCCGACCGGCCCGACCCGCCCGTGTCCCACCCGACGTCTCAGCTCGCTGTGCAAGCCGCTGCGCAACAGCCTGCGCAACCCCCTGCGCAACCCGCTGTGCGATTCGCTGTGCGATTCGGGGCGAGGCGCACGGCGGACCGCGCGGCCCGCCGTGCGCCGCGTCCTCGCCCAGGTCGTCGCGGTCGTCGTCGTGGCCGTCGCCGTGGCCGTCGCCGTCCCCTCACTCACGACGGGCGCGGCGGCGTGGTCCGCGCCCGCGGGCACCGAGGCGGCGCTCGGCGCCGCCGTCTCCGAGGACTGGCGGCCCCCGACCGCCGGTGAGGTCGTGCGACCGGCCGACCTGCCGGCGCAGCCCTGGGCACCGGGCCACCGCGGGATCGACCTCGCCGCGAGCGCCGGCAGCGCCGTCGTCGCGCCGGCGCCCGGCACCGTGACCTTCGCGGGCCAGGTCGCAGGACGACCCGTGGTGGTGATCTCCCACGGCGCGCTGCGCTCGAGCCTCGAACCCGTCGAGGCGACCGTGGACGTGGGCACCGTCGTCGGGGCGGGTGATCGTGTCGGCACGGTCGTCGAGTCCCCCGCGTCCCACTGCTCCCCCGGGTCCTGCCTGCACTGGGGGGTTCGTCGCGGCGAGGTCTACCTCGACCCCGCCACGCTGCTGGGCCGGGCCGAGCCGATCGTGCTGCTCCCCGCCGGATGAGCCGGCGGGCGCCTCACGCCCGGGGGAAGGCCTGCTGGAACACCGCCCGGAGCCGCTCGGCGTCCACGTGCGTGTAGCGCTGTGTCGTGCCGAGGTCCGCGTGCCCCAGCACCTCCTGCACGGACCGCAGGTCCGACCCCCCGGCGAGCAGGTGCGTCGCCGCCGAGTGGCGCAGCGCGTGCGGCGCGACGTCGTCCACGCCCGCAGCGGCGGCCAGCGCGTGGACCGCCTCACGGGCCTGCCGCTGCCCCCAGCGTCCGCCTCGGTCCCCGAGGAACAGCGCGGGGGGCGAGTCCGCCCGGACCAGCTCGGCCCTCCCCTGTGACGTCCACGCGGCGAGCGCCCGGGCGGCGGGGACCCCGAAGGGGACCACACGTTCCTTGCCGCCCTTGCCCAGGACCCGCACCAGCCGGTCGGTCGCGTCGAGGTCACCCAGGTCGACCGCCACCAGCTCACCCACCCGCACGCCCGAGCCGTAGAGGAGCTCGGCCGCGGCCCACGACCGCAGGGCGGCCGGGCGATGTTCCGCCGGCGCCTCGTCCGCGGTCCGCGCCGCGACGTCGAGCAGGCGTGCCGCCGCCGTCGTGGAGAGCACGGTGGGCAGCGACCGGGGGATCTTCGGGCTCGCGAGCCGCACGGACGGGTCGACGGCGATCAACCCGTCCCGCTGGGCCCAGCGCAGGAAGGCCCGCGCGGCGGCGCCCCGGCGCGACAGGGTCGCGCGCGACAGCCCGCGGTCCGCCTGATGGCCGAGCCAACCACGCAGCAGGGTCAGGTCGATCTGCTCGAGGGAGGCGGCTCCGTGCCGGTGGGCGTAGCGCAGGAGTCCGGTGACGTCGGCCCGGTAGGCGCGGCGGGTGTGGGCCGAGTGGCCCTGCCGCACCTCCAGGTGGCGCGTGAACGCGTCCACCGCGGTGACGAACGCGGTGGGCAGCGGCGGGACGTCCGGATCCGACATCATCGACATACTGCCGCGGCGCCGGGCCGTGACCCCGCAGGTCGCGCGGCGTTTCGCATCCGGCTCAGGAACCGCGCACCCACCGCGCACCGTCGCGACGCGCCAGCCCCCGGCGTTCGAAGGACCCCAGCAGGGTCATCACCCGGCGCGGAGCAAGCCCGGCCGAGGCCGCCACGGAGTCGGTCGTGGCCCCCGACCTGACCGGCAGCGCGTCCCACAGCATCCGCTCGTCAGGGTCGAGACCGTCCCGCGGCCCGACCGGTGCGGACCTCTCCGCCGCGGCGGCGTCGTCACCCATCGCGCCAGCGAGCTCGGCGACGTCCTCCGCTCCCGTCACGCAGACCGCCGCGCCGTCACGCAGCAGCGCGTGACAGCCGGCCGAGGCCATCGAGGTCACCGGACCCGGCACGGCGCCGACCGGCCGGTGGAGCTGGACGGCGTGCCGGGCGGTGGACAGCGCGCCCGAGCGGTGGGCGGCCTCGACCACGACCGTGGCACCCGTCAGCGCGGCGATGAGACGGTTGCGGGCCAGGAACCGTTGGCGGAACGGCGCCGAGCCCGGCGGCACCTCGCTGAGGACCGTCCCGGTGGCGAGCACCTGACGCAGCAGGTCGTCGTTGCCCTGCGGGTAGAAGCGGTCGACGCCACCGGCCATGACCGCGCAGGTGACGCCCTCGGCGGCCAGGGCACCGGAGTGCGCGGCCGCGTCGATCCCGTACGCACCGCCGGAGACCACGGCGAAACCACGGTCCACGAGCCCGCAGGCCAGGTTCGCGGCGACCCGCTCCCCGTAGGCGGTCGAGGCCCGCGCCCCGACCAGGGCGACGGACCGTCGGGCCCAGGTGGACAGGTCCGCGTTCCCGCGCACCCACAGGGCGAACGGCGCGGCGGCACCGAGGCCGGCCAGACCGTCCGGCCATCGCTCGTCGCCCGGGACCAGGAGCGTTCCCTCGCAGCGCTCCAGGACCCGCAGCTCGCGCCGCGGGTCGAGACTGCCCAGCCGTGGCGCCCACCGTGCCACCGCCTGGGCGAGGCGTTCGGCGGACGCCGGTCGGACGCCGGCGAGGTCTGCGACAGGGACCTGCGACGGGTCGCGCGCGGCGTCGACCAGCCAGGCCAGCGCCTCGACGACACCGAGGTGGCCGACGAGAGCCCCGGCGACCGGGTCCCCCGGCTCGGCGATCCGGCTCCAGGCCGCGGCCGCCAGGCGCGGGTCGTCGCCGTCGAAACGCAGGCCCGGCGTCCCGGTGGACGCGAGGGTGAAGAGTGCCTCAGCCACGCTGGTCCCCCGTCCTGAACACGACGGCCGCGTCGACGTCGTCCCCCACCGGCACACCCCGACCGTCCAGCTCGGCGATCGTCCACGCGACCCGCAGGATCCGGTCGGCGCCGCGCAGCGACAGGGTTCCCGCGTCGATCTGCCGTTCCAGCCGGCCCAGCACGCCCGGCTCACCGCGCAGCCTGGAGCGCAGCCACGGACCTGGCAGCTCCGCGTTCGTGCTCCACGGCGTGCCGGCGAGCCGTTCGCGCGCAGCCGCACGGGCAGCGGCCACCCGGGCGCCGACCACCACCGAGGACTCCCCCGAGGACGCGAGCGCCCGCTCCGCCCGGGTCGGCTGGTCCAGCCGCACGTGCAGGTCGATCCGGTCCAGAAGCGGTCCGGACAACCTGCCGAGGTAGCGGCGCCGGGCCAGGGGCGCGCACCCGCACGCCAGTCCGGCGTCGGTGGCCGCCATGCCGCAGGGGCACGGGTTCGCCGCGAGCACCAGCTGGAAGCGGGCGGGATAGCGCGTGGCCCCGCCGGTGCGGTGCAGCACCAGCTCCCCGGACTCCAGGGGCTGCCGCAGCGTCTGCAGCACCCGTGGAGTGAACTCCGGCGCCTCGTCGAGGAACAGCACACCGCGATGGGCGCGCGAGACGGCCCCGGGACGAGCCGTCCCGGAGCCACCCCCGACGATCGCGGCGGGCGTCGCGGTGTGGTGGGGGTCCTCGAAGGGCGGCCTGCGCAGCAGCCCCGCACCGGGATCGAACGTGCCCGCCACCGAGTGGACCCCGGTCACCTCCACGGCCTCGGCGTCGGTGAGGTCCGGCAGGATCCCCGGCAGCCGGGCGGCGAGCATCGTCTTGCCCGCTCCCGGCGGGCCCACCATGAGCAGGTGGTGGCCGCCGGACGCGGCGATCTCCAGGGCCAGGCGCGCCTCGTGCTGACCGAGGACGTCCGCGAGGTCGCCGACCGGCCGCCTGACGTGCTCGGGCGGCGGCAGGACGACCGGCTCCGCGGTGCCGGTGAACCTCGGCTCGCCGCCGTGGAACCGCACCACGTCCGCGAGGTGGGCCGCCCCCACGACCCGCGCCCCGGGCACGAGCCGCGCCTCGGCGGCGTCCGCGGAGGCCACGACGACGTCGGTGTAGCCCGCACCCACGGCCGCGGCGACGGCCGGGAGGACACCATGCACGGGTTGGAGCCTGCCGTCGAGCCCGAGCTCGGCGAGATGGACGACACGGTCGAGTCCGGACGACGGCAGCTGCCGGTGCCCGGCCAGCACGGCCACCGCGACGGCGAGGTCGAAGCCCGAGCCGGACTTGCGCAGGGACGCCGGCGACAGGTTCACGGTGATCTTGCGGTGCGGCCACTCGATGCCCGTGGAGAGCACCGCGGCCCGGACGCGGTCCCGTGACTCCGCGAGCGCCGCGTCCGGCAGGCCGACCAGGCTGAACCCGGGGACCGAGGCGGCGAGCTGCGCCTGCACCTCGACGACGTGCCCCTCCATGCCGCGCAGGGCGACGGCGGCGGTGGTGGCGTAGCTCATCAGCTCACCCCGACGAGGTGCTCGACCTGCGCGGCGCCCGAGCGCGGCAGGACGACCGCCACCACGTCGATCCGCACCTCGGCCCAGGAGCCGGGGTGCTCGTGGAGCCACTGGCCGGCCAGGCGGCGCAGCCGCCGCAGCTTGGCGGGGGTGACGGCCTCGGCGGGGTGGCCGTAGCCGGTGCCGCGCCGGGTCTTCACCTCGACGACGACGAGCGTGCGGCCCTGCCGGGCGACGAGGTCGACCTCCCCGGTGTCGCCCCGCCAGTTGCGGTCCAGCACCTCCAGGCCCTGGGCGGCCAGGTACCGCTCCGCCAACCGTTCCCCGTACCGTCCCACGGCGTCCTTCGCCCGCATGAGAACCACCTCCGCGCCACAGCCTGGCGGCGGTGGACGGTGGCGGGCCGAGGACAGGCGTGGTCCTGGGGACGCCCCTGACCTGTGGGCGGCCGTGCAGCCCTGGGGCGCGGTGATGCGACCCCGGTCCACTCAGAGCGCGATGTCGGCCTTCGCCAGCTCCTCAACGTTGACGTCCTTGAACGTCACGACCCGCACGGACTTCACGAACCGGGCGGACCGGTAGACGTCCCACACCCAGGCGTCCGAGAGCCGGAGCTCGAAGTACACCTCACCGGCCGCGGACCGCACCTGGAGGTCGACCTGGTTCGCCAGGTAGAACCGTCGTTCGGTCTCCACCACGTACGAGAAAAGTCCCACCACGTCGCGGTACTCGCGGTAGAGCGCGAGCTCCATCTCGTTCTCGTAGTTCTCGAGGTCCTCTGTGCTCACGCGGCCATCATCCCACCCGCGAGCCGAGCGACACGTCGGCGTCCGTCGTCGACTCCAGCGTCACGACCTCGGCGACGCCCGGAGCACCGGGGCCGGGAACGTCCGTGGCGGACGCACCGGCGCCGGGTGTGTCGGTGGTGGGCGCGTCGTCGAGCACGCGCAGGTTCCAGGAGCGTCGGTGCTGCGGCGTCGGACCGAGCCGGCGCAGCGCGTCCAGGTGCGCCGGCGCCGAGTAGCCCTTGTTCTGCTCCCACGCGAAGTGGGGGTACTGGGCCGCCAGACGCCGCAGCAGACCGTCGCGCTCGACCTTCGCGAGCACGCTCGCCGCCGCCACGGACGAGCACTGCAGGTCCGCCTTGACCAGGGTGCGCACCCCGGGCTCGGGGGCGTCGAGTCCGGCACCGGGATCGAGCGCGGCAGCCTCGAAGAGGTCGGCGTGCGGGCGGCTGAGCCAGTCGTGGGAGCCGTCCAGCAGGACGACGTCCACGTCGCCCAGCGTGCGCCGGACCTGGGACAGCGCCCGGCGCCCGGCGAGCCGCAGCGCGGCCACGATCCCGTGCGCGTCGATCTCGGCAGGTCCGGCGTGGCCGACGGCCCAGGCCAGCGCCCAGCCCCGCAGCGGGCCGATCATCGCCTCCCGGGCGGCGGGCGACAACAGCTTGGAGTCCGTCAGGCCACGCGGTGCGGTGCGGGTCGAGGCGTCGACGACCACCAGCCCCACGCTGACCGGCCCGGCGAGCGCACCGCGCCCGACCTCGTCCATGCCGCCGACGAGACGTGCGCCCTCGGCGAGCAGGGCCCGCTCGGTGCGCAGGGTGGGGCTGCGGCGGCGTCCGACGACCGTCATGGTGCGGGCACGTCGGCGAACACGTCGCCCGGGTTGCGCAGGAGCTGGGCGTCCGCGAAGGGCCACACGATGACGAAGGTGCTGCCCACGACGTTGTCCATCGGGACGAACCCGCCACCCGGGTTGCCCGTGTTGTAGCGGGAGTCCTTGGAGTGCTGACGGTTGTCGCCGAGGACGAAGACCATGTCCTCGGGCACGGTCGCCGAGAACTCGATCTCGCTGGGGATGGCGCCCGCCGCCAGGTACTCGGACTCGTCGATCGCGACGCCGTTCACCATGACCCGGCCCTCGGCGTCGCAGCACTCGACGGTGTCGCCCGGCAGGCCGATGACCCGCTTGATGAGGTGCTCGCCGGTGTCCTGCGGGAGCAGCCCCACGAAGGTCGCGGCGTCGCGCAGCGCGTTGCCCACGGGGCCCCGGTCCTCCTCCTGGTAGGGCGGCAGCCACCCGCCCGGGTCCTTGAACACCACGATGTCGCCACGGTGGACGTCGAAGGCGTCGGGCACCAGGCGGGAGACCATCACCCGGTCGCCCACCTGGAGGGTGTCCTCCATCGATCCGCTCGGGATGTAGAAGGCCTGCACCAGGAAGGTCTTGATGATCCAGGACAGCACCAGCGCCGAGATCAGGATGATCGCGGTCTCGCGCAGGAGGCTCAGCCCGCGGCTCCCCTGCGGCTCCGGGTGGACCGCAGCGTGCGCGGGCGGCATCCCGGCGCGCGCGCCGTCGTCCGCCCGACCAGCCGGGTCGTCGCCGTCGGACCAGGGGCCGCTCGAGGAAGTCACGGGATCGGAGTCTGCCACGAGCACACCTTCCCACGAGCCGCACACGGCGGCGAAACGCCGACGGGCGGCCCCTCCGTGGAGGGACCGCCCGTCGGTGCGGCGGCGCTGCGGCCGCCTCGGATCACTTGGCCGGGGTCTCGCGCTTCTCGCGGATCTTGGCCTTCTTGCCGCGGAGCTTGCGCAGGTAGTAGAGCTTGGCGCGGCGGACGTCACCACGGGTGACGACCTCGACCGACTCGATCGTCGGGGCGTGCACCGGGAAGGTGCGCTCGACGCCGACGCCGAAGCTGATCTTGCGGACGGTGAACGTGGCGCCGATGCCGCCGTTGCGGCGGGCGATCACGACACCCTGGAACGCCTGGACACGGGAGCGGCTGCCCTCGATGACCTTGACGTTGACCTTCACGGTGTCACCGGCACGGAAGTCCGGGATGTCGGAACGCAGTGCGTCTGCGTCGACGAAGTCGAGCGTCTTCATGGTTTCTCCCCGCCCTGCCACAGGTCAGCGCAAGCTCTGGGGCCCGTGCGACGGCGCGGGCCGGATGTCGTCGAAGGTGGTGCGCCGGCACTCGGCCCGATGGTCTCCCCTGTGGCAGAGTCCGGGCTGCGGCACACCGACGAACTATTGTGCCACACCTCGTGGGCGCAGCACCGGTGATCCGTCGTGACGTCCGTCGCGAGCTCCGTCGGGCACCCCGTCAGAGGCGCCGCCGTCCGGCACGACCTCCCACCCCAGGTCGGCGAGCACGCGCAGGTCGTGGGCGTCGAGCGTCGAGACGTCGAGGGAGGCCAGCATGTCCGGACGCCGTCGCGCGGTCCGTTCCAGGGCACGGTCCCTGCGCCAGCGCTCGATCTTCGCGTGGTGGCCGGACAGCAGGACGTCGGGCACGTCGTGCCCGGCCCAGGACGGCGGCTTGGTGTACACCGGGTACTCCAGCAGCCCGGCCGCGCCGTGCGACTCCTCCACGAGCGAGTGCGGGTTGCCGACGACCCCCGGCAGGAGCCGGCCCACGGCCTCGACCACCACGAGGGCGGCGACCTCGCCGCCGTTGAGGACGTAGTCGCCGATCGACAGCTCCGAGACCCGGTGCCCGGCGTCGCGATACCGGTCGACCACGCGCGAGTCGATGCCCTCGTACCGCCCGCAGGCCAGCACCAGGTGCTCCTCGGTCGCGAGCCGTTCGGCGTGCCGCTGCGTGAACACCTCGCCCGACGGCGTCGGCACCACCAGGTGGGCCGGCGTCGCTCCAGGTCGCTCCCCCGGTCGCCCCGCCTCCCCTGCTTGCGCCGGCTGCCCCGGTGCCCCTGGGGCCGTGGGGGCCGCGGGGGCACCGGGAGCACCGGGAGCACCGGGAGCACCGAGCAGCTCGTCCAGGGCACGCCCCCACACGTCGGGCCGCATGACCATCCCCGCCCCGCCGCCGAACGGCGTGTCGTCCACGGTGCGGTGGCGGTCGTCGGTCCAGTCGCGCAGGTCGTGCACGTTCAGGTCCAGCAGCCCGCTGCGGCGCGCCTTGCCGACGAGGGACAGGTCCAGCGCCGCCAGGTAGTCCGGGAAGATGGAGACGACGTCGATACGCACCTCAGGCCTCGCCCTCGCCCGGGCGGACCACCTCGACGGCGTCGGCGTCCCGGGCCAGGAGCCCGCCCGGCGGCGTCAGGACGACCCTCCCGCCGGCGACGTCGACCGTGGGCACGATCGCGTGCACGAACGGCACGAGCGTGCGCTCCCCGGTGGGTTCGCGCACCACGAGCGCGTCGTGGGCCGGCAGGTGCTCGAGACCCACGACCTCGCCGACCATGGTCCCGTCGGCGAGCTCCGCGCGCAGCCCGGCCAGCTCGTGCGGGTACCAGGCATCCTCCTCGTCGGAGCCGTCCTGCTGGACGACGAGCAGCACGCCGCGCAACGCCTCGGCGTGGGACCGGTCGGCGGACTCGGCGAACCGCACGAGCCAGCGACCCTGGTGGACCCTGGTGCCCTGCACGGTGAGCGGACCGACCCCGGCCGGGTCGGTCGTCAGCACCTGCCCGACGGCGAACCGCTCCTCGGGGGTGTCGGTGCGGACCTCCAGCCCGACCTCGCCGCGCAGGCCGTGGGCGCGGCCGATCCGAGCCACCACGAGCTCCATGTCGTCTCCTTCGTCGGCGGACCGAGGGGCCCGCGCCTGCCAGTGAACACGACGAGGCCCGGTCCCGCGGGGGGACCGGGCCTCGTCGTCGATGCTCTCGTGACCGCGATCAGCGGCGGTCGACGTCCACGACGTCGACCCGGACCGGGTCGGACGCGAGCGCGCCGACCACGGTCCGCAGGGCCTTGGCCGTGCGTCCGCCGCGGCCGATGACACGCCCGAGGTCGTCGGGGTGGACCCGGACCTCGAGCAGGTCACCGCGCCGCTGGCTGCGTGCCGCCACCCGGACGTCGTCCGGGTTGTCCACGATGCCGCGCACGAGGTGCTCGAGAGCGTCGGCGAGCATCAGGCGTCGGCCTCGTCCTCGGCGGGCTCGGCCGCCTTGGCGGACTTGGCCTCGGACGCCTTCGCCTTGGCCTTCTCGGCCTCGGCGTGGACGGCCTCGACCGCTGCGGCGGTGTCGCCGGCGGTCTGCTTGGTCCTCAGGGTGCCCTCGGCACCCGGGAGGCCCTTGAACTTCTGCCAGTCACCGGTGACGCGCAGCAGGGCTGCGACCTGCTCGGTCGGCTGCGCGCCGACGCCGAGCCAGTACTGGGCACGCTCGGAGCTGATCTCGATGAGCGAGGGCTCCTCGGTCGGGTGGTACTTCCCGATCTCCTCGATGACACGACCGTCGCGCTTGGTGCGCGAGTCGGCCACGACGACACGGTAGTAGGGTGCCCGGATCTTGCCGAGACGCTTCAGACGAATCTTGACGGCCACTTGTGTGGACTCTCCTGGTTCTGTGGGGACGACCCGTGCTCCACGCCGGTGGGGTCCGGCACGGTGGACGAGGTCAGGACCGGGCCTGCCGAGGAGAGAGGGGCCTGGGCACGCCGAGTACCCGGACATTGTGCCAGACGCAAGCCCTGAACCCAACATCGGCGGCCCGGCGTCAGGCGACGATGCGTCCCCGCAGGACGACGGCGGTCGGGTGCCGCAGCACCTCGACGTCCTCGCGCGGGTCCGCCGGGTACACGACGAAGTCGGCGCTGGAACCCTCGACCATCGCACCGTGCCCGAGGAAGGCCCGCGCACGCCACGTGGCCATCGCCACGACCTCGGCGGCGGGGATCCCCGCCGCGACCAGCTCCGCGCACTCGTTCGCGACGCGCCCGTGGTCGATCGTCCCGCCGGCGTCCGTGCCGACGAGCAGCGGGACCCCGGCGTCGTACAGGTCGCGCGCCTGGGCGTACCGACGCTCGTGCATGCGCCGCATCCGCGCCGCGTAGACGGGGTACTTCCCGTCCGCCTGGGCGGCGATGTTCGCGAACTGACCCACCTGCAGCAGCGTGGGCGTCACCCGGATGCCGCGCTGGGCGATCTCGGCCATCTGGTCGGGTCGGATCCCGGTCCCGTGCTCGATGCCGTCCACCCCCGCCGCGACGAGGTCGGCGACGACCTCCTCGGAGAAGGCGTGCACCGTGACCCGCGCCGCCTCGGCGTGCGCGACGGCGACGGCCTCGGCGAGCACGTCGGCCGGCCACAGAGGGCGCAGGTCGCCGTCGGGGCCCAGGTCACGGTCGATCCAGTCCCCCACGAGCTTGACCCAGCCGTCCCCCGCCCGTGCCTGCTCACGCACCACCCGCGGGAGGTCGGCGACGTCGTCGAGCTCGAGGCCGTAGCCGCGCAGGTACCGCTTGGGCCGGGCCAGGTGCTTGCCCGCCCGCACGAGCCTCGGCAGGTCGGGCCGGGAGGCCACCCAGCCCGTGTCGAGCGGCGAACCGGCGTCCCGGATCAGCAGCACCCCGGTGTCCCGGTCGGCGGTGGCCTGCTTGGCGGCCGTGGCCGGGTCCGTGGCGCCCCCCGCGTCGAGACCGACGTGGCAGTGGACGTCCACCAGACCGGGCAGCACCCAGCCCTCCAGGCGGGTCGCGGCCGCACCCTGCGGGGTCGGGCGCAGGAGGCTGATGCGACCGTCACGCACCCAGGCGTCCCCGACCTCGCGGTCGCCGTCGAGCAGGACGTGACCGGTGACGTGCAGGGGGACGTGCGGTACCGACATGTCGGCAGCCTAGCCGTCACCACACCTCGCGGCGGCAACCCCCGGTCAGCGACCGCCCCCGAGCAGCTTGCCCAGGTCACCCGGCAGCCGCAGGTTGTCCAGGTCCGCGCCGCCGTCGGCCTCCCGGTCCTTCGGGACGCCGAACGCGGAGCCGGCCGGGGCGGACGGCTTCGCACCGCCCCCGAGGGCGCGCTGCAGAGCGTCCTTCTCCTGCTGGGCCCGCTTGGCGGGGTTGCCCGACTTCCCCTTGACCTTCTTGGCGGGCTGCTGGCGGCCGCGCGCCTTCTTGCCGCCCCCGGGCAGACCCGGCATCCCCGGCATCCCGCCGGGCATGCCCGGCATCCCTCCGCCCTTGGACATCTGGCGCATCATCTTCTGGGCCTGGGAGAACCGGTCGAGGAGCCCGTTGACCGCGGCCGTCGTCTGGCCGGCACCACGCGCGATACGCGCACGGCGCGACCCGTTGATGATCTTCGGGTTGTCGCGCTCGGCGGGCGTCATCGACTGGATCAGCGCCTCGACCCGGTCGACCTCGCGCTCGTCGAAGTTCTCGAGCTGCTCGCGCATCTGGGCCATGCCCGGCATCATGCCGAGCATCTTCTTCATGGAGCCCATCTTCTTCATCTGCTGCATCTGCACCAGGAAGTCGCTCAGCGTGAAGTCCTCGCCGCCGGCGACCTTGGCCGCCATCCGCTCGGCCTCGTCGGCGTCGAACGCGCGCTCCGCCTGCTCGATGAGCGTGAGCACGTCGCCCATGTCGAGGATGCGTGAGGCCATGCGGTCGGGGTGGAACACCTCGAAGTCGGTGAGCTTCTCACCGGTCGAGGCGAACATGATCGGCCGGCCCGTGACCTTCGCGACCGACAGGGCCGCACCGCCGCGCGCGTCGCCGTCGAGCTTGGACAGCACCACACCGGTGAAGTCGACGCCCTCGAGGAAGGCCTGCGCCGTGTTCACGGCGTCCTGACCGATCATCGCGTCGATGACGAAGAGGACCTCGTCCGGGGTGATCGCGCTGCGGATGTCCGCGGCCTGCTGCATGAGGACCTGGTCGACGCCGAGCCGGCCCGCGGTGTCGACGATGACGACGTCGTGCTGGCGCGCACGCGCCTGGGCGACGCCGTCACGGGCGACACCGACCGGGTCGCCGATGACGGCCCCGGTCTCCGCGTCGGCCCCGCTCGTGTTGCCCGGGTGGGGGGCGAAGACCGGCACCCCGGCGCGGTCCGCGACGACCGAGAGCTGGGTGACCGCGTTGGGTCGCTGCAGGTCGGCCGCGACGAGCAGCGGGGTGTGGCCCTGCTCCTTCAGCGCGAGGGCGAGCTTGCCCGCCAGGGTCGTCTTGCCGGCGCCCTGCAGGCCCGCCAGCATGATCACCGTGGGCGGCGTCTTGGCGAGCTGGAGCGTGCGCGTCTGGCCGCCGAGGATCTCGACCAGCTCGGTGTTGACGATCTTGACGACCTGCTGGGCCGGGTTCAGCGCACCGGAGACCTCCGCGCCGAGCGCCCGCTCGCGCACCGCCGCGGTGAACTCGCGCACGACCGGCACCGCGACGTCGGCGTCGAGCAGGGCGCGACGGATCTCGCGCACCGTCGCGTCGATGTCCGCCTCGGAGAGCCGACCCTTGCCGCGCAGGTTCTTGAAGGTGGCGGTGAGCCGGTCCGACAGGGAGTTGAACACCAGGTGGTCCTCTTCACGGGATGGATAGCGTGCGGTCCCCCAGCCTACCGGCCGTCGGCGGCTGCCTCCTCGGCCTGCCCCTCGGCGGGCGCCTCTGCGGGCTCCCCGGCCAGCACGGCCCGCGCCCGGGAGGTGAGCTCGTCCACGAGGCTAGCCCGCCACCCCGTCCAGCCCGCCGGTCCGAGCGACGTGGCGTCGCACTCGGTCAGGGCGCGCAGCACCTCCAGCAGGTCCCCGCGACGGTCCAGCGCGACCAGCAGGCTCTCCACGGTCGCCGGGTCCTGCGGGTCCGACCGCGTCGCCAGACCGGCGAGGGTCAGGTGCTGGCGCACGAGCAGCTCGACGTCGGCCACGAAGGTCTCCTCGAAGCCCATCCGGCGCACGATCGCGCCCACGACGCGGGCTCCCTCGTCGGAGTGGTCGTCGTGGACGGCGTCGCGCCGCTTGCCGATGTCGTGCAGGACGGCGGTCACGGCGAGCAGGTCGAGCGGCAGCAGCTCCGCGGGGACGCCGCGAGCGATCTGCGCCTTGCGGACGCCCGCCACCAGCGCGGCGGTCTCCACCAGGTGCCGGTCCACCGTGTGCCGGTGGATCGCCGCACGCTGCGGCTTGTTGCGCACCCCGGACCACTCCGGGATCCACGTCGTGACCGCCCCGGCCAGGTCGAGTGCTTCCCAGACGTGGACCTGGGCGGCCCCCGACCCCAGCAGGGTCAGCAGGTTGGCACGCGCGGGCGCCGGCCACGGCTCGGGCAGCGGCGGGCACTCCGCCAGGGACTGCATGGTGACCGGTGACAGCACCAGACCGGTGCGTGCTGCGGTCGCGGCCGCGCGCAGCGAGAGCCCCGCATCCTCGGCCGGGACGGCCGTGACGCCGAGCACGAGCTCACCGTCGTGCTCCACGAGCCCGTCCCCCACCGACCGCAGCCGCGGCGGCTGACGGCGCCCGCGGACCAGCACGGGCTTGCGGGCGGCCGGGCGCTGCAGCGCCTGGCGGGCGCGGCGGATCGTGGAGTCGAGCGCGAACGAGATCTCGCGCCCAGCCTCGGCGAGGGAGGCGAGCAGCTCGTCCGGGTCGTCGTGGCCGCACAGCGCGGCGACCTCGTCGAGGTCGGCCAGCAGCAACCGGGTGGCGCGGCGCCGGGTGACGACCTGGAGCGTGTCGCGCACGTCGAGCAGGTGCGCGTACGAGGAGTCCACCCGGCCGTGCGGGCGGTCCGTCAGCCAGGTGGCCGCCAGCGCGGACAGGACGACGGCGTCGCGGATGCCGCCACGGGCGTCCTTGAGGTCCGGTTCGATGAGGTACGCCAGGTCGCCGGAGCGCTCGGCGCGTTCCCGTACGGACGACAGCAGCTCCGGCAGCCGCCGCCGGGACGCGGAGCGCCAGTCGGTGAGGATCCCGGACGCCGCCCGGTGCACCACCACGGCGTCGCCCGCCACGGGCCGCACGTCGAGCCAGCCGACGGCGGCAGGCAGGTCGCGCATCGCGAGCTGGCGGGTCTGGTTGAGCGAGCGCACGGCGTGGTCGATGTCCACCCCGGAGTCCCACAGGGGGTACCACAGTCGCTCGGCCACGGTGGCGAGCTCGTCGGGCTTGTGCGTGCGGCCGTCGTGCACGAGCACGAGGTCGAGGTCGGACAGCGGACCCAGCTCACCACGGCCCAGGGAGCCCACGGCGGCCAGCGCCAGCCCGGTCGGGTCGACGTCGGCGGTCGCCTCGGCATACAGGGGCCCGAGCCGGTCGACGACGATCTGCTGGAGGGTGGCCCGACGGGCCACCCCGGAACGTCCGGGGCCGGTGAGGTCGGTGGCGGCGGCGAGCAGGTCCTCGCGCAGTCCCACGACAGGGCCCCGCACCCCGGGGGCGGGGTGCGGGGCCTGCTGCGGACCGCCCGGTGTCGGGTGGTCGGTCATCGTCAGAGCGCGGCGTCGCCGTGCTCGCCGGTGCGGACGCGGGCGACGTCGTCGACCGGCACCGTCCAGACCTTGCCGTCACCGATCTTGCCCGTCTGCGCCGCGTTGACCACGACGTCGACGATCGAGGGGGCGTCGGCGTCGCCGACGAGGATCTCGATGCGGACCTTGGGCACCAGGTCGACGGTGTACTCGGCACCGCGGTAGACCTCGGTGTGGCCCTTCTGCCGACCGTAGCCGCTGGCCTCGCTGACGGTCATCCCTCGGACGCCGGCGGCCTCCAGGGCCGACTTCACGTCGTCGAGACGGTGGGGCTGGATGACTCCGGTGACGAGCTTCATGCGCGGACCTCCTTGATGACGGAACCCGACGAGATCCCTTCGTACGCGGACTCACCGTGGACGGCGAGGTCGATCCCGTTGACCTCGACCTCCTCGGAGACCCGCCAGCCCATGGTGGCCTTGAGGATGATCGCCAGGATAAAGGTGACGACTGCCGAGAAGACGATCGCGACGATCGCGATGATCGCCTGGACGGCGAGCTGGTTGACGCCGCCACCGTAGAACAGGCCCGTCTCCGTGGCGAGGAAGCCGATGGCGAGCGTGCCCCACAGACCGGCGACCAGGTGGACGCCGACGACGTCGAGCGAGTCGTCGTAGCCCAGCTTGTACTTCAGGCCGACCGCGAAGGCCGACAGGCCACCGGCGACCACGCCGATGACGAGGGAGCCGAGGGGGCTGACGGAACCGGCAGCCGGCGTGATCGCGACCAGACCGGCGACGATGCCCGAGGCGCCACCGAGCGAGGTGGCGGAGCCGTCACGCAGCTTCTCCACGACGAGCCAGCCGAGGATCGCAGCAGCGGTCGCGGCCGTGGTGTTGACCCAGGCGAGGCCGGCGAAGCCGTCGGCGGTGAAGGCCGAGCCGCCGTTGAAGCCGAACCAGCCGAACCACAGGAGCGCGGCGCCGAGCATGACGAGCGTGAGGTTGTGCGGGCGCATCGGCTCGGTGCCGAAGCCCTTGCGCTTGCCGACGACGAGCGCCAGGACCAGCGCGGCCGCACCGGCGTTGATGTGCACCACGGTGCCACCGGCGAAGTCGATCGGCGCGGCGTCCCCGATGACGAACGGACCCTCACCCGAGAGCAGTCCGCCGCCCCAGACCATGTGGGCCATCGGGAAGTAGGCGAAGGTGACCCACAGGGCTACGAAGACCATCCAGGTGCCGAACTTCACGCGGTCCGCGATCGCACCGGAGATGAGCGCCACGGTGATGATGGCGAAGGTCGCCTGGAAGCCGACGCCGACGATGCCGGGGACACCGAAGTCGTCGATGAGGAACTGGCCGGCGTCGTCGTAGATCGCACCCTGCAGCGCGAACTGGTCGAACGGGTTGCCGATGATCCCGCCGATGTCGCTGCCGTAGGACATCGACCAGCCCCACAGGACGTAGACCACGCCCGTGACCGCGATGGCACCGAAGGACATCATCATCATGTTCAGGACGGACTTGCCCCGGACCATGCCGCCGTAGAACAGCGCCAGGCCGGGCGTCATCAGGAGCACGAGCGATGCTGACGTCAGCATCCACGCGGTAGCTCCGGTATCCAGCTCCACCATCTGTCAATCTCCCCTCGCCAGCCCGTGTGGCCGGTCGGAGACCACCGTGGCGTCGCAGCGTTTCGTCCGGACAGAGAGGGTGTTACAGCCGTGTGACGAACCTCGCCCTGGGGTAAACATCCAGTTTCGGTCCACCCATCGAGACGATTCGGGCGCCGTCGTGATCGGCCCGTGACCTCACCGTGTCCGTCCCGCGACACGGCGCGACGGTCAGCCGAGCAGGCCGTCGACGAACTGCTCGGGCTCGAACGGCGCCAGGTCGTCCGGACCCTCACCGAGACCGACGAGCTTGACCGGGACGCCCAGCTCGCGCTGCACCGCCACGACGATGCCGCCCTTGGCCGTGCCGTCGAGCTTGGTCAGGACGATGCCGGTCACGCCGGCGACCTCGCCGAAGACCTTCGCCTGCTGCATCCCGTTCTGGCCGGTGGTCGCGTCCAGCACGAGCAGCACCTCGCCGAGCGGCGCCTCCCGGGTGATCACCCGGGTGATCTTGCCCAGCTCGTCCATGAGGCCGGCCTTGTTCTGCAGCCGCCCCGCGGTGTCGACCAGGACCACGTCCGCGCCGTCGACCGTACCCCGGCGCACCGCGTCGAACGCGACCGCCGCGGGGTCCGCCCCGTCCCGGTCGGCCCGGACCGTGGGGACGCCCACGCGCGCTCCCCACGTCTGGAGCTGGTCGGCGGCCGCCGCCCGGAACGTGTCCGCGGCGCCCAGCACCACCGACCGCTCCTCGGCCACCAGGACGCGCGCCAGCTTGCCCACCGTCGTCGTCTTGCCGGTGCCGTTGACCCCCACGACCAGCACGACGGCCGGCTTGGCGACGCCGTCGACCACCGGTCCGTCCAGCGCGAGGGAGCGGTCCATCGTGGGGTCGACCACCTTGACGAGCTCTTCGCGCAGCAGCGCGCGCACCGCGGCGGGCTCGCGCAGACCGAGCACCCGCACCCGGGTCCGCAGCGCCTCCAGCAGCTCCTCGGCCGGGCCCGCGCCGAGGTCCGCGAGCAGCAACGTCTCCTCGATCTCGTCCCAGTCGTCGGCCGTGAGCTCGTCGCGCGACAGCATCGCCAGCAGCCGCGCGCCCAGCGGCGACCCCGACCGGGCCAGCCGGTCGCGCAGCCGGACCATCCGTCCGGCCGCGGGCTCGGGCGTCTCGAGCGCGGGCGCCTCGACGGCGGCCTCCGGTGCGATCACGACCGTGCCGGTCGCCGACGCGTCCGACGCCGCTCCACCGTCGGGGGACACCACCTCGTCGGTGGACGCCGGCCCCGGTGCGGCGTCGGACCTGCGGCGCAGCCGCGGCACGACGAGGGCGGAGCCGAGGCCCGCGACGAGCAGGACACCGAGGACGATCCAGAGCCACGTGTAGTCAGTCACGGTGCCCCAGTCTCCCAGACGCGGGGCACCGGTGTCGGCGCGACGGGCCAGGAGATCGGCGCGACCGGGTCACGTGCCCGGCGCGACCGGGTCAGGCGTCGGTGCGGTGCGACTCCTGGTGCGGGTGGCGCACACGGACCTGGGCGCGGTAGAGCACCTCGGTGAGCTCCTCGGCGTCGACGTAGCCCGGCGCCGTCTCGACGTTCGCGGCGAAGAAGTCGTCCATGTCGGTGTCCGTCGGGCGCGGCGCGGCGTCCTGACGCAGCCGCAGGCCGGCGCGGAAGTCGCGCACGAACGCGCGCAGACCGCGCACGTCCTCGTCGCCCTCGCGGCGTTCCATGACGCTGGCCACGAGGAACACGGCGCCCGCGAGGAGCAGCGAGATGACGAGCCAGACGACGAACGTGACCATGGCGATATTGTCACCCGGCCTCTGCGGTCTCGCGCAGTCGCTGGGAGATGACGGTGGTCACACCGTCGCCGCGCATGGTGACGCCGTACAGCGCGTCCGCGACCTCCATCGTGCGCTTCTGGTGGGTGATGACGATGAGCTGCGAGTCCTCCTGGAGCTCGCGGAAGATCTCGAGCAGGCGACCGAGGTTGACGTCGTCCAGGGCGGCCTCGACCTCGTCCATCACGTAGAACGGGCTCGGGCGCGCCTTGAAGATCGCGACGAGGAACGCCACGGCCGTCAGCGACCGTTCCCCGCCGGACAGCAGCGACAGCCGCTTGACCTTCTTGCCGGCGGGCCGCGCCTCGACCTCGATGCCCGTGGTGAGCAGGTCGCCGGGGTCGGTCAGCACCAGACGCCCCTCGCCGCCGGGGAAGAGCCGGGCGAACACCCTCTCGAACTGGGCGGCGGTGTCCTGGTACGCCTCGGCGAACACCTGCTGCACCCGGTCGTCGATCTCGGCGACGATCTGCAGCAGGTCCTCGCGGGACTTGCGCAGGTCGGCGAGCTGGGTGCTCAGGAACTGGTGGCGTTCCTCCAGCGCGGCGAACTCCTCCAGCGCCAACGGGTTGACGGTGCCGATCTTGCGCAGGGCGCGCTCGGCGACGGCGAGCCGCTTCTCCTGCTCGGCCCGCACGTAGGGCACGGCGCGGGGAGCCTGCTCCTCGTCGTCCGCCTCACCCTGGCCGGCCTCACCCCGACCGGCCCCTGCCTGCCCCGCCTCGTCGGGGCCCGGCAGCACCGGGACGTCACGGTGCGGCCCGAACTCCTCGACGAGCACGTCGGGGTCCGTGGCGAGCTCGTCGACGGCGCGGGCGCGCAGCTGGTCGAGGCGTGCGAGCTGCTGTGCACGGGCGACCTCGTCGCGGTGCGCCACGTCGGTCAGGTCGCGCAGCTCGCGGTCCAGGGTCTCGACCTGTGCGCGCACCTGCGCCCGCTCGCCGCGCCGGCGGTCGCGCTCGGCCTCCGCCTCGGCCCGTTCGGCGCTCACCCGCTCCGACGACGCGGAGAGCAGGTCCAGGGCCGTGCGCGCGTCCTCGCGGACCACGGCCGCCCGCTCGGCCTCGGAAGCGCGGCGTCGTGCCCGCTCCTCGGCCTCGCGCCGGGCCCGGCGCTCCTGCTCGGCGGCCCGCGCCAGCCCGTGCGCCCGGCCGGCGACCGCTCGGGCCCGCTCCTCGGCCGTGCGCAGCGCCAGGCGCGCCTCCGTCTCGGTCTGGCGCGCCGACGTCGCCGCGGCCTGGGCCTCGTCGCGCGACCGGGTCACCGACTCCAGGTCCTCCTGCGACCTGGTCGGTTCCGCCTCGGCGACCTCGAGCCGCTCCACCAGCCCCGCCAGCTCGGCGGTGTCGGCATCACGCCGCTGCGTCACCTGGGCCAGCGCCTCGCGGTGGCGCCCGGCCTCCGTCTGCGCCGCCCGCCGAGCCGCACCGAGGGTGCCCAGCTGCTCGGCCACGGCCGCGAGGGCGGCGTCGGACTCGTGCAGCCGCTCCAGGGTGGCGTCGTGCCGTTGCTGCGCCGCGGCCAGCGCCTCGCGCGCGCCCACCAGCTCGGCCTCGCACCGCTCGCCACGCGCCCGGGCGTCGTCCAGACCCGCCCGCGCCTCGTCCAGGGCGTTCGTCAGGTGCAGCACGCTCGGAGCGGCGGCCGACCCGCCGGACGCCCGTGACGCACCGAGGACGTCGCCCGCGCGCGTCACCGTCGCGACGTCGGGCCGCCGGGTGACCAGGTCGCGCGCCTCGGCGAGGTCCTCCACGACGACGACGTCGGCCAGCAGCGTGCGCAGCGCGGCCGCGGCGGGGCCGTTCACCGTCACGACGTCCAGGGCGCGCACCGCGCCCGGCACGTCGACCGGATCGGCACCCACCGGGGGGCCGACCACGCCGCCGACGACGAGCCCGGCCCGACCGGCGTCGTCGTCCCGCAGCAGCCGCAGCGCGTCGACCGCCGCCCCGAGCGACTCGACCGCGACCGCGTCGGCGAGCGGGCCGAGCGCGGCCGCGACAGCCTCCTCGTACCCCTGCTCGACCCCGAGCAGCGCGGCGACCGAACCGAGCACGCCCGGCTGGTCCGCGGCCAGCAGCGCACCTGCGCCGTCCTTGCGGTCCAGGCTGAGCTCGAGCGCCTCGACCCGCGCCGTCCAGGTGGCACGGTCCCGCTCTGCGGTGCTCGCCCCGGACTCGAGGTCCCGCACGACGGCGTCGGCCGCGTCGACGGCCTGGGCCGCCGCCTCGTGCTCGGCGTCGAGGCCCTCCTCGCCGGCCTCGGCGCCGGTGACCTGCGCCTCCAGCTCGGCGAAGTCGCGGGCGGCGCGAGCGGCCCGGTCCTCGGCCTCCTGCAGCCCGGCGCGCACCCGCTCCAGCTCGGCGTCGGCGGACTCCACGCGGCTGCGGCGCGCGGCGACCTGGCCCGCGAGCCGTGCCAGGCCCTCGCGACGGTCGGCCGCACCGCGCTGCAGCGCGGCGAGCTCCCGCTCGACGGCCGCGGCGGCCTGCTCGGCCTCGCCACGTGCCGCCTCCGCCTCACCGAGGGCCGTGCGGGCGATCTCGACCTCGCGGGCCAGCTCTGCCTCGGACGCCCGCGCCCGCTCGGCCTGCGCCTCCAGCTCGTCCGGGTCCTGCCCCCGCGGTGCCGGTTCGACGACGCCCAGGAGCCGGACACGCTCGTCCGCGAGGGACGCCAGGCCGCGCAACCGTTCGCGCACGCCGGACAGGCCGTGGAAGGTGTCCGCTGCCCGGGAGGCCACCTGGGCGACCCTCGACAGCTCGGCCTCCAGCCGGGCGAGCCGGTCGCGCGCCCCGGAGAGCGACTCCTGGACGGCCTCCTGCCGCTGCTTGAGCGCCGCCTCGTCGGACCGTTCCTGCTCGAGCTGCGCCCCGAGCTGGGCCAGGTCGTCGGCGAGCAGCCGGGACCGGGCGTCACGCAGGTCGGCCTGCACGGTGCGGGCGCGGCGTGCGGCCTCGGCCTGACGTCCCAGCGGGCCGAGCTGGCGGCGCAGCTCGGCGGTCAGGTCGGTCAGGCGCGCGAGGTTGCCCTGCATGGCCTCCAGCTTGCGCAGCGCCTTCTCCTTGCGCTTGCGGTGCTTGAGGACCCCGGCCGCCTCCTCGACGAAGCCTCGCCGGTCCTCCGGCGTCGCCCGCAGGACGGCGTCGAGCTGCCCCTGGCCGACGACGACGTGCATCTCCCGGCCGATGCCGGAGTCGCTGAGCAGCTCCTGGATGTCGAGCAGCCGGCACGAGCTGCCGTTGATCGCGTACTCCGACCCTCCGGAACGGAAGAGCGTGCGCGAGATCGTCACCTCGGTGTACTCGATCGGCAGCGCGCCGTCGGTGTTGTCGATCGTCAGCGCGACCTCGGCGCGGCCGAGCGGCGGCCGCCCGGACGTGCCGGCGAAGATGACGTCCTCCATCTTGCCGCCGCGCAGCGTCTTGGCACCCTGCTCGCCCATCACCCAGGCCAGGGCGTCGACGACGTTCGACTTGCCCGAGCCGTTCGGGCCGACCACGCACGTGATGCCCGGCTCGAAGCTCAGCGTCGTCGCCGAGGCGAACGACTTGAAGCCTCGGAGCGTGAGCGTCTTGAGGTGCACGCGGCGAGCCTAGCCGCCGTCGGCCGGATCGTCGGGGACCTGCCGCGGTGATCCCTGCACACGGCACGGATGCCGCCCCGGAGCGGTCCGGGGCGGCATCCGTCGTGCCTGCGGGGTGCCGGCTGGGCGGCCGGTCAGACCTCCGGGAACCAGAGGGCGATCTCGCGCTCGGCCGACTCCGTCGAGTCGGAGCCGTGCACGAGGTTCTGCTGCACCTTCAGGCCCCAGTCACGACCCAGGTCACCGCGGATCGTGCCCGGTGCCGCGGCCGTCGGGTCCGTGGCTCCCGCGAGCGACCGGAACCCGGCGATGACGCCCTGGCCCTCGGCCACGACGGCCAGCACCGGACCGGAGAGCATGAACTCGACCAGCGGGGCGTAGAACGGCTTGCCCTCGTGCTCGGCGTAGTGCAGGGCCAGCAGCTCGGGGGTCGCGTGCTTGAGCTCGACGGCCGCGAGCACGTACCCCTTGGCCTCGATGCGACGCAGGATCTCCCCGGACAGGCCGCGGCGGACGCCGTCGGGCTTGACGAGGACGAGGGTGCGTTCGACGGCGGGCGTGGTGGTTTCGCTCATGCCGCAACCCTATCCGCCACGCTCACACGTTCGGCGCAGTCTCCGGGTGCTCGGCGTCGTAGGCGGCGCGCTCGGCGTCGATGCGGCCGCCGAGCCGCAACGCCACCCACCACATGATGACGAACACCCCGGCCACGACGTACATCATGGGCAGCAGCAGCCCCAGCGCCAGCACCGGCACCTGCACCACCGACCCGGCGAGGTACCCGCCCGGGCTCGCGACCATCCGGGACAGCGCGATCAGCACCACGAACAGCACACCGGTGACGATCCACGTGGTGGTCGGGTCCAGGGCGAGCGGACCACGTTCGTACACCGACTCCCGCAGCCCGTGCAGGGCCACGGCGGCGAACGCCACGACGAACGCCTCGAGCTGCAGCACCGTCGCGGCGAACTGCACCTTGGCGGGCTTGCGGGGCATGATCGTGTCGCCCTCGCGGGGGCGGTCGTCCTTCTTGCGGCTCACCGGTCCAGGGTATCCGCCGGGGCGCGGCCCCCGGTCGCGGCCGGCGACGCTGTGCCGGACCCGGTGCCGGACGCTGTGCCGGACCCGGTGCCGGACTCAGCACCCGCCACCTCACCCGGCACGGGCAGGTCCTTCTGGTCGGTGACCGCCTCGCCGCGCGCGACCATCCCCGCGACGTCGGACAGCTTGATGACGGGCAGGAAGAACGCCAGGACCAGGCCGACCAGGACGAGCGGGACCAGGTACCAGAAGGACGGCGCGAGCGCGTCGGCGAAGGCGTCGACGACACCGGTGCGCAGCGGCTCCGGCAGGGCCTGCACCTGGGCCGGGGTCAGGCTGTCCTGACCGCCGGCCGTGGCGTCCGTCGGGGCGCCCGCGAAGACCTCGGCGAGGTTGTCCGTGAGCCGGGTGGTGAAGATCGTGGTGAACAGCGCGGTCCCGACGGCCGCACCGATCTCGCGGAAGAAGTTGTTCGCGCTGGTCGCCGTGCCGAGCTCGTGCGGGTCGACGGCGTTCTGCACGGCCAGCACGATGACCTGCATGACCAGGCCCATGCCCGCACCGAGGGTGAAGATCATGGTGCCGAACAGCCACATGGACATGTCGCCGGACAGGGTCGTCAGCCACACCATCGCGGCGGCCACGACCGAGAGCCCCACGATCGGGTAGGCCTTGTAGCGACCCGTCCTCGACACGGCGATGCCGGAGACGATGGAGGTGAGCATGACGCCCGCCATCATCGGCAGCATCAGCCAGCCGGACTCGGTGACCCCGGCGCCCGTGGACATCTGCAGGAACGTGGGGATCATCGCCATCGCGGAGAACATGCCCATGCCGAGCACGAGGCCGATGAGGGTCGTGATCGTGAAGGTGCGGTTCTTGAACAGCCGCAGCGGGATGAGGGGCTCGGCGGCCCGGTTCTCCACGACGACGAACGTCGCGACGGCGGCCAGGGTCAGCAGCACGAGACCGGACAGGCGCCAGTCGGACCAGTCGTAGCCGCCGTCGACGAGGGACTCCCAGCTCGTGACGAGCACGATGCCGGTCGTGGCGAGGGCCATCGAGACGATGCCGGCGCGGTCCACGGGGCGCGAGGAGCGGTGCGTGGGGAGCTTGAGGGTGAGCCACGCGATCGCGAAGGCGGCGATGCCGATGGGGATGTTGAGCCAGAACGCCCAGCGCCAGCCCGGACCCTCGGTGAGCCAGCCGCCGAGCAGCGGCCCGAGCACCGCGGAGACGCCGAACAGGGCACCGAGCGGACCCATGTACTTCCCGCGCTCGGAGGCGGGCACGATGTCCGCGATGATCGACTGCGACAGGATCATCAGCCCGCCGCCGCCGAGGCCCTGGACGGCACGCCACAGGACGAGCGCCCCCATGGAGTCCGCGAAGCCCGCGCCGGCGGACGCGACGGTGAACAGCCCGATGGCGACGAGGAACGGCCAGCGTCGGCCGTACAGGTCGCCGAACTTGCCGTACAGGGGCATCGCGATCGCCACGGCGAGGATGTAGGCGGTGATGACCCAGCCCTGGTGGGAGACGCCGTGCAGCTCGCCGACGATCGTCGGCATCGCGGTGCCGACGATCGTCTGGTCGAGGGACGACAGGAACATGGACGCCAGGAGGGCGCCGAAGATCAGCCAGACGGTGCGCTGCGTCAGGACGACGAGCGGCTTGTCGGGCGCCGGTGCGGGCGGGTGGGCCATGGGAACCTCGTTCGGTGCGGTGGGTGGTGGATGTCGGGGGTCGGGCGGGTGGCGCCCGTCAGGCGCGGGCCAGCGCGACGATCTCGGCGACGGCGTCGTGCAGGTGCTCCGCGAGCGTGCCGGTGCGCCCGGCGGCCTCCCAGCGCTGGCCGGCGACGCGCAGCAGGGTGAAGGTCATCAGGGAGCACAGGTCGGCGGAGGCGGGCAGGGGGCGGCGGGCGTGCCGCTCGGCGAAGAGGTCGGTGACGCGGCCGCGGTAGGTCTCGATCCAGGCGACGTGCCGGGCCAGCAGACGGGGTTCGACGTGCATGAGCTCGAACGCGCGCCGCACCCGGGCGCCGTCGCCGGCGTGGTCCACGAGCTCCAGGACCAGGTGCTCGACGTCGGTCCAGAGGTCGCCCGTCGGTCCGCCGTCGACGAACGTGCGGGCGAAGTCCTCGCCGAGCTCCGCCGTGGACTGGCCGAGCACCGCGTCGTCCTTGGTCTCGAAGTAGTTGAAGAACGTGCGCGGCGAGATGCCGGCGGCCTCCGCGATCTCCTCGACGGTGACGTCGTCGAGGCCGCGGTCGAGGACGAGCCGTTGCGCGGCGTCGACGATCTCGGCGGAGCGCTCGCGCTTCTTGCGCTCGCGCAGTCCGACGTCTGCGGAGGAGTTCACGGACCGAATCATGCAGTGTGTGCAACTTTGCAGTCAATGCATGATTTCGTGGGCCCGCTCACACCTCGCCGAAGCCCCCCTCGACGAGCCCGACCACCAGCGCGACGGCACCCTGGGCGCCCGGCCCTCGCGCCGCCACCACGATCTCCTGGCCCTCGGAGGTGCCCAGCGACATCAGCTGGAGCACGCTCCCGGCGTCCGCGCCGTCGATCCTCACGTCCACGCCGAGCTCACCCACCGCCCGCGCGACGACGGCAGCGGGTCGGGCGTGCAGACCCAGCGGGTTGCGCAGCCGCACCCGCGCGTGCACCTCGTCCGGGCTGCCCGACGACGTCGGACCCGGCGCCGGGACCACCTCGCCGTGCGTCGTGGTCGCCACCGCCGGCGGGCTGTCCGACGCGGACGCCTCGACGAGCTCCAGGACAGGACCGGGCCCGATCGACGAGGCCGCGCTCTCGGCGGCCCGCACCACCGCCTCGCGCGATGCGCCCTGCTGGGCCGTCACCGCGGCGGCCACCGCCCCCTCGACGAAGGGGGCGGACACGAGCCGCGCCCGGGCGGGCACCTGCGGGTCGACGTCGAAGACGCTCTCGACCGTCAGGACCGCCGACCCGAGGTCCGCCAGCACCACCACCTCGTCCACCTGCGCGAACGCCTCCGCGAACGCCTCGACCACCAGCCCGTAGGACGTGCCGAGACCTCCGTCGACGTCCCCCGCCGCCAGAGCCACCACCACGTCGGGGGCCATCTGCGCGGCGAGCTCGGCGGTGCCCTCGGCAAGACGGACCGAGTGCGAGACCAGCACCAGACCGACCGTCATGACGCCGCCTCGTTCGAGGCACGGTTCGAGGCACGGTTCGAGGCACCGTTCGCGGCACCGCCAGAGACGTCGTTCGAGGCGTCGACCACCACGGCGGCCTGGACGGCCGCCTGGAGGAGCAGGACCGTCGACCGCGCCCCCGGGTCCTCGGTGCCCATGCTGCGCCCACCCAGGTAGGCGGCACGCCCCTTCGCCGCGGCCAGCGGGACCGTCGAGGCTGCGCCCTGGCGCGCACCGTCGGCCGCCGCGCGCAGCACGTCGACCGGGTCGCCCGAGGCGACGGCCCGGCCCGCGGCCTCCACGGCCGGCTCCCAGGCGTCCACCATCGTCTTGTCGCCGACCTCCGCCCGCCCCCGGCTCACGACGCCGTCCGCCGCGGCCTCGACCAGCGCCACGACGCCCGTCGCGTCCAGCGACGCCCGCCCCGTGACCCGCGAGGCGTGCAGGAACGCGGTCCCGTACAGCGGACCCGCCGCTCCCCCGACGGTCGACATCAGGGTCGTGGCCACCAGGCCCAGCACCTGACCGACGGTCTGCCGCGGGGCGCCGTCCGACTCGTCCAGCCGCGCGACGACGGCGGCGAAGCCCCGGTCCAGGTTCGCCCCGTGGTCCCCGTCGCCGACGTGCCGGTCCAGCTCGGTGAGCTCGTCGCGCCGGGCGTGGATCTCCGCGGCCGCGCGGCGGACCCACCGCTCGGCCCACGCGACGTCGAGCCGCGTCACCACGTCAGCGCCGCTGTCCGCACCGGGGCGTCCCACAGCGCCGTCAGCTCGTCGTCGAGCAGCGCGACCGAGATCGAGACCCCCTGCATCTCCAGCGAGGTCACGAACGTCCCGACGAGGGACCGTGCGACCTCCAGGCCACGTTCCTCGACCCGGTCGCGGGCCCGTGCGTAGGCGACGTACAGCTCGCTCGACGGCGTACCACCCATCCCGTTGACCAGGAGCAGGACCTGCGCGCCCACCGGCAGCGCGAGATCGTCCAGGACGGCGTCGACGAGCCGGCGGCAGATGTCGCCCGCCCCCGCCGCCGGGACCCGGTAGCGTCCTGGCTCCCCGTGGATGCCGATCCCGATCTCGACCTCGTCGTCGGGCAGGTCGAACCCCGGCCGACCGACCTGCGGCACGGTGCAGGACGTCAGCGCCACGCCCATCGTGCGCACCCGGGAGACGGCACGCTCGGTCACCGCGACGACCTCGTCGAGGCCGGCGCCCCGCGCGGCGGCCGCGCCGGCGATCTTCTCCGCGAACAGGGTGCCCGCGACACCTCGCCGACCCGCCGTGTAGACGGAGTCCTCGACCGCGACGTCGTCGTCCACCAGGACCGTGGCCACCCGGGCCCCGGCCTCCTCGGCGATCTCGACACCCACCTCGAAGTTCAGCACGTCGCTGGTGTAGTTCTTCACGATCACCACCACGCCCGCCCCGCCGTCGGCGGCCCGCACCGCGGCGGCCACCTGGTCCGGGCTCGGCGCGGTGAACACCGCCCCGGGAGCGGCGGCGTCGAGCATCCCCTCGCCCACGAACCCCACGTGCAGGGGTTCGTGACCGGAGCCTCCCCCGCTGACGACGCCGACCCGACCGGCCGGTGTCCCCGAGGCCCGCACCACGTACGTCGGGTCGTGCCGGACCGCCAGGATGTCGGCGTGCGCGAGACCCAGGCCGCGCAGCGAGTCCGTCACCGCCTCGTTCGGGTCGTCCAGCAGCTTCTTCATCGCGCAGCGCCCCTCCTCGCCGGTTTCCCCACGGGGCCTATCCAACACCCCCGTTCCCGACCCTGCAGCATCCGCGGCGCAGCCCTCAACCCCGGCCGAGCAGGATCCGCGCGTCCGCGACCGTGACGACCGACCCCGTCACCACCACTCCCGTGCCCGTGCCGACACCGACGGCGTCGTCCGCCTCGGCGAGGTTCGTGGCGACCTGCAGCGCCTCGTCGAGCCGTTCGGTCACGTGCACGCGGTCCTCGCCGAAGATCTCGCGCGCCACCTCGGCCACGTCGATGGGGTCCGCGGAACGGTCCGAGGAGCTGCGCGTGAGCACCACGTGCGCGAAGGCCGGTTCCAGCTCGGCGAGCATGCCCTCGGCGTCCTTGTCGGCCATGATCCCCACCACGCCGACGACGGTGCGCAGGGTGAACGCCTCGTCGAGCGCCGCCACGAGGGCCCGCGCACCGTGCGGGTTGTGGGCGACGTCGACCAGCACCGTCGGGCTGGAGCGCACCAGCTCCAGTCGGCCCGGCACCGCCACGTCGGCGAACGCGGTCTCCACCACGCCCCCGTCGAGCACCCGGCCCCCGAGCAGCTGCTCGACGGACGCGAGCGCCAGCAGGGCGTTGTGGGCCTGGTGCTCGCCGTGCAGCGGCACGAAGATCTCCGTGTACGTCGCGGCGGGCGTGCGCAGCGCCACGAGCTGGCCTCCGACGGCGACGCGGCGGTCGACGACCTCCAGCTCGACGTCCTCGCGCAGCATCCGCGCGCCGACCTGCGCCACCCGTTCGGCGAGCACCTCGTCGACCTCGGGACGCTGCTCGGCGGTGACGGCGATGCTGCCGGGCTTGATGATCCCGGCCTTGACCTCGGCGATCTCGGCAGGCGTCGAGCCGAGCCACCGCTCATGGTCGACGCTGATCGGGGTGACGACCGCGACGTCGGCGTCCGCGGTGTTGGTGCAGTCCCAGGTGCCCCCCATGCCCACCTCGAGCACCGCCACGTCGACGGGGGTGTCGGCGAACGCCGCGAAGGCCATCGCGGTGAGCACCTCGAAGAAGTGCAGCGGCGACCTGCCGGCCTCGGTCAGCTCGGCGTCGACGACCTGCACGTAGGGGTGGACGTCGTGCCACACCTCGACGAACCGTGCGGCGCCCAGCGGCTCGCCGTCGACGCAGATGCGCTCGGTGACGCTGGTCAGGTGCGGGGAGGTGAACAGGCCGGTGCGCAACCCGTGCTCGCGCACGAGGCGCTCGGTCATGCGGGCCGTCGAGGACTTGCCGTTCGTGCCGGTCAGGTGGATGACGCGGAAGGACCGCTGCGGGTCGCCGAGGAGCTCCAGCAGCCGCCCCACCCGGTCGTCGATCGTCGGCGCGACGTCGTGCTCGGGAGCGCGGGACACGATGTGCGCGTACACGCGCTCCAGGTCCTCGCGGGCGGCGGCGTCGTCCGCGGCGGCCCGGGCCGCCGCGCGCTCGTCGGCGCGTGACTTCTTGTCGCTCATGCGTCCTCCTTCGCCACGCGCACCGCGCGGGCGTCACCCTCGGTGCCGGTCACCACGAGGGTGGCGGCCAGCGTCTCGCGGACCACGAGGTCGCGGTGCGCCTCGACGTCGGCGACGTGCGCGGCCGGGACGTCGAGCTCCAGCGTGATGCGGTCGCTCACCTCCAGGCCTGCGGCCTTGCGCGCGTCCTGGACGTCCCGGACGACGTCGCGGGCGTAGCCCTCGGCGAGCAGCGCGGCGTCGAGGGTCAGGTCGAGGACGACGAACCCGCCGCCCGGCAGCACGCTCACGGCCACCTGGTCGCCGGCGGCGTCGCCCACCACCGTGGTCAGGTCGTACTCGGTCTCGAGCATCCGCACCGGACCGTCGTCGGTGGTGACCACCACGGCGCCGTCGTCGTCGCGCGACCAGGCGCCCGCCTTGGCCGCCCTGATGACGGCCTGCACGCCACGGCCCAGACGCGGACCGGCCGCGCGGGCGTTGACGGCGAGGCGTTCGGTGATGCCGAACCGTGCTGACGCCTCGGCGTCGGCCGCCACGAGGTCCACGGCCTTGACGTTCAGCTCGCCGGCGAGCAGGCCGACGTAGTCCGCCAGCGCCGCCGGGTCGGGCACGGCGACGGTGAGCCGGGCCAGGGGCTGGCGCACGCGGAGCTGGTTGGCCTTGCGCAGCGCGAGCGCGCTGGACACCACGGCACGCACCTCGTCCATCGCGGCGACGAGGGCGTCGTCGGGCACGAGCGCCGGATCCGACGACGATCCCTGCGACGCCGTCGGCCAGTCGGTCAGGTGCACGGAGCGGCCGCCGGTGAGACCGCGCCAGATCTCCTCGGTGAGCAGCGGTGCGAGCGGCGCCATGACCCGGGTGAGCGTCTCCAGGGCGGTGTACAGGGTGTCGAACGCGTCGGCGTCCTCGGCCCAGAAGCGATCACGCTGGGTGCGCACGTACCAGTTGGTCAGGACGTCGAGGTGCTCGCGCACCGACTCGCACGCCCCGGCGATGTCGTAGGCGTCCAGCTGGTCGGTCACGCGCACGACGAGGTCGTGGGTGCGGGCCAGCAGGTAGCGGTCCAGGGCCGGCAGGCCGGGGACGCGCTCGGCGGTGACGGGCTGCGCCCGGTAGCCCTGTCCGGTCCCGTCGGCGCCGGTGGCACCGGTGGCACCGGTGGCGCTGTTCGCGTACAGGGTGAAGAAGTAGTAGGTGCTCCACAAGGGCAGCAGCACCTGGCGCACGGCGTCACGGATACCCTCCGAGGTGACGACGAGGTTGCCGCCGCGCAGGATGGGCGAGGCCATGAGGAACCAGCGCATCGCGTCGGAGCCGTCACGGTCGAAGACCTCGCGCACGTCCGGGTAGTTGCGCAGCGACTTGCTCATCTTGCGCCCGTCGGAGCCGAGCACGATGCCGTGCGACACGGCCGAGCGGAACGCCGGACGGTCGAACAGCGCGGTGGCGAGCACGTGCAGCGTGTAGAACCAGCCGCGCGTCTGGCCGATGTACTCCACGATGAAGTCGCCCGGGAAGTGGTGCTCGAACCAGTCCGCGTTCTCGAACGGGTAGTGGACCTGGGCGTACGGCATCGACCCGGAGTCCACCCACACGTCCATGACGTCCTCGACCCGGCGCATGGTGGAGCGGCCCGTCGGGTCGTCGGGGTTGGGCCGGGTCAGGTCGTCCACGAACGGGCGGTGCAGGTCCGGCTCCCCGGCGGCGTTCACCGGCAGACGGCCGAAGTCACGCTCGATCTCCGCGAGCGAGCCGTAGACGTCGGTGCGCGGGTAGGTGGGGTCGTCCGAGGTCCACACCGGCACCGGGGAGCCCCAGAACCGGTTGCGCGTGATCGACCAGTCGCGGGCCCCGGCGAGCCACTTGCCGAACTGGCCGTCCTTGATGTGCTCGGGCGTCCAGGAGATCTCCTGGTTGAGCTCGAGCATGCGCTCCTTGATCTTGGTGACCTGCACGAACCACGAGGACACGCCCATGTACATCAGCGGCCGGCGGCAGCGCCAGCAGTGCGGGTAGGAGTGGTCGTAGGTCTCACGCCGCAGCAGCACGGTGCCCGCGGTGACCGAACCCGCCTCGCCCTCGCCCCGGGTCGCTGCCTTGAGGTGGTCGATGATCGGCAGGTTCGCGTCGAACACCTGCAGCCCGGCGTACTCGTCGACCGGGTGCACGAACGTGCCGTCCGCCTTGACGGGCATCACGGACGCCACGCCCTCGCGGTCGCAGACGACCTTGTCGTCCTCGCCGAACGCGCCGGCCGAGTGCACCAGGCCGGTGCCGTCCGTGGTGGTGACGAAGTCGGCGCCGACGACGCGGTGCGCCCGCTCGTGGCCCTCGTAGTAGGAGAACGGCGGACGGTAGGTCGCGTCGAACATGTCGCGGCCCGTCAGGTGCGCGACGACGCGCGGCTCGTCGGCGCCGTCGTCCGTGAGCTCGCGGGCGAAGGCCGCCACGCGCGCCTCGGCCAGCACGTAGCGCTGCGACGTGCCGGTGAAGGAGGACTCGACGACGACGTAGTCGATGTCCTCGCCCACCATCACCAGCAGGTTGGACGGCAGGGTCCAGGGCGTCGTCGTCCACACGAGCAGCTTGTCCCCGGGGCGCAGCGCGCCGTCGGCGGGGGCGGTGAGCACGTCGAGCCCCACGGTGACGGCCGGGTCCTGACGGTTCTGGTAGACGTCGTCGTCCATGCGCAGCTCGTGCGTGGACAGCGGCGTCTGGTCGTTCCAGCAGTACGGCAGCACCCGGTAGTCGGAGTAGACGAGGCCCTTGTCGTACAGCTGCTTGAAGCCCCACAGCACCGACTCCATGTAGGTGGTGTCGAGGGTCTTGTAGTCGCCGGTGAAGTCCACCCAGCGGGCCTGGCGGGTGACGTACTCGCGCCACTGGTCGGTGTACCTCAGCACCGAGGACCGGCAGGCCTCGTTGAACTTCTCGATGCCGAGCTCGACGATCTCGTCCTTGGTCTTGATGCCGAGCTGGCTCATCGCCTCGAGCTCGGCGGGCAGGCCGTGCGTGTCCCACCCGAAGCGCCGCTCCACCCGCTTGCCGCGCATCGTCTGGTAGCGCGGCACCACGTCCTTGGCGTACCCGGTGAGCAGGTGGCCGTAGTGCGGCAGCCCGTTGGCGAACGGCGGACCGTCGTAGAACACGAACTCGTTGGAGCCGTTCTCACCGGCAGGGTTCTTCTCGACCGACGCGCGGAACGTGTCGTCGGCCTCCCAGTGGTCCAGCACGCCGTTCTCGATGGCCGGCAGGTCCGGTGACGCGGGGACGCCGGCGATGCCGAAGGCGGCGCCGGCGTGGTTCCCGGACGACGGGTCGGACGAGCGGTGCAACGGGTAGGCCATGGTGGGCTCCTGAGCGGACGAGCTGGCGGGCGGTGGTACGACGTCGACTGCTGTGCGAGGACGACGCCACCGCCCCGGAGGACGGCGGTACCGCGGTACCACCCCGCTTGCGGGCCCGGTGCTCCTGGACCTGCCGCTCGTTCACGGCTGTGACGGGCCTACCCGTCCGGTTCTACTGAGCCCGCCACCTGCGGCGGCGGACCGTTCTTCCGGAGGCTCACCGGTGATGGCCGGGTCGACGCCTGTGCCCACCATGGTAGCCCCGACCTCAGACGCCCGTGCGCGCGACCTTGGAGTTGTGCACCTGCGCACGCGGCCGCACGACCAGCAGGTCGATGTTGACGTACGGCGGCCGGGTCAGGGCGTACCCGATGACGTCGGCGACGTCGGCGGCCTGCAGGGGCTGGTAGCCCTCGTACACGGCGGCGGCCTTGGCGGCGTCGCCGTCGAACCGCACCAGGGAGAACTCCTCGGTCGCGACGGCGCCCGGGGCGACCTCGACGACACGGATCGGCTCGCCCGCGAGCTCCCAGCGCAGCGTCGTGGACAGCATCCGCTCCCCGTGCTTGGCCGCGGTGTACCCGGCGCCGCCCTCGTAGGCGCCGTGGGCGGCGGTCGAGGTCACGAACACGACGTCGGCCCCGGCGCCCTCGGCGCCGCCGCGACGCTCGGCCGCGGCCCGCAGCAGCGGCAGCACCCCCTGGGTGACGCGCAGCGTGCCGACCACGTTGAGCTCGTACATGTGCTGCCACTGCTCGACGTCGGCGTCCTCGACGGGGTCGAGACCGAACGCACCTCCGGCGTTGTTGACCACGCCGTCCAGGCCGCCGGAAGCCTCCAGGTGGGCCACCAGGTCGTCGACGGCTCCCTGGTCGGTCACGTCGAGCGCGTACGCCTCGGCGCCCGTCTCGGCGGCGAGCGCCTCGAGCCGGTCCAGGCGGCGGGCGGCGGCCACGACGTCGAAACCCTCGGCACGCAGCCGGCGCACGGTCGCCGCCCCGATGCCGGACGAGGCACCGGTGACCAGGACGCGGCGTGCGGGCTCGGGGGTGGTGCTCATGGTTCTCCTCGGTGCTGGTCGAGCTGCTGGTCGAACTGCTGGTCGAACTGCTGGTTCAGGTGCCGGTCCAGGTGCCGGCACGACAGGATCTCAGGTGAGCACGACGTCGCCCAGCACGCCCGCCAGGATCTCCAGACCCTCGCGGGCCTCGTCGTCGGTCACGACGCACGGCGGCACGACGTGCACCCGGTTCTCCGCCACGAAGGGCAGCAGCCCCCGCCCGAGGCACAGCGCCTTGACCCGGGCGACGTCGGCCGCGGGCAGGGGCTCACGGGTGCCCTGGTCGGCGACGAGCTCGACGGCCCAGAACACCCCGGTCCCCCGCACCTCGCCGACCAGCGGGCTCCGGGCGGCGATCTCGGCGAGCCCCGGGGCGAGCACGTCGCGGCCGATGCGGGCGGCGTGCTCGACGACGCCGTCGGTCTCCATGGCGTCCAGGGTGGCGACGATCGCCGCCATCGCCAGCGGGTGGCCCGAGTAGGTCAGCCCGCCGGGGAAGACGCGGTCGTCGAAGGTGGCCGCGATCGGCGCGCTGACGATCACGCCACCGGCGGGCACGTAGCCGGAGTTGACGCCCTTGGCGAAGGTGATCAGGTCCGGCACGACCTCGTGCGCCTCGAACGCGAACCAGGACCCGGTCCGCCCGAAGCCCGCCATGACCTCGTCGAGCACGAGCACGATGCCGTGCCGGTCGCAGATCTCCCGCACCCCCGCGAGGTAGCCGGGCGGCGGCACGAGGACCCCGGCGGTGCCGGGGACGGTCTCGAGCAGGACGGCGGCGACGGACTCCGGCCCCTCGCACCGGATGACCCGCTCCAGGTGGTGCAGGGCGCGTTCGCACTCCTCGGCCGGCGTCGTCGCCCAGAACTCCGAACGGTACAGGTACGGGCCGAACACGTGGACGTGGCCGCGGGCGTACTCGTTGGGCACGCGGCGCCAGTCCCCCGTGGCGACCACGGAGGAGCCGGTGTTGCCGTGGTACGACCGGTAGGCGGAGACCACCTTGTCGCGCCCGGTGTGCAGCCGGGCCATGCGCAGGGCGTTCTCGTTCGCGTCGGCGCCGCCGTTGGTGAAGAACACCTTGGCGAACGACCCGGGGGCCCGGGCCAGGATCCGCTCGGCCGCGGCGGCCCGCGTCCGGTTGGCCGTGGCCGGCGAGACGGTCGTCAGGACGTCGGCCTGGGCCTTGATCGCCTCCACCACGGCCGGGTGCTGGTGGCCGATGTTGGTGTTGACGAGCTGGCTGGAGAAGTCCAGCCACGTGGTGCCGGCGTGGTCCCAGACCCGGCTCCCCGACCCGCCGGCGAGGACGAACGACGGCAGGTGCGCCTGGGCGGACCACGAGTGCATCACGTCGCGGTGGTCGGCCTCCAGGACGGCGGCGTCGAGCGCCGCGCCGGTCGGTGGCTCGCTGAGGGTCATCGGGGTCCTTCCGCGTGGGGGTGGGGGTTCGACGGTTCTCGCCGTCGGGAGGTACCGGGCGGGCGCGGCGCCGGGGGGGTTCGCTGTGCCCGCCCGGGGTCTGTCAGGCGCCGCCCTCGTTGAGGGTGACCTCGACGGGCGCGAACTCCTCGCCCATGACGTCGACACCGTCCTCGGTGAGCTCGGCGAGGGCCTCCTCGACGTACTCGTTGGTGTAGGCCGTCTCCGGCGGCTCGGTGGTGATGATCGTCGAGCCGGTCTCGTTGCGGGTGTCCATCGCGATCCGGACCGTCTGGTCCCACTGGTCGGCGTTGATGGTGCCGACGCCGGAGGTGGACGGCCAGATGAGCTTGTTCACCTCGTTGGCCTGCCAGAGCTGGTGGCTCGCGCCGAGGGTGGACCCGGCGGCGGTGACGATGTCGGCGGCCTCCTCGGGGTTGTCGCGCACGTAGGCCCAGCCCTGCAGGGACGCCTTGATGAAGTCCACCGTGGTCTCGGCGTACTCCTCGTCGTCGGCCAGGCGGGCGGTGTCGGCCCAGATGGCGTCCTGGAGCATGGCGGTGCCGGCCTCGTTCCAGTCGATGACGACGAGCTCGTCGGGCTGGTAGAGCTCACCGGTGTCGGGGTTCACCGTCTCGAGCACCTGCGCGTACTCGTTGTAGGTCATGGCCTGGGCGGCGTCGATGTCCCCCGCGAGGAACCCGTTCATGTCGAACGCCTGCTGGACCAGGGAGATGTCCTCGGTGGTGTCGAGGCCCGCGGCCTGCATGCCGGCGAACAGCTCCCACTCGTTGCCGTAGCCCCAGGAGCCGACGTTCTTGCCCGCCAGGTCCTCCGGTCCGCTGATCTGGGAGTCGGCCATCGCGATCTGCAGGGTGCCCGACCGCTCGAACACCTGGGCGACGTTGGTCACCTCGGTGCCCTGCTCGATGGAGCCGAGGACCTTCGGCACCCAGGAGATCGCGTAGTCGGCGTCACCGGCCGCCAGGACGTCGATCGGGACGGTGTCCGTCCCGGCCTCGGCGATCGTGACGTCCAGGCCCGCGTCGGCGTAGTAGCCCTGGTCGACGGCCGCGTAGTAGCCGGCGAACTGCGCCTGCGCGACCCACTGCAGCTGCAGGGTCACGGGTGTCAACGCGTCGTCGCCGCCGGCGTCGGCCGTGTCGGCCTCGCTCGCACATCCCGCCAGGACGAGGGCTGCCGTGGCAGTCGCTCCGATGCCGAGGGTGGTGCGCCGTGCGTGGTTCATGTTCCGTTCCTCTCGTGGGTCAGACCTGTTCGGGACGCGCGCCGCCGTGGGCGACGCGCTAGCGGTGGGACCTGCGGTGCAGCACGCCGCGCTCGAGCGCGGCGGTGGCGGCGAAGAAGACGAGCCCGATGCCGACGGCACCGACGACATAGGCCCAGGCCAGGGGGTAGTTGCTGGAGGACACGGCCGAGGTGATGGCCTTGCCCAGCCCGTCCACCGGCCCGCCGAAGTACTCGGCGACGAGCGCCGAGATGACCGCCACCGACGACGCGATGCGCAGGCCGCTGAAGAAGAACGGCAGCGCACCGGGCAGGGTGACCACCCGGGTCGCCTGGCGCCGCGTCGCCGCCAGGACCCGCATCAGGTCGCGGTGCACGGGGGCGACGGTGCGCAGGCCGCGCAGCGTGTTGACGTAGACGGGCACGAAGGACACGATCGCCGCCACGATGACGCGAGCGGTCTGGGCGTTCGCCCCGAACATCGTGTAGAGCACCGGGGCGAGCGCCACGACGGGCACCACGGCCGCGGCGGCCACGAGCGGGGAGAACATCTCGTCGAGCACCCGCACGGACGCCGCGACGGCCGCAGCCACCAGGGCCAGGGCGACGCCGACGACGAGGCCGACCAGCGCGTTGGTCGCGGTGGACAGCGCCGCCGCGGCGATGACGTCTGCGTGCTCGGCGACCTCGGTGGCGATGCTGAGCGGGCTGGGCACCACGAACGGGCGCAGCTCCAGACCGACGACGAGCGCCTGCCACGCGGCGAGCGCGAGCACGCCGAGCAGGACCGGCGCGACGACCGTGGTGATCCGGCCGGCCGAGCCCCTCACCGCAGGTCCGTCCCGCGCCCGGGGGCGCCGTCGGTGCCGTGCAGCGCCTCGCGGACCGCGCGCACCCGGTCGAAGAACGCGTCGTCCTCGCGCAGGTCCGCCGCCCGCTGGTCCGCCGCCCCGAGGGCCACGGGCACGATCTCGCGCACCCGGCCGGGGCGGGCCGACATGACCACCACCCGGTCGGAGAGGTACACCGCCTCGGGGATGGAGTGCGTGACGAACACGACGGCCGCGCCGGACTCCGCCCGCAGGCGCAGCAGCTCGGTCTGGACGTGCTCGCGCGTCATCTCGTCGAGCGCCCCGAAGGGTTCGTCCATGAGGAGCAGGCTCGGGCTCTCGGCCAGCGCGCGGGCGATCGCGACGCGCTGCTGCATGCCCCCGGAGAGCTGGTCGGGCCGGTGCCCGGCGAAGTCGGCGAGCCCGACGAGCTCGAGCAGCTCGGTGGCGCGGGCACGGCGTGCGGCCCGGCCGGTGCCGTGCAGCTCCAGCGGGAGCTCGACGTTCGCCCGCACGCTGCGCCACGGCAGCAGGCCCGCCTGCTGGAACGCGATCCCGAAGTCGTGGTTCTGGCGCGCCACGCGGGGCGGTCGGCCGAACACGGCGACCTCGCCCGACGTCGGGGTGTCCAGGTCGGCCACCAGCCGCAGCAGCGTGGACTTGCCGCAGCCCGACGGCCCGATCAGCGAGACGAACTCCCCCGCGGCCACCGACAGGTCCACGTCGGACAGCGCCACGACGTCGCCGGAGCGGGTCGTGAAGCGGCGGCTCACCGAGCGGACCTCGACGGCCGGCGCGGGACCCGCGGCAGGCCCGGTCCCCGCGCCGGACGGCGCGCCCTCGGGGTTCGTGGTGGTGATGCTCATGAGGCCTCCGGGACGCGGTAGCGGTCGAGAAGGCGCCCGATCAGCGCGCACGCCCCCGCGGCGACGAGACCGACGGCGACGGCGCCCGCGATGGGCGACCACTGCTTGGCGGGGTCGGCGCTCGCGCTGGCGCCGAACTCGACGATCATGCGGCCGATGCCGCCGCGCAGGCCGATGGAGACCTCGGCGACGACGGCGCCGACGACCGCGCTGGCCGCGGCCAGCCGCAGGGCGGGCAGCAGGTGCCCGACGGCGGCCGGCAGGCGCAGCGTGCGGTAGGTGCGCCACCAGCCGACGCCGTAGGAGCGCAGCAGGTCGAGGTGCACGGCGTCCGGCGAGGACAGGCCGCGCAGCGCGCCGACCGACACGGGGAAGAACGCGAGGTAGGAGGCGATGACGGCCACCGACATCCAGTCCTGCCAGTCGAACCCGCCAATCTCGAGCTGGCTGCCCCAGCGCCGCACCAGCGGCGCGAGGGCGATGAGCGGCACGGTCTGGCTCAGCACCACCCAGGGCAGCAGGGCCGCCTCGGCGGTGCGGAACCGCTGCATGAGGGTGGCCGTGGCCAGTCCCACCACCACCCCGAGCAGCCAGCCGACGGCGGCGACCCCGAGGGTGAACAGGGCGGCCTGGGCGACGGCGAACCACAGCGGCGGCGCGCCGTCGGCCGCGGTGACGGGCTCCAGGGCGCGCGCCACCATGTCCCACAGGTGCGGCATGGCGACGTCGTTCGAGCGGGGCAGCACGGTCACGCCCGCCACCACCACGCCGTCGTCGGGCGCCAGCGCCTTGTACGTCTCCCAGGCGAGCCCGAGGACGACGACGCCGGCCGCACCCAGCAGCACCTGGCGTCTCATGCGCTCGCCACCACGGCCTCGCGCATCGCCGGGATGACCCGCTCGCCGTACGTGCGCAGGGTGTCGTCCTTGTTGTCGTGCTGCAGGTAGACGGCGAACTGCTGCACGCCCAGGTCGCGCAGCGCCCCGAGCTTGGCGACGTGCTCCCGCGGTGAGCCGAGCACGCAGAAGCGCTCCACGATCTCGTCGGGCACGAACGTCGTGTGCGAGTTCCCCGCCCGGCCGTGCTCGTTGTAGTCGTACCCCTCGCGGTCACGGACGTAGTCGGTCAGCGCCTTGGGGATCGCCGAGTCGGTGCCGTACCGCGCCACGATGTCCGCCACGTGGTTGCCGACCATCCCGCCGAACCAGCGGCACTGCTCGCGCATGTGCGCCCGGGCGGCCGGCGAGTCGCCGTCACCGGTGTAGGCGGGCGCCGCCACGCAGAAGGTCACCTCGTCGGGGTCGCGCCCCGCGGCCTCGGCCGAGTCGCGCACCGCGCGGATCATCCAGGCGGCGATGTCCGGGTCGGCGAGCTGCAGGATGAACCCGTCGCCCACCTGCCCGGTGAGCTCGAGCGCCTTCGGCCCGTAGGCCGCGACCCACACGTCGAGCTCGGAGCCGGTGCTCCAGGGGAAGCGGACGGTGCGGTCGTTCAGCTCGACCGACCGCGAGTTGGCTAGCTCGCGCACCACGTGGACCGCGTCGCGCAGGGTGGCGAGGTTCGACGGGCGCCCGTTGAGGGTGCGCACCGCGGAGTCGCCGCGCCCGATCCCGCAGATCGTGCGGTTGCCGTACATCTCGTTGAGGGTCGCGAACATCGAGGCCAGCACGGTCCAGTCGCGGGTGGCCGGGTTGGTCACCATCGGCCCGACGACGATCTTGCGGGTCGCGGCCAGCATGGCGGAGTAGACGACGAAGGGCTCCTGCCACAGCAGGTGCGAGTCGAAGGTCCACGCGTAGTCGAAACCGTGGGTCTCGGCCTGACGGGTGAGCTCCACGACGCGCGAGGCGGGCGGGTCGGTCTGCAGGACGACGCCGAAGTCCATGGGGTCCTCCTCAGACCAGGTACTGGGACAGGTCACGCTTGACGTAGCGGCCGTGGCCGACCTCGCCGACGAACGTGTCGTCGGCGACGAGGACCTTGCCGCGGGAGAGCACCGTGTCGACCTTCCCGTCGACCTCGAACCCCTCCCAGGCGGAGTAGTCCATGTTCATGTGGTGGGTCTTGCCCACGCCGATGCTGGTGCGGCCGGCCGGGTCGTAGACCACGACGTCGGCGTCCGCCCCGGGCGCGATCACACCCTTGCGCCCGTACATGCCGAACATCCGCGCGGGGGTGACGGACGTGATCTCGACCCACCGCTCGAGGCTGATCTGCCCGGTGACGACCCCCTGGTACATGAGGTCCATGCGGTGCTCGACCGACCCGATGCCGTTGGGGATCTTGGAGAAGTCCCCGACCCCCATCTCCTTCTGGTCCTTCATGCAGAAGGGACAGTGGTCGGTGGAGACGAGCTGCAGGTCGTTGGTGCGCAGGGCCTGCCACATGTGGTCCTGGTGACCCTCCGCCCGCGAGCGCAGCGGCGTGGAGCAGACCCACTTGGCGCCCTCGAAGTCGCCCCACTGCTCGCTGCTCGCGCCGAGCTGCTCCTCCAGGGAGAGGTAGAGGTACTGCGGGCAGGTCTCCCCGAAGACGTTCTGGCCACGGTCCCGGGCGAGGGCGATCTGCTCGACGGCCTGCTTGGCCGAGACGTGCACGACGTACAGGGGCGCCCCGGTGAGGTCGGCGAGCATGATGGCCCGGCCGGTCGCCTCGGCCTCCGCCTGCCAGGGGCGGGTGGTGCCGTGGTGGTAGGGCGAGGTGCGGCCGGCGGCGAGCGCCTGCTGCACGAGCACGTCGATGACGGCGCCGTTCTCGGCGTGCATCATCATCATCGCGCCGTTGTCGGCGGCCTTCTGCATGGCCCGCAGGATCTGGCCGTCGTCCGAGAGGAACACGCCCTGGTAGGCCATGAAGAGCTTGAAGCTGGTGACGCCCTCGTCGATGAGCTCGTCCATGGCGTGCAGGGACGACTCCTGGACGTCGGACAGGATCTGGTGGAACCCGTAGTCGACGGCGCAGCTGCCGGCGGCCTTGTCCTGCCACAGCGCGTACTGCTCGAGCACGTCCTGGTCGGGGTACTGGACCACGAAGTCGATGATCGTCGTGGTGCCGCCCCACGCGGCCGCCGTCGTGCCGGTGGCGAACGTGTCGGAGGCGAACGTGCCGCCGAACGGCATCTCCATGTGGGTGTGGGCGTCGATCCCGCCGGGGACCACGTACTTGCCGGCCGCGTCGATCACGGTGTCGGCGACGCCCGCCAGGTCGACGCCGAGCGTCGTCTGGCCGGGTTCGAGCAGGGCGACGACCTTCTCGCCGTCGATGAGCACGTCGGCGCGGGTGCGGCCCGAGGCGTTGACCACGGTGCCGCCGGTGATGAGGGTGATCATGGGTGCTCCCTTCGGGGTCCGGGTGGACCTGGCACGGACGGGGTGACGGTCGATGTCGGCCTCACGGGGCGACGATCGGGCCGTAGGCGTCCGGGCGGCGGTCGCGGAAGAACTGCCAGCGCTGACGCACCTCGCGGATCTGAGCGAGGTCGAGGTCGCGCAGCACGAGCTCGTCGTCGGTGGAGCTGGCGACCTCGCCCACGTAGTTGCCGTCGGGGCCGACGGCGTAGGAGCTGCCGTAGAAGGTCACGGCCTCGTCGCCGTACTCGTTGTCCTCGCTGCCGACCCGGTTGTTGGCCACGACGAAGTACCCGTTGGCGGCGGCCGCGGCCGGCTGCTCGATCTCCCACAGCCGGTTCGAGACCCCGGGTGCGGTGGCGTTGGGGTTGAGGACGATCTCGGCGCCGTTCAGCGCGAGGTTGCGCCATCCCTCGGGGAAGTGCCGGTCGTAGCAGATGTTCACGCCGATCTTGCCGACGGCGGTCTCGAAGACGGGGTAGCCCAGGTTGCCGGGCCGGAAGTAGAACTTCTCCCAGAACTTCGGCAGGTGCGGGATGTGGTGCTTGCGGTACTTGCCGAGGTAGGTGCCGTCGGCGTCCACCACCGCGGCGGTGTTGTAGAGCACCCCGGGCTGCTCCTCCTCGTAGACGGGCAGCACCATGACGACGCCGAGCTCGGCCGCGAGCGCCGCGAACCGGTCGACGGTGGGGCCGGGCACCGACTCGGCGTAGTCGTAGTAGGCGGTGTCCTGCGTGATGCCGAAGTACGGCCCGTAGAACAGCTCCTGGAAGGCGACGAGCTGCGCGCCCTGGGAGGCGGCCTCGCGGGTCCAGTGCTCGTGCAGGGCGATCATCGACTCCTTGTCGCCGGTCCAGCGAGCCTGGGTGAACGCGACGCGTACGACGGACATGCAGTACCTCCGGCTGATCGTCCGTGGCCTGCTGACCTGCCACGGAGGGGCGATGAATGTGACTCTGCGGCGTGAACATTTCTGTGGCGTAACCGTTCCTTTCCGGTCCCGGGTCGGTTCGGGCACGTCCCGGTAACGACGGCGTCCCCCGCGCCCCGGCACGCCCGAGGGCGCGCACCATGGGGGCGTGGAGCACCCCGAGCACCGGGTCGACGTCGTCGCCCGCACCGCCGAGATCACCGACCGCAGCCCGCGCGGCATCGCCGCGGCACTGGCCCGCCTCGTGCGCTCGGGAGAGGTGCGGCCCGGGGACCGGCTGCCCACGGTCCGCGACCTGGCCGCTGCGATGGGGGTCAGCCCGGCGACGGTGTCCGGGGCGTTCCAGGCGCTGTCGGCCGTCGGCCTGGTCGTCTCGCGCGGACGGGCGGGGACCTTCGTGCTGCCGGAGCCGCGCGGCTGGCTCCCGCCGCGGTACCGGTCGATGGCTGACGGCGGCACGGACGCCGGGCGCCCGGCCCACGCCCCGCGCGTGGACCTGTCCGGGGGCACCCCGGACGCCGAGCTGCTCCCCCGGCTCGGCCCCGCGCTCGCGCGCGCCGCCCGCTTCGTCCCCGCGGCGGACACGGCCAGCTACCTGCAGACACCGCTGGTCCCCGAGCTGGAGTCGCTGCTGCGCACCTCGTGGCCGTTCCCCCGCAGCGCCTGAGCGTGGTGGACGGCGCCCTGGACGCGATCGGACGCACGCTCGAGCAGGTGGCGGGCTTCGGGGACCGCGTCGCCGTGGAGGACCCCGGGTTCCCGCCGTTGTTCGACCTGCTCGACCAGCTCGGGATGGAGCGGGTGCCGCTCGAGCTCGACGCCCACGGGGTGCGGCCCGCCTCGCTCGCCGCCGCCCTCGCCGGCGACGTGCGGGCCGTCGTCGTGCAGCCCCGCGCGCAGAACCCGACCGGGCGCAGCCTGACCTCGACGCGGGCGCGCGAGCTCGCGCGCCTCGTGCGGCGCCACGCCTCGCCCGTGGTCGTCGTCGAGGACGACCACTCCGGCCAGATCGCCTCGGCGCGCGACGTCAGCCTCGGCACCTACCTGCCCGACGGCGTCGTGCACGTGCGCTCGTTCTCCAAGTCGCACGGGCCGGACCTGCGGATCGCCGCCGTCGGCGGGCCGGCCACGGTGCTCGACCCGCTGGTGGCACGGCGCATGCTCGGTCCTGGCTGGACGAGCCGCCTGCTGCAGCGCGTGCTGGTGGACCTGCTCACCGACTCCGACGCGGTGGCCGCCGTCGAGCACGCCCGGCGTCTCTACTACGCGCGTCAGCGCGGGTTCGCCGCGGCGCTGGCGACCCACGGGCTGGACGTGGCGCCCGGTGACGGCGTCAACCTGTGGCTGCCGGTGCCCGACGAGGCCACCGCCCTGGTGCGGCTGGAGGCCGCCGGCGTGCGGGCCGCCCCGGGGTCGCCGTTCCGGGCGCGCCGCGACGTGGCCCCGCCGGGGCTGGGCCACGTGCGCCTAACGGTCGGCATGCTGCGGGACGACCTCGACGCGGTCGCCGCCGCGGTCGCGCTCGCCGTCGGGGCGCGGCCGCTACCGTGACACCGTGACGATCCTCGAGGCAGTGCTGGCGTTCGCCGTGGTGGCCGGGCTCCTCACCGTGGTGCCCGGGCTCGACACGGCGCTGGTGCTGCGCAGCACGGTGTCACGTTCGCGCTCGCACGGCGTCGCCGCGCTCTGCGGCATCCAGGTGGGCATCCTGGTCTGGGGCGTCACGGCGGCGGCCGGTGCGGCGGCGCTGCTGGCGGCGAGCCAGACCGCCTACCGCGTGCTCACCGTCGTCGGGGCCGTCTACCTGGTGTGGCTCGGGGCGTCGATGCTGTGGTCCTCGTTCCGGACCGTGCCGGCCGCGACCCCCGACGTGGTGCCGCTGCCGGTCGGGGGCCGTCGCCGGGACTTCGCCACCGGCCTGGTCACGAACCTCCTGAACCCGAAGGTCGGCGTGTTCTACGTCGCGACGATCCCGCAGTTCGTGCCCGACGGCGTGAACCCGCTCGCGATGGGTGCCCTGCTGGCGCTGGCGCACTGCATCCTGGGGTCGGCGTGGCTGACCGGCGTGGTCCTGGTCGCCGGGTCGCTGGGGCCACGGCTGCGCCGCTCGGACGCCGTGCGGTGGGTCGACCGGGTCACGGGCGGCGTGCTCGTGGCCCTCGGTGCACGCCTGGCCGTGGCGGCACGCACCTGACCCTGCGGCACGGCGCCGACAGGCCGGGTGGCCCAGCGCAGCCGCGGGCCGGTGAGGTCAGCCGACCTCCACCTCGATGGTGTGCCAGCCGGAGGCGCCGTCCGGGGCGGGCGGGGCGGTCTGGTCGGTCTGGACCTGGCCGTCGGCGTCCGTCGCGCGCACGGCGACCTCGTGCCGTCCGGCCGGCGCGTCCCACATGAAGCGCCACTGGCGCCACGTGTCGGGCCCCACGGTCTCGGCGATCTCGGCGGCCTGCCACTCCCCGCCGTCCACGCTGACCTCGACCGCCTCGATCCCGGTGTGCTGCGCCCAGGCGACGCCCGCGACGACGACCTCCCCCGCCGTGACGGACGCGCCGGAGCGCGGCACGTCGATGCGGGACTGGAGCTTGATCGGGCCGAGCTCGGACCAGCCGCGCGGGGTCCAGTAGCCCTCGTCGTCGGCGAACCGGGTGACCTTGAGCTCGGTGACCCACTTGGTGGCCGAGACGTACCCGTACAGCCCCGGCACCACGAGCCGGGCGGGGAACCCGTGCTGCTCGGGCAGCGGCTCACCGTTCATGCCCACGGCCAGCAGGCACTCCCGGTCAGGGTCGGTGAGGACCTCCAGCGGGGTGCCGGCCGTCCACCCGTCCACCGACGACGACAGCACCATGTCGGCACCGTCCTGCGGGCGCGCGCGGGCCAGCAGCTCGCGCAGCGGGTACCCGAGCCACAGGGCGTTGCCGATGAGATCGCCACCGACCTCGTTCGACACGCACGTCAGGGTGACGTGGTGCTCGGTCATGGGCAGCTCGAGCAGCTCGTCCCAGGAAATCTCGAACGGTTCGTCGACCAGCCCGGTCACCCGCAGCGACCAGGACGCCGGATCGACCTGCGGGACACGCAGCGCGGTGTCGATCCGGTAGAAGTCGTCGTTGGGCGTCACGTACGGCTCGGCGTCGGGGACGCCCAGGTCCGCGCCCGCCGGCACCGGGTCGGCCGCGACGGCCGGCGACGGCAACCGGATCGCCTCGCGCACGACGCCGACGGCGCGGCTGCCCGCGGCGAGAGCCCGCGACGCCACCAGGGCGAGCACACCGGCGGCGGCCGTGCCGCCGGTCCACGCCAGGAAGGTCCGGCGCGACGCGCCGGAGGTCTGCGGGGTGTCGCCGTCAGGCGTCACCGGTTCGCCCGTCACAGAACCGCCCGGTGCCGGGATCCGTGCGACCAGCAGCCGCAGCAGGACGACGGCGACACCGACTCCGACCACCGCGGGCAGTGCCCACAGCCAGGTCGCGCCGGGGCGGGTGGCGGAGATCACGGCCAGCACCAGACCCACCGCGCCGAGCAGCACCTGGCCGAACGGCGCACGACGCAGCTCCAGCCATCCGGAGAGCGCCGCACCGGCCGCGAGGACCACACCCATCGTGGACAGCAGGACGAGCTTGTCGGCGGTGCCGAACCACTCGACGGCGAAGTCCTTCAGGGCCGGGGGGACGTTGTCGACCACGACGCCGCCCAGCGCGAGCACGGGTGAGGACGCCGGGTCGACGATCGCGGCCACCAGCTCGGCCAGCGCGAGCCCCGCGCCGGCCGCCACGATTCCTGCCAACGCCGCCCAGCCGCCACCACGGTGCTCTCTGCTCATGGGCCTACCCTGCCATCCCGAGAGGCCGGGCGGTACTAGGCTGGACGTACGCGGACCACGGGCCCCGGTAATCGCCCGTCGGTGCGGCCCCTGCTCTGGGCCGCAGGTCCGGCTGGTGCGAGATGACGCGCCCCGCCCCTGACCACCCCTGCCCACAGGAGTCCCGCACGTGCCTCGAGCGCACCGCACCACCCTGCCCGCCCGCACCCTCGCCGCTGTCGGCGCCCTCGCCGCCACCGCGGTCCTGGCCGCGTGCAGCGCCGACACCCCGGCGGCCGGATCCGCCCCGTCGGGCGCGGCGTCCGGCACGACCTACCCCCTGACCCTCGACAACTGCGGCGCCGAGGTCACGTTCGAGTCCGCGCCGCAGCGCGTCGTGACCGTGAAGTCCTCCACCGCGGAGACCCTGCTGGCGCTCGGCCTGGGCGACCGGATCGTGGGCGCCGCGTTCCTGGACGGCGAGGTGCCGGGCTGGTTGACGGACGACGCCGCCGGCACCGCGGTGGCCGAGCCGTTCAGCGACGAGGTGCCGGGCACGGAGGCGACCCTCGAGCTCGAGCCCGACCTGGTCTACGCCGGCTGGGAGTCCAACGTGTCGGCCGACGGGATCGGGGACCGCGAGACCCTGACCTCCCTGGGCGTGAACACCTACGTCGCCCCGGCCGCCTGCAAGGACCCGGCCTACATGCCCGATCCCCTGACCTTCGACGCCGTGTTCGACGAGATCACCGAGGTGGGCACCGTCTTCGACGTCCCCGACGCCGCGGCCGACCTCGTGGCCGACCAGCGCGCGCTGCTCAACGACGTCACCGCCGACGACCGCGGGCTCAGTGCCCTGTGGTACTCCTCGGGTAGCGACATCCCTTACGTGGGTGCCGGGATCGGTGCCCCGCAGATGATCCTGGACGCCGTCGGCCTGCAGAACGTCGCCGCGGACGTCGAGGACACGTGGACCTCCATGTCGTGGGAGGAGGTCGTCGACGCCGACCCCGACGTCATCGTCCTGGTGGACGCCGCGTGGAACACGGCGGGCAGCAAGATCCAGGCCCTGCAGGAGAACGCCGCCACCGCCGAGCTGACGGCCGTGCGCGAGGGGCGGTTCCTCGTGGTGCCGTTCCCTGCCACGGAGGCCGGGGTGCGCAACGTCGAGGCGGCCGCAGACCTCTCCCGACAGCTCGGAGATCTCGACCTCGATGAGTGAGCGCCTCTCCCCGTCGCCGGCCGGCACCCGACCGGCGACCTTGTCGCGCGGTCGCGTGCTGGCCTGGGTGGCGGGGACGACGGCGGCACTCCTGGCGAGCGTCGTCGTGGCGGTGACGATCGGACCGGCCGGGCTGACGCCGTCGGACGTCGCCCAGGTCGTGGCGACCCGCCTCGGGCTCGGCGACCTGCTCGGGCTGGCGACGCCGGACCGGCTCGACGACGGCATCGTGTGGCAGCTGCGCCTGCCCCGTGTGCTCACCGCGGCCGCCGTGGGCGCGGGTCTGGCGGTGTGCGGCGTCGTCATGCAGTCGCTCACGCGCAACCCGCTGGCCGACCCGTACCTGCTCGGCCTGAGCTCCGGGGCGTCGCTGGGTGCGGTGTGCGTGCTGGTGCTCGGGTGGCTCGCCGTGCTGCCGGTGGCGGCGTTCGTCGGGGCGACGGCGGCGCTGGTCACGACCCTGGCGCTCGCGTCGGCGGCCGGCCGCGGTGCGGGCGGGCTGTCACCCGCCCGCACCGTCCTGGCGGGGCTGGCGGTCTCCCAGCTCGCGGCCGCCGCGACCAGCTTCGTCATCTTCTGGTCCGCCCAGGGCGACCAGTACCGCGAGATCCTGTCGTGGATGCTCGGGTCCGTGGCGGGCGCGACCTGGACGTCGGTGCTGGTGGCGGGCGGAGCCACCCTGGTCCTGGGCACGCTGCTGGCCACCACCGGCTCGGTGCTGGACGCGTTCACCTTCGGCGACACCGCCGCGGCGGCGCTGGGCGTACCGGTGGCCCGGGTGCGCTGGGGCCTGCTGATCGTGGTGGCGCTGCTGACCGGCGCACTCGTCTCGCAGTCGGGGGCGATCGGGTTCGTCGGCCTGATCCTGCCGCACGCGGTGCGGCTGGTCGTCGGTGCGCGCCACCGCGCGCTGCTGCCCCTGTCGATGCTGTGCGGGGCGACGTTCCTGGTCTGGGCGGACACCTTGGCGCGGACGGTGTTCGCCCCGCGCGAGCTGCCCGTGGGGATCGTCACCGCCGCCATCGGGGCCCCGGTGTTCGCGGCCCTGCTCTGGAAGGGCAGGGCCCGGGGATGACGTCGATCCCGTCGCGCACCACTGCCGCCGTCGACCCCGTCGCCACGCCCGGACCGCCGGCCACGCTGAGCGCCGAACGGGTCCGCTGGTCGGTGGAGGGTCGCCTCGTGCTGGACGACGTCGACGTGACGGCCCCGGCCGGCGCCGTCACCGGCCTGCTCGGCCCCAACGGCACCGGGAAGTCGACGTTGCTGCGCCTCGTCGCCGGGGTGCAACGACCCGACGGCGGCCGGGTGAGCCTCGTCGGCGCCGACCTGCTGACCATGGACCGCCGGCGGCGCGCCCGGCAGGTGGCGTTCGTCGAGCAGGACGCCACCAGCGAGCTGCCCGTCACCGTGCTCGACGCCGTGCTCCTCGGGCGGACCCCGCACCGCTCGATGCTGGCCGGACCGACCACGGCCGACGGGGCCCTGGCCCGGTCCGCCCTGGAACGTGTCGGGGCGGCCGACCTGGCCTCGCGCGAGATCGCCACGCTCTCCGGAGGTGAACGACAACGGGTGCACATGGCGCGCGCGCTCGCCCAGCAGCCGAGACTGCTCCTGCTGGACGAGCCGACCAACCACCTCGACGTCGCGGCCCAGCTGTCCACCATGCGCCTGGTGCGCGAGCTCGCCGCCGACGGCGTCACCGTGCTGACCGCCCTGCACGACCTGTCGCTCGCCGCGGCGACGTGCGACCACGCCGTCGTGCTCGCCCCCGGTCCGGCGGGGCACGTGGTGGCCGCGGGGCCGGTCGACGAGGTGCTGGTGCCCGAGGTGATCGACCCGGTCTACCGCGTGCGCACCACGGTGCTGCGCCACCCGCGCACGGGCCGCCCGGTGCTGGTGTTCGACCAACCCTGAGGAGCCCTGAGACGCGGCCCCGGGTGTACCGACCCGGCAGGGCTGCGCGCCCTCACGTCGACTCGGCGAGGGTCACGACGTACCACCGGGACCCGTCGTGCCACAGGGTCGCCCTCAGCGTGAAGGACCCCGGGGGGATCTCCTGGACGCCGTCGTGCGTGCGGACCGTCACCTCGGCGCGCTCGACGGTGGTCATGAGGATGAAGAACTGCTCGTGAACGGCCGCTTCCCCGGTCCGGGCGGGCCGAGGACGTCGGCCGTGGGGATCCGGCGCTCCAGCGCGACGGTGCACTCGCCCCCGGACAGCTCCATACCGGCCGCCACGGCGTCCTGGGCGAGCCGGACCCTGTCTCGGCACGCCGCGCACTCCGGATCCGTCATCTCCTCGACCGCCGTGGTGTCGCCGGTGACGGCGACCTGCCGCTCCCGTTCGAGGTAGTCCTCCAGCGCGGCGGCGGCGTCGACCTCGTCGACGTCGGCGCTCGTCGCGTCGCCGCCCGCCCCGCTCCCCGATCCGGCCTCCGTCGCGGGCACCGCGGTGACGTCCTGCACGATCCACCGGCCGTCGGTGCGCGCCATGAACACCCTGGCCCGTCGCAGACCGCCGGTGTCCAGGTCCGTGCCGCCGACGCCGTCGCTGAGGACCAGCTCCATCTCGACGTCCACCGTCGCGGTGTCCCGGTCGTCCTCGGTGGGGCCGCTGCTGGACAGGATCGTCACCTCGAACCCGGTGTAGCCGCGTTCGACGAGCACGTCGCTGTCCCTGCCCTGGGCACCGAGGACGACGGCGTACACCCTGGCGGCGTCGGCCACCTCGAGGCAGTACGTGCAGTCGGGTGAGGAGAGCTCGGTCCAGTGGCTGGTGTCCCCGGTGAACACGACCTGGTCGTACGCCGCGAAGAAGTCCAGCACCGCCTGCTCCGGCGTCGTGGCGGGCACGGCCTCGGGCGAAGGTCCACCGACCTGGACCGCCGACGAACCGCCGGACGTCCCGCCGTCCGCCGGCGACGAGCACCCGCCCAGGGTCAGGGCGACCAGGAGCAGCAGGTGGGCGGGCAGGTCGGTGCGTGGTCGCTGTCTCATGAGCGCGACCGTAGTGACGGCTCGCGACCACCCGCTGCGACTTTCCACAGCCTGTGGACGAACCCCCTTGCCCGGAGCACCGGACCTGGGGGCGGCGGCGCGGCTACGCCGTGCGCGCGACCTTCCACGCCCAGGCCACCAGCGGCACCTGCAGCGGCAGCCGGCCCCACGCGACGGACCGCTTGCGCGACCAGTGCCGCGCACCCGCGTGCGAGTCGAGGGCCATCTTCACGTTGCCCGGGAACACCCCGACGAACAGCGCGGCCGCCGCCATCCCACCGACCCGGCGGGTCGCCGGGACCGCCACCGCCGCCGCGCACGCCAGCTCGGCGACCCCGCTGCCGTACACCCACGCACGCGGAGAACCCAGCGCCTCGGGGACGAGCCCCTCGAACACCTCGGGGCGCGCGAGGTGCAGGGCTCCCGTCACCGTGAGCGTCGCAGCGAGGCTGCCGGCCAGGAGGTTCGTGGAACGAGACATGCGGACGAGGCTATCCGGTCCGTCCCGCCACCTGACCTGGACCCGCGCCGGCAGGCGGCCTGCCACCTGCGCTCGGGGCGCTCGGGGCGCTCGGGGCGTCAACCACACCCTGACCCTCCACCGGTCCGGAGAACCGGTACCGGAGCACCCTGTGCCAGGTCCCGTCGGGGTCGGTCCAGCCGCCCTCGCCGTCGGGCACGAATCCCGCACTCTCGTACACCGCGATCGCCGCGACGTTGTGCGGCATCACGACGAGCCACGGGTCCCGCCCGTCGGGAATGGCGTGGTGGAGCGCGTGCCGCAACAGCATCGACGCCCCACCGGTCCCGCGCGCCTGCGGTGCCAGGAAGTAGCGGACGATCTCCGCACCCCTCTGCGGGTCCGACCGGTCGAGCGCGACGTGCCCGACGACGACGTCGTCGACGGTCAGGACCCACGACGGCCCCGAGTGGCGCACCAGCCAGCCGGGAGCAGCGGCCTCCGGACGGAACGGGTACGCGTCGCGCAGGTGGGTGGTCCGCAGGATCTCGACGAGCCGATGGAGGTCGGCCGCCTCCCGCTCACGGATCAGCACACCGTCGAGCGTAGCGTGCGCCACGGAGACGATCGGGGCCCCGTCAGCGGCGCCCGTCACCAGATTCCTGCAGGATGGTGCCATGGCAACCGACCTGTGGATCACCGGTGACGACGCGACGGACAAGCTGCTCGGCGACGACCCGTTCGCTCTGCTCATCGGCATGCTGCTCGACCAGCAGTACCCGATGGAGCACGCGTTCGCCGGGCCGCGCAAGATCGTCGACCGGTTCGGGACGCTCGATCCGCACGCGATCGCCGACGCCGACCCGGACGAGTTCGTCACCATGGCGACCACTCCCCCGGCGATCCACCGCTACGGTCGCTCGATGGCGGGGCGGGTCCAGGCCGTCGCGCGCGCCGTCGTGGACGAGTACGACGGCGACGTGACCAGGATCTGGACGGGCGCGGGCCCCGACGGCGGCGCGCCGACAGGGGCGGAGGTGCGCAGGCGGCTCAACGCGCTGCCCGGGTTCGGGGCGCAGAAGGCGCAGATCTTCCTCGCGCTGCTGGGCAAGCAGCGCGGCGTCGAGCCGCAGGGGTGGCGCGAGGCGGCCGGCCACTACGGCGACGAGGGATCGCGGCGCTCCATCGCGGACGTCACCAGCGCCGAGTCGCTCCAGGAGGTCCGGGCGTTCAAGAAGGCGGCCAAGGCCGCCGCCAAGGAGGCACGATGAACGACGCACCGGCCACCGAACGGCCCGAGCACTCCCGGGGCGGGACCTACTCGGTCGAGGGCAAGGAGTACGTGCGCGACCAGCGGTACCTGTCGACCCGGATCACGCGCGACGGCGCCGACGGCTACCCCGTCGAGACGGGCCGGTACCGGCTCGTGGCGGCGCGCGCGTGCCCGTGGGCGAACCGCGCGATCATCGTGCGACGGCTCCTCGGCCTGGAGGACGCGATCAGCCTGGCGCTGGCGGGACCCACGCACGACGAGCGCAGCTGGACGTTCGACCTCGACCCCGGCGGCAAGGACCCGGTGCTCGGTGTGGAACGGCTGCAGGAGGCGTACTTCCGGCGCGAGCCCGACTACCCCCGCGGGATCACGGTGCCGGCCATCGTCGACACCCGCGACGGCGCGGTGGTGACCAACGACTTCGCGCAGATGACGCTCGACCTGTCGACCGAGTGGTCGGAGCACCACCGGCGCGGGGCGCCGCGGCTCCTGCCCGACGACCCCGAGCAGCGCGCCGAGATGGACGCCGTCGTGCAGCGCGTCTTCACGGAGGTCAACAACGGCGTCTACCGCTGCGGGTTCGCCGGGTCCCAGGAGGCGTACGACGACGCCTACGCCCGCCTCTTCGTCGCGCTGGACTGGCTGACCGAGCGGCTCGCAGACCGCCGCTTCCTGATGGGGGACGCGATCACCGAGGCGGACGTGCGGCTCTTCACCACGCTGGTGCGGTTCGACGCCGTCTACCACGGCCACTTCAAGTGCAACCGGACCAAGCTCACCGAGATGCCCGTGCTGTGGGCGTACGCGCGAGACCTGTTCCAGCTCCCCGGTTTCGGCGACACGGTCGACTTCGCCCAGATCAAGGAGCACTACTACGTGGTGCACCGCGACATCAACCCGACCGGCATCGTGCCGGCGGGCCCGGACCTGTCGGGCTGGACGACGGCGCACGGGCGCGAGGCGCTCGGTGGCGACCCGTGGGGCGGGGGCACACCCCCGGGACCACCGTCACCCGGTGAGCAGGTAGACCCGGACCACACCCCCCTGGCACGGGAGTGAGCCTCGACCCCGGCGCCGGCCGCTAGGCTCGGGCACCATGGACGCACTGCTCCCTCTCGGCCCCGCGCCGCGCCCCGACTCGGACCACGAGCTCGCCAACCGTCTGCGGGACGCGCTGGTCGCGCTCTCCGGCGAGCAGGTCCAGGGCCTCGACGCCGCCAAGATCATGCCCGTGCTCGACGGCTCCGACCTCGCGACCCTCGACATCGACCTGACCGGGGTCGCCGTCGGCGTCCCGCCCGCCGACCAGACGGCACCCACGCCCTGGAGCCCGCAGATCGAGGAGCGCGACGCCGCCGTCCTGCGGACGCTGCGCCTGGACGCGCACCCGCTGACCGCCGTCGACCTCCCCGTCGATCTGGCAGCCGAGCTGTCCGGCCTGCGCTTCGCCTGGGTGACGACCGACGACGGCCTGCTCGGCGCCGAGCTGATCAAGCCGACGAACGCCACGCCCGTCACCGGGCACGCGCGTGCCGCGACGTCCCGGGCGGGCCTCGCCGGCACCGTGCAGGGGCTGCTCGCCGTCGCGCTGAGCAGCAGCGGGCTGCAGCTCACGGACTTCGACCTTCACATCGACCAGACCGGCCCGCGGGACGCCCGCATCGAGGTCGTCGCGTCGATCAAGAAGGGCATGTTCCTGTCCGCGAAGGTCACCGCTTCGGCCGCCGCGTCGATCGACCGGCAGATGGTGCTGACCGTCGATCACGTGAAGATCTCCAGCGGCAACCCGATCGTGGCGGCGATGCTCGCCGCGATGCGCGGCCGGATCGAGGAGGCCGCCGGACGACGCGTCGACCTGGCCGACGCCCTCCCGCCCGGGGTGCGGCTCACGGACGTCACCCTGGACGTCGGCGACGAGATCGTGCTGAACGCCCGCCTCGGCTGAGCCTGCGCGAGCGACGCCACCCTCGGCGTCGCTCGCGTCACCACCACGACCGCAGCGGTTCGTGGGTGTCCGTGCACTGCCCGGCCACGTCGCTCCGAGGACGCTGCCGTACCAGGGCAGGTTGGGTCGCGCCGGACTGCCGGATCGTTGCCCTGGGCGCTACCACTGTCTCGAGGTCGGCGTCCTGGTGCCGGTGGCACGCAGCCTGCCGGGCCGGACCTACCGCACCTCGGCCCGCACCCAGGTCTGGTAGCCGGAGCCGGCAGCCTTGACGAGGGTGCGCAGCACCTCCGGCACGTCGTACGGGTGCCGGACGACGATCCACTCCTCCAGGTCCGGTGCCCGCCCGGCGGTCGTCTTGAACGTCAGCCGGACCTCGGTGGTGGTGACGACCTCTCCCTGCCACCAGTAGGTGCTGGTGATCGGCGAGTCGACCTGGGCGCAGGCGGCGAACCTCTTGCTCACCGCCTCGGTGGCCAGGTCCTGCGCCACCTCGACGGAGTCGACGGTGGTGGCGACGAGGGCGAGGGGCTCTCGGGGGTTCGACAGGTCGATGGCCATGCCCTGCAGCGTTGCAGCAGGGTCGGTGCCGCGCCAGCGGATCGGTGTGAAGGTGTCACGACGACGTCGTGGACACCGTGCACCGACCCCTCCGGCGGCAGGGCGCGACAGCCTCAGAGCACCACCGTCGTGCCGACCAGCACCAGCTCCGCCGTGTGCGAGCCCGCCACGCCGACACCGGCCGGGCGCTCGACGAAACCTGGCAGCCCGTCGAGTCCGCCACCGGCCGCCACCACGCGGAGCTCGACGTCGGACCCGGCCGGGACGGTCACGGTCACCTCGACGCCGTCCGCGCCCGGAGCGTAGTACCGGGTGTCGAGGACCCCTGCGGGTTCGACGGGCACCTCCCGCCCGGCGACGGTCGCGGACCGCACCGTGCCGGGCGCCATCGGTGCACCGCTGACGTCCACGTAGCGCAGGGCGCCGGCCGTGCCGATCTCCCCGTCACCGGGTCGGATCCGCAGCGTGAGGGTCCGCTCCTCGCCGGCCGTCGTGTCGTCGACGGCCTCGACCACGGGTGCCGGCAGGTCGGCGACCTCGGCGGTCCCCACCCACACGTCGTCGTGCAGGGGCGGGAACTGCGGCGACAGGGCGGAGCGACCGTCGACGTACTGCGACGTCCAGTCGCCGGGCGCGACCTCGTCCGACACCCACCACGCGTCGCCGGTGTCGGCGTCGAGCGCGTAGCCGAGCGCCGTCGGCTGCGGGTGCTCGGCGTCGAACGTGTCGACGGCGAACCCGACCACCAGGGCCCCGACGGTCAGGGCACCGCACGCGCCGACCACCCACCGCCCGGCACGGCGACCGAGCGCCACCGCCAGCACGGGGACCAGGGCCAGTCCGAGGAGCGCGGCGACCACGGCGGGTGCGGCGCCGGTCGCCAGTCCCAGCGCCGGGAAGAACAGCATCAGCACGGGGGTGAGCACCACGACGCCGACGGCGGTCCCGGCGGTGACGGCGACGGTCCGGCCCACCGCGCCCCGACCCGGCGCGACGATCCCTGCGACGGCGCCGGCGAGCGCGGGCAGGGCCGCCAGGTAGGACCCGCCGGGTGCGGCGAGGGCGAGCACGACGCCCAGCACCGCCAACCAGGTCAGCGCCCCGACGGCCAGCGCCGCCACGCCGAGCCGACGACGCAGCCCGACGAACCAGCCCGTGACGACCAGCGCGACGATCCCCAGGAGCGCGACCCGGAAGGCCCACGGGCGCCACGGGTCGATCAGCTCGCCGTAGCCGGGCCGCACGGCGACCATGAGCCACCACAGGCCCATGGCGCCGAGCACCGCGCCGACCAGCGGCAGCAGGGCCGAGACGATGCCGAGCGCGAGGCGCCCGGGGCTCACGAGGCGGGTGCCGTCGTCGGACCGGCGCCGCACCACCAGGACGGCGAGCGCCCCGACCGCCCCGAGCGCGCCGAGCGCGAGGGGCCAGACCAGCCATCCGGGGTAGGTGGCGAGCATCCGGCCGGGCAGGGGGAAGTAGGTCGCGTCCGTCGACGACGGCGCGGAGAGCGCGGCGAGGTCCGCGTCGCCGAGCGTGCGCACGAGCGCGAGCGCGTTGGAGCCGTGGTGCTGCAGGGAGCCGAGCGACATGCGATCTGGGGTGTCCTGCGGGGAGTGGTAGGCGGCGGACCCGTCGATGTAGGCCGTGTTGAGGCCGGTGAACCGGCCCTCGGGGTCGTCGAGGAACGGCGAGAAGTCGGTGTCGTTCGGCAGGATCCGGTACACCTCGACGGCGAGCGAGCTCCCCACCGGGTAGGGCACGTCCGCGTAGGCGGCCACCAGGTCGGCGTTGCCGTCGGAGGTCTCGAACATGATCGCCGGCCCACCGGAGCCGCGTGCCTCGAAGTTCAGCACCACTCCCCCGTCGGCGGCCCGCGGGTCGGCCCCGGCGAACGCCTCGGCGCCGCACAGGCACGCCTCCTCGGCGTCGGTGAGCACGACGACGACGTCGTTGCGCAGCGCGGGTCCTTCGCCCAGGGCTCGCACGGACTCCAGGATGGTCGCCAGTCCCGCGCCGTCGTCGTTGCCGCCGTAGGACACCTCGGCGGAGTCGTAGTGGGCCATCAGGAACAGCGGCTTCGTCGGGTCGGTGCCCGGGACGGTCGCCACGACGTTCCGGGTCGCGGCCACCCGGCTCTGCGACCCGAGCGCGCCGTACATCCCGACGCCGTCGACCACCTCGGGCGCCAGGCCCAGCTCCTCGAGGCGCTGCACGAGGTGGTCGCGCACCTCGTCGTTCGCCGGGGTGCCGTGGGGGTGCACCTCGGTCCCGACGGCCTCGACGACGTCGAAGGCGCGCTCGGCGGAGAAGTCCGTGGCGGGCGCGTCGGAGCCCTGCGGGCTCGGGGGCAGCACCGTCCAGACCGACAGCGCGGCCAGGACGAGCAGGAACAGGGTGCACGCGAGCGTCGTCGCCCGGAGCCGGGTCGTGGTCACGGCGGGACGCTACGCCCGGGTACCCGTCGTGGCCCAATCGTGATGATCGCCGGACGCGGAGTACGATGTGGGCGGCCCCGCACCGACCACGAAGGAGGTATCGCCCGTGTCCCGCAGCGAACCTCCCAGTAGTCGGACCCGCGACTGACCCGGTTCACGCCACCCCCTTTGCCCGCGCCCAGGACGACGCACACCGTCGCCCGGGCGCCGCCGAGCGCACCGGACCTCGCGGAGACCAGCACGCAGACCACCGTTCCTGCACGCCGGGGAGTCCTCATGGCCTTCAGCTCCAACCGTTCCGTCCGCACCCGTCAGATGCTCGACGCCCTGCGCCCCCGGCGCCCGGGCGTCGGCGGGGACGCCGCGCCGACGCCCGCGCCCGCACCGACCAGGTCGCGCTCGGCGATCGTGGCGGCCGCCGTCTACGACGAGTCGGGCCACCGCACCGCCGGTTTCACCCGCCTGGCCGACACGTTCCGCGCGCTGCGCTCCCAGCCCGGCGCGATGGCGTGGATCGGCCTGGAACGACCCGACGAGCGCGAGCTCGCGGCCCTCGCCCGGGAGTTCGACCTGCACCCCCTGGCCGTCGAGGACGCCATCCAGGCCCACCAGCGACCCAAGATCGAACGGTACGGCGACACGCTGTTCGTGGTGCTGCACGCGGCCCGCTACCTCGACTCCGTCGAGGAGGTGGAGTTCTCCGAGCTGCACGTGTTCATCGGCCCGGACTTCGTCGTCACCGTCCGGCACGGCGACTCCCCCGACCTGGCGGCCGTGCGCGCCCGCCTCGAGTCGACGCCGCAGATGCTGGCGCGGGGGCCGGAGGCCGTCCTCTACGCGATCATGGACCGCATCGTCGACGACTACGCGCCCGTCGTGTCCGGCCTCGACTTCGACATCGACCAGATCGAGGGTGAGGTCTTCTCAGGCGACGCCCACGTCTCGCGGCGCATCTACGAGCTGTCCCGGGAGGTCGTCGACTTCCAGCGGGCCGTGCGTCCCCTGCAGAACGTGTGCCAGTCGCTCGCCAAGGGGGCGGAGAAGTACCGCGTCGACGACGAGATGCAGGCCTACCTGCGCGACGTCGCCGACCACCTCACCGAGGTCGCCGAGTCCGTCGAGACGTTCCGCGTCGCGCTGCGCGACATCCTCACCGTGAACGCGACCCTGGTGGCGCAGCGCCAGAACGAGGAGATGACGCACCTGACCGAGGTGTCGATCAGGCAGGGCGAGGACGTCAAGAAGATCTCCGGCTGGGCGGCCATCCTCTTCGCGCCGACCCTGGTGGGCGCCGTCTACGGCATGAACTTCGACCTCATGCCCGAGCTGCACGCCACGTGGGGCTACCCGTTCGCGCTGCTGCTCATGCTCGCCGTCAGCGCCGGCCTCTACGGCGTCTTCCGCTGGAAGAAGTGGATGTAGCTCACCGCGGCAGGTCGTGGCGCAGGTCGGCCGGCAGCAGCCGGCCCGCACGCACGAGCCGTCCGACGACGCTGACCACGATGGTCTGCGCGGCCAGCAGCGCGCACAGCACCAGCACCTGGGCGGCGCCCGCCTGGACGGGGCTGCCCCCGCCGAGCATGACTCCGATGAACGCGCCCGGCAGGGTCACCAGGCCCACCGTGCGGGTCTGGTCCATCCCGGGCAGGAGCGCCTCGGGCAGGCGCCGGTCGACGACGAGCCCGACGGCCTCGGCCCGTGGCAGCCCGATGCTCAGACCTGCCTCGTAGGCGCCGCGCTCCTCGCGCAGACCGGCGAACGCACGTCGGCCCGCGAGGGACAGCGCCGTCATCGTGCCCCCGATGACGATGCCCGCCACCGGCACCAGCGCCGCCGGCTGCCACGGCACCGCGCCGCTGAGGAACACGACGGTGAGCACCGGGAGCAGGCCGGTCAGCATCGCCAGGGCCACCCAGGGCCAGGCCCGACCCGCGCCGGTGCGGCGGGCGGCGGTCGCCACGGCGACCCCCACCATGACCAGGACCACCAGCGCCGACCACCACCACGACGCCAGCGCGGCGGCGATGACCAACGAGACGGCGGCGAGCTGCACGACGGCGCGCGCCGCGGCCGAGGCGATCTGACGTTCCTGGCGCAGCCGGCCGACGGCGGACACCACCACCGCGACGACGACCAGCGCGACGAGCGCCGCCGCGAGCCCCCACCCCGGTTCGACCTGCACCGGTCAGGCCCTGGGCGTCAGGCGTCCAGCCAGCCGTGGGACCGCGCGATCTGCTCCACGGCGGCCCGGACGGCGAGCACCTGACGGCCTGTGAGGTCACCCGCGGAGGCGAGCAGCCGTTCGGTGACCTCCGTGCGCAGCTCGGCCGCCGAGAGCACGTCCGCGAAGCCGTCGTGGCCGCTGTCCTGGCCGGTGTCGCGGCCGGTGTCGCGGCCGGTGTGGTGAGGCGCAGGCTCTGCCGTGCCACCCGTCGTCGGACCGCTTCCGAGCGCCGCCTGCACTGCGTCCGCGACCGGGGAGGACACCAGCGCGGCGCGGGTGGCGCGCGGACCCCGCTCGCCGTCCTCGTGGTCGAAGTCGACCACCGTGCCCACCGCCATCAGCGCCTTGTCGAAGTCGAGGTCGTTGACGTGGAGGAACACGTCCTCCCCGAGCTCGTCCGCCGCCACGAACGCGTACCCCCTCGCCGCGTCGTACCGCACCACGTCACCGCGCACGTGCCCACCTCGTCTCCGCCGTCGGACCCTCGCAGCATAGACCCGCGCGCGGCGCGGCGACGGGCAGGTCGCCGGGCCCCACGGCTAGGGTTCCAGCGTGACGACGACCAGCACCTCGCGCACCACGCCCACGGGACCGACCGCGCCGGCCGGGGGCCCTGCTCCGGTGCTCTCCCCCGCCGCCCGGACCCTGCTCGTCCTGGGCTGCTCGGTGATCGTGCTGGCCGGGATGCACGCGGCCGCCGAGGTCATCGCGCCGCTCTTCCTCGCCGCGGTCATCATCATCATCTGCCACCCCGTGCGCTTCCCCCTCATGGCGCACGGCTGGCCCCGGTGGGCGGCGACCACGGCGGTCATCGTGGTGGCGTACCTCATCCTGGCGGCGCTGCTCGCGATGGGCGTGTGGGCCGGGTTCCGCTTCGCTGCGCTCGTGCGCGAGTTCCTGCCCCAGCTCTCCGCCTCGGTGTCCGAGATCCAGGACCAGCTCGCCGCGGTGGGCATCGACTCGCAGATCGCCGACGCCGCCACGACCTGGCTGCAGCCCTCCAACATCGTGTCCATCGCCGGGTCGGTCAGCACCGCCGCCCTCAGCATCGGCACGGCGTTCTTCTTCGTGCTGGCCTACGCGGTGTTCATGGCCGCCGACGGTGCCCGCTACGCCACGGCCACCGAGCGGTTCGGCTCCACGCACGCGGGAGCGATCGACCGATCGGTCCGGTTCAGCTCGGGCGTGCGCCGCTACTACGTCGTCAACGCGACGTTCGGTGCCGTCGTCGCCGTCATCGACGGCATCGCGCTGGCCCTGCTCTCCGTGCCCGGCGCGGCCATCTGGGCGATCCTGGCGTTCGTCACCAACTTCGTGCCCAACATCGGCTTCGTGCTGGGGCTCGTGCCCCCGGCCGTCATGGCGTTCGTCGCCGGGGGCTGGCAGCTGGCGCTGGCGGTCGTGGCCGTCTACTGCGTGGTCAACGTGGTGCTGCAGGTGTTCGTCCAGCCGAAGTTCGTCTCCGACGCCGTGTCCCTGTCGTTGACGCTCAGCTTCGTGTCGGTCGTCTTCTGGACGTTCATCATCGGTCCCCTGGGCGCGATCCTGTCGATCCCGCTCACCCTGCTCGTGCGCGCCCTCGTCCTGGAGGGCGACCCGGCCAACCACTGGCTGCGCTGGTTGTCGGGCGACGACGTGCCCGAGGACGGGCCGCCGGCAGCGGGCGACGCCGCGCACGCCGCCGCGCCGGACGATGCCGGGCCCTCAGCCGCTCCCGAAACGGGCGCTGCCCCGACGCCGGACGACGAGGGGCACGACGGCGGGCACGACGGCGGGCACGACGGCGGGCACGACGAACCGGCGCCGGGCGCCGGTCGCTGAGACGGCCTCGTCGGTGCGTGAGCGTCAGAGCTCGTCGCGCGCGAACCGGACGATGCGGTCCGCCATCGCCTCCGGATCCCAGGAGTGCTGCGCCCCGGCGACCTCCTCGACGCTGCCGCGCGTGGCGGTCTCGGCGATGCGTGCGGCCGCGACCGGCATCTCGGGGAACGTCTCGGAGCCGTAGGTGGCCAGGACGGGCACCGCGAGCTCGCGCAGCGCTCCCGTCTCGAGCAGCTCCGTCGCGCGGACCAGCGCCTGACCGTCCGCGCGCTTGCTGACCGACGTCCGCGCGAGCATCTCGACGTCGGGCGAGGCCTTGAGCTGGGCGAGCCACTGCGGCGGCATGTCCTTCATGTACTGCTCGGTGGCGCCCAGGAAGTCCTCGGCGTCCAGGCGACGCTCGAACTCGCCGATCCACTCCTCGACGTCCGCCAGGTTCCCCGCGAGCGGCGCCTCCCAGAGCAGCAGGCCGGCGACCGGCTGCTCGGCGTCGGCCGCAGCCAGCGCGATGGCGCACCCCGAGGAGTGCCCGACGAGCACCGCCGGCAGCCCGGCGACGTCGATGACGGCGCCCAGCGCGGAGATCTCCCGACCGAGGTCGAGAACACCCTCGGCGGGACTGTCCCCGCGCCCGAGCCGGTCGTACACCACGGTCGTGAACCCCTGCTCGGCGACGAGCTCGGCGGTGCGGGTCGTGACCGGGTCGGTCGCCCGGTCGGGTCCCGCACCGGCGACGAACACCACGGCCGGTCCCTGTCCGTACCTGTCGAACCCGACGTGGTCCCCGGCGACGCTGGTCGCGTGCTGTGTCATCTCGTCTCCTCCCGCCCTGCGGCGATCTTCACCCCGTGACGGTAGCGGTAACCACCGACGGCGTCCTGCTCGCCCTCTCGGACCTGCTCGGCCGCGAGCCGTCCACCGGGCCGGTGCGGTCCTCACCGAGGAGCGACGGCGCGACCCGGCCCACGCCGTCGGGCCGGATCCCCCCGACGTGCTCGCGGTCGCCACGGCGTCGGTGCTCGATCCGTCCGTCCCTGTCCACGAGGACGACGCTAGGGACGGCCGGCCGCGAGGTCGACGTCTTTCCCGGCGCCTGCCGCACCCGCCGCCACGCCCCGTGCGTACGCCTCGGCCGATCCTTCGCGAAAGAGGTCGTCGGCCCCGGTCCGCACGAGCGTGCGTGCCCCGGCCCCGGCGTCGTCCCCGGCGAACACGAATCGCCCGACGCCGCGCACGACGGCGACCGCGCGACCGGTCGCCTTGCCCCGCACCAGCTCGGAGGCACCCGCGATCTCGTCGGCCACGGCCGTCACGGTCACGGAGATCGGACGGCCGTGGGAGTCGACACCGCCCCGGAGGTCGTCGACGACGGAGATCCCGGCCGCGCCGATCGCGACGTCGGTCACGCCGTCGCGCCACGGGCGACCGGCCGTGTCCGTGACGACGACGCCGAGACGGTCGATCCCGAAGCGCGCGCGCCACGCGGCGCGCAGCACCCGGGCGGAGGCGTCGGGGTCGACCGGCAGCAGGAGCACGGTGCCCTCGGGGGTGTTGGAGGCGTCCACCCCGGCGGCCGCCATGACCAGACCGAGGCGGTTCTCGACGATGCGCAGCGGCGGCAGGCCGCCCGGACGTGGACGGGTGGCCACGACCCGCACGGTCTCGTCGGTGATCGCCTGCTCACGGTCGGCCGCGGCGACGACGCGCCCCTCCGCCTTGGAGACGATCTTCGACGTGACGACGACGACGTCGCCCTCCGCGAGCGCGTCGTGCGACGCCGCGTCGACGGCGAGCAGGTCGCCCACGAGGCCCGCCAGGTCGTCCCCGGGCCGCACCTCCCCCAGCCCTGACGGCGCCCACAGCGTGAGCCGGGCGCCGTCCAGGACGCCCGTGCCGCCGTCGGACGCTCCGGTGGGCCCGCCCGTCACCGGACCAGCTTCGGCAGCACCTCGCGACCGAAGACCTCGATCCACTCCTTCTGGTTGCGCCCCACGTTGTGCAGGTAGATGCGGTCGAAGCCGAGGTCGACGTACTTCTGGATCGCGGCGCGGTGCTCGTCGGGGTCGGCGGAGATCACCATGCGGCCCTCGAAGTCCTCGGCTCGCACGAGCTTGGCCATCTGCGCGAAGTCGTGCGGCGAGCGGATGTCGGCCTTGGGGAACTTCATGCCGCCGTTCGGCCACTCGGTCATCGCGTTCGTGAGCGCCTCCTCGTCGGTCTCGGCCCACGACATGTGCACCTGGAGCACCTTGGGCATGCCCTCGGGGTCGCGGCCGGACTCCTTGACGCCGGCGTCGAACCGGCCGAACAGCATCTCGATCTTCTCCAGCGGCGCACCCACCGTGATGAGGCCGTCGGCGTGCTTGCCCGCCCGCTTGGCGGTGATCGGCCCGGCCGTGGCGACGAGGATCTCCGGGGCGACCTCCGGCATGGTCCACAGCCGCGTGGACTCCATCTTGAAGAACTGCCCGGAGTGCTTGACCTCCTTGCCGTCCAGTCCGGAGGCGAAGAGCTTCTTGATGACGTCGATCGCCTCGAACATGCGGTTGATGCGCTCCGGGGCCTCCGGCCAGTAGCCGGCCGTGACGTGCTCGTTCAGGGCCTCGCCGGAGCCGAGCCCGAGCCAGTGCCGCCCCGGGTACATCGCGGCGAGCGTCGCCGACGCCTGCGCCACCATCGCGGGGTGGAACCGGAAGGACGGGCAGGTCACGCCCGGCCCCAGGTCGCCGCGCGTGCGTTCGCCGAGCGCGGTGAGCACGTTCCAGACGAACGCCGCCTCGCCCTGCTGGGGTACCCACGGCTGGAAGTGGTCGGCCGCCATGACGCCGGAGAAGCCGTGCTCCTCGGCGTACGCGGAGTACTCCACGACGTCGGTGGGGTGGAACTGCTCGAGCATCGCGGCGTAGCCGACGGTGAGATCAGAGGCCATGAGACCGAGCCTATCCCCGCCCCGCGGGCCGCGGAGGGGAACGTTGCCTCCGACCCACCGTCTCAGGTCGGGTCTCGCCGGAGCCGCTTGGCGAAGAAGTGCGTCGCGTGCGGGTTGTCGTTGTAGCGGTCCACCTCCCGGTAGCCCGCACGCTCGTACATCTCGACCGCCTCGACGAGCGCACCGTGGGTGTCCAGCCGCACCTCGGTGTGGCCGAGGTCGCGGGCGACCGACTCGAGGTGGCGCAGGAGCCGAGAGCCGAGCCCCGCGCCGCGCCACGTGCCGTCCACCCACATCCGCTTGATCTCCCCGACGCCGCCGCCGAGGGACTGCACTCCCCCGCACGCCACGGGCCGACCGCCGGAGCTCGCGACCACGAAGGCCCCGTGGGGCGCGACGAGGTTGCGCGCGTCGGCGTCGAGCGCGCCGACGACGTCGAACTCTCCCGCGTCGCCGATCCGGGCCCCGACCTCCTCGAAGTACGCCTCGACGGCCTGTCGGGCGAGCGGAGAGGCCGGGTCCGTCGTCGCGACGGCCACCGTGGCCGCCCGCACGAGCAGGTCGGCCTCGGCGAGCGCGGCGGCGAGGCGGGCACGCTGCCGGTCCGTCAAGGGGGCCACGAGGTCCCGGGCGCGGTCGTCGGAGCGGCGTTCGAGCTCCTCCCAGGCCCGGCTCCCCGCCGCGGTGAGGCCGACGCGACGGCGACGGCGGTCGGCCGGGTCGGGCTCGACGGTCACCAGCGCGTCGGACTCGAGCCTGCGCAGCAACCGGCTCAGGTAGCCGGAGTCGAGGTCGAGGCGCGCCCGCAGGTCTCGGGTGGTGCAGGGTTCGAGGCCGATCTCGTAGAGCAGTCGCGCGGTGCCGAGCGGCATGCCGAGCCCGAGGAACGAGTCCTCGAGCACCCCGACGCGCTGGGTGTAGCTCCGGTTGAACCGTCGCACGACGTCCGTCTGCTCGGGCAGCACGGGGGTCGCGGGGTTCACGGGCGCAGCTCCTTGGTCGATCATCTTGCTGATCATAGTCAGAGGATTTCGCGGTGCGGGACCGTGGTGGAGGCAGGTCGTCGATCTGGGACAATGGCTGACCATGAGCGACTTCCCGAACCCCGCGGCGCACCAGGCGCCCGAGCAGACCCCCGCAGCAGCCACCACGTCCGGCCGGGTAACCGCCGACGTCGTGCGCGCGGTGGTCCGAGGGGTACCGGACCGGGTCACGACCGAGGGCCTCGAGGCGAAGTTCGACGAGCGCTGGGCCGCCGAGGGCACCTTCACCTTCGACCGCACCAGGACCCGCGACGAGGTGTACTCGATCGACACCCCGCCCCCGACGGTCTCCGGCTCCCTGCACGTCGGGCACGTCTTCAGCTACACCCACACCGACGTCGTCGCGCGCTACCAGCGCATGCAGGGCAAGGAGGTCTTCTACCCCATGGGGTGGGACGACAACGGCCTGCCCACCGAGCGTCGCGTGCAGAACTACTTCGGGGTGCGCTGCGACCCCTCCCTGGGCTACGTCGAGGGCTTCGAGCCCCCGCACCAGGGCACCGACGGCAAGAACGTCAAGCCCGGTGACCAGGTGCCCGTCAGCCGACGCAACTTCATCGAGCTGTGCGAGCGCCTCACCGCCGACGACGAGCGCCAGTTCGAGGAGCTGTGGCGCAGGCTCGGGCTCAGCGTCGACTGGTCGCAGACGTACCAGACGATCGACGCCACCTCGCGTGCCGCCTCCCAGCGCGCCTTCCTGCGCAACCTCGCCCGCGGCGAGGCCTACCAGGCCGAGGCCCCCGGCCTCTGGGACGTCACGTTCCAGACGGCGGTCGCCCAGGCGGAGCTCGAGGCCCGCGAGTACCCCGGCTTCTACCACCGGGTGGCGTTCCACCGCCCCGGCGGCGAACCGGTCCACATCGAGACGACGCGCCCCGAGCTCATCCCCGCCGTCGTCGCGCTCATCGCCCACCCGGACGACGAGCGCTACCAGGACCTGTTCGGCACCACGGTGGTCTCGCCCCTGTTCGGCGTCGAGGTGCCCGTGCTCGCGCACCCCGCGGCCGCCATGGACAAGGGCGCCGGCATCGCCATGTGCTGCACGTTCGGCGACCTCACCGACGTCCAGTGGTGGCGCGAGCTGCAGCTGCCCACCCGCTCGGTGATCCAGCGCGACGGCCGCCTCTCCCGCGAGACGCCCGCCTGGATCGCCGAAGGGCCGGGCTCCGGCCTGTACGCCGAGTCGCTGGCCGGCAGGACGGCGTTCAGCGCCCGTACCGCCGTCGTCGACGCGCTGCGCGCCTCGGGCGACCTCGACGGGGAGCCCAGGTCCACCCAGCGCATGACGAACTTCTACGAGAAGGGCGACAAGCCCCTCGAGATCGTCACCTCCCGCCAGTGGTACATCCGCAACGGCGGTCGCTCCTGGGAGGAGCGCGACCTCAAGGACGAGCTGCTGGGCCGCGGCAAGGAGCTCGGGTTCCACCCCGACTTCATGCGCGTGCGCTACGACAACTGGGTCGGCGGACTCAACGGCGACTGGCTGATCTCGCGCCAGCGCTTCTTCGGTGTGGCCGTGCCGGTCTGGTACGGCGTGGACGAGCACGGCGCCGTCGACCACGACCAGGTGATCCTGCCAGCCGAGTCCGAGCTGCCCGTCGACCCGACGTCGCAGGCCCCGGCCGGCTACGACGAGTCCCAGCGGGGCGCACCCGGGGGCTTCGTCGGCGACGCCGACGTCATGGACACGTGGGCCACGTCCTCGCTGAGCCCCCTGATCGTGTCCGGCTGGGAGCGCGACGCCGACCTGTTCGAGCGCGTCTACCCGATGGACCTGCGCCCCCAGGGCCAGGACATCATCCGCACCTGGCTGTTCTCCTCCGTGGTGCGCTCGCACCTCGAGTGCGGCGTGCTGCCGTGGAAGAACGCCGCGATCAGCGGCTGGATCCTCGACCCGGACCGCAAGAAGATGTCCAAGTCGAAGGGCAACGTCGTCACGCCCATGGACCTGCTCGTCGAGCACGGGTCGGACGCCGTGCGCTACTGGGCGGCCGCCGCTCGCCTCGGCACGGACGCGGCGTTCGAGGTCGGCCAGATGAAGATCGGTCGACGCCTGGCGATCAAGGTGCTCAACGCCTCCAAGTTCGCCCTCACGTTCGGCGTCGACCCCACCACCGGTGCCGGCGAGATCGTGCTGGACCCGGCGGCCGTCACCGCCGAGCTCGACCGGGCGATGCTCGCAGGCCTCGCGGACGTCGTCGACCAGGCCACGGCCGCGTTCGACGCCTACGACCACACGCGGGCGCTCGAGGTCACCGAGTCCTACTTCTGGGCGTTCTGCGACGACTACCTCGAGCTCGTCAAGGACCGCGCCTACGGTGCGGGCGCCTCCGCCGACGACCTCTCCGCCGAGACGGTGTCGGCACGCACCGCCCTGGCGGTCGCGCTCGACGTCATGCTGCGCCTCCTGGCGCCGTTCCTGCCGTTCGCGACCGAGGAGGTCTGGTCCTGGTGGCGCACCGGCTCGGTGCACCGGGCCGAGTGGCCGACGGCGGAGCCCCTGCGCTCCGCGGCCGGCGGGGCCGCCCCTCAGGGCCTCACCGCCGCCGGCAACGCCCTGGCCGCGCTGCGCAAGCTGAAGTCGGCCGCCAAGGTCTCGATGAAGACGCCGATCCTGGCCGCCACGGTGGCCGTGCCCGCCACCATGCTGCCGGGCGTGCGGTCCGCCGTCGAGGACGTCCGCGGCGCCGGCCGGGTCACCGGTCCGCTCGACCTCGTCGAGGCGAGCGACGGACAGGGCGACCCGGACGTGCAGGGCGGGATCGTCGTCGTCGAGCACGAGCTCGGCGAACCGCCGGTCAAGCAGCCGCGCGCCTGAACCGCTCCCGGCAACCGCTCGCACACGCCGAGGGCGGCGGGAGGAATCGTCCTCCCGCCGCCCTCGGCGCGTCTGCCGGGCAGCCCGGGGTCAGACGGCCCGCAGGCGTCGCCCGTCACCGCTCATCGACGCCGCGGACTCGTGCGGGGTACCGCCGTCGGACCACCGCAGGGTCGCCCCGACACCGTCCATGAGCTCGACCGACCCCGTCGGGGCGAAGGTCAGCTCGGCGTCCTGGGCGAGGGCCGCTCGCATGAGCGCCGACGCCGCCGGGAGCTCCTGGAGCCCGTCGGTGACGCCCCGGCCCGTCAGCTCTGCGCGCGCGACCGCGATGTCCATCGGGGCGGGCCCGATCCACAGGTTGCGTCCGTCGAGCAGGCCGGCGAAGCCGGGACCCTCGTCGTCCCCGGACGCCCAGCGCTGCAGCGCGAGCGAGGCGGCGTCCGCCAGCTCCTCCGACAGGACCAGGTGCTTGACCTGGCCGCGGGCGAGAACCTGGACGACGTCGTCGATGCTGGTGACCGCGCCGTCCTCCCGTCCGAGACCCTGGCGGAGCTCGGCGAGGACGAGCTCGCTGCGACGCCCCCGGTAGGAGTCGATCGCGTCGGCCAGCGCCTCGGCGAACGCACCCTGATGGATTCCCGGTCCACGACCACCGCCGGGGACCTCCACGACGAGGCGTTCGGCCTCCTGCCCCAGCGCCCCGCGCACGAGGCGCAACGCGCGCACGTCGCCGCTGATCAGCACGACCTCCGGCCTGTGCTCGGCCAGCCTGCGCTCGATCTCGGCAGCGACGGCCTCGGCGTTGCCACGCCACGAGTCCTCCGCGCGCGACTCGATGGTGGCGCGCTTGACGCTCGTGCTCGACGCTTTGGAGACCTCGTCGTGCGGACCGTCGAAGCTCTCCACCGCGCTCGCCGTGCGCCCGTCGGCGTCGACGGCGCAGAAGTCCGCCCCCACCCGGTCGACGGTGACGCACAGCGCGTCGACCGACTCGTCGGCGGAGCGCGCCGCCTGCATCAGGGAGGGGACCTCGTGCCAGACGCCGGCGGTGACGGCCGGCGGTTCACGCAGCAGCCGGTCGACCAGCACGCCGCTGTCGTCCGCGATGAGGACGCGGCCATGGGTGCCTGGCCCGCGGGTCGGCACGCTCACCGCCTCGTCCAGCTCGTCGAGCACCGTCGTCGGCGCCCCTTGCTTCTCCAGCGCGCGCCGTACGGCACGCCATCGGTTGGCCACGTCCTTGTCGCCGGCCTGGGCCGAGCGGGTGGCATCGAGGTAGACCGTCGCGAACGGCCCTGGGCGTCCGACCAGTGGCTTGAGCCATCGGGTAGTCATGCAGGGAGTCCCCCTTTCGGGTCCGTGGACTGTGCACTCCACCTTGCGACGGAACGATGCTGCGCGCCACCCCGGCGGACCACGTTCGACCGACCGGTGCGCGACCTCGACACGATCGGCACATCCGCTCGCGCGTGCCCGCGCCCCCGCTACCTGACGGTGCGCGCCGCTGCCCCGCGACAGCGCGTGCTGCCTCGCGGCGCGCGTGCTGCGCGGGGGTTCAGGAGTAGGTGTCCAGCGGCGGCGCCTGGTCGGCACGTCCGGCCGCCGCGTGCTCGGCGGCGATCCGCTCGTGGTGCCGGATCACCTCGGAGACGATGAAGTTGCGGAACAGCTCCGCGAAGTCGGGGTCGAGCCCCGAGCCGGAGGCGATGGTCTTGAGCCGCTCGATCTGCTGGCGGTCCCGCTGGGGGTCGGCCGGCGGCAGCCCGACGGTCGCCTTGAGCTCCCCGACCCGCTGGGTGGCGCGGAACCGCTCGGCGAGCAGGTGCACCAGTGCGGCGTCGATGTTGTCGATCGTGCTGCGCAGCGCGAGGATCTCGGGCGGCACGGCGCGGCCGGTCACGGGCACGGGCGCTTCGTCGTAGGGGTCTGCCATGCCTCGATCCTACGGTTCTGCCGGACGGCGCACGTCCTCGGACGCCGGGCGCACCGGCAGCGACGACGGCCGGGATCAGGCGGACTTGCGGTTGCGCACCGGGCCGGAGGCGCGGGGCACGATCGTCGGGTTGACGTTCTCCTCGACGACCTCCCGGGTGACCACGACACCCTCGACGTCGTCGCGGCTCGGCACGTCGAACATCACCTGTTGGAGGACCTCCTCCATGATGGCGCGCAGTCCGCGTGCGCCGGTCCCCCGCAGCAGCGCCTGCTCGGCGATCGCGTCCACCGCGCCGTCGTCGAACTCCAGGCGGACGCCGTCGATCTCGAACATGCGCTGGTACTGCTTGACGAGCGCGTTGCGCGGCTCGGTCAGGATGCGCACCAGTGCCTCACGGTCGAGCGGGGAGACCGCCGCGATGACGGGAAGCCGGCCGATGAACTCGGGGATGAGCCCGTACTTGTGCAGGTCCTCGGGCCGGACCTCGGCGAAGAGGTCCTCGTCCGCCGCGGACTCCATGGGGGCGGAGAACCCGATGCCGCGCCGCCGGGCGCGTGCCGCGATGATGTCGTCCAGCCCGGCGAACGCACCGGCCACGATGAACAGCACGTTCGTCGTGTCGATCTGGATGAACTCCTGGTGGGGGTGCTTGCGGCCGCCCTGGGGCGGCACGGACGCGCTGGTCCCCTCGATGATCTTGAGCAGGGCCTGCTGCACGCCCTCCCCCGACACGTCGCGGGTGATCGACGGGTTCTCGGCCTTGCGGGCCACCTTGTCGACCTCGTCGATGTAGATGATGCCCGTCTCGGCCTTCTTGACGTCGTAGTCGGCGGCCTGGATGAGCTTGAGCAGGATGTTCTCGACGTCCTCGCCGACGTAGCCGGCCTCCGTGAGCGCCGTGGCGTCCGCGATGGCGAAGGGCACGTTGAGCATCTTGGCGAGCGTCTGGGCGAGGTACGTCTTGCCGGTGCCGGTGGGCCCGACCAGCAAGATGTTCGACTTGGCGATCTCGACGCCGTCGTCGTCGCTCTTGGCCACGGGCGCCGCCTGGACCCGCTTGTAGTGGTTGTAGACGGCGACGGCGAGCGCTCGCTTGGCGCCCTCCTGGCCGATGACGTACTGCTCCAGGAACTCGAAGATCTCCCGAGGCTTCGGCAGCTCGGTCAGGCCCGTCTCCGTGGCCTCGCCGAGCTCCTCCTCGATGATCTCGTTGCACAGGTCGATGCACTCGTCGCAGATGTAGACCCCAGGTCCGGCGATGAGCTTCTTGACCTGCTTCTGGGACTTACCGCAGAACGAGCACTTGAGCAGATCTGCACCGTCACCGATTCGAGCCACCGGGGGCCTCCTTGTCTCGTGCACGTCTGAGCTCCATTCCACACCACCGACGCGCTCTTGTCAGCAGAGTTCCCCGGTGTGGCGCGACCCGGACCCCTCGCGGTGAAGGCGAGGAGCCCGGGTCGACCAGCAGCGCCGAAGGTTCGTCAGCGCAGGTCAGCGAGCGATCTGCGCCGGCTTGCGGGAGTCGAGCACCTGGTCCACGAGACCGTAGTCACGTGCTTCGGCCGCGGTGAGGATCTTGTCGCGCTCGATGTCGTCACGGACCTCGGCGACGTCCTTGCCGGAGTGCCGCGCCAGCGTCTCCTCGAGCCACTCGCGCATCCGGATGAGCTCGTTGGCGTGGATCTCGATGTCGGACGCCTGCGCGTAGCCGCCACCCTCCATCGCGGGCTGGTGGATCAGCACGCGGGCGTTGGGCAGGGCGAGCCGCTTGCCCGCCTGCCCGGCCGCCAGGAGCACTGCCGCCGCCGAGGCCGCCTGCCCGAGGCACACCGTCTGGATCTGCGGCTTGATGAACTGCATCGTGTCGTACAGCGCCGTCATCGCGGTGAACGAGCCACCGGGCGAGTTGATGTAGATCATGACGTCGCGGTCCGGGTCCTGGGACTCCAGGACGAGCAGCTGCGCCATCACGTCGTCCGCGGAGGCGTCGTCGACCTGGACGCCCAGGAAGATGATGCGGTCCTCGAACAGCTTGGTGTACGGGTCCTGGCGCTTGAACCCGTAGGGGGTGCGCTCCTCGAACTGGGGCAGCACGTAGCGCGACGACGGCGCACCGTGCGGCAGGGCGACGCCGCCCGGACGGGCGGCACCCCCGGCGAGGCGCTCCGCGGTCATCGCGAACTGGTACTCGGGTGAGTAGCTCATGGTTCTCCTCGGTGGGAAGTCGGGGTCTGTCGACCAGGTCGTCGGGTCAGTCGGCGGTCGTGCCGCCGCCCCCGGCCACCGAGGAGGCGTTGGTGACGACGCGGTCGACGAAGCCGTACTCCAGGGCCTCGTCCGCCGTGAACCAGCTGTCACGGTCGTTGTCCTTGAGGATCTTCTCGAGCGGCTGACCGGTCTGCTCCGCCGTGAGCTCGGCGAGGACCTTCTTCATGTGCATGATCAGCTGCGCGCCGATGCGCACGTCGGTGGCGGTGCCGCCGACGCCGCCGGACGGCTGGTGCATGAGCACCCGGGCGTGCGGGGTGATGTACCGCTTGCCCGGCGCGCCCGAGGACAGCAGGAACTGCCCCATCGAGGCGGCCATCCCCATCGCCACGGTCGCGACGTCGGGCTGGATGAACTGCATGGTGTCGTAGATCGCCATGCCCGCGGTGATCGAACCGCCCGGGGAGTTGATGTAGAGGTAGATGTCCTTGTTCGGGTCCTCGGCCGCGAGCAGCATCATCTGCGCGCAGATGGCGTTCGCGTTGTCGTCGCGAACCTCCGAGCCCAGCCAGATGATGCGCTCCTTGAGGAGCCGGTTGAAGATCGAGTCGTTGAGGCCGAGGCCCTGTCCCTCGCCCCGGCCCTGGGGTGCGGTCTGGTCCGTCCGCAGCAGGTCGTTCACGTCCGTCTCCTTCAGTTCGCTGTCGCTCGACCCTAACGTGCACCGGTGCCCCGACAAGTCCCGGAGCAGGCCTGTTTCGCTGCGGGCGCACACGAGTCGTGCGGCGGCGGGGACGACGACGGCCCGCACCCCGCGCGATGCGGGGTGCGGGCCGTCGTGGTGCGGCGGGCGGGTCAGGCCTTGGCGGTCTCCGCGTCGTCCGCGGAGTCGACCGAGTCGGCCGAGGAGTCGGCGGACTCCGCGGACGAGTCGGCGGACTCGGCGGACTGCTCAGCACTGGCCTCGGCGGCAGCGGCCTCGGCCGCGTCCTCCTCGTCGGAGCCGATGAACTCGGACAGGTCGACGACGGTGCCGTCGGCGTCCTTCACCTCGATGTCGCGCAGGGCGACCGCGAGCGCCTTGGAACGGGCGACCTCGCCGACCATGGCGGGGATCTGGCCGCCCTGGTCGAGAGTCTGGATGAACTGCTGCGGCTCCATGCCGTACTGCTGGGAGGCCTGGACCAGGTACTCGATGAGCTCGCCCTGGCCGACCTTGACCTCGAGCTTCTCGGCGAGGGTGTCCAGGAGGATCTGGTTGGTGATCGCCTTGGTGGCGTCCACCGTGACCTCGGCGCGGTGCTCGTCGTCCTCCAGGCGGCTCTCGGACTCGAGGTGACGGTGCACCTCGGCCTCGACGACGCCGGCGGGCACGGGGATCTCGACGAGCTCCAGGAGCTTCTCGAGCAGGGCGTCGCGGGCGGCGACGGCCTGGTTCGAGGTCTTGGAGGAGGCGACCTGCTCGCGCAGGTCGGCCTTGAGCTCGTCGATGGTGTCGAACTCGGAGGCCATCTGGGCGAAGTCGTCGTCGGCCTCGGGCAGCTCGCGCTCCTTGACGGAGGTCGCGGTGACCGTGACGGAGGACTCCTCGCCCTGGCGCTCGCCGCCGGCGAGCTCGGTGGCGAAGGTGGTGGTCTCGCCGGCCGACAGGCCGGTGAGCGCCTCGTCGAGACCGTCGAGCATGTTGCCGGAGCCGATCTGGTAGGAGACGCCGGAGACCGAGTCGATCTCCTCGTCGCCGATGACGGCCTTGAGGTCGATGACGACGTAGTCGCCCTCGGCGGCGGGACGGTCGACACCCACGAGGGTGCCGAAGCGCTCGCGCAGGGAGTCGAGGCGCTCGGCGACGTCGTCGTCGGACACCTCGGTGGTCTCGACGGTCAGCTCGATGCCGGACAGCTCGGGCAGCTCGATCTCGGGGCGGACCTCGACCTCGGCGGTGAAGGCGAGCTGGCCCTCGCCGGCCTTGGCGGGGATCTCGGTGACCTCGACCTCGGGCTGGCCCAGGGGGCGCAGCGACTCCGAGGTGACGGCCTCGCGGTAGAAGCCGGAGAGCCCCTCGTTGACGGCGTGCTCGACGACGGCACCCCAGCCGACGCGCTGGTCGATGATGCGCGGGGGGACCTTGCCCTTGCGGAAGCCGGGGATGTTCACCTGCTCCGCGATGTGCTGGTAGGCGTGGTCGATGCTCGGCTTGAGCTCGTCGTACCCCACCTCGACGGTCAGCTTGACCTTGGTGGGGTCCAGGGTCTCGACGGCGCTCTTCACTTCGATGATCTCCAACGTGTCGGGTGCGTGCGCGCGCGTCTCTCCGGGAGGGAGTGCGGGTTGCTGCGGCGCGTGATGCTGGGCAGGAGGCCCGCACGACGGACGTACGGGCAACCCGTCGATCATACGGCACGCGCGGTGACGGCCGACAGGGCGCGGACCGTGTGATGCACCACCCGGCGCGGCCCCGTCAGTCCTTCGCGCGGGGGCGCACGCGGGTGTGCGCGCGCTGGCCCTGCTCGCCGAACAGGGACAGCAGCTCCACGGCGCCGTCGTCGGCGGGACCGAACCAGTGCGGCACCCGGGTGTCGAACTCGGCGGCCTCCCCGGTCCCATGACGACGTCGTGGTGACCGAGGACGAGCCGCAGCCGCCCCGACAGGACGTAGAGCCACTCGTAGCCGTCGTGGCTGCGCGGGTCCGGGGCGGGGCGGGAGCCGGGTTCCAGGATCAGCTTGTAGGCGCCGATGGCGGTCGCGCCGGGCGTCAGGGGGATGCTGGTCAGACCGTTCGCGCTCACGGGGCGCATGTGCACCCGGGGGTCACCGGTGGTGGGCGCGTCGACGAGGTCGTCGAGGGTGACGCCGTACGTCCTCGCCAGGGGCAGCAGCAGCTCGAGGGTGGGGCGCCGGGATCCCGACTCGAGGCGCGACAGGGTGCTCACCGAGGTGCCGGTGCGCCCGGACACCTGGGCCAGGGTGAGGCCGGCGTCGGTCCGCAGGGTGCGCAGCCGGCTGCCGACGCCGGCCAACGCCGTGGTGACCGGCTCGTCACCGTCACCGGGGTGCGCGCGGTGCGCGCCGTCGTCGTGCATGGCACCCAGTCTGCCAGCGGCACCCGGCGAGGTGCCCCCCTCGCCCGGGACGACGACGGCCCGCCACGACGTCGCGGTCGCGGCGGGCCGGGTCGGCACCGGAGTCAGCTGCAGGTGTAGGTGATGCCGTCCAGCTGGTGGACACCGGGGCCGAGGTCGTTGCACGTCCCGACGAGGTGCATCAGACCGACGCCCAGCATGACGGCCAGGATGATCACGCCGACGAGCACGATGCTGCTGACGACGATGCCGGCGACCGCGACACCGTTCGACTGGCCGACCTTCTTCGACCTGCGCAGGCCGATGATCGACAGGATGAGGCCGACCACCGACAGCGGGCCGAGGAAGCCGAGGATCAGACCGGCGATCCCCATCGACCTGCCGGGGTTCTCGACGGGCGGACCTGCCGGGTGGCCGGCGGGCGCACCGACGGCGGGCGCGTACGGGGTGTTCTGGGGCTCTGGGGTGGTCATGGTCCTCCTCGAAGAGTCGACCGGCATCGGCGGCGTCCGGTCGGCCGACATCATGGCAGTGGTGCTGCGGCGTGGTCGAGACCCTTCCACCACCCGGGCCCGGATCGGGGCTCAGAGCCCGAGCGGCACCAGCAGCACGAGGAACACCAGCGGGAGCAGCAGCGTCGCGACCCCGACCCAGCCCAGGACCACCCCGGCGATCGCCAGGCCGCGGCCGTCCTGGGGAGCCTGTGCCGGGGCGCGCTTGATCTGACCGAGCGCCACGTACCCGAAGACGAGCGCCAGGATGCTGCCGACCCAGTAGAGCCAGAGGATCCCGAGCACCAGCGAGGTGATCGCCATCCCGTTGGTCCGGCGCACCGGGTACGCGTACCCGTAGGGGCCGGGGACGTACGGCGGTGCGCCGTACGGCTGCACGGCGGAGGGCTGGGCGGCGTACGGCTCGATCTCGGCGGCGGGACCGGCCGAGCCCGGCGCGTAGCCCTGCGGGGGTGCATAGCCCTGCGGGGGTGCATAGCCCTGCGGGGGTGCATAGCCCTGCGGGGGTGCATGCCCCTGCGGCGACGAAGACCCGACCGGTGGCCGCCGCACGTCGGCAGGTGTGTCGCTCGACGTCGGACCTGTCGGGAGCGGCTGCGTCGCGAACTGCTGGGGGTGCGCCGGGGCGGCGCCGGTCGGCTCGGGCGGGGCCGGAGGCGGCGGCGCTGCGTACGGGTCGTTCGGGTCGGTCACGACGGCTCCCGGCAAGAAGAGGTGGGCCTCGATCCTACCGAGCGGGCGCCGTCTCGACCTCGGGCCGGCCCAGAGGGTGCAGCGACGGCTCCTCCGGCGTCGACACCGTGAAGACCGCCCCCGCGACGCCCGGCTGACCGATCGCGCGCCGCTCCAGCGCGTCGAGCCGACGGGCCACGGCCGTCTCACGGTCCTCGCCCGGCAGGTCGACGGAGACCACGAGGTAGATGGAGCGGGGACCGACGTACTCGATGCGCAGGTACGTCACGCGTTCCACCTCGTCGAGCTCGAGCAGGTGACGCAGGACGGCGTCACGCAGCTCGGGACGCCCCACCTCCCCCACGAGGAACCTGCGGTTGCGGTCCACCAGCACCACGGACACGACCGCCAGCAGGACGCCGATGGCGATCGATCCCACCGCGTCCCACACCGCCGACCCGGTGATCTGGTGGGCGAGCACACCGACGAAGGCGATCACGATGCCGACCAGCGCGGCGGCGTCCTCGGCGACGACGGCTCGCAACGTCGGGTCGGACGTCTCCAGCACGTGCTCCACGAGGTCACGCTCCGAGCGACGCGCCTCACCGCGCGCCTGCCGCACCGCCTTGACGAACGACACGCCCTCCAGCACGAACGCGATCGCCAGCACGGCGTACGCGATGCCGAGGTTCTCGGCGGGCTCGGGATGGACGAGCTCCTGGATGCCGTGCACCACCGAGACGCCCGCACCGACGGCGAACAGCCCGATGGCGGCGAACATCGACCACACGTACGCCTCGCGCCCGTGCCCGAGAGGATGGTCGTGACCGGCGGGCCGGCGCGACCGACGGTCGGCGATCAGCAGGAAGACCTCGTTGCCCGTGTCCGCCCAGGAGTGGACCGCCTCGGCCAGCATGGAGGCGGAACCGGTGATCATGGCCGCGCCCGTCTTGGCGACGGCGACCACGGCGTTGGCGACGAACGCGACGACGACGGTGGCGGTGCTCTCCCCGCCCGCGTCACCGGATACGACGCGGGCGCTGCTCTGCCCGTCGGGACCAGAGAGCTGGTCGGGTGTGCTCGCCATGGCCCTCGGTCTACCAGGCTCGACGCCGGCGCGCGCGTCGACCTCCGGGTGGCTCCGGCAGGACGCCCCCGAGCCTTCGCCTCACCCGCCGGACCGCACGGGGCGGAACCGTTGGGCCACCGTTCCCGACCGCAGCACCTGGCGGTCCACGGGTTCGAGGTGGACGCGCTCGCGCAGACCGGACAGCAGCGTGGGTCCGTGGCCGGCCAGGACGGGCTGCACGAGGAACACGTACTCGTCGATCAGTCCCCGGTCCGCCAGCGCGAGCGGGAGCTGCACGCCACCGACGAACAGGCCCTCTCCCGGCTGCTCCTTGAGGCGGCGCACCGCCTGACCCAAGTCGCCCTGCACCAGCTCGGCGTTCCAGTCGACCGCGTCCAGCGTGCTCGACACGACGTGCTTCTCCACGCGGTCGATCGCCTCGGCGAACGGGGTCTCCCACGGCTGCATCCAGTCGGGCCACCGGCCCGTGGCCGGCCGCCGCCACGCCGACTCCATCATCTCGTAGGTCACGCGGCCGAACAGGACGGCGTCGGCCCGCTGCATCTCCCGGGTCCACCAGCTCATCGACTCCTCGTCGGGCGGGAGCCCCGCCTCGTGGTGGCAGCAGCCGTCGAGCGTCACGTTGATCGCGTAGCGCAGGAGCCTCATGGTCGTCGCCTCGCCGTCCGAGCGGTGTGATGGTTGCGGTCCTCGGTGAGACCGCGGTTGACGCCGCTTCTCATCGGTCCGACCCGTAAGGTGTGGCTGTGCTTCGCAAACGCTCCGATGCCGCCGGTCCCGTCGAGGTGCGAGGAGCACGGCTCGCCGACGAGTTCGACCGTGCCGCCGACCGCTACGACCTGTTGACGCGACTCAACCCCGGCTACCACCGCGCCCTGCGCACCGCGGCACGCGAGCTGGTCTCGCGCTTGACGAGGCGATCGGGTGCAGGGCCGCTGACGCTGTGGGACCTGGGGTGCGGCTCGGGGCTGTCCACGCGCGCCCTCCTCGACGCCGCCGGCGAGGACGCCCGCGTCGTCGGGCTGGACGCCTCGGGCGGGATGCTGAGCCACGCCGAGGCGAAGTCCTGGCCGAGCGGCGTCCGGTTCGTGCAGGCCTTCGCCCAGGACCTGCCTCGGGTCGCACGTGAGCACGGACAGCACGACGCGGACGGCGCGTTCGCCGCGTACCTGCTGCGCAACGTCCCCGAGGACCAGCGCGACGACGTCGTGGCCGCGATCCGCGACCAGGTGGAGCCGGGCGGGTGGATCGCCCTGCAGGACTACCACGTCAAGGACCGCCGGGTCGCCACGGCCGTCTGGACCGTCGTCTGCTGGGGGGTCGTCATGCCGCTGTCGGTGGTCGTGCGGGGCAATCCGGCGATCTACCGCTACCTGTGGCGCAGCGTGGTGGACAACGACAGCACCGCGCAGCTCCAGGCACGCCTCGAGCGCGCCGGACTGACCGGCATCACCTGGCGCACCGGCACCGGCTGGCAGCGCGGCATCCTGCACACCGTCCTGGCCCGTCGACCCCAGGCCGACCCCGCATGAGTCGCCCCGTCCCGCCGGGGCGCGACCGCGGCGCCGTCCTGCACCCGGCCGAGCCCGGTGCCGAGCGGTCCACCGGCGACCGGCACGTGGTCGTCGTCGGCGGCGGCATCGCGGGCCTGGGCGCGGCGACGATCCTGGCCGAGCGAGGCGTGCGCGTGACCCTGCTCGAAGCGTGCGACCAGCTCGGCGGCCGGGTGCGCGCCTGGCCGGTCGCGGACCCCGCCGAGCACACGGACGGCACGCACGACGACACCGCTCCGCGCACGATGAGCCGCGGGTTCCACGCCTTCTTCCGGCAGTACTACACGCTGCGCGCCCTGCTGCGACGCAGCGACCCGACGCTCGCCCACCTGGTGCCGGTCGACGACTACCCCCTGCGCCGCGGCGACGGGCTCACCGACAGCTTCGCGGCGCTGCCGCTGACACCGCCCGTCAACCTCGCGGCGTTCGTCGTGCGCAGCCCCACCTTCCCGCTCTCGGCGCTGCCGTCGGTGCACCTGCCCAGCGCGATCGAGCTCGTCTCGGTCTCCTACCCCGCCAGCCACGAGCGCTACGACGGCGAGTCCGCCCAGGACTTCCTCGACCGCCTGCGCTTCCCGGAGGGTGCGCGGCACCTCGCCCTCGAGGTGTTCGCCCGGTCGTTCTTCGCCCATCCGACCGACTTCGGTGCGGGCGAGCTGGTGGGCATGTTCCACACCTACTTCGCCGGGTCCTCGGAAGGTCTGCTCTTCGACGTCCCCGACGACGACTACGACACCGCCCTGTGGGCCCCGCTGGGTCGCCACCTCGCAGAGCTGGGCGCCGACGTGCGCACCGGCACCCGGGCGCAGTCCCTCCACCGGGACGACGACGGGTCCTGGCGCGTGCGCACGGCGTCCGGGGACGTCGTCGCGGACGCGGTCGTGGTCGCCACCGACCCACGGGTCGCGCGCGACCTGCTCTCGCCGCTCGACGACGGGCCCGGCCAGACCACTGACGACGCCGAGCGCCGGGACTGGCACCGCCGCGTCGCCGCCGGGCGCAACGCACCGCCCTTCGCCGTGCTGCGGGTGTGGCTGGACGGCCCCGTGGCGCCGGAGCGCGAGGCCTTCCTGGGCACCAGCGGCTACGACCTGCTCGACAACGTCACGGTCCTGGAGCGCTTCGAGCAGGGTGCGGCCGACTGGGCCCGCGAGCACGGCGGCTCCGTCGTGGAGCTGCACGGCTACGCCACGGACCCTGAACGGGACCCCGACCTCGCCGGCGACGGGCCGTGCGGGCTGGACACCGCTCGCCTGCGCGACCGGCTCCTCGACGCCCTGCACGAGGTCTACCCCGAGACGCGCGAGCTGCGCACCGTGCACTCCGAGCTGCTCGTCGAGGACGACTGCGGCCTGGTGGGCACGGGCCCGTGGCGCGACCGGCTCACCGTCGACACCCCCTACCCCGGCCTGGCGCTGGCCGGCGACGGCCTGCGGGTCGACTGGCCGATCGCCCTCATGGAGCGCGCCGCCGTGACGGGGGTGCTGGCGGCCAACCACCTGCTGCAGGGCTGGGGCGTGCGGGGCGAGGACGTCTGGACCGTTCCGCTGCAGGGTGTGATGCGCCGTCGTCCGGACCTGTCGGCAGCGGGCGCGGCAGTGGCGCGGAGCGCACGGGCCGTGCGGGACCGTCTGCCCCTCGGCCGGCGATGACGGCGCGACGACGGGCGGTCCGCCCCGGCGAGCCGAGCACGCCCCGGGTGGAACGGCAGGGTGGCGACGGACGCCCCGGGGCGAGCACCGTGTGGCGCATCCGGTCGCTGGAGGCCGCACGCCAGGTGCTGCGCGCCCGGCACGCCACGACGCAGGCCGGCTTCACCGCGGAGGCCATCCCGCAGGGCCGGCTCAAGCACCACCCGATCCTCGTCTCGGACGGGCCGCTGCACGACGAGCAGCGCAGCAAGGTCGCCCGGTTCTTCGCCCCGGTGGTGGTGGCCGAGCGCTACACGGCGCAGATGGAGGAGTGCGCGGACCGCCTGCTCGGCCGGACACCGCCGGGTGGCCGCCTCACGCTGGACGAGCTCGCGCTGCACTACACGGTCGAGGTCACCGCCGAGGTGGTCGGCCTGACGGAGTCGTCCGTGCCGCGCATGTCGCGCCGCCTGGTCAGCTTCTTCCGCCAACCGCCCTTCGACATCACCCGCCGCGACCTGGGGCGCACCCCCCGCCAGTGGATGCTGGCGGCGTGGAACGGGCTGCTGCCCGTCGGACGCTTCTTCCTGGCGGACGTGCGCCCGGCGATCCGCGAGCGCCGCCGGCAGCGCCGCGAGGACGTCATCAGCCACCTGATCGACGAGGGCTACTCGGACGTGGACATCCTCGTCGAGTGCGTCACGTACGGCACCGCCGGCATGGTGACCACGCGCGAGTTCGTCACGATGGCCGCGTGGCACCTGCTGCGTGACGACGTCCTGCGTGAGCGCTACCTGGTGGCGGGAGAGCAGGAACGCTTCGCGATCCTGCACGAGGTCATCCGGCTGGAACCCGTCGTGGGGCACCTCTACCGGCGGGCTCAGGAGCCGATCAGCGTCTCCGACGGCGAGAGCTCGTGGACGATCGAGGCGGGTGACCTCGTCGACGTGTGCGTGCGGTCCACCAACGCGGACCCGCAGGCCACGGACGAGGACGGCCTGGACCTGTGTCCGGGCCGCACGCTGCCGCGGGGCGTGAACGCTGCGGGGCTGAGCTTCGGCGACGGTGCCCACCGGTGCCCGGGCCAGCCGCTGGCGATCCTGGAGTCGGACCGGCTGCTCACCCGGCTCCTGGCTCGCTCGCCGCGCGTCGTGCGGGAGCCGGAGGTGGGCTGGGACGACCTCATCGAGGGTTACACGCTGCGGGGGCTGGAGCTGGAGCTGCCGTCCGGCCCGGCCGGCAGCCGGTGACGGTACGTCCACGACGTCAGGGCCGTCACGAGCATCGCCAGCAGCACCCCGGTGAAGATGTGCACCGACCGGAAGTCGACGCCGAGCTCGCCGAGGGTGACCTGCACGCTCACCAGCACCGCCACCGCGAGCGCCAGCGTCACGTTGACCGGGCCCGCGGAACGGCGGAGCACGACGTAGACGCCCGCGGCCGCGACGGCGACCACCAGCGTCACCCAGGCGCCCGCCCGGTGCTGGACCAGGTATCCCGGCTGCCCGCCGAGCAGCGCCGCGGCCCAGCCCGCCTGCGCCACGACGCAGCTCAGCACGATCGTGGCGGCGCTGCGCAGCCAGATCAGGTGCGGGTGGGGCAGCGTGGGCCGGCGTGGCCCCCGTGCTGCGCTCATGACGAACTCCCGTCGACGTAGGGTCGGTCACCATGATGAAGGACGTGGCGGTCGTCGGGCTCGGCCCGGCCGGGCGCGCCCTGGCGTCGCGGTGCGCCACTCGCGGGCTGTCGGTGCTGGCGGTCGACCCGCGGCCCGACGCGGTGTGGACCCCGACCTACGGCATCTGGGCGGACGAGCTCGGCGATCTGCCCTCCGCCGTGGTCCGTGCGCGGGCGGCGAACCCCGAGCTGCGGTCGTTCGGCGTGCACCCGCTCGAGCGCGCCTACCTCGTCCTCGACAACGCGGCGCTGCAGGCGGCGCTGCCGCTGGACGGCGTCGAGCTCCGCACCGCCCGCCTGGACGACGCGCAGGTCACCGCGCTGCGCCGCGAGGCCCGCGTCGTGGTCGACGCGCGTGGCGCACGGCCTGCCGGGCTGCGCACCGACGACCCGGCACCGATGCAGACCGCCTACGGGATCGTCGTGCCGACCGAGGCCGCCACCGCGGCACTGCAGGGCGCCGAGGCGCTGCTCATGGACTGGCGCACCGACTGGTCGGAGCACGAGCGGCCGACCGCCACACCGACCTTCCTCTACGCGATCCCCGTGGGCGAGGGCCGGATGCTCCTGGAGGAGACCTGCCTGGCCGCCGCGCCGGGGCTGCCCGTCGCGGACCTGCGGGCCCGGCTCCGTCGTCGGCTCCTGTCCCGTGGTGTCGCGGCGTCCGCCGTGGACGACCCGCTCGACCGGGAGGTCGTCCGGATCCCGATGCGAGGCCGTGGCGCGGCGCCCCCCTCGGGCGTCCTGGCGGTCGGTACCGCGGGCCGCGGTGGGCACCGGATCACGGGATACTCGGTCGCGCACTCGCTGCGCCGAGCCTGCGCGCTGGCCGAGACCCTCGCCCGAGGAGACGTCCCGGCCGACGCCGACCCGCTCGACGCCGCCGAACGCCTCCGCGAGATCGGCCTGCGCGCGCTGCTCCGGCTCAGCACCCAGGGCACGCTGGAGCTCTTCGAGGGCTTCGGTCGTCTGCCCGCCGCACGCCGACGCGACCTCCTCTCCCGCGACACCGGCGCCGCCGATCTGGCGCGCACCATGTGGGGGATGTTCGCGACGATGCCTACGAGCGCCAAGGCGGAGCTGGTCCGCGCCACGGTGGGCCGCTCCTGAGCTTCCGGACGGGTTCGCCCACCTGCTCCGAGTGGTACCGGTGCAGGTGGGCGGTGGTCGGGGTGACAGGATTTGAACCTGCGACCCTCTGCTCCCAAAGCAGATGCGCTACCAAGCTGCGCCACACCCCGTGGTGCCCGTCCGCCCGGAGACGGCGGGTCCGGGCGCCAGTGTAGTGGGCCGACACGCGCCGCCCCTCCACCGCCCCGAGGGCGTCGGCACCCTGGAGGCTTTGCTAGGCTGGCGCCGCATCCCGACACCTCGTCGGGCTTCGTCGCGGGCGTAGCTCAATGGTAGAGCCCCAGTCTTCCAAACTGGCTACGCGGGTTCGATTCCCGTCGCCCGCTCCCTCCAGCCGGTCCCGGGATCTCCCGGGGCCGGCTGTCGTCGTCCCGAGCACCTAAACGGTTCGCCGGGTGGTCCACGCGCACACCGCGTGGAGTGATGGTGCACGACCGGGCCGCGCCCGCGGCCCCCGACGAGCACGGAGGACGACGATGTCCCACACCACCCGACGACGCCGAGCGGCGATGGCGGCGGCCGCGACCCTCGTGGCCCCGCTCGCCCTGGCCGTCGCCGTCACCGGCACCGCGACGTCCGCGGCGGCGCACGGATCCGTCACCGACCCGCCCACGCGCAACTACGGCTGCTGGGAGCGGTGGGGCGACGACTTCCAGAACCCCGGCATGGCGGACCTCGACCCGCAGTGCTGGCAGGCCTGGCAGGCCGAGCCCGCGGCGATGTGGAACTGGAACGGCCTGTACCGCGAGCAGGTCTACGGGGACCACCAGGGAGCGCTGCCCGACGGTCAGCTCTGCAGCGGCGGGCAGGCCGAGGGCGGCCGCTACGACGCGCTGGACGACCCTGGCGAGTGGTACGCCACCGGCGTGGACCACCAGTTCGAGCTGACGCTCACCGACGGTGCCAACCACGGGGCCGACTACCTGCTGATCTACGTGTCCAAGCCGGACTTCGACCCGACGACCGAGGCGCTGGGCTGGGACGACCTCGACCTGGTGAAGGAGACCGGCTCCTACCCGACGCAGTCGCCCTACGTGACGGACGTGGACCTCACGGGGTACGAGGGGCGTGCGGTGCTGTTCACGATCTGGAAGGCGTCGCACGCCGACCAGAACTACTACCTGTGCTCCGACATCAACATCGGCGGCCCTGACCTGGTTCCGGGCGACGGCGAGGTCGACCCGACCGATCCCCCGGTCGACCCGACCGACCCGCCCGTCGACCCCACCGATCCCCCGGTCGACCCGACCGACCCGCCCGTCGACCCCACCGATCCCCCGGTCGAGCCGGGCGAGGGGTGCTCCGCCGAGGTCACCGTGGTCGGCTCGTGGTCCGGCGGCTACCAGGCGACGGTGACGGTCACGGCCGGCGCCGCCGCGATCTCCGGCTGGCAGGTCGACGTCGCCGGGGCGAGCATCGTCCAGGCGTGGGGCGGCTCGGCGTCCGGCACCACGATCGCCAACGCGGCGTGGAACGGCTCGCTGGCCGCTGGTGGGACCGCGACGGCCGGTTTCATCGGCTCGGGCGACCCGTCCGGCCTGACGGCCGACTGCACCGGCGTCTGATCAGCACGGTCCGACGACGGCGTGGCCCCGGCCGGTCCTGGCTCGTCCAGGTCCGGTCGGGGCCACGCCGTGCGCCGAACCGCCCAACTCATCGAAGGTGTCGATCGGTGACGTCGGCCTTGTCGATCGGTGGATTGCTGGATAGGCTCGCAGCCGCAGGGAGGATCTCCCCGCCGAGACGTGAACGCGCGGCATCGTGCCGCGGAGAGGGGATGCCGCACCGTGGTCAGCACCGTGGTCGACGCGCTCCCCGCGACCGTCTCCGCCACCATGCCGGCCCGCTGCTGTCGATAGGGCGTCCGCGCCACGCCTGACCCGCGGGGTCGTGGCGACCGTGCGACGCTCGCAGCCCACGCTCCCTCCCACCGCGACGCAGGCTTCACGCCGACGGCGAGCGCCGGCGTCGTGCACGGGTGTCACCTCCCGCAGCAACACCGCAACCCACCGAAGGAACATCACCATGGCAGCCATCTACGAGGACGCGACCAAGCTCATCGGCCGCACCCCTCTGGTCAAGATCAACCGCCTCACCGCGGGTGCCCCGGCGACCGTCGTCGCCAAGCTCGAGTTCTACAACCCCGCCAGCTCGGTCAAGGACCGCATCGGCGTGTCCATCGTCGACGCCGCCGAGGCGTCCGGCGCGCTCAAGCCGGGCGGCACCATCGTGGAGGGCACCTCGGGCAACACCGGCATCGCGCTCGCCTTCGTCGGTGCGGCGCGCGGCTACGACGTCGTGCTCGCCATGCCGGAGACGATGTCGAAGGAGCGCCGTGCGCTGCTGCGCGCCTACGGCGCCGAGCTGATCCTCACCCCGGCGTCCGAGGGCATGAAGGGCGCGGTGTCCGCCGCGGAGCAGATCGCCTCCGAGCGCGAGGGCGCCGTGCTGGCACGGCAGTTCGCCAACGAGGCCAACCCGAAGATCCACCGCGAGACCACGGCCGAGGAGATCTGGGCCGACACGGACGGCGAGGTCGACATCGTCATCGCCGGCGTCGGCACGGGCGGCACCATCACCGGCGTCGGCCAGGTGCTCAAGGAGCGCAAGCCCGAGGTGCAGATCATCGCCGTCGAGCCCGAGGAGTCCCCGATCCTCAACGGCGGCGCGCCCGGACCGCACAAGATCCAGGGCATCGGGGCGAACTTCGTCCCCGAGATCCTCGACACCTCGATCTACGACGAGGTCATCGACATCAACGCGGAGACCGCGGTCGAGTGGGCCAAGCGGTCCGCTCAGGAGGAGGGCCTGCTCGTGGGCATCTCGTCCGGCGCGGCCCTCGCCGCGGCCGCGCAGGTCGCCCAGCGCCCGGAGAACGCCGGCAAGACGATCGTCGTGATCATCCCCAGCTTCGGCGAGCGCTACCTGTCCACCGTGCTCTTCTCCGACCTGCTCGACTGACGTGGAGCGGGCCCAGGACCACGACCACCACGACGACGCCACGGATCACCCGATGCCTGCCGGGCACCGGCCGGGTCTGCGCCACCTGCTGGAGATCCTCGTCGAGGATCTCGGGGCAGCGCACGCCCACGACCCGGCGGCGCGCAGCAGGATCGAGGTCGCGCTGGGCTATCCGGGCGTCCACGCACTGTGGGCGCACCGGCTGACGCACCGGATGTGGCACCGGCCGGGCCTGCGGCTGCCGGCCCGGCTGGTGTCCCAGCTCGCGCGATGGCTGACCGGGATCGAGATCCACCCCGGGGCGAGGATCGGCCGACGCCTGTTCATCGACCACGGCATGGGCGTCGTGATCGGTGCGACGACGGTGATCGGCGACGACTGCGTGCTCTTCCACGGCTCCACGCTGGGAGGGCGCTCGATGACCCACGGCAAGCGGCACCCCACCCTCGGGGACCGCGTCATGGTCGGGGCGGGCGCCAAGGTGCTCGGCCCCCTGTGGATCGCGGACGACGCACAGATCGGCGCGAACGCGGTGGTCACCAAGGACGTCCCCACGGGGATGGTCGCGGTGGGCGTCCCGGCGCAGGTCCGTGCGCCGGGCCATCGACCGGACCACGGTCAGCACGTCGAGGACGCCTCGGAGCTGCTCGAGTACGTCATCTGACTCGGCCACGGGGGCCGTGCGACCCGTCGCACGGCCCCCGCGCCGTATCCGGTGATTGCGATTCGGCAACGAACCTTGTAGGGATCCTTGCCTACCACTAGAAAGGAAGGCGGTGCGGTGCAATGGCGCTCCGCACCACTTACCCTGCTCCTGCCATCGACTGCGCAGCCGGAGGCCGCTGTTGTCCGACTCCTTGCCCGACGGCGCCTGGCACCAACGGGTCGTCCCCCGCGGTACGCGCTGGGTCGTCGGGGCACTGGCCGTGATCGCCGTCGCCGCCGTGTGGCTGCAGGCCTGGATCCTCCTGGTCGTGCCGGTGGTGATGGGCGTCAACCTCATGCGCTCCGTCGTCGACGTCCGCATCGACGCGAGCGGCCTCACCGTGCGCGCGATGATCGGCCGGCCCCGCCTGCACGTGCCCGCCCGCGACGTCCTGCGCGCGGAGGTACGGACGCACGTCTCGCCCCTGACGGACTTCGGGGGCCACGGCTGGCGCACCAACCCCGGCGAGGTGCGCGGCGTCGTGCTGCGAGACGGCGAGGCACTGACCGTCGACCGGCGCGACGACGCACCCGTGGTGGTCACGGTCGACGACGCCGCGGGCGCGGCGCGGGCCCTGTCGTCCGCCTCCCGCGCCACCCGCACACGCTGAGCTCACCCACCATCACCTCGACGAAAGGCCCACCCGGCGATGCCCCTGCACGACGACGACTGGCGGCGACGAGCACGGTCCGCGGCCTGGTGGTCGACGGTCGTGGGCCTGCTCCTGACGGGGGCGGCCGCGGCCGTCACGCTGTCCTGGCGCGACGACCTCCCGGCCCGGGTGGGCTCCCACTGGGACGGCACCGGGACGGTGGACGACACCCAGAGCGTCGAGGAGTTCGTGCTCTTCGCCACCCTCACCGCGGTGGCGATGACGGTGCTGTTCGCCGGTCTGTGCCTCGCGCTCGGGCGGAACGCGTCGGTGCGTCGCACGTTGGCGGGGGCGATCGTCTGGTCGGGCGGGCTGGGCGCGGCACTGATGCTCTCCCTGGCGCCGCAGCGCGACCTCGCGGACGGTTCGCAGGCGACGATGCCGGGCTGGCTGCTCGCGCTGGTGCTCCTGGCACCCGTGGTGCCCGCGATCATCGCCGCCGCACTGGTCCCCGGCGACCCGCACCGCCCGACCGCCGACCCCGTGCCGGCCGACGCGCCGCGGGCCGCCCTGGCCCCGGGCCAGGAGCCGGTGTGGACCGCCAGCATCGGCGTCGGGACCACCGGCCTCGTGGTGTCGGTCGCCGTCGCGGGCGGCATGGTGGCCGGCGCGGTGCTGACCCGGCTGTGGGTGCTGCTGATCCCCGCGGCGTCGGTCGTCGTCCTGCTCGCCGCCGTCCTGGCGTTCACGGCCCGCATCGACACCGACGGGCTCCGCGTCCGGTCGGTGCTCGGGTGGCCCCGGACGCACGTCCCCGCCGACGAGGTCGTGCGGGCCTCGGTGACCCAGGTGAACCCGCTGGGCGACTTCGGCGGCTGGGGCTGGCGTGCCGGGTTCGACCGGCGCAGCGTCGGCGTGGTGCTGCGCACCGGCGACGCGTTGACGGTGGAACGCACCGGTGACCGCGTCTTCGTGGTCACCGTGGACGACGCCGCCGAGGCCGCCGCGCTGCTCAACACCGTCGCCGATCGCGCCCGGTCCTGACCGGCCGTCGCGCACGCCCCCCGATCGCCTGTCTCCGGTCGCGCACTGCCTCAGGTCGCGCTCAGGCCTCGCCGGTCGAGGGCCGACGGGTCTCGGCGAGCCGTCGGGGGGCGCGGGCGTACCAGGCGTCCTCGACGGTCCGGGCCAGCACGGCCTCGGGGACGACGTCGAGGCGCACGAGCACGGCGGCGAAGCCGTCCAGGTGAGGGATGGTGAAGTGCGAGCCGGGCAGCGACGCCAGGACGGCGTCCTTCTCGTCGAGGCCGTCCACGGCGGCGGCGAGGATCGGCCCGGCGGGCACGGGGTCGTCCCCGTACCGCCGCAGGTCGGCCTGGGAGAACGGCCGCTCCCAGACGAACATGCGCCCGCCCACGCGCCAGACCCGCCACCCGCGCGAGGAGCCCTCGTCGGTGCCGGGCAGGGCGAGCGAGACGGGCGACGTCGTCGTAGGTGGTCACGATCCCCAGCGTGCGAGACAGCGTCTCCCCGCGCACGTCGGATAGGGTGCGAGGTGCCTGCGACGCCACGTCTCAGGTAAACCGCTCGACGAGGAGACCCATGACCACGCTGCGCATCGGCATCCAGACCGGCTACTGGTCCCGCAGGCCGCCGACGGGGATCGTGGAGATGCTGCAGCGCGCCGAGGCCGCCGGCCTCGACTCGGTCTGGACGGCCGAGGCCTACGGCTCCGACGCCTTCACACCCCTGGCCTGGTGGGGATCGCACACCTCACGGCTGCGACTCGGCACCGGGATCGCCCAGATGGCGGCCCGCACCCCCACCGCCACCGCCATGCACGCCCTCACGCTCGACCACCTCTCGGGCGGTCGCTTCGTGCTCGGGCTCGGCGCCTCCGGGCCGCAGGTCGTCGAGGGCTGGTACGGCCAGCCCTACCGCCGCCCGCTCGCCCGCACCCGCGAGTTCGTCGAGATCGTCCGCGAGGTCATCGCCCGCGAGCGCCCCGTGACGTACGACGGCGAGTTCTACACGCTGCCCGTGGGCCCTGAGACGCCGGGGGCCACCGGCCTCGGCCGGCCGCTCAGGTCGACGGTGCACCCCCTGCGCGAGGTGCCGATCGTCCTGGCCGCGCAGGGCCCGAAGAACGTCGCCCTGGCGGCCGAGATCGCGGACGGCTGGATGGCCGGCTTCTACGCGCCCCGGGCCGACGCGGAGCAGCGGGAGCTGCTCGCCGACGGGTTCGCGCGGCGCGCCGAGGAGCGCTCCGACCCGGCGGACTTCGAGGTCGCCGCCACCATCCCCGTCGTCGTGCGCGACGACGTCGAGGAGGCGGCGGACGTGGTGCGCCCCCACATCGCGCTGTACGCGGGCGGGATGGGCTCCAAGGAGGCGAACTTCCACAAGGCGTCCCTCGACCGTCTCGGCTACGGCGAGGTGACCGACGAGGTGCAGCGGCTCTACCTGGCGGGCCGCAAGGAGGACGCGGCCCGGGCGGTCCCCACCGAGATGGTCGAGGAGATCGCGCTGGTGGGCCCGGCCGAGAAGGTGCGCGCCGACCTGGCCCGCTGGGAGGGCACCGCGCTGACCACGCTGCTGGCCCAGGGCGACCCCGCCTCGGTGGCGGCGCTGCTCGGGGCCTGACCGCTCCCCCGCCGCCGATCCGCGGAGCGACGGCCACGGAGCCGGGGCTGCGGAACCGGGGCTTCCACGTCAGGCTGCGGCACCAGGACTGCGATGAGCACGCCGCGACGTCGGCGGCAGGCTCAGGGCAGCCAGACGGCACGCCGCAGGTCCACGCGGCGCCCGTCCCGGGTGAGCGGGCAGCCCTCGGCCCGCAGCTCGGCCAGCGCACGGTCGAGGTGACGCGCCGGGGGCGAGCCTGCGGCGTTGACCACCCGCCACCACGGCACGCCCGACCCGGCGCGGGCCATCACCTGCCCGACCTGACGCGGCCCGCCGCGGCCGAGCACGTCGGCCACGGCGTCGGCCACGATCCCGTAGGTCGTCGCCCGGCCGGCCGGCACCTGCTCGACGACGGCGAGCACCTCGCCGAGGTACTCCTCGGCCGGGGTCGGCCGGTCGGTCGGTGGCAGCGGGCGCGACGTCATGGCCCGACTATCGCACCAGCCGCCCACGGCGGGGCGTCGCGGGGTGAAATCCGGTGGCGCGGGACCCGCCCCCCGGCCCAGGATCAGGTCATGGACACCCCGCACCTGCCCCCCGGGTACCGCTTCCGGACGTTGGACCCGGCCGACAAGGCCGCCGCGGCCCGGCTCGACGCGTGGGCGTTCCCCACCGGAGTCCCCCTCGAGGACCACGACGCGCTGCCGTCCCCGCTGACGTGGGAGCGCACCGTCGGGGTGGAGGTGACCGGCGACGACGGCGAGGTCTCGCTCGCCGCGATCCACTCGTCGTACCCGTTCTCCCGCTTCGAGGTGCCGGGCGCCACCCTGCCGACCGCGGGGCTCACCTGGGTCGGCGTCCATCCGCAGCACCGGCGCCGCGGGCTGGCGACGGCGATGATCGACCGTCACCTGGCGCGGTGCCGCGAGCGGGGGGAGGCGTTGTCGGCGCTGTTCGCCGCCGAGTACGCCATCTACGGCCGGTTCGGGTACGGCAAGGCAGCCGACGACGTCCGACTGACCATCCCCCGCGGGGCGCGGCTGCGCGACGTCCCCGGTGCCGCGGACCACACCGTGCGCATCGAGCTCGCCGACGCCGAGCGGCACGGCGCGCTCGTCGATGCCGTGCACCGCGCGGCCGGACGTGGTCCCGGCGGCGTCGGCGTGAACCGTCCCGGCTGGGCGACGCGCGAGACCGACGAGCTGCAGGCACGCCTCTGGGACGACCCCCCGGCCTTCCGGGGCGGGCAGGAACCGCGCCGTATCGTCGTCGTGGAGCATGGCGGCGAGCCGCGCGGGTACGCGCTGCTGCGCCGCACGCTGGAGTGGCTGCCGACCGGGACGAGCGGCACGGTGTCGGTGAACGAGGCGGTGGCCCTGGACGCCGCGGCCGCGCGAGCGCTGTGGGGCGTGCTGGTCGACCTCGACCTCATGACCGAGACCCGGACGTTCGTCCTCGCGCCCGACGACCCCGTCCTCACCCTCCTGGAGAACCCGCGCGCCGCGGCCCAGCAGCGGGTCGACAACGTGTGGGTGCGGCTCGTGGACCTGCCGGTCGCGCTGGCCGGACGGCAGTACGCCGCCGACGTCGACGTCACGCTCGCGGTCACCGATGCGCGCCTGCCGGCCAACGCCGGCGTGTGGCGGTTGCGCGCCACCGCCTTCGGCCCCGCGTCGTGCGAGCCGGTCGACGGCGCCGCGGCGGAGGCCGACCTCGCCCTCGACGTCCGCGAGCTCGGTGCGGCCTACCTGGGCGGCACGTCCCTCGCGGTGCTCGGGACGGCAGGGCTCGTGACCGAGCGTGCGCCGGGCGCGCTCGCCGCCGCGAGCACCGCGTTCGGGTGGCCCGTCGCCCCGGTGTGCTCCTGGGTGTTCTGAGCCACCCGCGGCCGCCGCGCGGCGCCGGTCACGCCTGGCAGGACGGGCACCAGAAGAGGTTCCGGCCCGCGAGGTCCGCGACTGCCACCGGCGTGCCGCACACGCGGCACCCCAGGCCGTCGCGGTGGTAGACGTAGAAGGCCTCGTCCGCCGGCACCGCACCGGCATCGCCGTCGGTGTTCTGCCGGGTGCGGCGCCGGGCACCGTCCGGGACGTCGGGCACGCCGCGCGTGCCGTCCCGGTCGGCGGGCCGGGTGGTGACGATCCGGCCGGTGTCCGCGCCGTCCCTCATGAGCGCCACGAGGTCGTCCCAGACGGCACCGAGGATCCCGGCGGGCACGTCGCGGCCCGGGCGCAGCGGGTCCAACCCGGCCCGGAACAGGACCTCGGCGCGGTAGATGTTGCCGACGCCCGCCACCACGGCCTGGTCCATGAGCTGCTGGCCCACGGTCACCCGCGAGCGGCGCACACGGTCCACGAAGGCGTCCCGTGCGGCGTCGAGCGAGGCCCGTCCCCCGTCGGGGCGGATCGGGTCCGGACCGAGTCGCGCCTCGGCCGCCGACTTCTCGGCCCCGGTGAGGACCTCGCAGGCCGTGGGCCCGGTGAGGTCGGCGACGGCGTCGTCCGCCAGGAGACGCACGCGCACGGCACCGCGCGGCGCCGGCGGCGTCCACGGACCGTCGGACGCATCGACGACGACCGGTGTCGAGTCCCGTTCCCCGATGCGGCGACGCGGGGCACCGATGGCGTGCACGACGTCGTCCCCGGAGCCCGCGAACGTCCACGCCCCGTACAGGCCGAGGTGGACGCGCAGCCAGTGCTGCACCTCGGCGTGCGGCGTCGGCGCGAACCCGCAGAAGAGCTGCTTGCCCCACGCCTCGGCGCGCACCAGGACCGCACCGTCGAGCAGTGCGGCCCCGGCGGCGAAGCGGCCCTGCGGGCTGGTGACGGCGAGCCGGCGCCCGGCGAACAGCGTCGTCAGGGTCCGGGCCAGCCGGTGGACGGTGTGCCCCTCGGGCACGTCAGGACGCGGCGGGCCGTGCGGCCTCGTACGCGGCGAGCTGGTCGACGCGCCGCTGGTGACGGGCGTCGCCGGAGAACGGCTCGGCGACGAACGCGTCCACGAAGGACGTCGCCTCCGCCAGCGAGTGCTGGCGGCCGCCGACGGAGATCACGTTCGCGTCGTTGTGCTGGCGGCCCAGCGTCGCCGTATCGAGCGACCAGGCCAGGACGGCGCGCACGCCGGGCACCTTGTTGGCGGCGATCTGCTCACCGTTGCCGGACCCGCCGATGACGATGCCGAGCGAGCCGGGATCGGCCACGACGGCCTCGCCCGCGGCGAAGCAGAACGCGGGGTAGTCGTCCTGGGCGTCGTAGTCGTGGGCTCCGTGGTCGACGACGTCGTGACCGGCGGCGGTCAGGTGCTCGACGAGGTGGGACTTGAGCTCGAATCCGGCGTGATCGGCGGCGATGTGCAGACGCATGAGAGCCATTGTCCAACATCGGGCGGCGGCGTGCTGCAGCGTCCCACGTCGGGCGGAACGCACGTGCTCCGGGCGCGTATCGTGGCGCCATGACGACCGACGCGACCGGGCTGCGGTCCGGCATCGACCTGACTGCCCTCGACGACGCCGTCCGCCCCCAGGACGACCTGTTCCGCCACGTCAACGGGCGCTGGCTGGCCACGCACGAGATCCCCGCCGACCGGTCCATGGACGGCGCGTTCCGCGTCCTGCACGACGCCGCCGAGGAGCACGTGCGCGAGATCATCGTCGACGCCGGCGAGGCCGTGCGGGCCGGCGAGGCCACCGGCCCGCAGGCCCAGGTCGGCGCCCTGTACGCCAGCTTCATGGACACCGCCCGGATCGAGGCCGCCGGGACGGACCCGATCGCCGACGAGCTCGCCGCGATCCGCGACGCGGGCGACACCGCCGCCCTGACGCGCGTGCTCGGCGAGCTGGAGCGCACCGGTGGGGGCGGCGTCGTCGGCATGTACGTCGACAACGATGCCAAGGACCCCGAGCGCTACGTCGTCTACCTCGTCCAGGGCGGCCTCGGGCTGCCCGACGAGGCCTACTACCGCGAGGAGCAGTACGCCCCCGTGCTCGCGGCGTACGCCCCGCACGTCGAGCGGATGCTCCGGCTCGTCGGCGTCGACGAGGACTCCTGGGGCGCGAGCCCGGCCGACGCCGCCCGGCGCGTCGTCGCGCTGGAGACCCGCCTCGCCGCCCACCACTGGGACGTGGTGCGAGACCGCGACGCGACCGCCACCTACAACCCCATGACGCTGGCCGACCTCGCCGCGACCGCTCCCGGCTTCGACTGGCACGCCTGGGCACAGGCCCTCGGCGCCCCCGCCGGGTCCCTGGACGACCTGGTGGTCCGCGAGCCCTCCTTCGCGACCGGCTTCGCCGAGCTGTGGACCGGCGCCGACCTCGCCGACTGGCGGCTGTGGGCCGCGTACCACCTCGTCACGGCACGCGCCCCCTACCTGACCGACGCCGTCGTCGAGGCGAACTTCGACTTCTACGGCCGCACGCTGTCCGGGGCCCAGGAGGTCCGCGAGCGCTGGAAGCGCGGCGTCAGCGTCGTCCAGGGCGCGCTCGGCGAGGTCGTCGGCCAGGAGTACGTGGCGCGGCACTTCCCGCCCAGCCACAAGGAACGCATGGACGAGCTCGTCGCGAACCTCGTGGCCGCGTACCGCGAGTCCATCGCCGGCCTCGACTGGATGACCGACGACACCCGCGCCCGCGCGCTCGACAAGGTGGAGCAGTTCACCCCCAAGGTCGGCTACCCGGTCCGCTGGAAGGACTACTCGGCCCTCGAGGTCGTCGAGGACGACCTCGTGGGCAACGTGCGTCGCGCCCACGCGTTCGAGCAGGACCGCGAGCTCGGCAAGATCGGCAGGCCCCTGGACCGCGACGAGTGGTTCATGACCCCGCAGACGGTCAACGCCTACTACAACCCCGGCATGAACGAGATCGTCTTCCCCGCGGCGATCCTGCAGCCGCCGTTCTTCGACCCGCAGGCCGACGACGCCGTCAACTACGGCGGCATCGGTGCGGTGATCGGCCACGAGATCGGTCACGGGTTCGACGACCAGGGCTCCAAGTACGACGGCGCCGGCCGCCTGGAGGACTGGTGGACGCAGTCCGACCGCCAGGAGTTCGAGAAGCGCACCACGGCCCTGGTCGAGCAGTACGACTCCTACCGCCCCGCCCAGCTCGGCGAGGACGGCCCGACGGTCAACGGGTCGCTCACCATCGGGGAGAACATCGGCGACCTCGGCGGCCTGTCGATCGCCCTGGCCGCCTACCGGATCGCGCTCGGCCGGCCGCTGGACGACGCGCCCGTCGTCGACGGCCTGACCGGCACCCAGCGGGTGTTCCTCGGCTGGGCCCAGGTGTGGCAGTCGAAGGGCCGCGACGCGGAGATGGTGCGACGCCTCGCCACCGACCCCCACTCCCCCAACGAGTTCCGCTGCAACGGCGTGGTGCGCAACGTCGACGAGTTCTACACGGCGTTCGGCGTGGGCCCCGACGACGCGCTCTACCTGCCGCCCGAGGAGCGCGTGCACATCTGGTGACGGCGGCGGGCGTCAGCCGTTGGTGCCGATCCCGGCGCGCGCCAGCGAGAAGCCGTTGCCCGACGGGTCGTGCACGCAGTGCATGCCGTCCTGACGGGACTCGCAGGTGAAGTCGCCCTCGGTCACCGACTCGCCGTACGGCACCTGGTCGGTCTTCTTGGAGGCCTTCTTCGGGGAGTCGCCGGACTCCACGCACGGCAGCGACACCTGACCGTCCGCGTCGAGCGTGACCACGTAGCCGGTGGTGCCGTCGCAGCTCTCGACGGGTGCCGGCTGCTGGTCGAGCGCGGCGATGCCGCACGTGACGGCGTTCTCGAAGAACTGGCAGGTGATGTTGCGCGACGGCGAGGCGAACTCGGCGAGCTGTTCGCCCGGGTCGGCTGCCGCGTCGGCGTCCTCGTCGCCCGGCTCCTGGCTGGGGTCCGCGGCGGCCGCGACGTCCCCGGTGGGGGCGACCTGGGGGCTCGGGCCGGTGATCGCGTTGAAGGCGAAGATCCCGACGACCACGATGAGCACCACGTCGAGCGCGATGAACGCGATCCATCCCGGGGTGAGCCTGCGCCGGGACCTGCCCACGGCGGGGTTCTGGGTCGTGGGCGGGTCGGCAGGTGCCGGCGCCTGCTGGTAGGCGGGCTGGTGGCTCGGCTGCTGGTAGGCGGGCTGGTGGCTCGGCTGCTGGTAGCCGGGCTGGTGGCTCGGCTGCTGGTAGCCGGGCTGGTGGCTCGGCTGCTGGTAGCCGGGCTGGTGGCTCGGCTGCTGGTAGGCGGTCTGCTGGTAGGCGGGCTCCGCGGCCTGCGGTGCAGCCACGTAGCCGTACTGCTGCGGCGGCGCCGAGAACACCGGCTGGCGGTGCGGCACCTGGGCGGCGGGCGGCTGCGCCGGGGACGGCTGCATCCAGGGCTGGGTCGCCGTGGCGTCGACCGGCCCAGTCTGCGCCGGCCCAGTCTGCGCTGGCCCGGCCTGCGTCGGCGCGGGCGGGATCGGCGCGTGCTGGTTGCGCGCCGGTGCACCGGGTGCGAACGACGGGGGCGCCTGCCGGACCGGTTCCGCGGCCTCGGGCGAGCGCGACGAAGCTCCGTCCCGGTCCTGCGGTGCAGGCCGGGGCGGCGGGGGTGGCGGCACGTTGCCGGACATGTGTGCTCCCTCCCGCGTCGGACCTGCCGTGGCGGCCGACACGATGACACGCACAGCGCAGGATGTCACGACACCCGGTGAGGGGTCGAACCCGCGGGGGCCTCGGGACCCGCGCGCAGGCCGCGTTCGCGGGACGGACGTCGACCTCGGGAGGTGGCATGATCGACGGCGGGCCGCGGCGACCTCGCGGCCACCACCGACCCGAGGGAGCATCCGTGCCCGGAGAGAACCTGACCCGCGCCGAGGCGATCGGCCGCGCCGACGTCGTCACCGCCGTCGAGTCCTACGTCATCGACCTCGACCTCACCACCGGCCCGGAGACCTTCGCGTCCACGACGACGATCCGGTTCTCCGCCGTCGACGGCGCCTCGACGTTCCTGGACCTCGTCGCGCCGTCCGTGCGCGAGATCGTCCTCAACGGGCGCACGCTCGACGTCGCGACGGTCTTCGCGGACTCGCGGATCGCGCTCGACGACCTGGCCGCCGAGAACGAGGTGCGCGTCGTCGCCGACTGCGGCTACACGAACACCGGCGAGGGCCTGCACCGGTTCGTCGACCCGGTCGACGGGGAGGTCTACCTCTACACCCAGTTCGAGGTGCCCGACGCCCGCCGCGTGTTCGCCACGTTCGAGCAGCCGGACCTGAAGTCGACGTTCCAGGTCACGGTCACCGCGCCCGCGGCCTGGCAGGTCGTCTCCAACCAGCCCACCCCCGAGCCCACGTCGGCGCAGCACGCCACCGCTCCCGGCCAGGACGCCGCCCGCTGGGAGTTCGGCCCCACGCCGCGCATCTCGACCTACCTCGTGGCGCTCGTCGCCGGGCCGTACGCCGTCGAGCGCGGCGAGGCGACGTCGTCGGACGGGCGCACGATCCCGATGGGCGTGTTCTGCCGCTCGTCGCTGTCGGAGCACCTCGACGCCGAGGCCATCATGACCACGACCCGTCAGGGCCTGGCGTTCTACGAGGACACCTTCGGGGTGCCGTACCCGTTCGACAAGTACGACCAGCTCTTCGTGCCCGAGTACAACATGGGCGCGATGGAGAACCCGGGCTGCGTCACGTTCACCGAGTCCTACGTGTTCCGCTCCAAGGTGACCGACGCCGTGCGCGAGCGCCGCGTGGTGACGATCCTGCACGAGCTGGCGCACATGTGGTTCGGCGACCTGGTCACCATGAAGTGGTGGAACGACCTGTGGCTGAACGAGTCGTTCGCCGAGTACGTCTCCACGCTCGCCACCGCCGAGGCGACCGAGTGGGAGGCCGCCTGGACCACGTTCAGCGCGATGGAGAAGACCTGGGCGTACCGCCAGGACCAGCTCCCCTCGACGCACCCGATCGTCGCGGAGATCAACGACCTGGAGGACGTCCAGGTCAACTTCGACGGGATCACCTACGCGAAGGGTGCCTCGGTGCTCAAGCAGCTCGTCGCCTGGGTGGGTCGCGAGGAGTTCGTCGCGGGCGTGTCGGCCTACTTCCGCAAGCACGCGTGGGGCAACACCGTGCTCGCCGACCTGCTGGTCGAGCTGGAGGCCACCAGCGGCCGCGACCTCGCCGCCTGGTCGAAGGCGTGGCTGGAGACCGCCGGGGTGAACACCCTGCGCCCCGCGATCGAGACGGACGACGCCGGCCGCGTCACCGCGTTCGCGATCGAGCAGTCCGCCGCCGCCGACCACCCCACCATCCGCCCGCACCGGCTCGGCATCGGCTTCTACGACCTCGTCGACGGAGCCGTGGTGCGCACCCGGTCGGTGCACGTCGACGTCGCCGGGGAGCGCACCGAGATCGCCGAGCTCCTGGGCGCGGACCTGCCGGGCCTGGTGCTGGTCAACGACGACGACCTCGCCTACGCCAAGGTGCGGCTGGACGACGCCTCCCTCGCGTTCGCCGTCGAGCACCTCTCGCGCATCAGCGACCCGCTGGCCCGCTCGCTCGTCTGGGGCTCCGTCTGGGACGCGGTGCGCGACGGCGAGACGCCGGCGTCGTCGTACGTCGACCTGGTGCTGGGCAACATCGCCGCCGAGACCGAGTCGACGACGGTGCGCACCACGCTGGCCCAGCTCGGCCTGGCGGCGCGCTCCTACGTGGCCCCGGAGCGTCGCGCGCAGACGCTGCAGCGCGTCGGGGACACCCTGTGGACCCTCGCCCAGCAGGCGCAGGCAGGTTCGGACCTGCAGCTCCAGCTCGTCAAGTACTTCGCGGCGCTGGCCTCCACGGAGAACCACGTGGCCCCGCTGCGGGGCCTGTTCGACGGGTCCGTCCTGCTGGACGGTCTCAGCGTGGACACCGACCTGCGCTGGGAGCTCCTGCAGAGCCTGGTGCTCCTCGGTGCCGCGGGCGGGTCCGAGGTCGACACGGCGCTGGCCGCGGACGACACGGCCACGGGCCGACAGGCCGCCGCGCGCGCCCGGGCGTCCCTGCCGACGCCGGACGGCAAGGCGGCGGCGTTCGCCTCCGTCGTGGACGACGCCGACGCCCCGAACGCGATCATCCGGGCGACGGCGGCGGGCTTCGTGCACGTCGTCGACCCGAGCGTCCTGGAGCCGTTCGCCCAGCGCTACGTCGACGCGCTCCTGCCCATCTGGGAGAGCCGCAGCTACCACATCGCCGAGGAGCTCATCGAGGGGCTCTACCCGGCGCCGCTGGCGTCCCCGGCGCTGCGCGACACGGTGCGCGGCTGGCTGAAGGCCCACCCCGACGCGCCGGCGGCGCTGCGCCGCATGGTCGTCGAGGCCCTCGCCGGTACCGAGCGTGCGCTCGCCGCCCAGGCGGTCGACGCCCAGGCGGTCGACGCCCAGGCGGCCGACGCCGTCTGAGTGGCGGCACGGCCACGGCCGGGTGACCCCGAGGTCACCCGGCCGTCGTCGTCCGCACGCTGCTAGCGACCGGAGGCCATCGCGGCGAAGAGCGACTGCAGGCGGGCGTTCTTCAGGAGGTCCTCGACGAGCACCGGCGCACCGGAGGAGTCCCCCAGCGGCACCTTCCAGTTCGGGTACTCGGTGTCGGTGCCGGGCTGGTTCTGCGAGCGCCGCTCGCCGACGGCGTCGACGAGCTGGGCACCGACGAGCGCGGCCGGTGAGCGCCGCAGGTAGCGGTGCAGGCCCTCGACGACCTCCCGCTCGGACGGGTTGTCCCCGACGAGGCCGCGCTCGGCGAGCGCCATCACCGCTCCGGTGCGTTCCGAGCGTGCGCGGGAGCGGAGCATCTGGGCGTCGTCGTTGAGGAGCCCGAGCCGCTCGCGCAGGTCCACGTGCTCACCGGCGAGGTAGCCGGCGGTGGGGGGCATGTCGTGGGTGCCGACGGTGGCGAGGGTGAGGTGACGGTAGTGCTCCGGCGGGGTGGGGCGGTCGTCGGTGCGTTCGAACCAGAACACGGACGTGCCGAGCACGCCGCGGTCGGCGAGATAGTCCCGCACCCACGGTTCGAACACGCCCAGGTCCTCGCCGATGACGACGGCTCCGGCGCGCTGCGCCTCCAGGCAGAGGATGCCGACCAGCGCGTCGTGGTCGTAGCGCACGTAGGCGCCCTCGGTGGGGCTCATGCCCTCGGGCACCCACCAGAGGCGGAACAGGCCGAGGATGTGGTCGACGCGCAGGGCGCCGGCGTGCTGCAGCACGGTCCGCAGCATGTCCCGGTAGGGCGCGTAGCCGGCGTGGGCGAGCGCGCGGGGGTTCCACGGCGGCTGCGACCAGTTCTGGCCCTGCTGGTTGTACATGTCGGGCGGTGCGCCGACGCCGACGCCGTGGGCCAGCACGCCGGCGTTGGCCCAGGCGTCCGCTCCGTCGGGGTGCACCCCGACGGCGAGGTCGTGCACGATCCCGAGCCGCATGCCGGCGTCGACCGCCGCGCGCTGGGCGCCGTGCTTCTGCTCGTCGAACACCCACTGCATCCAGCAGTAGAAGTCGATCCGTCCGGCGAGCCGGTCCCGGGCGGCGGCGACGGCGGGCGAGGCGGGGTCGGCGAGGTCGGCGGGCCAGGGCGCACCGGCGAGCTCCTCGGTGAGCGCGCACCAGGTGGCGAAGTCCTGCAGCCCCTTGCCCTGGGCGGCGACGAAGTCCTCGTAGGCGGCCTGCCGGGCGGCGCGACGCGGGGCGGTGTGGACCACCTCGAGCGCCGCCTTCTTCGCCTCCCAGACGGCGTCGCGGTCGATCGGCCCGGAGTCGGTGACCAGGTCTCGCACGGGGTCGGCCGCCCACTCCACCAGCGAGCGGTCCGCGGCGGACAGGTAGGCCGTCTCCAGGATGTCCTCGACACGGATGTACAGCGGGCTGCCGAACCGCCGCGACGTCGGCAGGTAGGGCGACGGCGTCACGGGCGTGATCGGCTCGGTGGCCGACAGCGGGTTGACGGCCACGAAGTCGGCGCCGCCGCGGTGCGCGGACAACCAGGCGAGGTCCGCCAGGTCGGCCAGGTCCCCCATCCCCCACGAGGTGCGCGAGCGCACGGAGTAGAGCTGGGCGAGCAGCCCCCAGGCCTGGTGGCGCCCGAGGTCGGACCCGAGCTCGAGGCGGGCGGGGGTGACCACGAGGGTGGTGCTCGTCTCGTGGCCCTCGGTCAGGGCGTGCAGGGTGTGCCAGCCGAGCGGCACGTCGGAGGGAACCACGAAGGTCGCCCGCCCGACGCGGCGTCCGTCGACGTCGCGCGGCTCGACCAGGAGGTCGACCTGCTCCAGGTCGCGCCGAGGGCGCACCTGGTGGGGCCGCGCCTCGGGTTCGGCGCCCTCCACCTCGATCCACACGTGGACCGACGCGCCGTCGCTGACGTGGACGGGGACGTGCACGCCGGTGCCCTGGCGGACGACGACGGTGGGGGGCAGGACGGTGCGCCATTCCTCGTCGCGTGCGCGGCGCAGGCTGTGCGCCACCTCGCCCGGTGTCCGGGCGGCCACCCCGAGCGCGTTGAGCACCGCGGACAGGGTGGCGTCGGTCACGTGGGCCGTGGCTCCGCCGTACTGCTGGTACTCGGTGAGCACCCCGTGCGCGGCGGCGAGCTCGTGCAGCGCGCCGGGCTCCGCGTCGTCGGCCACGGCCTGGGGATTCTTCTGGATGCTCACGAGACGATCCTGCCATCTTCACCGCACCGGGGCACCGACCGGGCCCGGCGTGGATCACCGCCGCGAGCGGCGGACCGGGCCACGGGCCCCACCACGGCCCCTGCACGTCGCGGGGCGGGAACGCTACGGTGGCGTGCGTGCTGACCCCGACACCCACCATGTTCCTGCCGTCCGCCTCCACCCCGGAGCCCGAGCCCACCCAGAGCGAGAACATCCTGGAGCAGACCTCGGACCTCGCGGGCTGGGCGGGTTCGGAGTTCTGGGAGTGGTTCTCCGGCTGGCCGCTGGCCGTGATCATCATCGTCGTGGTGGGGATCGTCCTGCTGGTCCTGGTGCGTCGGGTGATCAACCACGTCACGGAGCGCATCGCGACCGGTTCGCCACGTCAGTCGCAGAGCAGCTGGCGTGACTGGTTCCGCAAGGCGCCGCTCGTCAAGGACGCCATCGCCGTGGCCAACCCGCTGGCGCACGAGCGACGCGCCCAGCGTGCCCGCACGGTCGGCTCGGTGCTCAACTCCACGGCCAACATCGCCGTCGGCGTCATGGTGCTCCTGGCCGTGCTGGGTGAGCTCGGGGTCAACGTCGCCCCGCTCCTGGCCACCGCGGGGGTCGCCGGCGTCGCGCTCGGCTTCGGCGCCCAGTCCCTGGTCCGGGACTTCATCTCGGGCATCCTCATCCTCATCGAGGACCAGTACGGGGTGGGCGACGTCGTCGTCCTGGGTGCTGCCGAGGGCGTCGTGGAGGAGGTCCAGCTCCGCATCACGCAGGTGCGCGGCCTGGACGGCACGCTCTGGTACGTCCGCAACGGCGAGATCCTCAGCGCCGGCAACCGCACTCAGCGCTGGTCGCGCGCCCTGGCGGAGGTCCGGGTGCCGGTCGACACCGACGTCGACCTCGTGCGTGCGGCGCTCGGACGCGCCGCCGACGCCGTGGCGGCGGACGAGACCTACGCCGCCGAGTTCCTCGAGCCGCCGGCGGTGCGCAACGGCGTCGACGCCGTCTCGGACTTCACGATGGCCTTCACGGTGCTCGCCCAGGTGCGGCCCGGGATGCAGTGGGAGATCTCCCGCGAGCTGCTGCGGGCCTCGCAGCGCGAGCTGCTCGCCGCGGGCGTCCTGCGCTCGGACGCGATCCTCGAGCCCGACGAGGGCTGACGGGCCGGGACACACGACGACGGCGGGCCACGCCCGGTGCAGGGCGCGACCCGCCGTCGCGGTTCCAGCTCGTGGTGCTGCTCAGGTGTCGACGGTCAAGTGTCGACGGTCAGGTGTCGACGGTCAGGTGTCGCAGCGCAGCTGCCGGCGCTCCGGACCGGCGCTGCGGCATCGGGGACCAGGTGTCAGGCCGAGGCGAGCCGGCCGTCGAGCTCCGCGGCCAGGTTGTCCGCCTCCGGGCCGACGATCACCTGGATCACCCGGCCGGACCGGACCACGCCGAACGCACCGGACGTCTTCAGACCCAGCTCGTCCACGAGAGCCGGGTCGGACACCTGAACACGCAGCCTGGTGATGCACGGCTCGAGCTCGACCACGTTGGCCTTGCCGCCGAGCGCCTCGAGGATGTTCTCCGCCTTGCTCATTCGGTCTCTCCCCAGTCACGAAGGTGTCGGATCGCGTCGTTGCAGGTCCGCACCCAGCCTAACCCGAACGGCCCCGCCCGCGACGACGTGACGTCCGCCACCGTCGTCGTCCCCGCCCGATCTGGGAGGATGTGCGGGTGACGACGACCCCCAGCTTCTTCGACGACGTCGGCGGCCACGACACGTTCGTGCGCCTGGTGGACGTGTTCTACGAGGGCGTGGCGACGGACGAGGTCCTGCGCCCCATGTATCCCGAGGAGGACCTGGGACCGGCGAAGGTGCGCCTGACGATGTTCCTCGAGCAGTACTGGGGCGGTCCGACGACGTACAGCGAGCAGCGCGGCCACCCGCGCCTGCGGATGCGGCACGCGCCCTTCAAGGTCAACCCGGACGCGCGCGACCGCTGGCTGACGCACATGCGGGCCGCGGTCGTGGCCCTCGACCTGGCCCCGGCCCACGAGTCCCAGCTGTGGGACTACCTGGAGCGCGCGGCCCACAGCCTGCTCAACACCTTCGAGGAATGATGCGCAGCAGCATCATCCCGCAGCACCTGCCGTCCCCCTGCGAACTTTCGAGCGAGGATCCCGCGTGACGCACTCCCCCGACCCTCTGGGCCGCCTCCTGACCGCACTCGACCTGCGCCGGCTGGAGGGCTGGGGCCCGCGCGGCGAGGACGACGTCCTGCGCGGCGACTCCGTGCCCGGCCCGGCGCGCAGGGTCTACGGCGGCCAGGTGCTCGCCCAGGCGCTGCTGGCGTGCGGGCGCACGGTCGACGACGACCGGCTCCCCCACTCCCTGCACGCGTACTTCCTGCGCGAGGGCACCCTGGAGGAGCCGATCGACTTCGCGGTGGAACGGCTGCGGGACGGGCGGTCGTTCAGCGCCCGGCGGACGCACGCGATCCAGGCGGGGCGACCGATCCTGTCGTTGACGGCGTCGTTCCAGGTGGACCAGCCGGGCTACGAGACGCACGTGCCGATGCCGGACGGCGTGCCCGCACCGGAGGACGTGCCGTCGGCGTTCGACGTGCTGGCGGGCGTCGACCATCCGGCGGCCCGGTTCTGGACCGAGGGCTCGGCGTTCGAGCTGGCCCACGTGGGCGGGTCGATCTACCTGGGGGCGGCGACGGACCCGCGTCCGGAGCAGATGGTGTGGATGCGCACCCGCCGCCCGGTCGAGTCGGACGACCTGATGCTGCACCGTGCGCTGCTGGCGTTCGGCTGCGACCAGGTCATGCTGGAGCCGGTGCTCCGCCAGGCGGGGACGTCGTGGCGGGACGTGGGGGGCCGGGTGCCGATGGCGAGCCTGGACCACGCGATGTGGTTCCACCGCGACGCGCGAGCGGACTCCTGGCTGCTGTACGTCCAGGAGTCGCCGGCGGCCCAGGGCGGTCGGGGGCTGGGTCTGGCCCGGGTGTACGACCGGTCGGGTGCCCTGGTGGCGACGATCGCCCAGGAGGGCATGGTGCGGCTGCCGGGGTGACCGGCGCCGGTCGAGCACCGGTCGACCGGCACGACCTGCACGACGGGTCACCGGGTCGCAGACTGTGGCCATGCGCCTGCGCCGTGTTCGTGTCGACTCCCCCGGTTACTCCCGCCGTCCGAAGGGTGAGGGCTGGGTGTTCCTCGACGTCGAGGGCCTGCCGCTGACCGACGACGAGGAGGTCGTCCGGTGCACCCGGCTCGCGGTGCCGCCGGCGTGGTCCGACGTGTGGATCTGCCGGTTCGCGAACGGTCACGTGCAGGCCTTCGGCCGGGACGACGCCGGCCGCGGCCAGTACCTCTACCACGAGCAGTGGCAGCGTCGTCGTGCCCGCGCCAAGCACGACCACGTCCTCCAGGTGGGACGTCGGCTGCCGGTGGCCCGCCGGGGGGTGACCCGTGACCTGGGGATGCCCGGCCTGCCGCGCCCCAAGGCGCTGGCGCTGGCGTTCCGGCTGCTCGACGAGGCGTACTTCCGCGCGGGGGGCGAGGTGTACGCGCAGCGGCACCGCAGCTACGGCCTGGCCACGATCCGCAAGGAGCACGCCACCGTGCACCGGGACGGCTCGGTGCACTTCCGGTACCCGGCGAAGTCGGGGCAGGTCCGTGACGTGCTGGTCGAGGACCCCGTGGTCGCGGACCTGGTCTCCACGTTGAAGCGGCGCCGGGGCGGCACCGAGCTCCTGGCGTGGCGTGACGAGGCCGACGGGGCCCGGTGGCACGACGTCACGAGCGCGGACGTCCAGGCGGACGTGCGCGACCGGCTCGGTGAGGACGCCACCCCGAAGGACTTCCGCACCTGGCACGCCACGGTGCTGGCGGCGCGCGCGCTGGCGGAGGCCGGGCCGCCGCCGACGGCGGAGCGGGCCCGACGGCGTGTGGTCGCCGCCGTGGTGCGCGACGTCGCCGAGGAGCTCGGCAACACCCCCGCGGTGACGCGGTCGTCGTACGTCGACCCACGGTTGTTCGACCTGTGGGAGCACGGCCGCACGATCGGGGCGACCCGGTCGAGATCGGCCGCGGAGTCCGCCGTCCTGGAGCTGCTGTCATGAGGGCGGCGGTCACCGGCGTGACGGGGTACGTGGGCGGCCGGCTCGTGCCGGAGCTGCTGGACGCCGGGTTCACGGTGCGGGCCCTGACGCGCAACCCGGCCCGGCTGGCGGGCCGGGAGTGGGCGGACGACGTGGAGGCCGTCGAGGCGGACGTCTCTGACCTGGACACCACCCGCAGCGCGCTGGAGGGTGCCGACGTCGCCTACTACCTGGTGCACTCCCTGGGCACCGGGCGCACGTTCGAGGCGCGGGACCGGCGCAACGCGCTGACGTTCGCCCGGGCGGCGCGCGAGGCCGGGGTCGGGCGGATCGTCTACCTCGGCGGCCTCTACCCCGACGTGCCGGAGGGCGACCTGTCGCCCCACCTGTCGTCGCGCAAGGAGGTCGAGGAGATCCTGCTGGCCTCCGGGGTGCCGACCACGGTGCTGCGTGCCGCCGTGATCCTCGGGTCGGGGTCGGCGTCGTTCGAGATGATGCGCTACCTCACCGAGCGCCTGCCCGCGATGACGACGCCGCGCTGGGTGGACAACCGCATCCAGCCGATCGCGATCCGTGACGTGCTGCGCTTCCTGGTGGGGGCGGCGTCGATGCCCGACGACGTCTCGCGGGGTTTCGACATCGGCGGCCCGGACGTGCTCACCTACCGCCAGATGATGCAGCGCTACGCGCACGCGGCAGGTCTGCCGCGACGGCTGATCGTCGGGGTACCGGTGCTGACCCCTCGCCTGTCGAGCCTGTGGGTGGGCCTGGTGACGCCGGTGCCGTCCGGGATCGCACGCCCGCTGGTGGAGTCCCTCGTCCACGAGGTGGTGTGCCGCGAGGACGACGTGCTGCGGTTCGTCCCCGACCCGCCCGGGGGGCGCCTGGGGATCGACGGTGCCATCGAGCTCGCCCTGACCCGCATCCACGACGGCGAGGTGACGACCCGCTGGACGTCGGCGTCGATGCCGGGCGCGCCGTCGGACCCGTTGCCGACCGACCCCGACTGGGCCGGGGGGTCGCTGTACGTGGACGAGCGCCGCACCGTCGTCGACGCCCCCTCGCAGGTGCTGTGGCAGGTCATCGAGGAGATCGGCGGCCGTGGCGGCTGGTACTCGTGGCCGCTGGCATGGCGGGCGCGCGGCTGGGTGGACAGGCTCGTCGGAGGGCCGGGTCTGCGCCGCGGCCGGCGCGACGAGCACCACCTGCGGGTCGACGACGCCCTGGACTTCTGGCGCGTCGAGGCGATCGAGCCGGGCCGTCGGCTGCTGCTGCGTGCCGAGATGCGTCTGCCGGGCCTGGCGTGGCTGGAGCTCCGGGTCGACTCGGCCGCCACGGAGGTCACCGACCCGGACGACGACGGCCCGGACCCGTCCGAGGCGTCGGGGCCGGACCGCACGTACTTCGCCCAGCGCGCCCTGTTCCACCCGCACGGGCTCGGCGGTCAGGCCTACTGGTGGTCGGTGGCGCCGTTCCACGGGATCGTGTTCGGCGGGATGCAGCGCAACGTGGCCGAGGCGGCCGAACGACGCGCCGAGAGCTCCTGAGACGCACCGCGGCGGTGCGTCTCAGGAGCTCACGCCCGACAGGTCAGCCGGTGCAGGTCAGCGCCTGGGCAGCCGGCGGGGTGCCGTTGCCGATGAAGCCGACCGTCGTGGACTGGCCCGACCCGAGGTTGCCGTTCCAGGCCGCCGGGGTCACGACCCCACCGGTCAGGGTGCCGCCCCACATGGTGGTGCTCTGGACGCCGGCGGGCAGCGTCACCGACCAGCCCTGGACGCCGTTCGCGCCACCAGTGACCGTGATCGACCCCTGGTAGCCGCCGCCCCACGAGCCGGCGGTGGCGTAGGTGGCCGTGCACGCGCCGCTCGGGACGGGCTCCTCGTCCTCCTCGCCCGTGGTGGCCGTCGCCGGGGCCGAGGCCTCGGAGACGTTCTGCGCGGCGTCGTGCGCCGTCACCGTGTACGTGTACTCGGTCTCCGGCTCCAGGCCCTCGTCCGTGAACGAGGTCACCGTGCCGCCGACGCTGCCCACGACCTCACCGTCCCGGGAGACGTCGTAGCCGGTCACCCGCACGTCGTCCGTCGAGGCGGTCCACGTCAGGGACACCGTGGTGCCGTCCGCGGTCGCCGTCAGGCCTGCGGGCGCCGTCGGCGCCTGCGTGTCCTCGGGCGTCTCGACGGGCTCGCCGAAGAGCCGGTCGTAGTCCGCGAGCGCCGTGGCGACCGCCGTCTGCGCCCAGAAGCGGTGGTAGGTGAACTCGGGTGCGGGGCCGCCGTCGAGGTGGGCCTGCACCTTGTCGAACTCGGGGTCGTCCTCGTAGAAGGAACGGATGTCCAGGAAGGACACGCCCGGCTCGATGACGTCGCCGTTCGGCATGGTGCCGCTCCAGCCCTCGGGGACGTAGACCCCGTCGCCGTCCGCGGACGACAGCACGTCGTCGAAGCGGCCGTAGTCGGTGCGCGTCTCGGTGCTGGCGACGCCGACGTCGTCGAGGTTCTGCTCCCAGATCGCGTTGAGCAGGTCGTGCGCGGTCTGCTGGGCGGCGGTGTCGCCGGACTCGGCCGCGTAGTACATCAGCGTGCGGGCGAGCGCGCCGGCGACGCCGACGTCCTGACCGTAGGCGGTGACCTCGACGCTCAGGCCGGAGTTGTCACCGGGGTTGTCCGGGTCCCAGTCGTCCGGCTGGCCCTCCCAGGCCAGGTTGGACGGGATCTGCCAGGAGTCCTCCGTGACGGTGACGTGGTCGATGACCCACGGCACCCACTTGTCGAGGATGTCCCCGGCGCGCTCGTCACCGGTCTCCTCGTAGAGCTGGGCGATGCGCTCGACGCCCCAGCCCTGCATGCCCATCCAGGAGTTCGACGGCGGGTCGTGGTAGACGGGCGCCTCGGTGTAGCCCATGTCGTAGAACGTGGCGACGTCGTCGGGACGATCGGCGTACTGGCCGTCCCAGCTGTTCGTCGACCCGCCGGCGATGCCGCCCTCGGGTGCCTGGAGCCACTGGAACAGCTCGATCTGCCGGTCGAGGCTGGTGGCCCAGTCGTCGGCGGCGGTCGGCGAGGCCGGCTCGAGGGCCGGGTCGTTCGCCAGCGCCCAGGCCGCCATCGGGTTCTGGTAGCCGAAGTGCGCGTGGCTGGAGCCGATGCGCCAGGCCCACGGGGAGGCGGTGTCGAGGGCGCCGCCCCAGGCGTAGTACCAGGACAGCAGGTAGTGGGCGCTGCCGCGGCCGGACCCTGCGGCGCACGAGGTGGACTCGCAGCCGGGGGTCTTGAAGTACTTGTCGAACAGGGCGTAGCGCAGGTAGTCGCCCATCTTGGAGGCCTTGCCGACGGTGTCGGCCACGGCCTCGGGCTGGCCCTGCTCGGTGGCGAACTTGTTGGCCCAGTAGGCGGCCTCGACGGCGCGCGCGTCGGCGTCGGGGGCGTTGGTGTACTTCCACTGCTTGGCGTAGGAGGCGTCCCCGGTGAACAGGTCGAGGTAGCCGTTCTCGCCGCCGTAGGAGAAGTCGTCGATGGAGGGCTGCGGGATGGTCTCCCAGACGGACTCCTGGGGGCCGCGCTGGAAGGTGTTGATGTAGCTGGTGCCCTCGTGGTCCGGTCCGAGCAGGGTGCTCGACCCGGGTGCGGCGCCGAAGCCGTACACGTTGTCGACGTCGGCGAGCCAGTGCATGCCGTACACCTCGGACGTGCCGTAGGTGGACTTCAGCTCGGCCGCGATGGGGTCGGTGCCGACCGGGACGCCGGTGTCGAGCTCGGAGGGGTACTGGCTCGGGTGGTTGAACTCCGGGGCGTAGGTCGCCGGCTTGGCCGGGTCGTAGGCGCCGTTGGTGGGTTGGTTCTCCGTGGTGGGGATCATGTACGCCTCGAGCGTGTCCCACGCGTGGTTGAAGGGCTCCCAGTCGCCGGTGACCTGGCCGTACGACGTCTCGAGCCACAGCCAGAACGAGTAGGCCTCGCTGGTGGTCTCGTGGCCGTAGTCGGGAGCCTCGACCATGAGGGTCTCCACGGCGTGGTACGGGATGCCCTGGGGCGAGAAGTACCCGTTGGCGGGGTCGTGGATCTTGGCGTAGAGGTCGAGGAAGCGTTCGGTGTACTCGCCGTCGGTGTCGAGCTCGTCGACGGCGGTCGCGACCGTGGCGGGGACGGCGGCCGGGACGGCCGGTGGTGCCGCGCCCGCCGGGACGGACGTGCACAGTGCGGCCAGCGCGGCCGACACCGTCACGCCCGCGACCAGGCGGGAGGTCAGGAGCTTGCGGGGCATCGTTGCCACCTCTCTTCGTTGAGGGATACCCCGACGGTGGCCGGATGGAAGCGATCCCACAATCCGGCGAAACGTTTAGGTGGAAGCGCTACCCCTACACCCGCAGTTCGACGGCGAAGGTCGGGCCCAGACGGGAGGCCCGGCCCGGCCGGGTGGCCTGGTAGGCCCGCTGCAGCAGGTCGTCGGCCACGAGCTCGGCACCGTCCGAGGCGTCGGTGGCGACGACCTCGACCGTGGCCCGTCCGCCCAGCACGCCGGACAGCCGGGCGGCACGGCGTCGTGCCGTCGCCTCGTCCTGACCGTCCAGGAGCACCGCCACCCCGCAGGGCCCCAGCTCGGTGACGCAGTCGTCCTCGCCGATCTCGGCGTGCAGCCGGTGCAGCAGGGGCACCGCCGGCCGGGCCGGGAACCCGAGGGACAGGATCTGCCACTCGTAGCCCGGCAGTCGGCGACGCCGCCTGATCGCCCGGTCCAGCCGGTCGAGGAAGAGCTCGCGGTGGACCAGGCCGGAGTCGGCGTCCACCAGCGGACGCTCGCTCAGCTCGGAGCGGTAGGCCACCGGGTCGGGCAGGGCCGCCATCGCCCCCACCAGCCGTGCCGGTCGGTCACCGGCGTCGTGCACCGTGACGGCACGGCAGCGCACCCGCACGAAGGAGCCGTCGGCGACGCGGATCCGGTGCTCCACGTCCAGCGGCTCGCGCGCGCCGGAGAGCTGCGCGGCCACCGCGACGTGCACGCGCTGGACGTCCTCGGGGTGCACGCGGGAGAACCACTCCTGCGGGTCGTCGCCGAGGGACGCCCGGTCGCTGCCCACCAGCCGTGCCCACGACTCGGAGAAACGGATCGTGCCCGCCTCGACGTCCCAGTCCCAGGTCCCGTCGTGCGAGGCGATCGACACCAGGGCGTTGCGCTCCTCCCCGGCGGCGACGTCGACGGCGAGCGCCCGTTCCCGCTCGGCGGCCTCGGCGAGCGAGCGTCGCTGGTCCTGCAACGACGTCAGCGCCTCCTCCGCGTCCAGCGCGACCGCGAGCATGGCGGCCCAGTGGTTGTACCGGGCCCGCGTGCTCGTCGCCCGGGTGTCGACGAGGCCGCCCACCGCGAGGAAGCCGCGGTCGGAGCGGCCGAAGGCCACCGGGACGACGACGGTCAGGGACCGCGGGTCCGTCAGCGCGGGGGGCGGGAACTGCGAGGGCGACATGGCCTGGCCGACGAGCGACTCGCTCGCCGCGTGCGCCCCGCGAGCACCCACGACCCGCAGGAGCCGCTCCCCGGGGTTGTCCGGATCGTCCTCCCAGAGCGCCAGCGCCGCCGTCGAGATCCGGGTCCTCGGCATCCAGTCGAGGTTGCGCAACGCCTCGCCGTCGGACCGCATGAGCTCGAGGTCGACCCCGTTCTGGTCGACGAGATCCTGCTCCAGACGGCCGGCCCGCGCCAGGTCACCGTGCCCACAACCGCGGGCCAACGCCGCGATGACCAGGCACAACGCCTCCTCGACCTCGTCGGCGCGCCCGGGCTCCAGGCCGCGCAGCCGGCTCTCGCCGTCGTCCCGGGCGGCCGCCCGGTCGGCGAAGTGGCGCCGCACCCGCTGACACTCGGCGCGCAGGGCCGGGACCAGCTGCTCGAGCGCGCCCGCCCCGGGGCGCAGCGCCGCGGTGCGGTCGCCGAGCGCGCGCAGCGCCGAAGCGGGCGGACGCTGAGCGGTCACGACCACCGACTCGAGGATCTGGCGCACCGTCGTCAGCCACGCCTCCGACGCCCCGCGCCGCACGCCGTCGGTGCGGGCGAACACGACCTTGGCGACCGCGGCCAGCGGGTCCGACCCGGAGGCCGCCGTCGAGCCGGCGTGCACGACGGCGGACCGGGTGCCGCGCGTGCACCCGCACGACTCGCGCATCACCAGGGCAGCCAGGTCGAGCCGGTGCTCGCCGCCGACGTCCTCGCCGCGGATCCGGGCCAGCACCAGCTCGGCGGCGCGCTCCCCCACCACGTCGTGCATCGGGTCGACCGACGTCATCCGCGGCCAGGTGCGCGCTCCGGTGTCGGAGTTGTCGAACCCGACCACCGCCTGCGCGGCGGGCACCTCCAGCCCGGCCAGGTGCAGGCCACGCATGAACCCGATCGCGTTGCGGTCCGTGGCGGCGAGCGTCGCCGTCGTCGGCAGGCCGTGCTCCGCCACGCGCCGGGCGACGGCCTCCGCGCCCGCCTCCTGGTTGTCGCGGGTGCGGTAGAAGTGCTCCGGGCCGTGCTCCAGCTCGTGCCAGGCCAGCGCCTCGCGGAACGCGTCGTAGCGTTCGGCGATGTCGCGCTGGTCGGTGTTGCCGAGGAACCCGATGCGCCGGTGCCCGTGCTCGACGAGGTGGTCGACGGCGGCACGCACCCCGCCGACGTTGTCCGGCGCCACCACCGGGGCGCGCAGCCGCTCCGCGGCGACCCCGAGCGCGACCAGCGGGAGGTCGGACGCGTCCAGCCTGCGCAGGTCGTCGTCCCCCACCGCCGTCGTCACCGCGATGAGGCCGTCGAACGCGCCGAGGCCGGGGGCCTGACGCCGGAAGGGCGGGACCGGGAACTCGTCGCGGTCCAGATCCGCGGGATAGGTCTGCACCGCGACCAGCCGGTGCCCCTCGGCGCGCAGCACACGAGCCATCCCCGCCAGCATGCGTCCGAAGTAGTAACCGCCGACCACCGGGCACAAGACCCCGATCGTGAGCGGCTCGCCGCGTCCACCCCCGGTGCCCTGAGTCCAGACAGACACCTGTACCACCGTCCTCGTCGTCGAGTACTGCCGTACGTCCCCCCGCAAGGTGCATCATGCCCTGAAAACCGGCAGAGTGTGGAGGCGTGTCTAGATCGCAGCGTCGCGGCAGCCCACGACCGACCCCCGGAAGGCGCGTCACGATCACCGACGTCGCCCGCGCGGCCGGTGTCTCCATCGCCGTCGTCTCCTACGCCCTCAACGGGCGACCAGGAGTCTCGGAGAGCACGCGCCGCCACGTGCTGCGCGTCGCCGACGACCTCGGCTGGCGGCCGAACGCGGCGGCCCGCTCGATGCGCTCGACGGCGGTGTCGAGCGTGGGGCTGCAGGCGCTCGTGGGGAGCACGCACAGCCGCTCGGCGGCGCTGGACCTCGCCTGCGGGCTGAGGTCGGCGATCGGCGACGTGGCCCTCTCCCTGGACGTGACGACGGACCGCGACGCAGGCGCCCACGAGCTGGAGGACGCGTGGACCGAGCGCCGCCACGCCGCGTTCGTGCTCCAGGACCTCCTGCTCAACGACCCCCGCACCCGCACCGCGGCGCGCATCGGGGCGCCAGTCGTCGCGATCACCCCGCCGGAGGTCCAGTCCGCCGGCGTGACCCGCGGGGTCTGGTTCGACGGCGGCGCGGAGGCCACGGTGGGCCGGTACCTGACCGACCTCGGCCACCGCCGCATCGCCCTGCTCGTGCAGGACTCCCGCAGCGACGTCGCGCGGGCGCTGCACGCCGGGCTCCTCGACGCCACCGCGGGCCTGCGGGCCACCGTCGAGGTGGTCGAGGTGCTCTCCGCGTCGGAGGCGAGCGCGGCCGCCACCCGCCTCCTGGCCCAGGCCGTCCACCCGACCGCCGTGGTCACCGACGGTGACGTGACGGCGCTGGCCGTGCTGGAGGCCGCCCGCCACCGCAGCCTGCAGGTGCCCTGGGACCTGTCGGTCGTCTCGGGGACCGACGCCGAGACGTGCCGGCTGGTGGACCCCCAGCTGACGGCGATCTCCCGACCGTGGCGTGCTCTCGCACCGGTCGTGGCGGCCGCGCTCGGCCTCTCCGGGGGCGCGCACCCGGCCGGGGCGAACGCCTCGGTCGAGGTCGGACACGGCGGCGCCACCCCCGGTCTCGTGGTGCCGGTCGCCCGGCTCATCATCCGTGGCACGACGGCCCCGCCACCGGCGTCGTAGCGCCTAAACGTTTCGGGCCCTTCGCGTGGGAGCGCAACCAGGACAGGTTGGAGAGGTCGGGCCAACCCCCGACGCACGGGCAGAGCCGCCCGTGCTCCCGAGCCCCTGGAGGATCTCGTGCGCTCACGATCCTTGCGACCCCGCGACGGTGCGGCGGTCCGGCCGCTCGCCGTCGCCGCGACCCTCGCCCTGGCCGCCGTGCCGGTGACCGTCGCCGCGACATCGGCCAACGCAGCAGAACGCGTCGACAACCCGTACGTCGGTGCGGACCAGTACGTGAACGAGTTCTGGTCGGACAACGTGGTGGAGGCCGCCGCCGAAGCCGGCGGCGAGCTGGGCGAGCAGATGCTCGCCATCGCCGACACCCCGACATCGGTGTGGATGGACCGCACCAGCGCCATCGAGGGCAACGCCGACGGCCCCGGCCTGCGGTACCACCTCGACGCCGCACTCGAGCAGCAGCAGGGCGACACGCCCATGGTGTTCAACCTGGTGATCTACAACCTGCCCGGCCGCGACTGCTTCGCTCTGGCGTCGAACGGGCTCATTCCCGCCACGCCGGCGGGGCTCCAGCAGTACGAGGACGAGTACGTCGACGTCATCGCCGACATCTTGGCCGAACCGCAGTACGAAGACCTGCGCGTGGTCGCGACGATCGAACCCGACTCGCTGCCGAACATGGTCACCAACTCCTCGCACGGGCCGTGCCAGGTGGCGGCGCCGTACTACCGCGAGGGGATCGCCTACACCCTCGAGAAGCTCTACGAGGTGGGCAACGTCTACTCCTACATCGACGCCGCCCACTCCGGCTGGCTCGGCTGGGAGAACAACGCCCAGGGTGCCGCGCAGGAGTTCCACGACGTGATCATGGACAACGCCTACGGCTACGACGCCGTCGCCGGGTTCGTGACCAACACGGCCAACACCACCCCCACCGAGGAGCCGTTCCTCGAGGACGAGAACTTCACGTCCGGGACGTTCGTGCGCCAGTCGTCGTTCTACGAGTGGAACCCGCACTTCGACGAGCTCTCCTGGACCGCCGACCTGCACGCGCGGATGGTCGCCCAGGGCGCGCCCGAGCGCATCGGCATGCTGATCGACACCTCCCGGAACGGTTGGGGAGGCCCGGCGCGCCCCACCGCGGAGAGCACGTCGACGTCGCTGAACACCTATGTCGACGAGTCCCGCGCCGACCGCCGCAACCACCGCGGCGCCTGGTGCAACCCGGACGGCGCCGGTATCGGCGAGCGCCCGACCGTGACGCCGAGCGTGAGCCCGGAGTCGCACCTGCACGCCTTCGTCTGGGTCAAGCCGCCGGGAGAGTCCGACGGCAACTCCGAGGAGATCCCGAACGACCAGGGCAAGGGCTTCGACCGGATGTGCGACCCCACGTACTCCGACTCCGTCCGCCTCGGCGGCAACCTGACGGGCGCGCTGTCCGGCGCCCCGGTGGCCGGTCAGTGGTTCCAGGACCAGTTCGAGATGCTCGTGGCGAACGCCTACCCGGCCATCGAGGGTGGCACCCCGCCCCCCGCCGACACGACGGCGCCCACGGCGCCCGGTGCGGTGACGGCCGGTACGGCCACCTCGTCGTCGGTCGCCCTGACGTGGGGCGCCTCGACGGACGCCGTGGGCGTGACGGGCTACACCGTCCTCGTCGACGGCGAGCCCGCCGGCACCAGCGCCACGACGTCGTACACCGTCACGGGCCTGTCGCCCGAGACGAGCTACGAGGTCACCGTGACGGCACGCGACCGAGCCGGCAACGTGTCGGCAGCGTCGGCCGCGACGACGATCACGACCCTGGCGGGCGGGAGCGGTGAGGACACCGAGGCGCCCAGCGTCCCGGCCGGCCTGGCCGCGGGCACCGTCACGGACTCCTCCGTGGCCCTGTCGTGGAACGCCTCCAGCGACGACACCGGCGTCGCGGGCTACCGCGTCCTGCGTGACGGCGAGGTCGTCGCGGAGGTGGCGGGCACGTCCGCCACGGACACCGGGCTCGACGCCGACACGGAGTACTCGTACTCCGTGGTGGCGTTCGACGCGGCGGGCAACGCCTCGGCGGCCTCCGCAGCCGTCTCGGTGACCACCGAGGGCGGCGACGTCACCCCCGGCGGCGCCTGCACGGTCGACTACTCGGCGAACTCCTGGAACAGCGGGTTCACCGGGTCGATCACGCTGACGAACGACTCGGGTGCGGCCCTGAACGGCTGGGAGCTGGAGTTCAGCTTCGCCAACGGTCAGAAGGTCACCCAGGGCTGGTCGGCCCAGTACGCGCAGACGGGTTCGACCGTGACGGTCACCCCGGCGGCCTGGAGCTCGTCCATCCCGGCCGGCGGCTCGGTGTCGTTCGGCTTCAACGCGACGCACTCCGGGACGAACAACGACCCGAGCGCGTTCACCCTCGACGGCGTCGCCTGCGACGTCGCCTGACGCACGGCCTGCTGCGGGCAGGAGATCCCTCGTCCGGCTCATCGCCGGAACCGCAGGTCTCCTGCCCGCAGCACCCTTCGACCCCCCGCGGCCGGGACGTCCGTCCCGGCCGCGGGTTCCACCAGTCAAGGAGTGACGATGCGAGAGCAGACCGAAATCGTTTACCAACCAGCCGGGCCGCCGACCCGACCCGCCACCGTGCGCACGACCCGACGACGAGCGCGCGCGGCGCTCGCCGCCACCTCGGCCGCCGCCGCCGGGGCCCTGCTGCTCGGCGGCGCCGTCCTGGCCCCCGCCCAGGGGGCCGAGCCCGTGCGCGAACCATGGCGCGACGCCGCCGACCGCCACGACGTCACCCTGGGCTTCGCCCTCAGCCCCGGACACCTGGCGACCCCCGGCTACCGCGCGATCGCCGAGCGGGAGTTCAACCTGGTCGTGGCGGAGAACGCCATGAAGTGGGACGCGACGGAGCAGACCCGCGGCACCTTCTCCTTCGGCCAGGCCGACCAGGTCGCCGACTTCGCCGAGTCGATCGACGCCGACCTGTACGGCCACACCCTCGTCTGGCACTCCCAGCTGCCCGGCTGGGTCACGGGCATCACGGACCCCGCCGACCTGCGGGACGCCATGAACGACCACATCGACGCCGTCGCGGGCCGGTACGCCGGCGACGTGGTGGCCTGGGACGTCGTCAACGAGCTGTGGAACGACGACGGCACCCGCCGCGACTCCGTGTTCCAGCGGCTGCTCGGCGACGGGTACGTGGCCGAGGCGCTCCAGCGGGCCCGGCAGGCCGACCCGACGGCCAAGCTGTGCCTCAACGACTACAACACCGACGGCATCAACGCGAAGTCCACCGCGATGTACGACCTCGTGGCCGACCTCAAGGCCGACGGCGTGCCCGTCGACTGCGTCGGCTTCCAGTCGCACCTCGTCGTCGGCCAGGTGCCCAGCACCTACCGGCAGAACCTGCAGCGTTTCGCCGACCTCGGCGTCGACGTGCGCATCACCGAGGTCGACATCCGGATGAACGTCCCGGCGAGCGCGGCGAACCTCGCCCAGCAGGCCCGCGACTACGGCACCGTCGTGTCGGCGTGCCTCGCCGTCGACCGCTGCGACGGCGTGACCGTCTGGGGCATCGACGACGGCCACTCCTGGGTGCCCGGCGTGTTCAGCGGACAGGGCGCGGCGCTGCCGTGGGACGCGTCCTACCAGAGCAAGCCGGCCTACACCGCCGTCGCCGAGGCGCTGGGCGCCGGGCTCGAGGGCGGCGAGCCGACCCCGACGCCCACGGGCGAGCCGACCGGCGAGCCCACGGGCGAGCCGACCGGCGAGCCCACGGGCGAGCCGACCGGCGAGCCCGGGGACGCCGACTGCGCGGCCTCCTGGTCGGTGAGCTCGTGGAACACCGGTCACACCGGATCGGTGACGCTCACCAACACCGGGGACACCGCCTGGGCGGGCTGGGCGATGACCACGACCCTGCCGGCCGGTCAGACGCTGCAGCAGGGCTGGTCGGCGCAGTGGTCGCAGTCCGGCTCCACGCTGACGGCGACCAACGCGGCCTGGAACGGCTCCGTGCCGCCCGGCACCTCGGTGCAGATCGGGTACAACGCGTCCCACACGGGCAGCACCGCCGCCCCGGCCGCCGTGTCGGTGAACGGCGCCGCCTGCTCCTGACCTGCGCGCCGTACCACCGGGCCGCGGTCCCGGCGACCCGGTGGTACGACGGCGAGAGCGGTCTTAATCGATTAGCAGCACGGGGACCCTCTCGTGCCGTCGAAGCGCTTCGAATAGGTTGGGCGGCAGGGCACGACGGCGTGCCACCGGACGGGCACCGACGCCTCGGTCCGGTCGGAAGCACGAGGAAGTGAGATCTCCGATGAGACTTCGACCAGCGGTCGCCGCCCTGGCGACCACCGGACTCGTCGCCGCGGGAGCGGGGGTCGCCGTCGCGGCCACGCCCACCGGGCCGCCCGCCGGTGCGCTCGCCGGTGCGCTCGCCGCAGCGCCGGCGAGCGCCGCCGCGGACTACACCTGGGGCAACGTCGAGATGGTGGGCGGCGGGTTCGTCCCCGGCATCGTCTACAACGAGGGCGAGGACGGCCTGGTCTACGCCCGCACCGACATCGGCGGCGCCTACCGGCTCGACCAGACCACGAAGCGATGGGTCCCGCTGCTGGACCACGTCGGCTGGGACGACTGGAGCCACAGCGGCGTGCTGTCCCTGGCGACCGACCGCGTCGACCCCGACAACCTCTACGTCATGGTCGGCACGTACACGAACTCCTGGGACCCGAACAACGGCGCGGTGCTGCGTTCGCGCGACCGCGGCGAGACCTGGGAGCGCACCGACCTGCCGTTCAAGGTGGGCGGCAACATGCCCGGCCGCGGCATGGGCGAACGCCTCATGATCGACCCGAACGACAACGACGTGCTCTACCTGGGCAGCGAGGGCGGCAACGGGCTGTGGCGCTCCACCGACGCCGGGGTCACCTGGGCCGAGGTGACCAGCTTCCCCAACGCGGGCAACTACGTCGCCGACCCGTCCGACGAGTACGGCGCGACGAACCAGGGTGTGCTCTGGACCGTGTTCGACGAGGCCTCCGGCACCGCGGGCTCCCCGACCCCGACGCTCTACGTGGGCGTCGCGGACAAGGAGAACAACGTCTACCGCTCCACCGACGCGGGCGCGACGTGGCAGCGCGTGCCCGGTCAGCCGACCGGGTTCCTGCCCCACAAGGCGGAGCTGGCCGACGGACGGCTCTACGTGACGACGTCGAGCACGGGCGGCCCCTACGACGGTGAGCTCGGCGAGGTCTGGCGCCTCGACACCGCCGACGGCACGTGGACCGACATCTCGCCGGTGGCCTCCGGCTCGCCCGACGCCTACTTCGGCTACTCGGGGCTGTCGGTCGACCGTCAGGACCCGGACACGCTCGTGGTCACCTCGCAGATGTCCTGGTACCCGGACAACCAGGTCTACCGCTCCACGGACCGCGGCGAGACGTGGAAGCCGATCTGGGAGTGGGCGGGCTACCCCTCGCGCACCAAGCACTACACGCTCGACATCTCCGGCGCGCCGTGGCTGGACTTCGGCAGCGCCGGCACCGCACCCGAGGACAGCCCCAAGCTCGGCTGGATGATGGAGTCGTTCGAGATCGACCCCTTCGACTCCGACGGCTTCATGTACGGCACGGGTGCCACGATCTACGGCGGGGACGACCTCACCGACTGGGACAGCGGCGGCACGGTCGACATCTCCGTCAAGGCCCAGGGCATCGAGGAGACGGCGATCCAGGACCTCGTCTCCCCTCCCGGTGACGTCGAGCTCGTCTCCGGGATGTACGACATCGGTGGCTTCGTGCACCGCGACGTCACCGAGGTGCCGAGCGGGTTCGCCTACACCCAGCCGTACCACTCGGGCGTGCTGAGCCTCGACGTCGCGTGGAAGAAGCCGGCCACGATGGTGCGCGTGGGCACCGGCGGCGAGCAGCTCCTCGGGGTGTCCACCTCCAGCGGCGACTCGTGGTGGGCGGGCCAGCAGCCGTCCGGTGCGACCGGTCCGGGCACGGTGGCGCTCGCCGCGGACGGCACGTCCGTCGTGTGGAGCCCGGAGGGCACGGGCGTGCACGTCTCGACCTCCCTCGGGTCGTCGTGGACGGCGTCGACGGGCGTCCCGGCCGGGGCGGTCGTGACGTCCGACAAGGAGGACGCCACGGCGTTCTACGCCCTGGCCGGCGGGACGTTCTACACCTCGCGCGACGGCGGTGCGACGTTCACGGCGTCCGCCGCGTCGGGGCTGCCGGCCGCAGGCAGCCAGACCGTCGAGACGGTGCCGGGCAAGGCCGGTCACGTGTGGATCGCGGGCGGCGAGGAGGACGGCGTCTACGGCATGTGGCGCTCGACCGACTACGGCGCGACGTTCCAGCCGGTGGCCGGGGTCGAGGAGGGCGACGCGGTCGGCTTCGGCAGGGCGGCCGCCGGTCACGACCACCCGGCCGTCTACACGTCGTCCAGGATCGACGGCGTGCGCGGCATCTTCCGGTCCGACGACGCCGGGGCGACCTGGGTGCGGATCAACGACGACGACCACCAGTACGCCTGGACGGGCAAGGTCGTCACCGGTGACCCGGACGTGTACGGACGGGTGTACGTCGGGACGAACGGTCGCGGCATCGTCGTCGGCGAGTTCGCAGGCGCCCAGCCCACGCCGGACCCGACGGCCACGCCGACGGACGAGCCCACCGAGGAACCGTCCGAGGAGCCGTCCGAGGAGCCGTCCGAGGAGCCGTCCGAGGAGCCCACCGAGGAGCCCACCGAGGACCCGGGCGACACCCGGTGCGCCGCGACGTACGAGGTCACCGGCCGGTGGCCGGGCGGGTTCCAGGGTGAGGCGTCGCTGACGAACACCGGTGACCAGCCGCTCACGTCGTGGTCGCTGAGCTGGGAGCTCTCCGGCGGCGAGTCGGTCACCCAGGGCTGGGGCGGCAGCATCGCCCAGACCGGCACCACGGTGACGGCGACCGCTCCCGGCTGGCGCCCGGACCTCGCCCCCGGCGAGTCCGCGTCGGTCGGGTTCATCGGCTCGGGCACGCCCGGCGCCGTGACCTCGATGTCCTCCGGGGGTCAGGCCTGCACGGTCTCCTGACCACCCCGACGACGGCGCGAGCGGGCCCGCGGGTCCGCCCGCGCCGTCGTCGTGCGCCTAAACGATTCGGGCGCACGGGCGACCTTGCCCGTGCGCCACCGGGCTCGAACGATGGGAGCACCCGCGTCGACGTGGACGCGGACGGACCCGAGAGGCACCGATGCACCCCCGATCCACCACCCGAGGTGCGGCCCGGAGGGCCGCCGCCCTGGTCGCCACCAGCGCGATGCTGGCCGCCGGCGCCGCCGCCGCTCCCGCCGTGCACGCCGCCCCGGCCGCGAGCGCCGCCGACCCCGACTACGCCGAGGCCCTGCAGAAGTCGTTGTTCTTCTACGACGCGCAGCGGTCGGGCGACCTGCCGGACGACTTCCGCGTCTCGTGGCGCGGCGACTCCGGGCTCGACGACGGCGCCGACGTCGGCCTCGACCTCACGGGCGGCTGGTACGACGCCGGGGACCACGTGAAGTTCGGCCTGCCGATGGCGTTCACGACGACGATGCTCGCCTGGGGTGCGATCGCCTCCCCCGACGGGTACGCGGCGGCCGGGCAGGAGGACGAGTTCCTCGACTCGCTGCGCTGGGTGAACGACTACTTCATCAAGGCCCACCCCGAGCCGAACGTGCTGTACGCCCAGGTGGGCGACGGCGACGACGACCACAAGTGGTGGGGCCCGGCCGAGGCGATGCAGATGGACCGTCCCGCGTTCAAGGTCGACGCGTCCTGCCCGGGCAGCGACGTCGCGGGCGAGACGGCGGCGGCGATGGCGGCGTCGTCCATCGTGTTCGCGGAGCACGACGCGGCCTACGCCGCCGAGCTGCTCGGTCACGCGAAGCAGCTCTACTCGTTCGCGGACACCTACCGCGGCGAGTACTCCGACTGCGTCCCGGCGGGCAGCTTCTACAACTCGTGGTCGGGCTACCAGGACGAGCTGGTCTGGGGCGCGTACTGGCTGTACGAGGCCACCGGTGACGCGGCCTACCTGGCCAAGGCGGAGGCCGAGTACTCCGGGCTGTCGACCGAACCGCAGACGAGCACCCGCTCGTACCGGTGGACCGTGGCGTGGGACGACAAGTCCTACGGTTCCTACGCGCTGCTGGCACAGGCCACGGGCAAGCAGCAGTACGTCGACGACGCGAACCGGTGGCTCGACTACTGGACCACGGGCTACCAGGGCAACCGGGTGCGCTACTCCCCCGGCGGCCAGGCGTTCCTCGACACCTGGGGCTCGCTGCGCTACGCCGCCAACACGGCCTTCGTGGCGCTGACGTACGGCGACTGGCTGGCCGAGAACGGTGACGCCGCCCGCGCGCAGACGTACCACGACTTCGGGGTGCGGCAGATCGACTACGCCCTCGGGGACAACCCGCGCGGGTCGTCGTACGTGGTCGGCTACGGGGAGAACTCGCCGCAGAACCCGCACCACCGGACCGCTCACGGTTCGTGGCTGGACTCCCTGACCCAGCCGACCGACACCCGGCACGTGCTGTACGGCGCGCTGGTCGGCGGGCCGGGCGCGGCGGACGACTCGTACACCGACGACCGCTCGGACTACGTCTCCAACGAGGTCGCCACGGACTACAACGCCGGGTTCACCTCGGCGCTGGCGTTCCTCGTCGACGAGTACGGCGGCACGCCGCTGGCCGACTTCCCGCAGCCGGAGACCCCGGACCAGGACGAGTACTTCGTCGAGTCGAAGCTCAACCAGCCGGGCACGCAGTTCACGGAGGTCAAGGCGATCCTGCGCAACCGGTCGGCGTTCCCCGCCCGGGTGCTGGACGACGTGCGGCTGCGGTACTGGTTCACCCTCGACGAGGGCACCGACCCCTCGGCCGTGACGGCGTCCACCAACTACTCCGAGTGCGCCGGTGCGACGACGAGCGTCGGGCACGCCGGCGGGGACCAGTACTACGTGGAGATCGACTGCGGCGACTCGGTCGTCTACCCCGGCGGTCAGTCGCAGCACCGTCGCGAGATCCAGTTCCGGGTGGCGGCGCCCGGCTGGGACCCGTCGAACGACTGGTCGTTCGGCGAGGTGTCGACCGGTGCGGACATGACGAAGAACGGCCGCATCACCCTCTACGAGGGCGACGAGCTGCTCTGGGGCGACGAGCCCGCCGAGGGCCCGACGCCCACACCGACGCCCACGCCCACGCCCACACCGACGCCCACGCCCACGCCCTCGCCGACGCCGACGCCCTCGCCGACGCCGACGCCCAGCGCGAGCCCCAGCCCCAGCCCCAGCCCCTCGGCCTCCCCGACGCCGCCGACCGACGCCGCGTGCACCGCCCGCTACAGCGTCGCCGGGCAGTGGCAGGGCGGCTTCCAGGGCGCCCTCACCGTGACGAACACGGGCGACCAGACGGTCTCCGGATGGTCCGTCGAGGTGGACTTCGGCGGGTCCGAGAAGGTGTCCCAGGCCTGGGGCGGCACCGCCACCCAGGCGGGGGCCACGGCCCGGTTCACGCACCCGGGCTGGCAGCCCGACCTCGCGCCGGGCGCCTCGGCGACCGTCGGCTTCATCGGCTCGGGCACCCCTGCGCCGGTCGAGGCGGTACGACTCGGCGGGTCGGAGTGCACCCTGACCTGACGAGCCTGACCTGACCGCCCTGACCCCACCGCCCTGACCGGCACGGGTGCCGTCGGGGTCAGGCAGAGGCAGGCAGGGGCAGGACGCCGGACCGGCGTCCTGCCCCTGCCGCGCGTCCGGCGACGGGCACCCGGCTCAGCGGCGCCGGCGGAACTCGATCGGGTCGCCGGAGAACTCCTCGAACACGGCCCGCTCCTCGGGCGTGATCCGCCGCGGGCTCCCCGAGGCCGCGTCGATCACCACGATCGTCGTCACGGCCCGGGTGTACGGCTCCGCCCCCGAGGGCGGCCCCGTCCGCGCGAACCCGCCGGGCGCGCCGTCGTGCACCTCGTAGCAGACCTCCAGGGACGCGCCGCCGAGCGAACCGATCCACATCTCCACCCGCACCGGGTCGCGGGAGAACTGCAGCGGGCGCAGGTACTCGATCTGCTGGCCCGCGACCAGCGTGTGCGAGGTGGCGTGCGGGCCGGTGTCGAGGATCGCCGTCGGCCACGGGTCCTCCGCCTCCGGGTGGCGCCAGAACGCGGTGATGCGGGCGTCCTCCAGCAGCCGGAACATCTCGACGTTGTTGACGTGCTGGTACGCGTCGAGGTCCGACCAGCGCAGGGAGACGGGGACGTGCAGGCGGTTCATGCCCAGCATCGTCGCACGCCGGCGCGGGACGTCCGTGCCCGGACGGCGCCTCAGCCCACCCGCGCGTGGCCGACGGCGTCCGACGCCGGGCTCAGGCGGCCGCCGTGCGCGCCGCGGCCCGGCACGTCGCCAGCGCGTCCAGCTCCTCGGCCACGGGTCCCCGCACCTGTTCCACCGCGACCGCGACGACGGACTCCCGCAGCCGGCGACGCACCCGGGCCGCCCGCCGTCGGGCACCGATCGCGGCGACGCCGCGCGAGACCAGCGCGAGCAGCAGACCCGCCAGGATCCCGCCGATCGCCAGCACCGTCGGCCAGGGAACGTCGAGGGTGCCGCCGCCCCAGCGCGTGAGGTCGAGGGTGAGGTCGGGGGTGAGCAGAGGCGGGAGCTGGAAGTACGCGAGCAGCGCCCCGACGCCGAGCCAGGCCAGGCCGAGCACGGCGGCCGCCAGGAGGACCCACTGCAGCACGCCCACCGCCCGCCACCAGAACGGCCGACGCTCCGCCTCCAGCCGGGTGGAGGCCACCGCCAGGTCGAGCGCGTCCGGCAGGCTCTCGGTGGCCCGGGTGCCCTTCTCGCGCACGGTCAGCACCCAGGCGTCCGGCGCACCGCCGGCGACCTCGTCGACGTAGGCGCGCACCGCCGTCGCCGTCGCGGCACGCACGCTCGGTCGGGCCTGCGGCAGGGACGTGTGCTGCAGGTCCGGGCGCTCCACCGGCACCCGCACGTCGTCGCGCCGCAGCCCCAGCCGTCGCAACGGGTCCTTGCGGAGACCCGCGATCCAGCGGGTCACGGGCCAGCCTGTCGCCAGGTGGGCGTCGCGCCGGGCGGAGGACCGCACGGCCGCCACCACGGTGGTCACCCCGGCAGCGTCCTCCAGCGCGTCCACGAGAGCCCCCTGCGCGCGGTCGGCGCCGCGGGCCGACGGCGCCTGACCGCAGGCCGCCACGACCTGACCGGCGACCGCCTTCACGTCCGCGGCGAGCCGCGTGGTCGCCGCCTGGCGGCGTCGGGCGGCGTCGGCGAGCAGGCCCCGCAGGGTGTCGACGCCCTCCCCCGTGCGGGCCGACACGGCCAGCACCCGGGCCCCCGCCAGGCCGTCCGCCGCGACGAGACGCTGAAGGTCCGCCAGCACGGCCGTGCGGTCCTGGGGCGTGAGGCGGTCCACCTGGTTCAAGGCGACGACGACGACCTCGGCACGTCCGGCGAGGGGACGCAGGTAGCGCTCGTGCAGCGCGGCGTCGGCGTACTTCTGCGGGTCCACCACCCACACGAGCAGGTCCGCGCGCTCCACGAGCCGCTCGGCGCGCACCCGGTGCTCCACGACGACGGAGTCGTGATCGGGCAGGTCGAGCAGCACCAGACCGGTGGAGATGCCCGCCGGGACCCGGCCGCGCCGCAGCCGGGAGCCGGACGGCTCCGCCTGCGGCGGATCCATCTCGTGACGGCGGCGCACGTCCAACCAGTCCAGCAGCTCCTCGGCGCCGTCGCCCCACACCGCCGCCAGCGCGTGCGACGTCGTCGGGCGCTGGAGGCCGGGCTCCGCGAGCTGGGCGCCCGCGACGGCGTTCAGCACGCTCGACTTGCCCGATCCCGTCGCACCGGCGAGCGCCGCGACGGTGTGGTCGGCCGACAGCCCGCCGCGTTCCCGCGCCCGCCCCACCACGGCACGGGCAGCACCGACGAGCTCGGGGTCGAGCCGGCCGTGACCCGCCTCGGCCGCCTGCTCCAGAGCGGCGGTGCGGGTCGCGAGGTCGGGCTTCATGCGTCGTCCTCCTGGCGGCGCCGGCGGCGCCAGAACGGGCGCCGTGATCGGGTCGGGTCCTTCGCCGGCACGGCTGCGGCGGCCGCGCGTGACGTCCCGGCCACCGCGCCGGGCCCCAGCGGGATGCCGTCCGGGCTGGTCGGCGGGCGGAACGTGCCGGCGCCGCGCAGCAGCCCGCCGCTCCACGGACGCGTCAGCCCGTCGGCACCCGTGGTGCGCAGGGAGCGCTCACCGCGGGCCGCGTCCGCCACGGCCCGGGCCGCCTCGCGCAGCCGGTCGCCGTGCAGGGCCTCGGTGCCGAGCGCGTCGAGCTGGGCGGTGTACCGGGCCCCCTGGCCGCGCAGCACCGCGTCCACACGCGCCGTGAGCCGGTCCTTGGCCTGCGCCGCGAGCCGCCGGACGGCGTCGTCCCCGAAGACGGCCTCCAGGAGCTTCTGGGCGACCACGGCCGTACCGCCCGCGATGCCCACCTCCAACCCGGTGAGTCCCGCCGTCGAGGCGAAGACGACGACCATGAGGCTCACCCCGAGGGCGTTGACACCGAACGACAGCGCGCGCGCCGTCCCGCGCCGCGACCCACCCTGCTCCCGGACGAGGGCGAGCACGTCGCCCTGCCAGGCCCGCACGGCGCCGGCGACCTCGGGGCGCAGGTTCGGCGCGGTGCGGGACAGCTCGAGGCCGTCGAGCAGCCCCGCGCCGGCCGGGTCGCCGCGCCAGTCGGCGTAGGTCCGTTCGGCAGCCTGCTCGGCGGCGTCGAGCACCACCGACTCCAGACCGTGCGCGATGGCCTGCTCGACGTGCGGCGCCTCCTTCGGCCGGCCCCGGAAGAAGCGTCCGACGGCGTCGCGCACCTTGCCGACACCCTCCTCGACCGCACGGAAGAACTCGCCCGTTCCGATGAAGTCCTGCCATCGGGCGAGCACCTCGCCGCGCAGCAGCGCGCCGTCCGACGTGGCCGCCTCCACCTGGCGCAGCGCCTCGGCGTGGTGCCGCTCCACGGCGTCCCGCAGCCGGGCGTCGGTGTCGTGCTGGACGTCGGCCGCGGCCGCCAGGGCGTCGGTGCGTCGCACGAGGTCGTCGACGACGCCGTCGCGCGTCGCGGTGATGACCCGCGCCCGCGAGTCCGGGTCGCCGCCGAGCCCGGACAGCCAGGTGGCCAGCTCCCCGACGGCCGCCTCCGGCAGCAGCCCGTCCGTGAGCTGGTCCTCGCCCTGGGCCTCCGGGACGACGAACAGCGCCGCCTCCCCCAGTCCGTGCTCCGCCATGAGCCGGCGCAGGTCGCCGGCGACCTCCTCCGTCCCCGGGTCCACCCGGTCCAGCACCATCGCGACCTGGGCGTGGCGCTGGGCCGCCGAGATCAGCAGGTCCCAGGGCACGGCGTCGGCGTACCGGGCGGCCGTGGTGACGAACAGCCACAGGTCGGCCGCGGCCAGCAGTTGGGCGGACAGCTCACGGTTCGCGGTCTCGACCGAGTCGACGTCGGGCGCGTCGAGCAGCGCGAGCCCCTGCGGCAGGCTGGCGCTCGCGACGAGCCGCAGGGCGCGGCCGTCCGCGCCGCCGCCGCTCGTGCGTGCCAGACCGGGCAGCACCCGGTCCCCGCTGAACCAGCGTGCGTCCAGGGGGTGGTGCACCAGCACCGGGGAGCGCGTGGTGGGCCGCAGCACGCCGGGGGTGGTGGCCTGCTCGCCCAGCAGGGAGTTGACCAGCGTGGACTTCCCGGCGCCCGTGGATCCGCCGACGACGACGAGCAGCGGCGCCCGCTCGGCGCGCAGCCGCGGCAGGAGGTAGTCGTCGAGCTGGTCGACGGCCCGGGCCAGGTCCGTGCGCGCGTGGTGCACGCCCGGCGCGTCCAGCGGCAGGTGCAGCGCACCCAGACGGCCGCGCAGGGTGTCCAAGGCGTCCACGAGCGCCGCGGTCCCGGAGTCCGGCGTGAGCGCCGAGTTCGCGGAGACCGGCCCGCGGGCCCGCGCCCGGGCACGGGCCTCCTCGGCCGCGCGCTCGGGACCCGTCGCCGCTGGCGGCTCCTGACCAGCACCGGGACGGTCGCCGCCGGCCGTCGGCTCCTCGGCGTGGTCTCCCAGCGGGCCGGTGTCGGTCATGTGCCCAGTGTGCCCACTTCGGGCGTTCCGTGCAGCAACCCCTGCCCCGCCGTGTCGCCCGCCCGCCGCCGCTGGGCCGCGTTCAGGAGCCCAGGCGGCGGCGCAGCCACGCGACCGACGCCTCGCCCTGCGCCCGTTGGAAGGCCCGCAGGTGCGGGATGCCCGGCGGGGGCGCATCCAGGGACGACGCCACGAAGTAGCCAGCGAGCGCCACCAGCACGGCCGTCACCGCGTCGTCCTCGGTGCCCTGCGGCAGCGGGTGCCGGGCCAGGACGACCTCCGGCGCAGGACCGCCGCCGGCGTGGACCGCCGGCAGCATCGCCACCAGGTCGACGAACGCGCAGCCGCGACCGGCGTACGGCCAGTCCACGGCCACGGCCCACAGCCCTTCGCCCTCGCCGAGCAGGACGGCGTTGTCGCCGCGCAGGTCCCCGTGCACGAGGGCGTCACCCCGCACGGCGTCGGGCACGTCCTGCTCGATGGCGGCCAGGGCGTCGAGATTCGCGGCGAACCACGGGTCGTAGGTCGCCAGCCCGGCGGGCCGGGCGTCGGCGAGCCCGGCGACGTGCGTGTGCGGCAGCTCGTCGATCAGCTCGGGCAGCAGTCCGGGTGCGATCCGGTGCGTGCCGATCTCCAGGGCGAGCCGCGCGACGGCGTCGAGATCGACGCCGACCAGCGGCGTGCCGGGCGTGCGACCGGCGACGGCGTCGAACGCGATCGCGACCCATCCGCCGTCGTCGTCGATCTCCAGCGCCCAGCGGGCCTGCGGCGCGGGCGTCCCCGCGGGCAGGACGGCGAACCGCTGGACCTCCTGGCGGTAGACCCGCGCCGAGAACTCGTGCTCGACGGCGACCGCCTTGACGAAGACCGGGCCGTCGGGCGTCATCAGCGTCGAGGCCAGGCCCGGGGAGTAGCCGCCGTCGTGGCTCGTGGCGCCGGTGACGCGGGCTCCGAGCCGTTGCTCGATCGCGGCCCGCACGCCGCGCGGCAGGGCGGACCAGGTCGGACGGCGGCGAGCGGCGGTCGAGGTCATGCGCCGACCCTGCCGTCCTCGCCCGCGGTGTTCAAGGACGATTGCCCCGCGATGCGCAACCGCCGGGTCCACCTCCGGTCCACGTCCGAGTCCGGGTCCAGGTCCGGGTCCGGGACGCACGACGCCCCCACGACCTCGCGGGTCGTGGGGGCGTCGGGACCGCGGTGCGCCGGACCTGCGGGAGGGTCAGTCGCGCGTGAGGCGACGGTAGGTGACCCGGTGCGGGCGTGCGGCGTCCGCACCGAGGCGCTCGACCTTGTTCTCCTCGTAGGACGCGAAGTTGCCCTCGAACCAGTACCAGTTCGCCGGGTCCTCCTCGGTGCCCTCGTAGGCGAGGATGTGGGTGGCGACCCGGTCGAGGAACCACCGGTCGTGGGAGACCACGACGGCGCAGCCCGGGAACTCCAGCAGCGCGTTCTCCAACGAGCCGAGGGTCTCGACGTCGAGGTCGTTGGTGGGCTCGTCCAGCAGCAGCAGGTTGCCGCCCTGCTTGAGCGTGAGCGCCAGGTTGAGGCGGTTGCGCTCACCACCGGACAGCACGCCGGCGGGCTTCTGCTGGTCCGGTCCCTTGAACCCGAACGACGCCACGTAGGCGCGCGAGGGGATCTCGACGTTGCCGACCTTGATGAAGTCCAGCCCGTCCGAGACCACCTCGAACAGCGTCTTCTTGGGGTCGATGCCGCCGCGCGACTGGTCGACGTAGGAGATCTTCACGGTCTCGCCGACCTTGAGGTCGCCGCCGTCGAGCGGCTCCAGCCCCACGATCGTCTTGAACAGCGTCGTCTTGCCGACACCGTTGGGGCCGATGACGCCGACGATGCCGTTGCGGGGCAGCGTGAACGACAGCCCGTCGATGAGCTGACGCTCGTCGAAACCCTTCTGGAGCTTGTTCGCCTCCAGCACGACGCTGCCCAGCCGCGGGCCCGCGGGGATCTGGATCTCCTCGAAGTCGAGCTTCCTCGTGCGCTCGGCCTCGGCAGCCATCTCCTCGTAGCGGGCCAGACGCGCCTTGGACTTGGTCTGACGGCCCTTGGCGTTGGACCGCACCCACTCCAGCTCCTCCTTGAGGCGCTTGGCGAGCTTCTGGTCCTTCTTGCCCTGGACCTGCAGACGCTCCTGCTTCTTCTCCAGGTAGGTCGAGTAGTTGCCCTCGTACGGGTAGAGACGGCCGCGGTCGACCTCGCAGATCCACTCCGCGACGTGGTCCAGGAAGTACCGGTCGTGGGTGACGGCGAGGATCGCGCCGGGGTACGTCGCCAGGTGCTGCTCGAGCCACAGCACGGACTCGGCGTCCAGGTGGTTGGTGGGCTCGTCCAGCAGCAGCAGGTCGGGCTTCTCCAGCAGCAGCTTGCACAGCGCGACACGGCGTCGCTCACCACCGGACAGCACGGACACGTCGGCGTCCGGCGGCGGGCAGCGCAGCGCGTCCATCGCCTGCTCGAGCTGGGAGTCGAGGTCCCAGGCGTCCGCGGCGTCGATCGCCTCCTGCAGCTCGCCCATCTCGGCCATGAGGGCGTCGAAGTCGGCGTCCGGCTCCGCCATCAGCGCGGAGATCTCGTTGAAGCGGTCGAGCTTGGCCTTGATCGGGCCGACCGCCTCCTCGACGTTGCCCAGGACCGTCTTGTCCTCGTTCAGGGGCGGCTCCTGCAGCAGGATGCCCACCGAGTAGCCCGGGGACAGCCGTGCCTCGCCGTTGGACGGCTGGTCGAGCCCGGCCATGATCTTCAGGATCGTGGACTTCCCGGCACCGTTGGGGCCGACGACGCCGATCTTGGCGCCGGGGTAGAAGTTCAGCGACACGTCGTCGAGGATGACCTTGTCGCCGTGCGCCTTGCGCGCCTTGTACATGGAGTAGATGAACTCAGCCACTGGCTCGTTTCCACCGTTCGATCGCGCTGTGTGTGGGGTCACGGCAGGCACGGCGGAGGACCGGCGTGCAGCCGGTCCCCCAGCCTACGCGACAGGTCGTCTCAACCCCCGGCGGGAACGAGCACCGGGTCCTCCACCTCGCCGTCGGCGGTCAGGACGGACGGGTCGGTCATGGCCTCGAAGGCGTCGTCGCCGCGCTGGTCGTCCTCGGTCCTCTCGCCGTCCTCCGCCCGGGGTGAGGAGGTGTCCCAGGGGGACGGTTCCGGCGCGCCCGCCGGTCGCGGGGCTGCGTCGTCGCGCACCTTGGCGAAGCGGGTCCAGCCACGCGTCGCGTCCGGGCCGACGGCGTCGGCGTCGACGACGAACGCATAGCGCGCACGCCCCTCGCGGTCCGTCCACTCCTCGGTGGACAACCGCCCGGTCAGCACCACGGGCTGACCCTGGACCAGCGACTCGCAGACGCTGCGCGCGGCCGCACGGAACGCCTTGACGGTGAACCACGTGGTGGCCCCGTCGCGCCACTCTCCGGACGTCGTGTCCTTGACGCGACGGGTGCTCGCCACGCGAAAGCTGGTCCACGGCACCTTGTTGGCGGACACGTGGAGCTCGGGGGTCGTGCCGACGTAGCCGGTCACGGTGACGGTGGCCTCGCTCATGATTCCTCCTGGGTCGCATCCGGTCGGCACGGCGCCGACCGGTGCGCCCAGCGTCACGTGGAGGCGGGCTCGCGGTCCTGGGGGTCGGTGGAATCTGTGGACGCGGTCTTCAGGTCACGGGCTGTGGGCAGCCGTACCGCACCGGTGAGCGGCTGCGCCGACGGCATCTCCCGCGCGGCGAGCGCCGACTCGCGGACCTGCCGGTGCTCGACGAGCACCCGCTGGGTCGGCTCGCCCAGGTGCTCCACGAGCACCCCTCGCAACGCCTCGCGACCGTCGCGCCGCACCTGCGCCGTCCGGCGTGCCGCGAGACGACGTCGCAGCACCCCGCGCGCCACCTCCAGCGCGCCCGCCACGACCAGCAGGAGCACGCCGCCCCCGACCAGCACCGCACCCCAGGGCGACTCCCACGGCACCACACCCACCAGGGCCAGCACCCCGACGACGCCCAGCACGAGCCCCGCGGCCGCGCACACCCACGCCCCCTGGCGCAGCGCACGCGACGACGACGGCCCCCGCACCTCGAGGTCCACCTCGCGCAGCGCCGCCACGATCGAGGCCCGCAGCCGGTCCGCGCCCGCCACCGACTCGGCGAGCGAACGCTGCCAGCCCGGACGCAACGAGGCCCCGGCGCGGGTCAGCCAGCGTGCCCTCGACAGGGCGATCGCGTCACGGTCCGGCACGGGCAGCTCCGGCATGCCGTACCCGTTGCGCACCGCGGCACCGACCTGGTTGGCGACCTGGTCCAGACCCGTGGCCTGCACCACGGGTTCCAGCTCACGGTCCACGGCGGCGTCCAGCTGCCAGGGCACGTCCGCAGGGACCTGCGTCAGCAGCGCGCCGGCCGCGGCGTCGAGCTCGGCCGCCGCCCGCCCGGCAGCGACCGAGCGTCGGGCGCAGGCCTCCTCGAGGATCTCGCGCACCCGCGCGATGCCCTCCCCGGTGCGCGCCGACACCGGCTGCACGTGCACGCCCTCCAGGCCGTCGTCGGCGAGCAGGCGGCCCAGGTCGTCCGCGAGGTTCTCGCGCTGGCCGTCGGGGACCGTGTCGATCTGGTTGAGCACGACGACCATGGAGGACTCGGAGCCGACCTGGTCGCGCAGGTAGCCCGAGTGCAGGGCGTCGTCGGCGTACTTCTGCGGGTCGACGACCCACACGAGCAGGTCCACCAGCGGCAGGACCCGGTCCACGACCTCGCGGTGCGCGGGCTCCACCGAGTCGTGGTCGGGCAGGTCCAGCAGCACCAGACCGCTCAGCGCACGTGCCCCGTCGCCCTCCAGGTCCTCGCTGTGGGTGATCCGCCGCTCCCGGTCGACCCCGATCCAGTCGAGCAGGGGCTCCGCCTCGCCCGACCACGCGCAGGCGGTGACGCGCGCCGTCGTCGGCCGCTTCACCCCGACGTCCGCGAAGGTGAGACGGGAGATCTTGTTGAACAGGCTGGACTTGCCCGAGCCGGTGCCCCCGGCGAACGCCACGACCGTGTGGTCGACGCCCAGGGCGAGACGTTGGCGCACGCCCTCGACCGCCGTGCCCACCCGCTTCGACGTCGCCTGGTCCAGACGGGCGCCCGCCAGCGTCAGGGCGGCGGCGAGGTCCTCGGTGCGCGCCCGCAGGGTCGCGTCGTGCGAGGTCGTCATGTGAGTCTCCTCAGCTCGGCGAGTCGCAGACGCAGCGCCGTGGCGGCGTCGTCCGCGAGATCAGGCCCGTCCAGGACGTCGCGCACCGCGGCGATCTCGCCGTCCACGACGGCGGCGGCCCGGTCCACCAGGTCGGTGGCGAGCGCCTCGGTGTCGGGTGCGACGGCGTCGCCCAGCACCCGGCCCAGCAACCGGGCGGCGTCGTCGCTCCCGGCGGAGGCGGCCAGCAGCAGGGTCGCGAGCCCGCGCGCCCCGAACGCCTTCGCGGCGGCGACGACACGTTCGTCCGCCTGGCCCGCCAGGCGCTCCTCGACCCGACGGTCGGCGCCCTCGACCCAGCCGGCCACGGTGCGCGGCACCGTCTCCTCGCGCGCGGCGGAACGTGCCTGCGCGTCCGGGGCGACCCACGACCCTCCCGGCGGGGCGGACGGACCCGCGCTCACGGCGCGCAGCCGGTCCTCCACGCGGGCGCCGGACGCGGTGAGCGTGCGTCCCGCGGCGGCCACGACGTCGTCGCGCAGGAGGTCCAGCGCCGTCGAACGGCTCCGTCCCGCCCGTCGGGTGCTGCGCACCCGGCCGCCCTTGACCTTGACGCGGTCCACCCCGGCGGTGCCGGACAGCTCGCGCCAGCGGGCCTCCACGGACGCGCCCGCCACGACCCCGGCACGCACGGCGTCCTCGGCGAGCCGGCGTGCCGCGGGCACCTCGGCGTCGACGGCGCGGCGCAGCGTGGTGGCGGCCTGCGCCTGGGCGTCGACGGCGTCGGCGAGCGTCGTCACCCAGGCGGGCAGCGCCGCGAGGGATCCCTTGAGGGTGCGCACGACGACGGCGCGGGAGCGGTCGGGCCCGGCGAGCATGTTCAGCCAGCGCTTGACGGGCGCGACGACGTCGTCCTCCAGCAGACCCTCGTGCGGGCCGACGTCCGGCACGACGAACAGCGGGGTGTCGGTCATCCCGTGGTGACGCAGCCGCGCCATGAGGTCCCCGCGGATGGTGGCGAGGTCGGACCGCGGCACCCGGTTGAGCACCATGGCCACCGACGCGCCGCGCTCGGTCGCCCGCGACAGCGCCTGCCAGGGCAGCGCGTCACCGTAGCGCGAGGCCGTGGTGACGAAGAGCCACAGGTCCGCACCCTCGAGGAGCTGGTGCGCGATCGTGCGGTTCTCCGCGTCGAAGGAGTCCAGGTCGGGGGCGTCGAGCAGCGCGGTGCCGCGTGGCACCCCGGCGTGGTGGACCACGCGGGACAGCTGCGTCATCGGCCCGTCGGCGATGACGTCGACGTCGGCCGGGTTGAACGCGATGACCGGCTCGCGCGTCGTGGGACGCAGCACACCGGCCCGCGAGACCTCTTCGCCGAGCAGCGAGTTGTACAGGGTGGACTTGCCGGCGCCCGTGGAGCCCGCCACGACGACGACGGCCGGCGAGCTGAGCTCGACCAGGCGCGGCAGCAGGTGCTCGTCGAGCTGGGCGAGCAGGCGGTCGCGGGAGGCGAGGGCGTCCCCGGCACCGTCGATCGGCAGGGGCAGCCGGACGGCGGCGACGTCGCGGCGCAGGTCCCTCGCGACGTCGTGGACCGTCAGCCCGAGCTCGGCGGTCGCGTCGGCGTCGCGCCCACCACCGAGAAGTCGGTGGACGCGCGGAGTGGATGTCACGCGCTCATCCTGGCGTGCGATGCGATCCCTGCCAAACGCGCACGCCGGACGTGTCCGGTATCGGACCCTGCCTCAGCCCTCCAGCGCGGAACCGTCGGCCTTGCGTCCCGTCTCCCGCTCCCACGCGTCGAGCTGCTGGGTGAGGGCCCGCGCAAGCTCGAACACCTGCTGCGGGGGGATGCGTACCCGGGACACGACCCGCGCCGGCATGACCCGCCCGCCGGTCTGCGTGCCGGTCGACGCGTCGACCGCGGGCTTCGGCGGCGACTTGGCGGCCAGGAAGTCCACGACGAACGACGTCGACGTGTGCCACACGGAGGCGAAGTCCGCCGGGACCCCCGTCTCCTGGTCGCTGGGCAGGTCGACCTGGAGCTTGAGCTCGGAGCTGGCCATGACGGTCCTCTCGGTGGTGGTCCGGGGTAGCGGTGCGGGTCGTTCGACCGTACCTCGCAGGGGTCGACGCCGACGGCGGTGCGCCGAGCGGGGACGATCGAGGCGAGCGCCCCTCGACCCTCAGGCGACCGTCAGCTCGACGCTGCCCGTCGCACCGTCGATCGTGACCCGGACGCCGTCGCGGATCGCGGTCGTGGCGCCCGCGACACCGAGGACGGCGGGGATGCGCTGTTCGCGGGCGACGATCGCGGCGTGGGAGAGCACTCCCCCGGTCTCGGTGACCACGCCACCGACGATGCGCAGCAGCGGTGTCCAGGCCGGGTCGGTGAGCGGACAGACCAGGATGTCGCCCGGCCGGACCCGGGAGAAGTCGGCGGGGCCGGCGACGATCCGGGCGGTTCCGGTCGCGATGCCGCGGCCGGCCGGCGTCCCGGTCAGCGACGCACCCGGCTCACGGGGTCCAGGAGGCGCTGACGGTCCGGACCGAGCCGGTGGGAGCGCAGCGGTGACCGGCCGGGCCTGCAGCAGCCAGAGCCGACCGTCCGCGAGCGCCCACTCGACGTCCTGCGGCCCGCCGAGCCGTGCGGCCACGTCGTGCCCGAGGCGGACGAGCCGGGTGACGGCCGCGTCGTCGAGCGCGGGTCTGCGACGCTCGGCGGTCGGCACGTCGCTCACGACCAGCCCGGTGGACGACGGTGCGGTGTCACGGTCGAGGCGGGTCCGCTTCTCCCCGACCGTGCGCGTGATCGTGCCGTCGGCTTCGACGCGGTAGGCATCGGGGGTGACGGTGCCCTCGACGACGCTCGGCCCGAGGCCCCAGGAGGCCTCGACGGTGGCGGCTCCTCCTGGCGCGGCGGCGGTGAACAGGACGCCGGAGACCTCGGCGTCCACGAGGCGTTGCACGACGACGGCCATCGTCGGCACCTCTCGGGAGCTGTCGGTGGCCCCGGTGCCGCGGTAGGCGACCGCACGAGGCGAGTGCAGCGAGTCCCAGCACGCGACGATCGCACGGGCGACGTGCTCGACGCCGCTCACCGCGAGGACGCTCTCGTGCTGACCTGCTGCCGACCGATGGCCGGTGTCCTCGCCGGTCGCCGAGGAGCGCACGGCCACGGGCCCGTCGCCGACGCCCTGCAGTGCCGGTGCGAGCACGTCGAGCGTCAGGGTCGTGCGGTGGGCCTCGAACGGGACGACGAACCCGTCAGGCACCGGGAACCCCGCGCGCAGCAGCGCGCCGAGCACGCCGGCCTTGGGACCGCAGGTGGCCGCCACAGCGTTCCGGAGAGGAACGATCATCCAGGGCGCCCTTCAACACTTCATTGACAACGACCTGTTGATTCTTCAGGATCGACGCATGGAACGCAAGCATGGCGACGCGAACACCGTCGCCACCGACCACGCCCGGGCGCGACGCGAGCAGGACGCGAAGGACCACCTGCTCGCGCTCGGGGCCGACGCGCTGGCTCGCCGGCCGTGGCGCCCGGCGCCCGTCCCGCCGTCCGACGTCGACCTCGCCCACTTCGGGCTCTGGCGGTCCCCCGGGTCGACCTCCGCGACCACGCTGAGCGCCCTCGCGCTGCTGCCCGCGGCACGGGCCGAGGTCGACGCGCTCGAAGCGGGCCTGCTGTTCACGGCCCGCAGCGACGGTGCGACCTGGGCGCAGATCGCCGACGCGATGGGGTTCAACTCCCCGCAGGCCTGCCAGCAGCACTTCCATCGCCTGGCCGCCAGGACGGGCGCCCGGCCATGACCCGGACGTCGACCACCGCCCTGCTCGCCCTGCACGCCGTCCGCATCAGCGGCTTCGCCGACACCCCCGTGCTCGCCGGTCGGTTCGGGCTCGACCCGACCGAGACGTCCGAGGTCCTGAAGGATGCGGAGGCCCACGGCTGGGTGGTTCGCACCGGCTTCGCCGGGATCGAGGGCTGGTCCCTGACCGATGCGGGCCGCCAGGAGAACGAACGCCAGCTCGCCGCCCAGCTCGACCTGACCGGCCGAAGGGACGAGGTCCGCGCGGTCCACCGCGAGTTCCTGCCGCTGAACGCCCGGCTCCGACAGGCCTGCACCCACTGGCAGCTGCGCCCTGCGCCCGGCGACCGGCTCGCCACCAACGATCACGCCGACCCCGCCTGGGACGCCGACGTCCTGGCCGAGCTCGCCGCCGTCGACCGCGCGCTCGCCCCGCTCGCCCGGCGCCTCGGCGCCGTCCTGGAACGCTTCACCGGCTACGGCACCCGATTCACGACCGCCCTGCACCGCGCCGAAGCGGGTGGTCACGGCTGGGTCGACGGCGGCGACGTCGACTCGTGCCACCGGGTCTGGTTCGAGCTCCACGAAGACCTCGTCGCCACCCTCGGCATCCAGCGAGGCGCGGGCACCTAGGGCTCAGCGAGGCGCTGAGCACACAGGGAGGGTGCCCCCAGCAGGACTCGAACCTGCAACCTACGGATTAGAAGGCCGTTGCTCTATCCATTGAGCTATGGGGGCTCGCGCCCGACCGGGCAGGGCGCGCGCCCATAGTAGCCACCGGGCGCGAACCCACGGACGTGACGCCGCCCCTGCCTGATTAAATGCCGTGCTTCGCGACGGCGCTCCAGGCATCCTGGAAGCACACCGCGGTGGCGTCCGCCGGCCAGATGCCGGCGGCCGGGTGGTCCTTCGGCCAGGACCGAGCAACCCACGTCACGAAGGACGACTCTCATGCAACCCCTCGAATGGGCGACCCAGTTCCGGGTCACCCACGACGAGCTGGTCGCCGAGGCCCAGAGGTACCGACGAGCTCGCGCCGCACAGGCGGCTCGACGGTCCCTGCGGGTCCGGCGCACGGCTCCGGCCCACCTGCTGACGGCACGCCACCGGTGGTGGCACGGCACCGTCGAGCTCCTGCACCGCCTGTGGTCGCCGCGCCCGGCGACGGCGCAGCACGACCGCGCCACGGCGCGGAACGTAGGCTGACGTCCGTGAGCCCGAGCAACCCGAACGAACGCATCGTCTGGATCGACTGCGAGATGACCGGCCTCGACACCAGGGCGGACGCCCTGGTGGAGGTTGCGGCCGTCGTCACCGACTCCGAGCTGAACGTGCTCGGGGACGGTGTCGACGTCGTCATCCGTCCTCCTGCCGAGGCGTTGGAGCAGATGAACGACTTCGTGCGCGAGATGCACACGAGGTCCGGGCTGCTCGACGAGCTCGACGCCGGCACCACGCTCGCCGACGCCGAGGCCCGCGTGCTCGCGTACGTGCGCGAGCACGTGCCGGACGCCGGCAAGGCCCCGCTGGCGGGCAACTCGGTGGGCACGGACAAGATGTTCCTCGACCGGGACATGCCCGAGCTCACCGGCCACCTGCACTACCGGATCATCGACGTGTCCAGCGTCAAGGAGCTGGCCCGGCGCTGGTTCCCGCGCGTCTACTTCGCCTCGCCGTCCAAGGACGGGGGCCACCGCGCCCTGGCCGACATCCTGGAGTCGATCGACGAGCTCCGCTACTACCGCGAGGCCCTGTTCGTGGCGCAGCCCGGCCCGGACACCAGGACCGCGCGAGGGATCGCCGAGCGCGTCAAGGAGACGTCCGTCACGAAGCACGTCCCGACCCCGTGACCGCCGGTCCCGATGTCGGGACCACGGTCGGGAGCATGTACACTTTTCGACGGCCCGGTGCTGAGGTTTCTGCGTCGGCATCGAGGTCGCGTGGCGTCGTCACGACGCCGTGGTGGCTATAGCTCAGTCGGTAGAGCGCCTGGTTGTGGTCCAGGAGGTCGCCGGTTCAAGCCCGGTTAGCCACCCCACCAGCACGAGGCCCGGACGTCCGCGTCCGGGCCTCGTCGCGTTCGGGCCTCGTCGCGTTCGGGCCTCGTCGCGTTCGGGCCTCGTCGCGTTCGGGCCTCGTCGCGTTCGGGCCTCGTCGCGTTCGGGCCTCGTCGCGTTCGGGACCACCTGCCCGTCCCCCCGCCGCCTCGCGCGTGTCGGTGGTGTGTGATCGGCTAGGACGTCGACGACGCAGCCACGGGAGGCGCCACCATGATCGAGTTCCGTTCCGTCACGAAGACCTATCCCGACGGGACGGTGGCGGTCGCGGACTTCGACCTCGTGATCCCCCCGCACCGCACCACGGTGCTCGTCGGGTCCTCGGGCAGCGGCAAGACCACCCTGCTGCGGATGATCAACCGCATGGTGGAACCGACGTCGGGCACCATCGAGATCGACGGCGAGCCCGTCTCGGGACGCGACCCCGTCCGGCTGCGCCGCAGCATCGGGTACGTGCTGCAGAACGGCGGCCTGCTCCCCCACCACCGCGTCGTCGACAACGTCGCCACCGTGCTGCGCCTGGAGGGCACCGCCAAGGCCGTCGCCCGGGAGCGCGCCCTGGAGGTCCTCGACGTCGTCGGCCTCGACCGCGCGCTCGCCGAGCGCTACCCCAGCCAGCTCTCCGGCGGGCAGCAGCAGCGCGTGGGCGTCGCCCGCGCCCTGGCGGCCGACCCGAACATCCTGCTCATGGACGAACCCTTCGGCGCCGTCGACCCCATCGTGCGGGCCGAGCTGCAGACCGAGACGCTGCGCCTGCAGCAGGAGCTGAACAAGACGGTCGTGTTCGTCACCCACGACATCGACGAGGCGTTCCTGCTCGGCGACCAGGTCGTCATCCTCTCCCAGGGCGCGACGGTGGCCCAGATGGGCTCCCCCAGCGAGATCATCGAGCACCCCGCGGACGACTTCGTGGCGTCGTTCATCGGCGTGGACCGCGGCGCCCGCGCCCTGCGCGCCAAGAACACCGACCAGGGCACCGTCCTCGTGGACGCCAACGGCCGCACCCAGGGCGTGCTCGTCGACGGCGCAGCCGGGGAGGCCCGGTGACCTGGGTCGCGAACAACCTCGACCTCATCGGCAGGCTGACGGTCGAGCACCTGCGCCAGAGCGCCCTGCCGATCCTGCTCGGGCTGGTCCTGTCAATCCCGGCCGGCTGGTTCGCGTTCCGGTTCCGGCTCACGCGCGGACTCGTCCTCACCGTCGTCGGGCTGCTCTACACGATCCCGTCGCTGGCCCTCTTCGCGCTGCTGCCGCCGCTGCTCGGCATCAGCTTCCTGTCCGAGATCAACCTGATCATCGCCCTGACGATCTACGCCGTGGCGATCATGACCCGGTTCGTCGCCGACGCCCTCGGCTCGGTCGAGCCGTCCGTCCGCCAGGCCGCCGACGCCGTCGGCTACGGGGCCTGGCGACGGTTCTGGCTCGTGGACCTGCCGCTCGCCGGGCCCGTCGTGCTCGCCGGCCTGCGCGTCACCGCGGTCTCCACGATCTCGTTGTGCACCGTGGGCATCCTCATCGGCATCGACAACCTCGGCTACCTGTTCACCAACGGCTACCAGCGCCAGATCGTCGCCGAGATCCTCGCCGGCGTCGTCGCCGTCGTCGTCATCGCCCTGGTCGTGGACCGGCTGCTCGTCGTGATCGGGCGGGCGCTCATGCCGTGGGCCCGGGAGGGGGCGTCATGAACCTCTTCGCCGAGGCGTTCGCGTGGATCTTCTCCCCCGACCGCGCCACCGGGTCCCTGCCCCTGTCGGAGGCGCTCGGCACCCACCTGGCGTTCACGGCCGTGTCGGTCCTGGTCGCGGCCCTGCTGGCCGTGCCGGCCGGCTGGTTCGTCGGGCACACCGGACGGGGCCGCGAGGCCGCGGTCGCACTGTCCGGCGCGGCGCGCGCCGTCCCGTCGTTCGGACTGGTGCTGCTGCTGGTCCTCGTGTTCGGCGTCACCCACAAGGTCGGCGCGGCGACCACGGCGTTCGTGCTGCTCGCGATCCCCCCGATCCTCGCCGGGGCGTACACAGGCGTGGAGGCCGTCGGACGACGCGTCGTCGACGGCGCCCGTGCCGTCGGCATGACGTCCGGCCAGGTGCTGCGCAAGGTGGAGGTGCCCCTCGGCCTGCCGCTGCTGATCGGCGGCCTGCGCTCGGCGACCCTGCAGGTCGTGGCCACGGTGACCCTCGCCGGGTACGTCGGCAGCTGGGGGCTCGGCTTCTACATCGTCCAGGGCATCCAGCTGCGCGACTTCCCCCAGATCCTCGGTGCCTCCCTGGTCATCGTGGCGCTCGCCGTGGTGCTCGACCTGCTGTTCGCGATCGCCGAACGGGCCGTGGTCCCGCGCGGCGTACGAGCCGGCCGCGACGCCGGATCACCCCGGGGACGCCGCCTGAACAGGACGAACCGGGCACCGGGTGCTTGACTGACGATCGATCGCAGAGAAAGGCTCACCATGCCCACCACTCGACGCACGGCCCTCGTCGCGGCAAGCGCGGCCGCCCTGCTCACCCTCACCGCCTGCGGCGGCGACTCCGACCCGCTGGAGCAGGACTCCGGCACCGACGAGTCGATGTCGTCCGACACGATCGTCGTCGGATCCCAGGCGTACTACTCCAACGAGATCATCGCCGAGATCTACGCGCAGGCGCTCGAGGGCGCCGGCATGACCGTGGAACGCAACTTCACCATCGGTCAGCGCGACGCCTACATGCCGGCCCTGGAGGCCGGCGACGTCCAGGTGTTCCCCGAGTACACCGGCAACCTGCTGCAGTTCTACGACCCCGAGACCACGGCGACGTCGTCGGAGGACGTCTACGCGGCGCTCACCGAGGCCCTCCCGGAGGGTCTGGCCGTGCTGGAGCAGTCCCCCGCCACGGACCAGGACTCCTACAACGTCACGGCCGACTTCGCCGAGGCGAACGGTCTGACCTCCATCGGCGACCTCGCGGGCGTGCCCGACCTCGTGGTCGGCGGCCCCGCCGAGCTCGAGCAGCGCCCCTACGGCCCCCAGGGGCTCGCGGACGTGTACGGCGTCGACGTGGCGTTCGAGGCGACCGGCGACACCACCGTGCAGGACCTCGTCGCCGGGACGGTCAACGTGGCGAACGTGTTCAGCGCCGACCCGCGCATCCAGACGGAGAACCTCGTCACCCTCGAGGACCCCGACGGGCTGTTCCTGGCCTCCAACGTCGTCCCGCTCGTGAGCGCCGACGTGGCCGACCAGGTGGCCGACGTCATCGACCCCGTCAGCGCGGCCCTCACCCCGGAGGGCCTGGTGGACCTCAACGTGCAGTCCACCGAGGACCAGCGCTCCAGCGAGGACATCGCCGCCGACTGGCTCGCGGAGAACGGGCTGGGCTGACCCGGGTACGGCGAAGGGCCGGGAGGCCTCCCGGCCCTTCGCCGTCCGCTCAGCCGACGCGTGCGACGATCGCGTCCGCCAGCTTGCCGGTGGTGTCGGCGTCGCCGGCGTACTTGAGCCACAGCGACGGCTCGGTGAGCTCCAGCTCGATGACGGTCGGGACGTCGTCCGCCCCGGCCACCAGGTCGACGCGGGCGTAGAGGAACGGCGTGGACTCCCCCACGGCCTCGTGCGCGACGGCGAGCGCCTTGCGCGCCGCCTCCACCTGCGCGTCGGTGGCCTCGATCGCCTGCATCTGCTCCTTGCGGTACAGCCCCTGGGTGGGGGCGGTGGGGCCGGTCAGGAGCGCGTTCTTGCGCACGGAGTGCCGCAGCTCGCCCTCGACGAAGATCAGGCACGTCTCGCCCGCGGTGTCGACGCTGGTGACGTACGGCTGGATCATGACGGCGCGCCCGGAGTCGAGGAGGTCCTTGGCGTGGTCGATCGCGAGAGAGCGCGACTGGGCGCTGACGGGCTGGTAGCGGCCCGTGTCCCGCGCCCCGGCGGACACGACGGGCTTGACGACGAAGTCGCCGAACGCCGGCATGCGGGTGTGGATGGCGCGCTTGGACAGGTGGCGCTCGGGGTCCAGCCAGATCGTGGGGATGACGGGCACCCCCGCCTTCTCCAGCGCCTGCAGGTACGTCTTGTCGGTGTTCCAGGCGATGATCTCGGCGGAGTTCGCCAGCCGCGGCACGGTCCGCGCCCACTCGACGAACTCGTCGCGGCGCGGGGAGTAGTCGTACGTGGACCGTACGACGACGAGGTCGTACGACGACCAGTCGGTGGACTCGTCGTCCCAGACCACCGCGTCGGCGCTCACGCCGCGGGCGGCGAGGGCGGCGAGCAGCGGGCGGTCGTCCGCGTCGAGGTCGGGCAGGACGGAGCAGGTGGCGAGTCCGACTCGCTTCGTCGTGGTCACGCCCCGAGCCTATCGGGCGGATGTTTCGCCCGCGGACGCCGCCCGGTCCGCGGGCGTCCTCACAGTCCGTACTCCTCGGCGAACCGCAGCCAGACCTCGCTGACGGTGGGGAACGCGGGCACGGCGTGCCACAGGCGGTGCAGCGGCACCTCGCCGACGACGGCGATGGTGGCGGCGTGCAGCATCTCGCCGACCTCGGGTCCCACGAACGTCGCCCCGACGATCACCTCGCGCTCGGTGTCCACGAGCACCTGGGCGCGCCCGGAGTACTCGGGCGTCAGCAGGCTCGCCCCGGCGACACCGGCGAGGTCGAAGGGCACGGCGCGCACGGCCAGGCCCGCGGCGCGCGCCTGGGACTCGGTGGGCCCGACCCAGGCGACCTGCGGTCGGGTGAACACCACCTGGGTCTGGGCACCGTGGTCGGCGCGGGCCTCGTAGCGGCTCCAGCCGCCCTGGTCCGACGTCGGCACCTCGGCTGCTCGTGCGCCGTCCGCCCCGAAGCGGGCGGCCACGACGTCGCCGCTCACGCGGGCCTGGTACTTGCCCTGGTGGGTGGTCGCGACGCGGCCGGTGACGTCACCGCACGCGTAGAGCCACGGCCTGCCCGCGGCGTCGGGGGCGGCGCCGACGACGGCGGTGGTGTCGTCGATCTCGAGGGCCGCGTGCGGGTCCAGGCCGACGGTGTCGAGGCCGACGTCGCCGGTGCGGGGTCGACGCCCGGTCGCGACCAGCAGCTCGGCCGCCGTGACCTGCGCCGGGGCGCCCGCGTCGGCGTCGACGACGGTCACGGTGACCGGGCCGCCGGGTTCCGGCCGCTCGACGCCCTGCACCTCGGCCCCGAGCCGCACGTCGACGCCCGCCGCGCGCAGCGACTCCTCGACGGCCCGGCCCGCGAACGGCTCGGCTCCGGTGAGCAGTCCGCTGCGCGCCAGCAGGGTCACCCGGGCACCGAGGTCGGCGTACGCCGTGGCCATCTCGCAGCCCACGACTCCCCCGCCCACGACCACCAGCGACTCCGGCACCGCCTCGGCCGACGTCGCCTCGCGGGACGTCCACGGGTTGGCCTCGGCCAGTCCGGGCACACCGGGCAGCACGGCCGAGCTGCCCGTGGCCACGACGACGGCGTAGCGCGCCTCGAGGCGTCGTGGCTCGCCGGGTGCGTCGTCGTCCACCCCCTGGGCGGGCGTGACCTCGACGAGCCGTTCGCCGACGAGGCGTCCGTGGCCGCGCACGAGCGCCAGGCCCGCCGAGTCGAGCCACTGCACCTGGCCGGCGTCGTCGCCGTCGGAGGTCATCTCGTCGCGCCAGGCCAGGACGGCGGCCGCGTCGGGGGCGCCCGGGTCGGCGAGGCCCGGCACCTGCCGGGCCGCCTCGCGGGCAGCACCGGGACGCAGCAGCGTCTTGGAGGGGATGCACGCCCAGTAGGAGCACTCCCCTCCCACCAGCTCGGCCTCCACGATCGCGACGGACAGCCCGGTCCGGGCGGCACGGTCGGCGGCGTTCTCCCCCACGGGGCCCGCTCCGATGACGATGACGTCGTAGGTCTCCATACCGGCATCGTGTCGCGCCGCGCCCGGCCGCGCAGCCCGAGACGCCCTGCGATGTTGGAGACTTCCCCCGAACCGGCGCCGGATGCTTGGGTGGGACCGGACAACCGGTTGTGCGATCCGTGCACGACGACGGCGCGCACCTGGCCCGGTGGCGGACGACGGGCCGGGCGCCGGGCGCACACAGTGGTGACTGCGCCAGATCCCCTCGACGAAGGAGCACGATGACCGGCACCGAGCCCGCGACCGCCCACCACGCCGACCGCCCGGCCCCGCGTCCCGGGGGCGGCGACGCGGCGGGTGCCGCGGGCGGCAGCACGCAGGACGCCACGGTGCGCGCCGGGGCGATGGTGGCCGCCGACGCCGCCCGGATCGCCACGTTCGCCGCGCTCATCGCGGTGCTGGGCATGCCGGGGACGATCAGCGTGCTCGTTAACGCCGTCCCGATCACCCTGCAGACGCTCGGGGTCATGCTCGCCGGGGCGATCCTCGGGGCCCGCCGCGGGGCCCTGGCCGTGCTGACCTTCCTCGCGCTGGCCGCCGCCGGCCTGCCCGTCCTCGCCGGTGGCCGCGGGGGGCTCGGAGCCTTCGCCGGCCCGTCCGCCGGGTTCCTCCTCGGGTTCGTGGTCGGGGCGTTCGTCGTGGGTCTGCTGGTCGGACGGCTGCGCCGGGTCACGTTCCTCGGGGTGCTGGCCGCGAGCCTCGTCGGCGGTGTCGCCGTGATCTACGCGATCGGGATCCCCGTGCAGGCCCTCGTCACCGGGACGCCCCTCGGCGAGACCGCCGTGCTGTCCCTCGGGTTCCTGCCCGGCGACGTCCTCAAGGCGCTCGCCTGCGCGTCCGTCACGGTCGGGGTCGCCCGCGCCTACCCCGCCGCGTTCGCCCACCACCGCCCGGAGGCCTGAGCGGTGCCCGTCGCCCACCTCGTGCTGCGCCGCGGCGCCGGACCGGACGCCGGGCGCACCGCCCTCGTCGGCGACGACCGGCGGCGCACGTACGCCGAGCTCGCCGCCGACGTGCGTGCGGGGGCGGCGCACCTGCGCGCGGGTGGGCTCACACCGGGCGACCTCGTGGCCCTCACCCTGGGCGACGCGCTCGACACGCTCGTCGCCCTGCTGGCGGTCGACCACGCGGGCGGGGTCGCCCTGGTCGGCGATCCCGCCTGGGGTGTCCACCAGCGGGCGGAGGTCCTGCGCACGCTGGAACCTGCCGTCGTCGTCGCCGTGCCGCTGCCCCGCGCGGCCGACGTCGGCCTGCCGCCCGGCATCGACCCCGATCCCTGCAGCGAGCCCGACCTCGAGGCCCCCGCGTGGGCGGGGTTCTCGTCCGGCTCGACGGGGCGCCCCCGCGCCATCACGCGCAGCCGCGGGTCGTGGACCCGCTCGTTCGGCCACGTCTCCGACCTCACCGGCACGCGACCGCAGGACACCGTGCTGATCACCGGACCGCTCGCCAGCTCGCTGCACTGCTTCGCCGCCCTGCACGCCCTCGGGACCGGGGCCTGCGCCGACCTGGTGCCCACCCCGGCGACGACGACGGCGGCCCTGGCGCACGGCGACGTCGCGCACGTCGTGCCGTCCCGGCTGGACGACGTCCTCGACGCCCTCGACGCCGGCGCACCCTCCCGGCTGCGCACCGTCGTCGTCGGCGGGGCGGGGCTGGACCGTGCCCAGCGCGAGCGGGCGGCAGCCCACGGCATCGGCGTCGTCGCCTACTACGGGGCGGTCGAGCTGAGCTTCGTGGCCGTGGACACCGGCGCCGGGCTGCGCCCCTTCCCCGACGTGGAGATCGACGTGCGCCCCCAGGAGGGCACCGACCTCGGCGAGGTGTGGGTGCGCTCGCCCTGGACGGCGGACGGCTACCTGGCGGGCGCGCGCGGTCCGCTGCGGAGAGAGGGCGGCTGGTGCACGGTCGGCGACCTCGCCGACCTGCCCGACGGCGACGGCGACGAGCCGCTGGTGCTGCGCGGCCGCGGCGACGGCGCCATCCTCACGGCGGGCGCCACCGTCGTGCCCGAGGACGTCGAGGTCGCGCTGCGGCCCGTCCCCGGGGTGCGCGACGTCGTCGTCGTCGGGGCCCCGCACCGCCGGCTCGGCGCCGTCGTCGTCGCCGTGGTCGAGGCGGACGCGCGGCCCGGGCTGCGGGCCCACCTCGAACGCGTCGCCCGCGCCACCCTCGCGCCGGCCCAACGACCGCGGCGCTGGTACCGGCTCGACGCGCTGCCGCGCACCGGCGCCGGCAAGCCGGCCCGCGCCGCGATCGGCTCGGCCGTCGCCGGGACGCACAGTCCCGCACTCGCCGGCCTGGAACCGCTGCGATGAGCGTCGTCGTGGCCGCGCGACGCACCTGGATCAGCCGCGCCGGGGCGGGCCACGGCGCGCACGACGAGACCACCCTCGCCGCGGCCGTGCTGAGCGCCTGCGCCCACGACGCCGGTGCGACCCGCACCCCGCCGGGCGGCTTCGCGCCCGCCGGACCGCTCGGTGCCGCACCGGGCCGCACCGTCGAGGTCGACGAGGTCGTGCTCGGCAACGCCGCGGGGCACGGCGGCGACGTCGGACGGCGAGCCGCCCTGGCCGCCTTCGGCCGCCACGTGCCCGGGGTCGGCGTGGACCGGCAGTGCGCCTCGGGCCTCGCGGCGATCACGCTGGGCGCCGCCCTGGTCGACGCCGGTCAGGCCGCCACGGTGCTCGCCGGCGGGGTCGAGGTGGCCGGGCTGGCGCCGCGACGCGCGCACGGCCCGCTGGACTACGCGCGGGCCTCGTTCGCTCCCCCGCCGTGGGCCGACCCGGACCTCGGCGTCGCCGCGGAGGTGCTCGCCCGCGACCGCGGCCTGGGACGCGCCGCCCAGCACGCCGTCGCCACCGCCTCGCACCAGCGGGTGCTCGCCGCCCACCAGGCCGGACGTCTCGACGCCGAGACGGTCCCGGTGGGCACGCTCGCGGCCGACGAGCACGCCCGCGCCCTGCCGGACGCCGTGCGGGCACGCCTGCCCGGCGCATTCACCCCCGACGGCACCGTCACGGCCCTGTCCGCCGCGCCCCCGGCGGACGGCGCCGCCGCGGTGGCGCTCGTGGCCGACGACGCGCGCCCGCCCGGCGTCGGCGGGCTGCGGCTGGTGGCGACGGCCACCGTGGCGGGGGTGCCCGCCGACGCCCCGCTGGCCGTCGGCGCGGCGGTCCGCCGGGTGTGCGACCGCGCCGGGGTGGGCCTGGACGACGTCGGTGCGTTCGAGGTGGTCGAGGCGTTCGCCGTCCAGGTGCTCGCCACCGGGCAGGACCTCGGCGTCGACGTGGTCCACGACCCCCGCTGGAACCCGGACGGCGGCGCGCTCGGCTACGGCCACCCCTTCGGCGCGAGCGGCGCCGTGGCCGCGGTCCGGCTGTTCGCGCGGCTGGTCCGTGGCGGCGCGGCGCCCGGCACCCTGGGGGTGGCTGCCGCGGCCGCGGCGGGCGGGCAGGGCGTCGCCGTCCTGGTGGAGGTGGTCCGATGACGCAGATCCTCCTCGACGACGTCCACGTGCGCCGCGAGGGCCGCCACGTGCTGCGCGGGGTGACCCTGGAGATCACGGAACGCCGGGTGGCCGTCATCGGGGCGAACGGCTCCGGGAAGTCCACCCTGGCGCGGCTCCTCAACGGACTGGTGCTGCCGACGTCCGGCGAGGTGCGCGTCGACGGGCTCAGCACACGCCGCCAGGGCAGGCAGGTGCGCCGTCGCGTCGGGTTCGTGTTCACCGACCCCGACGCCCAGATCGTCATGCCCACCGTCGCCGAGGACGTCGCCTACTCGCTGCGCCGACGCGGCCTGTCGCGCGAGGAGATCGCCGCCCGCGTCGACGCCGAGCTGGCCCGGCACGGCCTGGACGGGCACGCCGACCACCCCGCGCACCTGCTGTCCGGCGGGCAGAAGCAGCTCCTGGCGCTGACCAGCGTGCTCGTCACCGACCCGGCGCTCGTCGTCGCCGACGAACCGACGACGCTGCTCGACCTGCGCAACACCGCGCGCGTGGCCGCCCTGCTGGCCGGGCTCGAGCAGTCCGTCGTGCTCGTCACCCACGACCTGGACCTCGTCGCGGACTACGAGCGGGTGCTCGTCGTCGACGACGGCCGGGTCGTCGTCGACGACGTGCCCTCCGTGGCGGTGCCCGCCTACCGGACGCTGATGAGCGCATGACGGCCTGGACGACGCGCGCGGTGCAGTCTCCGCCGGCGAGCAGCCTCGTGCACCGGCTCGGGGCCGGGGTGAAGCTCGTCGCGCTCGCCGTGTGCTCGATCGCGCTGCTCGCCGTGGACTCCGTGCCGGGTGTGGCGGTCGCCGTCGTCGTCACCCTGGTCTTGTACGCCCTCGCGCGCCTGGGCCCGCGCGCCCTGTGGTCGCAGGTGCGCCCGCTGCGCTGGTTCGTGCCCGTGCTGCTGGCCGTCCAGGTGTGGACGCTGGGGCCGCTGGGCGCCGTCGTGCTGACCACGCGCCTGCTGGTGCTCGTGGCGCTGGCCGGGCTGGTCACCCTCACCACGCCGACGTCGGCGATCCTCGACGCGCTCGAGGGGGCGCTGCGCCCGCTCGCGCGGCTGGGCGTCGACGCCGAACGGGTCGCGCTCGTGCTGGCGCTCGCCGTGCGGTCGGTGCCGGTGGTCGCCGACCTGGCCGGCGAGGTCCGCGACGCCCAGCGCGCCAGGGGCCGTGAGCGGGACCTGCGGGCGTTCGCGGTGCCGCTCGTGGTGGGCGGGCTGCGGCGGGCCGACGCGCTCGGCGAGGCGCTGCGCGCCCGCGGCCTCGACGACTGACGGACCCGCCGTGCAGGGCCGCCCGACACTCCTCCCCCAGCACCCACCACCTCGGCGGAGGTGGGTGCGGTGAGAGGGGGGGTGGGGCGGGGGCGTCAGAGACGCACGTACTCCAGGTCCGTCGCCGCGCGGTCGGCGTCACGTCCCTTGCGCTCGAAGCTGGTGAGCACCCGGCCCTCGAACCTCGGGGCACGCCCACCCGGGCCGTGCGCGTTGCGGAAGCCCGGGGCGGCGTCCCCGACGGCGAGCATCACCTCGGCGTACTCCGCCCAGTCCGTCGCCAGACGCCAGCGCCCGCCCGGCCGCAGCACCCGCGCGGCCAGCGCGGCGAACTCCGGGGTGACGAGCCGTCGCTTGTGGTGGCGCTGCTTGGGCCACGGGTCCGGGAAGAACACCCACAGCTCGTCGAGGCTGCCCTCGGGCAGCGCACGCGCCAGGAGCTGGGCGGCGTCGACCTGCATGATCCGCAGGTTCGTGAGCTCCTGGCCCGGCGCGCCGCCCGCGTCGGCGGGGTCGGTGCCGGCATGCCCGGCACGCACGATGGTCTGCGCCACCCCCGGGGTGTACACCTCGACGGCGACGTGGTCACGTTCCGGGTGGGTGGCGGCGGCGTGCACGATGCACTCCCCCAGCCCTGTGCCGATCTCCATCACCAGCGGAGCGGTCCGCCCGAACGCGGCGGCCGCGTCGAACGTCCAGCCCGGCAGCACGGACAGCTCGCGGTCCTCGTGCTCGTGCGGCACCTCGACGACGTACCGGTGGCGCCGCGCGTCCCAGGCCCGCTGCTGGCTCGGGGTGAGGCGCGCGGTGCGCCGCACGTAGCTCAACGGCTGGCGGTGCAGGCGCGGGTCGACCGGTTCTCGGGCAGGGGTGTCGGGCACCGGACAAGCCTACGGGCCGACGACGCCGCCCCCGACCGCCCCGTCAATCGGCCCCGACCGTCCGGTCAACCGCTCCGTCGCCGGCCGCGGAACGGGCGTCAGTCCGCCGTCGACAGGTCCACGAGGGCGAGCAGGGCCTCGCCGTAGGCGTCCGCCGCCTCGGGTGCGCTGAAGGTGCGCTGCTCGCCCAGGAGGTCGACGTCGACGACGTACGCGCCGTCGTCGTGCCGCAGCCCGCGGAACGTCCCGCCCAGCAGGTCACGGAGCTGGTCCTCGCGCGGGAGCCAGAGGGTGTCCTCGATGCTGACGGAGTCCAGCGCCCACTCGGTGGTGCCGTTGAACCCGAGGACGGTGCCGGTCGGGAAGTGGTGGGCCTCGATCGTCATCGTCGAGACCGTGAAGACGTCGGCGCCGAGGTCCGGGGCGTCGATGTGGAAGCGGTCGCCGTCGGCGGGCTTCCACACCAGCCCGGCGTCCTTCAGACGGCCGGCGAGCGCGGTGGAGATCATCGACCCATCGTGCCACCGCACGACGAAGGCCCCCACCGCATGCGGCGAGGGCCTCGCTGGTGCGCCATCAGGGACTCGAACCCCAAACCCGCTGATTAAGAGTCAGCTGCTCTGCCAATTGAGCTAATGGCGCGTGGGCGCGGACCCCCTCCGCCGAGGCGGAGAAGTGCCGTTGCCGGTGCGCCATCAGGGACTCGAACCCCAAACCCGCTGATTAAGAGTCAGCTGCTCTGCCAATTGAGCTAATGGCGCGTCGCGGTTGGAAACTCTACCAGGCTCCGGGCCCCGTGCGGCACCGTGACGACGCCGCACGGGCTGTGACCTCCGTGACAGCCGGACCGCGAGCGCCGCGCGACCGTCGCGCCGGCCGGGCCGGTCCCCGCGCAGGTCACAGGTACAGACCGGTGGACCCGTCGTCGTCGGAACGCTCCGCCACGGCGTGGACGTCACGCTCGCGCAGCAGCACGTAGTCGGTGCCGCCGAGGTCGACCTCGGCGCGCTCCTCCGGGTCGTAGAGCACCCGGTCGCCCACGGTCACCTGGCGCACGTGCTCACCCTTGGCGACGACCTTCGCCCACGCCAGACGCTTGGGCCCGGCGGCGGTGGCCGGGATCACGAGGCCGGCCGACGACTGCCGCTCGGAGGCGTCGACCTCCGGGTCGACGAGGATCCGGTCGTGGAGCATGCGGATCGGCAAGGGGTCGGTACCCGACGTCGAGGTGCTGGGCGCTGCGGAGCTCACGAGCCCACGCTACGCGAGCCCGGGCGCACGTCTCCAACCCCGCCCGCCGGGAGGCTAGGCTCGACGGCGGCCCGCACCCTGACCCGAGGAGACCTCGTGACGCTCGCCGTCGGCGACACCGCCCCCGACTTCACCCTGCCCACCGCCGACGGCGGCACCGTGGCGCTCGCGGACGTGCTGGAGGGCGCCGACAAGGGGGTCGTCGTGTACTTCTACCCGTCGGCGATGACGCCGGGCTGCACGACGCAGGCGTGCGACTTCCGCGACTCGCTGGCCGCGCTGCAGGGCGCCGGGTACACCGTGGTCGGCATCTCCCCCGACGAGCCCGCCAGGCTCGCGAAGTTCGCCGAGCGGGACGCCCTGACGTTCCCCCTCGCGTCCGACCCCGAGCACACGGTGCTCGAGGCCTACGGCGCCTGGGGCGAGAAGAAGAACTACGGGCGCACCTACACCGGCGTCATCCGGTCGACCGTCGTCGTGGGCACCGACGGCGTCGTGCAGGTCGCCCAGCACAACGTCAAGGCCACGGGGCACGTCGCCCGGCTGCGCAGGTCCCTCGGCATCGACTGACCTCGCCGCCCTCCCCGCGCCGTAGGATTCGGGGGTACGCGCGAGTGGCGGAACAGGCAGACGCGCTGGGTTTAGGTCCCAGTGTCCCCGGACGTGCGGGTTCGACTCCCGTCTCGCGCACGCATCGGCCGGCCGCATCCTCGGCCACGGGCCCTCAGCCGGGACCCTCAGGGTTGCACGTGTCACCAAACCGCGTAACCTCGTGTTCACACGCATCCACGAGCCCGCTCCGGGGCCGGCGACGAGGCCGACAAGGGGGCGCCGGGCGGTCGCTCGCGAGGATGCCGAACTCCCCGAGGTGACCGAACGATGACGTTCAAGCATCAGTCCGCCTTACCGAGTGACACGAGTCATCACTCACTGTCCCGCCGCAGGACCCACCGCCGACGCACCGCCGGCGCCGCCGCGTTCGCGCTCCTGGTCGGCGGCGCGCTCGTCGCCACGGCCTCCCCCGCGAGCGCCGAGATCGTCGACGCCGGCGAGGGCAGCTACACCACCGACCCCGTGGGACCGTCGCCCGAGGGCTGCGCCGCGATCGAGGCCGATCCGCGCGCCTTCGTCACCGACGACGCGCCCGACACCCCGCTGCCCACCAACGACTGGTGGTCGTCGCTGGCGTTCAAGAAGTTCGACTGCGCCTGGAGCGCGCCGCTGCACGCCCATCCCGCGTCTTACCAGCCGTCCGCGGGCGGGCTGGGGATCTCGTACACGACCACGCCGTCGATCAGCGGCACGCCCACCGGGGTCTCCGAGTACCACTTCCCCTACACCGAGGACCTGCGCGCGGGGGTGGCGGGGCTCGACGCCGACCACGTCTCCGTGGGCGGCTGGACGGACTGGACGGTGGACCCCGTCTGGGACGACGGTCAGCAGTCGCTGCGCGCCACGATCGGCCACGGGCTGCCCATCGCCTGGTTCGAGGCCGACGGCGGCGACGCGCAGCTCACGCTCGCCGGCACGCCGCAGGTGTGGCTCGACGAGCCGGGACGGATCGGCCTGAGCGTCGGCGGCGCCGACTACCTCGCCGTCGTCCCGGCCGACGTCCGCTGGACGGGCAGCGGCACGACCCGCACCGCACCCACGGACAGGTTCGCCGTCGCGCTGCTTCCTGACGGGAGCGCGTCCGAGCGGGACGCGCTCGTGGACGCCTACACGGCGTCCGGCCGCGCCCCGGTGACCGGCACGCGGGCGGACTACGTCTACGACGAGGCCGACGGCGTCGTGCGCACCACGTACGCGATCGAGACGACGCCGTGGCCGGGCGCCGACGACGCCGGCACGGTCGCCGCGCTCTACCCGCACCAGAGCGCCTACCTCACCGGCGACGAACCCTCCGGGGCGACCTACGTCTCCGCCCGCGGCGACCTGGCGGTGCTCACCGGGGTCGACGGGTTCACCACCGCGACCCCGTTCGGCGGGCTGCTGCCGGAGGTCCCGGCCGTGGCGACGTCGTCGGGCGCGGGCCGGGCGACGCTGGAGGCGCTGCTCGACGAGCTGGGCGACCCCCTCGGCCAGCAGAAGGCCGACACGTACTGGACGGGCAAGGCCCTCGGCCGCGCCACCCGCATCGTCGAGATCGCCGACCAGCTCGGCCGCACCGAGCAGCGTGACGCCGCCCTGGCGGACGTGCGCGCGGTGCTCACCGACTGGTTCACCGCGACCACCGGCAAGACGGAGCAGGTGTTCGCGTACGACGCGGACTGGGGCACGCTGGTCGGCTTCCCGGCGTCGTACGGGTCCGACACCGAGCTCAACGACCACCACTTCCACTACGGGTACTTCATCGCCGCGGCGGCCACGCTGGCGCGGTTCGACCCGCAGTGGGCCGCCGACTACGGACCGATGGTGGACCTGCTGATCCGCGACGCGAACGGCTACGACCGTGACGAGACGCGGTTCCCCTACCTGCGCGACTTCGACATCTACGCCGGTCACGACTGGGCGTCGGGGCACGGCGCGTTCGCCGCGGGGAACAACCAGGAGTCCAGCTCGGAGGGCATGAACTTCGCGGGCGCCCTGATCCAGTGGGGCGAGGCGACCGGCGACCGTGAGGTGCGCGACGCCGGCGCGTACGTGTTCGCCACCCAGGCGGCGGCGATCGACCGCTACTGGTTCGACGTCGAGGGCTCCACGTTCCCCGAGGAGTTCGGCCACCCGGTGGTCGGCATGGTGTGGGGCGACGGCGGGGCGTACGCCACGTGGTTCAGCGGCGAGCCGGAGATGATCCAGGGCATCAACACGCTGCCCATCACGGGCTCGCACCTGTACCTCGGGTCCTCACCCGAGAACGTCGTGGACCTCTACGAGCACCTGGTGTCCGTCAACGGCGGCCCGCCGACCGTCTGGCAGGACATCGCGTGGAACCACCTCGCCCTCGGCGACGCGCCCCGGGCGCTGCAGGCGTGGGAGGGTACGTCGTTCACGCCCGAGGAGGGTGAGACCCGCGCGCACACCTACCACTGGATCGCGAACCTGGCGGAGCTGGGAACGGTCGCGAGCGACGTGCGCGCCGACCATCCGCTGGCCGTGGCGTTCGACGGCGACGGACGCACCTACGTGGCGTCCAACGTGACGTCGGCGCCGATCACGGTGACGTTCACCGACGGCACCGAGGTCGAGGTCCCGGCGGGCCGCACGGTGGCCCTCGGGGCGCACGAGTGGTCCGGCGGCAGCGCCGGCGGCGGTCCGACGGCGTCGCCCGAGCCGAGCGTCACGCCCGACCCGGAACCCAGCGGGGAACCGTCGTCCCCGGAGCCGTCGCCGGAACCCTCGCCGGACCCGACCGTCAGCCCGGACCCGACGCCCGAGCCGTCCTTCGCCGCCCAGCGCTACCTGGTGCTCGACGCCGGTGCCGCGACCCTGGCCGCCGCGCCCGGGCCGCAGGGCTGGACCGACCTGGCGGGCGCGCAGGGCGCGACCCGCGACGGGACCCCGTACCGGGCGACGACGTTCGCCGCGACAGGGCTGACGGCGGCCTACACCGGTGGCGACACCGCGTTCGCCCTGGCGGTGGACGCCGGTGACGTCGTCGGGCTGGCGGTGCAGGTGCGCGTCGGCTACGACCTCACCGGGGACGGGACGGTGGACCGCACCGAGACGTACCCGTACTTCGCCACCGACCCCGTGCCGGGTGCGGAGTCGTACACGTCGACCCGTGGTCCGGTCACCGTCACCGGCGGCGCGCTCGACGACCTCGACGGCGGCACCGTGAGCGTCGAGGTGTGGAGCGCGCTCGGCACCGCGAGCCCGAGCGTGGGCACCGGGGAGGCGTCGTCGGTGACGCTGCCCTTCGAGTGACCCGGTGCCCGGCCCCCGGGCCGGGCACGACGGAGGCCACCTGCGGACCGGGTCCGCAGGTGGCCTCCGTCGTCGTGCGGGGCGTCAGGCTCAGGCCTGCTGCTCGCTGCTCTCGGACGCCGCGAGCTGGCGCCGCACGTCGTCCATGTCCAGGTCCTTGACGGCGTCGACGACCTGCTTCAGCGCGGGCGCGGGCAGCGCACCGGCCTGGTTGAACACCATGATGCCCTCACGGAACGCCATGAGGGTCGGGATCGCCGTCACGCCCGCGGCGGACGCGATCTGCTGCTGCGCCTCGGTGTCGATCTTGGCGTGCACGATGTCGGTGTTCTGGTCGCTCGACGCCTCGAAGACGGGGGCGAACTGGCGGCACGGGCCGCACCAGGACGCCCAGAAGTCGACCAGCACGATGTCGTTGTCCTTGATCGCCTGCTCGAACGTGTCGTCGGTCAGCTCGACGGTAGCCATGCGTAGTCCTCTCGTGGGTTGCCTCCAGGCGTAGCGTCCCACGGGCCCGCAGTATTCCGCCGGGCCGGTCCCACCCGAGCCCCGGGCCCGCCCCACCCGAACCCGCCCGGCTCGGGTGAGCGCTCCGCGGGTGGTAGAAACGAGGAGTGACCGACACCGCCGAGTTCCCGCCCGACGACGACCGCGCCCGCGACACGGGCTTCGAGGCCGCGCCGACGGGCTGGCTCACCCCCGAGGACATCGCCGCCGCCCGCGCCCAGCTCCCCCTGGTGTACGTGGACGCCGTGCCCGTGCAGGTCGACGAGTCCGGCGACGTCGTCTCGGTGGGTCTGCTGCTGCGCGCCACCCCGCTGGGCAGCATGACGCGTGCGCTCGTGTCCGGTCGGGTGCTCTACCACGAGCGGGTGCGCGACGCACTGCTGCGCCACATCGAGAAGGACCTCGGACCGGTGGCGCTGCCGCAGATCCCCGCCTCGCCGCAGCCGTTCACGGTCGCCGAGTACTTCCCCACCCCGGGGATCACCCCGTTCCACGACCCGCGCCAGCACGCGATCTCCCTCGCCTACGTGGTGCCGGTCAACGGCGACTGCCGCCCGCAGCAGAACGCGCTCGACCTCGCCTGGCTGACGCCGGAGGAGGCGTGCAGCGACACCGTGCAGGCCGAGATGGTCAACGGTCAGGGCACGCTGGTGCGTCAGGCGATGGCGCACGTGGGGCGCCTCGACTGACCTCGGGGGCCTGGGCGATCAGGCCGTGAGGTCGAGCACCGGCCAGTCGGCGAGGTCGGCCCGCATGCGGCGGTCGTGGGTGGCCACGACGACGGCGGCGGACGTCCGCAGCAGGGCAGCGGTGAGGGCGTCCATGACGTCGACGGACAGGTGGTTCGTGGGCTCGTCGAGCACCAGCAGGTGCGGCGCGTGCAGCAGCGCGAGCGCGACGTCGAAGCGGCGGCGCTGACCCACGCTCAGCTCGGCGACGGGACGGTCGAGCTCGTCCTCGGCGAGCAGCCCGAGCGCTGCGACGGGCACCAGGTGGTCCGGGTCGAGCTCGCCGCGGCTCAGCAGCTCCAGGGCGTGCGCGGCGTAGGCGTCGAACGCGGAACGCTGCAGGTTCTCGGGCCCGACGACGTCGCTCTCCTGCGTGACGACCCCGATCCGCAGCCCGTCGCGTGCCGTGCGCAGCCCGCGCTCCAGCGCAAGCACGCCCGCGAACGCCGCGAGCAGCGTCGACTTGCCCGTGCCGTTCGCGCCCGTGACGAGCAGCCGGCCCGACGGCGGCACCGCCACGCGCGTGCCCGGCAGGTCGAGCCGGGTGGCGCCGTCGGGCGCGACCACACGCGGCGAGCGCAGCTCGACCAGCGCCTCGCCCGGCTCCCACCCCGCCGACAGTGCCGGCAGGTCCGGGAAGGCGAGCGCAGGGGGCGGGGGCGGCACGTCGACCGCCTCGGCCTCGAGCTTCTCCACGAGCCGGTCGGCGGCCTTGACGTGGATCCGTGCGCGGGTGCCGCGGCGGTGCTTCTGGGACCCCTTGGGCGGACGCCACTCGTCGGACAGCCCCTCGTAGGAGCGGTCGAGGCGGAACGCGAGCTCGGCGGCCCGCTTCTGCTCGGCCCGGAACCGCTGGTGCCAGCGGGCGAGCATCTGCGCCTTGGCGAACCGGTACTCGTGGTAGCCGGGCTGGCCGTACAGGGCGGGGCGCCCGTCCATCGCGGGGTCGAGGTCGAACATCGCGGTGACGACGTCGTCGAGCAGCTCGCGGTCGTGCGTCACGACGACGACGCCACCGCGCCACGTCTGCAGGGTCTCGGTGAGGTAGGCGACACCGGAGTCGTCGAGGTGGTTGGTGGGTTCGTCGAGGAGCAGCAGGTCGGCACGCTCGGCGAGGCGGCAGGCGAGCCGCACCCGGTACCGCTGCCCCACGGACAGCGTGTCGAGGCGTCGGGCCGGGTCGCGGACCGCTCCGAGGCGGGTGAGCGCGACGTCGACGCGCCGGTCCGCGTCCCACGCGGCCAGGTGCTCCACACGGGCCAGCAGGTCGCCCAGCTCGCGCAGGTCCCCGTCGTCGTGGTCGAACGCGGCGGCCGCCTGCTCCAGGTCGGCCGCGAGCGCCCGCAGCTCCGCCAGGGTGTCCGCGACGAGGTCGCCGACGGTGCGCCCGGCCGGCTCGGTGAGCTCCTGGGGCACGTACGCGAGCGAGCCACGACGGCGGACCCGGCCCTCCTTGGGCTTCAGCTCGCCGGCGAGCACCCGCAGCAGAGTGGACTTGCCGGAACCGTTCTCCCCCACGACGCCGAGGCGTACGCCGTCGGACACCCGCAGGCCGACACCGTCCAGGACGGGACGGCCGGGGTAGGCGAAGGAGATGTCGGAGGCGACGAGGTGCACCGCACCAGCGTAGGCGGGCATCCGTGCTGGACGGACCGCGGGGGTCGTCGACCTGGGCCGGTGACCGACCCGCCGGGCGGGCGAGCACGTGCACCAGCGCTCCCCGGCTCACGTTCCTGCGGGCACCGTGATCGTCGTGATCGGCGTCCCTGCGAGCTACGCACGAGGGTCAGCGGTCGACGTCGTCGCCCGACCACAGGTCGCCGCACTCGACGTCGAGGGCGCCGTGGGCTGCCAGGTAGCGCCCGGCGCCGGTGTCGCCGCGGAGCGTCGCGCGCAGCTCGTCCCAGTGGTCCCGGCCGATCAGCACGGGGTGGCCGGGGCGTCCGTCGTAGACCGCCCGGGCGAGGAGGCGCGAGGGCGCACCCCCGGTCGAGTGCGCGGCTTCGAGCACGCGGACCACGGCGGACGGCGGCGCCTCCGGGGTGTCGACCGGGGTGACGACGAGGGCGTCGGGAGGAGCGGGCAGCGCGGCGGCGGCGACCAGCCCGGCCCGCAGCGAGGCCGACAGCCCGTCGGCCCAGTCGGGAACGCTCACCACGACGGCGGACGACGGCACGAGCGCGGCGACCACCTGGCCGCGGGCCCCGGCGGTGACGAGCACGACGTCGCACCCGGCGGCCCGCAGCATCCCGGCGGCGCGCTGCACCCACGGCTCCCCCGCCGTGGTGCGCGCGAGCCCCTTGGGGCCGCCGAACCGTGTGCCCGCGCCGGCCGCGAGCACCAGCCCTCCGAGCCGCACCGGCGGCCTGTTCCCTGGCGTCATGTGTGCGTAGTCTGCCCGAAACACGACCGGCCTACGTTAAGCCCATGCTTCAGATGGCGCTCGACCTCCTGCCGCTGCTGCGGTCGGGCGTGCCGGTCGCCGCGGTGACGATCACGCAGGTCGGCTCCAGCGCGCCGCGGGGCGTCGGCGCCGCGATGGCCGTCACCGGGGACGGCGCGGTCATCGGGTCGATCTCCGGCGGCTGCGTGGAGGGCGAGGCCGTGGTGCTCGGCCGGCTCGCCGCCGCGACCGGTGAGGCCCGCACCGCGCGGTTCGGGTTCGACGACGCCACCGCCCACGCCGCGGGCCTCGCCTGCGGCGGGCAGATCGACGTGGTGGCGCACCGCCTCGACCCGGACGACGCCGTCACCGTGCGGGCGCTGGAGGACGTCGCCGCCGACCGGGCCACCGCCGTCGGCGTCGTCACCTCCGGGCCGCACGCCGGCCGGGTCGTGCCGGCACCTGCCGCCGCGCCCGGCGACCCGACCGACCGGAGCGTGCTCCTGCCCGCCGCCCACGACGGCGCCGACCTGCTCGTGCTCCGGTACGCCCCGCGCCCCCGGCTGATCCTGCTCGGCGCGGGTGAGCACGCCGCCGCCCTGTGCCGCCTCGGCGCCGCCGCCGGGTACGCCGTGACCGTCTGCGACACCTGGGAGACGCTGGTCACGGCCGCGCGCTTCCCTGCCGCCGACCGGCTCGTCGTCGCCCTGCCGCACGAGTACCTCGCCTCGCTCGACGGCGCCGACACCGACGCCCGCACCGCGGTGTGCGTCCTCACCCACGACGAGCGCCTCGACGTCCCCGCGATCCGTACGGCGCTGTCGATGCCCGTGGGGTTCGTCGGCGCGCTGGGCGCCCGCAGCACCGTCGCGCACCGCGCCACCCTGCTGCGCGCCGCCGGGGTGGGCGAGGTCGACCTCGCCCGCCTGCACTCCCCCCTCGGTCTCGACCTGCGCGGCACCACGCCGGAGGAGACCGCCCTGTCGGTGCTCGCGGAGATCGTGGCCTCCCGCCACGGCGGGTCGGGCGTGCCGCTGCGGGAGACGTCGGGGCGGATCCACCGCGAGGTCGGCACGACGACACGCCCCACCGGCTCGACCAGCTCGACCAGCTCGACCACCGGTACCAGCACGCGCACCGGCACCACCTGCACGCGAGGAGCACGGCCATGACCCGTACCGTCATCGAGAACGGCCACGTCGCCACCGTCGACGCCGCCGGCACCGAGCACCCCGGCGGTCACGTCGTCGTCGAGGACGGCGTCGTCACCGCCGTCGGGCCGGGCCGGGCGCCGGAGCACCTGCGCGCCGGGGCCGAGGTCGTGGACGCGAGCGGCGCCCTGGTCACTCCGGGCCTGATCAACACCCACCACCATCTCTACCAGTGGTTGACGCGCGGTTACGCCCAGGACTCCATCCTGTTCGACTGGCTGACCTCGCTGTACCCGCTGTGGTCGCGCATCGACGCGGGGCTCACCGGCGCGGGCGCCGCCGGTGCGATGGCGGTGCTCGCCCGGTCGGGATGCACCACCGTCGGCGACCACCACTACGTGTTCCCCCAGGGGTCGGGCGACATCGTCGGCGCGCTCGTGGAGTCGGCCGCGACGGTCGGGGTGCGGCTGCACGCCACGCGCGGGTCGATGGACCTGGGGCAGTCCCAGGGCGGGCTGCCGCCGGACTTCGCCGTGGAGACCACGGGCGCGGCGCTCAAGGCGTCGCAGGAGGCCGTCGAGACGTACCACGACGCCTCGCGCACCTCGATGGTGCGCGTCGCGATCGCCCCCTGCTCGCCGTTCTCGGTGACCAAGGACCTGCTGCGCGAGGCCGCCGAGCTCGCCCGTTCCCTCGACGTCCGCCTGCACACGCACGCCTCGGAGACGGTCGAGGAGGACGCCTACTGCGCCGAGCACTTCGGCATGTCGCCCACCCAGTACCTGGAGGAGCTCGGCTGGCTCGGCGACGACGTCTGGATGGCGCACGGCGTCCACCTCGACGACGTGGCGATCGCCCGCTACGCCGCCACCGGCACGGGGGTGGCGCACTGCCCGTCGTCGAACGCGCGCCTCGCGGCGGGCATCGCGCCGGTGCGGGACCTGCTCGACGCGGGCGTGCCGGTCGGGCTCGGGGTCGACGGTGCGGCGTCGAACGAGTCCGGCCAGCTCGGCATCGAGATCCGCGAGTCCGTGCTCATGAACCGGCTGCGCACCGGCGCGGACTCGATGAGCGTGCGCGACGCCCTGCGGGTCGCCACGATCGGCGGCGCCCGTGTGCTCGGCCGCCACGAGGAGATCGGCTCCCTGGAGGTCGGCAAGCTCGCCGACATCGCCGTCTGGCAGGTCGACGGGGTCGAGCACGCCGGGATCCTCGACCCTGTCGCGGCGCTCGGTCTGGGCGCGCTGCCCCCGCTGAAGCGGCTCTACGTGGGCGGCCGCGCCGTCGTCGAGGACGCCTGCCTCGTGACCGCCGACGAGCGGGCGCTCGCCCGCGGTGTCGCGGACGCCTCGCGCGAGCTGGCCGAACGGCTCTGAGCATGGACGTCACCTCCGTGACGGGATTCCGCCGGGCGCGCACGCGCGCCGACCTCGCCCTCGCCCCCGGGGAGACCCTGCTGGGCGGCGGCACCTGGTTGATGAGCGAGCCGCAGCCGGGCACCACCGGGTTCGTCGACCTCACCACGCTCGGCTGGCCCGACCTCGAGGTCTCCCCCGACGGCCTGCGCATCGGCGCGACGTGCCCGATCGCGACGCTGCGCGCCTGGGCCGAGGGCCGCGGCGACGTCGCCGTGCCGGACGGCTGGACGGCGGTCGCGATGGTCCCCGACGCCGTCGACGCGCTCCTGGCGTCCTTCAAGATCTGGCACACCGCCACCGTGGGCGGCAACGTGTGCCGCGCGTTCCCGGCGGCGGCGATGGTCTCGCTCGCCGTCGCGCTCGACGGCGTGGCCGAGATCTGGACGCCCGACGGCGGCACCCGCCGCACGCCCGTGGAGCGGCTCGTCACCGGCAACGGCACCACCGACCTGGCCCGCGGCGAGGTGCTGCGAGCGATCGACCTGCCCGCCGCGGCGCTGCGCTCCCACGCCGCGCTCGCCAAGATCGCGCTCGCGGAGCTGGGCCGGTCGGGCGCCGTCGTCACCGGCCGGCTCGACCCCGACGGCGCCTGCGCGTTCGCGGTCACGGCCGCCGTCGTGCGTCCCGTCGTCCTGCGCTACGACGCCCTGCCCGACGCCGCGACGCTGGCCGCCGACGTCGACGCCGCCCCCGGCTACTACACCGACCCCCTCGGTGCCGCGGACTGGCGGCGCGGGGTGAGCGCCGTGCTCGCGACGCGCCTGCGCGCGGACCTGGCGGGCACGGCGACGGGCACCGCCACGGGCACCGTCACGAAGGACCACGCATGAAGATCGACGTCAACGGCACCACCCACGACACCGACCCGCGCCCCGGCCAGTGCCTGCGCACGCTGCTGCGCGAGCACGGGCACACCGAGGTCAAGAAGGGTTGCGACGCGGGCGACTGCGGAGCCTGCGCCGTCGTCCTCGACGGCAAGCCCGTGCACTCGTGCATCGTCCCGGCGCTGCGCGCCGACGGTGCCTCGGTGACGACGGCCGCGGGGCTCGCGCCCGGCGACGACCTGCACCCCGTGCAGGAGGCCCTGGTGCGCGAGTTCGGGTTCCAGTGCGGCTTCTGCGCCCCCGGGATGAGCGTCACGGCGTCGTGCCTCACCCCCGAGGATCTGCCGCGCCTCGACAAGCGGCTCAAGGGCAGCCTGTGCCGGTGCACCGGCTACCGGCCGATCCGCACGGCCATCCGGTCCGTGCTCGACGACGGCGCCCCGGACGCCGCGGCGGCCTGCGGCGGGCACGACGACGGGCACGGGGTGGGCCGCTCGGTCACGCCGGAACCTGCCCGCCGCGTGGTGCAGGGCCGCGAGCCGTTCACGTTCGACACCCCGCTGGCCACCAGCGCACTGGTGCTGCGGGTGCTCGGCTCGCCGCACGCCCACGCCCGCGTCACCGGGATCGACGCTCGCGCCGCCCGCGCGCTGCCCGGCGTCGTCGCCGTCCTGACGCACGAGGACGCCCCGCAGAAGCGGTTCTCCACCGGACGGCACGAGCACCGCACCGACGACCCCGACGACACGCGCGTGCTCGACGACGTCGTCCGCTTCGTCGGGCAGCGCGTCGCCGCCGTCGTCGCCGAGACCGCCGAGGCCGCCGACGCCGCGCTGCGCCTGGTCGACGTCACCTACGACGTCCTGCCCGCCGTCCTCGACCCCGAGGAAGCGAGGCGGCCCGGCGCGCCGCTGATCCACCCTGACCGCACCCCCGCCGACCGCGTCGCCGAAGCAGGCCGCAACGTCCTGGCGAGCCTGCACGAAGGCCGCGGCGGCGACGTCGACGCCGCGCTCGCGGCCAGTGCTGCCATCGTCAGCGGCACCTGGCACACCGGCCGCGTGGCCCACGCCCAGCTCGAGACGCACGGCGCCATCGGCTGGCTCGACGACGACGGACGCCTCGTGCTGCGCTCCAGCACGCAGGTGCCGTTCCTCGCCCGCAACGAGCTCGCGCACCTGTTCGACCTCCCGCGCGACCGCGTGCGGGTGCACGCCGCGCGGCTCGGCGGCGGGTTCGGCGGCAAGCAGGAGCTGTTCGTCGAGGACCTCGTGGCTCTCGCGGTGCTGCGCACCGGGCGGCCGGTGGCCTACGAGTTCGCGCGCACCGACGAGTTCCGGCGGGCGGCGCTGCGCCACCCGTTCCGCGTGGCGGTGTCGCTCGGCGCCGACCCGGACGGCCGGCTCACGGCGATGAAGGTCGACGTGCTGAGCAACACCGGCGCGTACGGCAACCACGGCATCGGGGTGATGTTCCACTCGGTCGCGGAGTCGATCAACGTCTACAACTGCCCGGTCAAGCGGGTCGACGCCGAGGTCGTGTACACCAACACGGTGCCGTCGGGGGCGTTCCGCGGGTACGGGCTGGGGCAGGTGATCCTCGGCGTCGAGTCGGCGATGGACATGCTGGCCGAGGAGCTCGGGATCGACCCGTTCGAGCTGCGGCGCCGCAACGCGGTGCGCGACGGCGACGCGCTGCTCACCGTGCACGACGAGCCCGAGCCCGACCTGCGGTGGGGAAGCTACGGGCTCGACCAGTGCCTCGACCTGGCGCAGGGCGCGCTGCGCCGCGGCAACGGCGTCGAGGCCCCGCAGGGTTGGCTGAGCGGTGAGGGCATGGCGATCTCCCTGATCGCCGGGGCCGCACCGGGCGGGCACCACGCGCACGCCTCGGCAACCCTGCGCGCCGACGGCACCTACGTGCTCGCCGTGGGGACGGCGGAGTTCGGCAACGGGACGTCCACCGTGTTCCGCCAGATCGCGGCGACCGTGCTGGGCGCGCCACCGGAGAAGGTGGAGCTGCGCACCGCGGACACCGACCTCGTCGACCACGACACGGGAGCGTTCGCGTCGGCCGGGACCGTCGTCGCCGGCAAGGCGCTGACGAGCGCGTGCACGGCGCTGCGCGACCTGCTCGCCGACGGCGCCGCCGTCGGGCCGGAGGGCCTCACCACCCACGGGTACGACGACGGCAAGGAACGCAGCATGGCGTTCAACGTGCACGCGGTGCGGGTGGCCGTCGACGCCGAGACCGGGTCGGTGCGGGTGCTGCAGTCCGTGCAGGCGGCCGACGCCGGGTTCGTCATGAACCCGGCCCAGTGCCGCGGGCAGGTCGAGGGCGGTGCCGCGCAAGGGCTGGGCAGCGCGCTGTACGAGGAGGTGCTGCTGGGGCCGGACGGCGCGGTGCAGAACCCGGTGTTCCGCACCTACCGGGTGCCGCAGTCGGCCGACGTGCCGGACACCGAGGTGTACTTCGCGGACACGCACGACACCATCGGGCCGTTCGGTGCGAAGTCGATGAGCGAGTCGCCGTACAACCCCGTGGCCCCCGCGATCGGCAACGCCATCGCTCGGGCGCTCGGACGCCGACCGTTCCGCCAGCCGTTCACCCGCGAGCGCGTGTGGCGGCTCGCGCAGAAACAGCCCGCGCCGGGCTCAGCACCGACCCCCTCCTGAGGAACGGGCAAAGCAGCCTCCCCATGCTGACGCCCCGGCGACGTCGACGCCGTCGTGCACCACTCGAGCACGGGTGAAGTGATCACTTAACTCCGCCGAAACGCTGGGACGCTAGGCCTGAAACCTCGGCTCCCTACGTTGCGGTACGTCCCATCACCAGACGTTCGAGCGGAGCCCCACCCATGGCAGTCCACAGCAGGTCCTCGCGCCGAGCCCGCCTCAGCGCCCTCGGCGCATCGGTCGCCGCGTCCGCCCTCCTCCTGACCGCGTGCGCCAGCGAGGAACCCACCGCCGCTGGCGGCGACGACGCCGAGGCGTCGTACGGCGAGATCAGCGTGCAGTACTCCTGGATCAAGAACGAGGAGTTCGCGGGCGAGTTCTACGCGTACGACAAGGGCTACTACGACGAGGCGGGGTTCGACGACGTCCTGGGCATCTCCGGCCCGGACACCGGCGTCGCGAAGCTGCTGTCGGGCACCGTGGAGGTCGCCCTGTCCGACGCCGCCTCGATCGGCGCGGCCATCGCCGAGCAGGAGGCCCCGCTGAAGATCATCGGCGCCACCTTCCAGAAGAACCCGTTCACCATCCTGTCGCTGGCCGACGGCGGCAACATCGCCTCGCCGCAGGACCTGGTCGGCAAGACCATCGGCGTGCAGGACTCCAACGCCTCGGTGTTCGCCGCCCTGCTGCGCGCCAACGGCATCGACGAGGGCGACGTGACCGTGGTCCCCGTGGACTTCGACCCCACGCCGCTGATGAACGGTGAGGTCGACGGCTTCATGGCCTACCTCACCAACGAGGCCCTCACGGTCGAGCTCGCCGGCTACGACGTCACCAACCTCGCCTACGCGGAGAACGGCGTGCCCTACGTCGCCGAGACGTTCAGCGTCACCGACGAGTACCTCGCCGAGAACCGCGAGCTGCTCAAGGCGTTCCTGACCGCCGAGATCAAGGGCTGGAGCCACGTGTTCACCGAGCCCGCCGAGGACACGGTCGCCCTGGTCGAGGAGCACTACAACGCTGCCGCCGCCGAGTCGGAGGAAGGGCTGGAGGCCGTGTTCGGCGCCCTCGACCCCGAGAAGACGCAGAGGGGCCTGGCGGCCGAGAAGCTGCTGATCTCCACCGAGGAGACCGAGGCGAACGGCCTGTTCACCATCTCCGAGGAGCTGCAGCAGCAGACCGTCGACTCCCTGGCCGCCGCCGGCTGGGAGGTCACCACCGACCAGCTCTTCGACACCTCGATCATCGACGAGATCTACGCCGAGTCGCCCGAGCTCGTCGACTACCTCCCCTGAGGGAACCCATGACCCACGACACCACGTCGGACGTCGCCGCCCCGGGGTCGTCGCAGGAGACTGCGCCGACCCCGGGCGGTACCGGCATCAGCATCGACGGCCTGACCAAGACCTTTCCCACGGGTCGCGGCAAGAGCGTGACCGCGCTGGCCGACGCCCACCTGCACACCGACCAGGGTTCCTTCCTGGCCCTGCTCGGCCCGTCCGGCTGCGGCAAGTCCACGATCCTGCGCGTCCTGGCCGACCTCGAGCAGCCGACGTCCGGCACCGTGCTCGTCGACGGCAAGACGCCCGCGCAGCTGCGCCGCGACTCCGAGCTCGGCATCGCCTTCCAGGACCACGCGCTGCTGCCCTGGCGCAGCGTGCTGTCCAACATCCGCTTCGTGTTCGAGGTCGCCGGCCGCAAGGTCGACAAGGCCTACGTCGACGAGCTGATCGAGCTCGTGGGGCTGTCCGGGTTCGAGAAGGCCAAGCCCGCCCAGCTCTCCGGTGGCATGCGTCAACGCGTCTCGATCGCCCGCGCCCTGGCTCTCAAGCCCTCGGTGCTGCTGCTCGACGAGCCCTTCGGCGCGCTGGACGACATGACCCGCCAGAACCTCAACCTGGAGCTGCTGCGCATCTGGACCGAGAAGCCGGCCACGACGCTGCTGGTCACGCACGGCATCTCCGAGGCCATCTTCCTCGCCGACCGCGTCGCGGTGATGTCCCCGCGGCCAGGCCGCATCAAGGAGATCATCGAGGTCGACCTGCCCCGGCCCCGCACCCCCGAGATGATGCGCACCCCCGAGTTCCACGCGCTGGTGGACCGCGCCTCGGAGCTGCTGTTCGGCACGGACGGCCGCGCCGCGGCGGAGGCCTGATGCGCGGGCGCACCTCGGTCCCCACCTGGCTCGCCGGACTCGTCGGCGCCGTCGCCCTGGTGGCGGCGTGGTGGGTGTTCTCCGCCACCGTCTTCCAGCCGCCGCCGGGCACCACGTTCACCCCGGTCCCGTCCCCGCTGGTCGTCGCGCAGACGCTGGTCTCCGACGGCCTGGCACCGTACTGGACGGTGTTCCAGGTGACCATCACCGAGGCGCTCGTCGGCTTCGCGTGGGGCAACGCCATCGCCCTGCTGCTGGCCGCGACCGTGCTGCTGGCACCGCGCATCGAACCCGTGGTCATGCAGATCGCGGTCGTGAGCTACTGCCTGCCCGTGGTCGCCGTCGGCGGCATCGCGATCGTGGTGCTCGGAGGCGCCGAACGGCCCGGGGACCCCAGCAGCACCGCGATCTTCCTCGCCGCGCTGGCCGTGTTCTTCACCACCGTCGTCGGGGCGCTGCTCGGCTTCAAGTCCGCCGACCGCGCCAGCCTCGACGTCGTGCACGTGTACGGCGGCTCCCGGTTCACCCAGCTGCGCAAGGTTCGCCTCGTGGCCGCGACGCCCGCGATCCTCAACGCGCTACAGATCGCCGTGCCGTCGGCGTTCCTCGGTGCCGTGCTCGGCGAGTACATGGGCGGCATCGACCGGGGCGTCGGCATCACCCTCATCCGGCTCCAGGGCGAGCTCGACTCGCCCCGCGTGTGGGCCGTGTTCCTGCTGACCGCCGCCGTCGCCCTCATCGGGTACGGCGTCGTCGGACTCCTGTCACGACTGGCCACCCCCTGGGTGGCGGGACGGAGCACCGCATGACCGCCGGCTCCTGGCGCCCCGTCGGACGGGCCGTGGTCAACGCGGCCCTCACGTTCGTCATCGTCCTCGCCCTGTGGTGGGCGGTCGTGCACCTCACCGGCATCTCGCCGTACGTCGCCAAGGGCCCGGCGGACGTCTGGTCGTTCCTCGTGACCGCCGAGGACGCCGCGACGAACCGTGCCGAGCTGGTGCCGCTGCTCGTGCGGACCCTGCAGGACGCCGCGCTCGGCTTCGTCGTCGGCATGGTCGTCGCCGGGGCGCTGGCGGTCGCCTTCTCCCTGTCGCGGACGATCGAGGCAGGCGTCATGCCGCTGGCGCTGCTGCTGCGCTCCATCCCGCTGGTGTCGATCGCCCCGGTGATCATCCTCATCACGGGGCGCGGCACGCAGGCGTCCGTCGCCGTCATCGGCTCGATCGTCGTGCTGTTCCCCGCGCTCGCCTCGATCCTGTTCGGCCTGGGCCGCGCCAGCGTGCAGAGCCTCGACCTGGTGCACGTCTACGGCGGCTCCCGTCTGACCGCGATGCGCAAGGTCAACGTGCCCGGCGCCCTGCCGGCGCTGTTCGCGGCCGCCCGCGTCTCGGTGCCGGGCGCCGTCACGGGGGCCCTGCTCGCCGAGTGGCTGTCCACGGGCCAGGGCATCGGCGGCTCGATCGTGAAGTTCACCGCGTCGGCCAAGTTCGACGACCTGTGGGCGAGCGTCGCCCTCATCACGGTGATCACGCTGCTGCTGTACAACGTGGTCCAGGTCGTCGAGAACGCCGTGCTCGCCCGGATGGCGATGACCTCGGCGCAGCGCTGAGGGACGACCGGCCGGGTCTCGGGGGATCCCCGGCCGGTCGTCGGCCCACGAGGGCCGCCCAGACGATACCCCAATCTGACATGTGTCAGTTAATGCTGAGCGGTGCCATCATGTGCCCATGGACGCCCGCCAGCAGCGCACCCGGACGCACCTGAGGTCCGCGATCCTCGACCTCGCCGCGCTCCGGCCGGTCGGCGGCCTCTCCGTCGCCGAGGTCGCGCGCGCCGCGGGCATCACCCGCGACACCTTCTACCGCCACTGCACGGGCCCGGTGGAGCTGCTCGCCGGAGTGCTCGCCGAGGAGCTCGACCGTATCGAGCTGGGACCCGGCGGGAGCGCCGACGAGTTCCTCGACGCGGTCACCCGGCTGCTGGAGCACGTCGCGACCCACGCGCCGGTCTACCAGGGCGCCCTCCTGCGGAGCACCGAGGGCGCGATCCGCGACGTCCTGCACGACGTCGTGGCCGAACGCCTCGACGCCTTCCTCCGCGCGGTCCCCGACGCGCTGCCCCACGTCCCGGCAGGGCTGCCCGACGACGACGCGACGCGCGCCGTGGTGGTCGCGTACTGCGCCGCCGGCACCGTCGCGGCGATCACCGTCTGGCTGCACCGCGACGCCGACCGGTCCGAGATCCCCGGCATGGCCCGGACGATCCTCGCGGCCGGACCACGGTGGTGGCTCCGGGAGTCCGGCGCGTCCGCCTGAGGCTCAGCCCCGGTCGGAGGCGAGCTGCAGCACCGACTCGGCGAGCGCCCGCACCCCGAGCGCCACGTCCGCGGTGGACACCGACTCCCCCGGGTGGTGGCTGATGCCGTCCGGGTTGCGCAGGAACAGCATCCCCACGCCCGTCACGGCACCGATCGACATGCCGTCGTGCCCCGCCGGGCTGAACAGCGTCGTCGGCGCGTCCCCGCCGCGCGGCAGCGTCGAGACGATGCCCTCGCGGACGACGTCCTGCAGCAGCGGCGCGCAGAACACGGCCGGTGCGCTGTGGACCTCGCGGGCCTGCCAGCGCAGGCCGCGCCGGCCCATGATCGCGTCGAGCTCGGCCTCGATCGAGCCCCAGACGGCGTCGCGGCGCTCGTCGAGCTCGCCGCGCAGGTCCAGGCTCAGGTGCGCCTCCCCGGGCACGACGTTCACCGCCCCGGGATAGGCCTCGAGCCGGCCCACCGTCCCGATGACGTGGTGCTCGGCGCGGCAGATCCGTTCGACGGCGAGCGCCGCCTCGCTGGCACCGAGCAGCGCGTCGCGACGCCGGTCGTAAGGGGTGCCGCCGGCGTGCCGGGCCTCGCCGGTGACGACGAGCTGGAAGCGCCGTGCGCTCGCGATGGAGGACACCACCGCGAGGGGTTCGCCGCGGTCGTCGAGCTCCGGGCCCTGCTCGATGTGCGCCTCGAGGTACCCGACGAGCTCCGCGGGGCGGCGCGCGGCCTCCCCGACGCGTGCGGGGTCCAGCCCGAACTCGACGAACGCCTCGCGCAACGTCATGCCGTCGGCGTCGGTGAGGGTCCACCAGTCGTCCCGCCAGAGCCCTGCCACCGCCGACGAACCGAGGAGCGCCTTGCCGAACCGGGTGCCCTCCTCGTCGGAGAAGGCGATCACCTCCAACGCGAACGGCAGCGGGGAGACGAACCCTCGCCCGTCGCCGTCGCCGTCGGCGCGCGGCACGCGCAGCAGACGCACGACCTCCAGCGCCATGAGGACCCCGACGATGCCGTCGTAGCGTCCGGCGTCGGGGACGGTGTCCAGGTGGGAGCCCAGGACGAGCGCGGGGGCGTCCGGGTCCGGGGCGCCGGCCGTGTCCAGGCGGCCGACGAGGTTGCCCGCGGCGTCCTGGCGCGCCGTCATGCCGAGCTCTCGCATCCACTCGGCGGCGAGCCGGTTGACGCGGGCGTGCTCGGCCGAGAGATACACCCGTTCGATGGCGTCCGACGTCGCCGAGACGCGGGCGAGCTCGTCGCAGCGCGCCATGACACGGCGGGCGGCGACGGCGACGCGGTCGCCCTCGGCGACGAGGAGCGGGCCCGCCATCAGGCGGACCGGTACACGTCGGCGGCCGCGGCGACGCCCTCGCCGGGCCGGACCGTCGCCCCGAACCGGTGCAGCACCACGTCCAGCGCGGCGAGCGTGGTCAGGACGGCGTCCTGACGGGCGTTGTAGCCCATCGTGCCGATCCGCCAGACGCGACCGTGCAACGGTCCGAACGACGTGCCGATCTCGACGCCGAAGTCGTCCAGCAGGGCGCCGCGGGCGGCGTCCCCGGGCACGCCGTCGGGGATCTCGACGGCGACGACGTTGTTCATCTTGTGGGCGACGTCCCCAAATACCGTCAGTCCCGCGGCCTGCACCCCGGCGAGCATGGCGGCGCCGGCGAGACGGTGCCGCTCGACGACGGCGGCACGCCCCTCGGCGAGCAGCAGGCGGGCGCACTCGCGCGCACCGTAGAGCATGGACGTCGCCTCGGTGTGGTGGTTGAGGCGCCGCGGCCCCCAGTAGTCGAGGATCTGGCCGAGGTCGAGGTAGTTGGAGCGCACGAAGTCCGCCGCCTCGGGGTCGCCGTCCTCGCGGATGCCGGCCTCGATCTTCTTGCGGGAGGCCACGACGTCGACGGCGCGGGGCGACAGCGTGATCGGCGACGAGCCGGACGGCCCGCCGAGACACTTCTGCAGACCGGCGGTGGCGACGTCGAGCCCCCAGGCGTCGGCCTCGAAGTCGTTCCCGCCGAGCGAGGCGGTGGCGTCGGTGTAGAACAGCACGCCGTGCCGGGCGCAGATCGCCCCGAGCTCGTCGAGCGGCTGGTTCATCGTCGTGGAGGTGTCGCCCTGGACGATCGCCAGCACGTGCGGCCTCACCCGCACGATCGCCTCCTCGATCGCGGCGACGGTGAACACCTGGCCCCACTCGGCCTCGATGGTGTGCACCTCGGCCATGGCACGCTCGGCGATCTCGGCCAGCAGGTGGCCGAACCGCCCGAACACCGGCACCAGCACGCGCTCGCCCGGGCGCACGAGGGACACCAGCGCCGCCTCGATGCCCGCCCGGGAGGTGCCGTCGACGAGCACCGTGGCGTCGTTGTCGGTGGCCCACACGCCGCGGTACAGCTCCTGGGTCTCGTTCATCGTCGCCGTCATGAACGGGTCGTACTGACCGACCAGCGGCGCCGACATCGCGCGCAGCACGCTCGGGTACGCCGAGATGGGGCCGGGTCCCATGAGGAGGCGGGCGGGCGGGTCGATCGGGCCGGGCAGCGGTGCGTGGGTCATGCGGGGGTACCTCCGGGGGCTGGCGTGACGTCGGCGGCGAGGCGGGCGAGGCGCCGGCCGAGTCGGACGAGGGCGATGTCGGTGCCGCTGCGCGCCACCAGGCTCACCCCGACGGGGGCTGGACCGAGACGGGACGGCACGGTCAGCAGCGGCACGGACAGGGCGGGCAGGCCGGCGACGGCGGCCGGGGTGGTCATGCGCAGGGTGGCGGCGCGCACCGCGTCCAGGGCGGTGGCGTCGCGGGTGCGCATCGGCGCGGGCCCCGGCACGGTCGGCAGGAGCAGCGTCCCGTCCGCGACGAGACCGTGCAGCCGGGCGGCCAGCGGGGCGAGCGCACGGCGCGCCGCCGCCTCGTCGTCGGCGGTGAGGGTGGCGGCGGCACGGAACCGTGCGGCCACCGCGCCGTCGACCGCGCCGGGGTGCTCGCGCAGCCACTGCCCGTGGTTGCGCCACGCCTCGACGCCCTGCACCGTGCGGAACGGGTCGAGGTAGTCCTGCAGCGGGCCGACCGAGGCGGTGGTGACCTGCGGTGCGTCCGGGTGGTCGGCGAGCGCGGCCAGCAGCGCCTCGAAGGCGGACCGGGTGGCGGGCTCGACGACGTCGAGCACCTCCGCGGGGACCACGAGGTGCCAGGGGAGGTCGTCGCCCGACTCGCCGTAGACCCGTTCGGTGGACTGCGAGCCGTCGTAGCTCAGGCACCAGTCGGCGACGCGCTGCAGGGTCTCGCCGTCGCGCGTGAGCCAACCGACGGTGTCGAACGACTGCGCCAGCGGCAGCATGCCCTGCCGGGGCACCAGCCCGTGCGTGGTGCGCAGGCCCCACAGCCCCTGGTACGACGCCGGGACGCGCACGGACCCGGCGGTGTCGGTGGCGAGACCGACCTCGGCCTGGCCGGTGGCGACCGCGGACGCCGGGCCGCTGGAGGATCCCCCGGGCAGCGCCCCGGGGACGGCCCCGTTGGGCGGGGTGCCGTAGTGGGCGTTGTCGCCTGCCACGGAGTAGGCGAACTCGTCGGTGCGGGCGATCCCCCGCAGCGACGCCCCGCCGCGCAGCAGGTCCGACACCGCCGGGGCCGTGGACGTCTCCCGCCGTGCGTGGTCGAGGTAGGTCGGGTTGCCGGCGCCGATGCGGTAGCCCTGCAGGGCGAACAGGTCCTTGACCGCCACCGTCAGGCCCGCCAGCGGACCGGTCCAGGCGCCCTGGTAGAGCGGGTCCCCGACGGTCCGCCAGACCCTGCGGTCCAGCGCCGTGGCGCGCGGCGTCACGTGCGCCGCGGTGATGAGCCAGCGCCCCTCGAGGCGCTGCCACACCTGCGTCTGCAGGCCGGTGCCGCCCTGGGCGTACCGGGACACCGAGACGAGCAGGGCGACGTCCGGGCCGAGCTCGCGGTGCTCGACGCGCTCGATGACGCGCGCCGACACGGGCGTGCGCGTGTGCCGGAACGCCGAGATCGCGTCGTGGCCGACCAGCAGCCCGGCACCGTCGCCGCGCAGCGAGCCCTCGCCGGGCGCGAAGGCCGCGTCGAGCGCGTCGAGGTCGTTGGCGACGACGGCGGCCTCGTAGGCGAGGAAGGCGTCGAGCAGGTCAGCGGGCACCGCGTCGGCGCCGACGATCCCGGTCATGCGTCCTGCTCCGGCAGCACCACGGCGTCGAAGTCGGCCTCGCGGATGCGGGCGTGGACGCCGCAGACGACGTCGACCACCTGGGAGATGTCGAAGTCGGTGGCGGCGCTCAGGTAGGCGTAGGCGAGGTGCTCGTCGAGCCCCCAGCGTGCACGGACCAGCGCGATGGCGGCGCGGACGGCCCGGCGCATCGCCTCGTCGAGGTCCTGGTCCATCCCGGTGGGCACCAGGTACCCGCCGGCCCGCACGAGCGGTCCGGTCACCTCGCCGAAGGCGGCCAGCGCCCGTGCGCGGGGCACGACGTCGAACCGCAGCGTCGCGCGCAGCGACGCCTCGAGCGCGGTCAGCGCCACCTCGCCGTCGCCCTGGGCGAAGTGCGGGTCGCCGACGTAGGCGAGCGCGCCGTCGACCTGCACGGGCAGGTACAGCACCGCACCCTCGACGAGCAGGTTGATGTCGATGTTGCCGCCGTGGTCGCCCGGCGGCACCGAGTGGGGCCGGGCGTCACCCGCGACGGCGACGCCCATCGTGCCCAGGAACGGCGCGAGCGGGAACTCCACGACCCGCGGGCCGCCGTCGGACACCGGCAGGGTGCCGACGAGGCGCCCGTCGCGCTCGGCGACGGGGCAGAACACGCTGACGTTGCCCTCGCCGCGCGGGAGCTCGCCGGCGAGCGCCCCCTTGCCGTGCCGGTTGGAGATCACGCCGTACGGCACGCGTGGCACCAGACGCTCCACAGTGATCCGCAGCAGGTCGCCCGGCCGGGCACCCTCGACGCGGACGGGCCCGGTGACGACGTGCGGGCCGTCGGCGACGGGGTCCCGGGCGAGCTCCCGGGCGATCTCGATCGCGTCGTCCAGGACGGCCTCGCGCGGGACGCCGTGGCCCGTGAAGTACGCGACCGGGTCCTTGCCCTGGTCCTCGAGGATGCCCTCGTGGCTGACGGTGTCGAAGGTGACGCTCCGGCCCGGGGCGATGGTCAGCACGGGGGCGTCGGCCGCGCAGGGCAGCCTGCCCCACTGCACCGTGCCCGGCGTCGCCGGCAGGTAGTGGTCGCCGGGGGTCTCGCCCCGGCCGGGCTGGAGGACGGGTGCGGTCATGGGCTCCGTGCCGGTGGTCGTGGGCGCCGCCGTCGGCGTGGCCCGGGTCATCGTCCGCCCGCCGCGACCGTGGTCCGCGCCGCGCGCGCCGACAGCAGGCGTCCTGCGGGGTGCCCGACGACTCCCCCGCCGTCGAGGTCGAACACCGTCTCACCGCGCAGCAGGGTGCGGCGCACGCGCCCCACCAGGGGGCGGTGGTCGTAGGCGGAGACGGGGTTGCGGTGCAGCAGCGCGCCCGCGTCGACGACGAACGCGTCGTCCGGTCCGAAGACCGTCAGGTGCCCGACGGCGCCGGGCTCGATCACGCCGACGCCCTCCAGCCCGGCGACGGCCGCCGGCCCGGTGGTGAACAGCGGCACGAGCCGCTCCAGCGGGACGCCGCGGGTGCGGGCCTCGGTCCACACCGCCGACAGGCCCACCTGCAGCCCGGAGATGCCGCCCCAGGCGAGCCCGAAGTCGCCGTCCCCGGCGCCCTTGAGCTCGACGGTCGACGGCGAGTGGTCGGAGACGATCGCGTCGACGGTGCCGTCCAGGAGGCCCGCCCACAGCAGGTCACGGTTCGCGGCGGCCCGGATCGGCGGGCAGCACTTGAACTCGGCGGCGCCGTCCGGGATCTCCTCGGCCACGAGGGTCAGGTAGTGGGGGCAGGTCTCGACCGTGAGGGCGACGCCGTCGGCGCGGGCCTCGCGGATCACCGGCAGGGAGGCCGCGTCGCTGAGGTGCAGGACGTGGGCGCGCGCCCCGGTGCGACGTGCCGCCGCGACGACGGAGCCGATCGCCGCGGCCTCGCTCGCGGCCGGGCGCGAGGCGAGGAAGGCCTCGTACCCACGGCCGAGCGCGCCGTCGCCGTGCAGCAGGTCCGGATCCTCGGCGTGGACGATGAGCCGCGAGCCCAGCACCGCGACCTCCGCCATCGCGGCGTCGAGGCCGGGCCGGTCCAGGTGGCCGAACTCGGGCACCCCCGACGGCGACAGGAAGCACTTGAACCCGTACGCGCCCGCGTCGTGCAGCGGCGCGAGGCTCCCGCGGTTCTCGGGCACGGCCCCGCCCCAGAAACCGACGTCGACCCGGGCCGACGGCGCGGCGGCGGCGCGCTTGATCTCCAATGCCTCGGCGGTGGTGGTGGGGGGCAGGGAGTTCAGCGGCATGTCGACGATCGTGGTGACCCCGCCGGCCGCGGCGGCCGCCGTCGCCGAGGCGAAACCCTCCCACTCGGTGCGGCCGGGCTCGTTGACGTGCACGTGCGAGTCGACCAGCCCGGGCAGCAGCACGGCGTCCGCGGGGACGTCGACGGTCTCGGTGCCCGCGCCGACGTCCGGGGTCGCGTCGAGGGGCAGGACGTCGGTGATGACGCCGTCGGTGACCACGACGGTGGCCGGGCGGAACGCACCGCCGGTGAAGGTCCGCTCGGCGCGGACGACGACGCGCGTCACGGGGTCGCCCGGGTGGCGGGGGGCGGTGTCACCGGCATGAGGACTCCCAGGGGCAGGGCGCCCGAGGCGCCACCGAACATGTCAAGTCATTGCTTAACACCCTGGGGTTTCACTCCGGTAACGCCGCCGTTGCGCCCTGCAGCGCGGACGCCTCCTGGGGCGGGTCCGCATCGCTTCCGGCGGGCCCTGCGGCCCCTGGGGCCCCCGCGGCGTCGAGGGTGAGCCAGATCGACACCGCGACCTCGTCCGTGGCGTTGACCACCCGGTGCGGGCGCGACGCGGCGAACGACAACGAGCCCCCCGGTCCCAGGCGCACCGACCCCTCGGCGAACTCGAACGTCAGCTCGCCCGCCACCACGTGACCGCAGTCGTACCCCGCGTGCACCAGCATCTCCCCGTCCGGGCTCGACGAGGCCCCCGGCGGGTACGTGGACTCGAACAACGTCACACCGCGCAGCGGCGCCGGCGACAGCTGCCGGTACGTCACCCCCTCGCCGAGGTGGGCCGGCCGGGCCTCCTCACCCCGCGACACCAGCACCCCGGGCACCGGCTCGGCCACGTCCGCCCCGGCCGCGCCCGGCCGCGGCGTCGCCACCGCGACGTCGTCGAAGATCGCCGAGACCGGCACCCCCAGCACCCCCACCAGCTCGACGAGCCGCTGCACCGACGGCTTCATCACGCCCGTCTCGATCTGCGACAGCGCGCTGGAGGAGATCCCCAGCTCCTGGGCGACCGAGGCGAGGGAACGTCCCGAGGCGGTGCGCAGGCTGCGCAGCCGGGTACCGATCTGCGTGGGCAGCGAGGTGTCGTCCACGTTGTCTCCCGTCACGAGGTGTGGACGCATCGTAGGCCGCACGCGACCGTCGTCCACCCGCCCGGCGAGGCCGCGACCAGGACGATCACCGACGACACCTCGTCGTCACAGACCCGAAACCCGGCCGCATCCTGCGCGACGTACCTTCGCCCGACGAGAGGAGCCGGCGTGCACATCGACGAGTTCGACACCCTGGACCCCGCGACGGCCCGTACGGTCGTCGCGGTCTGGGCAGCGGTCCCCCGCTGGGTCGACGCCCTCGTGGCGGGCCGGCCCTACGCCACGACGACGGCGCTGGCCGACCGCGCCGCCGACCTCGCCGCCTCGTGGTCGCGACCCGAGCTGGACGCCGCGCTCGCCCACCATCCCCGGATCGGCGACCGGCCGAGGGGCACCGGCCCGGAGGCCGAGGCGTCCCGGCGCGAGCAGGCGAGCATGTCCGCCGCGGACGCCGACGTGACCGCCCGGATGGCGGCCGGCAACCGCGCCTACGAGCAGCGGTTCGGACGGGTGTTCCTCGTCCGCGCCGCCGGCCGCACCGGCCCCGAGATGCTCGCCGAGCTGGAGCGCCGGCTCGCCAACGACGACGCCACCGAGGTCGCCGAGGCCTGCGCACAGCTCGCCCAGATCGCCCTGACGCGCCTGCACGGCGTGGTGACCGACGAGAGGACCACCCCGTGAGCCACCTGACGACGCACGTGCTGGACGCCGGGACGGGCACGCCCGCCGTCGGCGTCGGGGTCGAGCTGACGGACGGGGGCGACGCCCTCGTGGCCGCCGCCGTCACGGACGCCGACGGGCGGGCCGCCCTCTGCCCCGACACGCTGGCGCCGGGCGTCTACCGCCTGACGTTCGCCACGGGCGCCTACCACGCCGGACGCGGGGTGGAGACGTTCTACCCGGAGGTCACCGTCGCCTTCGAGGTCACCGCCGGGACCGAGCAGCGCCACCACCACGTGCCGCTGCTGCTGAGCCCCTTCGCCTACTCGACCTACCGCGGGAGCTGAGCGCCGTGCGGATCATCGTCGTCGGCGCCGGCGTCGGGGGCGCCAGCGCCGCGATCGCGCTGCGCAGGCTCGGGCACGACGTCGTCGTGCACGACCGGATGCGCGAGAACAAGCCCGTGGGCGCCGCGCTGTCCCTGTGGTCGAACGGGGTCAAGGTGCTCAACTGGCTGGGCCTGGGCGACGAGGTCGCCGCGCTCGGTGGCCGCATGGACGACATGGCCTACCTCGACGGGCGCACGGGCGCCGAGCTGTGCGCGTTCAGCCTGGCCCCCGTGACCGAGCAGACCGGCCAGCGCCCCTACCCCGTGGCCCGGGCCGACCTGCAGAGCCTCCTGATGGACACCGTGGGTGCCGAGCACCTGCACCTCGGCCACGAGATGGTCGGGATCGAGGACGACGGCGAGCAGGTCACCGTGACGTTCGCCGACGGCTCCACCGACACCGGGGACCTGCTCATCGCCGCCGACGGCGCCCGATCCCGGGCACGGGACCACGTCACCGCCGCCGACGAGGGCGGCGAACGCATCGAGCGCACCTACTCGGGCTACACGAACTTCAACGGGCTGATCCCGGTGGACCCGGCGATCGGACCGTCGGACCGGTGGACCACGTACGTCGCGGACGGCAAGCGGGCCGCCGTCATGCCGGTGGCCGACGACCGCTTCTACTTCTGGTTCGACGTCCCCCAGCCGGCGGGACTGCCGTACGACCGCGCCGACGGCAAGGCCCCGCTGGAGCAGGCGTTCGCCGGCTGGGCACCCGGGGTGAAGACCCTCCTGGCGGCGATCGACCCGGCGGTGTCCCTCAACCGCGTGGAGATCTGGGACATCGACCCGTTCCACACGTGGACCCGTGGCCGCGTGGCGCTGCTCGGCGACGCCGCCCACAACACCGCGCCCGACATCGGCCAGGGCGCGTGCCTCGCCCTGGAGGACACGTTCGCCCTGGCGATCATCCTGGCGACCAACACCGTCAGCGTCCCCGACTCCCTGCGCCGCTACGCCGCGAGCCGCTCGCAGCGCGCCGCCGACCTCGTGCTGCGGGCCCGGGCCCGCGGTGAGGAGACCCACGGGTACGACGCCGCCACCACCGCCGCCTGGTACGACAGCCTGGCCGGCACCGACGGCACCGACATCATCCGCGGCATCGTCGGCAACATCTCCGGCTCCCCCGTCAACCTGGGCGTGGGTCTGTCTGACTGACGGCGGGTGGGTCTCGGCCCGACGCCTTCTCACCGAGCCCGCCGCGACGACGAGCGTCGCTGGACACACGGGAGCGTCCCGATCCACCATCCACCGACACGCCCTGCCAGTCGTCGAGGACACCGGCACGGTGCTGCCGACAGCTGCGCCTCCGCCCGAGGCACCGCGCGGCGGACGGCACGCCACGCAGCGATCACCCAGGACCGCCATCGACTGCTCAGCCCACCCACGAAAAGGGTGGGAGTGCTGCTCCCCGCGCGGGGAGCAGCACTCCCACCCGACCTCGACCTACTCGGACTCGGTCGCCGGCGCCTCCACCCGTGCCGCCGGGTAGCGGATGCCCTCGACCATCTCCTGGACGTGCTCGGACGGTGGTGCGGTCAGCTTGGACACCACGACCGTGACGATCGTGTTGACCAGCGCACCGAGCGCACCGATGCCCTCCGGCGAGACGCCCCCCACGAACTCGTGGGCGGACGTGCCGAACACGTCCAGGGTGTAGACCATGTAGGACGCGGTGAACACCAGACCGGTGATCATGCCGGCCGCGGCCCCGACGGCGTTGGCGCGCTTCCAGAAGATCCCCAGCACGAGGATCGGGAAGAACGTCGACGCCGCCAGCCCGAAGGCGAAGGCGACCACCTGGGCCACGTAGGCCGGCGGGTTGATGCCGCCGTAGATGGCCACGACCACGGCCAGGCCCATCGCGATGCGTCCCACGAGCAGACGCTGCGACTCCGAGGCCTCCTTCTTCACGACCCGGAAGTACAGGTCGTGCGAGACGGAGGAGGAGATGACGAGCAGCAGCCCGGCCGCCGTCGACATCGCGGCCGCCAGACCACCGGCGGCCACCAGGCCGACGATCGGCGCGGGCAGGCCCGCGATCTCCGGGGTGGCGAGCACCAGGATGTCGTTGTTGACGATGAGGTCCGCCCCGGAGGCGGGGTCGTTGCTCAGCGTCGTGACCGTGGTCGCCGTGTCGGACACCGTGACCAGGCCCGTCGCCGCCCAGTTGTTCACCCAGGCCGGCAGCGAGGCGACCGCCACGCCGTCCACGGAGTTCATCAGGTTGAGCTTGGTGAACGCGCCCACCGCGGGAGCGGTCGTGTAGAGCAGCCCGATGAACACCAGCGCCCAGAACGCGGAGAACCGCGCACCACGGACCGACTTGGTCGTGTAGAAGCGGATGATCACGTGCGGCAGGCCCGCGGTGCCGATCATGAGCGACATCGTCACGAGGAACACGTCGATCTGCGGGCGGGCCGCGAACGCCTCGGTGTAGGCCGCCAGCCCGAACTTCTCGCTCAGCGCGTCGAGCTCGCCGAGGATCTGGCCGAAGGTCACCTGCGGGACGGGGAACCCGGTCATCTTCTGCGCGATCGTCCACGCCGGGATCAGGTAGGCGACGATCATCACCGAGTACTGGGCCACCTGGGTCCAGGTGATGCCCTTCATGCCGCCGAGCACGGCGTACAGGAAGATGACGACCGCGGCGACGGCCACGCCGCCCTCGATCGACAGGTTGAGGAAGCGGCTGAACACGATGCCGCCGCCGCGCATCTGCCCCACCACGTAGGTGAACGACACGATGATCGCGGCCACCGCCGCGATGAGGCGCACGTACTCGGAGTACCGGTCGCCCACGAACTCCGGGACGGTGAACTTGCCCCACTTGCGCAGGTACGGGGCGAGCAGCAGGGCCAGCAGCACGTAGCCGCCGGTCCAGCCCATGAGGTACACCGAACCGTCCGACCCGAGGAAGGCGATGAGGCCCGCCATGGAGATGAAGGACGCCGCGGACATCCAGTCGGCGGCGACGGCGGCCCCGTTGGCGACCGCCGGGATGCCCTGGCCGGCCACGTAGAAGCCCTTGGTCTCCTTCACCCGGCTGCGCCAGGCGATGTAGAGGTAGACCGCGAAGGAGATCCCCACGAAGACGAGGGTCCAGGTCTGGATGGCGCTCACAGTCGGCGTCCTTCCTCGTCACGCTCGGCGACGCCGTACTCGTCGTCGAGCCTGTCCATGCGCAGGGTGTACACGAGGATCAGGATGATGAACGTGTAGATCGAGCCCTGCTGGGCGAACCACAGACCGAGCGGGAAGCCGGCGATGACGATCTGGTTGAGCTGCTCGATGAGCAGGATGCCGCACACGAACGACACCAGGAACCAGATCACCAGCAGCACGACCATCAGCCGCAGGTTCTTCTTCCAGTACTCCTTGCGCCACCCGTTCACCGGGGGTGACCCCGGTTCGGGTGAGATCTCCGGTTCGCTGCCAGCCATCGGACGCTCCCTTCGTCGCGGTGCCTGCGGACGTCGTCGTCCGCAGCACGTCCGTACCCGTACGCGACGAGAGAATCGCACCGTCGGTGCTGGTCACAAGACCTTCACGCCGGACGGCGCGGAGCATCCCGCGAACGGTCGGTCCGGGGCCCCGACCGGCGAACGGCCCCACCACGACCGTTCGGGGGCGTGGCAGGACCGTTGGCGGGACGAAGTCCGCCGTTCGTCGATCCGCCGCCGTCACGGCGTCGCCCGGCACCTACAGTCGGTCCATGGCCTCGACGACGAGCGCGTCCCTCGCCAACCTGCTCCGGGCGGGTGGCCGGGTCCCGACGCGGCGCAAGCGGATCCTGCACCCCGGAAGCGTGGGCATGCTGGTGGGAGGTCTCGCCGTGATCGTGGGCAGCCTCCTGCCGTGGGTCATCACCCCGGTCGGCACCCTCAGCGGCACGGCCGGTCCCGGCCTGTGGACGCTGTGCGGCGGGTTCATCGCCGTCGCGGGAGCACTGTTCCCCCGGCGCTGGTTCGCGATCATCCACGCCCTCGTCGCGGGCGGCACCGTCGCCCTGGTGGCCGGCTGGCAGCTGGTCCGTCTGGTCCAGGTCAGCGCCGCGACGGACGCGTGGGGGCAGGCGATGCCGGGCATCGGGCTGGTGCTCGTCTCCGGCGGCGCCGTCGTCCTGCTCGCGACCGCCGTGCGCCTGCTGCGCACCCCGGCGGTCGTCGAGGGCGGGTGACGGTACCCGGGCGTGGGTGAGAACCGCCCGCACCCCCCGTGGAGGCCTTTCCTCCGGGCGCCGCGCTCCGTAGTGTGCACCGACATGGACGACGACGTCGACGCCCGCGACACGGCGGCGGAGGTGGACGCCACCTTCCGCACGCTGCGGCGCGTCGCGGTGGGCTACTTCGCCGTGTTCCTGCTCGTCGTGGCAGCCTTCCCCGTGCTCTCCCTGACGCTGGACTGGTGGTCGACGGCACGGCTCGTGGGCGGCATGAGCCCGGGCTTCCTCGTCGCGGCGTTCGGGCTGTACGTCTTCTTCGCCGTCCTGGGGCTCGCGGCCGCCCGGCTGTCGTCCGCCGTCGAGCAGCGCATGCTCGGCGGTGACGACGCCCCCGGGTCCGACGACGCCACCGCGCGACCGTTCGAGGACCAGGCGCCGTGACCGGCGCCGGGACGGGGACGCTCCTCGGGGTGCTGGCGGTGGTGCTGGCCGTGGCGGTGCTGACGCGACCGCGCGGCACCTCGACCGTCGACTTCTACCTCGCGGGCCAGCGGGTCGGCGTGGCCACGAACGCGTGGGCCATCTGCGGCGACTACTTCTCGGCGGCGTCGTTCCTGGGGGTCGCGGCCGCGGTGTACGCCACCGGGCTCGACGGCGCCTGGTACGCCGTGGGGTTCGCGGCCGGATTCGTGCCCGTGCTGCTGTTCGTCGCCGCCCCCCTGCGCCGGTTCGGGGAGTTCTCCATCCCGGACTTCCTCGGACGCCGGCTCGGCTCGGAGAAGGTGCGCCTGGTGGCCGTCGGCGTCGTGCAGATCATCATCCTGTCCTACCTGGTGCCCCAGACCGTCGGGTCGGGGATCACCTGGGAGCTGCTCGTGGGCGAGGGGATCGGCGGCCTGTCCCCGTACGCGACGGGGATCCTCGTGTCGACCGCCGTCGTGGCCGCCCTGGTGGCGTTCGGCGGGATGCGCGGGACGACGTGGACACAGGCCGTGCAGTTCCTGCTGCTGCTCGCCGCCCTGGTGTGGCTCGCCGCGACCGTGGTGGCCGAGGGGTTCGACTACGGCGACGCCGTGTCGCACATCTCGACCGAACCGCTCGGCAACGCGACCGACGGCGACGTCGTCCCGGAGCAGAGCGCGCTGCACCCCGGTGAGCCGGCCGTGTTCGGCGAGCCCGGTGCCCGGTACGGCGGGCTCGGCCAGTTCGCCCTCATCGTCACCCTCGCGATGGGCACGGCAGGACTGCCGCACGTCATGAACCGGTACTTCACGTCCCCCACCGGTTCGGCGGCACGGACCACGACGGTGTGGGTGCTGTGCCTGGCGGGCGTGTTCTACTCGCTGGCCGTCATGCTCGGCACCGCCGCCCGCGAGCTCGTGCCCGCCGCCGTGGACGACCACCCGTGGCTCCGGGAGCTCACCGTCGACGGCGTCCTGACCACCCCGGAGCACGCGCTGCCCGTCCTGGGACGGATCTTCGGCGGGGACGCCGGCATGGGCGTGGTGGCCGCCGCCGCCCTCATCGCGGTGCTGTCGACCGTGGCCGGGCTGCTCCTGGCGGCCGCCGCCTCGTGGGGCCACGACGTGTACGAACGGCACATCAACCCGCGGGCGACGCAGCGCCAGGCCGTGCTGGCCGGGCGGGTGTTCACGCTGCTGACCGCCTGCGCGGCGGCCGTGCTCGGTCTGACGCTGCGGCCGGGCACGTTCGACGGCGTCACCCCGTCCATCGTGGCCACGATGGTCACGTGGGCGTTCGCGATCGCCGGGTCCGCCCTCACCCCGGTGTTCATCCTGGCGATCTGGTGGCGGCGCACGACGGCGCGCGGCGCCGTGACGGGCATGCTCACCGGGCTGACCGCGGCCGTCGCGATGTTCACCACGGGGGCGCTGGCGGACGGCGGGCTCCTGGACGAGGTCCTCGTGACGCCCACCCTGGTGGCCGCCCCGCTCGCCGCCGCCGTGACGGTGCTGGTCTCCCGGCGCACTGCTCCCCCGCCCGACGTCGAGGAGTCGTGGTTGATCATGCACGGCACCGCCGCCGACCGCCGGGCCGAACGTCTCGCCCGGCTCGTGGTCGCGGAGGGCCGACGACGACGGGAGGTGCGCCGTGCGCGCCGGTAGCCCGCTGCTGGCGGCCGTCCTGGCCGGTGCCTGGGCGGTCGTCTACCTGGTCACCCAGGTGCTCGTGACCCCACCGCTGGCGCCCCTGGCGACCGTGGTCGCCGGCGTCGTGGTGAGCACCGTCGTCGTGCTCGGCTACCCGTCCGCGCTGCGCGGCCCCCGCGCCGCACGCCCCCCGCGGCCGACCCAGGCGCCGAAGGACCCGCGCGGCGTGCGCGACGGTCTGACGATCGCCGCCGCCGGTCGCTCCGTGCCGCTGCGCCACGGCCTCACCCCGGACGCCGCACGCCGCACCGCCCAGCTCATCCGGCCGCTGCTCGGCGGTGACGCCATCGCCATCACCGACACCGAGCAGGTCCTCGCGTTCGTCGGGCCGGGCGCGGACCACCACCACGTCGGCGGCGGCCTGCAGACCCGCATCGCCAAGGTCGCGCTCGGCAAGCGGCGCACCGTCGTCGTGCACGCCCGCGACGGCATCGGATGCCCCGAACCCGACTGCCCGCTGCGCACCGCCGTCGTGGCGCCCCTGGCCATCGGTGAGCGGGTCGTCGGGACGCTCAAGGTGTACCGCGTCCACGACGAGCCGCCGCCGCGCGTGCTGGTCGACGACATGGCCTCGATGCTGTCGCTGCACCTGGAGCTGGCGGAGATGGACCGCGAGCGCCACCTCGCCGCGGACGCGAAGCTCGACGCGCTGCGGGCGCAGATCAACCCGCACTTCCTGTTCAACATCCTCAACACGATCGCCTCGAAGTCGCGCACCGACCCCGACGAGGCGCGCCAGCTGCTGCTGCGCCTGAGCGACTTCTTCCGGTACGCGGTGCGGCAGGACGGCCACTTCGCCGAGTTCAGCCAGGAGTACTTCTTCGTGCGCACGTACGTGTCGCTGGAGCAGGCGCGGTTCGGGGACCGGCTGACGGTGCGCTACGACATCGACCCGCAGGTGCTGACCAGTCGCGTGCCGGTGCTGGTGATCCAGCCGCTGGTGGAGAACGCCGTCAAGCACGGCGTGGCGGACTCGGTCACGGGCGGCACCGTGCACCTGCGCACGCGGGTGGACCCGCTGACGCGCACCACGTCGATCCGGGTGTCCGACGACGGGGCGGGGATGGCGCCGGAGGTGCTGGAGAGGCTGCTGGCAGGCCGGCGTCCGGGGCAGGCCGACGGCACCTCGAAGCACTCGGGGGTGGGATTGTGGAACATCTCCCAGCGGCTGGACGCCCTGTTCGGCGACCGCTACACGTTCGACGTCGCCTCCTCGCCCGGCAAGGGCACCACCGTCGACCTGAAGATCCCGCTAAGGTGACGCGCGTGCGACCCAAGGCCCTGATCGTCGACGACGAGGCCCCCGCCCGCGCGGAGCTGCGCTACCTGCTCGAGGAGGTCGGGCAGGTCCAGGTGGTGGGCGAGGCGACCAACGGCGAGGAGGCGCTGCTCCTGCTGGGCTCGGTGGACTACGACCTGGTGCTGCTGGACGTGCGCATGCCCGGCGGGTCCGGGCTCGACGTGGCCGCCGCGCTGCAGGGGCGTGCCGAGGCCCCCAAGGTCATCTTCACCACGGCCTACCCCGACCACGCCGTGGACGCCTTCGACCTCGCGGCCGCGGACTACCTGCTCAAGCCGTTCGACGCCGAACGCCTGGCCCGCGCGATCGAGCGGGCGCTGGGGCCGGACGGCGGCGCCGAGACGGCGTCGAGCCCGGCCGCGCCGGCGTCGTCGAGCCCGGCAGGTCCGGCCGGCGGGTCGACGGCGGACCCGACCACGACGGCGTCGTCGACGCAGGACGACTCCCTGGTGCGGATCCCCGTGCAGAAGGACGGTCGCACCGTGCTCGTGGACGGCGCCTCCATCGTGTACGCGAGCGCCGCGCGCGGGTACTCCTACCTCAAGCTCGCCGACGAACGGCTGCTGGTGACGATGTCCCTCAACGAGCTGGAGCGGCGCCTGCGGGGGCACTTCTTCCGGGCGCACCGGTCCTACCTGGTCAACCTCGACCACGTGCGCGAGCTGGTGCCCGACTTCCAGGGGGCGCTGGTCGTCGTGATGGACGACCGTCAGCGTTCCCGGGTCGAGGTCGCCCGCCGTCACGCCCGCGAGCTGCGCCGCCGCTTCGGCCTGTGAGGTCGGCGCGCATAGGGTGAGTTCCATGACGACTCGCCACGACGGCCGCACCCCCGACCAGCTCCGCCCCGTGACCATCTCGCGCGGCTGGACCCAGAACGCCGAAGGATCCGTGCTCGTCGAGTTCGGCAGCACACGGGTGCTGTGCACCGCCTCGTTCACCGAGGGCGTGCCCCGCTGGAAGAAGGGCTCCGGCGAGGGCTGGGTCACCGCCGAGTACGCCATGCTCCCCCGCGCCACCAACGAGCGCAGCCAGCGCGAGTCCGTCAAGGGCAAGATCGGCGGCCGCACCCACGAGATCTCCCGCCTCATCGGGCGTGCCCTGCGCGCCGTCGTCGACGTCAGCGCGCTCGGCGAGAACACGATCGTGCTGGACTGCGACGTCCTGCAGGCCGACGGCGGCACCCGCACCGCCGCGATCACCGGCGCCTACGTGGCGCTCGCCGACGCGGTCGCGTGGGGCACCCGCCACGGGCACGTCAAGGGCGGCAAGCAGGTCCTGACCGACTCGGTGGCCGCCGTCAGCGTCGGCATCATCGACGGCGTCCCCATGCTCGACCTGCCGTACGTCGAGGACGTGCGCGCCGACACCGACATGAACGTCGTCACCACCGGGTCCGGGGCGTTCGTCGAGGTGCAGGGCACCGCCGAGCACGCGCCGTTCGACCGTGCCGAGCTGGACGCGCTGCTCGATCTCGCCGTCGCCGGCACCGCCGAGCTGACCCGGATCCAGCGCGAGGCCCTGGACGGCGACCTGTGACGGTCGTGGTCCCGCCGGGCGCCCGCCTGGTCCTGGCCTCGCACAACCGCAAGAAGCTCGTGGAGCTGCTGGCGATCCTGCGCGCCCAGCCCGGGCTGGACGGGCTCGCCGACGACGCCGTGGTGACGGCGGGCGACCTGGGTGCGCCCGAGCCGGTCGAGGACGGCGTGACGTTCGCCGAGAACGCGCTCGTCAAGGCCCGCGCCCTCGCCCTGGCGACCGGCCTGCCCGCCGTCGCCGACGACTCGGGGCTGAGCGTCGACGTCCTCGGGGGTGCGCCCGGGATCTTCTCCGCCCGGTGGGCCGGACGTCACGGGGACGACGTCGCGAACCTCGGCCTGCTGCTCGCCCAGCTCGGGGACGTGCGCGACGAGCACCGCACGGCCGCCTTCGTGTGCGCCGCGGCGCTCGTGACGCCCGACGGGCGCGAGGAGGTCGCGCTCGGCGAGATGCCCGGCGTGCTCGTGCGCGAGCCCCGCGGTGAGCACGGCTTCGGCTACGACCCGGTCCTCGTGCCGGCGGAACAGCCGGTCGGCCCGGACGGGACGCCGGGCACGCGGACGTCGGCCGAGCTCACCCCGGAGGAGAAGAACGCGATCAGCCACCGCGGCAAGGCCCTGCGGGCGCTGGCCCCGGCGGTCGCCGACGCCCTCTGACGCAGCCCCGCTCGCGGCTCCGGCCCGCCGGGCGCTGCACGACCGCGGTCAGGCGCGGGGACGACGCCGCAGCATCTGCCCGGCGAGCAGCCGCCAGCCGAGCATCGTCAGCGCCAGGAACCCCGCCGTCACCAGCGCGAACGACCACTCCAGCCCGCCCCCGAGCAGCGGCCGCAGCACCAGCCCGCCGACCACCGTCGCGCACCACACGGCCACGCCCGTGGGCCACGGGCGTGCCGGGTCGCGCCACGCACGGGCGCCGACCCAGCCCGCGGCGAGCCCCACGAGGAACGGCACCGCCACGCCCACCACGTGACCGGCCTGCCCGCCCGTGCCGTGGTTCGCCGTCCCGACCAGGGCGAACACCGTCACGCACAGCAGGTCGCACACCACCGCCGGCCACACCGGTGCCCGGCGCCCGTCCGCCGCGCTCACCGTCCCACGCTCACAGCAGGTACGTCCCGCCGGCCGTGGCGACCTCCGCCGGGCCGGCGTACTCGGCACGGGCCTCGCCCAGCACCACCTCAGGATCCGTCCACGGCTGCAGGTGCGTCAGCAGCAGCCGCGCCGCCGCGGCGTCGGCGGCGACCCTTCCCGCGCGGCGACCGGTGAGATGGATCCCCTCGATCCCGTCGTCGCGCCCCTCCTGGAAGGCCGCCTCGCAGAGCAGCAGGTCGGCCCCGCGGGACGCCTCGACCAGGGACGCGCACGTGTCGGTGTCACCGGAGTACACGAGCGTCGCCCGCTCCCCCGGTCGCTGCGTCGAGGGCCCCGTGACACGGATGCCGTACGCCTCGATCGGGTGGTTCACGGCGAACGCCTCCAGCGTCATCGGCCCCACCGTCACCGGCTCGGTGGGCGTCCACGTGCAGAACCGGTACTCGGCGTCCATGTGCTCGGCGGGCTCCAGCCCGTACATCGCGGCGGCGCGCTCGCGCGTGTCCACCGGACCCACCACCGGCAGCCGGCGCGGCGCCCCGGTGGTCTGCGACCCGTGACCCGGGTGGTAGCGCAGGTACACGTACAGCCCGGACAGGTCGGCGCAGTGGTCGGGGTGCAGGTGCGACAGGGCGACGGCGTCGAGCTCCGCCGGGTCGACGTGCCGCTGCAGCGCCCCCAGCGACCCGGAACCCAGGTCGAGGACCACGTTCCAGCGGCGCTCGCCGTCCTCGGCCTGCACCAGGTAGCACGACGCCGGGGACGCCGGTCCCGGCATCGACCCCGACACGCCCACGGTCACGAGCCTCATGCGGCCTCCACCAGGGTGACCTCCGGGCCGAGGAACCGGCGGGCGAGCTGCTCGAACGGCTCCGGGCTGCCCGTGGCGGCGAACCGGTGCACGGGCGGCGCGGCCTGCGGGGAACGCTCCAGGTCGTGGGCGACCAGCTTGCGGTAGACGTCGTTGGCCGTCTCCTCCGCCGAGGACACCAGCGTGACGTCCTGCCCCATCACGTAGGAGATCGGCCCGGTCAGCAACGGGTAGTGCGTGCAGCCCAGCACCAGCGTGTCGACCCCGGCCGCCTTGATCGGCGCCAGGTAGTCGCCCGCGATGGCCAGCGCCTCCGGGCCCGACGTCGTGCCCTGCTCCACCAGACGCACGAACTCCGGACAGGCGCGGCTGGTGATCTCCAGACCCGGCGTGACCGCGAACGCGTCGTCGTACGCCAGGGAGTCGACGGTGGCCTTGGTGCCGATGACACCGATCCGGCCCGAGCGCGAGGCGACCACCGCACGGCGCGCGGCCGGCAGGATCACCTCCACCACGGGGATGCCCCGACGCACCGTGTAGCGCTCGCGGGCGTCGCGCAGCGCCACGGCGGAGGCGGAGTTGCAGGCGATGACGAGCATCTTGACGCCGTCGTCGACGAGCTGGTCCATGACGGCCAGCGCCATCGCCCGCACGGCGGCGAGCGGCTTGGGCCCGTAGGGGCCGTTGGCCGTGTCGCCGATGTAGTGCAGCTGTTCGTGAGGGAGCTGGTCGAGCACCGAGCGGGCGACCGTCAGACCGCCCACCCCGCTGTCGAAGATCCCGATCGGGGCGTCGTTCACGGCTGGCAGCCTATCCGCGGACGGCGGCCGTCACCGCTGGTGGTGAGCGGGGACACGCGTGGCGCGCACCACAGCGACGTCGTCGGCGCGGTCGCGGCGCGCGGTCCGGCGCACGGTCCGTCAGGACGGGTCACGCCGGGCCCGCAGGTCCGCCAGCATCTCCTCGGTGAGGGACTCCTGGGCGAAACCCGCGGCGACGAACACGCCGCCCCAGTAGAAGCGCTGCTCGGCGTCCGGACCGGCATCCTGCTCGTCGTCGATGCCGCCGCCGTCGTCGATGCCGCCGCCGTGGTCGTGCTCGTCGTCGCGGGGGTCGTCGCCGCCCGCCAGGACGAGGTGGTGCAGCCGTTCGACGGCGTCGTCGTCGTCGAGCGCCAGCCGTTCGGCGAGCACGAGCCGCACGTCGGTCAGCGCACCGGCGAAGTCGGACGCCGCGTCGCGCGCCACGAGCACCTGGTCCGCACCGGTGGAGGCAGCGCCGCCGGTCCGCACCCCGGCGTCCGCGGCGTCGATGTCACCGGGCGCGTCCGGGCCGGACGCCCGGGTCCCGACAGCGGCACCGTCCGGTTCGTCGTCAGGGGCTCCGTCCGGGTCCACCGTCCCCGCGAACGCCAGCAGGCGGTTGACCTTGCCCGCCGCCAGGTCCGTCTGCGTCAGGTGACGGAACTCGGCGGCGACGTCGGCGTCGTCGCGGTGGGCGTCCGGCAGGAGGCGCTGCACCGCCGGGTCACGGGGCACCCGCGAGACGCCCGTGAACGCCAGGTCGACGTCGGTCGCGTCGTCGGGCAGCCCGGCGTCGGCCCGCAGCAGCTCGGCCACATCACGCGCGACCCGGGCGAGCACCTGCCGTTCGACGGGCTCCCACGTCGCGACGTAACCGGCGGGCGTGGCACGGAACGGGGTCATGCGCCGTCCCCCTCGCCCGTGCCACCGGGGTCCCCGGTCTGCTGCATGGTGGCCCACAGGCCGAACCCGTGCATCGCCTGGACGTCGACCTCCATCCGTTCGCGCGGTCCTGTCGAGACCACGGCGCGGCCCTCCTGGTGGACCTGCATCATCAGCTTGCGGGCCTTGGCCTGCGGGTAGCCGAAGTAGCTCTCGAAGACGTAGCTCACGTAGGTCATGAGGTTCACGGGATCGTTCCAGACGATCGTGATCCAGGGGTCGTCGGCCAGGGTCGCCGCGGCGACCCTGGTGTCCTGCTCGGTCTCCGACATCGTGGCGGTCACGCCACCACCCTAGGGGCACCACCACCAGGGTGTCCGCAGGGCGGGTCGAGCGGGCCTGGTGGGCGGCGTGCCTCTACCGTGGGCCCATGACCGATGCGTTCCGGGGCGACGGAGCTCCGCCCACCCCCCTCGCGACGATCGCCGCGCCCCAGTCGCTGCCCGCCGCCCCGCTGCCCGCCGTACGCCCGTCGCTCGCGCTCCTGACGGACCGCTACGAGCTGACGATGCTGCAGGCCGCGCTCGCGGACGGCACCGCGCACCGGCACTGCGTCTTCGAGGTCTTCACCCGACGCCTGCCCGCCGGACGCCGCTACGGCGTGCTGGCCGGGACCGGACGCGTGCTGGAGGCGCTGCCCGCGTTCCGGTTCGGCGAGGCCGAGCTGACGTTCCTGGAGCGCGCCGGCGTGGTGGACGACCGCACCCTCGACTTCCTGCGCGGCTACCGCTTCACCGGCACGGTCACCGGGTACGCCGAGGGCGAGACGTTCTTCCCCAGCTCTCCCGTCCTGCAGGTCGAGGGCACGTTCGCCGAGGCGGTCCTGCTGGAGACGCTCGTGCTGAGCATCCTCAACCACGACTCCGCGATCGCGTCGGCCGCCTCCCGCATGACCAGCGCCGCCGTGGACCGCCCGTGCCTCGAGATGGGGGCGCGGCGCACGCACGAGCAGGCGGCCGTCGCGGCGGCGCGGGCCGCCGTCGTCGCCGGCTTCGCCGGGACGTCCAACCTCGAGGCCGGCTACCGCTACGGCGTCGACACCATCGGCACCGCGGCGCACGCCTTCACGCTGCTGCACGACGACGAGACCTCGGCCTTCGTCTCGCAGGTCGCCTCCGGCGGGGTCGGCACCACGCTGCTCGTGGACACCTACGACGTGCGTCGCGGGGTCGAGCGGGCGATCGAGGCCGCGGGCACCTCGCTGGGGGCCGTCCGGCTCGACTCCGGCGACCTGGGCGTCCTGGCGGTCGAGGTGCGCGCCCAGCTCGACCAGCTCGGTGCGCACGGCACGAAGATCGTCGTCAGCTCCGACCTCGACGAGTACGCGATCGCCGGCCTCGCCGCCGCGCCGGTCGACTCCTACGGCGTGGGCACGTCCCTGGTCACCGGTTCGGGCGCGCCGACGTGCGGCATGGTCTACAAGCTGGTCGCCCGCGCGGACTCGGAGGGCGTGCTGCAGCCGGTCGCCAAGGCGTCCACCCTCAAGACGAGCCGGGGCGGGCGCAAGGCCGCCGCACGGCGCCTGGACGACGACGGTCGCGCGGTCGAGGAGGTCCTGGTCACGGGGCCCGACGAGGCGGTCGTGGCGTGGGAGCCGGACGGCACGGACGGTGACTCGGCGGGCGAGCTGCGCCAGCTCCAGGTGCCGCTGGTCACCGACGGAGCGGTCGACTCGCGGTGGGTCGGGGCCTACGGCGTGGAGAACGCGGTGCAGCGCCACCGGCTCTCCCGGGCCGAGCTGCCCCGCGGGGCACGCCGGCTGTCGGCGGGCGACCCCGCCATCCCGACGGTGGAGGTCACGCTCACCTGAGCCCCGCAGGTCGCCGGTTCGGCGGCCCGGCGGTGTGGAGTTGAGCAGTCGATGGCGGTCCTCTGTGATCGCTACGTGGCGTGCCGTCCGCCGCGCGGCGCCTCGGGCGGAGGCGCAACTGCCGGCAGCACCGTGCCCGTGTCCTCGACGACTGGCAGGGCGTGTCGGTTGATGGTGGATCGGGACACTCCCATGTGTTCAGCGACGCTCGTCGTCGTGGCGCCGGGCTCAGTGAGAAGGCGTCGGGCTTGCTCGATCTGTTCGGGTGTCAGGACTCGCGGCCGGCCGAGCTGGACGCCTCGGGCTCGGGCGTCATTCAGTCCGCTGATGGTGTCCTCAGCGAGGAGGGTTCGCTCGAGGTCGTCAGCGATTCCTACGGCGTGGAAGAAGATCCGGCCGTCGGGTGTGGTGGTGTCGATGGCGTCGGTCAGGCTGATCAGGTCCGCGCCGCGCTCCCGGATCGTGGTGGCGATCAGCGCGAGGTGGTGCAGGCTGCGGGCGAGGCGGTCCAGGCGGAGCACGATCAGGGCGTCGCCGTGGCGTAGCTGTAGCAGCAGGTCGTCCAGGAGCGGCTGCCGGGACTGCGTGCCAAGTTCACGTTCTTCCCAGATTCGTTCAGCTCCGGCGCCGTGGAGTGCCTGGAGTTGCGCGGTCAGGTCGGGGCCCTGGTGGCTGGGGCGGGCGTATCCGAGCCGCATCGTCAGTTTCCGATGACCAGGATGCTCGCGGCGGCTTCGACGACGTCGTCGGTGATGGATTGCAGCTGGTTGATCTTCAGCACGCGGGAGATCTGGGGGAAGAGTCGTTCCAGGAGGCGGAAGTTGCCGCGGGTGATGCGTTCGATCGTCGCGATGGCCTGGGCGTCGGTGAAGTCTTCGGGGTCGAGGCTCAGGCCCAGTTGTTTCCAGTACCGTCCGAGGACGAACAGCAGCTCCTCGCGACCGAGGGTCCGGTATTGGTGGGAGAACCCGAGTCGGGAGTACAGCTGCGGGTAGTGTGCGAACCTTTTGTCGATGCCGGGCATCCCGATGAAGAGGATCGGGACCTGTTGGCGGTCGTGGAGGTCGCGGAGGATCTCCAGGATCGTGGGGGTCAAGCGCTCGGCCTCGTCGATGATCAGCAGCTCGGTCCACCGGCGCAGGTCGCTCGTGCCCCCTTTGCCGGTCCCGCTGCCGGCGGCGCGGCGGTGTTCGTCGACGCAGACGCCGAGCCTGGTGCGCAGCAGGTCGATGTCCCGCATGATCTCGCGGTGCCGGGGCATGACCTCGGGGGTGTAGAAGACGGTGCGCGTGCGGTTCGCGGCGGCGTAGTACTTAAGGTCGTCGTCGGTGCGGCGCCCCCACTCGGTGATGAAGGGGCCGAGGGTGTTCCAGTGGGCGTAGCGGCTTGCTGACTGGGTCTTGCCGACTCCGGCGTCGCCATGGCAGATCCCGATCGTGGCTTCCTTGCGCACGGCGGTGGCGAACTCGCAGAAGCGGCGGTGTTCCTTGGTGGCGATGAAGCCCATCAGTCTGCCCCGTCATTCGGTTTCGTAGGTGCGCAGCTTGACCCGGCGCGACGGCACTTGGCGGGTGCTGGGCTCCTCGCGCATGGTCGCGACGGGGATCCGGTCGTTGATCTGGCGACGCAGGTCGCGGCGGCGAGCTCGCCGGGCGGTCTCGATCTCGCGCAGGCTGAGGCGCTGGTTGGGGTGCTGCTCGTCGATGGCGACGCACACGAACTCGTCGCGGTCGTAGACCCAGATCTCCGAGACGTCGCGCGAGTCGTACCGGATCGTGACGGGCCGCCCGACGTACGGGACCAGAGTTGTGGACATGTATCGCAGGCCCTGGAAGTGGATGCCGTCGCATTGCACGGTGCGGTGCTTGGGCACGGTCAGCAGCAGACCGTCGAGCTCGGTGAGGGACTCGGGCATGCGCGGTAGCCATCCCTCGCCTACCCACGCCTGTTTCGGGCTGGCTCCGATCTCGGGGTGGGGCCGTTCGTTGTACCGGCCGACGAACGCTCCGATCTCCTGGTCCAGGGCCGGCAGGCCCAGGGTGGGCGTCGGCGTGCGTGCGCCCGGCGCGAGGTGGCCGGGCAGGGTGGCCAGCAGTTCGGTGTTGACCGTGCCGAAGAAGCGTTCGACCTTCCCGCGCCCCTGCGGGCGGGCGATGCGAGAGAAGATGAGCCGCATCTTCAGCCCGAGGGCGGTGTACTCCAGGTGCCGGCTGGTGAAGTCCGACCCGTGATCGACGTGCAGGACGTCCGGGATCCCGCACATCGCCCAGGCAGGTTCGGACTTGCGCCAGATCGCCTGCCGCAGCACCAGCGCCGTGTTGATCGCCGACGGCGCCCCGGTGAAGACCATGTACCCGCACACCGCGCGGGAGTAGTCGTCGATCACGGTGGTCAGCCACGGGCGCTGAGGCTTCCCGTCGGCGCCGAGGATCAGGATGTCGAGCTCGGTGTGGTCAGCCTTCCAGGTTGCGTTCGGCCGGGCGGCGCGGAACCGGTAGACCAGCTCGTGCTTGTCCCGGTAGGACTCCGGCCCTTCCAGGGCGAGAGTCACCAGTGCCGGGTCCAGGGCCCCGACGATGTTCCGCACGGTCGCGTACGACGGCGCGGAAACTCCCTGCCGCTCGGCCTCGGCGATCGCCTGGCGGTGCAGTGTTGCGATCGCCGGACGCGGGCAGGTCAGGGCCAGACGTTCGACGAAGGACACGATCTCGGCCCGTGTGCGCCGCACACCCGCGTCTCGGCGCCGACGGGGCGCCAGCCCAGCGACTCCTTCCGCTTGGTAGGCGTGGTGCCAGCGCTGAAGCGTCCGTAGCCCCACCCCCGAGGAGTCGGCCAGCACGGTCAGCGGGATCCCGTCCTCGACGTGCAGGCGCAGCACCCGCCACCGATCGAGCGCGTCTACCGCATGCACCGTCATCACCACACGCCCTCACACGGCGTCGGGGAGAGGCTCGGCAAGCGACTCGGTGGGCGCCTTGATGGACGTGTCGGTCTGAGTCGCTGCTTGATGGCGGTAGAGCGTCGCCCTCGACCACCCGACCAGCCTCGCGGCGTCGGCCGCGGTACGGCCGGCCGCGCGGGCCTCGGCGACGATCCGCAGCTTCTCCGCCACTTCAACCCGGTCGAGGGGCGGGCGGCCGAACCGGGTGCCAGCGTTCCTGGCCGCAGCGATCCCGGCGTTGACCCGCTCGGTGATCAGCTCGCGCTCGTACTCCGCCAGCGACCCCAGCAACCCGAGCAGCAACCTGCCCGTGGAGGTGGTCGGGTCGATCTTGTCCTGCAGCGACTTCACCCCGATACCCCGGGCTGCGAGGTCGTCGACCGTGGCCAGCACGTCCAGCAGCGATCGCCCGAGCCGATCAATCCGCCACACCACTACAGTGTCGCCGTCGTGTGCGTACTCCAGCAGCCGAGCCATGCCTGGCCGTGACGATGCCGCCTTGGCCCCGGAGGTGACATCGCCGAAGACGTCCCGGGCCTCGACCCCGGCGCCGAGCAGCGCATCAATCTGCAGTCGCGGGCCCTGCTCGGCAGTCGAGACCCGCGTGTACCCCAAGAGACGGCCCATGACCGGATTGTCTCACCAACCGTCAGTCGCACCTCTGTGAGACGCCCCGAGGGTGAGACGACTTTCCGAGACGGCACCGACTGGCGCGGTTCTTCTGCGGATCCCCAACGCCTCCGCCCACCGACCGCCACCGTCTCAGAAACCTACAGATTTCCGAGACGGGCGAATGTCGCCTCGCGTCTGCTCGAGGCCTCGAGCAGACGCGAGGCGTCGAGGAGGGATGCCGAACCTCGAGGCAGGTGCGCGCTGCTCAGTCGCTACCGGCTCAGTCGCTACCGGACTGAATGTAACGAGTCGATAACGATCGCCGTGGATGGCGTAGTGGAAGCGCGACTGCCGGCAACTACCCCTATCGACGGGCGGCGTGCGGGCGTCTTAACCGTCCGTCTACCGCTGGTTGGCGCGGCGTCGCGCAACTTCGACTGAAATGGAGGGCAGAGGCGACAAGGAGATGAACACAATTCAATACAGGGCAAACGCTGGTCCGACCGCATGGCAGGCGATCGGTGTGCCTTTGTGTGGCCCGAACACGGATTCGCAACGCGCCGGCCCGGATTGCATCCCTCCTGACTCTTGGTAACTTCGGCGGTGCACGATGGAAGATCCGATCCAACGAAGGGTGCTGGCGTGGAAATCGCGCGATCCAGCAGGAAGGTCATCGGCCTGACCTTCGCGGCCGCCTTGGCCGCCGGAGGGCTCGTCGTCGCGTCAGACGACGCCTGGGCGGTCTCGAACTGCTCGGCGTACAAGCAGGACCACCCGTCGGATTCGAGCGCCCGCGTGGTGGCCTACAGCACCAACCTCGACGCCAACAAGAAGGCGCGCGGCGAGCTCGTGCGCTCAGCGCTCGTCCCGAACGCGTACACGTCGTGGTTCACCGACGACTCTGGCAAGAGGTACTACTCGCCCTACAGGAGCTTCGCGGTCGACACCGCGTGCGAGATCGCGAACGTCTGACGCGGTCGGACGTTGAGCAACCTGAGCACAGCACCGGGCGGGGACCGTGTCGCTTCTGGCAGGTCCCCGCTCGTTGTCTGCACGAAGATGACGGTCAGTGTGGGGTCCGGAGGGACGCGCACGACTCCGTTGCGCGGACTCGACCTAGAAGTTGGCAAGGGCGAGGTTGTCGCAGTTCGTGGTCCAAGCGGCAGCGGTAAGTCGACCTTGCTGGGAGTGCTGTCCGGAGATCTTGAGCCAGACTCCGGGCAGGTGACAGTTGGGGGCGCGTCGCCGCCAGAGGCCCGACGTGATCCCGGTGTTGGATTTGTCTATCAGGATTTCCGGCTTGTGGAGTTCCTTACTGCGCTCGAAAATGTCGCGATGGCACTAGAAATATTGGGGCATCGCTCAACCGAAGCGGTGGAACGCTCACGCGCCGAGCTTTCCCTGCTGGGCGTCGAAGATATTGCGGACAGGCTCCCTGGCGAAATGTCCGGTGGCCAGCAGCAGAGGGTCGCCATCGCTCGAACGGTAGCGTGCGAACCGGCCCTAATCTTGGCAGATGAGCCGACGGCGGCCTTAGACCGAACTACTGCGGGGCATGTCGTAGACACCTTCCTCGAGGCTGCCCGACGGCATGGATCAGCAGTTGTGCTGGCGACACACGATCCGTTGGTCTCTGCGGTTGCAGAGACCGTCTTGGATCTCCAAGATGGTCACCTTGTCAACGACCTCGTTGCAATGCATGGAAGCGGCCGATGACGGAGCAGGGCGCTCAACGTAAGATCGGGCGCCGGTTGATGACGCGCCAGTTCAGCGTCTTCGCACTACTCGCCGCGAGCATTGCGCTATGCGTCGGTGTCGTAGTCCTGCTCGATGGGATGCGCGCATCGGGCGCACGGGCGGAGGAGCAGAGCACATCTGCGATGAACGCCGGGTACGACTACACGCTTCAGGTCAGCCACCCCGACGGCATCGAAGCGCTGACCAAGGCTCCGATCCCGCGGCTGACAACCACCATCGGCGAGATCGCCACTCAGGATTCGCTGGGCAGCGTCACAATCGTGGCCAGCACCGAAGCAGAAGTCGTTGAGACCTACGGCTTGGACGTCCGTGGTAGCGAAGCCCGCGGCACGGCTGCGGTGGCCGTGTCCGAGGCCGTGGCGCGCGACTATGAGGCCTCGATAGGGGACACGGTCGAGGTCAGCACGGACGGCTGGTCGACGACGGCCGAAGTGGGTCGCGTTTTCGTGATCCCGTCCGAACCTGACGCTCGATTCGTGATCGTCGCGGCTCCCGTCGAGGCTGGCCCGACAGGCTCGACTCGATGGTTGCTGAACGATGTAGATTTCTCCGATCCGGAACTCAATGAGTCGCTCGATCAGTTGGGCTCCGAGTACTTCGAAGTTCGATCCTCGACCGGTCTCGCCCAGGAGAAGGTCGATGTCCTAGAATCCGGACGCTTCATGGCGTTGACGTTTGTCGGTCCGGCTGGCTTGCTGGTCGCGACCGCAGCATGGGTCGCTGTGCTGATTCTGGTGCGTCCTCGGTTGACCCGGCACAATACCGCGTTCACCGCGCTCGGCCTGACGGCGAGTCAGGCGATGAGCGTCGTGCGGCGTGCCTGCGCCACCACAGCTGTGCTAGGCGTCCTCGCCGGCGCCACTATCGGTCAACTCGGCCTCCTACTTCTCTATCGAACGCTAGGCCGAGTGGTCGACCAGGCGTGGCAGGTCGGCGCGGTCAGTCTGCTGCGTACCTCGCTGTTCCTTGTCGCAACGGTTTTGGCGATTCTTGTTGCGACTGAACTCACGATCCGCAATCACACACGGTTCGCAGCTCAGCGGAGAGTCCCGAATCGACGCCAGCGTCTGAGATCTGCAGCAGTTGCGGCATCAGTGGGTCTCGTGAGCTGGGTGGCAGGCGTCACCGATGTGATCAACCCGTACTACGCGGCAGTCATCGTCGGTCTCGCCACCGTGGTGGCTGCCTCCGGTGCGTCCCTGCTCATCAGCGACGCAGTCGCTAGGCGTGGTCCGAGCAACCTCCTCGTGGGAGCCAAGCGGGCATCGGCATCGGGATGGATCATCGGTCTTGTCGTCGGAGTGATCACCCTGTCAGGGACACTCCTGTCGGGCATGGTCAACAATGCGCTCCACACCGAACAAAAGGCCTACATTCCCGACCAGCCGCCGATGTCCATCGTCGCCTATGAGGTCGGCGACGAGACATCCCGCCTCGTCACCTCCGCGTGGCGCAGCGCCACACCTCAGCAACCGAGTGAGCCGTGGGCTCTACCGATCGCCCGGGCAGGAGCAAACGACCGACTCTTCGCCTCTAGCCCAGAGTTCGTCGAATGCGCCAAAGGCCAAGGTGGAATCAACAATGACGCGCGCTGCCCAGTGCCCGAGCGCATCACCGTAAACCCCACCGATGTCGCTCTCGGCGACGCGCCTCGAGGGGGCGTGCTGGCCGATCCAGATCTCATCGTAGACGGCAATGTCGGACTCCTGCGAACCACCAGTGACGGGCAGGTAGTCGGCAGCTGGATCGTCCCGGCCCAAGGAATGCAATCCTTGGGGAACTTTCTACCCGGTGTCGTCGTCGACCCGGAATCAAAGATCGCGGCAGATCTCGACATCGCGCCCGTCGGCAATAAGCAGATTGTTCTGGACGGCTCTGCGCTCGCCGAGGACGAGTTGACCCGCATCGGCGCCTCCATTGCAGGTTCGACACCAGCCACGCGCGTGGTGGTAGAGACAGGGTATGACGATGGCGGACTGACAGAGTTCATGGCGTTCGTCTCCCTCGGGGCAGCACTCCTGGTCGGCGTCATGGTCGTCGTTCTAGGTGCCGGGTTGATCCGATCGAGCCAACCGTTCTGCACGTTGGTCGACTCGTTAGGAGCCACGCGGTCCACTCGCTGGCGCGTCGCGTCCGCGATGCTCGTCGAACCGTTCGTCGTGCTCCTTGCTGTTCCGGTTGGGATCGCCGTGGCGATGCCACTGTGGGACTCCGCACCTGTCGACTGGGCTAGCCCTGTGACCCCGCTTCCGATCATCGTCGGTGCTGCAGGCTTGTTCTGGGTACTGATGCGCCTGGCCCTTGGCCCGAGTAGAAACGCTCGAAGGCGTTGAGGCGTCAGGCTGAACCCCCGTGCCGAACAAGGGGGCGGTCGTCCGAGCACTCGAGCGGTTGGCGGGGCTACTAGCCGCCAACTAGTGATCGAAAGAGCGCGCCGTCCTACGATCAAAGTCACAGCCCGGCGGCCCGGCGACTCACCGTTTGCCGACGAACCAGCCCCGCACCATCTCCACGCGGGCGGAGAGCTGGTCGGCGGTCGCCAGGGGCACCTCGGGCCCACCGCAGCGACGCCGCAGCTCGGTGTGCACCGACCCGTGCGGACGACCCGCCTTGCGCGCCCAGGCCGAGACCAGCTTGGACAGCTCCTTGCGCAGCGCGGCGGCCCTGCGGTGCTCCTGCTCGGAGCGCTCCAGCTCGGCGGCGCCGTCACCCGCGCCCGCCCGCCCTTTCGACTGCGCGGCCTGACGCTCCCGCAGCAGGGTGGTGACCTGGTCGGCGTCGAGCAGCCCGGGCAGCCCGAGGAAGTCCTGCTCGGCGGCGGACCCGATGTCCGCGCCCGTCCCGAACTCGCCGCCGTCGAACAGCACCCGGTCGAACGACGCCTGCGCCTCCAGTGCCTCGAAGGACCCGGTCAGCTCGCCCGAGGCCTTCTCCTCCTTGTTCGCCGCCGCGAGCAGCGCCGCCTCGGGGTCGTACTCGATGCCCTGCTCCTCGGCCGTCCGGGGACGGTCCAGCGCATGGTCGCGCTCCGCCTCCATCTCGTTCGCCAGCCCGGTCAGCAGCGGCACGCTCGGCAGGAACACCGACGCGGTCTCGCCGCGTCGACGTGCCCGCACGAACCGTCCCACCGCCTGGGCGAAGAACAGGGGCGTGGAGGTGCTGGTCGCGTACACGCCGACGGCGAGGCGCGGCACGTCGACGCCCTCGGAGACCATCCGCACGGCGACCATCCACCGCTGCGTGCCGGCGCTGAACTCGTCGATGCGCGCGCTGGCGCCGTCGTCGTCGCTCAGCACCACCACGGGCGAGGTCCCGGTGATGCGGGCCAGGTGCCCGGCGTAGGCGCGGGCGTCGGTCTGGTCGGAGGCGATCACCAGGCCACCGGCGTCCGGCACCGCGCGACGCACCTCGGTGAGTCGCTTGTCCGCCGCGGCCAGCACCGACGGGACCCACTCGCCGTTCGGGTCCAGCGCGGTGCGCCACGCCTGGCCGTGCATGTCCTTGGTCATCGCCTCGCCGAGGCGTGCGCTGACCTCGTCACCGGCCCGGGTGCGCCAGCGCATCTCGCCCGAGTACGTCATGAACAGCACGGGACGCACCACGTGGTCGCGCAGCGCGTCGCCGTAGCCGTAGGTGTAGTCGGCCTTGGAGCGGCGGATCCCGTCGGCGTCGGCCTCGTAGGTGACGAACGGGATCGCCGAGGTGTCCGAGCGGAACGGCGTGCCCGTCAGCGCGAGCCGGCGCGTCGCGTCCTCGAACGCCTCGCGCACGGCGTCACCCCAGCTCAGGGCGTCGCCGCCGTGGTGCACCTCGTCGAGGATCACCAGCGTGGGAGCCGTCTCGGTGCGCGCCCGGTGCAGCGCCGGCTTCGCGGCCACCTGGGCGTACGTCAGCGCGACGCCGTCGTAGTGGGACCCGTGGCGTCCCTGGCTGTTCTTGAACGACGGGTCGATGCGGATGCCCACCCGCGCCGCGGCGTCGGCCCACTGGTGCTTGAGGTGCTCCGTGGGCGCGACGACCGTCACGCGCCGCACGGTCCCGGCCTCCAGCAGCTCCGTGGCGACGCGCAGGGCGAACGTCGTCTTGCCCGCCCCGGGGGTGGCGACCGCGAGGAAGTCGCGGGCGGCCCGCTCCTGGTAGAGGTTCAGCGCCTCGGCCTGCCACGCCCGCAGGTTCGACGCCGTGCCCCACGGTGCACGGCGCGGGTAGGCCGGGCTGAGGTGGGACGCCGCGACCGCGGACGGCGACTGCGGCAGCGGCTTGGCGGCCTCGGTGGGTTCGGCGGCGGCGGCGAAGAGGTCGAGGGACTCCGACCCGGGCAACGGCCCCGCGCTCACTTGCCCGGGTCGCCCTGGTCGTTCCCGCCGTCCTGGGGCTCCCTCAGTCCGTCGTAGATCTCCTTGCAGATCGGGCACACGGGGAACTTCGACGGGTCACGACCGGGGACCCAGACCTTGCCGCAGAGCGCGATCACGGGCTTGCCGGACATCGCCGACTCCATGATCTTCTCCTTGCGCACGTAGTGCGCAAAACGTTCGTGGTCCCCCGGCTCGGCGGCCTGCTCGCGCGTGTCCGGACGCTCGAGGACGCTGGTGCCCGCACCGGTGTCCTTCGACGGCTCCGCGGGGGGTGTGGAGAGGGGGTCGCTCATGGCCGCCATCCTACGCACCGGCCACCGACACGCCCCGACCGGCCCACGCCGGCGCCGCGCCCGCCCCGTCACGGCGCCGGGTACCGCCCCGCCTCACAGACCCTGCCAGTCCGGCTTCGCGTCGTAGGTCTGGCGGTAGTAGGCGGCGAGCTGCAGGCGCGACGCCGCCGCCTCGTCGACCAGCACCGTGGCGTGCGGGTGCAGCTGCATCACGGTGGCCGGCCACATGGCCGAGACCGGTCCCTCGACGAGCTGGTGCACCGCCTCCGCCTTGTGCCGCCCGGTGGCCAGCAGCACCAGGTGACGAGCGTCCATGATGGTGCCCAGCCCCTGGGTCAGGCAGTGGGTGGGCACGAGGTCCACGTCGTCGCCGAAGAACCGCGCGTTGTCGATCCGCGTCTGGCGGGTCAGGGTCTTGATGCGGGTGCGCGACGCGAGCGAGGACCCGGGCTCGTTGAACGCGATGTGCCCGTCGGTGCCGATGCCGAGGATCTGCAGGTCGATCCCCCCGGCCGCGGCGATCGCGCGCTCGTAGTCGGCGCACGCGGCCGCCAGGTCCTCCGCCAGACCGTCCGGACCGCGGACCTGGTCGGCGGGCCAGTCGACCCGTTCGGCGATCTCGGTGGCGATGACGTTGCGGTAGCGCTCCGGGTGGTCGGCGGGAAGGCCCACGTACTCGTCGAGCATGAAGCCGCGCGCCTGGTCGAACGACAGCGCGTCGGCCGCGTGCCGGCGTGCCAGCTCGTCGTACACCGCGAGCGGGCTCGACCCGGTGGCGAGCCCGAGCACCGCGTCGGCGCGACGGCGCAGCAGCGCCTCCACGGCGTCGGCGGCGAGCACGGCGAGCTCCTCGGCGGGAGCGATGACGACCTCCATGAGGTCTCCTTCCGGAAGGTTCGGGCGGTCCGGGTGAGGACCGCGAGCGGGCGGGCGCCGCTCAGGCCGCGGACGCCGGGAGCGTGAACCGCCCCCGACCGACGACGGCGGCGCCCACCGCGCCGACGGACACCCGCCCCGGCGCGAGCCGCACCCGGCCGGGCAGGTCGAGCGAGCGCAGGAACGCCGAGGCCGCCGACTCGTCCTCGAGCGCACCGCGCACCGCGTCGAGCAGGGGGTCGCCGAGCTGGGCGACCCCGCCGCCGAGGACGACGTGACGCACGTCCACGCTCAGCACCAGCATGCGCACGGCACCGGCCACGGCGCGCGCGTAACGGTCGCGGGCGAGCATCGCGTCGAGGTGGCCGCGCTCGGCCGCCTCGAACAGCTCGACCGGCGCGGGACGGTCCGACGTCGTCGGCCACAGGGCGGCGACGGCCGATCCGGAGGCGTACAGCTCCAGGCAGCCACGCTGCCCGCAGGCGCACGGCGGGCCCGAGGGGTCCACGGGCACGTGACCGATCTCACCGGCGGCGCCGTGGGCGCCCCGGCGCAGCCGGCCGTCCAGCACGAGCCCGGCGGCCAGGCCCGTGCCCAGCGCGAGGAACGCGAGGTCGGCGGACCCGTGGCCCTCCTCCGCCTCGAGCAGGTGCGCCGCACCGACGGCGGCGGCGTTGAGGTCGTTCTCGATCCCGACGCCGACCCCGCCGAGCCGCGCCGAGAGCAGCTCCGCGAGTGCGAGCGGGCGACCGTCGATGCCGAGGTTGACCGCGTGCCGCACGGTGCCGGCGTCGGCGTCCACCAGGCCCGGCACGCCCACCCCGACGCCGACGACGTCGGACATCGCCACGCCGGCCTGCCGGGTGACGCCCTCGACGGCGCGCACGGCGCCGTCCAGCACGTCGGTGGGCCCGGGCCGGGTGGCGAGCCGCGCCTGGGCGACGACCTCGCCGTCCGGGGCGAGCAGGACGCCGAGGGTCTTGGTGCCACCGATGTCCAGGCCGACGGCAAGACCGGGCGGCGGCACGGGGGCCGCCGAGAGGTACTCGTCCACGTCAGCCCTTCACCGCGCCCGCGACCAGGCCGCCGGTCATCCGGCCCTGCACGAGCAGGAAGAAGATGACCACCGGGATGGCGACCAGCACGGAGCCGGCCATGAGCGCCCCGTAGTCCGTGGCCTTCGTGGCCTGCTGGAACGTGCGCAGCCACACGGGCAGCGTCATCGACTCCGGGCGGGACATGATCACCAGCGCGAGCACGAACTCGTTCCAGGCCTGGATGAAGGCGAACACGCCGGTCGAGACCAGGCCGGGGGCCAGCAGCGGGAACGTCACCTTCCAGAACGCCCGGGTGCGCGAGCAGCCGTCGATCATCGCGGCCTCCTCGAGCTCGGCGGGGACCGCCGTGACGAACCCGCGCAGCGTCCAGATGGTGAACGGCAGCACCATGGCGACGTACAGGATCGTCAGGCCCATGATCGTGTTGAGCATGTGCCAGCCGTCGATGAGCTGGAAGTACGTCAGCAGCATCGCCTCGCCGGGGATCATCTGGACGATGAGGATCGCGACGATGAACTGCTTGCGGCCACGGAACCGGTAGCGACCGATCGCCACCGACGCGACGAAGGCGATGACCAGCGCGGCGACGAGCGTCAGGAACGTGACCGTCAGCGAGGTCTGCAGCGCGGGCACGAAGTCGGCCCGCGTGTCGTCGGTGACGGCACGCACGTAGTTGTCGACCGTGAAGTCCGCACCGGGGAAGAACGTCGGGGTGACGTTGCGGATGAGGTTCGTCGGCAGGAACGACGACGACACCATCCAGTAGACGGGGAACGCCGAGCAGACGAAGACGACGACGGCGATGAGGCCGAAGCCGATGTTGGCGGCGCGTCGCGCCGGGGGACGGGGCGTCGCGCGGGACGGCGGGACGCGGCGGGCACCGCGACGGTGGCGGGCATCGTGGAGGCAGCCATGGTCAGTCGTCCTCCTTGAGGGTCTGGCGCACGTAGGAGAAGGAGATGATGAGCAGGATGAAGACCATGACCACGGCGGCCGCGGCGGCGAACCCGAAGTCACCGCTCGCGGTGCCCTTCTGGTAGATCCACACGCCGAGCGTGGAGGTCTTCTCGTACAGGCCGCCGATCCCCTGCAGGGCGTAGACCTGGGCGAACACCCGCAGGTCCCAGATCACCGACAGCACGACGAGCACCAGGATGATGCTGCGCACGAACGGCACCTGGATGAGGAAGAACCGCTGCCGGCCGTTCGCGCCGTCCAGCTGGGCCGCCTCGAGGGTGTCCACGGGCACCTGCGTCAGCCCGGCGTACATGGTGAAGGCGATGAACGGCACACCCATCCACACCACGATCAGGCCGAGCACCAGGAAGAACGACAGCGGGTCGATGAGCCAGGAGTGCCCGGTCCAGTCGTCGCCGGTGATCTTCGTCAGCAGGTAGTTCACGACGCCGGACCGGGTGTCGAACATCCAGCCCCACACCATCACCGACGACAGCGCGGGCATCGCCCAGGCGAGCAGCAGCCCGACGGTGACGAGCAGGCGCATCGCCCGACCGAGACGCATCATGAGCAGCGCGACGAGGGTGCCGAGGGCCATCGTGACGGCCACGGCCACGACCATGAACGCGAAGCTGCGGGCCAGCACGGCGTAGAACTCCGAGGAGGTCAGCACCTCGGTGTAGTTGTCGAACCCGATCCACTCGGGCGGTGCGCCGAAGGCCTGGGCGCGGCCGTACTCCTGGAACGACGTGATGATCAGTCGCAGGATCGGCCAGGCGACCAGCAGGGCGAGCACGGCGATCGCCGGGGCGAGCAGCGCGTAGGGGAAGAGGGTCGGCCGCTTGGCGCGCAGCTGCTGCGGCGGCCGGGTGGTCGCGGCGACCGCGGGAGGCGCGTCGGGGGTGGTGGTCACAGGGGTGCTCCGGGGTCGAGCTGGTGCGGACGTCGGGCAGGGGAACGGCGGTGCCGGTGGCCGGTGGGTCACCGGCACCGCCGTGCCGACCGGTCAGGTCAGCCGTTGAGGGTCTCCTCGACGGCTGCGTCGAGCTCGGCCGCCACCGTGGCGACGTCCTCGCCCTGGGCGATCTTCACGAAGGAGTCCTCCAGCACGCCCGAGGCCTCGACGTCGGCCCACGCCGGCGAGGCGGGGGTCAGCTGCGCCGCACCGGCAGCGTTGGACGCGGCCTGGCTGAAGGCGTCGTCCGCCATGAACTGGGCCTGCGAGACCTTGGCCGGGACGAGACCGTTCTCGGCGAGGATCTGCTGGTAGCCGTCCGACAGGATGATCTCCAGCGCGCTCTTGGCCAGCTCCGGGTTCGGGGCGTTGGTCGGGATGGCGACGTTCGAACCGCCGGCGAGCACGGGGGCGTACTCGCCCTCGGTCATGCCGGGCAGGGCGAAGGCCTGCAGCTTGTCCTCGGCACCGTAGGTCGAGGCGCAGCCGGGGGCCTCGGCATCCTCGGGCGCCGCGATGGACCAGCGGACCCAGTTCGGCGCGGTGAGGTAGGCGACCTCGCCGGCGCAGAACGGCACCTGCGGGTCGGTCTCGTCGGAGTCGGCCGGAGCGTGGTTCGCGTTGAGCATGACGTCCTGGAGCTGCTCCAGGCCGGTGATCGCCTCGGGCTCCGAGAAGCCACCGGTCCAGGTGCCGGCGTCGTCGACGGTGGCGATGTTGCCGCCGTTGACCCACACGAAGGCCATGCCGTTGCGCCAGTCCTTGCCCGGCGTGTACAGGCCGGAGACGTCGTCGCTGGCGAGGGACTCGATGTTCGCCAGGTAGTCGTCCCACGTGGTCGGCGCGGGGGTGTCGCCGGTGACGTCGGTCGAGTAGATGCCGATGCGGGCACCGGAGTAGTACGGCGCGGCGTAGAACTTGCCCTCGTACGAGCCGGACTCCACGAAGCCGGGCAGCAGGTCGTCGCCACCGAGCGCGTCGTAGTCGTCGGTCAGATCCATGAAGGCGCCGGCCGAGGTGAAGGCCGGGGCCTGCGTGTTGCCGATCTCGACGAGGTCGGGGCTGTCCGAGCCGGACAGCGCGGTCGTGTACTTGTCGACCAGCCCGGTCCAGGACTGCTCCTCGATGGTGAGCGTGGAGCCCTCGTTCTCGGACTCGAACGTGGTCTTGAGGTAGTCGCGCGCCTCGTCCGGGGTGTCGCTGCCGACGAGCCAGACGCGGATGTCGCCCGACGCCATCTCGCCGGACTCGCCGGCCTGGGCGTCGTCGGCCGGCGCGTCGGTGTCGGACGAGCAGGCGGTGAGCGCGAGCGCCAGGGTGACGGTCGACACCGCGGTGGCGGCGACCAGACGGTTCCTCTTCACTGGGGATTTCCTCTCACTGGGGTGGGTGGCAGGTCTGCCGACCACCGGGGGTTGGGGTGGACGTGGAAGGTCAGGAGACGCCGAGCTGGGCGCCCAGGACGAGCACGGCGGCGCCGGCGAGGACGACGTCGTCGTCGAGCGCGGCCATCCGGACGTCGAGGTCGGCCGCGATGACCGGCATCGTGCGAGCGGTGAGCGTGCGGTGGACGGCGTCGCGCAGCGCTCCGCCGAGGAGCTCGGGCGGGCCGGCGAGCAGCACCTCGCTGAGGTTGAGCGCGCCGACCACGGGCGCGAGCGCCGTGCCGAGGGTGCGTCCGACGTCCGCGAGGACGGCGTCGGCCGCCGGGGCGTCGAGCCCTTCGACGGCGCGGCGCAGGGCGGGTGCGGACAGGATCGTCTCGAGGCAGCCGGTGCGTCCGCAGGCGCAGGTCTGGCCGCCCTCGTCGACGACGGTGACGTGCCCGAGCTCGCCGGCGGCGTCGCGGGCGCCGTGGACGCGGGCGCCGTCGACCATGACGCCGGCGCCGACGCCCTTGCCGACGGTGAGCACGAGGGTGGAGCCGCTGGCGCCGCCGTAGGTGTACTCGGCCAGGGCGGCCGAGTTCGCGTCGTTGGCGACGTGCACGGGCAGCCCGAGCCGCTCGGTGAGCACGGCGGCCAGCGGCAGGTCGGCCCACTCGACGTTGGGCGCCTCGACGATGCGACCGGCGGGGTCGACGACGCCCGGGGAGCCGACGCCCACACCGATCACGGGGCGGGACGCGTTGGCGACGAGGAGCCGTGCGAAGCGGGTGATGAGGTCGACGAGGTCGTCGCCGCGTCGGCCCTCCGCCTCGAGCGAGCGACGCTCGACCGCCTCACCGGTCAGCGTGAGCACGGCACCGCGCAGGACGGTGTCGTCGGAGAGGTCGAGCGCGACGATCTGGTAGGCGTCCGTCCGCATGCCGACGAGGATCGCCGGCTTGCCCACGCGACGGCCGGGCTGGGTGCCCAGCTCCTCGACGAGGTCCTCGGCGAGCAGGACGCCGACGAGGTCGGAGATGGTGACCCGGGTCAGCCCGGTGGACCGGGCGAGGTCCGCGCGGGACGTGGGTCCGGCGTGGAAGAGGTGCTGGAGCACCAGGGAGCGGTTGTGCGCCCGGGCGTGCTCCGGGAGCACCTTGGAGGTGGCACGCAGTCCGCTGCCCAGCCCTCGGCGGCTGGTTCGCGTCGTCGTCGTGGTCATGTTTGTTAGTAGAGCGTCCTTACAGATTCCTTGTCTATCGTCCGGAGTCCTTCGTTATTCGATCGTTACTGTTCGTGACCGAACTCACAGCCCCCAGATCACGGTCTCGGCACGGTCGCATCACGATCGCGCGAGACGTGCTGCGTCCTGGCAGGTCAGGGCCCTATCGTCGTGCCCATGACCCTCCTGGTGCCCCGCCGAGCGGCAGCCGCTGCGACCGCCCTGCTCCTCACGCTCGGTCTCGCCGCCTGCTCCGGGAGCGGGGACGAATCGGCGTCCGACGCCGACGCCACGGGCGCCATGACCTCCGAGATCGCTCCCGACGCCGCCTACGACGGGTCCGGCGAGACGGAGTCCGGGGACGTCGCCGCCGAGGCCGCCAGCGCCGCCGACGCGACGTCCGTCGTCGACCGCGAGATCGTCGTCACCGGCTCGATGGACCTCGTCGCCGAGGACCCGGCCGCCACGGCCGAGGAGATCTCCCGCATGGTCGAGCAGGCCGGCGGACGCATCGACGGCCTCACCGAGTCCCCCGGGACGGACGGCGAGCCGGGCGACGCCTCGCTGACCGTCCGCATCCCGGCCGACCGCACCACCAGCGCCGTCGAGGCCATGTCCGACGTCGCCACCGTCCGCCACGTCGAGATCGCCAAGGACGACGTCACCAGCCAGGGGCAGAACCTCGACGCCCGGATCTCCGCGCTGACGACGTCCACCGACCGCCTCACCGAGCTCCTCGCCTCGGCCGGGTCCACCGCCGACCTCCTCGAGGTCGAGCGCGAGCTCGCCACCCGCCAGGCGGAGCTGGACGCCCTGAGCGCCCAGCGCGACGCGCTCTCCGACCAGGTCGCCATGTCGACGATCTGGATCTCCATCACGGCGGACACCGCCCCGGTCACGGCGCCTCGCAGCGGCTTCGTCGACGGCCTGGCCACCGGCTGGAGCGCGCTGAGCGCCACGGTGCAGACCATCGTGCTCGTGCTCGGCGTCCTGCTCCCCTGGCTCGCGCTGGCCGCGGTCGTGCTGCTCGTCGTGCGCGTCGTGCGGCGTCGCCGCAGCGACGCACCGCCGACGAGCGGCAGCGCCGGTCCCCACGGCGCCGGACCCCACGACGACGGCCCGGCCGACGACGGCACCGGCTCCGGTGACGACGCCCCCGCCGCGGACCACGAGCGCGAGCCCGCGCTGGTCCGTCGCTGAGCGACCCCGACCCGGCAGGCCCCGCGGGCGAACCACGTCAGGTCGCCTCGGGCCGGGCCGGGTCAGGTCACGTCAGGCCGGGCCGGGCCGGGCCGGTCACCCGGTCACTGCACGACGGCGAAGGCGTCGATCTCCACCAGCATCTCCGGGCGGGGCAGCCCCGCCATCACCGTCGTGCGGCTCGGCAGCACCCCGGACGGGCAGTGCTCGGTGACGAACGCCCCGTACGCCTCGTTCATCGCCGCGAAGTCGTCGCGCGTGGTGAGGTAGACGCGCAGCATGACGACGTCGTCGAACGTCGCTCCGCCCGCCTCGACGACGGCACGCACGTTCTCCAGCGTGCGGGTCGTCTGCGCGGCGACGTCACCCGCGTGCAGGTACTCCCCCGACGCCGGGTCGACTGGCCCCTGCCCGGAGACCTGCAGGAACGGGCCCGACCGCACCCCCTGGTGGAACGTGTGGGCGGGCGCGGGTGCGTCCGGCGTGCTGATCGGAGTCTTGGCCATGGGTTCTCCTCAGAGATCGAAGGACAGCTCCTCGACGACGTCGTCGCCGTCGGTGAGCAGCCCGGTGCGGTGCTTGTCCAGGGTCGTGCAGGGGTGCGAGATGCCGAAGGCGACCACGTCCCCCACCGTCAGGTCACGGGTCCCCGGCCCGGACAGGTAGGCGTGCTGGTCGTTGAGCGCCGTGACCTGCGCGTCGACCTCCCGCGCGGCGCCGAGACGCCCGTCGCGGTCCGTCGTTCGCGCCCGCAGCGGGACGGGCAGGTCGATGTCGAAGGACACGTCGCGCCGGCCCATCCCGCAGATCGCCATGCCGGGCTCGGGCACGGAGAGCACCGAGGCCCACACGGTGATCGCCGGGCGCAGGGCGGCGGTCCCGAGCCTCGTCCACGGGTCGGCACGCCGGTAGTGGCCGTGGTCGTGGGTGACGTACGCGCCCGAGCGCAGCACGACCCGCGCTCCGTCCGACCGCGTCAGCTCGCCGAGCACGACGTCCGCACACGCGCTGCCGCCCGCCGAGAGCACGACCGGACCGTCGACGAGGTCGGCGACCTGGGCGCCCGCCGCGCGCAGGTCTCCGCACCAGGTCCGGACCGCCGCGAGGTCCTCCGCGCTCGTACCCGCAGCGACGGGTCCCTCGTAGCCCGCGACACCGACCACGCGCAGGCCGGCCCGGGCCGCCACCGCGGCCAGGTCCACGACCTCGGACCGGGTGCGCAGCCCTGTCCGGCCGCCGGGGACGCCCAGCTCGACCAGCACACCGAGGGCGTCCGGCCGTGCCGCGCCGCGCACGCCCTCGGCCAGGGTCTCCACGCCGCGGACCGAGTCGACGTACACCCACGCCTCGTCGAGCCCCTCCGCGTCGAGCCCCTCCGCGTCGAGCGCGGCGCGCAACCAGGCGACGTCGCGCGGGTCGACGAGCTCGTTGGCGAGCAGGGCGCGCCGCACACCCCAGGACCGGACCGTGCGGAGCTGGCCGGGGGTCGCCACGGTGGCGCCCCAGGCGCCCGCGGCGGACTGGCGTGCCCAGATCGACCGGGACATGTGGGTCTTGACGTGCGGGGCGTGCTCGGCACCGGCCGCGGACACCGCGGCCGCCACCGTCGCGACGTTGTGCTCCAGGGCCTCGCGGTCCACCGTGAGCAGCGGCCAGGAGCGGCCCGGGTCGTCGATCCTCATCGTCGTCCTTCCGTGGCGGTTCGGCCTTCCGCGGCGGGCAGGCCCTCCGCGGTGCTGAGCCCTGCCGTGGCGCGGTGTCCTGCCGTGGCGCGGGGCCGGCGCCGTGCGCGCAGCGGGCCGCCCGGGGTGGCCCCGGTCAGGTCGCCGTCCGCGAGCACGGCGGTTCCCGCGACCAGCACGTCGTCGATCCCGGTGGCAGGCGTGCGCGGCGCGTCGTAGGTGGCCAGGTCCCTCACCGTCGCCGGGTCCACGAGGACGACGTCCGCGGCGGCGCCCGGCGACAGGTGCCCGCGGTCCGGCAGGCCGAAGCGCGCCGCCGCACGCGCCGAGAGGTGCTGGACGGCGTCGTGCCACGTCCAGTCCCCCGTGGCGACGACGTGCTCGGCCAGGTAGCGCGCGAACGTGCCCCATCCGCGCGGGTGCGGCCGTCCGCCGCCGGCGAGCGGCTGGTAGATCGCGTCCGAACCGGCCAGGTGCGCCGGGTGGTTCGCCAGCGACCGCACGGACGCGGCGCTGTTCGTCGGGGGCTGGGCGAAGACGCAGCCGGCCCGCAAGCGGGTCTCCACCAGGATCCGCAGAGCGGCGTCGGCGGGTCGCAGGCCCCACCGCGCGGCCACGTCCGTCAGCCTCGACCCGGCGACCCCGTCAGCGCCATCGGCCCCACCGGCACCGGCACCGGCACCGGCGACGCCGTCGAGGCCCGGCGCCCACGCCAGGGTGACGCGCGGCCACAGGTCGTCCAGACCGTCGAGGTGCGCGCGCACGCGGGCCGCCGTGGGCGGGTCGGCGAGCGCCGCGAGCGCCGCGTCGGGGTCGGCGAGCGGCAGCCACGAGGGCAGGGCCACCATCGCGAGGATCGAGCAGCCCCGCAGGTACGGGTAGGAGTCGAAGGTGACGTCGTGCCCGGCGGCGCGGGCGTCGTCGAGCAACCGGACCAGGTCGTCGGCCGGGCCGTGCAGGTGCGAGACGTGGGTCGCCGCCCCGGACGCCGCGGCGATCGCCAGGAGCTCGGCGAACGCCGGTCCGGCGGCCGCCTCGTACCCCCGCATGTGGGACACGTGCGGCAGGCCCCGGGAGGCGGCCCCCCGGGCGAGCGCGACCAGCTCGTCCGCCTCCGCCCAGGCGGCGGGCACGTACTCCAGGCCGGTCGACAGGCCGACCGCGCCGTCGTCGAAGGCTTGCGTGGCGAGCCGCACCATCTCCTCGACCTCGGCGGGTGTTGCGGCCCGTTGCGCGGTGCCCATGACGGTGCAGCGCAGCGTGGCGTGCGGCACGAGGGTCGCCACCCCGATCGGCGTGGTGCCGTCGTAGGTGGCGAGCAGGTCGCCGACGCTGCCGCCGGCGAAGCCCGGGTGCGCGCCGTCGATCGCGGCGAAGTAGCCGGCGGCCCACGCCGCGGACCGTGCGTCGGACGGTGCCGCGCCGATGCCGTCCGCGCCCACGACGATGCCCGTGACGCCCTGGCGCAGCAGCGCGTGCTGGACGTGCTCGTCGAACACGGCGGCACCACCGTGCACGTGGGCGTCGAGGAATCCGGGCAGTGCCAGGCGGCCGCCGGCGTCGAGGGTGCGGCCGTGGCCCGGACGGGACCCGGCGGGCAGGACCTCCACGACGCGTCCTGCGCCGAGGTGCAGGTCGACCGGGCCCGTGGTGGTCCCGTCCGGTCGGGCGAGCACGGCGCCGTGCACGACGTCGACACCCCGGACGCCGGTCACGTGCCGTCTCCCGCGGGCTCGGCACCGTCGCGACCTTCGACCCAGCCGCCCACGCCCGTCCAGCCGCCCGCGGCGGTCTCGGCAGCGAGGTCGCGGGGGTGGCCGGCCACGCCGGGACGCCGCTGCCAGGGGTGCGGGCCGTCCAGTGGCCGGTACTCGACGCCGTAGGCGTCCAGGCGCGGCAGGTGGTGCTGCTCGAGGCGCTCCAGGAACTCCTGCGTGCCGGCCCGGCGCGTGCCGTCCGGGCCGCGCCCCGTCCCCCAGACCGCCTCGGCGAAGGCCGCGAGGCGCGGATAGGTGGCGTAGTCGACGCGGCGCACCGAGTCGAGGTGCTCGGTCCACACCTGCGCCTGCCCGCCGAGCACGCGTCCTGCTGCCGCGGCGACGTCGGGCCGTGCCGCACGGAAGGCCGCCGGCAGCGGTTCGAACCCGTGCACGTCGGCCACGGTGCGCAGGAACCCCACGGGGATCGGCTCGTCCGGTCCGTCCCCGGCGCGGTGATCGAGGTACGTGTGCTGCTCGGGCGCCATGACGACGTCGTGGCCCGCCGCCAGGGCGTCCGCGGCGACGGCGTGCCCCCGCCAGCACAGCACCACGGCGTCGCGCGGCAGGTCGGGACCGAACGCCTCGTCCCACACGACGGCGCGACGGCCGCGGGTGCGCAGGTGGTCGGCCAGCCGGGCCAGGAACCATCCGTGCAGCCGCGCCACGTCCCCGACGCCGTCGTCGTCGAGGTGGCCGAGCGCTGCGGCCCGGGCGACGACGTCGGGTCGCTCGCGCCACGCCGTCGTCGGCACCTCGTCGCCGCCGAGGGCGACGAAGGGCGCGTCGAAGACGTCGCAGACCTCGTCGAGCACGTCGCGGAACAGCTCCAGCGAGCGCTCCGAGGGGTCCAGGACGTCGGCAGAGATGCCCCAGGTGGTGCTCACCTCGTGCTCGCCGTCGCGGGCGGCGAGCTCCGGGAAGGCTGCGAGCGCGGCCTGCACGTGCCCCGGCACGTCGATCTCGGGCACCACGACGACGCCGCGCTCCCGGGCGAACGCGACGATCTCGCGCAGGTCGTCCTGGGTGTAGGACCCGCCGTGCGGGCGTCCGTCGCCGACACCCGTGCGCCAGGTGCCCACCGTCGACTCGCGCCGCCAGGACCCCACGGCGGTCAGGCGCGGATGCCGGTGCGACGTGAACCGCCAGCCCTGGTCGTCGGTGAGGTGCAGCTGGAGGACGTTGAGGTGGTGCGCGGCCGCCAGGTCGACGAAGCGCAGCACGTCGGCCTTGGGCAGGAAGTGCCGGGCGACGTCGAGCAGGACGCCCCGCCACGGGTGCGCGGGCGCGTCGTGCAGGTTCAGGGTGGGCAGGGTCAGGGTGGGTGCGGTCGGCGGGCTCGGTTCCGGCACAGTCGGATTCGGCGGGCTCGGTTCCGGCGCGGTCTGCCGGTCCGCGGACGGCGCAGGCCGGGCGGGCTGGACGGGAGCGCGCCGGAAGGCCCGCGGCCCGGCGAGCTGGCGCAGCGTCTGCACGGCGGCGTGCGCGCCGTCGAGGTCGGCGGCGCACACCCGGACGACGGCGGCGCTCGCACCGATGTCGAGCGTGTAGCCGCCCGCAGGAAGGGTGTCGTCGACGTCGAGGACGACTCGCGACACCGGCGCCGGCTCGCCGGGGCTTCCCTCGTGCCCGACCTGCGCGGCGACGTCGGACGGGGCCGTCGCCGCGACGTCGGGCGCACCGGGGACGATGTCGATGCCGAAGGCGTCCTCGGTGACACGACGCCACCAGCGCGCCGCGACCCGCAGGTCGGGATGGGCGTCGAGACGGACGCCGTCGCTGAGCACGACGGTGCGGTCGCCGATGCTGCCGCCGGAGCCGCCGGAGGAACCGTCACCGGCGCGGACCGGGGCCGGCACCGTCGTCACCGGCACCGTCGTCACCGGCACCGTCGTCACCGGCACCGTCGTCACCGGCCGCGACCCCGTCGGCGAACCGGTCGGCGACCCTGCCGACATCCCGGTCGCGGTCCGGTCGGCGGGAGCTGGGGCCCCAGGGAGCGGTGTGTCGTCGAGCACACCGTCACCCTAGCGGCATTACGCAGCATCCCTCACAATTCAGCTCCGACCTGGATCGCCCGTCTCCTCCGACTCGTCGGCGCCGTCCCCGGACCCCGACGCGGGCACGGATGCCTGCTCCGGCGACGACTCACGCCCCCGGGACCGGCCCTGGCCCGCGACCTTCGGCCGCCCGCGGCCGTGCTCGGCCTTGGCCAGCACCCCGGCAAACTGCGCCTCGACGGCGGCCTGCCGCTCACCGTGCAGCGCCTTGAGGAGGGTGAACATCATGATGAAGACCAGGACGAAGATCGGCAGCCCGATGACGGTGATCACCTGCTGCAGGGCGCCGATGCCGTCCGCGTTCGTCAACCCGCCGAGGATGATCAGCGACGCGGCCAGAGCACCCTCGCTCACGCCCCAGAAGACGCGCTGCCGGGTGGGCCCGGCGTCCGACGTGCCCACGCAGAGCATGTCCACCACCAGCGACGCCGAGTCCGACGACGTGGCGAAGAACAACGCCACCACGACCACCGCGATCCCGGAGACGAGGGTCGCGGCCGGGAACTGCTCGAAGAAGGTGAACATCGCCAGGGCGACGTCCTCCGACACCGCCTCGGAGATCACCCCGCCGGACCCTCCGATGCCGTCGAGCTCCATCGCCGACCACCCGAAGACCACGAACCACACCACGGTGAACAGCGTCGGGGCGAGCAGCACGCCGGCCACGAACTGCCGGATCGTGCGCCCCTTGGAGATGCGCGCCAGGAACACGCCCATGAAGGGCGCCCAGGTGACCGTCCACGCCCAGTAGAAGACCGTCCAGTCACCCTGCCAGCCCCAGCCGCCGTCCTTGGTGAAGGGCGACATCGCGTCGTTCCAGAAGGCCAGGCCCGTCAGGTCCTGCAGGTACACGCCGATGCTCTGCGGGACCTGGCGCAGCAGGAAGATCGTGTCGCCGGAGATCAGGATGAAGATCATCAGGCCGACGGCCATGAGGATGTTGATGTTCGACAGCCGCTTCACGCCCTTGTCGAGCCCCGCGACGATCGAGGTCACCGCGACGGCGGTCAGGACGGTGATGATCCCGACCTGCAGCCACATGCTGTTGTCCACCTCGGGCAGCAGGTGGTTGATGCCCGCGCCGATCTGCGAGGTGCCCAGCCCCAGCGACACCGCCAGGCCGAACAGGGTGCCCAGCACGGCGAAGATGTCGATGGTCTTGCCGATCGGCCCGTAGATCCGCTGCTTGAGGAGCGGGTAGAACACCGAGCTGACGCGCAGCGGCAGGTCGTGGCGGTAGACGAAGTAGCCGAACGCGAGGCCCGGCAGCGTGAAGATCGTCCACGTGTGCAGCCCCAGGTCGTACAGGGACACGGACATCGCGTCCTCGGCGGCCTCCGCCGAGTAGGGCTCCACGCCCGCGAACGGCGGGTTGCCGAAGTGGGAGATGGGTTCCGCCACCCCCCAGAACATCAGCACCGTGCCGATGCCACCGGCGAACAGCATCGCGAACCACGACAGGTTGCTGTACTCGGGCCGGGAGTCGTCGGGCCCCAGCCGCAGGTGCCCGTACCGGCTGAGGGCGACGTAGGCGAGAAAGACCAGCCAGATCGTCACCCCCAGGATGAAGAACCAGCCGAGGTTGGTGACCACCCATTCGCGACCGGCGCCGAACGCCTGCCCGATGGGGGTCGGGAAGATCAGCAGGACCACCAGGAACAGCACCATGAGTCCGGCCGAGACGAAGAAGATCGTCGGGTCCGTCCGCAGGCCGAGCCGCTTGGCCAGCGTGTCGAGTCTTCCTTGGGGCACGTGGATCCTCCCGCCGTCGTGCGTCGGGGGTCGCCCGCCGCGATGGTGCCCTCCACCCTGGCGACGATGACGGTGGCTGTCCACCTGAACGGGCATCTCCTGCCGATCCGGGCGGACAGCCGAGTCCGCGGCGGGGCTGTGTGGTGCGGTGCGGGGCGGGGCGGGGCAGGGCAGGGCAGGGCGGGGCGGGGCGGGGCGGGGCAGGGCGGGTCGCGCACAGGGCAGCGACCTGCGTGCGGGTCCGGACATGCGGTGTCCGGACATGCGGTGTCCGGACATGCGAGAGGCCCCGCCGTGGCGGGGCCTCTCGGGGCTGTGGAGCTGCCGGGAATCGAACCCGGGTCCGGTGGCGCTTTTCGGAGGCTTCTCCGGGCGCAGTCTGCTGTGCTTTTCTCGGCCCCCGCACTCACGCAGACAAGGTGCGGACGGGCCCAGTCACCAAGAAGTCCCCGCCGCCCCGGTGACAGGGACGACGAGCAGTGGCTCTCTAGATGACGCCGGCTACCGGGGCGAGAGCATCCCCGGGCCGACGGACTTCAGGCTCGCTCAGGCGGCGAGGGCGAAGTCGGTGCGCTTGTTGTTATCGGCACCTATAGGTTGACAGACAGTCGTTCACGAGATGAGTCTGCATCCTCGGCCCGCTTCACTCTGAAGCACGACCACCGTCGAAACCGATCAGCCCCTGTGGTGTTGTCAATCCGGTCCGGAGCAACCCAGGAAATCTGGTCCGGACCTGCCGGCGCGGACGCCGACGTCTCCCATCGTAGTGGATCAACGACGTCGGCCGCACGAGAATTCCCGCCGGTCCTCCCGAGGGTTCCCCCGGCCGGCCGACGTCAGCCGAGCAGCTCGCGGGAGCGCATGGCGCGCTGGGCCTCGCGGACGTCCTGCTTCTCGCGCAGGGTCTGGCGCTTGTCGTACTCCTTCTTGCCTCGCGCCAGCGCGATCTCCACCTTGGCGCGACCGTCGAGGAAGTACAGGCGCAGCGGCACGATCGTGTGCCCCTTCTCGCGCGACTTCACGCCCAGCCGGTCGATCTCGTCGCGGTGCAGCAGCAGCTTGCGCTTGCGCCGCGGCGCGTGGTTGTTCCACGTCCCCTGGAAGTACTCCGGGATGTGGACGTTCTCCAGCCAGGCCTCGTCGCGGTCGATCGCCACGTAGCCCTCGAGCAACGACGCCCGCCCCATCCGCAGGGCCTTGACCTCGGTCCCGGACAGGACGATGCCCGCCTCGAACACGTCCTCGATCACATAGTCGTGACGCGCCTTCTTGTTGTTCGCCACGACCTTGCGCGGGTCGTCGGCCTTCTTCTTGGCGCCCTTGGCCTTGTTGGACACAGGCTTCCTCCTCCCGGGTGCGTGGGCTCGCGACGTCCCAGGATACGCGTCCGACGACGTCGGTCCAGGCGTTTTCTCCCCGGCGTAGGCAGTGTCGGGAGGGAGGACGTCAGCCGAGCCAGCCCTTCATCGGGTCGACGGTGTCGCCGTTGACGTAGACCTCGAAGTGCAGGTGGCACGCCGTGGAGGTGCCGGTGGTCCCCGAGTACCCGATGATCTCGCCCTTGTCGACCTTCTCCCCCACGAACACCGTGTCCCGTGACAGGTGCAGGTACCGGGTCATCACGCTGTCGCCCTTGTACCGCCCGTGGTTGATGAGCACGTTGTTGCCCGGGCCGCTGCCGTAGTACGCCTTCTCGACGTAGCCGCTCTCCGCCGCGTAGACGGGGGTGCCGCAGTAGGCGCGGATGTCGGTGCCCGCGTGCAGCCTCCAGTAGTTCAGGGCCGGGTGGAAGCGCATGCCGTAGGAGCTCGTGACGTGGTGGTACGCCGTCGGCCAGCCCAGGAACGTCCCGCTGGAGCTCGACCCGCCGCCGCCCCCGCCGCCGGAGCCGCCCGAGCTGCCGGAGCCGGAGCTGCCGCCCGAACCGGAACCGCCCGAGCCGCCGCCGGACGACGATCCGCCGCCGGAGCCGCCGCCCGAGCTGGAGCCTCCGGAGCCGCCCTTGTTCGACTCGCGCTCCTTCTCCGCCGCCTCCTGCTCCGCCTTGCGTCGTTCGGCGGCCTCCGCCTCACGCTTCTTGCGCTCGGCCTCCTCGCGCTGGCGCCGCTCCTCCTCGAGCCGACGGTCCCGCTCCTCCTGCTTGACGATGAGGTCCTTGATCTCGGACTTGAGCGACTCGCGCTGGGCGTCGTTCTCCTCGAGCTCGGAGATCGTCTCGTCGCGCTGGGACGCGATCGTCGCCTTGAGCTCCTCCTGCTCGGCGATGAGCCGCTCGACCTCGGCCTTGCGCTCCGCCGCCTCCTCCTCGGCCTCCTCGGCCGCCACGACGTTCGCGTCGGCCTCCGCCTTGAGGTCGGCGATCGTGGCACGGATCGCGTCGAGCCGGGCCTGCTGGTTGCGGGCCACCGTCTCCGCCTCTTGCAGCTCCGCGACCGCACGGGACCGGCTGCGCGCCGCGGACGACGTCACTGCGACGTCCTCGAGGAACTCCTGGGTGGACTGCGCCCCCGTGACCAGCCCGAGCGTGCTGACGTCGTCGCCGCGCCGGTAGGCCTCGCGCGCCATCGCCACGACGTCGGACCGGGCCTCCTCCGTCTTGCCCTCGTCCGCCTCGATCCGCCCCGAGACCTCCTTCTCCTCCTGCTCGGCGTCGGTGAGACGGTCCGCCAGGACCGCCGCCTTGCGACGCGCCTCGGCCAGCCGCGCCTGCGCCTCGGCGAGCTCGGCCTGCGCGACGGGCAGCCGGCCCTCCACCTCGTTGAGGTCGAGCACGGCCTGCCGGAAGGCGTCGTTGGCGTCCTCCAGGTCGTGCTGGAGGTCCTCGCGCTCCGCCTCCTTCTTGCGCTGCTGGGCCTCGGCGGCGGCGCGCTGGTCGTCGAGGTCGTCGGCCAGGGCGGGCGACGACTGCGGTCCGAGGACCAGCAGCGCGACGACGACGGCGCCCACGACACGGCGCAGGCGAGAGGTTCGGGAGGCGGGGGTGGCCATGGGGATCACACTCTCGTGTACCGGTGCAGGGTGACGGCGGACGACACCCCGGCGAGGACCACTGCGACGACGAGCAGCAGCGGCGCGATGGTCAGGACGTCGGCGGTACTGACGTGGTCGACCCAGTCGACCGACGCGGCGAGCCAGTCCACCACCAGGAACTGCACCGCTGCCCACAGCCCGCCGACGGCGAGCACCGCGCCGACGAGCGCCGCGATCGCTCCCTCCAGCATGAACGGGAGCTGCACGAACAGGGTCGAGGCCCCGACGAGCCGCATGATGCCCGTCTCGCGCTGGCGCGAGACGGCGGAGAGCCGGATGGTGGTGATGATGAGCAGGGCGGCGGCGAGCAGCATGACGGCGGCCAGCCCGACCGCGACCAGGGAAGCCCGGTTGAGCGCCAGGAACAGCGGCTCGAACGCCGCTCGCTGGTCCTCCACGACCTCCACGCCGTCACGTCCGGACAGCACGTCGTCGACCACCTGGTACTGCTCGGGGTCGGCGAGCTTGAGCCGGAACGACGCCTGCATGTCGTCCTCGGTGAGCTGGGTGCCCTGGTAGCCGTCGGGGTAGCGCGCGGTGAACGCCTCGAACGCGTCCGCCTTGGACTCGAAGAACGTCGTGGCCACGATGTCGCCCAGGTCCGTCTCGATGGTGCGCTCGATCGCGGCGACCTGGTCCTCGTCGGCCTCGCCGGCCGCGCAGGTGGGGGCGGTGGAGCCGTCGGGGCACAGGAACACCGAGACCTCGACGAGGTCGTACCAGTCGCCCTTGAGCTTGGTCACCTGCATCTGCAGCAGGGCGGCGGCACCGACGAACGTCAGCGACACGAACGTCACCAGGATCACCGAGACGACCATCGTCGCGTTGCGGCGCAGGCCCTGGAGGACCTCGGCGAGGATGAACTGCAGACGCACGTCTCAGGCCTCCTCGCGCCCGGCGGCCGTGCCCGACAGCTCGAAGGGGCCCTGCTCGTCGGCCTCGTCGGCCGCGCGCTCGGCGGCCTCCTCGGCCGCGATGTCACCGGGTTCAGGCTGGACGGTGATGCGTTGGACCGGCACGCCGCGGCCGGGTGCGTCCAGGACGGGCGCCGGTCCGACGGCGGGCAGGATCTCCTCGCGTCGGCCGTACGCGGCCTCGGCCTCGTCGCGCACGATCTTGCCGGTGGAGAGCTCGACCACCCGGCGGCGCATCTCGTTGACGATCTCGTCGTCGTGGGTGGCCATGACCACGGTGGTGCCGGTGCGGTTGATGCGGTCGAGCAGGCGCATGATCCCCAGCGACGTCGTCGGGTCGAGGTTTCCGGTGGGCTCGTCCGCGAGCAGGATCTGCGGACGGTTGACGAAGGCCCGCGCGATGGCGACCCGCTGCTGCTCCCCGCCGGACAGCTCGTGCGGACGGCGCTTCTCCTTGCCGTCCAGGCCCACCCACTCGAGGACCTCGGGGACCGTGGTGCGGATCGCGTGCCGGGGGCGCCCGATGACCTGCAGGGCGAAGGCGACGTTCTCGTAGACGGTCTTGTTGGGCAGCAGGCGGAAGTCCTGGAAGACCATGCCGATCCCCCGGCGCAGCCCGGGCACGCGCCACGACGACAGGCGGGTCAGGTCGCGGCCGGCGACGTAGACGCGCCCGTCCGTGGGACGTTCCTCGCGCAGCACGAGGCGCAGGAACGTGGACTTGCCGGAGCCCGAGGCGCCGACGAGGAACACGAACTCCCCTCGTTCGACGTCGACGGAGACGTCGTCGAGCGCAGGTCTCGCGCCGCGCGCGTAGACCTTCGAGACGTTCTCGAACCGGATCACGACGTGCCCCTTTCCGGGCACGTCACCAAGGTGGGGGCGACGACCCGGATTCGAGAGTCGCACGGGGGCCCCGCACCCGGGAGGAAGGACACGCCGAGGAGCCGCGGGTCAGTCCGTTGCCCTGGACAACCCGATCCGGGGCGTCAGCGGGTCCTCAGAGGGCGGTGCCGGAGCTCAGGACGCGGTGCCGGACCGTCGCCAGCGGATGCCCGCCTCGATGAAGTCGTCGATCGCGCCGTCGAACACGGCCTGGGTGTTGCCCGACTCGTGCTCGGTGCGCAGGTCCTTGACCATCTGGTACGGCTGCAGCACGTAGGAACGCATCTGGTCGCCCCAGCTCGCCTTGATGTCGCCGGCGAGCTCCTTCTTCTTCGCGGCCTCCTCCTGCTGGCGGATGAGCAGCAGGCGGGACTGCATGACGCGCAGGGCGGCGGCCCGGTTCTGGATCTGCGACTTCTCGTTCTGCATCGACACGACCGTGCCGGTGGGAAGGTGCGTCATGCGCACCGCGGAGTCCGTGGTGTTGACGGACTGGCCGCCGGGCCCGGAGGACCGGAAGACGTCGACCTTGAGCTCCGACTCGGGGATCTCGATGGAGTCGGTCTGCTCGATGAGCGGGACCACCTCGACGGCGGCGAACGACGTCTGGCGGCGACCCTGGTTGTCGAACGGCGAGATCCGCACCAGGCGGTGAGTGCCCGCCTCCACCGACAGGTTCCCGAACGCGTACGGGGCGTTGACCTCGAACGTGGCGGACTTCAGGCCCGCCTCCTCGGCGTAGGAGGTGTCCATGACCTTGGTGGAGTAGCCGTGGCGCTCGGCCCAGCGCAGGTACATGCGCATCAGCATCTCGGCGAAGTCCGCCGCGTCGACGCCGCCGGCGCCGGCACGGATCGTCACGACGGCGTCGCGCGCGTCGTACTCGCCGGCCAGGAGCGTGCGGATCTCGAGCGCGTCCAGGTCCTTGCGGATGGCGGCGACCTCGGCCTCGGCCTCGTCCAGGGAGTCGGCGTCGTCCATCTCGTGGCCCAGCTCGACCAGCGTCTCGACGTCGGCGATGCGCTGCGCCAGCCGCTCGACCCGGTCCAGCTCGGACTGCGTCGCGGACAGGGCCGAGGTGATCTTCTGCCCCTGCTCGGGGTCGTCCCACAGGTCGGGGGCGGCGGCCTGCTCCGACAGGTCGTCGACCTTCGCCTGCAGGGCGGTGGGGTCGCTCACGGACTCGATGGACTCGAGGGTGGAGCGGAGCCCCTTGATCTCTGCGGGGAAGTCGATGGTGGCCACGATGTCCCACCCTACCGCCGGGTCGGGTGGACCGTTGCCATCGGCGCTCACCTGTGACAACGTTGCACTCGCCGTCGGGAACCGGTTTCTCGCGGTCTACGTCGACGTCGACACCAGGAGGCAACGATGCCCACGACCACTCGCCACCACGCCGCGATCCGCACGATCGCCGCGCTCACCGCCGCGGGCGCCTGTCTCGCGACGGCCGTCCCCGCCCAGGCCGGGGGCCACCGCGACCACCACCACGGCGACCGGCACGACGACGGTCCCCGCATCGTCGTGGCCCAGGACGGCTCCGGGGACGCCGGCACGATCCAGGAGGCCATCGACCTCGCCCCCGAGAACTCGACCGAGCGCATCGAGATCCTCATCCGTCCGGGCGTCTACCAGGGCCGGGTCGACGTCGACTCCGCCCACCCGCGCCTGTCGTTCGTGGGCTCGACCGGCGACCCCACCGACGTCGTCATCACCGACGACCGGGCCGCCGGGACCGCCAAGCCCGAGGGCGGCACCTGGGGCACCACCGGCAGCGCCACCGTGACGGTGTCCGGGGCCGAGTTCCACGCCACGTCCGTCACCTTCGAGAACGCGTTCGACGAGGCCGCCCACCCCGAGATCTCCGGCCACCAGGCCGTCGCGGTCAAGACGCGCGCCGACAAGATCGTGTTCGACGACGTCCGGTTCCTCGGCAACCAGGACACCCTCTACCTGGACACCCCGTCCGCGGACGTGCCGTCCCGCGTGTACGTGCGCGACAGCTACGTCGAGGGTGACGTCGACTTCATCTTCGGACGCGCCACGGCCGTCATCGAGGACTCGACGATCAAGGCGCTCGACCGCGACTCCGACCCGAGCGGCTACGTGTTCGCCCCCAGCACCTCGAAGGACTTCGCGCACGGGTTCCTCGTGGTGGGCTCGCGGTTCACCACCGACGCCGCGGACGGCAGCTTCTTCCTCGGCCGGCCCTGGCACCCGAGCAGCGCCCCGGACAACGACCCCCGCGTCGTCGTGCGTGACTCCTGGCTCGGCGCGCACGTCAAGGCCGACCCGTGGACGACCATGTCGGGCTACGACTGGGCCGAGGGCAGCAACGCCGAGTACCGCAACTCCGGTCCGGGCGCGAAGGTCGACGACGACCGCCCGCAGCTGACCCGCACCGAGGCCCGCGACCACGAGGTCGCGGACTACCTCTCCGGCGACGACGGCTGGGCGCCGCAGTCCGAGAAGCGGCACGGCAAGGGTCGCTGCTGACCCGCGCCGCCCGCTGCACCACGACGGCCACCGCCTGCGCTCACCCGGCGCGGGCGGTGGCCGTCGCCGTCAGGGCGAAGCCGCCCGTGAAGCTGTCGGTGAACCAGCGCAGGAGCGGCGGGTGGGACGTCGCGACCAGGGTGACCCTGGCACTGCGGCCGTCCGGGCTCGTCGCCTCGGCGACCTGCACGCCCCGCAGGCCCGGCGCCGTCGTCCCCGGCTGGCTCGCCAGGTGCTCGGATACCTCGCGTGCCACCTCGGCGTCGGACAGCACGATCACCACGTCCGAGCCCGACTCCCCCGGCTCCGCACCCGCGTAGTGGGCCGCGGCACGTGCCGAGTCGGCGCCCGCGACGGCGAGCGAGTCCGCCAGGTCGAACAGGTGCTTGCGATCGAGGTGCACCGAGGCGGCGGAGGCGACCGCGGCGACGAGCATCAGGCCGACGGCCAGGAAGCCGACGGTCAGCAGCAGGATGCGACCCTCCTCGCCCTGATGGTTCACGGCCGCACCGCCGCGACGTCTCCCACCGCAGCGACGTGCGACGACTCGACGGGAACGGCCAGGGGAACCCAGCCCTGGAGCGCGGCCGGGACCAGCGGCAGCGGCACCTCGTAGCGGACGGTCACACCGACCGTCGCTCCGGGGGTGAGGCAGGGGTCGTGCGAGCACGCCAGGTCCAGCACGTCCTCGGCGTCGGCCTCGAAGCCCTGGTCCTCCAGCGCGAGCAGGGTGGCAGCCGCCGCCCGTTCCACGCCCTCGTCGGAGCTGTCGGCCGTCACCACGGCGCGCGCCGACTCCCGCGCGGCCCCCTCCACGGCGAACGCGGCCGCCTGCACCTGACCGACGGCGACCACCAGGTAGACCAGCGGCACCAGGAACAGCACGCTGCCCGCCAGGAACTCCAGCAGCGCGGAACCCTCCTCGGGGTCGGCCGCGTCGCGGTGCCGCGCGGCGGCACCCGGCCGTGGCGCGCGAGCGTCGACCGGCACTCCGGCGGTCACCGGCCCCACGGTCCCTCGTCCAACGCGTGACCGGTCAGGGTCATCGAGCCGCCCGGGCCGAGGATCCCCACCACGGGCAGCGGGGCACGCACCGTCACCTCGACGACGTCGAGGCCGTCCTGCACCGTCCGCGCCACCACGACGTCCTCGGCGTACCGCGGCGACAACGCCGAGCGGAGCAGCGCCCGGGTGCGCTCCGCGCCGGAGGCGAGGTCCGCGTCGGCGCGCGAGGCGACGCGGGCGCCCTCAGCGGCGGCGTCGATCACCAGCCCGCGGACGTGCAGCGCCAGGGCGAGCTGCACGACGCCCAGGAACAGCGCGACCACCAGCGCCGAGACGAGGACGAACTCGGCCACCGCCGACCCCTGCTCCCCGGGCCGGTACGTGGAGCCGTGCGCGCGGGGCTCGTGCTCGTGCTCGAGGAGCTCGTGCGTGCCGGTCCCGCGATCACGGTCCGGTGACGCTCTTGATCGCCTCGCTGAAGGTCTGCTCCAGCAGCGGTCCGGCGAGCGCCCAGAGCGCGACGACCAGGCCTGCGGTCATCAGGGTCACCAGGACCCACCCCGGGACGTCCCCCCGTTCCGGGTCGTCCGCACCGGGGCGCGTCGTGGGATCGGGGTGCTGCGGGCCTCGGGACATGTCTGACCTTTCCATGGGTGGTGCTCACAACCCGATCTGCAGGGTCGCGAGCGACGGGAACACGGCGAAGACGACGGTGATCGGCAGGATCAGGAAGACGACGGGCACGAGCATGGCGATCTCCTTCTTGCCGCCGGCCTCCATCAGGGCGCGCCGGCCGGACTCGCGGACGTCCTGCGCCTGTGCGCGCAGCACCTCGGCCAGCGGGGTCCCGCGCTCCAGCGCGACCGCGACGCCCTCGGCGAACCGGGTGAGGGCGGGCAGCCCGGTGCGGTCGGCCATCGCACCGAGGGCTCCCACGATCGGCGCGCCCGCGCGGACCTCGGCGAGCATCGCGCCGAACTCGCTCGACAGCTCCCCGCGTGCCGTGGTCGAGACCCGTTCGAGCGCCTGCACCGGGCCTTCCCCGGCCGTCACGGCGAGGGCGAGCAGCTCGGCGATGGTGGGGAACTCCGAGAGCATGCGCTCCTCGCGCCGGCTCGCCGCCGACGAGAGCCGCAGGTCGCAGGCGACGAAGGCGCTCGCCCCGGCGAGCAGCACCAGGGCACCGAGCACCACGACGGAGCTCCCCCGGGTCGCCGCCAGGAGGACGGCGGTGGCCAGCCCGCCGGCGAGGCCCAGCGCGGACCACACGAGCTGTCGGGCACGGAACTGCTCGACGGTGTCCGCGGACCCCGCGCGGTCGAGCCTGCGCTGGACGTCGGCCCGCCCCGAGCCCAACCGCTCGAACCACGTGGCGAGGTCGGACACCCAGGGCGTGACGAGCCGCTCGACCGAGCCGAACCGTCCGGGCCGCACCTCCGCGACGCGGAGCAGCACCGAGGTGCGGTCGCGGTGCCGCAGCGCGGGCGCGAGACGTTCGTCGAGGGTGATGCGACGCCCCCGCACGCCCGCCACGATCAGCACGAGACCGAACCCGCCGAGCAGTCCCAGCACGGCGCCGGTGGTCGCCAGGGTCATCGCAGCACCCTGCTCTCCTCGGGGAGGCGGCCGATCCTGCGCATCAGCCGGTAGGCGACCAGGGAGCAGCCCGCCCCGGCCACGAGCACCGCGACGCCCGCGGCCGAGTCGTAGGCCTGGGCCGTCTCCGGGCGGGACGCGAGGAGCGCGAGGACGATCCAGGGTCCGGCCGCGGCGATCCTGGCCCCGTTGATCGTCCACGACTGGCGGGCCTCGAGCTCCCCGCGCGTACGGGCGTCCTCGCGCAGGAACTCCGACAGGCTCCGCAGCAGGCGGCCGAGGTCCGTGCCACCCACCTCGCGGGTGAGTCGCAACGCCTCGACGATGCGGTCCGCGACGGGGTCGGCGAGGCGTTCCTTGAGGAGGTCGAGGCACTCGCCGAACCGACCGGTCGTGCGGTAGTCCGCGGCGAACCTGCCGAACGGCTCCCGCAGCGCGACGGGTCCGCGCTCGGCGAGCTGGGCCACGGCCTCCGGCAGCGACAGCCCCGCGCGCACACCCGAGGCGAGGTGGTCGACGACGTCGGGCCAGACCTCGCGCAGGTCGTCGCGGCGCTTGCGAGCCCGTGCCCGGACCATCGCTTCCGGGCCGACCGCGGCGATGGCGGCGAACGCGCAGGCGATGGCCGGGGAGCGGGTGATCGCCAGGCCCACGACGAGGACGACGGCGGCGACGCCGGCCGCGAACGCGTACAGCCCGCCGGGGGTGACGGATCCCGCGTCCGCCTGGACCAGGAGGTCCTGCAGCGCCTGGTGCCGGCGGCTGCGCCGACGCGGCCGGGGGACCCGTTCCCAGCATGACCACCAGAGGCAGAAGAGCCCGACGCCGCCCGTCATCCCGATCACGACGCCCATCAGCCGGCCTCCGCCAGCACGGCGTGCACGTCGATGCCCACCCGTTCGTACCGTTCGACGCCGGTCGGGAAGCCGTCGCCGCGCACGAGGTCCCCGCCGCGGGCCCCCGACGGGCGGTGGAAGATCTGCGCGGTCTCGACGCGGTCCGACTCCACCCGTCCCGTGACGGCCACGATCTCGCGCACCTGGCGCACGCCGTCCGGGGCCACACCGAGGTGCACGACCACGTCCAGGGATGACGCCACGGTGGGCGTGACGAAGCGTGCGGACACGTTCTCCCCGGCCAGGAGCGGGAGCGTGCACATCTTCGTGACCGCCTCGCGGGCGGAGTTCGCGTGGATGGTGCACATGCCGGGAACACCGGCGTTGAGGGCGACGAGGAGGTCGAAGCTCTCGGCCTCGCGCACCTCGCCGATCACGATCCGGTCCGGGCGCATCCGCAGCGCCTCCTTGACCAGCCGACGCAGCGGGATCTCGCCGGTGCCCTCCAGGCTGGGCTGACGGCACTGCATCGCGACGTGGTCGCGGACGGGCAGGCGCAGCTCGAAGACCTCCTCGCAGGAGATGACGCGCTGCCCGGACGGGATCGAGCCCGCGAGGGCGTTGAGCATGGTCGTCTTGCCGGCCTGGGTACGGGCCGTGCTCAAACCACGGTGTTGAGGTATGTCCTGACGTCGGGCCACGCGATGCGCGAACCTACGCATCGCGTGGCCTACGGTGTCTTCATGGCGGACGGCAGCGGGATCGAGTGGACAGAGGCGACTTGGAACCCCACGACGGGGTGCGACCGCATCAGCCCAGGCTGCGACAACTGCTACGCGCTGACGCTGGCCAAGCGACTGAAGGCAATGGGCAACCCCAAGTATCAAGTGGACGGTGACCCACGCACTAGCGGCCCAGGGTTCGCCATCACCGAGCACCCGTCAGCGCTCAACATCCCCAGGTCTTGGTCCGCCCCCCGGGTGATCTTCGTCGACAGCATGTCCGACCTGTTCCACGCGCGGATCTCTACGACTTTCATCCAGGAGGTCTTCAAGGTGATGGCGGAGACGCCTCGGCACACCTACCAGGTACTGACGAAGCGGCCCCGTCGTGCTGCACGCATGGCTCGGGAACTCCCCTGGCCTAGCAACGTCTGGCTCGGTGTGAGCGTGGAGACCACGGACCAGTTGTGGCGGCTGGACGAACTACGCGCGGTCCCAGCAGCGACACGCTTCGTCTCCGCGGAGCCGCTGCTCGGCTCACTCGCAGGGATCGACCTGACCGGGATGCACTGGCTCATCGCGGGTGGCGAGAGTGGTCCGAACCATCGGCCACTCGACCCGGAGTGGGTACGAGAACTCCGCGACGAGTGCCAGCGACAGAGCGTCGCCTTCTTCTTCAAGCAATGGGGTGGGCGCACACCGAAGAGCAACGGGCGCGAACTCGACGGGCGGCTCTGGGACGAGATGCCGTTGACTACGCAGGCGTGATCACAAGCGTCATGCAGTTCTCCACGCCCCTGGTCTCCGTCGTGGTCTTCCCAGCGGCACGGACCTGATTGATGGCCGCGCGAAAGTGCGTGTTGCGCACGACACCGGCCAGATCATCCCGCAGGATCTCGTCGTTTCCTGCGATGCTGAAGGGCTGCCCCTTCTCCAACTCCGCGGTGATCCGCTCGACGAGCGTGCGGACCCACTGCTCATCGAGCACCTTCTCTGCGGCCTTCCAGTCCTCTTCCCACGCGCCGCCGTCGCCGAAGAGGGTGTCCTGGGCAGCAGCCTTCGCGAGGTACTTCCGCCACGCCTTCAGGCCGAGCGAAGACGACGCTCCGAACGTGGTCATCCCGGCGACGTGGCGCGTGGCGAAGATCAGGTAGTAGATCGGCTTGAGGTCCGCACGGGGGCGCACGTCGATCACCCACGAACCTGCGACCCCAATGTGCTCACGGAGCTTCGCCGCGTACCCCTCGACGACGGCCAGTTCTGCAGCGGTCCGGTCGTCGTCGGAGGCCTCCTGGTCGGGGCACTTCTCCAACCATGCGTCGCGCCACCAGGTGCCGCCGCAGACGTCGTCGATGCGCTTCAACGACGCCACGCTGCTCTTGTCCGACTTTCCGTTGGACAAGATGCCCCCGAAGCGACGGAGATGCGCGGTCAGGTTGATGAGGACTTCGGTCGCTGCGGGGTTTCCCGGCCTGTGGAAGATCGAGGCGACCTGGTCCATCGGGATGATGAGGCCGCAGGGGTCCAAGTAGGCGAACAGCGGAATTCCACTGGCATGCTCAAGCAACCCGGGCAGGTGAGCGGCGATGTCCCCGTCCTGGACAGTGACCTCAAGGCCCTGCCCCTCTCTCTCAACCACGCTTCGAAGCCTCGTGGCGACCGCAGCGTCCTGCTCCACGAAGTGAAGCTCTGCCCGTCGTGGGCGCTGCATCGCCTTCAGCTCGTGAGCCTTCCGGATCAGCATCGCGGCTGACCCCTCCGACCCGTCCTCGTAGTACCCCGGCCCCGCGTACCCGTCAATGAAGGCCACCCGCCCTCCGGGCGACGTGCTTCCTGTCTTGCTCGCGAAGGGCGTCACATACTGGTCCAAGATGGCGTGCTTCAGCACCGCGGCAGGCTTCTTCGCCTCATGGAACGCGTTCACGGATCCTCCGGAGAGACGGGTGGGGGTTCGCGCCAAGAATAGGGCGAAAGTCCTATTCAGGTGCGTGTTCACCACGCCGGAAAGGGTGCTTTCACCCGGCGTGGCGGGGTTTCCTCAGTGACCGATGAGGGCCGCGTACTCGGGCGCGAGTTCCTTCGCGCTCGGCGCGTTCACCTCGATGTAGGCGTCCGCCTCGGCCTTCGCCGCGATGAACAGGTCCACGTAGTAGTCGTCGGCGCAGTCCAGGGGTACGAGGTTCTCCCCAGCCCACTCCGCCGTGTACCGCGCGATCAGGTTCGCCCCGTTCTCACCGAAGCGGAAGTCGCCTGCTTCGTAGTCGGGGCCGTGGTCGACGTAGGTGCTGAGGTTCTCGTCGATGTACCCCTCGGTCAGAGCCGCACACTCCTGGTCGCGGGCCTCTTCTTCTGCTGCGGCAGCCGCTTCCGCTTCGGCGGCGGCTTCTTCTTCCGCCGCTGCGAGTGCCACGGCGGCTGCCTCGGCCTGCTTTTTGTCCCGGTGGTCGAGCGCCACGGTGACACCGATACCCACACCGGCAGCGATCACCACCAGCGTCACGACTGCGATCACGACCATCTTGACGTTGCTCATGTCCGAATCCTTCCAAGGTGACGGGTAGTGAGGGTGCCTGGCCACGGGTGAATTCACCGTGCGACGCCGACAGCGCGGGCGGCTTCCCACCCGCGCTGTCGGCCCGCCGCCCTAGTCCCGGTCGAGGTGAGCCGTCTCCGGGTCGAGGGACTGGGTGCGCTCGCCGGTCGTGAGCACCGTGGCCGCGTCGTCGTCGGGAGCACCCTCCCAGCCGACGCCGTAGCGCTTGGAGCCGTTGACGTACGGGGCGTCGTCGACGACCTCAGGGGCGAACTGGCCCGCGAACTCGCGCGCCTCGGGCGGAATCACCTCGGCCCCGCTCACTTGGAGGCGGGCGAACGTGTCACCGATGCCCGCCTCGTAGGCCGTGAGACCGTCGGGCACCTGCTGGTTCGCCGCCGCGTAGCGGTGGACCTTCGCACGGGTGTCGGCCAGCGACGCCTCGCCGAGCGCCTTCGCCAGCACTGCCTTCGCGGTCTTGAGGTCGCCCTCCAGCGCGGCGATCTTGGTCCGGGCGGAGTCGCACTGCGCGTTGGCGGCAGCAGCCCGCTGATCCTCTTCGGTCGCGAGCGCCAGCAGCACGTCCGCCTTCGCAGCGGTGACCGCCAACTCCGCCTCGGCGACAGCCTCGCCGAGGATGGCCACGCGGTTCTCGGCGGTGGACCGGTCAGAGGCGAGGGTGTCGGCCTCCGCCGGCGACTTCGGCTTCGTGCCGCGCACGGTGAGCAGGGCGACGTTCGCCTCGGCGAGCGCCTTCTCCCAGCGGGCGAGGTCGGACTCGGCAGCGGCCACGGCCTTCTGCGCGTCGGAGGTGGTCGGGGTCTTCGTCTTCGCAGCCATGGTCAGGCCTCCTTGTTCTTGCGGTCGGACTTGATGGAGTCGAGCAGCGCGGCGCGGTCGCGGGCACGGGCGCGGCGCGACGCTCCCTGCGACTTGAGGTCGTTCATACGGCTCGCACGGTCGAGGGCGTCGTTCTGCTGGCCGGACTTCAGCGCCGCGAGGGCGGCGCTGAACTCGGCGTCGGTGAGGTCAGGCATCGGAGTTCTCCTTGTCGGTGATGGTGATGCGGTACTGGTTGCGGCCCCAGTCGGGGCTGTCGACGGGCAGACTCTGGCTCTTGCCGAGGCAGTCGACTCGACGCCCTGCGGCGGTGGTCATGCCACGACGGCCCCTGAGCCAGGTGCCCAGGTGCGCGATCGGGTTGCCGATGACGGGAAGGACTGGGAGGGCGTCGCCGAGTTGCTCGACAGCCATCCGCGAGGTCCAGGCCTCGTCGCCGAACACTTCGTACGCCGCACTCAGGAACCGGTTGAGGGCCACGTCCTCACCGAGGCGCGCCACACGCTCGCGTGAGGATCGCGACTGCACCGGGCGAGGTGCGGGCTTGGGCTCGTCCGGCAGGAGCTCTATGAGGAGGTCCAGGGCGTCGACGCTGCCCCACGATGCGAGGGTGAAGAGCCCGCCCAGTCCAGCCTTGAACAGGTCGTTGACGGACTCGGCGGGAGCACCCTCGATCGTGATCTGCGGCGCGGCGTCGAGCAGACAGTTCCAGTAGTAGTCGACGTCCGCGTCGTCGCCGGTGTCCTCGGCCTCCTTGTAGAGCACCGCCAGGAGCAGCGGGTGCATGGGTCGGTCATCCACGGCGGTTCTCCTTCGAGTCGGTCCTACGCGACAGATGCGCGTACTTGTCTCGGTGTTGGTTGGCCTGGCTGCGCTCGGCCTCGCGGCGGACCTTGCGCTGCCGGAGCGCGTCGACGTTCTTGCTGCTCCGGCTCATCGGTCGCTCCCCGCGTAGCGAAGGCGGACCGAGATGCCGCCGTTGCGAGCGCGGGTCTCCGACGTGACGACCTGCCCGCTGGCGACGAGGTGGTCGATGGCTTCGTCCAGCAGGTGCCGCCGCTCGGGGCGTGGACGAACCGCTTTCTTCGGGAGGCCGTCGTCGCCTGCCTCGCGGACCTTGCCGAGCACCTGGTTCGCCAGGGTTCGCACCTGGTCTTCGGCCACGGCGTCCTCCGCGACGGCCTGCGCGCGGGCCTTGGCGGTCGTCGAGTTCTGGAGTTCCTTCTGTGCCTGCTCGCCCAGCGCGCGCCGACACAACTCCTGCGTCTCGACCGAAAGGTCGGTGAGCGTGGTTGCGAGCGACCACCACTGGTCCGTGATGGCCATCTCGCCGTGCAGCAGTGCGAGCGCCGCCGCCACCTTGAGCCGCAGGAGCATCAGGTGCCCCTTGGTCTCGTCGGTCGAAGCACCGGTCGCCTGCAGGAACCGGGTGTGGCGCACCTCGGCCTTGATGTGGTCGGGGTAGTCGATCTCGTCAGGCAGGTCGACCGGGGGCGACCAGTTCAGTTCGCCCGGCCACGCGACCGGGTCACGCGAAAGGGTCGCGTCGGTGGCAGGAACCCAGAGGAACCGCTGCGGCGTGCCAGCGTCGGTGTCCTTGAGCAGCGCACCGGACCGCGACGGCTGCACCCCCACCACCATCACCAGGCGGTACTCCCCCTCGGGCACGTGTCGTCTGCGCTCCGCGGTGGCGTTCTCCTGCCCGAGCGAACCTCCGGTCAGTGCGCTTCGAACCGTCGCCGAGAGCGTGGCCCCGGCCCGGTCCGACTGCGCGGCCAGGGCGTCGACCTCGTCCGCGATGAGAATGCGGCGGGGGTCGTCGACGAGCACCTTCGTCGTGATGTTCGTGCTCGGGTTGTCGGGGTTCGGGACTCGCTTCGTCTTGAGGAACGTCTCGACGATGCCCTCACCGCTCCCGACGTTCCGCTCCAGCTCCACCTTCTGGCACTCGCCAGCCCAGCCGAGCAGCCGCCTCGATGTGGACAGCAGAGCCGACTTGCCCGACCCGCTGCCGCCTACAGGCAGCACCCCGAGGTTGAGGGCCGCGCGCCCACCCACCACGGGCGGCAGGCAGACCTCGGGCGGCACCTCGGCCAGCACGCGGCCCAGCACCATCGCGAGCAGCGCGGGTGACGACACCAACTGCGCGAGCGCGGCCTGGCGGATGTGTCGGAGCACCGGAGTCGCCTCGAACAGCGCCAGAAGCTCGGTGGTCGCACGGGGCGCGGGCGGGTCGGCGGGGTGCTGCCGCCCGTCGCGGAGGCCGTTGCTGAGCGTTCGCTCGACCTCGCCGGGTTCAAGGCCCGCGAGCAGCGCGGCCTCGGTCAGTTCCTCGCGGGCTTCGGCCTCGTCCAGGTGCCCTCGTGCGATGAAGCGACCAGCACGAAGCGCCAGCCCGTAGAGCCGATTGTTGCGGTTGCCCACGTCGCCGTCCGAGACGGTCATCTCGAACACGATGTTGCGGAGCATCGCCGCGACCCATCCCGGGTTCTGCACCGGCACCTCGGGAAGGTCGGAGTCCTTCGATTCCTGCGGCAACGCCGCCAACGACTCGGCAGACTCGCGCGGCAGGTTCTCCCACTCGGCCAGCAGGTCGTCCACGCGGACGGGGTCGCCCGCCAGGCTGTCCCCCTCGAACCACTCGGGCTTCTTCGCCGACGGCTTGTACATGAAGCGTTCGGGCTGTGCCGAACCTGGGTCGAACTGCTCGTGGCCGAGGCGGTGCATCACCACGGCAGCCGCCTGCCGGTACTCGTCGGGGGTCATCACCCGATCTGTCGGAATCACCAGCCGGTACCGACGAGCGTCGGGCGTAGACGAGTAGGTCGAGTGCCACAGCAACAGTGCGTCGAGGCTCAGCGCGGCGTCGGCGATGAAACTCGAGTCGGGGGTGTCCACGTCGAGCGTGAGTGCTGCCCTCGACACCACCGTCTCTCGGGTGCGGCGTTCACCGTCGAATGTGCCCAGCACGTAGCCGCCGCACTCCTTCACCGACGCGGGCGACTTCAGCCAGGCGAGCATTTCGTCCCAGGTGATCCACCCCTGCGTCCACGTCTTGGAGTCCTTGCGCGGAGCGGTGGCGATGGGGAACTTGAGGTCAGCCACAGCGCACCTCCCCGGACTCACGCAGGGCCTTGACCCGGTGTGCGACGGACCGGCTCGCGCCGGAGGTGATCCGCTCCTGCGCGTCGGCCAGGAGCTTCAGTGCGAGGTCGTGCTGCATCCCGGCGAGGGCCACAGCGGCCACGGCCACCAGGGCGTGCGCCTCGATGTCATGGGCATCCGGCGTGCCGAGCCAGTGATGCTGTCCGCGCTGGTCGCCGCGCAACCACTCGTCGGCGTAGAACCCGGCGTCCTCGACGGCGAAGCCGTTCTGCCACAGGGCCTCGGCAACGCGCTCCCGGGCGCTCACTTCGCCTCACCGCGCAGAAGCATCTGGGCGAGGACGGCGCGCTGCTCGGGCGTCGGAAGCGAGTCTTCCGCGAGGGCCTTCTCGATTGCGGCAGCGACACGAGCCGCGCTGAGGTCACGCCTGGCCTCTTCGAGGCGGATGGCGTCATTCGGGTGGTGGCGGTGGCGCGACGCCAACTGAGCAATCGCTGCTCGAAGAGGCGGGACTAGGGGTGTCATCGGAAGTCCTCTGATGAGGCCCGTAGGCATCACCGGCACCATCTCGGTGGTGCCCGTCTTCCGTCCGGTAGCCAACCGGCGCTTCTACCGATGTCCTGCGGCGGGCTGCCTGCCCCGCCGCCGCCCTCCGTACGTTCCGGAGATGCGTACACCCTGCCCGTTCCACGGGGCCGAGTCCCTAGGCCAGCGGAGCGACCCGCTGCAACCCGTACCACCGGCCCACTGCTTGGGCCGACAAGCAGAAGCATACATACCCATCAATGCAATCTGCACCCCTATTGACCAGGGCTTCCGTAAATCGTCACCTCACCAGACTGTTTGTGAGCCAGGTCACACGTCAGGCAAAGTTTGGCCTACCCGCGTGGGTGGCTAGCCCACGGAATAGTCAAGGAGACGATCATGGCCAGCACCGTCAAGAAGACCTCTGAGCCGACGCGTACCGCTCGCAAGGCGACGCCGGGCACCAGCACCTCCCCCAGCTCCCCCGCGGCTCCTGAGAAGCCTGCTCGGGGTCTGGCCGACGCACAGCGCGTGGCGGAGCTTCTCGGGATCACGGTCACCGGGGAGTTCGCCGGCATCGGCAAGAAGGTCAGCACCAGCACCGGTGCCCTGTACGTGAACCGGGGCAACGTCGACGTCCGCGCCGACAAGGAGCAGGTCGAGGCATGGGCCACGGCAGGGCACGGCAGCGTGCGCGGCAACGGCACCTGGCTGCGAGTGGCGCTGTGAGCGTCCGCCTCGTGGAGTCGCAGCGGCTGCGGCGCGGCCACGACTTCTACCCTCCCGCCGTCCTGCGCGCCGCCGTGCCGCCGCTGTACGGAACCGAGGACACCCCCGCCGCCGACAAGGTGGCGCACCTGCACTACTTCATCGGCGCGGCCGACTGGTGGCTCGTCGAGGCCGACTGGACCACCGGCAACGCGTTCGGCTTCTGCGACCTCGGCCACGGCGGCGAGTGGGGGTACGTGTACCTGCCGGAACTGGAATCCGTCGCGGCAGGGCCGCTCGGCGATGTGGTCGAGCGGGACCTGCACTGGTCGCCGGTGCCGTTTGGACAGATCGCGCGCTGACCAACCCGGCGTGGCCCTGAGAGCCCCACCACCTGTCGCGGGTGGTGGGCCTCTTGTCGTGCGGTTTGGGGCGCGTGTACTGAACGGGGTACGGGGTACGCCGTACCCCGTTCCGTGTGTGTAACAGGGTGTGTAACCGTGAAAAACACTATAAAAAGAGAGAGAACTCTCCACTTTTATAGGGGAGCAGGCACAAACACACCAGCGAACGGGGTACACGTACCCCGTACCCCGTTCAAAACGGCCAACGGGGTACCCCCTTCTATGACGGCTCTGCCGACCCCCGTTCGGGGCACCAGGGACATGAGAAACGGACCCGCTCTGAAAGGTGAGGGGTCCGCTACGCGGAACATCTTAGCAGATTGAGTACTCCGGGAAAACAAATCAACCTGGCCACCGGGCCACCGGGCCACCGGGCCACCGGGTCACCGGGTCACCGGGCCACCGGGCCGCGTTCTGGCGAGAGAATTCCTGGAGAGTCACCAGCGCTGCCCTCACGCGCGCGAGGCGCACGCGCAGCGCGCTCAGGCACGCCACTCCCCCGCCGCCACCTGCGACGCCCCAGGAGGCCGTCAGCACTCCGAGCGGGTCTAGCCTCGGCGTCTGCAAGCGCCTGAGAATCCGATAGTTGCTCCGCGCACCCATCCCATCGGCGGAACTCAGGGCGGTTGCGCGGAGCAACCGTCTAGGTTTCAGCTTCCTCCCGCCGACACAGAGCTTCCTAGGACGTCATCGAGAGGCTGCTCACGGACGGTTGCGGCGCACACGACACGGCCCCGCCCTGCGCCAGACCCGCCTGCCCTGCGACCACCAGGGACGCGCTCAACAGTCCTACGCCGGACGCAGAAGAGGCCCTTGTCGCACATGGAGCGCGACAAGGGCCTCTTCTGCTGCACCGACCGATGGAGCCATTCGGAGGACTAGGCCGAACAGCCCCAGTGTACCAAACATTCGAACATTCGTTCGACTGTTTGGTAGCCTGAGGCAATGGTCAGACCACAGGAACTCGACCCGGTTCGAACTGCCACCGCGCGTCTTGCGGTGGCCCACCGCCACGCGAACGGCGGAGGCTGCGGTGATCCCACGCGTATCGCAGAAGCGGAAGCCGCCCTCGAGGCTGCCTACGTCGAGCGTGAGATCAATCGACGCCTCGACCACCTGACCATCCCCGAGCGTGTGCGCCTCGGCGCGATGCTCATGGGTTCTGCCTTTCGTGAGATGCACGGTGCCCAACGAGCCATCACTTCCAAGGTCCTCCAGGAGGTCTGACCATGACCAATCGCACCGTCGTCGTCGACCTCATCGTGACCACAGGCCGGTGGACTAGTGGTCTGCAGAAGGCGTCGAACTCCATGCTCGATGCCACCAAGAAGAACGAGGCCGCGCTCAGCCACCTGACGACCCAGATCGGCCTCCTGGGCACCGGCCTCACTGCGTTTGCCGCGCTGGCCGTGAAGAAGTTCGCGGACTTCGACGCCGCGATGAGCACCGTGTCGAGTGCAACGAACGCCTCGTCTGCCGACATGGAGGTTCTGCGCACAGCAGCGCTGGAAGCCGGTGCCAGCACCGTCTACTCGGCGACCGAGGCTGCCGGTGCTATCACCGAACTCGGCAAGGCGGGCCTCACGACCGCCGAGATCACCGGGGGCGCGCTAGCCGGTGCTCTCGACCTCGCGGCGTCCGAGGGCATGAGCGTCGCCAACGCTGCGGAGATCATGGCGTCGGCCATGGGCCAGTTCAACCTGGAAGGCGGGGACGCTACCCACGTCGCCGACCTGCTCGCGGCTGGCGCGGGCAAGGCCCAGGGCAGCGCCGACGACCTCGGTCAGGCGCTCAACCAGGCAGGCGGCATCGCGCACTCGTTCGGTATCGACATCGTCGATGCGACAGCAACGCTAGCCCTATTCGCCGAGAACGGCATGATCGGCTCGGACGCTGGCACCTCCCTGAAGACGATGCTGATCGCCCTGGCCAACCCGGCAGGCAAGACCGCCGAGGAGATGGAGAAGCTCGGCATCAACGCCTACGACGCCAGCGGCAACTTCATCGGGATGGAGGCCCTCGCAGGCCAACTTCAGGATCGTCTGAGCGGGCTGGACCAGGCCACGCGGAACGCAGCGCTGGCACAGATCTTCGGGAACGACGCCTACCGCGCCGCGAACTACCTCTACGAGGCGGGAGCGGACGGCCTTACCGAGTGGATCGCCAAGGTCGACGACCAAGGCTACGCCGCTGAGGCTGCGGGGAAGCGCCTCGACAACCTGAAGGGTGACCTCGAAGCCCTCGGTGGCGCGTTCGAGACGCTGCTCATCGGCATGGGTGAGGGCGCAGATGGGCCGCTCCGGGGCCTCGTGCAGAGCGTCACCGATGTCATCAACGCGCTGAATGGCCTGCCCGACGGCGCACAGCAGGCACTCATGGCGATCATCGGCGGCGGTGGCCTGGTGGCGCTTGGGCTGGCAGGCATGGGCAAACTCGTGATCGGTATCAACGAGACTCGCGACGCGATGAAGGCGCTCAACCTGTCTGCGAAGACGGCAGGCATCGCGGCGGGGGGTGTCGGAGCCGCGCTGTCCGTCGCTGCCGCTGGCCTCACGCTCTGGGCGCAGGAAGCAGCAGAGGCCCAGGCCCAGACGGACTTCCTGGCGAGCAGCCTCGATCAGTTCGGGAACACCACAGACGAGACGCTCACCAGCCTGACGGACATCCTGTCGGAGGACCAGAACAACATCGTCGAAAAGATGTTCGGGCGCGACCCGGAGTCGGCAATCGACATGGCCAAGCGCTACGGCCTCACGATTCAGGACATGGTCGGCTACATCCAGGGTGTTCCCGAGGACGTCGATCGCGTGACGGAGGCGGTGGAGCGCAACATCGAAGCCACGTCGATCTACGACAACCAGAGGGAGTACGCCCGCGCTGGTGGCCGCGAGTTCCTCAACATGCTCGACGACACAGCGGGCAGCCTCAGCGACGCGGAGAAGCAGGTCCTGCAGAAGGCTGAGGCCAACAAGGAACTCGGCGTGACCGAGGGTGCTGCAGCCGACACAATCGCGGACACCACCGATGTCGTCGAGTACCAGACCAGCGCGGTCCAGGAGGCCATCGACGCCTGGATGGAACTGGCCGGGGTCAACATGGGTGCACACGCGGCCATGGCCGACTACGAGCAGTCCGTCGACGACGCACGCAAGACCATCCGCGAGGCAAACAACGACACCGAGCAGTACTCCAAGACGCTGAAGAAGAACCAGGACAGCCTCGATCTGAACACCCAGGCGGGCCGGGACGCTTCGGCTGCACTCCGCGACGTGGCCGGGGCTGCCCTGGACCAGGCGGAGGCGATGTGGGAGTCCGGCGATTCCGTCGAGGACGTCGAAGGGAAGATGCAGCGCGCCCGGAAGCAGTTCGTCAACATGGCGATGGACGCCGGGTTGACCAAGGAGGCTGCGCACGAACTCGCCGACGAGTACGGGCTGATCCCCGAGAACGTCACCACCCTGCTCACGGCTCAGGACGACGTGACCCCCACGGTCGACAACATCCAGGGTGAGCTCGCCGACCTCCACGACAAGACCGTCACCATCACCACCCGACGGGTCGAAGAGATCATCCGACGAGGCGCGAACACCACTCCGAACTCAGGCGGTACCACCCGCCCCGGCTTCGCGTTCGGTGGCCCCGTCGCAGGTCCACATACCGACGCCATCAACACCATCAATCCCGGAGAGAGATTCCAGCCATGACGTACATCCACATCGACACTAGTGCCGGTGACTCGGCGACCATCGCCACCGACACCTGGGCCTACACCTCATCAGCCCGGGAACTCGGCATCACGGACAAGTGTCATGCCTTCCCCCATCGTCGGATGGCCGTCGCCACCCAGGGCGACGTCACGCTGGGCGCGACGTGGGTAGCGACCCTCGACAGCCTCAGCGCCTCTACCTACGACGTCGTGAACGACGAAGCGCCGGGGCACCTTCGCCGCATCTGGGCGGGCCTCCGCCACACACCGTCCGACAGCCTCGTGCTTCACGTCGGATGGTCAGACGCGGCGGCGCGTTTCACGACTACGGTGTTCAACTCCCGACATGACTTCGTCGCCGAGCCGCTCGCCTCTGACGTGTTCGTTCACCCCACCCCGGTTGGGTACCGCTCAGACGAGCACCAGCGGGAGCGCGTCGAGGAGCGCGGCGGCGACGTCGTCGCCAACGCCGCGACCGACGAGGCGCGGCAGATTCACGAGCGCAACCTGGCCATGTTGCTGTCGTCGGACTACGAAATCCCCACTGGCCTGGACGACGATGCCCTGGTGGGCTTCGCCGAGTTCGTGCGAGACAGCCGCGCCAAGATGCCCCCGAGCACGGGCTTCAAGGTGCTAGTCGGCGGCAGCCTGTACCGCACGCACCTGACGCGTGACGGCGTGAGCACCGCTCGCCTCCACGACTTCTCGGACGAAGACCTGGTCAGCATCATGGCCGGAACCATGCACCCGTCGTCGCAGATGGCACCCTGCTCCTGCGGAAGCGATACTCCGTGGATCGCGTGCCACGCCGCCCCGCTGCTGGCCGAAAACTGCGACTGTGGCAGCGGCATCGCCTTCGCGGACTGCTGCGCACTCCCCCTGACCTGGCCGCTCAAGCCGATTCAGGACCGCGCCGTCGCCGACTACTACGCCAGCCTGGCCGGTGCTGGCCGGTAGGTCATCACCGAGCGTTGCCTCACGCCTTCTCAACGGTAGCAGGGGCACCGGGTGGGCCAGCAACCCGCCCGGTGTCCCTGCGAGCCGTACGGCGCGGATGGAAAGGTGACCCCATGAATGTCGACGAACTCCGCCAGGCCGTCGAGCAGGCCGAGGCACTGCTGGCTGCTTTGCCCCCGGACCCCAACGACCAGTTGGACAAGGTCACCCGAGCACGCCTAGAAGGCTGGTTGGACGGAGTACGGACGGCGTTGGAGGCACGCCCGTAACGTAATGGGGCACCCCTTTCTGTTATGGTATGCTTGCGCCATGGCCACAGCAGCCCCGCTCACAGTCATCGGGTACGTCCGAGTCAGCACTGACAAGCAGGACATCGGCCCGGAAGTGCAGATCGCCGCACTGGAAGCGGAGGCCCAGCGCCGGGGGTGGAACCTGGACCTCCGGCGCGAGGACGCTGCCAGCGCCAAGTCGCTGAAGAACCGCCCCGTGCTGGCGGGTGTGCTGGCCGACTTGAAGGCGGGCAGGGCGGAAGCCCTCGTCGTGTCGAAGGTCGACCGCCTCTCCCGCTCCGTTGCTGACTTCGCTCGCATCCTCGATGACGCAGAGCGGCAGCGCTGGGGCGTGGTGGCCCTGGACCTGGGGGTCGACACCACCACCATCACCGGTCGGGCAATGGCTCAGGTGACCGTGGTGTTCGCAGAGATGGAACGCCGCCGCATTGCCGAACGCACCCGCGACGCGATGGCGATGCTCCCCGATGACGTGCGCGACCGCATGCGCAACGGCGGTCGGCCGCGTGCGCCGCTGGCAGACAGCACGGCGGAACGGGTGCAGGAGCTTCGGGCGGGCGGGGCATCCCTCAAGGCGATCGCCGACACCCTGACTGGCGAGGGCCACACGACGCCGACCGGCGCTGGCCGTTGGTACCCGGCGACCGTGAAGCGGGTGCTCGACGCTACGAGCGCCGCCGTGGCCGAGGGCTGAACGGTCCCCCGCGTAGCCGACTGAGGTTTGCGTGCCCCAGGCGCGTTTTCGTGGCGCAGAGGGTCGGCTGACAACCGTGGAGATTGCCGTCCGCCCATAGCGGTCATGGGTCGTTTGCGTGTACGGGATGAGAAACGTCCCAATCGGATCACGCGTCAAATTTTGCGCGAGGTTTCTCGCCCCTATAGGGAATCTTCCACCGGGCCGACCTGCTCCGGGAACCGCCACTCGAAGGTCAGCCGCTCCGCCGTCTTCTCCCTGCTGCCCCTGCCCGGACGGCCTCGCCTGACGAGCACTCGCTCTATGGCATCGCCCAGCACCGCGCGCCGTTCGGTGTCGTCGTCGGCACTGGCCCACGCCTCGTCGAAGGACACGGCCTCGCCGTACTCGACCAGCCGCACCTCCGGGTCTGCGTGTCGCCCCTGCTCCTGAAGCTCCTGCAGGGCGTCCACCTGCTCCAGCAGGGCCAGGCGGGCATCGCGGTCACGCTCCTGCGTAATCAGTTCGCCGAGTTCCTGCAGACGCGCCTCGATCTCGGGAAGCATCGCGGCGGCGCCCTCGTCGACGAACTCGACCTTGTTCCACCGCACGTACTCGCACTTGGCCCAGAGGAACTTCTCGACCACGCACTCTTCCAGGTACGACGACACCGTCTGGAAGCACTGCGGGCACTGGTACGACGGGCGTCCCTGCGTGGTGCCCCGGTGCATGCGCACCGGGTCGGGGTGCTCGCCACACCACACGAGGCCGCTGAGGACTCCCGAGGTCTTCGATCGCATGGCGCGGGGGCGGGCCTGCGGGCTGGTGTCCCCGCGACCGTCTAGGAGCCGTACAAGCGCCCGCCAGCGGGGCAGCGGCAGCACCGCCAGCGCCTCGTTGACGAGGGGCAACCCGTCGTCGCCGCGGAGAACTTCGGTACCGCGCCGATGACTGTCGGTGTTGCCGGGGTTGAACGTGGTGAGGCCCGCGAGCAGCGGGTGCCGCAGGAGGCGCTCGACGGTCGAGTAGTGCCAGCGGTCGCCGCTGGGGGCGGGGGCACCGACTTCTTCGAGCCACTGCATCGTGGAGTAGAGCGTGTGCCCGTCGAAGGTGCGTTGCGCCATGCCCTCGACGTAGGCGATGCGGTCGGGGTCCTTGGCCACGACCATGCCCGGGCCTTGCGGGTTGGGCACGTTGCGCCAGCCGTAGGGCACGGCACCGCCCACGGCACGCCCGCCCCTGATCAGGTGACGGCGGGCGGCGGCGACGCGGGCACGGGTGGCTGCTGCCTCCATCTCGGCGAACACGGCCAGCATCGTCGCGAAGGCACGGCCCTGCGGCGTGGTCATGTCGATGGGGTCTTCGACGGCCACCAGGCCAGCACCGCGCTGTTGCAGGGCCTCGTCGGCGTGGAGGAAGTCGAGCACGCGGCGGGCCAGCCGGTCGACCTTCCAGATGAGCACGGCCTCGTAGGCGCGGGCGCTAGCCAGCAGGGCACGCCAGGCGGGGCGGTCCTCCGGCTTGTTCTTCGAGGCGCTCACGCCATCGTCGACGAACGGCTCCCCCAGCACCTCCCAGCCGCGGGCGTCGGCGTACTTCGTGGCGGCTTCGATCTGGCGGCTGATGCTGACCGATTCCTCGGTAGTGACGCTGAGCCTGGCGTAGACGACGACGCGCACGAGGTACCTCCGGTCCGGGCTGGCACGGTGCCAGCCCAGCGGCAGGCTACGCCCCGAACATACTGGCGACTACCCGGCTTGGGCTGAGGCGGGTTCCAGCACTCTGAGGAAGCTAGGTCCCCGGCATGTCATCGTCCTCGCGATTCGTAGCGGCGTGGTTTCACCCGCATGGGGGCATTCGGCGATCCAGGCGGGTACGGGTACGCCACATCATGTGCCGTAGGATCGGGGAGTCGCCGCACCAGCCAGGTGATCATCACCCAGGAGGCGATGATGAGGCGAGATGCCTTGCACCACCTGAGCATGGCTACGCGATCGAGGCGCGGCGATCCCTGCAAGCGTAGGGAGTTCTCGGTAGAGCCCGAGTTGGAGCGCCGCCCCCCTGGTTGGACAGGGCCGCACGGCCAGCCGACACAGGGGGGCATGCCGCCCTCAGGGCAAGTGCGGCGACTCTTCAACAGGACCGCGGATGCTCCGATTCACTCGCAGTCCGCCTGATCGGAGTTGACTCGCGAACCGCCGTAGGGCTACGCGTGTCGCGTCCGGCTTGCCTTTCGAAAGCGTGTGGTTACGACCCTGAGGGCTGCGAAGCCTCAAGGTCGTAGGACTATTGGTCCGAACCGTCCAGCCTTGTGCGACCGCGTTGGTGCAGAGTAAGTCAATCTCCGCGTCAAGCGCTGTTGAAGCGCTACTACTGCTGGTCCCAGCAGCACTGGCGCGCGTCCTATCAACCACTCGGGGTCCAAGAGTGCGGACCTGGCGCTCGATCTGCAGCACCGCTCCGTTCACTCCGGCCCTCTCGTTGCCGTCACTCCGATTCTGGTAGCCCAAGCGCGTCAAACCGAGGAGGTCAGATGGAATCTTGATGTTGGAAGTCGTTGCCAGCAGATAGGCACGATCTCTCCCCAGAATGCCAAGGAAGATCCCCAGCTCCAGAAGCACGTTGTCACGCATCGACGATGACTCCTGTCCACGACTGATTACCACGTCATCCGCCGTAGCCACCAGGACAGCAAAGTCCACCGAACGCGCCTGCCGTATCAGAGAGTCCAGCGTGTATCCACCAGGTTCGAACACGTTGACATCCCACCGCGTGACCTCGCACAGGGACATGCTCTCCAGCTCGTCCTGCAAGTTCCTCGCCACCGAGTTCCCTTCGGAGGACGAGCCAATGAAGATCCGGATGGGCTGATCAGAAGTTGACACGGAGCCAACGATAGGTGACAGCGGCCCGCCTGGTGAGTAGGTCCGGGCCTGCTACTACTTGGACCACGTCGAGTCCTTGAGTTCGGAGGTGGAAGGCCAGGCAGTAGTGCGTCCCTTACGGTGCCACCAGCACCACAACCGCAACTCCGAGGGCTGCGGCCATCAGGCCGACGAGTAGCCAACCGGGCACACCCCCGCGCTCTCGCCCGCTCATCAGGCCACGGTCCAGCGGTAAGCACGTGGTTTGATTGCTGCCTGCGTGGCGCCGGCCACGAGGATGTTCGACCCCGCCCGGACGGCGGCGTCCAGGAAGCGTGCGGCGTGGTGCCCGAGTGCTCCGAGCCGCACGAGGTGGTCGAGCTGGTGGGCCCGCACGACGTGCTTGCGGATGTTCACGGCCATGTGGTCGCGGGTGACGTCCGGGATGACCACGTGCAGCCGTTCGCCGCCGGGCAGGGTCGCGTCGACGAAGGGGCTGGACAGGTCGAGGCGGCGTCCGGAGGCCTTGAGCATCCGTTCGACGAGGTCGCGCACCTGGTCGGCGGTCAGCAGGGTGGTGGTGAGCTCGCTGATGCCCCGGCGCGCGACGAACACCTGGGCCGGGGAGTTGATCCAGATCTCCTCGATCTCGGGGTCGTCGAGGTAGGGCTGCAGGGGGCCGAGCCCACCCAGCGCGTCCACGATGCCGCGCGCTGCCGCGTCGGAGTCGGCGAGCTGCGGCACGACGCCGGCGAGGGCGCGTTCGGCGTAGTCGGCGGCGGCCTCGGCCACGAGGCGGTCGAGGGCGGGGCGGTCGGCCACGGGGTCGATGCCGCGTCGCCGGACGAGCTCGCGCACCTCCCGCGTCAGGACGTCCGCGCCGTCGTCCCGCGTCACTTCGATGGTCACCGGGTCAACCTCTCCGTCGGGGACAATCCGGACCTTCCACCAGCGCTGCGAGCGTAGCGAAGCGCCGTGCGGTAGCGCTCCCACACCTGTGGACAACATCGGCCTCGGACGACGTCGGCGGCCCGCCGACCCCGTCACGACCCGACGACCGCCCGTAAACATGCTGGTCAGCGGCGTACCCGTCGGGGGGACACGAGTCACGCCTGCCGCCCGACCGTGTGGCGCGCATCACATCACGGCTCTCACATGGCGGACGTGGTCAGACCGCGTCAGGGGCACCGGGTCGGCCTGGGTCCGCGCTCGGCGCACCGCCCCGGGGCGATCGGTAGGGTCGGCCCATGAGCACCACGCCACGATGGCGAGCCGTCGCCGCCGCGACCGGCCTCCTCGCCGACGACGGCGCCGTGTCCCAGACGATCTTCGCCGAGATGACGTCGCTCGCGCACCGCACCGGGGCGATCAACCTCGGCCAGGGGTTCCCCGACGTGGACGGCCCGGACTACGTCAAGGAGGCCGCCAAGGCCGCCATCGACGCCGGGCGGAACCAGTACTCCCCCGGCGACGGCGTGCCCGAGCTGCGCCGGGCGATCGCCGACCACCAGCGCCGCCACTACGGCCTCGACGTCGACCCGGACACCGAGGTCCTCGTCACCACCGGCGCCACGGAGGCCCTCACCACCGCGATCCTCGCCCTGACCGGACCCGGCGACGAGGTCGTCACCCTCGAACCGTTCTACGACTCCCACGCCGCCGCGATCGCCATGGCGGGCGCCACCCACGTGCCCGTCCCGCTCACCGCCGGGCTGCGCCTCGACGCCGAGGCCCTGCGGGCCGCCGTCGGACCCCGCACCGCGCTGCTCGTCGTCAACACCCCGCACAACCCGACCGGCACCGTACTGAGAAGCACCGAGCTCGAGCAGGTCGCCGCCGTCGCCCGCGAGCGCGACCTCCTGGTCCTGACCGACGAGGTCTACGAGCACCTCGTCTACGACGACGCCGTGCACGTCCCCCTCGCGACCCTGCCGGGCATGGCCGGGCGCACCCTCACCGTGTCGTCGTCGGGCAAGACCTTCAGCCTCACCGGGTGGAAGGTCGGCTGGGTCCACGGTCCCGCGCCGCTGGTCACCGCCGTGCGCACGGTGAAGCAGTTCGTCACCTACACCTCGGGATCGGCGTTCCAGCCGGCGATCGCCCTGGCCCTCGCGGACGACGAGACGCCCCGCGCCCTGGCCGCCTCGCTCTCCGCCCGGCGCGACCTGCTCTGCGAGGGCCTGCTGGCCGCCGGCTTCGAGGTCGTCGTCCCGGCCGGCACGTACTTCGTGGTCGCCGACGGCGCACCGCTCGGCTTCGACGACGGCCACGACCTGTGCCGGCGTCTGCCCGACCTCGCCGGCGTCGTCGGCGTGCCCGTGTCGGCCTTCTGCCGTGCCGGCTCGACGGCGGCCGACCGGTTGCGCTCGCGGGTGCGGTTCACGTTCGTCAAGCGCCCCGAGGTGCTGCACGAGGCGGTCGGCCGCCTCGGCGGCCTCCGTGGCCGCAGGGCCTCGCGGTAGCCGGCGGGCTCACGCGCCCGCCGCCAGCGAGACCGCGACGGCCAGCATGATCAGCGCGACGACGCCGTCGACCACGCGCCACGCTCCCGGCCGGGCGAGGAACGGTGCCAGCAGGCGCGCGCCGTAGCCCAGGACCACGAACCACAGCACGCTCGAGACCACCGCCCCGGCGGTGAACCACCAGCGTGCGTCCCCGTAGCCGGCCGCGACCGAGCCCTGCAGCACGATCGTGTCCAGGTAGACGTGCGGGTTGAGCCACGTCAGCGCCAGCGCCGTGAGCACCACCGGGCGCACCCGACGACCGGCGTCCACGACGTCGGTGCCCCCGGCGGCCACCAGCTCGTCGCCGCCGCGCCACGCCCGCCGCGCGGCCAGCACCCCGTACCCCAGCACGACGGCGGCACCCGCCCACCGCGCGACCTCCACCACGAGCGGATGGCGCTGGACCAGCGCGCCGAGGCCGGCCGAACCGGCCACGTAGAGCACGGCGTCGGACGCCGCGCAGACGGCCACCACCACGCCCACGTGCTCCCGACGCACCCCCTGCCGCAGGACGAAGGCGTTCTGCGCGCCGATCGCCACGATGAGGGACAGACCGAACCCGAGGCCGGTGAGGAAGATGAGCACGGCTCGACGCTAGGACGCGGCCCTGATGAAGTCCAACAACTCTTTCTGCGATTGATGAAGCGATACTTCATCCATGGACTGGGACACCCGACAGCTCGCCGCCCTCGCCGCCGTCGTCACCGAGGGATCGTTCGACGCCGCCGCCCACGTCCTGCACCTCACCCCGTCCGCGGTCAGCCAGCGTGTCCGCGCCCTGGAGAGCTCCGTCGGCACAGTGCTCGTCCGCCGCACCCGACCCGTCGAACCCACCAGCCCGGGACGCACCCTGCTGCGCCTCGCCCGCCAGGTCGAGCTGCTCGGCGACGAGGCCGCCGCCGAGCTCGGCCCCACCGAGTCCGGCGACCGCCCCGTCACCGTGCCCCTCGCCGTCAACGCGGACTCCCTGGCGACCTGGCTCGTGCCGGCGCTCGCCGCCGTCGAGGGCGTCTGCTTCGACGTGCACGTCGCCGACCAGGACCGCACCGTCGACCTCCTGCCCGCCGGCGTCGTCATGGCGGCCGTCACCTCCCGGCGCGAGCCCGTCCAGGGGTGCACCTCGGTGCCGCTGGGCCTGACCCGCTACCGACCGACCGCGTCCAGGGAGTTCGCTGCCCGCTGGTTCCCCGACGGCGTCACCCCGCGGACGCTCGCCGCCGCGCCCATGGTCGTCTTCGCCCGCAGCGACGACCTCCAGGACGCCTGGCTGCGCCGGGTGGCCCACCGGGCCGGCGCACCCGTGCCGGCCCCGCCGCGCCACCACGTGCCGTCGACCGCGGAGTTCCTGTCCGCGATCCGCCACGGGCTCGGCTGGGGCATGTGGGGGCCGCTGCCCCGACCTGGCGCGGGGTTCGACGTGCTCGAACCGGCGGACGACGTCGTGCCGCTCGCCGACGAGACGGTGGACGTCCCGCTCCACCTGCAGCAGTGGCGGCTGCGATCGAGCGTGCTCGACCGGGTCACCGACGCGCTGCGGACGCACGCCCGCCGCGCGCTGCCGCCGGTGGCCCCGCTCTCAGGCGCAGACGCCGGGACGTAGCGACGGTTCCGGGGACGGCTCCGGGGCGGTGTCGACCAGCTCGGCGTCGTCGACGTCGTCGTCACCGACGACCTCGTCGTCCGTGCCGTCGTCCTTGCCTTCGTCCGTGCCGTCGTCCTTGCCGTCGTCCGTGGCGTCCTCGGACGGCGACGGGCTGGGCTCGGGCTCCTCGACCAGGGGCTCGTCGGCGACGAGCTTCGCCCAGATGGGGTCGGCCTCCGCGGTCCACTCGACCCGGCCCGGCTTGGACACCGAGTCCACGACGGGCACGGACTGGAAGACGATGTTCTGCGGGTCGACGTCGCGCAGGCTCCACGCGAGACCGGCGAGCGCACTCGGGCTGGCCAGGTCCGGGCTCGTCGACATCGCCTTCAGGGCGGCACGCACCATCCGGTACAGCTTCGGGGTGTCCGTGACGAGGTTCTGGTCCAGGACGGCGCGGAGCATCGAGTCGATGAAGGCCTGCTGGCGCTCGATCCGCTTGAGGTCGCTGCCGTACTCCAGCCCCATGCCCTCGCCCTTGCGCACCCGCAGGAACTGGATGGAGGTCTCGCCGTCGAGCACCTGCCTGCCCTCCGGCAGGTCGAGGTCGCTGTACCGGCTGTCGCCCACCACGGGCTCGGGCAGGCACATCGGCACGCCGTCGAGCGCGTCCACGATGTCCACCACACCGGACATCTTCACCACGACGTGGTCGTGGATCCGCAGCCCCGTGAGCGCCTCGACGGTGAGGATCGTGCAGGCCGCGGCCCCGGTGACGTCCTTCTCCGGACCGCCGCCGAGCGCGAACGCGGTGTTGAACATCGCCCCGTACTGGGGCGCGGTGGTGCTGCCGTCCGGGCGCGGGCAGGACGGGATGTCCACCAGCGAGTCGCGCGGGATCGAGACCGCCTCGATCCGGCTGCGGTCGCCGCTGATGTGCACCACCAGCGTCGTGTCCGAGTGGAACTCGTCCCCGGCACCGGCGATCTTCGCGTTCTTCTTGTCGCGGAAGTCGGTGCCCATGACCAGGATGTTGCGTTCCTGCCCGGCGAACGGGTCGGACGGGTCGGCCGGCTCGTCGACGGCCTCGGCGCGCGGCACCACGGCGTCGCGACCCAGCAGCGAGTCGACGTCGGACACCTCGATCTGCGAGCGCAGGTCGACGTAGGCGGCGACGCTGCCCACCCCCGCGAACGCCAGCACGGCCGTCGCCCCGAGGGCGACCCATCGGCGCACGGGATGGCCGGCGCGCGCTCCGGCGTGCCGAGGAATATCACTGGTCACTGAACGATCGTATGCCGTTTGTCGTGTCTGCGAGGAGTGAGAGGCACGAGACGTCGGACGAGCACGCGGGCCGCGCCCGCCCCGGGATGTCGGGACGGGCACGGCCCGCGGTGGCGTCGACGACTCAGTGCGACGCCTCGATCGCGTCGACGGCCAGGCCCGGCTGGTCCGCGAACAGACCGTCCATCCCGGTGTCGAGGAACGCGTGGATCTCGGCGGCGAGGTCGCCGTGCGCGGTCGGGTCCTCCGACGACCTCAGGTCGGTGGGCAGGAACTGGTTCTCCGCCCGGAAGGTCCACCCGTGCACCTCGAGGCCCGCCCGGTGCGCGTCACGCACCACCGACGTGGGCCGACCGAGCGTCCCGTCGGCCTCGCGCGGGATGATCAGGTCCTTGACCAGGCCGACGCCGTCGGCGTACTGCGCGATCCCGCGCAGCCCCTGGCGGGTGACGAGGTCCGCGTACGTGGTGTCGTCCCCGGCCGCGACCAGGTCGTACGGCGCGCCGCCCGCGGAGACGAGCTGGGCGATCCGCACGTCGGTCATGCGGTCGAGCTCGCGCAGGTTGCCCGTCTCGAAGGACTGCAGGATGACCGGGTCGCGCCGCGAGTCGAGGCCGTCGGCCTCGAGAGCGGCCACCAGCGGCTCCTCCAGCGAGAGCCCGATCGAGTCGAAGTACGTGGGGTGCTTCGTCTCCGGGTAGACGCCGACCTGCGCGCCGTCGCAGGTGACGGACCGCCGGGCGAGGTCGATGACCTCGTCGAGCGTCGGCACCTGGTAGAGACCGTCGAAGCGTGTGTTGTCCGGACGCACCTCGGGGAGCCGTTCGACGGCGCGCAGGGTCCGCAGCTCGGCGAGGGTGAAGTCCTCGGTGAACCATCCGGTGACCGTCCGGCCGTCGATCGTCCTGGAGGTACGGCGGTCGGCGAACTCGGGGTGGTCGGCGACGTCGGTGGTCCCGCTGATCTCGTTCTCGTGCCGTGCGACCAGGACGCCGTCGGCCGTGGACACGACGTCGGGCTCGATGTAGTCCGCGCACTGGGTGATCGCCTGCTGGTAGGCGGCCAGCGTGTGCTCCGGCCGGTCCCCCGAGGCGCCGCGGTGCCCGACGACGGTGACGCCGTCGTCGCGGACCCGCTCGCGCTCGAGGTCGATCACGACCAACTCGGTGTCGTCCGGGGTGCCGGCCACGCGCGCCGCGTTGCCCGGGTAGTTGTTGTCGTTGCCGAGGAGGATGCGTCCGTCACGCAGGCGCAGCACCGTCTCGAAGGACTGCACGGGCAGGGCGTAGGTCTCGTCGAGCCCGTAGCCCTCGCCGGCGTCGATGCCGCGGGGGTTGGCGATGTTCAGCGCGTCGAGCACCAGCTCCTTGCGCAGGAAGCCGTCGTCGTCGACCTGGTCCAGGTCCACCTCGTAGACGCGCTTCGTCACGGCGGCCGGCCCGTCGAAGTTGTCCCGCTCGACGATCCACAGCTCGCCCCGGCCGACCGTGAACGCGTCGCCGAGGACGTTGCCCGGCTGGTCGGTCTGGTAGCTCCACGTGCGCCCGGTGTAGCGGTCCCGACGGGTGTCGAGCTCGAAGACGACGCGGCGTCGCTCGTCGGTCTCGTCGACCAGGGCGTTCTCGACGATCGGGTAGAGGTAGCGGCCGTCCGGCGAGGCGCTCATCGCCTCGAACCCGCTGCTGGCCCGCACGGTGGCGTCGGCACCGTCGGGCAGGTAGGGGCTCTGCGGCGACGCGAGGCCGTCCGGCAGCGGGATCGGGGCGTCGAGCAGGGTGCCCTCGGCGTCGAAGTGGAGCACGAAGGGCCCGAACTCCTCGCCGACCCAGAACGTGCCGTCCTTGGCCTGCACGACGGACTCGACGTCGAAGTCGGCCCCCGTCAGGAGCCGGTCCGTGGTGTCCTCGTGGACGATCGGGAAGTCGAGCACGTGGTTCGCGTCGTTGTAGTCGATGCGGTCGAGGATCTCGATGTCGCCGCTGCCGCCCCGGCGCGACCCGGTGTCCCAGTCCGGCTCGACCAGGTAGCTGCGCAGCAGGAAGTCGGCGGAGTTCGCCTGGGTGCCGAAGCCGTTGTCGGGCTGGGCCCAGAAGGTGCCGTCCCCGTTGTCGACCATGGCGGAGAACCCCGGGACGACCTGACCGTCCCACGGTCCCTGGCGGCCGTTGGCGGCGCTCGCCTGCGCCCCCGACGGCGGACCCTCGGCGAGGAAGTCGGCGCTGAGGGTGGCGCGTCCCTCGAGCGTGGGGACCTCGACGGTGCGGGTGCCGTGGTCGTCGGGCCGGCCATTCTGGTGGGTGCGGTCGGTGGCGGCGGTGGTCGCCGTCGCCGCCGCCGCCGAGGCGGTGACCAGGAGCGTCACGGCGGTGGTCGCCGCGGCGGTACGGACAAGGGCAGCGGACCTCGATGTTCGTCGCATGCCGACCATGCGATCCCGGCAGGGAGGCCGCTGGGCGACGACCGGGTGAAGTTCGCGCTGTCGGTGGGTGAAACCTCGGGGACGGGGGCTGCCCGTCCCCGTGGCTCAGGCGAGCTGGACCCAGCCGCCGCGGCGGTAGGCCGGGGTCGCCAGCGCCAGGACCAGCATCGCGCAGGTCCAGGCGCCCAGCATGACGGCGGACATGGCGACGGCGTCACCGCCGAGGACGCCCACGAGCGGCGAGACCAGCCCGGCGACGCCGGACTGGACGGCCCCGATGACGGCGGCGGCCGTGCCGGCGCGCTCCCCGTGGCGCGACAGGGCGATGGCCGAGGCGTTGGCGGGGATGAGGCCCTGGAACGCGAGGACGATCCAGAGCATGACGAGCAGCCCGACGACCCCGCCGGCCTGGGTGATCGCGACGGCGAGGAGACCGACGGCGAAGACGCCCTGCATGACCAGCGCGGCACGCAGCACCCGGATCGGCGCGACCCGGCGCACCAGCGAGGCGTTGATCTGGGCCGAGACGACCAGGCCGAGCCCGTTGAGGGCGAACAACAGCGAGAACTGGGTGTGGCTGAGCCCGTAGAACTCCTGGAACACGAACGGCGAGCCCACGACGTAGCTCATGAGCACGGCCTGGCCGAGGCCGGGGATGACGGCGAGCGCCATGAAGTGCCGGTCGCGCAGGAGGGTCGCGTACCCGCCGAGCACGCTGCGGGCGCCGGCGGGCCGGCGTCGGGACGGCGGCAGCGTCTCGGGCATGAAGCGCCACACGACGACGGCCATGGCGACGCCGGCGAGGCCGAGGAACGCGAACACCCAGCGCCAGCCCGCGGCGGCGGCGACGGCGGAGCCGAAGGCGGGAGCGAGCATGGGGGCGACGCCGATGATGAGCATGAGTCGCGAGAGGATCCGGGCGGCCTCGGCGCCGACGAACCGGTCGCGCACGACCGCCATGGCTGCGACGCCGCAGGCCGCGTTGAAGAACCCCTGGAGCAGGCGCAGCCCGATGAGCACGGTCATGGTGGGTGCGAAGGCGCACAGCAGGGAGGTCACCACGTGCAGGCCGAGCCCCCACATCAGCGGGGCGCGACGTCCGTAGCGGTCGGAGAGCGGTCCGATGACGAGCTGCCCGGCGGCGCCGCCGATGAGCATGATCGAGACGGAGAGCTGGGCGTAGGAGGCGGACGTGCCGAGGTCGGCGGCGATCTCGGGCAGCGACGGCAGGTACATGTCGACCGTGAAGGCCGGCAGCGCGGCGAGCGCCCCGAGCATGACGACCCAGCGGAACGACGAGCGGGCGCGCGACGGCGCTCCGGAGGGGGTCTCAGGCATGGCGGCATACTATCGAAACGATACGATCGGGTCGACCTCCACGGAGTGTCACGCCTCACGGAACCGCTCCGGCGACCCGGCGCCGGTGGCACCCGGGGCGATGTCGGTGGGGTGCGCGACCATGGGGACATGTGCGGCCGCTACGCGTCCTTCCGCGACGCCCAGGACATCGCCGACGACCTCGCGGTCGCCGAGATCGCCGACGACGCGCGCCTGCTGCCGCCGTCGTGGAACGTCGCGCCCACCGACGACGTCCGGATCGTCGTCGAACGCCCCCGGCGCATCGAGGGCAGGAACATCGGCGAGATCACCCGTTCGATGCGGCTCGCCCGCTGGGGCCTGGTGCCCTCGTGGGCGAAGGACCCCGCGATCGGCGCGCGGATGATCAACGCCCGCTCCGAGACCCTGCTCGACAAGCCCGCGTTCGCCAAGCCGCTCGCCACGCGCCGCTGCCTGCTCCCCGCCGACGGCTACTTCGAGTGGCGCAGGCTGCCCGTGCCCGCCGGCGCCACCGCCCGCGCCAAGGTGCCCAAGCAGGCCTACTGGATCCACCCCGAGCGCGGCCACGTCGCCGCGCTGGCCGGGTTGTACGAGTTCTGGCGCGACACCACCCGGTCCGACGACGACCCCGACCGCTGGCTCGTCTCGGCCACCGTCATCACCACCGCCGCCTCACCCGACCTCGAGCACATCCACGACCGCATGCCCGTGGTCCTGCCGCGTGACGTCTGGGACACCTGGCTCGACCCGGCCGTCGGCGCCGGGGAGGCCGCCGACGTCGTCCGGGGACCGCAGGTCACCACCACCGCACGGCCGGTCGGCGACGCCGTCGGATCCGTGCGCAACAACCGCCCCTCGCTGCTGGACGCCGACGACGACCCGCGCGACCAGGACGTCCGCTGACCGGCCGGGGACCTCAGCCGGTGTAGGAGCGCTGCAGTCGCACGGGCTGGATCTCACCCAGCCCCTGCACCGCCTGCGGGGCCTGCGCGGTCAGCGCGTAGCGGGACGACGACGCCAGCAGCGCCGCCGTCGTCGGGTCCACCAGCACGGACGCGGGCTCGGCGAGCTCGGTGATCCGCGAGGCGAGGTTGACGTCCGGGCCGAACACGTCGCCGAACCGCGACAGCACCCGACCCCACACGAACCCGACCCGCACCGGGATCTCCTCCTCGCTGGCGTGCGGCGCCGCCAGCCCGAGGGCGCACTCGGCACCCGTGGTGACGTCGTCGGCCACGAACAGCACCGCGTCACCGATCGTCTTGACCACGCGGCCCCCGGCCTCGGTGATGACGTCCCGCGCCCGCGACTCGAAGACCTGGACGTACTCGGCGAGCTCCTGCGACCCGAGCCCGGCGGTCCGCTTCGTGAAGGAGACGATGTCCGCGAACCCGACGGCCCGCCGCAGCGGGAGCTGCCCGCTCGTCACCTCGGCACCGTCGGCGAACTCGGTGGCGAACCGGCCCATGAGCGCCGCGAGCTGGCGGCGCCAGGCGTGGTCGAGCTGCCGCGAGAGCACGTCGGCGAAGGTCGGCATCCGGTCCAGCGTGGCGCGCCGAGCACTGACGTCGTCGAGATCGAACCGTCGCCCCAGGTGCTCGACGAACGCCTCCACCTGCCACAGCGCCAGCCGGTCGGCCGTGTGCCCCAGGGAACGGATCAGCGTCATCTGCGCCTGATCGTCCAGCTCGCCGACGTCGATCAGCTCGCGGATCTCCCGCAGCGACTGGACGTCGGCGGCGGTGAAGCTCGCCTCGGGACGGTCCGTGACCGGCAGGCCGAGCCACCGCCAGTAGTTCTCCACGAACTCCCGGGACAGGCCGGTCTCCTCCAGCAGGCCCTCGAGGTCGTAGCACCGCGGACCGCCGAGGATCTCCTCGTCGATCCGCGTGGCGATGTCGGACGGTGCGGTGCTGCGGAGGCGCGGCGAGGAGACCTCCGGGGTCTCGTGCGAGGGCTTGCTGGTCACGCCCCCACTGTAGTGTTCGTCACCTGGGCGCCCGCTGGACGTCCACGCTCAGCGCAGCCGCAGGTGGTGCACGTCCCCCGCCGTGACCACCCGCTCCCCGGCGGGCGTCGCCAGGACCAGCGCACCGTCGTCGGCCACCCGCACCGCCTGCCCGACGACGACGGCGCTCCCTCCGGCCAGCTCGGCCCGGACCGTCGCCCCCACCGTGCAGGACGCCGTCGCGTACGCCGCGGAGATCCCGACCGCACGGGCGTCCCCGCCCGCCGACTCCAGGTCCGCCACGAGCCGGGTCACCTCCTCGACGAGCGTCACCAGCAGCGCGGACCGCTCCGGGCCGTCCCCGGCGAGCCCTCCCGTGAGCGCCAGCGACGTCGCGGTGGGCACCGGCAGCTCGTCGGCCGTCTGGTCCACGTTGAGGCCGACGCCGACGACGACGCGCGCCGTCCCCGTCGGGCCCGCCCCCGGGACGACCTCCGCGAGGATCCCCGCGACCTTGCGGAAGGCACCGAACCCGTCGAGGGGGACGTCGTCGGCCAGCAGCACGTCGTTGGGCCACTTCACCCACGCCGTGATCCCGTGCCGCGCCAGGGCGCGCACGACGGCGAGACCGGTCAGCAGCGGCACCCAGCCGAGCGCCGTCGGTGGCACCCGGGGCGCCAGCAGGAACGACGCCGCCAGGGCGGCACCGGGCGGGGTCTGCCACGCGCGTCCGGCGCGGCCCCGGCCGGCCGACTGGTGCTCGGCGACCAGCAGGGCGGGCGCCGGCCAGGACCCGGCGGCCGCACGCAGGTCGGCGTTGGTCGAGCCGGTCTCGTCGACGACGTCGAGCCGGGCGAGGGGGCCGGCAGGAGCCAGGAGCCGGCGACGCAGGGCGGCCACGTCGAGGGGTGCGCGGGTCATGGCGGCATCGTCCTACGCCGTCGGTGCTCGCCGGAACCACGACGCGCCACGTTGTGCGGTTCCTACAAAACTGCCCCGACCCTGCGGGCCTGTCGCGCATCGATCCGAGACACCACGGCACCTAGGGTCGCAAGGGTGAACACCACTGCCGCCAAGCTCGCCGAGCTCGAGCGCCGCCGCGCCGCCGCGATCACCGAGCCCGAGGAGAACGCCCGGACCAAGCAGCACGCACGCGGCAAGAAGTCCGCCCGCGAGCGCATCGACGCCCTGCTCGACGAGGGCAGCTTCGTGGAGCTGGACGCGCTGGCCACGCACCGCAGCCGCAACTTCGGCATGGACGCCAAGCGCCTGCCGGGCGACGGCGTCGTGACGGGGCACGGCACGATCGACGGTCGCCAGGTGTGCGTGTTCTCCCAGGACTTCACCGTGTTCGGCGGGTCTCTGGGCGAGGTGCACGGCGAGAAGATCACCAAGGTGCAGGACCTCGCGCTGCGCACCGGGGTGCCGATCATCGGCATCTCCGACGGCGGTGGCGCCCGCATCCAGGAGGGTGTGGCCGCGCTGACGCAGTTCGCGGAGATGTTCCGACGCAACGTCGCGGCGTCGGGCGTGATCCCGCAGATCTCGCTCATCCTCGGCCCGAGCGCGGGCGGGGCGGTCTACTCCCCCGCGCTGACGGACTTCATCGTCATGGCGGACCAGACGTCGAACATGTTCATCACCGGCCCGGACGTCATCAAGACGGTCACGGGCGAGGACGTCGACTTCGAGACGCTCGGCGGGGGGCGCACGCACAACGCGACCTCCGGCGTCGCGCACTACCTCGGCGAGGACGAGGACGACGCGATCGACTACGTGCGCCACCTGGTCGGCTACCTGCCCCAGAACAACCTGTCCGACGCCCCCACGTTCGCCCCCGAGGACGACGTCGACCTCGAGGTCACGCCCGACGACGAGGTCCTCGACACGATCGTCCCGGACGGCGACAACCAGCCGTACGACATGCGCGCCGTCGTCGAGGCGGTGCTCGACCCGGACTCGTTCCTGGAGGTCCAGCCGCTGTACGCGCCGAACGTGCTCGTGGGGTTCGGGCACGTCGAGGGTCAGAGCGTGGGCTTCATCGCCAACCAGCCGCAGCAGATGGCCGGCACGCTGGACATCAACGCCTCGGAGAAGGCCGCCCGGTTCGTGCGCACCTGCGACGCCTTCAACATCCCGGTGCTGACCTTCGTGGACGTGCCGGGGTTCCTGCCCGGCGTCGGCCAGGAGCACCAGGGCATCATCCGTCGCGGCGCGAAGCTGATCTACGCCTACGCCGAGGCCACGGTGCCGCTGGTCACCGTCATCACCCGCAAGGCCTACGGCGGCGCGTACATCGTCATGGGGTCCAAGCAGCTCGGCGCGGACGTCAACCTCGCCTGGCCGACGGCGCAGGTCGCCGTCATGGGCGCGTCCGGCGCCGTGAACATCCTGCAGCGGCGCGCGCTGAAGCAGGTGGCCGACGACGGCGGGGACGTCGAGTCCGAGCGCGCCCGCCTGACCGACGAGTACACCGAGGCGATCGTGAACCCGTGGGACGCCGCGGAGCGCGGGTACGTCGACGCCGTGATCAAGCCGTCCGAGACGCGCGTGCAGGTGGTGCGGGCGTTGCGCGCCCTGCGGACGAAGCGGGCCAGCCTGCCGCCCAAGAAGCACGGCAACATCCCGCTGTGACCGGCGTCTGAGAAGATCGACCGATGAGCCACGAGGACGCGACCCACGGCCCCGCTCCGCTGGGCGAGGTGGACCCGGACCCCATCCACCTCGCCGTCGACCGGCTGGCGTCGTCGCTGCACGACTACGTCGACGCCGCGGTGGGCGTGCGCGCGGAGTTCGGTGCCGCGGAGGCCGACGAGGATCCGCGGATCCTCGCCCTCGAGCACCGTGTCGGCATGCTGAACGCGACGCTGTTCGACGCCCTGCACGACGCGCTCGGGATGCACCCCGACCTCACGACGTCCGTGTGGGAGCCCGAGGCCGGCGACGACGAGGACGACGAGGGCGAGCTCCCCGAGGGCACCGTGCCCGCGGAGGCGTTCTACCTCGGGTTCGTCGTGGCCGACCCGCCCGCGGGGGCCTCGATGACCCTCGACGGTGTCATCGAGCTGCTGGACGAGGCAGGTGTGCAGGCTGCCGCCCGGCTCGTGGGCGGCGGGTACCACGTGATGGAGTGGGCGGCCTCGCGCGGCCTGCCCCCGGGGTTCGGCGACGACCCCGACGACGAGGAGGACGAATGACCCCGCCGGTCCGGGTGGTGCGCGGCGCCCCCGACGACATCGAGGTCGCGGCCCTGGTGGCCGGGCTCGCGGCCGTGAGCGCCCGCGACGACCTGCCCGACGACGTCGCGCCCGTCGAGGAGTGGACCAACCGGGCACGCAACCTGCGCGGCAACGGTGCGGCCACCGCCCGCAGCTTCGGTGGCCGGTCCGGCCGCCACAACATCGACTCGTGGCGCTGGAGCCTGCGCTCGTGAGCGTGCGGTGGCAGCAGGTGTCCTCGCCCGCCGAGGTGGAGGCGCCGCTCGGTGACCTGCCTGCGCCCGATCGACCCGGACTCGTGCGGCGTTGGCTCTGGCTGCCCGCCCTGCTGGTGACGGCCGGGGTGTACGTGGCGCGGCGGATGATCGACGCGCCCTCCGGCGAGCTGGAGATGTGGCTGATGCTCGGCCTCATGGGCGGGCTCGTGGTCACCGCGGTCGCGGCACTGGTCCGCTACCGCGACGACCAGCGCCTGGCCACGGAGACCCGCGCGGTGGAGTCGCTGCGGGCGGACGCCCGCTCGACCACGGGCTCGGTGACCGTCTCGGAGCGTCCCGCCGGCGACGGCGTCCTGCTGCGCGGCCTGCTGACGTATCCCCGCCATGACGAGACCGCCGAGGACACCTGGTCGCTGATGGTCGCCGAGGGCGACGCGCCGGGTCCCCGGCCCGGCGACCCGGTGGCGGTCTGGTGGGCGCCCGGCACCGACGTCGTCATCGCGCGGTATCACCGCGGCTGGGCCAACGAGCTCCGAGGCCGCGCGGGACGCTGACTCCCGGCCGGGGAGCGCGCTCCGCGACGTCGTGCCGCTACCGTGCCGTGATGCGTACGCTGACCTGGGACGGCTACCCGAACTCCCGCGACCTCGGCGGGCTCGCCACCCCGCTCTCACCGACCGGCTCGACCCGCTGCGGTCGCGTCGCCCGGGGGCCGCGGCGCGAGCTCCTCACCGGGCGCGGCTGGGGCGACGCCCGCGCCTGGGGCCTGCGCACCGTGGTGGACCTGCGCTGCGACGTCGAGGTCGGCAGGCGCGACGGCGACCCGGAGGTCGCGAGGTCGGCCAGGGACGGCATCGACGTCGTCCTGGCGCCGACCGAGGACCAGGACGACCCCGAGTTCCGCCGGGTCTGCTTCCCGATCCTCGACTCACCCGAGTACTGGGCGCACAACTGGCGCCTCCAACCGGCGCTCGTGCGAACGAGCCTGCAGGCCGTCGCCGACGCCGGACCCGGTGTGCTCGTGCACTGCAGCGCGGGCCGCGACCGCACGGGGATGCTCAGCACGCTGCTGCTGGGCAATGCCGGGGTATCGCCGCAGGAGGTCGCCGCCGACTACGCGACGTCCGTCCGTGAGATGGCCCGTTCCGAGACGGCCTCGCCCACGCAGGACCGTCAGCGCGGGTGGACCGACGCCCAGGTGGACGCCTTCCTCGCCCGCGCGGTGCCGATCGTCCACGACGTCGCCGCACGGACCTCGGAGGCGTTCGACGCCCTCGGCCTCGCCGCGGCACACCGGCGGGAGCTGCGGGACCTCCTGACAGCCTGACGCCTCCGGCGCCTCAGCGCTGCGCCCGCGGGTGCTCGCCGTCGTGGGGACTGCACCGGAAGGCCCCGTACGCCGAACCGGCGAGGAACGACTCGACGAGATCCTCCCCGTCCATCGGCAGCCGGTCCCGGCCGAGAAGGTGTCCGTTCTGCTCGAGGATCGCGACACCGTGGACGAAGGCGCGGATCGCTGCGCCGATTCGCCACGGGTCACCGGGGGGCAGCGCACCGGCGCCCTGCGCCCCTTCGACGAGGACGACCATCGACTCGGTGGCGCGCGCGGCGGCGGAACGCAGGTCGTCGTTCTCCCGGGGCCAGTGGCCGAACACGAGCCGGAAGCGCTCGGGTCGCTTCCGGGTCCAGTCGAGATAGTGCAGAAGAGCCGTGCTCAGCATCTCGGTCGGGCCTCTCCGGTGCGCGACGAGGTCCTCGACCGCGGCGACCAGACGGTCCAGCTCCCGGGCAGCGACGGTGGCGAGCAGGTCGGCCTTGTTCGCGAAGTGCCGGTAGGGGGCGGTCTGGGAGACCCCGGCGACCCGGCCCACCTCTCGGAGCGTGACGCTGTCCGGGCCGCCGTCGTCCAGGAGTCGGGTCGCCGCCACGACGAGCTCGTCGCGGAGGCTCGTCTCACGCATCGACAGGGTCGATCCCGGCCGCCACCAGGCTCGTCTCCCAGATCTCCGCCCCGATCCCGTCGCGGTAGGTCTCCGGAGAGCTCTTCCGGGCACGCCGGCCGGACACGTAGGAGCCCATGAGACCTTCGGCGGCAGGGTCGCCCGCCAGCCAGGCAAGGTTCCCGGCGGACTCGCTGACGCTCCCCGCACCGGGCATCCTCACCAGCGCCGGCGTCAGCGCCGCGTAGACGGCACGGACAGCCGGCGGATACTCCCTGGCCAGCCCGGTCGCGGGCATCAGCCCCGGGTCGAAGCACACGGCGCGGACGCCCCGATCGCGCCAGCGCCGGTCGATCTCGTACGCCAGCGCGATGCACGCCAGCTTCGACGTCGAGTAGCGCACGCGACCGGCGTTCGAGCTGCGCGGCGCCTCCGCGGGCGGGTCGAGGAGCGTCCGCATCCCGGTCCACCGCGCCGCGGGGAACCCGAACGCGCGCAGTCCGCCACGGTGCGTCTCGCTGCCGAGCGTGACGATGCGCGCACCCGGACGGAGGTGCTCGAGGAGCGGCGCGAGCAGGGCGACGTGACCCACGACGTTCGTCGCCATCGTCATCTCCAGGCCGTCGCCGGTCCGTTGTACGCCGTCGACGACCTGCAGTCCCGCGTTGCACACCACGGCGCGCGGGAGAAGGCCGTCGACGAGGAGGCTGTCCGCCAGGACGTGGACGCCGGTCAGGTCGGACAGGTCGCCGTGACGAACTTCGATCACGACTCCGGGGTGCTGCTCGCGGATCTCGCGTGCGGTCGCCTCCCCGCGATCCAGGTCGCGGACGACCAGGACGAGCGGGTGTCCGCGGCGGGCCAGCTCGAAGGCGGTCGCACGCCCCAGCCCCGACGTCGCGCCCGTGATCAGCGCCGGTCCGTCCATGATCACCCCCGTGATCGTGATGCTTCCGCATGGGGCGCGCACCCAGGTTGACGCTGTCAACTCAACAGCCCTTGCCCCCGAGGCCACGGGAAGCGGTTTCCGACCACGCGATAGGGTCGTCGGGTGACCCACGACACCCCCGGCGCCCCCACCTCGGGCACTCCTTCCGTTCCCGGCACCCGCACCCCGACGCCGCTCGACGCCGTCGCCGACGCCTACGTGAAGGACCTCGCGGCCCTGCACCCGATCGCCGCGACGATGATGGGCCTGCCCGGTCACGACCACGAGCTCCCCGACTTCTCCCCCGCCGGGCACGAGGCCCGCGCCGAGGTGGACCGCGCCCTGCTGCGCCGCCTCGACGAGCTCGAGACGGCGGGCGAGGCTCCCGTCGACGACGTCGACCAGGTCACGCTCGCCGCGCTGCGCGAGCGTGTCGGACTCGCCGTCGAGCAGCACGAGGCCGGTGACCCGCAGCGCAGCCTCAACAACATCGAGTCGCCCGTGCAGCAGCTCCGCGACCTGTTCGACGTCGCACCCACGGGCACCGTCGAGGCGTGGGAGAACATCGCGGCCCGCCTGAACGCCGTCCCGCAGGCTCTCGCCGGCTACACCGAGTCGCTGCGGTGGAGCGCCGAGCGCGGCCGCGTCGCCGCGATCCGGCAGGTGCGCGCCGCCGTCGAGCAGTCCCGCGACCTCGCGGGCGAGGACTCCACGTTCACGGCGCTCGTGCGCAGCGAGGCCGCCGCCCGCGTCCTCGACGAGTCCTCCGCCTGCTCCCTGGTGCGCGCCGAGCTCGAACGCGGGGCCACCGCCGCCCGCACGGCCTACGCCGCGCTCGCCGACTTCCTGGAGACCGAGCTCGCCCCGCAGGCACCGCAGGCCGACGCCGTCGGACGCGAGGCGTACGCCCGCTACTCGCGCGAGTTCCTCGGCGCAGCCGTCGACCTCGACGAGACCTACGAGTGGGGCCTCGCCGAGCTGGCCCGCATCGTCGCCGAGCAGGAGGACCTGGCCCGGGAGATCGCCGGACCGGACGCGACCGTCGCCGACGCCGTCGCCACGCTCGACGCCGACCCCGCCCGCCAGCTCCACGGCACCGACGCGCTGCGCGCATGGATGCAGACCACGGCCGACCGCGCCGTCACCGACCTCGGGGGCGTCCACTTCGACATCGACGGCCCGGTGCGCACCATCGAGTGCATGATCGCCCCCTCCCAGACGGGCGGCATCTACTACACCCCGCCGAGCGACGACTTCTCGCGCCCGGGCCGCATGTGGTGGTCCGTGCCGGCCGGCGTCACCGAGTTCACCACCTGGCGCGAGACCACGACCGTCTACCACGAGGGCGTGCCGGGCCATCACTTGCAGTGCGCCGCTGCCGTGGCCGCCCGCGACACCCTCAACTCATGGCGCCGCCTCGCCTGCTGGGTGTCCGGGCACGGCGAGGGCTGGGCCCTGTACGCCGAGCGCCTCATGGCCGACCTCGGCCGCCTGGACGACCCCGGCGACCGGTTCGGCATGCTCGACGCCCAGCGCCTGCGCGCCGCGCGCGTCGTCCTCGACCTCGGCGTGCACCTCGGCAAGGACTGCCCCGAGCAGTGGGGCGGCGGCACCTGGGACGCCGACAAGGCGTGGGGATTCCTGACGGCCAACGCCAACATGGACGAGTCCTTCCTACGTTTCGAGCTGGACCGCTACCTCGGCTGGCCGGGCCAGGCGCCGTCGTACAAGGTGGGCCAGCGCCTCTGGGAGCAGGTCCGGGACGAAGCCCGGGCCGCCGCGCAGGCCCGCGGCGAGGAGCTCGACCTGCGGGCCTTCCACGCCCGCGCGCTCGGCCTCGGGTCGGTGGGGCTGGACGTGCTGCGCGACGCGCTCGCCTGATGCAGGGGATCGTCACCGGCTTCGCGATCATCGGCGTCGTCATCGCCGCCGGCTACCTCGCGGCGCGGCTGCGCCTCGGCGGCCCGGACGCGACGACGGCGCTCAACCGCATCGGGTTCTTCGTCGCGAGCCCGGCACTGCTGTTCACCGTCGTGTCCGACGCCGACCTCGGCGCCCTGCTGGGCGCTCCGCTGCTGGTGCAGCTCGTCGCGGCGGTGTCCGTCGCCGCCGTGTTCGTCGTCGTCAACCTGGTCTGGTTCCGTCTTCGTGTCCCGGAGGCCACGATCGGGGCGCTCGGCGCCGGGTACGTCAACGCCGGCAACATCGGCCTGCCCGTGGCCGTGTACGTGCTCGGTGACGCCACCGCCGTGATCCCCGTGATCGGGCTGCAGCTGCTCGTCATCAGCCCGCTGGTGCTGCTCCTGCTGGACGCCACCACCAGCGGCACGGTGTCCTGGAGGTTCGTGCTCAGCCAGCCGGTGCGCAACCCCATCATCCTGGGTGCGCTCGCAGGTGCGGTGGTGTCGTTGACGGGCGTGAGCGTGCCCGACGTCGTCCTCGCACCCCTGGAGATCCTCGGCGGCGCGGCCGTGCCGATGATCCTGCTCGCGTTCGGCATGTCGCTGCACGGGTCGCGGCCACTGCGCGGCGAGGAGGGCCGAGCACCCGTCGTCGTGGCGTCCGCGCTCAAGGCCGTCGTCATGCCGGCCGTCGCCTTCGTCGCGGCGCGCTACGCGTTCGGGCTCGACGACGCCGAGGTGGTCGCCGCCGTCACCCTCGCCGCCCTGCCCACGGCGCAGAACATCTACAACTACGCCGCCCGGTTCCGACGCGGGGACGTCATGGCCCGCGACATCGTCCTGGTGACCACGCTCGCCTCCCCCGTCGTGATGCTGGTGGCGACGGTGCTGCTGACGTGACCGCGGCGGATCGCCTCGCACACGTCCGCCTGGTCGATCGTCGGCGTTACGATGTCACGACTCGACAGGGGGATGCGTGAGCCAGGCGATCGACGCGGACCAGGCGCGCAAGCTGCGGGCGCTGGGGTTGACCGAGTGGGAGGGGAAGGCCTATCTCGCGCTCCTGGGCAGCTCGCCGAGCACCGGGTACGCCGTGGCGAAGATCTCCGGCGTCGCTCGCGGACGCATCTACGAGGTGCTCGGATCCCTGGTCGAGAAGGGCGCGGCGAGCGTCTCCAACAGCCGACCGCAGACCTACTCCCCCACCGCGCCGGACGAGCTCGTCGATGCTCAGCGCCGCCACACCGACCGGGCGTTGACCGACGCCGAGGCGGTGCTGCGGGACCACCACGCGCGCGCCGGTGACGAAGACGTGATCTGGGACCTCCAGGGAGCCCCGGAGATCCTGGCCCGTGCGGAGAGCGTCGTCAGCCGTGCCGAGCAGCGGCTGCTGTGCGAGATCTGGAGCGGCGACGCCGAGCGGCTCCGTGAATCGCTCGAGGCGGCCGCGAGTCGAGGCGTCGAGGTGGTCGTCGTCGCCTACGGCGACATCGACATGCCGTTCGCCACCGTGTTCGCCCACCCCGGCACCGACGAGGTCACACGAGGACTCAGAGGACGCTGGCTCGTCGTCTCGGCGGACGACCGCGAGGTGGTCGCCGGCAACGTCTCGGGCGACGACGGACCACGCGCGGCATGGACCAGGCACCCCGGACTGGTCGTGCCGATCACCGAGCTCGTCCGGCACGACCTGTACAAGCTGGAGATGCTGAAGGCTCACGGACCAGTCCTGGAAGCCACCTTCGGTCCCGCGCTCACGCTCCTGCGCTCCAAGTACGGCCCCCTGCGCTGAGGCTCGGGCGATCTCAGCAGTCGTTCCCGCCCAAGTCGGTCAAGTACTTCGCGGCCGCGACGTCGAGCGCTGCGACTCCCACAGACTTGTAGACGCTCACGCCCGATTCCATCGGGACGAGGCTGCCGCGTCTGAGCAGCCAGCCGACGTCCGACGCCCTGCTGAGGCAGTCGGCAGGGACTTCGGCGGACTGCCGAGCACACTCACCCGTGTCGTCACAAAGCAGGAGTTGCGCCACGTCGAACACATCCCGTCGCCACTCGCAAAGTCCTGCGATCGAGGCGCCGACCGCGTTGACGTGCACGTCAGGACCAAGGAGTCTCGCCCCCAGGAACGGTTCGCGAGCGGAGGTCACGCTAGTGACGACGTCCGCCGACGCGAGGGCGCCTGCCAGGTCGCGCTCGGCCGTCACCCGGATCCCGTCGGCGCGCAGGACATGAGCCAGACGCTGCGCGGACTGCTCGGACCTGCCCCAAAGCACGAAATCCGCGGACGGGTAGTGTGCGGACAGAGCCTGAACGTGCGCTCGCGCCTGCGTGCCCGACCCGATCACCACGAACGATGTCGCGTCAGGACGTACTCGACGCGTGACGGTAGCGGTCGTGGCAGCGGTCCGCAGGCCGGTCAGCAGATCGGCGTCGAACCTGGCGAGCAGAGCGCCATCCTTGGCATCGAACAGCAGCACCGAACCAGGGTGTGACGGCGCACCGACGCGCGGCGATGCGGGCAGCATCACGACCTTCACCCCGACGACAGGCCAGCCGTCGCCCGCGTCGACTGCGGCCATCACCCCGAAGCCGTCCCCCGACGGCAAGTGTGCGATGCCTCGCGGGATCGCCGCCACGTCCCCGTTCGCCGCCCGGACGAGTACGTCCTCCATCACCCTGGCCAGTTCCGTCCAGAAGTCAGGGCTCCGGTCCGGACTGTAACGCGGTGTCGTCTCATCGACCGCGACCATCGAGACCCTCCCCGCTCCGCACGAACGCCGTCCAGACCATTTCGATGGGCCTCATGCCGGACACGAACGTCAGACCGCTGGCCCTCGCTGCGGGTTCGGTCGTCAATGCGATGTCATGCTCCCGTCGCGCGACCGAGGTTGCGGCCGCCGCCGTCGAAGAGGCTTCCGAGACCGGGCCGAGGACGAGCCCCGGTGGAAGGAGCTCCGCGATCAGCGGGACGGGCGCAGGATGCGACACGACGGAGAGCTGGCGCGATCTTCCATCGCGAAGGGTGTCCAGGTTGCGCGCGGCAAGCCCATACAAGGGCGTGAACATGTGAAACACAATGCCGACGCACAACTGCGGATCCATGTAGAACAGGTTGACGTCATGGAAAGCGTTGGCCACCAGCAGGTGCGCCGCCCGACCGTCGATCACGGCACGGCTGGCCTCCTGGTAGGTGTCGAAGAGGGACAGAGTTGCCCCTTCGGGAGAACCGAGCAGCTCGAGCAGTCGTTCAGCTGCCCGTTCGCTGCTCGTGCCGCTGGGACCGAGTGTGGCCACGCTGGCTGCCAATTCTCGTCGTGGATGGTCAGATACCACGAAGTGGGGCGTTAGATTGCACGATCGCGTCGAAAGCACGGTCAGCTCCTCGGAACATGGTTGCGCACCAATTTCTCGAATCTGTCACACAGGTCGAGCACCAAGGGCCCCGGAACACCGGACCCGATTGCGACGCCTCCGAGCGTGACGACGGGCGCGATCTCCACTCCCGTGCCTACCAGGAACAGCTCGTCAGCGGCGTACAGCTCGGCAAGCTCGATGGGGCGCTCAATGGTCTGCAGGCCAGCAGAGCGAGCGAGTTCCAGCACCACCTTCCGCGTGAGGCCCGGGAGGATCCCCTGGTCGATCGACGGTGTGACCACCGACGACCCGATCCGGGCGACGACATTGCTGGTAGAGCCTTCAGCAACTCGTCCGTCCACCGTCAAGAGAAGGGCGTCGTCATGACCGGCAGCGACACACTCATCGACCGCCAGAGCACTGGCCACATAGGCACCACTGACCTTCGCCCTAGTCGGGATGGAGACGTCGGGAACCCGACGGACCGTCGACACCCCAAGCCGGGTCGCTCGACCGAGGCGGGTCGCCATGGGGACGACCGTCACGAACAGCCCATGCCCAACTCCTTGGAGCCGAACGCCGAACGGCACGCCGGGCAACAAACTCCGCTTGAAGGCGACGGGTCGGACGTAGCAGTCGTCCTCGATCCCGCTCCGGGCGACGAGCTCTCGCGTGATCCCTTCCAGGTCCTGTCGAGACTCGGAAAGATCGATCCGGAGCGTCCCGCACGACGCGAGGAATCGATCGAGGTGCTCGACGCTCATGAACGGCTCCGGTGGCCCGCCGTCTACCTGCCGGTAAGCCCGGATACCCTCGAACACTGCCGTGCCGTAATGCAGCCCCTGCGTGTGCAAGTTCAAGTGCGGACGGCCCGGATCGACCCACTGGCCGTCCAGGTAGGCCCAGGTGGTCATGCGATCCTCGCAGCCCGCTGCTCCGCGATCGTCTCCGACGACCTGGCCTCACCATCACCCGATGACCGGAGGTCACGGATCCGGGCCGCCTTCCAGCTGACCATCGCGCCGGTCGACGTTCGCTCGTCCGTCCGCCCCCACGCCACAGTCACGGGCACCTCGAAGTGGCGTCGGACGGCCTCGGTGTACCGGTCCATTTGCGCTCCGGAGCACCTTGCGTCCTCATGAGCCTCGAACAGGACCGTGAGCCTGTCCCGGCCGTTCCGGTCGTCGATCGTCACCTGGTAGTCGAGAAACTCCGGGCAGCCGTCGAGCAGGGCTACCTCGAAGTCGAAAGCCGAGTAGTCTCGGCCGCCGACGACGATCCGGTCGCGGACTCGCCCGACCGGGACGACCGTGAAGTCTTGCCCCACGCCTCGCGCTCGGACGACGTCGCCTGTCCGGTACCTCACCAGAGGTTTGGCTCCCTGATAGAGGTGCGTGACGACCAGCTCACCTTCGCGTTCCTCCCGCCGGTCGTCCAACAGATCGCCGGTAGAGGGGTCGACCATCTCGTAGTAGTAGTTCAGAGGCGTCGACCTGAGGGCGCCGTCTGGGCCCGGCACGGCGAGTACGGAAGCCTCCTGGGACGCGTACATGCAGCTGTGAACGTCTGTTCCCCACACGCGACCGATCTGCTCCAGCAATCTGGGTGTGGCGAGCTCTCCGAGCGTGAAGATGACGGACATGCCCAAGCTGTCGGGACGCATGCCGTGATCAGAGAGGTAGCGCGCCAGGAGGATCGCCATGCCTGGCGTGCAGACCATGGCGTCGACCTGCAGCCTGTGCAGCAGTTCGGCGGCGCGCCCCATCCCCACGACGGGCGAGTGCGGCCACATCTTGACGCTCGTATGTCCCAGGTTACGAAACACGTCCCCGAACGTGTCTCCAGTCGAGTGCAGTTCGGTCGGACCCATCACGGCGAAGACGAGGTTCCTTCCGTACGGAGCCAGAAGTTCTCGATAGCTCTCGCTCAGCGCGACGGCCGTGCGGACGGAGTCGTCGACGTTCCGAGGGCAGGGCGTGGAAGTCCCGGTCGTCCCGGTCGTCTCGTAGTAGACCCACGACTCGTCGAGCCGAAGACTCGGCACGTCGTCGAGGTGGGTTCGCAGATCGTCCTTCGTGGTCAACGGGACGGCCTGGAACGGCGTCGTCGAGGTGACGCTGCTGAGCCGAGCCTGGTAGAACGGTGAGCCGTTCCGGCAGTGATCGAGGGTCCGACCCAGGTTCATCCGCTGGTACTCATCGAGCTGGTCCGCGCCCATCGTGCCGGACCACTGCGCCCGATGAAGGGCGGTGAAGTCCTTGGCGCGGCGCCACGCTTCGTCGTCGTCGAGAGGGATCATGTCGAGGCCTTCCGCACTAGCCGGAGTAGAGGGGGAGCGATCCGCACAGCGCCTTGACCGCCTTGTGCGGACCGTGCAGACCGAGCGCTGCCAACCGCAGGTCGGCGATCTCCGAGTCCGCCATCCGCTGCACGTACTCGTCGTACGTCCTGCAGCTCTGGGCGAGGGTGCTGAACGGGAAGGGGTCGACCACCGAGCCGTCGCCACGGCACTGGTTCCACAGGTCCTCCAGTGTCGCGCTGTCAGCGCCAAGGACGGGGAGCGGCACGAGGATTACTCCCGGAAGCTCGGCGTCTCGTGCCTTGACCGCTGGACCCATCAGCTCGGGCACCGCGTGGATGATCATCGACGTCGCGATGGAAGCGGCGTTGACGGCCAGTCCGGTGGCCAGGTCGCGATCCACCACGACCACGTTTCTCTGAGGTGCGTTGCTCAAGCTCTCACTCCTTCGTCGTCCTTCTCGGTTCTGGGAGCACGCCGACCGTCTTCGGTTGACGCGGCGAGCTGGTGCTCATCACCACGCCGGCCACGATGACCACGGCGCCGACGACACGCACCCAGGTGAGCTGCTCGCCGGCGATCACCACCGCCCAGACCACTCCGAAGACGGGGACCAGGTTGAGGGTGGCGACCGCCTGGGCGGGCCGCATGGTGGTGAGGCCGAAGGTGTAGAGCAGGAAGGCGAGCGCCGAGCATCCGAGCGCGAGGTACGCCACAAGTACCCACGACGAGCCGTCGACACCCGACGTGGCGCTCTGCGGCAGGACCAGGGCGGCGACGCAGAATCCGACCCCTCCCCACAGGTTCTGCAGCGTCGTGGTGCCCAGGACGCCGAACCGCTGGCGCGTGCGAGCGGACGCCGGGCGGGCAGACATCATGTTGTAGGCAGCCCAGACGACACCACCGATGACGAGAAGCAGGATTCCCCAGCCGCGATCCGGAGCCGGTTCCGGCGCACGCTCGTAGGCCACCAGGAAGACACCGAGAAACGCGACGCCTGCGCCGACCACCATCAGCGCCGAGGGCGACGACCGCAGGACGATCCACTCGCCGAGCATCGTGATGACGGGGTACGAGGCCACGATCAGCGCAGCATCGGTCGCCGTGGCCATCGCGACCCCGTAGTTCTCGAGGATGAAGTAGGCGCTGATGCCGACGAGGCCGAGGGCCGCGGCGTTGCGATGGTCCTCCACGGGTCCACGCAGGCTCTGCGAGGTCACGGCGCACACGACGGCAAGGACCGCGGCGGCGGCGAGGAACCTGATCGCGCCCAGGGTCAGCTCGCCCACCTGATCCAGGACCACCTTGGTGACGGCGAAGGACGTGCTCCACAGGAGCGCCGCGCCCACGACGGCCACCAGGCCACCGTGGCGGGTCACGTCTGGCCTCCATCAGGTGACTCGACGAGATCGATGACGCGCCAGGTCGCGATCTCCGACCATGCGGCCTTGCCGCGGGCATGGTCGGGGTGCACCTGGAACGCACGCAGATCCGACGTGGACGCGAAGGTGGCGAGCACCACGAAGTCGACCGCCTCGGCACGGTTGCTGGTGTCCCAGCCGCAACGCCAGCTCTCGATCTCGAGGATGTGGCGTGGGTGCCCCTCGCTGATGAGCGCAGCATCGACCGCTCGCGGGTCTCCGCGCAGCACACCGGGGTTCAGCTCGAACGTCACCACATGCAGGACGCGGCCGTTCAGCATGGGATGCCCCTTCGGGTGAGCGAGACGCCGGACGCGGGGCGTAACCCCCTGGGTGGCTACTTCATCGTGGACGGCATCCTGGCCGTCGTCAACAGGTCAGCGCCAACGTCTTGCATCATGGACAGCGGGGGCCGCTAAGGTCGCACCGTGGTCCACCTCGTGCTCGCCAGCCAGTCCCCCGCCCGCCTTGCGACGCTCCGCTCCGCGGGCGTCGAGCCCACCGTGATCGTCTCGGAGGTCGACGAGGACGCCGTGCTCGCCGACGCCCGCGCCCGGTTCGCCGACCTGCCGCCCGAAGACGCCGTGCTCGCGCTCGCCCAGGCCAAGGCCGAGGCCGTGGCGAACCACGTCGAGGACACCGACGGCCCGAGCGCCCTGGTGCTCGGCTGCGACTCGATGCTGGAGATCGACGGTGAGATCGTCGGCAAGCCCGGCTCCCCCGACGTCGCCCGCGAGCGCTGGCAGCGCATGCGCGGCCGCTCCGGCGTGCTGCACAGCGGGCACTGGATCGTGGACGTGCGCGACGCCGAGGACGGCGGCACGAGCGCCACGCTCGGCGCGACGTCGTCCACGACCGTCCACTTCGCCGATCTGGACGACGACGAGATCGACGCCTACGTCGCCACCGGCGAGCCGCTGCAGGTCGCCGGGGGTTTCACGATCGACGGGATCGGCGGTCCGTACGTCGAACGGATCGAGGGCGACCACCACGGCGTCGTCGGCGTGAGCCTGCCCCTGCTGCGCGAGCTGCTCGGTGCGATCGACGTGCCCTGGCACGCGCTGCGCGAAGGCTGATCGGGCCCCGACCTGCCGATTCCACCAAGCGTTCCCCGACCTCCGGGCGCCGGGGCCCGTTGCCAATGTGGGAACCCTCCAAATCGCACCCGAGGGCCGTTGGCCTGCCACACAGACTTCCACGACGATGCCGCACGGGTGCGGGCGACCTGGGCACGGCGCGTTACGGTGAGCCGTGCCCACCATCTCGAAGGTCCTCGTCGCCAACCGCGGCGAGATCGCCGTCCGCATCGCCCGCGCCTGCGCCGACGCCGGCATCGCCTCCGTCGCGGTGTACGCCGACTCCGACCGCCAGGCCCTGCACGTCCAGATCGCCGACGAGGCGTTCGCCCTCAACGGCGTCCGCGCGGCGGACACCTATCTCGACGTGGACAAGCTGCTCGACGTCGCCCGCCGCTCGGGCGCCGACGCCGTCCACCCCGGCTACGGGTTCCTCTCGGAGAACGCCGGGTTCGCGCAGTCCGTCATCGACGCCGGGCTGACGTGGATCGGCCCGCCACCGGCTGCGATCGAGTCCCTCGGTGACAAGGTCAGCGCCCGCCACATCGCCCAGCGCGCCGGTGCCCCCCTGGTCCCCGGCACGAAGGACCCGGTCGCCGACTCCTCCGAGGTCCGGGCGTTCGCCGCCGAGAACGGCCTGCCCATCGCGATCAAGGCCGCCTTCGGTGGCGGCGGTCGCGGCCTGAAGGTGGCACGCACCCACGACGAGATCGACGAGCTGTACGACTCCGCGGTGCGCGAGGCCGTCGCAGCGTTCGGGCGCGGTGAGTGCTTCGTCGAGCGCTACCTCGACCGGCCGCGCCACGTCGAGACGCAGTGCCTGGCGGACACCCACGGCAACGTCGTCGTCGTCTCCACGCGAGACTGCTCCCTGCAGCGTCGCCACCAGAAGCTCGTCGAGGAGGCCCCCGCCCCGTTCCTCACCCCCGAGCAGGAGGCCGAGCTGGACCGCGCGTCCACCGCGATCCTGCGCGAGGCCGGGTACGTGGGTGCCGGTACCTGCGAGTTCCTCGTCGGGACCGACGGCACCCTGTCGTTCCTCGAGGTCAACACCCGCCTCCAGGTCGAGCACCCGGTGACCGAGGAGGTCACCGGCATCGACCTGGTGCGCGAGCAGCTGCGCATCGCCGCGGGCGAGGAGCTCGGCTACGAATCGACCACCGTGCGCGGGCACTCGCTCGAGTTCCGCATCAACGGCGAGGACCCGGCCGCCGGGTTCCTCCCTGCGCCGGGCACCATCTCGACGCTGCGCTGGCCGTCCGGCCCGGGCGTGCGCGTCGACACCGGCGTCGTCGAGGGCGACTCCGTCTCCGGGATGTTCGACTCGATGATCGCCAAGCTGATCGTCACCGGCGCGACCCGCACCCAGGCGGTGGAACGGGCCCGCCGTGCCCTGCGCGAGCTCGAGATCGCCGGCATCCCCACCGTCGTCCCGTTCCACCGTGCCGTGCTGGACGCCGAGGCGTTCGTGCCGGCCTCCGGGGAGGCGGCGACCTCGTTCGGTGTGCACACCCGCTGGATCGAGACGGAGTTCACCGACCAGCTCGCGGCGCTCGCCCCGGCGGCTCCCGCGGCACCCGCGGACGACGACGTCGAGGCCGACGGCGAGCCCGAGCGAGTCGTCGTCGAGGTCGGCGGTCGCCGTCTGGAGGTCGTGCTCCCGGCCGGTCTCGGCATGGCCCGCGCCCGCACCGCCAACGCCCGGGGCGGCCGGCGTCCGGCCCGTCGCGCCGCCCGTTCCGGCGGCGGCGGCACCACCGGGACGACGCTCGCCTCGCCCATGCAGGGCACCATCGTCAAGGTGGCCGTCGCCGAGGGCGACACGGTGGCCGAGGGCGACCTCGTCGTCGTCCTGGAGGCCATGAAGATGGAGCAGCCGCTCGTCGCCCACCGGGCCGGCACCGTCAAGGGTCTGGCCCTCGAGCCGGGCGCGGGCGTGACCGCCGGGACCGCGATCTGCGACATCGTCGACGAGGCCTGATCCGCTAGTCCTGGGGTGGGTCGGCCGGGCGGGACACCGCCGCCAACGAGCGACGCGCCGAGGGGATCGCCAGGACCACCAGGACGAACGCGGTGAGCAGCACTCCCGCGACGACCAGCAGGCTCTCCACGCTGAAGCGGTCCGCCAGCGGCCCGAACACGACCATGCTGAGCGGCATCGCGACCGTCATGACGATGCCGACGAACCCGAAGACCCGGCCCTGCATCTCCGGCTCGACGGTCTCCTGCAGGATCGCCATCGCCGGGGCCGACATCAGCGTGAACGACGTCCCGACCACGAGCCCGAACGCGAAGAACACCCACATGTCGGTGGCCAGACCGAGCCCGGCCGTGAAGACGCCGGCGCCGAGCACCACCCCCAGGATCAACCCCATCCGGTGGGTCACGCGCGGCCCCACGACAGCCATCACCATCCCGCCGAGCAGCATGCCGACCGCCCAGAAGATCTCGTTCGCGGTGAGCTTCCAGACCTCGTCCCCGAAGGTGCGCGTCACCATGAGCGGCGTCAGGTACGACGGCGCACCGACGAGGACCATCGTCACGGCGAACACCGTCATCAGCCACTTCACCGGGCCGTGGGCCCGGATGTACCGCACGCCGGCGACGAGGTCGCCGAAGTAGCTCGGGGTGGCGCCGTCGTCGGAGCGGACCAGCCGCGGCACCCGCACCGCCAGCACCAGGGCGACGCCGATCAGCGCGGTGACGACGTCGACGAAGAAGACGGCCACGATGTCGAAGTTGGCGTAGATCGCGGCGGCGACCACCGGAGCGAGCAGCATCATCGCGGACTGGACGGTCTGGAAGATGCCGTTGATGCGGACGAGCTGGGAGGTGGGGACGATCTGCGGGATCATCGCGCTCACCCCGGGCGCCTGGACGCCGGCGAACGCCGACCGTACCGCGAGCGCCACGTAGATGACCCAGAGGTCGTCGACGCCGGACACCATGAGGAGCGCGAGGGCGAGGGTCGCGACGGCGATCGCCGAGTCGGCCCCGACGATGAGCAGCTTGCGGTGGTGCCGGTCGGCCCACACGCCGCCGAAGATCGACACGAAGGCCTGCGGCAGCATGCCGAACACGATGCTGAGCATCAGGACCGACCCGGACCGGGTGGTGATGGTCAGGTGCCACATGACGGCGTACTGCACGAGCATCGAGCCGAGCAGGGAGACGGTCTGCCCGGAGAGGAAGACGGCGATGTCGCGCTTCCACCGCGGGTCGCTCGGCGCCCCGGCGGTGCCCTGCACCTCAGGGGCGGTGTGACGCTCGGTCATGACGGCCCTCCAGGCCCGGTCGGTGGCGGCGCACCGTGCGTGGCGCGGACGGCGACGGGTCAACCTTCGCCGGTAGCCTGGCCCCGTGCCAAGCCCTTTCTCGCCCCGTGACGCGATCCACCGGAGTCCTGGCGACGGCTGGATCGAGTGCGGGGACCACCGCCACTGGGGTCTGCACGGCGCGGCGGGGCTGTTCCTGGTGCGTCGCGTCGTCGACGACGACGGCGTGCACCTGACCGGCGTCGTCGTGCAGCACCGGGCGGCATGGTCGCACGAGGGCGGTACGTGGGGCATCCCCGGTGGGGCGTTGCAGCCCGGGGAGTCGGCGCGCGCGGGGGCGCTGCGCGAGGCCGCCGAGGAGGCCGGCATCGACCCTGCGGCGGTACGGGTCCTCGGCGAGCACGTCCTGGACCACGGGCCGTGGTCGTACACCACGGTCGTGGCGGAGGTCGCGCCCGGCACGGACGTCCTGCCGGTCGCGACGGACGCCGAGAGCATCGAGGTGCGGTGGGCGACGACCGCCGAGCTCGCCGCGCTGCCCCTGCACCCGGCCTTCTCGGACGCCGTGGCGCCCCTGCTCGCGATAGCCTCGGCGGCGTGAACCCGGCGTCGCGCGCACGCTCCGAGCTGTTCCTGCTCGCCCTGGTCACGGGGCTGGCGGCAGAGCTGGTGCGCACCAGCGGCCCGCTGCTGGACCGTGCGTTCGCCCAGGGGGTGACGACCGCAGCGGGCGTCGCCCTCGTCACCTACGTGGCGCCGGCCGCGGTGGTCGCCGCACTCGTCGCGGGACGGCGGGTGTCCGGTCGGGTGGTGCTCGTCGGGGTGGCGCTCCTGGTCGCGGCACGGCTCGCCCTGCAGGTCCTCGGTGGCCGGATCGCGGCGGTCGACGTCGCCCCGGCGCTCGGGGAGGTGCGGTACGTCGCCGGGCTGGCGACGGTCGCCCTGGGTCTCGGCGTCCTCGTGGTCGTGGCGGCGTTCGTGTCGGCGCCGACGGCGGAACCGTCCGCGCGGGACCAGCCCCCTCCGGAGCCCGGTGCCGCCGCCCCGGCCGCCCGGGGCTCGCTCGTCGCCCGGGGCGTGACCTTCGGGCTCCTCGGCTCCGGCGCCGTCGGGATGCTCCTGGGGACGTGGGACTCCGTGTGGCGCTCCGGGGTCACCGCCTGGGTGGTGGTCGCCCTGCTGTCCGCGGGCACCCTGTGGCAGGCGTGGCAGCTCCGGGACCGGCCCGCCGGTCCGAGCACGCGCAGCCTGTGGGTGCTCGGCCCGTACGTGGCGCTCGGCGTCCAGGTGTTCGCCAACCCCGCGTTCATCGCGTCCGACACGGGCCTGCCGCTCGTGGTGGCCGGTGGCGCGCTCGCGGTCGCGACGCTCGCCACGGGTGCCGCGCTGTCGTTGCTGCGGCCGCTGGCGGGACCGCTGGCGGCGTCCGTCGTCCTGGTGATCGGCGTCTGGCTGCTGTTCCTGGTGGCCCCGAGCGTCGATCCGCCGAGCACGATGGTGTCGTGGCTGCTCCTGGTGGTCGCGACCGCCCTCCCGGCCGCTGCCGCGCGCGCGGCAGCGCCGCTGTGGTCCCAGCCTGCGCACCCTCGCAGCACCTGGTGGCTGACGGGCACGGCCGCGGCCGTCGGTCTCGGCACCGCGCTGCCGCTGCTGGTCTACCAGCTCGACTACGACGTCCCCCTGCCGTTCCCCAACGGCCTGGTCCCGGTGGTCGCCGCGCTGGCGGTGGCCCTGCCCGCCGTCGTCCAGGCCCGCCAGGGGGTCACGGTGCCGGTGCCCGGCGCGGCCGTGCTCAGCGGCGCGGTGGCCGCGCTGGCCGTGGGTGGGACGGTCGTCGTCGCGGTGGCGCCGGCGTCCGCGTCCGAGGTCGGTCCCCCCCACGAGGCGGGCACCCTGCGGGTGCTGTCGTGGAACGTGCACTACGGGGTCAGCTCCGACCCGTCGGTGCGGCTCGACGAGATGGCCGACGTCGTGACGTCGTCGGGTGCGGACGTCGTCGTGCTGCAGGAGGCGTCGCGCGGCTGGGTGCTGGGCGGCGGCGCCGACGTCGCGTCGTACCTGGCCCGCGCCACCGGCCGGGAGCTCGCGTGGTCCGCGGCGGCGGACCGGCAGTTCGGCAACGCGCTCCTGTGGGACCCCGCGCGGGTGGACCTCACCGACCTCGACCGGATCGAGCTGCCGTACGGCACGGGACCCCAGCAGCGTTCGGTGCTGGCCGCGACCGTCACCGTGGACGGCACGCCCGTGCGGCTCGTCACCACCCACCTGCAGCACCGCGAGGACAACCACGCGACCCGGCTCGCGCAGCTCGACGCGATCTTCGCCGCCGAGCCGCCCACCGGCCCCTACGTGCTGGCGGGCGACCTCAACGCGGAGCCCGGCTGGGCCGAGATCACCGCCATCACCGACGAGGGGCTGGTCAGCGCCCAGGACGCCGTCGGCGACCCCGCCGCCCTGACGTCACCGTCGGTGGTGCCGCGCTACCGGGTGGACTGGATCTTCTCCACGCCGGACCTGCCGGCGACGGCGTTCGAGGTGCTCGACGTCGTCGACTCCGACCACCGCCCGCTGCTCGCCACGCTGACCCTCCCCTGAGCGGCCCGCCCGGCAACCAGGCAGGTCAGCAGGTCACAGGTCAGCGGGTCAGCTGGCCGTGCAGGACGCGGGCCGTCTCGGCGATCGTGCCGGACAGCGACGGGTACACCGTGAACGTCTCGGCGACGTCGTCCACCGTGAGCCGTTCGGAGACGGCGATCGTCACCGGGAAGATCAGCTCGCTGGCCCGGGGGCCCACCACCACGCCACCCAGGACCACGCCGGCCTCGGGGTGCGCGAACAGCTTGACGAACCCGTCGCGGACGCCGTGCATCTTGGCCCGCGGGTTGCGCGCCAGCGGCAGCGTGGTGGTGACGTAGCGCGAGCCCTGGGCGCGCAGCGCCTGCTCCGAGTACCCGACCGTCGCGATCTCCGGGGCGGTGAAGATGTTGGCCGCGACGTTGCCGAGGTGCAGCGGCGCGACGGCGTCGCCGAGGGCGTGCGCCATCGCGATCCGGCCCTGCGTGGCGGCCACGGACGCCAGCGGCAGCACACCGGTGCAGTCGCCGGCCGCGTAGACGCCACGCACCGAGGTCCGCGAGACGCGGTCCACCTCGATGTGGCCCGAGTCCGCCAGGCGCACCCCGGCCTCCTCGAGCCCCATGCCGGCGGTGTTCGGCACGCCGCCCACCGCGACGAGCACGTGCGAGCCCTCCACGGTGCGCCCGTCGGTGAGGGTCACCACGACGCCGTCGGCGGTGCGCTCGGCCCCGGCGGCGCGCGAGCGCGACATGACCGTCATGCCGCGGGAGCGGAACACCCCCTCCAACAGCTCGGCCGCGTCCTCGTCCTCGCCGGGCAGCACGCGGTCGCGCGAGGACACCAGGACCACCTCGGAGCCGAGGGCCTGGTAGGCGCCCGCGAACTCCGCGCCGGTGACGCCGGAGCCGACGACGACGAGCCGTTCGGGCAGCTCGGGCAGGTTGTACAGCTGGGTCCAGGTGAGGATGCGTTCGCCGTCCGGCTCCGCCGTCGGCAGGGTGCGGGGCGTGGCGCCCGTGGCGACGAGCACGATGTCGGCGTCCAGCACGACCTCCGCGCCGCCGTCGGACGGGGTGGCGACCACACGGCTCGCACCGTCCAGACGCCCGGACCCCTCGACGACGGTGACGCCCTCACGCTCGAGACGCCCACGGATGTCGGCGGACTGCGCGGCCGCGAGCGCCAGCACACGGGTGTTGACGGCCTCCATGTCGACCAGCGCCCGCCGGGCGCCCTGGTCGTCGCCCGGCGCGACGGGCGCCCCGCCGGTGCGGATGCCGAGCTCGGGCGCAGACTCGGCGATGGTGAGCCACTCCGCGGTGGCGATGAGCGTCTTGGAGGGCACGACGTCGGTCAGGACGGCGGCACCGCCGAGACCGTTGCGCTCGACGACGGTGACGTCGGCCCCGGCACGCCGCGCGACCAGCGCGGCCTCGTAGCCCCCGGGACCACCTCCGACGACGACGACGCTGTGGTTGGGACCGGCGAGGACAGAGTTCTGGGAAGCCACGGGACCATTCTGTCAGCCTCGGCGAGGGGGTGCGGGCGACGATACGCTCGGGCCATGAGCACCGACGCCTCGACCCTCGACCTCGACGACCCCCGCACCGACCCGTTCGACGTGGCCAACGCCGCCGCCGCCCACATCGCCGAGGCGACGGGAGTGTCCGGCCACGACGTGGCCCTGGTGCTCGGCTCGGGCTGGGGCGGCGCGGCGGAGCTCGTGGGCGAGGTCGTCGCGGAGGTGCCCACCCACGAGATCCCCGGTTTCGCCCGCCCGTCGGTCAAGGGGCACGTGGCCACGACGCGTTCCATCCGGGTCGAGCGGCCGGACGGCTCCACCCGGTACGCCCTGGTCATCGGCGGCCGCACCCACCTGTACGAGAACCGCAGCGTGCGGCGCGTCGCGCACGGTGTGCGCACGGCGGCGGCCACGGGCTGCACGTCGGTGGTCCTGACGAACGGGTGCGGCGGCCTGCACGTCGCCTGGCGTCCGGGCCAGCCGGTGCTCATCAAGGACCACCTCAACCTCACGGCCCGCTCCCCGCTGGAGGGCGCCACGTTCGTCGACCTGACCGAGGTGTACTCCGCCCGGCTGCGCGAGGTGGCACGGTCCGTGGACGCCGAGCTCCCCGAGGGCGTGTACGCCCAGTTCCCCGGGCCGCACTACGAGACCCCCGCCGAGGTGCGGATGGCGGGGCTCCTCGGCGCCGACCTGGTGGGCATGTCGACCACGCTGGAGGCCATCGCCGCCCGGCACTGCGGCATGGAGGTGCTCGGCGTCTCGCTGGTCACCAACCTCGCGGCGGGCATCAGCCCGCAGCCGCTCTCCCACGCCGAGGTGCTGGAGGCCGGGCAGGCCGCCGGCCCGCGGATCAGCGACCTGCTCGCCCGCATCGTCCGGGCGATCTGAGGAGACCCGTCATGACCGTCGCCACCGAGCCCTTCCCCGCCCTGCTGGACCGCGTCGAGGCCTGGATCCGGCACGACGTCGACGACACGGACGCCGACGAGCTGTGCCGCATCGTCGAACGCGTCAGTGCCGACGACGGCGACCGCTACCCGCGCACCCTCGCCGATCTGCGCGACCGGTTCGACGGCACGCTGCAGTTCGGCACCGCCGGTCTGCGCGGCACGATGGGTGCCGGGCCCAACCGCATGAACCGCGCCGTGGTGACGCGGGCGGCGGCCGGTCTGGGCGCCTACCTCACCGACGTCCTCGGTCCGGGCGCCGGGCCGCGGGTCGTCGTCGGCTACGACGCCCGGCACCGCTCGGCGGACTTCGCCCGCGACACGTGCGCCGTGCTCGCCGCGGCGGGCGCCGAGGTCCTGCTGCTGCCCGCCCCGCTGCCGACGCCGGTGCTGGCGTTCGCCGTCCAGCGGTTCACCGCCGACGCGGGCGTCATGGTCACCGCCAGCCACAACCCGGCGGCGGACAACGGCTACAAGGTCTACCTGGGCGGGCGTGTCGTGACGGACGCCGGTCAGGGGGCGCAGATCGTGCCGCCCCACGACACGGGCATCGCCGAGCGGATCGCCGGCGCGCCGCCCGCGGACGAGGTCCCCCGGGCCGACGGCGGCTGGACGGTGCTGGAGCGTGACGTCGTCGGCGCCTACCTGGCGTCCCTGGCCCCGCTGCGCACCGCGCCGGTCGAGGCGGCCGCCGACCTGCGCGTCGTGACGACGTCGTTGCACGGCGTCGGCGGGGCGCTGCTGGCACGCGCCCTGGCGGACGCCGGGTTCACCACGGTGGCGCCGGTGCTGGAGCAGGCGGACCCGAACCCCGACTTCCCGTCGGTGGCGTTCCCCAACCCGGAGGAGACGGGGGCGATCGACCTCGCGCTCGGGCTCGCGCAGGACTGGGGAGCGGACCTCGTCATCGCCAACGACCCGGACGCCGACCGGTGCGCCGTCGCGGTACGGGACACCACCCAGGGCACACACCTGGGCGTCGAGACGGCCCGGTCGAGCGGCTGGCGCATGCTCCACGGCGACGAGGTGGGCGTCCTGCTGGGCGCCGAGGCGGTGGCGGGCGCCGTGGGCCGACCGGGAGCCACGGTCGCGAGCTCGGTGGTGTCCTCGCGGGCGCTGGGACGCATCGCCGCCGACGCGGGGGTCGCGCACGCCACGACGCTGACGGGCTTCAAGTGGATCGCGCGCACGCCCGACCTCGTGTTCGGCTACGAGGAGGCCCTCGGCTACTGCGTCGACCCGGCCACGGTGCGGGACAAGGACGGCATCAGCGCCGCCGTCGTCGTCGCGTCCCTCGCGGCGCGCCTCAAGGCCGCCGGCCGCACCCTGGTGGACGGCCTCGACGACGTCGCGCGGGCGCACGGGCTGTACGTCACCGACCAGCTCTCCGCACGGTTCGAGGACCTGGCGCAGATCCCCGAGACGATGTCCCGGTTGCGGTCCGCCCCGCCCGCGACGCTGGGCGGCTCGCCCGTGTCGACGGTGGTGGACCTGTCCGCCGGGTACGACGGCCTCCCGCCGACGGACGGTGTGCTGCTGCTCGCCGAGGACCACACGCGCGTCATCGTGCGCCCGTCCGGCACCGAGCCGAAGGTGAAGTGCTACCTGGAGGTCGTCACCGAGGTGGCCGAGGACGCGACGGCGCTCGACGTCGGCACGGCCCGCGTGACCTCCCGCGAGCGCCTCGGCACGTTGAAGAAGGAGCTCTCCGCCGTCCTCGGTCTGTGACCCGGGTTCTGCCGGGCCCTGCGCTGCTCGCGGCGGCACGCGGGGACGCCTGACGTCTGCGGTCCGCCGCCTGCCGTCCGCCGTCCACCTGGAGCGCGGCGTCCACCTAGAGCGCGGCGTCGTCCTGCTCGACGGCGGCGTTCCAGTCACGCTTGGCGGCGCGCCACGCCTCGTCGTCGTGCCCGAGGCGCCAGTACCCCGACGCCGAGAGGCGTTCCTTGCCGACTCCCAGCTCGGCGCGTGCCCAGCGGCGCAGGTCCCGCACGCAGGACGCCTCGCCGTGCAGGAAGGCGTGCGGCGTACCGGGGGCAGGTCTCCGGCCGCGTGCGCGGCCCGGACGACGTCGGTGAGCGCGCGGCCGCCCCGGTGGACCCAGACGAGGGTGGTGTCCGCGGCGGTGGCGATCTGCTGCTCGTCGTCCGCTCCGGGGACCTCGACGAACGCGACCGCGCGGGCACCGGCGGGCAGCGCCTCGAGGGCGGCGGCGATCGCTGGCAGGGCGGAGTCGTCGCCCACCAGCAGGTGCCAGGGCGCCTCGGGGTCCGGCGCGTAGCCGCCGCCCGGCCCGAGGAACGTGATCTCCTCGCCCGGCTGCACCCGGGCGGCCCACGGACCCCCGAGCCCCTCGTCGCCGTGGACGACGAAGTCGAGGTCCCACTCGCCGTCCCGGACCGCGCGGATCGTGTAGGTGCGCACCACGGGGCGCCCACCGGGGACCGCCGGCTCCCCCACGACCAGCTTGACGTACCGGTCGGTGAAGACGGTCGGGTCGATCCCCGCGAGGTCGCCGCCGGAGACCGTCACCCGGACCATGTGAGGGGTCAGCCGTCGCACGGCGCTGACGGTGGCGTGCTGGGGCGTGCGCTTGGCCGGCGGCGTTGCGCCGCGGCGCTCGGTGGTGTCTGTCATCAAAGGTGAGCCTAACCTCCTGCGCACACCGGCGACCGTGTGTCCTGGCCCACACCGGCTCACTCCCGCTCGGCACGTCGGACGGCGGCGCGCACCAGCAGCCGTGCCAGCCCGACACAGACCACCCCGACCACCGGACCGAACCGGGCCACCGCCCAGGCCGCAGCACCCACCAGCAACCAGCCCCGCAGATACCACGCCGCCACCGAGACCATGGAGAGGTCTCCCGTGGGGCCCGGCACCGGCGTGAAGAGCGCGATCGGCACGGTGCTCGCCCCCGCCACCCAGACCCGTGCCCCGAGGGCGACCGCGACCACACCGACGACCAGCACGACGGTGCGCCACCCCGGCCCGCCGCCGAGGAGCACCGCCGTCCCCAGCCCGAGGACCCCGGACACCAGCGCGAGAACGCCCGGCACCACCAGGTGCGCCGTGACCTGCCGTCCGAGCCGGCCGGGCAGCAGCCCGCCCGGCACCGGCTGCTCGGCCATCGCCCGCAGCCCCGCGGCCCACGTGCCCGACGCCGCGTACAGCAGCAGAGCGCCGGCCACCACGGCGAGCGTCGCGCCGGCACCGGCGCTCGCAGCCAGGAGCGCGACGCCCAGCACACCGCAGACCACCGACCCGAGCACGGCACCCGCACGCCGCCTCAACCCCAGCAGGTCACGAGCCACGAGGGGGACAGCGCCAGCACCCGGGCCGGGAACCCCGCCGTGCGCCGGCCCGCCCGCGCCGGGCCGAGCACCGCCCGCACGCCCGCGGCGTCACCGCCCTGGAGCCCGGCACCGGCCATCGCGACACGCTGCCCCGCGGCCGCCGCAGCATCGACGTCGAGATGGCGGGGCAGCACGGCGACGAGCACCGGCACCGCGACGACGGCGAGCGCCACCGCCCAGCCGACGACCCCGGGCGGGGGGCCGAGCAGCGCTGCCGCACCGCAGGACGGGGGCGCCGCGGCGACGGGGCAGGCGTCACGGACGACCAGTCCGGGCCCCTGGACCGCCACCAGGGCCCCGATCGCGGCGATCAGCACGGCCACGGCGCGCGCCGCCGTCCGCCAGGAGGGGCACTGCGCGGCCACGGCCAGCGCGAGGGGCAGCATCGCCGCGCCCGCGGCGCACGCCCCCCAGGCGAGCACCGCGCCGACCTCGAGGCCGACCTCGGTGCCGACCACGCCGGACGCCACCGCCGCACCGACCAGTCCCGCGACCACCGCCGTCACCGTCACGAGGACGAGCACCCGGCGCCACAGGACGACCCGCGGGTCCCACACCCCGGCCAGCGCGTACGCGGCGTCGGTCGGCGCGACCCACAACGGGACGCCGAACCGGTGCAGCAGCACCCCGGCGAGGGCGGCGGCCCCGAGGACGACGGCCCCGGTCGCGACCAGCGTCCCACCGACCGACCCGCCCCCGGCGAGCGGCGCGGCAGCACGGGCGAGCGCGGCCCACAGGATCGGGGCGTACATGAGCACGACCAGCACCAGTCCGTAGACGAGGTAGGCACGCTCGTGCGGGTCGGCGCCGTCGGACAGCGCCCGGCGCCGACCGCCACGGGCCCGCAGGGCCCGCACCCACCGGTGCCACGGCCCGTACGCCATGACCAGAGGTGCGTCCGCCGTCATCGGGCGGGCTCGTCGAGCTCGACGAGCGGCCCCCGGGCGGCCAGCGCCTCGCGCAGCCCCGGGTCGTGGGTGGCGGCCAGGACGGCGCGGCCCTGGTCGAGCGCCCCCAGCACCAGCTCGACGGCGACCTGCCGCCAGGCGGCGTCCAGGCGCTGCTCGGGCTCGTCGAGCAGCACCAGCGACGCCGGCCGGTAGAGCGCCAGGGCGAGCGCGAACATCTGCGACTCCCCCGAGGACAGCTCCCCGGGGAACTGCCCACGGACCCGTTCCAGGTGCGCGGCGGCCAGCGCTGCGTCGAGGTCGGGTCCGGGGTGCCGCCCCGCCCAGGCGACCTGGACGAGCTGCAGATGCTCGGCGACGGTCAGGTCGGGGTAGGTGGGGGCCGGGCCGAGCAGGCGCGTGATCGACTCGCGGTGCGCGAGCCGCGCCCCACGGGCGGGCGTCCCGAGCACGAGCACCTCCCCCGACGTGGGGGTGTCCGTCCCGGCGACGAGGCGCAGCAAGGTGGACTTGCCCGCGCCGTTCGGCCCGACGACGGCGCACGCCTGGCCCGGGTGCAGGGTCAGGGAGACGGGGGCCAGCACCTGGACGGTGCCGTGCGTGCGGGTGGCGGCATGGACCTCGACGACCGGTGCTGTCACCCGTGCGAGGCTACCGGAGCGGGCGGCGCCGGCCTCGCGCCGCCCGCTCGGGCGGGTCTAGTACCCGTCGACGGCCGGGGCGTCGACGCCGTCGAAACCGGCGAGCACCGCGCCCGTGCCGGAGAGCCCGAGCCGGGTGGCACCCGCGGCGATCATCGCGCGGGCGTCGGCGAGGGTCCGCACACCACCGGAGGCCTTGATGCCGAGGCGCCCGCCCACGGTCGCCGCCATGAGCTCGACCGCGTGGACCGACGCGCCGCCCGCCGGGTGGAACCCGGTGGAGGTCTTGACGAAGTCGGCGCCCGCCGACTCCGCGGCACGGCAGACCGCGACGATCTCGTCGTCGCTCAGCGCGGCGGACTCGATGATGACCTTGAGGACCTTGTCGGCGGGGACGGCAGCCCGCACGGCGGCGACGTCCGCCTGCACCAGGTCGAACCCACCGGCCTTCGCCGCGCCGACGTCGATGACCATGTCGACCTCGTCGGCACCGTCGAGCACGGACCGGGCGGCCTCGGCGGCCTTGATGTCGCTCGCGTGCTTGCCGGACGGGAAGCCGCACACGGTCGCCACGGCGAGCCGGCCTGCGGCGGCCTCGACGGCGTGCGTGACGAACGTCGGCGACACGCACACCGAGAACACGCCGAGCCGGGCGCCCTCGTCCACCAGCGCGGTGACGTCCGCCGGGGTCGCCTCCGGCTTGAGGAGCGTGTGGTCGACGTACCGGGCCAGCTCGGCCGCGGTGGTGGGCACGGTGCTCATCGCAGCGCTCCCTCGACCTTCTGGTAGCCGGGCAGGATGACCTCGTCGACCAGCTCGCGACGCTCGTCGTGGTGCATGAACGCGCTCCAGGCGGCGTTCAGCGTCACGTCGGCGAGGTCGTCGATCGTCCAGCCGGCCTCGGTGACCAGCAGCCGCATCTCGTGCGACAACGACGTGCGCGACATCAGACGGTTGTCGGTGTTGAGCGTGACGGCGAAGTCCAGCTCCTTGAGCCGCGTGATCGGGTGGTCGGCGATCGTGGTGACGCCGGGGGCGGCGTCGGTCTGCAGGTTGGACACCGGGCACACCTCCAGGACGATCTGGTGGTCGCGGACCCAGTGCGCCAGCGGGCCGAGCTCGGCGGTGCGGTCGTGCTCGGACAGCCGCACGTCCTCCATGATCCGCACGCCGTGGCCGATGCGGTCCGCCTGGCCGAGGTGCACGGCCTGCGCGATCGACGACGCGCCCGCGGCCTCGCCGGCGTGGATGGTGGTGGGGAAGTTCTGCTCCGCCAGGTAGCGCCACACCCCGGCGTGCCGGTCGGGGGCGAACCCGTCCTCGGCGCCGGCGATGTCGAACCCGACGACGCCACGGTCACGGTGGGCGACGGCGAGCTCGGCGATCTCCTGCCACCGGTCGGCGTGCCGCATGGCGGTGACGAGCTGGCCCACGCGGATCGTGCGGCCCCCGGCGGCGGCCTCCCGCACGCCGGCCTCGATGCCGGACTGCACGGCCTCGACGGCCTCGTCCAGCGACATGCCCCGCGCGAGGTGCTGCTCGGGCGCCCAGCGCTGCTCGGCGTAGACCACGCCGTCGGCAGCGAGGTCGAGCACCGCCTCCTTCGCCACGCGAGCCAGCGCCTCGGGGGTCTGCATGACGGCGAGGGTGTGGTCGAACGTCTCGAGGTAGCGCGGCAGCGAACCGGAGTCGGCCGCGTCGTGGAACCAGGTGCCCAGTGCCTCGGCGTCGCGGGCGGGCAGGTCGTGCCCGACGGCGGCGGCCAGCTCGAGGACGGTCTGCGGCCGGAGCCCGCCGTCCAGGTGGTCGTGCAGCAGGACCTTGGGCAGGTCGGGGATCGCGTCGAGGAGCGCTGAGGTCATGGTGCCCAACCTACCGGCGCGACCCGGCGGACGCCGCACCGCACCGGCGCCGCAGGGGCCCGTGCGGGGGTGAGTCGCCTCACCCGGCGCCGGGGTCGTCCGGATCGTCGGGGACGGCGGCGGCCTGCTCGGCGACGTCGGCCTCGTCGGCCGACCCGTCGAGGTCGGGGCGTGGCGAGCCCGGGACGTGGTCCTCCTGGCCCGCGGCAGGTCGCGGTGACGTCACCTCCTCGGTGAGGCTGGTGGTCTCCTCGGGTGCTTCGAGCCCGGCGTCGCGCCAGGCGTCGGACGGTGTGGTGCTCATCCGTCCATGGTGACGTCCGTCAGGACAGGGTGCACGGCAGGACCGCCCACACGACGTGCGGCCAGCCGCCGAGCGCCCGGGTCCGGGCCGCCAGGCCTCGTGCGTCCCCGGGGGCCGCGCCGCGCCGCAGCAGGTCGAGGGGCAGGGTGTGCAGGCTGCCGGACGAGGGCTCGTAGAGCGTCGCCCGGGGCCCGCGGGTGTCGGCGGCGTGCACCGCCGTGAGCAGGACGACGTGGCGCGGTAGGGCGCGCGAGATCCCGCCCGAGAGGTCTCCACCGGTGTAGAGCGGGACCGGCACGCCGGCGGCCGCGGCCCGGAGCGCCGCGGGGAGCACCCTCCCGCCAGGGGCCTCGTCACCGCCCGACCCCCTCGCACCGCGAGAGGACCGGCCCACGTGGTCGGCTCCCCCGACGACACGGTGGGTGTAGCGCACCGCGCCGTACCGGGCGCGCCGCGCGGCCGCCCACGGCGGCGTGCCCAGCCCGCGGGGCCAGGTCGGCAGCCCGGACGGGCCCGTGGTGCAGGCACGCTGCAGGGTCTGCTGGAGGCCCGCGAACCCGGCCGCGGGGTCGTCGGCGAGAGCCAGGCGCAGCGCGAGCCGGGGGTCGCCGGCCAGCGCGAGCACCGCGAGCACCGCGGACCCGCACGTCGTCGGCGAGACCTGGCGAGCGGCGCCGCCGCCCGGCAGCGTCAGCGCGCGGGGCGTCCAGACCGGCGGCGGCGCGGCGCGGCCCGCCGGGTCACGGACCCGGGCGGCGTCCGACGCCGGCAGCCCCGCCAGGTGCTCCTCGACGTCGGGCGGGAGGGACCGAGGCCTGGCCGGCACCGCGGGGAACGTGGTGGCGGACCCGGTGGCCCACCGCGGCAGCGGGCCGGCGAAGAGGCGCAACCGGGCGGCGACGTCGGTGAGTCGCAGCGTCCCGGGCACGCCCCGCTCCTCAGCCGATCCGGTCCAGGACGATCGGCCGGTCGGGCACCGTCGTGCCGACCGGCGCGACGCTCCAGCCGCCGTCGAGGATCTCCCGCGCACGGGCGAACCGCTCCGGGGTGTCGGTGTGCAGGGTCAGCAGTGGCTGGCCGGCCCGCACCGGCTCGCCCGGCCGCACGTGGATCTCCACACCGGCCCCGGCCTGGACCGGGTCCTCGCGGCGGGACCGGCCCGCCCCGAGCCGCCAGGCGGCGACACCGACGGCGTACGCGTCGAGGGTGTCGAGTACGCCGTCGGACTCCGCCACGACCTGCTCGGTGTGGACCGCCTCCGGCAGTGCCGCGTCGGGGTCGCCGCCCTGCGCGGCGATCATGCGCCGCCAGGCGTCCATGGCCCGGCCGTCGCCCAGCGCACGGCGCACCTCGTCGGGATCCGTCGGCCGGCCCGCGCCGTCGAGCATCTCCACGGCGAGCGCGACCGTGAGGTCGACGACGTCGGCCGGGCCCCCGCCGTCGAGCACCTCGACGGACTCACGGACCTCGAGCGCGTTGCCGGCCGTGCGACCGAGCGGGACGGCCATGTCCGTGAGCAGCGCGACGGTCCGGACGCCGGCGTCGGTGCCGAGGTCCACCATGGTGCGCGCGAGCTCTCGCGCCTGGTCCAGCTCCTTCATGAACGCCCCGGAACCGACCTTCACGTCGAGCACCAGCGCACCGGTGCCCTCGGCGATCTTCTTGGACATGATGGAGCTGGCGATCAGGGGGATCGACTCGACGGTGCCGGTGACGTCCCGCAGGGCGTAGAGCTTCTTGTCCGCGGGCGCCAGGCCGGCGCCGGCCGCGCACACCACCGCGCCGACGTCGTCGAGCTGCGCGAGCATCTCGGCGTTCGACAGCGAGGCCCGCCAGCCGGGGATCGACTCCAGCTTGTCCAGCGTGCCGCCCGTGTGACCGAGCCCGCGGCCCGACAGCTGGGGCACGGCCACGCCGAACACCGCCACGAGCGGGGCCAGCGGGAGGGTGATCTTGTCCCCCACCCCGCCGGTCGAGTGCTTGTCCGCGGTGGGACGGGACAACCCGGAGAAGTCCATCCGCTCCCCGGAGGCGATCATCGCGGCGGTCCAGCGCGACACCTCGGCGCGCGTCATGCCGTTGAGCAGGATGGCCATGGCCAGGGCCGACATCTGCTCCTCGGCGACGGCGCCGCGGGTGTAGGCGTCGAGGACCCAGTCCACCTGGGCGTCGGACAGCTCGGCCCGGTCCCGCTTGGTGCGGATGACGTCGACGGCGTCGAAGGGTTCGGTCATCGGTTCAGGTTCTCCGCTCCAAAAGCCTGGGGCAACATCTCGCTCAGGGGCACCACGCCCACCGGCGTCTCGACCTGGAGGTCGGCGCCCCCGTGCTCCCACAGGAGCTGACGGCACCGCCCGCAGGGTGTGATGACCGCACCGGTCGCGTCCACGCAGGTGAACGCCGTCAGGCGGCCCCCTCCCCCGGTGACCAGCGCGGACACCAGCGAGCACTCGGCGCAGAGCGTCACGCCGTAGGCGGCGTTCTCCACGTTGCAGCCCACCAGCAGGCGGCCGTCGTCGGCGAGCGCGGCGGCGCCCACCCCGTACCCCGAGTAGGGGGCGTAGGCGTGCGCGGACACCTCGTGGGCCGCGGTGCGCAGCGCCTCCCAGTCGACCGTCACCCCTACTCCTTGGTGTAGGCGACGGCGAGCGCGGCCGGCGGGCGGGACCGTCCGACCAGGCCGGCGACGGCGAACAGCGTGACCACGTACGGCAGCATCAGCATGAACTGGCTCGGCACGGGCGACCCCACGACGGCGAGCACGTTCTGCAGGTTCGTCGCGAACCCGAAGAGCAGCCCGGCGAGCGCGGCCCGGATCGGGTCCCACTTGCCGAAGATCATCGCGGCCAGGGCGATGAAGCCGGCACCGGCGGTCATCTCCTTGTTGAACTGGTTGATGGAGACCACCGTGTAGAAGGCCCCGCCCATGCCGCCGACGGCACCGGCGATGAGCAGCGCGCGGAACCGCGTGCGCAGCACGTCGACACCGACGGTGTCCGCGGCGCGCGGGTGCTCGCCCACGGCTCGTACCCGCAGCCCCCACCGGGTGCGGAACAGCGCGAACCACACCGCGGGCACCATGACGTACATGAGGTAGACGATGATCGTCTGGTCGAACAGCACCGGGCCGATCACCGGGATGCGCTCCAGGAGCGGGATCGGGAGCCGCTCGAAGCGGGTCGTGGCGTTGAGCGCCTCGGTGTTCGGCACCAGCACCAGCGAGTAGAAGAAGCTGGTGAGACCGATGACCAGCACGTTGAGGACCACGCCGACGATGATCTGGTTCACCCGGTAGGTGATCGCGAAGACCGCGAGCACCAGGGAGACCAGCGCGGAGGCGACCATCGCGGCCAGCAGGCCGACCCACGGGCTGTTCGTCAGCGACCCGGCGATCGCCGCGGTGAAGGCCCCGGCGAGGAGGTTCGACTCGATCGCGATGTTGGTGACCCCGGCGCGCTCCCCGATGACGCCGGTCATGGCGCCGTAGACCAGGGGCACGGACAGCACGAGCGCGCCACCGAGCAGGCCGACGACCGACAGGTCGCGGGGACTGCCGGCCGACGCCCACGCCAGGAAGCCGAACAGCAGGGCGACGGCGAACACCGACACCGCCCACAGCGGGGTGCGCCGAGCGCCGCGCGTGGCCACGACGGAGATCACCAGCATCACCGCGCCGACCGCGGCGCACACCCAGGCGGTGGCCATCGCCGGGATCACGTACACCGGGAGCTGGAAGAAGTCGCTCGGCGTGGACAGCGCGAAGCGCGAGCTGCCCTCGTGGTGCACCAGGACCAGCAGCAGGCAGTACAGGACGAGGACGACGCCGAGCCCGACGGTCGTCTTCCAGCTCACGGTGCTGACGTGGCGGGTCGTCTCCGGCGTGGCGCCGGGAGCGTTCTGGACGGCGGTGGTCATGCCGACACCTCCTTGCGCGCGGCACGCTGCCGCTTCGTGGTGGGCCGGCTGCCCGGCTGCGGGAGTCGGAACACGGCACGGACCAGGGGCGGCGCGGCGATGAACAGCACGATGAGCGACTGGACGACGAGCACGATCTCGATCGGGATGCCCTCGGAGGCCTGCATCGCGGAACCGCCGGCCTTGAACGCGCCGAACAGGATGCCGGCACCGAGGACGCCGATCGGGTTGGAGCCACCGAGCAGCGCGACGGTGATCGCGTCGAAGCCGATGCCGGCGTCGATGTCCGCCCCGAACCCGGTGGTGGAGGTGCCGAGGACCTGGGAGACCCCGGCGAGGCCGACGAGCGCACCGGCGACCAGCATGACCGAGACCGTGGCCCGCGGGACGTCGATGCCGGCCACGCGGGCCGCCCGGGGGTTCTCGCCGACCGCACGGTAGGAGAACCCGACGGCGGACCGGTTGAGGATCCACCACACCAGGACGACGGCCAGCAGGGCCAGCACGAAGCCCCAGTGCAGCGGGTAGCGGTCGCCGAGCAGCTTCGGCAGGATCGCGGACTCCTGCATGGGCGGTGTCTTGGGGTTCGCCGAGCCCGGTGCCTGCATGAGGCCGGGCGTCGCCAGGAAGTACGACAGCAGGTAGAACGCGACGTAGTTGAGCATGATCGTCACGATGACCTCGTGCGCACCGGTGCGGGCCTTGAGCAGGCCCGCGATGCCGGCCCACAGGGCGCCGGCGAGGAGCCCGGCCACGAGCGCGACGAGCAGGTGCAGCGGGAACGGCAGGCCGGTGATCCCGAACCCGACCCAGCCGGCGGCGGTGGCGGCCATGAGCATCTGCCCCTGGCCACCGATGTTGAACAGACCCGCCTTGAACGCCAGCGCGACTCCCAGCCCGGCGGCGATGAGGGGGGTCGCGTTCGTCAGCGTCTGCGTCAGGGGGCGGATGCCCGCGGCGAACGTGTCCGCCCGGAAGTTGTAGACCGCGCCCTGGAACAGCGCCGAGTAGGCACCTCCGACCGCCTCCCCGACCGCGGCGAACGTGTCGCCGGGGCGCTGGAAGAAGTACCCGGCGGCCTGCTGCACCGCGGTGTCGGTGACGATGATCATCAGCGAGCCGGCCAGCACGGCCAGCACCACGGCACCGAGAATGACGGCCCAGCCGCCGGAGGTGGCCCGGCGCAGCGCGTCGCGCCACCGGTCCCCCGACTCCTCGACCTCGAGCGCGGCCTCGCGGGCCCGCTCCTGCTCGAGCTCCTCGGCGAGGCCGGGCTCCACGGTGCCGTCGACGTGGTCGAGCGCCGCGTCGAGGGTGTTCTGGGTGCCGGGCTCCTCGCCCTTCGGCGGTGTGGCGCTCACGCGGCCTCTCCTTCGGTCGACTCGGGAGCGATGCCCGCCATCATGAGACCCAGCACGTCGCGCGGGGTGTCCGCCGGGACGATCCCGACGACCCGTCCGCGGTACATGACCATGATGCGGTCGCCCAGGGCGACGGCCTCGTCCAGCTCTGTCGAGACGACCACGACGGGGATGCCGGCGTCACGGGTCGCCACGATCTGCTTGTGGATGAACTCGATGGACCCGACGTCGACTCCGCGCGTCGGCTGGGCGGCCACGAAGAGCCGCAGGTCCCGGGACAGCTCGCGGGCGAGCACGACCTTCTGCTGGTTGCCGCCCGACAGCCGGCCGACCGGCAGGTCGATGCCCGTGGTGCGGACGTCGTACTCGCGGACCTTCTCGCGGGCGAACTCGTCGCGGGCGCCGAGCTGGAGGCTGCCGGCCCGGACGAACGGCGGGCCGTCGGTCCGGTCGAGGACGAGGTTCTCCGCGATCGTGAACTCGCCGACCAGGCCGTCCGTGGAACGGTCCTCGGGGACGAACCCGACCCCGGCGTCCAGCACCTGGCGCACCGTCCGTCCGACGAGCTCGGACCCGTCGAGCCGGATGGAGCCGGCCGCGTCGGGGTGCAGACCGAGGAGCGCCTCGGTGAGCTCCGTCTGGCCGTTGCCCTGCACGCCCGCCACGACGAGCACCTCGCCGCCGTGGACGGTGAAGCTCACGCCGTCGACCACGACCTGGCCGCCGGGCAGCGAGACCACCAGGTCGCGCACGGCGAGCTCGTTGTCCGTGGGGCGGGGAGCCTCCTTGTGCACCGTGAGCTCGACGGCGCGGCCCACCATGAGCGAGGCCAGCTCGGCGTCGGACGCCGTCGGTGCGGCCTCGCCCACCACCTTGCCGTGCCGGACGACGGTGATGCGGTCCGCGACCGCGCGCACCTCGCGCAGCTTGTGGGTGATGAAGACGATCGCCACGCCGTCGTCGCGGAGCTGGCGCATGATCCCCATCAGCTCGTCGGTCTCCTGCGGGGTGAGCACGGCGGTCGGCTCGTCGAAGACGAGCACCTGGGCGTCCCGGCTGAGGGCCTTGATGATCTCGACACGCTGCTGCACGCCGACGGGGAGGTCCTCGACGACGGCGTCGGGGTCGACCTGGAACCCGAACCGGTCCGCGGTGGCGCGGACGGCGTCGCGCGCCGACCCGAGGTCGAGCACGCCGGGGCCGGAGGTGGTCTCGTGACCGAGCATGACGTTCTCGGCGACGGTGAAGACGGGCACGAGCATGAAGTGCTGGTGCACCATGCCGATGCCGGCGGCCATCGCGTCACCGGGGCCGTCGAACGACTGCACCTGGTCGTCGAGGAGGATCTCGCCCTCGTCGGCGTCGTACAGGCCGTACAGGACGTTCATCAGCGTCGACTTGCCGGCGCCGTTCTCCCCCAGGAGGCAGTGGATCTCCCCCGGCTCGACCACCAGGTCGACGTGGTCGTTGGCCACCAGCGCACCGAAGCGCTTGGTGATCCCTCGCAGCTCGAGCCTCATCGTCGTGCGTCCGCCTTCCTCGCGGTCCGTTCGGGGCCTTGCCTCGTGGTCAGCCTAGGCCGCACGACGCTGCGGGACACGGGGAGGCACCCCGTGTCCCGCAGCGTCGTGACCTCAGCAGCTCGCTGGTCCGCTCACTGGTCCGCTCACTGGTCGAGGTAGGACGTGACCGTGACCTCGCCGGAGACGATCTGGTCCTTGAGCGCCATGGTCTCCTCCCACAGCGCCGGGTCGACCTTCGACTCGAAGTCGTGCAGCGGGGCGATGCCCACGCCCTCGTTCTCGAGGGTGCCGACGTACGCCGTCGGGTCGAAGCTGTCCTGGCCGGAGGCCATGACGGCCTCGTAGGTGGACAGGTCCATCGCCTTGAGGATGGAGGTGAGGACGTACGGCTGCGTGGTCGGGTCGGACTCGTAGAAGTCCGCGTCCACGCCGATCAGCGCCACGTCGCGACCGGAGTCCTCGATGGCGGCGATGGCCGACTGGTAGATGGGCCCGCCGACCGGCAGGATCACGTCGACACCCTGGTCCAGGATGTTCGTCGCGGTGGTCTTGGCGGTCTCGTTCGCGACGAAGTCGCCGGTGAACGCGCCCTCCTCGCCGCCCTCGTAGCCGATGACCTCGACCTCGGCGTCGTTGGCCTCGTTGTAGTACTCGACGCCCTGCTTGAAGCCGTCCATGAAGATCGTCACGGTCGGGTAGGGGGCGCCGCCGAACGTGCCGACCTTGCCCGCCTCGGAGTACCCGGCCGACAGGTAGCCGGCGAGGAACGCGGCCTCGGCCGTGTTGTAGAGCAGCGGCTTGATGTTCGGCGCGTCCGTCTCGCCGTCGAAGTCGTTGTCCGCGGCGTCGTCCACGATGACGTAGTGCGTCTCGGGGTTGGCGTTCGCCGACTCGACCGTGTCGGCCGACAGGGCGAAGCCGACGGAGACGATGGTGTCGCAGGACTCGTCCACGAGCGACTGGAGGTTCGGGGCGAAGTCCGTCGCGGAGGTCGACTGGACCTCGTTGAAGCCGGCGCCGAGCTCCTCGGCGGCCTTCTTCGCCCCCTCGTAGCTGAGCTGGTTGAAGCTCTTGTCGTCGAAGCCTCCCTGGTCGGAGACGATGCAGGCCGAGAAGTCGGACTCCGGCGCGGCCGACTCGTCGGTACCGCCGGTCTCTTCGGGGGCGGTGCCGCAGGCCGCGAGGGTCAGCGCGGCCACGCCGGCGAGGGCGGTGAAACGGATCGCACTCTTCACCAGTAGCTCCTGTCGCAGTGAGGGCGTGAGGACGGGCTGATCCCATCTCACGATCTAAGACGCACAGACTAGCCACAGGCCTGGCTGGTAACTGCACAGAACCAGCAGACGTGGCCGAGTCGTTATAGAACGGGAACACGCTCGGAATGACCTGCGTCACACCGGGGGCTCAGCCCAGCGCGAACCGTGCCAGCACCCGCGCGCCGATGCCGATGGCACGCTCGTCCACCCGCAGCTCGCCCTGGTGCAGGTCGTACCGCGCCTCGCCCGGCGTCGCCGTCCCGAGCCGCGCCATCGCCCCCGGCACCTTGGTCAGGTACCAGGCGAAGTCTTCGCCGCCGAGCGACTGCTCGGTGAGCACCACGCCGCCGTCCCCGAGGGTCGCCGTCCCGGCGACCTCCAGGGCGTGGGTGACGTCCGCGTCGTTGTCCACCGGCGGCACCCCGCGCACGAGGTGCACGGTCACGTCGACGTCGTACGGGGCGACCACCTGCTCGACGGCGTCCTGGAGCACCTGCCCGGCCTTCTCCCAGGCCCGCACGTCCAGGCAGCGCAGGGTGCCGCGGGCCATGCCGGTGGCCGGGATGGCGTTGTGCGCGTTGCCCGCGTGCACGGCGCCCCACGTGAGGTTGACGCCGGACCGGGGGTCCAGCCGGCGACCGAGCACGGCCGGCACCTGGGTGATGACCTGCCCGAGGGCGTAGACGACGTCCCCGGTCAGGTGCGGGCGCGACGTGTGCCCGCCACCGGAGGAGAGCGTCACCGTCACCATGTCGGACGCCGAGGTGATCGGGCCGATCCGCGTCCCCAGCCGGCCGACGTCGAGCTTCGGCTCGGCGTGCACCGCACCGATCTTGACGACCCCGTCCAGCGCACCCTGGGCGATGACCTCGTGGGCGCCGCCCGGCATCGACTCCTCGGCCGGCTGGAAGATCAGCCGCGCCCCCACCGGCGTGCCCTCCGCGGCGAGCCGGGCGAGGGTCAGCCCGGCGCCCAGGACGACGGCGGTGTGGACGTCGTGCCCGCACGCGTGCGCGACGCCGGGCACCGTCGAGGCGAACTCGCAGCCGCAGGCGTCCTCGAGCGGCAGCGCGTCGATGTCGGCGCGCAGCGCGATCCGGCCGCGCTCACCGACCCCGTCGCCGACGTCGCAGACCAGCCCCGTGCCCTGGAGCAGGCGCGGGCGCAGGCCGGCCTGGCGCAACCGGTCCGCCAGCACCGTCGTCGTCCGGAACTCCTGGCCCGACACCTCGGGGTGGGCGTGCAGGTCGCGCCGGAACGCGACGAGCTCGGCCTCCAGGCCGGCGACGAGGTCGTCCACGCGGCGGCTCACAGCAGGTCCCCCCGTCCGTGGTCACGGACCGCGTCGACCATGCGCCGCACCTGCTGCGCCCGGGCGCGGGTGGTCACCAGCACGGCGTCCGGGGTGTCCACCACGACGACGTCGTCGATGCCCAGCAGCGTCACGACACGGCCGCCCGCCGGCACGACGACCGACCCGGCGCTCTGGACGCGCACCACGTCGGCGCTCTCGCCCAGCACCTTGGAACCCGCGTCGTCGTCGGCGGGGAGCAGGGCCGCCAGGGAGTTGAAGTCGCCGACGTCGTCCCATCCGAAGGAGCCGGGGACCATCGCGACGCCCCCGGTGGACGCGACCGGCTCGGCGACCGCGTGGTCGATCGCGATCCGCTCCAGGGACGGCCAGGTGTCCGCGACGACCTCGTCGCGGTCCGGGGTGTCCCAGGCCGCCGCGATCCGGCGCAGGCCGTCGTGCAGGGCCGGGCGCTGCTGGGCGAGGTGGTCCAGGAGCACCGTGGTGCTCACGACGAAGATGCCGGCGTTCCAGCGGTACTCGCCCGAGGACAGGTACTCCCGCGCCGTGGCGGCGTCGGGCTTCTCCGTGAAGCCCGTGACGTGGACGGCGCTGGGCGAACCCTCCACGCCGAGCGGCGCCCCGCCGTGCACGTAGCCGAACGCCACCGACGGCCGCGAGGCGGCGATCCCGATCGTCGCCACGTAGCCGGCGCGGGCCGCCTCGACCGCCTCGCGCACGGACCGCTCGAACTCCGCCTGGCCCGTGACGACCTGGTCCGCGGCGAACGACCCGAGCACCACCTCGCCGTGCCGCTCGGCGAGCACCGCCGCCGCCAGCCCGATCGCCGCCATCGAGTCGCGCGGGGACGGCTCGGCCAGGACCTGGTCGGCACCCAGCGCGGGGACCTGCGCGCGCACCGCGTCGACGTGCCGCTCACCGGTGACCACCACGAGGCCCTCGTCGCCGACCAGCGGGGCCAGACGGTCCGCCGTACCCTGCAGGAGGGTTCGGCCCGACCCCGTCAGGTCGTGCAGGAACTTGGGCGCGCCGGCGCGCGACACGGGCCACAGCCGTGTGCCGGCCCCGCCCGCAGGGATGACGGCTCGAAAACCCGGGATGGCAGAAGGCATGTCAAGCAGCATAGTGACGCTCGTGGCCCGAACGACGTGACGCCTGTGCGATCAATCACAGAATGACCACAAACCCGCAGTTCTCCTCCACCCTTGTGACCGGAACGCAACAAGGTGTCACTACAGTGACGTCAGTCAACGAACCGAATTCCCGCCAATGGAGGCTCCCCCGTGCCGACTGCTCCCGCTGGCACGCTCTACCGCGGCCGAGAAGGCATGTGGTCCTGGGTCGCGCACCGCGTGACCGGCGTGTCCATCTTCTTCTTCCTGCTCGTGCACGTGCTCGACACGTCACTGGTGCGGGTCTCCCCCGAGGCCTACAACGCCGTCATCGGCACGTACCAGACGCCGATCATGGGTCTCGGCGAGGCGGGCCTCGTGGCCGCCATCGTGTTCCATGCCTTCAACGGCATCCGGATCGCGCTCGTCGACTTCTGGGCGAAGGGCCCCCGCTACCACCGGGTGATGCTCTGGGTCGTCATGGGCCTCTTCGTGGTCACCATGGCGGGCTTCCTGCCCCGACACCTGATGAACGTCTTCGGAGGTGGCCACTGATGAGCACGCAGACCACGATCCCCACCCCGCGCTCGCCCTACGCGCGACGCCGGACCACCCGGGGCAACTACGAGCTGTACTCCTGGGTCTTCATGCGGGCCTCCGGCGTGGTGCTCGTCGTGCTGATCTTCGGCCACCTGTGGATGAACCTCATGGTGGGCGACGGCGTGCACGCCATCGACTTCGGCTTCGTCGCCGGCAAGTGGGCCGACCCGCTGTGGCAGGTCTGGGACCTCCTCATGCTCTGGCTGGCGATGATCCACGGCACCAACGGTGTGCGCACGATCATCAACGACTACGCCGAGAAGGACCTCACGCGCGGCGTGCTCAAGGGTCTGCTCTACCTGGCGTTCGTCATCACCGTGGTGCTCGGCACGCTCGTGATCTTCACGTTCGACCCGTGCCCGCCCGACGCTCCGGCCGAGCTGCTCGCCTCGTTCTGCACGGCCTGAGCCGCGCGCACCTCCCCCAGCCCGCTGATCCCCACGCAGGAGGCATCGACCCCGATGCAGACCCACCAGTACGACGTCGTCATCGTCGGCGCAGGCGGCGCCGGCATGCGAGCGGCGCTCGAGGCGTCCAAGGACGTCCGTACCGCCGTCATCTCCAAGCTGTACCCCACCCGTTCCCACACCGGCGCCGCCCAGGGCGGCATGTGCGCCGCGCTGGCGAACGTCGAGGAGGACAACTGGGAGTGGCACACCTTCGACACCATCAAGGGCGGCGACTACCTCGTCGACCAGGACGCCGCGGAGATCATGGCCAAGGAGGCCATCGACGCCGTGCTCGACCTGGAGCGCATGGGACTGCCCTTCAACCGCACCCCCGAGGGGCGCATCGACCAGCGCCGCTTCGGCGGTCACACCCGCAACCACGGTGAGGCCGCGGTCCGCCGCGCCTGCTACGCCGCGGACCGCACCGGGCACATGATCCTGCAGACGCTCTACCAGAACTGCGTCAAGCAGGACGTGGAGTTCTTCAACGAGTTCTACGTGCTCGACCTGCTGACCGACCACGACCTCACCACCGAGGACATCGAGGACGGCGCCGAGGTCAACGCGACCGGCGTGGTGGCGTACGACCTCGCCAGCGGTGAGATCCACGTGTTCCAGGCCAAGGCGATCATCTTCGCCACCGGCGGTGCGGGCAAGATCTTCAAGACGACGTCCAACGCGCACACCCTGACCGGTGACGGCATGGCGCTCGCCTACCGCCGCGGCCTGCCGCTGGAGGACATGGAGTTCTTCCAGTTCCACCCCACGGGTCTGGCCGGGCTGGGCATCCTGCTCTCCGAGGCGGCCCGCGGTGAGGGCGGCATCCTGCGCAACGCCGACGGCGAGCGCTTCATGGAGCGCTACGCCCCCACCATCAAGGACCTCGCACCGCGCGACATCGTCGCCCGGTCGATGGCCAACGAGGTGCGCGAGGGCCGCGGGGCCGGCCCCAACAAGGACTACGTGCTGCTCGACCTGACCCACCTGGAGCCGGCGCACATCGACGCCAAGCTCCCGGACATCACCGAGTTCGCCCGCACCTACCTCGGCATCGAGCCCTACACCGAGCCCGTGCCCGTGTTCCCCACGGCGCACTACGCCATGGGTGGCGTGCCGACGAACATCGCCGGCGAGGTGCTGCGCGACGGGCACAACGTCGTCAAGGGCCTGTACGCGGCCGGTGAGGTCGCGTGCGTGTCGGTGCACGGCTCCAACCGCCTGGGCACCAACTCGCTGCTCGACATCAACGTCTTCGGCAAGCGCTCCGGCCGGTCGGCCGCCGCCTACGCCAAGACGGTCGACAGGCACAAGGAGCTGCCGGAGAACCCGACCGTCCGCGTCGAGGCCCAGCTCTCCGAGATGCGCGACCGTCCCGACGGCGAACGCGTCGCCGACGTGCGCAAGGCGCTGCAGGACACGATGGACGCCAACGCCCAGGTGTTCCGCACCAGCGAGTCGCTCAACCAGGCCCTCGCGGACGTCCGCGAGCTGCAGGAGCGGTACCGCAACGTCTCCGTGCAGGACAAGGGCAAGCTGTTCAACACGGACCTGCTCGAGGCCATCGAGCTCGGCTTCCTGCTGGACATCGCCGAGGTGACGGTCGTCGCCGCGCTGAACCGCAAGGAGTCCCGCGGCGGTCACTACCGCGAGGACTTCCCGGACCGGGACGACACCAACTACATGCTGCACACGATGGCGTACCGCCGTCCGACGTCCGCCCCGGACGTCGCCGACGGTCACGTCGAGGGCTACTTCGACCACGTCGAGACCTTCGACGACTACAAGGTCGTCCTGGGTTCCAAGCCCGTCACCCAGACGCGCTACGAGCCGATGGAGCGGAAGTACTGATGACTGCTGTTGTGGAAAGCACCGCGAACACCACCGGTCCGGAGTCCAAGGTCGGCGAGATCCCGACCTTCGAGGTGACCCTGCGGATCCGTCGCTTCAACCCGGAGGTCTCGGACGAGCCCACCTGGGAGGAGCACACGGTCACCGCGCACGGCACCGACCGCATCCTCGACGCCCTGCACAAGATCAAGTGGGAGATCGACGGCTCGCTGACGTTCCGCCGCTCGTGCGCGCACGGCGTGTGCGGCTCGGACGCGATGCGCATCAACGGCCGCAACCGGCTCGCCTGCAAGACGCTCCTGAAGGACGTCAACCCGGACAAGCCGATCACCGTGGAACCGATCAAGGGCCTGCCCGTGGTCAAGGACCTCGTGGTCGACATGGAGCCGTTCTTCGCGTCCTACCGCGAGATCATGCCGTTCCTCATCACCACCGGCAACGAGCCGAGCCGCGAGAACATCCAGTCGCAGGCCGACCGCGACCGGTTCGACGACACCACCAAGTGCATCCTGTGCGCCGCGTGCACGTCGTCGTGCCCGGTGTTCTGGACCGACGGCCAGTACTTCGGCCCGGCCGCCATCGTCAACGCCCACCGCTTCATCTTCGACTCGCGCGACGAGGGCGCCACCCAGCGCCTGGAGATCCTCAACGACAAGGAGGGCGTGTGGCGCTGCCGCACGACCTTCAACTGCACCGAGGCCTGCCCGCGCGGCATCGAGGTCACCAAGGCCATCCAGGAGGTCAAGCGGGCGATGATCACCCGCGCCTTCTGATCCGGTGAGAGCCCGGTCGACAGGACCGGCGCACGATCCCGTCCACGCGCCCCAGGGGCGCTCCACGTCGTGGAGGACGATCGTGCGCCGCTCTGCCGGCCGGGCTCTCGTCGTCCGACGAGACCGCCAGGGAGCACGTCCGGGTGGGCGAGGGCCCCGCGAGCCAGCACGTACGGACCGGCGGCGGGGCGCCGCCGGCCGGCAGGCTCAGAAGGCGTAGAGCCCGCGCCGGACGCCCCGGACGACGGGACTGTACGGCCGGCCAGAACCCCGCCCCTGGTGGACGAGCCGGTCGACCTCCTCCTCCCGGCGCATCTGCGCCAGCTCCGCCTCCGCACGGGCGATCTCGTCGAGACGCGGCGGGTCGTACATCCAGGCGCAGAGCAGCAGCAGCACCCGGGCGACGAAGTTGACCAGCACCAGCACCGCCACGATCGTCACGAACGGGGCCAGCAGCGCACTGCGCGACGCGCTCGCCGTGACGACGGCCGTCCCGGCCCAGCGCAACCCTCCGGTCACCAGTCCGGTGGCGAGGCAGCCGATCAGGAGGTCGCGGCGCCGACGCGGGTGCACGCGGGCCACGACGCGGATGATCAGGTAGACCAGCAGGGCGTCGAGGACGACGGCGACGCAGAACGTCCCCGCGGCCACCAGCACCCCGAGCGCGCGCGTGTCGCCGAACCACGCCTCGACCTGGCCGGCGACCGTCTGCGAGACGACGCTGGCGACGGCCGACACGACGAGCATGGCACCGAGGATGGCGAACCCCACCAGCTGCCACACCTTGTTCAGCACGGGGTTCACACCCACCACGGGCGCGTCGAACATGAAGCGCACCGAGTGCCGCAACGCACCCATGAAGCTGATCGCCGTCCACAGGAAGACCACCGCCGCCACCGCCGTGGTGAGGTTCCACGCGGTGTCGACGTCGAGATCCGACACGGCCACGACGCCGCCGCTGCCGTCGCCGTTGTCGAGGAGGCCCGGGAGCCAGGTGTCGATCTGGTCGTAGATCGCCGTCTGCAGGTCGGGGCGTCGCGACAGGGCCGAGGAGAAGACGGAGAACCCGATGGTCAGCGCCGCACCGAGGGAGAACAGGGCCGAGTAGGCGATGCCGCCGCAGAGCTGGGCGCCACGGCGGGCCAGGTACCACTGCACGGCGCGCACCTCGCGGAGGTCCTTCGCCCACTCCACCACGCGCATGGCGGTGGCCCGCAGCTGTTCGATCCGTCCCGGCACGCCACGACCCTAACCGGGCGGGTGCGCTGCGGCAGCGGCGCGCGCCGGGAGCCTCCCGGGCTGCGGGCCGCTCAGCACGTGCTCGGGCCTGCTTCCCGGCGGCCACGGAGCCGATGGGCACCGGGACTGCTGGGCCTCGGAGCCGATGGGCTTCGGTGCTGCTAGGCGCCGCGAAGCTCGAACGAACGCTCCTGGCGCCACACGCCGTCGTCGCCGTGCTCGTACATCCAGAAGGCGTCCACCTCGAAGACGGCCTCGAAGTCGCTCATCGTGTCGAAGGCGTGGTCGAGGGCCGGATCCGGCACGTCGTGGGCGACGGTCACGTGCGGGTGGTAGTTGAAACGCAGCTCCTGGGCGAGCACCCCGGAGCGTGCGAGCTCCTCGAGGAGCTCGCACTCGCCGATCCCCTCCACGAGGGACACGAACACGACCGGGGAGATCGGCCGGAACGTCGCCGTGCCGCGCAGGTGGACGCGGAACGGGGCGAGCTCGCCGGCGACCTTCTCCAGGTGCTCCGCCACCGCCGGGAGCACCGAGTCGTCGACGACGGTGGGCCCCACCACGGTGATGTGCGGCGGGATCGCCTCGGCGAGCGGGTCGCCGACGGCGGCGCGAGCGTCCTGCAGACGGCGCGCGTAGGGCTCCGGCACCGCGATCGCGATGCCGATACGCGCCTGGTCGGGACCCCGCGGAGGCAGGTTCACCGGACGCCCCTCGGGAGCAGCCCGAAGCGGTCGAACAGCCGGTCGCGCACGCCCCCGGCGATGTCCCGCGCCCGCGCCGCTCCGTCGTCGAGCACCTTGTCGAGCTGGGCGGGGTCGGACAGGTACGTGTTGGCCCGTTCCTGGAAGGGTTCGAGGAAGGCGACCACCGCGTCCGCGAGATCCACCTTGAGGTAGCCGTAGCCGCGGCCGTCGTACTCGGCGGCGATCTCGTCGATCCCGCGGCCGGTCACGGCGGAGAAGATCGTCAGGAGGTTGGAGATCCCCGGCTTCTTCTCACGGTCGAAGAACACCGCGTAGGACTCGTCGGCGTCGGTCACGGCCGACTTCACCGCCTTGGCGGCCTTCTTCGGGTCCTCCAGCAGCCAGATGACCCCCTTGCCCCCCGCGTTGGACTTCGACATCTTCGCGGTGGGGTTCTGCAGGTCCTGGATCTTCGCCGTGGCGGAGACGATGTGGGCGTCCGGCACGACGGCGGTCCCGGCGCCGAAGCGGGCGTTGAGACGCTCGGCGAGGTCGCGGGTCAGCTCCAGGTGCTGGCGCTGGTCCTCGCCCACCGGGACGAGCGCGGCGTCGTACACGAGGATGTCGGCGGCCATGAGGACCGGGTAGGTGAACAGCCCGACCGTGGTGCCCTCGGTGCCCTGCTTGGCGGACTTGTCCTTGAACTGCGTCATGCGGCTCGCCTCGCCGAACCCGGTCTGGCAGCTCAGCAGCCAGGCGACCTCGGTGTGCTCCGGCACGTGGGACTGCACGAACAGGGCCGAGCGGGCGGGGTCCACACCGCCGGCGAGGTACTGGGCGGCGGTGGCGCGGGTGCGCTCGCGCAGCGCGACCGGGTCGGGGTTGACGGTCAGCGCGTGGAGGTCGACGACGCAGTACAGGGCCTCGTGCTCGTCCTGCAGGGCGACCCACTGGGTCAGGGCACCCAGGTAGTTCCCGAGGTGGAGGGACGAATCGGTGGGCTGCATCCCGGAGAGGATGCGGGGGCGCGGCGCGGACGGCGTGCCCGGTGCATTGACGACGTCGGACATGACCCTCATTCTGGCAGGTCGACGGCCCGAGCCGTCAATGCGAGGTTTGTCCGGTCCGTGCAGGTCATGTCGCCTCGTCGTCGTAGGGCGCCGGCAGGTCCGTCGTGGTGGCGGGGGCCGCCGGAGCGGCCGTCGCGGAGGCCCGTGCCGTCGTGCCCGGACCGCGACCTCCGGTGCGTGCCCGCGGGGCCGGGTCGTCGTCGAGGAGCGCCTCCTTGACGATCCTGCGCGGGTCGTACTGGCGGGGGTCGAGCCGCTGCCAGTCGACGTCGCGCAGCTCGTCGCCGAACTCCTCGTCCACGCGCCCCTTGGCGTCCTGCAGGAGCACCTTGCCCTGCCGCACGAGCGAGCCCAGCTGCGCCGCGTACTGCGGCAGCTTTTCCGGCCCGATCAGCACGAGCGCCAGGACGATGATGACGACCAGCTCGGCCCCGTTGATCCCCAGCACGCGCGACAGCCTAGCCCTGGGTCGGGTCGGTCGGGTAGCGCCGGGTCATTCGCTCGCACTCTCCTGCAGCACGACCCGCACGTCACGCTCGTCCTCGCCCGTCCGGATCCGCAGCGTGACGGCGTCGCCGGGCTGCAGGGCACGGATCGCGACGATCAGCTCGTCGCTGCGCGACACCGGTCGCCCGTCGATCTCGAGGATCACGTCGCCCGGCCGCACGCCCGCCAGGTCGGCGGGCCCGTCCGGTGTCACGGCCGGGACGCCGTCCTGCGGCTCCTCGGAGACCTTGACGCCCTCCCCGGTGTAGCTGCCGTCCAGCAGGACCCCGATCACCGGGTAGGTGGCGGTGCCCGTCTCGATGAGCTGCTCGGCGGTGGTCCGCGCCTGGTTCGCCGGGATCGCGAACCCGAGGCCGATGCTGCCGGTCGCCTGCATCGAGCCGGGCGGCTGGGCGATCGCCGAGTTGATCCCGACGACCTCCCCGTCGGCGTTCACCAGCGGACCGCCCGAGTTGCCGGGGTTGATGGCCGCGTCGGTCTGGATGGCGTCGATGAACGCCGTCGTCGCCTGGTCGCCGGCCTGCACCGGGCGGTGCAGCGCGCTGACGATGCCGGACGTGACGGTGGCGTCGAGGCCCAGGGGTGCACCGACCGCCAGCACCGCGTCGCCGACGACGACGTCGTCGGAGTCGCCGAGCACGAGCGGCTCGAGGCCGTCGGTGTCGATCTTCACCACGGCGAGGTCGTAGTCCGTGGTGCGGCCGACGATCTCGCCGTCGTGCTGGCTGCCGTCGGCGAGCACCACGACGATCTCCCCGCCGCCCACGGCACCGGCCACGACGTGGTTGTTCGTCAGGACGTACCCGTCCTCGCGCAGCACGAACCCCGACCCGGAGGAGCCCGTTCCGTCGTCGCCGTAGATCTCCAGGGAGACCACGGACGGCAGCACGTCCGCCGCGATCGCCGCGACCGACCCCGCGGGCCTGGAGTCGGCGCCGCCGTCGGTGTCGTCCACGGCGACCGGCAGGTCCGCGTCGGCCAGCCGCGCGTCGTCCTCGCCGTCGGCCACGTTGAACCCCACGAGCCCGCCGACGAACCCGAGGGCGAGGGCGAGCAGCGCGACAGCCACCGTCCGGCCGGCGCCGAGGCGGGCGCGCGGACGGCGGGCGGCGCCCTGTGGGGCGGTGTCGGACGTCGACGGCGTCGGGTGCACCAGGTGGGTCGGGTACTGGGCCGTCGGGCGCGCGTCCCACGACGACGGCCGCCCGGACGCCGCGTGCCCGGACGACTGCCCCGCGGGCACGACGGACGCCGGGGCGGGCTGCGGTGCGGCGGACGCCGGGGCCGGTCCGGTCGCCGCCGGTCCAGGGCCAGCAGGTCCGGGTGCGGGAGGCCCTGGCGCTGGTTCCGGCGTCGTCGGCCGCGGCTCGGGCTCCGGCCGCGCGAAGAGGTCCGAGGGGTCGGAAGAGGTCATGGAAGGAAGATCGCTCCTGTCATGGTCGACCAGCCCCGTGTGAGACGAGGCAGGACCCCGGCATCGTAGTCACGCGCGGGCAGCGCCGCGACCACGGGCTCCAGGACGTCGCGCGGCGCGTCGGTCGTGACCTCGACGACCAGGTCGCCCGCCTGCCAGGCGATGTGCCAGGGGTCGCGGGACAGCACGACGACGCGGTGGCCCGGCGCGCCGTCGAACGTCGTGGTCGCGGTCGACGTGTCGAGGCGGCCCGGCTGCTCGCGCACCATGACCGTGCCGTCCGGGCCGGTCAGCTCGAGCTCGACCACGTCGCCGTCGTGGCGCACCGCCGACACCTCGTAGGACGCCGGCAGCCCCTCCGGGACCACGTAGCCCGCCTCGGTCAGCCCGTCCTCCTGCATCGTGGAGACCTCCTGCACACCGACGGCACCGCTCCCGGCGAGCGTCGTCAGCGCCGCGGCGCGGGACGGGTCGGGCGTGACCGTCGGTGCCTGGCCGAGGACGAAGAGCGCACAGCCCAGCACCCCGACGCCGCCGGCCCCGGCCAGCAGCGCCCGGCGGCGACGACGGCGGCGGGCCTCCCCCGCGACGTCGCCGGTCAACGTGGTGCGCCAGGCCTCGGGCGCCGCCCACGCCGTGTCCCGGTCCGGGGCCCGCAGCGGGTCGCCCTCGGTGGAGGGGATCGACGCCGACAGCGCCAGCAGCCGTTCGGTGAGCTCCGGCGTCGGGAGCACCTCGCAGGCACCCGACAACCGGCGGCGGGACGCGCGCGCCGCGGCCAGCTCGCCGGCGCACAGGTCGCAGGCGGCGACGTGGGCGAGCGCACGCTCGGTCTCCTGCGGGCGGAGCTGGCCGTCGGCCAGCGCGCTCACGAGGTCCCCGAGGTGCGCGCTCACGCCCGCGGCTCCGTCCGGCGGTGCTCGAGGGCGTCGCGCAGCTGCGCCCGGGCCCGGTGGATGCGGGAGCGCACGGTGCCGATCTTGATGCCGAGGGTCACGGCGATCTCCTCGTAGCTGAGACCCTCGATGTCGCAGAGCACCACCGCGGCCCGGTACTCCGGACGCAGCGCGTCGAGCGCGGACTGGATGTCGTGGTCGAGGTTGGCGTGCTCGAACCCGCGCTCCGGCCGCGTGCGCTCGTCACCGGACTCGACCCGTGCGGCGTCCTCCCCCATCGCCTCGAAGCGGATGCGCTTCTTGCGGCGCACCTGGTCCAGGAACAGGTTCGTGGTGATGCGGTGCAGCCAGCCCTCGAACGTGCCCGGCGTGTAGCTCGACAGCGAGCGGAACACGCGCAGGAACGTCTCCTGGGTGAGGTCCTCGGCGTCCTGGCGGTCGCCGGTCAGCCGGTAGGCGAGGCGGAACACGCGCGCGGAGTGCTCGCGCACGATCTGGTCCCACGTCGGGGGGACCCAACCGGTCGTCTCGGGTTCGACGTCGGTGCTGTTGGTCATCGTGGCCATCGTCCCATGCGAACGTGCGAGCAACCTGAGAGGTTCCCACGTAGCATCAGCGCAGCGATCGAGGAGGCAGCATCACGACCGAGGCGGACGCCCACGAGGACCAGGGTGCCGCGTGGGCCTTCAGCGAGACGTTCCTCACCGAGGACGAGACGCTGCTCCGTGCCCGCGATCGTGGGGCCGAGCTCGGCGCACCCGCCGTCACCCCCGCGACCGGTGCCCTGCTGCGCGTCACCGCCGCCGCGGTCCAGGCCAGGGCCGTGGTCGAGATCGGCACCGGCAGCGGCGTCGCCTCCCTGTGGCTGCTGCGCGGGATGGCACCGGACGGCGTGCTCACCACGATCGACCCCGACGCCGCCCACCAGCGCGCCGCGAAGGCGGCCTTCGCGGAGGAGGGCGTGCCCGCGCCGCGCACCCGCATGATCGCGCGGACGGCCTCGCAGGTCCTGCCCCGCCTGGCCGACGGCGCCTACGACCTGGTGCTGGTGAGCACCGAGCCCCACGAGCTCGGGACCTGCCTGGACGCGGCCGTGAGACTGCTGCGACCGGGCGGCGTGCTGGCCCTCACCGACGCGCTCCTGGGCGGTCGGGTGACCGACGCGACCGCGCGGGACGACGCCACCCACGACGCCCGACGGGCGCTCGCCGCGCTCCGCGACGACGACCGGCTGGTGCCCGCGATGGTGCCGCTGGGCGGAGGCCTGCTGCTGGCCGTGCGTCGCTGACAGCACGACGGGCACGGAGCGTCGTGACGCTCCGTGCCCGTGGTTCGTGCGGGGTCTGTCGGCGGTGCTCAGCCGACGACGGCCTGGAGGGCCTCGCCCAGCTCGCCTGCCTCGGTGGCGTTCAGCTCGACCACCAGGCGGCCACCACCCTCCAGGGGGACCCGCATGACGATGCCGCGTCCCTCCTTGGTGACCTCGAGCGGTCCGTCGCCCGTCCGCGGCTTCATCGCAGCCATGTGTGGCTCTCCATTCCGTTGTCCGGTTCCCTCGCCCGCCAGCACCCTGCCGCCGCCTCGGCGGCGGGTCCGCGCTGCCGACACGGCCACCCGGGAAGAGGCGTGCGGCACCATTCTACCGTCGACCAGCGACGATCCGGTCACACCAGCCCGCGCACGGCCGCGCGCGGGGGCGCCTCGTCGCGCACGGCGGCGACCATCTCCAGGGCGTGCCGCGTCGCCACGACGTCGTGCGCCCGGAACACCCGAGCCCCGTGCCACGCCGCGAGCGCCGTCGCGGCCAGCGTGCCGGCGAGCCGGGCGTCGGGCGGGACGTCGAGCACCTCGCCGACGAAGTCCTTGCGGCTCAGCGCCATGAGCACGGGGTGGCCGAGGGCGGCGAGCTCCTGGGTGCGGCGCAGCAGGTGGACGGAGTGCCAGGTGTTCTTGCCGAAGTCGTGGGTGGGGTCGACCAGCACGGAGGACGGCGGCACCCCGCACGCCACGGCGCGCTCGGCGGCGGTGCGCAGCGTGGTCAGCACGTCGAGGGTGAGAGCGTCGCGCGGGTCCGCGCCGTCGCTGTCGTGGTGGCGGTCGCCGTCGTCGTCGTGCGCCGGGTAGGCGACCCGGTACGGGTCGGTGCGCGGCTGCGCCCCGCCGGTGTGGGAGCAGACGACGCCGACGCCGGCCGCGCCGGCGACCTCGACGAGCTGCGGGTCGTGACCGGCCCAGGTGTCGTTGAGGAGGTCCGCCCCGGCCTCGACGGCGGCCCGCGCCACGCCGGAGCGCCACGTGTCGACGCTGACCAGCAGGTCGGGGACCTCGGCGCGGACCTGCGCCACGAACGGGATCACCCGGTCGATCTCCTCGGCCTCGGTGACCTCCGGCCCGACGCCGGCACGCACGCCGCCCACGTCGAGGATGGCCGCGCCGTCCGCCCACGCCTGGTGCGCGGCCGCGAGCGCCGGACCGTCGTCGGCCAGCCGCGCCGGCGCGTAGAACGAGTCCGTGGTGCGGTTGACGATCGCCATGACGACCGGCCGGACGGCGCCGTCGGCGTCGCGCCCCACCTCGCGGCCGCGCAGGACCAGCGGCGCGCCGGCCGCGGGGATCACGACCGGAACTCGGCGGCGAGCGCGCGGCCGCGCTCCACGACGTGCTCCACGGCGTCCTCGGCCGAGTCGGTCAGGTGGATGAGGTCGAGGTCGGCCTGGTTGATCATGCCGCGGTCGACGACGGCGGACCGCACCCACTCGAGCAGGCCGCCCCAGTAGTCCGACCCGACGAGGACCACGGGGAACCCGGTGACCTTGTGGGTCTGCACGAGGGTGACGGCCTCGAAGAGCTCGTCGAACGTGCCGAAGCCCCCGGGCAGTACCACGTACCCCTGGGCGTACTTGACGAACATCGTCTTGCGGGCGAAGAAGTACCGGAAGTTCACCCCGATGTTGACGTACTCGTTCATGCCCTGCTCGAAGGGCAGCTCGATCCCGAGGCCGACCGACGTCCCCTGCGCCTGCAGGGCGCCCTTGTTCGCGGCCTCCATGATGCCGGGGCCGCCGCCGGTCATGACGGCGTAGCCGGCCTCCACGAGGCGCCGCCCGACCTCCTCGCCGAGGGCGTAGTCGGGATGGTCGGGGCGGGTGCGGGCGGAGCCGAAGACGGACACGGCGGGCCCGATCTCGGCCAGGGCACCGAACCCCTCGACGAACTCGGCCTGGATGCGCATGACGCGCCACGGGTCGGAGTGGACCCAGTCGGTCCCGTCACCGGGGGCCAGGAGGCGCTGGTCGGTGGTGGTGGCAGGGATGTGCTCGCCGCGCAGCAGGACGGGGCCCTTGCGGTAGCCGCTGCCTGTCTGGGGTACGCCGTCGTCGGTGCGATCGCTCATGGGGCGAGCCTAGGCACCCAGGAGCCAGGAGCGCAGCGCCTCGCGGCAGACCGCCAGCTCGGCGACGGGGACGCGCTCGTCGTCGGCGTGGGCGAGCATGGGGTCGCCGGGGGCGAAGTTCACGGCGGGGACGCCGAGCTGGGCGAAGCGCGCGACGTCGGTCCAGCCGTACTTGGGCCGCGGCTCGCCACCGGTGGCGGCGAGCACGGCGGCCGCGAAGTCGGCGGCGAGCGGGTCGTCGAGCCCGGGGCGCGCGCCGGGCGAGGAGTCGGTGACGACGACCTCGAAGCCCTCGAAGAGCTCGCGCAGGTGCGCCTCGGCCTCCGCCTCGGTGCGCGACGGCGCGAACCGGTAGTTGACCGTGACGGTGCAGGCGTCGGGGATGACGTTGCCGGCGATCCCGCCCGTGATCCCGACGGCGTTGACGCCCTCGCGGTAGACGAGCCCGTCGACCTCGACCTGGGCGGGCTCGTAGTCGGCGAGGCGGGCCAGGACGGGGGCGGCGGCGTGGATGGCGTTCTCGCCACGCCAGGCGCGCGCCGAGTGGGCGGCCCTGCCGCGGGTGCGCACCTCCACCCGGATCGTGCCGTTGCAGCCGCCCTCGATGCCCGACGACGTCGGTTCGCCGAGCACGGCGAAGTCCCCCGCCAGCAGGTCGGGCCGGTGGCGCACAAGGCGGCCCAGGCCGCTCTTGGTGGCCTCGACCTCCTCGTGATCGTAGAACACGTAGGTGACGTCCGACGTCGGCTCGCTGCCGGGGCGGCCGAGCTCGACCGCCAGCGCGAGGAACACCGTCAGCCCGGCCTTCATGTCGACGGTCCCGCGGCCCCGCAGGACGCGGTCGTCGCCGCTGCCCTCCAGGCGGGCGGGCAGGTTCGGCGGGTCGGTGAGCGGCACGGTGTCGAGGTGGCCGGCGAGCACCACCCGACGGTCCCGGCCGAGCGTGGTGCGCGCCACGACGGCGTCGCCGTCGCGGTGCACCTCCAGGTGGGGCTGGTCGCGCAGGAGCGCCTCGACGGCGTCCGCCAGGGCGGCCTCGTCGCCCGAGACGGACTCGACGTCGCACACCGCCGCGAGCAGGTCGACCAGGTCCGACGACGGCACCACCCGGGGATCGACCAGCGGGGGGTCGAAGCGGGTGGGCGGGGCGGGTGCGTGCTGGTCGGTCACGCAGCCCATCGTGCCACGCGGCGCCGATAGGCTGGTGGGCATGACCACGACCACCACCTCCCGTTCCGCCTGGGGCCTCGGCCTCGCCACGGTCGCCGACGACGGCACCACGCTCGACGTCTGGTACCCGGCGCCCGTCCTGGGTGACGCCCCCGACGACGTCGACGTGCCCGCCGACCTCGCGGCCCTGACCCAGCGCGACGACGCGCGCCGGGTGGACGTCCAGGTCGTGCTCACCCGCATCGACCTGGACGACGCCCCCGCCGACACCGCCGACGCCTACCTGCGCCTGCACCTGCTGTCGCACCGGCTCGTGCCGCCGCACGGGCTCAACCTGGACGGCGTGTTCGGCAGGCTGACCAACGTCGTGTGGACCTCGCACGGACCGTGCGCCGTCGAGGGCTTCGAGGCGACCCGGCTGCGGCTGCGCGCCTCGACCGGCGCCCCGGTGACCGTGTACGGGGTGGACAAGTTCCCGCGCATGGTCGACTACGTGATGCCCACCGGCGTGCGCATCGCCGACGCGGACCGCGTGCGCCTCGGCGCCCACCTCGCCGAGGGCACCACCGTGATGCACGAGGGTTTCGTCAACTTCAACGCGGGCACGCTCGGCAGCTCGATGGTCGAGGGGCGCATCTCCGCGGGGGTCGTCGTGGGCGACGGGTCCGACGTCGGCGGCGGCTCCTCGATCATGGGCACCCTGTCCGGAGGCGGCAAGGAGATCATCTCCCTGGGTGAGCGGTCGCTGCTCGGCGCGAACGCCGGTCTCGGCATCCCCCTGGGCGACGACTGCGTCGTGGAGGCCGGCCTGTACGTGACGGCGGGCACCAAGGTCACGGTGCTGGACGAGATGGGCGACGAGGGCGAGCCGCGCGTCGTCAAGGCCCGCGAGCTCTCCGGCCGCGACGGCCTGCTCTTCCGCCGCAACTCCCGCACGGGCGCCGTCGAGGTGCTGGGCCGCGGTGGCGTCGGCATCGAGCTCAACGCCGCGCTGCACGCCAACTGATGCCGCCACGGCGTCGGGCGGCTGCGCCGGTCGGCGCCGTGCTCGGTATCCTCGCCGTGGGGGTCGCCGCGGTCGCGTCCGTCGTCTGGTACCTCGACTCCCGCGACCCTGCGGCGACCCGCGAGTGGTGCGCGGCGACCCTCGACGGGCGGGACCACCCCCTGTCCCCGGTCCAGGCGGGCAACGCCGCCCTGATCGTGGGCCAGACGGTCCAGCGCGGCCTGCCGGCCCGCGCGGCGACCATCGGCCTGGCCACCGCGATGCAGGAGTCCCGGCTGGTCAACATCGACTACGGCGACCGCGACTCGATCGGGCTGTTCCAGCAGCGACCGTCGCAGGGGTGGGGCACGGTCGAGGAGATCATGGACCCGGTGTACTCCACCGACGCCTTCTACGACGGTCTCGTCGAGGTGGACGGCTGGCAGGACATGGAGGTCACCGACGCCGCGCAGGAGGTGCAGCGCTCGGCGTTCCCCGAGGCCTACGCCCAGCACGAGCAGATGGCCCGCGCCTGGGCGTCGTCGCTGACGGGCCACTCCCCCGGGTCGGTGACCTGCGAGCTGCCTGGCGTGGGCGCGGACGGTCCCTCGGGCGCGTCCGCCGTCACCACGCTCACCGACCTGCTGGAGCGCGACCTCGGCGTGCCGACGGGGTCGGTCGACGAGGTCGACGACCCGCAGGGCGACGGCCGGGTGGCCCTCGCGATCGACGCGACCGCCCTGCCGGTCGACGAGGTGGAGCGCGCCACCTGGACCGTGGCCCACTGGGCGGTCGCCACCGCGGACACCACCGGCGCCGTCGAGGTGCGTGCCGCGGACCAGGTGTGGTCCCGGGGCACCGGCGCCTGGACCCTGGTCGACGAGGGCGAGCCGCAGCCGGAGGGGCGGGTGACGGTCGTCGTCGGCCCTCAACCGGCCTCGCTGTACTGACCCGGGTCGCCCCGGCCCTCCGGGCTCACCGCCTCCCGGCGCCCGGCCCCGGCCCCGGCCCCGGCCCCGGCCCCGGCCCCGAAGACGACGCCCCCGTGGCCCGGAGATCTCCGGGCCACGGGGGCGGACGTCTGCGGTGGTGGACCGTCAGCGGTTCTCGACGGGCACGAAGTCGCGCTCGGTCGGTCCGGTGTAGATCTGGCGCGGGCGCCCGATCTTGGTCTGCGGGTCCTTGATCATCTCGCGCCACTGGGCGATCCAGCCGGGCATGCGCCCGAGGGCGAACAGCGGCGTGAACATCGCGGGCGAGAAGCCCATCGCCTTGTAGATGAGCCCGGTGTAGAAGTCGACGTTCGGGTAGAGCTTGCGCTCCACGAAGTAGTCGTCGCTCAGTGCGATCTCCTCGAGCCCGCGGGCGATGTCGAGGAGCTCGTCCTTGGCGCCCAGCTCGTCGAGCACGGCGTCGGCGTGCTTCTTGACGATGGCGGCGCGCGGGTCGTAGCTCTTGTAGACGCGGTGCCCGAAGCCCATGAGGCGGACGCCGTCCTCCTTGTTCTTGACCTTCTTCATGAAGGTCTCGACGGAGTCGTCGCCGTTGCGGATGTTCTCCAGCATGAGCAGCACGGCCTCGTTGGCGCCGCCGTGCGACGGACCGGACAGGGCGTTGATGCCGGCGGACACCGAGGCGAACAGCGTCGCGTTGGAGGAGCCGACCACGCGCACCGTCGACGTGGAGCAGTTCTGCTCGTGGTCGGCGTGCAGGATGAGCAGCTTGTCCATCGCGGCGACCAGCGTCGGGTTGGCCTGCCACTCCTCGTAGGGGCGCGCGAAGGTCATCCGCAGGAAGTCGTCCACGTACCCGCGGGCCGCGTCCGGGTAGAGCAGCGGCTCGTCCTTCATGGCGCGGTGCACGTACGACGTGATCGTGCGGGTCTTGGCCAGCAGCAGCACGGTAGCGAGCTCGACGGCCTCGTCGTCGTGCGGGTCGAGCGCCTCGGGGTAGTACGTGGCCAGCGCGTTGGTGGCGGAGGCCAGGATCGCCATCGGGTGCCCGCCGCGCGGGAAGGTGCCGAGGAACGTGCGGAACGCCTCGGGCACGAGCGTGTGGCGGTTCACACGGTCGGTGAACGCCTCCAGCTCGGAGGCCGACGGCAGCTCGCCGTGGACCAGCAGGTAGGACACCTCGAGGAACGACGAGTTGTCCGCGAGCTGCTCGATCGGGTAGCCGCGGTAGCGCAGGATGCCCTCGTCACCGTCGATGTAGGTGATCGTCGACTCGCAGGAGGCGGTGTTCATGAAGCCGGGGTCGACCGTCACCATGCCGGTGTTCTTGAGCAGGGACGACACGACGATGCCGTCGTTGCCCTCCGTCGCGCCGACCACCGACAGGTCGTGCCCCGCGTCGTCGACGGACAGGCGGACCGAAGGGGTCTGGTGGGTGGACGTCATGTCTTCCTTCCCTGACGGGTCCGGCCCCCCGTCGTCGGGGTCCCGGTCACGTGAAATCTTGGCAATGTCACGGGCTACCTGCCACGACCGTCAGGGACGGCATGACCGCAGAGCAGCCTCGGCCTGCGGATGAAACTACCCCCCTATCCCATGGTGTTCCAATCCCTGCGTCAAGGTGCTGTGATGCGAGCCACAGCGCGGGATATCGCGTCGTCGGTCGCGGTGAGCGCGACCCGTACGTGCGCGGAGCCCGCCGTGCCGTAGAACTCGCCCGGCCCGACGAGGATCCCCCACCGGGCGAAGCGCCGTGCGAGGTCGCGCGAGGCGCCCGGACCTGCGGTGTTCTCGGCCGTCCGGGTCCACAGGTAGAGACCGGCCTCGGAGTGCTCGACGACGAGACCGGCGGAGCGCAGCGCACCCAGGAGCGCGTCGCGGCGACGCCGGTAGCGCTCGCGCTGCTCGGCGACGTGGGATTCGTCACCGAGCGCGGCGACCATCGCGGCCTGGACCGGTGCGGGCACGATCATGCCCAGGTGCTTGCGGGTGGCGACCAGGTCCGCCACGAGCCGGGGGTCGCCGGCGACGAACGCCGCCCGGTACCCGGCCACGTTCGACTGCTTCGACAGCGAGTAGGTGACCAGCAGCCCGTCGGTCGAGCCGCCCGTGACCCGCGGGTCCAGGATGCTCGGCACGGCGCTGGCACCCGCGGCGTCGACCGCCGCGCCATCCCACCCGAGCTCGGCGTAGCACTCGTCGCTCACCACGACCGCACCGATCTGGCGGGCGGCGTCCACGACGGAGCGCAGGTGGGCGACGTCCGCGACGGCGCCGGTCGGGTTGGAGGGCGAGTTGACCCACACGAGCCGGACGTCGGACCGCCCTGCCCACGCCGCGACGTCGTCGGCGGGCAGCGGGGTCGCACCCGCGAGCCGCGCCCCGACGTCGTACGTCGGGTACGCCGTCTCAGGGTGCACGACGACGTCGCCCGGGCCGAGGCGCAGCAGCGAGGGCAGCAGGCCCACGAGCTCCTTGGAACCGATCGTCGGCATCACGCCGTCCGGGTCCAGCCCGGGCACGCCCCGGCGCCGCGCGAACCAGTCGGTCACGGCCTCGCGCAGCGCAGGGGTGCCGAACGTCAGCGGGTAGCCGGGGGCGTCCGACGCCGCGGCGAGCGCGGCGCGCACGACCTGCGGCGTCGGATCGACGGGCGTGCCGACCGACAGGTCGACCAGTCCGTCCGGGTGGGCGGCGGCCGTGGCACGCACGTCCCCCAGGGTGTCCCAGGGATAGGCGAGGTCGCGCAGGTCGGCGAGTCCCATCGACGCCCGGCCGCGCGTCAGGCCTGCGGCGGGAGGGCGGCGATCATCGGGTCGTCCTTCTCGATGAGACCCATCTTCGCCGCACCGCCGGGCGAGCCGAGGTCGTCGAAGAACTCGACGTTGGCCCGGTAGTAGTCGTTCCACTCCTCGGGGACGTCGTCCTCGTAGTAGATGGCCTCGACCGGGCAGACGGGCTCGCAGGCCCCGCAGTCCACGCACTCGTCCGGGTGGATGTACAGCGATCGGGAGCCCTCGTAGATGCAGTCCACGGGACACTCCTCGATGCACGCCTTGTCCTTGACGTCGACGCACGGCTGAGCGATCACGTAGGTCACTGCAGTTACCTTCCGGTGACGGGGAGGAGCCCGGGGCTCCGGTGCTACGGGGAACTCTAGTATCGCTCACGTGAGAACCCCGCACGCCCACCCCGATCCGTCCACCTGGCGAGACATCCCGGTGGACGCCCGGGTCGTGGTCCGGCGCCGCCTCGACGCGACCGAGGCCGCCACCAGCGGGCGACGCTGGACCGACGTGATCGGCGTCGTCGTCGCGATCGACGACGGCGGCGTGCGGCTGCGCCGCGACCCTGCCCGTCGCTCGGACCCGGGCGCCGGCACCGAGGTGCGGGTGGCCGCCGACGACGTCGTCGCGGTCAGGCGACTCCCCCCGCGGCCGACGCCGCGCCGGGACCCGCGGCGCGACCCAGACGCCGGGTAGGGCGCGGCCGTCAGGCAGCGAGGCGGGCGTGCGTGGCCGAGACCTCGACGACGAAGGCTCCCTGCAGGCAGCGGCGCACCAGCACCGCCGGCCACCCTTCCTCGCGGGGGACCACGCTCCCGGCGTCCGGCCCCTGGGCGTCCTGGGACAGGCCGGCGTCCTGGACCGGGTGGGCGTCCGGACCGGGTGCGCGGACCGATCCGGCGCGGCGTGCCGCACGCGCCGGGTCCGCCGCGTGGAAGAACTCGTGGGCGGCGCCGTTGGCCTCCAGGTCACGCACCACCGCCTCCAGGTCGCGCACCACCTTGCGCAGCGCGGGCGCCACCCAGGCGGCGTTCGCCGTGACCATCGCCTCGGTGCGCGCCGGGTCCGTGTACGCCACACGTGTGCCGTCACGAAAGCTGCCCGCGGCCAGCACCTGTGCCACGCGGGCCACCGGGGCACCCGTGGCCGCGTTGAGGAGCTGTGTCGCCAGCACGTGCGGCACGTGGCTCACCAGCGCCGCGGCCTCGTCGTGGACGTCGTCCGTCAGCACGGTGGCGCGCCCCCGGCACGGGCCGGTCACGAGGGCGAGGACCTGGGCGAGACGGTCGGCGTCGACGCCGTCCTGGTCGCCGACCGTCACCGCCCAGGCCACCTGGTCGAGCAGGTCGGCGTCCGACGCCTCGAACCCGCTGTGCTCCGTCCCCGACATCGGGTGCGCCCCGACGTACCTGTCCCCCAGCCCGGCGGCGACGACGGACTCCCGCACCGGCGCCTTCACGCTGCCCACGTCCGTCACCGTCGCCCCCGCCGGCGCGTGCGCGGCCACCTGCTCGGCCACCACGGTCATGGTGCGCAGCGGCACGGCCAGCACCACGAGGCCGGCGCCCTCGACGCAGGCCGCCACGTCGTCCGCGACCGCCAGGCCGGTGCGCCGGGCGGCCTCTCTCGACGCCGCCAGCACGTCCGTGGCGACCACGTCCACGCCGCGCAGCGTCAGGAGTCGGGCCAGCGACCCGCCGATCAGCCCGAGGCCGACGACGGCGACACGGCCGATCGATGCATCGGGCAGCCCGCCGGCCGCCGCGTCGTCGCCCACCGGACCGCCGAGCACCGCGTCGTCCCGCACCGCGTCGTCCCGCACCGCGTCGTCCCTCACCACAGCAGTCCCGCGGCGACGGCCGTGGCGGAGTCGCCCGCACGGACGCTCCCGACCGGGGTGTGGTCCGCCAGGACGCCGTCCAGGCCGCCCTCGCCCGGCGCGGCCGGATAGGCGCCGAGCACCTTCAGGGCGTCGCCCGCGGCGAGCAGGTCGCCGCACAGGTCGCGCACCTGCTCGTGCCACGGCGGCTCGTCCAGCGTCACGACGAACACGTACTGACCCTCGCGCGCCTTGAGCGGCCGCGTCACCAGGCTCGACATGTTGACCCCGCGACCGGCGAAGGCCTGGGTCACCCGGGCGAGCACGCCCGGGCCCGTGACCACGGGTGTCACCGCGAGCATCGTGCGCCAGGAGGTGTCACCGTCCCGGTCGGCACCGGGGCGGTCGTCACCGTGGCGTCCGCGCAGGAACCGTCCCGGCGCGTCGGCCCGTCGTCCCAGCACGAGGAACCTGGTGCGCGCCCCGGAGAAGTCCTCCACCCGCTCCGCGAAGGTCTCCAGACCGTAGAGCTCCCCGCACAGCCGCGGGCCGAGGGCGACCTGGTGCGGGCCCGCATCCCGGCACGCCGCGGCGTTCGACGCCGCGGGCACCGCCACCAGGTCGTGCTCGGCGGCGAAGCGCCGGCACTGCGCCAGCCCGTGCGGATGGGCGGTCACCTCGCGCAACGGGCCGTGCCCCGGGCGGACGAACGCGTCGAACGACACCGGCAGGACGACCTCGTCGACCGCGACGACGTCGGCGCTGGCGAGCAGCGTGTCCACGGAGGGCACGACGTGCCCCTCCACCGAGCTCTCGATCGCGACGACCCCGAGGTCGACCTCGCCCGCGGCGACGGCGTCGTGCACCGCACCGACGGAACCCAGCGGGACCGCGACGACGTCGTCCCCCAGGCCGGGCGCGTCGCCCTCCGGGCCACGTCCCGCACCGACTCCCGTGGAGCCTCCCGTGGTGCCGACGCCCGCGCCCCACGTACGGACCGCCTGATGGGTGAACGTCCCCTCCGGGCCCAGGTAGGCGATCCTCACGCGCCCGCCCACCGGGGCGACAACGCGTCCGGACCGGGCTCGAACGTCCCGCCCGGCAGGACCGCGAGCGTGCGGTGCGCCACCGACCGCTCGGTCAGGTCCGCGACGAGAGCGTCCAGCGCCTCGACCGTCGGGCACCGGAACGACGTGAAGAAGACGTGCGGCCCGGACGCCGACGGATGGCTGCGCAGGTGCTGCAGGTCCACCCCGGCGTCGACCAGCACACCCAACGACTGGCGCAGCGAACCCCGGTGGTCGTCCGACGGACCGAACGCCAGCCACACCTGCGCCGCGGCGCCGAAGCGGGGCCAGCCGGCGCGGGACTCGAGCAGCCCGTACCAGACCGGCCCGTGCCCGGCGAGACGCTCGCTGCCCGGGAGCTCCTCCCAGCCAGCCGGCACGCGGGAGCGCTCCACGACCAGCGAACCGAGGTCGCCGGCGATCGCCGCCCGCTCGGCCACCGACGTCGTGGTGGGCACGAGCCGCGGGCTGACGCCCATCGTGCGCAGCAGGTCGGCGCAGTCGCGCACGCCGGCCTGGTCGACCACCACCTGACCGCCACCGCCGCCCGGCGGGGCGACCCAGACCCACTGACGGGGCACCGCCGTCGACGCCGTGACGATCAGCGAGGAGTCGCCGTCGAGCAGTGCCTGCTCCAGCTCCGGCGACGGCTGCTCGGGGTGGCCCAGGTGCACCACCGCCGCCAGGTCGTCGATGCCGGCGACCGTGGCCAACGCCTGCGGCATGGCTCCCAGGTCGAGGAGCTCGGTCGACTCGTCGGTCACCGCCGAGACGACCGGGGAGCCCGTGGCGACCCCCGACCATCCGGCACCGCGGGCGGCGAGCGCGGCGTGCGCCGGGGACTCGCGCGAGGTCCGTCCGAGCATCAGTCCTCCTTCTCGTCGCGAGCAGGCTGCTCGGTGTCGCGATCCTTGCGGTCGGCGCTGTCGTCGTCGCGCGCCGACGAGCACGACACCGCGTTGTCGGGCTTGTAGCGCCAGAAGTCGGACTCGTCCTTGACGAGCTCGTCCTCCAGGTAGACCTTGCGGTACACGGTGATGGCGAAGCCGTCCTCACCGCCCGGGTAGGGCGAGCAGTCCGCGCTGCTGGACATGTCGATGGTGGTGGCGGGCACCACGTCCTGCTTGCCCGACGTCGACTCCTCCACGCGGTAGTACTCCGTCGACCAGATCTTCACGTGCAGCCGACCGCCGGAGACGTACGCCTGCATCAGCGCGCCGTACGGGGTGTCGTTGGTGAACTTCATGTCGATCGAACCGACGTAGATCGTCGCCTCGCGACCGGCCGGGTAGCGGCTGAACCAGTAGCTGTGCTGACGGTGCTCCACGTCGTCGAACCCGGCGAAGAACCCGGCGTTGTACGTCGTGGTGGCCATCTGCGACAGGCCACCGCCGACGGCGTCGGAGTGGACGCCGTTGTTCACCACGCCGGCCGCGAAGTACCCGTTGGACACCTCGATCGGGGAGAGCGTGTCGACGAGCGAGAAGGTCTCGTCCGGCTTGACCAGGGTCCCGCTGACGAGCTCGGCACCACGCACCAGGTTCTTCGTGCGGATGGGCTCGCTGGTCAACGGCGTCGAGAACTCGCTGATCACCTCCTTGACGCCCAGCGCCTCGAGGGACTCCCGCGAGTCCTCGGGGTCCTGCTCGACGAGCTCGACCTCCGCCGTGCGCTCCGTGGACGTGGCGGCCGCGCCGACGGACTCGGCCACCTGGTCCGGGTCGAGGGTGGTGCCCGTCTCCCCGCCGACGATCACGGGTTCACCGCCCGAGAACTCGAAGTGCGCGTTGTCGGGCTCGCGCAGCAGGTCGTCGGTGCGGTCGACGATCGCGCTGGTGAGGCGGTCGCCGTCGTACTGGGCCACGAGCGCGCCGTCCGTCGGGACCCAGGACGTGGAGCGGGCCAGCACCCGCTCCGGGATCTCGGGGCTCTGATCGGCGACCTGGACCGTCACCGGCCCGGAGACCACCTGCTCGGCCTCGGCCATCGCCGCGTCCGTGTCCGCCTGGTCGACGGCCGGCGGCACCGACTCGGTCGGGAGAGCGATCGCCTCGGTGGTGACGAGCCAGGCGTCCACGATCGCGTCGTCCGCGGCGTCGACGACCACCTGGGTGCCGTCCACGGGGTCGGTCGCCACGGGCTCGCCGTCGGTGAACCGCACCGTCCCGTCGACGGGCTCGGTCTCCAACGACGTGCCGGTCTGCTCCACCGCGGCGCTCAGTGCCGAGCGGTCGACGTCGACCACCGGGTCCACGGCGCCGGCCCCGACGACGTGCTCCAGCAGGTGCCCCGGCGACAGCGTGAGTCCGGTGACCGAGTCGACCGTCGCCTGGGCGTCGAAGGTCAGCCCTGCCTCGGCCGGGTCCAGCGTGCTCGTCGCGTCACCCGCCTGCACGGTGATCGGCTCCACGGCGCGCGGTCCCAGCTCGGACTCCAGCGCGGACACCGCTTCGTCGGCCGAGAGCCCGCCGATGTCGACGCCGGCCACCGTCGTGCCCTTGGCGACGTCGTCGGAGACGAACCACTGGGCGCCCATGTAGAGGCCCCCGAGCACGACGACGGCCAGACCCGCACCGATCAGCACCTTCGGCCACCGGCTCGGAGCGCCGTCGCCGGACAGGCCCGCGATCGGGCCGTCGCTCGGGCCGGCGGGGGGCTGGGCCGAGCCGGCGGAGGGCTGGGCCTGCGACGAGAACTGCCTGGTCGGGTCCTGCCCGGCCGCTCCCGCGGCCCGAGCCCCCGCGGCCCCCGCGGCCCCCGACGCTGCGACCGCCGGGATCGCCTGCGTGGGTGTCCCGGCCGACGCCGACGACGGGCGCCCCGTGGGCGCGGCGACGATGCCGAGGCGACGTTCCTCGTAACGGCGTACCTGCGGCTGATAGGGCGTCGACTCGTCATCGGAGCTGTCCGCGGTGCTGTCCTCGGCGCTGTCCTCGGCGCTCGACGTCCCCCCGGCGTCCGCGGCCGGTGCCGGGGTGGACGGCGGCTTCCTGGAGGCAGGCGAAGCGGAGGCGGAGGCGGACGAGGCCGCGGCAGTCGGGGTCGAGGCGGACGGCGTCGAGGCGGACGGCGTCGAGGCGGACGGTGTCGAGGCGGCGGGCGACGTCGTGGGCGCCGGGGTGGCCGCCGGCGCGACGCCCGGCGACGGGACTGCGCGGGAAGCCTGCGGCGGAGCCTCTGCGCCGGGTGCTGCTGTGGCCCGCGAAGCCGGCGGCGGAGGTGACGGCGAAGCAGGTGCCGACGACGCGGTGGGCGCGGGCGCGGCGGCCGGGCGGGCAACCGCGGTCGGCGACGCGGCCGACGAGGCGGTCGGTGCGGGGGCCGCAGCCGGGGACGCGGCCCCTGCCGGCGACGTGGCCACCGCCGGCGACGTGGCGGACGAGGCGGACGGCGCCGGAGCGGAGGTGGCCGGCGGCGTGCGCCGTGGGAGCGCCAGCGGCGACGTCGCGGACGACGCACCAGCGGGCGACCCGGCTCCGCGAGGCGGCGAGGCAGGAGTCGACGACGGGTCCTCGGCGCCCGACGACGACGATCCGTCGGGACCGGACTGGTTCTGGTCGCCGTCGGTCGGCTGGCCCATCGACACGCTCCGTGCTGGTTCTCGAAGGAGGCGTCTGCCCCGGGGGACGTCCTGCTCGCGACGGGTTTCCGCGCGAGTAGTGATCCTACTCGTGGTGTCGAGCCGGGTGCGGGGCAGGATCGGTGCCGCGTTCCGGGGCGACCTGGTCGGAGAACCACCGGGACGGCAGGAAAGCCGCCACGGCGAACAGCACCAGGCCGCCGTAGGTCCACACGTAGCCGGTCAGGTCGGCGGGGACGAGGACGTCACCGCCAGGGCCGGTGGTCGCGAGCAGCTGGACGACGACGAGCCACCCGGCGCCGGCCGCGAGCAGGGTGGACAGACCCGACCACGCGCGGCACATCATCGCGGCCGAGACCGTCAGGAGGAGGGCGAGCACCAGCCCGCCCGGCAGGTCGGCCCACTGCGTGCGATGGGCGACCGTGCCGATCAGCCCGACGGCTCCCCCGAGGACGACGGCCATGAGGACCCGGACGACGACGCCGAGGAGCCCGGCCCGCTCGGTCCGCGGCGGGGCGTGGTGGGGGGTGGGCGCGCTCACCGTGCCGAGCCTACCGGCGCCGTCGCACCTTTCCCGGCGTCACCACCGACGACGCGCAGGTGCGCGACGGCCAGGACCGGCGCCAGCTCGTCGTTGCTCAGGGCGTACCGGGCGACCACGCCGGGAGCGTCCAGGGGTGCGACCTGCTGGACCTGGGTGCGGTGCGCCCGCAGCGCCGCCAGCAGGGGGTCGAGCACTGCGGCGACGTCGACCTCCACGACGCCCTCGCCGGGCCCCCGACCGGTCACCTCACCGTCCGCGACGGCCACGGGGGGCAGCTCGCCGTCCGGGTCGGGCAGCGTGAAGCCGTCGGCGAGCAGCCGGCGCACCCCCGGGTCCGCGCCGAGCGTCGCACGGGCGGCACGGACGGCCGAGGACGGTGCCACGACCTCCCACCGGGTCGCCGCCCACGGGCCGCCCGGCAGGGGCGCCGTGGCGTCGGCGGCGAGCTCCAGCGCCCGCACGGTCACGTCGTGCGCCCGGACGTGGTCCGGGTGCCCGTAGCCTCCGCCGGCCTCGTAGGTCACGACGACGGCGGGACGTCGGTCACGGACGACGGCGGCGAGCCGGGAGGCCGCGTCGTCGAGCGGGGCGCGCACGAACGCCGCCGGGCCGGAGTCCGGCGCCGGCCCGGCGACGCCGGGACCGACCCACGCCATGCCGGAGTCCTCGAGGCGGACGGGGGTGCCGTCGTCGTGCCCCCCGACCGCGTCGAGGAACACGTGGTCCGTCACCCCCAGTGCCGCCAGGGCCGCGTGGAGCTCCCGCTCGCGGTGCACGGCCAGCGCAGGCCCGTCACCCGCCAGGTGCGCGAGCCCGGTCGGGTGCGAGGCGGAGTCGATCACCTCGCCCCGCTCGCCCCGGGTGCACGTCACCACGCAGGTCGCCTCCCCCGCCCGGGCCCACGCGGCGAGCAGCGCACCCGTGGCGAGCGTCTCGTCGTCCGGGTGCGCGTGCACCGCCAGCAGCGGGCCCGACGGCGTCACGTCAGGCGCGCTTGGCCCGCGCCGCCGCGCGCGCACGCTCGGTGGCGTCGAGCGCCACCTTGCGGATGCGCACGACCTCGGGGGTGACCTCGACGCACTCGTCCTCGGCGGTGAACTCCAGGGACTCCTCGAGGGTGAGCTTGCGCGGCGGCACCAGGTTCTCGAAGCTGTCGGCCGACGCGGACCGCATGTTCGTCAGCTTCTTCTCCTTGGTGATGTTGACGTCCATGTCCTCGTTGCGGGAGTTCTCACCGACGATCATTCCCTCGTAGACCTCCTGCGTGGGCTCGACGAAGAACGAGCCGCGCTCCTGCAGGTTGATCATGGCGAACGGGGTGACGACGCCGGACCGGTCCGCGACCAGCGAGCCCGTCGCCCGGGACTCGATGACGCCGTGCCACGGCTCGTAGCCCTCCGACAGGGAGGAGGCGATGCCGGTGCCGCGCGTCTCGGTGAGGAACCGGGTGCGGAAGCCGATGAGACCGCGGGCCGGGACGACGAACTCCATGCGGACCCAGCCGGTGCCGTGGTTGCTCATGGTCTCCATGCGGCCCTTGCGCTGGGCGAGGAGCTGGGTCACGGCACCGAGGTACTCGTCCGGCACGTCGATGGTCATCCGCTCCATCGGCTCGTGGCGCTTGCCGTCGACGTCCTTGGTGACGACCTGCGGCTTGCCGACCGTCAGCTCGAAGCCCTCGCGGCGCATCTGCTCGACCAGGATGGCCAGCGCCAGCTCACCGCGGCCCTGCACCTCCCAGGCGTCGGGACGGGCGGTGGGCAGCACGCGCAGCGACACGTTGCCGACGAGCTCGGCGTCGAGGCGGTCCTTGACCTGGCGCGCCGTGACCTTGTGGCCCTTGCCGCCCTTGCCCGCCAGCGGCGAGGTGTTGATCCCGATGGTCATCGAGATCGCCGGGTCGTCGACGGTGATGAGCGGCAGGGGCCGCGGGTCGTCGGCGTCGGTCAGGGTCTCGCCGATCATGATGTCGGCGATGCCGGCGACGGCGACGATGTCGCCCGGGCCGGCCGACTCCGCCGGGACGCGCGTGAGCGCTTCGGTGCGGAGCAGCTCGGTGATGCGTACCTGGGTGAGCGTGCCGTCGTGGCGCGCCCAGGCGACCGTCTGCCCCTTGCGCAGGGTGCCGTTGAAGACGCGCAGCAGGGCGAGACGCCCGAGGAACGGCGAGGCGTCGAGGTTGGTGACGTGCGCCTGCAGCGGGTGGCCCTCGTCGTAGGTCGGCGCCGGGATGTTCTGCAGGATGGTGGAGAACAGCGGCTCGAGGTCCTCGTTCGCGGGCAGCGCGCCGTCGGCGGGCTGCTCGACGGAGGCGCGGCCGGCCTTGGCGGAGGCGTACACGACCGGCACGTCCAGGACGGCGTCGAGGTCGAGGTCGGGGACCTCGTCGGACAGGTCGCTCGCGAGCCCGAGCAGGAGGTCGGTCGCCTCGGCGACGACCTCGGTGATGCGCGAGTCGGGGCGGTCGACCTTGTTGACGACGATGATGACCGGCAGCTTGGCGGCGAGGGCCTTGCGCAGCACGAAGCGCGTCTGCGGCAGGGGCCCCTCGGACGCGTCGACGAGCAGCACGACGCCGTCGACCATCGACAGGCCGCGCTCGACCTCGCCGCCGAAGTCGGCGTGGCCCGGGGTGTCGATGACGTTGATGGTGATCCCACCGGGCTCGCCGGCCGCTGCGGCGGCAGGACCCGCGTACCGGACCGCGGTGTTCTTGGCGAGGATCGTGATGCCCTTCTCACGCTCCAGGTCGCCGGAGTCCATGACCCGGTCGTCGACGTGCTGGTGCGCGCTGAACGCGCCGGCCTGGCGCAGCATGGCGTCCACGAGGGTCGTCTTGCCGTGGTCGACGTGGGCGACGATCGCCACGTTGCGCAGGTCTGAGCGCACAGACATCAACGGTTCTCTTTCCGTGGGAGGTTGGCCGCCGGGACCCCGGGGCCGATCCATCCTACCCGGTAGGTCCGTCGTCGTCTGCGGTTCCGGGGCGTCGGCGACGTGGCCCTCGCCACCGTCGCCGGCGCGCCGGACGGTCGTCCGTCACCACGGGGGTCTGCCCGGTGAGCTCGGAGAAGTGCTCCGTGACGTGCTCGGTGACGTGCTCGGTGACGTGCTCGGTGATCTCGCGGCGCCGCAGGCGCCGCTCCACCCGGGCCATCTCGCGGTGCTCGTCGCTCAGGGCCTTCCACACCGCCAGCGCCATGCCGATCATGACCAGGGTGAAGGGCAGGGCCGTGAGGATGGCGGCGGTCTGCAGGGACGCCAGGCCTCCCGCGTAGAGGAGCGCCATGGCGACGCCGCCCTCGAGGACCGCCCAGAACAGGCGGCTCCACAGCGGCGGGTTCTGGTCTCCCCCGTTGGCGAGCATGTCGACCACGAACGAGCCGGAGTCCGACGACGTCACGAAGAACACGATGACGAGGATCAGCGCGGCGACCGCCATGAACGGCCCGCCCGGCAGCGTGTCGAAGAGCTGGAACATGGCCGTGTCGCTGTTGACGACCATGTCGCCGGTGACCGGGTCCGGCGAGAGCATCGAGCCCGGGACGTTGCGCTCCTGGTGGATCGCCGACCCGCCGAAGACGCTGAACCAGACGGTCGAGACGATCATCGGCACCAGGAGCGTGCCCATGACGAACTCGCGCACCGTCCGGCCCCGGGAGATGCGGGCGATGAAGAGCCCCACGAAGGGCGCCCAGGAGATCCACCAGCCCCAGTAGAAGATCGTCCAGGCCGACTCCCACTCGAGGCCGGCCTCGCCCTGGTAGGCGAGGGTGTCGAACGTCATCATCATGACGTTCTGGAAGTAGAAGCCGATCGACTGCACCCACTCGCGCAGGATGAACAGCGAGGACCCGAGCACCAGCACCACGACCAGCAGCACCCCGGCGAGCATCATGTTGGCGTTGGACAGCCACTTGATGCCCTTCTCCAGCCCGGAGGCCACGGACAGGGCCGCCACCGCGGTGATCGCCGCGATGAGGCCCATCTCCAGGGCGAGCGTCGCCTCCGCGACCCCCAGGTACTCCAGGCCGGCGGCCACCTGCAGCACGCCGAACCCCAGCGAGGTCGCCACGCCGAACACCGTGCCGAAGATCGCCAGCACGTCGATGACGTTGCCGATCCAGCCCTTGACGCGGTCGCCGAGGATCGGCTCGAGCGCCCACCGGATCGACGCCGGACGGCCCTTGCGGTGGATGGCGTACGCCAGCGCCAGCCCGACGACGACGTAGATCCCCCAGGCGTGGAAACCCCAGTGCAGGTAAGTCTGCCCCATCGCCGTCTGCGCCAGGAACGGGTCCTCGCCCGTGACGCCGGGCTTGGGCGAGACGAAGTGCGCCAGCGGCTCCGCGACGCCGTAGTAGACCAGCCCGATGCCCATGCCTGTCGCGAACAGCATCGAGAACCACACCGGCAGCCTGAATTGCGGCTCCTCGTCGTCAGGACCCAGCGTGATCTCGCCGAACCGGCTCACCCCGACCCAGACGGCGAAGATGAGGAACACCGCCACGAGGACGATGTAGTACCAGCCGAAGCCGCTGATCACCTTCTCCTGAAGGGTCGACATCACCGCGGCCACGCCGTCGGCGAAGACCACGGTGACCAGCACGAAGAGGAGGATGAGTCCTCCGGCCGGGTAGAAGACTGCGGGTGCCAGGGTGGAGCGCCGACGTTCCATGGGGTTCACGATCACCCGGCTGCTCACGACCGGCAAGCGGGAACGCTGGTGAGCGGGAACGCTGGTGAGCGGGAACGCTGGTGAGCGGGGCCGTGGGCCCTGCTCACCAGCGTCCAGTGCCGGTCCTCGGGTTGTCAGCCCGCGATCGGGTCGACCTCCAGGGTCGCTCCCGGGATCGCCGCGAGCAGGTCGCGTGTGTACTGCTCGCGCGGGTTGTCGAACACCTCGTCCGTGGTCGCCTGCTCGACGACCTTGCCCTTCTGCATGACCACGACGTCGTCGGCGATCTGCCGGACGACGGCCAGGTCGTGCGTGATGAACAGGTACGACAGCCCCAGGTCCTCCTGGAGCTTGCCGAGCAGCTCGAGGATCTGCGCCTGGACCAGGACGTCCAGGGCGGACACGGCCTCGTCGAGGACGATGACCTCGGGCTGCAGGGCGAGCGCCCGCGCGATCGCGATGCGCTGGCGCTGGCCCCCCGACAGCTCGTTGGGGAACCGGCGCATGGCCGACTGCGGCAGCGCCACCATGTCGAGCAGCTCGCGCACGCGGGCCTCGCGCTGCTTGCGGGTGCCGACCTTGTGGAGCCGCAGCGGCTCCTCGATCGAGGAGTAGATCGAGTAGGTCGGGTCGAGGGACCCGTAGGGGTTCTGGAACACCGGCTGGATCCGACGACGGAACGCGAACGCCGCCTTCGGGTTCAGCGAGGCCACGTCGACGCCGTCGAACTCGACGACGCCCGACGTCGGCTCCAGCAGCCCCAGGACCATGTTCGCCGCCGTCGACTTGCCCGAGCCCGACTCCCCCACCAGCGCGAGGGTCTTGCCCCGCCCCAGACGGAAGGAGACGTCGTCGACCGCCTTGAAGTCCGTGTGGGAGCCCGGCCGGGAACCGCGGATCTGGAAGACCTTGGTGAGGTCCTTGGCCACGACGACGTCGTCCGGCGCCGCGGCGTCGACCTCCACCTCCCCGTGGTGGGCGATGAGCTGGTCGGACTCGTCGCCGTGCTCGTGCGCCACCTGGATCCGGCGGGACGCGAGCGACGGCGCCGAGGCGACGAGCCGACGGGTGTACGGGTGCTGCGGGTCGGCGAGGATCTGGCGTGCCGGACCGGACTCGACGACCCGTCCCTTGAACATCACCACGAGGTGCTCGGCGCGCTCCGCGGCCAGCCCCAGGTCGTGCGTGATGAACAGCACGGCCGTGCCCAGCTCCCGGGTCAGCTCCTCCAGGTGGTCGAGGATCTGGCGCTGCACGGTGACGTCGAGCGCCGAGGTGGGCTCGTCGGCGATGAGCAGCTTGGGCCGGGACGCGAGCCCGATGGCGATCAGCGCGCGCTGACGCATGCCGCCGGAGAACTCGTGGGGGTACTGCCGGGCGCGACGGGCGGCGTCCGGCAGGCCGGCCTCGGCCAGCAGCTCGGCGACGCGCTCCTTGCGCTCCGCCTTGCCCCCGGAGAACCCGTTCGCGCGCAGGGCCTCGTCGATCTGCGTCCCGATGCGCCACACCGGGTTGAGGTTCGACATCGGGTCCTGCGGCACGAGGCCGATGTCCCGGCCGCGCATCTCCTCGATCTGGCGCCGGGACAGCTCGGTGACCTCGTGGCCGTCGAACTTGATCGAGCCACCGGTCACCTTCCCGGTGCCGGGCAGCAGGTCGATGATGGCGTGAGCCGTCGTGGACTTGCCCGACCCGGACTCGCCCACGATCGCGACGGCCTGGCCGGGGTACACGGTGAGGTTGCCCCCGCGCACGGCCTTGACCTCGCCGCTCGTGGTCGTGAAGGAGACCTCCAGGTCGCGGATCTCGAGCAGCGGCTCGTCCGTGCCGGCCACGCCACGCGCCCCCTGCGGGGCGCCCTCGGTGCCGTCGGTCAGTGAGATCTGGTCTGTCATCGCTTCCGTGCCTTCGGGTCGAGGGCGTCGCGGACCACGTCACCCATCATGATGAAGCCGAGCACCGTCAGGGCCAGGCCGCCGGCCGGGTAGAAGAGGATCTGCGGCGCGACGCGGATCGAGCGCTGCGCGGCGGCGATGTCGCCGCCCCACGACACGACCGACGGGGGCAGACCGATCCCCAGGAAGCTCAGCGTCGCCTCGGCGACGATGAAGGTTCCCAGCGCGACCGTGGCGTAGACGATGATCGGCGCGGCCGAGTTCGGCAGGACGTGCCGCACCAGGATGCCGCCGCGACCCATGCCGAGCGAGCGCGCCGCGGTGACGAACTCGTTGTTCTTCACCGACATGACGGTGCCGCGGGTGATGCGGGCGATCGACGTCCACCCGAACGCGGCGAGCACGATGGCCACCGTGAACGAGGTGCGGGTCTCGGTGAGGCTCATGATCACGATCGCGGCGAGCACCAGCGGGACGGCGAAGAAGATGTCCGTCAGGCGCGAGAGCACCGTGTCGAACCAGCCGGCGAAGTAGCCGGCGACGGACCCGATGGCGGTACCGAGGATGACGACCATCGAGGTGGCGAGCACACCCACGACGACCGACGCCCGGGCGCCGTAGATGGTCCGGGAGTAGATGTCGCAGCCGAGGAAGTCGAACCCGAAGGGGTGCCCGGCCTGCGGACCCTGGAGCGAGTTCGACAGCTCGCAGTCGAGCCGGGGGTCCACCGAGGTGAACCAGCTCGGGAAGGCAGCCACGGTCACCACCAGGACGATGATGGCCGCCGCGACCCAGAACATGGGCCGACGGCGCATCTCGCGCCAGGCGTCGCGCCACATGTTCGACGGGACGTCGCTGGTGCGCACGGCGTCGACGGCTCCGAGGCCGCCCTCGTCGATCTCGGCGGCGAAGTGCTCCTGTCCACGGCGCGGCTTGCGCGCACCCGTGGTGTCGATGCGGTTCTCAGGCATAACGGATCCTCGGGTCGAGCGCGGCGTACAAGAGGTCGACGATCAGGTTCGCCGCGATGTAGACGAGCACCAGGACGGTGGTCAGCGACACGATGGTCACGTTCTCGCCCCGTTGGATCGCCTGGAAGAGCGTGCCTCCGACGCCGTTGATGTTGAAGATGCCCTCCGTGACGATCGCGCCGCCCATCAGGGCACCGAGGTCCGCCCCGAGGAAGGTCACGACCGGGATCAGCGAGTTGCGCAGCACGTGGCGCCCGGTGACCTGGGTCCGGTTCAGACCCTTGGCGCGCGCGGTGCGCACGTAGTCCGCGCTGAGGTTCTCGGCGACGGACGTGCGCGTCAGCCGGATCACGTAGGCGAACGACGTCGCCGCGAGCACGATGGCTGGTAGCAGCAACGAGTAGAACGTCGGATCTCGTCCCACGGTGACGGGGAAGACTCCGAGCTGGACGCCGAGGAAGAACTGCAGCACGAAGCCGATGACGAACGTCGGCACCGCGATGACGAAGAGGCTCAGCACGAGCACGGTGCTGTCGAACAGACCGCCCTTGCGCATCCCGGCGATGAGGCCGAAGAGCACACCGAAGACGGCCTCGATGACCAGTGCCATGACGGCGAGCTGGAAGGTCACGGGCAGGGCCCGGGTGATGACGTCCGTGATCTCCTGGCCACGGAAGTCGACACCGAAGTCGAGCGTGAAGACGCCCTTCATGAAGAGCAGGTACTGGATGATGAACGGTTCGTCCAGGTTGTACCGCTCACGGATCTGGTCCTGCACCGCTTCGGGGAGGCCACGCTCTCCGCCGAGCGCGGCCACGGGGTCACCGGGCCGCAGGAACACGAGGGCGTACAACAGCAGGGTCGCGCCGATGAACACAGGGATCACCTGGAGCAGCCTGCGTCCGAGATACCAGAGCATGCGTGTCTCTCCTCGTTCGCCCCGGGGTCTCCGGGACGACGGGTCATGGTCCCCGAGCTGTGCGCCAGGGGCGAGTGAGGAGGGCGGTCGCCGACGACGGCTCCCGCCCAGGGGTCAAGATGGTCGCCCGCGACCGTACGCGACGCAGGCCCTCCGGTGCCAGCCCAACGGCCGGCACGAACCCGTTGAACAGGTTCGTGCCGGCCGCTGAACGGTCAGACCGGGATCACTCGGACTTGGTGACCTGGTACAGGATCGGGTCGCTGTCCCACCCGAAGGCGACGTTGTCGACCGTCTCCGCGTAACCCGCGGTGGCGTTGTTGTACCAGAGCGGGATACCCGGCATGTCCTGGAACAGGATCTCCTGGGCCTGCTTGTAGATCTCGATGCCCTCCTCCGGCGAGGCGGCCTGGCCGGCCTCGGAGAGCAGAGCGTCGAACTCCTCGTTGGAGTACTGGGCGTCGTTCGAGCCGGCACCCGTGCCGTAGATCGGGCCGAGGAAGTTGCTCATCGACGGCCAGTCACCCTGCCAGCCACCGCGGAAGATGCCGGGCACCTCACCGCTGTCGCGGGCGTCCAGGAACTCGTCGAAGGTCGGGTACGGGTAGAACTCGCAGCCGATGTCGAGAGCGTTGCGGATCGTGTTGCACGCGGCGTCGACCCAGGTCTGGTGGTCCGAGTCGGCGTTGGACGCGATCTCCAGCGTGTAGTCGCCGATCGGGTCCATCTCCTCGGCCTGGTCCCACAGCTCCTTGGCGCCCTCGGCGTCGTAGGTCAGGACCTCCGAGCCCGGGATGTCCGAGGAGTAGCCGTCGATGACCGGGGACGTGAAGTCCGTCGCCGGGGTGCGGGTGCCCGCGAAGACGGTCTCGGTGACCTGGTCGCGGTCGATCGCCATGGAGATCGCCTGGCGACGCATCGTGCCGGCCTCGCCCTGGAACTCCTCGCGCCACTCCGGCACGTTGATGACCTGGACGACGGCGGCCGGCTGGTTGACGGCACGGTCACCGAGGTCGGACTCGAACGTCTGGAACGCCGAGGACGGCACGTTCGTGATGATGTCGAGGTTGTTGGCGAGCAGGTCGTTGTACGCCGTGTTCTCGTCGGTGTAGATGTTGATGTCGATGCCGCCGTTCTGCGGCGTGCGCGCACCCTGGTACTCCGGGTTCGGGCGCAGCGAGATGACGCTGTCGTGCGCCCACTCGTCGACCACGTAGGGGCCGTTGCCGATCGGGGTGTCGGCGTAGAGGTCGGGGTCCTCGAAGAACGCCTCGGGCATCGGCATGAAGGCCGAGTAGCCCAGCCACAGCTCGAAGTCGGAGGACGGCGCGACGAGCTCGGCGGTGAAGGTGAGGTCGTCGACGACCTCGACCGCGATCTCGGAGCTCTCGGCGTCGGACCAGCCGGCGAAGTCGTGGAAGAAGTACTGCTGGTTCTGCCCGTTGTCGAGGTCGGCGGTGTACTTCCACGCGTCGACGAAGCTCTGGGCGGTGACCGGGGTGCCGTCGTCGAACGTCCAACCATCCTTGATGGTGATCGTCCAGTTCTGGTTGTCCTCGGACTCGATGGACTCGGCCATCTCCATCTGGGTGGCGCCCTCGGCGTCGTAGTAGACCAGGCCGGCGAAGATGTTCTTCACGGCGAGGCCACCGCCGACCTCGTTGGTCATGCCGGGGGTGAGCGGGTTCTGCGGCTCGGTGCCGTTCACGGAGACGATGCCGGCGCTGGCACCGCTCTCCATGTCGTCCGATTCGGCCGTCTCTTCCTCACCGCTGCTGCCACAGGCGGAGAGCAGCAGGGCCGAGGTCAGCGCGAACGCGCCGATGCCTGCGATACGTCGTCGAGGTGTCACGTGTCCTCCAGTGTCGGGAGTGCCCGCCACGGCGTGGTGGCCGTGACCGGGTTTGAGCGGCCCGTGATGCGGTCCGCAGCAATTGCCGGGATACTACCTTGCACCTGGTGGCCCCGATCACGCATTCGCGGGGAAAGGGATTCAATCGTGACCTGACTGGTACAGGTCAGAAACACGGGCCCCCGAGCGCTGCACACCTTCACTCTGCGGCCGTCGGCGCGGAGTCGCACGTCAGGACGTGCGCACCCACGTCGCCGCGCTCCACGCGACGCCCTGGCGACCGGCGGTCGGCCGGACCCCCTCCACGTCGGACCGGTGGGCCTGGAGGCTCGGGTGAGCGAAGAGCGGGATGCTGAAGAGGGTGTCCCACAGCTGCTTCTCGATGGTCACCGTCTGCTCCTGCTGCACCGCCTCGTCCGTGGTCGCGCTCAGCGCCGCCCACGCCTCGTCCACCGTCGCGTCGGAGTACCCACCGTGATTCTGTGCGCCGACGGTGCCGGACACGGCCGCCCCGTCGGTGGCCGTACCGGAACCCACCCAGCCGAACAGGGCGACGTCGTGCACCCCGGCGTGCAGCACCGAGCGGTAGAAGTCCGGGTCGCCGGCGTCGACGACGTCGAACCCCACCCGGTCGCAGGACGCCTTGATCGCCGCGACCACCTGCGCACGGCGCAGGTTCGGCGCCGGATAGCTGATCCGCACCTCGGTCCCCGGGGTGAGACCCGCTGCGGCGAACCTGTCCGCGGCGAGGTCCAGGTCGACGTCGTCGAAGCGCCCGTCGTAGGACGCCTCGACGACGTCGTCGTAGCCCGGCTCGAAGGGGTACACCTCGCGCGCGTCCATGACGACCGCGTCCTCGTCGAGCGGCCGGACCAGCTCGTCGACGATCTGCCGACGGGGCACGCAGTAGGCGAAGGCCTCGCGGGCCTCCAGGCTGTCCGCGAAGACGCCCTGACGGAAGTTGAAGTCCAGGTGCTCAGCGGTGAAGGTCGACCCCGTGGAGACCGTGACCGCCCCGCCGATCTGCTCGAGCTGGGTGAGGTTCTCCACGGAGGCCGGCGGCTCGACGACGTCCAGCACGCCGTCCTGGACGGCACGGACCAGCCCGTCCGCGGAGGTGCTGCGGAAGGTGATCTCCCGGGTGGCGGGCGGGGTGCCCCAGTAGGACTCGTTCGCGACCAGGGTGGTCGCACCGGGCTCCCCCGCGTCCTGGCCCGCGTCGGCCAGGGCGTACCGGCCCGACGACGGCACCAGCGAGGCGTCCGGCACCGCACCCGGCTCGAACGACCAGCCGGAGCTCCAGAACTCGGCGGCCGGGCCGAGCACCGCAAGGTCCGGCTCCTGGATCGCCGCGACCAGCTCGTCGACGGTGACACCCGCGTGGGCGGCCACCACGTGGGCGGGCAGCGGGGCCGAGACGAGGGTCTGCCAGTCGGCGTAGTCACGCTCGAACTCGTACCGGACCTCCTTCGCGTCGGCCGACGCCGCCTGCGGTCCGGCCGGCACCTCGTCGCCGAAGGTCAGCCCGGCGGTGTGGTCGAACAGCGCGGTGGCGCCGTCGGCCACGCTGTCGACCACCGTGCCGTCCGTCGTGATCGCCTGGGTCGCCCAGTCCAGGAGGAGGTCCGCCGCGGTGACCGGGACACCGTCGGACCAGACGGCGTCGGCGTCGATCGTGTACTCGACCTGCAGCGGGTCGGAGGACACGACCTCGTAGGTCCCGAACTCGGTGTCCCGACAGACCGTGCCGTCCGCGCCCCAGTACCAGAAGGAGCCGAGCACGCGGTCCATGACGGCCTCGTTCACCGTCGAGTCCGCACCACGGGCCCGGGTGTTGTACCCGGTCAGCTCCGCCTCGCCCGCCGAGGTGGTGATCGCGTCGGCGGCGGGTCCGACGGACCCCGGGTCCTCGCCCGGGGTGAGGCACGGGTCCGCCGGTGCCTCCGCCGGGGCGGACGCCGAGGTGCTCGGCGGGGGTGCAGGGTCCGGCCGGGGGCTCTCGGAGGTGCAGGCCGTCAGCGCCAGCACCCCGGCGACCAGCAGCGCGACCGCGCCCCGGCGCCTCGTGGTCACCTGTCGTCCGAGGGCAGGGGCTGCGATCACAGGGTCAGCGTAGGGCGCCCGACGCGACCTCGGCACACCCGTCGTCCGGTCAGACGTTGAACCGGAACTCCACCACGTCGCCGTCGGACATGACGTAGTCCTTGCCCTCGACGCGGGCCTTGCCGGCGGCCCGGGCACCAGCGACGGAACCGGCCTCGACGAGGTCGTCGAAGGAGACCACCTCGGCCTTGATGAAGCCGCGCTCGAAGTCCGTGTGGATGACGCCGGCCGCCTGGGGCGCCGTCCACCCCTTGCGGATCGTCCAGGCGCGGGCCTCCTTGGGGCCGGCGGTCAGGTACGTCTGCAGACCGAGGGTGTCGAAGCCGACGCGGGCGAGCTGGTCGAGCCCCGCCTCCTCCTGGCCCGTCTCGGCGAGCATCTCGGCGGCCTCCGCCGGTTCGAGCTCGACGAGCTCGGCCTCGAACTTCGCGTCGAGGAAGATCGCGTGCGCCGGCGCGACGAGCTCGCGCAGCCGCTCCTGCATCGCCGTGTCGGCCAGGCCGGCGTCGTCGGTGTTGAACACGTAGATGAACGGCTTGGCCGTCATGAGCTGCAGGGAGGCGATCTCGGCGAGGTCGAGCCCGGCGGCGGCGGCGCCCTGGAAGAGGGTGGTGCCGGCCTCGAGGATCTCCTGGGCCTGCTTCGCCGCGGCGAAGAGGACCGGGTCGCCCTTCTTGATCTTGACCTCCTTCTCCATCCGCGGCAGCGCCTTCTCCAGGGTCTGCAGGTCCGCGAGGACGAGCTCGGTGGAGATCGTCTCGATGTCGCCGGACGCGTCCGTGGAGCCCTCGACGCGGACGACGTCGCCGTCGTCGAACGCACGCGTCACCTGGCAGATCGCGTCCGCCTCACGGATGTTGGCCAGGAACTTGTTGCCCAGGCCCTCGCCCTCCGACGCACCCTTGACGATGCCGGCGATGTCGACGAACGACACCGTCGCCGGCATCGTGCGCTCCGAGGAGAAGACCTCCGCGAGCCTGTCCAGCCGCGCGTCCGGCAACGGCACCACCCCGACGTTCGGCTCGATCGTCGCGAACGGGTAATTCGCGGCGAGCACGGAGTTGCGGGTCAGTGCGTTGAAGAGGGTGGACTTGCCGACGTTGGGCAGGCCGACGATGCCGATAGTGAGTGCCACGTCGGCCCATCCTACGCGTCGGCCGGGACCGGGCTCCGAGCGAACCGGGCGCTCAGTCGACGACGACGTCGCGGTGCCAGGACTCCGTGACGTACTTCGTACGCCATCCCAGGTGGCGGTACAGGCCCTCGGCGCCGGTGGGGCTGTCGGCGTCGACCTCGAGGCCCACCCGGTTGCGACCGCGGGACGCCGCGTCGGCGACGACCGTGTGCAGCATCGCGGTGGCGACACCGCGGCCACGCGCCCGCGGCGTCGTCCCGAGGTAGTCGACGTACGTGCCCTCGGCGCCGTCGTCGTCCGCCGGGGAGACCGTGGCGACCAGGGCCCCGGCCGCGACGGGCTCGGCGTCCGGGTCCTGCGGGTCGTCCACGAAGGCCAGCCACCAGTGGTTCCACCGGTGCCCGGGATCCTCCCGCAGGCGCTGCACGAACTCGGCGAAGCTCTCCATGTAGGAGTTGAAGTGGTCGCGGAACGCCTCCTCGAGCACGCGGTGCACCGCCGTGAGGTCCTCGGCCACGGGCGTGCCGTTCTCGTGGTGGGCCACCTGGCGCACGGTCACGCCCTCCTTCGGGCCCGGGAGCGCCCCGGGGGCGTCCTCCCCCGCGACGACCGGTCGCGTCATCTGCCACCACGACCGGGCCCGGCGGAACCCGGCGGCCTCCAGCCACGCGCGTCCGACGTCGTCCGCGGCGAACGCTCCCGCGTCGAGCTGCGTCGCGTCCTGCTGGCGCACCCGGGCGAAGTCCCGGCCGGCGTCGGCCAGCCAGGCGTAGCACCAGGCGGCGAGACGGTCCTGCAGGTCACGCTCCAGCTCGCGGTCGACCTCGACGCCGATGACGGCGCGTCCGGCGGCGCGGTCGTGGGCGTGCGCCCAGGCGCGGGCCACGCCGTCGACGTCCTTGACGACCACCTGGCGTCGCGTCCACGACATCTGGCCGGCCACCTCGGCCTCCACGGTCGCGGTGTCGAAGCCCGCCGAGCCGGTGAAGGGTTCGGCCTGCCGCCCGCGCAGCTCCCCCAGCCGGGGCACGTCGTCGAGGTCGGGGACCACCGCCGTCCAGTCGTCGGGCAGGGTCGGGGAAGGTCGGTCGTTCACAGAGCTCACGCCCCCCAGTTTGTCAGGCTCGCCGCGAGCGCCGGTCCACCGGGTGCGCGACGTCGGTCACGCGAACGCCGTGACCCGGGCCAGCAGCTCGGGCAGTCGCCGCTCGTAGGTGCGGGCGCCCGACCGGACGCCGACGACGAGGACGACCGCCGCCCAGCCGATCCCGACCACGAGCGTCACCCAGCCCAGCACGAGGCTCGGCACCAGCAGCGCCGTCAGGCCGAGCACGAGCGTCGGGAGCAGGAGCGCGAGGACGACGGCGAAGGCGAGCGTCTGGGCGAGCACCGTCGGCGCGGTCGCGCCCTGCGGGGTCTTGAAGGCGCTCTCGCCCGGCTTGGGGACCGGGTAGACCAGGCGGGCGGAGACCGCGCTGGACACGCCGAGCGTGGTGCCGAGGACGCCGAGGCTCAGCCCGACCAGGGCGGGGGCGGCCGCCCATCGCCCGGCGGCGCCTGCCGCCACGACGGCCATCGCGGTGACCAGCGGCACCCCGACGACCGCGACCGGGATCACCCGACCCCATCGGTCCGCGAGGCCCGAGGTGCCGGTGGCGACGTGCAGGGCGAACGCCGTGTTGTCGTAGCCGACGTCGTTCGACAGTCCGAAGCCGAGGAAGTAGGCGGCGAACGGGGCGACGAGCAGCAGCATCCCGCTGCCGGCACCCGTGGTCACCCCGACGAGCACGATGACGACGGGGAGCAGCGGCACCATCGCCAACGACGCCGTGTAGCGCGGGTCGCGCAGCCAGTAGGTGGCGCACCGCGCGGCGACGGCCCCCGTCCGCGTCGCGGGCACCCGACCGAACCAGCCGAGCCCGCGCGCCCGGCTCGCCGCGCCGCCGCCGCGCGGGGTGACCAGCGCCCTGGCCATCGCCCGGTCCCAGACCAGGGCCAGGGTCGCCAGCGACACCAGGATGATCCCGGCCAGCGCCGCCGCACGTCCCCACGCGCCCTCGTGCACGGCGGCGGGCAGCGCCCACGGGGCACCGAACGGCGTCCAGGCCAGGACCCGGACCGGCGGGGCCAGCATGGCCGCCACGTCGTCGCGGCCGAGGGTGAAGGTGCCCGACGCGCTCTGCCTCGACGCCCACGCCGAGAGCCCGGCGAAGAGCGGTCCGACGGCCACGAGGGGCACCACGGCGGCGACCATCAGCACCTCGCGCCGACGCCGGGAGTCGAGCAGCGGGGCGAGCGCCGTGGTGGTCGCCCGGGACCCCAGGATGCACAGGGCCAGCGCGGCGAGGGCCCCGACCAGGGCCGCCAGCAACGCCGGCAGGTCGGAGCGCCACGCGAAGGCGGATCCGACCCCGATCAGCAGCGTCGCCAGAGCAGGGACGGAGACGAGGGCTGCCGCGGCGAGGCCGAGCAGGAGGCGACGGCGCGGCACCGCCAGGGTGACGAACCGCATCGGGTCGAGCGTGGCGTCCACGCCGAACGCGAAGAGCGGCAGGAACCACCAGCCGAGCACGATCACCGACCCGAGGACGACGAGGCCCTGGGCGGTCAGCGCGAGGTTCGCCCCGCCGCCCACGACGGCCGCCCCGACCAGCAGCAGGGCGATCGACATCCCGTACGTCGCCGCCACGACGAGCCCGATCGTCTGCCACACGCTGCGCCGCAGCGTGTTGCCCAGGAGCGTCAGCCGGAGGCGGACGAGGTGCGCAACCACTCCAGACCTCCCGCGTCCCGACGCCCGCCCACCAGCTCGACGAACCTGTCCTCCAGGGTCTGGGCGCCGCGCACCTCGTCGACCGTGCCCGCGGCCAGCACGTGCCCGCCCGCGATGACCGCCACGTGCGAGCAGACGCGCTGCACGAGGTCCATGACGTGGCTGGACACCACCACCGTCCCGCCGTCGTCCACGTAGCGCCGCAGGATGTCGCGGATGTTGGCGGCGCTGACCGGGTCCACGGCCTCGAACGGCTCGTCCAGCACCAGCACGCGCGGCGCGTGGATCATGGCGCCGGCGAGCGCGATCTTCTTGGTCATGCCGGCCGAGTAGTCGACGACGAGCGTGTCGCGGTCGTCGGCGAGGTCCATCGCGACCAGCAGGTCCTCCACGCGGGTCGTGACCGTGTCCCGGTCGAGCCCGCGCAGCAGGCCCGAGTAGGTCAGCAGCTGGGCCCCGGTGAGGCGGTCGAACAGGCGCAGGCCGTCCGGGAGGATGCCGAGCATCGGCTTGGCGTCGTCGGGCCGCGCCCACAGGTCGGTCCCGAGCACGTGCGCCGTGCCGAAGTCGGGCCGCAGGAGACCGGTGGCCATGGACAGCGTCGTCGTCTTGCCGGCACCGTTCGGGCCGACGAGACCGAAGAACGACCCGGAGGGCACGTCCAGGTCGACCCCGGCGACGGCGATCTTCTCCCCGAACCGCTTCCAGAGCCCGCGCACGCTCAGCGCGGCGCCAGGGTCCGGCGGTGGTGTCTGCTGGGTCACACCGGCCACCGTAGCGGCTCGCCCGTGGGCGATGACGTCGGTCCGCGGAGCGTCTGGCCGGGGTTGTCGGTGGCGCATGACAGCCTGACCGGCATGGAGACGACGACGGTTCTGCTCATCGCGGCCTGCACGCTCGCCCTCGGGGTGCTGCTCGGGTGGTTGTGGCACGCGCTGCGCACCGCCGGCCGGCACCGCTCGGCGGAGATGGAGGCGGTGCGCGGGCACGCCGAGCTCGACACGGCTCGCCGCGAGGTGGCAGGGCTGCGCGAGCAGGTCCAGGCGGCGAAGGACGAGGGCGACCGCAGGCTCGCCGTGGCGGCACAGGAGACCGAACGTCGTCTCGCGGTGGCCCACGAGCAGGCGCAGGCGCGCCTCACCGAGGTGCGCGCCGAGGCCGAGCGTCAGGTCGCCGCGGCCAAGGGTGACCAGGAACGCGCCGCCCAGCAGTTCAAGTCCCTGGCGGGCGAGGTGCTGTCCAGCAACAACAAGCAGTTCCTCGAGCTCGCGGAGCAGAAGCTGCGGGCCACGACCGTCAGGAACGACGAGACCCTCGCCCAGCGCGAGGAGGCGTTCAAGGCGCTCGTGGACCCGATCGGCAAGAGCCTGGAGAAGGTCCGGGCCGAGGTCGTCGAGCAGGAGAAGCGGCGCATCGAGTTCGACTCGCGCATCAACGAGAACATGCGCCACCTGGCGGACGTCTCCGGCGAGCTGCGCAAGGGCACCAGCGACCTGGTGACGGCGCTGCGGTCGTCGCAGGAGCGCGGGGCGTGGGGCGAGCTGCAGCTCCAGCGGGTCGTCGAGGCGGCCGGGATGATCGAGCAGGTCGACTTCGACGTCCAGGTGCAGGTGACCAACGACGACGGCGAGACGCTGCGGCCCGACATGGTCGTCAACCTCGCCGGCGGCAAGAGCATCGTCGTGGACTCCAAGGTCGCGTTCCTCGGCTACCTCGAGGCCCAGCAGAGCGACGACGCCGCGGTGCGCGAGCAGCGCATGGCGGCCCACGTGCGCCACGTGCGCAAGCACGTCGACGACCTCGCGTCAAAGCGCTACTGGGACCTGTTCGACCACGCGCCGGAGTTCGTCGTGATGTTCGTGCCCGCCGAGGCGTTCCTGTCGGCGGCGCTGGAGCGCGACCCGGCCCTCATGGAGGACGCCGCTCGCAAGAACGTCATCCTGGCCAGCCCGGCGACGCTGCTGGCGATGCTGCGCACCATCGCCTACTCCTGGCGTCAGCAGTCCCTCGCCGACAACGCCCAGGAGGTGCTGCGGGTCGGCAAGCAGCTCCACTCCCGCCTGGTCACCATGACGGGGCACGTCACCAAGATGGGCCGTTCCCTGGAGGCGTCGACCAAGGCGTACAACTCGATGATCGGTTCGCTGGAGCGCAACGTCCTCACGTCGGCCCGGCGCATGGTCGAGCTGGACGTCATCGACGCGAAGGACGAGATCGAGGAGGTCAAGGGTCTGCAGGAGACGCCCCGACCGATCACCAAGCCCGAGCTCCTGGCCGCGGAGGAGGGGGGCGTCGTGTCGATCGACGCCGGGGCGGACGACGAGGACCCGCGCCGCACCGACGTCGACTCCCTCGCGGAGGACGACCACCGCCTGCTCTCCCTGCGCGTGGAACTGCGCGACTCCGAGTCGTCGACCGACGCCGCGGCAGGCTGAGCCCCGCGGTCAGGCCGGGCTGATCGGCAGCTCGCGCCGCTTCTCCGGCCGGGGCCGGCCGTCCTGCGCGCCGCTCGCCTTCAGGCTCGTCCGCAGCTCACGCGGCAGCGAGAACATCAGGTCCTCGGTCGCGGTGCGCACCTCCTCGGCCTGGCCGAATCCGCGGTCGGCGAGCAGCCGCAGGACGTCGTCGACGAGGATCTCCGGCACCGACGCCCCCGAGGTCACCCCGACGGTCGTCACACCGTCGAACCACGACTCCTCGATCTCCGCGGCCCGGTCCACGCGGTACGACGTGCGGGCTCCGGCCTGGAGGGCGACCTCCACGAGCCGCACCGAGTTCGACGAGTTCGCCGAGCCCACGACGATCACGAGATCGCACTCGGGGGCCAGCTTCTTGACGGCCACCTGGCGGTTCTGGGTCGCGTAGCAGATGTCGTCGCTCGGCGGGTCGATCATCTCGGGGAACTTCTCGCGCAGCCGGCGCACGGTCTCCATCGTCTCGTCCACCGACAGCGTCGTCTGCGAGATCCACACGACCTTGCTCGGGTCGCGGACCTCGACCTCGTCGACCTCCTCCGGGGAGTTGACGACCCGCACGTGGTCCGGGGCCTCGCCGGCGGTCCCCTCGACCTCCTCGTGGCCGTCGTGGCCGATGAGCAGGATGTCGAAGTCGTCGCGGGCGAACCGGACGGCCTCCTTGTGCACCTTGGTCACCAGGGGGCAGGTAGCGTCGATCGTGTCGAGGTCACGGGCGGCCGCGGACTCACGGACGGCGGGCGACACACCGTGGGCCGAGAACACGAGGCGCGCGCCGTGGGGCACCTCGTCGGTCTCCTCGACGAAGATCGCGCCGCGCTCGCGCAGCGTCTCCACGACGTGCTTGTTGTGCACGATCTCCTTGCGGACGTAGACCGGCGCGCCGTACGTCTCCAGGGCCTTCTCCACGGCGACGACCGCGCGGTCGACGCCGGCGCAGTAGCCGCGGGGGGCGGCGAGGAGCACACGCTTGGTCGAGGGACGGACGGGGGCCGGTGCGGTCGCAGTCACGCACCCAGTCTAGGAGGCCGGTGTGGAGGGCGTGTGACGGTGACCGTCGGGAGCGGTTCGCGCCCGTGCGCACCGGTCCGGGCGGGTCCGGGCGGGTCCGGGGGGTCCAGGTCCGGGTGTGGGTGGGGTGCGGCATGCTGGTGGACGTGAGCGACGACCACCCCGCGCCCGGTGCCGGGCCCGAGACGCAGCCGCTGCCCGCGCGCGCCGCCGACACCACCGCGCACAGCCCGTGGCCCGTGCGGCTGCTGTCGGCGAAGATCCGCGACTACGTCGCGAGGATGACCAGCGTCTGGGTCGAGGGCCAGGTCGTCGAGCACACCTACCGTGGCGGGTCGGGGGTGCAGTTCATCACCCTGCGGGACACCGACGTGGAGGCGTCCCTGCCGGTGCACATGCTGACCAGGGCGTTCGACGGCCTGGACGCCCGGCCGCAGAACGGCGACCACGTCGTCGTGCAGGCCAGGCCCGAGTACTGGGTCAAGACGGGCCGGCTCTCCCTGCGCGCCTCCAGCATCCGCCAGGTCGGCGTGGGTGAGCTGCTCGCCCGGATCGAGCAGCTCCGGTCGGTGCTGGCCGCCGAAGGCCTGTTCGACGCGGACCGCAAGCGTGCGCTGCCTTTCCTGCCGTCGGTCGTGGGGCTGGTGTGCGGGCGCGAGTCCAAGGCGGAGCACGACGTCGTCGTCAACGCCCGCGCCCGCTGGCCGCAGGTCCGGTTCGAGATCCGGGAGGTCGCGGTCCAGGGCGCCGGCGCCGTGCAGGAGGTCGGGGCGGCCGTCGCCGAGCTGGACGCCCGCCCGGAGGTGGACGTCATCGTGGTCGCCCGCGGCGGCGGCTCGGTGGAGGACCTCCTGCCGTTCAGCAACGAGACGCTGGTGCGCGCGGTGGCCGCCTGCCGGACCCCCCTGGTCAGCGCGATCGGCCACCAGACCGACACCCCCCTGATCGACCTGGTCGCGGACTACCGCGCCTCCACCCCGACCGACGCTGCCAAACGCATCGTGCCCGACGTCGCGGAGGAGCGTCAGCGGGTCGCCCAGGCCCGCCAGCGCATCCGCGGGTCGGTGACCGCCATGCTGTCGCGGGAGCAGCACGGCCTGGACGCGGTGCGGTCCCGTCCGGTGCTCGCCCGGCCGAGCACGATGGTGGACCAGCGCGAGTCGGAGATCGCTCAGCACCTGCGCCACGTCCGCCACCTGCTGGACGCGGCGCTGCTGCGGGGCGCGGGCGAGGTGGGGCGCCTGACGGGCCAGGTGCGCGCCCTGTCCCCCGCCTCGACGCTGGAGCGCGGCTACGCCGTCGTGCAGCGGGCCGACGGCGCCGTGGTCCGGGCCGCCGACGACGTCACCACCGGCGACGCGGTGCACGTGCGCCTCGCCGACGGTTCCCTGGACGCCGCGGTCACGTCGGTCGGAGCCTGACGGGCACGAGCAGGGGCGACGCACCGCTCAGCGGGCGCGGGCCACGCGCCCCTCGTCCCAGACTGCCTCGGGGGTCTCGCGCACGGTGCCGTCGGCGCCGAACACGAGGAACCGGTCGAAGCCACGGGCGAACCACCGGTCGTGCGTCACGGCGAGCACGGTGCCGTCGAACGCCTCCAGGCCCTCCTGGAGCGCCTCGGCACTCTCCAGGTCGAGGTTGTCGGTGGGCTCGTCGAGCAGCAGCGCGGTACAGCCGCCCAGCTCCAGCAGGAGGATCTGGAACCGTGCCTGCTGACCGCCCGAGAGCCGGTCGAACGGACGCTCCGCCGCGCCCTGCAGCTCGTAGCGACGCAGCACGGAGGTGGCGGCGCCCCGGTCCTTGGCGTGATCCGACCACAGGATCTCCAGCAGCGTGCGGCCGGCCAGCTCCGGATGGGCGTGCGTCTGGGCGAAGTGGCCCACCACCACCCGCGCACCGAGGCGCGCGGAACCGGTGTGCGCGACGTCGTCCCCCGCCAGCAGACGCAGGAAGTGCGACTTGCCCGACCCGTTCGAACCGAGGACGGCGACCCGTTCGCCGTAGAACACCTCGAGGTCGAACGGCTTCATGAGTCCGGTGAGCTCCAGGTCCTCGCACATGATCGCGCGGGTCCCGGTGCGTCCTCCGCGCAGCCGCATCGAGATGTCCTGCTCGCGCGGCGGCTCCGGGGGCGGGCCCGCGTCCTCGAACTTGCGCAGACGCGTCTGGGACGCGCGGTAGCGCGAGGCCATGTCGGGGCTGTTGGCCGCCTGCTGGCGCAGGGTGAGGACGAGCTTCTTGAGCTGGGCGTGCTTCTCCTCCCAGCGTCGGCGCAGCTCCTCGAACCGCGCGAACCTCTCGCGCCGTGCCTCGTGGAACGTGGCGAACCCGCCGCCGTGCACCCAGGCGTCGGTCCCGGTGGGGCCGGGTTCGAGGGCGACGATGCGGTCGGCCACCCGGTCGAGCAGCTCACGGTCGTGGGAGACGAACAGGACCGTCTTGCGGGTGGCGAGGAGCTGATCCTCCAGCCAGCGCTTGCCGGGGACGTCGAGGTAGTTGTCGGGCTCGTCGAGGAGCAGGACCTCGTCCGGCCCTCGCAGCAGCGCCTCCAGCACCAGTCGCTTCTGCTCACCTCCGGACAGCGTGCGGACCTCGCGCCACTGGGCACGCTCGAACGGCATGCCGAGCGCCGCCGTCGTGCACACGTCCCACAGGGTCTCGGCCTCGTAGCCCTGCACCTCGGCCCAGTCCACGAGCGCCTGCGCGTAGCTCATCTGGGCGGCCTCGTCGTCGACCTCCATGACGGCGGTCTCGGCGTCCTCCAGGGCGCGAGCGGCGTGCCGGACCCGGTCGGGGGCGACGCCGGCGAGGAGCTGGCGCACGGTGGTGGAGTCCCGCACGGAGCCGACGAACTGCGACATCACCCCGAGCCCGCCGCTGACGGTGACGGTGCCCGCGTCGGGGCGCAGCTGCGCGGTGACGAGTCTCATCAGCGTCGTCTTGCCCGCACCGTTCGGGCCCACGAGGGCGGTCGTGCTGCCTTCGCCGACGCGGAAGGAGACGTCGTCGAGCAGCGTTCGTCCGTCCGGCAGCACGTACTCGACGTGCGCCACCTCGAGATGACCCATGGCCTGAAGATCGCACGGCGGAAGGGCACGGGGCAACGCGTTTGGGGGCCCGGCCGTCCCGGATGTCGGCGGGGTGCGGTTGACTGGGGTGCGTGACCGATGCTGACGCCGCCGCCGACACCACCGCCGCCGACACCACCGCTGACAGGACCTCACAGCCCGACGTCGGCACGCTGACGTACGAGCAGGCGCGCGACGAGCTCGTCCGGGTCGTCTCCCGCCTGGAGGCGGGGGCGAGCCGCTGGAGGCCTCGCTGGCCCTGTGGGAGCGGGGCGAGGCGCTCGCCACGCGCTGCCAGGAGTGGCTCGACGGCGCCCGCGAGCGCCTCGCGGCCGCACAGTCGGGCGCACGGTCGGGCGCGGCCGACGCCGCCGAGCACCGCTGATGGCGCGTCACGTGCTCGCCGTCGGCGAGGCGCTGGTGGACGTGGTGGCCCGGCCGGACGGGTCGAGCACGGAGCACCCGGGCGGTTCCCTCGCCAACGTCGCCCTGACGCTGGGTCGCCTGGGTCGCGCGGCCCGCCTCGCGACCTGGCTGGGCGACGACGCACGGGGCGACGTCGTGCGGGCCTGGTTGACGGAGTCGGGGGTGGCGACGACGGCGGGCAGCGACGGCGCCGAGCGGACGTCGGTCGCACGGGCGACGCTGGACGCCGACGGCGGCGCCTCCTACGAGTTCGACCTGACGTGGCAGGTCCCACCGGGGGCGGGGGCGGATGCCGGGACGGTCGCGGTCCACACCGGTTCGATCGCCGCGGTGCTGGATCCGGGTGCGGGCGCGGTGCTGGACCTGGTGACCCGGGCCCGTGCGGTGGCGACGATCTCCTACGACCCGAACGCCCGCCCGGTGCTGATGGGTGGGGCTCAGGCGGCTCGCGAGCGCGTCGAGACGTTCGTGCGGCTCGCCGACGTCGTGAAGGTCAGCGACGAGGACCTCGCCTGGCTCGCGGCGGGGACGGCGCCCCTGGACGTGGCGCGGTCCTGGGTGCACGAGCTCGGGGCAGCGCTCGTGGTGGTGACGTTCGGCGGCGAGGGAGCCACGGCGGTCACCGCCGCGGGAGAGGTGCACGTGCCGTCGCGCCCGGTGGCGGTGGTCGACACCGTGGGGGCGGGCGACTCGTTCACGGGCGCGCTGCTGGACGGCCTGTGGGCGGCCGACCTCCTCGGCGCGGACCGTCGTGCGGCACTGCGTACCATCGACCTCGCCACCGTGGAGCGGCTGCTCGAGCGCTGTGCGGCGGTGGCGGCGGTGACGGTGTCCCGCGCGGGCGCGAACCCGCCGTGGGCGAGAGAGCTGGAGGACGCATGACCCCCACCGAGGCATGGACCGCGCTGCGGTCCGGCAACGAACGATTCGTCCGTGACGAGCCGGAGCACCCGTCCCAGGGTGCGGCGCGTCGGCACGAGCTGGCCTCCGGGCAGAACCCGCACACGGTGCTGTTCGGCTGCTCCGACTCGCGGGTCGCGGCGGAGATCATCTTCGACCAGGGTCTGGGTGACCTGTTCGTGGTGCGCACGGCGGGGCACGTCGTCGACACGACGGTGCTGGGATCGATCGAGTACGGCGTGGAGGTGCTGGGTGCGCCGCTGCTCGTCGTGCTCGGGCACGACTCCTGCGGCGCCGTGGGCGCGACGGCGCAGACGCTGCGCACCGGGGAGCAGCCGCCGGGGTTCGTGCGGTCGGTCGTGGACAAGGTGATCCCGTCGGTCGCGGGGCTGGCGGACTTCTCCGACGGCCCGGACGGCACCCCGTTCGCCGACCGGCTGCGCACCATGCACGTGCGGCACACGGTTGCGCTGCTGCGGGGCTACTCGGCGGCCCTGGACGCCGCGGTGAGCGCGGGCCGGCTCGCGATCGTGGGCGTCGAGTACGACCTCGACGACGGCTCGGCACGGCTGATCGAGGTCGCGGGCGACGTCGGCGAGCAGCCGATCTCCTGAGGCGCGTCACGCCGCGGCGGGGCGCTCCGCCGCGGCGTGACACCTCTCACACGCTGACGCCGTGGTCGGTGCGGCACGATAGACGCATGACTTCCGACATCGTCGCCGGTGGCACCGCCGCCGCCGAGACCGAGTACCGCATCGAGCACGACACCATGGGCGAGGTCCGCGTGCCCGCCCAGGCTCTCTACCGCGCGCAGACGCAGCGCGCCGTGGAGAACTTCCCCATCTCGGGCACACCGCTGGAGCGGGGCCACATCGAGGCCCTCGCCCGTGTGAAGAAGGCTGCCGCCCGCGCCAACGCCGAGCTGGGCGTGCTGGACCAGGACGTCGCGGACGCCATCGTGGCCGCCGCGGACGAGGTCGCCTCGGGCGCGCTGGACTCCCACTTCCCCGTCGACGTGTTCCAGACCGGCTCCGGCACGTCGTCGAACATGAACACCAACGAGGTCCTGGCGACGCTGGCGACGCGCTCGCTGGGCAGGGACGTCCACCCGAACGACCACGTCAACGCCTCGCAGTCCTCCAACGACGTGTTCCCCACGTCGGTGCACGTGGCCGCCACCGCCGGCGTCGTGCGCGACCTGGTGCCGGCGCTGGAGCACCTCGCGGCGTCGCTCGGCGCGAAGGCGGACGAGTTCTCCGGCGTGGTGAAGTCGGGCCGCACCCACCTCATGGACGCGACGCCGGTGACCCTCGGCCAGGAGTTCGGCGGGTACGCCGCGGCGGTCCGCTACGGCATCGAGCGCCTGCAGTCGGCGCTGCCGCGCGCCGCGGAGGTGCCGCTGGGCGGTACCGCCGTGGGCACCGGCATCAACACCCCGGCCGGGTTCCCGCAGCGCGTCATCGAGCTGCTGCGCGAGGACACGGACCTGCCGATCACGGAGGCGCGCGACCACTTCGAGGCGCAGTCGGCCCGCGACGGCCTGGTCGAGCTGTCGGGCGCTCTGCGCACGATCGCGGTGTCGCTGACGAAGATCTGCAACGACCTGCGCTGGATGGGTTCGGGCCCGAACACGGGCCTCGGCGAGATCGCGATCCCCGACCTGCAGCCGGGCAGCTCGATCATGCCGGGAAAGGTCAACCCGGTGATCCCGGAGGCCGTGCTCATGGTGGCCGCCCGTGTGGTCGGCAACGACGCGACGGTCGCGTGGGCCGGCGCGACGGGCTCCTTCGAGCTCAACGTGCAGATCCCGGTCATCGCCCAGGGCGTGCTGGAGTCGATCCGCCTGCTCGCCAACGCCTCACGGGTGCTGGCGGACAAGACGGTGGACGGCATCACCGCGAACGTCGAGCGCGCCCGAGCGCTGGCGGAGTCGAGCCCGTCGATCGTCACGCCCCTGAACCGGGTCATCGGCTACGAGGCGGCGGCGAAGGTCGCCAAGCACTCGGTCAAGCAGGGCCTCACGGTGCGGGAGGCCGTGCTCGACCTGGGCTTCGTCGACCGTGGCGAGGTCACCGAGGCCCAGCTCGACGAGGCGCTCGACGTGCTGTCGATGACGCGTCCGCCGCAGGCCTGATCGCTGCGGCGGTGGGCGTCCGGCCCGGTCGGACGTCCACCACCGCACCCGGGGTGACGGAGGTCTCAGCAGGCGGACACCCCTTTGGTAAGCCTTACCTCACCTGTTAGTGTCTGGGTCAAGCGAGAGGCGTGCTGCCGGTGCGCGGGGCTGGGGGGTTCCACGAGGCAGCGCGCCTTTTGCTGTGCCGGGACCGCACGCGTCAGGGGCGCCGCCACGACCTGAGGTCCTGGCGGCGCCCCTGACGCTCCCGGCACCGGACGTCAGAGGTCCAGGCCCTCCAGCATCTCGGTGACCAGCGCGGCGACCGGGGACCGCTCCGAGCGGGTCAGCGTGACGTGCGCGAACAGCGGGTGCCCCTTGAGCGCCTCGATCACCGCGGCGACACCGTCGTGACGACCCACCCGCAGGTTGTCGCGCTGCGCCACGTCATGGGTGAGCACCACGCGCGAGGACTGACCGATCCGCGAGAGCACCGTGAGCAGCACGTTGCGCTCCAGCGACTGGGCCTCGTCGACGATGACGAACGCGTCGTGCAGCGACCGGCCACGGATGTGCGTCAGCGGCAGCACCTCGAGCATCTCGCGGTCGATCACCTCCTCGAGCACCGCCGGCGAGACGAGCGCCCCGAGGGTGTCGAACACCGCCTGCGCCCAGGGGTTCATCTTCTCGGACTCGCTGCCCGGCAGGTACCCCAGCTCCTGGCCCCCGACGGCGTACAGCGGCCGGAAGACGATGATCTTGCGGTGCTGGCGCCGTTCCAGGACGGCCTCGAGCCCCGCGCACAGCGCCAGGGCCGACTTGCCGGTGCCCGCCCGGCCGCCGAGGGAGACGATCCCGATCTCGTCGTCGAGCAGCAGGTCGACCGCGACCCGCTGCTCCGCCGAGCGTCCGTGCACGCCGAACAGGTCCTGGTCCCCACGCACGAGCCGCACGTGCTTGTCCGGCGTCACGCGCGCCAGCGCCGACCCCGTGCCGCCGTGCACGACCAGTCCCGTGTGGCACAGCAGCGGCGAGGCGCCCTCGACCACCTCGGGAGCGAGCGCGGCGAGCTCGACGTCCGACCCGTCGTACAGGGCCCCCATCTGCTCGTCCGTCACGGCGATCTCGCGCATCCCCGTCCAGCCCGAGTCCACGGCCAGCTCGTGGCGGTACTCCTCGGCCCGGAGCCCGACGGCGGACGCCTTGACCCGCATCGGCAGGTCCTTGGAGACGACGGTGACGTCCAGCCCCTCCGCGGCGAAGTTCGCCGCGACCGACAGGATGCGGGTGTCGTTGTCCCCGAGCCGGAAGCCGGCGGGCAGCACCTGCGAGTCGGTGTGGTTCAGCTCGACGCGCAGCGACCCCCCGTCCCCTCCGATCGGGACCGGGGCGTCCAGGCGGCCGTGCTCGATCCGCAGGTCGTCCAGCGCCCGCAGAGCACTGCGGGCGAAGTATCCGAGCTCGGCGTGGTGACGCTTGGCCTCGAGCTCGGTGACGACGACGACGGGCAGGACGACGTCGTGCTCCGCGAAGCGGTAGATCGCTCGGGGGTCGGACAACAGGACGGACGTGTCGATGACGAACGTCCGACGGTCGGTGCTGGGGTTTTCGGTGTGGGCCACGATGTGCTCCCTCGCGCAGAGCGGAACGCTGGGTGGGGCGGGCGACCGGCCACGTGCACGTGAGGCACGAGAACCGGGGCCGGCCCTCCTGCACGGAGCGTGCACTCCATCGGTTGGCCTCCCGGGGACGCCCGCGGGTGGGCGTCCTGCGGTCACGTTACGACCGTGAGCCTGTGATCGGCACCACAGCGGCGGCGCGTCGCGAACTCGTCACGCAGAGTTCACACCGTGGTGACCGAGGGGCACCATGGAGGGATGACGACGTACGTGGTGCTGCTGCGCGGGGTCAACGTCGGGGGAAACCGCCGCGTCCCGGCGTCGGACCTGCGCTCCGCCGCCGCGGACGCCGGCCTCCACGACGCCCGCACGTACGCCAACAGCGGCAACCTGGTCGCGGCCGGCAGCGCGGTCGACGACGGCGCGGGACCGGACGCACCAACGGCCGACGTCACGGACGTCGCGGACGCGCTGGCCTCGGCCCTCGCCGGACGGGTGGGCCTCGAGGTCCCGCTGCTGGTCGTCACCGCCGCGCGGCTCGAACGCCTCGTCGCCGCCGTCCCCTTCCCCGAGACGGCCCACGAGGACCCCGCCCGGCTGCAGCTCCACCTCGGTCCCCGCGACGTGGACGACGACGGTCTGGCACGGCTCGCCGCCCGGCACGACGGACCCGAACGGCTCGCCACCGCCGAGGGCGCCCTGTACGTGCACTACGTCGACGGGCTGGGCCGCACCCGCCTGAACGGCCCACGGATCGACGAGGCCGCCGGCACCTGGACGACCGGGCGCAACTGGCGCACCGTCACCAGGCTCGTCGCGATGGCGAACGAGCGACCGTGATCCGCGCCACGCGGCCCGCACCGTACGTCGCCCCCGCTCGGGCGCGGCCGGTAAGGTGTCCGGCAATGGCGAGCCGGGAAGACTGGTCGGCGACGCCGGTTGAGACACCGGCACTCGACGACGTCCTTCGCAGAACGAGGAGTGCACCCTGAGCACCGACCTGTCCAACCCGTCCTTCGGCGCCCGCCTGGCGCGCTGGGTGTCCCGCGAGACCACCGGCGGCGCCCTGCTCATCGGCGCCGCGATCATCGCCCTGGTCTTCGCCAACTCACCGTGGCGCGAGACCTACGAGGCCTTGGCCCAGACGGTCGTGGGCCCCGCGTACATCGGCCCGGTCTACGTCCACCTCGACCTCTCGCTCGCGAAGTGGGCCGCCGACGGCCTGCTCGCGATCTTCTTCTTCGTCGTCGGGCTCGAGCTCAAGCAGGAGTTCGTCGCCGGGTCGCTGCGCAACCCCAAGCAGGCAGGCGTGCCCATGCTCGCCGCCGTCGGCGGCATGGTCGTCCCGGCCGCGATCTACGCGGTCATGGTGATCACCCTCGGCGACTCCGGGGCGCTGCACGGCTGGGCGATCCCCACCGCCACCGACATCGCGTTCGCCGTCGCCGTCCTCGCCGTCTTCGGCAAGGGCCTGCCCGTGGCGATCCGCACCTTCCTGCTGACGCTTGCCGTCGTCGACGACCTGCTCGCCATCACCGTCATCGCGGTGTTCTACACCGAGGAGATCCACTTCGGTGCGCTCGCCGCGTCGCTGCTGGTGATCGCCGTGTTCGGCTGGTACGTCCGCACCCGCTCCCCGAAGTGGTGGCTGCTGGTCCCCCTGTTCTTCGTCGCCTGGGCGCTCATGCACGCCTCCGGGGTGCACGCGACCGTCGCCGGCGTGCTCATGGGCTTCACCGTCGCCGCCCGCCCGACCCACGGCGAGGACGAGGCCCGCACCAGCCGCTACGAGCACGCCGTCAAGCCGTGGTCGCAGGGCCTGGCGCTGCCGATCTTCGCGTTCTTCTCGGCCGGGGTGAACCTGGTCGACGGCGGCGGCCCGGCCGAGATCCTCTCGCAGCCGGTGGTCTTCGCCATCGTCGGCGGGCTCGTGGTCGGCAAGCTCGTCGGCATCCTGGGGACCACCTGGCTGGTCACCCGGATCACCCCCCTGCGGCTCGCCCAGGGCATCGGCGTGCGCGACCTGCTGCCCGTGGCCTTCCTCGCGGGCATCGGGTTCACGGTCTCCCTGCTCATCGCCGAGCTGTCGTTCGGCGAGGACTCCGAGCACACGGTCGGCGCCAAGGCCGCGATCCTCATCGCCTCGGTCATCGCGGCCGTCCTCGGCGCGGTCATGCTGCGCTGGGACGCCAAGCAGGAGCGCGGTCCCGACATGAACCGCGACGACCTGCCCGACGAGGTCACGACGTTCATCGGCGACGAAGAGGACAGCAAGGAGCACTGACCTCCGGCGCCCGGCCGACGGCGTACGGTGGTCGGTAGAGCATCGCCGCGAGGAGGCCGCCGATGGACACCGCACCCGAGGACGTCGTCATCGTCACGGCCGCCCGCACCCCGCAGGGGCGCCTCCGGGGTGCGCTCGCCCCGCTGTCCGCGGTGGAGCTGGGCGCCGTGGCAGCACGTGCGGCGCTGGCCGCCGCCGGTGATCTCGCCGCCGACGTCGACGCGGTCGTCCTCGGTCAGGTGCTCCAGGCCGGAGCAGGGCAGAACCCCGCCCGGCAGACGGCGGTGGCCGCAGGACTGTCCCTGGACGTGCCCGCCGTCACCGTCAACAAGGTGTGCCTGTCCGGGCTGACCGCGGTGATCGACGGCGCACGGCTGCTGCGCACGGGCGAGGCGACCGTGGTGCTCGTGGGTGGCCAGGAGTCCATGTCGAACGCCCCGCACCTCCTGCCCGGGGCGCGGGCCGGGTTCCCCTACGGCGAGGCCACCCTGCTGGACGCCGTCGCGCGCGACGGGCTCACCGACGCGTTCGACGGTCGTGCGATGGGCCTCGGCACGGAGGACGACAACGTCGGCGACGCGTTCGTGGACCGTCCCGAGCAGGACGAGTGGGCTGCGGCGTCGCACCGCAGGGCGGCCCGTGCGACGACGGACGGGGTGCTCGCGGCCGAGCTCGCGCCGGTGGAGGTCCCGCAGCGCCGCGGGGACGCCGTCGTCGTGACCGCCGACGAGGGCATCCGGGCGGACACGACGCCCGAGACGCTCGCCCGCCTGCGGCCCGCCTTCTCCCCCGCGGGGACGATCACGGCCGGCAACGCCTCACAGATCTCCGACGGCGCTGCCGCGCTGGTGCTGACGACGCGCCGCCGGGCGGCCGCCGCGTCGGTGCCGGTGCTCGCCACCGTGCGCGCGGCCGGCCAGGTCGCCGGGCCCGACACGTCGCTGCACTCGCAGCCGGCCCGCGCGATCGCGGCTGCGCTGGCCCGCCAGGGGTGGTCGGCCGACGACCTCGACCACGTCGAGATCAACGAGGCCTTCGCGGCGGTCGTCGCGGTGTCCGCACGGGCGCTCGGGCTGTCGCGCGACGTCGTGAACCCGCACGGCGGCGGCATCTCGCTGGGCCATCCCATCGGGGCGTCGGGCGCGCGCCTCGCGGTGCACGCGGCGCACGCCCTGGCCCGGCGTGGCGGCGGACGTGCCGCCGTCGGGCTCTGCGGGGGCGGGGGCCAGGGCGAGGCCCTGCTGCTGGAGTCCTGAGCCTCGCCCAGGGCGCTCACGCCCCGCCCGACCACGCCCCGCCCGACCACTCCCCCACGGCCCCACCGCGCGCGCCCGCCCGCCCGCCGTCCGACCCTGCCGCCCCTGCCGACGTCACCCGGCGCCCGGCGCGTGCCGCTCCAGGAACTCGTACACCTCCGTGGTGTCCACCCCGGGGAACGCCCCCGACGGCATCGCCGCCAGCATCGAGGCGTGGGGGCGCGCGCTCGGGAAGGCGTGCCCGTCCCACCGCTCCGCCAGGGGCGGACGCGCGTGCCGGCAGCACGAGTCCGCGGGGCAGCGGGAGGTGGACCGCGCCGTCGTCTCACGACCCAGGAACCACTTGACCTGCGCGTACGGCACTCCCACGCTGACGGAGAACCGCCCCTCGGGGGTGCTGGAGACCCGGGACGTGCACCAGTAGGTCCCCGTCGGGGTGTCCGTGTACTGGTAGTAGGGGCTGAGCCGGTCGGCGTGGCCGAACACCACCCGCGCCGTCCACTGCCGGCACACGTGCTGACCCTCCACCGTCCCGAGCGCGTCCGCGGGGAACCGCACGCCGTCGTTCTCGTACGCCTTGTGGATCGCGCCCGACTCGTGGACCTTCATGAAGTGCACCCCGATGCCGAGGTGGCGGGTGGCGAGGTTGGTGAACCGGTGCGCCGCCGTCTCGTAGGACACCGCGAAGGCGTCCCGGAGGTCCTCGATCGAGATCGCCCGCGCCTCCTTGGCCTCGCGCAGGTGCCGCACGGCCTCGCGCTCGGGCAGCAGCAGGGCGGCGCACAGGTAGTTGGCCTCGACGCGCTGGCGCAGGAACTCGCCGTAGTCGTGGGGCTCGGCGTGCTCGAGCACGTGCGACGCGAGCGCCTGCAGCAGCGCCGAGCGGGCGTCGGAACGCCCCCGGATCCCGTCGCTGGGCAGGTACACCCGGTGGTGACGGCGGTCGATGACGGCGCGCGTCGACTGCGGCAGGTCGGACTCGTAGTGCAGGGAGAACCCGAGGTGGGCGGCGATGTCGACGGCGGCGCGCTGCGGCACCGGTCCACGGGTGTGCCCGACGTCGTCGAGCAGGGAGCGGGCGATCATCTCCAGGTCCGGGAAGTAGTTGTCCTGCGCGCGCATGTCCGCCCGCAGCTCGGTGTTGGCGCGGCGGGCCTCCTCCGGGGTCAGCGCTCGCTCGGAGTGGAGGCGCTCGAGCTCGGCCTGCAGGGCCACGATGGCCTCCAGGGCATCCGTCGGCAGGGACTTGCCCACCCGGACCTCCTTCACCCCGAGCGCCGAGAAGAGCGGGCCTCTTTGTACCCGTTCAAGCTCGATCTCGAGGGCGTCGCGGCGCGACGGCGCCTCGGGCGAGAGCAGCTCGTCGACGCTCGTGCCCAGCGCTCGTGCCACGGCCTGCAGGCGCGCGATGGTGGGCTCACGCTTGCCGTTCTCCAGCATGGAGACCTGCGACGGCGCGCGGTCGATGGCGGCAGCGAGGTCCGCCAGGGTCATGCCGCGCCGGGTGCGCAGGTGCCGGATCCGCCGTCCGATGGTCAGGGCGTCGGCTTCCTCGCCGGTCGGCGGAGGGGTCGGCAGGGCGGGTGCCGCTCGGTTCGTCGTCGTCAGGGCCATGCTCGAGGGTGACATGCGCCACGCCTTCTGGGAAGGAGAAGAAACGTGATACTTCTTCTCACGATCGCTCGCCACAGGGGTTGCGCAGGGCGCAGAGTCGTCATCGAGGGACGACGACGGCGGCCCGGGCGAGGCTCCACGAGCAGCGCACGGGCCGTCGGACCCTCACCGCAGGCTCCGACGACTGGAAGGCGATCATCATGACCGCGACGCTCGAACCGCAGACCACGACCACCCGGCCCGGCGACCAGGTCGCCACCGCCGAGGCCCTGGCCGAGCAGTGGGCCACCGACCCCCGCTGGGCCGGCACCACCCGCGACTACTCCGCCCAGGACGTCGTCGCGCTGCGCGGTTCGGTCGGCGAGGAGCACACGCTCGCCCGTCGCGGGTCCGAGGTCCTGTGGGACCTGCTGCACAGCGAGGACTACGTCAACGCCCTCGGTGCACTCACCGGCAACCAGGCGGTGCAGCAGGTCAAGGCCGGCCTGAAGGCCATCTACCTGTCCGGCTGGCAGGTCGCCGGCGACGCCAACCTGTCGGGACAGACGTACCCCGACCAGTCGCTCTACCCGGCCAACTCCGTGCCCGCCGTCGTGCGCCGCATCAACAACGCGCTGCTGCGCGCCGACCAGATCGACGTCGAGGAGAACGGCACGCCGACCCGCAACTGGCTCGCGCCGATCGTCGCCGACGCCGAGGCCGGGTTCGGTGGACCGCTCAACGCCTACGAGCTCATGCGGTCGATGATCGCGTCCGGCGCCGCGGGCGTGCACTGGGAGGACCAGCTCGCCAGCGAGAAGAAGTGCGGCCACCTCGGCGGCAAGGTGCTCATCCCGACCAAGCAGCACGTGCGCACGCTCAACGCCGCACGCCTGGCCGCCGACGTCGCGGACGTGCCCAGCGTGGTCATCGCCCGCACCGACGCCGAGGCCGCGACCCTGCTGACCTCCGACGTCGACGAGCGCGACCAGCCGTTCCTCACCGGCGGGCGCACCGGCGAGGGCTTCTACGAGGTGCGCAACGGCATCGAGCCCTGCATCGCCCGCGCCCACGCCTACGCCCCGTACGCCGACCTCATCTGGATGGAGACGGGCACCCCCGACCTCGACCTGGCCCGCCGGTTCGCCGAGGCGGTCAAGGCCGAGTTCCCCGACCAGATGCTCGCGTACAACTGCTCGCCGTCGTTCAACTGGAAGAAGCACCTCGACGACGCCACGATCGCGAAGTTCCAGCGCGAGCTCGGCGCCATGGGCTTCAGCTTCCAGTTCATCACCCTGGCCGGGTTCCACGCCCTCAACCACTCGATGTTCGACCTCGCCCACGGCTACTCGCGTGAGCAGATGACGGCGTACGTCCGTCTCCAGGAGGCCGAGTTCGCCTCCGAGTCCCGCGGCTACACCGCGACCAAGCACCAGCGGGAGGTGGGCACCGGCTACTTCGACCGCGTGTCCACGGCGCTCAACCCCGACGCCGCCACCCTCGCCCTCGCCGGCTCCACCGAGACCGCTCAGTTCTGACTCGCACCCGCCACCGGGAGATCATCATGACCACCATCGCCGACCCGCCCCGCTCCTCCACCGGTTCGCCGCACACGCCGCCGCGCGGCCTCGCCCTCGCGGACTCCGCGACCTTCGCGGAAGGCACCGTGGACGTCGTCGGGCCGCACGTGCCCGGCTCCGAGGAGATCCTCACCCCCGCCGCGCTGGACTTCCTGGCGCTGCTGCACGACCAGTTCGCCGACGCCCGCTGCGAGCTGCTCCTGACCCGTCAGCGCCGGACCCGGCAGATCGCCGACGGCGCCGACCCCGACTTCCTGCCGACCACCCGGCCCGTCCGCGAGGACCCGACGTGGCGCGTGGCCGGTTCCACGGGGGCGCCCGGTCTGGAGGACCGTCGAGTCGAGATCACCGGGCCCACCGACCCGAAGATGACGATCAACGCGCTCAACTCGGGAGCCAGGGTGTGGCTCGCCGACGCCGAGGACGCGTCCAGCCCGACGTGGACGAACGTCGTCGGCGGGCAGCTCGCGCTGCGGTCCGCGATCCGGGGCGAGCTGACGTTCGACGGCCCGTCCCCCGACGGTGGCCGCACGCCCGGCAAGCACTACGCGCTGCGCACCACCGAGCTCACGCAGATGCCGACGATCGTGTTCCGTCCGCGGGGCTGGCACCTGTTCGAGAAGCACCTGGCCTACACCGGCACGGACGGGTCGAGCCAGCCCGCCTCGGGGTCGCTCGTCGACTTCGGGCTGTACCTCTTCCACAACGCGGCCGAGCTGATCGCCCGCGGGCGGGGTCCGTACTTCTACCTGCCGAAGCTGGAGAGCCACCGCGAGGCCCGCCTGTGGAACCAGGTGTTCGAGGTCGCCCAGGAGGCCCTCGGCATCCCCCGGGGCACGATCCGCGCCACCGTGCTGATCGAGACGCTCCCGGCGGCCTTCGAGATGGAGGAGATCCTCTACGAGCTGCGCGACCACTGCGCCGGCCTGAACGCCGGCCGCTGGGACTACCTGTTCAGCGTCATCAAGTGCTTCCGTTCGCGGGGGACTCCTACGTGCTGCCCGACCGCGCGCAGGTGACGATGACGGCGCCGTTCATGCGGGCCTACACCGAGCTGCTGGTCGCCACGTGCCACCGGCGCGGTGCGCACGCCATCGGCGGCATGAGCGCGTTCATCCCGGACCGCCGCGACCCGGAGGTCACCGAGGCCGCGTTCGCGAAGGTCCGTGCGGACAAGCAGCGCGAGGCCGGCGACGGCTTCGACGGGTCGTGGGTGGCGCACCCGGACCTCATCGGCATCGCCCGGGAGGCCTTCGACGCCGTGCTCGGCGAGGACCCGCACCAGGTGGGCCGGCAGCGGGACGACGTCCGGGTCGGCCAGGCCGAGCTGCTCGACGTCGCCTCGGCGCGGCGCGGCGGTGCGACCGTCACGGAGGCGGGGCTGCGGACCAACATCTCGGTCGGCATCCGGTACATCGCCTCGTGGCTGGGCGGGACGGGCGCTGCGGCGCTGGACCACCTCATGGAGGACGCGGCGACGGCGGAGATCTCGCGGTCGCAGGTCTGGCAGTGGGTGCACTCCCGCACCGTCACCGAGGACGGCGTGACCATCACGCGCGACCTGTGCGAGGCGATGGTGCGCGAGTTCCTCCGGACGGCGCCGCGGACGCCGGGCGACGGGCTCGAGCGGGCGTCGTCGATCTTCCGCGAGGTCGCCCTGGGTGACGACTTCCCGCCGTTCCTGACGACGGGGGCCTACGCCCGGTACTTCTGATCCGTCTCCCTGCGCCGCCGCCGTCGTCCACAGCCTGTGGACGACGGCGGCGGCGTCTGCGCTGCGCGGGGCAGGGTCTGACGCATGAGCACCGACACCGCACCCGCCGTGGTCCGCCCCGGCGACTTCGTCCTGTCCGACGCCGACCGTCTCGACCTCGCGACCATGCTCGCCGGGGCGGCGCTGCCCCGCAGTCGCACCCTGTGCCTCTCGTGGATCGACGCCGAACGGCGTTTCTCCGGCGTCGCCGTGCCCGTGCGCGACGTCCCCGCGCTGCCCGGGTCCGACGACGCCGCCCGGTTCGGCATGGTCATCGCCTCCGTCACCGAGCAGTCCGCACCCGGCGGCAGCGTCGTCGCCGTCCACGTCCGACCGGACGGGCAGACGATGACCGACTCCGACAGGGCCTGGAACGTGGCCCTGCGCGAGCAGGCCGCCACCCACGGCTTCACCCTGCACGGGCTGTACGTGGGAGACGGTCGCGCGGTGCGGCCGCTCGCCCTGGACGACGCCGGGTAGCGATTCGGCCGGAGCGTGCAGCTGAGCTGCACTCCTGCGCCGTCGTGCTGCCGTACTGCTGTACCGCTGCGCTGCGGGCCCGGGTTGCCTACCGTGGGGCGATGGCACCTCAGCGCGCAGCAGACCAGGCAGCCGACGTCTTCGCCGACGTCGTGGCCGAGCACGTCCGACGGATCCAGCAGCGCGTCCCGGCCGCGGTCACCGACGAGCCCGACGCCGTCCACCGGCTCCGCGCCGCCGTCCGGCGGCTGCGCACCGTGCTGTCGGTGTACCGGCCCGTGTTCGACCGTGCCGAGGCCACCGCTCTCCGGGAGCACCTGGCACGGTTCGGCGACGTGCTCGGCACCGCCCGCGACCTGGAGGTCCGCCGCGCCGACGTGGAGTCCGTCGGGCGGGACGCGCGCGTCTCCCTGGACGCCCGCGCACACCTCGTCTCCGCGCTCGACACGCGGCACGCGGAGGCGCACCGACGGCTCGTGGACTGGTGCCAGGGGCCCGAGTGGGACGAGCTCTCCGGCGAGCTGGTGCGATGGGTCGCCACCCCTCCGCGGGGCAAGGCTGCCGGCAAGCCCGCACGCAAGGTCGCGCGCAAGCGGCTGCGGAAGGCGGTCGCCAAGGCGCTGCGGGCCGCCGACGACGTCGACCTGACCGCCACTGCCGACGTCGACGTCGACGTCGCACCTGGCGGCGTCGAGGACGAGGAGATGGCGCGCGCCCACCGCCTCCGCAAGGCCGGCCGCCGACTCACCCATGCCGCCCGTGCCGTGACGAGCAACCCCACCAAGGTGCTGGGCTCCTCCACGCGCGCGCTCGGGGAGATCGGCAAGCGGATCCAGTCGACGCTCGGCGACCACCGCGACATGCTGCTGCTCGCCCGGTACGCCGACGAGGTCGGCGACACCGTCGCGTCCCGTGGCGGCGACCGCTCCGGGTACGACCGGCTCGCGCATGCCGCACGCCGCCGCGGCCGGGAGGCTCTCGACGAGGCCGCGAGCGCCGTCGCAGCCCTGCGTGAAGCGACGGACTGACCGCCGACGGCACAGGTCCCCGGGGTGCCCAGGGTCGCCCCGGGTGCCCAGCTGGTGAGACTTTTCCACAGGGCCGTGCCGCTCGAGGGTCGCCTTCGCTACGGTGTCCGGGTTGTCACCGTCGACTCCCTGGTGAAGGAGCCCCCGATGCCCCGCCCTCGCACTGCCCTCTGCGCGCTCGGGGCTGCGATCCTACTGCTCGCAGGCTGCACGACACCCGCCCCTCCGGACGCGACCGGGCAGAGCCCGGCGCCCGACGCCACCGCTTCGTCGGAACCCGCGCCGGCCCCGTCGTCGTCTCGGAGCGAGGCGGACCCGGTCATCGTCGCTCCTCCACGACCCGCCGCGATGGACGACGACGGCTACGAGGGCGCCTCGGCGGCCGCGGAGTACTTCATCGAGCTCGACGACTACATCATGAAGACGAACGACACCGCCGAGTGGGAGGCCATGTCCCACGAGAAGTGCAGCACCTGCGCAGCCCGTCTGGAGCAGGCCCAGACCATCGCCGACAGCGCATACACCTATACAGGCGGAGATTCCGAAGTTCGTGTCGACCACGTCTACGAACAGGACAGCGCAACGCGAATCTGGCCCGTCGACGTCTACTCGTCGGTGGAGCCCGCGTCGCTCGTGGACGCCAACGGGGCCGAAGTGCAGAGCTTGGAGGCGGTGTCCGCAATGAATCGGGTCGAGGTCGTCCGAGACAACGGTCGATGGACCATCGTCGGAATCACAGGATTGGACCAGTAGTCAGATGGGTACAGTCGTCACGAACGTTCTGGGCATCGGGCTTGCGCTCCTGCCAATGACTCACTCTCCGTCTCCTGCACCCCCTCCGAAGATCGATACCCTTGCCGACGATCGGCAGGATGAATTTCTTGCAGAAGGCGTCGGCGACGGGACCCGTCCGGCCGACCACGACGGTCCGAAGGACCGCTACATTCGCGCCGACTCCGCGACCTGCATCGAGGACGACGAGGCGGACCTCTTCGACGAGCCCCGGTGGTACACCGCGATCGGTGGCTGTCCGGAAGGCGTGGCGGAGTTCGAGGTCATCCCGGCTCCGTGCGAGGACGGCGCCGTCGAGCTGCCGGCACTGTGGGTGGAGCGCGCCCTGGCCGGTGGTGGGTTCAGCGAGCCGGAGTACGTCTCGGGCCGGGAGTGCGTCACCCCGGCCGACGTCGCCGCCGAGGCGCAGCGCGCGTTCGCCCGGTTGCACATCCCGACCCCGCAGGCCGACGTCCAGGGCGGGGAGGTGCTGCTGGTCAACCGGTTCCACCCCGCCAGCACCACGGCCACCGCGATCACCACCGAGGTGGAGCTCCTCGGCGTCCCGGTCGTCATCCGCGCCGATCCGGTCGAGTTCGCCTGGGACTTCGACGACCCCTACTCCCCCGGAGGCGGCGTCCTCGTCACGACCGACCCCGGCAGGCACTGGGTCGACGGCGACCCCGAGCCCGACGCCTCATGGGTGGCGCACCGCTACACCCACCTCGGCGACCCCGACGTCGACCCCGGCACCGAGCGCGACGACGAGGGCGACTGGTATCGCGGCGAGGTCACGACCACGCTCGTCACCACCTGGCACGGGAGCTTCCAGCTCGCCGGGACCTCGATCTGGACGCCCATCGACGGTCAGATCACCACCACGACCACCCTCGACCCCGTCCGGGTGACCGAAGCCCGCGTGCGCCTGGTCTGCAGCGACCTGTCCGGCAACAGCACCTGCTGAGGCCCTCTGCCGTCGCGAGCAGCTCGTGCCTGCCCGACAGGGCCGGTCGCTCCTGAGTGCCGCCCTCCTGCTGGCCTGCGCCGGCCGTTGCGCAGTCACCGGTTCGGACGACCCCACCATCCTTCAGGCCGCGCACGTCGACCGGTTCGACGGCGCGTCCAGGAACGTCCTCGAGAACGGCCTGCTGCTCCGCTCCGACGTCCACCTCGGCGACGTCCCGGTCATCGCGCAGGCCATGGGCCCCACCTGAGGACCGGGGCACCAATCCCTTCAAAAGCCTCAGATCGGCGCATCGGGAAGACCTCCGATCCGCTAAGTGCTGGACTTCCGCCCTCCGCGCCTCTACTTTCATCGTGACGGACGCCACAGTGCACCCGTCCGACGGTCCTGCCCGGACCGTCGCCGTCGAGCAGTCCACCGCAGGGAGCCGCCGAGCGCACACCGACCGCAGGGTCGGCGCGCACCGCCAGGAGGGAGCAGGACCGTGGCCGACGTGCTGGTCCTCAACGCCGGCTACGAGCCGCTGCACCGCGTGTCGATGAAGCACGCCATCACGATGCTGGTGCGCGAGGTCGCCGTCGTGGAGGAGTTCGTGGAGGGCGCGTCGTTCGGCCCCTACCCGCTCCCCCGGGTGCTCCGGCTGGTCCGCTACGTGACGATGCGCTGGGTGTACCGCGGCGGTGGGCGCCCGGCCGTCACCAAGGACGGCGTCAAGCGGCGCGACGGCGCCTGCGCCTACTGCGGCGGACCGGCCCAGACGGTCGACCACGTGGTCCCTCGCTCCCGCGGGGGCGACAGCTCGTGGCTGAACCTCGTGGCGGCCTGCGAGCCCTGCAACCATCGCAAGGCGGACCGCACTCCTCTCGAGGCGGGGATGCCGTTGCGCGTGGCGCCCCACGTGCCGGCGGCCGACCACGGTCTGGTCCGACGACGTCGGCGGACCAGACCGCTGGCCGCGGCCTGACGCGGACCGTCAGTTCTCGTCGGCCGTCTCCCAGCGACGTTCGCCGTTCTCCGTCACCTCGGCGGGGAACGCGTCACCCACCTTGGTGATGGCGCCGGTGACGGGCTGCGGGACGGCCGGCCCGCTGGCGTCGAGCACGCGGGAGGCGACGACGGTGGCTCCGAAGTTCGCGTGGCACTCGGTGCAGTACCACTCCGGGGTGGGCACCGGCACCTCGAACCCGCCGTAGACGACGTCGGGCTCGGCGCTGACGACGTCGTCGCTGAAGGTCATGCCCCACACGATGCGCTTGGTGCGGCCGCGCACCCCGCAGCCGGGGCACTGGGGGCGCAGGCGGTTGCGCTGGGAGGTGACCGAGTGCTCGTGCATGAGGTCGTGGCACTGGGCGCACAGCAGGTGGACGTCGCGGATGACCTGGTCGAGGGTGCGTCCGCCGGCCGTCGTCGTCCCGAGCCGGACGGCGCCGTCGTCGTGCGCCTGGAGCTCGTGGACGTCGACGAACCGCTCGCAGGTGGCGCAGCGCTCCTCGCGACGCATGGCCCATCCGGTGACGGCGCGGTGGCCGATGAGGCGCAGCACGTGCACGTCGGGCACCGTCTGCCCGGAGCCGCAGTCGCCCGGGTCGATGGTGTGCACCGGTCCGTCGTGGAACTGGTTGGCGACGCCGTCCAGCACCGCGCGGGCGTGCTCGGCGGGCAGCCAGCCCGACGAGCCGATGTAGGCGTCGGCGCCGTCGAACAGGTCGGCCCACACGATGGGGCGGTCGGGGCCGAAGAGCTCGTCGGTCACCCAGGAGTCGCCGTCGGAGGCGCCCATGAGCTCGACGGACGCCACGACGCCCGCCTCGCCGAGCACGGTGACGACGACGTCGCCGCGCTTCGGGCCGTCGGGGCCGCCCGGCAGGGAGTGCTCGCGCGACCGCGTGGCGATCGCCACCGACTCCCGCAGCCATTCGGTGGACCAGTTCAGGTACACCGAGGGCACGAGCCAGGCGGGCAGGGACGAGACGGACGGGAGGGCGTCGACTTCGGTGCTCACGGATCCAGAACATACCCCGTCCGGGTGTCCCGGGACAGGGGTCGCCCGAGATCAGCGGCTCCGGTCGGCCTCCGCCAGCGCGACGGACTCGTCGTCGGTGAGCAGCCGTGACCGGATGATGAACCGCACGCCCTCGGGTGCCTCGACGCTGAACCCGGCCCCCCGGCCCGGGACGACGTCGATGGTCAGGTGCGTGTGCTTCCAGTACTCGAACTGCGCCTTGGACATCCACACCGGCACGGTGAAGGCCTCGCCTGCGTCCGCGGCGCCGTCCGGGTCAGCGCCCACCTCGAGGTCGCCGAGGTGGACGTCGGCGTCGCCGGTGAGGAAGTCGCCCGCCGGGTAGCACATCGGGCTCGACCCGTCGCAGCAGCCGCCCGACTGGTGGAACATCAGCTCGCCGTGCCGGCGACGCAGCCGGGCCAGCAGCCCGGCCGCGTCGCGGGTGACGGCGACGCGCGTCGCCGTCGCCATCAGAAGAACCCGAGCTTCTGCCCCGAGTAGCTGACGAGCAGGTTCTTGGTCTGCTGGTAGTGGTCGAGCATCATCTTGTGGTTCTCCCGCCCGACGCCGGAGCCCTTGTACCCGCCGAACGCGGCAGCGGCGGGGTAGGCGTGGTAGCAGTTGGTCCACACCCGACCGGCCTCGATGGTCCGCCCGGCGCGGTACGCCGTCGACCCGTTGCGGGTCCACACGCCCGCTCCGAGGCCGTAGAGGGTGTCGTTGGCGATCTTCATCGCGTCGTCGTAGTCGTCGAAGGCGGTGACCGCGACGACGGGACCGAAGATCTCCTCCTGGAAGATCCGCATGGAGTTCTTGCCCTCGAACACGGTGGGGGTCACGTAGTAGCCGCCCGCCAGGTCCCCGTCGAGCTCGGCCCGCGCTCCACCGGTGAGCACGGTGGCCCCCTCGGCCTTGCCGATGTCGATGTAGGACAGGATCTTCTCCAGCTGGTCGTTGGAGGCCTGCGCGCCGATCATCGTCTCGGTGTCCAGGGGGTTGCCCTGCTTGACGGCCCGGGTCCGCTCGAGCGCGTCGCCGAGGAACTGGTCGTAGATCTCCGACTGGATGAGGGCCCGCGAGGGGCACGTGCACACCTCGCCCTGGTTGAGGGCGAACATGGTGAAGCCCTCGAGCGCCTTGTCGTAGAAGTCGTCCCGCTCGGCCGCGACGTCGGAGAAGAAGATGTTCGGGCTCTTGCCGCCGAGCTCGAGGGTGACCGGGATGATGTTCTGCGACGCGTACTGCATGATCAGGCGGCCCGTGGTCGTCTCGCCCGTGAACGCGATCTTGCGGATCCGTGGGCTGGACGCCAACGGCTTGCCCGCCTCGGCCCCGAACCCGTTGACCACGTTGACCACGCCCGGCGGCAGCAGGTCACCGACGAGGTCCATGAGGAACAGGATGGAGGCCGGCGTCTGCTCGGCAGGCTTGAGGACGACGGCGTTGCCCGCCGCGAGCGCCGGGGCGAGCTTCCAGGTGGCCATGAGGATGGGGAAGTTCCACGGGATGATCTGCCCGACGACGCCGAGCGGTTCGTGGAAGTGGTAGGCGATGGTGTCTTCGTCGATCTCGGAGATCCCGCCCTCCTGGGCGCGGATCGCTCCGGCGAAGTAGCGGAAGTGGTCGATCGCGAGGGGGATGTCCGCGGCGAGGGTCTCGCGCACGGGCTTGCCGTTCTCCCAGGCCTCGGCGACGGCGATCTCCTCCAGGTGCGCCTCCATGCGGTCGGCGATCTTGTTGAGGATGCCGGCCCGTTCGGCGGCGCTCGTGCGGCCCCACGCGGGGGCGGCGCCGTGGGCGGCGTCGAGGGCTCGTTCGATGTCGGCGGCGTCTCCGCGCGCGACCTCGCAGAAGGTCTGTCCGGTGACGGGTGAGGGGTTCTCGAAGTACTCGCCGTTCGCGGGCGGCACGTACTGGCCGCCGATCCAGTGGTCGTAGCGTGCGCGGTACTCGACGATGGCTCCCGGCTGTCCGGGTGCCGCGTAGACGGTCATGGCTCGCTGCCTCCTTGCGTGCGGTGCACAACCCGTCGGGCCCGGTGTGCGGGTCCGACGTCGACGCGTCGTCGCGTCGTGGTGCCCACGCTAGGGACGGGGCGTTGCAGCGGCGTTGCAGAGGTGTCGCGCCCGCGGGCCGGCTCAGCGCAGGTCTGCGTCCAGGACGGCGAGGTGGGCGCGGGCCCGGGCCCCGAGCGGGCTGGCGGGGGCGGTGCGGCGGGTGAGCAGGCTCCAGGCGGCGTGGTCGGCGGCGCCGTCGTCGGTGCGGGTCCAGGCGTCGAGGGCTCCCGGGTCGCCGTCGGCCAGGACGGCGGAGCGCATCTCCGCGGCGAGCTCGGTGCGGGCACGTTCGACACCGGGCGCCACGGACCAGGGCAGGAGCGGGCCGGTGTAGGTCGTGAGCGCCCCGTGGACGTCGCCGTCGGCGAGGCGGGCGCGCACGACGGCGACGTCGGTGCGGACGCCGGGGGCGAGCCGGTAGGGCCGTGACCCGACGACGAGGGGCCCGGCGGCGCGGCGCAGCCGGGACACCTCGGCCCGCACGGTCACGGCGGAGAGGTCGCCGGGGTGCAGCAGGACGGCGAGCTCCTCGACGCTGAGCCCGTTCGGGTGCTCGCCGAGCAGCGCGAGGATCTCGGCGTGCCGGCCGGTGAGGCGGCGTTCTCCCCGGGGTGTGCGGACGGTGGGGCGGTCCAGCAGCCGGACGTCGACCGGGGGGCCGGCGGTCGCCTGGGTGCCGAGCCGGACGAGCTCTCGTTCGACGCCGGCGACGACGGCGCGCACGAGGGAGAGCGCGACGCTGGACCCGGCGGCCCGCCCGCCGGTGACGTCGAGCACGCCGACGATGTGCCCGTCAGGGCCGTGGATCGGGGCGGCGGCGCAGTTGAGCGCCTGGACGGGGCGGGCGAAGTGCTCGGCACCGAGCACCTGGACGGCTCGGCGGGTGGCGAGCGCGGTGCCGGGTGCGTTGGTGCCGACGTCGCGCTCGCGCCAGACGGCGCCGGGCAGGAAGCCGACGCGTTCGGCGACGGTGCGGGTGCGGGGGTCGCCCTCGACCCAGAGCAGGCGTCCGACGTCGTCGGACACGGCGACCACGAGGCCGTCGTCCCGGGCGCCGTCGACGACGAGGTCGCGGACCATCGGCATGACGTCGGCCAGGGGGTGGGAGGTGCGGTACTCGTCGAGCGCGGCGGCGTCCATGGCCGCGGCGGTGCGGACGTGCTCGGGGTCGACGCCGGATCGCAGGCTGCGACGCCACGAGGCGACGACGAGCGGGTCGAGGCCTGTCGGTGCGGAGCCGGTGACGAGGAACCGGTCGTAGGCGGTGCGGACGGTGCGGCGGTCGCGGGCCACGGCGGCCGCCTTCGCCGGCACCGGCGCGTCCGGTGCCGGACGGGGGTGGGGTCGGTGCTCCATGGCGCCTCCGACGTCGTCGTGCGGTGGTGCCGTCAGTGTAGGACGCGCACGCTCGGGCCACGCCGTGAGTCGTCTCAAATACTGGTCCCACATCATGGACACGACTTGTCACCCCTGGTCGGCCCACCCCTAGGGTGGCCCAAGACCCCACACCACCGGAGGACACGATGTCTGCTTCGCTCGACCCGAACCCGCGGCTCCAGGAGTACGCCCACCCTGAGCGCCTCGTCACCACCGAGTGGCTGGCCGCGAACCTCGGGTCCCCCGACCTGGTCGTCGTCGAGTCCGACGAGGACGTGCTCCTCTACGAGACCGGCCACATCCCGGGCGCGGTCAAGATCGACTGGCACACCGACCTGCTGCTGCCCGTCGAGCGCGACTACCTGGACGGTCCCGGGTTCGCCGACCTGCTCGGGTCCAAGGGCATCGGCCGCGACACGACGATCGTCCTCTACGGCGACAAGAACAACTGGTGGGCGGCGTACACCGCCTGGGTCTTCACGCTGTTCGGCCACGAGGACGTCCGCCTGCTCGACGGCGGCCGCAACCTCTGGGTCGCCGAGGGCCGCGAGCTGACCACCGACGTCCCGTCCCCCGCCGCCGTCGAGTACCCCCACGTCGAGCGCGACGACTCCACGTTCCGCGCCTTCAAGGAGGACGTGCTCGCCCACCTCGGCAACGGTCCCCTCGTCGACATCCGCTCCCCGCAGGAGTTCACCGGCGAGCGCCTGCACATCCCCGACTACCCGGAGGAGGGGGTGCTGCGCGGCGGGCACATCCCCACCGCGAACAACGTGCCGTGGGCGACGGCCGTGGCCGAGGACGGCACCTACAAGCCCCGCGCCGAGCTCGAGGCCATCTACCGCGAGGGCGGCCTCGGCCTGCAGCTCGACGACAAGGTGATCACGTACTGCCGCATCGGCGAGCGCTCCAGCCACACCTGGTTCGCGCTGCGCTACCTGCTGGGCATCGACGACGTGCGCAACTACGACGGCTCGTGGACCGAGTGGGGCAACGCGGTGCGCGTGCCCATCGTCGCCGGGGACCAGCCCGGCGAGGCCCCCGCGGCCTGACCCTCCGGGCGTGGTGGGCGCCCGGCGCCACCGGCGGGCGCCCACCACGCCGAGCTACGAGATGATGGGGACATGACCGACGACCCGAAGCCGCTGCCCGCTTCGCTGCAGGAGATCTGCGAGGACTTCCTCGCGCTGACCGAGCCGGAGCGGCTGCAGCTCCTGCTGGAGTTCTCCCGCGATCTCCCGACCCTGCCGGACCGCTACGCCGCCGCACCCGGCATGCTCGAGAAGGTCGAGGAGTGCCAGTCGCCCGTCCGCGCCTTCGCGGAGGTCGCCGACGGCGTCGTCACCTTCTACGCCTCGGCGCCGCCCGAGGCGCCCACCACCCGCGGGTTCGCCTCGATCCTCGCCCAGGGACTCTCCGGTCTGACGCCGCAGCAGGTCGTGGACGTCCCCGAGGACTTCCCCATGCAGCTCGGCCTCACCCGCGCGGTGAGCGCGCTGCGGCTCAACGGGATGACCGGGATGCTCACCCGGGCCAAGCGCCAGGTCATCGAACAGCTCGCCGCCGCCGAGGGCTGAGCGGACGCCGACGGCTGTCGCGGGCCACCGCGGGACCTGGGTGCACCCCTCTGCCCGGATGTGCGAGAGTGGGCCCATGACGGTGCTCGTGGCCTACAACAGCTCACCGCACGGCGAGGCCGCCGTGCGCACGGCCCTCGCCGAGACCCGCCGCCGCGACCTCCCGCTGCACGTCGTCGTCCTGGATCCGCAGGCAACGGACGCCCCGACCCCCGCCGGCCTCGCAGCGCTGCTCGTCGACGCCGGTGAGCCGTCGATCACCTACCGCCACGAGCACACCGAGCCCGCCGACGCGATCCTCGACGCGGCCGACGCCGCCGGCGCCACCCTCGTCGTCGTGGGATCGCGCAAGCGGTCCAGCGAGGGGACCTTCCTCATGGGTTCGACGACGCAGCGCGTCCTGCTGGACGCCTCGGTGCCCGTGCTCGTCGTCAAGGACACCTACGACGCCTGACCCGGCGGCACCCGGACACGGCCGACCCGGGGCGGGCACGCCCCGTCGTACGCGGCGGCCAGGACCGTTCACCGGGCGTCCTGCGGGCGGCCCCCACGCGCACGGCCCCCGCGCGCACGGCGGACCCGTGATCAGCGCAGCCGACGCAGGAACTCGCGGGTGCGCTCGCGCTGCGGGTCGTCCAGGACCTGCGCCGGGGTGCCGCGCTCGTGCACGCGTCCTTCGTGCAGGAACACCACCTCGTCGGCCACCTGGCGGGCGAACGCCATCTCGTGGGTGGCCACCAACATGGTGGTGCCCTCGTCGCGCAGGGTCGTCAGCAGGTCCAGCACCTCGCCCACGAGCTCCGGGTCGAGCGCCGAGGTGACCTCGTCGAGCAGCAGCAGCTCGGGTCCGCCGGCGAGCGCGCGGGCGATCGCGGCACGCTGCTGCTCGCCGCCGGAGAGCTGGTCGGGGTACGCGCGGGCCTTGTGCGCGAGCCCGACCTTCTCCAGCATCGCCGTCGCGGACTCCTCGGCCGCCGCGCGCGACCGCCCGTGCACGACGCGCGGGGCGAGCGTGACGTTGTCCAGCACGCGCAGGTGCGGGAACAGGTTGTACTGCTGGAACACCATCGCCAGGCGGGCCCGGACGGCGTCGGCGTCCACCCAGGGGTCGGCGACGTCGACGCCGTCGAGCAGCACCTGACCGTCGTCCACGTCCTCCAGGAGGTCGACGACGCGCAGCAGCGTCGACTTGCCGGAGCCCGAGGACCCGACCAGCACGACGCAGGCGTGCTCGCGGACGTCGAGGTCGATGCCGTCGAGCACGACCTTGCGCCCGGCGCGTCGCCCAGGACCGTCGGGGTAGGTCTTGCGCACGCCGCGCAGGCTCAGCAGCGCCTCGTTCATCGCACCGACCCCGCCCCGCTGCCGCGCAGGCTCCCCCGCCAGCCCTGGCGCGCCGACCAGGCGTCCACGAGCCGCGTGAGCGGGATCGACACCAGGAGGAACAGCACGCCGGCGACGACGTAGGGCGTGAAGTTGTAGTCGCCCGTGGTGGCGATCTGGGCGGCGCGGATGGCGTCCACGGCGCCGAGGATCGAGATCAGTCCCGAGTCCTTCTGCAGGGACACCAGGGTGCTCGCCACGGGTGCCGACACGTTGCGCACCGCCTGCGGCAGCACGACCCGGCGTACCGCCTGCCCACGGGTCAGGCCGAGGGACCGGGCCGCGAGGACCTGCGAGGGGTGCACCGACTCGATGCCGGCGCGGAAGATCTCGGCGAGGTAGGCGGTGTAGGCGAGCACGATCGACAGCCCGCCGAGGAACGCCGCCCCGACCGGCAGCCACTCCAGGCGCAGCGCGGGCAGCCCGAACCCGACCAGCAGGATCACCAGCAGGACCGGCACCCCGCGGAACACGTCCACGTACAGCACGGTCAGCAGCCGTGCAGGGAAGAGCGCCGGGATCCGCGAGGTCCGCACCAGGGCGAGCGCCAGGCCGACGACGAGCCCGACGACGGAGGCCACGACCCACACGCGCAGGTTCAGCCACAGGCCTTCGGCGACCTCGGGCAGCACCTCCCAGGCCCGCTCGGGCGAGAAGAACGCCTCCCGGGCGCGTTCCCAGCCCGGGGCGGTCGTGACGACCTGGACGACCACGACCACCACGAGAGCCGTCGCGACGCCCGCGACGAGCAACGCCCTGCGGTGCTGCGCCCGCCGGTAGTCCGTGCGGGCGCGGGCGCGCTCCGAGGGCACCCAGCCGCCGTCGGCGGCCGGGGCGTCGGGACCCTCGGGAGCGCGCAACGGTTCAGGAGAGCTCTGGCACGTCGTCGGACCGCAGCCACTCGGTGCGCAGGGCGTCGAGCGTGCCGTCCTCCTCGAGCCGGTCGACGGCGGCGGACACGCAGGGCGTCAGCGGCGAGTCCTGGTCGAGGACGAGGCCGAGCTGCTCCGGCTCCCCCACCGCCGGGAGCGTCCCCACGACGTGCGTGTCGGGGAAGTAGACCGTCGAGGCGGCGACGCCCTGGTCGACGTCCATGACCATCGCGTCGATCGTGCCGGAGCTCAGCGCGGTCATGCCGTCCCCCGCCGCGCTGTACGGCACCACCTCGACGGCGTCGCCCCAGGCGGCCTGGGCGACGTCGCGCGACGTCTGCGAGGCCGTGACACCCACCCGGGCGCCCTCGAGGTCCGCGAGCGACGCGGCCGCGGCGAAGGAGCCCGAGTCGGCCACGATGACGCCCTGACGGCTCGTGAGGTAGGGGCTGGAGAAGTCGACGGCCTGCTCGCGCTCGGGGGTGATCGTCGTCTGGTAGGCGGCGACGTCGAACGGCTTGATCGCCGGGGAGATGATCTGCTCGAACGTCACGGTCTGCCAGACGACGTCCTCGGGCTCGTAGCCGAGCTCGTCGGCCACCGCGTACACCAGGGCGGACTCGAACCCCTCGCCGCTGGACGGCTCCCCCACGTACCAGGGCTCGAAGGGCTCGCCCGCGCCGACCGTCAGCGTGCCCTCGGTGAGCGTCTCCAGGGCCGGCCCCTCGGCGCACGCCTGCTCACCGGCGGACGCGGACGGGGTGGCCTGCACCCGGTCGTTCTCGTCGTCCGCGGAACAGGCGGCCAGGCCGAGGACGACGACGGGGACGAGCGCTGCCAGTGCACGGGTTCGCACGGGGTACCTCCGGACTCGGGCGGACGGCGCGGTTCGCCGTCGCGGGCCGGGTTCGAGCCTAGGCGTGCCGGGCCCTGCCCAGAACCCGCGCCGGCTGTGCTCCCCGTCACGCCGTCCGCCGGCGCGCCGGTCAGTGGTTGCGCAGGGCCTCGATCAGCTCGTCCTTGGTCATCGACGACCGGCCCTCGACGTCCAGCTCGGCGGCCCTGCCGCGCAGGTCGTCCACCGTCCAGTCCTCGTACGCGGGGGACTCGCCACCCTTCTGGCCGACGCTGCTGCGTCCGCGGTCGGCCGCGGCGTTCGCGATCCGCGCGGACTTCTCCTTGCTGTTGCCCTCGTCGCGGAGCTTCTCGTACAGCTCGTCGTCCTTGACGCTGGGCCCGGGGTCACGCTGCGGCATCGTCCTGCTCCTTCCACGTTCGTCTACGACGTCCTCATCGTGGCCCCGGCGGCGGCGGCGTGCATCTTCGCGCAAGAGGAGTCGAGCAACCCCGAGTTCCGAGGTCCACGGTCCGAGGACCGAGGTCGCAGATCCGAGGTCGGAGATCCGAGGGGGACGGCCGGGGAAGGGTCCGGACATGACGAAGGCCCCCGGTCAGCATTTCTGCTGACCGGGGGCCTTCCGGTGGTAGCGGGGGCAGGATTTGAACCTGCGACCTCTGGGTTATGAGCCCAGCGAGCTACCGAGCTGCTCCACCCCGCGTCGGTGATATGAACACTACGCCACCGATTCGGACGAAGTCCAATCGATCCGGGCAGGTGGGACGCACGTCACAACTCGTCCCACCTGCCCGGCGCCGATCACTCGGAGATCTCGCCCTCGGCGGCCAGCGCGTCCTCCAGCGCGGCCTGCAGACGCTCCTGGGCCTCGCCGTAGGCGGTCCAGTCACCGTCCTGCAGAGCGGCGTTGCTGTCGGTCAGCGCCTGGTTCGCCTCCTGCAGCGCCTCGTCCAGACGCGTCTGGGGGTCGCCCGACGGCGCGGTGGTGCCGGTCGGCTCGGCGGACGGCTCCTCGCTGGGGGTCGCGGACGGCGTGGGCGACGGCGTCGCACCCTCGATGTCCTCGCCCGTGTCGGGCTCGATCTCGACCTCGTCGGTCGGCACGTCCGTCTCCGCGTCGGCCGCGTCACCGGCCTCGGCGCCCGAGTCACCCTCGAACACCTGGTCCAGCGCCTCGTCGAGCGTCTCCGCGTAGCCCGTCTGGTCACCGAAGGCGACCAGCACCCGGCGCAGCAGCGGGAACTGCGTCCCGGAGCCCGACTGGATGTAGACCGGCTGCACGTAGAGCAGACCGCCACCCACCGGGAGGGTGAGCTGGTTGCCGCGCACGACCTCCGAGTCCCCCGGCTGAGGATGTTCAGCTGTTCGGAGATCGTCGGGTTCGAGTTGAAGTTGTTCTGCACCTGACCCGGTCCGGGGACCGTCGAGTCCCGAGGGAGCTCGAGCAGCCGCAGCGTCCCGTACTCCTCGGCGACCTCGCCGTCGGTGCTGCCCGCGTCGGCGTCCGCCGCGAGATACCCCGTGAGGATCTCGCGGTTGGTGTTGCCGCCGGGGATGAACGTGCTCGTCAGGGAGAAGGCGGACTCCTCCTCGCCGGGCATCTGCAGCGTCAGGTAGTACGGCGGCTGCTTCGAGCTGCCCTGGTCACCGCCGGTGACGGGGTCGTTCGGCGTGCGCCACTCGTCCGAGCCGGTGAACAGCGCGACGGCGTCCGTCACGTGGTAGCGCTCGAGCAGGGTGCGCTGCACCTTGAACATGTCCTGCGGGTAGCGCACGTGCGACATGAGATCGCCGGAGATCTCCGAGATCGGCTCCAGCGAGCCCGGGAAGACCTCTTCCCACGCCTTGAGGACCGGGTCCTCCTCGTCCCACGCGTACAGCGTGACCGAGCCGTCGTAGGCGTCGACCGTCGCCTTGACCGAGTTGCGGATGTAGTTCACCTCGGGCGGGAGCTCGACCGGCACGCCCTGGGCGGCCAGCGTGAGCGAGTCCGTCGTGGCCTCCTGCATCGCCTGGCTCGTCGAGTACGGGAACGCGTCCGTCGTCGTGTAGCCGTCGACGATCCACTTCACGCGACCGTCCACGACGGCCGGGTACACCTCGTTGTCGAGCGTGAGCCACGGGGCCACCTTGGCCACGCGCTCCTGCGGGTCACGGTCGTAGAGGATCTGCGACTCGGACGTGACGCGGTCCGAGAAGAAGATCTCCTCGTCGCCGAACTTCAGCGCGTAGAGCAGCTTCTGGAAGAACGAGCCGATCCCGGGCCCGACCTCGACCTCGTCCGTCGGGAACTTCGTCAGGACCTGCTGACCGCCCTCCTCGTCGGCCTGGTAGTCCAGCTCCCAGGGGTCCTCGTCCTCCGGGGCGCCGACGATCGAGTACGTCGGCGACTCCGGGCTGAAGTAGATCCGCGGCTCGTAGCCCCCCTCGGTCAGGTCCGTCAGCGCGCCCTGCGTCGGGATGCCGCCCTCGTAGAACGCGGGCTGGCCGTCCGGTCCGGGCTGGTTGCCGTACGCCGCCACCACGCCGAAGCCGTGGGTGTACACGGTGCGGTCGTTGATCCAGTTGCGGTCCGCCAGGCCGGCGAGGTTCAGCTCGCGCACCGCGATCACGGTGTCGCGCGACTCCCCGTCGATGTCGTAGCGGTCCACCGACAGGTTGTCCGTGAAGTTGTAGAACTGCTTGTTCTGCTGCAGCTGGCGGAACGACGGGCTGACGACCTGCGGGTCCAGCAGGCGCACCTGGGTGGTCGTGTCGGCGTCGTCGCGGAGCTGACCGGCCGTGACCTCCGTCGTCGCGTCGTACGGCTGGGTCTCGACGTCGTCGATGTCGAACGCGGAGCGCGTGGCGTCGATGTTGCGCTGGATGTACGGCGCCTCGAGCGCCTGCGCGTTCGGCTGCACCTGGAAGCGCTCCACGACGGCCGGGTAGATCCCGCCGATGGCGATCGCCGCGACGACCATGAGGCCGACGCCGATGGCGGGCAGGCGCCACGTGTCCCGGAAGGCCGCCACGACGAACAGCACCGCCACGAGGACCGCCACGCCGGTGAGGATCTCCTTGGACGGGATCACGGCGTGCACGTCCGTGTACGAGGCGCCGTCGTAGCGGTCGTTGCGGTTGGTGAGGATCGAGTACCGGTCGAGCCAGTAGTTGACGCCGATCAGCAGCATCAGCAGCGTGCCGAGGACCGCGAGGTGCACGCGGGCCGCCGTCGTCGTGCGCGACGCGCCCGGCTCGACCGCACCGATGCGCAGCCCGCCGTACAGGTAGTGGGTGACCACCGCGGCGACCGCGGAGATCACCACGACCGTCAGCAGGAAGCTCACGGCGAAGCGCAGCACCGGCAGCGTGAACACGTAGAAGCCGACGTCGATGCCGAACTCCGGGTCCGCCTCGCCGAACGACTGCCCGTTGAGGGCGAGCAGGACCGTGCGCCACTGCGACGACGCGGCCACACCGGCGAACAGACCGATCAGCACCGGGCCCGCGTAGGTGACGACCTTGCGCAGCGGCTCGACGGCCTCGCGGTACTGGTCGAGGGTCGCCTGCTCGGGCGTCGAGGGCGCGTAGATCGGCCGGGTGCGGTACCCGATCGAGAACGAGCTGAAGACCGCGCCGCCCATCACGAGGAAGGCGAGCACGAACAGCACGCCACGGGCGATCCACTGCGTCCACACGACGTCGGCGTAGCCGACCTGGGTGAACCACAGGACCTCCGTCCAGAAGTTCACGAGCAGCAGCAGCAGGGCGATCAGCGCGCCGAGCACCACCAGGGTGATCAGCAGCGGGCTGCGACGCCGGGCCGGCGGCGGTCCGTCCGGACGTCGGGGTGGGGCGAAGGACACGGTGCGGGCACCTCATCTGTGCTCGGGACTGGGACGCGTGCTGGCAGGCCAGACGTCAGGTCAACGCCTCGGCGTGCGTCCAGGTTCCCACGTTTTGCGCACCGTGCAGCAGCAGGACGCTCACGAGACGGTCACGATCGGCGCTCAGGGGCAGCGCGGCAGGTCGCCGCCCTCCCCCGCACCGATCGCCTCCATCGCCGCCCTGGCGTCGGACAGGGTCGCCACCGCGACGACCTGCAGGCCGTCCGGCTCGTGCCCGACCACCTCGGAGCAGTTGTCCGTCGGTGCCAGGAACCACTGCGCACCGTCACGCAGCGCCCCGTACATCTTCTGCTCGATGCCGCCGATCGGACCCACCCGGCCGTCGACGTCCATGGTGCCGGTGCCCGCGACGACCGCGCCGTCGAGCTCGTCCTCGGCCGTCATCAGGTCGATGATCCCGAGAGCGAACATGGTGCCCGCGCTGGGGCCGCCGATGTCGTCGATCTGGATCGTCACGTCCACGGGGAAGTCGTACTCCGGGTCGATGAGCACGCCGAGCAGGGCCCGGCCGTCGCCCTGGCCGGTGGTGACGGTGACGTCGGCCTGCTCACCGCCGCGTTCCACGCCGAGGACGACGTCGGCACCGGGCTCGACGTCGTCGAGCAGCGCCAGCAGCTCGGCGTACGTCTCGGTGGGCTCGCCGTCGAGGGAAACGATGACGTCGCCGACCTCGACGACGCCGTCCGCCCCTGTGCCCGGGGACGTCTCCACCACCGTCATGGTCGTGGGCACCTCGTAGCCCAGCTCGGTCAGCGCCGCGACCGTCGCCGACTCCTGGGAGCTGAGCATCTGCTGCTGGCCGAGCTGCTGCTGCTGCTCGCTGGAGACCTGCTCGGGGAAGATCGCCTCGACCGGCTGCACCGACCGCTCCTCGGACGTCCAGCCCCACAGCACGTCCCCGAGCAGCACGTCCCCGCCCGGACCGCCGTACACCGACACCGTCGTCAGCCGCAGCTCGCCGGAGGCGGGATAGGTCTGCGCCCCCGAGATCTCGATGAGCGGCACCTCGGTCGCGCTCTGCCCCTCGCCGCCGTCCTGGGCGCCCAGGGTGTCCTCGGTGGGCCCGGGGGTCCGGATCGCGTAGGGCGCCGGCATGGTCATGAGGATCCCGGCCAGCACCGCGGTCACGAGCAGCGAGACCACCATCGTCACCGAGCGGGGGGTCATGCCGCCGGGGCGCACGTCCGCGCCGGCGTCGGGCGCCGTGGGCGCGAAGGGGTCGGGTTCGAGGCTCACCGCCCCATCATCGCCGATGTCGGCCGCCCGCCCGTGCGCGCAGCGCGCCGGGACGTGCGGCGTGCGGCGTGCGGCGTGCGGCGTGCGCCGAGAGCGAAAGCCGGAACCGCCGACCGCCCCGCGACGTCGGACACGGTTACCGTGAGCGTGCGGCACGCGCCGCACCGGAAGGAGCCGACGACCTGCCATGAGCGACCTGCCCGACGACCCCGACGAGCGCGACGAACGCATGCGCGAAGCCCTGCGCGGCATCTTCGGCGACCGGACCGACGAGGTGCTCGGCCAGATGCGCGCCCAGGGTCTCGACCCCGCGGCGCTGCTCGGCGGTGCGCCCCCGGACCCCGCGACGATGCAGCACCTGATGAGCCAGCTCCAGCGGATGTTCACCTCGGGCGACGGCCCGGTGAACACCGAGGTGGCGCACGACCTGGCCCGCCAGGTCGCCGTCGCCGAGGGCGACCCGTCGCTGACGGGCGGCCAGGCACGCTCCGCGACCGATGCCCTGCGCGTCGCCGAGCTGTGGCTCGACGCCGTGACCGACCTGCCGCCGTCGGGCGGACCGGCACGGGCATGGAGCCGCAGCGAGTGGGTCGAGGCGACCCTGCCCGCGTGGCAGCGGCTCGTCGCCCCCGTGGCGACGTCGGTGGCCGACGCGCTCGCGACCGTGATGCGTGACCAGCTCGGCGAGGACGGCGCCGGCCTGCCCGGCGAGCTCACCGCGGGGCTGCCGGTCTTCCCCGGCGGCGGGCTGTCGGATCTCGACCCCGCCGCGATGATGCGGTCCCTCGGCTCGGCCGTGTTCGGCATGCAGGTCGGCCAGGCCGCCGGCACGCTGTCGCGCGAGGTGTTCGGCGCGACCGACGTCGGGGTGCCGCTGCTCGACGAGCCCGCGACCGTGCTGCTCCCGACCAACCTGGCGAAGTTCGCCGAAGGCCTGGACTCCCCCTACGAGGAGGTGCAGCTCTACATGGCGCTGCGCGAGGCGGCCCACGCCCGCCTGTTCGTGCACGTGCCGTGGCTCCGCGCCCACCTGCACGGCCTCGTCGAGCAGTACGCCCGCGGGATCACCATCGACCTGGACGCGCTCGAGGAGCAGGTTCGCGACATCGACATGTCCAACCCGGACGCGCTGCGCGGCGCCCTGACGGGCGACGTGTTCGGCCTGCACCACACCCCGGAGCAGGAGGCCACGCTGCTGCGGCTCGAGACCGCGCTGGCCCTCGTGGAGGGCTGGGTGTCCGAGGTCGCCGCCACTGCCGCCCTCGCGCACCTGCCGCACTCGGTGCCGCTGCGCGAGATGGTCCGCCGACGTCGTGCCGCCGGCGGACCGGCCGAGCACACGTTCAAGTCCCTCGTCGGGCTCGAGCTGCGGCCGCGCCGCTCACGCGACGCCGCCGCCCTGTTCGCCCACCTGCTGTCCACCGGGGGACCTCAGGCGCGCGACGCGGTCTGGGACCACCCCGACCTGCTGCCCGGCAACGAGGACCTCGACGACCCGGCCGGCTACGCCGACCGCCGCGCCGCCCAGGCGGACGAGCAGACCGACCTGGACGCCGCCCTGGCCCAGATCTTCGAGGAGTCCGACGACGCCGCCGCGGAGGGGCGGGGCGAGGCCCCGCCGGCGGACAGCCCGTCGTGACCCGTCAGGACGGCGTCGACCCCGAGTCGATGTCGTCCGGCGTCCCGTCGGAGCTGTCCGAGGTGAAGGACACGCCCTCGAGGAACCCGCGCGCCCGGTCGGTGCGCGGGTAGGTCTCCAGGAGCCGCCAGAAGTCGGGACCGTGCCCGGCGTGCAGCAGGTGGGCGAGCTCGTGCAGGAGCACGTAGTCGATGACCCACTCCGGCATGCCCTGCAACCGCGTCGACAGCCGGATGGAACCGTCGGTCAGGGTGCACGACCCCCACCGCCGCTCCTGGTTCGCCGCCCACCGCACGCTGGTCGGGCGGGCTCGCCCGTCGAGGTAGCGGGCCGACAGCTCGCGGGCCCGCTCGACGAGCTCGTCGTCGGAGGGGCGGCGACGACGTTCCTTGTCGTCGAGGCGGGCGAGCATCTTGGCCACCCACTCACGCTCCTGCGCCTGCGAGAAGCGCGCGGGAATGGCCACGACGGTGCGGTCACCGTCGCGGTACGCGCTCACCGTGGCGGTCCGGCGGCGGCTCCGCCGGACCTCGACGGACGCCACCGAGTCCCGGGCCACGCCATGACACTACCGGGAGCACGTCATGAACGTGTGACAGGACACACCAGATCAGGTCATAGACGACTTTTCCACACCCTGTGGACGCCGTTCCCGCGCTCCGGCCCGTCCTGGCAGCGTCGTGCCATGCCACCGTCGCCTCCAGTCGTACGACCACCAGCACCAGCACCAGCACCAGCACCCCCGCCACCGACGTCGGCGCCGCCCGACCCGCCGGCGGACCTGTGCCTGCGCCCCGGCACGCCGGTGCTCGCCCGCGGCGACGGCCAGGTGCAGCTCGGTACCGACCCCCGCTGGGCCCTGGTGGTCGACGGCCTCGACGTACACGAGGTCGGGTGGCTGCAGGCCGCCTCCACCCGCCGACACGTCTCGCTCGCGCGGACCGCGCGACGGTCCGGCGTGACGGAGTCCCGCCTGGCCGAGATCACCCGACTGCTGACCGCGTGCGGATTCCTCGTCCGACCGCCCCGGACCCGGCCCGACGTCGCCGCGGCCGGAGGCGGTGCCGCCGACGCGCCCGCCCTCGGGGCGCTCGTGCCGGACGGCAACGGCATGACCACCCTCGCGCGCCGGGCGACGCGCCGGGTCGGGATCGTGGGACTGGGCCGGATCGGAGGGCTCGTCGCGGGCCATCTCGCCGCCGCCGGCGTCGGGACGCTCCTGCTCGACGACGCCGCTCCTGTGCAGATCTCCGACCTCGGTCTCGGCCCGTACCGGCAGGCGGACGTGGGCCACCGGCGTGACGAGCGTCTGACGGCGGCGCTCGCCCAGGAGTTCCCCCGCACCGCGACGGCGACGCCCTGGCGCGACGACGCCCCGCCGGCAGCGGTCGTGGTGGTGGGCGACCACGTCGACCGGCCGGAACGCTTCGCACGCCTGATGAGCTTCGGGGTCGCGCACCTGAGCCTCGTCGTCGGCGAGGCCGACGTCAGCGTCGGACCGTTCGTCCTGCCGGGCACGTCGGCCTGCGTGGGGTGCCGTCACCGGGAGGAGGCAGACGTCGACGCCGCCTGGCCCCGCCTGGCCGCCCAGCTGCGCGAGCAACCGCCCGCGGCGCAGGAGACGGTGCTGGCCACCACCGCGGCCGCGATCGCCGTCGGCCAGGTCCTGGCGCACCTCGACGGGGGCCGACCAGGACTGAGCGACGCCGTCGCGACGGTCCGGCTGCCCGACGCCGTGCCGCGCCTGCGCCCGCTCGCGCCCCATCGGGGGTGCGGCTGCGTCACACCACCTGGAGGCCGGCTGCCGTGAGACCGCCGGGACGACGTCGAGCCCACGAGAGCGGACTCTCGTGGGCTCGACGTCGTCGGCTCGGCATGGCGGAGCGGCCCTCAGGCCGCCGCCTGCTCCGACTTGCGCGGCCGACCCCGACCGCGCTTGCGCGCGACGACCGCACCGTCGACGAAGACCTCGCCGCCCCAGACGCCCCAGGGCTCGGCACGCTCGAGGGCGCCCGCCAGGCAGCCGGCCTGCAGCGGGCAGTCGCGGCAGAGCGCCTTGGCGCGCTCCACCTCGGCGGTGTGCTCGGCGAACCAGAGCTCCGGGTCGTTGGTCCGGCAGGGCAGGAGCTCGGCGAACTGGCGGTCCAGCTCGGCGACCTCCAGCGGGTCCTGGGTCACGGGTTGGTGGGGGGTCCACTGGCGGCTGCCACCGGCGGGGGCCGCGTCGACCAGCCGCTCGTCCAACAGCTGTGCGAGACGCACGATGTTCCTCCGTCAGGTCCTGGGTGTTGATTGAACGTCGGTGTTCAGGACCTGCGGATGGTCCCCCTGGTGTCAGGGGGCCGGCTCGTCCGGCCGAGGAGGCCGACTTCCTGGTGAGGAATGACGAAGGCCGCGGGTCCCAAGTGGACTCCGCGGCCTGGATCGGTCAGTCGACCGGAGGTCTCCAGGGAACGGAGTCGGGTGAAATATCTGCAAGAAATCCTGCGTGGCGCGTGCGACGACGCACGGACGGCACGAATGCGCGCAGGGCAGAGTTCTCCCCCGCGTAGATCTCGGCCGCACCGATCATCTGCTGCTTGGTCTTCATCACTTCACCCCTCCTCACTGATCTCGGGCCCTCACCTCTCGGTGACGGCCGGAACGAACTCGGTCAGCACGAGCATAGACCCGCCCACGGAGCACGCCACATCTTTTATTCGAACTTTTTCGTCGACGTCCTCGCGAGCCGTCAGATCCCGCCGTGAGCCCCCGCAGCCGACCCGCCGACGAGCGCCAGCAGCGTGTCCCCGTACCGGTCGATCTTCGCCGGGCCGATGCCGTTGATCCGGGCGAGCTGAGCCGTCGAGGAAGGCCTCAGCTCCGCGATCGCCGCCAACGTCGCATCACCCAGCACGGTGTAGGCGGGCTTGTCGGTCTCCCGGGCCACGGACAGCCGCCACTCGCGCAGCGCGTCGAACAGCGCGACGTCGGCCTCGCCCGTGAGCTGCGAGCGCGCCTGCCCCTTGGCACCCTTCGCCCCGCCGGCACGTGAGCCTCGCCCCCGAGGGTCGTCCGGCCACAGGCCGTCGAGGAACCGCGTGCGCTTGCGCGACGCCCGCCCCCCGGGGTTGCGGGCCCGCGCGTAGGAGACGTCCAGGTGCTCGCGCGCACGCGTGATCCCCACGTAGAGCAGACGCCGTTCCTCGGCGACGCCCTCGTCGGTCTCCGCCAGCGAGATGGGCATGAGGCCCTCGTTCATCCCCGCGAGGAACACGGCGTCCCACTCCAGCCCCTTCGCGGCGTGCAACGAGGCGAGCGTCACGCCGTCGACGGTCGGTGCGTGCTGCGCCGCGGCGCGCTCCGACAGCTCCGCCACGAGCGTCTCCAGCGTGGCGGGGGCGTCCTGCGGGGCCGCGGCGGCCAGGTCGTCCGCGAGCGCCACGAGCGCCTGCATCGCGTCCCACCGTTCGCGCGCGGCACCCCGGGACGCCGGGGGCTTCTCCGCCCAGCCCGCCGACGCCAGCACGTCACGCACCTGCTCCGGCATCGGCACGTCCGGGTCGGAGGACCGTGCCGCGCCCCGCAGGAGGACGACGGCGTCCCGCACGTCCCGGCGGGTGAAGAAGCGTTCCCCGCCCCGCACCTGATAGCTGACCCCGGCGTCGGACAGCGCCGACTCGAACGCGGCCGACTGCGCGTTGGTGCGGTACAGCACGGCGATCTCGCTCGCCCGCACGCCGCTCGCGACCAGCCGGGCGGCCCGCGCCGCGATCCCGGCGGCCTCGGCCTCGTCGTCGTCGTAGGTCGTGTAGGACACGGGCGGTCCCGCCGGGCGCTGGGCGACCAGCTCCAGCGCGCCCGTCACGCGCCCGCGGCGCAGGACGTCGTTGGCGAGGTGCACGACCTGCGGGGTGGAGCGGTAGTCCCGCACCAGCCGGATCACCTGGGCGTCACGGTAGGTGCGCGTGAAGTCGAGCAGGTAGTGCGGCGTCGCGCCGGTGAACGAGTAGATCGTCTGGGACGGGTCACCGACGACGCACAGCTCGCGACGCTCCCCCAACCACTGGTCGAGGAGGAACTGCTGCAGCGGGGAGACGTCCTGGAACTCGTCGACGACGAAGTGCCGGTACTGGGAGCGCACCTGGTCCGCGACGTGCGGGTGCGAGCCCAGCATGTCGGCGAGCATCAGCAGCACGTCCTCGAAGTCGATCACGCCGCGCTCGGTCTTGACGTCCTCGTACGCGGTGATCAGGCGGGCCACCGTCTGGTGGTCGTAGCCCGACGGCGCCGGACGGTCGTCGGCGGCGGCCGCCTTGAGGTAGTCCTCGGCGGTGACCAGCGAGACCTTCGCCCACTCGACCTCGCTGGACAGGTCGCGCACCGCGATGCGGTCCACGCTGACCCCGATCCGCCGCGCCGCCTCCGCGACCACGGACGCCTTGTGCTCCAGGATCTGCGGGGGCGCGCCGCCGACGAGCCGCGGCCAGAAGTAGCCGAGCTGGCGCAGCGCGGCGGCGTGGAAGGTGCGTGCCTGCACCCCGGCGACGCCGAGGTCGCGCAGGCGGGTCCGCATCTCGCCCGCCGCGCGCGCCGTGAACGTGACCGCCAGGACCGACGTCGGCGGGTAGGCGCCGGTGCGCACCCCGTAGGCGATGCGGTGGGTGATCGCACGCGTCTTGCCCGTCCCGGCGCCCGCGAGCACGCACACCGGCCCCGACAGGGCGAGCGCCACCTCGCGCTGCTCGGGATCGAGCGCGTCGAGGATCGCGTCGGGATGAAGCGGGGTGCCCGGGGAGTTGGTCTCTACTGCCATCGTCTGCGATTGTCGCAGGCGCTGCCCACACGGAACCGGTTATCCCCAGGAGATCTTCATGACCGTCGCCCCGACGCTCCCCGCGCCCGGCACCATCACCATGTACTCGACCGCCTGGTGCGGCTACTGCCGCCGCCTGCGCACCCAGCTCGACTCCGAGGGCATCGGCTACACCGTGGTGGACATCGAGGAGCAGCCGGAGACCGCCCGGTACGTCGAGGAGGTCAACGGCGGCAACCGCACCGTGCCGACCGTCGTCTACCCGGACGGTTCCGCCGCGACCAACCCGTCGCTCGCCGACGTCAAGGCCGCGCTCGCCGGCTGAGGCGGCCCCGCGGGGCACCGCCCTAGGTCACCACGCGCCGGGCAGCTCGCCGCCGTACCACTCCTCGATGAGCGCGCGGGCGATCGACTGCCTGCCCGGCAGCCCCACGTCGCCGGCCGTCACCGCGGCGAGCAGCGCCTCGCGGGTGAACCAGCGCGCCTCGGTGACCTCCTCGTCGTCGGTGCGTACCGCCGTCGTCGTGGCCCGCGCCCGGAACCCCAGCATCAGGGACGCCGGGAAGGGCCACGGCTGCGATCCCCGGTAGAGGACGTCGCCGGGACCGCTGCCCACCTGGACGCCCGACTCCTCGGCGACCTCCCGCCGCACCGCGTCCTCCAACGACTCGCCGGCCTCGACGAACCCCGCCAGCGTGGAGAACCGGCCCGCCGGCCAGGCGGCCGCGTGCCCGAGCAGCAGACGGTCGGCGTCGTCGACCACCGCCATGATCACCGCCGGGTCGGTCCGCGGGTAGGTCTCGCGCTCGTCCACCGGGCAGTACCGGGCCCACCCGCCCTGCACCGCCGTCGTCGGCCCTCCGCAGCGTCCGCATCGCGCGTGCGTGCGGTGCCAGCCCGCCAGCGCCACGGCCTCGACCGCGAGGCCGTGCGCCAGGACCTCGGCGTCAGCGTCGGCGACGGCGTCCGGACCGGGCTGCCCGCCCGACTGCCCGCCCGACCCCGCGCCGGACACCGCACCCGCCCCCCGGGCCACCTCGCGCAGACCGAGCCACGCGTCGGCACCGGGCGGCAGCTCCTGCTCCGCGCCGTCGGGCAGCACGAGCGCCAGGCACGGTGCGCCGTCGTGCTCCCCCAGGAACAACCACTGCCCCGCCGGCAGCCCGACCGGCGCGAGCAGGGCGGCGGTCGGGACGTGCGTCCCGGCGACGGCGAGGAGCCCGCGGTGCAGCACCAGGGTCCGGGCAGCAGGGTCGGCGAGCGAAGCCTCGACGACGTCCGTCTCGGCGCGGCGACGGGCGGCCCGGTCGTGACGGGTCCGGGTGAACGGCAGGTCCAGGGGATGCACCCAGCGACCGTAGAGCATCGCCGGCGCCACCGGACGCGGACCGCAGGAACGTGCCGCTCCAGGACACGCCCGCGCCCGTACGACGGCCACGCCCCACCGGCGCACTACGGTGAGCACGTGCCCCGCAGCCCCCTCGCCCTCGCCGCGCTCTCGACGGCCGCCGTTCCCGGCCTCGACGCGCGCAGCGTGCACCCCGAGGACGTCACCGGCGACTACGACGTCGCGATCGTGACCACGGGCGACGGCGAGGAGTGGCTGGTCCGTGCACCGGCGACCACCCTGGCCGGCGCGGCGCTCGAGGCCGAGGTGGAGCTGCTGGAGTCGCTGCACCTGTACGTCGACGCCGGGGTCCTGCCGTTCAAGGTCCCGCAGGTCGTCGGGTCGGCGCTGCTCCCGGAGGGCGGGCGCGCCGTCGTGCACCGCCGCCTCACCGGAGCACCCCTGGACGTCGCCGCCCTGCGCCCGGGACCCGGGCTCGCCGCCGACCTCGGCCGTACCCTCGCCGCCGTGCACGAGCTGCCCGCCGCCGTCGTCGAGGCGTGCGGCCTGCCGTCGTACACGGCCGCGGAGTACCGCGAGCGCCGGCTCGTGGAGCTGGACGAGGCCGCAGCGACCCGCCGCGTGCCCACCGACCTGCTGCGACGCTGGGAGTCCGCCCTGGAGGACGTGAGCCTGTGGCGGTACCAGCCCGTCGTCGTGCACGGTGACCTCGCCCCCGACCAGGTGCTCGTCACGGGCACCCGCGTGACCAGCATCTCCGGGTGGTCCGAGGCGCGCGTCGCGGACCCGGCGGACGACCTGGCCTGGCTGCTCGCGGCGGCACCGCCGGAGTGCGTGGACGCGATCATGGAGGCCTACCAGCTGCGGCGCACCGAGCTCAGCGACCCGCGGCTCGTGGACCGTGCGCTGCTCGTCGGGGAGCTGGCGCTGGCACGCTGGCTGCTGCACGGCGTCCGTCGTGGACTGCCCGACGTCGTGCAGGACGCCGAGTCGATGCTGGCCGACCTGGACGAGGCGACCCGCGAGGACACCCCCGCCTGACCCGGTTCACGGGCGGCCGGGCTCGGCGCCGCGGACCAGCGCCTCCAGGCCCTCCTCGTCGAGGAGCTCGGACGGACGCACCGTCGTCCCCTGCGCCACGTACACGAACGCGGCGCTGACCTTCTCGACCGGGAGCCCCGTCCAGCGCGACCAGGCCAGGCGGTACACGGCGAGCTGCACCTCCCGCTGGGCCCGGTCGGCGGGGTCGCGCGGCTCGCTGCCCGTCTTCCAGTCGACGACGACGACCGCCGCCGGCTCTCCGTCCTGCGGGGCCGGCGCGTCGGGGTCGACGAACACCGCGTCCATGCGGGAGCGGACCATCACCGCACCGATCGGCGTCTCGACGTCCTGCTCGATCGCGACCGGGACCATGGCGGCCCACGGCAGGTCCTCGAACCGTCGCCGCAGGTCGTCCAGCGCGAGGTCGGTCGCGACGTCGGGCTCGTCGGCACCCGGAAGATCGTCGACGTCCATCAGGGACGACGACGAGAAGTACTGCTCGACCCACGCGTGGAACAGCGTCCCCCGCCGTGCGTGCACCGTGGGTTCCACGGGCACCGGCCGACGCAGCTGGCGGGCGAACTCCGCGCGGTCGCGGGCGAGGCGCACCAGGCCCGACGCCGACACGTGCGCAGGCATCTCGACCTGCGGGTCGTCACGCTCGGTCCGTTCGGCGAGCAGGACGCGCGTGAGGTCGACGAGGTCGTGCCCGGCGTCGTCGAGGAGCACCTGGTCGTCGGGGACGGCGCCGGAGCGCCTCGCGTCCGCGACCCGCGCGGCCGTGGCCTGCAGCACCTCGCGGGGCGAGACCAGGAGGCCGTCCGCCGGCGCAGCGTCACCCGCAGGCGACCCGTCGCCCGCGTCGCGCCGGGGGGCCCTGCCGGGTTCCGGAGCCGGCCACGTGCCGGTGTGCTCGATCGCGTCACGCGGGTTGTCGGTCCCGTCGGGTGCTGGCGCCCACGAGCCGGCGTCCACCAGGCCGGCCTCGACGAGCTCGATGAGGAACGGCGAGACCACCCGAGGACGCGACCCGCTGCCCCACCAGTGGGCGCTGCAGTACAGCTCGCGGCGCGCCCGGGTGAACGCCACGTAGGCCAGACGGCGCTCCTCCGCGAGCTGGTGGGCGCCGCAGTCGAGCCGGAACGTGTCCCGCCGTGCGACGAGGTCCTTGGTGTCGCTGGCCTGCGCGAACGTGAACGTGGGCAGGTCGTCGGCGTCGCCGCGCAGGTGGTACGGAAGGTCGCCGAGACCGGTCAGCCACCCGCTGTCCGCCCGCCCCTTCGACGTCTCCGCAAGGGTCGGGAAGACGCCGTCGACCAGTCCCGGCACGGCCACCACGTCCCACTCCAGGCCCTTGGCGGCGTGCGCGGTGATGATCTGCACGGCGTCCGGGTCCGGCTCGCGCACCGGCATGTCCAGGCCTCGCTCCCGCTCGTCGGCCACACCCAACCAGGCCAGGAACGCGCCCAGGGTGGCGACGTCGGCGGACTGCGCGAAGCTCGCCGCGACGTCCCGGAACCCGTCCAGGTGCTCGCGTCCCCGGCGGCTCACCCCCTCGCCCGGCGCGGAGCCTGCCGCGGCGAGCCCGTCGGCGAGCAGCTCGGCGGTGGCGACCTCGACGTCGAGCCCCAGGGCGCGCTCGGCCGCGACGACGAGCTCCGGCAGCGACAGGTACGTCAGCGAGCGCAGCTCGCGCAGCAGCCGCGACAACGCCGTGAGCCGCGTGTGGCCGTCCGGCGTCAGGACGCGCCCGTCGCGGGCGGCCCGGCCCGGCTCCGGCAGGTCGTCGAGGGCGTCGACGAGGGAACGGTGGTCGGTCACGTCCCCCTCCACGACGACGGCGGGATCCGGCTCACCGGTGACGTGCGCGTCGCCGTCGGAGACCGGACGGCGGGGCGCGTCCCGCCGTGCCAGGTCGGCCGCCCACGCACCGAGCGCGTGCAGGTCGGCGGCGCCGAGATGCACGCGCGGTCCCGTCAGGAGACGCAGCAGGGAGTCGCCGCGGGACGGGTCGTGCACCACCTCCAGCAGGGCGACGACGTCGACCACCTCGGGGGTCGTGAGGAGCCCGCCGAGCCCGACCACCTCCACGGGCAGCCCGCGTCGGCGCAGCGCGACCTCCATCGCCGCGAACTGCGACCGCGCACGGCACAGCACCGCGGCGGTGACGCGGTCCGCGCCGTCCGGGCGCACCGCACGGCGCCACCGGGCCTCGACGAAGTCGGCGACACCTTCCGCCTCCTCCTCCAGCGTGGCGGCTACGTGGGCACGCACCGAGCCGGTACCGGCACCCGGCCGCAGGTCGAGCGGCGGGACCTGCACCGCCGCCGTCGGGCCACCCTCGCGCAAGGGTGCCGAGGCCACGTTGGCCGCCGTCAGCACGGCCGCGTCGTTGCGCCAGGACGTGCTCAGGTAGCGCACGGCCGCCGGTCCGCCGTCCGCGTGCGCGAACCGTTCGGGAAACCGCGCGAGCCCGGACGCCGACGCACCCCGCCAGCCGTAGATCGACTGGTGCGGGTCGCCCACCGCCGTGACGGCGTGGCCGCCCGCGTACAGCCCCGCCAGCAGCTCCACCTGCGCGTACGACGTGTCCTGGTACTCGTCGAGCAGCACCACGCGGTACCGCGCGCGCTCCGCGAGGCCGACCGCGGGCACCGTGCGGGCGAGCTCGGCCGCGAAGGCGATCTGGTCGCCGAAGTCGAGGGAGTCCGTCAGGCGCTTGCGCCGGCGGTACTCGGCGACCACGTCGAGGAGCCGCGAGCGCTCCGCGACCGAGGCGACGAGCCTGTCGACCTCCTGGGTGCGCTGCTTCTGCCTCGGTCCGAGCGGGAGGGCCTCGAGGCGGGCGACGACGTCGTCCAGGGCGTCGCGCGCGGTGGCGACGTCGAGCAGGTGCTCGCCCAGCGCACCGGACAGGGACAGCACCGCCCCGGTGACGGTGCTCACCGCCTTGTCCGTGCCGAGGTCACCGTCCCAGGACTCCACCACCTCGGCCGCGAGCTGCCACTGGTTCGCCTCGCCGAGCAGCCGCGAGCCCGGCTCCACCCCCAGCCGCAGACCGTGGTCGGCCACGAGGGACGCCGCGTAGGCGTTGTACGTGGCGATCGTGGGGCGGGCGAGCAGGTCCAGGTCGTCCGCGCTGCGGCCCTGGACGCGGGCGAGCTGGCCGAGCCGGGACTGCACCCGCGTGGACAGCTCACCGGCCGCCTTGCGCGTGAAGGTCAGGCCCAGCACCTCGTCCGGCTCGACCATCCGGTTGGCGATCAGCCACACCACGCGCGCCGCCATCGTCTCCGTCTTGCCCGAGCCCGCGCCCGCGACGACGAGCACGGGCTCCAGCGGGGCCTCGATGACGGCCACCTGCTCGTCGGTGGGCGCCGGGCGCCGCAGGAGCTCGGCGATGTCGCGGGCGGACAGCCGGGGACCGTCGTGCGCCGCGGCCGCAGCGGTGCCGGGCTCGCCGACGGTGCCGCCGGGGGCGGACGCGGGATCGTCGAGCTCGGGGAACCCGAGCTGGACGCTGCGCCCCGGGACGTCGAGGGCGGCGCGGTCGACGTCGTCCAGCAGCGACGGCGCCGACGGGTCGCTGTCGGCGCGGTGGTCACGACCGTGGTGGTCACGACCGTGGTGGTGCTCGCGCTCGTGCTCGTCGGGTGCTCGGCTCGACGGTCGCGGGGTCATGAGACCACCTTCCTGCCCTCGCTCTGCACGGGGCAGCTGCGCCGCACCGGGCACCGGGGGCACAGGTCGTTCTCGTGGGCGACGAACGCGGATGCCGCCATCGTGTCGGCCGCCTCCTCGACGAGCGCGCGCGCCCAGCTCGTCCCGTCCTCCTGGGGCTCCAGCGCGCCCTGGTGGCGCAGCGACGGCCCCTTGGTGTCCGTGCCCACGAAGACCAGACGCGCTCCGGCACTGCGCGTGCCCTCCGGCAGGTCGAGCGCACCCTCGGTGACGGCGAGCTGGTAGGCGCCCAGCTGGGCGTTCTCGGCGGTGCGCGCCTGGGACGGCGCGTTCTTGCCGGTCTTCAGATCGGCGACCGTCACCGTGTCCTCGCCGTCGGCCTCCACGCGGTCGATCTTGCCCCGCAGCCGGGCACGCCCCAGCGTGACGTCGAAGTCCGGTTCGATCAGCAACGGCTCACCCGACTCCGCCGTGTACGCGGCGAGGCGCTCCACCATCGCCTCCGCGCGACGTCGCAGCTGGCGCGTGGGCCAGCCCTCGGGCAGCGCGAGCTCGGGCCAGCGCCGGTCGAGCTCGGCGCGCAGGACGGTCAGCGGCGCGGACGGATGTTCCTCGGCGATGCTGTGCACGAGCGTGCCGAGCGTCTGGTGGGTGGCGTCGGGAGCGGTGCCGCCGGCGGACTCGAAGGCCCACCGCAGCGCGCACGTCGTGACGGTGTCGACCTTGGACGGCGAGACCGTCACCTCGTCGTCGGGCTCCCACAGCGGCGCGTCGCTGGAGACCTCCGCGACGCCGTACCAGGTGCGCGGGTCGGCCTCGGCGACCCCCGCCTCGGCGAGACGGGCCAGGAGTGCCGCGGCGGCGTCCGCCCGCGCGAGGTCCGGCACCGGACCCGACGGCGGCGTCGAGGGCGGCGTCCCGGGCGGCGTCACCGCCGACGTCGAGGGCGGCGAGGTGCTGGACGCCGCGTCGGCGACGAGGGACGCCGTGGCGGCCCGCACCAGCTCGGCCCGAGCCGCAGCGACCACGCCACGCAGGTCCAGCGGCGGTCCGACGGGGACACGGCGGGGGTCCGGTCCCTCCACGTCGTCGTCCCCGCGCGGGGCGACCAGGTCGCAGAACACGCTGGGGGCGTCCTCGGCGTCCTCGACGGCGGTGACCAGCAGGCGCCGCCGCGCCCGTGAGGTCGCGACGACGAAGGCGCGCAGCTCGTCCGCCAGCACCTGGGCGCGTGCCTCGCGGCCGACGCCGTGGGCGTCCTGCGCACGGCCCGCGAGCAGCTCGACCAGCGCCTGGGAACCGAGGAGGGAGTCGCGCAGCCGCAGGTCGGGCCACACCCCGTCCTGCACTCCGGCGACCACCACGACGTCCCACTCCCGCCCGGCGGCACCGGCCGGGGTGAGGGCCTCCACGGACCGTGCGCCCGTCGCGGCGGCGGCCAGGGAGTCGGCGGGCAGGTCCTGCGAGTCGAGGTAGTCGACGAACGCCGCGACCGGCGCTCCCGGCATGCGCTCCACATACGTCTCCGCGGCACGGAAGAGCGCGAGCACGGCATCGAGGTCGCGGTCCGCCCGCACCCCGGCCGGCCCCCCGGCGAGGGCCAGGTCGCGCCACCTGTCGGCGAGCCCGGTCGCCGCCCAGACCGCCCACAGCACCGTCTGCGCCGTGGCACCCTCGACGCCTGCGGCCGCCCGCCCGGCGGCCAGCACGCGGGCGACGGCGACCGGGCCGCGTCGCACGCCGCCCGGCAGCGTGGCGGCGCGGTCGGGGTCCCCCAGCACCTCGACGAGCAGCGCGTCCGACGACCGCCCGCCGCCGCCGGAGAGCTCCTCGGCCCGCAGCGCGCGCCGCAGCCGGCGCAGGGAGACGGCGTCGAGCCCACCGAGCGGCGAGGTGAGCAGCAGCGCCGCCGCCTCGGCGTCGAGGCTCGACGTCGGGTCCAGCTCCGTCAGCACCCGCTCCGGGCCGTGCGGGGCGACGCACGCCCGCAGCGCCGTGAGCAGAGGCACCACCGCCGGCTCGTCGCGCAGCGGGACGTCGGAGCCGAGCAGCGCCACCGGGACGGACGCGGCCACCAGGTCACGACGCAGCGACGCCAGGCGGTCACCGCTGCGCGCCACCACCGCCATCCGCTCCCACGGCGTGCCGCGCAGCAGGTGCTCGGCACGCAGCTCGCGCGCGATGTAGGTGGCCTCCTGCGCGGCACCGGCGAGCACGGCGACCTCGGCGCGGGCCTCGTCCGCCCCGGTCGCGCCGGGAGTCTCGGCCGCCTCGGCGCCCGGGCGCGGCGCCGCGCCCCGGTGCAGCGCTCCGGAGACCGTCGCGACGCGCTGCGTGACCGCATGGGTCACCGTCCGCAGCGCGGGCGGCTGACGCCAGGCGGTGCCCAGCACCACGGTGCGGGCGTCGAAGGCCCCGGTGGTGCCGCGCCGCGCGGCCGCCCGCCCCACGAGCCCGGGCGCCGCACCCCGGAACCCCTGGACGGCGGCGTCCGGGTCGGCCAGCAGCACCAGCCGCGCCCCGGCGTCGTGCAGAACCCCGAGGAACCGGGCGGTGGCGACCGTCGACTCCTGGTGGTCGTCGACCACGACGAGGTCCCACGTCGGCGCGTCGACGCCGGGGACGACGTCGTCCCACGTCGTCAGGGCGTGGGCCGCCTCGTCGACGACGCCGGCCGGGTCGTAGCGGGCACCGGCGTCCGGCGTGGTCTCCCGCAGGGTCATGACGTCGAGGTACTCCTCGTAGAGGCGTGCCGCGAGCACCCACTCCGCCCGGTCGTGACGCTGCCCGAGCTCGGCCAGGTCGACGGGGTCGAGGCCCCGTTCGGCCGCACGCATCAGCAGGTCGCGCAGCTCCTGCCGCAGCCCCCGCAGCCCCAGCGCCTCGGCCGGGAGGTCCGCCGGCAGCGGGAGCGCAGGGCCCTCGCCCTCGAGCCGGCCCTCGAGCAGCTCGGCGAGGACCAGGTCCTGCTCCGGACCGGAGACGAGCGTGGGGGGCGGCTCGCCCAGCACGGCGGCACGCGTGCGCAGCACGGAGAACGCCGCCGACGCGGCCGTGCGCACCATCGGCGCACCGATGGTGCGTCCGGCGTGGGCGGCGACGTCGTCGCGCAGGCGCGCGGCCGATCGCCGCGAAGCCGCCAGCACGAGCACGCGCGACGGGTCCGTCCCGGCTGCGACGGCACGGACCGCGACCTCCCGGGCCACCGTCGTCTTGCCGGTGCCGGGCGCGCCCACGACCAGGGTGGCCGGGGACGCCAGGGCTGCCGCGACGGCGTCGGCCTGCGTCTCGTCCAGCGCGACGCCGGCCCCGGCGCTCTGCGCGGGGGCCGGCACGAGGCGGACGGCGGTCTGGGGGCTCACGGGGAAGATTCGACCACGTGCCACCGACAGCGCCCGCCCGCACCCGGACGGCCGCAGGTGCCCGCGTTCACCCTGCGCGGACGACGCCACCCGGTGGTCACGGCCGTGCATAGGATCGGACCAGCTGGAAACCGGCGTCGCAGATCGCGGCGCCCCGCGCGCGAAGGAGTCAACGTGGAGATCACGATCGGTGTGCAGAACCTGGCCCGCGAGCTGGTCGTCGAGACCGACCAGAGCGCCGAGGACCTCGCCAAGACGGTGCGCAAGGCGCTCGGTGGTGACGGCGTGCTGGAGATCACCGACTCCCGCGGTCGTCAGGTCCTCGTCCCGGCGGCGACCATCGGCTACGTCGAGATCGGCAGCGGCGACCAGCGGCCCGTCGGGTTCAACTCGCTCTGAGCGTCGCCTCCGCGCGGACGGGTCCGCGGACCCGTCCGACGGGACGCGCCGCCGACCCCGGCCAGCGGCTCAGGCCGCCAGCCGCAGGCGGTCCATGCGACGCGTGTGCTCGCCCGTCAGTCGGGTGACCAGCCAGGAGCGCCCCCCGTTGCCGACGTCCGCACCCGCCGCGCGGGCGGCGTCGGCAGCGAGGCCGGCGAGCATCGGCCGGGAGTCGAGCTGACCCGTCACCAGGTTCAGCGCCTCCCCCACCACACGCCGGCCCCACAGGGCCAACCGGGAGGCGAGGACGTCGTCCGCGGCGGCCGCCCGGCCGAGGACCAGGATCGGCTCGGCCTCGCCCGGCGTGGCCGACGGGTGGGCCAGCCGGTCGAGCACCGCGCGCAGGTCCTTGCCCTGCGAGCCGGGCACGCCGGTCGCCAGCGCCCGGCAGAAGTCCTGCGCGACGCCGTGACCCACGACCCCCGTGAGCAGGCCCTCCGCCCAGTCGGCGGTGCGGGTGCGCGTGTCGAACTCGGCCAGCACGCCGTCGAAGGGGGCCATGACCTGCGCGGCGGTGCCCGACGTGGGACCGCCCTTCGGCGCCACCAGCGCCACGAGCGCCCGCTGCCGTGCCAGCGCACGCTCGGCACCGTCGGCGAGCGCCTGACGTGTCGCGAGGTCGGCGGCGTCCACGGACAGCGCCGCCAGGAGGCCGAAGCCGGCGAGCTCGGTGTAGGCCGCGAACCCGACCAGCTCGTGGAACGGTGCGGACGCGGGGTCGACGCCGTCGGCGCGCGGGGAGGTGCTCACCGGACCAGGATAGGTGGCACGTGACGAAGGACTCCTCCACGTCTCCTCGCACGTCCGTTATCATGGCTGACGTACCTCGGTTGACCGGTCGTCCCGACGAATGACCCCCCGCGCTCAGCGCGACGCACCTCCGCGATCGGCTGCCGACCACCTCGGCGCAGCGTACGATCCGCGGTCTGACCACGTGGTCCACCGCGCCGACGACATGCGAAGGCACCAGTGACCACCACCGACATCACCGCCGACGACGCGGCGCACGTTCCCGCGACCGGCTCCGACGGACCCGACTTCTCCACCCCCGCGGCCATCCAGGCCCAGGACGTCAGCTTCGCGGACTTCGGCGTCCGCGAGGAGATCGTCCAGGCCCTGCGCGACGCGGGCATCACCCACCCCTTCCCCATCCAGGCGATGACGCTGCCGGTGGCCCTGTCGGGCCACGACATCATCGGCCAGGCGAAGACCGGTACCGGCAAGACCCTCGGCTTCGGCGTCCCGCTGCTGCACCGCGTCGCCGCTCCCGGTGAGCCCGAGTTCGACGCGCTGCCCGCACCGGGCAAGCCGCAGGCGCTCGTCGTCGCCCCGACCCGCGAGCTCGCCTCCCAGGTGGCCCGCGACCTCGAGACGGCGTCCCGCCACCGCGCCGTGCGCATCGTGCAGATCTACGGCGGGCGCGCCTACGAGCCGCAGATCGAGACGCTCAACCGTGGCGTCGAGGTCGTCGTCGGCACCCCGGGCCGCATGGTCGACCTGCTCAACCAGGGTCACCTCAACCTCACCCGCGCCGCGACCGTCGTGCTGGACGAGGCCGACGAGATGCTCGATCTCGGGTTCCTGCCCGACGTCGAGCGGATCCTCGCCCAGACCCCCGCCGTGCGGCACACCATGCTGTTCTCCGCCACGATGCCGGGCGCCGTCGTGTCCATGGCACGGCGGTACATGAAGCAGCCGACCCACATCCGCGCGGCCGACCCGGACGACGACGGCGCGACCGTCAAGAACACCCGCCAGGTCGTCTACCGCGCGCACGCGCTGGACAAGGTCGAGGTGCTGGCCCGCATCCTGCAGGCCGACGGACGCGGACGCACCATCGTGTTCGCCCGCACGAAGCGCACCGCCGCCAAGGTGTCGGACGAGCTGCGGGCGCGCGGGTTCGCCGCCGGCGCGATCCACGGCGACCTCGGACAGGGCGCTCGTGAGCAGGCCCTGCGCGCGCTGCGCCACGGGCACATCGACGTGCTGGTCGCCACGGACGTCGCCGCCCGCGGCATCGACGTCTCGGACGTGACCCACGTCGTCAACTACCAGTGCCCGGAGGACGAGCGCACCTACCTGCACCGCATCGGCCGCACCGGCCGCGCGGGCAACAAGGGCACCGCGATCACGTTCGTCGACTGGGACGACGTGCCCCGCTGGCAGCTCATCGACCGCACGCTCGACCTCGGCTTCCCCGAGCCGGTCGAGACGTACTCGTCGTCGCCGCACCTGTTCAGCGACCTCGGCATCCCCGAGGGCACCAAGGGCCGCCTGCCGAGGGACAAGCAGGCGCTCGGCGGCCTCGACGCCGAGGAGCTCGAGGACCTCGGCGAGACCGGCAAGCGCACGGGCGCCGGCCAGGGTGGCGGTTCGCGCTCCGGTGGCCGCGAGGGCGGTCGCAACGGTTCGCGCGACGGTCGCCCGGGTGGCCGGTCCGGCGGCGGGCGCTCGCAGCGCGAGGGTGGCCGCGACGCGGACCGCCGTCCGTCGCAGCGCACCTCCGACGCCGCCGCGTCGTCCGGCGAGAAGCCCGCGGGCGCCGAGGGCTCGGGCGAGGGCCAGCGTCGTCGTCGCCGTCGCCGCACCCGCGGCGGCAGCTCTGCGGGCAACGCGGCCGGGGGCGCACCCACCGACAGCTGACCTGCGCACCCTCGCCGGACGGGCGGGGCCTCCCCTCGGGGGCAGGCCCCGCCCGTCCTGCTGTCCGCGCACCTGTCAGGGGCGGACCGTAGCGTGGCCGGCATGGAGATCTCGTTCTCGGCTCCGCTGTGGCAGTGGGAGGCTCGGCAGGACGACGCCTGGTGGTTCGTGACCGTCCCCGTGGACGAGTCCGACCTGCTGGCGGACCTGCCGCTGCCACCGCGCGGTTTCGGCTCGATCCGTGTCGAGGTCACCGTCGGCGCGACGACGTGGCGCACGTCGGTGTTCCCCTCGAAGGAGAGCTACGTCCTGCCGATGAAGAAGGCCGTGCGCCGGGCCGAAGGGCTGGGCCCCGGCTCCCGGGTCGACGTCCGGCTCTCGACGATCGACCTCTGAGGGGACTCAGGGACTCAGGATCTCGAGCCGACCCCGCCCGGCGATCTCCGCCAGCACCGCCGGGTCGGTGGTGTGCTCGCCGATCCGGTTGAGCTTGCCCGCGCCGTGGTAGTCGCTCGCACCCGTCACGAGCAGGCCGAGGTCGGCGGCGACCTCCCGCAGCCGGGCGCGATCGGCGTCGTCGTGGTCGCGGTGGTCGGCCTCGAGGCCGGCGAGCCCGTCGTCCGCGAGCGCGGCGATCGTCCCCTCGCTGACCACCCGCCCCCGCTTGCCCGCCCGCGGGTGCGCCAGCACCGGCACTCCCCCGGCCGCGACGACGGCCCGGACCGTCTCGGCCGTGCCGGGCGCGTAGTGGGGGACGTAGTAGCGCGCCCCGGGGTGCAGGATCGTCGCGAACGCCTCGTCCCGGCTCGCCACCACGCCGGCCGCCACGAGCGCGTCGGCGAGGTGCGGGCGCCCGATCGTGGCGCCGTCGTGCGTCTGGGCGACGACGTCGTCCCACGTCACCGGGTGGTCCTGCGCGAGCAGGTCGACCATCCGGCGGGCCCGCTCGTAGCGCGCCGTGCGGGTGCGCTGCAGCTCGGCGACCAGCGCGGGGTGCGCCGGGTCGTACAGGTAGGCGAGCAGGTGCACGCTGATCGCGGAACCGGCCTCGACGACCCGGGTGGAGATCTCTGTCCCGCGCACGAGCGCCACCCCGGTCCGGGAGACGGCGGCCGCCGCCTCGTCCCACCCGGCGGTGGTGTCGTGGTCGGTCAGGGCGACGACGTCGAGCCCGGCGGCTGCGGCCGACTCCATCAGCCGAGCGGGGGTCTCCGTGCCGTCCGAGACGCACGAGTGGGTGTGGAGGTCGATCACCTCGCCCAGTGTAGGGAGCCGGCGCCCGTCCACCACACGTTCTCCACCGGCCCCGCCCGCTCCGGACGCCCGCCCTCCCCCGCCGCGTCCCACGATGGAGGGATGACCGCGACGACGCTCCCGCCACCCGCCCCGTCCGCCCCCCGGAGCACGCCGGAGCGCCTCGGGGTGGTCCTGGTGCACGGGATGCGCCAGCACGGACGCACCTGGGCCGCCCAGGAGAAGCACCTGACGGACGCCGGGCACCGGGTCGTGCCCGTCGACCTGCCCGGGCACGGCGCCCGGCTGTCGCAACGCTTCACCCTCGAGGGCGCGTACGACGTCGTCGACGAGGCCGTGGCGACCTTCCCGACGGGCATGCCCGTCGTCCTGGTCGGGCAGTCCCTCGGCGGGTACGTCTGCCTCGGGTGGGCGGCGCGGCACGGCCGCGCGGACGACCCGGGGACACGGTTGGTGGGCGTGGTCGCCTCGGGTTGCAGCACCGACCCGCGGGGCAAGCCGGTGGCCGCCTACGGGTCGGTGGCGGACGCCGTCGCCCGCGCCGCGGCGGCGGTCCGACGACGGCTGGTGGGCCGGGCACAGGTCCCCGTGCCCGCGGGGACGCCCGAGACGTCGGGGACGTCGGCATCGGTGCAGCGGCCCGGCTGGGACCTGGTCACGGACGCGCTCGGGCAGCTCGCGGGGCGGTCGGCGCTCACGGACCTGGCCGCCGTGCGTGCACCCGTCTACCTGGTCAACGGCTCCCGGTGCCACCTGCGCTGGCAGCAGCAGCGCTACCTGCGCACCGGGCAGCGGTGCGCGCTGGTGGTCGTGCCGCGCACCGGGCACGACGTCCAGCTCGACGCCCCCGACGTCTACAACAGGATCCTGTCGCGCGCCCTGGACGAGTTCTCCCGCGCGTGAGGGTCGCCCGGGCGGTGCACCCGACCGGGCATCACCCCAGGGTTCGGTGCGAGACTGAGGCCATGAACGACAAGACCCCCGTCGAGCAGCCCGCCGAGGACCGTGGGAGCAACCGCTCCCACCGCCCCTCCTCCCAGGCCTTCAAGGACTTCATCACCTCCGGCTGGGAGCCCCGCCCCGACCTGGGCGTCACCCCCGGGCCCGCTGCCGCCTTCACTGCCGCCCGTCGTGAGCGGATCTCCGTGGCGTTCCCCGGCACCCGGCTCGTGCTTCCCGCCGGACCGCTCAAGCAGCGCTCGAACGACACCGACTACCGGTTCCGCCCGCACTCCGCGTTCGCGCACCTCACCGGGTTCGGGACCGACCAGGAGCCCGACGCCGTCCTCGTGCTGCACCCCACCGAGGAGGGTGACGGGGACGGTGGCTCGAACCACCACGCCGTGCTCTACGTGCGCCCGCTCGCGCCGCGCAACACCGAGGAGTTCTACGCCGACTCCCGCTACGGCGAGTTCTGGGTCGGTGCCCGCCCCACCCTCGACGACGTCACCACGCTGACCGGCATCGAGGCCCGGCACGTCGACGAGCTGCGCGAGGCACTGGCCAAGGACGTCGGCGCCGACGGCGTGCAGGTGCTCGTGGTCGCCGAGGCGGACGACGCGATCACCGCGCTGGTCGAGGCGCTCCGGGAGGAGGCCGGCGTCGCCCAGACCGCGTCGGACGAGTCCCTCGCCGAAGCCGCCTCCGAGCTGCGCCTGGTCAAGGACGACCTCGAGATCGACCTCATGCGCGAGGCGGTGGGGCGCACCGTCGACGGGTTCGAGGCGGTCGTGCTCTCGTTGCCGCGGGCCGTGGAGCACCGCCGTGGCGAGCGCGTCATCGAGACGACGTTCGACGCCCACGCCCGGCTCGAGGGCAACACGGTGGGCTACGAGACCATCGCCGCCGCCGGGGACCACGCGACCACGCTGCACTGGATCACCAACGACGGCGTGGTCCGGCCGGGCGAGCTGGTGCTCGTGGACGCCGGGGTGGAGATCGACGAGCTGTACACCGCGGACGTGACCCGCACGCTGCCGGTCGACGGGGTGTTCACCGACGTCCAGCGCCGCATCTACACGGCCGTCCTGGACGCCGCCGACGCCGCGTTCGCCGTCGCGGTGCCGGGCGCGAGGTTCCGCGACGTGCACGCCGCCGCGATGGAGGTCATCGCCGCGCGGCTCGAGGAGTGGGGCCTGCTGCCCGTCTCCGCCGAGGAGTCGCTGTCGCCCGAGGGGCAGCAGCACCGCCGCTGGATGGTGCACGGCACGTCGCACCACCTGGGCCTCGACGTCCACGACTGCGCGCAGGCGCGTCGCGACATGTACCTCGACGGGGTGCTGGAGCCCGGCATGGTGTTCACCATCGAGCCCGGGCTGTACTTCAAGGCCGACGACCTGGCGGTGCCCGAGGAGTACCGCGGCATCGGCGTCCGGATCGAGGACGACGTGCTCGTCACCGCCGACGGCAACGAGAACCTGTCGGCGGCGCTCCCGCGTCGGCCGGAGGACGTCGAGGCCTGGATGGCGAGCCTGCGCGACTGATCGGCCCGACACGGTCCGCTGCCCGTCGCCCGCGACCCTCGCTTCGGCACTCCGCCACCGATTCGGCACTCGTCCGTGCCGAATCGGTGGCACTCTGCCGAGTCGAGGTGGTGGTGGCAGGAGGGCAGGAGGATGCGGCGGCGGGGCCGAGGACTGCGGCTACCGGGTGGGCGGCGGGGCCCAGGGGTCGTCGTCGCCGTCGGGCGGCGGTGTCGTGCTGCCGGGGACGGCGGGCGGGACGGCCCCGTCGTCGGTGCTCGGAGGCACCGGGCCGGAGGACGGCGGCTGCGGGTGCGACTCTCCCTCGCCACCCGCGACGGACGACGTCGACGAGCCGGAGGTCCCGGAGTCCGACGGCGTGCCCGCCCCACCAGCACCGGAACCGGCAGCGCCACCCGCGCCGGGCCGCATCGCGCCGTAGCGGGGCGCGCCGTCGGGCATCGTCCACCGCGGGTCGGGAGCCGAGGGGGCCGAGGGGTTCGAGGGGTTCGAGGGGTTCGAGGGCGCCGACGGGCCGGAGGGCGCCGTGGACGTCGCGGGCCGGCGCTGCTTGCCCACCCCCGACGGGGAGGCCGCGAGCATCCGCCGCGCCTCGCCGGCGTGCTCGGAGGCGCACAGCAGGGCATAGGTCGAGGCGACGATCTGGGACTGCGACGTGAAGTCGCGGCGACCACCGGTGAAGGCGTAGGACAGCACGGAGAACATCAGGCCGAACCCGGCACCGAGCGCCAGCGCCACGAGCAGCACGGTGGTCTCGCCGCCGGCGAACAGCGTGAGCAGCAGGCCGACGAAGAACCCGAACCAGGCGCCCGACAGTGCTCCGGCCAGCGCCACGCGACCGTACGTGAGCCGCCCGGTGACCCGCTCCACCATCCGCAGGTCGGTGCCCACGATCGTCACGTGCTGCACGGGGAACTTCTCGTCCGAGAGGTAGTCCACCGCCTTCTGCGCCTCCAGGTAGCTCTCGTAGGCGGCGACCTCGTCACCCTGCGGCAGCGTGGGGACCCGGGGCACGGGGTTCGGGCGCGAGAAGCTCATGGGCACAGTCTGTACCAACCGTCGCGGCGCCACCACCACGACCGGTGCGGCGCCGCCGCGCGACCGATCGCACGGCGACCAGGAACGATGCCGTCTGCGCGCGTAGGCTGACGGCGTGAGCGCGGCAAGCAGAGTGTTCGTGGCACGCCTCGCCGGCACCCAGGTGTTCGACCCGATCGGGGACGAGGTGGGCCGGGTGCGTGACGTCGTCGTCCTGGTGCGCGCCCAGGGGGCGCCCCGGGCGGTCGGCCTGGTCGTCGAGGTGCCGGGCCGACGGCGGGTCTTCCTGCCGTTGACCCGCGTGACCAGCATCGACGCCGGTCAGGTGATCTCCACCGGCCTGCTGAACATGCGCCGGTTCGAGCAGCGTCCACCGGAGTCGCTGGTCCTCGGCGAGCTGCTGGACCGTCGGGTGCGGTTCACGGACGGCAGCGGCGAGGTCACGGTGGAGGACCTGTCGATCACGCGCCAGCGCAGCGGCGACTGGATGGTCGACCAGCTGTTCGTCCGGCGCGGGCAACCGTCCCGAGGCTTGTCGTTGCGTCGTCGCGGGGAGACGCTCGTCGTCCCCGTCGAGAGCGTGTCGGGACTCGCGGGGGCCACCGTGGAGCAGGGCGCCGCCAAGCTGCTCGAGGCGTACGACGGGATGCGCCCGGCGGACCTCGCCGACGCGCTGCACGAGCTCGGCGACGCCCGGCGTCAGGAAGTGGCGTCCGCCCTGGACGACGAGCGGCTCGCCGACGTGCTCGAGGAGCTGCCGGAGGACGACCAGGTCGCGATCCTGTCGCGCCTCGAGGTCGGACGGGCGGCGGACGTGCTCGAGGCGATGCAGCCCGACGACGCCGCCGACCTGCTGCACGAGCTCCCCGAGGACCAGGCGGCCCGCCTGCTGGAGCTCATGGAGCCCGACGAGGCGGAGGACGTGCGCCGGCTGCTCACCTACGACGAGAACACCGCCGGCGGCCTGATGACGACCGAGCCCGTGATCCTCGGCCCGGAGACGACGATCGCGACGGCGCTGGCGCAGATCCGCAAGCAGGACCTCCCGCCGGCGCTGGCGTCGATGGTGTTCGTGGTCCGGCCGCCCCTGGAGACCCCCACCGGCCGGTTCCTCGGTGTGGCGCACTTCCAGCGGCTGCTGCGCGAGGCGCCGCACGCGGCGGTGGGGACCGTGCTGGACACCGACTCGGGCTCGCTCACGCCGGACGCCCCGGTGGGCCGGTTGACGCGGATGCTGGCCGCCTACGACCTGCTGGCGCTGCCCGTGCTGGACGCCGAGAAGCGGCTGCTGGGCGCCGTGTCGGTGGACGACGTCCTGGACCACATCCTCCCGGACGACTGGCGCGAGCACCTGGACGAGGACCTGCAGGAGGTGCCCCGTGGCTGACCGTCTCGACCAGCCGAAGGAGGCCAGGCGCACCTTCATCCCCCGTCCGCGCATGGACCAGGACGCCGTGGGCAAGGCGACGGAGGGCATCGCCCGGTTCCTCGGCACCCCGCGGTTCCTCATCTACCTCACGGTGTTCTGCCTGGTCTGGCTGGTGTGGAACTCGTGGGGTCCGGTGGACCTGCGGTTCGACTCGGCGGCGAACGGCTTCACGGCCCTGACCCTGATGCTGTCGCTGCAGGCGAGCTATGCGGCCCCGCTGATCCTGCTGGCGCAGAACCGCCAGGACGACCGGGACCGTGTCACCGCCGAGCAGGACCGCCAGCGCGCCGAGCGCAACCTCGCCGACACGGAGTACCTGGCGCGGGAGATGGCGGCGCTGCGGCTGGCACTCGGCGAGGTCGCCACGCGCGACTTCGTGCGCTCGGAGATCCGCAACCTCCTCGAGGAGCTCGACGAGCGCGAGCCGGACCGTACCCGGCCGGCTGCGGCGGACGACTGAGGGCGTCGGGAACCTGCGCACCCGGTCGTGGCACCGGGCCGGGAGGACGCGCTCGTAGGATCGAGGCATGAGCACCGTCACCGAGGGCCTCGACGGACGTGTGCGCGCCGCGCTCGCGACCGTCGCCGACCCCGAGATCCGCCGCCCCATCACCGAGCTGGACATGGTCCGTTCCGTCGACATCGAGGACGCCGAGGACGCCGAGGGCGGCGCCCGGGTGACCGTCGGCATCGACCTGACGGTGGCGGGGTGCCCGATGAAGGGCACGCTCGTCGCCGACGTCACGGCCGCGACCGAGGCGGTGGAGGGTGTGGCGTCGGCGCACGTGGAGCTCGGGGTCATGACGCCGGAGCAGCGCGCCTCGCTGCGCTCGCGCCTGCGTGGCGGCAGCGGCGACCCGGTCATCCCGTTCGCCCAGCCGGGCTCCCTGACGAAGGTGTTCGCGGTGGCGTCCGGCAAGGGCGGGGTGGGCAAGTCGAGCGTGACGGCGAACCTCGCGGTCGCGATGGCGGCCGAGGGCCTGAACGTGGGCGTGGTCGACGCCGACATCTACGGCTTCTCGATCCCCCGCATGCTCGGGGTGGACCGGCAGCCGACCCGCGTGGACTCGATGCTCCTGCCGCCGATCGCCCACGGCGTCAAGGTCGTCTCGATCGGCATGTTCGTCCCGGCGGGCCAGGCGGTGGTGTGGCGCGGCCCGATGCTGCACCGCGCGCTCGAGCAGTTCCTCGCGGACGTGTTCTGGGGCGACCTCGACGTGCTGCTGCTGGACCTGCCGCCGGGCACCGGTGACATCGCCATCTCGGTGGCGCAGCTCCTGCCCTCCAGCGAGATCCTCGTGGTGACGACGCCGCAGGAGGCCGCCGCCGAGGTCGCCGAGCGTGCCGGGTCGATCGCGACCCAGACGTCGCAGGGGCTCCTGGGCGTGGTGGAGAACATGTCGTGGCTGGAACAGCCGGACGGCACCCGTCTGGAGCTCTTCGGGTCCGGTGGTGGCGCGAGGGTCGCCGAGCGGCTGAGCGGCACGGTCGGGCGGGACGTCCCCCTGCTGGGCCAGGTGCCCCTGGATCTCGCGCTGCGCGAGGGCGGGGACACCGGCACGCCCGTGGTGCTCACCGACCCGGAGTCCCCGGGTGCGCAGGTCCTGCGCGACGTGGCCCGTCGCCTCGCCGGCGTCCGCCGGGGCCTCGCGGGCATGCAGCTCGGGGTCACTCCCGTCTCCGGGCCCTCCTGACCGCTCGGCGGGACGCGGTCCAGGGAGCGTGCACAGGTCGTCCATACTGGTCGCCATGACGTCTCCCGAGTGGCTCGAGTCCTGGACCGCCGACGACGGCGGAGCACGCGTCCGCACCCTCTTCGCCGCCTCCTTCGGCGACGACGGCGGTGAGGTGGGCACCTGGTCGGCTCCCGGCCGGGTGAACCTCATCGGGGAGCACACCGACTACAACGCGGGGCTCGCCCTGCCCGTCGCGCTCCCCCACCGCACCTGGGTCGCCCTGCGTCCCCGCACCGACGACGTCGTGCGCCTCGCGTCCGCGCAGGCGCCCGGGCAGACCTGGGAGACACGGCTGGCCGACGTCGCCCCGGGGGCGACCACGGGGTGGGGCGCCTACGTCGCCGGTGTCGCGTGGGCGCTGCGCGAGGCGGGCCACGACGTCCCCGGCTTCGACGCCGTCGTCGACTCGTGCGTGCCCTTCGGCGCGGGCCTGTCGTCCTCCGCCGCGCTCGAGTGCGCCGTCGCCGTGGCGCTCGACGCCGTCGCCGGCCTCGGCCTGGCCGACGACGACGCCGGACGGGCCGCGCTCGCCGGCGCCTGCGTGCGCGCGGAGAACGAGATCGCCGGTGCACCCACCGGCGGGATGGACCAGGCGGCGTCGCTGCGCTGCACCGCGGGTCACGCCCTGCTGCTGGACTGCCGCCCCGGCCTGACGCCGCTGGAGTCCGCGACCCCGGTGCCGTTCGACCTGACGGCGGCGGGGCTGACGCTGCTCGTCGTGGACACCCGTGCCGAGCACGCCCTCGTCGACGGCCAGTACGCCCGGCGCCGCGCCTCGTGCGAACGCGCGGCGGAGGTGCTCGGCGTCGCCTCCCTGCGCGACGTCGCACCCGAGGACCTCGACGACGCGCTCGCCCGCCTCGACGCCGAGCCCGACGCCGAGGTGCTGCGCGCCCGCGTCCGGCACGTCGTGTCGGAGATCGACCGGACCGCACGGTTCGCCGACCTGGTGCGCCGGGGCCGCATCACCGAGGTGGGACCGCTGATGAACGACTCCCACGCATCGCTGCGGGACGACTACGAGGTCTCGGCCCGCGAGCTGGACCTCGTGGTGGACACCGCGCTCGCCGCCGGCGCGCTGGGGGCCCGGATGACGGGCGGCGGGTTCGGGGGGTCCGCCATCGCGCTGGTGCGCTCCGCGGACGTCGACGGCGTCGTCGCGGCCGTCGACGGCGCGTTCACCGAGGCCGGACTCACCGCGCCGGGGTTCCTGCTCGCGCCGCCGTCGGAACCGGCCCGCTGACCTGCCGTCCCGACCGACCCGCGCCCGGGCCCTTCTGCGCAGGCCTGTCGGTGCAGGTCGGTCGGTGCAGGCCTGTCGGTGCAGGCCTGTCGGTGCAGGTCGGTCGGTGCAGGCCGGGACAGCCAGGTCCGGTCAGTACCGGATCGCGTCGATCGGGCGGACCTTCACGGCATAGATCGCCGGGACGAGCCCCGCCAGCGCTCCGATCCCCACCGCGCAGACCATGCCGACGGCTGCGGCGCTGAACGGGAACGGTGGGACGTCCTGCAGCCCGGCCCCGAAGATCGCCTCGACCGGGATGCTCCTCACCACGAGCACCGCCAGCACGACGCCGACCACGCCGGCCACGGCCGTGGCCACCACGGACTCCATGAGCACCCCGAAGAACACCCGGCCACCGGTCGCGCCGAAGGACCGGCGGATGCCGATCTCACGGATGCGGTAGCGCACCGTGACCAGCGCGATGTTGAGCAGACCGAGCCCGCCCAGCAGCAGGGCGAACCCGCCGACCCCGAGGATGATCCAGCGCGTCGCCCCGTCCAGGGCGAAGCCCTCGTCCCAGGGCTGCTGCACGTCGAAGGGGACGCCCGCGGCGGCCAGGTCGCGGCTCAGCACCACGGCGAGCTCGTCGGCGGCCCGGGGCGGCACCCAGAACTTGTAGCTGTCCGCGGACAGCCCGTCCGGGAACCAGCGGGCGGCGTGGTCGAAGAGCAGGTAAGCGCGCGGCCCCTCCTTCTCCCACTGCGGCGGGACGACGCCGACGACCGACGCCGTCACGGGCGTGGCGCCCTCCAGGGTCACCGTCGGCCGTGACGTGACGGAGGCGCCGCCGGCGAACTGGTCCAGGAACACCTGGTTGACCACCAGCACAGGGGCGAGGCTCTCGGGGTCCTGCTCGGTGAACCACCGTCCCTCGACCATGTCGATGCGTTGGATGGCCCCGAGGGCCGGGTCGACGACGACGGTCTCCAGGCCCGTGCCGCCCGACCCGTCCGGGCCGCTGTCCACCCGGAGCTGCGCCCAGATCTCCGGGCTGTAGTAGGTGATGCCGTACCGCGCGGCCACGTCGTCGACGACGGCGTCGACGGCTGCGGCGTCCGACACACCCTCGGGGGTGCCCGCGCCCATGCTGAACGCCGTCAGGGTGGCGTCCCGACCGTTGTACCGGTCCCGGTCCTCCGTCATCGCCTGGTTCAGCATCGTCACGGCCGCCGTGATCCCCGTGATCGCGGTGACCGCCGCGGCCACGCCGATCAGCGCCAGCAGCACCCGCACCTTGTGGATCCGCAGCTCGTCCCACGCCTCGACGACGGCTCCCACGATCCCGGTCATGCGACCGCCTCCACAGGATCCGGGCCACGGTCGCGGACGGCGGGACCGGCCGACGTCGGCGCGCCCGACGGCGGTTCGACAGCGGGCACGGGCAGCGCCAGCCCGGCGTGCTCACCCACGAGCCCGCCGAGGGAGATCGGCGCCAGCACACCGCCCTCCAGCCGGAACTGCCGGTCCGCGCGGGCGGCGACGGCGAGGTCGTGCGTGATGGTGACCAGTGCGGCACCGCTCGACGTCGCCGCCTCCTCCAGCAGGTCCATGACGACGCGCCCCGTCTCGACGTCGAGCGCCCCGGTCGGCTCGTCGGCCAGGATGACCTGCGGGGACCGCACCAGCGCCCGGGCGATCGCGACGCGCTGCTGCTCGCCTCCCGACAGCTTGTCCGGCATGGTCTCGAGCCGATCCCCGAGCCCCACCCTTTCGAGCATGCGTGCCGCGAGCCGTGCGCGGGTCCAGAACTCCTTGCCCCGCGCGTACAGCAGCGGGGCGGCGACGTTCGCCAGCGTCGTCCGCCCGGCGAGCAGGTTGAACTGCTGGAACACGAAGCCGAACTCGTCGCCCCGCAGGCGGGCGCGCGCCCGCCCGCCCAGGGACCCGACCGGGGCCCCGGCCAGCAGGTAGGCACCGGTCGTGGGCGAGTCCAGGAGGCCGAGGATGTTGAGCAGGGTGGACTTGCCCGTCCCGGACCGACCGACGATCGCGACGTGCTCGCCGCGCGCGACGGTCAGGTCGACGCCGCGCAGGATGTTCAGGGTCCGTCCGTCCGGGAGGCGGACGTCGCGGGTGACCCCCTGGAGCTCGACGAGCGCGTCCGTCATCCGAAGCACGCCTCCTCGAACGCCGTCGTCGCGTCCATGTCGCCCGACATCGCCGCCTCGTCGTAGGCGCCCAGGTCGTCGCAGTCGACGTTCCCGCCCTCGGTGCCGTCCTCGACCGGGGTGAACTCGAGGATCTGCTCGCCGGCAGCGAGCCCCGACAGCACCTCGATCTGGGCCCCGTCGGTGAGACCGAGCTCGATGTCACGTTCCTCGGGGACGCCGTCCTGGGCCGTGACCCACACCGTGCCGGTCTGCGTGGTGCCCAGCACGGCCGTGGTGGGCACCACGACGACGTCGGTGGCGTCGCCGTTGACGATGACGATCTCGGCGCCCTGCCCGGCGAAGGCCGTCACCTTCTGGGGGATGCGGCACGAGACCGTGCCGGTGCCGCCCGGCTCGCCGCCTTCGTCCGCCGTCACCGCGCCACCGCTCGTGGCCCCGACGTTCAGCTTCTTGCAGGTGAAGGGGGCCGGCCCGCCCTTGAGCGTGACCTCGGCGGTGTCCGAGGCCCCGATGAGCCGGTACTGCTGTTCCGGCGTCAGGGTGCCCTGCGCGGAGAGGGTGCCCGGCGCGATCGTGCCGATGGCCTCGCCGACCGAGACCTCCTGGTCCTCCAGGACGGTCAGGTCGAGCGTGCCGCCGCGCGTGGCCTCCACGGTCGTGACCGTCACGCGCGGGCTCTGCTCCGTGACCGTCTCGATGCCGGTCTCGTCGTCGACGGTGACGATCGGGTCGCGGGGCTCCTCGAGGCGCACCGTGAGGATGTCGTCGCCCTTGTCGACCTCGCCGCCGTCGATCATGATCTCGGAGACCTGTCCGAGGGCCGTCGACCGCAGCTCGACGGCGGGGTCCGCCACGATCGCAGCCGGCACCGTGACCGAGTTTGTCACGGATCCCTTCCCGACCTCGACGACCGACTCGGTGACCTCACCGGTGGCCTGCAGGCCGTCCGGCGGGTCGAGCTCGGTGCCCGTGAAGGCGATCTTGACCAGCGCCGCGGCGATCACCGCCCAGATGACGATGCGCAGGGCAGGAAAGACGTACGACCGGGTGATACCCACGGGACTCCTCGCGTCGGTGCGGTGCTCGACGCCGGAGCCTAGCGTGCTGCGAACCCCCTGTGGCGGGTCCTACCGCAGGTCGGACGGCCCGTGGACGACGTCGTCACCAGGTCCGGTGGTGCCGTGACGGAGCTGGTCGAGCACCTCGTCGAAGAAGGCGCGCACCTCGCTCCACCGCACCGTCGCGTTCGCGAGGTGCTCCTCGAGACGGTCGATCTCGGCGTGCTGCGCCTCGTGCATCCGGCGCTCGGCGAGCTCGCGACGCACCTCGGCGAGCTTGACCTCCGCCTCGGCGACGATCCGCTCGAGCTCGCGCTCGACGGCGGCCGCGTCCTCCGGTCTGCCTGCGCTCGTACGCCCCTCGTCGTGGGCGGGGCGGCGGCTCACAGCGCCGCGGTGATCCCGATGAGCACGAGCGGGATGCCGATGAACACCCCGAGCACCCACGCGGCCGCCCACATCTTGTTGGTGGTGGCGAGGCGACCGAGCCAGGCGGCTCCTCGCAGCGGGACCTCGCGCAGCGCGGGCAGACCGAAGACCACCAGGGCGGCGAACATGTTGAACAGCAGGTGGACGAAGGCGGCCTGCAGCGCGACCGTCGCCTCCGCGCCCGTGAAGGCGAACGCCGCGATCAGCGCGGTGACCGTGGTGCCGATGTTGGCACCGACGGTGAACGGGTAGACCTGTCGCAGCGAGAACGTGCCCGAGCTGGCGAGCGGGATCATCAGGCTCGTCGTCGTCGAGCTGGACTGCACCATCATCGTCACCAGGGCGCCGCTGGCCATGCCGCTCACCGGGCCGCGACCCACCGACCGGTGCAGGACGTCCGCCGCGCGCCCCACCAGCAGGACCTTGAGCAGCATGCCCAGCCAGGTGATGACGAGCAGGATCAGACCGATGCCCAGGACGATCATGGCCACGCCGTGCCAGGCACCCGGCAGGAACGAGGTCGCCGAGTCGAGCAGGTCGGCCAGCGGCTCCGTGACCGCGTCGACCACCGAGCCGAGGGCGCCGAACCCTGCGGCGACGATCCCGCCGTCCGACCCGGAGGCGAAGCCGGCGAGCCAGCCGGAAGCCTTCTCCAGCAGGCCGAACATCATCTCGAGGGGCAGGAAGATCGCCACCGCGACCAGGTTGAAGAAGTCGTGGACCGTCGCGGCGGAGAACGCCCGCCGGAACGACTCCCTGTCGCGGACGGCACCCAGGCTCACCAGCGTGTTGGTCAGGGTGGTGCCGATGTTCGCGCCCATGAGCATGGGGATCGCGATCTCGATCGGCAGTCCGCCGGCGACGAGCCCCACCGTCACCGACGTCGTCGTCGAGCTGGACTGCACCAGCGCGGTGAAGAGCACACCGACCATGAGCGCCACGAACGGGTTCGACGCGAAGGCGAACAGCGACTCCGCGGAGTCCCCCGTGGCCGCCTTGAAGCCGGAGCCGATGAGCTCCACGGCCGTGATCAGGACGTACACGCCCCCGACGACGCCCAGCCAGTTGGCCGTGCTCAGCGCCCGGCCGGTCAGTCCCAGACGTTCGAAGGGGCTGACGAGGCGGCGGGTGGTGCTCGGCGCCTCGGGCGAGGCGACGGACGTCTGGGGCAGGACGTCGGTCATGAGGGCTCCAGTCAGGGGTGGGGCGACCACCGGCGGTGGTCGCAGCACGTCATGGCACCCCTGACACAACCAGGGCCGGATGACGCCCCTGCAGACCGAAGATGAACGGGAGATGAACACGACCGGTCGCGTGCATCACACGTTCACCTGAGCCTGCTCAGACGTCGTACGACGCCACCAACGGAGCGTGGTCGCTCCACCGCTGCGCGTACGACGGCGCCCGGTCGACCTCGACCTTGACGGCCCGCTCGGCGAGCCCCGGGTTCGCGAGCTGGTAGTCGATGCGCCAGCCCTTGTCGTTGTCGAACGCCTGCCCGCGCCAGGTCCACCACGTGTACGGCCCCGGCCCCTCGCCGCCGTGGGCACGACCCAGGTCCGTCCAGCCGGCGTCGAACCACCGGTCGAGGTAGGCCCGCTCGGCGGGCAGGAAGCCGGCGCTCTTCAGGTTGCCCTTCCAGTTGGCGATGTCGACCTCGCGGTGGGCGATGTTGACGTCCCCGGCGACCAGGGCCGGTCCACCCTCGACGAGCTGGGCGAGACGCGCCGAGACACGGTCGAGATGGGCGTACTTCGCGGTCATCGTGTGTTCCTGGCCCGGGTTCGCCGACCCGGAGTGCAGGTAGGCGGACACCACCGTCAGCGTCCCGCCGTCGGGCAGCGCGAGGTCCGCCTCGAGCCACCGTCCGGTGTCGACGGCCGGCTCGTCCTCGCCGTCCGGCCCGAAGGCAGCCAGCCCCGTGCGCTCCGCCACGATCGGCAGCCGGGACACCACGGCGACGCCGGAGCGTCCCTTCGTGGCGCACTCGGCGTGCGCCACGTGCCAGCCCGTGAAGTGCTCGCGCAGCAGGGCGTCGGGCGCGCGGACCTCCTGCAGGAGCAGGACGTCGGGCGTGCGGTGGGCGATCCAGGCGTCCATGCCGCGGCGGACGGCGGCACGGATCCCGTTGACGTTGGCGGTGGCGACGGTCAGCACGCGGAACATCCCACCACACGCCGCCGACAGCGTCAGCGGCGCAGGTCACGATCGGCCCGGGTCACGATCGGCCCGGGTCACGATCGGCGCAGGCCTCCGTCCCCGCCCTCGGGAGGGGCCCGTCGACCTCAGTCGCCGCGGTGCGCGGCCTCCAGCGCGGCGACGTCGATCCTGCCCATCTGCAGCATGGCCTGCATGGTGCGCTGGTTGGCCGGCGTGGAGTAGTCACCGCACAGCTCCTCGAGCTGCTTCGGCACCACCTGCCAGCTCACGCCGAACCGGTCCTTGCACCAGCCGCAGGGCCCGGGTCGGCCGCCGTCGGCGGTGAACAGGTCCCAGTAGTGGTCGACCTCGTCCTGGCCGTCGACCAGCAGGTAGAAGCTGAACGCCTCGTCGAGCCGCAGGGCGTCTCCCGCGTTGAGCCCGACCACCTCCGTGCCGCACACGGTGAACTCCACGATGAACGGCGTGCCCGCCGTGGCGCCGGGCACGCCGTCGGGCGCGATGAGCACGTTCCCGACGCGGGAGCCGGGAACGTGCTCGGCGTAGAACTGCGCCGCCTCGTGGGCGTTGTCGTCGGCGAACCACAGGTGCGGTCGGACGGTGACCATCGCATCCTCCTCGGGTACGGTGCCCGCGCCGGAGGCGGGCTCGTACCAGTGAGGACGACGGCGGACGCCCGAACTCATCGCCGTCAGGACGCCGCGAGCCGCGCCTTCTCCTGCTCGACGTCGAAGGTGGCGGCCGGCCACCGCGGGTCGATCTCCTCAAGGGCGTCCAGCAGCAGCGCCTGCACCGCCAGCCGCGCGTACCACTTGGCGTTCGCGGGCACCACGTACCAGGGCGCGTCGGCGGTCGACGTCCGGTCGAAGACCGTCTGGAACGCCTCCATGTACCGCGGCCACAGCATCCGCTCGTCGACATCGCCCGGGTTGTACTTCCAGTGCTTGTCGGGGCGCTCGAGCCGCTCGCCGAGCCGCGCCTTCTGCTCCTCGGGCGAGATGTGCAGCATCACCTTGACGATGCGTACGCCCCGCGCGACCAGCCCGGCCTCGAACGCGTTGATGGCGTCGTACCGGCGCTCGATCTCCTCCGGCGGAGCCAGCTCGCGCACCTTGGAGATGAGGACGTCCTCGTAGTGCGACCGGTCGAAGACCCCGATGAACCCGGCCTCGGGGACCTCCCGGGCGATCCGCCACAGGAAGTCGTGCTCGAGCTCTTCCGGCGTCGGCTTCTTGAACGCCGCGAGGTGGATCCCCTGCGGGTCGGTGGAACCGATGACGTGGCGCACGATGCCGCCCTTGCCCGCCGAGTCCATGGCCTGCAGCACGAGCAGCACGGCGGGCGCGGACGGGTCCTCGCGGCTCTGGGCGTACAGGCGCTCCTGGAGCTCGTCGAGCTGTTCCTCCCCGGCGTGCCGGTCGGCTCTGCCGTCCTTCTTCCTGCCGTCGTAGCCCGGTTTCGAGTCCGGGTCGACGTCCGCGAGCCGGAACCCCTCCCCCACCCGCAGCAGCTCGCTCGGATCCTTCGTCCACCCACGCTGGCTCTTGGCGTTCATGGGCCCATGATGGCGGAGAGCCCGGGTCCGTCGCACCCACGGCGACGGCCCGGGCCCCGGCGGGACGGACGAGGTCAGACGGTGACCGCGCGCTCGGCGGTCTCCACCACGTTGGCGAGCAGCATCGCCCGCGTCATGGGCCCGACGCCGCCGGGGTTGGGCGAGTACCAGGACGCGACCTCGCGCGCGGCGGGGTCGATGTCGCCGACGACGCGGGACTTCCCGGTCTCCGGGTCGGTCTCGCGCGAGACTCCGACGTCGATGAGGACGGCGCCGGGCTTGACCATGTCGGCGGTCACGAGGTTCTTCACCCCGGCACCGGCGACGACGACGTCGGCGCGGCGCACGAGGTCCGGCAGGTCGCGCGTCCCGGTGTGCGTGAGCGTCACGGTGGCGTTCACCGCCCGGCGCGTCAGCAGCAGGCCGATGGGACGGCCCACGGTGACGCCGCGGCCCAGCACGACGACCTCCTTGCCCTGCAGGTCGACGTCGTGGCGCAGCATGAGGTCGATGATCCCCCGGGGCGTGCACGGCAGCGGGGAGTCGATCGGCTCGTTGACCCGCAGCACGAGGCGGCCGAGGTTCGTGGGGTGCAGGCCGTCGGCGTCCTTGGCGGGGTCGACGAGCTCGAGCACCCGGTTGGTGTCGATGCCCTTCGGCAGCGGGAGCTGGACGATGAACCCGGTGCAGGCCGGGTCCTCGTTCAGTCGCCGCACGGCGGCCTCGACGTCGTCCTGCGTCGCCTCGGCGGGCAGGTCCTCGCGGATGGACTCGATGCCGACCTCGGCGCAGTCGCGGTGCTTGCCCGCGACGTACCACTGCGAGCCCGGGTCCGCCCCCACGAGCAGGGTGCCGAGTCCGGGCACGACGCCGCGCTCGCGCAGCGCCGACACCCGCTCACGCAGCTCGGCCTTGATCGTCGCGGCCGTGGCCTTGCCGTCCAGGATCTGTGCGGTCATCAGTACTCCCTGTGCGTCGAACATGCCGTGGTGACGGCCGAACATGCCGTGGCGGCCCGTCCCGTGGGCGGGACGGGCCGCCACGGCATGTTCGGCGTCAGAGGTGGTGGGTGTGCCGGGTGGGTGTGCCGGGTGGGCTACTGGGACAGGCCCGGGTAGAGCGGGAAGTCCGCGGTGAGCTTCGCCACGCGCGCCGACAGAGCGTCGGCGTCGGCCGCGGCGCCGTCACGCAGGGCGACCGCGATGATGTCCGCGACCTCGGTGAACTCGGCGTCCCCGAAGCCGCGCGTGGCCAGCGCCGGCGTGCCGATGCGCAGGCCGGAGGTGACGCGCGGCGGGCGCGGGTCGAACGGCACCGCGTTGCGGTTGACCGTGATCCCCACGGAGTGCAGGAGGTCCTCGGCCTGCTGGCCGTCCATCGCGGAGTTCCGCAGGTCGACGAGCACGAGGTGGACGTCGGTGCCGCCGGTGAGCACGGACACGCCGGTGTCGGCGACGTCGGCGTGGGTCAGGCGCTCGGCGATGATCTGCGCGCCGCGCAGCGTGCGCTCCTGGCGCTCCGTGAACGCCTCGCTGCCGGCGATCTTGAACGCGACCGCCTTGCCGGCGATGACGTGCATCAGCGGGCCGCCCTGCTGCCCCGGGAAGACGGCGGAGTTCAGCTTCTTGGCGTACTCGTCCTTGGCCAGGATGAACCCGGAGCGGGGGCCGCCGATGGTCTTGTGCACCGTGGAGGAGACGACGTCGGCGTGCGGCACCGGGGAGGGGTGCAGGCCCGCGGCCACGAGACCGGCGAAGTGCGCCATGTCGACCCACAGCTTGGCGCCGACCTCGTCGGCGACCTCGCGGAAGGCGGCGAAGTCGAGGTGGCGCGGGTATGCGGACCAGCCGGCGATGATGACGTCGGGGCGGTGCTCGAGCGCCTTCTTGCGGACCTCGTCCATCTCGACGCGGTGCGAGGCGGGGTCCACGCCGTAGGCGCCGACGTCGTACAGCTTGCCGGAGAAGTTGATCTTCATGCCGTGCGTGAGGTGGCCGCCGTGCGCCAGCTCGAGGCCGAGGATCTTGTCGCCCGCGTTGATCAGGGCGTGCAGGACGGCGGCGTTCGCCTGGGCGCCGGAGTGCGGCTGCACGTTGGCGTACTCGGCGCCGAACAGCTCGCGGGCACGGGCGATCGCGAGGTTCTCCGCGACGTCGACCTGCTCGCAGCCGCCGTAGTAGCGGCGGCCGGGGTAGCCCTCGGCGTACTTGTTGGTGAGGACCGAGCCCTGGGCCTGGAGGACGGCGCGGGGCACGAAGTTCTCGGACGCGATCATCTCGAGGGTGTCGCGCTGGCGGGCCAGCTCACCGTCGAGGACCGCGGCGATCTCCGGGTCGATCTCGGACAGCGGCGCGTTGAAGGTGGGGTCGGGAGTGCTCATCGGGCGTCTCCTGCTGTGTCGGCGGCGGTCGATCGTTGTCGCCCTGGAGGGAGCGACGTTCTGGGCAGTGCTTGATCGAGCGAGAGGGCCCAGGCGACCGACCCTTCGTCCACAGCGTGTCGCTCCCCGGTGGTGATCCACCTGTACGCCAGTCGCGACACGGCGATCCTAGCCGATGCGGTCGGCCGGACGCAGCCCTGCCGGCTCAGGCGAACCGGACGTGCTGGTGCATGTCGTGCCAGCCGTCCGCGTGCAGCTCGGACTCCCGCCGGGTGCCCTCCAGCACGAACCCGGACTTCTCGGCGGCCCGGCACGACGGCGCGTTCCCGACCGAGTGCGACAGCTGCAGCCGGTGGTACCCGACGTCGAACGCCCAGGCGGACGCCACGCCGACGGCGGCCGGGACCACGCCACGACCGCGGGCCGCCGGCGCCGCCCAGTAGGCGACGTCGCCGACGCCGTCGGGGTCGGTCGCCTTGACGGCCACCCGGGCCAGCAGCGCGTCGTCGGCCGCGGCGACCACCGCCCACTCGGCGTACCCCCAGGTCCACCCGTCGACCCACCCCGCCACGAGCGCCTTCGCCTCCAGGTCGGAGCCCAGGGTCCGTGCGTGCCACCGCACGACCGCGGGGTCGGCGTAGACGGCCCGGACGGCGGGGGCGTCCGCCGTGGTCCAGGGGCGCAGCCGCGCCGCGACCGACGGGACGTCCAGGACGGGCTGCGGCGACGCGCCCAGGGTCCGGACGTCGAGGACGGGGCGGGTCGTCGGCGGCACGACGCCCACGATCCCACACCGGAGGGGCGCTACGGCACGGGCACCTCGGTGGTGGCCACCGGCCAGCCGTCCTGCCAGCCGAGCCGCTGGACCGCGAGGCGGAACATCCCGCCGTCGTCGCCGTCGTAGAAGTGGTTCGCCAGGTGACCGCGCGACACGGACTGCCCGCCCGGGCCGATCATCGACCCCTCGGTGGCGAGCACCTGGGTGCCGCCGCCGAGCGCCATGTCCTTGCCGTCCGCGTCGAGGTACGGGCCGGTCACGGACTGCGACCGCCCGACCCGGATCTCGTAGGTCGAGTCCACCCCGGAGCAGCACCTGCCCCACGACACGAACAGGTAGTGCCAGCCGTCGTGCTCGGTGACGTACGGCGCCTCGATCTGGTTCTCGGGCACGCCGGCACGGGTGGCGACCATGACAGGCTCGGCGTCGTCGACTGGCATGCCGGTGGGCCACTGCAGCGGGACCACCTGGATCCCGCCCCAGAACGACCCGAAGAACAGCCACGGGTCGCCGTCGGTGTCGTCGACCACGCCGGGGTCGATCGCGTTGTAGAACGTCTCGGCCGCCTGCGAGCGCCAGACGGGACCCTGGTGGGTCCAGCCGTAGTCGGGGTCGGCCGGGTCGATCGTGCTGCCGGTGGCGAGGCCGATCGCCGAGGTGTTGGAGCCGAACGTCGAGGCGGAGTAGTAGAGGTACCAGGTGCCGTCGTGCTCGACGAGCTCGGGCGCCCAGTAGTGCTCGACGCCGTCGATGGAGTCACGCACCCACTGCGGGTCCTCGCCGGCCTCCCAGGCGGGGCCGACGCGCTCCCAGGTGGTGCCGCCGTCGTCGGAACGGTGGACCATCGGTGCGCCGAGCCCGCGGGCGGGGTCGCCGGTGGAGTACACGAACCAGGGCTCGCCCTCGTCGCCGACGACGAGTGCGGGGTCGTGGGTGGCGAGGTCTCCGGTCAGCGCGAGGGGTTCGGGCCGGGACTCCCACGGGCGCGTCACGGCGAGGACGACGGCGACCGCGACGAGCAGCGCGGCGAGGGCGGCGAGGGCGATCAGCACCGTCCGACGCGGGCGACGCGGGCGCCCGGTCCGGCCGGGGATGCCGTCATCGCCCGGCGTGGCCGCCTCGGACCGCCCCTCGGCGTCGGGCGTCGCCGTCGACGCCGGGTCCGTGGCGGAGGCGTCGCCGGGCGCGGTCATGCGCCGGCCTCGCCGGCGGACCCGTGCCGCAGCAGGCGGACGCCGTGGGCAGGGACGTCGAGGTCGAGGACGACGTCGTGGCCGGTGGTCGACACGGCGGGACGGGTGGCGACCACGTCGCCCGACCACACGTCGGTGAGGGTGCCCGGCCGGCCGACGACGCCCGTCGAGCCCGCGGGGACCTCGATGCGCCGGGTCTCGTCGGCGGTGTTGAACACCGCAGCCCAGCGGGTCGTGCCGTCGGCGGTCGCCGCACCCCACACGACGGTGTCGCCCTCGCGGACGAGCTCGGCTCCGCCGGCGGAGCGCCGCAGCACGTCGATCACGCCGGGGTGGGTCAGGTCGGCGATGGTGCCCGGGTCCGAGGTCGGCAGGTCGCCACCGACCATGAGGGGTGATCGGGCGAGGCACCAGAGCGTGAGCATCGTGCGACGCTCCTGCGTGCCCAGGAGCGCGTCGCGGGGCTCGCCGCGCTCGGCGCGCAGACCGATGCGGCCGAGCGGCAGCATGTCGGCGTCGGGCCAGCCGTGCGGTCCGGCGTGCGGCGCCCAGCGGGCGGCGCGGTCGAGCTGGTCGACGACGTCGTCCCAGCGGTCCCAGAGATCGTCGGAGACCCGCCACATGTCGGCGTGGGCACGCAGGTGCTCCAGGTGGGCGACGGACAGGTGGGTGCCGGGTGACAACGAGACGGTCACGTTCCGGCCGTGCTTGTCCTCGGCACGGCGTACGGCCAGCGCCAGCGCCTCGATGGCGTCGGCGTGGTACGGCGCGAGCATGTCGTCGACCTTGAGGAAGTCGACGCCCCACCCGACGACGTGGTCGATCATCGCGTCGAGCCATACCTGGGCGCCGGGGTGGGAGTGGTCGAGACCGACGTTGTCGCCGTTCCAGGTGCAGGTGCTGGTGGTGTCCGCGACGTCGGCGGTGGTCCAGGCGGTGCCGGGGACGGGCAGCGCGGCGGCGACCGCGCGGCGGGCGATGCCGCGCATGAGGTGGATGCCGAACGTCAGCCCGAGGTCGTGGACCGCTGCGGCCAGACCGGTGAACCCCGTGCCGTCCGCGGCCGAGGGGAAGCGGGCGGGGACGGGCTGGAGGAACCCGCGGTGGTCGAAGAGCAGGGGGGCGTCGTCGTTGTAGCCGTGGGCGCGCGCGGTGGGCTCGAACCACTGGGCGTCCACGACGACGGTGTCCCACCCGACGTGGGCCATGTGCTCGGCCATGAAGCGGGCGTTGGCGAGGACCTCGTCCTCGGTGACGGTGGTGCCGTAGCTGTCCCAGGAGTTCCACCCCATCGGCGGGGTCGCGGGGGGCGTGGGGGTGCGGGAGTGCTGCATCGCTCGTCCGTTCCTAGTACATCGATGTAGATCGCTGGATCATCCCCGCTGGACGCTCTCGCGGTCAACCGGCACGCCACGGGTGCAGGTCCTGGCGGCATCGGCCGGACCCGGCGACGCACGAGCCGCCGGCGTCGCGCCCCGACCACGTTCCGCACTCCGGTCTGCATCGTTGTACATCCGTGACCGTCGCCACTTGACCGAACATGAGGGAGCATGTAAATCTTGCTCTCGTCGGTAGATTTCTATCGATGTAAAGCGACCGGGGCGCAGCCGCCGCGGCCTCGCCCCAGCTCAATCCGAGAGGACCCTCGTGATGAAGAAGTCACGCCTGATCGCCGGTGCCGTCGCCGGGCTCGTCGTCGCCAGCACCGCCGCCTGCAGCACCGGCGGCGGGGGCGACTCGGCCGAAGGCCTCACCTTCATGTTCCGCGGCGGCGAGGACGAGAAGGCCGCCTACCAGGCCGCCATCGACCGCTTCACCGAGGAGACCGGCGTCGACGTCGAGGTCATCGTGACCGACGCCGACCAGTACGCCACCAAGCTGCAGGCCGCCATCGCCGGCAACACCGTGCCCGACGTGTTCTACATCGAGCAGGCCAACCTCCAGTCGTACGTCAACAACGGCATCCTCATGGACATCACCGACCAGGTGGCCGAGCAGGGCGTGGACCTGGAGAACATCTGGGAGTTCGGCGTCGACTCCTACCGGTACGACGGCACCCTCCAGGGCACCTCCGAGGGGCGCCTGTACGGCCTGCCCAAGGACGTCGGCCCGTTCGGGTTCGGCTACAACAAGACCATGCTCGAGGAGGCCGGCATCGAGCTCCCCGACGTCGACGAGCCCCTCACCTGGGACGAGTGGCTGCCGATCCTCAAGGAGCTCACCACCGACACCGACGGCGACGGCGAGATCGACCAGTGGGGCACCGGGCTCAACGTCCAGTGGAACCTGCAGTCGTTCGTGTGGAGCAACGGCGGCGACTGGACCAACGAGGACAAGACCCAGGTCACCGTCGACACCCCCGAGTTCGCCGAGGCCCTGCAGTTCTTCACCGACCTCACCACCGAGCACGAGGTCACGCCGAACCCCGAGCAGGCGCAGACGATGGACACCTACCAGCGTTTCATGGCCGGGGAGATCGGCTTCTTCCCCGTCGCGCCCTGGGACCTGAGCGTCTACAACGAGCTCGACTTCGACTACGACGTCATCCCCTGGCCCGTGGGCTCCACCGGTGAGACGGCCACGTGGGTCGGTTCGCTCGGCATCGGCGTCTCCACCACCACGGACATGCCCGAGGAGGCCGTCAAGCTGGTGACCTACCTGTCCACGGACGAGGAGGCCCAGCAGACGCTGGTCGACGCCAACATCCAGATCCCCAACCGTGTCGACACCGCGCAGGAGTGGGCCTCCGCTCCGGACGCCCAGCCGGCCAACCGCCAGGAGTACCTCGACATCGTCGAGGACTACGGCCGCGCCATGCCCGCCGCGTTCACCTACGGCGCCCAGTGGTACGACGAGCTCTGGGTGAACATCCAGCCCGTCGTCGACGGCGACCAGCCCGCCGCGGAGTACCTCGCCGAGGTCCAGCCCCGCATGCAGTCCCTCCTGGACGAGTCGAACGCCCAGGCCGAGGCGGCCGCGGCGCAGAACAACGGCTGACGCCACCCGAGACCGGCCGGGGTGCGGCCTTGGCCTCAGGCCGCCGCACCCCGGCCCCGTACCACCTGGACGAAGGAGTCTTCGATGACCTCCGCCACCACCCCGGCCGCGGTCGGGCTCGGGACGGCCGCCCGCAAGAAGGCGTCCCGTCGCAAGCAGGCGCCCACCGACGGGGGGTCGACCAAGCTGCACCGCCTCGAACGCCGGTGGGCGCTGCTCTTCGTCGCGGCCCCCGTCCTGGGATACCTGCTCTTCGTCCTCTACCCCACGGGCTACGCGCTGTTCGCGTCGTTCACCCGGTGGAACGGGCTCGGGCCGATGCAGTTCATCGGGCTCGACAACTACGTCGCCCTGCTCAGCGACGAGCGGTTCCACCTCGCGCTGTTCAACACGTTCTTCTACATGATCGGCATCCCGATCGGCCTCGCGCTCTCCCTCGCCCTGGCCCTCGCGATGAACCGTCGGCTGATCGGCCGGTCCGCGTTCCGCACGATCTACTACATCCCGGTCATCAGCTCGCTCGCCGCCATCGCGATCCTGTGGCAGTGGGCCTACAACGGTGACTTCGGCCTGGTGAACCAGTTCCTGTCGTTCTTCGGCATCGAGGGCCCGAACTGGCTGGCCGACGCCACCTGGGCCAAGCCCGCCATCATCCTGATGGCGGTGTGGAAGGGCCTCGGGTACTCGATGCTGCTGTACCTGGCGGCCATCCAGTCCGTCCCCCGGTCCCTCTACGAGGCCGCGTCGCTCGACGGCGCCGGCGCCTGGCAGCGGTTCCGCGCCATCACCCTGCCGATGGTGCAGCCGGTGACGTTCTTCCTCGTGGTCACCAACATCATCGCCGGCGCCATGATCTTCACCGAGATCCAGATCATGACCCCGACGGGCGGCCCCGAGTACTCGACGGCGTCCGCGGTGTTCCACATCTGGCAGCAGGCCTTCAAGTACCAGCAGATGGGCTACGCGACCGCCATGGCGATCGTGCTGGGGGTCATGATCCTCATCATCACGCTCATCCAGTTCAGCCTCAACAAGCGCAGCAGCTTCGTCATCGACTGAGGCCCAGGAGCAGACATGAGCACCTTGACGACACGCATGGACCTCAGCCGCACGACGCGCTCGCGCATCGCCGACACGATCGTCTGGATCATCCTGGCGGCCGGAGCGATCTTCATGATCGCCCCGCTGCTGTGGATGGTGTCCACCTCCCTGAAGACCCAGCTCGAGGTCTTCGCCCTGCCCCCGGTGTGGATCCCCGAGGTGCCCCAGTGGGACACCTACGTGCGGATGTGGCAGGACTCCTACGTCCTGTCCGGCTTCCGGAATTCGGCGATCGTCGCCTTCTCCGTGACGATCATCGGCACGTTCACGTGCTCGCTGGCCGCGTTCTCGCTGGCGAAGATGCGGCTGCCGTTCCGCAACGTCATCTTCATCGCGCTGCTCAGCGGCATCATGATCCCGTTCCCGACGATCATGATCCCGCAGTTCGTGATGTTCGCGCGGATCGGCTGGGTCGACACCCTGCTGCCCCTGATCGTCCCGGCGATCTTCGGCAACATCATCATGATCTTCTTCCTGCGCCAGTACCTCGAGTCGGTGCCGAACTCGCTCATCGAGGCGGCCAAGATCGACGGCGCCTCCTACTGGCAGATCTTCTGGCGCATGATCATGCCGATCATCCGTCCCGCGGTCGCCGCCCAGTTCATCCTGTGGTTCATGGCCGTGTGGAACGACTACCTCGCGCCGATCCTGTACCTGAACACCCCCGAGAAGCAGACGCTGCAGGTCGTCATCGCGAACATGAACGTGCAGTACGCGACCCAGCGCGACTACCCGCTCATCATGGCGGCGTCGTTCGTGTCGCTGCTGCCCATCCTCGCGGTGTTCCTGATCTTCCAGCGCCAGATCATCGAGTCCGTCGCCCTGACCGGTTCCAAGGGCTGACATGAGCACCGTCGAGCAGTCCGCCGCCGGGACCCCCGGCGGCGGGCCGGGCACCGCTGTGCCCGAGACCGCACCCGAGACCGTGCCCGATACCGCCACCGAGGCCGTCCAGCACACTGTCCAGGACGCCGTCGCGGAGGCCGTGCAGGATGTCGTCCAGCAGGCCGGCGTGCCGGCCCCCTGGCCCGAGCTGCCGGACACGGCGTCGTGGGGTGGACGCCACGTCCACGACCCCACCGTCGTGCGTGACGACGAGGGCACCTACTGGTGCTTCTCCACCGACGCGCGCTACGACGGCCCCGTGCGCGCCGGCGTCCCGATCCGCCGCTCGGACGACCTGGTGACCTGGGAGCTGACCGGCTGGGCCCTGCCCGGCGTCCCCGCCGCGGCCACCGCCTGGGCCGGCGCCGAGGGCCTGTGGGCGCCCGACGTCGTCCGCGCACCCGGGGGCGACGGCTGGCGCATGTACTACTCGGCGTCGTCGTTCGGGTCCCGCCGATCGGCGATCGGCCTGGCCACCGCGCCCCATCCCGCGGGCCCGTGGACGGACGCCGGGCTCGTCGTCTCCTCCGAGCACCACGAGCCGCCCGCCGGCACGAACCACCCCAACGCCATCGACGCGAACGTCGTCACCGACGCCGACGCGCAGTGGCTCGTCTACGGTTCGTTCTTCGGCGGGATCCACGTGCTGCCCCTGGACCCGGCCACCGGACTGGTCCGCCACGACGCCGCGGAGTCCGGCGAGCCGGGCGGCCTGACGACGCACCCCGGCAGGCTCGTCGCCCGTCGCGCCCCCCGGGTCGACAACGGCGCCGTCGAGGGCGCCTTCGTGCTCCCCCGGCCCGGCGGCGGATGGGCGCTGCTCGTGTCCTACGACTCCCTCGCCTCCGGCTACCACGTGCGGGCCGCCGTCGCCGACGCCGTCACGGGCCCCTACCGCGACCGTGCGGGCCACCTCATGACCGACCTCGACGCCGAGCCCTGGTCGGTCGGCGTGCCGGTGCTGTCCGGGCACCGGCTCACCGACGGCCCCGGGATCCTCGCGCCGGGGCACGGGTCGGTGCTCACCGAGACGGTCGACGTCGGGCAGGGTGCCGAGCACGCGGCAGGCCGAACGGCCGGGCGCACCGTGCCGCGGCAGACGTTCGTGCACCACGTGCGCGACGCCGACGCCCCCACCGAGCACCGCCTCCAGATCCGACGCCTGCTCTGGACGCACGACGGCTGGCCGCTGGTGAGCCCGCAACCGTGGGCGGGTCCGGCCCGCGAGGTGGACGACCCCGCCGCCTGGCCCACCGGGACCGACGTGCTGGACGGCTCGTGGGAGCTGCTGGAGCCCGGCGCGGACCCCGGCCGCGTCCAGGCCGGGCGCACGGCCGGGCTCGGTGCCCGCGACCAGGTGCGCTCGCACGGGGCGGGACGGTTCTCCTGGACCGCGCAGGACGGCGCGCAGGTGTCCGCCGTCGTGCATCCTGGGTGGGACGCGGTGCGCGACCGGCCGGCCCTGGTCCTCACGGCGCTCGACGACGCGGGGCGCGTCGTCGTCGGCACGAAGGTGGATCGAGGAGACGCGTGAACCAGGACCGCAAGCCCGTGGACGACCCGCGCGGTGCAACCCGCGAGCGCGTCGCCGACGCGGAGGTCCCCGGCTGGGCGGGCGGCGTCATGCTGGCGCTGCGCTGGGCGACCCTGCTGGTCGAGATCAACGTCATGGTCGTGCTCGGCACGCTGGCGGGCGGGGTCCTGGGCGGGCTCGGTCCGGCCCTGCGGGCGGGCAGCGCCGTCGCGGCGCGCATGACCGACGAGCCGACGCCGTGGCGGACCTTCTGGCGGACGTGGCGCACGGACCTCGGGCGCGTGAACCTGCTGTTCGCGCCCTTCTGGGTCGCCGCCGTGCTGCTGTGGTTCGACGGCGTGGCCGTGACGCTGCTCGAGGGCCCGGCCCGGGCGGTGCTCCTCGGCGGCCTGATCGTCGTGATGGCGTGGACCGCCGTCGCGCTGTGCTACTGGCCCCGCGTGACGCTGCGCTACGAGCGGCCCTTCACCGAGACGTGGCGGTTCCTGCTGCTCAGCCCGCTGCTCGGCCCGGCGGTGTCGCTCGCCGTCCTGCTGGTGCTGGTGGTGGTGTGGGTCGCGTGGACGTTCCTGCCGCTGGCGGTCGTGCTGGTCGGTGCGGCGTTCGCCCTGTGGGCGACGGGGCGGCTCGTGGGCGAGCGGCTGGAGAAGATCGACGCCGACGTCTCCTGACCGGGGGCGTGCCCCGGCCAGGAGACGTCGACGTCGCACGCGTCAGCGCCAGGTGTCGTCCAGGTCGAGCGAGCCGTCCGGGCCGACGGTGGCCGTCCTGTCGCCGCCGCTCTCCCAGACGACGGACCCGGCGCCGCCGACCTTGACGTACTTGTAGGTGAACGTCGTGCCCGGCGCCAGGTCGACGGTCCCCGTCCACGTCGGGTAGGAGTCGGCGCCCAGGCGCACGCCCTGCTGCGGCGCCCACGAGCCGAGCTCCGGCAACGACCCGACGAGTCGCACGTCCTGGCCCCACGTCGTCGTGGCCCGGACGGAGACCGTGGTCTCGCCCGTCGCGTCGCCGTCGTCCGGCGTGGCGCAGGGGTCACCGGCGGTGACCTGGCCGGCGCGCACCGCGACCTGGGGGCCGGACAGCGTGTAGTCCGCCGACCCGTTGTTGTCCCAGGTGCCCGCCCCGTCGGTGAAGACCGCGGTGAGGGTGGCCCCGCCCGTCTCGATCTCGCGCGAGACCCAGCCCGTGCACGCCGCGCTCATCGACTCCCCCGGCGGGGTCGTCCACGTGCCGGTTCCGACGCGGTAGTGCACCCGGTAGGCGGGCCATCCGGCGTCCGTGGCGTAGTAGACGGTGGTGCCGGCCTCGCCGCCGCCATCACCATCGCCGTCACCATCACCACCGCCGTCACCATCACCATCGCCGTCGTCTCCCCCGTCACCACCGCCGTCGCCGTCCGCGGCGAGCAGCGCGAGCGCGCCGTACGCCGGGACGGTCGCCGAGAACGTGCCCGACGCCGACACCGCGTAGGTCGTCGAGCAGTCGTCGGCCGCGACGACGTCGCAGTACGTCCCGGCGGGCAGCGAGGTGGTGTAGGTGCGCGTCACGGAGGAGGCGGTGTTGTTGATCGTCACGTAGCCGACGTCGCCACGCCCGTAGGCGATGTGGTTCCCGCCGTCGTCCCACCAGCTCGTCACCCCGGTGCCCTCGACGGCGTTGTGGAACCCGACCATGCCCCGGACCTCGGTGGCGTCGTGGGTGCAGGTCCACGCGGCCGAGCCGCAGTCGGCGTCGGGCACCGACGTCGACGTCGCACCGGGAGCTCCCGCCTCCTTGTCCGTCCACGTGTAGCCCGAGTAGACCGACGGCGACCCGTAGGGCCACGAGAGCATGAACGTGTTCGCCAGCAGGTACTTGGCGCCCCACCGGTAGTTCATCGTCTCGCCGTTGCGTTCGGTGTCGTGGTTGTCGACGAACACGCCCGCGCTGCCCGACGGCAGCTTGCCGTCGCCGACGGTGCGCAGCCCGGCGATGCTGCCGTCGAACCGTGCACGCAGCTCGCGGGCGTAGTCGAACTCGTGCGAGTCGCCGCTGCCCAGGTACTCCGAGGGACGGACGGGCTCACCGGCCGCGCCGATGACCTCGTGCACCCAGTAGACGTCCGGGTCGGAGAGCCGGGCGCGGATCGCCTCCAGGTCGGCGGCGGGGATGTGCTTGGCCGCGTCGATGCGGAACCCGGCCACCCCGAGGTCGATGAGGTCGTTCATGTACCCGGCGATCCGGTCACGGACGTACGCCGACCCGGTGCGCAGGTCCTGCAGGGACAGCAGGCGACAGTTCTGCACCTGGTAGCGGTCGGAGTAGTTCGAGATGTCGGTGCGGCAGTCGTTGAAGTCGGCGCCCGAGTAGATCCCCGGGAACGAGTCGACGCCGAACGAGCTCCCGGCCACGCCGGTCCCCGAGCCCTGGTCGGCGCCCGTGGTGTGGTTGACCACCGCGTCGGCGATCACGCCGACACCGGCGGTGCGGCAGGTGTCGACCATGCGCGCGAACTCGGCGCGGGTGCCGAGCTTGGACTCGATCCGGTAGCTGACGGGCTGGTAGGAGGTCCACCAGGCGGTGCCGCGGACGTGCTCCTGCGGCGGGGAGACCTGGACGTAGCCGTAGCCGGCGGGCCCGAGGCTGGACGTGCACTCGGCGGCCACCGCGTCCCAGGTCCACTGGAAGAGGTTGGCGATGACGTTGCCGCGGCCGTTCGGGGAGTCCACGACAGGGCTCGGGACGGGGGCGGTGGCAGCCGCGGGGCCGGGGCCGGCCAGCAGCCCGGCGGCGGTGACGCCGACGGCGGCCAGGACGGCGAGGAGCCGTCGTGGGCGGGACGCGGGTGGGCGGGCGGTCGTTCGGCGGGACGTGCTGGTGCGGGAGGTCGTGGTGCTGCGGGATCGGTGCGCGAGCTGCACTGCTCTGCTCCTTCGTCGGGGCCCGTCGTCGGACCCGGGGCGTCTCCGGCGTCGCTGCCGGGCCGTACGGCGATCTGTGGACCGCCTCCTGCGGAGCATCCGTGTCGATGCTGCAGCAACGTTACTGCAAGTTTGCAGAACCGTACAGAGGCCGGCGCAGGAAGCGGTCACGCCGGGGAGCCATCACGACCGGGAGCCGACGGCGCCCGGTGAGGTCGAGAGGGTAGGAGCTCGAGATGTTGGGGGGTCGGGAGGTTGGGTGGTCGAGACGGTGGGAGATCGAGAAGGACGGAGCTCACCCGGCCCGCGCACGCAGGAGCCCGCGCACCGTTGCGGTGCGCGGGCTCCTGGGACGGGGATCCGGGACGGGTCAGGCGGTGCGGGCGGCCTGCACGGCCACGACCTCCTCGACACCACCCGGCTGCTCCGCGACGACCTGCTGGGGCGCACCCTCGCGCACGTCCCCGGTGGACTCGCGCCCCACGATCCGCGACGTGGTGACCACGCGCCGGAACGTGCGCTCCGAGCCGCCCGCGATGCGCTCGACCAGCAGGTCCACCGCGGTGCGCGCGATCTGCGCGCTGCCCGGGTCGACCGACGTGATCGTCGGGACCGAGTAGCGCACGTCGTCGACGTCGTCGAACCCGATGAGGGCGATGTCGTCCGGGACCTCCAGGCCGCGGGCGTGCAGGGCGTGCAGGGCACCGAGGGCCATCGCGTCGTTGAGCGCGAAGACGGCGTCCACCTCGATGCCGGCGTCGAGCATGGCACCCATCGTCTCGGATCCGGTCGAGCGGTGCCAGAGCCCCGCCTCGCCCACCAGCGCCGGGTCGTACGGCAGGCCCGCCTCGGCCAGACCCTGGCGGTAGCCCTCGGTGCGCAGCGCCGCGGAGCCCTGCTGCTCGCCCTCGTGCGCGCCGACGACGGCGATCCGGCGACGCCCCAGCGAGGCGAGGTGCAGGGTGGCCGCCTTGGCGGCCGCCACGTTGTTCATGGTGACGTGGTCCGCGGGGGCGTCGAAGACGCGTTCGCCGAGGACGACCAGCGGGTAGTCGACCTCGAACATCGCGACGTCGTCCTGGGAGAGCTCGAGCGGGGAGAAGATCATGCCGTCGGTGAGGTGGCGCCGGTGCCCGGTGAGGACGTCGACCTCGCGCTCGCGCGACCCGGAGGTCTGCTCGATGAGCACGGTGAGGCCCTGCTCCTCGGCGGCCCGGATGACGCGGTCGGCGAGCTCGGCGAAGTACGGCAGCGACAGCTCCGGCACCGCCAGGGTGATCATGTCCGTGCGGCGGGTGCGCAGGTTGCGTGCCGTGGTGTTGAGCCGGTACCCGAGGGCGTCGATCGCCGCCTGGACACGGTCGCGGGTCGCCGGGCGGATGTGCGGATACCCGTTCACCACGTTCGACACGGTCTTGATCGAGACGCCTGCGCGCTGCGCGACGTCGTGCATGGTCACTGCCACGTGACGTTCCCCCTCTTCGGACCCCCACAGCCTAGGGCAGCGACGCCCGGGTGGAGATCTGCCCGCTCTTCGTGATTGACTCTACATCGTTGTAACCGTTGGCGGCACCCCCGCACGTTCGTAGAGGAACACCGAGACCCATGGCTGACGCCCGCATCACCCTCCACCCCGACTTCCGCCGCGGCACCGTCGACCGCCGGCTCTTCGGCTCGTTCGTCGAGCACCTCGGCCGCGCCGTCTACACCGGCGTCTTCGAACCCGGCCACGAGACCGCGGACGAGCACGGCTTCCGCCGCGACGTCGCCGACCTCACCCGCGAGCTGGGGGTGTCGACCGTGCGCTACCCCGGCGGCAACTTCGTCTCCAACTACGTGTGGGAGGACGCCGTCGGCCCCGTCGAGGACCGCAAGCCGTTCCTCGACCTCGCGTGGCGGACCGTCGAGCCCAACCTGGTGGGCACCGACGAGTTCCTGCAGTGGGCCGAGCGCGAGGGCATCGAGCCGATGATGGCCGTCAACCTCGGCACCCGCGGCGTCGCCGCCGCCGCCGCGCTCGTCGAGTACTGCAACGGCGAGGCCGGCACCCGCTGGGCCGACCTGCGCATCGCGAACGGCCGCACCGAGCCCTACGGCGTCAACCTGTGGTGCCTGGGCAACGAGATGGACGGCCCCTGGCAGATCGGGCACAAGGACGCCCACGAGTACGGCAAGCTCGCCGCCGAGGCCGGCAAGGCCATGAAGCTCGTCGACCCGTCGATCTCCCTGGTGGTGTGCGGCTCCTCGTCCATGCAGATGCCCACCTTCGGCGAGTGGGAGCGCACCGTCCTGTCGTACACCTACGACCTGGTCGACCACATCTCCATGCACGCCTACTACGAGGAGCACGGGGGCGACCGCGGCTCGTTCCTCGCGTCGGCCACCGCCATGGACCGGTTCATCGACCGCGTCGTCGCGTCCGCCGACGCCGTGGGCGCCGAGCGCCGCTCGGACAAGAGGATCACCATCAGCTTCGACGAGTGGAACGTCTGGTACCTCGAGACCCGCTTCCCCGGCGAGTCGAACTTGCCGATCCAGCGCGACGCCCCGCGGATCATCGAGGACGTCTACTCCGGGCTCGACGCCGTCGTCGTCGGCGACCTGCTCGTGACGCTCCTCAACCACGCCGACCGCGTCCCCGTCGCCGCGCTCGCCCAGCTCGTCAACGTCATCGCGCCGATCATGACCGAGCCCGGCGGGGAGGCCTGGCGCCAGCCCACCTTCCACCCGTTCGCCACGACGTCCCGCCTCGCCCGGGGCACCGCGCTCGACGTCCGCGTGGACGCGCCGTCGTACGACACCGCGCGCCACGGGTCGGCACCGACGGTGACCGCAGCGGCCACGGTGGACGACGACGGCCGGCTCGGGCTGTTCCTCACCAACCGGACCGACCGCGAGGTCGTGGTCGACCTGGCGCACGTCGGTGCGGACCTGGGACTCGTCGAGGGGTGGCAGATGGTCGCCGACCACGAGGCCGCCGTGCACGGGCCGGAGCACGCCGCCAAGGTGGCCGACACCTGCTGGTCGGGCGTCGACGTGGCGGGTGTCGTCATCGGCTCCGCCGGCGGTTCGACGTCGGTGCGTCTCGCACCCGAGTCGTGGACGGCGTTCTCCGGGACGTTCGCCCGCGCCTGACCCTTCCCGCCGCACGAGCGTCTCTGAGCGTCTCCTTCCCGCCCACGGGAAGGAGACGCTCAGAGACGCTCGCGGGAGACCCTCACGCGTCGACGAGCTCGCGGTCCTCGTCGCGACCCGGCGCCTGGTCCTTCCAGCGGCGCACGACCCGGCCGACGACGCCCTTGCTCACCGAGAGCTCCTCGGCGATCTCCCGCTGGTTGTACCCCTCGCGGGCGAGCTCGACGATGCGGCGGTCCCGCTCGGCGGTGGGGTCCTTCTCGTCGGGGTCGTCCTGCGCGGGCTGCTCCTCGACCGAGGTCGCAGGCCGCGCGGTCGGCGCGGCGGCGGCCTCCTGCTCGGGCATGGCCCGCCGCTGGAGCAGGTCGAACACCTCGACGCGGCGGGTGTGCCCCGTCACCGCCGGCGGCTCGACGACGGGCGCGTCGCCCGAGGCCTCGCCCTCCGGCGCCGGACGGTCCCACGGCAGGGCGTCGCGTCCGCCGAAGACCTCCTTCACCCGGGCCTCGAACTCGGGGAGCTCCTCGAACGCGATGGAGGGCACGTACGGCTGCGCGTCCCCCTCGGGGCCCGACTCGGGCCGAGCCGCGGGCTCCGGTGCGTCCGGCGCCGCCGCGACGGCCCCCGGATCCGCTGCCGGGACCGACGTCGTCGACCCGCGCTGCGGCTCCCGGGCGGCGGGACGCGCCGCGTCACGCGACGACTCGTGCGCGAGCCGTTCGAGCCCACGCGCCTCGGGTGCCGGCGCGGGCACCTCGCGCAGCTCGAGCGACCCGCCGTCGGCCGGGCCGCGCGCCGTCCCGCGCTTGACCGAGCTGGCCCCGATCTGGTCGAGCCGGTTGCCGTGCCGCTCGGCGGCCTCCAGCCGCTCGACCCACACCTGCATGCGCTGCTCGAAGTCCTCCACGGTGAGCAGCTTCAGGGCGCCGTCGCGGGCCGCCCGCTGCTTCTGGTGCGCCGTGCGGACCTTGCGCAGGTCCCGGCGCGAACCGGTCGAGTCGACACGGGCGTCGCGCCACTGCTCGAGCGCGGAGACGTACCCGTGGACGCGGTGCTCGCGGCGTCGCTCGTCGAGCGTGTGGCCGGTGACCATGTGCCGCTCCCCCACCAGCGCGAGGTGCCACATGAGCGCGGCGACCAGCGGCGGGACGAACCGGAAGACCACCATGTACGGCGTGCTGTCCGTGGGCACCGCGATCTCGTGCAGCGCCGCGAACATGCCCGAGGTGCCCGACAGGACCCAGGTGAGCGTCAGCAGGATGCCGTACGGCCTGCCCTCCAGGGCCGCGTTGCGCGCCATGAGGGCGACGGCCACGAGGCTGACCTCGAGGAAGCCGGCGAGCCCGTACGCCTCCAGCGGCGACATGTGCGCCACCTCGAGGCCGAAGAGGACCATGCCGCTGTAGGCCAGCGCGGTCGCGATCGTCGCCGCGACGACGACGGCCACCATCGGCAGGTGCCGTCCGCGGTATCGCGGCCTCGGCGCTGCCTCGGCGGGGTCTCGGTCCTGCTGGGTCACGTCGTCCTCCGAAATGTCGTATGAGCGGTCATATATCAACATTTCGTGGCGTGCCCGTCAACGGTGCGAGCGGGATCGCAAGCCGATCGTGACCAGGGACGACGTCCTCGGCAGCCTGACCCGCCACCCCGGCCCGTCCGCGGTCGGCCGGGGCGACGGAACCGTCCGCGGACCACCCGCAAACCGCCTGGTCGGTTTGCTATCCTGCGGTGCACGCCGTCGAGGAGGACGACCCATGAGCGAACGCACCGCCGTGCCCACCGAGAGCACCCCCGCCGGACGGCCTCGAGCGGGCACCGCCCTCGGCGACTTCCCGGCCCGGTTCGACGACGGCGTCGAACGCCTGCGCAACATCCGCTACGCCCGCGCGGCACGCTTCGCCCCGCCGGGGCGCGTCGCGCCGGACCCGGACGAGAGCGCCACCCTCCAGGACGTCGTCGTCGCCTGCCCGCAGCCGCCGTCCCTCGCCGACGAGATCTACGGGGCGCAGCTGGACGGGGCACGGTTCACCGAGGACTGCCTGCGCCTGAGCGTGACCCGTCCCAGCGGCACGACCGCCCACGACGCCCTCCCCGTCATGGTCTGGGTGCACGGCGGCGCCTACGTGTCCGGCGCCGGCGACCTCGCCGGGTACGACCCGGCGGCGCTCGTGCGCGAGCACCAGGTGCTCGTCGTCGCGGTCACGTTCCGGCTCGGCGCGCTCGGGTTCCTCGGCGACGCGGCGCGGCCCGCGAACCTCGGCCTGCTCGACGTCGTCGCGGCGCTGGAGTGGGTCCGCGAGCACGTCGCGGCGTTCGGCGGCGACCCCGACCAGGTCACGGTCTTCGGGCAGTCCGCCGGCGCCGACCTGCTCGCCCACGTCATCGGGGCGGACGGCACCGACGGCCTGTTCCACCGGGCGATCCTGCAGAGCGCACCGTTCGGGGTGCGAGGCGGGCGCGAGGAGATCCTGGCCCGACTGGTCGACACCGCCGGTGACCTGCCCGCCGACGGCCCCGTCGAGGAGGTGCTCGACGCCCAGCTCCGCGCGGCCGACGCCGTCAAGGGGCTCGACGACCGCTCGGGCATGCCCTACGCCCCCGAGTACGGCCGCGCTCCCCTGCCCCCGGAGGACGAGTTCCTCGGTCGGTGGCGGCGCCGGGCGGCGCAGCTGGACCTCCTGGTGACGTGGACCGCGCACGACGGGAGCGCCTTCGTCCAGCTCGACCCGAAGGGTCGTGCGCTGCGGGCCAGGCCCGTCGTGGGCCGCCTGCTGTTCGCCCTCGTCGCGCGCCGGGTCACCGACACCCTGTTCCGGCGGGGGCGCGCCGCTTCGCCCGCGGGACGGCGGCGGCGGGCGGCTCGGTCGTCGCGGCCGAGGTGACCGCCCGGGTCGCGGGCAACCCGCTGGGGGCCGCCCACGCGGTCGAGCTCGGCCTGCTGTTCCCCCACGACGAGCGCTGGGCGGCCGCCCCGATCATCGGTCCGCAGGGCGCGACCGACCTCACCACGGCCGGACGCGACCTGCGGTCGGCGTGGGCCGGGTTCGCACGCACGGGCCGTGTCCCGCGGGACGTGGCGGTCGGGGCCGGCACCGGGTGGACGGGCGGGCTGCGCGTCGTCGCCCGCCCCTGACGCACGGACGTCCCTGCCCCTCGGATGCCGAAGGAGCAGGGACGTCGCGCGCTGGTCGCTCTGCGGTCAGCCTGTCACGCGGCAGCCTTCCACGGCCCCCACGGCGACGAGCCGGGAAGCTGGTTCCGCGTCCACCACGAGGCCGTGTACGTCACGCCCCGGTGGACGACGACGTCACCGGCGACGAAGATCCGCGACGACGTCCACACGGTCCGTCCGGCGTCGTCGACGACGATCTCCTGCCACGGTCCGTACGGGTCGCCCGGCTCCTGGCCCCGCGTCCACCAGGTGGCCTGCCACACCGACCCGTCGAAGGTCACCAGGTCGCCCGCCGTGTACACGGCGGACGCGTCCCAGGCCGGCTGCACCGGCGGGCACTCCTCGCCGGAGTCGCCCTTCGTCCACGTCCAGCTCTCCGGGTTCTTCGTCCCGGAGGGCTTGTCGGTGAGCACGTACCCCGGCTGCGGGGTGGCCACGACCTTCACCCCGCCGTTCCTCGTGCGGGTCTCGACGTAGTCGACGCCCTCGACCTCCGGCAGCGGTGCTCCCGTGACGTTGGCCGGACCGCACTCGTCCGTCCACGTCGGGGCCACCGGCGTCACCTCGACCGGGTCCGCCTGCGCCTCGGCGAGCCGCAGGAACGTCACCGAGTAGGCGGGGAAGTCGTAGGCGAACCGGTCGGCTCCCCCGTCCCAGGTGCGCGTCACCGGCACGACGTTCTCCGGGTCGGCCTTGGTGTTCGTCGCCGTCGGGTCGGCGACGAGCTCGGTCACCGCGACGTCGGAGGCGACGTCGAAGCCACCGGAGACCGCCACGTCGGTGCGCGCCACGGACGCCCCCGGGTTGACGACCTTGACGATGAGCCCGCCCGTGGCGTCGTCGTGGGTGACGACCTGGTAGAGCGACTTCTCGGCGGGCTCGGTGTAGGTGAGCTGCAGCTCGCCGTCGAGGTAGAGCTCGACGGTCCGTCCCTCGACGACGATCTTCAGGTGGTAGTCCTGACCGGTCGCCACCCCGCTGCCCTCGAGGGCGGCGACCTCGGCGGCGGACCCGCCGTCGGCCCGCTGCAGCACGGACCGGGTGTTGTTCCACCCGCCGAGGTTCCACCAGTAGTAGTCGTTCGGGCCGCCGGCGGCGAAGCCGACGAGGAACCCTTCGCTGCCCGAGACCTTCCGGGCGTCGAGCTCGAGGGTGTAGTTCGACCAGTCGACGTCGTAGGCGCCCGTGGGCACCGCCCGGGCGTCGGTCACCGTGGCCGAGGACTGCACGTACTCCCCGCCCGTGACGGCCCAGGACCCCGCGACCGGCGACCAGCCGGACGCGTCGTCGAACGAGTCGGAGAACAGCTCGTCACCCGTGCCGTTGTCGGTCACCGTGACGTCGTCGTACGCCGCCCGGGTGGCCCAGGTCGACAGGAAGACCCCGCCGTCCAGGTCCCCGTCGCCGTCCGGCGCCGGTCCGGAGTGCGTGCTCGGCACGACCTCGTCACCGACGTTGTTCATGAACAGGTGCTGGTTCCAGTAGTTGACCGAGCCCCAGGACTCGTCGTTGTCGAACCACATCATGTCCGGGGACCACTGGACGTAGTCCTCGTTGGCGAACATCGGTGCGTAGGAGGCCAGCTCGACGAGGTCGGAGTTGCGCTCCAGACCCGTCATGTAGGCGGCCTCGGACAGGGCGTTGGCCCACGTGTTGCCCCGCGAGGCGTACTCCCCGAGGAACACGTGCGGCCCCTCGCGGTCGTAGGAGTCGTACCGTCCGGTGTTCTGCAGGAACCACGACGGGTCGTTGTAGTAGTGCTCGTCGACCATGTCGACGCCCTGCTCACGGTTGAACTCCCACAGCTCGTCGAACCGGGCACCGGTGTCGTCCGGTCCCGAGTTCGAGATGATCGTGACGTCGGGCCAGGCCTCGGCGACGGCGTCCCGGAAGGCCGGAAAGTTCGCCTGGAACGTGGCGGTGTTCTCCTCGTTGCCGAGACCGACGTAGCGCAGGTCGAACGGTGCGGGGTGGCCGAGCTCGGCGCGCACGGCGCCCCACTCGGTGTCGACGTCGCCCCTGGCGAACTCGATCAGGTCGACGGTGTCGGCGACCCAGCGGTCGAAGTTCTCGTCGCCCTCGGTCATCTCGGGGATGGTCGAGCCGCAGCCGTTGGCCCCCACGGAGACGACGGGCAGCGGGGTCGCGCCGAGGTCCTCGGCCCACTCCATGTACTCCAGGTAGCCGATCCCGTAGGACTGGTTGTAGCCCCAGAAGTTCCAGTTGGTGGGCCGCTCCTCGACCGGACCGATGGTCTCCTTCCACTGGTAGGTCCGGCGGCGGTCCTGCCCGTCGGAGCCGAGGTAGGTGTCGAAGGTGCCGACGTTCGTCACGCAGCCGCCCGGGAAGCGCAGGAACTTCGGGTCGAGCTCCGCGACCATCTCGGCGAGGTCCTTGCGCAGCGGGCTCGGGCCGTTGACCGGACCGACCCAGGTGTCCTGCGGGAACAGGGACACCATGTCGAGGCGCAGCGTGCCGGCGGCGCCGGAGACGACCTGGAAGCGGGCGTCGTTCGTGGTGCCGGAGACCCTCAGGGTGGTCGTGTACTGCTTCCACTCGTCGGACCCGTCGACGGCGAGGGTGCCCCTCGCGTAGGTGGTGGCGCCGTCGGGCGAGGTGACGCGCACGGTGAGGTCCTGCGCGACGGCGCTGCGCGCCCAGACGGACGCGTCGTAGGAGTCCCCGTCGGTGACGGCGACGCCCTCGTTGTACGACGCGTTGGAGACGCCGGTGGTGCCGTCGGAGGTGACCGTCAGGTAGTACCGGTTGGAGTCGTTGAGCCATTCGCGGCGGTCCGACTCGACGGCGACGGTGCCGCCGCCCACCCTCGACCATCCGGTCAGGCCGGTGAACGACGCGTTGTCCGAGGTGTTGAACTCGAAGGACCGGTTGCGCACGAGCTCGGCGTACAGGCCGCCGTCGGCCGCGTAGTTGATGTCCTCGTAGAACGCCCCGTACAGGTCGTCGCTCATGTCGGTGCGTGCGGCGTCGGTGTCGATCGTCAGCTCGTGCTCGGTGACGGACACCGGCACGACGACGAGCCGTGCGGCCTCCTCGACGGCGCCCAGCACGAGCGCACCGTCGGGGCCCGCCACGAGCGCCTGGTCACCGACCAGGACCGCGACGGTGCCCCCGCCGACGTCGGACAGCCGCACCACGACGGGCTCGGCGTCCGCCGCGCCCACGGTGAGGCGGTCGCCGTCGCGCACCAGCGGCGCACCGGACGGGGCGGCCAGGGTGACCGGGCCGGGGTCGTCCCCGACGGGGGTCGCCACGAACGTCGTGGCCGCCAGAGGGCGGTCCTGGACCAGGGCGAGGCCGCCGTCGTCGACGAGGTGTCCGCCGTCGGCCCCGGTGAGCGTGAACTCACCGTCGGGCACGACGTCGGCGCCCTCGGGCTCGACGAGCGCGAAGTAGTCGAACGCGACCTCGTGGCTCGGGGCCGCCCCGGCGGCCAGCGCGTAGAGGCCGACCTGGGTGATGCCGGCGGACAGGGTGGTGGTGGCCACCTGGGTCCACTCGACGTCGTCCCACACGTGGACGGTGAGCTCGTCGCCCGCCCGGGTGAGCCGCAGCGTCTCGCCCGTGGAGCCCGGACGGGCGGTGAACGTGGCGCCGTAGACCGCGCCGGTCTCCGTGCCCGTCTCGATGCCGACGGGCTCGCCGCCGAACACGGACGCGTGGGTCAGCCCGGCGCGCACGTAGTTGTCGTCGTTCTGCCAGGCGATGATGCCCGCGCCCTGGAAGTCAGCCTGCGGCGTCGCGGCGAGGGAGGTCTGCGCCACGAAGTCCCCGGCCGGGACGTCGACGAGGAACACGTTCTCGTAGCTGTTGTCGCCCTGGTAGGTGTCGCCCGGCTGGGACTGCAGCGTGAGCACGCCGTCACCCAGGGACCAGGCGGACTCCTCCTCGTGGTCGATGCTCCACCGGCCGTCGAGGTCCGCGGCGTCGAAGTCGTCGACCCAGGCACCCTCGGGCAGCGGCGCGGTGGCCGGCGCGGCCACGGTGACGGTGGCCGTCGCGCTGCCGTGGGGCGAGGACGCCGTGATCGTCGCGGTGCCGTCGGCCACGGCCGTGACCACGCCTGCGGCGTCGACGGTCGCGACGCCGTCGTCGTCGCTGGTCCAGGTGACCGAGCGGTCGGCGGCGGTGACGGGCGTGACCGTGGCGGTCAGCGCGGCGGTGCCGCCGACGGCGAGGCGCACGTCGGTGCGGTCCAGCGTGACGCCCTCGGCCAGCAGGTCGGGCTGGTACGCCTCCAGGAGCGCCGTCTGCTGCTCCGCCGTGATCGGCAGGACGGTGCCGTGACGCGGGTTGCTCGGCAGGTCGACGTCGGGCAGGGAGGTCCAGTCACCGGAGGCGAGGTCGTCGGTCTGGAACAGCATGTAGCCCTGGCCGCCGTGGTAGGACGGCTGGTCCATCATCAGGTACCAGGTGTCGTCGGTGAGCGAGGGGAACACCGTCGGGCCCTCGCCGGCGGTGAAGGTGCCGCCCCAGGGGTTGGGCTGGCCGACGCCGACGTGCTCGGCGATCAGGTCCCAGCCGTCACCGTCGGTCACCCCCTGCGTGCGACGCAGGTCCGTCGAGGACTCCTGGCGGACCGTGTAGTCCGCCTCGTCCTTCGTCAGGCGGTAGTAGATGCTGCCGTCGGCGCCGTCCGGGACCTCGGCGACCGTGGAGTCGATCATGCCGCGGCCCGCGCCGCGGTCCATGTCGATCCAGGGCTGCGGCTCGGAGAAGCTGCCCTCGGAGAAGTCCGGCGTCGTGGAGTACAGCATCCGCTGGTACGACGTCGAGATGTCGCGGTCCTCGTGCGCGACGTCGTCGGGGTACAGGGCCGAGGCCCAGTAGACGACGAACTCCCCCGCACCGTCGTCGCCTGCAGGGTCCCAGTGCGCCTCGGGCGCCCAGAGGTTGCCGGCGTCCTCGGGCGCTAGCTCGATCTCGCTCTGCTCGGACCAGGTGACGAGGTCCGGCGAGGACCAGACCATCATCGAGCGGCTGCCGGTCTCCTGGGCGGTGCCGAAGTCGCCGCCCCCGTGGATCTGCAGGTCCGTGGCCAGCAGGTAGTAGACGCCGGTCTGCGGGTTCTGGGTGAGGAACGGGTCCCGCAGGCCCTGGGTGCCGAGGGTGGACTCCAGGATCGGTTCACCGTCGTGGAGGGTGTGCCAGGTGCTCGGGTCGTCCGACTCGCTGACCGCGAGGTAGATCTTCTCGCCGTCGGCTCCCTCCCCGGCGAAGTAGGGGAAGACGTAGGCGGCGTGGTCGGCGTCGACCACGTCGACCGTGGTGGGCACGTCGACCGTGGTGGGCACGTCGACCGTGGTGGGCACAGGGCCTGCGGCGGACGCCGGGGCCGCGAGCATCGAGGCGGCCAGGGCCAGCGCGACCGCTGACGCCCCGGGGGCGGATCGTCGTACAGCGTTGTACATCGTGACTACTCCTCGCTGAGCGGGTCAGTGTGAGCGCTCACATCCACGTGAACGGCTCGGGGTGTCTCGAAACGACGGGCGATGAGGCCCGGGCCGTCCGCCGCGCGGGGCGGACGGCCCGGACCCGACGGGCGCTAGGTGCGCCGCGCGGTCAGGACACGCTGCAGGACGACGAAGATCAGCAGCAGCACGCCGATGAAGATCTTCGTCCACCACGAGCTGAGCGTGCCCTCGTAGGTGATGACGGTCTGGATCAGACCCAGGACGAGCACGCCGAGGACGGAGCCGAGCACGAACCCGGTCCCCCCGGTGAGCAGGGTGCCGCCGATGACGACGGCCGCGATGGCGTCGAGCTCCATGGCCACCCCGGTCAAGGAGTAGCCCGAGCGCGAGTACATCGCGAACAGCAGGCCGCCGAGCCCGGCGCAGGTGCCGGAGATGACGTAGACGAGCACCTTGGTGCGCGCCACCGGCAGGCCCATCAACCGGGCCGACTGCTCGCCCCCGCCGATGGCGTACACCGTGCGCCCGAACTGCGTGTAGTGCAGCAGCAGGAACGCCACGACCACGACGACCAGGGCGATCACCACCCCGCTGGTCATCCGCCAGTAGCCGCCGATCCACGTCGTCCAGCCGGCGATCGCGGAGAACGTCTCGTCGGAGATGGGGATCGACTCGGGCGCGATGACGAAGCACAGGCCCCGGGCGAAGAACATGCCGGCGAGCGTCGCGATGAACGGCTGCACGTCGAACACGTGGATCATCACGCCCATGAGGAACCCGATGAGGGACCCGATCAGGACCACCAGCGGCATCGTGACCGCGGCGGGGACCCCCGCGTCCAGCAGGTAGGCCGCCGACACGGCCGACAGTGCCAGCACCGCCCCCACGGACAGGTCGATGCCGCCGGTGAGGATGACGAACGTCATGCCCACGGCCAGCACGATGAGGAACGAGTTGTTGATGAACAGGTTCGACAGCATCGACAACGACAGGAAGTTGTCGTAGCGCAGACCGCCGACCAGCAGGATCAGGGCCAGCACCACGAAGGTGCCGACCACGGGCATGTAGCGCCGGTCGATGCGCAGACGACGGGCGATCGAGGACATCCGCGGCCCTTCCTTGGACGGTCCGGACGCCGGGGTGCCGACGTCGTGCTGGGACGAGGTGACCGTGGCCATCAGGCAGCCACCTCCTCAGGACGGGTCGCGCGCCGGCGTGCCCGCGCGGCGAACCTCTCGCGGATGCGGGGCGACTGCAGCAGTGTCACCACGATCACCACGAGCGCCTTGAACAGCGGGGTGACCAGCGGGGAGATGCCGACGATGGTCACCGTGAGAGTCAGCGTGGTGATGATCAGGACGCCCACGAACGTGCCCGACAGGGAGAACTTGCCGCCCTGCAGGGACGTCCCGCCGATGACGACGGCGAGGATCGCGTCGAGCTCGATGAAGAGCCCGGCGTTGTTCGCGTCGGCCGCCATCACGTTCGCCGCGAGGATCAGGCCGGCCAGGCCCGAGAAGAGCCCGGAGAGCGCGAAGACCGTCCAGACGATCGTGCGCGCCCTGACCCCGGCCAACCGGCTCGCCGACGGGTTGATGCCCACGGCCTCCACCAGCATGCCGAGGGCCGTGCGGCGGGTCAGCAGGGCGACCAGCCCGAACACGCCGAACGCGATGAGCATCGCCACCGGCAGCCCCACGAAGAACCCCGTGCCGAGCGTCTTGAACGGCGCGCTGTTGACGGTGGTGATCTGCCCCTCGGTGATGAGCATGGCGATGCCGCGACCGGCGGTCATGAGGATGAGCGTCGCGATGATCGGCTGGATCCCCAGCACGGAGACGAGGAACCCGTTCCAGATCCCGAGCAGCAGGCACACGCCGAGCGCCATCACGATCGCGGTCAGCACCGTCGCCGGGGAGTCCGGCGTCGGGGAGGTCGCGATGTAGCTGAGGGACAGGGCGCCCGCGATGGCGACCACCGCCCCGACCGAGAGGTCGATGCCGCGGGTCGCGATCACGAGCGTCATGCCCAGCGCCACCAGCATCAGCGGCGCGGAGTTGCGCAGGATGTCGATCGGCGCGCCGAACAGGTGGCCGTCGTGGATGGTCACCGCGAGGAAGTCGGGGCTGAAGAGGGTGTTGGCGCCAAGCAGGGCGACGAGCGCCACCACGGGCCAGAACAGGGTGTGCCGGGTGAACCGGCGCAGGCCCGAGGTGTCGGTGCGTGCGGACGTGACCGCCATCAGTGCTTCCCTCCGCTCGCGATGAGCTCGACGACGTCGTCGACGCCGACCTCGTGGGTGTTGACCACCTCGGCGACCTTCTCACGGTCGCGCATGACCGCGATCCGGTGGCTGAGGCGCAGGACCTCCTCCAGCTCGGCGGAGATGAAGACCACCGCCATGCCCTGCCCGGCGAGCTCGGCGACGAGCTTCTGGATCTCGGCCTTCGCCCCGACGTCGATGCCCCGGGTCGGCTCGTCGAGGATGAGCAGCTCGGGCGCGGTGGCGAGCCACCGGGCGAGCAGCACCTTCTGCTGGTTGCCGCCCGAGAGGTTGCGCAGGAGCGCGTCCGGGTTCGCCGGGCGGATGTTGAGCGCCTCGATGTACTTCGCGACGGTCTCCTCGACCTGCTTGCCGGGCAGGCGACGCATCCATCCGCGGTCGGCCTGCAGGCCCAGGACGATGTTCTCGCGCACGGTCAGGTCCCCGACCACGCCCTCGGCCTTGCGGTTCTCCGAGGAGAACGCGATGCCGCGGGTGATGGCGGCCCGCGGGTTGCGCAGCCGCACGGCCTCGCCGCGCACCTCCGTCGTCCCGCCGTCGGCGTGGTCGGCGCCCGCCAGGAGCCGGGCGACCTCGGTCCGTCCGGACCCCAGCAGCCCCGCCAGCCCGACGACCTCGCCGGAGTACACGTCGAGGTCGAACGGCTGGACGCTGCCGTGGCGGCCGAGCCCGACGGCACGGACGAACGGCACGGCGTCGTGCTCGACCTGCACCGTGTGGGAGGTGCTGACCTGGAGGTCCTCGAGGACCTCCATCGAGCGGCCGATCATCGTCGAGACCAGCTCGAGCCGGTCGATCTCGGCGGTGAGGTACTCGCCCACACGGGCGCCGTTGCGCAGCACCGTCATGCGGTCGGAGATCTCGTAGACCTGCTCCAGGAAGTGCGAGACGAAGAGGATCGCCACGCCCTGGTCGCGCAGCCGTCGCACCACGGCGAAGAGCTGGGCGACCTCGCCGGCGTCGAGGCTCGACGTCGGCTCGTCGAGGATGAGCACCTTGGCGTCGACGACCATCGCACGGCTGATCGCCACGAGCTGCTGCACCGCGATCGAGTGCGCCCCCAGGGACGACGCCGGGTCGATGTCCAGACCCATGGTGGCGAGGTGCTCGGCGGCCGCCCGGCGGGTGGCCCGCCAGTCGATGCCCCCGAGCCGGCGTGGCTCGTGGCCGAGCATGATGTTCTCGGCGACGGTGAGGTTCTCGCAGAGGTTGACCTCTTGGTACACGGTCGCGATCCCCGCGGCCTGGGACTCGCCCGGCCCGGTGAAGCGGTGCGTCTCGCCGTCGACGAAGATCTCGCCGGCGTCGATCTCGTAGACGCCCGTCAGCGCCTTGATGAGGGTGGACTTCCCGGCGCCGTTCTCGCCCATGAGGGCGTGCACCTCACCGGGGAACAGGCGGAGGTCGACCTGGTCCAGCGCCTTGACGCCGGGGAACTCGATGGAGATCCCCGTCATCTCGACGACCGGCCGCCCCGCGGGGTTCGAGCTCGTCATCGTTGACCTTCCGTGGATCGCGGCGGGGTGCGGTCCGCACCCCGCCGCGGGCTCGAGGGTCGGCGCCGGCGAGGTGGACCCTCACCGGCGCCGGCCGGTCAGTACTGGCGGTCGGGCAGGGCCGCGACCGCAGCCTCCTGGTCGAACGCCTCGTCCTTGACGACGATGCGCTTCTCGACCTCTTCACCGGCGACGACCTTCTGGGCGATGTCGGCCAGGTCCGGTCCGAGCAGCGGGTTGCACTCGACGATGTAGTTGATCTTGCCGTCGGCGAGCGCCTGCATGCCGTCCTTGACGGCGTCGATCGTGATGATCTTGATGTCCTCGCCCGGCACCATCCCGGCGGCCTCGATGGCCTCGATGGCGCCCAGGCCCATGTCGTCGTTGTGGGCGAACACCACGTCGATGTCGTCGTGCTTCTGCAGGAAGCCCTCCATGACCTGCTTGCCCTCGGTGCGGGTGAAGTTGCCGGTCTGGGAGTCGATGATCTCCAGGTCGGACCCGGCGATCGCGTCGGCGAAGCCCTGCTGGCGGTCGATCATCGGGGCCGATCCGGTGGTGCCCTGCAGCTCGACGACCTTGTAGCCCTCGCCGTCGTACTGCTCGACGGCCCACTCGCCGGCGGTCTCGCCCTCCAGGACGAAGTCCGAGCCGATGAAGGACTCGTAGAGGGTGTCGTCCTGCGAGTCGACCGCACGGTCGGTGAGGATGACGGGGATGCCGGCCGACTTGGCCTCCTGCAGCACCGGGTCCCAGCCGGTCTCGACGACGGGCGAGAACGCGATGACGTCGACGCCCTGGGTGATGTAGGACCGGATCGCCTGGATCTGGTTCTCCTGCTTCTGCTGCGCGTCGGAGAAGCTGAGCTCGAAGCCGTTCTCCTCGGTCAGCGTGTCCTGGATGGACTTGGTGTTGGCGGCGCGCCAGCCCGACTCGGCACCGACCTGAGAGAACCCGATGGCGATGACGTCGTCGCCGCCCTCACCGCCCTCGGCGGCCTCCGTGCTGCCCCCGTCGTCCGTGCCGCTGCCGGCCGGCTCGCTGGAGCACGCGCCGAGTGTCAGCATCGCCGCCGCCGAGAGCGCGGCGATCGTCCCGCGCATCATCATCTTCCGTGCCATGTCCGCTCTCCTCCTCGAGACTCCGGGGGCCGGTTCGTCCGGCCTTGCGGGTCAGCTCTGACCCTCCGGCAACGCTTGCGTTGTGACCGCTAACATAGCCTCCGATGTGACCGGTCACAATCACTCGCGCCAGATTGGAAGTCACGATCTCGTAACGACGGCTGCGGGGCCGCGGCGGCACCGTCAGGTGGGGCGGTCAGTCCTCGTCGTCGAGGGCGGGACCGTCGAGCTCCGCCGCGATCATCTCCACGATGGTGTCCACCGTGACCCCGGGTCCGTTGCTCAGCTCGCCGATCTTCTCCCGGTCCTTGAGGACCACGATGCGGTCGCTGAGACGCACCACCTCCTCCAGCTGGGAGGAGATGAACACGACCGCCACACCCTCCCCGGCCAGCTGTGCCACCCGACGCTGGATGTCGAGCTTGGCGGCGATGTCGATCCCCCGGGTCGGCTCGTCCAGGATCAGCACGTGCGGGCGCGTCGCCAGCAGCCGCGCCAGCATGACCTTCTGCTGCGTGCCGCCCGACAGCTCGCCCGCCGGGCGGTCCAGGTCCTCGTGCGCGAGGTTCAGGGCATCGAGACAGGTGTCGACCACGGCGTCCTGCTCGGGCCGGGACAGCGGCCTGGTCCAGCCGCGCAGCGCCTGCAGACCCAGGACGATGTTCTGGCGGACCGTGAGCTCGGCGACGATGCCCTCGCTGCGCAGGTTCTCGCTCGACACCGCGATGCGGTGGCGCAGCGCGGACGCCGGCCCCCGGAGCTGCACCCGCACGCCGTCCAGCCACAGCTCACCCCGGTCGGGCCGCTCCACCCCGCTCATCAGCCGGGCCAGCTCGGTACGCCCCGAGCCGCGCAGACCCGCCAGACCGACCACCTCGCCGCGGGCCAGGTCGATGTCGGTCGGCTCCAGCGTCCCGCGACGCCCCAGCGACGTCGCCCGCAACGTCACCGGACCCTGGTCCGCGTAGTGGTGCTCCAGGCGCTCGGAGTGCAGCGCCTGCAACGCGTCGATGTCCTCGCCGATCATCTTCGAGATCAGCTCGGCACGATCCACCTGCGCCGTGCGGTGCTCGGCCACGACCCGGCCGCCCCGCAGGATCGTCATCCGGTCGCTCACCCCCAGCACCTGCTCCAGGAAGTGCGACACGAACAGCACCGCCACGCCCTGGTCCCGCAACCGGCGGACCACCCCGAGGAGCTGGGCGGCCTCGGCCTCGTCCAGGCTCGACGTCGGCTCGTCGAGCACGAGCACCCGCGGGTCCAGCACGATGGCGCGGGCGACGGCGACGAGCTGCTTGGTCGCGGGCGACAGCTCCCCCAGCGGCGTGCGCGGGTCGAGGTCGTCGATCCCCAGCGTCGCGAGCGCGGCCGAGGCGCGCTCGCGGTTCTTCGCCCACCGGATCCCCAGCCGGCCCCGGACCTCGTGACCGATCATGATGTTCTCGGCCACGGACAGGTGCGGGCTCAGGTGCGACTCCTGGAACACGGTCGCGATGCCCTCCGCCCGGCTCCGGGCGACGCTCGTGGGCGGCCGCTCGACGCCGTCCACCAGGACCGAGCCCGCCAGGATCGGCACCGTGCCCGTCAACGCCCCGATGAGCGTCGACTTGCCCGCGCCGTTCTCCCCCATGAGCGCGTGCACCTCGCCCGCGCGCAGGGTCAGGTCGGCGTCGTCGAGGACCCGCACGCCCGAGTACTCCACCGTGATCCCGCGCATCTCGACCACCGGGGTCCCCGGCACGCGCGACGTCGCACCCATCAGGAGGCCTTCCGGGGCGCGGCGCTCGACGCGCGCACGACGATCTCGGCGGGGATCCGCGTCTGGTCCGGGATCTCCCGTTCCTCGATCGCGGCCCGCAGCACGTCGACGACCGAGCGGCCCAGGGCGTCGAAGTTCTGCCGCACGGTCGTCAGCGGCGGGATGACGTGGCGCGCCAGCGGGATGTCGTCGAACCCGACGACGCTGATGTCGTCCGGCACCGAGAAGCCGCGCTCGTGCAGACCGTGGACGAACCCCACCGCCATGTCGTCGTTGGCCACGAACACCGCCGTGTAGTCCGGCAGCTCACGGATCCCGCGCGCGAACTCGTACGCGAAGTCCGCCGTCCAGTCACCGACCACGATGGGGCGCTCGCGGATCCCCCAGGACTTCGCCCGCGCGTGGAAGGCCCGCTCCCGCGTGCGGGCCTCGAGCCAGTCCAGCGGACCGGCCAGGTGCAGGATGTCGCGGTGGCCGAGGGACACGAGGTGGTCGACGGCGAGCACCGTGCCCGCCCTCTGGTCGACGGTCACGGTGAGGAACGTCGGGTCCTTGTCCGGCTTGACGACCAGCACGGGGACACCGACGGCGATGCGGCGCAGGTCCGCGATCGACGACGACCGGGGGGCGACCACGCACAGAGCGTCGACGCCCAGCGCCATCAGGTGGTCGACGCCCTCCTGCGGGCTGATCTTCTCCCCGGCCCGCAGGAACACCGAGCTGACCTCGTACCCTGCGGCGCGGGCCGCCGACTCCACGGCGTGCAGGGTGCTCGTCGGCCCGAACGACGCCGCGCTCTCCACCAGCACCCCGATGCGGTGGCTGCGCTGGGTGGCCAGGGCCCGAGCCGTCATGCTCGGGCGGTAGCCGAGCTCGGAGATGGCGTCCTGGACGCGCTGGCGGGTGGACTCCCGGATGTTCGGGTGGTCGTTGAGCACCCGGGAGACCGTCATGTGGGACACGCCGGCGAGCTGTGCGACCTGCCGGATGTTCGGCTTCTCGGCACCGGGACCCGCCATCAACCCTCCATCGGACGTCGCCGGGGCGGCCTGGAGCGGCGCGGCGCGGCGAGGGCCAGACTACCGCCGCCGGCCGGCCCGACGTCCGTCCACCGCGCCTCAGAGACCCCGGGCGAGGCGGTAGTAGACCTGGTTCCAGCGCACCTGGTCGGCGAAGCCGCGTCGCGTCGTCGCCTCGTCGATGACCAGCAGCTCGGTCCCGGCGATCTCGGCGAACACCTCGAACGCCTCGACGCCCGCCGCGGTGGACATCACCGTGTGGTGCGCGCCCCCGGCGGTCAGCCAGGCCTCGGCCGACGTCGGGAAGTCCGGGCGCGGCTTCCACACGGCCCGCGCGACGGGCAGGTTGGGCAGCTCGTGCGTCGGCGGCACGACGTCGACCACGTTCGCCGTGAGGCGGAACCGGTCGCGCATGTCCGCCAGCGACACCACGACCGCGCCCTGGGTCGCGTCGGCGTCGAACACCATGCGCACCGGGTCCTCCTTGCCGCCGATGCCCAGCGGGTGGATCTCGATGCGCGGCGTCGACGTCGTCAGCGACGGGCAGATCTCCAGCATGTGGGCGCCGAGGATCAGCTCGGAGCCCGGCGTGAGGTCGTAGGTGTAGTCCTCCATGAGGGACGCGCCGCCGGGCAGGCCCTCGCCCATGACCTTCGCGGCCCGCACCAGGACCGCCGTCTTCCAGTCACCCTCGGCGCCGAACCCGTAGCCCTTGGCCATGAGCCGCTGCACGGCCAGCCCGGGGAGCTGGCGCAGGTCGCCCAGGTCCTCGAAGTTGGTGGTGAACGCCTTCGCGCCGCGGTCGACGAGGAACGCCTCCATGGCGATCTCCTGGCGGGCGGCGTAGCGCAGCGAGTCGTGGCGCTCGGCACCGGCCCGCAGCTCGTCCGCGACGTCGTAGAGCTCCTCGTACTGCGCGACGAGCGTGTCGATCGCCGACTCCTCGACGGCGTCGACCGCCGCGACGAGCTCGTTCACGCCCCAGGTGTTCACCGAGACGCCGAACTGCAGCTCGGCCTCCGTCTTGTCCCCCTCGGTGACACCGACGTTGCGCATGTTGTCGCCGAACCGGACGAGCGTGAGCTCGTGGGTGGCGGCCCAGCCCGCCGCACCCCGCACCCAGGTGCCGACACGGTGCTGCACGGCCGGGTTGGTCACGTGGCCCACGACGGTGGTCCGCGACACCCCGAGGCGCGACAGCATGTACCCGTACTCCCGGTCGCCGTGAGCGGCCTGGTTGAGGTTCATGAAGTCCATGTCGATGTCGGCCCACGGGAGCTCGACGTCGGCCTGCGTGTGCAGGTGCAGCAGCGGCTTGCGCAGCGCGTCCAGTCCGGCGATCCACATCTTGGCCGGGCTGAAGGTGTGCATCCAGGTGATCACGCCCAGCACGTCGTCGTCGCCGTTCGCGTCCAGCATCGCGCGGCGGATCGAGCCGGAGTCCTTCAGGACGGGCTTCCAGACGATCCTGGCCGGGACGTCGCCGGACGCGTCGAGGACGCGGGCGACCTCCTGGGACTGCTGCGCGACCTGCTCCAGCGTCTCGGGTCCGTACAGGTCCTGGCTGCCGGTGAGGAACCAGATCTCGCGGTCACCGTAGGGCTTGCTCATGGGAAGTTCCTTTCGATGGTCGGACGGCGTGACGGCGGCGTCAGCGCTGGCCGTAGACGTTCTGGTAGCGGGCGTACAGGGAGTCGACGTGCTGCTGGGCGATGGGCAGCGGCTCACCGAGCTGGCGCGAGACGTGCACCGCGCGGGCGACCTCCTCGCAGAGCACGGCGGCCTTGACGGCGGCCTTCGCGTCCTTGCCGATGGTGAAGGGCCCGTGGTTCTGCATCAGCACGGCCGGGCTGCGCGAGCCGCTCAGCGTCTCCACGATGCCGCGCCCGATGGAGTCGTCGCCGATGATCGCGAACGGCCCCACGGGGACGGGACCGCCGAACTCGTCCGCCATCATGGTCAGCACGCACGGGATCTCCTCGCCACGCGCCGCCCAGGCGGTGGCGTACGTGGAGTGGGTGTGCACGACGCCGCCCACCTCGGGCATGTGGGCGTACACGTAGGCGTGCGCGGCGGTGTCCGACGAGGGCGACCGGTCACCCTCGACGAGGTTGCCCTGCAGGTCGCACACGACCATCGCCTCGGCGGTGATCTCGTCGTAGGACAGCCCGGACGGCTTGATGACGAGCAGGTCGCCCTCGGCACCCCGGTCGTCCCGCACCCGCTCGGACACGTTGCCGGCGGTCCACACGACGAGCTCCCAGCGGGGCAGCTCGGCGTGCAGGTCGGCGACCTTCTGCTTGGCGGCGTCGACGGCGGCGCGCAGGTGCGCCGGGACCTCGGTCAGAGGCATGGGTGGGTCTCCGTTCGTGGGCTGGTCAGAGCGAGGTGACGGCGGCGCGCTCGACGGCGAGGCCCGCCGCGTAGCGCTCGAGGTAGGCGGCGAACCCGGCGACGTCGTCGGCGTCGGGCTCGGCGACGACGAGCTCGGCGTCCGCGAACACCTGCTCGGTGAGGTAGTCCGCGAGCGTGACGCCGGCGCCGTCGGCTCCTGCGACCGCACCGGCGTAGGCGGCGAGCACCGCGATGCCCCAGGCGCCGCCCTCCCCCGCGGTCCGGCCGACGGCGACGGGCGCGTCGACGGCGGCGGCGAGGAGACGCTGGGCCACGCCCGCGGTGCGGAACATGCCCCCGTGGGCGAACATCGAGTCCACGCCGACGCCCTCGCCGTGGAGCACCCGCATGCCCAGGGCGAGCGTGCCGAACGCGCCGTAGATCTGGGTGCGCATGAAGTTGGCCAGGGTGAGCCGGCTGTCGGGGGTGCGCACGAACAGCGGCCGACCGGCGTCGAGCCCGGTGATGGGCTCCCCGGCGAGGTAGTTGTAGGCGAGCAGGCCACCGCCGTCGGGGGCGCCGTCGAGCGCCGCGGCGAACAGGGCGCCGAACACGTCGTCGGGCGACGCGGAGCCGCCGACGGCGGCGGCGAGCTCGCCGAACATCCCCGCCCAGGCGTCGAGCTCGCTGGCCCCGTTGTTGCAGTGCACCATGGCCACGAGGTCGCCGGCCGGGGTGGTGACGAGGTCGAGCTCGTGGTGGGTGCTCCTCAGCGGCTTCTCCAGGACGACCATCGCGAAGATCGAGGTGCCGGCACTGATGTTCGCGGTGCGGGGCGCCACCGAGTGGGTGGCGACCATGCCGGTGCCGGCGTCGCCCTCGGGCGGGCAGACCAGCACCCCGGGCTCGAGCTCGCCGGTCGGGTCGAGCCAGGCGGCACCGGACCCGGTGAGGCGGCCGGCCTCGGCGCCGGCGGGCAGCACCTCGGGCAGCAGCCCGGCGACCCGGAACCCGGGGTGCTTCGCGGCGGCGAGGTGACCGAACTGCTCGAGCATGCGCTGGTCGTAGTCGCGCGTGGCGGGGTCGACGGGGAACATGCCCGAGGCGTCGCCGACACCGAGGACGTGCCGGCCGGTGAGCTCGCGGTGCACGTGTCCGGCCAGCGTGGTGAGGCCGGCGATCTGCGGCACGTGCGGCTCGTCGTCGAGGATCGCCTGGTAGAGGTGCGCGATCGACCAGCGCAGCGGGATGTTGTGGCCGAACAGCGCGGACAGCTCGGCCGCGGCGACCCCGGTGCTGGTGTTGCGCCAGGTGCGGAACGGCACGAGGAGCTCGCCGTCGGCGTCGAAGGCGAGGTAGCCGTGCATCATCGCGGACACGCCGAGCCCGGCGTAGGTGGTGGGGCGCACGCCGTAGCGGTCCTCGACGTCGGCGACCAGCGCGGCGTAGGCGGCCCGGACCCCGGAGCGGACGGCGTCCAGGGAGTACGTCCACCGGCCGTCGACGAGCTCGTTCTCCCAGGCGGACGATCCGCCGGCGATCGGGGCGTGGTCGGGGCCGACGAGGCAGGCCTTGATGTTGGTCGAGCCGAGCTCGATGCCGAGCGTCGCCCGCCCGGTGGTGATGGCGTCCCGCACCGCGGTCGCCTGGTCTGGCAGCGTCATCGCCGTGGTCACTCCTTGTCGGTGGTCCTGGGTAGATGTTAGCGCTCACACCGGGCGCTGCCCAACCCGGGCGGTCCGGGCTCAGGCAGCGGGCGACGCCGGCGGCGCCGTCGAGGACCGCACCACGAGCTCGGGCTCGATCCGCTGCCGCGGCACCGCCTCCCCGCGCAGCGCCGACAGCAGCATCGCCACGGCGCGTGCCCCCAGGTCGGCGAACGGCTGGCGCACCGTCGTCAGCGGCGGCACGAAGTAGGCCGCGCCGTCGACGTCGTCGAAACCGACCACCGAGACGTCGTCCGGCACCCGCACGCCCCGCTCCCACAGTGCACGCAGCAGACCCAGCGCGAGCTGGTCGTTGCCGGCGAACACCGCCGTCGGCCCCTCCCCCGCCACGACCGCCTCGGCCAGGTCACGGCCCGCCGCGTACCCGTCCGCCGCCGACCACGAGCGCACCCGCGGCACCGCGGGCTCCAGCCCGCGGGCGGCCAGCGCCTCCCGCCACCCGGCCGCGCGCTCGCGCGCGTCCAACCAGTCCTGCGGGCCCGCGACGTGCAGCACGTCGTGGTGCCCCAGCGCGAGCAGGTGCTCCGTCGCGAGCCGCGCCCCGGCCCGCTGGTCGACCGCCAACGACATGATCGAGGACGCGGAACCGCCGGAGCCGTCGCCGGGCGAGCTGCCGGGCACCTCGTCCAGGGCCGCCACCACCACCACGGGCACCGGTGCGCGGAACGACTCGACCGCCGCGGCGACCTCGTCGTGCGGGGCGATCACCACCACGCCGTCCACGCCCTGGTCCATGAAGTGCTCCAGGACCTGGTGCATCGAGGCGGTGTCGTAGGAGCGCAGCGTCGCCACCGACACGTAGTAGCCCTGGTCGCGGGCCGCCTCCTCCACCGCGATGAGGGTGCTCGTCGGGCCGAACAGCGCCGAGCCCGTGGTGACCACGCCCCACGTCACGGACCGGGACGTCACCAGGGCGCGCGCGGCGCTGTTGCGGCGGTAGCCCAGCTCGTCGATCGCGGCCAGCACCCGGTCGCGGGTCTCGTCCCGCACGCTCGGGTGCTCGTTGAGCACCCGCGAGACCGTCTGGTGCGAGACGCCCGCGATCGCGGCGACGTCGGCCATCGACGGACGGCGCGGGACCGTCCTGCCGGCGGCCGTCCGACTCACGGGCGGTCGGCCGGCGGAGCGGCCGGGGCCGCGGCCTGGGCGTCGACGGCGTGCAGCACGCGACGCAGGTAGGTGTAGGTGAGCTCGCCCGCGGCCTCGTCGTACTGCGCCTCGTAGCCGTGCTTGGTGTACATGGCCAGGTTGTGGCGCGAGTCCTTGCCGGTGAACGCCCAGATCTCCGTGACGTCCTCGGGCAGGTGCTCCAGGATCGCGAACAGCAGCGTGGTGCCGAGACCACGCCCCTGCTGGTCGGGAGCCACGGCGAGGCGCCCCAGCGTGGCGCGGCCGCCGTCGATCTCCACCCGGATCGAGCCGACGAGTCGATGACCCTCCCACGCACCGATCGTCACGACGTCGTCGCGCGCCATGTCCTCGCGCAGCTCCGCCATCGTCTGGGTCAGCGGCGGGATGTGCGGGTCGTCGTAGAGCTGGGCCTCGGAGACGAAGGCCGCGCGGCGCAGGGTGAGCAGCTCGCCCGCGTTGGCGTCGTCGACGAGGGCGATCGTGGTGGCCTGGCCGGCGTCGCCGTCGGCGGAGGACCCGGCAGTGGTGGCGGTGCTGTCACTCATGGCCCCATCGTGGCAGACGGTGGGCGACAATGGCGTGCGTGACCACGCAGCCGCACCTCCCCCCGCAGCCCGGACGCCCGGCCCCCGCCCCCGAGTGGGTGCTCACGATCTCCTGCCCGGACCGTCCCGGGATCGTGCACTCCGTGACCGGGATGCTCGCCGCCCACGACGGCAACATCACCGAGTCCCAGCAGTTCGGCGACCCCGTCTCGGGACTGTTCTTCCTGCGCGTGCAGGTCGCCTCCCACGCGTCCCGCGCCGAGCTGACGGCGGCGATGACCGACGTCGCGCAGCGGTTCGCGATGACCTGGTCGCTCGACGTCGTCGGACGCCCCGTGCGGACCCTGCTCATGGTGTCGAAGGCGGCGCACTGCCTGGTCGACCTGCTGTACCGCGAGCGCTACCAGCAGATGCCGATCGAGGTCGTCGGCGTCGTCGGCAACCACACGGACCTGGCCGACCACGCGGAGTTCTACGGCAAGCCGTTCCACCACGTGCCCGTGACCGCCGCGACCAAGGGAGCGGCGGAGGACCGGCTGCGCGAGCTCGTCGACGAGCTCGACGTCGAGCTGGTGGTGCTGGCCCGCTACATGCAGATCCTCTCGGACGAGCTCTGCCGGGACCTGTCGGGGCGGGTCATCAACATCCACCACTCGTTCCTGCCGTCGTTCAAGGGCGCGCGACCCTACGCGCAGGCGCACGACCGCGGCGTGAAGCTCATCGGCGCGACGTCGCACTACGTCACCGGCGACCTCGACGAGGGACCGATCATCGAGCAGGACGTCGAGCGCGTGGACCACTCGCGCGAGGTGGACGACCTCGTCTCCCTCGGCGAGGACGTGGAACGACGCACCCTGGCGCGCGCGGTGCGCTGGCACGCCGAGCACCGGGTGCTCCTCAACGGCCACCGCACCGTCGTGTTCCACTGACCCGTCCTCGACGGCGGGGACGCGGCACCGGCGGCGCAGGGCGGGTTCGTCAGGAGGCGCCGGTGATCGCCGCGAGGATCGACTCGTGGCTCGCCGTCGCCGGGAACGAGCCGTTGTTGCGCCCGTGCCGCAGCACCTCGATCCGGTCCGACACGGCACGCACGTCGTTGAGGTTGTGGCTGATGAGGATCACCCCGAGACCCAGGTCGCGCAGCCGCTGGATGTGCGTGAGCACCTCGCCGGTCTGCGCCACGGACAACGCCGCCGTCGGCTCGTCCAGCACCACGATGCGCGGGTTCCCGATGAGGGTGCGCGCGATCGCGACCGCCTGACGCTGACCCGCCGACAGGTTGCGCAGCGGCGTGCGCACCGACGGGATCCGCACCGTCAGGTGCTCCAGCAGGCGCTTGGTCTCGACCTCCATCCGCCCGTCGTCCATGAGGCCCGCCCGGTTGCGCAGCTCGCGACCCAGGTAGACGTTGGCCGTGACGTCCAGGTTCTCCGCCACCGCCAGGTCCTGGAACACGCTCGCGATGCCCAGGTCGTTGGCCGCCGACGGCGAGCCGATCGAGACCCCACGCCCCTCGATCTCCACCTGACCGGCGTCCGGCGCGAGCACGCCCGCCACGACCTTCGCGAGCGTCGACTTGCCCGCACCGTTGTCGCCGACGAGCGCGACCACCTCGTGCGCGTGGACCTCGAGGTCCACGCCGACCATCGCCTCCACCGCCCCGAAGTACTTGCTCACCTCGCGCAGGGCGAGCAGGGGCGTGTCCTTGCGCGCCCCCTGCGGCAACGCCTTCATCGTCCAGGCCTTCCGTCGTCGGTGGCGTCGGACCGGTCGAACACGTCGGTGTTCTCCAGGGCGAGCGCCACTGCTCCCATGATCTCGGCACGCATCCCCAGCGCCGCGGGCACGACCTCGGGCCCACCGGTCTGGTTCAGCACGGTACGACGACGCAGCGCGTCGCGCACCGGACCGAGGAAAGTCTCCCCCGTCTCGGCCAGGTCGCCGCCCACCACCACGATCTGCGGGGCCAGGCCCGTGGCGAGCGCCGCCACGACGGTCCCCACCCGCGCCCCGGCGTCGGCGACGATCTCGCGGCAGCCGGGGTCGTCGTCCGCCGCGAGCCGCACCAGGTCGCGCAGCGTCAGGTTGCCGTGGCTCTGGCGCAGCGGTTCCAGCAGGGCCGGCAGCCCGACGACGGTGTCCAGGCACCCACGGCTCCCGCAGCCGCAGATGCGTCCCGCCGGGTCCACCTGGACGTGGCCGATCTCCCCGGCCGTGCCGTCCGCGCCCCGGTGCAGGCGCCCGCCGACCACGATCCCGGCACCGACGCCGTGCGTGACGTTGACGTAGATCATGTCGCGCCACTCGCGGCCGGCTCCGAGCGTCGACTCGGCGAACGCCCCGAGGTTCGCGTCGTTGTCCACGAACACCGGGCGGGCGAGCCGCTTCTCCAGCACCTGGCCGATCTGCACCGCGTCCCAGTTGCGCAGCACGCCCCGCACGCTGATCATCCCGGTGCCCGGGTCGATGGGCGCCGGGACGGCCAGCCCGATGCCGAGCAGCTCGTCCAGCTCGGAGCCCACCCGTTCCAGCAGGTCGACGATGAGCAGCGCGGCACGGTCCAGGCTGGTGTCGGACCGGTGGTCGGCCGGCAGCGGGAAGACCTGTTCCGCGAGGACCTCGTGCGCGACGTCGGCGAGCGCCACCCGCAGGTGCCGGTAGCCGACGACGATGCCCGCCACCATGCCGACGCGGTGCGCCAGGGTGACGAGCTGGGCCCGGCGTCCGGACCGCACGGTGTTGCGGACCTCGACGACCTCGGCGGCGACGAGCTCCTTGACGATGACCGAGACGGTGGCGGGCGACAGCCCCGTCGCACCGGTGAGCTCGACCTGCGTCAGCCCGCCGTGCTTCTTCACCGCGTCGACCACCCGGGCGCGGTTGGCCTCGCGCAGCGACGACTGCGAACCAGCCATCGTCCGAGGTCCTCTCACGCCGGGAGTGTAGACGCATGGGGCGGTCGGGTGGGGACGTGCCCACCCGACCGCCTCACGGTGAGGGTCAGCGCGCGACCGAGGCGCGGCGCTTGTTCCAGATGTCGAACGCCACGGCGAGCAGGAGCACGAGGCCCTTGACCACCTGCTGCGTCGACTGCGGGACACCCATGAGCTGCATGCCGTTGGACATGACCGCCATGATCAGACCACCGATGACGGCACCGCCCACGCGGCCGACACCACCGGTGGTGGACGCGCCGCCGATGAAGCAGGCGGCGATCGCGTCGAGCTCGAACATGTTGCCGGCGCCCGGCTGGGCACCGTTCATGCGCGAGGAGAACACGACGCCGGCCACGGAGGCGAGCACGCCCATGTTGACGAAGATCCAGAAGTTGACCCGCTTGACCTTCACGCCGGACAGCTCGGCCGCGTGGCGGTTGCCGCCGACGGCGTACACGTGCCGGCCGAACACGGACCGCTGCGTCACCAGCGCGTAGATGATGATCAGGACGGCCAGGATGATCAGCACGATCGGCAGACCGCGGGAGATCGAGAGCTGGTAGCCGAACCACATCACGACCGCGGCGATCACCACGAGCTTGACGATGAACAGCGGCAACGACTCGACCTGCTGCTGGTAGGCGATCTTGCCCTGGCGGCTGCGCCACTGGCTCACCGCGTAGCCGACCACGGCGATCCCGAAGATCACCAGCGTGAACACGTCGAACCCGTACCCGCCGAGCAGTCCGTTGAGGAACCCGTTGGCGATGTCGTAGTACGGGGTGCCGAACGGCGACAGCGACTGGTTGCCGAGCACGAGGAAGGTGAGGCCGCGGAAGATGAGCATGCCCGCCAGGGTCACGATGAAGCCGGGGATGCCGACGTACGCGACCCAGAAGCCCTGCCACATCCCGACCAGGAGGCCCACGAACAGCGCCGCGAGCACTCCGACCCACCAGGGCATCCCGTTGCGGACGACGACGACCGCCGACACGGCTCCCGTCAGCGCCACCACCGATCCGACCGACAGGTCGATCTGCCCGGCGACGATGATCATCACCATGCCGATGGCGAGGATCAGGATGTAGGAGTACTGCAGGACGATGTTGGTGAGGTTCGTCGGGGACAGGAACGCGGGGTGCAGTGCGGCGAAGATCGCGACGATGACGACGAACGCGATGACGATGCCGCTCTGGCGCATGTTCCGGGCCAGGACGTCCCGGACCGAGTCGATGGCATTCATGAGGCGGATTCCTTCGTGGGCAGGGGCTGGTCGCGTTCGAGGGTCATGAGCTCCATGAGTCGCTCCTGGGTCGCCTCGGCGACGGGGAGCTCACCGGTCATGCGGCCGAAGGCGAGGGTGTACACGCGGTCGCAGATGCCGAGCAGCTCGGGCAGCTCGGAGGAGATGACGACGACGGCCTTCCCCGCTGCGACCATCTTGTTGATGATCGTGTAGATCTCATACTTGGCACCGACGTCGATGCCGCGTGTCGGCTCGTCGAGGATCAGCACGTCGGGGTCGGTGTAGAGCCACTGGGACAGCACGACCTTCTGCTGGTTGCCGCCCGAGAGCTTGCCGACCTCGGCGACGACGGTCGGCGTCTTGATGTTGAGCGACCTGCGGTACTCCTCGGCGATGCGGAGCTCCTCGTTGCCGTTGACCCAGCCGCGCGGTGCGAGCTTGTCCAGCCCGGCGAGCGAGATGTTGTGCCGGATGTCGTCGATGAGGTTGAGGCCGTAGTGCTTGCGGTCCTCGGTCGCGTAGGCGATGTTGTGCCCGATCGCCTCGGAGACGTTGCGGACCTGGACCTGCTTCCCGTCCTTGTAGATCTCGCCGGTGATGTTGCGTCCGTACGAGCGTCCGAAGATGCTCATGGCGAGCTCCGTGCGTCCGGCGCCCATGAGGCCGGCGATGCCGATGACCTCACCGGCGTGGACCTTGAACGAGGCGTCGGTGATGACCTGCCGACCGGCCTGGGTCGGGTGGTCGACGTGCCAGTTCTCGATGCGCAGCACCTCGTCGCCGACGACGGGGGTGCGTTCCGGGTACCGGTGCTCGAGGTCCCGGCCGACCATGCCGCGGATGATGCGGTCCTGGACGGAGCCGGTCTCGGCCTCCATGTCGATGGTCTCGATGGTGCGCCCGTCACGGATGATCGTCGTCCGGTCGGCGATGTCCTCGATCTCGTTGAGCTTGTGCGAGATGATGATCGAGGTGATGCCGTGCTCCTTGAGGGAGCGCAGCAGGCCGAGCAGGTGCGCGGAGTCGGAGTCGTTGAGCGCGGCGGTCGGCTCGTCGAGGATGAGCAGCTTGACCTCCTTCGAGAGCGCCTTGGCGATCTCGATGAGCTGCTGCTTGCCGACGCCGAGCTGGCCGATGGGCGTGGTGGGGTTCTCGTGCAGCCCCACGCGCTCCAGCAGCTCCGCGGCCCGGCGGTTGGCGTCGTTCCAGTCGATCAGGCCGAAGCGTCCACGGCTCTCGTTGCCGAGGAAGATGTTCTCGGCCACCGACAGGTACGGCACGAGGGCCAGCTCCTGGTGGATGATGACGATGCCGCGGTCCTCGGAGTCGTTGATCGACCCGAACTCGGCCGCGGCCCCGTCGAACACGATCTCGCCGTCGTAGGTGCCGTGCGGGTACACACCCGACAGGACCTTCATCAGCGTGGACTTTCCGGCGCCGTTCTCACCGCAGATCGCGTGGATCTCGCCCTGGGCGACGGTGAGGGTGACGTCCGACAGCGCCTTGACGCCGGGGAACTCCTTGGTGATGGAGCGCATCTCCAGAATGGTGCTCATCTGCGCCCTCGTCCCTCCTTCGATGGGATGCGCCGACGCCCCTGAGGGCCCGTCGGCCACGGGAGGGCCGGCCCGTCGTCGCAGGATCGCTGACGACGGGCCGACCCGCCCCTGGTAGGTCCGATCAGTCGGCGGCCTGGCCCGACTCGACCTCTTCGGTGGTGTAGTACTCCGAGTCGATCAGCACGGGCTGGATGTCCTCGGCGAAGACGGTCTCGACCTCGAGGAGGTAGGACGGCACGACCTTGACGCCGTTGTCGTACGTCTCGGTGTCGTTGGCCTCGGGCTCCTCGCCGTCGACGAAGGACTCCGTGGCGGTGACGGCCTGCTCGGCGAGGAGGCGGGTGTCCTTGAAGATCGTGGACGACTGGACGCCGTCGTTGATCAGCTTGATGTTCGCGATCTCGGCGTCCTGACCGGTGACGACGGGCAGGCCGTCCTCGAGGGTCGGGCCCATGCCGGCACCCGTGAGGGCGTTGAGGATGCCGCGCGAGAGCACGTCGGCCGGTGCCAGCACGCCGTTGAGCTCCTCGTCGCCACCGGTGTAGGTGGACGTCAGGAGGTCCTCCATGCGGCTCTGGGCGGTCTCGAGCTCCCAGCGCTGCGTGGAGACGGTGTCGAAGTCCGTCTGGCCGGACGGGACGACGAGGGTGCCGTCGTCGAGCAGCGGCTGGAGGATCGACATGGCGCCGTCGAAGAAGAAGCTGGCGTTGTTGTCGTCCGGGGAGCCGGCGAAGAGCTCGATGTTGTACGGGCCCTCCTCGCCGGTGGCCTCGCCGTTCTCGTCGAGGTAGCCGAGGCCGCGCAGCAGCGCGTTGGCCTGGGCGACGCCGACCGCGAAGTTGTCGAACGTCGTGTAGAAGTCGACGTTCTCGCTGTCGCGGATGAGGCGGTCGTAGGCGATGACCGGGATGTTCGCGGCGGCCGCGGCCTCGAGCTGGCTCGTGAGGGCCGTGCCGTCGATGGACGCGATGATGAGGACGTCGACGCCCTCGGTGATCATCGAGTCGATCTGCTGGGTCTGGGTCGGGATGTCGTCGTTGGCGAACTGCAGGTCCACGGTGTACCCGAGGTCCTCGAGCCCGGCCTTGACGTTGTTGCCGTCCTGGATCCAGCGCTCGTAGGTCTGCGTCGGCATCGCGACACCGACCTGCACGTTCTCGTCGCCGTCGCCGGCGGCGCCGTCGCTGCCGCCGGAGCCCGCGCCCTCGCCGCCACAGGCGGTCAGGGTGAGCGCCAGTGCCGCCGCTCCAGCGGCGACCATGCCCGTCTTCTTGCTGAGTCGCATCCTCGCGCTCCTTCTCATCGTCGAGGGTCCTCCGGGCGGCGACCTTCACCCACCGGCGCCCGCTCGCGGGCCTGGACCGAACCACCAAGGTGGCCGGGATCCACTGTGCTGCGTTCGAGTCTCGAAGTCAAAGGCTCGCGGTCACGATCTGGTCACGATACGTTCGCCGGAAAGTTGCCTCAGGAGCGCAAGAAACCCCCGGTTGTGTTCGCGGAACGAACTCAACCGGGGGTTCATGCCCGTCTTCCTCGAGGTCAGCGCTGCGACTCCTCCAGCACCGCGACGGTGCGCGCGGGGACTGTCACCGTGCCGGAACGCACCTGCCACCGCGTCTGCCGCACGACGGCGTCACCGCCTCGGGCCTGGACCTCGGACAGCCGCAGGTCACGACCCGCCCAGCCCGGCACCTCGACGGTGACCGCCTCGGGCGACGCGTTGAACACGGTGACCAGGCCGTCGAGCCGGCGGTCCGCGTCCTTGCCGACACGGTCGTCGACCGCCATGACGATCACGCCCGGGATCGCGTCCGGACCCGACCCCGGGAACGACACCTTGGCGTTGATCGCCTGCGCGGAGCCGAGCCGGAACAGCCGGGTCGACGAACGCAGCTCCAGCAGCTCGGCCGCCCGGTCGGAGGCCGTCGCGACGTCGTCGGGCGACGGCTTGAGGGCGGGGTCGGCGAGAAGCGGCGCCAGGTGCGGCCACTTCTCGGAGTTGTCCGCCGCCATCGGCAGACCACGGCCGAACCCGTTGTCCTGACCCGACCAGTCGATCCCGTTGAACCAGTCGCCGGAGTCGTAGGAGTTGCGGTCCAGCGACTTCGAACGCAGCAGGTCGGTGCCCGCGTGCCAGAACGACGGCGTCTGGGCGAGCGCCGTCGTGGCCAGCGAGACAGTGTTCATCCGCACCCGGTCGTCCATGGACGTCGCCTGCGGCAGCTTCAGCGTCAGCAGGTCGAACAGGGTCTCGTTGTCGTGCGCGTCCACGTAGGTGACGACCTCCTCCGGGGAGTCCGCGTACCCCGCGGGCGACCCGCGGTAGTCGAGGTCCTCGCCGCGGGTGAGCTCGCCGTCGGACGTCGTGAACGCGAAGTCGCGCAGGTTGCCGGCCAGCCCGAGCCGCACCAGGTCGGTCTGGTGGCCGAGGTCAGCGGCCTCGTCCGCACCGCCGTCGTTCACCGACCCGGCGTCCCCCGCCGAGGCCTCGCGCCCGTTCGGGTCCGTGAACAACCCGGTGCCGAACCCCTGGGTGAACGTCGACGAACCGTCCACCGGCGACCCGCCGTGCACGGCGTCGCGCAGCCGGTCCGAGAACGTGCCGATCCCCGTCCCGCCGAGCTGACCCTGCGTGGCCTGCGTGAACAGGGCGTCGTCGGCGACCTCGCCGAAGTTCCAGCCCTCCCCGTAGAGGTAGACGGCCGACCCGTCGACACCGTCCGTGCGGGGCGTCAGGGCGTCCAGGGCCTCGCGCACCGCGAGCATCGTGTCCCGCGAGTGGTGACCCATGAGGTCGAACCGGAAGCCGTCGACCTTGTAGTCGCGCGCCCACGTGACGACCGAGTCCACCATGAGCTTCTCGGCCATCGCGTGCTCGGTCGCGACGTTCTGGCAGCACGTGCTCGTCTCCACCGCGCCCGTGGTCGGGTTCAGGCGGTGGTAGTAGCCCGGCACCACGCGGTCGAGCACGCTCCTGGCGTCCTGGCCGCTCGCCGCGGTGTGGTTGAACACCTCGTCGAGCACCACCTGCAGGCCGGACGCGTGCAACCAGCCCACCATCGAGCGGAACTCCGCCGTGCGGGGCGCACCGTCCCGGTGCACGGCGTACGAGCCCTCCGGGGTCGAGAAGTGCAGCGGGTCGTAGCCCCAGTTGAAGGCGTCGTCGGCCTGGACCTCGGCCACCGCGGCCTGCTGCTCGGTGGAGTCCGGCGCGAACCCGGTCAGGTCACCGGTGGTGGCCTGGTCGGCGGGGTCCTCGGGGATCGTGGCGATGTCGAACGTCGGCAGCAGGTGCACCGTCGTCATGCCGGCGCGCTGCAGCGAGCGCAGGTGCTTCATGCCGTCCGACCAGAACGCGCCGAACGCCCCGTAGGTGCCCCGCAACCTCGACGGGACGGTCTCGTCCGCCACCGAGAAGTCCCGGACGTGCAGCTCGTAGATGGTCTGGTCCACGGGCCGCACCCGCGGCTGGGGAGCCAGACGCCACAGCAGCGGCTGCCAGCGGCGGTCGTCGAGGTCGACGACGACCGAATGGGTCGAGTCGGTCGTCAGGCCCACCGAGTACGGGTCCGTGACGACGTTCGTCTCGACCTCACCGGTCGACGGCACGTAGACGGTCACCTCGTAGCGGTAGCGGGCACCGTCCAGGTCGATCTTCTTCGCGGCCTTCGCCCCGTCGACCGTCCAGGTGCCGTCGGCGGCGCGGACGGCGTCGACCCGGCGAGGTTCGTCGTCCAGCGACGTCTTCGCGGGCCAGACCAGCAGGTCGACGTCCTTCGCCGTGGGCGCCCACAGTGCGAACGACGTGCCCTTGGCCCGGCCGGTCCCCACCGTGACACCGAGCGTACGTTTCGCAGCGTCCTTGCCGTACAGGTCGTCGAGGACGCCCGGCAGCTGCACTCCGGTCGCCGCCGTCAGCACCGCGCCGTCGGCACGGGTGACCAGCAGCTGCCCGGTGAGCAGCTCCTCGACGGCGGCGCGCTCCAGCGGCTCGCCGTCCGACGTCGGCACCAGCGTCGTGCGGTCCGCGAGCGCCGGGAAGTCGGCCGCGACGTCGTCGGGGACGTCACCGCCCGGTTCCAGCGACCAGGACGCGGCGTCCGCGGGCAGGTCGCCGCCGTCCGGTCCGGTGACGGACCGGACGCCGTCGGCGTCCGCGGAGATCTCGAGCCCGCCGGCGGGCGCGGTCCAGAGGGTCCAGTCGCCGGCGCCGAGGTCGTCCGGGGCGAGGAGCAGCCCTTCGCGCACCCAGTGGGCCGCCTGCTGGCCGGCGCCGGCGAGGGAGGGGTGCTCGGTGCCGATGGTCAGCTCGTGGGTGGCGAGGTCGTAGGAGAAGGTCACCGTCTCACCCTCGCTCGTGGAGAAGGAGTAGTTCGCGCCGTCGGGGGCTCCGCCGACGCCGTAGTTCTCGGCCCAGCTCATGCCGTGGGCCACCTTGACCTCGTAGGCGCCCTCCGCGAGGGCGTCGGTGGACCAGGTGTAGGTGCCGTCGCCGTCGGGGTCCTTGGCCCAGCTGGCCAGGCAGTCGGGGGCCCACGACGCAGGGCAGCCGACCTGGTCCTGGAACGATCCTGCCAGGGTGACGACGGGGCCCTGCGCGGTGGAGGAGAAGTCCTTGCTCACCGGGTCCCAGTAGAACGTCACCTCCCCGCCCTCGTGGGTGTACGTCGCGTTGGCACCGTCCGGGGCACCGCCGACGCCGTAGTTCAGCGCCCACGACCCGTTGACGGCGACCTTGTACTCGTACTCCCCGGCGGGCAGGTCGAACGTGCCCTCGAAGACGCCGTCGGGGCGCTCGGTGAGGCTCGCGGCGTCGCAGTCGGGGGTCCAGTCGCCGGCGCAGCCCATCTCGCTGTTGTGGCTGCCGGGCACGGTGACCAGGTCGATCCCGGTCTCGGGCCCGGTGTCCCCGACGACGCCGGACACGTCCACGCCCACCGAGGCGAACGTCGAGGCGGCCGCGGCGTCGCCGTCGGCGTCCACCGTGACGGCGCGGTACTCCACGAGGGTGCCCTCGGGCAGGTCGCCGGCGTCGTGGAAGACGCGCGGTGTGGTGTCCTCCGCGGTGCCGAGCGCGTGCCACTCGGTGGCGCCGACCTCGCGCCAGGCGAAGGACGTCTCGGCCCAGGCGTCGTCGTCGACGTCGGCGCGCACGGGCGTGGTGGCGTCGACGGCCGCGCCGGGGGCGGGTACGTCGAGCGTGATCGTGCCGGCGGAGTCCGCGCCCACCGTGCGGTCGGCGCGCAGCACGACGGCGGAGGTCGCCGGGACGGCGAGGGTGACGGTGCCGTCGGCGTCGGCCGTCACCGGCTCGGCGTCCCCATGCAGCACCTCGTAGGTGGCGCCGGGCGTGAGGGTGGTGAAGGTGGCCTCGGCCGCCTGCGCGGCGTTGTTCACCGCGACCAGGTGCTCGATCTTCTCGGCGCGGTCCACCCGGCTGAACGCGTAGTAGCCGCGCCCGCCGTGGGAGTCCTCACCGACGAACCGCTCGATCTGCGCGCCGGTGGCCAGCGCGGGGTGCTCCTCGCGCAGCGCGGCGAGGGCCGCGACGTGGTCGTAGAGCGGCGCGTCCGTGTCGTACCGGTCGACGCTGCCGGCCGGCTCGCCTGTCACCAGCGGCTGGTCGGCGTAGGAGTCCACCTGGGTGGCGAACAGCGTCTGGCGGGCGTCCTTGTCGCCGCCGGTGCCCGCGAAACCCTGCTCGTCGCCGTAGTAGACGACCGGCTGGCCGCGGGTGAGGTACATCAGCTCGTGGGCCAGCTCGTCGCGGGCCAGCGGGTCGTCGGTGCCGGCCAGCATGTAGCCGATGCGGCCCATGTCGTGGTTGCCGAGGAACGTCGGCAGGGCCGCCGCGGACGTCGTCGGGGTGGTGTAGCGGTCGTCGCTCGCGTACAGCGTGGCCAGGCCGCGGGCGCTGTTGCCGCTCGCGAAGCTCGCCGCGGCGGCCTGGAAGGAGAAGTCCAGCACCGAGCTCATGTCCGTGTCGCGCACGTACGGGGAGGTCTTGGCGGCGTCCGCGTCGTACACCTCGCCGAACATGAAGAAGTCGTCCTTGCCCTGGGCGTGGGCGTGGTCCATGACCTCGGCCGTCCAGGTCTCCCAGAACTCCGGGTTGACGTGCTTGACCGTGTCGATGCGGAACCCGTCGATGCCCAGGTCGATCCAGTCGGAGTAGACGTCGACGAACCCGTCGACGACCCGCGGGTCCTCGGTCATGAGGTCGTCCAGGCCGTCGAAGTCGCCGTAGGTCACCGACTCCCCGGACCACGTCGAGTTCCCGCGGTTGTGGTAGAGGGTGGGGTCGTTGAGCCAGGCCGGGACCTTGACGTCGGCGTCCTCGGGGTCGATCACCGGCGTGTACGGGAACGACGTCGCGGCGTCGAGCGCCGGGAAGTCGTCGCTGCCGGCGACGTCCGCCGGGTCGAATGCGTTCCCCGCGGCGTCGGTGTAGGGCGAGGTCGCCTGGTCGACGTAGCCGTAGGTGCCCTCGGCGTAGTCCACGACGTCGGCGGTGTGGTTGGTGATGATGTCGAAGTACACCTTGATGCCGCGCTCGTGCGCGTCGTCGATGAGCCCGCGCAGCTCGTCGTTGGTGCCCAGGTGCGGGTCGATGCGCGTGAAGTCGGTGATCCAGTAGCCGTGGTAGCCGGCCGAGACGTCGTCGCCCGTGCCCTGCACCGGGCGGTTGAGTAACGACGGCGTCAGCCAGATCGCCGTCGTGCCGAGACCCTCCACGTAGTCCAGGCGGTCCCGGATCCCCGCGATGTCGCCGCCGGAGTAGAAGCCCTTGTCCGTCGGGTCGAACCCGTGGTCGAGCCGGTCGCCCTCGATGCCGCCGGTGTCGTTGGTCGGGTCGCCGTTGGCGAACCGGTCGGTCATGACGAAGTAGAACCGCTCGTCCGACCCGGCCTGGCGCACCGGGGGCACGACGAGCGCGGCGTCCGCCTCGTCGTCGTACTCCCCCGCCAGGCCCAGCGGGGTGAGCGCGGTCAGGTGCGTGGCGTCGTCGTAGGTGACGCGCAGGCGGGTGTCGCCGCCCAGCACGAGCGGGGCGTTCGCGTCGGTGCCCTCGCGGCCGTAGGCCTCGTCCCAGGCGTCGTCGAGGGCGACCTTGTACTCGTACGTGCCGGCCGGGAGGTCGAACTCTCCCGTGTAGGTGCCGTCCCCGACGGCGGTCAGCTCGGTGTCCGCGCAGGCGGGGTCCCAGTCGGCGGCGCACCCGAGCTCGTCCTGGAGGTCGCCCACGAGGGCGGCGGTGCGGTCGACGGCGGCCGCGGGGGTCGTGAGCGCCACGGCACCCCCGACGACGGGAGCGGCGAGAGCGAGCGCCGCCAGCGCGGCGACCAGGCTCCGTGAGCGTGGCAGGGGCAGGGGCAGGGGACGGACCATGGCGGGGACTCCTTCGTCGACCGGGGGCGCGCGTCGCGACCTCGACCGACTGTATCCGTTGCTGCAACCTTGCAGCAATGGGTGGCGGACAATCGACGGCCGACGACGAAGGCCCCGTCCGGACGTCCGGACGGGGCCTTCCATGCTCGGGCAGGCGGGCAGGTCAGCCCGCCAGGTGCCCCCACCGCCGCGCCAGGTCGCGCCACGCACCGACCTCGGCCACGCGGCCCTCGACGAGCACCACCACGCGGTCCGCCCGCGCCAGGGCCGCACCCTTCGACGTCGCCCCGACCACCGTGGTCCCCCGCTCGCGCAGGGCCGCCCACAGCTCGATCTCCGTGGCCGCGTCCAGCGCGCTCGACACGTCGTCCGCGAGCAGCAGCTCCGCGTCCGCCGCGAGAGCGCGCGCCAGCGCGAGACGCTGCACCTGACCTCCCGACAGCCGCACGCCACGGTGACCGACGAACGCGTCGTGACCGCCCGCCTCCGAGACGTCCTGCTCCAGGCGGGCCGCCGCGACCGGGCCGTGCACCTCCCGCTCGTGGTCGAGGCGCACGTTGTCCGCGAACGTGCCCGACAGGACACGCGGGAGCTGCGCGACGTGCGCCACCTGACCGGGGCGCAGGAACGACTCCGCCTCCACGACGTCGGTGCCGTTCCACCGGATGGCACCCGTGTGCGGGACCAGCCCGGCCAGCGCGGACAGCATGCTCGACTTGCCGGAGCCCACCTGACCCAGCAGCAGGACGAGCTCGCCCCGCCGGACCGACAGGTCCACGTCGGACACGCCGACGGTGCCGTCGTCGTGCAGCGCCGACATCCCCGCCAGCTCCAGGTGCTGCAGGGGCCGGCGCGACCCCGCCACCGGCGCGGGCGCCTCCCCCGTGAGGAGGTCGACGCCGTCGGGCAGGTCCACGAGGTCCGCGCCGCCGGCGAACCGGCTCGTGGCACGCTGCCACGACCGCGTGCCCGGGGCCTCGGTGACCACCGCACCCGCGACCGTGCCGAACCAGCCGAAGCCGATGGCCGCGTTCGCGACCAGCAGCGCCGTGGCCAGGTCCCACGCGCCGGCGAGCAGCCCGCCCCACGCGGCGACCACGCCGAGCTGGATCATCACCATCGGGACGCCGTCGAGGGCCGCCTGCACCCGGTGCTCGAACACGGCGGCCTGCACGCGCCCGCCGTCCACCTCGTGCAGGTGCGCGTGCACCTGCGGCGTGCGGGCGGCGAGCTTGACCGTGCGGGCCGAGTCCAGCGCCGAGACCAGCGCCCGCCCGAACTGCGCCCGGGCGGCCGACGACCGGGTCGCCGAACGCCCGGCGATCGGACGACCGACCGCCGACGCACCGGCCGAGACCGCCATGATCGCCAGCAGCACCGCACCGGCGAGCCACGACCCGCTGATGAGCGCGGTGACGCCGGCGATCAGCAGGCCGTTGACGAAGTCGACCCAGCGGTCCGCGTAGCGCACGAACCGGTCGGCGTCCATCGCCCGCGCGACCACCTCGCCCGGCGGGGTGGCGACGAGCCGGTGCTGGCGCGTCTGGCCCGTCATGACCGACATCCGCACGCGCAGCAGGATCTCGATCCACCACCGCGGGTAGACGTAGATCGCGTGCGCGAGGCACAGCGGAGCAAGGAGCAGCAGCAGCACGAACGCCACGAGCAGCGCCGTCGGGAAGCCGTCCTCGATTCCCTGCACGGCGCGGCCCCAGAGGAACCCGGTCAGCGCACCCTGAGCGGACACCAGGCTGGCCACCAGGAACAGCACGGCGCCGAAGAGGCCCCACGCGGGGCGGACCACCAGCGAGTGCAGCACACCGCGCGCCAGGCTGGGCCCGTCCCCCGGGTCCCGCCGGGGCGGCGGGGTGCCGCGGCGACGACGACCGCCGACCGCCTGCGCGCGCCCGTCGTCGGCCGCCGTCCCGTCAGCACCGGTCCCGTCGGTCGCCTCGGCGTCGGCGGGGTCGGCAGCCGGGCCGTCGCTCTCGTCGTCGAGCACGTCACCGTGGGCGGCACCGGCCGCCAGCAGGTCGCGGTAGCGACCGGGCACGACGGCGAGCTCGGTCCGCGGCCCCTGCTGCACGACACGCCCGTGGTCGAGGACCGCCACCAGGGACGCCCGCTCGATCGTGGACAGCCGGTGCGCGACGAGCACGCCGGTGCGGCCGGTGAGCAGCCGCTCCGCCGCGGCGACGACCCGGGACTCCGTGAGCGGGTCCATGCGGGCGGTCGCCTCGTCGAGCACCACCACCTGCACGTCGCGGACCAGCAGCCGCGCGAACGCCACGAGCTGCTCCTCCCCGGCGGACAGCGTGGTGCCACCCGGGCCGAGCAGGGTGTCGAGGCCGTCCGGGAGCCCGGCGACCCAGTCGTCGAGCCGCAGCTCGCGTACCGCCGCCTCGACGTCGTCGCGCGGCACGTCGGCGAACAGGGCGATGTTCTCGGCGAGCGTGCCCGCGAGGATCTCGGTGCGCTGCGTGACCACGCCGACGGCGGCGCGCAGCGCCTGGAGGTCGAGGTCGCGCACGTCGGCGCCGCCGACGAACACGCTGCCCCGCTCGGGCTCGACGGCCCGCGACAGCAGCGACGCCAGGGTCGACTTGCCGGACCCGGTTCGGCCCACCAGCGCGATCGTCTGCCCGGCCGGGACGCGCAGGGAGACCCCGGCCAGGGCGAAAGTGCCCTCCGCGTAGGAGAAGTGCAGGTCCCGCACGTCGAGGCCGACCGGTCCCGAGGGGACCGGGTCGCCGCCCGCGGGCTCCGGGGCGACGTCGAGCATCTGCCGGATGCGCGTCACCGCGCCGACGCCCTCCTGGATGTCCGGCAGGTGGTGGACGAGGTTGTCGACCTGGCCGACGAACATCGCGGTGACGAGGAACAGGGTGACCAGGTTCGCCACCGGCAGGTCCCCGCCGGACGCGAGCGCGGCGCCGGTCACGGCGACCCCCGCCAGGAGCGCGGCGAGCACGAGGCCCGCCAGCCGGACCATCCGGGACTCGACGCTCACCACCGCCCGGAACCTGGCGTGCACCTCGGCGGAGCGTTGGGCCAGACGGCGGATCGCGAAGGCCTGGCCGAGGCTCGTGCGCAGGTCGTCGCGCGCGGCGACCGACTCCTCGAACGCGGCGGCGTGGTCCGTCCAGGAGGCCTCCTCGACCACCTTGCGACGGGCGATCTCGCCCAGCATGGGCCGCACCAGGAACCCCGCGAGCGCGGCCAGGGCAGGGAACAGCAGCCAGGCCGGCCACCAGGTCAGGCCCGCCACGACCCACATCGGCACGACACCGACGACGGTTCGCCCGGCTCCCCAGAGCTGGCGGCGCACGAGGGTGCCGACGGCGTGGGTGTCGTCGTCGACGCGGTCGAGGATCTCCCCCACGGCCTGCTCGGTGAGCGTCGCGAGGGGCTGGTGCAGGGCCGAGGTCAGCAGGTCGCCGCGCAGCCTGCCCTCGGCCCGGTCCACCACACCGGCCCAGACGACCTGACCGACGGAGTCGAGCAGCGCGGCACCCACGATGCAGAGCGCGAGCACCAGCAGCGCGCCCAGGGTCGGGTCCTCGGCCAGGCCACCGGCGATGACGGTCCCGAGCGCGGCGCCGACGGCACCGACCGTCAGGGCGGTCAGCGCGACGGCGGACAGCGGCGCACGCAACCGGCGCCAGTCCAGACGGCGGGAGGGGTCCACGACGTCGCGTGCGGACGGGTCGACGTCCGCACGGCGTGGTTCGAGGGATGAGGGTGCATCGATCATGGCCAGTCGAGCCTACGTTCGACCGGTGTCGATCACCCACGGTTTATTCACCGCCGAGCATGCCCTCCGGGCCGTCGACCATGCCCTGGCGGCCCGTCCGCGGCATCGGACGGGCCGCCAGGGCATGGTCGGCCGGAGGGGGGTGGGGCGTCAGATCAGGTTGAGCTCGCGCACCGCGTCCCGCTCGGCCTCCAGCTCCGCGACGCTGGCGTCGATGCGCTCGCGTGAGAAGGAGTCGATCTCGAGCCCCTCGACGATCTGCCAGTCGCCGCCCGACGACGTCACGGGGAACGACGAGACCAGGCCTTCCGGCACGCCGTACTCGCCGTGGGACACCACGCCGGCGCTGGTCCAGTCGCCGCTCGGGGTGCCCAGCACCCAGTCGCGGACGTGGTCGATCGCCGCGGACGCCGCCGAGGCCGCCGACGACGCACCCCGTGCCGCGATGATCGCGGCGCCGCGCTTGGCGACGGTCGGGATGAACTCGTCCGTCAGCCAGGGGGCGTCGGCGGCGAGCTCCGCACCGCTGCGGGGTCCGACGGTGGCGTGGAAGATGTCGGGGTACTGGGTCGCGGAGTGGTTGCCCCAGATCGTGACCTGGCGGATGTCGGCCACGGGCACGTCGGCGTGCGCCGAGAGCTGGGACAGCGCCCGGTTGTGGTCCAGCCGCGTCATCGCCGTGAACCGCTCGGCGGGGACGTCGGGGGCGTTCGCCGCGGCGATGAGCGCGTTCGTGTTCGCGGGGTTGCCGACCACCAGCACCCGCACGTCGTCGGCCGCGCCGTCGTTGATCGCCCGGCCCTGCGGCCCGAAGATGCCGCCGTTGGCCTCCAGGAGGTCGCCGCGCTCCATCCCGGGACCGCGCGGGCGCGCACCCACCAGGAGGGCGACGTTGGTCCCGGCGAACCCCTGTGCGGGATCGTCGTAGACGTCGATGCCGTCCAGCAGCCCGAAGGCGGCGTCGGACAGCTCCATCGCCGTCCCCTCGGCCGCCTTCACCGCCGCAGGGATCTCGAGCAGCTTGAGTCGCACCGGGGTGTCGGGTCCCAGCATCGCGCCCGACGCGATGCGGAAGAGCAGCGCGTACCCGATCTGTCCGGCGGCACCGGTCACGGTGACGTTCACAGGAGTCGTCATGACCCCTACTCTGACGTACGCGGACCGCCCCGTCACCCCCGGGACGGCGTCGAGCACCGGACACCGCAAGGCACGCCACCACGGGCCACCGTTCACGGCGGCGGCCCGGTTGACGTGCGACGGCGCCCTCGCACGGTAACGTGCGAGGCGTTGAACCCTTGTGACGCCCGACACCCAGGCAAGTCACAGGAACCGGTGCCAGCATCACCGCGGTGCCCGGCGGGCACCCGAGTTCTTCACCCGACGACCAGCAAAGGACCATCATGGCCGAGCAGACCGCGACCGTCGCCGAGATCGAGACGGCAGCGCCACCCCGACTCTTCACCCGCATGGCGGCCGAGGCCTTCGGCACGTTCCTGCTGGTCTTCGGCATCGTGGGCACGGCGACCTTCAACGCCGCCAACGGCGGCTCCATCCTCACCGTGGCGCTGGCCGGCGGCATCGCCCTCATGGCGGGCATCGGCGCCGTCGGGCACCTGTCCGGCGGGCACTTCAACCCCGCGGTGACGTTCGGCCTGACCCTCGCCGGGCGCGCCTCCTGGGCGGACCTGGTGCCCTACTGGGTCGCGCAGATCGTCGGCGCCCTGGCCGCGGGTGCGCTGATGCTCCTCATCATCCCCGACACGTTCGGCGCGCTCGTCGGCTCCGGCTCCAAGGGCGAGGTCCTCGCCGCGACCGCGAACGGCTTCGGCGACCACTCCCCGATGTTCACGATCTCCCAGGGCCAGGTGACCTTCGACCTGATGTCGGCGGCGATCGTCGAGATCGTCATCGCCGCCATCTTCGTGGGCGTCATCCTCGGCGTGACCAACAGCCGGGCGAAGATCACCTACCCGGCCGTGATCATCGGTCTGACGCTGGGCGCGCTGCACATCATCTCGTGGCTGGTGACGAACACCTCGTTCAACCCCGCCCGCTCGCTGGCGTCGGTCATCTCGCCGGACGCCTGGGCCGAGGGCGGCGTGGGACGCCAGGTGTGGCTGTTCATCGTCGCGCCCCTCGTGGGTGCCGCCCTGGCCGCGCTGTTCGCCCGGGCCTTCGCGCCGGTGCCCGCCGCCCCGAGCGCCCTCGACCCCGAGTGGGACGAGCAGCCGGGCACCGCTCCCGCCGCCACCGAGGCGGCCGCGATCGCCGCCACGGCGACCGCGACGGCCGCCGCCGTCGAGGCGGAGCGGGCCGAGCCCGTCGTCGAGCCGGTCGCCGAGCCGGTCGCCGAGCCGGTCGAGCCCGTCGCCGAGCCCGTCGCCGACGACGCACCGGTCACGGACACGGACGAGGGCACGGAACCGCCCGCCCGTCCCTGATCGTCCGGCACACGTGAGAACGCCGCGAGCGACCTGGTCGCTCGCGGCGTTCTGGCGTCTGAAGACGTCGAGACCTCGTCAGACGCCGGGGGCGGTCAGCGCGAGGACGCTGACGGCGGTCGCCGCTCCCCAGCAGAGGAACACGTCGAACCCGCGGCTGCGGATCGCCAGACCGGCCGGACCGGACGGCGACGTCGCGCGCCAGGCGCCGGCGACGCCCAGGGTCGCCGCGATCGCGAACGACCCCTCGCGCGCCCCGACGGTCAGCCCCAGCACCACGGCCACCAGGATCCCGGTGAGCGAGACGAGGATGGCAGGCACGGGGTTCGGTGCGGGTCGGTCGCCGTCCGCGACCGCGTCGACGGCGTGCCACTGCGGCGCGGCGGGCTTCGGGGAGTCGGGTGCCACGCGCCCGAGCCTACCGGGCCGACGCCGGGCCGGAACCTCGCCGAGACCGGGCCGAGACCGGGCCGGGACCGGGCCGGCACGGTCCGAGCGCCGGTATGGTCGCCCTCGTGGCCCTCACCGACTCGACAGCGACCGGAGCGGCGGACCGCCCTTCGCCCGCCGTGCCCGGATCCGTCGTCGTCGTCGGCGGAGGCCTGGCCGGCGCCCGGACGGTGGCCGCCCTGCGCTCCCACGGCTTCGACGGGCGGATCGTCCTGCTCGGCGACGAGGGCGTGCCCCCCTACGACCGTCCGCCGCTGTCCAAGGACCTGTTCACCCGCCCGGAGCCGGTCTGGCTGAGCGCCGATCTCGGAGTCGACGTCGACACCCTGGCCGACGAGGTCCGGCTGGCGGACCCGGCGGTGGCCTGGGCGCCGGGCACGGTGACGACCCGCTCGGGCGACGTCCTGGACGCCGGCACCGTGGTGCTCGCGTGCGGGTCGCGGCCCGTCGTGCCGCCCGGGTGGGGTGCCGACGTGCTGCACACGGCGGACGACGCCGCGCGGCTGCGCCGTGACCTGGGGCCGGGTGTGCGGCTGGTCGTCGTGGGTGCCGGCTGGGTCGGCGCGGAGATCGCCGGAGTGGCCGCGGCCGCCGGTGCGCAGGTCACGGTCGTGGAGGCGGGACCCGCTCCCCTGGCCCGCCAGCTGGGCACGCGCACGGGCTCCGAGCTGGCCGGCTGGTTCGACGAGGCGGGAGTGCGGCTGCTGCTCGACGCGGTGGCCACCGAGGTCCGCCCGGACGGGGTGACGCTCGCCTCGGGCGAGGTGCTGGGGGCGGACGTCGTGCTGGCCGCGGTGGGTGCGCGTCCGGCGACCGGATGGCTGCGCGCCGCGCTCCCCCCGAGGCGTTCGACGCCGCCGGGTCGCTCCTGGTGGACGCCCACGGTGCGGTACCCGGTGCTGCGGGGTTGTGGGCGGTGGGCGACGTCGCCGCCCGGCCGCACCCGGTGCTGGGCCGGGTGCCGGGCGGGCACTGGTCGTCGGCGCTGCACGATCCGGAGGCCACCGCGGCCGCAGTCCTGGGCCAGCCGCCGGAGGCGGCGCACGCGCCGTACGTCTTCTCTCGCCAGCTCGGGCACGACCTGGCGCTCTTCGGTCTGCCGCAGGGCGACCCGGACCTGCTGCGCGGCACCCCGGGCGCCGGAGCGTGGGCCGCGTTCTGGACGACGCCGGCGACCACGGACGCAGGTGACGCAGGTGACGCAGGTGACGCCGGGAACGCCGTGCCGACCGGGACCGGGGGCCACGCCGTCGTGCGGGCGGTGCTGCTGGTCGACTCCCCGCGCGATGTCGGCGCGGTGCGCAAGGCGATGAACCGGCCCCGGGCGTTGGTCGTGGACCCGGCCCGGGTGGCCGATCCCGCCGTCCGGCTCCGCGACGCCCTGGCCGCCCCCGCCTGACCCGTCGCTGCGACGAACGGGCGGGACGGACCGCAACGGTCGGCCACGGCGGTCCGTCCCGCCCGTTCGGCGGCGCGGGGCGGGATCAGTGGGCGAAGTGGCGCGTCCCGGTGAGGTACATCGTCACGCCCGCGGCCCGGGCCGCCTCGACGACCTCCTCGTCACGGATCGATCCGCCGGGCTGGACGACGGCGCGCACGCCGGCGTCCAGCAGCACCTGCAGCCCGTCGGCGAACGGGAAGAACGCGTCCGACGCGGCGACGGCCCCACGGGCACGCTCGGCGTCGTCGGCGAGCGTGTTGGCACGCTCCACCGACAGCCGGCACGAGTCGACCCGGTTCACCTGTCCCATGCCGATGCCGACGGCGGCGCCGTCCGCGGCCAGCAGGATCGCGTTCGACTTCGCGGCACGCACGGCCCGCCAGGCGAAGGCGAGGTCGGCGAGCGTGGCCTCGTCGGCGGGCTCCCCGGCGGCCAGGGTCCACGCGGACGGGTCGTCGCCCTCGGCCTGGAATCGGTCGACCTCCTGCACGAGGAGCCCCCCGGAGATCGGCCGGGTCTCGACGGCGGCGGCGGTCGGGGTGTCGATCACGAGCAGGCGGACGTTCTTCTTGGCCTGCAGCACCTCGAGCGCCTCGGGCTCGAAGCCCGGCGCGACGACGACCTCGGTGAAGACGGGGGCGATCTGCTCCGCCGCGGCCCTCGTGATCACGCGGTTGGCGGCGATGACGCCGCCGTAGGCGGAGACCGGGTCGGTGGCGTGGGCGCGGGCGTGCGCCTGGGCGACGTCGGCGCCGACGGCGATGCCGCACGGGTTGGCGTGCTTGATGATCGCGACGGCGGGCTCGGTGTGGTCGTGGGCCGCGCGCCAGGCGGCGTCGGCGTCCACGTAGTTGTTGTAGCTCATCGCCTTGCCGTGCAGCTGGGTGGCCTGCGCCAGTCCGGCAGCGCCGTCGGTGCGCGTGTACAGCGCGGCCTGCTGGTGCGGGTTCTCGCCGTAGCGCAGGACGTCGGCACGCTCGTAGGCGGCGCCGGTCACGTCCGGCAGGCCGGAGGCGACGGCGTCCGCGTCGGGCGCGTAGACGGAGGCGAACCAGGCGGCCACCGCGACGTCGTACTGGGCGGTGTGGGCGAACGCGGCGGCGGCGAGGCGCTTGCGCTGCGCGAACGTGAAGCCGCCGCCGGTGGTCGCGGCCACGACGTCGTCGTACCGGGCGGGGTCGACGACGACGGCGACGCTCGGGTGGTTCTTCGCGGCGGCGCGGACCATGGACGGCCCGCCGATGTCGATCTGCTCGACGACCTCGTCCGGGCCGGCGCCGGAGGCGACGGTGGCCGCGAACGGGTAGAGGTTCACCACGACGAGCTCGAACGTGTCGATCTCCAGCTCGGCGAGCTGAGCGAGGTGGTCCGCCTTGCGGGTGTCCGCCAGGATCCCGGCGTGCACGCGCGGGTGCAGCGTCTTGACGCGTCCCTCGAGGCACTCGGGGAACCCGGTGAGGTCCTCGACGGGGGTGACGGGCACGCCGGCGTCGGCGATCCGCGCGGCGGTCGACCCGGTGGAGACGAGCTCGACGCCGGCGGCGTGCAGGGCGGTGGCGAGCTCGACCAGGCCGGTCTTGTCGTAGACGCTCAGCAGGGCGCGGCGCACCGGGCGCTGCGCGTCGTCGGCGATCTGGACGTCCGGGGTGGTGGGTGCGGCTGACATCGTGTGGTCTCCTCGCGGGTAGGTCTTCGCGGAAACCCTGGCGCCCAGGCGGGCGGCGCGCACGGCGTGTCCCGACCCTGGGCGGCGCCGTACCGGGCCGACCTGGTCGGGGCGGCCGCTCCCCGGTGGTTGTCCACCTTCGCCAGTCACGGCCGCCACGATCCTACCGGCAGTCCCCCCGACGGATCACGCGTCGGGTGTGACCTCGAACCCGATCAGCGCCCAGGCGCGTGCGGCGAAGGCCGGCCGGTCGGCGGCGGCGCGACGCGTGAGCCCGGCCGCGACCAGCTCGACGCCGAGCAGGACGTCCTCGACCGTCGTGCCGGGCGGGACGGAGCCTGCGGCGACGGCGTCGTCCAGGTGCGGCGCCAGGACGTCGACCACCCGTGCCCGCAGGTCGACCAGCCGGGGGTCGGGGCGCTCCTCGGGCCGGGAGGAGGCGAGGTCGATGCTGACGACGGACTCCATGGCGTGCCGGGTGATCAGGCCGAGGAGGTCGGCGAGGGTGACGTCGGGCTCCGCGGCGCGCTGCTCGACGGTGACGACCTGCTCCTCGAACAGCGCGACGACGAGCGCCACGCGGTCGGGGAAGTGGCGGTAGAGGCTGCCCTGGCCCACGCCCGCACGGCGGGCGACGGCGTTGAGCGGGGCGTGCGCGCCGTGCTGGGCGAAGATCTCGCGGGCGGCCGCCAGCAGGGCTGCACGGTTGCGGGCGGCGGCGCGGGGGCCGGCGTTGGTGCGGCGCGACGTCCGGGGGCTCTCGGTGCTCACGGTGCTAGTCTAGGGCGACCAACCGGACAACAGTGTCCGGTGCATGACGGAGGACAGCATGACCGAGCTCACCCTGAACAACACCGTCGCCGAGTGGCTGGCCGACCCCGTCGGCGAGCGGGTGCTCAGCGAGATGCTCGCCGAGGCGGGCAGCTCCACGAAGTCGCTGGCGCCCGCCAAGCGGTTCAGGCTGGGCAAGCTCGTCAAGCTCTCCCGGGGCAAGTTCTCCCAGGAGGCGGCCGACGCCATGGTCGTGCGCGCCGCCGAGCTGCGCGCCCCGGGCGCCGCCACCGAGCCCGCCTCCGCCACCGAGACCGCCTCCGCCACCGAGATCGCCGCCACGCCGGTAGCCGCCACCCCCGCCCCGGGCGCGTCCGCCCCGGCCGCTCCCGAGCCTGCCGAGTGGGTCGAGTCGATCACCCCCGGGCGGTTCACCGGCCAGACCGTGATCGTCACCGGCGCCGCGTCCGGCATCGGTCGCGCCACCGCGACGCGGGTGGCCCGTGAGGGTGGCACCGTCGTCGCCGTCGACATGACCGAGCCCGGTCTCGCCGACCTGACCGCCGAGACCGCGGTGCCCGACGGCGCCGCGATCCTGCCCGTCGTCGCGGACATCACCGACGACGACGCCGTGGCCCGCGTCCTCGCGGCCGCCGGCGGCCGCGTGGACGCCCTGGCGAACGTGGCCGGCATCATGGACCGCTTCGCCGCCGTGCACACCGTCGACGACGCCACCTGGGACCGGGTGCTCGCCGTCAACGTCACCGGGACGATGAAGCTCATGCGCGCCGTCGTGCCCGCCATGCTCGCCGCCGCGGAGGGCCGCGTCGTCAACGTCGCCTCCGAGGCCGGGCTGCGCGGGTCCGCCGCGGGCGCCGCGTACACGGCCTCCAAGCACGCCGTGGTGGGCCTGACGAAGAACGCCGCCTACATGTACACGGGCACCGGCGTGCGTGTGAACGCCGTCGCCCCCGGCGGCGTCGCCACGGGCATGCAGCCGCACGACGTCGACGAGTTCGGCATGGACCGCGTCCAGGCCGGCATGGGGATCATGGCCGACATCGCGATGCCCGAGCAGCTCGCGGCGTCGATCACGTTCCTGCTGTCGAAGGACTCGACGAACGTCAACGGTCAGGTCCTGGCGTCCGACGGCGGCTGGTCCGCCGCCTGACCCGGGACGGCGACCGCGTCGTCGGACCACGTGTCCGGGGTGCCGACCCGCCACAGCGGACGCACCAGGCACAGCGCCACGACCGTCACCGCCAGGAGGGCGACGAGCGTCCACAGCACGAGGCCGATGCCGCCGGCGTCGAGCAACGACCCACCGACCAGCGGCGCCAGCGGCATCGCGGCGATCCCGCTCAGCCCCAGCACGGACGACAGCCGTCCCTGCATCTGGGCGGGCGTGATCGCCGCGACGTAGCCGGCCATCGCCGCGTTCACCGCGGGCACCAGGAACACCCCGACACCGACGAGGACCACGTAGCCGGCGTAGGTCTGCACGGCCGCCATCACGGCGAACGCGACCACCACGAGCCCGAGCGCCAGGACGGTGACGACGCCGAGGCGGAGGCGCGCGACGAGCGCCGGCGCGACCACCGCGCCGGCGAGCATCGAGCCGGCGGCGACCATGTTGACGACGCCGATCAGCACCGGCCGCGTCCCCTCGCCCGCCAGCTGGAGGTTGACGGCGATCATCATGCCGCTCAGGGCGACGTTCACGACGACGAACATCCCGAGGCTGGCGCGGAACAGCGGCACCGACCAGACGTAGCGCAGCCCTTCGCGCAGCGCCGCGACCGGGCGCGTGGCGCGCGCCGCGGCGACGTCGCCGTTGAGGGGTGCGCACACGAGCAGGGCGGCCAGCGCGGTGGCGGCGTGCCCGACGACGGCGCCGACGACCGGCACGACGTGCCCGACGGCGTAGAGCAGACCGCCGACGGGGCCGGCGATCATCGACGCGGTGGCGTCGCGACCCTCCGCGACGGCGTAGGCGGTCGGGAGCTGCGCCACGGGGACGACGGAGCGGAACGCCCCGCTGATCGCGGGGTCGAGGAAGGCCGCCGCGACGGCTGCGCCGCAGAGCACCGCGGCCAGGTGCCAGGCCGTCAGCGACCCGGTGGCGCCCGCGACGACGACGGTGGCCCACAGGACCGTCGCCGTGGTGGCCGCCACGACGATCAGCCGGCGACGGTCCGTCCGGTCGGCGACGACGCCGGCGGGCAGGGCTGCGAGCAGCGCACCGGTGTGCCCGATCGCCGCGACGACGCCCGCCGCGGTCGCGGAACCGGTGAGCTGCAGGGCCAGCAGCGGCACGGCGAACCGCGCGACCCCTCCCCCGACCGACTCGGCGGTCAGGCCCGACATGAGCAGCAGGTAGGGACGGTTGCGCCGCAGGGGTCCCCCGCCCTCCGGGGCACCGTCACGGCGAGCATCGCAGGCGATGCTCGCCGTGACGGCGGAAGTGGTGTTGGGAGTGGTGGCGGGAGTGGTGGCGCCCGGGGGCTGGGTCATGAGGACGACGGTAGTCCCGCAACCGTAGTTGCGCAATAGTCCTTGCGCGTTGAATGTTGCGCATCCCCCGTTGCGCGATGTTGCTAGGCTCGTCACGTGCTGGAAGCCCTGGAGATCAGCGACCCCGACGGTCTGCGCGCCCTCGCCAACCCCGTGCGGCAGCGGATCCTCATGCAGCTCGCCGTGACCGGGCACGCCCGCGCCGCCGACCTCGCCGAGGCGATCGGTCAGCCCGCCAACTCCGTGAGCTTCCACCTGCGGGTGCTCGCCCGGGCGGGCCTCATCGTCGAGGCGCCCGAGCACGCCCGCGACAAGCGCGACCGCGTGTGGACCAACGTCGCCGAGGCCTACAGCCTCAAGGGCGACTCCCCCGGCGCGAACGAGGCGATCCTGCGTCCCGCGCTGCGCTGGACCAGGGACGTGTTCGGGCACGGCGAACAGGACGACGGGACCGCCCGCCGGCAGTTCCTGCTGACGTCCGTCCTGCTCACCAAGGACGAGGCCGACGCGTTCGCCGAGGAGGTCACCGAGCTCATGGACCGCTGGTCGCAGCGCAACCTCGCCCGTGCGCGCGAGACGCCCGACGTCCCGCGGCAGGCCTACCAGGTGCTCAACGTCATCGGCCCCCGCGACGACCCCGACGCCGCGAGCGCCTCCGCCGGCTGACCCGACGCGTCGGGGCCGTCAGCCCACCAGGGCGCGACGGCCGTCGACCCGGAGCCCCTCGCGAGCCACCCGCCCGACGGTCTCGACCAGCAGCGCACGCTCGGCGACCTTGATCCGCTCGTGCAACGAGGACTCGTCGTCGTCGTCCAGCACCGGCACGGTGGCCTGGGCGATGATCGGCCCGGTGTCCACGCCGTCGTCCACGACGTGCACGGTGCAGCCCGTGACCCGGACGCCGTAGGTCAGCGCGTCGCGCACGCCGTGCGCGCCGGGGAACGACGGCAGCAGCGCCGGGTGCGTGTTGACGACCCGGCCCGGGAACCTCGTCAGGAACGACGGCGCGAGGATCCGCATGAACCCGGCCAGCACCACCCAGTCCGGCCGGAACACGTCCACGGCGTCCGCCAGCCCGACGTTCCACGCGGCCCGGTCGTCGAAGTCGCCGGGAGCGACCACGACGGACGCCACCCCGGCGTCCCGTGCCAGGTCCAGGGCGCCGGCGGCCGGCTTGTCCGAGACGACGCCGACGACCCGCGCGCCGTACGCGCCGTCGTCGTGCGCGGCGAGCAGCGCCGCCAGGTTGGAACCACCGCCGGAGGCCAGGACGACGAGACGAGCGCCGGGTGCCGGGGCGACGGGGTGACCGGAAGGTGTCTGCACGGGAACACCCTATGCGTCGGGTCCGGCGTCCGATCTCCGGCGACCGGCGACCTCACGACCCCAGCACACGGCGAGCGTCACCGCGGCTCCCCCGCCGACCTCGGCGGCCACGAGCGCCCCGGTCACCCACGGGTCGGCCCCGACCACGGCGAACCGTCCCCCGCCGGCCGCGCCGCCCGCCAGCCACTGCAGCACCACGGTGATCCCGCCCGCGGCCAGGACCCCGCCCGCGGCGATCCACGCCAGGTCCACGCCGCGCACCAGTGCGGGTTCGAGGTTGCGCCACGCGAACCACCCGCCCACGGCCCCGCAGCCGACCAGCAGCACCGGCGCCCACAGCGCGTACGGCGTCGACCACGACTCGCCGGGCAGCGCACCCAGCAGCGGGACGGCGGGCAGCAGGTCCGACTGCGTGGCCGACGCGGAGAACGTGCTGCCGGTCCCCACGGCGAACCCCGGGCCGGCCAGCCACGCGGTCGCCCACAGCACCAGGTTCGGCACCAGCAGCACCTGGGCGAGCACGAGCATCACCGAGCCGATCCAGCTCCCGCCGAGACCGGCACCGACCTCCGCGGCCGTGGTGCGTCCCAGCACCAGCCACACGCCCGTCAGCAGGGCACCCAGGCCGGTGGCGAGCGCGACGCCCACGACGCCGGCGCGCAGCCCGAGCCGCAACGTGTCGGGCAGGTACGGATCGAGCCGCGGCGTCAGCCCGGCCAGCAGCGGGCCGTCCGGCGCCGAGAACATCCCGAGCGCGAGACCGCCGCCCCCGACCACCAGCCCGCCGACCACCGCCGCACCGACCTGGACGACGAGGCCGACGCCGTCGCGGGGCGTCGCCGTCGCGCCGAGGTCGAGGACGATCGCCAGCGCCGTCGTCCCGGCGGCGTAGGCGACCGTCCCCCCGACCCACGCGGCCAGCGTGGGCGCGGCGGAGCGCTTCGCGCTGATGTGCAGGGTGAACACCACCAGAGCGGTCAGCCCGAGCGGCACCACCGTCACGGCGGCGGGTCCGGCCGTCAGCGGTACACCGTGGGCGAGCAGCCACAGACCCGTGGCGACCGACACGCCCGCGCCGAGACCGCCGTCGGCGCCCGAGGTCGAGGGCGCGTCCAGGACGACGACGACCGCCGTCAGCGCGACGACGGCGTAGGACAGGGCGAGCGCCTGCAGCGCCGCCCACACGCCGCTGGACGCGATCGCGAACCGCTCGCGCACCCGGCCCACGGCCGGGACCGGGCCCTCCGGTTCGACGACGCGGGCGGTGCTGGGGCGACTGGGCGGGCTCACGGCCCCATCGTCTCCCGGCCGGGCACCGCCGTCGGGCACCAAAACGCCGAGGCACCAGGTTTGCCGGGAGCCGGCCTTCGCGGGGGCGGCTCGGGGCAGACCTGGTGCCTCGGCGTCAGGGACGCAGGGCTCAGAGGGCCTGCAGGATCTCCCGCATGAGCGCGGCGGTCTCGGACGGCGTCTTGCCGACCTTCACGCCGACGGCCTCCAGGGCCTCCTTCTTCGCCTGCGCGGTGCCGGCCGAGCCGGACACGATCGCGCCGGCGTGGCCCATCGTCTTGCCCTCGGGGGCGGTGAAGCCCGCGACGTAGCCCACGACCGGCTTGGTCACGTGCTCGGCGATGTAGGCCGCGGCACGCTCCTCGGCGTCGCCGCCGATCTCGCCGATCATGACGATCGCCTTGGTCTCGGGGTCGTTCTCGAAGGCCTCGAGCGCGTCGATGTGGGTGGTGCCCACGATCGGGTCGCCGCCGATGCCGATGGCGGTCGAGAAGCCGAAGTCCTTCAGCTCGTACATCATCTGGTAGGTCAGCGTGCCCGACTTGGACACCAGGCCCACCGGGCCCTTGCCGGTGATCGTGTGCGGGGTGATGCCCGCCAGCGACTCGCCCGGCGTGATGATGCCCGGGCAGTTGGGGCCGATCATGCGCGTGGACTTGCCCTGCAGGTAGGCCCACACCTCGGCCGTGTCCTGGACGGGCACGCCCTCGGTGATGACGACGATGAGCGGCATCTCGGCGTCGACGGCCTCGATCGCGGCGTCCTTGGTGAAGGCCGGCGGCACGAACAGCACCGAGACGTTCGCCCCGGTCTCGGCCATGGCCTCCTTCACCGTGCCGAAGACCGGCAGGGTGACGTCGTTGCCCTCGTGGTCCTTGTGCTCCACGGTGGTGCCGGCCTTGCGGGCGTTCACGCCGCCCACGATCTGTGCGCCGGAGTCGAGCATGAGGGCGGTGTGCTTGGCACCCATCCCGCCCGTGATGCCCTGGACGATGATCTTCGAGTCGGAGTTCAGGTAGATCGACATGGTTGTTCTTGTCTCTGCTCTCTAGGGTCCGCGGGCGGTCAGATGTTGGCCAGCTCGGCAGCCTTGTCGGCGCCGCCGTCCATGGTCTCGGCCAGCGTGACGAGCGGGTGGTTCGCCTCGGCGAGGATCTCGCGGCCCAGGGCCACGTTGTTGCCGTCCAGGCGCACGACCAGCGGCTTGGTGGCCTCGTCGCCGAGGATCTTCAGCGCGCCGACGATGCCGTTGGCGACCTCGTCGCACGCGGTGATGCCGCCGAAGACGTTGACGAACACGCTCTTGACCTGCGGGTCACCCAGGATGACGTCGAGGCCGTTCGCCATCACCTGGGCGTTCGCGCCGCCACCGATGTCGAGGAAGTTGGCGGGCTTGACGCCGCCGTGGGCCTCGCCGGCGTAGGCGACGACGTCGAGGGTCGACATGACCAGACCCGCGCCGTTGCCGATGATGCCGACCTCGCCGTCGAGCTTGACGTAGTTGAGGCCGTTCGCCTTGGCCTTGGCCTCCAGCGGGTCGGCCGTCTCGGCGTCCTCGAGCGCCGCGTGGTCCGGGTGACGGACCTCGGAGGCGTTCTCGTCGAGGGTGACCTTGCCGTCGAGGGCGATGATCGCGCCGTCCTCGGTGCGGACCAGCGGGTTGACCTCGACGAGGGTGGCGTCCTCGGCGGTGAACACGGTCCAGAGCTTGCGGATGACGTCGGCGACCGGGGCCTGGAGCTCGGCGGAGAAGCCGGCCTCGGTGACGATCTCGATGGACTTGGCCTCGTCGATGCCGACGATCGGGTCGACGGCGACCTTGGCGAGGGCCTCGGGACGCTCGACGGCCAGCTGCTCGATCTCCATGCCGCCCTCGACCGAGCACATCGCCAGGTAGTTGCGGTTCGAGCGGTCCAGGAGCACGGAGAAGTAGAACTCCTCGGCGATCTTGGCACCCTCCGCGATCATCACGCGGTGGACCGTGTGGCCCTTGATGTCCATGCCGAGGATCTCCTCGGCCTTCTCCTGCGTCTCGGCCGGCGAGTGCGCGAGCTTGACGCCACCGGCCTTGCCACGGCCGCCGGTCTTGACCTGGGCCTTGACGACAACGGTTCCGCCGCCCAGCTTCTCTGCGCCTGCGCGAGCCTCCTCGGGCGTCGTCGCGACGACGCCCCCGAGCACGGGCACGCCGTGCTTCTCGAAGATGTCGCGAGCCTGGTATTCGAACAGGTCCACCCTGCTGCGTCCTTCCATCGGTTGTGCCCCTGGGTCGGCAGAGGCCGGCCTGAGCGATGTCTCGACGTCAAGACATCTCGTCCAGAGTAGCCCGCAGGCCGCCGCCGGTCCTACGCCCGTCGACGATCTGGCCTCCCGACGTGACGGATCGCACAGGCGCTCGAGCGCTTCCGCGCCGTCGTACCGGTGCGCGAGGCGGCACGGACGAGCCGTCAACCAGTGTTGACACGTGGCGTGCGTCAATCTAGGTTGACACCATGACGGACCAGACGATCACCGCAGCGGCCGGGGACGACCCCGGCGCCGGGATGCGTGCCGTGCGGGCGCTGCGCGACCTCGCCGACCGCCTGGAGACGCTCCAGGTCGAACGTGCCCGTTCGCTCGGCTGGTCCTGGCAGGAGATCGCCGCCGCGCTCGGGGTGTCCCGCCAGGCCGTCCACAAGAAGCACGCCAGGAGGCTCTGATGTTCGAGAGGTTCACCCGCGACGCACGCTCCGTCGTCGTCGACGCCCAGCAGGTCGCCCGCGAGCTCCGCTCACCCACCATCGACAGCCGCCACCTCGTGGTCGCCCTCGCGCAGGGCCCCGGCCCCGTCGCCACCGCCCTGCGCGCCGTCGGCGCGGACCCCGACGACGTCGCGGCGAGCGCCCGGCGCGACCTCGCCGCCGGCGACCCGCTCGACGGCGCCGCGCTGGCCGCCGTCGGGGTCGACGTGGACCGTGTGAGGCAGCAGGCCGACCAGGTGTTCGGCCCCGGCTCGCTGGACCGTGCCGGACGGCGCACGGCCCGACGCGGCGGGCACCACGCGTTCGCGAAGGACGCCAGGAAGGCGCTCGAGCTGTCCCTGCGGGAGGCGGTCCGGCTCCACGAGAAGAGCATCGGGAGGCGCCACCTGCTGCTCGGTGTGCTGCGCGCCGACTGCCCGGGCGGCCGCGTCCTGCAGTCCGCCCTGCACGACGCCGGCACCGACGTCCCTACCCTGCGGGACACCGTCGAGCAGGTCCGGGCCTGAGGGGGTCAGCCGATCTGCGCGAGCGTCTTCTTGAGAACCTTCGCGTACACCTCGATGCCCTCGACGTTCGGGTGGGTCCGGTCGTCGTAGAGCAGGCCAGGGCGGTCGCGGACGGCATCGGCCCACGGGGCCACGTACACGTTGTCGTGCTTGGCCGCGATCTTGTCGAGGGTCTTGTTCGTCTCGGGCACCCAGCTGCTCACCCCGACCGTGGACACCACCACGACGGTCCGGTCGGGGCCGGCGAGGTCGATGATCTCCTCCAGCGCCTCGACGGCACCGTTCCACGCGAACCCGCCGTTGGTGCCGAACTGCAGCACCACCACCTCCCGCAGGTCGCCGTCCCGCTCGGCCGCGCGGACGATCTCCGGGGCGTCGACCCACTTGCGGATCGGCAGGCCGTCCACGTCGATCCCCGGGAACCTGTCGAGCAGCGCCGGTGCCGCGCCGGAGAGCACCGAGTCCCCGAACGCCGAGATCCGGTCGCCCGTGATCTTCTCCTGGGCAGGTTCGGCCGCGGCCTCGTCCGTCTCGTCGCTCGCGGCGTCGTCGGCCGGTTCGTCCGCCTCCTTCGCCCCGTCCTCCTCGACGGCCTCGTCGCCCTGGTCCGCTCCGTCGGCGTCGTCCTCGTCCTGCACGGGCGCGGCGTCGTCCGCCCCGTCGTCCCCCTCGTTCGACACCGGCTCCGACACCGCGCCGGACTCCGCCTGCTGGGCGAGCAGCGCCTGGCCCCGCTCGACCGCGAGCTGCGCCTGGGAGACCTGCGGGGCGGTCGCCACGGCGACCCCGGCCACGAGCACCACCAGCGCGGCCGTCCCGGCCAGGACGCGCGCGGCCACCGGCCGCGGCGCGAACGCACCCAGCGCCCCGGCCACCCGACGGACCGTCGCCCGGAACCCGTCCCGGCGCACAGGCGTCTCGACCCACCGGTACGAGGCCGGCGAGGCGAGCAGCGTGATCCCCGTCGCGAGCGCCACCCCACGCCACCACTGCGGGGTGCCCGGCTGAGCACCCACCGCGGCATCGACGAGGAGCAGCACGGGCCAGTGCCACAGGTAGAGCCCGTAGGAGCGCGCACCGACCCACACCACGGGGCGGCACTCCGCCAGCCGGACGCCGAACGTCCGCCGTCCGACCTCGGTGACGTCGGCGCAGCGTGCCACCAGCAGGAGCGCCAGGACGCTGCCCAGCAGGATTCCTCCGCGGTACGCCCACGCGGAGTCGGCGTGCAGGCCGGCCACGAGGGCGGCCAGGCCCCCGAGCCCGACCGGGACCGCCCACCAGGCGCGCTCCGGCAGCAGCCGACCCCCCGTGCTCCACCGCAGCGCCGCGGCGGCCCCGAGCAGCAGCCCGAAGCAGTGGGTGTCGGTGCCGTAGTAGACCCGCGTCGGGTCGCCCCCCGGGACGTACATCACGGCCATCGCGACCGCGGAGGCGAGCGCGCCGGCGGCGACGACGACCTCGCGCGCCCGTCCCGCCGGCGTCAGCACGATGAGCAGCACGAGGACGACGGGCCAGAGCAGGTAGAACTGCTCCTCCACGGCGAGCGACCAGAACGTCTGGAAGAGCTGGGGTGCGGTCTCGTCGAAGTAGCTCGTCCCGGCGGAGATCTCCAGCCAGTTGCTCGAGAACGTCGCGGCGCCGAGCACCTGCCGCCCGATGCCGACCAGGAGGTCGGGCGAGACGATGCGGGCCGCCACCACCGAGACGACCACGACGACGGCGAGGGCCGGCAGCAGCCGCCGGGCACGGCGTCGCCAGAACTCGGCCAGCCGGATGCGGCGGGAGCCCTGGATCTCGCGGACGAGCAGCGTGGTGATGATGAACCCGCTGACCACGAAGAACACGTCGACGCCGAGGAACCCGCCCGGCAGGGTCGTCGGGGAGACGTGGTAGGCGATGACGAGCAGCACGGCCAGCGCGCGCAGCGCGTCGAGACCGACGACACGCTCGCGCGAGCCCGACGCCCGACGACGGCGGTGCGGGTCGGTCGTCCGTCGCGCCCCACCTGGCGTGGCAGGTGCCGCGGGCGTGCGACCCTGCAGCCCCTGCCCCGACTCCGTCTGCGTCGCCATGTGCGCTCCCGCGGGTGGCACGCCCCCTGGCGTGTCTCTGCGGGAAGGCTAGACCCGGCGGGCCCTTCGCACGCGGAGGCGCGGCGGGCGCGGTCTCAGAGCCTGGTGACCGGGCTGAAGCGCAGCAGCAGCCGCTTGGTGCCGTCCGCCCCGAAGTCGATCTTCGCCACCGCGTTGTGCCCCGCACCCTCCACCGCCACGACGGTGCCGACGCCGTAGGCGTCGTGCGTCACCCGGTCCCCGACGTCGAGCGTCGGGATGTCGGAGTCCTGGCGGGGCGTCGCCGAGCCGAACGACGAGGCCCCGCCCGGTGCCGCCGTCGGGGAAGCGGCGTCACGGCGCGTGATGACCCGCCCCGACGTCGCGCCCGAGCCGCCCGGCCGGGCGACGGGCCGGCGGCCCTGGCCGGCACGCGGACCGCCGTACGATCCCCAGGCGGAGCCACCGCGCCGCAACGTCTGGGTCGCGGACTCCGCCCGGCGCCAGTCGATCAGGTCGGTGGGGATCTCGTCGAGGAACCGGCTGGGCGGGAACTCGTTCGACATGCCGAACGCCGAGCGGGTCGCCGACCGCGACAGGTAGAGCCGCTGGCGGGCGCGCGTGATGCCCACGTAGGCGAGCCGGCGCTCCTCGGACAGCTCGCCGTCGTCGTGCAGGGACCGCATGTGCGGGAACGTGCCGTCCTCCATCCCGGTGAGGAACACCACGGGGAACTCCAGCCCCTTGGCCGTGTGCAGCGTCATCAGGGTGACCACGCCGGGGTCCTCGACCGGCTCGGCCTCCGCCTCGTGCTCCGCGCCACCGTCGACCACGTCCTCGTCGGGGATCTGGTCGGCGTCCGCCACGAGGGAGACCCGCTCGAGGAAGTCGCCCAGGTCGCCCTCCGGGTCCATCTCGGTGAACTCCGCGGCGACGGCGTGCAGCTCGGCGAGGTTCTCCACCCGGGTGGCGTCCTGCGGGTCGTCGCTCGCCCGGAGCTCGGCGAGGTAGCCGGTGCGGTCCAGCACGGCGCCGAGCACCTCCGCCGGGGTGGCCCCGGAGTCCACGAGCGCACGCAGCTCCGCCATCATCTCCGCGAAGGCACGCAGCGGGCGCAGGGTGCGCGTCGTCATCCCGGCGATGTCGTCCACGCGGTCGAGCGCGGCACCGAACGAGATGCGCTCACCGTCGGCGAAGCCCGCGACCAGCGCCTCGGCACGGTCGCCCAGGCCCCGCTTGGGGACGTTGAGGACACGCCGCACGGACACGTCGTCGTCGGGGTTGGACAGGGCGCGCAGGTAGGCGACCGCGTCCTTGACCTCCTTGCGCTCGTAGAAGCGCGTCCCGCCGACCACCTTGTAGGGCAGCCCGACACGGATGAGCACCTCCTCCAGCGCCCGGGACTGGGCGTTGGTGCGGTAGAAGATCGCCACGTCCCCGGGCCGCACGCCGTCGTCGTCGCCGAGCCGGTCGATCTCCTGCGCCACGAACCGCGCCTCGTGGTGCTCGTCGTCGGCGACGTAGCCGACGATCTTCTCCCCGGACCGGCGTCCGTCCACAGGCGCTTCGGACGGCGAGCCGTGTTGCGGTCGATGACGGCGTTCGCCGCCGACAGGATGTTCTGCGTCGAGCGGTAGTTCTGCTCCAGCAGGATCGTGCGCGCGTCCGGGTAGTCCTCCTCGAACTCCACGATGTTGCGGATCGTGGCCCCGCGGAACGCGTAGATGGACTGGTCGGCGTCGCCGACGACGGTCAGCTCGGCCGGGTCCAGCCCCGCGTCCGGGGTGCCCGTGAGCTCGCGCACCAGCACGTACTGCGCATGGTTGGTGTCCTGGTACTCGTCGACCATGATGTGCCGGAACCGGCGCCGGTAGTGCTCGGCCACGGCCGGGAACGCCTGCAGCAGGTTGACGGTCGTCATGATGATGTCGTCGAAGTCCAGCGCGTGCGCCTGGGCGAGGCGCGCCTGGTAGCGGCGGTAGACGTCCGCCAGCACGGCGTCGTGCTGCCCCGTGCTCGCGTCCGCGATGCCGCCGCCGGCGGCCGCCCGCTCGCGCCACCCGTCCGTCGTCACGTCCGCCCCGGCGCGCTGCGCGTACGTCTCGGGGTTGACGAGCTCGTTCTTGAGGTCGCTGATCCTGTTCGCCAGGGAGCGCGCCGGGTACTTCTTGACGTCGAGGTCGAGCTCGCGGCACACCAGCGTGATGAGCCGCTGGGAGTCCGCGGCGTCGTAGATGGAGAAGCTGGAGCGCAGCCCCAGCGTCTTGGCCTCGCGACGCAGGATCCGCACGCACGCCGAGTGGAACGTCGACACCCACATGCGCCCCGCGGCGGGGCCGACGAGCTGCTGGACGCGCTCGCGCATCTCCGCGGCCGCCTTGTTGGTGAACGTGATCGCCAGGATCTGACCGGGCCGGGCGCGGCCCGTCGCGAGCAGGTGCGCGATGCGGTGGGTCAGCACCCGGGTCTTGCCGGACCCGGCGCCCGCCACGATGAGCAGCGGCGAGCCCTCGTGCACGACGGCGTCCTGCTGGGGTTCGTTGAGGCCGTCGAGCAGCGCTCGCGCCGCCTCCTTGCGAGCTTCCTCACGAGCGTCGTCAGAGGCTCGGTCGACGCCGTCACCGGCGCCGTCGTCGGAACGTCGCGCCCAGTCCGGGGCCGCGTCGTCGTCCCAGCGGGGCGCCGTGGTGGGAAGGCGCGCGGTGGCGCCGGCAGCGGGCGCGTCGAGACCGGGCAGGGAGAGGCTGTCGAAGAGCGAAGTCATGGCGCACCCAGCGTAGGCGCTGCCGGGGACATCTGGACGCGCCGACCCGACGCCGCGCGGCTATCTTTCGGCCATGGAGAAGGCAGCGACGGACACCGGCGACACGGCCGTCACCACGACGCCGGTGACGTTCGCGGACCTGCTGGCCCACCCGGCCCGCCTGGTCAACCCGTCCACCGTCGGCGGGACCGTGGCGCTCGTCATCGGGCTCGTCCTCGTCCTTGTACCGGCCCTGTCCCACGAGCTCACGGAGTTCGTCGTCGGCCTCGGGCTGCTCACCTCCGGCATCAACGACCTGTGGACCACCACCCGCCGACGGCACCTGCGGATGACGGCCCGCGTCGCGGCGGCGCTGCGCGGAGCCGTGTCGCTCGCGCTCGCCGCCGTCTTCCTGGTGTGGACGCAGGACGCACTGGCCGCCACCATCGTGCTGGGCGCCGCCTACCTGCTGGTACGCAGCCTGCTCACCCTGCTGCTCGCCGTGGTGAGCCGAGACAGGACCCGCCGGGCGCCCCGCTACGCCGGCGGCACCGTCGGGCTGGCGCTGTCCGTCCTGGTGATCGCCACCCCGGACGTCTACACCGACTGGATCTCGGCCGGCGTCGGCCTCCTCGCCGTCATCGGCGGCACCATCACGCTGGCGTACGGCTACCGGATCGCCTCCGGGCACCACGAGCGGCCCGAAGGCCTCTACCCGTCGTTCACCGAGATCCTCTGGTCGTGGGTCGAGCACACCGACGTCGGCGCCGACCGTCGCACCGAGCTGGCCGACCAGCTCTACCTGGAGCGCCCCGAGATCGTGGGCAAACGGATCGCCTGGTGGACGATGCTCGTGCTCAGCGTCGCCATCGCGACCCTCGCGGTGCTCCAAGACTCCACCGCCGTCGTCATCGGTGCGATGCTCGTGGCCCCGCTCATGACCCCGATCCTCGGCCTGGCGGCAGCACTGGTCAGCGGGTGGGCCGTGCGGTCCCTGCGCTCGCTGGCCCTCATCATCGCCGGCGTGGTGGTCGCCGTCGGCCTCGCGTTCGTGATCTCGACGTGGGTGCCGAGCGTCGTCCCCTTCGACACCAACTCCCAGATCTCCTCGCGCGTGAACCCCACGCTGCTGGACATGCTCGTCGCGCTCGCAGCGGGTGCCGCCGGGGCGTTCGCCACGGCGGACCGCCGCGTGGCGTCCTCGCTCGGCGGGGTGGCGATCGCCGTCGCGCTCGTGCCGCCGCTGTCCGTCGTCGGCGTGGCGCTCAGCGCAGGGCGGCCCGAGGACGCCGCGGGCGCGCTGCTGCTCTTCAGCACCAACTTCGTGTCCATCGTGCTGTCCGCCGCCGTGGTGTTCGTGCTCGCCGGTGTGGCGGACCCGGACGCGCTGCGTCGTGGCGGACGCCAGATCGTCCTGACGCTCGCGCCGTTCGTCACCGCGGCCCTGCTCATCCTGCTGCCGCTGCTGCTCACGACCGACGGCCTGCTCACCACGACGTCGCAGCGGGGCACCGCGCAGGAGGTGGTGACCGAGTGGCTCGACGACACACCGGACCTGGCCGTCTCGGAGGTGTCCGTCGACACGGGCACCGTGGCCGTGGCCCTCACCGGGACCTCGGACTCCCTGCCTCCGCTCGACGAGCTGCAGTCCTCGCTCGGCGACGCGCTCGGAGCGCCCGTCGCCGTCGAGGTGTCGGTGACGCCCGTGGTCACCCACCGGCTGCCGGCGTCCGAGTGAGGCCGGCTGAGGCCGGCTCGGCCGACTCGGGCCGACCACGCCCCGGTCAGACCAGCGAGACCCGGCGCCCCCAGGACCGCACCGACCAGGCCAGGCACACCAGCGTGGTCAGCAGCAGCGCCGGCAGGAAGCCGATCGGCACGACCTGCGGGTCCGAGCCGGCGAGCATCTCCGCGAACAGGTCGAAGTGCACCAGGGCGAGGCCGTCGCCCTCGACCCCGATCGCCAGCGGGACGGCGGCGAACGAGGCGAAGGTGAGGACCTGGATCGCCAGGTAGACCCCGAGCCACACCACGATCGGACCGCCCGCCCCCATCCGGTTGAGGGGCGCCTCGCTGCCGAGCGACGCGGCGAAGAAGTACTGCGTGGGCCAGATGAGGACGAGGCTCAGCACGGCGAGGACCAGCGCGACGGCTCCCCACCAGGACGCCACGTCGACGAGGCTGCGCCACCCGTCACGCAGGGAGACCTCGACGGCCAGCGGTCCGCCGCCGAGGGCGATCAGGCGGGTGGCGCCGAGCGCGATGCCCACGGCCACCACGACGCCGACGAGCGAGACCAGCCACGCCCACAGCATCTTCGACCAGTAGATCGTGGAGCCCTTCACCGGGAGCGTCTGGGTGAGGTAGCCGGTGCGGCCGTAGCTCGACCGCCAGTAGTGGACCGCGAGCAGGATCTGCGCGACCGGCACCAGGACGAAGGCGGCCCCGTACGCGAGGACCGTGCCGAGCGAGGCGAGCACGGGCCACCCCGTGGCGCCGAGCAGCGCCCCCGCGAGGGCGAGGAGCACGGCCACCCCGGTGACGAGGCCGAGCACGGCTCGGGTGCGGAGGATCTCGTGCTTGAGCAGGGTGATCATGAGCCGTACACCTTTCGGAAGATCTGCTCCAGGCTCTCGCCGTGCTCGGCGCGCAGCTCGTCCGCAGCACCGGTCAGCAGCACCCGGCCGTGGCGCATCATCACCACCGAGTCGAGCCCAGGTTCCAGGTCGTGGACCAGGTGGGTGGCGATGACGAGCAGCGAGTCGTCGTCGAGCGTGCGCAGGATGCCGTCGAGGATGCCGTCGCGGGCCGCGGGGTCGACGCCCGAGATCGGTTCGTCGAGCAGGAACACCCGCGCGCGGCGGGCCATGGCGAGGGCGATGTGCACCTTCTCGCGCATGCCCTTGGACATCTCCTCGAGCCGCGTCGACTCCTCGAGGCGGAAGCGAGCGATCAGCTCGGCGGCCTTCGCCCGGTCGAAGTCGGGGTAGAAGTCCTCGAACAGCTCGAGGCAGTAGCGAACCCGGGCACGCTCGGGCAGGGCGCTGCGGTCGGGCAGGTAGGACACGACCGCCTTGGTGGCCGGGCCGAGCGGGAGCCCGGCCACCCGCACCTCGCCGCGATGGTCGGCGTACACCCCGGCGAGCACCTTCATCAGCGTGGACTTGCCGCACCCGTTCTCACCGAGCAGGCCGACGATCTGGCCGCCGGGCAGGTCGAGGTCGAGGCCGTCCAGCGCGGTGCGCGAGCCGTAGTGCACCGTCAGGCCACGGACGCTGACGAGTGCGGGCTGCTCGGTCATGGCCGGGTCACTCTCCTGGTGCAGGGTCGGTGTGGTGGTCATCCCATCTCTCCTCGATCAGGCGACCTGCGTGGTCGGCCGGCATGCCGAGCCCTCGGACCCGGCGGACGTAGTCGTCGGCGGCCTGGCGGGCGAGGCCGGCACGGGCGTCGTCGATACGTGCGGTGTCAGGGGTGACGAACCGTCCCGCGGTGCGTTCCGAGCGGCACAGTCCCTGACGTTCCAGCTCGGCCAGCGCCCGCTGGACGGTGTTGGGGTTGACCCCCAGCTCGCCGGCGAGGTCGCGCACACCGGCGATCCGGCCGTCGGGGCGCCACTCGCCGGTGACGATCCGCCGGGAGAACTCGGTGACGAGCTGGGCCCAGATCGGTGAGGCGTTGTCGAACTGCACGCGCCCTCCCCCGATCTGTACTAAGTGCTTAATACAGTGACACACGAGGGCGGTGCGGTCAAGGGGTTCTGTCGACGGCGCATGTCCGGACCGAGACCGCGCGATCGGGCGCGGCCCGCCGGGCAGACCGAAACCGCGCGATCGGGCGCGGCCCGCCGGGCAGACCGAAACCGCGCGATCAGGCGATCGGACGGGACCCGCCGGCGGGCGGGGCGACCCGGTCCGTTGCCGGGCGAGCGGTTGCCCGGCGGCCGATCGCGGGCGAGTGCCGGGGCGGGCTCGGGCCCGACAGGGTCAGCGGCGAAGGCGCATCGGCGTGTGCCGGATGTCGTCCTCCAGGTACTCGGGCCCGTCGACGACGAACCCGAAGCGCCCGTAGAACCCCACCAGCGGCGACTGCGCACCCAGGACGACGTCCTGGTCCGGCGCGGCCCGCGTCGCGGCGTCGACGGCGGCGCGCATCAGATCGCCGGACGCCCCGGTGCCGCGCACGTCGGGATGGCACACGACGCGGCCGATGCGCTGCTCGACGCCGTCGTCGAGCACGCGCGCCGTGGCGACCACGCGGTCGTCGTCCAGGATGACCACGTGGCGGGTCGCGGCCTCGAGGTCGCGGCCGTCCAGGTCGGGGTACGCGCAGTCCTGCTCGACGACGAAGACGTCCTGGCGCAGCCGCCACATCCCGTAGGCGGTGCGGGGGTCGAGGCGGTCGAGGGGCTGGACGAGGATCTGCACCGGCTCAACCTACGCGGGCCGGCACGGTCTACGCGGCACTTCGTGATCTGGTCGGCACTCCTGACTGCCGACCAGATCACGAAGTGCCGCGTTGATCGCGAAGTACCGATCGGATGGCGAGGTGCCGCGCGGATCAGGGCTGCCGCACCGCGGGCGGTGCGCGACGGGCCGTCAGGTGGCGATCAGCCCGGCCACCCACACCCCGGTGGCGACGAGACCACCCAGGAGCTGGACGCCGATGGTGATCGCCATCGCCTGGAGCGCGGCGACGGTGGCGGACCAGGCGGCGCGGACGTCGCGGCGACGCAGGTACTCCAGGATCATCACGGCGACGGTGAAGAACAGGAAGAGCCCCACGACGGGCACCACGAAGAACCCCACGACGCCCGCCAGGCCGCCCACGGCGAGCACCGCCCAGGGGACGTCCGCCCGGCGCATGTGCCGCCCGGCCAGCAGCCACTGCCCGAGCTCGGCGAGCCCGATCGCGACCGCCGCGACGGCGAAGCACACCCAGGCGGCGGTGCCGCCCGTGACCCACGCCCACACGAGGATCGCGGTGAAGATCAGGGCGTTGCCGGGCAGGATCTGGACGACGATGCCGACCAGCCCGACAACGATGGCCAGGCCGACGAGGACTTCACCGAGGACGCTCACGGAGGAACTGTCCCACGTCCCGGGCTCGGCCGGGACCGACCCCACGCTCGGGCCCGGTGCAGGGTCACCTGCCGCGGGACGCCCGCCGCGCGATGCCCGCCGCCGGCGGCCGTCGTGCCGTCGGCGGCGGGACGACGACGCCCCGCGACGAGGTCGCGGGGCGCCGGTGCGGAGGTGGGGGGTGCAGAGGTGCGGAGGTGCGGAGACGCCGTGGTGCGGCGGACCCCCTGCGGGCGAGGGGGGTGCTCAGTGCCAGAAGACCGCGATGGCGATGTTGACGAGGGTGAGCCCGCCGATGGCGTGCTTGAGGCCCGGCGCGACGGCGCCGGTGCCGTTGTCGCCCTTGGCGCCCTGGCGCTTGGCCACGAACGCGAGGACGGCGATGACCAGCGCGAAGGTCAGCTTGACGCCGATCTTGGCCATGTCCGGACCGCCGTCGTCCCACATCCCGCTCGCCTCCGCGACGCCGACCATGCCGACGCCGCCCACGAGGGCGGCCAGCGCGCCGTGGAAGACGCCCCGGTACAGGCCGGGGCTGCGCAGGGAGGCGAGGTATCCACCGAAGACGATCGCCCAGCCGATGAAGTGCAGGAAGGCGAGAAGGTTGTAGACGAACTCCATGGCACCAGACTAACGAGATGACGCGGCCGTCAGAAAACCCCGCCCAACCGTCTCAACCAGCGGGCAGCGTCCCACCATGCGGACGCAGGGTTTCCTCACCCGGGGACGGCGGGTTAGATTCGTGCGCATGACCACGGCTGCACTCCCCCGTCACGCGACCACCCGTCGCGAGATGTCGGCGTGCCCGATGCGCATGTGCCTGCGCAGCTGTCAGTGCTGCTGTCGCTGATCGCGCCCCACCTCAGCCCCGTCCGCGCCCTGCGGACCTGAGCACCGGCGCGCGCCGCTGGTCTCGGCCCACCCTCGCTGAGCACCCGTCGTCGCGCGTCCCGCCCCCGAGGACCCGAGGATCTCTCCCCCATGACGACGCAGACGCACACCACGACCCCTGACGAGCAGGCCACCGAGGCAACCCAGCGCCCCGCACGCGCCACCCGTGGCGACGGTGCTGCCCCCGCGGGCGCCCGGCCCGACGGCGCCCGCCCGGCGCGCCCCGCGCGAGCCCCGCGCCCGAACGGGCAGTGGAAGATCGACGGCACCACCCCGCTGAACCACAACGAGGAGTTCAAGCAGGAGGGGCCCCCGCTCGAGGTGCGCGAGCGCATCGAGACGATCTACGCCCGCGACGGCTTCGACTCCATCCCCGGCGACGACCTGCACGGACGTTTCCGCTGGTGGGGCCTGTACACCCAGCGCAAGCCCGGGATCGACGGCGGCCGCACCGCCACGCTCGAGCCGCACGAGCTCGAGGACCGCTACTTCATGCTGCGCGTGCGATCCGACGGCGCCGCCCTGTCCCCGGAGGCGCTGCGCGTCCTGGGCGGCATCTCGACGGAGTTCGCCCGCGGCACCGCCGACATCTCCGACCGCCAGAACATCCAGTTCCACTGGATCGAGGTCGAGGACATGCCCGAGATCTGGCGGCGTCTCGACTCGGTGGGCCTGGAGACGACGACCGCGTGCGGCGACTCGCCCCGTCCGTTCCTCGGCAGCCCCGTCGCCGGCGTCGCCGCCGACGAGATCCTCGACGCGACCGACGTGATCACGGAGATCAAGCGGCAGTTCATCGGCAACCCCGCGCTGGCGAACCTGCCCCGCAAGTTCAAGACGGCGATCTCGGGACACCCGAGCCTCGACGTGGCGCACGAGATCAACGACATCTCGCTGGTCGGCGTCGTGCACCCCGAGCTGGGCCCGGGCTTCGACCTGTGGGTCGGCGGCGGGCTCTCGACGGCTCCGCGCCTGGGCGAGCGACTCGGCGCGTTCGTCACCCCGGAGCAGGCGCCCGCGGTCTGGGAGGGCGTCACGAGCATCTTCCGCGACTACGGCTACCGTCGGCTGCGCAACAAGGCCCGTCTGAAGTTCCTGCTCGCCGACTGGGGCGCTCCCAAGTTCCGCCAGGTGCTGCAGGACGAGTACCTCGGCTACGAGCTGCCCGACGGTCCCCCGCCCGCGCCGGCCACCCGCCCGGGTGACCACGTCGGCGTGCACGAGCAGAAGGACGGCCGCTTCTACGTGGGCGCCGCGCCCGTCGTCGGTCGCGTCGGGGGCAACACGCTCGACGGCCTGGCCGACCTCATCGAGTCCGTGGGGGCCGACGCGGCGCGACTCACCGCCCACCAGAAGGTCGTCGTCCTGGGGGTGCCCGAGGACCGTGTCGACGAGTTCGTCGAGGGGTTGGAGCCGCTGGGGCTCACCGCACGCCCGTCGCTGTTCCGTCGCACCACGCTCGCCTGCACCGGCATCGAGTTCTGCAAGCTCGCGATCGTCGACACCAAGGACACGGCGGCCGGCGTCATCGCGGAGCTCGAGGAGCGTCTGCAGGACGTCACCTCGACCCTCGACGTGCCGATCGGGCTCAACGTCAACGGCTGCCCGAACTCGTGCGCCCGCATCCAGACGGCGGACATCGGCCTCAAGGGGCAGATCATCACCGTCGACGGCGAGCAGATGCCGGGCTTCCAGGTGCACCTGGGCGGCAGCCTCGCCGGTCAGGGCCAGGACGCGGGCGGCCTCGGCCGGACGGTGCGCGGCCTCAAGGTCCCCGCGACCGACGTCGCCGCCTACGTCGAGCGCATCGTGCGCCGGTTCGCCGACCAGCGCACCGCCGGCGAGACGTTCGCCGCGTGGGCACTGCGCGCCGACGAGGAGGTGCTCGTATGACGGCCGTGTCCGTGCCGCTGGGCGTCGCGCCCTCGACGCACGCCGACGCCCCGGCGTCGCCGCTGGCCGAGGCGGCCGCCGCCGCTCGTCGCCGCGTCGACGAGCGCCGCCGGTCCCAGGCGCGCCGCAACGCGCGCGTGGACGGTCGGGAACGGCGTCGCCGCTCCATCGCCGAGCTCTCCGAGATCGCCCGCCGCGGCCAGGCGGAGCTGGGCGGCTCCGGGATCGGGGCGCCCGACGAGGCCTCCGCCGAGGAGGTCATCGCCTGGGCGGTCGAACAGTTCGGCGACTCCCTGGCCGTCGCGTCCTCCATGACCGACTCGGTGCTGTCGTACCTGGTCAGCCGGCAGCTGCCCTGGGTGGACGTGCTGTTCGGCGACACCGGCTACCACTTCGCCGAGACCCTCGGCACGCGGGACGCCGTGGCCCACTCCATCGACGTCACCGTGGTGGACGTACGCCCGCGCCTCAGCGTCGCCGAGCAGGACGAGGCCTACGGCGCCGACCTGTTCGCCCGCGACCCGGAGGCCTGCTGCCGGATGCGCAAGGTCGAGCCGATGCGGGAGATCCTCGGGGGCTACGAGGCGTGGGCCACCGGCCTGCGGCGTGCCGACTCCGGCACCCGTGCCCAGGCGCCGCTGGTGACCTTCGACCACAACAACAACCTGGTGAAGATCAACCCGATCGCCGCGTGGGACGACGACCGCCTCGTCGGCTACGCCCTGCGGCACGGCCTGACGGTCAACCCGCTGCTCAACGACGGCTACCCGTCGATCGGCTGCGAGCCCTGCACCCGGCGCGTGTCCGCCGGGGAGGACGCCCGCGCCGGCCGCTGGTCCGGCGTGGACAAGACCGAGTGCGGTCTGCACATCTGATGCGGTCGTGCGCGAAGATCCTCCTGTGAGCGACCTGTACCCCCTGGGCCTGCGCGTCGGCGACCGGCTCGTCGTCGTCGTCGGCGGCGGACCGGTCGCCACGCGCCGCACCCGTGGCCTGCTCGACGCCGGCGCACGCGTGCGCGTCGTCGCCCCCGACGTCACCGACGACCTGGTGGCCCTCGCCGTGGCGGACGCCGTCGAGCACGTCGCCCGCGCGTACGCGCCCGGCGACCTCGACGGCGCCTGGCTCGTCCACGCGGCGACGGGCGATCCTGACGTGGACGCCGCCGTGGCGGCCGACGCGGAGTCGTCCCGGACGTTCTGCGTCGTCGCGTCGGACGCCGAGCTCGCCACCGCGTGGGTGCCGGCGGTCGCCCGTCTGGACGACGTCGTGATGTCCGTCCACGCCGGTCGCGACCCGCGCCGCGCGACGCGCCTGCGCGATGCCGTGGCCGCGTCGCTGGAGGCGGGCGAGCTTCCCCTGCGCCGCGTCCGTCCCGCCGGGACCTCGTCCGCCGACGCCGTCCGGCCGGGACGCGTCGCCCTCGTGGGCGGCGGACCGGCCGCGCCCGGACTCGTGACGGCCCGCGGCAGGCGCCTCCTCGCGAGCGCCGACGTCGTCGTCGTCGACCGGCTCGGGCCGCGCGGCCTGCTGGCCACCCTGGCCGACGACGTCGAGGTGATCGACGTCGGCAAGACGGCCGGCAACCACCCGGTGCCGCAGGAGCGCATCAACGAGCTGCTGGTGGAGCACGCGCTCGCCGGGCGCGACGTGGTGCGGCTCAAGGGCGGCGACCCGTACGTGTTCGGCCGGGGCGGGGAGGAGGTCGCCGCCTGCCGCGCGGCCGGGATCGAGGTCGAGGTCGTGCCGGGCGTGACCTCGGCGATCTCGGTGCCGGCAGCGGTGGGCATCCCCGTCACGCACCGCCAGGTCGCGGCGGGGTTCAGCGTGCTGACCGCCCACGAGGCCGTCGACGACGTCCCCGGCGGGCCGGGTCACACCCTCGTGCTGCTCATGGGGGTCACCCGGCTGGCCGTCACCGCCGAGGCGCTGGTGGCCGCGGGCCGTCCCCCGAGCACACCCGTCGCCGTCGTCGAGGACGGGTACGGCCCGCGCCAGCGCGCCACGTTCGGCACGTTGGGGGACATCGCCGCGCGGGCCGAGGCCGCCGGGGTGCGCCCCCCGGCGGTGACGGTCGTCGGCGACGTGGTCCGCCTCGCTCCCGGCTGGGCTGCTCACGAGGCCGGCGGCGGCCCTGTGAGCAAGGTGTGACACGGCTTCACCTGGCCGACACCCCCTCGACCGATCGGGCGCGTAGCGTGGACGGCATGGCCGCCCCGACCCTTCTCGCGATCTCCCACGGCACCTCGTCCGCGACGGGTGCCGACGCCGTCGCCACCCTCGTCGACGCCGTCGCCACCCGCCTGGCCGCCGAGGCACCGGTGCACGCGGGCTTCGTGGACGTCCAGCAGCCGGACGTGCCGGCCTGCCTGGCCGATCTGCGGGAGACGACCACGGTGCTCGTCCCGCTGCTGCTGTCCGCCGGCTTCCACGTGCACGTCGACCTGCGCGAGCACATCGAGCGCGCCACCGGTGACGGCCAGGCCGTGCTCCTCGCCGGGGCGCTGGGGCCCGACGCCCGGCTCGTCGACCTCCTCGAGCGCCGGCTGCACGAGGCGGGGCTCACCGACGGCGACGTCGTCGTGCTCGCGGCGGCAGGATCGTCCGACGCGCGGGCCGTGGCCGACTGCGAGCGCACCGGCGCCCTGCTCGCCGAACGCACCGGGCACCCGGTGAGCGTCGGCTACATCGCGAACGCCACCCCGACGCTGCCCGACGTCGTCGCCGCCACCCGGGCGCAGCACCCGCAGGCCCGCGTCGTCACGGCGAGCTACCTCATCGCGCCCGGCTACTTCCAGACGCTCGCGGAGAAGGCGGGCGGTGACGTCACCGCCGCTCCCCTGCTGCTGCCCGACGGCGAGGCGCCGGACGAGATGGTCGACATCGTCGTGGACCGCTACCGCGCCGCCCGGGTCACCGCCTGACCACCGGCGACACCGCCGGTCAGCACGGAGACCTCAGAGCAGCCGCCGCGCCGCCGCCCACCGGGTGAGCTCGTTGCGGTTGGACAGCTGGAGCTTGCGCAGGACGGCGGACACGTGCGTCTCGACGGTCTTGACCGAGATGAACAGGTCGCTGCCGACCTCGCGGTACGTGTACCCCCGGGCGATGAGCCGCATGACCTCCTGCTCACGCTTGGACAGCCGGTCCATCTCGTCGTCGGCCACGGCGACGTCCCCGGCCGACGTCCCGAACGCGTCGAGCACGAACCCGGCCAGCCGCGGCGAGAACACCGCGTCCCCGCCCGCCACGCGCACCACGGCTCCGGACAGGTCGGACGCCGAGATGTTCTTCGTGACGTAGCCCCGCGCACCGGCGCGGATCACCGCCACGACGTCCTCGGCCGCGTCGGACACCGACAGCGCGAGGAACCGCGTCGTACCGGCCAGGTCCGCGCAACGCTGCACCACCTCCGCGCCCCCGCCCCCGCTGCCGCCGGGCAGGTGGACGTCCAGCAGGACCACGGGCGGGCGCTCGGCGTGCACGACGGCGACCGCCTCGTCCACGTCCGCGGCCTCGCCCACGACGTGCACCCGCGCATCGAGGCTCGCGCGCACGCCCGTGCGGAACATGTGGTGGTCGTCCACGAGGACGACGGGGACGGCGTCGGTCATGATCGTGCTCCTTCGTCCGCGGCGGTCGCCGGCGGACCGGCGCCGTCAGTGCTGGTCCGGTCAGGGCTGGTGGCGCCCGGTGCGGGCGGGCTCGCCGCGGAGTCGGTGCGACCGCGAGCGGCACGGGGCATGCGCAGGCGGACCTCCGTGCCCCATCCGGGCCTGCTCACGACGTCGGCCGTCCCGCCGCGGCGACGCACCCGCCCGAGGATGGACTCGCGCACCCCGAACCGGTCGGGTGCGACGTCGTCCATCGCGAAGCCGTCGCCGCGGTCGCGCACGAACACCTCGGCGGTGTCGTCCGTGACCTCCAGGTAGACGGTCACGGGAGCACCCCCGTGCACGACGGCGTTCACCAGGCCCTCGCGGGTGGCCTGCAGCAGCGCGGTGGTGGCCTCCGTCGGCGGGCAGTCCCCCACGACGACGAGCTCGACCTCCGTCGCTCGACCGTCCTCGACCTCCCCGACCAGGGCACGCAGCTCGGCGGCCAGCGACGTACCGGCCGGCGGGCGGTCGTCGTACAGCCACTCGCGCAGCTCGCGCTCCTGGGCGCGAGCCATGCGCGCGACCTGCTCGGCGTCGTCGGCGCGCGCCCGGATGAGCGAGAGCGTCTGCAGGACGGAGTCGTGCAGGTGCGCGGCGATGTCGGCCCGCTCCGCCTCCCGCGCGCGCAGGGCACGCTCGTCGCCGAGCTCGCGCACCAGCCGCAGCCACCAGGGCGCCAGCACGAGCGCGACACCGACGAGCACCGCCAGGGAGGCCAGGGTGACGGTCAGCAGCTCCGCCGTCGGCGTGTCCTGCAGGAACAGCAGCAGCACCCCGGCCGTCACGATCACCAGGCCACCGACGAGCCGCAGCAGCACCCCGGACCGGCGCGCGGGCAGGTCCTCGGGCCGGGCGCGCTGCACGGCGTCGAGCTGGCTCCACGCGAGCGCCACGCCGCCCACGACGATCAGAGCCGGCAGCAACGCCGTCGGCAGGTCCCAGCCGGCACGGACCGCCAGGAGCAGCGCCGCCCCGGCCAGCAGGACGAGCCCCAGGATCACGTCCCGCCGGGACAGCCCCGCAGCGCTGCCGCCGCGCCGCAGCCGTGGTGCGAGGCGCGCCACCGCGGCGGGGCGCGTCTCGGCGGCCGCGTCGCGGGGGTCCCCGGCGGGCACCGTGACCCACCAGAACACGTACAGCACCAGTCCGGCGCCCCCGACGAGCACCAGCACGAGCATCACGGCCCGGACCGGCCACACCCGCACCCCGAGATGGGCTGCGAGCCCGGCGCAGACTCCGCCGAGCAGCCGCCCCTGACGGGGGCGGCGCAGCGGGAGGCGCACGGGGCGATCGGTGGTCACACCTGATCGTGGCACGTCAGGGGGCTCGGACGCCCTCGTTCAGGGCGCCGTACCCCGGGTTTCAGGGTCGGTTCAGGGGGTCACCCCATCCCGGCGCGGGGCCGGGCGGGCCACGATGGATCCATGACCACGAACGACACCCCGGAGCCCGAGGCGCCAGCCTCCGGACCGTCCACGGCGGGTCCGTCCACGGCGGGTCCGTCCACGGCGGGCCCCTCCACCGCGGGGCCATCCACGGCAGGACCCACGAGCACCGGGCCGGACGCCGGGCCGTCGCCGCGCCCCGTCGACCCCAGCTTCGGCGCCGGGTTCTTCGACTCCGTCCGCCGCACCGGCATCGCCCGGTCGAACGATCGGTGGATCGGCGGCGTCGCCGCCGGCGTGGCCGAGCGCTACGGCCTGGACCCGCTGCTCGTGCGCGGCCTGCTCATCCTGAGCGTCTTCGTCGCCGGCATCGGGCTGGTTCTCTACGGCATCGCCTGGCTCCTGCTGCCCGAACGGTCCGACGGACGCATCCACCTGCAGGAGACGTTCCGCGGCACGTTCGACGTGGCCGTCCTCGGTGCGGGCCTGCTCATCCTGTTCGGTCTCGTCTCGCACAGCGGGATCTGGCCGTGGTGGCGAGGACCGGCCGAATGGGTCGCCGTCCTGCTGTGGATCGCGTTCTGGGTCGCGGTCGTGTGGCTGGTGGTCAAGCTCGTGCGCTCCCGCCGGGGCTCGGACCGCGACGAGTCCGACGGGACGTGGACCACCACCGGTCCCGGCACGTCCGGCGGCACCGCGAGCCCCGCTGCAGGTTCCTCCGCGGACGTCTCCGGCGGGTTCAGCCCCGCTCCCCGCGCGCACTACGCCCCGGCGGCCGAGCCCGCCGCATGGTCAACCAGCACGTCGGGCACGACGACGGGCACGACGACGGGCGGCACGCCGGGCACGACGTCGGCCACCGCCGGACCCGGGGCGTCCGCTCGGGCTCCCCTGGCTCCCCCGAAGCCGCCGCCACCGCCGCGCCGCCCCTCGGCGTCGGCCGGGTTCACCACGGTCGGCGTCGTCGTCGGTCTCTCCCTGCTCGTCGGCGCCGGCCTGCTGGCGACCGACCTCAGCGTCGGGCTGACCCTTCCGGTGTGGTCCCTGTGGCTGGCGCTGAGCACGCTGATCGTGGGCGCCGCCATCGTCGTCTCCGGCCTGCGCGGCCGGCGCGGGGGCTGGTTGTCCTTCCTCGCGGTCCTGGCGCTCGTCGCCACGGTGGTCACCTGGCCGTTCGCGGACGGGCGCGCCTGGAGCTGGGAGGAGTGGGGTGACGACGCCACCGAGCAGATCACCACCATGAGCGGCACCACCCTCAGCAGCGGGACCGTGACGCCACGCAGCGTCGACAGCGCCGAGCAGGGAGTGCGCGTGCGGTTCGGCGACGCCACGGTGGACCTCACCGAGCTCGACCTGTCCCAGGTCACGCCGGGCGACCCCGTCGTCGTGCCGATCGACGTGACCGCCGGACGCACCGTCGTCGAGATCCCGGACGGTACCGCCGTCCAGGCGTCCGTGGACGTCAACGCGGCCGGCTTCGCCTGGGACGTCGACGGTCAGCACCTGACGGTCAACGGCTTCAGCGGCGGCCCCGCCACCTACCAGACCGACGAGGTCCGCGACCGGGGCGGCGCCGTGCTGCTGCTCGAGGTCGACGCCCGCGCCGGCGATCTCGTCATCGAGGAGCGCTGATGAGCACCGAGCAGAACCCCTACCGCGGCACCGAGCCCGTGCACCCCACGGTCGAGATCCCGACGCCCACCGCCCCGTACCCCGCCTCGTCGGCGGGATCCGCAGGGTCCGCACGGTCCGCAGGGACCGCGGAATCGGACGCCTGGGCGACCTCCACGCCGTCCGACACCGGCACCGGCACGCCGAGCAGCCACGCCACCTCTAGCGGTGCCACGAGCGGCGGTGCCACGAGCAGCGGTGCCACGAGCAGCGGTGCCACGAGCAGCGAGGCCACCGGCGGCCACACCGTCACCAGCGGTACCACCGACAGCGGCACCACCGGCCCGGAAGCGTCCTCCGGGCGACCGGTACGCACCGGACCGCGCAGCAGCACGGTCGTGTGGGGGTTCGTCGTCGTCGCGGTCGCCCTGGGCCTCCTGGCCCGGGCCGCCGGAGCCGGCGTGGACGCCCAGCTCGGGGCGATCGTGCTGCTCGCCGTGGCCGGGGTGCTCCTCGTGGTGACCTCCGTGGTCGGCGCGGCACGCCGCCGCACGCGGCAGCGCACGGACGCCTGACCCTGCCCGCGCACGGACGGTCCGGTCGCCACCAGGTGGCGACCGGACCGTCCGTCGTGCGTCAGGGCCCGTCCGTCAGTGCCCGTCCGCCAGGGCCCGTCCGTCAGGAGGGGCGCTCGGTGTCGTCGCGCGTCGTCGGCGGGGCCGGGTCGGCGGGAGCCGCCGGTGCGGGCCGGCCGCTGTCGGTGGCCGGGGCCGGCGTGGCGGCGTCCGGCGCCGTGGTGGGACGGGCGACGGGCGGAGCGGTCGAGGTCGACTCCTGGACCGAGTGCCGGGCGGGGGTCGACGACGCCGCGGCGGGAGCCGCCGCAGCAGGTGCCGCAGCCGCGGGGGTCGGCTGCTCCACCGAGACCTCCGACCCGCCCGCGAGTCGTCGGAACGCCACCCCGAACAGCAGGAACAGGATGCCCAGACCGATGACCAGGGCGCACACGCCGAACGCCACGACCGAGGTGAACAGGGACGCGCGCAGGAACGAGGCGTTCATGACCGTGTCGCGGGTCGGGTCGTCCTGGTCGAGCTCGGCGTAGGTGGCGCCGCCGGAGGCCTCCAGGGCGTGCTTGTCGATGACCTCGGCCTGCGCGTACGCCGTGAAGGGTCCGGCGACGTGCTGCCCGGCGAACATGTTGGCGTCGTCCGAGACGGTGATCTCCTCGTCGGAGAGCGTCGTCGACACGACGATCCACACGCCGACACCGGCCAGGATCAGCACGATGCCCGCGATGATGGAGAACATGCCGATACCGCGAACTCCGCGGGTCGGCCGGACGGTGACGGTACTCGACATGGCTCAACCTTCCGTCGACGTGAAGAATCTGTGAGGACTTTCACGGTCAACGTAACCCGAACGTCGCCGCGTGGCGCGGCGAGGCGACGACGAGCCGCAGGTCAGCGCTGCGGGATCACTCCCACTCGATGGTGCCCGGCGGCTTGCTCGTCACGTCGAGCACCACCCGGTTGACCTCGCTCACCTCGTTGGTGATGCGCGTCGAGATGACCGACAGCACGTCGTAGGGCAGCCGGGTCCAGTCCGCCGTCATCGCGTCCTCGGAGGAGACGGGGCGCAGCACGATCGGGTGACCGTAGGTGCGGCCGTCGCCCTGGACGCCCACGGAGCGCACGTCCGCGAGCAGCACCACGGGGCACTGCCAGATCTCCTCGTCGAGGCCCGCCCTGGTCAGCTCGGCGCGGGCGATCGCGTCCGCCTTGCGCAGGATGTCGAGCCGTTCGGCGGTGACCTCACCGACGATGCGGATGCCCAGGCCGGGGCCGGGGAACGGCTGGCGGGCCACGATCGGCTCCGGCACGCCGAGCTCGCGACCGACCGCACGGACCTCGTCCTTGAACAGGGTGCGCAGCGGCTCCACGAGCTCGAACTGCAGGTCGTCCGGGAGCCCGCCCACGTTGTGGTGGCTCTTGATGTTCGCGGCGCCCTCGCCGCCCCCCGACTCCACCACGTCCGGGTAGAGCGTGCCCTGGACGAGGAACTTGACCTCCTGGCCGTGCTCGCCGGCGTCCGCGACCACGTCCCGGGCGGCGTCCTCGAACACCCGGATGAACTCGCGACCGATGATCTTGCGCTTCGTCTCCGGGTCGCTGTGCCCGGCCAGCGCGTCGAGGAACCGCCTGCGCTCGTCACGCACCACGAGGTTGACGCCGGTGGCCGCCACGAAGTCGCGCTCCACCTGCTCCACCTCGCCCTCGCGCAGCAGCCCGTGGTCGACGAACACGCAGGTGAGCTGGTCGCCCACCGCCTCCTGCACGAGCGCCGCCGCCACGGAGGAGTCGACCCCGCCGGACAGCCCGCACACCACGCGCGCGTCGCCCACCTGGGCACGGATCGCGGCGACCTGGTCGGCGATGACGTTGCCCGGCGTCCAGTCCGGCGCGAGGCCGGCGCCGTCGTACAGGAACCGCTCGAGGACGGCCTGGCCGTGCGCCGAGTGCTTCACCTCGGGGTGCCACTGCACGCCGTACAGACGCCGACCGGCGTCCTCGAACGCCGCGACCGGCGACCCGGACGACGTCGCCAGGACCTCGAAGCCCTCGGGTGCGGCGTGCACGGCGTCGCCGTGGCTCATCCAGGTGGTCTGGTGCTCCGGGGTGCCGGTGAGCAGCACGCCCGCCGAGCACACCTCGACCTCCGTGCCGCCGTACTCGCGGGCGCCCGTCTGCGCGACGTGGCCGCCGAGGGCGCGGGCCATCGCCTGGAAGCCGTAGCAGATGCCGAGCACCGGGACCCCGGCCTCGAAGAGGGCCGGGTCCACGAACGGCGCGCCGGTGGCGTAGACCGACGACGGCCCTCCGGACAGGATGATCGCCGCCGGGTCCTTGGCGAGCATCTGCTCCGTGGTGAACGTGTGCGGCACGATCTCGGAGTAGACCTTGGCCTCGCGCACGCGGCGCGCGATGAGCTGGGCGTACTGGGCGCCGAAGTCGACCACGAGGACGGGCCGGGGCGTGGGGTCTGGGGTGGTGGCGGGAGACGTCACCGACCCAGGATAGTCGCCGTACGGGCGTGCCCCGACGGCGGTCCGCCGGTCATCCGGCGAGCCGCTCGGCCAGCTCGCGCGCGGCCCGCTCCGGGTCGGGCGCCCGCGTGATCGCCCGCACGACGACGACGCGCGTCGCCCCGGCGTCCAGGACGGCGTCGAGCCGGTCGGCGTCGATGCCGCCGATCGCGAACCACGGCGTCGCCGGGTCGGTGGCGGCGACCTCGCGCAGCAGGTCGAGCCCCACGGCGGCCCGGCCCGGCTTCGTGGGGGTGGCCCAGAGGGGTCCGACGCAGAAGTAGTCGACGCCCGGGTCGGCGTCCGCCGCGGCGGCCTGGGCGGCCCCGTGCGTGGAACGGCCCAGCGCGGGGCCGTCCCCCAGCAGCGTCCGCACGGCCGCGGTCGGCAGGTCGCCCTGCCCCATGTGCACCACGGGTGCCCCGACCAGGGAGGCGACGTCGGCACGGTCGTTGACCGCCCACAGGGCACCGTGCTCGGCCGCCACCCGGGCGACCAGCGCCTGCAGCTCCAGCTCGCGGGCGACGTCGAGCGACTTGTCGCGCAGCTGGACCACGTCCACCCCGCCGGCGAGCGCGGCGTGCAGGAAGTCCTCCAGGTCGCCACGCTCGGAGCGGGCGTCGGTGCACAGGTAGAGGCGGGCGTCGGCCAGGCGGGCGCGGGTGTCGTCGTCGGTCACGGCCCACCAGCCTAGTTGTCGACCTGGTGCGCCCCCTCGCGGCCGTCCGGCCGCGCGGTCGCACACGGTAGGGTGCCAGGTGCACGGGAGCCCCGCCGGGGCTGAGAGGGCGGGGACGCCGACCGTCGAACCTGATCTGGGTCATGCCGGCGAAGGGAGCAACCAGTGGACGACCTGTCAGCACCGCCGCCGCCCGGGCTGCGCGACCTCGTCGTCGTCGGCGCCGGCATCATCGGTCTCGCCGTCGCCTGGCGCGCCGTCGAGGCGGGGCTGCACGTCACCGTCCTGGACCCCGACCCGGGCGACGGGTCCACCCACGCCGCCGCCGGCATGCTGGCCCCCGCCACGGAGGCCGAGTTCGCCGAGGACGCCGCCCTCGACCTCCACCTCGCCGGGGCGGCCTGCTGGCTCCCCTTCGCCGCCGACCTCGAGGCCGCGAGCGACGTCGCCATCGGGCTGCGCTCCTCCGGCACGATGTGCGTCGCCCACGACGCCACCGACCTCGCCCTGCTGCAACGGATCCTGCGCCTGCACGCCCGTCACGGCGTCACCTCCCGCGAGCTCACCGTCGCCGAGGCCCGCCGCGACGAGCCGCTGCTGGGCCAGCGCTTCGCCGGCGCCGCCTGGGTCCCCGGCGACCACGCCGTCGACCCCCGCGCCGCCCACACCGCGCTGCTCACGGCGATCTCCGCCCACCCCCACGGCGCCGTCGTGCGACGCAGCGCGGTCCACGTCGAGCAGGACGCCGCGGGGCGGGTCGTCGGCGTCGTCGACGACTCCGGGCACCTGCACCGCGCCGGCTCGACCGTCGTCGCGGCCGGGTGGTCCTCCGGCGCCCTCCTCGCCGACGTGCGCGGCGCCGTCGTCCCCACCCGTCCCGTCAAGGGCCAGACCCTGCGCCTGCAGACCGACCCGTCCCTCGCGCCGTCGCACGTCGTGCGCGGTCTCGTGCAGGGCAGGCCCGTGTACGTGGTCCCGCGGGAGCCGGCGGCGTCGGGCCCGTGGGCGGGGTCCTCCGAGCTCGTCGTCGGCGCCACCACCGAGGAGAACCCGGACGACCGCCGGGCCACCGCGGGCGGCGTCTTCGCGCTGCTGCGCGACGCCCGCGCGCTGCTGCCCGCCGTCGACGAGGCCGCGCTGGTCGAGGTCACCCCGCGTGCCCGGCCCTCCACCCCCGACAACCTTCCCCTCATCGGCCCCACCGGGGTCCCCGGCCTGCACCTGGCGACCGGCCACCACCGCAACGGGGTGCTCCTCGCGCCGCTCACCGCGGCCGTCGTCGTGGGCGGCCTCACGGGCACCTGGTTCGACGTCCAGGTGCCGACCCCGAACCCCCAGGGCGTCCTCGCCGCCCTGCGCGCGACCGACCCGCGCCGCTTCGCACCGCCGCTCGGCGAGGCCCGCACCACCGACGGAGCACACCGATGAGCACACCGATGAGCACACCGACCGCCCCGACCGCCCCGACCGCCCGCGTCAACGGCGAGCCGTACCCGCTCGGCCCCGCCGGGTCCGCGCCCGTGGCCGACGTCGTGCGCGCCGTCGTGCCGGGGTTCGTCGCCGACGGAGCACCCCGCGGCGTCGCCGTCGCGATCGACGACGTCGTCGTGCCGCGCGGCACGTGGGACCGCGTCGTCGTCCGGGCCGGCGACCGCGTCGAGATCCTCACCGCCGTCCAGGGAGGCTGAGCATGACCGCCGGAACCGACCCCCTGGACCCGCTGGTCGTCGCGGGCACCGAGCTCGGCTCGCGGCTCGTCATGGGCACCGGCGGCGCCACGAACCTGATGCTCCTCGAGGAGGCGCTGATCGCGTCCGGCACGGCGCTGACCACCGTGGCGATGCGCCGCGTCGCACCGCGCGCCGGGGGCGAGGCGACCGGCGACGCCGGGATCTGGGGCCTGCTGGACCGGCTCGGCATCCGCGCCCTGCCCAACACCGCGGGCTGCTTCTCGGTGCGCGAGGCGGTCCTGACCGCGCAGCTCGCCCGTGAGGCGTGCGGCACCGACTGGGTCAAGCTCGAGGTCGTCGCCGACGACGTCACCCTCCTGCCGGACCCGCTCGGCCTCGTGGAGGCGGCCGAGGAGCTGGTGCGCGACGGGTTCGTCGTCCTGCCCTACACGAACGACGACCCGATCCTCGCCCGCCGCCTCGAGGACGTCGGCTGCGCGGCCGTCATGCCGCTCGGCGCCCCGATCGGCACCGGGCTCGGCATCCTCAACCCCCGCAACATCGAGGCGATCGCGCAGGCGGCGCGGGTCCCGGTGATCCTCGACGCGGGGATCGGGACGGCCTCGGACGCCGCGCAGGCGATGGAGCTGGGGTGCGACGGCGTGCTCCTGGCCACGGCGGTCACCCGCGCGGAGGACCCGCGACGGATGGCCCACGCCATGCGGCTGGCCGTGGAGGCGGGCCGGCTGGCCGCGGGCGCGGGACGCATCCCGCGCCGCGAGGGCGCCCTCGCGAGCTCCTCCCCCGACGGCCGCCTCGACCTCGCCCTGTGACCCGGCCGCGTCGGTCGGGCTAGAACAGGCCGCCGACGACGGAGCGGGCGTCGACGCCCGCGGCCCGCGCCACCTCGGCCACCCGGGCCGAGCGGACGCCCGCCGAGCACACCACCACGACCGGGCGCTGCGCGGGCAGGTCGGCGAGCGCCGCGCGGGCGACGTCGTCGGGCCGCCCGGCGGCCTGCCCGAGGAACGTCCCGCTGGGCACGACCCGGGCGCCCTCGACCGGACGCGCCCGCGCCTCCCACTCCTCGCGCACGTCGAGCAGGAGGGCGGGCGGGTCGGCGGCGAGCAGCGCGGCGGCCTCGGTCGGGGTGATCCGGGGGGCCGCCTCGGTGGCCGGGGCCCGGAGCCCGCAGAACGTGGCGTAGGCGTCGTCGCCGGGCAGCAGGTCCGTGACGGGGTCGCGCGTGGGGTCGGGCAGGACGGTGAGCTCGCGCCACTGGGGACCGAGGGCGTCGTAGACGGCGAGCCGCCCGTGCAGGGTACGTCCCACCCCGGTGACCAGCTTGACCGCCTCGGTGGCCATCGCGGCACCGATGGTGCCGCACATCGCGCCGAGCACTCCCCCGGTGGCGCAGTCCGGCACGACGCCGGGCGGTGGCGGCACGGGGAACACGTCGCGGTAGGTGGGGCCGCGACCCGTCACCGTGGGGCCCTGCGCTCCGGCGTCCGGGCCCAGGTAGCGGGGCGCGCCCCAGAAGACGCTGACCTGCCCGTCGAAGCGGTCGATCGACCCCCACACGACGGGCAGGCCGAGGATCTCGGCCGCGTCCGACACGAGGTAGCGGGTGGGGAAGTTGTCGGCGCCGTCGAGCACGACGTCGTAGCCGCGCAGCACGTCCAGCACGTTGTGCTGGTCGAGCCGCACGGGGTGCTCGACGACGTCCACGTGCACGTTGAGCTCTCCGACGGCGGCCCGGGCGGAGGCCACCTTCGAGGTGCCGACGTCGGACTGCCCGTGCGCGACCTGGCGCTGCAGGTTGGTGACGTCCACGACGTCGTCGTCGACGATGCCGAGCGTTCCCACGCCCGCGGCGGCGAGGTAGAGCAGGGCCGGGCTGCCGAGCCCGCCCGCGCCCACGACCAGCACGCGCGCTGCGGCGAGGCGCCGCTGCCCGTCGGGGCCGAGGCCGGGCAGCGCGAGGTGGCGCGCGTACCGCGCGACCTCGTCGTCGGTGAGGTCGCGGACGGGGTCCACGAGCGGGGCGAGCCGGTCCGGGGTGGAGGTCACGCGCCGTACCGCTCGGCCAGCGCGGCGAGCTTGGCGTCGGCGTCGGCGTGCACCTTCTTCTCCAGCACGAAGGACATCACCGGCACGACGCCGGCGAACACCATCGTCGCGAGCCGTCCGTAGCCCCAGCGCATCTTGGCCCACAGGTCGAGCACGGTGATGAGGTACACCACATAGATCCACCCGTGGGCGAACGGGATCCACTTGAGGTAGGCCATCACCGGGTCGACGTCGACGAAGTAGCCGATGCCGTAGTTGATGATCATCTCGACGCACAGGACCAGCAGCATCACACCGGTGACCAGCGCCATCACGCGGTAGCGGGTCAGCGAACCACGAGCCTTGCGGATCGCGGTGGCCGCCTGCTCGGCGGAGACGGTCGGGGCGGAGGGCTGCTCGGTGCTCACCACGACAGGATAGGCGGCCGAGATGCGGTGATCGGTGTCGGGTACGCCACCTACCCTTGACCGACGTGCGTCCCCTCCCTCTTCCCGACCCGGGTTCCCCGCCGCTGACGTCCGCGTCGCGCCTGCTGCTGTGGCAGGCGGGCCGCCAGCGTGGCGTCCTGGCGCTGTCCGCGCTCGCCGGCACCGTCTCCATGCTGGCCGCGGCCGCGTCCCCGCTGCTCCTGGGGCAGGCGATCGACGCCGGCCTGGCGGGCGGGTTCGGGACCGAGCTGTTCGTGTGGTGCGCCTGGATGCTGGTGGCGGGCGCCGTCGTCGTCGGCTCGGGGATCTTCTCCCACACGTGGGACGTCGAGAACTGGATGCGCGCCGCGTTCTCCATGGCCGAGCTCGTCGGGGACCGCTCCACCCGCGCCGGGCACTCCCTGACGGCGACGGTCCCCACCGGCGAGGTCGTGGCCACGGTCGCCGGTGACGCACCCCGGGTCGGCGAGATGTACGCGATGGCCGGGCGCACGTTCGGCGGCGTGATGACGTACGTCCTGGCGGCGGGCTACATGCTCACGCAGGACCTCACCCTCGGACTCGTCCTGACGCTCGGCATCCCGGTCGTGGCCGTCGTGCTCGCGCTCGGCGTCCGGCCCCTGCAGACGCGCCAGCGGGCGCAGCGCGAGGCGTCCGGCCGGCTGACGTCGCTGGGTGCCGACACCGTCTCCGGCCTGCGCATCCTGCGCGGCATCGGCGGGGAGGACGTGTTCACCGAGCGGTACGTGCGCCAGTCGCAGGAGGTGCGCCGTCACGGGGTGCGGGTCGCCGTGGTGCAGTCCGTCATCGACGGGCTCCAGGTGCTGCTGCCCGGGCTGCTGGCCGTCCTGGTGCTCTGGCTCGGTGCCCGAGCCGTGGTGGGCGGCGAGCTCACCAGCGGGGAGCTCGTCACGTTCTACGGCTATGCCGCGTTCCTCGCCTGGCCGGTGCAGATGGTCATGCAGATGCTGCAGATCACGACGAACGCGTTCGTCTCCGCCCGCAAGATCATCGCCGTCCTGCGGGTCCGGTCCGCGACCCCGCAGCCCGCGTCGCCCGCCGCCGCCCCCGCGCCGGGGGCACCGATGGCGGACTCCGCGAGCGGCCTCGTGCTGCCGCCGGGCCGCGTCGTCGCACTCGTGTGCGCCGACCCGGACGTCTCCGCCGCCGTCGCCACACGGTTCGGCCGCCTGGACGACGACGTCGAGTCCGGCTCCGTCGTCACCCTCGGCGGGGTCGGGCTCACCGAGCTCGACAAGGAGCACCTGCGCCGCCGGGTCGTCGTCTCCGAGGCGACCCCGCACCTGTTCTCCGGCGTCCTCGCCGACGCGGTCGACGTGCGGGGTCGCGCGTCCCGCGACGAGCTCCTGGCCGCGATGCTCACCGCCGACGCGGCCGACGTCCTCGACTCCGTGCCGGGCGGCCTCGACGGCGAGCTCCCCGAGAAGGGACGCTCCCTGTCCGGTGGTCAGCGGCAGCGGGTCGCGCTCGCCCGCGCCCTGCTCACCGACCCCGAGGTGCTCGTGCTGGTCGAGCCCACCAGCGCGGTCGACGCCCACAGCGAGTCCCGCATCGCCGCCCGTGTCGCCCGTGCCCGCGCCGGCCGCACCACCCTCGTGGTGACCGCCAGCCCGCTGGTGCTCGACCACGTCGACGACGTCGTGCTGCTCTCGCCCGAGGGCCGCGTCGTCACGTCGGGCACCCACGCCGAGCTGCTCGGCCGCACCGACGCCGACGCCGCCCGCTACCGCGCCGTCGTCGGACGCGACATGTCCGACGACGGCGGAGCCGCGGCCGACCTCGAAGGAGCCTCCCGATGAGCAGCGCCACCGGCACCCCCGCGACGGACACGTCCCGGAGCCTGCCCATCGCGGGTCCGGCCGAGGTACGACGCACCGTCGGCCGCCTGTTCCGCCGGCACCGCCGCGGGCTCGGCGCCCTGGCGTCGCTGCACACCCTGGCGGCGCTCGCCGGCCTCACCGGGCCGTTCGTCCTGGGCGTCGTCATCGACGAGGTGACCGCCGGCACCACCCTGGGCCACGTCGACACCCTGTGCCTGGTGCTGCTGGGCGCCGTGGTGGTGCAGGCGGTGGTGCGCCGGTTCGCCCAGCGGCAGTCCATGGTGTTCGGCGAGCGGGTGTTCGCGGAGCTGCGCGAGGAGTTCATGCAGACCGTCACGCGGCTGCCGCTGTCCACCGTGGAGAAGGCGGGCACCGGTGATCTCGTCGCCCGCACCACCAACGACGTCAACAAGCTCCAGCACGCCGTACGGTTCGGCGTCCCGCAGCTGATCGTCTGCTTCGTCACCATCAGCCTGACGCTGGTCGCCTCGTTCCTCGCCGGGCCGCTCGTGGCCCTCGGGCTGCTCGTCGGCACGCCGCTCATCGTGGTGGCCACCCGGTGGTACCTGCGCCGGGCCACGCCCGGCTACCTGCGGGAGTCCGCGGCGTACGCGACCCTGAACGGCACCGTGACGGAGGCCGTCGAGGGAGCGCGGACCACGGAGGCGCTCTGGCTGGGCGAGCGGCTGCGCCGACGGCTGCGCGGGGACCTGGCCGAGACCTTCGCGGCGGAGCGCTACACCCTCGGGCTGCGCCAGCGGCTCATCCCCGCGCTCGACGCCGCCGTCGTGCTGGGACCGGTCGCCGTGGTGGTGTGGGGCGCGTGGCTGGCCTCGCAGGGGCTCACCACGGTCGGCACCGTCGCGACCATCGCGATCTACGGACACCAGATGGGCGGGGTCGTGTTCGAGCTCGTGTTCTGGCTCGACGAGCTGCAGGTGGCCGCGGTGTCGCTGGCGCGCGTCGTCGGCGTCGGGCTCGTCGGACCGGACCGGCAGGCGTCGGGGGCGGTCCCGGGCTCCCGGCGGGTGAGCGCCCGCGACGTGCGGTACGCCTACCGCGCCGGGCACGACGTCCTGCACGGGATCGACCTGGACCTCGCGACCGGCGAACGGCTCGCCGTCGTCGGCCCGTCCGGAGCGGGCAAGTCGACGCTCGGGCGCATGCTCGCGGGCATCCACCCACCCACCGGCGGGTCGGTGACGCTGGGCGGCGTGCCGCTGGTCGACCTGCCGCTCGACGACCTGCGCGGCGAGGTCGCGCTGGTGACCCAGGAGCACCACGTGTTCGTCGGGACGTTGGCCGAGAACCTGCGCCTGGCGGACAGCACGGCCACCGACGAGGAGCTCTGGCAGGCCCTCGAGGCGGTCGACGCGCGGGCCTGGGCGTCCGGGCTTCCCGAGGCGCTCGGTACCGAGGTCGGCTCGGGCGGGCACGTGCTGTCGCCCGCCCAGGCCCAGCAGGTCGCGCTCGCGCGGCTGGTGCTGCTCGACCCCCACACGCTGGTGCTGGACGAGGCCACGTCGCTGCTCGACCCTCGGGCGGCGCGCCACCTGGAGCGGTCGCTCAACGCGGTGCTGACGGGTCGGACGGTCGTGGCGATCGCGCACCGGCTGCACACCGCGCACGACGCCGACCGGGTGGCCGTGGTGGACGGCGGACGGATCACGGAAATCGGCCCGCACGACGAGCTGGTGGCCGCCGGCGGCGAGTACGCACGGCTCTGGCACAGCTGGCAGCACGAGTAGCACTCGGAGCACGCACCGCACGACCCGCCCCACCGGCACGGCACCCGCCGGCGCGCCCCGCAGGGCCTCGCGAGCCGTCGGATCGGCCCCAATTTTGATGCAACGATTTACCGCTTCAGCCCCACCCCCCTGAGGCCTGACATCCTGCGCATGAGACGGGTTTCTGGCCTCCGGCCTGCGGCGACGCTTCCGGGGCTACCGGGGCGCCGGATGTGTTGACAGTGTCCTGGGGCGCCTATACGTTCAATTTCGAGATCTCGGTGCATCGATGCACCACGTGGCCACCACCACGGAGCCGTTCCAGTACCTCTCCGACGACGAAGGGATGTCACCCCGAAGGCTCCGGACAACGCAGAGGTCGTCAGAGGCGGGAGTGCCCACCCCACCCGTCGCCCGCCAGGCGGCGCAGACACGCTGACGAGCACGCGCCGCAGGCACCACGGCGGCGGACGACCTCGAAGCCAGGGCGATCCGAAAGGAACCACAGCACGATGAGACTCCACCAGAAGCGCGGAATCACGGCAGCAGTGCTGGCGACGGCGGTCCTCACCGCCGGCCAGCTCGCGACGATCGGCAGCGCCAGCGCAGCCGCTCCCTGCGACTACCCCTCCCAGCAGCTGGACCTGGAGAGCTGGAAGATGACTCTTCCGACCGGGTCGGACGAGTCGCCGACCGAGGTCACCCAGCCCGACCTGGACACCTTCTCGGCCGACACCTGGTTCCAGGTGAACGACGCGTGCGACGGCGTGCAGTTCCGCGCCGCGGTCGACGGCGTGACCACCTCGGGCTCGGGCTACCCCCGCTCCGAGCTGCGCGAGATGATCTCCGACGGCAGCGACGAGGCCTCCTGGGACGCGACGTCCGGCACGCACACCCTGACCGTGGTGCAGTCGTTCGACCACCTGCCCGAGGAGAAGCCGCACCTCGTCGGCGCGCAGATCCACGACAGCGACGACGACGTCACCGTGTTCCGCCTGGAGGGCACCAGCCTCTACGTCACGAAGGGCGACGACACCCACCACCACCTGGTGACCGACGACTACCAGCTCGGCACCCAGTTCGAGGCCAAGTTCGTCGTCGCCGACGGTGAGATCAAGGCGTACTACAACGGCGAGCTCGAGACCACGATCGAGCACGACTCGTCCGGCAACTACTTCAAGGCCGGCGCCTACACCCAGGCGAACTGCGAGAACTCCTCGCCGTGCGACAGCTCCAACTACGGTCAGACGACCATCTACGACCTGCAGCTGACGCACTCCTGACCACCCCGGTACGACCAGGTGCGGAGCGGGCCCCGGGCCCGCTCCGCACCTGTGCCGTGTCAGTCCGAGGGCAGGCCGGCGATGCCGCTGCCGACCGGGTCCTGCGCGGCACCGCGACGCCGGTCCCGGCGTCCACCGGCCATCTCGTCTCGCACCAGCCGGACCCAGAGCATGACGGCGAACAGCCCGAACACCCACCACTGCAGCGCGTAGAAGAAGTTCTGCAGGTTGACGTCGCTGCCGCCCTCGAGCTCGGGACGGGGCAGCGGCGCGGGGCCGCCCTCGGCGGTCGCCGTCTGGTCCGGGTCGGAGGACGTGAGCACCAGGTAGCCCGTGTAGATCGGGCCCTGCCAGGTGTTGGCCAGCGCGGAGGAGGCGATGTCCTGCGTCAGCGGCGGCCCGCCCGGGTTCGCGGGCACCGAGCCCGTGCGCAGCGTCGACTCGGAGGCCTGCAGCCAGCCGGACACCTCCACGTCGGCGTCGGGAACCTCCAGGGCGTCCGCGCCGGGAGTCGGCGACTCGACCCAGCCGCGCACCACGGGCAGCACGGGCTCCCCGGACAGCGCCGCCCACGACTGCCCGCCGGTGCCGTCGTCGCTGATCCGCAGCGGCGTCAGGACCAGGTAGCCGTCGACGCCGTCCAACGACCGGCCGGCGACGAGCATCTGCCCCTCGGTCTCGTAGGTGCCGACCGCTCGCACCTCCCGTCCGACCATCTCCCCGGGGAACGGCTCCTGGGGTGCCACGAGCTCGCCGAGCGGCACCGGCCCGGCCGACTCGGCCTCGGCGGCCTCGTGCTGGGCGGCGAGGGTGGCCCGTTCGTAGGCCCGGTCGATCTGCCAGACGCCGAGTCGTCCGCAGACGGCGGCGGCCAGCAGGAGGAGCAGCAGGATCGTCAGCATGCGCGGCTGACGGGCCACCGACCAGAACGATCGGCGCACAGGTGGGGCGTCGGGCACGGCCCCACGGTATCCGTGCCCCCGCGGACGCTCCGAATCGCGACCCTGCCGTCAGGCTGCGGTCCGCCCCCACCTGGGGTGGAATGAGAGCGATCGACTCAAGTCACCGCAGCCCAGGGAGTGTGCGATGTCCACGACCACCACGTCCACCAGCCCCGAAGCCTGGCGCGCCACGGGCGTCGCCGAGCTGACGGACACCGACGTCGAACGTCTCGACCAGTGGTGGCGGGCCGCCAACTACCTGTCCATCGGGCAGATCTACCTGCTCGACAACCCGCTGATGCGCCGCACCCTGGACCGGGACGACGTCAAGCCCCGCCTGCTGGGCCACTGGGGCACGACGCCGGGGCTGAACTTCCTGTACGCGCACCTCAACCGCGCGATCAAGGAGCGCGAGCAGTCCACGATCTACGTCGCGGGCCCCGGGCACGGCGGGCCGGGCCTCGTGGCGAACACCTACCTCGAGGGCACCTACTCCGAGATCTACACGGACATCACCACCGACGACGAGGGCCTGCGCCGGCTGTTCCGGCAGTTCTCGTTCCCCGGGGGTATCCCGAGCCACGTGGCCCCCGAGACGCCCGGCTCGATCCACGAGGGCGGCGAGCTCGGCTACGCGCTGTCGCACGCCTACGGCGCCGCGTTCGACAACCCGGACCTGCTGGTCGCGGCGGTCGTGGGCGACGGCGAGGCGGAGACCGGTCCGCTGGCCACGAGCTGGCACTCGAACAAGTTCGTCAACGCGCGCACCGACGGCGTGGTGCTGCCGATCCTGCACCTGAACGGCTACAAGATCGCCAACCCGACGGTGCTGAGCCGCATCAGCGACGACGAGCTGCGCGACCTGATGATCGGCTACGGTCACACGCCGTACTTCTTCGTCGGCGGGTTCGACGGCGAGGACCACGCGGCCGTGCACCGCCGGTTCGCCCAGCTCCTGGACGAGGTGCTGGAGCACATCGCGCGGATCAAGGCCGAGGCGGCCGCCGGCAACGACGAGCGACCCGCGTGGCCGATGATCGTCTTCCGCACCCCCAAGGGATGGACGTGCCCGCCCGAGATCGACGGGCACAAGACGGAGGACTCCTGGCGCGCCCACCAGGTCCCGCTGGCGAGCGCCCGGGACACCCCGGAGCACCTGGAGGTGCTGCGCAGCTGGATGGAGTCCTACCGGCCCCACGAGCTCTTCGACGACGGCGGCGCCCTGCGGGCCGAGATCGCGGCCCAGGCGCCGTCGGGCGAGCTGCGCATGAGCGCCAACCCGCACGCGAACGGCGGCCTGCTGCTCAAGGACCTGCGGATGCCCGACTTCCGCGACTTCGCGGTCGACGTGCCTGAACCGGGCGGCGCCGTCGCCGAGGCGACACGCGTGCTCGGCACGCTGCTCAACGAGGTGGTGCGCCGCAACCCGGACAACTTCCGGATCTTCGGTCCGGACGAGACGGCGTCGAACCGCCTGCAGGCGGTCTACGAGACCACGGACAAGCAGTGGAACGCGGACTTCTACGGACCCGACGTCGACGAGCACCTCGCCCGCGCCGGTCGCGTCATGGAGATGCTGAGCGAGCACCAGTGCCAGGGGTGGCTCGAGGGCTACCTCCTCACGGGGCGGCACGGGCTGTTCACCAGCTACGAGGCGTTCATCCACATCGTCGACTCGATGTTCAACCAGCACGCCAAGTGGCTCAAGGTCACGAACCACATCCCGTGGCGGCGCCCGATCGCGAGCCTCAACTACCTGCTGTCGAGCCACGTGTGGCGTCAGGACCACAACGGGTTCTCCCACCAGGACCCGGGCTTCATCGACCACGTGGTCAACAAGAAGGCCGAGATCGTGCGGGTGTACCTGCCGCCGGACGCCAACACCCTGCTCAGCACCTACGACCACTGCCTGCGCAGCCGTCAGTACGTCAACGTCGTGGTGGCGGGCAAGCAGCCTGCGCCGCAGTTCCTGTCGATGGACGACGCGATCGCGCACTGCACCCGGGGTCTGGGCATCTGGGAGTGGGCCGGCACCGAGGTGCCGGGCGAGGACCCCGACGTCGTGCTGGGCTGCGCCGGCGACGTCCCGACGCTGGAGGTGCTGGCCGCCGCCGACATCCTGCGCCACGAGCTGCCGGACCTGAAGGTGCGGGTCGTCAACGTGGTGGACCTCATGCGGCTGCAGGACATCCGCGAGCACCCGCACGGACTGTCCGACAAGGACTTCGACGGCCTCTTCACCCCGGACCGTCCGGTCATCTTCAACTACCACGGCTACCCGTGGCTGATCCACCGCCTGACGTACCGGCGCAACAACCACGCGAACATCCACGTGCGCGGGTACAAGGAGGAGGGCACCACCACGACGCCCTTCGACATGGCGATGCTGAACGACGTCGACCGGTACCACCTGGTGCTCGACGTCGTCGACCGGGTGCCCGGCCTGGGCTCGAAGGTCGCGGGCTTCCGTCAGCGGATGGTCGACGCCCGCCTGGCCGCCCGCCAGTACACCCGGGAGCACGGCGAGGACATCCCCGAGGTGCGCGACTGGGTCTGGCCGGGCGCGCGCGACGTCGTCGGCGAGGGGTCGCTCGCCACGGGCGACACCGGCGGCGACAACGAGTGAGCCGATGCGGTGCCGGGCGGGGACGCCCGGCACCGCGTCGTCGAGTTGCGTGATGGTCGCACCCGGCGTTCTCTGAGAGACAGGTGCCCCGCCCCAAGCAGCGAGGCCGGAGGCGCCGCACGGCAGAGGGGGCTTCGATGGCGAAGCCGGTGCAGTGGTTGACCCGACATGCTCGGCGCGGTCTGGCCGATCTTCCGCGCAACGTGGTGTGGGCGCTCGACGCGGGCGTCAGGAACCCGGTCGGCTCCGCCGGGGACAGCATCAAGGGCGCCGGGGATCGGGCCGCTTCCAGGCTGGCGGACGTCAATCCGTTCTCGGACGGTTCAGGTGGTCGGCTGGACCGCGTCGATGCCGCTCTGGAGCGAGCTCACCGGCTCGAGTCGGAGGCCCACGAGCTGGCGGAGTCCGCCAAGGAGCGGGCAGACGACGCCGCGGCGGTCGAGGACGAAGGCGAGCGTGCGGTGCAGGAGGCCCGCGACGACGGGGAGCGCGAGATCGCCGACGTCGTGGTCGACGCGCAGCGGGAGGCGGACGAGTACGTCGCGGCGAAGCGGGACCGTGCACAGCAGATCGTCGCCGAACGCGTGGCAGAGGCTCGTGCCGAGGCGGCGTCGAGACTGCAGCAGGCCCGCAAGGACGCCGAGAGGGCACGCGCTCGGGCGGAGCAGGCGATCGAACGGGCCCGCGAGCAGATGAGCCGTGCACGCGAGCTGGCCGAGTCGGCGGCCGTGGCCGCGCGTGAGGCTGCTGATGATGCCCGGGCCCGTGCCGAGGACCTGGCAGGGAAGGCGGAGCAGGACGCCGACGCCGCGCGACGTCGGGTCGAGGAGGCCGAGGGGCGGCAGGAGGACGTCGCCGAGGAAGGTCGACGGCTGGGCGCCGACGCCGAGACCGGCCCGCTCGACCTGGACGACATGACCAAGGCCGAGCTGCTCGAGCTCGCGAAGGAGATGGGCCTGGACGTTCCCCGCTCCACGCTCAAGGCGGACGTGGCGGCAGCGGTGCACGCGCACGCGCACGCTGACCACAGCCGCGGGAGGTCGTCATGAGGAACCCCTTCCGCCGGAAGACCCTCCTCGACAGGATCGGCGGCGCGGTGGGCCTCGGGCCCGGACGGGCCGGCACGTCGGCCCGTACCGGCCTGGTCGCCGTGGGCGCCGTGGTGGCGGTCACCGCGGCCAGTGCAGTGGTGTCCGCCGTCCGCGAGCGACGTGTCGAGGCGGATCACGATGATGGGGCGTAGGGCCTGGGGACGCGCGATCTTCTTCGGCCTGGGCTACCTGGCGGGAACGCGGGCGGGCAGGCAGCGGTACGCGCAGATCGAGGCAGTTGCCCGCGCGGTCGCCTCCACGATCAGGGACCACGTCGGCCAGGAGGGCACGGACACGCCAGGACCCGCGCGGTCCGGGCGCACGTCCTCCCGGCGGACCGACCCCTACGCCGACATCACGCTCGGCAGGCCGTGAGTCGACGTGCACATCGAGATCCGGCTCGTCGCGCGCCTGCTGCGCATCCCGCTCCTGCGGGTGGAGGGCGCGGTCGTTCTTCGTGACGTCGCACGGAGCGGAGACCTCCGCGGCGTCGCCCCGCGCCCCGGGGCGACGCGGGTCGGGCGGGATCTCGCCGTGGCCGAGGCGATCATGGCCGAGCTGGAGTCGCAGCGGTGATGCCCGGCGCACGACCGCCGGGCGCACAGCACCCCCCGTCCCCGGCGTGACGAACCCGACGTCGTCGATCCGGTGCGCCGCCCGCCCCGATGCGGTGCAATGGGTGTGACCACCCGCCGGCACGGACGAACAGGCAGGCAGTGAGCACTCGGAGCATCTACATCGCGTCCCCCGAGGGGGACACGGGCAAGTCCACGGTCGCGCTCGGCGTCCTGGAGCTGCTGGTCCGTCAGGTCCAGCGGGTCGGGGTGTTCCGCGCGGTCTCACGGGTCCCGGAACGTCCGACGGCGTCGGGCGGTGACGCCGTCCGGGACCACGTCCTGGAGCTGATGCTCGCGCACGACGGCGTGGACCTCACCTACGCGGAGACGGTCGGCGTCACGTACGACGACGTGCACGCCGACCCCGACGGCGCGCTGTCGCGGATCGTGGACCGGTACCACCAGGTCGCCGCGAAGTGCGACGCCGTCGTCGTCCTGGGCACGGACTACACCGACGTGTCCGGTGCGACGGAGCTCGCGTTCAACGCGCGCGTCGCCGCGAACCTCGACTCCCCCGTCCTGCTGGTCGTGTCGGGGCGGGAGCGCGGCCTGGACGACGTCACGACGTTGACGCGGCTCAGTCTCGCCGAGCTCGGCGCGAACCACGCCCAGGCGATCGGCGTGATCGTCAACCGTGCCGAGGGCGAGGTGCGTGACGCGGACCGTGCCCGCCGGGCGGCGATCGCCGGCGACGACCTGCCGACGTGGATCGTCGCGGAGGAGCCGTTCCTCGGCGCGCCGACGGTGGCGCAGCTCGCCGAGGCCGTGGACGGCACCCTGCTGCTGGGCGACCGGGACCTGATGTCCCGCGAGGCGCTCGACGTGATCGTCGGGGCGATGACCTTCGAGAACATGCTCGGCCACCTGGCCGACGGCACCGTGGTGATCACGCCGGGCGACCGCACCGACGTCGTCCTCGGCCTGCTGTCCGTGCAGGCGGCGCAACGGTTCCCCTCCCTCGCCGGGATCATCCTCACCGGTGGCCACCACCCGACGGGGCGGTCCGGGCAGCTCGCCGCCGCCCTGCAGCCGCACGTGCCGATCATCGCGACCGAGCGCGGCACGTACGAGGTCGCGAAGGTCGCGGGCCGCACGCGCGGCGCGATGACCGCCGACGCGCAGCGCAAGCACGACATCGCCCGCGCCATGTTCGAGCAGAGCGTCGACGGCGACGAGCTGCTGGCCCTCCTGGACGTCGCGCGCACGCCCGTGGTGACGCCGCTGATGTTCGAGCACGAGCTGATCGAGCGGGCCCGCGCGGACCGGCGCCGCGTCGTCCTGCCCGAGGGCGACGACGACCGCATCCTGCGGGCGGCCTCCACGGTGCTGGCGCGCGGCGTCGCGGACCTGGTGATCCTCGGCGACGAGACGTCGATCCGTGCGCGCGCCGCCGAGCTGGGCCTGGACATCTCCGCCGCGCAGGTCCTGTCCCCCACCGACCCGGAGCACGTGGAACGGTTCGCCGTCGAGTACGCCCGGCTGCGCGAGCACAAGGGGATGACGGTCGAGCGGGCGCGCGAGATCGTCACCGACGTGTCGTACTTCGGCACGATGATGGTGCACCTGGGGCTCGCGGACGGCATGGTCTCGGGCGCCGCCCACACGACCGCGCACACGATCCGGCCCTCGTTCGAGATCATCAAGACCCGCCCGGGCGTCTCGGTGGTGTCGTCGGTGTTCCTCATGTGCCTGCCCGACCGGGTGCTCGCCTACGGCGACTGCGCCGTCAACCCCGACCCGACGGCGGAGCAGCTCGCCGACATCGCGGCGTCGTCCGCGCAGACCGCCGCCCAGTTCGGTGTCGAACCGCGGGTCGCGATGCTGTCCTACTCGACGGGGGCGTCCGGTTCGGGCGCCGACGTCGACAAGGTGCGCACCGCGACCGAGCTGGTCCGCGAGCGCCACCCGGACCTGAGCGTCGAGGGACCGATCCAGTACGACGCGGCGGTGGACGCCTCCGTGGCGGCCTCGAAGCTGCCGGACTCGTCGGTGGCGGGCCGGGCGAGCGTGTTCGTGTTCCCCGACCTGAACACGGGCAACAACACGTACAAGGCGGTGCAGCGCTCGGCGGGGGCCGTCGCCGTGGGACCGGTGCTGCAAGGGTTGAACAAGCCGGTCAACGACCTGTCCCGCGGGGCGCTCGTGCCCGACATCGTCAACACCGTCGCCATCACCGCCATCCAGGCGCAGGAGACCGGGTCCACCGGGTCCACGGAGTCCGACGGGTCCACAGAATCCACAGTGCCTGCCTCGAACGGAGAGTCCGCATGAGCATCGTGCCCGAGGTCGAGCGTCCCAACCCGTACAGCGCGTACGGCGCCCACGGGTCGGTGCTGGTGCTGAACTCGGGGTCGTCGTCCCTGAAGTACCAGCTGGTCAACCCGGTGGGCGGGGAGGCGATCGCGGCGGGCACGATCGAGCGGATCGGCGAGGCGTCCGGCATCGTGACGCACACGTACGCGGGGAACCGCACGCGTCGCGAGCTGGAGGTGCCGGACCACGGGGAGGCGCTGCGCCTGGCCCTGGGCCTGTTCGACGAGATCGGGCCGCGCCTGGCGGACGCGGGGATCTACGCCGTCGGGCACCGGGTGGTGCACGGCGGGGCGGAGTTCTCGGGGCCCGTGGTGGTCGACGACGCGATCATCGACCGCATCGAGGCGCTGGTGCCGCTGGCGCCCCTGCACAACCCGGCGAACGTCCAGGGCATCCGCGTGGCGCGCGAGCTGCTGGGCGACGTGCCGCACGTGGCCGTGTTCGACACGGCGTTCTTCCAGGCACTGCCGGCGGCGGCGTACACGTACGCCATCGACCGGGAGGTCGCGGCCCAGCACGGCGTGCGGCGCTACGGGTTCCACGGCACGAGCCACCAGTACGTGGCGGGCAAGGTGGCCCGCGTGCTGGGTCGACGCGTGCAGGACCTCAACACGATCGTGCTGCACCTGGGCAACGGGGCGTCGGCGTCGGCGGTGAAGGGCGGGGTGCCGGTCGACACGTCGATGGGCCTGACCCCGCTGGAGGGCCTGGTCATGGGGACGCGGTCGGGCGACATCGACCCGGCGGTGGTCTTCCACCTGTCGCGCAACGCCGGCATGGACGTCGAGGAGCTGGACACGCTGCTCAACAAGCGGTCCGGGATGCTGGGCCTGTCCGGCGTGAACGACTTCCGCGAGCTGCGCACCCTGATCGACGACGGCGACGCGGACGCGGCGCTCGCGTTCGACGTGTACGTCCACCGGCTGCGCAAGTACGTGGGTGCGTACGCGGCGCTGCTGGGCCGGGTGGACGTCATCGCGTTCACCGCGGGTGTGGGCGAGAACGACCAGGTGGTGCGTGCCGCGGTGTGCGCGGACCTGGAGGGCCTGGGGATCGCCGTCGACGACGAGCGCAACGCCGGTCGTGGCGGGGAGCGCATCATCTCCCCCGACTGGGCCAAGACGCTGGTGATGGTGGTGCCGACGATGGAGGAGCTGGCGATCGCCCGGCAGTGCGTGGAGGCCGTGGACGGCCTGCACCCGCCGCGGGCGGTCACCGCCGGCTGACCCACCCGGGACCGCCGGCGCCGACCATGTCCTGGCGGCCCCTCATCGTCGTTGGACGGCCCCCCAGGGCATGGTCGGCGGTTCAGAGGGCATGGTCGGCAACCCGTTCCAGGCCGCTACGCGACGGCGAACACCAGGCAGGCGATCCCGAACCCCATCACGCCGATGCCGGTCTCCATGACGGTCCAGGTCCGCAGGGTGGTGCGCACGTCCATGTCGAAGAACCGGCCCACGAGCCAGAAGCCCGAGTCGTTGACGTGGCTGAGCACCACGGATCCGGCCGCGACGGCGACGACGATCGCGGCGAGTTCGACGGAGCCGTAGCCGCCGGCGGCCACGGCGGGTGCGACGAGCCCCGCCGCCGTCGTCAGGGCGACCGTCGCGGACCCCTGCGCGACGCGCAGCACGGCAGCGATGAGGAACCCTGCCACGATGACGGGCAGCCCCAGGTCGCCGAGCACGTCGGCCAGGGCGTCGCCGATACCGGTGGCCCGCAGCACCCCGCCGAACATGCCGCCGGCGCCGGTGATGAGGATGACCGACGCGACGGGGCCGAGCGCCGAGTCCAGCGTCTTCTCCAGGGCGGTGCCCTCGATCCCGCGGCGGCGCCCGAGCACCCACGCCGCGACCAGCACCGTGATGAGCAGAGCCACCGGCGTCGACCCGATCAGACCGGCGACGGCCACGACGCCGGAGTCGCCGTCGGCCCAGCCCGCGGAGGCAGCGGTCTCCAGACCGGTGTTGGCGAAGATGAGCAGCAGCGGCAGCAGCAGGATGCCCACCACGGCCCCGAAGCGGGGCGGGTTCGCGGTCTGGGCGTCATCGGCACGGCCGAGGATCTCGGGCACGGGAAGGTCGAACCGGCGGCCGGCGAACCGGCCGAAGAGGTAGGCGGTGACGTACCAGGTGGGGATCGCGGCCAGCAGCCCGACGAGCAGGACCGCGCCGACGTTCGCCCCGAGGAACTCCGCGGCGGCGACCGGCCCGGGGTGCGGCGGCACGAAGACGTGCATCACGGAGAAGGCGCCGGCCACGGGAAGCCCGTACAGCAGCACCGAGCCCCCCAGGCGCCGCGCGACGGCGAACACGATGGGCAGCATGACCACGAGTCCGGCGTCGAAGAAGATCGGGAAGCCGAACATCAGCGACGCGATGCCCAGCGCCAGAGGCGCCCGCCGTTCCCCGAACCGGGCGATGAGCACGTCGGTGAGCACCTTCGCGCCGCCACTGGTCTCGATGAGCCGACCGAGCATCGCGCCCAGCCCGACGAGCAGCGCGACGGCGGCCAGGGTGGAACCGAAACCGTCGAGCAGCACGTCGACGATCCCGCCGGTGGGGAGCCCGGCGGCGACGGCGGTCAGCAGGCTGACGAGGATCAGGGCGACGAACGCGTGCAGCCTGACCTTGATGATGAGCAGGAGGAGGAGGGCGACGGCGCCGGCGGCGATGGCCAGCAGGGGGCCGGCACCGAGCGTCTGGGTCCATTCGTCGGTCATGGTGGGTCCTCGGGTCGGGGGCGCGCTCAGCGCGCCCGGGTCGGGGCGAGCCAGGCGACGGCGTCGGCGACGATCGTCGCCGGGTCGGTGGTGATGTCGACCACCAGACCGTCCTCGTCGTCGTCCAGCGGTTCGAGCGTGGCGAGCTGGGAGGGCAGGAGCTCGGGCGGCATGAAGTGGCCGGTGCGTCCCGTCATCCGTCGCGCGAGCACCTCGCCGGTGCCGTCGAGGTGCAGGAACCGGACGTGGCCGTGGGCGGTGCGCAGCACGTCGCGGTAGCTGCGCCTGAGCGCCGAGCAGGTGACGACGGCGGACCTTCCGGCGTCGGTCCTCTCGTCCAGCCAGTCACGGATGGCCTCGAGCCAGGGCCGCCGGTCGTCGTCGTCCAGGGGCTCCCCGGCGGACATCTTGGCGATGTTGGCCTCGGGGTGGAACTCGTCGGCCTCGGCGAGGTCGAGCCCGAGGCGGTCGGCGAGCAGCGCCGCGATCGTGGTCTTGCCCGATCCGGCGACCCCCATCACCACGACGTGGTCGGTGGTGCGCGCGTGAGTGGCCCCGGTGGGTGTGACGTCAGTGTCCATGTCTGTCGACTTCCCTGTCAGTGGTGGGTCCGCGTCGGCTCCGCCGCCGTCGCGTCCCCTCGAGGATGAACCATTGATAGCACCTTTGGCAAGAATGGTGCTACCAATCGCCGTCGAGAGTCGCGCCCAGTAGGCTCGACCCCATGCCCGGCCCAGCGTTGCACGAGAGCGTCCTCGACGCGCTCGGTCTCGCCATCACCAGCGGCGACGTCCCGCCGGGCGCCCCGCTGACCCTCGACGGCATCGGCTCCGCGCACGGCGTGTCCCGCACCGTCGCCCGCGAGGTGATGCGGATGCTCGAAGGCCTCGGCATGGTCACCTCCCGCCGTCGGGTCGGGATCGTCGTGCTCGGCATGGACCGCTGGAACGTCCTCGACCCGCGCGTCATCCGCTGGCGCCTGCGCGGCCCCGGCCGCGACGACCAGCTGCGCACCCTCACCGAGCTGCGGCACGCCGTCGAACCCCTGGCCGCCGCGGGCGCCGCCCGGCACGCCACCCCCCAGGTCCGCGGCGAGCTGCTGGACCTCGCCGTCCGGATGCGCCGCACCGGCGAGGCGGGCGCCCTGGAGGACTTCCTCGACCTCGACGTGCGCATGCACGAGCTGCTGCTGCGCTCCAGCGGCAACGAGATGTTCGGCGCCCTGGCCGACGTCGTCGCCGAGGTGCTCGCCGGCCGCACGCACCTCGGCCTCATGCCGCCCTCGCCCGTGCCCGAGGCCCTCGCCCAGCACGAGGCCGTCGCCCGCGCCGTCGCCGCCGGTGACGACGCCGCCGCCGAGACCGCGATGAGCGCGATCGTCGGCGAGGTGCGGCGCGCCCTGGCGCCATGACGGTCTACCTCGACCCCCCGGCCTGGCCCGCCCACGGCAGGCTCTGGTCCCACCTCGTGTCCGACACCTCCCTGCTCGAGCTGCGCGAGCTGGCCCGCAGGGTGGACGTCCCCGACCGGGCGTTCGACCTCGACCACTACGACGTCCCCGCCGAACGGCACGCCGACCTCGTCGCCGCCGGCGCCGTGCCGGTCGACGGCGGCACGCTGGCCCGCCGCCTCGCCCGCTCCTACCTGCGGGTCCCCGGTCACGAGCGCCGCCGTGCGAAGCGCCCGGAGCTCCTGGCGCGATGGGCGACCCTGTGGGCACCCTCGACGCCCGAGCAGCGCCGCGCCGTCGACGAGGTGGGCGCCGAGCTCGTCGACCGCTGGCGCGAACCGCACCGCGTGTACCACTCGCGCCTGCACCTCGCCGACGCCCTGGACCGCCTCGACGACCTCCTGGGCGACGGCGCGCCCGGATCCGGCCGGCACGCCGCGGTCGCGCTGTGGTTCCACGACGCGGTGCACGACGGCGCCCCCGGGACGGACGAGGAACGTTCGGCGGCGCTCGCCCGCGAGCTGCTGGTCCCGCTGCTCGGGATCCCGGCCCGTCCCGGCGGCGCACCGACGACCCCCGACGACGCCGCGGAGGTGGCCCGGCTCGTCCTGGTGACCGTCGACCACGACCCTGACCCCGACGACACCACCGGAGCCCTGGTCAGCGACGCCGACCTCGCCGTCCTGGGCGGCCCGCCCGCCCGCTACCGTCGCTACGCGGCCCAGGTGCGGGCCGAGTACGCCCTCGTCGGGGAGGCCGACTTCCGCACCGGCCGCGCCGCGGTCCTCGACCAGCTTCTCGCCCTGCACACCGGGCCGGGGCTCTTCCGCACCACGTCGGGGCGGGCCCGCTGGGCCGCACGGACCGGGACCAACCTGCGCGCCGAGCTCGCCTCGCTGCGGGCCGTCCGGCAGCATCCGGACCCATGAGACCGCTTCCGGCGGGTTCACCAGTGCCGTCGTCGTCACCCAGGACCATCACCTGCGCCGCGCCCTGTACTCCTGGCAGCGCGCCGGCCGGCGGAGCGGACGCTCAGGGCATGCGCAGGCGCCGCATGACGCCCATCGCCACGGTGAGGGCCTTGCTCGGCGCCTCGCCGCCCATGGCGTACAGCGTGTCCAGGGAGACCCCTGCCGCCAGGCCGCGCTGCGCCACGACGCTCTGCGCCTCGGTGACGGCCTCGACGGCCTCACGGCCGTGCCGACGGCCCAGGCCGGACGCCTTCATGCCGCCCATCGGGGCACCCGCGCTCCCCCAGGCCATCAGGTAGCCGTCGTTGATGACGACGGTGCCGGCCTCCACCCGGGCGGCGAGCCGCCGGGCGCGGGAGACGTCACGGGACCAGATCGAGGCGTTGAGCCCGAACTCGGTGTCGTTCATCGCGGCCACCGCCTCGTCGTCGCTGGCCACGCGGGAGACCGCCACGACCGGGCCGAACGTCTCCTCGCGCAGGCACACGGCGTCCTCGGGCACGTCGTCGAGCACCGTGGGTGCGTAGAAGTAGGGGCCGATGTCGGAGCGGTGGACGCCGCCGGTCAGCGCGCGGGCGCCCTTGGCGAGCGCGTCGTCGACGTGACCGCTGACCTTGGCGAGCTGGTCGGCGGAGACCAGCGACCCGACGTCGGCGGTGTAGTCCAGCCCGGCGCCGAGCCGCAGCTTGCGCACCGCCGGCACGAAGAGCTCCAGGAACTCCTCCGCGATGCGTTCGTGCAGGATCAGCCGCTCGATCGACATGCAGAGCTGACCGGCGTTGGAGAAGCAGGCCCGGGCGACCCCGTCGACCGCGGCGTCCAGGTCGGCGTCGGCGGCGACGTACAGCGGGTTCTTCCCGCCGAGCTCGAGGGTGGCGCCGATGAGCCGCTCACCGGCACGGGCGGCGACCTTGCGTCCGGTCGCCGTGGACCCGGTGAACGCGATGTGGTCGACGTGGTCCACGAGGGCACCGCCGACGTCCCCGGCGCCGCCGACCACCTGGAGCAGCCCGTCGGGCAGGCCCGCCTCGGAGAACAGCTCGGTCGCCCACAGCGCGGAGAGCATCGTCTGCGGGTCCGGCTTGAGGACGACGGCGTTGCCCGCCAGCAGCGCGGGGATCGCCTCGGACACCGCGAGCGTGAGGGGGAAGTTCCACGGTGCGATGACACCGACGACGCCCACCGGGCGGCGGTGCACCCGCACGCCCGTCAGGATGGACAGCGCGCCCGGCTCGCGACGGTCGGCGAGGTAGCGCTGACCCCGGACGGCGTAGTGCCGGCAGGTCTGCGCGACGTCCGCGACCTCCTCGAACGCCGACCGCCGGGATTTGCCCGACTCCATCTGGATCAGGTCGAGGATCTCGGACTGGCGCTGGAGCACGAGCACCCCGACGCGGTCGATCACCCGTGCCCGCTCGCCCACCGAGGAGTGCGCCCAGTCCCGCTGGGCGGCCCGTGCCCGGGCGACCGCGTCGGCGACGTCGTCGGGCGAGGAGAACGGCACGGCGGCGAGCGGCGCGCCCGTGAACGGCAGCGTGCTGCGGTGCGTCCCGGCGTCCTGCGACGTGTGGACGCGCCGGACCAGGGGTTCCACGACCTCGGGCTCGAGGACGTAGGTGGACGCGGGGAGCTCGGGATCGATCAGATCACCCAGAGCGCCGTCGCTCTCGTGCGCGGTTGCCATGGGCGACACCCTAGTCGTGGCCGGTGACGCCGGGGTGAACTCTGCACCGGATGTCCGGCTCTTTCGCCCTCAGCGTGACAGCAGGTCGCGCCCCAGCACGGTGCACTCGACGTCCGTGTATCCGAGCGCCGCATAGAACCCCAGCACGGCCGTGTTGGTCGTGCGCACCATCAGACGCACCTTGCCCGCGCCGGCCCCGGCGATGTCACGGTGCGTGCTCACCGGGGCTGGTACGGGGAGACCACGACCTCGACCCGCTGGAACTCCTTGAGGTCCGAGTACCCGGTCGTCGCCATCGCGCGCCGCAGCGCCCCCACGAGGTTGAGGGTGCCGTCGGCCGTGACGCTCGGCCCGAAGAGGATCTCCTCGAGGGTGCCCGCGGTGCCGACCGAGACCCGCTCGCCGCGCGGCAGCTCCGCGTGGTGCGCCTCGGGGCCCCAGTGCCAGCCCTTGCCCGGCGCCTCCGAGGCGCGTGCGAGCGCCGCACCCAGCATGACCGCGTCCGCACCGCAGGCCACGCCCTTGACGACGTCGCCCGAGTGCCCCACGCCGCCGTCGGCGATCACGTGCACGTACCGACCGCCCGACTCGTCGAGGTAGTCGCGCCGCGCCGCGGCGACGTCGGACACGGCGGTGGCCATCGGCGCGTGGATGCCGAGACCGACGCGCGTCGTGTGCGCCGCCCCGCCGCCGAAGCCGACCAGGACGCCCGCCGCGCCGGTGCGCATGAGGTGCAGGGCCGCGGTGTACGTCGAGGCACCGCCGACGACGACGGGGACGTCCAGCTCGTAGATGAACCGCTTGAGGTTCAGCGGCTCGGCGTTGCCGGAGACGTGCTCGGCCGACACGGTGGTGCCGCGGATGACGAACAGGTCCACGCCCGCGTCGACCACCGTCTGGTAGTGCTCCTGCGTCCGCTGCGGGGACAGGGCTCCCGCGACGGTGACGCCCGCGGCCCGGATCTCCTTGAGGCGCTGGGTGATGAGGTCCGGCTTGATCGGTTCGGCGTAGATCTCCTGCATGCGGCGGGTCGCCTGCTCGGCGGGCAGCTCGCGGATCTCGGCGAGCAGCTGCTCGGGCGACTCGTAGCGCGTCCACAGCCCTTCGAGGTCGAGGACGCCGAGACCACCGTGGTTGCCGAGCGCGACGGCGGTGTCCGGGCTCATCACCGAGTCCATGGGTGCCGCCATGATCGGCAGGTCGAAGTGGTAGGCGTCGATCTGCCAGCCGGTGGAGACGTCCTTCGGGTCGCGGGTGCGCCGCGACGGGACGACGGCGATGTCGTCGAAGGAGAATGCACGGCGACCGCGCTTGCCACGTCCGATCTCGATCTCGTTGCTCACACGGGCCAGCCTACCGGGGCGGACCGTGTCGGTGGCTCGTGGGACGTTCGCCCCAGGACATCCCAGGAGAGGAACCACGATGGACGACACAGGCTGGACCGGCGGACCGCTGCTCGGCTTCGACACCGAGACCACCGGGGTCGACGTGCACACCGACCGCATCGTCACGGCGGCCGTGGTCGTACGCACCCCCCGCACGACGGAGGTCCTCACCTGGATGATCGACCCGGGCGTCGAGATCCCCGCCGAGGCGGCGGCGATCCACGGCGTCAGCACCGAGCACGCCCGCGCGCACGGCCGCCCACCCCGCGAGGCGCTGGAGGAGATCGCCGCCGTCCTGGCCCGCCACGCCCGCGAGGGCGTCCCCGTCGTGGCCTACAACGCCGCGTTCGACCTCACCCTGCTGGACGCCGAGCTGGCCCGGCACGGGCTGCCGACGCTCCCGGACCGGCTCGGCCGGCCCGTCGCGCCCGTCCTCGACCCGCTGGTCATCGACCGCTGGCAGGACAGGTTCCGTCGGGGCAAGCGCCGGCTCGGGGACCTGTGCGAGCTGTACGGCATCACCGGCGAGGGCGACCTGCACAGCGCGGACGTGGACGTGCTGGCGACCCTCGACGTCCTGGAGGCCCAGGTGCTGCGGTTCCCCGACCTGCGCGCCGTCGCGCTGGACGCGCTGCACCTCGCCCAGCGGGACGCGCACCAGGCCTGGGCGGAGAACTTCAACGCGTGGCGGGCGCTCCAGGGCCTGCCGGGGCCGGGTGCCTCGACGGCCTGGCCTGTCGAGCCGCGCGCGGCGGGCTGACCGCCCCGCAGGGTCCCGCCCGTCAGGACACGCGGTAGTTCGGCGCCTCGACCGTCATGGCGATGTCGTGCGGGTGCGACTCCTTGAGCGAGGCCGAGGTGATCTTCACGAACCGGCCCTTGGCCTGCAGCTCGGGAACGGTCCGCGCACCGACGTAGAACATCGTCTGGTGCAGACCGCCGACGAGCTGGTGGGCGACCGTGGCCAGGGTGCCCTTGAACGGCACCTGACCCTCCACGCCCTCCGGCACGATGAGGTCGTCGCTGGTGACCTCCGCCTGGAAGTAGCGGTCCTTGGAGTAGGACTTCTTGCCGCGGGACGACATCGCCCCCAGCGAGCCCATGCCGCGGTACGCCTTGAACTGCTTGCCGTTGACCAGGATGGTGTCGCCGGGCGACTCCTCGGTACCGGCCAGCATCGAGCCGAGCATGACGGCCTCCGCCCCGGCGACGATCGCCTTGCCGATCTCGCCGGAGTGGCGCATCCCGCCGTCGGCGATCACGGGGATGCCGGCCTCGCGCGCCGCCAGCGACGCCTCGTAGACGGCCGTGATCTGCGGGACGCCGACGCCCGTGACGACACGGGTGGTGCAGATGGAGCCCGGGCCGACGCCCACCTTGATGCCGTCCGCGCCCGCGTCGACGAACGACTGGGCACCCTCACGGGTGGCGACGTTGCCGCCGATCACCTGCACGTGCCGCGTGGCGGGGTCGGTCTTGAGCCGCTTGACCATGTCGATCAGCATCCGCACGTTGCCGTGCGCGGTGTCGGCGACGAGCACGTCCACGCCCGCCTCGACCAGCGTCGTCGCGCGCTCCCAGGCGTCACCGAAGTAGCCGATGGCGGCGCCGACGAGGAGCCGGCCCTGGTCGTCCTTCGACGCGTTCGGGAACTGCTCGGACTTCACGAAGTCCTTGACGGTGATGAGCCCGGCGAGCCGACCCTCGTCGTCGACGAGCGGGAGGCGCTCGAGCTTGTGCTTGCGCAGCAGCGCGGTCGCGTCCTCGCGGGAGATCCCCGAGCGGCCCGTGATGAGCGGCTGGGGGGTCATGACGTCGGAGACCTTGGTGGTGGCCCACTGCGCCACCGGCGTGAAGCGCAGGTCACGGTTGGTGACGATGCCCACGAGCCTGCCCGACTCGTCCAGCACGGGGAACCCGGAGACGCGGTACTCGCCGGCCCGCTGGTCGAGCTGCTCCAGCGTCACGTCGGGCCCGATCGTCACCGGGTTGTCGATGATGCCCGTCTGCGTCCGCTTGACGAGGTCGACCTGGTACGCCTGGTCGGCGATCGACAGGTTGCGGTGCAGCACCCCGAGGCCGCCCTGCCGGGCCATGGCGATCGCCATGCGCGACTCGGTGACGGTGTCCATCGCCGCGGAGACCAGCGGGACCCGCAGGGAGATCTCACGGGTCAGGCGCGAGGTGGTGTCGATGTCGGACGGGGCCAGGTCCGAGTACCCCGGCAGCAGCAGCACGTCGTCGTAGGTGAGGCCGAGGAATCCGAACGGGTCGTGCGCAGGCGAGGTCGTCTCCGTCATGGCACGAGTCTACGGGCCGCCGGGCCCCGTCCGAGGCGGCGTCGATCACACCCACGGGCGGACGGCGTGAGGTCAGGAACCGACGACGGCGAGGATCTCGTGGAGCAACCCCGTGAACGACCGCACACGCTGGACCTGCGGGGCGAGCGGCAGGTCTGCGGCGGAGTCGTCCCTTCGCAGACCGACGAAGATCGGCAGGTCGGGGAAGCCCTCGTGCACGGCGTGGACGAGGTCCAGGTCCGGGCGACGCTGGATGGTGGCGAGGACCAGGGCCGCCGGGCGCACCATCGTCACGAGCTCGAGCGAGCGGCGGGTGCTCGCCGGTCCGGTGACGATCCGCGCCGTCTTGCCCTTGGACGTCAGCGCGGCCGCCAGGGCGTGCGCGGACAGCGGGACGGCCTCGTCGGGCGCCGCGAAGATCAGCACGATGTTGCGCATGCGGCTGGGGTGGTTCGCCGGCGGGCCACCGTTCTGCACGACGGCCTGCTCGAAGGCGTCGGTGAAGGACCGCAGGGCCTGGAGCGCCGCGGTGGCCAGCACGAGCTCCGGCACGGCACCGGGACCGGCGAGCACCGTGCGCTCGGCGACGCGGCTCCACGCCGGTTCCACGAGCTGGGACCACCACAGCGCGGGGTCGCCGTTCACGGGGATGCGCAGCAGGTCGTCGCAGCGGGACTGGTCGTAGGACATCGCCGAGTCGACGACGGCGGACACCCTGCCGGATCCGACCTGGGCCGACTGGCCGGACGCCCCCGGACCGGGACCGCCGGGCCGTCCACCCTGGCCGCCGCCGGGCAGCGCCCGCAGGTGGGCCCTGCCGCGTCCGGCGTCGTCGGGGTCGTCGGTCTGGCCCGCCCGACGCGCCTCGGCGTCGGCCGACCGCTCGCCGACGGGCGGGACGGCGTCGCGCGCCGCCTCGAGCTCGTCGACGTCCGCCTCGAGGGCGGCCTGGGCGGCGTCCACCGGGGCCACGCCCTCCAGGGTGAGGCGGCGCATGACGAGCAGCCGGGCGACGTCCTCGGGGGTGTACCGGCGGTGCGATCCGGCGGTACGACCGGACGGTCCGAGACCGTAGCGACGGTCCCACGTCCGCAGGGTCGCCGGTGCGACGCCCAACCGACGGGCGACGGCAGCGACGGCGAGACCTGGACTGTGGGGGCGCGACCCGCCCGGACCCTGGGCCGGCCGTGTTGTCGTCATGCGTCGATTGTGCCCAGGGCGCCGGTGGGCCGCCACCGCGCCGACCGGCGCGTCCCGATCCGGCGCGCTTGGTCGCGTCAAACCAGGTCAGCCATCCCAAGAACCGGTTCACGGGTGATTCGTCAGTCGATTCAACGATCCCGTATGCCCAACTTGCTCCCGGGGGTTGAACAACTTCTGCACAACTTGTACGTTGTTCGACATGACGGAGATCTCAAGGCTGCCAGGGCCGGTGATGGAACTGTGGGAGTGGCAGTACCAGGGTTCGTGCCGCGACGCGGACGACACCCTGTTCTTCCACCCGGAAGGTGAGCGGGGCTCGACGCGCCGCCGCCGGGCGGAGGCGGCGAAGGCGATCTGCCGCGGCTGCCCCGTGATGATGGAGTGCCGCGAGCAGTCCCTGCGGGTGCGCGAGCCCTACGGCGTCTGGGGAGGCCTCAGCGAGGAGAGGCCTCAGCGAGGACGAGCGCTCGGCGATCCTCGCCGGCCGCGACCGCAAGACCGGCTGACCCGGCGGGCCGCCCAGCCGGGTCGCGCTGCTCTCCGGGCAGCACGCCCCGCCTGACGGAACGGCCCCACAGACAGCACGAGGCCCCGCATCGAAGACGATGCGGGGCCTCGTTGTCCGACCTGGGATCAGACGACGACGGCGAGGATGTCGCGCGACGACAGGACGAGGTAGTCCTCGCCGCCGTACTTGACCTCGGTACCGCCGTACTTGGAGTAGATGACCTTGTCGCCGACCTTCACGTCGACCGGGACACGCTTGCCCTGGTCGTCGAAGCGGCCTTCACCGACGGCCAGGACCTCGCCCTCCTGGGGCTTCTCCTTGGCGGTGTCCGGGATGACCAGGCCGGAAGCGGTCGTGGTCTCGGCCTCGACGGCCTTGACGACGATCCGGTCCTCGAGCGGCTTGATGGGGACCGACACGTCGGACCTCCTTGTTCGCGATGACTAGCTGGACTGGGACGCGCCCTGAGCTGGCCGTCGTCGCGGGTGCCGGCACAGCGCGTGCGCTGGGTCCAAATCTAGGCAGCCGTTAGCACTCTGACAAGTCGAGTGCCAGAAGTAGCCGGATCACGCTGCACTCACCGGTGCCGACGGGCTGAGACGATGGCCCGATGGACGTGGCCTCGCTCACCAAGCTGCTCAGCCCCGAGGGGTGGGCGCTGCTCAACAGCCTCCCGCCCTACGACGAGTCGCAGGCGATGGTGCTGGCCACCCGGCTGCGGGCGGACGGCGTCGACCCCGACCTCGCGGCCGCCGCCCTCACCCAGTCCCGGCTGCGTGGGCGCGCCCGCGCCAAGCTGGGGCCGTTCGCCGAGGCGATGCTCTTCACCCCGCACGGCCTGGAGCAGGCCACGCGGCTCGTGGTCGCCGCCCTGCACGCCCGGCGCTACCTCGCCGCCGACGTCACGAAGGTCGCCGACCTCACCAGCGGGCTCGGCGCCGACGCCCTCGCCTTCGCGGGCGTCGGCCTGCAGGTCCTGGCCACCGACGTCGACGAGGTCACCGCCGCGCTCGCCACCGTCAACCTGCGCGCCTTCCCCGAGGCCGAGGTGCGCCACGCCGACGGCCTCGGGCTCGACCTCGCCGCCGAGGGCGTGGACGGGGTCTTCGCGGACCCCGCGCGGCGCACCCGCGGCGGCCGGCGCATCTTCGACCCGGCGGCCTACGCTCCCCCGCTCGACGCCGTGTGGGACCTGCGCTCCCAGGTCCCGGCGCTCGGCATCAAGGTCGGCCCCGGCATCCCGCACCAGGGCCTCCCCGCCGATGCCGAGACCCAGTGGGTGTCGGTCGACGGCGACGTCGTCGAGGCCGGGCTCTGGTTCGGCCCACTCGCCCCGGAGGGCCCCGGCCGGTCCGCGCTCGTGCTCCGGACCGTCGACGAGGTGCCCGACGGCGGCGCGGGCCCGGGGTCCACACGCTCCGGCAGCGTGTCGCGCGTCCTGCGCTCCGGCCCCCACGACGTCGACCTGGTGCCCGAGGTGGGCTCGGTCGGGGCCTACCTCTACGAACCGGACGGCGCCGTCGTCCGCGCGGGCCTGGTCGCCCACGCCGCGGCGGAGCTCGGCGGCCGGCTCGTGGACCGCACCATCGCGTACGTCACGACCGACGCACCGGCGGCCCCGGGGCCCGGCGCACCCCTGGCGACGGGCTACCGCGTGGTCGACGCCATGCCGTTCAACCTCAAGAGGCTCAAGGCGTACCTGCGCGAGCGCGGGGTCGGCCGGCTCACCGTGAAGAAGCGCGGCACCGCCGTCACGCCCGAGCAGCTGCGCGCACAGCTCGCCCTCAAGGGCGACGCCGAGGCCACCGTCGTCCTCACCCGCGTGGCCGGACGCCAGCACGTCCTCGTCGTCGAGCCGCTCGCCGTCTGACCTGCGCCTGACCTGCCCCCTTCCCCGGCCGGAGCGCCGGGCCGAGCGGTCGGCACCGGGCGCGCGCCCGTGGAACGATGACCGCATGGTCCTGGAGTTCGCAACGTCACCCCGGTCGAGCGTCGGCCTCGAGTGGGAGCTCGCCCTCGTCGACGCCGACTCGGGCAACCTGCGCCAGGTGGCGCCGGCCGCCATGGAGGCGCTCGGGGACGATCCCCGCGCCCGCTTCGTCAAGCCGGAGTTCCTGCGCAACACCCTGGAGGTCGTCTCCGGGGTGTCCGGCACGGTGCCCGGCGCCGTCGCGGACCTCGCCGCCGGCGTCGAGGTGATCCAGGAGGTCATCTCCCCCATGCGGGCCGAGCTGATGGGCGCGGGCACCCACCCGTTCGCCCACTGGTCCCAGCAGCAGGTGACGGACAAGCAGCGCTACGCCACCGTCGTCGACCGCACCCAGGTGTGGGGCCGCCAGCAGGTCGTCTACGGCGTGCACGTGCACGTCGGCGTCGAGGACCGCGCCAAGGTGCTGCCGATCGTGCGCTCCCTGCTGGTCTACGTCGCGCACCTGCAGGCGCTGTCGGCCTCCTCGCCCTTCTGGGACGCCGACGACACGGGCTACGCGTCCATGCGGGCGCTGCTGTTCCAGCAGCTCCCCACCGCCGGCCTGCCGTACCAGTTCGCCGAGTGGTCCGAGCTCGAACGCTACGTCGACGACATGCTCAGGACCGGCGTCATCGACGACTTCACCGAGGTGCGCTGGGACGTGCGGCCCGCCCCGCACTTCGGCACCATCGAGGTGCGCATCTGCGACGGGACGTCGAACCTGCGCGAGCTGGCGGCGCTCGGCGCCCTGGTGCACTGCCTCGTCGAGCACCTCTCCACGCTCCTCGACGAGGGCCGTCCCCTGCCGGTGATGCCGCGGTGGTACGTGCACGAGAACAAGTGGCGGGCGGCCCGGTACGGGCTGGAGGCGATCATCATCCTCGACGCCGACGGCAACGAGGAGCTCGTCACCGACGCGACCGACCGCCTCCTGGACGAGCTCGCCCCGGTGGCCGAGCGGCTCGGGTGCGCGGCCGAGCTGGCGAGCGTCCGCGAGATCCTCACCGGCGGGGCGTCCTACCAGCGCCAGCGGGCCGTGGCCTCCGCGCACGGTGGTGGGCAGCGCGGCCTGGAGGCCGTGGTGGGCGCACTCGTGGCGGAGCTGCACGCCGGACGGCCGCTCGACCCGATGAGAGCCGGTCGTCGGAGCTGAAGCGCAAGGCGCAGGTGCGGGTGCCGTCGGGGCGTCGTCGCTCCCACCGATCCATCGGCGTCGGAGCAGCACCTCGACCCCAGGGGTCGCGCGGGCGAACCAGCCCACGTCCCCGGCCCCTGAGCGCCAGGGCTCTCAGACGGTGATGGTGCTCAGCGGCATCGAGGAGTCCACGCCGATGTCCAGGTCCGACGGCGGCAGCCCGGCCCGCACGACGGCGGAGCCCAGCGCGGCGATCATCGCGCCGTTGTCGGTGCAGTAGCGGATCGGGGGGATGCGCAGGTCGATGCCGGCCGCCGCGCAGCGCTCGGCAGCCATCTCGCGGAGCTGGCTGTTGGCGGAGAACCCGCCGCCGATGATGAGGGTGGAGACGTCGTGCTCGTGGCACGCGGCGATGGTCTTGGCGGTGAGCACGTCGACGACGGCGGCGGCGAAGGACGCGGCGACGTCGGCCACGGGCACCTCGCGGCCGGAGTCCTGGCAGTTCTCGACCCAGCGCGCCACGGCCGTCTTGAGGCCGGAGAAGCTGAAGTCGTAGGCGTGCTTCGCCTGGTCCTTGCGGGCGGTGAGGCCGCGCGGGAAGCGGATGGCCTCGGGATCGCCCTCGCGGGCGAGGCGGTCGATGTGCGGCCCGCCCGGGTAGGGCAGGCCGAGGAGGCGCCCGACCTTGTCGAACGCCTCGCCGGCGGCGTCGTCGAGCGTGGACCCGAGCTCGGTGACGCCGGTGGCGATGTCGTCGACGAGCAGCAGCGAGCTGTGGCCGCCGGACACCACCAGGGCCATCGAGCGCTCGGTGAAGGGCCCGTCGACGAGCTGGTTGACGGCGGCGTGGCCGATGATGTGGTTGACGCCGTACAGCGGCTTGTCCAGGCCGATCGCGAGCGCCTTGGCGGCGCTGGCGCCGATCGTCAGCGGGCCGACGAGGCCGGGTCCGGCGGTGACGGCGACGGCGTCGATCTCACCGAGGTCGACGTCGGCCTCGCCGAGCGCGCGACGGATGGTGGGGACCATCGCCTCCAGGTGGGCGCGACTGGCGACCTCGGGGATGATGCCGCCGTAGCGGGCGTGCTCGTCCATGGAGGAGGCCACGGCGTCGAAGAGGAGGGTGTCGCCGCGGACCAGCGCCACGCCGGTCTCGTCGCAGGACGTCTCGATGCCGAGGACCAGGGGGTCACCGTTCGTCATGGCGTCCATGATGTCACCGCGCGACCTCACGGCGCACCGTCCCGCCTGGTGAGACGGGACAAAAGGGAAACACGATGGTTACACGCACGGTCCGCGCCGGACACGTCGGCGTACTTAGGTTCATCTGAACCTAACTCGCCCCGGTCCCCGGGGCCGGACACGAACGGAGCTTTCCCATGCGTCCACGCTCGACGTCGCGCCGTCCGGTGCGACTCGCCGTCCCCTCGCTCGCCGCGCTCTGTGTCGTCACCCTCGCCGCCTGCGGCGCGCAGGTCGACTCCCCCGGCACGAGCGCCAGCGGCTCCGCGGCCGCCGGCTGCGTCGACACCTCCGGCGACACCGTCAAGATCGGCTTCCTCAGCTCCCTGTCCGGCACGATGGCGATCTCCGAGCAGACCGTCCACGACTCCCTCCAGCTCGCCGCGAGCGAGATCAACGCCGACGGCGGCGTCCTGGGCAAGCAGCTCGAGATCGTCACCGAGGACGGCCAGTCCGAACCGACGATCTTCGCCGAGAAGGCCACCAAGCTCATCACCAGCGACTGCGTCGCCGCCGTCTTCGGCGGCTGGACCTCGGCCTCCCGCAAGGCGATGCTGCCCGTCTTCGAGTCGAACGACTCGCTGCTGTTCTACCCCGTGCAGTACGAGGGCCTGGAGTCCTCGCCGAACATCTTCTACACCGGCGCCACCACCAACCAGCAGATCGTCCCCGCGCTGGACTACCTCGTCGAGCAGGGGGTCGAGTCCCTCTTCCTCGTCGGGTCCGACTACGTGTTCCCGCGCACCGCCAACAAGATCATCAACGCGTACGCCGACGCGCACGGCATCGAGGTCGTCGGCGAGGAGTACGCCCCGCTCGGCCACACCGACTTCTCCACGATCACCAACAAGGTGCGCTCCGCGGACGCCGACGCCGTCTTCAACACCCTCAACGGCGACTCCAACGTGGCGTTCTTCAAGGAGTACACCAACGCCGGCATCACGGCCGAGGACATGCCCGTGCTGTCCGTGTCCATCGCCGAGGAGGAGATCGGCGGCATCGGGGTCGAGAACGTCGTCGGCCAGCTCACCGCCTGGAACTACTACGAGACCGTCGAGAGCCCCGAGAACACGGCGTTCGTCGAGGCGTTCAAGGCCGAGTACGGCGAGGACCGCCCGACGTCCGACCCGATGGAGGCCGCCTACACCTCGCTCTACCTGTGGCGCGCCATGGTCGAGAAGGCCGAGTCGTTCGCCGTCGCCGACGTCCAGGCGGCCGCCGACGGCGTGACCTTCGACGCCCCCGAGGGCACCGTCGTGGTCGACGGCGACAACCACCACATCTCCAAGACCTCGCTCGTCGGCAAGATCGGCGACGACGGCCTCATCCACACCGAGTGGAGCTCGGGCGAGCCGATCGAGCCCGACCCCTACCTCGAGGGCTACGACTGGGCCGACGGCCTCTCCTGACGCGAGGGAACGACGATGGACATCCTCTCCCAGCTCTTCGCCGGGCTCAGTCTCGGCTCGGTGCTCCTGCTCGCCGCCCTCGGCCTCGCCCTGACGTTCGGTCAGATGGGCGTGATCAACATGGCCCACGGCGAGTTCATGATGGCCGGCGCGTACACGGCGTTCGTGGTGCAGGGCGTGGTCGGCAACGCCGGCCTCAGCCTCCTGGTGGCGCTCCCCCTCGGGTTCGTCGTCGGCGGGCTCCTCGGGCTCCTGCTCGAGGCGACGCTCATCCACCGGATGTACACCCGACCGCTCGACACGCTGCTGGTCACCTGGGGCGTCGCACTCGTCCTGCAGCAGGTGGCCCGGGACGTGTTCGGCGCACCCAACGTGGACGTCCGGGCACCCGCCTGGCTGTCCGGGGCCGTGGAGATCGGGGGCCTGGCACTGCCCAGGACCCGCCTGTTCATCCTCGTTCTCGCCGTCGTCTGCGTCGTCGCCCTGGGCGTCGCGCTCAAGGTGACACCCCTCGGACGGCGCATCCGCGCCGTCGTCCAGAACCGCGACCTGGCCGAGGCCTCCGGGATCTCCTCCCGGACCACCGACCGGATCACGTTCTTCCTGGGGTCAGGGCTCGCCGGCATCGCCGGCGTCGCCCTGACCCTGCTCGGATCGATCGGCCCCACCCTCGGGACCAACTACATCGTGGACGCGTTCCTCGTGGTCGTCGCCGGAGGCATCGGCCAGATCAAGGGCACCGTCATCGCCGCGATGTCGCTCGGCATGATGCAGGCGTTCCTCGAGTTCTCCACCACCGCCTCCGTGGCCAAGGTGCTCGTGTTCGTCGCCGTCGTGGCCTTCCTGCAGGTACGACCCCAAGGACTGGTCTCGGTCCGGACGAGGAGCCTCGCATGACCGTCCTCGACAAGCTCCTCGCACCGGGCCGCACCCGCGCCCTGGCCGGCTTCGCCCTCGCCGCCGTGCTGCTGTTCGCCGTCGCCCCCGTCCTGCTCGGCCCGTTCCGGCTGGGACTGCTGGCCAAGTTCCTGTGCCTGGCCATGGTCGCCGTCGGCATCGGGCTCGCCTGGGGGCGCGGCGGACTGCTCACCCTCGGCCAGGGCGTCTACTTCGGACTGGGCGCCTACCTCATGGCGATGCACCTCAAGCTCACCGACGCCGGCCCCGACGGCGTGCCGGACTTCATGCTCCTGTACGGCACCGGCGAGGTGCCCTCCTGGTGGGAGCCGCTGCGCTCGCCCCTCGCGGCGGTCCTGCTCGTCGTGCTCGTCCCCGCCGCCCTCGCCGCGCTGCTCGGCTGGGCCGTGTTCACCCGGCGCGTCCGCGGCGCCTACTTCGCCATCCTGTCCCAGGCGCTCGCGGCGGCGTTCGCGATCCTGCTCGTCGGCCAGCAGCAGACCACCGGCGGGACCAACGGTCTCAACGGGTTCCGCGGGTTCTTCGGCTACGACCTGGCCGACCCCGCCAACCAGCGGATGCTCTACCTGGTCGCCGCCGGCGTGCTCCTGGCGATGGTGGCCGTGGTGCGCCAGCTCAACCGGTCCCGCTTCGGCGAGCTGCTGGTGGCGGTGCGTGACGCCGAGGACCGCGTCCGGTTCCTCGGCTACAACCCCGCCGCGATCAAGACGGTCGCCTACGTGGTCGCGGCCGTCATGGCGGCGATCGGCGGTGCGCTGTTCGTGCCGATCGTCGGGATCATCTCCCCCGCGGACGTCGGGGTCGTGCCGTCCATCGGGTTCCTCATCGGCGTCGCGATCGGGGGCCGGGCCAGCCTGCTCGGCCCGGTGCTCGGGTCGATCGCCGTCAGCTGGGCGCAGACGTCCATCTCCGAGCAGTTCCCCTCGGGCTGGATCTACTTCCAGGGCGCCCTGTTCATCCTCGTCGTCGCGTTCCTGCCGGGCGGTCTGGCCTCGCTGGTCCGACGACGACGGCGGTCCGATCCCGACCCCGACCCCGATCCCGAACCCGAACCGGATCCCGCACCAGCACCAGCACCAGCACCAGCACCAGAGGGGAGCAGGGCATGAGCGAGGACCTCACCGACAAGCCCGCCGGCCCGGACCTCGAGGCGGCGGCCGAGCTGCTCGGCACCGACACCACCCGCTTCCGCCAGGACTACCTGGAGGTCCGCGGGCTGCGCGTCGAGTTCGACGGCTTCGTGGCCGTGCGCGACGTCGACCTCACCGTCACCCAGGGCGACCTGCGGTTCCTCATCGGACCCAACGGGGCCGGCAAGACCACCTTGATCGACGCCGTCACCGGCCTGGTGCGCGGCACCGGGTCCGCGCGGTTCGGGCGCACCGAGCTGCTCGGCCGGGCCACCCACCGCATCGCCCGCGCCGGCGTGGGACGCACCTTCCAGACGGCGAGCGTCTTCTCCGAGCTCACCGTCCTGCAGAACCTCGACATCGCGGCCGGCGCACGCCGTCGTCCGCTCTCCCTGCTGCGCAGCCGGGCGGTCACGCCCGACGCGGTCGAGCAGGCGCTGGAGACCATCGGGCTGACGGCGCAGCGCGACGTCCAGGCCGGCGTCCTCGCCCACGGCCAGAAGCAGTGGCTGGAGATCGGCATGCTGCTCGTCCAGGACGCCCACCTCCTGCTGCTCGACGAACCGGTGGCGGGCATGACCCACGAGGAGCGCGAGCAGACCGGTGACCTCCTGCGCCGCATCGGCACGCAGCGCGTCGTCGTGGTGGTGGAGCACGACATGGAGTTCCTGCGCTCCTTCGCCGACTCGGTCACCGTGATGCACCAGGGGCGCGTGCTCGCCGAGGGCACGGTCACCGAGGTCCAGAACGACCCCGCCGTGGTCGAGGTGTACCTCGGCGCACCCGTCACCACGACCCCCGCCACCACGACCCCCGCACCGCAAGGAGAGGCCTGATGCTGGAGCTGACCGCCGTGAGCACCGGGTACGGCCGCACGGCCGTGGTGCACGACGTCGACCTCACCGTGGGCGACGGCGAGCTCACCGCCGTGCTCGGGCACAACGGGGCCGGCAAGACGACGCTGCTGCGCGCCGTCCTCGGGCTCCTGCCGACCCGGTCCGGCACGATCCTGCTCGACGGTCACGACGTGACCGCCCTTCCCCGCACCGGCGGGTGCGGCGCGGGGTCGCCTACGTCCCCCAGGGACAGCAGGCGTTCGGTCAGCTCAGCGCCCGGGAGAACCTGCAGGTCGTCGCGGACGCACACGGCAGGGAGGGGCGACGCCGCACCGACGAGGCCCTCGACCTGTTCCCCGCGCTCACCGACCTGCTGGGCCGCCAGGCCGGCCTGCTGTCCGGCGGCCAGCGCCAGCAGCTCGCCATCGCCCGCGCCCTGGTCACCGGGCCGCGCCTGCTCGTGCTGGACGAGCCCGCCGAGGGCATCCAGCCGAACGTCGTGCAGGAGATCTACGCGGCGATCTCGACGCTCATGGCCGCCGGGGACCTGTCCGTCCTGCTCGTGGAGCAGCACGTCGGCTTCGCGACGGAGCACGCGACCCGGTACGCCGTCCTCACCTCGGGCCGTGTGGCGCACCGCGGGGCGGGAGGCCACCCCGACACCGCCGCCGACGTCCGCCGGGCGCTCGCCCTGTGAACGCCCCCATCCCCGTGACGACGCCGTCCGGCCACCCCGAGGAGCCGCCGTGCACCTGACTCCCGCCGACACCGAGAAGCTGCTCCTGGCGGTCGCCGGCATGGTCGCCCGCGACCGCCTCGCGCGCGGGATCCGGCTCAACCATCCCGAGACCGTCGCCCTGCTGTCCTGCTGGGTGATCGAGCGTGCGCGCGAGGGCGCCGACGTCGCCACCCTCATGCAGACCGGCCGCGACGTCCTCGACCGCGACCAGGTCATGGACGGCGTGGCCGACATGATCGTCGACGTCCAGGTCGAGGCCACGTTCCCCGACGGTCGCAAGCTCGTGACCCTGCACCACCCGGTCCAGTAAGGAGCATCCCCGTGTCCGCACACGCCTCGACCGGGCCCGGCGCGATCCGCGTCGCCCCCGGGCACCTCGACCTCAACGACCGCCCGCCCCACGAACGGCGCCGCCTCGTCGTCGTCAACACCGGCGACCGCCCCGTCCAGGTCGGGTCCCACCTGCACCTGCCGGACGCGAACGGCGCGCTCGCCCTCGACCGCGACGCCGCCCACGGGTTCCGGCTCGACATCCCCGCCGGCACCTCGGAGCGGTTCGAGCCCGGTGCCAGCCGCGAGGTCGACGTCGTGACGATCCGCGGGGCGCGCCGCGTGCCCGGCCTGCAGCGCGGCAGGACCGACGGCGGGGAGCTCGGCCCCGTCGATCCCGAGGCCCGCTGATGGTGCGCATCGACCGCGAGCGCTACGCGGCCCTGTACGGCCCGACCGTCGGCGACCAGGTCCGCCTCGGGGACACCGACCTGTGGATCGAGATCACCGAGGACCTCACCGTCGGCGGGGAGGAGGCCGTGTTCGGCGGCGGCAAGTCGATCCGGGAGTCGATGGCCCAGTCGACGCGCACCCGCGCCCAGGGCGCGCTCGACACGGTCGTCACCAACGTCGTCGTGCTGGACTGGTGGGGCGTCGTGCGGGCCGACGTCGGGCTGCGCGACGGACGGATCGTCGCGCTCGGGCGCGCCGGCAACCCCGACGTCGCCGACGGCGTCCACCCCGACCTCGTCATCGGGCCGTCCACGGACGTCATCTCCGGCGAGGGCCGCATCCTCACCGCGGGCGGGTTCGACCCGCACGTGCACCTGCTGTCCCCCTCGGCGCTGCACGAGGCGCTCGCCACCGGCATCACGACGATCGCCGGGGGCGGCACCGGCCCCTCGGAGGGGTCCAAGGCGACGACGGTGACGCCGGGCGCCTGGCACCTGCGCCAGGTGCTGCGCGCCCTGGACTCCGTCCCGCTCAACGTGCTGCTGCTCGGCAAGGGCAACACGGTCAGCGCGGAGTCCCTCGCGGAGCAGGCGCTGGCCGGGGCGGCGGGGTACAAGGTGCACGAGGACTGGGGCTCGACGCCCGCCGCGCTGGACGCCGCGCTCACGGCGGCCGGCGAGTGGGGGCTGCAGGTGGCGCTGCACTCCGACTCCCTCAACGAGGCCGGGTTCGTGGACTCCACGATCGACGCGATCGGCGGGCGCTCCATCCACGCCTTCCACGTCGAGGGGGCCGGCGGGGGCCACTCCCCCGACATCCTCACCATCGCGGCGCTGCCGCACGTCATCCCCGGCTCGACCAACCCCACGCTGCCCCACACGGTGAACACCGTCGCGGAGCACCTCGACATGCTCATGGTCTGCCACCACCTCAACCCGGCCGTCCCGGAGGACCTCGCGTTCGCCGAGTCCCGCATCCGCGCCACGACGATCGCCGCGGAGGACGTGCTGCACGACCTGGGCGCCATCTCCATCACGTCGTCGGACGCGCAGGCGATGGGCCGCATCGGCGAGGTCGTGACCCGCACCTGGCAGGTCGCGCACGTCATGAAGCACCGTCGCGGCCCGTTGAGCAGCGCGGAGCCGGCCGACAACGAGCGCGCGCGCCGCTACGTCGCCAAGTACACGATCAACCCGGCGATCGGGCACGGCGTCGACGCCGAGATCGGCTCGGTCGAGGCCGGCAAGCTCGCCGACCTCGTGCTGTGGGACCCGCGGTTCTTCGGGGTACGGCCCGACGTCGTCCTCAAGGGCGGGGTCATCGCGTGGGCGGCGCTCGGCGACCCCAACGCGTCCATCCCGACGCCGCAGCCGGTGCTGATGCGGCCCGCCTTCGGCGACGCGCTGGCCGCGGACACCTCCCTGGCGTTCGTGGCGCCCGCCGCGATCGAGGGCGGGCTGGCGGACCGGCTCGGGCTGCGACGTCGGCTCGCCCCCGTGGCCCCCACCCGCGACGTCGGCAAGGCGGACATGCTCAACAACGACGCGATGCCCCGCATCGACATCGAGCCCGAGACGTTCGCGATCCGCATCGACGGCGACCTGGTGGAGCCGGCGCCCGCGGTGCGGCTGCCGCTCGCCCAGCTCTACTCGATGTTCTAGGCCGCCCGTGACGTCCCCCCACGCGCTCTCGGTCGCCATGCTCCTGGCGGACGCCCGCCTCCCCGGCGGCGGTCACGCCCACTCGGCGAGCCTGGAACCGGCGCTGCTCGGCGGCATGCCGGAGCGCGACGTGCCGGCCTGGATGGTCGGGCGTGCGACGACGGTCAGCCTCGTGGAGGCGGGGACGGCCGTCGTCACGTCCCGGGTCCTGACCGTTCCGCGAGCCTCGCGCGGCCCGGGCGCGACGGACGGCGCCGAGGTGGCCGAGGTCGTGCAGGCCTGGGCCGCGCGCACCCCGGCGCCCGCCCTGCGCGACGCCGCCCGGCTGCTCGGGCGCGGCTACCTGCGGGTGGCCCGGACCCTGTGGCCGACGGCGACGGCGGTGCGCACGCTCGTCGCCCACGAGGCGGCACGGGGGCCGCTGCCACGCGCCGTCGTGCTCGGGGCGGTCGCGGCCGCCACCGGGCTGGCGCCCGCCGACGTCGTCCGGCTCACCGTGTACGACGACGCCCAGACCGCGGCGTCGGCGTACCTCAAGCTCGCGCCCTGCGACCCCCTCGCCCCCGCGCGATGGGTGCTGGACGCGTGCGCCGCGGCCGAGGAGCACGTGCTCCGGGTCGCGGCGTGCACCACCCCGGAGGAGATCCCCGCCTCCGGCGCTCCACAGACCGAAGGCTGGGCGCAGGCCCACGCCCTGACGAACCAGAGGTTGTTCCGTGCCTGACACCATCCAGCCCGACACCATCCAGCCCACGCGCCGCACCCTGCGCCTCGGCATCGCCGGTCCCGTCGGCGTCGGCAAGTCGTCCCTCATCGCGACCCTCTGCCGCGCCCTGGCGGACGAGCTCGCCATCGGCGTCATCACCAACGACATCTACACCGACGAGGACGCCCGCTTCCTGCGCTCGGAGGGCGTCCTGGACCCGGAACGGATCCGCGCCGTCGAGACGGGCGCCTGCCCGCACACCGCGATCCGCGACGACGTCACCGCGAACCTCCTGGCCGCCGAGGACCTCGAGCGCGACTTCGACCCCCTGGACCTGGTGGTCATCGAGTCCGGCGGGGACAACCTCACCGCCACGTTCTCCCCGCTCTCGTCGACGCCCAGATCTTCGTGCTCGACGTCGCCGGTGGCGGGGACGTGGCCCGCAAGGGCGGTCCCGGCATCGGCCGCGCCGACCTGCTGGTGGTCAACAAGACCGACCTGGCACCTTACGTCGGGGTGGACGTCGTGCGGATGGTCGCCGACGCCACCGCTGCCCGTGACGGACGAGGCGTCGTCGCGCTGTCGCGCACCGACGCCTCGTCCGTGGCCGAGCTGCGCACCTGGGTGCTCGGGGTGCTGGCGTCGTTCCGCACCGGGCGGCACGTCGCCCAGGACCCGGGCCCGATGGCGCCGCACTTCCACGCGGACGAGGACGCCGAGGGCGGCGGCTACGTGCACAGCCACGACGACGGCGCCCCGGCGCACGCCCACTGAGGACGCCGTCGTGCTCCGCCCCACGGCGCTGCCGCTGCGGACGTCGGTGCACGTCCGGGCCGCGGCGGTGCCCGGCGCCCCCGTGCGCGTCGGCGCAGCGGACGGCCTGCTCGCCTCGCGGGTCGTCGCGCGCGGGACCACGTCGGCGACGGTCGCGCTCGTCGCCCAGGGTGCCCTGCTGCTCGGGGGCGACCACGTCGTGGTGTCGGTCGACGTCGACGACGGCCTCGACCTCACGCTCCTCGACGTCGGCGGGACCGTCGCCTACGACGGCGCCGGGCACCCGTGCCGCTGGGACGTCGAGATCCGACTCGGTGCCGGTGCACGGCTCACCTGGGCGGGCCTGCCGCTCGTGGTCGCCACGGGCGCCGACCTGACCCGCACCACCTCCGTGCGCCTGGGGGCGGGGTCTCGCGTCGTGCTCCGCGAGACCACCGTCCTGGGCCGCTCCGGCGAGCACGGCGGGCGGGTCGTCGTCCGGTCCGACGTGCACGACGACGACGGCCCGGTGCTCGTCGAGGAGCTCGCCGCCGACGGCGCGCGCCCCGTGCCGGGGGTGCTGGGCCCTCACCGCGTCCTGGACACCGTCAGCGACCTGCACGGCACCGGCGAGCACACCGACACCCACACCTGCACCTGCACCCGTACCGACGAGGAACCGGCTCCGGCGGAGTCTGCCCTGGCAGGGACCGTCCCGGACCCGGGACTCAGCACCCTGCGCCTGGAGCGCGGGGGCGTCCTGGTGCGCTGGCTCGGGCGGGCCACGCACGCCAGCCCCCTCGACCGACCGGGCCTCGCCACCCACCACCCGGAGGAACCATGACCGCCACCACCACGACCGCGCACCGCTCGGTCACCCTCCCCGTCGTCGTCGGCATGCACGTCGTGGCGCTCGTCGCGCTCGCCGCGACGTTCGTCGCCGGCGGTGCCGGGGTGCTGACCTGGGCCATGGCGCTGACGGCGTACGGGCTCGGACTGCGCCACGCGTTCGACCCCGACCACATCGCCACCATCGACAACACGACCCGGCGGCTGGTCCGCACCGGCCGCAACCCGCACGGCGTCGGCCTGTGGTTCTCGCTCGGGCACTCCACCGTCGTGGTGGGGGCCGCGGTGCTGCTGGCCGTCGGCGTCGTCGCCCTCGTGCCGATGATGGACGACGACGGGTCGTTGCTGCGCCGCATCACCGGCGTGTGGGGACCGCTGGTGGCCAGCACCTTCCTGCTGGTCGTCGGGGCGATCAACGTCGTGCTGCTGCGCCGCGCCCTGCGCACCGACCAGGTCACCGGCGACCGCGAGAGCGCCGCCGGTGCGGGCGGACCCGTCTCCTGGGCGCTGCGCCGTTTCGAGTGGGCCACCGACCGGCCGCGCCGGATGTACGCCGTCGGGCTGCTGTTCGGCCTCGGCTTCGACACGGCGACGTCGATCGGCCTGCTGGCCACCACCGCCGCGGTGACGATCGAGCAGCAGAGCTGGTACGCCGCCGTCCCCCTGGCGCTGCTCTTCACCGCGGGCATGTCGTTCCTCGACTCCGCGCAGGGCTCCGTCGCCCGCCGGGTCTACACGGGCACGGCGAGGCAGCCGGCCCGCCGCTCGCGGATGCGCTACGACGTCGTCGTCACCGGGACGTCCGCGCTGGCCGCCATCGGGATCGCGGTCATCACGCTGGTGCAGACCCTCGCGGAGAACGTCCCGGCCGCGGCCGCGCTGCCCGGGGTGTCGGCGGACCTCGACCCGTACGGGCTCGTGCTGACGGTGCTACTGGTCGCCGTGTGGGGTGTCGGCCTGCTGGTGCTGCGCCGCCAGTCGCGCGGTGAGCCGGACCAGGACGTCACGCCCGCGTGAGGACAGGTGCACGCGGATGACGCGGCGGTCGAGGCCGTCGACCTCGCGGTACACCAGGGCGCGGGTGACCAGAGCGTCCACACGCCGCCCGAGCGTCGCCTTGTCGACGCCGACCGACTCGCGCAGCTGGGACATCGTGAGCCCGTCCTCGTCGCCGAGGACGTCCAGGATCATCCACTCGTCGAGGGTGGCGCCCTCGCGCGCCAGGACGACGGAGGCGTCGCGGGCGGCACGCCGCGCGGCGAGCACCGTCTCGCGCAGCATGGCGACGTCGACCGCACCCGACACGTCCTGTGCCGTCGTGCTGCGCGTCGTCATCCGTCTCACCTGCCGTCCGGGTCGCCGGGGCTCTTGTGCCCGCTCGTAGACTACCCGCCAACGCAGGACCGAGCCCGGACGGGCTATCCAATGGCGAGGCGTCATGTCGGAATTCGTGGTCGGTGCGCTACTGCACTTCCAAGGCCCTGGCGGGATCTACGGCCCGTCCTGCCAGGCCGTCACCGAGCTCGCGGTCGCGGAGCTCAACGCGACCGGGGGCATCCTCGGGCGCCCCGTGCGGGCGGAGCTGCTCGACGCCGGGCTGCCGGGCCCCGCGCTGCGCCACCAGCTCGGCCGAGCCCTGGACGGCGGACGCATCCACGCCCTGACCGGCTGGCACACCTCGGCCGTGCGCAACGCGGTGGTCCCGCTGGTCCAGCGTCGCGTGCCCTACGTGTACCCGGCGGCGTACGAGGGCGCGGAGACGAGGCCGGGCCTGTACGTCACCGGCGAGGTGCCCTCGGCGCAGCTGTTCCCGGCGATCGCCCGGCTGCGCACCGAGGTGGGTGCGCGCCGGTGGTACGTCGTCGGCGACGACTACGCCTGGCCCCGACGCACCGCGGAGGTGCTCGCCCGGCAGGTCGCCGACCTCGGGGTGGAGTTCGTGGGCGGGCGGTTCCTGCCGGAGCAGGGCGCGACGCCGGCCCAGCTCGCGGCGGTCCTGGACGAGCTCGAGCGCAGCTCCGCCCACGGCGTGCTGGTGCTGATGGTCGGGCAGAACGGGGTGCGCTTCAACCGGGCGTTCGCGCGCCGCGGGCTGCACGAGCGCACGGTGCGGCTGAGCACCCTCATGGAGGAGAACATGCTCATGGGATCGGGCGGCGGCGCCACGACGAACCTCTTCTCCGCCGGTGGCTGGTTCCGCTCCCTCGCCACGGGTGAGGCCCTGGACCTGGTGGGGCGCTACCTCGCCCACCACGGCCACGGCGCCCCCGCCGTCGGTGCCGCCGCGGAGGCCTGCTACGAGGGGATCTTCGCGCTGCGCACGATCGTGGAGCGGGCGGGCAGCCCGTCGGTGGCGGCCACCGACCGGACCGTGGACGGCCTGGAGTACGAGGGGCCGCGGGGCCGCATGCTGTTCCGCGGCAACCACGCCGAGCAGCGCCTCTACCTCGCACGGGCCGACGGCTACGACTTCGACCTCCTCGCCGAGCTCTGAGTGTGTGTCGCATCGCACACCGGTGTACGGAATGATCCGTCTGGATGAACTGGTTGCCCGGGGCATGACTGAGACGCTCTCCCCGACCGCACCGCTGGCCATCGCCGACGAGGTCGCCGACCACCTGTTCCGCACGGCCCGCACCGCGCAGGCGTTCACCGACCGACCCGTCACCGACGCCGAGCTCGAGGCGGCCTGGGACCTGGCGAAGTTCGGCCCCACCGCGATGAACTCGCTGCCGCTGCGCGTGCTGGTCGTGCGCTCCGACGAGGCCAAGGAGCGCCTGGCCACCCACATGGCGGACTCCAACGCGGACCGCGTGCGCAACGCCCCCGTCTCGCTCGTCCTCGCCGCCGACCCGACGTTCCACCAGCACATGGACACCCTGTTCCCCGTCGTCCCCGGCGTCCGCGAGAACCTGGACCCCGTGGCCGAGGTCCGCGAGCAGATGGCCCGCAAGAACGCGCTGATCCAGGCGGGCTACCTCGTCGTCGGGCTGCGTGCCGCCGGTCTCGGCGCAGGCCCCATGGACGGCATGGACTTCGCCGGCGTCGACGCCGAGTTCTTCGGCGAGACCGGCTGGAAGTCGCTCCTCGTCGTGCGCGCCGGCCACCTCGACGGCGAGGGCACCACGTACCCCCGCTTCCCGCGCCTCGCGTTCGAGCAGGTCGCCGAGACCCTCTGAACGACGCCCCACCCGCTCCCAGGACGAAGGGCCGGGTCCGCGACACGTGTCGCGGACCCGGCCCTTCGTCGTCACCGCCGAGGCTCAGCCGGACGTGGCGACCGGCCGGTTCGGGTCGTTCGACCACTGCGACCACGACCCCGGGTAGAGGGCCGCCTCGACGCCGAGCGTCGCCAGCGCCGCGATCTCGTGGGCCGCGGTCACCCCGGACCCGCAGTAGACCCCCACCGGCCGCCCGGCGGTCGCCCCCAGGGCCGCGAACCGCTCCGCCAGCTCGTCCGCCGGGCGGAAGGTCCCGTCGTCGGCGAGGTTGCCGGCCGTCGGCGCGCTCAGCGCGCCCGGCACGTGCCCGGCCTGCGGGTCGACCGGCTCCACCTCGCCCCGGTACCTCTCGGCCGCCCGGGCGTCCAGCAGCACGCCCTCGCCGGGCAGGTCGGCCACGTCGTCCGCGTCGAGCACCGGCATGCGGCCGGGGTGCACGACGACGTCGCCCGGCGCCCGCTCGATCAGCCCGGTCTCCAGCGGGTAGCCCGCGCGCACCCACGCCGCGAGCCCGCCGTCGAGCAGGTGCACGCCGGGGTGGCCGAACCAGCGCAGGAGCCACCAGGCCCGGGCGGCCGACGCACCGCCGACCGCGTCGTAGACGACGACCCGGGAGTCCGCGGACACGCCCCACCGACGCGCGGACTGCTGGAACTCCGCGGCCGACGGCAGCGGGTGCCGTCCTTCCGCGGCCGACGGCGTCGCCGCCAGCTCCGTCTCCAGGTCCACGTAGACCGCGCCGGGCAGGTGCCCCGCCTCGTAGCGTTCGCGACCGTCGTCGCGCCCCAGCTCCCACCGCACGTCGAGCAGCACCGGCGCGCCGCCGAACGGGTCCTGGAGGCCGCCGAGCTGCAGGTCGGCGGCGAGGGTCCCGGCGTCCACCAGGACGGACGAGCGCGGGTCGGTCATGCCGCGTCCCCCTGCCCGGTGCTGCGCTGCCCGGTGCTGCGCTGCCCGGTGCTGCCCGGCGGCACGCTCCGGGCCGCGGACGCGGTGCCGTCGGACGCGTGATCCGCCGTGCGATCCGCCGTGCGATCTGACGTCCCGGGGGCAGCGTCGTCGAACGCCGCCGCCGCACGCAGGTCCATCCGCATCGTGAAGGCGTCCTTGTCCTCGGGCTGGTAGTACCGCTTGCGGATCCCGAGCCGGACGAACCCGAACTGCTCGTAGAGCGCGAGCGCGTGCGCGTTGTCGACCGCCACCTCCAGGAACAGCGCTCCGGCCCTGAGGGCGCGGGCACGGTCCACCAGCGCCTGCAGCAGGGTGCGCCCGACGCCGCGGTGCTGATGGCTGCGCGCGGTGCCGATCGTCATGACCTGGGCGTCGTCGCCGTCGAACCACAGGCCCGCGTACCCCACCACCGGGTGGCGGCCGAACCCGTGGAGCACGTCGGTCGCCTCGGCGACCACGTACCAGCGGCCCAGACCGGCGAGCTCGTCGGCGAGCATCCCGTACGTCCACGCCCCGGGCCCGAACAGCTCACGCTCCAGCTCCAGCACGCGGTCGAAGTCCCGCGACTCCAGCGGGCGCAGCCGCACCGGCGTCGTCCCGGCGCTCACGGCGCCGCCCCGGTGGCGCGCTTGGCCGCCGCGGGCTCCTGCACGTCCGGGCGGCGCAGGTACAGCGGTTCGGTGGGCAGGTCCTGCCCGGCGGCGCGCCGAGCCAGGGCGAGCCGCGCCAGGACCGTGGCGTCCGGCTGGGAGGGGGCGTCGTCGTCGACCGGCAGGTGCTCGGCGTACAGCACGGCCCCCTCCCCCACGACGGCGAGACGGGCGCCGGGAGCCTGCGGTGCGTCGAGCGCCGTCGCGGCCACCTCGGCGGCCCGCGCGACCTCGGGGCCGCGCAGCCGCTCCACCACGGGGACGCCGTGCGGGCCCTCGTGCGCGACGACGCGGTAGCGCGCCCAGTAGACCTCCTTGCGACGGGCGTCGGTCGCGACGAGCACCTCGTCGTCCGGGTCCAGCCCGAGGTCCGCCACCGCCTGCACGGCCAGCACGTCGATGCTGGGCACGCCGAGGACGTCGATCCCGAGGCTCAGGGCGAGGGTGCGCGCGGTGACGAGCCCGACCCGCAGCCCCGTGAAGGGAGCCGGACCGGTCCCGCCGACGACGGCGGTCAGGTCGGACCGCTGCACGCCCGCCTCCTGCAGGACCTGCGAGACGAGCGGCGCGAGGGACTCGGCGTGCCGTCGGCGCTCGTCGACGCTGCGGGCGGCGAGCCGGCCGCCGCCGTCGTCGACCAGGGACACGGACACGGCCGCTGAGGTGTCGAGTGCGAGAACTGCCACGACACCAGAGTAGGCCGTCCGCCGGTGCGACCGTGCTGCCCGGCGGGGCGGCCCACGCGGCACCGACTACCGCGGGACCAGGACTCCGAGGTCGACGCCCTGCCAGCGCGGACCCACCGCGCGGACGGTCGCGTGCCGCGTCCCCGCCCCGGGGTCGTCGACGTCGACCTCGCCCCCGCGGGGTCGCTGCAGGTCGACCTCGATCCGGTCCTCGGTCAGGGTCTCCGCCAGCCCGCGCCCCCACTCGACCACCGTGACCGACTCGTCCAACGACGAGTCCAGGTCCAGGGCGTCGAGCTCGCCCAGGCTGCCGAGCCGGTAGGCGTCCACGTGCACCAGCGCGGGCCCGCACGAGCCGTCCGGACGCGGCAGCGGCGGGTGCTCGCGCGCCACGATGAACGTCGGCGAGGCCACCTGCCCCCGCACGCCGAGGGCCGAGCCCAGCCCCTGGGTCAGGGTCGTCTTGCCCGCGCCGAGGTCGCCGGTGAGGATCACCAGGTCCCCCGCACGCAGCAGGCCCGCCAGCGCGGCCCCCAGCGCCTGCGTCGTCTCCGCCTGCGGCAGGTCGAGGTGCACGACGTCGTCGGTCACGACAGGTCTCCTTCTCGGCTCAGGTGCACCCGGGGGACGCGTGCGCCCAGCCGGGTGACGATCTCGTAGCTGATGGTGCCCGCGGCGTCGGCCCAGTCCTGGGCGTTCGGCACCGCGGACCCGTGCGCCACGCCGTCGGACGGGCCGAACAGCGTCACGACGTCCCCCGCCGACTCCCGGGCCCCCGGCCCGAGGTCGAGGACGAGCTGGTCCATGCACACGCGCCCCGCGACCCGCAGCACGCGGGCGCGCTCCCCCGTCCCGACGGCGACCGGCCCGCCCGGCCCCGCCGAACCGCCCGAGGCGTGGCGCGGCACGCCGTCGCCGTACCCGACCGGCACGAGGCCCACCACGGTGTCCTGCGTCGTGGTGTACAGGTGGCCGTAGGACACGCCCTGCCCGGCCGCGACCTGCTTGACCGCCCCGAGCCGGGCCTGGAACGTCATCGCCGGCCGCAGCCCGTACCGTCCCGGCGCCCCCAGGAGCGGCCCCGGCGAGAACCCGTACACGGAGATGCCGGGGCGCACCAGGTCGAGGTGCAGGTCGGGCCGGGTCAACGTGGCCGCCGAGTTCGCCAGGTGGCGCACCTGCGGGTGCAGCCCCGCCGCGCCGAGCACCTCGGTCGCCTCGGCGAACGCGGCCGCCTGCCGGTCGATCGAGGGGTGGCCGGGCTCGTCCGCGCAGGCCAGGTGGGAGAACAGCCCCACCACCTGCAGCACGCCCTCGGCGTGCAGCGCGGCCAGCCGACGCACAACGTCGGGCAGGTCGCCGTGCGCGACGCCGTTGCGGGACAGCCCCGTGTCGACCTTGAGGTGCACGCGCGCGACGCGACCGGCGGCCCGCGCGCCCGCCGCCACCTCCTCGACCGCCCAGGGCGCCGCCACCGTGACGTCGACGTCGGCCGCGACGAGCTCGGCGAACGGCGCGCCCGGCGTCAGGAGCCACACGAGCACGGGCACGTCGCCGCGCCCCAGCCCGGCGCGCAGCGCCAGCGCCTCCCCCGCCGTCGCGACCCCCAGCCACGTCGCACCGCCCGCGAGCGCCGCCCGGGCCGCGGGCAGCATCCCGTGGCCGTAGCCGTCGGCCTTGACGACGGCCATCAGCGCCGACGACGGTGCGTGGCCGCGCAGGGCGCGCACGTTGTCACGGATCGCGTCGAGGTCGACGACGGCACGCGCCGGGGCGCCGTCGTCGAAGGCGGGGAGGGTCACGTCTGCGATTCTCTCACCGGGTCCACCCTGCTCGGCGAGCTCCACTCGGCGAGGCGACGGCACGAGTCGAACCGCCGCGGCGCCCCGGTGAGCGGGTCGTCGAACGCCAGGGAGCGCGCCAGGAGCTGCAGGGGCCGGGAGGGGTCGTCGGGACCGTCGGGGCGGACCTCGGGCCAGAACGGGTCGTGCAGGATGGGCAGGCCGAGCGAGGCGAGGTGCAGGCGCAGCTGGTGCGTCTTGCCGGTGCGGGGGGTGAGTCGGTAGAGGCCCAGTCCGCGCGCGGGGTCCGCCTCGACCAGCTCGATCCACGACTCGGCGTTCGCCTCGCCGGGCACCTCCTCGGCGCGCACGACGCCGCGACGCTTGACGATCCGGGAGCGCACGGTCCGCGGGAACGCGGCCGGGTCCTCGGGCAGCGGGGCGACCGCCTCGTAGACCTTCCGCGCGCGGCGCTCCTGGAAGACCGTCTGGTACGGGCCGCGGGCGGTCGGCCGCACGGTGAGCACGAGCACCCCGGCCGTGGGCCGGTCGAGGCGGTGCGCGGGCACGAGGTCCGGCAGGTCGAAGGTGCGTCGCAGGTGCGTGAGCAGCGTCTGGGTGACCCAGCGGCCCCGTGGGGTGGTGGCCACGAGGTGCGGCTTGTCGACGACCAGCAGGTCGTCGTCGCGGTGCAGCACCTCGATGTCGGCGAGCGCCGGCACGGGCGGCTCGTCGGGCGGGTCCCGGTAGAGGTAGAGGAACCCGCGCGGCTCGTACGGCGTGTCCTCGGTGACCACCGTGCCGTCGCCGGTGACGACCTCGCCCGCGGCGACCTTCGCGCGCAGGCGCTCGCCGTCGTCGACGAACCGGGCCAGCAGGTAGTCCAGCGCGGTGGTGTGCCGGGCCACGGTGGCGTCGTCGTGCGGGAGCACCAGGCGTGTGGGGTTGAGGCCGTCGCGCACGGGCAGCGGCGGCGTGTGCCGGGTGGGCCCGCGCCGCGGTGGACGGGGCGCCGCGCGGGACGGTCGGTCGACGGGCATGACGCCATTGTCCCGCCCGGTTCCCCCCGGCCCCTGTCCCCCGGCAGGGTCCCCGGGCGATACTGGGGCCATGAACCGCCGACTGCACCACATCGCCGTGGCCCTGACCGCCGCTGCCGCCCTGGCCCTGGCCGGGTGCGCGGCCGACGCCGAGACCACCGAGCCCGCCGGCACCACCGGGGGCACGGCGGACGCACCGTCCTCCGAGGAACCGATGGACGAGGAGTCCTCCGCCACGGACGACGACATGGCGGCGGACGACGACATGGCGGCGGAAGACGGCGACGTCGCCCCGGTCTACGACTTCACCGCCACCACCCTCGACGGTGAGACGTTCGAGGGCTCCTCGCTGGCGGGCACCCCCACCGTGCTGTGGTTCTGGGCACCCTGGTGCCCCACCTGCATCAGCCAGATCCCCACCGTGACGGGGATCGCCGAGGAGTACGGCGACGCCGTCGAGGTGGTCGGGGTGGGTGGTCTGGACGACGCCGACACGATCTCCGACATGGCCGAGGAGAACATCGCCGGGATCACGCACCTCGTGGACGACTCGGGCGAGGTGTGGCAGCACTTCGGCATGACGGCGCAGAGCACGTTCGTGGTGCTCGACGCCGACGGCGAGGTCGTCGTCGAGGGCTCGGTCCCGGAGGCCGAGCTCGAGTCGGTCGTCGCCGACCTCGCGGGCTGAGCGGGTGCTCGGCGACGGCGCCTTCGCGCTCGCGCTGGGTGCGGGCCTGGTGGCCGCGGTGAACCCCTGCGGGTTCGCGCTGCTGCCCGCCTACCTGGCCACCCTGGTACGGCCCGACGACGGCCGGGCCGCCGCCGTCGGACGTGCGCTGCGGTCGACCGCGGCGCTCACCCTCGGCTTCGTGACCGTCTTCGGCGTCTTCGGGCTCGTCGTGGCCCCGGTGGCGAGCTCGGTCCAGCGCTACCTGCCCGCCTTCACCCTCGTCCTCGGCATCGTGCTGGCCGCCGCGGGTGCGTGGGTGCTGGCCGGGCGCGAGCTACCCGGTCTGCGGGTGCTGCGCACCGGGCGCGGCAAACCCCTGACGGACCGCTGGTGGTCCGTGGTCGGGTTCGGCGCCTCCTACGCGCTGGCCTCGCTGACCTGCACGATCGCGCCGTTCCTGGCCGTGGTGGTGACGGCGTTCCGCGCCGGGTCGGTGTGGCAGGGCGTGGCCCTGTTCGCCACGTACGCCGCCGGCATGGCGCTGCTGGTGGGCACGGCCGCCGTCGTGGTCGCGACCGCCGGGGCCGGTGTCGTGAGACGGGCGCGTGGCGCCGGGCCCGTGCTCGCCCGGATCGGCGGCGGCATCCTGCTGGTCGCCGGGTTGTACGTGGCCTGGTACGGGTTCTGGGAGCTGCGGGTGCTGGCCGGCGGCGCGGGTGCCGACCCGGTGGTCGAGGCCGCGGCGTCGGTGCAGCGCTGGCTGGCCTCGGCGGCGGAGAGCCTCGGCTGGGTCGGGCTGCTCGTGGTGCTCGTCGTGGTCCTGGCCGCCGTCGCCGGCACCGGCTGGTGGCGGCGACGCACCCGGCAGCGCACCGACCACGGGGCATGATGGGGCGCATGGACATCTACGACATCCCCTTCGACCGCATGGACGGCACGTCGGCGACCCTGGCCGAGCACCGCGACGACGTGGTCATGGTGGTGAACGTGGCCTCCCGCTGCGGCCTGACCCCGCAGTACGAGGCGCTCGAGACGCTCCAGCGCACCTACGGCGAGCGCGGCTTCACGGTCGTGGGGTTCCCCAGCAACCAGTTCCTGCAGGAGCTGTCCACGGACGAGAAGATCTCCGAGTTCTGCTCGACGACGTACGGCGTGAGCTTCCCCGTGGTGTCCAAGATCAAGGTCAACGGCAAGAACGCCCACCCGCTGTACGCCGAGCTGACGAAGACTCCCGACGCCGGCGGGCACGACGGCCGCATCCGGTGGAACTTCGAGAAGTTCCTCGTGCTGCCGGGCGGCGAGGTGCGACGGTACTCGCCGCGCACCGTCCCCGACGCGCCGGCGATCGTGGAGACCATCGAGGCGCACCTGCCCCGCTGACCGTCCCGGCGCGGGCCCCGGTCACTGTGCCGGGCAGGCAGGGCGCCGCTCTGCGCCGGTCAGGGCCGGCCACTGTGCGCCTGCGCCGGTTAGGCCGGTCAGGGCCGGTCAGGGCCGGTCAGGGCCGGTCAGGGCCGGTCAGGGCCGGTCAGGTCCGGTCAGGGCCGGTCAGGGCCGCGGTCGATCGGACAGGAGCGCCGCGACCGTGGCAGGCACGGCCTCGGCGACGTCCAGCGCGGCGACGGGCCCCCCGGGGTTCGCCCGCCCGGCCGCCAGACCGTGCACCAGGGCCGCCGCGGCCGCGATCCGGGCCGCGAGCGCCGGGTCGTGGACGACGTCGTCGGACCGGGCGGCGAGCATCGTCCCGAGCACCCCGGCCAGCACGTCCCCCGCGCCGGCCGTGGCGAGCCAGCCGGGTCCGTCCGCCTGGCTGAAGGTCCCGCCCGGGCCGACGACGACCGTGACGCCGCCCTTGAGCAGCACCGTGGCTCCGGTGAGCTCGTGGGCGCGCCGCGCCCAGCGCAGCGGCTCCGCCTCGACCTGCCTGCGGCGGACGTCCTCGCCGTGGTGGCGCAGCAGCGTCGTCAGCTCCCCCGCGTGCGGCGTGAGCACGAACCAGGGCGGGCACGGCGCCTCGACGAGCGCCAGACCACCGGCGTCGACGACGGCGGGCGTCGGCTCCTGGGACAAGCCCCGCAGGTCGCCGCGGGCCGCACCGAGTCCACCGCGACCCCGCTCGTGCTGCCCGTCGTCGTCCCCCTCCCCCGGCACGCCCGGGCCGACCACCCACGACTGCACCCGGCCCGGGGCCGTGACGACCTCCGGGCGCACGGCGAGCACCGCCCGCCCCACGGCGTCCGGGCCCCGGTAGCGGACCATGCCCGCCCCGGTGCGGACCGCGGCCGACGACGCCAGGACGGCAGCGCCGGGGAACGTCGCGGTCCCGGCGACGACGGCGACCACACCGCGCGTGTACTTGTGGTCGTCGGGTCCGGGCACCGGCCAGTCCGCGGCGACGTCCGCCGCCCCGAGCCGCTGCACGGCGGGCGGGCCGGGCAGCTCGAGCCCGATGTCGACGACGGTGAGCTCGCCCGCGAGGCGCGCCGCCGGGGGCAGCAGGAGCCCGGGCTTGGCCGCGCCGAACGTCACGGTGCGGTCGGCGGGAAGCACCGGTCCCGGCAAGGTCCCGTCGTCGACCCCGATGCCGGAGGGCACGTCCACGGCCACCACCCAGGGCCGTGCGCCGCGCCGGGCAGGACCGGGAGCGGCGACCGCGTCGGGGCCGGTAGTGGGGCTGGTGCTGGTGCCGCTGCTGGTACCGGTGGCCGCGCCCGGGCCCGTGCCCATGGCGGCGGCGACGGCGGTGACGAGGTCGGCCGCGAGGCCGCGCAGCGCGCCCCGGGCGCCGATCCCCACGAGCCCGTCCAGGACGACGTCGGCGCGGGCGACGTCGTCGGCCACCGCCCCGAGCCGCTCCGGGGTCGCCGCCAGGTCGACGACGGCGCCCCCGGCGTCGTGCAGCGCGCGCAGGCCGTCCGGGTGCGTCCGGTCCGTGACGGCCACCGCCGTCACCACGGCTCCCCGGCGGGCCAGCTCGGCGCCCGCGAAGAGGGCGTCGCCGCCGTTGTTCCCGGACCCCACCAGCAGCGCGACCCGCGCACCGCGGTGCGAGCGCCGACGGGCCCTGACGTCGCCCTGGACGATGCGGGCCAGGGCCGCCGAGGCGCGGGCCATGAGGGGTTCGCCCGCAGCCAGGAGGGGCTCCTCGGCGGCACGGACGTCGGCGGCGGACCAGGCACGGATCATGCACGCATCCTGCCGTGCCACGGGCGTCGTCGCAGTCAGAGGAATAGGGTCGGGCCATGCGATTCGGACTCTTCATCCCGCAGGGCTGGCGCATGTCGCTGACCGACGTGCCCCCGGAGCAGCACTGGCAGACCATGCTCTCCCTCCTTCACTACGCCGACAACGCCGCCGCCGGGGAGGCGGTCCCGGGCGGGGCCTGGGCGTGGGAGAGCGTGTGGGTGTACGACCACTTCCACACCGTGCCGGTGCCGAGCACCGAGGCGACGCACGAGGCCTGGTCGCTCATGGCGGCGTTCGCGGCGTCGTCGCAGCGGGTGCGCCTCGGCCAGATGTGCACCTGCATGGCCTACCGGGAGCCCACCTACCTCGCCAAGGTCGCCTCCACGGTGGACGCGATCTCGGGGGGCCGCGTCGAGATGGGCATCGGTGCCGGGTGGTACGAGCACGAGTGGCGCGCCTACGGCTACGGCTTCCCCGGTGCGGGCGACCGCCTGCGCGCGCTCGACGAGGGCGTCCAGATCATGGCGAACATGTGGCGCACCGGGTCGTCGGGCCGGTTCGACGGCGAGCGCTACCAGGTCGACGGCGCCCTCTGCCACCCGCAGCCGTTGCAGACGCTGCCCGTCGGGGCCGGCGGTGCCGAGGTGCCGAGCATCCCGCTGTGGATCGCGGGCGGCGGGGAGAAGAAGACGCTGCGCATCGCCGCCCAGCACGCCCAGTACACGAACTTCGCCGGTGACCCGGAGACGTTCGACCACAAGTCGCGGATCCTGGAGCAGCACTGCGCCGACGTCGGGACCGACTTCGGGGCGATCACACGATCGGCCAACTACAACGTCGTCATCGGCGAGAACCAGGCCGAGGTCGACGACAAGCTCGCGTGGATCGACGCGCACTTCGCCCGGCACGCCCCGGGCGAGCCCGGGGAGCGAGAGGTGCGCAGCTGGCGCACCGGGCCGCTGGTGGGCACCCCGGAGCAGATCGTCGAGAAGCTGACGGACCTGCGCTCCCGTGGCATGACGTACGCGATCACCTACTTCGCGAACGCCGCCGGTGACCGGGACCAGATCGAGCTCTTCCAGCGCCAGGTCATCCCCGAGCTCCAGGACTGACCCCCTCCCACCACCCTCCCTTCTCGCCGAACATGCCCTGGCGGCCCGTCCGCTCCGGCGGACGGGCCGCCAGGGCATGTTCGGTGGTTCAGGTGGCATGGTCGACGGCGCGCCCTGCCACCGCCGGGCGTCGTCCACAGCCGCACGCCGTCCACCGTCGCGCACCCCTCCGTGCCCTCGACGCTGCCGGCCCTGCTGCGATGTCGGCATGCATCCGCGCACCGTCGAGCCCCTCGACCTGCTGCACACCGCCCGGACCCAGTGCGGACTCGTCGACGTCGACCAGTGCCACGCCGCAGGTCTCAGCCGCAAGGCGGTCCGTGGTCTCGTCGACCGTGGTCGATGGCGGCGGGTCGCGCACCGCGTCCTGGAGATCCGCGCGGCCGCACCGTCGTCGTCGGACCTCCCGGCCCGACGACGGCGGTCCGCCTGGCTGGCCCTGCTCACCTACGGCCCCGAGGCGGTAGCCGTCGGCGCGTGCGCGCTGGCGCTGCACGGGATCGCCGGGCTGCCGACGTCGATCCGCTCCGAGGCCGCGCTGCCGGACGCGCAGAACCGCCGCGACCGCCCCGGTTCGCGGGTGCGGCAGTTCGACGACGGGCTGTCCTGGGTGCAGATCGATGGTCGACGGGTGGCCACGCTGGACTGGGCGCTCGCCCAGGCCGTGCCCGAGCTGCCCGTGCGCCACGGGCTGGCCGTGCTCGACGCGGCGCTGCACTCGACGTCGCTCGACCTGGCCGGACTGACGAGGTCGCACGAGCTCGCTCGAGGACGACGCGGCGTCGCGACCCGACACCTCCTGTGGTCGCTCGCCGACGGCCGGTCGGAGTCTCCGCTGGAGTCGTTCGCCCGGTGGGAGTGCATCGAGGGCGGGGTTCCTCCGGACACGCTCCAGCTGCCGCTGTCGGACCGCGACGGCCGGACGCTGGCCCGCGGCGACCTGGGCTGGCGCCGTGGTCCGCACCGATGGTTGGTGGTCGAGATGGACGGTGTCGACGTGCACGGCGCGCCGACCGCCGTCTTCGCCGACCGCCGGCGCCAGAACCTGTTCACCGGTTCCGGCGCGGTCGATCTGCTGCGGTTCACCGGTCGCGATCTCGGCACGATCGCGTCGACGGTCCGCAGCGCCCTCGCCAGGTGAACGACCGCTGCTCGGGGCCCACCATGCCCTCTGGACGATCGAGCATGCCTTGGCGGCCCGTCCGTGCCGCCGGACGGGCCGCCACGGCATGCTCGGCGACCCCCTGGCGGGTCAGCCCTCGGCGACCACCATGGCCGAGGAGATCCCCGCGTCGTGCGAGATCGACAGGTGCCAGTGCGCGACACCCAGCTCCTGGGCGCGGGCGAGCACGGTCCCACGCAGCTCCACCTGGGGCGGCCCCCCGACGACCCGGTGCACGGTGGCGTCGTGCCACCGCATGTTTCCGGGGGCGCCGAGGGCCTTGGCGATGGCCTCCTTGGCGGCGAACCGTGCGGCCAAGGACGACGCCGGGAGGTCACGCTCGGCCTCGGTGAACAGCTTCTCGCGCAGTCGTGGCGTGCGCTCGAGGGTCGCCATGAACCTGGCGACGTCGACGACGTCGATCCCCACCCCGATGATCACCGGTGCACCCCCGCCACGTCCGGCCAGCCCCCACGACCCCACGACGGTGCGGTCGGAGCGCAGAAGGTGCCGACCTCGCCAGCCGGCACCGCGAGCGTCGTCCCGCGTCGGTCCGCATCGCTCGACCATGCCCTCTGAGCGGTCGAGCATGCCCTGGCGGCCCGTCCGCCGGAGCGGACGGGCCGCCAGGGCATGCTCGCCGGGGACGGGGTCATTCGACGGTGACCGACTTGGCCAGGTTGCGCGGCTGGTCGACGTCGAGACCCTTGGCGGTCGCCAGCGCCATCGCGAAGATCTGCAGGGGCACCACGGCCAGCAGCGGCTGCAGCAGCGACGGTGCCTGCGGGATCCAGAACACCTCGTCGGCGTACTTGCGCACCTCGTCGTCGCCGTCCTCGGCGATCACCAGGGTCCGCGCCCCGCGGGCACGGATCTCCTGGATGTTGGAGACCACCTTGGAGTGCAGGTGGTCGCGGCCGCGCGGGGACGGCACGACGACGAACACCGGCTGGCCGGCGTCGATCAGCGCGATGGGCCCGTGCTTGAGCTCGCCGGCCGCGAAGCCCTCCGCGTGGATGTAGGCCAGCTCCTTGAGCTTGAGCGCACCCTCCATGGCGACCGGGTAGCCGACGTGCCGTCCGAGGAACAGCACCTTGTCGGCGTCCCTCATGGATCGCGCGGTGGCCCGCACGTACTCGCCGCGCTCGATGACGGTCTGCACCTTGCGGGACATGTCGCGCAGCTCGTCCATCAGCTGGGCGACCTCGTCGGGGTACTTGTTGCCCCGCAGCTGGGCGAGGTACAGACCGAGGACGTACGCGGCGGTGATCTGGGCGAGGAACGCCTTGGTGGACGCCACGGCGATCTCGGGGCCGGCGTGCGTGTACAGCACGGCGTCCGACTCGCGCGGGATCGTGGAACCGTTGGTGTTGACGATGGCCAGCACCTTGGCGCCCTGCTCGCGGGCGTGCCGCACCGCCATGAGGGTGTCCATGGTCTCCCCGGACTGGGAGACCGCCACCACCAGGGTGCGCTCGTCGACGATGGGGTCGCGGTACCGGAACTCGTGGGCCAGCTCGATCTCGACGGGGATGCGGCACCAGTGCTCGATCGCGTACTTCGCGACGTGTCCCGCGTAGGCGGCGGTGCCGCACGCCACGACGATGATCTTGTGGACGCTGCGCAGCACCGACTCGTCGATGCGCAGGTCGTCCAGGACGATCCGCCCGGAGGCGTCGGTGCGACCCAGGAGCGTGTCGGCCACGGCCTTCGGCTGGTCGTGGATCTCCTTGTCCATGAAGGAGTCGAAGCCGCCCTTCTCGGCGGCCGCCGCGTCCCAGTCGACGCTGAACCGCTTGCCCTCCGCGGGCCCGCCGTCGAAGTCGCACACCGTCACCGACGTCGGCGTGATCGTCACGATCTGGTCCTGGCCGAGCTCGAGGGCCTCCTTGGTGTGCTCGACGAACGCCGCGACGTCGGACCCGAGGAAGTTCTCACCGTCACCCAGACCGACGACGAGCGGCGAGTCGTGCCGAGCCCCGACGACGGTGTCCGGGGCGTCGGCGTGGACGGCCAGCAGCGTGAAGGTCCCCTCCAGGCGCCGGGCGGTGGCCGCCATGGCGGCCGTGATGTCACCCGTGCTCCGGTACTCGCGGGCGAGGAGCTGGCCGGCGACCTCCGTGTCGGTGTCCGACAGGAACGTGACACCGTCGCCGGAGAGCTCGTCGCGCAGCGCGCTGAAGTTCTCGATGATGCCGTTGTGGATGACCGCGAGGCGTCCGTCGTCCGCGAGGTGCGGGTGGGCGTTGAGGTCGGTGGGTCCCCCGTGGGTGGCCCAGCGCGTGTGCCCGACGGCGGCGGTCGCCACGGGCAGCGGGCGCTCCGCCAGCTCGGTGACGAGGTTGTCGAGCTTGCCCGCCTTCTTCGCGAACGCCGCGCGGTCCCGGCCCGGTCCCACGAGCGCCACCCCGGCGGAGTCGTAGCCGCGGTACTCGAGCCGCTTCAGCCCGCCCAGGGCGACCTGCAGCGGACGGTGCGACCCCCCGGTGCCGTCCTGACCGTCCTCGGTCCGGAGCGACCCTGTTCCCGCGTATCCGACGATGCCACACATGCGCCGGAGTCTACCCGCGGAGGCGTGCAGACCTGCGGCACGGTCGACCGCCCGGCTCCCGGCAGACCCGAGGCACGGCCCGCCGCTCCGCCCGCTCGGTGGCACGCGTTTGCGCTCCGCCCCCGGTGCTCGGGCACAATCGGCGGGTGACCACCGCGAGCGAGACCCCCGGGTCCGACGTCGGGCGCACGCCGTCGACGCACCCGACAGGTGACGTGGTCGACAGGTTCGCGGCCGCGTCCCCCTACGTCGACTTCGACCGGGCGGCGTGGAGCCGCCTGTCGGAGCAGACGCCGCTGCCCCTCACCGACGCCGACGTGGAGCACCTGCGAGGCCTCGGGGACCCGATCGACCTGCCCGAGGTGGACGCCGTCTACCGGCCGCTGTCGCGACTCCTCAACCTGTACGTCGGTGCGACGGCCGGCCTGCACCGGGCGACCTCCACGTTCCTCGGTGACGACCCGCCGCGCACCCCGTACGTCATCGGGGTGGCGGGTTCGGTCGCGGTCGGCAAGTCGACGACGGCACGGGTGCTGCGCGAGATGATGGCCCGCTGGCCGGAGACCCCCCACGTCGAGCTCATCACCACGGACGGGTTCCTGTACCCGAACGCGGAGCTACAACGTCGCGGCCTGCTGGAACGCAAGGGCTTCCCCGAGTCGTACGACCGGCGCGCGCTGATCCGCTTCCTGTCGAGGGTCAAGGCGGGTCAGGCTGAGGTCCGCGCACCCGTGTACTCCCACGTCGTCTACGACATCGTCCCGGGCGAGGAGGCCGTGGTGCGCAAGCCGGACGTCCTCATCGTGGAGGGGTTGAACGTGCTGCAGCCGGCGCGCCCCGTGACGTCGGACGGCACGACGTTGGCCGTCAGCGACTTCTTCGACTTCTCGATCTACGTGGACGCCCGGACCCGCAACATCCGGCAGTGGTACGTGGACCGTTTCCTCAAGCTGCGGCGTACGGCCTTCAGCCGGCCGGAGTCGTACTTCCGCCGGTACGCCGAGCTCACCGACGCGCAGGCGACCGAGCGGGCGCTGTCGATCTGGGAGTCCATCAACGCCCCGAACCTCGAGGAGAACGTGCTGCCGACGCGTGGTCGCGCCACGCTGGTGCTGACCAAGGGCACGGACCACTCCGTGCAGCGCGTGCGCCTGCGCAAGCTGTGACGGCCGGGTCCCTCTAGCGCGTGGTGTCCTGGCGGGCAGCGCCGACCGCGTCCTCGACGGCGGGCTCCGGCGGGGACTTCTCCGTGGGCAGCGGCGCGTGCTCGCGCATCTCGTCGAGCACCTCCTCGCGGGGCGTGAAGATCTGCACGACCCGGTCCACGACGAGCCCGAGCAGGCCACCACCGATCACCCCGACGACCATCGCCAGCAGGGTGTTGTGCCCGAGGACCTCGGCGGCCACGAGCCCGATCGCCGTGGAGTAGGCGACCCAGAGCACGGCCGCGATCCCGGAGAAGGTCATGAACCGACGCTGCGGGTACCCGACGGCTCCGGCGGTCATGTTGACGGCCACCCGGCCCACGGGGATGTAGCGGGCGGCGATGATGAAGACGGCGCCACGCCGGGACAGTGCGCGACGCGCCCACGACACGGCCTTGCGGCCGCGACGCGATCGCAGCATGCCGATGCGTTCCGTGCCGAGCTTGCGGCCGAGCACGTAGGCGACCTGGTCGCCCAGCCACGCCCCGATGCCGGCGATGGGCGCGATGAGCCAGATCCAGGGCACGCCCGTCGCCTGGGCGGAGATCACCAGGGTCACCAGGACGGACTCGCTGGGGATCGGGGGGAAGAACCCGTCGATGAAGGCGGAGGCGAACATCGCGGGATAGATCCACAGGGACGCGGCGACGTCGAGGATCCAGGCCTCGACCATGTCGAGCATCGCTGTCATTCCCGGCCTCGGTCCCTCGGTTCGTCCGCCGGGACGGACCCGGCTGCGGGCGGCACCGTACGGTGCCGTGCACCAGCGTAGAGGGCGACGCCCCCCGCGTGCATCGGGGATGTCCCGGGTCGTCCCCTCATCCGCAGACGTTCACAGTCGTTTCACCCGGGCCGCACGACGACGGCACGGGCGCACGCCCGACGGCGGCCGGACCGGCACGACCGCCACTCGACGACGCGGCCCGGAGGCTTCACGGCAGCGGGAAGCCGAGGCGGCTCGCCGCCGGCGCCGGGTCCGGGCCCGCACCCCAGAACCGTGCGAGGTTGTCGTTCGAGGTGAGCGACCGCGACTCGGCGGCATCGAGGTACAGCCGGCCCGCGAGATGGTCGGACTCGTGCTGCACGATCCGCGCGGGCCACCCGGTGAGCACCTCGTCGACGTGGTCGCCGTGCTCGTCCTGGCAGGTGAGGCGCACGCTGCGGGGCCTCGCGACGACGGCCTGCCAGCCCGCGACCGACAGGCACCCCTCGAAGAACGCGACCTCGCCCGCGTCCTCCACCGGTGTCCACCGCGGGTTGACGAGCACCCGGTACGGCAGCGGCGCACGCTCGCGCAGGTCGTCGGGCACGCCGACGTCCTCGCAGACGGCGATCGCGAGACCGATGCCGATCTGCGGCGCCGCGAGACCGACGCCGGGCGCCGCACGCATCGTGCGTCGCATCGCCTCCAGCAGCCGGGGCAGCACGTCGCCGAGCTGGCCCGTGTACGGCGCTGCTGGCGTGCGCAGCACCGGGTCCCCGGCCTGCACGATCGGCAGGACCCCGGGATTCTCGGGCTGGGTGGCGACCAGGTCGAGCAGGCCGGCGACGGCGTCGGCCAGCTCGACGTCCGGGACGCCGGGCCATCCGGTCACAGCGCGAGCCGCTCCCGGACGACAGCGGCCAGCGTCTCGGCGACGCCGTCCGCCTGCTTCTGGGTGGCGGCCTCGACCATGACCCGCACGACCGGCTCGGTCCCGGACGGGCGCAGCAGCACCCGTCCGGTGTCCCCGAGGAGGGACTCGGCGTGCGCGACGGCCTCGAGCACACCCTCGTCGTCGCCGGCGCGCGCACGGTCGACACCCTTGACGTTGACCAGCGTCTGCGGCAGCCGCGGGATCTCCGCGGCGAGGTCGGCGAGCCGACGGCCGGAGGCCTTGACGCGCGCGGCCAGGTGCAGCGCCGTGAGGATGCCGTCGCCGGTGGTGGCGTGCTCGGCCAGGATGATGTGGCCGGACTGCTCGCCGCCGAGCCCGTAGCCACCGGCCCGCATCTCCTCCAGCACGTACCGGTCGCCGACGCCGGTCTGCACGGTCCGGATGCCGGCCTTCTTCATCGCCAGGAGCAGGCCGAGGTTGCTCATGACGGTCACCACGAGGGTGTCCGACGCCAGGCGCCCCTCGTCCTTGAGGGCCTGGGCGAGGATGCCGAGGATCTGGTCGCCGTCCACCAGCACGCCCCCGTGGTCGACGGCGAGGCAGCGGTCGGCGTCACCGTCGAACGCGACACCGAAGTCGGCCTCGGCCGCGACGACCACCGCCTGGAGCTGCTCCGGGTGGGTGGATCCCGCCTTCTCGTTGATGTTGCGCCCGTCCGGGCTGGCGTTGATGACGACGACGTCGGCACCGGCGGCGCGCAGCGCCTCCGGCCCGATCTGGCTGGCCGCACCGTTGGCGGCGTCGACGGCGATGCGCAAGCCCTCGAGCGGCCGGTGGTCCGGCGACGTGCCGATGCTGGCGGTCAGGTGGTCGACGTACTGCTGCGCGGCGATCCCGGCGTCGGTGCGCATGCGGCCGACGTCGGCGCCGACCGGCAGCTCGCGCTCCGCGGCGAGGTTGGCCTCGATCTGGTCCTCGAGGCCGTCGTCGAGCTTGAGCCCACCACGGGTGAAGAACTTGATGCCGTTGTCCGGCATCGCGTTGTGGGAGGCGGAGATCATGACGCCGATGTCCGCGTGCATGGCACCCACGAGGTAGGCCAGTGCCGGGGTGGGGACGACGCCGAGGTCGACGACGTCGACGCCCGCGCTCGCGAGCCCCGCCGCGACAGCAGCCGACAGGAACTCGCCGGAGGCCCGGGGGTCGCGCGCGACGATCGCCCGCGGGCGGTGCGTCGCGCTCTCGTCGCCGGCGCCGAGCACGTGGGCGGCGGCGCCGCCCAGCTCCAGCGCGAGGGCGGCGGTCACGTCCCGGTTCGCCAGGCCACGCACGCCGTCCGTGCCGAAAAGTCGTCCCATCAGATGTCCTCCTCGTCCAGCACCCGGTGCGTCGCGACCGGTGCGTCGTGATCGTCCTCAGGCCGGATGGTCGGCGCCGTCGTGGGGTCGGCCGCCCGGACATGCGGACGGCCCCGCCGGAGAACCGACGGGGCCGTGCGCACGGCGCTGCAGATCAGCGCTTGGAGTACTGCGGAGCCTTGCGGGCCTTCTTGAGACCGGCCTTCTTGCTCTCCACGGCACGCGGGTCGCGCGTGAGGAAGCCGGCCTTCTTCAGAGCGGCACGGTTCGCCTCACGGTCGATCTCGTTGAGCGCCCGGGAGATGCCGAGGCGCAGCGCACCGGCCTGGCCCGAGGGGCCACCGCCCGTGATGCGGGCGACGACGTCGAAACGTCCCTCGACCTCGACCAGCTTCAGCGGGTCGTTCACGAGCTGCTGGTGCACCTTGTTCGGGAAGTAGTCCTCGAGGGTGCGCCCGTTGATCTTCCACTGGCCCGTCCCGGGGACGAGGCGAACGCGCGCCACGGCCTCCTTACGACGGCCCAGCGCCTGCCCGGGGGCAGTGATGGACTGACCGCCGTTTGCCACGGGGGCAGCGGTCTCGGTGGTGTAGTTGCTGGGCGTGTTCTCGTCCAGCTCGGTGTCGACGGTGGTGTCAGCCACTGTGGTTCCTTCGCTCGGCGTCTGGCAGCGGCTCAGGCCTGCTGCGAAACCTGGGTGATCTCGAACGGCTGGGGCTGCTGTGCCGCGTGCGGGTGCTCCGCACCGCGGTAGACCTTCAGCTTGGTGAGCTGCTGGCGCCCGAGCGTGTTCTTGGGAAGCATGCCGCGAACGGCCTTCTCGACGGCCTGCTCCGGGTTCTTGTCCAGCAGGTCGCCATAGCTCACGGAGCGGAGGCCGCCCGGGTAGCCGGAGTGGCGGTAAGCCATCTTCGTCTCGCGCTTGTTGCCGGACAGGGCGACCTTGTCCGCGTTGATGACGATGACGAAGTCACCGCCGTCGACGTGCGGGGCGAAGGTCGGCTTGTGCTTCCCGCGCAGGAGCGTGGCGACCTGAGTGGCCAGGCGGCCCAGGACGACGTCGGTAGCGTCGACGACGTGCCAGGTGCTCTGGACGTCGCCGGGCTTTGGGGTGTACGTACGCACGGTTCGTAACCTTCTCGTGTTCGGTGTCGTCGGGCGAGAAGCGGCGCCCGAAGAGTCAGGTCGTTGTGCGCGGGTGCTCCTGAGATGGCGTCCTGGCCTTGCGTCGTCGAGGCGGTGGGTACGCTGACGACACCGGACACCGGAGCTAAAGCACAACGACTGACCAGTGTAGCGCGGTGTTTCTCGGAGGGTCAAAGCGACGTCCGTCACGCCCCCGGCCCGGTGCCCACGCTGTGCCCACGCTGTGCCCACGCTGTGCCCACTGCGCGCCCGCCCTGCACCCCCCTGCACCCCGCTGCGCGCCCATTCTGCAGCCGCCCCGTGCCCGCTCCCGCCGCGCTGCGCCTCGACGACTCTCCCCGGCGCTCGCCCGGTCGTCGACCTGCACGACCGGCGGTGCGGGTGCACGGTAGAGGCATGAGCGAGGACACCTCCAGCACACGACCCGACCCCGAGTCCGCGGCCGAGGGCACGAGCGACCAGCTGCCCGTCGAGGACTCCCTCGACGACCGCGGGACCCGCGACACCCTCGACGAGGGCTACTCCCCGCCGGAGCGCCCCCGCAAGAACCACTGGGGCGAGACCCCGTGGGAGGAGTCAGCCGGCGAACCCCACGACCAGCGCCTCGCGAGCGAGACCCCCGAGGTCTGGGAGGACGACGCCGCCCCCGGTCCCGACACCACCCGCGCGGGGCGACTCGTCGAGGACCCCGACGCGGATCCGAGCTCGGAGGGACGCCGCGACAACGACCTGTACGGCTCCGACGCCGGCATCGACGGCGCCGGAGCGTCCGCGGAGGAGGCGGCTGTCCACTGGGTCGAGGAACCCTGACCCCTACCCCACGAGGTGGCACGCGCCCCGCGAGGTGGCACGCGCCCCGCGAGGTGACATGCGCCCCGCCCCGCGACGTGGCACGGCACAGCGGCAGGCCGCACCCGCCCCGCGAGGTGGCGTGCTACCTCGCGGTCGGTGGGTCGGCCGGGCCGGCCACCTCGTCGGGGGAGCGTCGGGCCCGGATGCGCTCCGCCCGGGCCGCCAGCTCGTCGTCCGGCGGGTAGTCCACGGCCTCCAGGGTCAGACCCCGCGCCGGCGCGACCGCCGCCGCCGCCGACCGCACCCGCCCCGCGAGCACCTCGCCCGCCGAGGTGACAGGGCGCCGCCCCTCCCCCACGGCCAACGACATCCCCACCAGGGCCCGCACCATCGAGTGGCAGAACGCGTCCGCCTGCACCGTGGCCACCACCAGACCGGCGTCCGGTCCGCTGGTGGGCCGCTCCCACGTGAACGACGTCAGCTCCCGGATCGTCGTGGCGCCCTCGCGCGGCTTGCAGTAGGCCGCGAAGTCGTGCAGGCCCGTCAGCGGCCGTGCCGCCGCGTCCATCGCCGCGACGTCGAGGGCCCGCCGGTTCCACAGCACCCACTCCCGTGCGAGCGGGTCCCGCCGCCGGTGCTCGTCCGCCACGCGGTAGCGGTAGGTGCGCGAGCGCGCCGAGAAGCGGGCGTCGAACCCCGCCGGAGCGGGAGCCGCACCGTGCACGACGACGTCCGGCGGGAGCACCCCGGCCAGCCGGTCGCGGAGCGCGTCGCCCGGTGCGCGGTCGGACCGTCCCGGCAGCACCGCCCAGAGGTGGCGCGGCACGTCGACGTGCGCCACCTGACCACGGGCGTGGACGCCCGCGTCTGTCCGGCCCGCCACCGTCAGGCGTGGCGGGGCGGCGACCTCGGCCCCGGTCCGCAGCACCGTGGCGAGCGCCCCCTCCAGCACCCCCTGGACCGTGCGCAGCCGCGGCTGCGTGGCCCATCCCGCGAAGTGCGTGCCCGCGTACGCGAGATCGAGACGCACCCGCACGACGTCGTCGTCCGGGCGGGGCACAGCAGGTGTCGTGGTGCTCATCGGGCCATTGTCCCCGGATGATGGACGGGTGGCAGACCTCCTGACGCTCGCCGTCGACTGCGGTGGCAGCGGCATCAAGGCCAACGTGCTCGACGACGCAGGCACCGCGCACGCCGACCCCGTGCGCGTCCCGACGCCCTATCCCCTGCCGCCCGAACGGCTCGTGGAGACCGTGGCCGACATCGCCGCCCGGCTGCCGGACGCGGGCCGGCTCACCCTGGGCATGCCCGGGATGATCCGTCACGGCGTGGTGGTGCACACCCCGCACTACGTGACGCGTGCCGGTCCCCGCACCCGCGTCGAGACCGACCTGGTGGACCGGTGGCGCAGCTTCGACGTACGGGCGGCGCTGCGCGCACGGCTCGGCATCCCCGCCCTCGTCCTCAACGACGCCGAGGTCCACGGCGCGGGCGTGGTCGCGTCCTCCGGTGTCGAGCTCGTCCTCACCCTCGGCACGGGCCTCGGCTCGGCCCTGTTCGACGGCGGGCGCCTGGCCCCGCACCTGGAGTGGTCGCGCGCACCCGTGCGCCGCAGCACGACGTACGACGCCTACATCGGCGAGCCGGAACGCCGTCGGCTCGGGGACGCCCTCTGGTCGCGGCGCGTCGTGACGATGGTCGACGGCCTGCGGGCCGTCTTCTGGTGGGACCGGCTCTACCTGGGCGGCGGCAACTCGCGCCGCCTCACTCCCACGGCGCTGGACCGCCTGGGTGACGACGTCGTCGTCGTACCGAACTCCGCCGCGCTCACCGGCGGCGTGCGGGCGTGGGACCTGCTGACCGGCTGACGGCCCCCTGCAGTGGCAGTGGCAGTGGCGTGCGCCTCCAGCACGGCGCGGGTGAACGCGACCGGGGCGTCCAGACTGACCAGGTGACGCGCCCGCGGGATCACGACGATCCGGGCGTCGGCGCCGGAGGACCGCGCCGCGGTCAGCATCGACCGTTCGTGGCCGCGGAAGTGGTCCCACTGACCGTTGACGAGCCGCACGGGGCTGGCGGCGGCCGCCAGCGCCCCCCGGGTGTTCGTCCGTCCGAGCTCGAGCAGCACGTCACCCATCGCGTCCAGCGCGAACCCACCGGCGGCGAGGTCCTGCCCGGACGCCTCGTCGAGCAGCCCCCGCACCATCGTCCGGTTGAGACGCTCCCCGCTGTCGGGCCAGCGCTCGATCCACCGGGCCAGCCGCAACCAACCCGTCCGCAGCGGGGTGTCGGGGTTGGTGCAGCACGACGCCGCGACGAGGCCCGCGCTCTGCTCCGGGCGACGCGCCCGGTGCTCGATCGCGACGTAGCCGCCCAGCGACAGCCCGACGACGAGGGCCCGCCCGCCGGCGTCCGCCACGGCGTCCTGCACCGTCTGGACCGCGCCGTCGAGCGTGAAGCGCACGTCGCGGTGAGCGCCGTGGCCGGGCAGGTCGACGGCCGTCGCGGGCACGCCTGCGGCGCCCAGCGCCACGAGCTGGCGGCGCCACATGGACGACGACGTCCGTGAGCCGTGCAGGAGCACCACCGGGATCATGGCACCACCGTAGGGACGACGAGGGCCCCGCACCAACGGTGCGGGGCCCTCGTGCGGCACGAGCCGATCGATCGGAGGGAGGCTCAGGCCTCCTTCTTCTCCTCGGTCTCCGCGGTCTCGACCTCAGCGGTCTCGGCCTCGGTGGCCTCGGCCTCGACGGCCGGCTTCTCGTCCTTCGCCGGCTTGTCGGCCTTGGCGGACTTCTCCGTGGCCTTGGTGGCCTCGGCGACGACGGCCTGCTTCGGGCTGACGGGCTCGGTCACGAGCTCGATGACCGCCATGGGGGCGTTGTCGCCCTTGCGGTTGCCGACCTTCGTGATGCGCGTGTAGCCACCGTTGCGCTCGGCCATGGCCGGGGCGATCTCGGTGAACAGCGTGTGCACGACGGACTTGTCGCGCACGACCCGCAGGACGCGACGGCGGGCGTGCAGGTCACCGCGCTTGGCGAAGGTGATCAGACGCTCGGCCAGCGGACGCAGGCGCTTGGCCTTCGTCTCGGTGGTCGTGATGCGGCCGTGCTCGAACAGGGCGGTCGACAGGTTCGCGAGGATCAGGCGCTCGTGAGCCGGGCTGCCACCGAGCCGCGGACCCTTGGTGGGGGTAGGCATTTCAGGTTCTCCTTGGGTGTGGTTCCACGCCGCGCGGCCCCGTCATGTCGAGCGGTGCCGCAGCGGGCGTGGTTCATCAGTACTGCTCGTCGCCGTACGTGGTGTCGTCGTCCCCGCCGAAGTACTGGGCGGCCGAGGGGTCGAAGTCGAGCGGCGAGTCCTTGAGCGCAAGGCCCAGCTCGGCGAGCTTCTCCTTGACCTCGTTGATCGACTTGGCACCGAAGTTGCGGATGTCGAGCAGGTCCGCCTCGCTGCGCGCCACGAGCTCACCGACCTGGTGGATCCCTTCGCGCTTGAGGCAGTTGTAGGACCGGATGGTGAGGTTGAGCTCCTCGATCGGCAGCGCCAGGTCCGCGGCCAGCGCGGAGTCCGTCGGCGACGGGCCGATCTCGATGCCCTCGGCCTCGACGTTGAGCTCACGGGCGAGGCCGAAGAGCTCGACGAGCGTCTTGCCGGCCGAAGCGAGGGCGTCGCGCGGGGCGATGGCCTGCTTGGACTCGACGTCGACGATCAGCTTGTCGAAGTCCGTGCGCTGCTCGACACGGGTCGCCTCGACCTTGTACGTGACCTTGAGCACCGGGGAGTAGATCGAGTCGACGGGAATGCGACCGATCTCCGCGTCCGGGGTCTTGTTCTGCGCGGCGGACACGTAGCCACGACCCCGCTCGACGGTCAGCTCGATCTCGAGCTTGCCCTCGTCGTTGAGCGTGGCGATGTGCAGGTCGGGGTTGTGCACCTCGACGCCCGCAGGCGGGACGATGTCCGCCGCGGTCGCCGCACCGGCGCCCTGCTTGCGCAGGTACATCACGACCGGCTCGTCGTTCTCCGAGGAGACCACGAGGTTCTTGACGTTGAGGATGATCTCGGTGACGTCCTCCTTCACACCCGGCACGGTGGTGAACTCGTGGAGCACACCGTCGATGCGGATGGAGGTGACCGCCGCGCCCGGGATGGACGACAGCAGCGTGCGACGCAGCGAGTTGCCGAGCGTGTAGCCGAAGCCGGGCTCGAGCGGCTCGATGGAGAAGCGCGAGCGATACTCCGAGATGACCTCTTCGGTCAGCGAGGGGCGCTGTGCGATGAGCACTGTGATGGTCCTTTCAGTGTGCGTCCGCCATATGACGCATCACGGATCCGCGCTCAGGCGCGGTCCCCGACGGGATTCGGTCCACCCGTCCGGGCAGGTGGTGGCCGACCTGGCCGACGGTGCGGTGCCGAGCGGGACGACGAGCGTCCGTCAGGCACCGCACCGCTGGTCCGGCCGGCCGGAGATCAGACGCGGCGACGCTTGGGGGGGCGGCAGCCGTTGTGCGCCTGCGGGGTCACGTCCTGGATCGAGCCGACCTCGATGCCGGTCGCCTGCAGGGAGCGGATGGCGGTCTCACGACCGGAACCCGGGCCCTTGACGAAGACGTCGACCTTCTTGACGCCGTGCTCCTGGGCACGACGCGCGGCCGACTCGGCAGCGAGCTGCGCGGCGTACGGCGTCGACTTGCGGGAGCCCTTGAAGCCGACGTGGCCGGCGGACGCCCACGAGATGACGGCGCCCGAGGGGTCGGTGATCGAGACGATCGTGTTGTTGAACGTGCTCTTGATGTGCGCCTGGCCGAGCGGGACGTTCTTCTTGTCCTTGCGACGCGGCTTGCGCGAGGCAGCGGATCGGGTCTTGGGAGGCATGTGTGCAAATACTCCTGGTCTGAGGTCGTCGGACCGGGGCGGTGGTCAGCAGTGCTGGTCCGCTCCACGGACTGCTGACGTCAGCGGGCCTTCTTCTTGCCCGCGACGGTGCGCTTCTTGCCCTTGCGGGTACGCGCGTTGGTCTTGGTGCGCTGACCGCGCACCGGCAGTCCGCGACGGTGACGCAGACCCTGGTAGGTACCGATCTCCACCTTGCGGCGGATGTCGGCGGCGACCTCGCGGCGGAGGTCACCCTCGAGCTGGTAGTTGCCCTCGAGGTAGTCACGCAGCGCGACGAGCTCGGCGTCGCCGAGGTCCTTCACGCGGACGTCGGGCGAGATGCCCGTCGCTGCGATGGTCTGCTCGGCGCGGGTACGCCCGACGCCGTAGATGTAGGTGAGCGCGACCACGATCCGCTTCTCGCGGGGGAGGTCGACGCCGACAAGACGTGCCATGTGCCTTCCGGCTCCTGTTACTTCGTCCAGAGGTCTACCGCACCTGCCTCCCGCGAGAGCTCGCGGGCCCCGGCCCCTGGACCGAGGGTTCCGCCACCGCCCCGTGCGGGCGTCGGCTTCGTGCTGGTGCGCTGTGTGCGACCTACCCGCAGCGGGCGGGTCGCAGGGTGATGCTGGGGATCAGCCCTGGCGCTGCTTGTGGCGCAGGTTCTCGCAGATCACCATGACGCGACCGTGCCGGCGAATCACCTTGCACTTGTCGCAGATCTTCTTGACGCTCGGCTTGACCTTCATCAGTGTTCCTCCGCCGAGATCCTCGGCCGGTCAGGGACCGGCCGAGCCGTCGGCGTTGTCGATCGGGTGGGGGATGACGACTACTTGTAGCGGTAGACGATCCGGCCACGGGACAGGTCGTACGGGCTGAGCTCCACCACCACCCGGTCCTCGGGGAGGATCCGGATGTAGTGCTGACGCATCTTGCCCGAGATGTGGGCGAGAACCTTGTGCCCGTTGGCCAGCTCCACGCGGAACATCGCGTTCGGCAGGGCCTCGACCACGCTGCCCTCGATCTCGATGACACCGTCCTTCTTTGCCATGTCCTCCGCTAACTCTCGTCTGTGTCTTTCGACGGGACTGCACCACGCACCCTCCGGGCCCGTGGCAAGGCCACTGGAACGAGACGGGAGACGTGGATCGTGTGCTTCCGCTCCCCCGACCCGCGGGCAGGCAAGAGCGGACTACACCCGACAGACCATCGTACTCCATCAGATGCAGTGGGCAACCCGATGTACGTCACACTCTCAGCACCCGCCGGCGGTGATCCTGGTCAGTCGATCGGGACCGGGACGACGCCGAAGGGTTCCAGCCCCTCGGCACCCAGGTCGTGCGCCGTCAGCACCGCGATCCCGTCCTCGAGCACGGCGACGGTGTGCTCCCAGTGGGCGGCGCGGGACCCGTCGACGGTGACCACCGTCCAGTCGTCGGCCAGGACTCGGGTGTCGGCGGTCCCGCGGGTGAGCATGGGCTCGACGGCGAGGCACATCCCCGGGCGCAGCCTGGGCCCACGGTCCGACGTGCGGTAGTTGAGGACGTCGGGAGGCTGGTGCATGGCCGTCCCGATGCCGTGGCCCGTGTACTCCTCGACGATGCCCAGCTCGACGCCCTGCAGGTCCCCGGCGAGCTCGACGGCCGCCTCGACCGCCTCCCCGACCTCACCCACGCGTCGCGCCGACGCGAGGGCCGCGACACCGGCCCACAGCGCGGTGCGGGTCACCAGTGCCAGAGCCTGGTCCAGCGGATCGACCCCGTCGACCGCAGCGGAGGCCGGGTCGACCGCGCCGTCGGGTCCGAGCAGGAACGTGATCGCCGAGTCCCCGTGCCAGCCGTCCACGACGGCACCGCAGTCGACGGAGACGACGTCACCCTCGCCGAGCGCCCGGTCGCCGGGGATCCCGTGGACCACCTCGTCGTTCACCGAGGCGCAGATCGTCGCCGGAAACCCCTGGTAGCCGAGGAACGAGGGCGTGGCTCCCGCAGCGGAGATCACCCCTGCGGCGACCGCGTCCAGCTCCGCCGTCGTCGTCCCCGGCCGTGCCGCGGCACGGACTGCGGCGAGCGCGTCGGCCACGACGATGCCGGCCCGCCGCATGACGAGCACCTCGTCACGAGACTTCAGCTCGATGCGCGAGCGGGCTCCGAACACGGGGACGATCAGCCGAGCTGCTGGGCGAGCCCGGCGACGATCCGGTCGGTGACCTCGGAGATCTCGCCGATGCCGTCCACCTGCACCAGCAGGTTCCGCTCGGCGTAGGCCGCGGTGAGCGGGGCCGTCTCGGCGTCGTAGATGTCCAGCCGACGGGCGATCGCGTCCGGGGTGTCGTCCTCGCGGCCCTCGACCTCGGCACGCTTGGAGATCCGCTCGAGGAGCTCGGCGCGCTGTGCCGTCAGCTCGATGACGCCGTCGAGCTCCCAGCCGAGACCCGTCAGGATCTCGTCCAGCGCCTCGACCTGGTGCGCGTTGCGCGGGTAGCCGTCCAGCAGGAACCCGCCCCGGACGTCGTCCTCGGCGAGACGGTCCTTGACCATCGAGTCGGTGACCTCGTCCGGCACGAGGTCACCCTTGGCGGAGTACTCCTGGGCCAGCTTGCCCAGGTCGGTGCCGCCCTTGATGTTGGCCCGGAAGATGTCGCCGGTGGAGATCGCGGGGATACCGAAGATCTCGGCGAGACGCGCCGCCTGGGTGCCCTTGCCGGCCCCCTGGGGACCCATGATGACCAGGCGCGTGACGCGGCCCTCGGGGCTCGGGGACCCGTGCAGCTCGCGGCGGGTGGTCGGGGTGGACGACTCGGTCAACGGAGGAACCCTTCGTAGTGTCGCTGCTGCAGCTGGGAGTTGACCTGCTTCACGAACTCCAGCCCGACGCCGACGATGATGAGGATCGACGTCCCGCCGAACGGGATCTGGGTGGTCACTCCCAGCAGCACCAGCACCAGCGTCGGGATGAGCGCGACGATGGCCAGATAGAGAGCGCCGGCGGACGTGATGCGCGTGATCACGAAGTCCAGGTACTCGGCCGTGGGACGGCCGGCGCGGATACCGGGGATGAACCCCCCGTACTTCTTCATGTTGTCCGCGACCTCGTCCGGGTTGAACGTGATCGACGTGTAGAAGAAGGCGAAGAAGATGATCATGAGCACGTAGCACACGATGTAGAGCGCCTGGTCCTGCTGCGCGAGGTTCCGCGAGATCCAGATGACCCAGTCGGCGTTCTGGTCGCCGAACTGTGCCAGGAGCGCGGGGATCGCGAGGATCGAGGCCGCGAAGATCACCGGGATGACGCCGGCCATGTTGATCTTGATCGGGATGTAGGTGCTCGTGCCGCCGTACATGCGGCGACCGACCATGCGCTTGGCGTACTGCACCGGGATCCTGCGCTGGGACTGCTCGACGAACACGACCATGCCGATGACCAGCACGATCATGATCACCACGATGGCGAAGTTCAGCGGCCCGTTCGCGCCACCCGCGATCGACCAGAGGGCCGTCGGGAGGCTCGCGACGATGGACGTGAAGATCAGCAGCGACATGCCGTTGCCGACGCCGCGCTCGGTGATGAGCTCGCCGAGCCACATGACCAGACCGGTACCGGCGGTCATCGTGATCACCATGATCGCCGCCGTCATGAAGTGGTCGTCGACGACGACGTCGACGGCGCAGCCCGGGAACAGCAGCCCGGTGCGCGCGGTCGTCACGATGGTGGTCGCCTGCAGGATCGCCAGCGCGATGGTCAGGTACCGCGTGTACTGCGTCAGCTTCGCCTGGCCGGACTGGCCCTCCTTGTGGAGAGCCTCGAACCGCGGGATCACCACGCGCAGCAGCTGCACGATGATGCTGGCGGTGATGTACGGCATGATCCCGAGCGCGAAGATCGACAGCTGGAGCAGCGCACCACCGCTGAAGGTGTTCACGAGCCCGAGCAGCGAGGTGCTTCCCTCCAGCGCCGCCACGCACTGCTGGACGTTGCCGTAGTCGACGCCCGGCGCGGGGATGAACGACCCCACGCGGAACAGCGCCATGATCGCGAGTGTGAACAGCAGCTTGCGCCGCAGGTCCGGTGTCCGGAAAGCCCGGCCGAATGCGCTGAGCACCTATCCTCCTGGCCCGCCGAGGCGGGTTGTCGTGTCGCCGATGGACGGCGAGGTGTGGCACTCCGCCTCTGCGAGGTCTCCGCAGCGGCGATGTACCGGTCGGTCGTGGTCCGGCCGGGTCTCCCCGGGTACCGCACGCAGTGGCGCGGCAAGGACCGTGACGGATTCTACGTGCCTCCAGGAGTGACCTGGGCCACTGTCGTCCGGTCGAACCTAGCAGAACGCCCGGACAGCCTACTCGAACGGCTCACTCCCCGGGACCGTCGTCACCGGCCGGGGACAGCACGTGGGGCCGGTGGCGCACTGCGCCACCGGCCCCACGTCCGTTCTCAGTCCTCCGAGACCGAACCGCCGGCCGCCAGGATCTTCTCCTTGGCGGAGCCGGACAGCGCGTCGACCGCGACGTCCAGCTTGACGGTGATCTCACCCGTGCCGAGCAGCTTCACCGGCTGCCCCTTGCGGACCGCGCCCTTGGCGACGAGGTCCTCGACGGTGACGGAGCCACCCTCGGGGTACAGCGCGGCGAGCTTGTCCAGGTTCACGACCTGGTACTCGACGCGGAACGGGTTCTTGAAGCCCCGGAGCTTCGGGAGGCGCATGTGCAGAGGCATCTGCCCACCCTCGAAGCGCGCGGGCACCTGGTAGCGAGCCTTCGTGCCCTTGGTACCACGGCCTGCCGTCTTACCCTTCGACGCCTCACCACGACCCACACGGGTCTTGGCGGTCTTGGCGCCGGGAGCCGGACGCAGGTGGTGGACCTTGAGCGGCTGCGACTTCTCGGTGTTGTCAGCCATTGTCAGTCGACCTCCTCGACGGTGACGAGGTGCGCCACCGTGGCGACCATGCCGCGGATCTCCGGACGGTCTTCCTTCACGGCGGTGTCGCCGATCCGCTTGAGACCGAGGGTCCGCAGCGTGTCACGCTGGTTCTGCTTGCCGCCGATGGCGGACCGGACCTGCTTGACCTTGAGACGAGGCATCACGCACCCACCTTCTCGTCAGTCTTCTTGGCCTTGTCGGCGATGCCGGCGGCCTGTGCACGCAGGAGCGCGGCCGGGGCCACGTCCTCGAGCGGCAGGCCACGACGAGCGGCCACGGCGGCCGGCTCCTCGAGACCCTTGAGGGCCGCGACGGTGGCGTGCACGATGTTGATCGCGTTCGACGAGCCGAGCGACTTGCTCAGCACGTCGTGGATGCCGGCGCACTCCAGCACGGCGCGCACCGGACCACCGGCGATCACACCGGTACCCGGGGAGGCCGGACGGAGGAACACGACGCCGGCGGCCTCCTCACCCTGGATGGGGTGCGGGATGGTGCCCTGGATGCGCGGGACGCGGAAGAAGTTCTTCTTCGCCTCCTCGACACCCTTGGCGATCGCCGCGGGCACCTCCTTGGCCTTGCCGTAGCCGACGCCGACGGTGCCGTCGCCGTCACCCACCACGACGAGCGCGGTGAAGCTGAAGCGGCGACCACCCTTGACGACCTTGGCGACGCGGTTGATCGTCACGACGCGCTCGACGAAGGCGTTCTTGTCGGCTGCGTCGCGGCCACCGCCGCGGCGGTCGTCGCGACGACCGCCGCCACCGCGGCGACCGTCGGTCTTGGACTCGTTGGCGCCCTGGGGGGCGCCGGTGTTGCGCTGCCCTGCAGCCATCAGAGGATCCTCATCTTCCGTGCGAAATCGCGGAGGTCGGCCATCACAGCTCCAGCCCCGCTTCCCGGGCGCCGTCGGCGACCGCAGCCACCCGACCGTGGTACTTGTTGCCGCCGCGGTCGAAGACGACGGACTCGACGCCGGCAGCCTTCGCACGCTCGGCGACGAGCTCGCCGACCTTGCGGGCCTTGGCGGTCTTGTCGGCGTCCAGCGCACGCAGGTCGGCCTCGAGGGTCGATGCGGACGCGACGGTCTTGCCGACCGTGTCGTCCACGATCTGCGCGACCATGTGGCGCGACGAACGGGTCACGACGAGGCGCGGACGCGCCTCGGTGCCCTTGACCTTCTTGCGCAGGCGCAGGTGGCGACGCTGGCGAGCGACGCTCTTGCCCTTGCCCAGAATCTTGAGAGCCATCACTTACCAGCCTTTCCGACCTTGCGACGGACGACCTCGTCGGCGTAGCGCACACCCTTGCCCTTGTAGGGCTCGGGCTTGCGGATCTTGCGGATGTTCGCAGCGACCTCGCCGACCTGCTGCTTGTCGATGCCGGCCACGGAGAACTTCGTGGGGCTCTCCACCGCGAAGGTGATGCCCTCCGGAGCGGTGACCTGCACCGGGTGCGAGAAGCCGAGCGCGAACTCGAGGTCCGAGCCCTTGGCCGTCACGCGGTAACCGGTGCCGACGATCTCGAGCTTCTTGACATAACCATCGGTGACACCGGTGATCATGTTGGCCAGGAGCGTGCGGGTCAGGCCGTGCAGGGCACGCGACTTACGCTCTTCGTCCGGGCGCGAGACCTTGATGGTCCCGTCCTCCTGGGCGACGGTGATGGGGGCGGCGACGTTGTGCTCGAGAGAACCCTTGGGGCCCTTCACGGTCACGAGCGCGCCGCTGATGGTGATGTCCACGCCGGCCGGGACCGGAACGGGGAGCTTGCCGATTCGAGACATTGGCGTCTCTCCTTTCCGATTACCAGACGAAGGCGATGACTTCGCCGCCCACACCCTTGGCCTGGGCCTGACGGTCAGTCAGGAGGCCGGAGGAGGTGGACAGGATGGCCACGCCGAGGCCGCCGAGGACCTTGGGCAGGTTGGTGGACTTCGCGTAGACACGCAGGCCGGGCTTGGACACACGGCGCACGCCGGTCAGCGCGCGCTCTCGGCTCGGGCCGTACTTGAGCGTGAGGGTGAGGTTCTGCCCCACCGTCGCGTCCTCGACGGTCCAGCCGGTGATGTAACCCTCGGCCTGGAGGATCTCAGCGATCCGCGACTTCAGCTTCGAGAACGGCATGGTGACCGTGTCGTGGTGCGCCGAGTTCGCGTTACGCAGACGCGTCAGCATGTCTGCGATCGGGTCGGTCATAGTCATCGGGCTCTAGCCCTTCCTCGCCGGGGTATCCGTGCGGTGCTCTGCGAGCACCGCACGGACCTACGGCGTAGTTGTTTTACCAGCTGCTCTTGGTGACGCCGGGGAGCTCACCGCGGTGGGCCATCTCCCGCAGGCAGATACGGCACAGGCCGAACTTGCGGTAGACCGAGTGCGGACGACCGCACCGCTGGCACCGGGTGTAGGCGCGCACGGCGAACTTCGGCTTGGCGTTCGCCTTGTTGATCAGGGCCTTCTTCGCCATGTCAGTTCTCCTTGAAGGGGAAACCGAGACGGCGCAGCAGAGAGCGGCCCTCGTCGTCGGTCGTCGCCGTCGTCACGACCGTGATGTCCATACCGCGGACCCGGTCGATCTTGTCCTGGTTGATCTCGTGGAACATCGACTGCTCCGTGAGACCGAACGTGTAGTTGCCGTGGCCGTCGAACTGCTTCGGCGACAGCCCGCGGAAGTCGCGGATGCGCGGCAGAGCGGTCGACAGCAGACGGTCGAGGAACTCCCACATGCGGTCGCCGCGCAACGTGACGTGCGCGCCGATCGGCATGCCCTCGCGCAGCTTGAACTGCGCGATGGACTTCTTGGCACGGTTGATCTGCGGCTTCTGACCGGTGATCGCGGTCAGGTCGCGGATCGCGCCCTCGATGAGCTTGGAGTCCTTGGCCGCGTCACCGACACCCATGTTGACGACGATCTTCGTCAGACCGGCGACCTGGTGGAGGTTGGCGTGGCCGAACTCCTCGCGGAGCGCGGCGACGATCTCCTCGCGGTACTTCTCCTTGAGGCGCGGCAGTGCCGGGGCCTCGATGACATCGTCGTGAGTCGTCGCGGTCATCAGATGTCCTTCCCGGAACGCTTGGCATAGCGGACGCGCACCGTGCGGGTACGACCGTCCTGCTCGACCTGCTCGGAGCGGAACCCGACGCGGGTGCCCTTCTTGGACTCGGGGTCGACCAGCATCACGTTCGACACGTGGATCGGCGCCTCGACGGTCTCGATGCCACCCGTGCGGGTGCCACGAGCCGACTGACCGGCCTTCACGTGCTTGGTGACGCGCTGGACGCCCTCGACGATCACGCGGTCGGAGTCCTTGAGGACCTCGAGCACCCGGCCGGTGAGGCCCTTGTCGCGACCGGAGATGACGATCACCTGGTCGCCCTTCTTGATCTTCGCCATGGTCAGAGCACCTCCGGCGCCAGCGAGACGATCTTCATGAACCGCTTGTCGCGCAGCTCGCGCCCGACCGGGCCGAAGATGCGCGTGCCACGGGGCTCGCCGTCGTTCTTGAGGATGACCGCGGCGTTCTCGTCGAACTTGATGTAGGAACCGTCGGGACGACGGCGCTCCTTGACGGTCCGGACGACGACCGCCTTGACGACGTCACCCTTCTTCACGTTGCCGCCCGGGATTGCGTCCTTGACGGTGGCGACGATGGTGTCGCCGATACCGGCGTAGCGACGGCCGGAGCCACCGAGAACGCGGATGCAGAGAATCTCCTTGGCACCCGTGTTGTCGGCGACGCGCAGTCGCGACTCCTGCTGGATCATTGATTGATCTCCTGTCGTCGAGCTGGTTCTCGGGCCGGGACGTCCCGGTCGAGCCTGGCCGAACGGATAGTTGCTGTGGTGGGGAGCCGACGCATACGTGTGTCACACCGGCGCCCCACCGGGAAGGACTTGCTTACTTGGCCTTCTCGAGGATCTCCACCAGGCGCCACCGCTTGGTCGCGGACAGCGGGCGGGTCTCCATGATGACGACCAGGTCGCCGATGCCGGCGGTGTTCTGCTCGTCGTGTGCCTTCACCTTGTTGGTGCGGCGCATGACCTTGCCGTAGAGGGGGTGCTTCACACGGTCCTCGACCGCGACGACGATGGTCTTCTCCATCTTGTCGCTGACGACGTAGCCGCGGCGCACCTTGCGGGAGGCCCGCTCCTCGGTGGTCACCGTCTCGGTGTTCTCACTCATCAGTGCCTCACTCACTCACGCTCGGAGCCGTACGGATGCCGAGCTCGCGCTCACGCAGGATCGTGTAGATCCGCGAGATGTCGCGCTTGACCGCCTTGAGGCGACCGTGCGACTCGAGCTGGCCGGTGGCGGCCTGGAAGCGAAGGTTGAAGAGCTCTTCCTTCTGCTCCTTGAGCTTCGCCACGAGAGACTCGTCGTCGAAGCCGTCGAGGTCGGCCGGGGCAAAGCCCTGGGTACCGATAGCCATCAGTTCGCACCACCCTCGCGCACCACGAAACGGCACTTCATCGGGAGCTTGTGCATCGCGCGGCGCAGGGCCTCGCGGGCAAGCTCCTCGGGGACCCCGGCCAGCTCGAAGACGATACGGCCGGGCTTGACGTTGGCAACCCACCACTCGGGCGAACCCTTACCGGAACCCATGCGGGTCTCGGCGGGCTTCTTCGTGAGGGGGCGGTCCGGGTAGATGTTGATCCAGACCTTGCCGCCACGCTTGATGTGGCGGGTCATCGCGATACGAGCAGCCTCGATCTGGCGGTTCGTGACGTAGGCGGGCTCGAGAGCCTGGATGCCGTAGTCGCCGAACGAGATCGTGGTGCCACCCTTGGCCACGCCGGAGCGCTTGGGGTGGTGCTGCTTGCGGTGCTTGAGCCTGCGGGGGATCAGCATGACTCAGGCCTCCGTTCCGGACTCGGGCGCCGTGGCCTGCTCGGCGGGCGCGTCGGTCGCGGCAGGCGCCTCGGCAGCGGACTGCCGCGGCTGACCCGGACGCTCGGTGCGGCGGCCGGGACCACGACGCTCGCCACCGCGGGCACCACGGCCCTGGCGCGGAGCGGCGGTCGCCTGCTGCGCGGCGAACTCCTTCTCGGTGAGGTCGCCCTTGTAGATCCAGACCTTCACGCCGATGCGGCCGAAGGTCGTGCGGGCCTCGAAGAAGCCGTAGTCGATGTTCGCGCGCAGCGTGTGCAGCGGCACACGACCCTCGCGGTAGAACTCCGACCGGCTCATCTCGGCGCCACCGAGGCGACCCGCGACCTGCACGCGGATACCCTTCGCGCCGGCACGCTGCGCGGACTGGATGCCCTTGCGCATCGCGCGACGGAAGGACACGCGGCTGGCGAGCTGCTCGGCGATGCCCTGAGCAACCAGCTGCGAGTCGATCTCGGCGTTCTTGACCTCGAGGATGTTGAGCTGCACCTGCTTGCCCGTGAGCTTCTCGAGCTCACCGCGGATGCGGTCGGCCTCAGCACCACGACGGCCGATGACGATGCCCGGACGTGCCGTGTGGATGTCCACGCGGACACGGTCGCGGGTGCGCTCGATCTCGACCTTGGAGATGCCGGCACGCTCGAGGCCGGTGCTCATGAGCTTGCGGATCTCGACGTCCTCGCGGACGTAGTCGCGGTACCGCTGCCCAGGCTTGGTGCTGTCGGCGAACCAGCGCGACCGGTGGTCGGTGGTGATGCCGAGGCGGTACCCGTGCGGGTGAATCTTCTGCCCCACTATCGGGCCCCTTCCTTCTGCTCACGCGGTGCGACGACCACGGTGATGTGGCTGGTGCGCTTGAGGATCTGGCTCGCACGCCCCTGAGCCCGCGGACGGAACCGCTTCAGGGTGGGCCCCTCGTCGACGAACGCGGCCGAGACGAAGAGCTCCGTCTCGTCGAAACGCTCGCTCGCGCGGTCGGCCTTCACCCGGGCGTTCGCCACGGCAGACTCGACGACCTTGCGGACCGGCTCGCTCGCAGCCTGCGGCGCGAACTTGAGCACCGCGACGGCCTCGGAGGCCTGCTTGCCACGGATGAGGTCCACGACGCGCCGGGCCTTCTGGGGCGTGACACGGACGAACCGCGCCTGCGCCTTGGCTTCCATTGCTGTCCTGCTTCCTTTTCTCAGACCGTCGGGGTCGCGCCGCTCAGCGGCGGCGACCCTTCTTGTCGTCCTTCACGTGGCCGCGGAAGGTCCGCGTAGGGGCGAACTCGCCCAGCTTGTGCCCGACCATCGACTCGGTCACGAAGACCGGGACGTGCTTGCGACCGTCGTGCACGGCAAAGGTGTGACCGAGGAAGTCCGGCGTGATGACCGACCGGCGGGACCAGGTCTTGATGACGTTCTTGGTCCCCTTCTCGTTCTGGACGTCCACCTTCTTCTGCAGGTGGTCGTCGACGAAGGGGCCCTTCTTCAGGCTACGAGGCATGCTGTCAGGCTCCTATCAGCGCTTCTTGCCGGTACGACGACGGCGGACGATCAGCCGGTCGCTGGACTTGTTCGGACGGCGGGTGCGGCCCTCGGGCTTGCCCCACGGGCTGACCGGGTGGCGTCCACCCGAGGTCTTGCCCTCACCGCCACCGTGCGGGTGGTCGACCGGGTTCATGACGACACCACGGACGGTCGGGCGAACGCCCTTCCACCGCTTGCGGCCGGCCTTGCCCCAGTTGATGTTCGACTGCTCGGCGTTGCCGACCTCGCCGACCGTCGCGCGGCAGCGCAGGTCGACGTTGCGGATCTCGCCGGACGGCATGCGCAGCTGCGCGTACGGGCCGTCCTTCGCGACGAGCTGGACCGAAGCACCCGCGGAGCGGGCGATCTTCGCGCCGCCACCGGGGCGGAGCTCGACGGCGTGGATGACGGTACCCGTCGGGATGTTGCGCAGCGGCAGGTTGTTGCCGGGCTTGATGTCCGCGGCGGGACCCGCCTCGACGACGTCACCCTGCGACAGCTTGTTCGGCGCCACGATGTAGCGCTTGGTGCCGTCCGCGTAGTGCAGCAGCGCGATGCGTGCGGTGCGGTTCGGGTCGTACTCGATGTGAGCGACCTTCGCCGGCACGCCGTCCTTGTCGTGACGACGGAAGTCGATCACGCGGTAGGCGCGCTTGTGGCCACCACCCTTGTGGCGGGTGGTGATACGACCGGTGTTGTTGCGACCACCAGTCTTCGACAGCGGCCGGACCAGCGACTTCTCCGGCTGCGAGCGCGTGATCTCGACGAAGTCGGCGACGCTCGAGCCACGGCGGCCAGGCGTCGTCGGCTTGTGCTTACGGATTCCCATGGAAGTAGTCCTCGATCTGCTCTCGTCCGGGTCAGCCGACCGGACCGCCGAAGATGTCGATCGAACCCTCGCGGAGGGTGACGATCGCACGCTTCGTGTCCTTGCGCTTGCCCAGGCCGTAGCGCGTGCGACGCGCCTTGCCCTTGCGGTTGATCGTGTTCACCGAGGCGACCTTGACCCCGAAGACCTGCTCGACCGCGATCTTGATCTCGGTCTTGTTGGCGTTCGGGTCCACGACGAAGGTGTACTTGCCCTCGTCGAGGAGGTTGTAGGACTTCTCGGAGACGACCGGCGCGATCAGGATGTCGCGCGGGTCCTTCGTCACGGCGGTCACTTGGTGGCCTCCTTCTCGGCTGCAGCCTCGGCCTCGGCCTCGGTGGCGACCGCCTTCACGGACCGGCCGGTGGCCGGGCCGGCGAGGAACGCCTCGAGGGCGGCCTCGGTGAAGACGACGTCGTCGGAGACGAGGACGTCGTAGGTGTTCAGCTGGTCCGCGCTGAGCAGGTGGACCTGCTCGAGGTTGCGGAGCGACTTGACGGTCAGCTCGTCCGAACGCTCGGTCACGACGAGCACGTGCGTGCGCTCGGTGAGCGTCGCCAGCGTGCTGAGCGCCGTCTTGGTCGACGGGACCCCGTCGACACCGAAGCCGGACACGACGTGCACACGACCGGCGCGAGCGCGGTCCGAGAGGGCTGCGCGCAGGGCGGCGGCCTTCATCTTCTTGGGCGTGCGCTGGTCGTAGCTGCGCGGCTGCGGGCCGTGGACGGTGCCACCACCGGCGAACTGCGGGGCGCGGGTCGAACCCTGGCGGGCGCGGCCGGTGCCCTTCTGCTTGTAGGGCTTCTTGCCACCGCCGCGGACCTCGCCGCGGGTCTTGGTGGACGCGGTCCCCTGGCGGGACGCGGCGCGCTGCGCGACGACCACCTGGTGGATCAGCGGGACGTTGAGCTCGACGTCGAACACCTCGGCGGGGAGCTCGGCCTTGCCGGCCTTCTTGCCCGAGGCGTCGAGCACGTCGACGGTCAGGTTAGCCATGGTTCTCAGGCTCCCTTCGCGGCGGTACGGACGAGGACGACGCCGCCCTTGGGGCCGGGGACCGCGCCCTTGACGAGCAGCAGACCCTTCTCCGCGTCGACCGCGTGGACGGTCAGGTTCTGGACGGTCTTGCGGTCGTGGCCCATACGACCGGCCATGCGCATGCCACGGAAGACGCGCGACGGCGTCGAAGCGCCACCGATCGAACCCGGCTTGCGGTGGTTGCGGTGCGCACCGTGCGAGGCGCCGACGCCGGAGAAGCCGTGACGCTTCATGACACCGGCGGTGCCCTTGCCCTTGGTCGTGCCGACCACGTCGACCACGGCGCCGGCCTCGAAGACGGCGGCGGTGATCTCCTGACCGAGCGTGAACTCGGCGGCGGACTCGGTGCGGATCTCGGCCACGTGTCGGCGCGGCGTGACGCCGGCCTTCTCGAAGTGGCCCTTGAGCGGCTTGGTGACCTTGCGCGGGTCGATCTGCCCGGCGGCGAGCTGGATCGCGGCGTAGCCGTCGACCTCAGCGGCGCGGACCTGCGTCACCACGTTGGTGGGGACGGCGACGACCGTCACGGGGACGAGCTTGCCGTCCTCGTTCCAGGTCTGGGTCATGCCGAGCTTGGTGCCGAGCACCGCGGTCACGTTCTTCTGCTGGTTGGTCATGATCTCCAGCCTCAGAGCTTGATCTCGATGTTCACGTCAGCCGGCAGGTCGATACGCATGAGCGAGTCGACGGCCTTCGGCGTGGGATCGATGATGTCGATGAGCCGCTTGTGCGTACGCATCTCGAAGTGCTCGCGGCTGTCCTTGTACTTGTGAGGCGACCGGATGACGGTGAAGACATTCTTCTCCGTCGGCAGCGGCACCGGACCCACGACCGTCGCACCAGCGCGCGTCACCGTGTCGACGATCTTGCGCGCCGAGCTGTCGATGACCTCGTGGTCGTAGGACTTGAGCCGGATGCGGATCTTCTGTCCCGCCATGGCGTCGTCTGACTCTCTCTCTCGAACCGCTACTGTCCGACCCCCGCGCTCGGGCGTGTCGCATGTAGCGACGCAACCGGGCGCATGCCGATCCGGCGAGGGGCCGTGGGTGTGGTCCGCGGCGCGGACCACGACGTGTGTCCAGCCTGTCGAGACATGTGTCCGTGGGGCGCTCATGCGCGTCGACAGTCGGCTCCCACGATCCCCTCCGTAGAGGGTGACCGCTCCAGGTACCGCCACCGACCGGAGGGCCGTGGCGTGCACCGCGGTGCTACACACTGTTCGACACGAGAAAGAACGCGCCCGTGACAGGCAACTTGACTATCTTGCCACACGAGGGCCAGTGATTCCAACCCCTGGCATGTGTGACGCCGGACGCACCGAGGCCCGGGACCCCTGGGGGACCCGGGCCTCGGTGGGACCGGTGGGGAGCCGGAGCTCCCCAGGATCACCTGGTGATCAGCAGATCACTTGGTGATCTTGGTGACGCGGCCCGAACCGACCGTGCGGCCACCCTCGCGGATGGCGAAGCCGAGGCCCTCTTCCATGGCGATCGGCTGGATGAGCTCGACCGACATCTCGGTGTTGTCGCCGGGCATGACCATCTCGGTGCCCTCGGGCAGCGTGATGACGCCGGTGACGTCCGTGGTGCGGAAGTAGAACTGCGGACGGTAGTTCGAGTAGAACGGGTTGTGACGGCCACCCTCGTCCTTGCCCAGGATGTAGACCTGAGCCTCGAAGTTCGTGTGCGGGGTGATCGAACCCGGCTTCACGACGACCTGGCCGCGCTCGACGTCCTCGCGCTTGAGACCACGCAGGAGCAGACCGGTGTTGTCGCCGGCCTGAGCCTGGTCCATCTGCTTGTGGAAGGTCTCGATACCGGTGACGGTCGTCTTCTGCGGGGAGCGGATGCCGACGATCTCGACCTCGGAGTTGATGTCGAGCGCGCCGCGCTCCACCTTGCCGGTGACGACGGTGCCACGACCGGTGATCGTGAAGACGTCCTCGATCGGCATCAGGAACGGCTTGTCGAGGTCGCGCTCCGGCTCCGGGACGTTCTCGTCCACGGCGGCCATGAGCTCGAGGACCTTGGCGGTCCACTCGGGGTCGCCCTCGAGAGCCTTGAGGCCGGAGACGCGGACCACGGGAGCGTTGTCGCCGTCGAACTCCTGCGACGACAGCAGCTCGCGGACCTCCATCTCGACGAGCTCGAGGAGCTCCTCGTCCTCGACCATGTCGGACTTGTTCAGCGCCACGAGCAGGTAGGGGACGCCCACCTGGCGGGCCAGGAGGACGTGCTCGCGCGTCTGGGCCATCGGGCCGTCGGTCGCGGCGACCACGAGGATGGCGCCGTCCATCTGCGCCGCACCCGTGATCATGTTCTTGATGTAGTCGGCGTGACCCGGAGCATCGACGTGCGCGTAGTGACGGTTCTCCGTCTCGTACTCGATGTGCGCGATGTTGATCGTGATACCGCGCTGCTTCTCCTCCGGCGCGGCGTCGATCTCGTCGAAGTTCTTCTGGGTGTTCGCCGGCAGGCCGGGGTAGGTGTCGGCGAGCGTCTTCGAGATCGCAGCCGTCAGCGTCGTCTTACCGTGGTCGACGTGACCGATGGTGCCGATGTTGACGTGCGGCTTGGTCCGCTCGAACTTGGCCTTAGCCACTGGGGTCCTCCTGGGACTTGGGGTAGATGTTCCGAACGTATCGAGTGCGTCGGCCGAACAAGCCTAAACCCTCGGGGCGCGCGGTTTCCTACAGGTTGATGGTCGTGCAGGTGCTCGACCTGTGGGGACTCACTCGCCCCGGGTCTTCTTGATGATCTCTTCAGCCACGGCCTTGGGAACCTCGGCGTAGCTGTCGAACTGCATCGAGTACACCGCGCGGCCCTGCGTCTTGGAACGCAGGTCGCCGATGTATCCGAACATCTCGCTCAACGGTACCTGGGCGCGCACGACCTTGACGCCGGTAGCGTCCTCCATGGACTGGATCAGTCCACGACGCGAGTTGAGATCGCCGATGACTTCGCCCATGTACTCCTCGGGCGTGCGCACCTCGACGGCCATGACGGGCTCCAGCAGGACCGGGTCGGCCCGGCGGACACCCTCCTTGAACACCATCGAGCCGGCGATCTTGAACGCCATCTCCGAGGAGTCGACGTCGTGGTACGCACCGTCGATGAGCGTGGCCTTGACCCCCACGACGGGGAACCCGGCCAGCACACCCTGCTGCATGGCCGCCTGGATACCGGCGTCCACCGACGGGATGTACTCACGCGGCACGCGACCACCGGTGACCGCGTTGGCGAACTCGTAGAGCTCGCCCTCCGTGGTCTCCAGCGGCTCGAAGGTCACCTGGACCTTCGCGAACTGACCCGAACCACCGGTCTGCTTCTTGTGCGTGTAGTCGATCTTCTCCGCCGTGCGGCGGATCGTCTCGCGGTACGCGACCTGCGGCTTGCCGACGTTGGCCTCGACCTTGAACTCCCGCTTCATGCGGTCGACGAGGATGTCGAGATGGAGCTCGCCCATGCCGCCGATGACGGTCTGGCCGGTCTCCTCGTCCAGCTTGACGCGGAACGTCGGGTCCTCCTCGGCGAGCTTCTGGATCGCCGTGGAGAGCTTTTCCTGGTCGGCCTTCGTCTTGGGCTCGATGGCCACGTCGATGACCGGCTCCGGGAACGTCATCGACTCGAGGATGACCGGGGCGTCGGGGGCGCTCAGGGTGTCACCGGTGGTGACGTCCTTGAGGCCGATGAACGCGTAGATGTGTCCGGCCTGCGCCTCGGGGACCGGGTTCTCCTTGTTGGAGTGCATCTGGAACAGCTTGCCGATGCGCTCCTTCTTGCCCTTGGTCGTGTTCTGGACCTGGGCGCCCTGCTCGACCTTGCCCGAGTAGACGCGGACGTAGGTGAGCTTGCCGAAGAACGGGTGCGAGGCGACCTTGAACGCGAGGGCCGAGAACGGCTCCGACGCGTCGGCGTGACGCTCGATGACGACCTCTTCGTCCTTGACGTCGTGGCCCTGGACGGCCGGGACGTCGATCGGGGACGGGAGGTAGTCGATGACGGCGTCGAGCATGGGCTGGACGCCCTTGTTCTTGAACGCCGAGCCGCACAGGACCGGGAAGGCCTCGGAGTTGACGACGAGCTTGCGGATGCCGCCCTTGATCTCGTCGATCGTGAGCTCTTCGCCGCCGAGGAACTTCTCGAGCAGGTCGTCGTCGGACTCGGCGACGGCCTCGATGAGCTCCGCGCGGTACTGCTCGGCCTTCTCCTGGAGGTCGGCGGGGATGTCCTCGACCTCGTACTTCTCGCCGAGGGCGGTCTCGCCGTGCCAGACCAGCGCCTTCATCTGCAGCAGGTCCACGACACCGGTGAAGTCGTTCTCGGAGCCGATCGGCAGCTGGATGACCAGCGGCTTGGCCTTGAGGCGCTCCACGATCGTCTTGACGGTGAAGTAGAAGTCCGCGCCGAGCTTGTCCATCTTGTTGACGAAGCAGATGCGCGGGACGTCGTACTTGTCGGCCTGGCGCCAGACCGTCTCCGACTGGGGCTCGACACCTTCCTTGCCGTCGAACACGGCGACTGCGCCGTCGAGGACGCGGAGCGAGCGCTCCACCTCGACGGTGAAGTCGACGTGCCCGGGGGTGTCGATGATGTTGATCTGGTTGTCGTTCCAGTAGCAGGTCGTCGCGGCCGACGTGATCGTGATGCCGCGCTCCTGCTCCTGCTCCATCCAGTCCATCGTCGAGGCGCCGTCGTGCGTCTCACCGATCTTGTAGTTCACACCGGTGTAGAACAGGATGCGCTCGGTGGTGGTCGTCTTGCCGGCATCGATGTGCGCCATGATGCCGATGTTGCGGACCTTCTTCAGGTCGGTCAGCACGTCAAGTGCCACGGTGTCTTACCCCTCGGGTCAGTGGGTCGTGGGAACCGGGGCCGGAGGACCGGCCAGGCCGGCTCCGGATCCGCGGACGACCTCGAGGTGTTCCCCGAGGTCGTCCGTGCGCATCACCAGCGGTAGTGCGCGAAGGCCTTGTTGGACTCGGCCATCTTGTGCATGTCCTCGCGGCGCTTGACCGCGGCACCGAGACCGTTCGACGCGTCGAGGATCTCGTTCATCAGCCGCTCGGTCATCGTCTTCTCGCGACGGGCGCGCGAGAAGTCCGTGAGCCAGCGCAGCGCCAGGGTCTGGGAGCGCGTGGGACGCACCTCGACCGGAACCTGGTACGTGGCGCCACCGACACGGCGGGAGCGGACCTCGAGAGCCGGGCGGACGTTCTCCAGCGCGCGCTTGAGCACGACGACCGGGTCCTGGTCCGTCTTGGCACGGACGCCCTCGAGGGCGCCGTAGACGATCGACTCGGCGGTGGACTTCTTACCGTCGAGCAGGACCTTGTTGATCAGCTGCGTGACGACGGGCGACCCGTAGACGGGGTCGACGATGAGCGGCCGCTTCGGGGCCGGACCCTTGCGAGGCATCAGTTGCCCTTCTTTGCGCCGTAACGGGAGCGTGCCTGCTGGCGGCCCTTGACACCCTGGGTGTCGAGGGCGCCGCGCACGATCTTGTAGCGGACACCGGGAAGGTCCTTCACACGGCCGCCGCGGACGAGCACGATCGAGTGCTCCTGGAGGTTGTGGCCGACACCGGGGATGTAGGCGGTGACCTCGATGCCGGAGGAGAGCTTCACACGCGCGACCTTGCGGAGCGCCGAGTTCGGCTTCTTGGGGGTGGTGGTGTACACACGGGTGCACACGCCGCGCCGCTGAGGCGAACCCTTGAGCGCCGGAGTCTTCGACTTCCCGGCCTTCGAGGTCCGGCCCTTGCGGACGAGCTGCTGGATCGTAGGCACTACGTCTCCGTCGTCTTCTCGAGCTCACGAGGACCGGTCGGTCCCCGTCGGTGGTCTGTCTGGCTGTGCGTGCCGATCGCAGGCGGCACCCGCGACCCTCACGGATCGCAACGCCACTTACCACCGGCTCGATGGCCCGGGTCCGCTCCCCCGCCGGATGGCGGTCCGAGCAGTCGTCCGGGACGTGTCCGCGGGACGTCGGCGGCGCCTCCGGCTGATCTCCCGAGAGGTGGTCTCTACCACGTCTCGGGCCATCAGCGGGATGCACGGCGCGACAGCACGGGCACGGCTTCCTATATTACCCGCGGAACCAAGCAGGGTCAAAGGTGGACGGGAGGCCGGCTCTGTGACGTCCGTCGCCCCCCTGCCTCCGCACCCCCCGTCCGCCGGGCACACGGCACGCGTCGCGCGGACGCGGGGGACGACGACGCGGGGGGACCCGCCGTCGTACCGGTCGTGCGCGTTCCCCCAGGGTGCGCCCCGGGGGCGCGTGAACGCGACCGGTACGACGGCGGGTCCCCCCGCGCCGCACCAACGATGGATCAGCGGAAGTCGCCGAAGTCCAGGTCCTCCAGCGGGATCGCCTCGCCCGAGCCCATGCCGAGCGTCGGGAAGTCGATCTCGTCGTAGCCGAAGCTCGGGTAGAGCTCCGCCTTGGCCTGCTCCGTCGGCTCCACGTCGATGTTCCGGTAGCGCGCCAGGCCGGTACCGGCCGGGATGAGCTTACCGATGATGACGTTCTCCTTGAGGCCGAGCAGCGGGTCACGACGACCGCTCATCGCCGCCTCGGTCAGCACGCGGGTCGTCTCCTGGAAGGAGGCGGCCGAGAGCCACGAGTCGGTCGCGAGCGACGCCTTGGTGATACCCATCAGCTCGGGACGGCCGGCGGCCGGCTGGCCACCCTCCGCCACCGTCTTGCGGTTGGCGTCCTCGAAGCGGGTGCGCTCCGCGAGCTCACCCGGCAGCAGGTCCGCGTCACCGGCGTCGAGCACGGTCACGCGACGCAGCATCTGGCGCACGATGACCTCGATGTGCTTGTCGTGGATGTCCACGCCCTGCGACCGGTAGGTCTCCTGCACCGAGTCCACGAGCTGCTTCTGGGCAGCACGCGGGCCGAGGATGCGCAGCACCTTCTTCGGGTCGACGGCACCCTGGACGAGCTGGGTGCCGACCGTCACGTGGTCGCCGTCGGCGATGAGCAGCCGGGCACGCTTGGTGACCGGGTAGCGCAGCTCCTCGCCGCCGTCGTCCGGGGTGAGGACGAGGTGGCGCGTACGCTCCGTGTCCTCGATCGCGACGGTTCCCGTGTACTCCGCGATAGGGGCCTCACCCTTGGGGGTGCGGGCCTCGAAGAGCTCGGTGACGCGCGGCAGACCCTGCGTGATGTCCTCCGCGGACGCCACACCACCGGTGTGGAAGGTCCGCATCGTCAGCTGGGTGCCGGGCTCACCGATCGACTGTGCCGCGATGATGCCGACGGCCTCGCCGATGTCGACGAGCTTGCCCGTCGCGAGCGAACGGCCGTAGCACTTCGCGCACGTGCCGACCCGCGACTCGCAGGTCAGGACCGAACGGACCCTGACCTCCTCGATCCCCGCGGCGATGACCTCGTTGATGATGACGTCACCGGCGTCGGAGCCCGCCTCGGCGATGACCGTGCCGTCCTCCGCCACGACGTCCGTGGCGAACGTCCGCGAGTAGATCGACGTCTCCACGCGGGCGTCCGGCACGAGCTGGTCGCCGATGCGCTCGGCGACCGGCAGCGGCAGACCGCGCAGCGTGCCGCAGTCCTCCTCGCGGATGATGACGTCCTGCGACACGTCCACGAGACGACGGGTCAGGTAGCCCGAGTCCGCGGTACGCAGCGCCGTGTCCGCCAGACCCTTGCGGGCACCGTGCGAGGCGATGAAGTACTCGAGGACGGACAGGCCCTCGCGGTAGTTGGACTTGATCGGGCGCGGGATGATCTCGCCCTTCGGGTTCGCCACGAGACCGCGCATACCGGCGATCTGACGAACCTGCATCCAGTTACCTCGGGCGCCCGAGGACACCATGCGGTACAGCGTGTTGCGCTCGTCGCTCTCGAGGTTCTCGCGCATGACGGCGGCGATGCGGTCCGTGGCCTGGGTCCAGATCTCGATGAGCTCCTGACGGCGCTCGTCGTCGGTGATCAGACCCTTCTCGTACTGGCCCTGGACCTTCAGCGCACGCGCCTCGTGCTCGTCGAGGATCTCGTTCTTCGCCACCGGCATCGCGACGTCGGTGATCGAGATGGTCACGCCCGAGCGGGTCGCCCAGCGGTAGCCGGCGTCCTTGAGCGCGTCCAGCGACGTGGCGACGTCGACCTTCGGGTAACGCTCCGCGAGGTCGTTGACGATCGCCGAGAGCTCCTTCTTGCCGACCACCCAGTTCTGGAACGGGTAGTCCAGCGGGAGCGCCTCGTTGAAGATCGTGCGACCCAGCGTCGTCTCGAACAGCAGCGACTCGCCCGGCTCCCAGCCCTCGGGGGCCTCGAAGCCGCGCACCGGCGGGACGAGGTCGTCCACACGGAGCTTGATGGTCGCGTTGATGTCGAGCGCACCGCGGTCGAACGCCATGATGGCCTCGGCCTGCGACGCGAAGACGCGACCCTCGCCCAGAGCGCCCGGACGACCGGCCGTCAGGTGGTGCAGGCCGATGATCATGTCCTGGGAGGGCATGGTCACCGGACGACCGTCCGACGGCTTGAGGATGTTGTTGCTCGACAGCATCAGGATGCGGGCCTCGGCCTGCGCCTCGGCGGACAGCGGCAGGTGGACCGCCATCTGGTCGCCGTCGAAGTCCGCGTTGAACGCACCGCACACGAGCGGGTGCAGGTGGATGGCCTTGCCCTCCACGAGCTGCGGCTCGAACGCCTGGATGCCCAGACGGTGCAGCGTCGGTGCACGGTTGAGCAGCACGGGGTGCTCGGTGATGACCTCTTCGAGCACGTCCCACACCACGGCACGGGTGCGCTCGACCATGCGCTTGGCCGACTTGATGTTCTGCGCGTGGTTGAGCTCCACGAGCCGCTTCATGACGAACGGCTTGAACAGCTCCAGCGCCATCTGCTTGGGCAGGCCGCACTGGTGCAGCTTGAGCTGCGGACCCACCACGATGACCGAACGGCCCGAGTAGTCCACGCGCTTGCCGAGCAGGTTCTGACGGAACCGGCCCTGCTTGCCCTTGAGCATGTCGGAGATCGACTTCAGCGGGCGGTTGCCCGGGCCGGTCACCGGACGTCCGCGACGACCGTTGTCGAACAGCGAGTCCACGGCCTCCTGGAGCATCCGCTTCTCGTTGTTGACGATGATCTCCGGCGCGCCCAGGTCGAGCAGACGCTTGAGACGGTTGTTGCGGTTGATCACACGACGGTAGAGGTCGTTGAGGTCCGACGTCGCGAACCGGCCACCGTCGAGCTGCACCATCGGGCGCAGGTCCGGCGGGATGACCGGGACGGCGTTGAGCACCATCGCCGACGGCGAGTTCGTCGTCGTCAGGAACGCGTTGACGACCTTGAGCCGCTTGAGGGCACGGGTCTTGCGCTGGCCCTTGCCGGACCGGATGGTCTCGCGCAGCGACTCCGCCTCGGCGTCCAGGTCGAAGCTCTCCAGACGCTTCTGGATCGCGTTCGCGCCCATCGAGCCCTCGAAGTACGTGCCGAAGCGGTCGACGAGCTGACGGTAGAGCAGCTCGTCACCCTCCAGGTCAGCGACCTTCAGGTTCTTGAAGCGGTCCCAGACCTGGTCCAGGCGGTCCAGCTCGGCGTCGGAACGCTTGCGCAGCTGGGCCATCTCGCGCTCGGCCGAGTCGCGGACCTTGCGGCGCGCGTCGGCCTTGGCACCCTCGGCCTCGAGCTCGGCCAGGTCGGCCTCGAGCCGCGTGGCACGAGCGTTGATGTCGTTGTCGCGGCGGTCGGTGATCTCCTTCTTCTCCAGGTCGATCTCGTTCTGGAGGTTGGGGAGGTCCTCGGTGCGGGCCTCGTCGTCGACCCACGTGATCATGTAGGCCGCGAAGTAGATGACCTTCTCCAGGTCCTTCGGGGCGAGGTCGAGCAGGTAGCCCAGGCGGGACGGCACACCCTTGAAGAACCAGATGTGCGTGACCGGGGCCGCGAGCTCGATGTGACCCATGCGCTCACGACGCACCTTCGAACGGGTCACCTCGACACCGCAGCGCTCGCAGATGATGCCCTTGAAGCGCACCCGCTTGTACTTGCCGCAGTAGCACTCCCAGTCCCGGGTCGGACCGAAGATCTTCTCGCAGAAGAGCCCGTCCTTCTCCGGCTTGAGCGTGCGGTAGTTGATGGTCTCGGGCTTCTTGACCTCTCCGTGCGACCAGGCGCGGATGTCGTCGGCCGTGGCCAGGCCGATGCGAAGCTCGTCGAAGACGTTGACGTCGAGCAAGATGTCCTACTTCCTCAAAGCACTTGCGGAATATCCGTGGTGTTCAGCTGGTCGCTGGATCAGATCTCGTCGACCGTGGTCGCCGAGTTGGGACGGCGGGACAGGTCGATGCCGAGCTCCTCCGCGGCGCGGTAGACCTCGTCGTCCGACTCCTTCATCTCGATCTGCACGCCGTCGCTCGAGAGCACCTCGACGTTCAGGCAGAGCGACTGCATCTCCTTGAGGAGGACCTTGAAGGACTCCGGGATGCCCGAGTCGGGGATGTTCTCGCCCTTGACGATCGCCTCGTACACCTTGACGCGGCCGGGGATGTCGTCCGACTTGATGGTGAGCAGCTCCTGCAGGGTGTAGGCGGCGCCGTACGCCTCCAGGGCCCACACCTCCATCTCGCCGAAACGCTGTCCACCGAACTGCGCCTTACCACCCAGCGGCTGCTGCGTGATCATCGAGTACGGACCGGTCGAGCGGGCGTGGATCTTGTCGTCGACCAGGTGGTGGAGCTTGAGGATGTACATGTAGCCGACCGCGACCGGGTCCGGGAACGGCTCGCCGGAGCGACCGTCGAACAGCGGCGCCTTGCCGTCCAGGCCGACCATGCGGTCGCCGTCACGGTTGGGCAGCGTGGTCGAGATGAGGCCGCGCAGGGCGTCCTCCTCCAGGCCGTCGAAGACCGGCGTCGCGACCGGGACACCCGGCTCGGAGCTCTTGGCGTGCTCCGGCAGCTTGTCCCGCCACGACAGGTCGTCACCCTCGGCCAGCTCCACGTCCCAGCCACGGCTGGCGACCCAGCCGAGGTGCGTCTCGAGGACCTGACCGACGTTCATACGACCCGGCACACCCAGCGGGTTGAGCACGATGTCCACGGGCGTGCCGTCGGAGAGGAACGGCATGTCCTCCTGCGGCAGGATCTTCGAGATGACGCCCTTGTTGCCGTGACGACCGGCGAGCTTGTCACCGACGGTGATCTTGCGACGGTTGGCGATGTAGACGCGCACCAGCTGGTTCACGCCGGCGGGCAGCTCGTCGCCGTCCTCGCGGTTGAACTCGCGCACACCGATGACCGTGCCGGACTCGCCGTGCGGCACCTTGAGCGAGGTGTCGCGCACCTCGCGGGCCTTCTCGCCGAAGATGGCGCGCAGCAGGCGCTCCTCCGGGGTCAGCTCGGTCTCGCCCTTCGGGGTGACCTTGCCGACCAGGACGTCGCCCGCCCCGACCTCGGCACCGATGCGGATGACACCGCGCTCGTCGAGGTCCGCCAGGACCTCCTCGGAGACGTTCGGGATGTCCCGCGTGATCTCCTCGGGCCCGAGCTTCGTGTCGCGCGCGTCGACCTCGTGCTCCTCGATGTGGATCGAGGACAGGACGTCGTCCTCCACGAGGCGCTGCGACAGGATGATCGCGTCCTCGTAGTTGTGGCCCTCCCACGACATGAACGCCACGAGCAGGTTGCGGCCGAGCGCGAGGTCGCCCTCGTCCGTCGCGGGACCGTCGGCCAGCACGGAGCCGACCTCGACCCGCTGGCCGGCGTCGACCAGCACGCGCTGGTTGTAGCTCGTGCCCTGGTTCGACCGGCGGAACTTCGCCACCCGGTGGGTGGTCGTCGTCGCGTCGTCGTTCGCGATGGTGATGAGGTCGGCGGAGACCTGCGTGACCACGCCGGGCTTCGCCGCGACGATGACGTCACCGGCGTCGACGGCGGCACGACGCTCCATGCCGGTTCCGACCAGCGGCGCCTCGGAACGCACCAGCGGCACGGCCTGACGCTGCATGTTGGCGCCCATGAGCGCACGGTTCGCGTCGTCGTGCTCGAGGAACGGGATCAGCGCGGTCGCGACCGACACCATCTGGCGCGGCGAGACGTCCATGTAGTCGACCTCGGACGCCGGGACGTCGTCCGTCTCGCCACCCTTGGTGCGGACCAGGACGCGGTCGGACAGGAACGTGCCGTCCGCACCGAGCTCGGTGTTCGCCTGCGCGATGACCTCGCGGTCCTCGTCGTCGGCGGTGAGGTAGACGACCTCGTCGGTGACCCGACCGGCCACGACCTTGCGGTACGGCGTCTCGATGAATCCGAACGCGTTGATCCGACCGAAGGAGGCGAGCGAACCGATCAGACCGATGTTCGGGCCTTCCGGCGTCTCGATGGGGCACATGCGGCCGTAGTGCGACGGGTGGACGTCACGGACCTCCATGCCGGCGCGGTCGCGGGACAGACCACCCGGGCCGAGCGCGGACAGACGACGCTTGTGCGTCAGGCCGGCCAGCGGGTTGTTCTGGTCCATGAACTGCGAGAGCTGCGAGGTGCCGAAGAACTCGCGGATCGACGCCACCACCGGGCGGATGTTGATCAGCGTCTGCGGCGTGATCGCCTCGACGTCCTGCGTCGTCATGCGCTCGCGCACGACGCGCTCCATGCGGGACAGACCGGTGCGCACCTGGTTCTGGATGAGCTCACCGACGGCGCGGATGCGGCGGTTGCCGAAGTGGTCGATGTCGTCGGTCTCGACGCGCACCTCCACCGGCTCGCCGTCGCGGGTGCCCTCGAGGGTCTCCATGTCGGCGTGCAGCGCGGCGAGGTACTTGATCGTCGCGACGACGTCGGTCACGGCCAGCGTGGAGTCGCTCAGCTCGGCGCTGACGCCCAGCTTCTTGTTCAGCTTGTAGCGACCCACCTTCGCCAGGTCGTAGCGCTTGGGGTTGAAGTAGAAGTTCTCGACCAGCGCACGACCCGCCTCGACCGTGGGCGGCTCGCCCGGACGGATCTTGCGGTACAGGTCGACCAGCGCCTCGTCCTGGGTGTGGACGTGGTCCTTCTCGAGCGTGTCGAGGACGGCGGGGAGCTCGGCGAACTCCTCACGGATCTCGGCCTCGGTCATCCCGAGCGCCTTGAGCAGGACCGTGACGGGCTGCTTGCGCTTGCGGTCGACGCGCACGCCGACGGCGTCGCGCTTGTCGATCTCGAACTCCAGCCACGCACCGCGCGACGGGATGATCTTCGCGGAGAAGACGTCCTTGTCGCTCGTCTTGTCCGGGGTGCGCTCGAAGTACACGCCCGGGGAACGCACGAGCTGCGAGACGACGACGCGCTCGGTGCCGTTGATGACGAAGGTGCCGCGGTCGGTCATGAGCGGGAAGTCGCCCATGAAGACCGTCTGGCTCTTGATCTCACCGGTGGTGTAGTTCACGAACTCCGCGGTGACGAAGAGCGGCGCGGCGTAGGTGAAGTCCTTCTCCTTGCACTCGTCGACCGTGTACTTGGCCGGCTCGAAGCGGTGGTTGGAGAAGGAGAGGGACATCGACTGACCGAAGTCCTCGATCGGGGAGATCTCCTCGAAGATCTCCTCGAGGCCGGAGGACTCCGGGACGTCGTGGCGACCGGCCTCGATCGCGGCCTCGACCCGGGCCTGCCAGGCCTCGTTGCCCAGGAGCCAGTCGAAGCTCTCGGTCTGCAGACCGAGGAGGTCGGGGGCCTGGAGGGGCTCGTAGATCCGAGCGAAGGAGACGCGGCGGGAGGCGGTACGGTTCGCGATAGCGTCGGCGGACGGTGCAGAAGGGGTGCGCGAGGCAGCCAAGAGGGGTCCTTCCCTGCAGTTCGATGGCACGCTGTACGCTCAGTCGTGCGGCAGGCGCCGGTTCGCAGGGCGAGCACCCGGTCCAGAAGTCACACAGGGGTGACGCGGGGCGGGGGTTCGGTCGGCGGGAGCGGCGTCGGGGCACAGTCGAGCGCAAAGCGCTAACGTAGCCGAAACCGTTGGACGTGTCCACCCGCGTGGGCGCGCGAGCAGACGTCCTCGGGCTTCATGGGTTCTGAGGACGTTGTCTCGGTGGCCGCCATATGCCGCCCAAGAAACGGTACCTGCCAACGTTACCCGCCGCACAGCTCCCCCGCCAGCCGGACGCGGGCGGGTTTGGTCACACCGCGACGGTCGCCACGGCCGGTCCCCGTAGATCCGACGAAGGCCCGCACCCTGGGGAGGGTGCGGGCCTTCGTCCATCCGGTCCGTGCTGCCACGGCCGATGAGATGCGGCCTAGGCCGCAGGGATCACTTGAGCTCGACGGAGGCGCCGGCGGCCTCGAGGGCCTCCTTGGCCTTCTCCGCGGCCTCCTTGTTGACACCCTCGAGAACCGGCTTCGGGGCGCCGTCGACCAGGTCCTTGGCCTCCTTCAGGCCGAGGGACGTGAGCGCGCGCACCTCCTTGATGACGCCGATCTTCTTGTCGCCGGCAGCCGTGAGGATGACGTCGAACTCGTCCTTCTCCTCCTCGGCGGCGGCGTCGCCGGCACCGCCGGCGGGGGCCGCGGCGGCCACGGCGACCGGGGCGGCGGCGGAGACGTCGAACTTCTCCTCGAAGGCCTTCACGAACTCGGAGAGCTCGATGAGGGTCAGCTCCTCGAAGGCAGACAGGAGCTCGTCGGTGCTGAGCTTCGCCATGGTGGCGTTCCTTTCGTTCAGCGCTTCGCGGGCCGGACGGCCCGCCAGAAGCAGGGGTTGTGATTCAGCGCGACCGCCTGATCAGGCGGCTGCGCCTGCCGATTCCTGCTTCTGACGCAGGGCATCGATGACTCGGGCGACCTGGGCACCCTTGGCGGTGAACGCGTAGACAGCCTGGGACTGCTTCGCCTTCAGCGCGCCGGCGACCTTGGCCAGCAGGACCTCGCGGGACTCGAGGTCCGCGAGCTTGGTGATCTCCGCGGCGGTCAGGGCGTTCCCCTCGAGGACACCGCCCTTGATGACCAGCGCGGGGTTCGCCTTGGCAAAGTCACGCAGACCCTTCGCGGCCTCGACCGGGTCACCGGTCACGAACGCGATCGCCGTGGGTCCCTGGAGCTCGGCGTCGAGACCCTCGACACCCGCCTCCTTGGCGGCGATGGTGGTCAGCGTGTTCTTCACCACGGCGTAGGATGCGTTGCCGCGCAGCGACCGCCGCAGCTCCTGGAGCTGCGTGACGGTGAGCCCGCGGTACTCGGTCAGCACGGCCGCGGTGGAGTTTCGGAGCTTGTCCGAGATCTCCGCGACGGCGGCTGCCTTGTCCGGCCTCGCCATGGCAATCCTTCCGATGGTGGAGCCACCGGTCGTCCTGCCCATGAAAAAGAGCCCCGGCGCAGGCGCACGGGGCTCGGACGACGCAGGAGTGCTGCGCGATCTTCGTCAGTGTCACCTGCGCTGGACTCCGCTCGTGAGCGGGACTTCGGTCTTCAGCCGTTCGGAGCGGAGCTCCGGGCAGCGTCGGACGACCGGCGGTCTGGGGTTACCCGGGAAGACTACGTCATCTCGTCGGCCACCTCAAGCCGCCCGGGGCCCCTGTGCGGCACGTCACCCCCGCCGGTCGAGGTGCCGAACGCGCCGAAGCACACCAGGGGAACCGGCTCGGGCTCCGGGGCGACCGCGGACGCCAGCGCCGTGGAGGGCGGCACGCCGGCGGCCAGCGCCGCGTGCAGGCGCGGCATCACCCGCGCGGCCACGTCGTCGCGCAGCGGCGCCACGGAGGCGATCACGGCCCGGGCACCCAGTCGCAGCAGGACGCTCTTCAGCCCGAGCGGCTCGCCACCGACCCGCGTCTCGGCGCGCCCCACCTCGCACGCCGAGAGCACGACGACCACACCGGCGAGGTCGATGCCGTCGAGCTCGTGGGCGAACAGCGGACCGTCGCACAGCCGCACGAAGGAGAAGAGCGGGTTGTCGGGGACGTGGACGCCGTGCGCGGCGACATGGACGACCGACGCGCTCGACAGCGCGGCCACCGTCGCGGCACACGTCGCGTCGGCGCCGGTCAGGAGGAGGGCGTCGTCCCACTCCGCCGCGACGACGCCGGCCTCCTGCTCGGCGGACTCCACGTCCGGTCCACCGACCACGAGCACTCCCCTGCCGTTCGGGGGAGGCGACGTTTCGCGCAGGTCGACCCACGAGTGGACCCTGGTCGCACGGCCCGCACGGGACGGCATGGAGGACCACGGCAACGAGAGCAACCCGTCGCGCGCGGCCACGTAGAGCGGACCGTCCACTTCCAACGGCGCGAGGAGGACGTCGTCCAGGCGGCCGAGAGCCCGACGGGCGGAGGCCGCGGCGACCTGACGCATCGACGCCGGGATCAGCCGGTTCGCCAGCACCTCGAGATCGTGCCCGACACGGCGCGACAGCTCGGTCACCTCGGGCAGCGGGCAGAGCTCCACCAGCCGGGCGCCTCGTGCATCCACCCGTACCGCCGTCACGCACTCGGTGAGCAGGAACGAGACCACTGCCGCACCGGGCGCCTCGGAGGCCAGGGCCGCCGTGACCGACCTCGTCGTCGCGGCTCGCGGGACGAGCTCGCCGGTCGAGCCACGGAGCTGCCACGACCGCTGCCGAGCCTGCTCCTGCAGGCTCCTGACCTCCACGGCCAGACGGGTCGCGGACGACTCCCCGGCTGCCCGGAGCTCTCGCGCGACCTCCGCGGTGCGTCGGGCCCGCACCAGGAGGTCGGCGAGCTCCTCGTCCTGCGGGGGGCGCACGCGGGCCGCGCCGGCGAACGCAGCACGTCCTCGCTCGACCGCGTCGAACACGGCCGCGGGCCTGCCGGTCGAGAGCGCCGCCTGCACGTCCACGACGCCGAGCCGCGCACCGTGGATCGCCGCCGACGCCACCGCGTCCACCGATCCCAGCCGGGCCCGGTGCTCGGCGAGCACCGCGTGGCCCCGTCGCACGGCACGCAGACCTGCCCGCCGGTCGCCGTCCTCGAACGCTGCCTGCGCCGTGACCGCCGCACGATGGACCCGATCCGCGACCGACGCCCTGGTGCGCCGGGGCAGTCCCTGCAGAAGGGTCTCGTACCAGGCTCGGTCGCCCGCCATGATGGCCCACTCCGCGCCGAGGAGGCGCGCCGTCGTCGGCTCCGGGTCCGCCGGACGCCAGCAGCTCGACCCCGCCAGCTCGACGGCCGCTGCCGCCCGGGCCCTGGCCACTCTCGGGGAGACGCCCTCGGCCCGGTCGATGTGCACGAGCGCCGTCAGCTCGGCGAGCTCGGCGCGCGCCGTCAAGGTCTCGGTCCCCAGCGCCCTCGAGCGGCGTGCCGTCCGGCGCGCGATCAGCCGCGCCTCGGCAGGCCGCTGCAGGTCGACGAGGCAGCGTGTGCGCGCCAGGTCGACCTCCGCGAGATCGCGCAACGACCGGTGACGCTGCAGGAGCGACCGGGCCTGCGCCAGCCTGATCTCGGCCTCGGTGATCAGACCTGCCTCGATGAGCACCTGGGCCTTGTCGAGCAGGCCGACGGCGGCGGGCCGGTCGGCCGCTCGCCTGGCGGACTCGTCCATCTCCCGCAGCGCCCGCGGGAGATCACCGCGCAGGAAGTGCGCGTAGCCCAGGTTGTGCTGCGCCTTCGACGCGACCAGGTCGTCCTGGGCCGCGGTGGCGAGCTCGACGCAGGACTCGAGGTCCGTCGTCGCCGCGTCGATCTCCATCCGTTCGAGGCGGAGCGAACCTCGGTTGAGGAGCATGACGGCACGGTCGTGACCCTCCGCGTCCGCCGCGAAGGCGTCGGCCTCCTCGAACGCCGCGATCGCGGAGTCCACGTCACCGGAGCGGAGATGGAGCAGGCCCCGCTGCCCGCAGACCGCGAAGCTGAGCGCGGTACGAGGGTCGGCCGCGGCCCACGTCGCGGCTTCGTCCAGAGCGACCAGCGCGGCCCGGAGGTCACCGGTGAGCTCGTACCCGCAGAGCGCGAGCCCCAGGTGGGAACGGCACATGAGGTGGGCGTCCGGGGGCGCGCCCGGCGCGGACTCGGCCGTCGCTGCAGCGATGGTCGCGCGGAACAGCTGGCCGCCGCGGCTGAAGCGGCCACGCACCGTGGCCGCCGTCGCCCTCGCCAGAACTGTCCGGGCATCGCTGGCCACGTGTCACCTCATGCTGGTCCGCCCTCGTCGGTCGGGCGCAAGCCCGAGACCAGAGTAATCGCCTTCCACAGCCAGATGCACCGGCTTTTCGAGGCACCCTCGGTCAGCTTCACCTCCGGCGGCGGCCCGGACGCCTGGAGACGTGCGGCGATCTCGCCCGCGAGGACGGGCGCGGCGAACGACGTCCCGCTCCAGATGGCGAACCCGCTCTGGAAGCCCTCCGGGTCGATCGTCGCCCGCGGACGGTCCCCCCAGACGGGGGTCACCCAGCGCGACGGCGCGATCGCCCCGTCGATCGACGTCGGCATGGTCGACACCACCGAGGCACCCGGGCGGGTGCAGGTCACCCACGGCCCGTCGTTGCTGAAGAGCGCGACGGTGCCGTCGGGGTTCTCGGCACCGACCGTGAGGACGGGAGGCTCACGGAGCGCGAGCACGACACCGCGCTGCGGCACCGGAGGGCTGGCGCGGCGGTCGATGCGGGGAGCGAACGCCGCCGGGTAGCTCGGGCGGGTCTGGGCGTCGTTGCCCGACGACGTGACCACCACGACGCCGTACCGGCGCAGCGCCCGCAGCACGGCGGACAACGGCTCGTCGAACTCCTGGTCGTCAGGGTCCTCGTGGTAGTACCCGAGGGAGAGCACCAGGACGTCCACCGGCGCATACCCGCGGCGGCCGTGCAGGCCCAGCACGTGCCACAGCAGCAGCCGGCGCAGCGTGCGGAGCAGGTCGCGCTCCGCCACCACACCGGACCCTCCGTACAGGGCGGGGGCGAGGATGACCGCGTCCGCGCACTGCTGGTGGATGAGACCGGCGATGAAGGTCCCGTGGCCGGCGACGGGGTCCAGGGGCCCGGCGAGCGGGGCGATCGAGACCCCGCCGACGTCCGGGCGCTCGTAGTCGAACTCCGGCTCGACCAGGACCGACAGGGGCTCGCCCAGCAGCTGCGGGTCACGGACGACGACGTCACCGGCCTCGTCGTCGTCGAACCACGGGTGCGCACCGACACCGGTGTCGAGCACCGCGACCACCGGACGACGCGTGCCGTCGTCGGTGACGAAGAGGTCCTTGGCGGACCCTCGCAGCTCACGACGCGGTCGCGGTCCGGTCCACATGACGGGTTGACGCCCGCCCGCCCCGAGCATGCCGTACTCGGGAGCGCCGGCCACCGGGTGGGACTGCGTGTAGGGGTGGGACTGGGTGTACGGGTGGGACTGGGTGTACGGGTGGGACTGCGTGTAGGGGTGCGACTGGGTGTACGGGTGGGACTGCGTGTAGGGGTGCGACTGGGTGTACGGGTGGGACTGCGTGTAGGGGAACGGCTGCACGTACGGCTGTCCGCCGACGGTCGGGGACGGGACGACCATGTGGTCGAGCGCGATGCGGGGGCTGCAGTCGTCGTGGGGGCACAACCGGGAGCCCAGGTGGTCGATGAGGTTCCAGGAGTCCGGGAGCTCGCCGGAGGCCTCCGGCCGGTAGCGGAGCCGCACCGACGTACCGAACACCTGACGCAGCTCGGCGACGGTCTCACGGGGCAGACGAGCCCGCGCGAGCAGCTGCTGGTCCGCGGTGCTCTCGGCCTCGATCTCCACCTCGAGGTCATGGTCCGCGGCCGCCTCCTGGAGCCACGTCAGCGCCCTGTCGCCCTTCAGCTCCGACGGTGCCAGGGGGATCTGGATGCGGTCGCCCACGTACCAGGTCGGTTGCGGAGACCTCCGCTGTCCCTTGCGTCGCGCGGTGACGGGGTCGAGCGCCCGGGTCCGTCTGCTCAGACGCTCCGGAGAGTCGGGATCAGGTCGGTCGCTCACGTGCTCCTCCTCGGTTCCGGTCAGGGCGGTGCCCGTGCCCGCTGCTCAGGGACTGGATGGGTGGTGCAGGTGGTGCTAAAGCTCGATGACGGGAGTCGTCACCGGGGTCTCGCCCTGACGGACGAGGAGGCTGGCCGGACCGCGGGGGACGTCGTCGAGCACGAACCGGCCGTCCTCGTCGGACCTGGTCGTGAGCGTGCCTTCCGGAAGACGCAGCTCGATGTGGAGGACCTCGGCCGGGGCGAGCCAGCCGTCCACGCGGACGGTGCCGCGCTCGGTGCCCGCCGACAGGGCGATCATCACGGTGAGGCGTTCGTGGGTGAAGGTGATGGTGCGGGTCTCGACCGGAGCACCGCTGCGCACCGACCCGGCGGGCGCCTCGACGACCTGCAGCTCCATGACCTCCGCCTCCAGGCTCGCGAGCGTCATCGCGAACCGGGAGCGTTCGACCAGCCCCTCGGGCATCGGGTCCAGTCGGGCGTCCAGCTCCGCGATGCGCGCGAGCAGCGCGACGTCGATGCGGTCCAGCGGCTCGTCACCGCCCAGGACGTCGTCGAGTTCGGTCAGGTCCATGAGGCCTCCCCCTGTTCGGTGAGGACGGCCCGCAGCTTGGCGAGGCAGCGCCCCCGAGTGGCGCCGATGCTCCCGATCGGCATGCCGATCGCGGTGGAGATGGACTTGTAGTCCGGGCGGTCGGCGAGGGAGATGAGGCGGAGTAGCTCCTGGCAGCGTTCCGGCAGACGGCGCAGCGCATCCCACAGGACGTGGTCACGCTCGTCCCGCAGCGCCTCGGCCTCCGGACCCGGGGCGTCGTCCGGGAGCGTGGCGCTGCTCTCGGCGTCGTCGTCGGGAAGCTCGGTGCGGTGCACGAGGTCGGCACGCTCCTTGCGCACCGTCTCCCACGCCGCCCGTCGTGCCGTGACCAGCAGCCACTTGAGGGTGGCCAACGGTTCGCTGATCGTGTCGACGTGCCGGACCAGCGCCGCCCAGGTCTGCTGGACGACGTCGTCCGCCGCGTCACGCTCCACGCCCTGGGCGCGGACGGTGCGCCACAGCAGCGGCGACACCTCACGGACGAGGTCGCTCAGGGCTTCCGAGCGGCCCTCGCGAAACTCGAGCACGGCGAACGCGGCCCGGTCTCCCAGGCTGGACGTGTCAGCGTGGCTGGTCATGGCGGCCGACCCCTTGGCGACGGCGGGGGCAGGGAGCGCCCCTCGGGAACTCCATGAGCCTAGGGCGCGCCGCGGTGACCCGCGTCCCTCCCCGGCTCCACCCATCAGAAATCACCCTCCGCACTCATCGGCAGTGTCACCCGGTCAGGAGCGGCGCGGGGCGTCGTTGATACAGAGTTGAGGAAAGTCGTCCGAAGGTCCCCGCACGCCGACGGCCCGGCACCCCTGTCAGGGGTGCCGGGCCGTCGGTGGTGCGGAGGGACTCAGCCCTCGAGCAGCTTGGTGGTCTTCGACTGGTCGAGCGGGATGCCCGGGCCGAAGGTCGTCGCGAGGGTCGCCTTGGTGATGTAGCGGCCCTTCGAGGACGACGGCTTCAGACGCAGGACCTCGTCGAGCGCCGCACCGTAGTTCTCCACCAGCGCGGTCTCGGAGAACGAGGCCTTGCCGATGATGAAGTGCAGGTTCGCGTGCTTGTCGACACGGAACTCGATCTTGCCGCCCTTGATGTCGGACACGGCCTTGGTGACGTCCATGGTCACGGTGCCCGTCTTCGGGTTCGGCATCAGACCACGGGGGCCGAGGACCTTGCCCAGACGACCGACCTTGCCCATGAGGTCAGGGGTCGCGACAGCCGCGTCGAAGTCGGTGTAGCCGGCGGCCACCTTCTCGATGAGCTCGTCGCCACCGACCTCGTCGGCGCCCGCCGCACGGGCCTCTTCCGCCTTGGCGGCGTTCGCGAAGACGATCACGCGGGCCGTCTTGCCGGTGCCGTGGGGCAGGTTGACCGTGCCGCGGACCAGCTGGTCCGCCTTGCGGGGGTCGACACCCAGGCGGAACGCGACCTCGACGGTCGACTCCGACTTCGTGGCGGCGATCTCCTTGGCGAGCTTCACGGCCTCGAGCGGCGAGTACAGGTTCTCGCGGTCGATCTTGGCCGCCGCTGCGCGGTATGCCTTGCTGCGCTGTGCCATCTGCGTTCTCCTTGCTGCAGTCGTGGTCGTCGGGTCTGCGCAGACCCTCCCACGTGCCCGACGCTCGTCGGGGCTTGGTCGTCCAGGACGGACGAGGGTGCCGTCAGGCCTCGACGGTGATACCCATCGAACGGGCCGTGCCGGCGATGATGAGCATCGCGGCGTCGACGTCGTTCGCGTTGAGGTCCTGCATCTTGGTCTCGGCGATCTCGCGGACCTGGTCCTTGCTGAGCTGCGCGACCTTGACGGTGTGCGGCGTCGAGGAGCCCTTCGCGACACCGGCGGCCTTCTTGATGAGCTCGGCGGCCGGCGGGGTCTTCGTGATGAAGGTGAAGGAGCGGTCCTCGTACACCGTGATCTCGACAGGGATCACGTTGCCGCGCTGCGACTCGGTCGCGGCGTTGTAGGCCTTGCAGAACTCCATGATGTTCACGCCGTGCTGACCCAGCGCGGGGCCGATCGGCGGGGCGGGGTTCGCGGCCCCGGCCTGGATCTGGAGCTTGATGAGGCCGGAGACCTTCTTCTTGGGAGGCATGACTCTCCTGCTTTCTGTTCGTGGGCCGACGCCGTGGGCGATGACCCGGTTGCATGACTGCCGTGCGACGCGCCGCGCGGGCGGCGCGAGGAATCAGATCTTGGCGACCTGGTTGAACGACAGCTCGACCGGGGTCTCCCGGCCGAAGATGGAGACGAGGACCTTGAGCTTCTGGGCCTCGGCGTTGATCTCGGAGATCGTGGCGGGCAGCGTGTCGAACGGTCCGTCGGTGACGGTGACCGACTCGCCGACCTCGAAGTCGACCTCGATCGCGGGGCCCGCGGTGGCACCACCGGACGCCTTGGCGGCGGCCTGCTTCGCGGGCGACTCCTCGAGCATGGTCGGCGCGAGCATGCCGAAGACCTCGTCGAGCGAGAGCGGCACGGGCTGGTGGGTGTGGCCCACGAAGCCGGTCACACCGGGCGTGTGGCGCACGGCGCCCCACGACTCGTCGGTGAGGTCCATGCGCACCAGGACGTAACCGGGGATCCGGACGCGGCGGACGGTCTTCTTCTGCGCGTTCTTGATCTCGGTCACCTCCTCCATGGGGACCTCGACCTGGAAGATGTAGTCCTCCATGTTCAGGCTCTGGGTGCGGTTCTCCAGGTTGGCCTTCACACGGTTCTCGTAGCCGGCGTAGGAGTGGATGACGTACCACTCGCCGAACTGGCCCCGCAGCGTCCGACGCAGCTCCTCGGCCGGGTCGACGATGTCGTCCGCGACGTCCGCCTCGGGCTCGGCGGCGTCCTCGACGTCGTTCTCGGGCTCCGCCGCGGGCTCGTCGGCCTCGTCGCCCGCCGTCTGCTCGGCGGCGACATCCGCGTCGGCGGGCGCGTCGAGGTCAGCCTCGACGCCGTCGGCGTCGAGCTGGGTGGGGTCGACGTTCTCCGTCTGCTCCAGCGGATCCTGGGACACTGACGAACCTGCTTTCTGGCTTCGGGTGGTGCTGGTGACGGGCGAGGACCGGCCCTGCGGGGTCATTCCCCGAAGAGCCAGAACGCTCCCTGCCCGATCAGGTAGTCGAGCACGGTGACGAACAGCATCATCACCGCGACGAACACGATGACGACGATGGTGTAGTTGATCAGCTCCGACCGGGTCGGTGTGACGACCTTGCGGAGCTCCCCCACGACCTGGCGGACGAACAGCGCGATACGGCCGAAGAAACCGCGGCGCTCACTGCCGTTCCCGGCATCGTGCGTCTCAGCGGCATGCGCCGACGACTCGCTCACTCGACCTACCCCGTTTCGCGTTCGGACCGCAGCCACGCCGCCTGCCGGCGACGCACCCACGGCACAGACTCTGGCGTTCCGGGACACGTTTCCACATGGCCCCGCTGCGCGGCCCCGCGGGGGATCACGCTGGCAGGGTAGACAGGACTCGAACCTGCAACCTGCGGTTTTGGAGACCGCTGCGCTACCAATTGCGCCACTACCCTTCGTGCTCCACGACCACCGGCGACCTGCCCCGAACACAGGGTGCAGCACCGGACCGCCACGCCAGAACCCGCACCCGAGGGCGCGACCCAGCATGGTGGTCGTCAACCACCGAGGGACAACTGTACGCGACGCGGCGGCGTAGGTCGAACCACGCTCCCGTCACCTCCGTTGCCGCTCCGGCGGGCGCGCCCACCACCGCGGCGACGAGCGACCTGCCGGCCCGCCCGAGGGGCGCGGGGTCCACCGATCGGTGGACCCCGCGTCCCCTCGGACGGGGCTGGTCCCGGACGCCCGGGACCCACCACGATGTCCGTCATGGCCACCACGCTGCCGACGACCGTGCTGCCGACTTCCGTGCTGCCCACGTCGGGGCACCACTCGGTCCACCGGACCGACGACGCCGCCGTCCGGGTCCGGGGCCTGCGCAAGAGCTACGGGACCTCGACCGTCGTCGACGGCCTGGACCTCGACATCGCGCGCGGCGAGATCGTGGCGATGCTCGGGCCCAACGGCGCCGGCAAGACGACCACCATCGAGATCCTCGAGGGGCACCGCACGCGCGACGGCGGGCAGGTCCAGGTCCTCGGGGAGGACCCGCAGACCGGTGGCCGCCTCTGGCGCGCCCGGATCGGCGTCGTCGCGCAGGGCTCGCGGACGCGCGCCGATCTCACCGTCGCCGAGGAGCTGGCCTCCACCGCGCGGTACTACCCCCGACCGACCGACCCCGAGGAGCTGATGGACGCCCTCGGGCTGACCGCCCACGCGCGCACGCGCCGCGGCCTGCTCTCCGCCGGCCAGCGCCGCAGCCTCGACCTGGCGCTCGGTGTCGTCGGCCGGCCGGAGATCCTCTTCCTGGACGAGCCCACCACCGGCCTCGACCCGGTCGCCCGCCGCCGCTGCTGGGAGCTCCTGCGCCGGCTGCGGCGCCAGGGCGCCACCGTCCTGCTCACGACGCACGACCTCGACGAGGCCGCCCGGCTCGCCGACCGTGTCGTCGTCGTCGACCACGGCCGCGTCGTCGCGGACGGCCCTCCGGACCACCTCGGGCGACCCGAGGCACGCGTGCCCGTCGTGACCTGGCAGGACGGCGGCGGGACCCGCAGCCAGCGCACGACGACACCGACCGCCATGGTCATCTACCTCGCGGCGATGGGGCTCGACGGAACCTCCGGCGGGGAGATCCCCGACCTCCAGGTCACCCGGCCCACGCTCGAGGACGTCTACCTCGGCCTGCTCACCGAGACCACCGAGACCACCGAGACCACCGCGGCCACCGAGGACTTCTCGCCGTGACCGCGGCCGCCGGCGCTGCTGCTGTACTGGGCGCATGGCTGATCCTCGGACCCGTCACGGGTGCACGGACGTCCTGGCGGCGACGTCATGACGACGACTGACCACGAACGGCCGGCCCGAACAACCACCGGGGCGCTCCCGTCGCCCGACGTGCTCGAGGACTGGCCGCGGATCGTCCGCTGGTGGCACCTCGTGTTCGTCGCCGTGGTGCTGCTGACGGCGGGTTCTCTCGTGCTGGGCGACGTCACCGGCCACGCGTTGTGGACGTCCCTGGCGTCGTTGACGCTGCTCCTGGTCGCCTACGGCCTGTGGGGCGCGGACGCCGCCGCCCACCGCGACCAGGGCAAGGCGACGGCCTACGTCACCGTGCTCGTCGCCACCACCACGATCACCGTCTCGCAGACCGAGCTCGGGACGTTCCTGCTGTTCGCCGCCTACAGCCAGATCTGGATCTCCCTCACCCCCGTGTGGCGGGCCGTGACGGCGTCGACGGCGCTCGCCGTGGGTGTCTGGCTGGGCCTCGTCATCGAGTCGGACCTCGACCCCTCGGCGGTGCGGGCCGCCTCGCTGCGGATGACGATCGCGCTGGTGTTCGCCGTCCTGCTGGGCCTGTGGATCGCGGCGACGATCCGCCGTTCCCAGGATCGTTCCATCCTCCTGCAGGAGCTGCGCGCGGCGCAGGAGGCGGCCGCGGCGTCGCACCATGCGGCGGGTGTCGCCGCGGAGCGGGAGCGGCTGGCCCGCGAGATCCACGACACCCTCGCCCAGGGCTTCACGAGCGTCGTCATGCAGGCGCAGGCGGCGACCGCCGCGCTCGACCGCGGCGAGGAGACCGCGGCGCGCGACCGCTTGCGGGTCGTCGAGGACACCGCCCGGGAGAACCTCGCCGAGGCGCGCGCCCTGGTCGCGGCGTTCGCCCCGGTGGACCTGCAGGCGGGTTCGCTGCCGGACGCGCTGGCGCGCCTGGCCGACCGGGTCTCCGGCGAGGGCAGCTTCGGCGTCCACCTCGAGGTCGACGACGCGGGCGCCGTGACGCCCGACCCGACCCGCGACGTCGTGCTGCTGCGTGCGGCCCAGGAGTCGTTGGCGAACGTGCGCCGGCACGCCGAGGCGAGCACGGTCGTGCTCCGTCTGGAGCGCACGCCGCGCCACGCCACCCTCGAGGTGGTCGACGACGGTCGGGGCATCGCCCAGGGGCGTGGAGAAGGTTTCGGCATCACCGGGATGCGCGAGCGTGCGGCGGCGGTGGGCGGTTCGCTCTCCGTCAGCCCGAGCGAGGAAGGCGGCACGTGCGTACGCGTCACGGTGCCGGTACGAGGAGGATGACGATGGTCAGGGTTCTGGTGGCGGACGACCACCCGGTGGTCAGGTCCGGCATCGCGGGGATGCTCGCCGGGGAGGCCGACCTGGAGGTCGTCGGAGAGGCCGGGGACGGTGAGTCCGCCGTGCGGCTCGCCCGCGAGCTGGCGGTCGACGTCGTGCTGATGGACCTGCGCATGCCCGGCCTGGACGGCGTGGGAGCCACCGAGCAGATCGCACCGACCGGGGTCCGGGTGGTCGTGCTGACCACCTACGACACCGACGCGGACATCCTGCGTGCCGTCGAGGCCGGGGCGACCGGCTACCTGCTCAAGGACACCCCGCGCGGCACGCTCGTGGACGGGGTCCGGGCCGCGGCGCGAGGGGAGACGGTCCTGGCGCCGTCGGTCGCGACCCGGCTGGTCACCTCCGTGCGCACGGCCGAGGACCGCCCGACCCCGCGCGAGGCCGAGGTGCTGCGCCTCGTCGCCCGCGGACTGTCGAACGCCGCCGTCGGCCGGGAGCTGTTCATCGCGGAGGCGACGGTGAAGACCCACCTGCTGCGCTGCTTCGCCAAGCTCGGCGTGGACGACCGCACCGCAGCGGTGACGGTGGCGCGCGAGCGAGGCTGGCTGGCCTGACGTCGCCGGCCGCGGCTGCCAGAATGTGCCGATGCGCGACCTGGCCCAGCTCCCCAAGGCTCACCTCCACCTGCACTTCACGGGATCGTTGCGCGTCGCCTCGCTGCGGGAGATGTCCCGCGCGCACGGCATGCGCCTGCCCTCCGCGCTGACCGACGGCGATCCGTTGCGCGTCCCCGCCGACGAGCGGGGCTGGTTCCGGTTCCAGCGCCTGTACGACGCCGCGCGGCACTGTGTGCGCGGTGAGACGGACATGCGCCGGCTCGTGGACGAGGCGGCCGCGGACGACGCCGCCGAGGGGTCCGGCCGGCTCGAGATCCAGGTGGACCCGACGTCGTACGCCCCGTTCGTCGGCGGCATCACGCCCGCGCTCGAGATCGTGCTGGACGAGGCGCGGGCCGCGAGCGCCCGCCACGGTGTCGAGGTGGCGGTCGTCGTCGCGGCGTCGCGGATGCGGCACCCGCTGGACGCCCGGACACTGGCCCGGCTCGCGGCCCGGTACGCGGGGGACGGTCCGGGCGAGGTCGTGGGGTTCGGGCTGAGCAACGACGAACGGCGGGGCGACACCGAGGAGTTCGCCCACGCCTTCGCGATCGCGCGCCGGGCGGGCCTCGCGTCGGTCCCGCACGGTGGCGAGCTGCTGGGTCCGGCCCACGTGCGCGAGGTGGTGGGCGCGCTGGCGCCGGACCGGATCGGGCACGGCGTGCGCGCCGTGGAGGATCCCGCCCTCCTGGGTTCGCTGGTGGAGGCGGGGGTGGCGCTGGAGGTGTGCCCGGCGTCGAACGTCTCGCTGGGCGTGTACCCGGGGGACGACGACGTCCCGCTGCGTGCGCTCGTCGAGGCGGGTGCCCAGGTGGCGCTCGGCGCGGACGACCCGCTGCTGTTCGGGTCGCGGCTGGTGGCGCAGTACGAGTCGGCCCGTCACGTGCACGGCTTCTCCGACGAGGAGCTGGCGGACCTGGCGCGGGCGTCGATCCGGGCCTCCCGGGCGTCGGACGGCACGCGGGCGCGGCTGCTCGCGGGGGTCGACGACTGGCTCGCGGCCTGAGACGTCCCGCCCGGCGCGGACCCGGGCGGGGGCGAGTCGTCACCGGTGTGCCTCCTGCGGGTGGGACCGCCTCGTGAAGAGGTCGCGGGACACAGGTCACGAGACGGTGTCGATCGTCGGGAGATCGGCCCGCTCGGCTCGCCGCAGGCCGCCGGGCAGGGCACGGTTGTACTCCGCGATCGACTCGCGGACTCCCGGCCCGACGGCCGGACCGGAGAGGTGGGGGGCATGAGGACACCGAAGATCACGCCGCGCGGGCGCACCACCGGGCGCGGACGCACCACCGGGGTGGTGGCGCTCGTCGCCGCCCTGGGTCTGCTGACCGGGTGCGGCACGCTGGCGGAGCTGACCGCAGCGGACCCGGCACCGTCGTCGACGGCCTCGACCGCGTCGGACCCGGCGACCGCTGCGCCGTCCGACGAGCCGTCCCCCGCGGCGTCGTCCGACGTCTCCCCCGACCCGGTGGAGCCCTCCGCCGACCCGACGCCGTCGGCCAGCCCGGAGCCCGAGGCGACGCCCGACGAGGAGCCCTCGGCCACGCCGTCGGCAGACCCCGAGCCCGAGGCGACCGCGGACGAGGACACGACCGGCGACGGTGAGTCGAAGAAGAAGAAGGACGAGGAGGCCGAGCCGGAGTACCTGCAGGTCGGCGCGGACGGCGCGGACGTCGAGGCGTTGCAGCAGCAGCTCCAGGACCTCGGCTACTACCTGCCGGACGTCGACGGGTCGTTCGGCCCGATGACGCAGCAGGCGGTCTGGGCGCTGCAGAAGGCCGCCGGCCTGTACCGGGACGGCGTCGTCGGCCCGAAGACGGAGAAGGCGATCGACGACGGCGTCCGCCCGGGCGCGCAGTCGTCGTCGGGCAAGGTCGTGGAGATCGACCTGGACCGTCAGCTCGTCAAGGCGGTGGAGGACGGCGAGGTCGTGCGGACCATCAACGCGTCGTCGGGCAACGGCGAGACGTTCGAGGCGAAGGGCCGCACCTACACCGCCTCGACCCCGCGCGGGAAGTTCGCGGTCTACATGGAGCGCGACTACCTGCACGAGTCGACGCTGGAGCTCGGCTCGATGTACCGGCCCAAGTACTTCACCGGCGGCATCGCCGTGCACGGTTCGCCGTCGATCCCGCCGCACCCGGCCTCGCACGGGTGCATCCGGGTGTCGAACTCGGCGATGAACTGGCTGTGGGACTCCTGGGGGATGCCGAAGGGCACCACCGTGATCGTCTACTGACGTCCGGACGGTCCGCCGTCAGAGGGCCAGGCCGACCAGCACCGGCTCCGGCTCCAGCTCGACGCCGAACCGGTCCCGCACGCCGTCGCGGATCGTGCGCGCGAGCGCGACGAGGTCCGCGGCGGTGGCTCCGCCGCGGTTCGTCAGCGCGAGCGTGTGCCGCGTGGACAGCCGCGCCGGGGAGTGCTCCCCCGCGACGCCGAACCCCTTGGTGAATCCGGCCCGCTCGATGAGCCACGCGGCGCTCGTCTTGACCAGCGACGGGTCCACGGCACCGAGGCTGGGGCCCACCGTGGACCGGGGCACCGAGGACCGCACCGGGAAGCGGGGGGCGTCGTCGGGCAGGTGCGCGGCGTCGTCGGCGGACACGACCGGGTTGGTGAAGAACGATCCGGCGGACCAGCGGTCGTGGTCCGGCGCGGTCGCACCGTCCGTGCCGCCGACACCGCCGACACCGCCGACACCGTCGAGCAGCATCCCCTTGCCGCCGCGCAGCTCGAGCACGGCCTGGCGGACGTCGGCGGACGGCGCCCGTGCGCCCACCTCGACGCCGAGCGTGCGCGCGAGCTCGGCGTAGCCGATCGGCGCGGAGAGCGACCCGAGGCGCATCTGCAGGTCGACCTGGAGGACGACGTAGCGCGGCGTCGGGTACCAGACGTCCAGCCCCTGCGCCGTGCCCCCGCTGCGCATCGAGCGCTTGAGGAGGCTGGTGCGGTAGCCGAACCCCAGCTCGGACAGGGTGAGGGTCTTGCGCTGCCCCGTGGCACGGTCCCAGGTGCGCACGGACGCGACGACGCCGGACACCTCCTGGCCGTACGCGCCGATGTTCTGCACGGGAGCGGCGCCGAGGGTGCCGGGGATGCCGGAGAGCGCCTCGACGCCCACCCACTCGTTCGCGACGGCCTGCTCGACGAACGCGTCCCAGTCCTGACCGGCGGGCAACGAGAGGCTCGCCCCGCCGCACGCGCCGTCGGTGCCGCAGGAGTCCGTGAGGTCAGCCTCCAGGCCCTGGCGGACGTCGCGCACCACCATGCCGTCGAAGCCGGCGTCGGCGACCAGCAGGTTGGACCCCCCGCCCACCACGAGCAGCGGGACACCGGCGTCGTCGGCCGACCGGACGGCGTCGATCAGCTCCGCCTCGGTGGTGGCCTCCACGTACTGCCCGGCCGGGCCGCCGACCCGCAGCGTGGTGAGGTCGGCGAGGGTCGGCACGGGTGCGTCGTCGGCGGGGGTCGGGGCGTGCTCGGCGGTCTGGCTCACCCGTCCAGCGTAGACGCCGTGCGCACCGGCGTGAGCGGCCGGGCGGCGCCCGCCACGACGAGGCCCACGGCGACCGGCAGGGCGAGCACGAGCAGGGCGAGGCGGTAGCCGGTCACCTCGGCGAGGAAGCCGATGAGCGCGGGCCCGACGAAGAACGCGGAGTACCCGATCGTGGAGACCACCGAGACGCGCAGGGCGGCGCGCGCCGGGTCGTCGGAGGCGGCGGACATGCCCATCGGGAAGCCGAGCCCCGCGCCGGCGCCCCACAGCGCCACCCCGACCAGCGCGGTCGGCAGGTTCGGCACGAGGGCGAACACGCCGACGCCCACGATGGCGGCGGCCCCGCTCGCCCGCAGGACGACGACGCGTCCGTACCGGTCGATGAGCGTGGTGCCGGCCAGCCGGGTGACGGTCATGGCCACGAGGAACACGGCGAGGGCCACCGCACCGACGCCGTCCCCGGTGCCGAACCCGTCGACGGTGGCCAGACCGACCCAGTCGTTCGCGGCGCCCTCGGTGAGGGCGGCGGCCATGACGATCAGCCCGATGAGCAGGGTGCGGGGCTCGCGCCAGGTGGCGAGGGTGTCCTTCAGGGTGTGCCCGTGGGCGGGCTCGACGGCGGTGGCGGGGTCGGCGAGGGCGTCCTGCGCCCCGGGGAGCGACGTCGTCGGTCCGGCCTCGTGGGCGGGCAGGAAGGCGCGCACGCAGAGCGCGACGGCGACGGCGTCGACGACCTGCACGGTGAGCAGGTGCGGGGTGAGCGGCACGTGCGCCCAGGCGGCGAGGGCACCGGCGCCCGCACCGGCGACGGTGCCGAGCGAGAACGCGGCGTGGAACCGGGGCATGATCGCCCGGCCGAGCCGCTGCTCGACCACCGCGCCCTCGAGGTTCATGGCGGCGTCCCAGACGCCGACGCCGACGCCGGCGAAGAACAGCCCGACGCGCACCCAGACGTGCTCGCCGGCGTCCACCCCGAAGCAGGCCACGGCGAACCCGATCGAGGAGACGACCGCGAAGGTCAGGACGGTGCGGCCGGCGCCGAGGCGGGAGGAGATCATCCCGGAGAGCGGCAGCGCGCACAGGGAGCCGATCGACGCGCTCAGCAGGAGCAGACCCATCTGGCCCTGGGAGAAGTCGAGGCCGTCGCGGACCGCGGGGATGCGCGAGGCCCAGGTGGCCATCCCGAAGCCGGCGGCGATGAAGACGCCGAACACGGCCCAGGTGGCGGCGCGCAGGCGGCGCGCGTCGAGATCGTGGTGCACCGGATGACGATGGCTGGTCCACCACGTGGTCGTCAAATCGTTTCGATCCCCTTCCGCCGGTAGGCTGACGCCACTTCAGCAGGAAGGATCCGCATGGGCCGCACCCCGGGCTCCCGCCCCACCCTGGCGAAGGTCGCCCAGCAGGCCGGCGTCTCCGTCTCCACGGCCTCGCTCGCGTTCTCCGGCTCCGGCCCGATCACCCCCGAGACCCGTGACAAGGTCCTCGCCGCCGCCGCCGACCTCGGCTACACCGGCCCCAACCCGCTCGGACGCCAGCTGAGGCGGGGGCGCTCCGGGATCGTCGGCGTCGTCATCGGCGACCAGCCCGGACGAGCCTTCCGCGACCCCGTGGCCGTCCAGGTGCTCGACGGCCTCGTCGACATGCTCGGCGCCGAAGGCCTCGGCGTGCTGCTCATCCCCGGCGTGCGCGGCCGCGACACCGTCGACCCCCTGCTGGAGACCGCCGCCATGGACGTCGCCGTCCTCGTCTGGGGCGCGCTCAGCGACGACCCCACCCTCGCGGCCATCGAACGCCGCAACCTGCCCGTCGTCGTCGGCGAGGGCCGCGCCGTCGAGGGCGCACCGCTCGTCGCCATCGAGGACCGCGCCGGCACCGCCGAGGCCGTGCGCCACCTGCGCGAGCTCGGGCACACCCGCATCGCCGAGATCGCCCTGCCCTTCGACGAGCACGAGCGCAGCGGACCCGTCGACGCCGCCCGCCTCGCCCAGGCCGACCGCACCCCCACCGTGAACCGGCTCGCCGGCGTGCGTGACGTCGTCGCGCCCGTGCTCACCTGGGAGTGCCCCGCCTCGCTCGTCGAGCACGGGCGTGACGCCGCCACCGAGATCCTCGGCACCTGGGTGCCGTCCTCGGAACGCCCCACCGCCATCGTGGCGCACTCCGACCTGCTCGCCGCAGGAGCCGTCATCGGCGCGCGCGAGCTCGGGCTGCGCATCCCGCAGGACGTGTCCGTCGCCGGGTTCGACGGCCTCGACCTGCCGTGGCTCTCCCCCGACGTGCTCACGAGCGTGCACCAGCCGCTGCGCGAGAAGGGCTCCGCGCTGGGCCGGGCCGTCGTCGACCTGCTCGCCGGTGGCGAGCCCACGACCGTCACCCTGTCCGTCGGGCTCGTGCCCGGCACGACGACGGGCCCGGTACCGGTCACCTGACCTCGGTGCCGCGCCCCGGCGCGCTCAGCGCGGCGGGGACGCCGCCGCCGACGCCGCGCCGAAGACCTGCTCCGCGCGCTCGCGCGTGCAGAACGCCAGCACGGCCTCCTTGCGACCGTAGGCGGAGTCGAAGACGACCTCCCCGGCCAGCTCGAAGCCGCTCGCCGCCGTGCGGGCGACGGCGGCCCGGTTCCGCACGTCCGGCTCGGCGACGAGCCGCTCGACGGCAGGCGGCGCGAACGCGAACGCGAGCATCGCCGGCCCCAGCACCCTCCACGGCGCCACCTCGGCACCCCGGAAGAAGTGCACGCCGACGTCGCCCGGTCGGGCGTCGTACGCCGTCGCCACCGGGTCGTCCTGGGCGTGGTAGAGCTGCACCAGCGCCGCGGGCTCGCCCGCGACCCGCACCAGGTACGCCCGGTGGGTGGGCAGGGTCTGCACGAACTCGTACGTCTCGCGCAGCTCGTCCCGGGTCAGGCCGTCGAGCCCCCAGAACCCCGCGTGCGGGCGCGTGACCCACTCGTGCAGGACGTCGAGGTCGCGGGCGGGGTCGAGCACGTGCGCGGTGATGCCGGGCCAGTCGTCCGACCGCCACACCTCGGCGCCCCGCTCCCCCTCGGCCAGCAGATCCGTCATGACGCCTCCCAGGTCTCCGGGCGCAGTCGCGCCCAGTCGGTCTCGATCTCGTCGGTGCCGGCCGCCACCCACCGGGGGTGCTGGTCGGCGTAGTGCTCCGAGCGCGGGTCGCCGCTCGCACCGAACGGCACGCCCCACCGGCTACGACGCCGGTCGGACAGGTCCCACACCCACCGGGCGACGCTCCCCCGCCACGACACCGTCGACAACCCCGGGACACCGCCGGTGCAGCAGACCGTGTCGGCCGAGCCGCCCACGGGGGCCCGGAGCGCAGGGGGTACGCCCGCGATCTGCTCGCGGGGCACGCCCGTGGCGTCCACCAGGGCGTGCCACGGCACGACCGGGTGCAGCTCGCCCCACGTCGAGGTGCTGCCCACGACCTCGGCGAGCGCCGCGGCGGCCTCGGCCGTGGCGTCCAGCGCCGGCTCCCGCAGGGAGCCCGTGGCGAGCAGCGCGGGCAGGTGCAGACCGACGTTCGCCGTGACGTCCAGCCAGGGCGTGAGCACCGCAGGGGCCTGCGGCGGCGCGTGCAGCGCCGCGAGCGCGGGGTGCGCGGCGACCCGCCGCACCAGGGCGTCGCGCCAGCAGGCGAACAGCGCGGCGTCCGGCGAGTCGGCGGCCATGCGGGCGCCGTCGGCGGCCCAGGCGCGCAGCCGCAGGGCAGGGGCGGCGAGGTCCGGACCGGTGACGTCGCGCAGGAGGTCGACCAGGGCTCCGGCCCCGGCGTCGGCCACGTCGGCGTGCACCCGCTGCTGGTCGTCCGCACGCTCGCCGCCGTCGGGTGCGTCCGCGAGCAGCGCGCGGATCCGGGGTCCGCGGTGCGGCGCGTAGGCCAGGCCGAGGTCGGGCACCCGGGCCTGGTCGTCGGGGGCGTCGTTGGCGTCCACGGCGACGTCGACCACCGGGGTCGGGTTGGGCAGCACGCGCCACGACGGCAGGTCGTCGCCGGGCCCGACGACGTGCGGCAGCACGCGGTCGGCGCGCTCGCGCTCCGGCACCCGCCCCGCGGTGAGGCTCAGGACGGTGCCGGCGGAGTCGGCGGTGAGCACCCGGTTGACCGGGTCGACCCACCCGGCGAAGGCGTCGGCGACGTCGTGCGCGGTGCGCGCCCGCAGCAGCCGCCGCCACGACGCGACACCGAGGTCGGCGTCCACGCGCACGGGCCAGCGCAGGGCGTGCCGGTCCGTCACCAGCGGGCCGCGGGCCGTCTCGGTCCACCCGACCTCGACGGGCTCGGCACCCCGTACCGGGACCACCTCGACGCCGTGCTCGGCTCCCTCCAGGGACTGCGGGGTCTCCACGAACACCTCGACGTGGTGCGCCATCGCGTTCGTGATGCCCCACGCGACGGACGACGCGTCCGCCCCCGCGGTGGCCGCCTGGCCGAAGTGCAGCACCCCCGGCACGCCGGGGAACGCGAGGCCGACGACGTCGTAGGCGTCGCAGGCGAGGCGCACCTGCTGGTAGATCCCCGGGAGCTCCAGCAGACGGTGGGGGTCGCCGGCGAGCAGCGGGGCCCCGGACGCCGTCCGCGACCCGGCCAGCGCCCACGCGTTCGACCCGGACGACGCGCCGTCGGGCACGCCCACCAGCGGGTGGTCCGGGCCCAGGGTGCGGGCGACGTGCTCGCGCCACAGCAGCCCCGGCCACCCGCTGAACAGCACGTGGTTGACGCAGAACACCCCCAGCGGGGCCCAGTCGGGCCAGGGGGAGCGGCGCACGGGACCGCCCGGGGCGCGGTCGAGGAGGTCCGTCTCGGGCACGTCGCGACCGCCGTCGAGCAGGCCGGCGTTCACGCCTGCCGTGTACGCCGCCAGCCACTGCCGCTCGGGCTCCGCGAGCGCCGCGTGGACCCGGCGGGCGGTGTCCGCGAGACGGACCCGCACGGCGAACCGGTCCCACTCCAGACCGCCCGGCCCGAACCGTTCGGCGAGCCGGCCCTCGGCCCGCCACCGGTCGGTCTCGAGCTGCCAGCCGCGGTCGCGGGCGGTGACGTACCCCTGGCCGTACGCGAGGTCGAGCTCGTCCGCGGCGCGCACGTGCGGGACGCCGCGCGCGTCGCGGAAGACCTCGAACGGGTGCGTCACGGGCGCGCCACGGGGTTGGCCATCGTGCCCGCGTAGATGAGCGACGACGACTGGTCGGCGAGGTCCACCATCTGCAGGGTGTTGCGCAGCTGGAGCCGGTTGAGGCACGAGTGCGCGAACCGGTCGGCCCGCAGGTCCACCCCGGACCTCAGGTCGGGGTGCTCGGCGTGGTGCCGGTCGATGACGTCCGCCACCACCGCCCAGAAGCGGTCCTCGGCGAGCACGCCGTCGACGGCGAGGATGCCGGCCAGGTGCCGCAGAACCCCGTCGAACACGTCGGTGAAGATGGCGAGCGCCTTCTCGTCGTCGTCCACGGCGCCGGCGATGCGGTCGACGCCGGCGGGCAGGGCGCGGGCGGTCGACAGCACCGCCACCTCCTCGCCGACGTCCTTCATGAGCGCTCGTCGCACCACGCCGTCGCGCAGCACGAGGATGAGGTTCTCCCCGTGCGGCATGAACGCGAGGTCGTGGGCCCGCAGGCAGTGCACCAGCGGGTAGAGGTAGGCGTCCAGGTAGGCGCGCAGCCACTCCTCGGCCGTGATGCCGGAGGTGCGCACGAGCGAGGTCGCGAGCGCGACGCCGGACGCGTCGCGGTGCAGCAGGCTCGCCATCGTGGCCAGGCGCTCGCCCGGCTCCACCCGCGGCAGGGCGGACTCCCGCCAGAGCGCGGCGAGCATCTTGCGGTGCGGGTTCGGTCGGGGGGTGCGGTGGTAGACGTCGCCGGTGTACCCGATCGACGCGACCTCGCGCAGCAGGCCGAACCCGGCGCCCTGCAGCGTCGTGTCGCCCGTCACGAGGTCGGCGACCCAGTCGTTGATCTGCGGGGTGACCCGCATGTACGCCGGGGACAGCCCGCGCAGGAACCCCATGTTCTGGATCGCGAGCGCCGTCTTGACGTAGTGACGCTCGGGGCGGGTGCGGTTGACCATCGTGCGGATCGACTGCTGCGGGGTGTACTCGTCGGCGCCCGGGCCGAGCGGCACCAGGTCGCCGCGCGCGACGTCGGCCGCGAACGTGGTCGCCAGGCGGTGCGTCGCCTGCCAGGGGTGCACGGGCAGGTAGAGGAACTCCGCGGGGTCGTCGCCGCGGGCGGCGAGGCGCTCGGCGAACGCGGCGCGCTCGGCCCCGCTCAGCTCGACGCCGTAGAGGCCGGCCTCGGTCTGGTCGGCGCACAGCGCGAGGTGCGTGTGCTCGCGACGCGCCGCGAACCAGTGCAGGCGCAGGCGTCCGCCGCGCTCGGGCGCGTAGGCGCGGTAGTCGTCCAGGGAGAATCCGATGCGGCCGTTGTTGGCGAGGAACCCGGGGTGGCCCTCGCTCATGGCTGCCTCGACGGTCGCGAAGGTCGCCGCCGTGCGGCGGGCGTCCTCGACGGCGTCCACCGCGTCGGCGGTGAGCCCGGCGGTCAGCCGGGCGACGTCGGGGGTGTCGCCGGTGAGCTCGCGCTCCCGCTTCGCCGTCGCCGCGGCGAGCGTCGAGGACAGCTCCTCCAGGTAGACGGCCAGCAGGTCGTCGGGCACCCCGAGCAGCGGCTGGAGCTCCGCGACGAGCTCGAGGACGTCCACGGGCAGCACCGCCTCGCCGCCGGGGGCGCCCGGCCCGCCGGGGGTGTCCTGGCCGTCGACGGTCCGCGTGATCGACGCGGGGTCCACGACCCAGTGCTCGAGGGCGAACGTGCGTGCCGCGAAGGTGTACGTCACGCCGTCGAGGTCGAGCCGGTAACGGCCCTCGCCGTCGGGCGTCGGGGCGAACAGGCGCTCGTGCGCGAGCTCCGCGAGCGCCTTGGCCGCGAGGTGGCGGTGGGCGTGCTCGGCGAAGTCCTGGCGCAGGTGGGGGGCGAGGTCGACGCCCGGGCCCAGCGGCGAGGCCGCGTGGTCGGCGCGGGTGCAGACGCTGAGCGCCGCGGTCTTGGTGTGCCCGCCGTCGGTCACCTCGACCTCGCGCAGCACCCGGAACCCCGCCGCGGCGTTCTTGGCGGCGATCGCCGCGTTGGCGACGTCGGGCTCGACGACGACCCTCGACCCGCCGCGCCCGCCCCGGTCGGCCGGGGCGAGGCAGAACCGGACCACCGCGGTCATGACGGCGTCGGTGAGCCCGCTGCGACGTCCGCCGTCCGCCGGGGGCGGGGCGACGAGCAGGTGCATGCCGACGTCGCCCGGCTCGGCGTCGTGGACGTCGGTCAGCAGGACGTGGGCGGGGTCGTACGTCTCGGTGTACGCCACGGGCACGCCGTCGAGCCGGACGAGCCACGCGGCCTGGTCCGGGTCGGTGGTGAGCAGGGCGAGGTGCTCGCGCACCTCGGCGACGCCGAGGTCGCCCATGTGCCAGGCGGCCGACGCGGGGTGCGCCAGCCAGGACTGCAGCGTCGCGGCGTCGTCGCCACGGGCCGGTGAGAGGGTCAGGTCGCCGACGCGGGTCCCCACGCAGAACGTGGTCACCGGTGCGGTGGTGGTGGCGGTCACCGGGCGACCTCCGCCGTGGAGCCTGCCCGGGCCGTGCCCGTGCGGTCCGCCCGGGCCTGCGCCGAGCCGCCCGGCAGACCGAACTCCTGGAACGCGATGCGACGTTCGACGCGGTACGGCTCGCGACCGGTGACGCGGGCGAGCACCACCGAGTTCCGCCACGCCCCGAACCCGAGGTCCGGCGCGGTGACGCCGTGCGTGTGCTCCTCGCCGTTGAGGGTGAGGACCCGGCCGTCGTGGGAGACCACGTAGTCGCGGGTGACGTCGAACCGGTCACGCTCGTCGAGCCGGAGCCGCTCGCGCACCGGGTCGAGGAACCCCGGCACCTGTGCGCCGTAGCCCGTCGCGGCGACGACCGCGCGGGTGCGGTGCTCGGCCGTGGTGCCGAGCTGCGCGTGCCGCAGGGTCAGGACGTAGTCGACGGCGCCGTCGTCGGCCCGCTCCGCCCGGGCCGCGACCACCTCGGTGTCGCTGCGCAGCGTGGTCGGCACCTGCGCACCCAGCGCGGTGCGCCGGTAGAGGGTCTCGTAGATGTCGTCGATCAGGTCGGCGCTGATCCCCTTGTAGAGGCTGCGCTGCTCCCGGGCGAGGAGGTCGCGCAGGCCCGGGTCGAGGCCGTGGTAGTGGTCCGTGTACTCCGGGGAGGTCATCTCCAGGGTCAGCTTCGTGTACTCCATCGGGAAGAACCGGGGCGAGCGCGTCACCCAGTCCAGCCGGTGCGGACCCGCCGTCTCCAGCAGGTCGCGGTACACCTCCGCCGCGGACTGTCCCGAGCCGACGACGGTCACGGCGTCGCAGGCACGCAGCGCGTCACGGTGCGGCAGGTACTCGGCCGTGTGGACCACCGGCCCGGCGTCCGCCCCGAGGGCGCGCGCCTGGTGGGCGAGGTCCGCCAGCGGGGCCGGCAGCCGCGGCGTCGTGCCCACGCCGAGGACGACGTGCCGGCCCCGGTACTCCTCGCGCCGCACGCCATCGGCGTCGGACGCCTCCGCCACCACGACGTACTCGTCCACAGCGGCGTCGTGCTCGACGGACACCACGCGCCGGCCCCAGCGCAGCGTGCCGAGCCGGTCGGCCACCCAGCGGCAGTACTCGTCGTACTCCGCGCGCAGCGGGTAGAACGACTCGCGGATGTAGAAGGGGTACAGCCGCCCGACGTCCTTGAGGAACGCCAGGAACGAGAACGGCGAGGTGGGGTCCGCCATCGTCACCAGGTCCGCGAGGAACGGCACCTGGATGGTCGCACCGTCGATCATCATCCCCGGGTGCCAGCGGAACTCGTCCGCCTGGTCGAGGAACACCGCGTCGACGTCGGCCAGCGGGTCGGCGAGCGCGGCGAGACCGAGGTTGAAGGGACCGATGCCGATGCCGACGACGTCGTAGGTGGTGGTCGTCATCGGTCGCCCTCCGTCAGGGTGCGGTCGAGGTGGGGGTGCACGTCCCGGCAGGGCGGACCGGACAGCCCGGCGAGCGCCTCGCCCGCGAGGAGGCCGTGGGCGACGTCGCGGACCAGCGTGAGCACCCTGCGGACGTCGGCCAGGGTGCGGCCCGGGTCGAGCAGGGTCAGCTTGAGGCAGGGCCGGCCGTCGATCACGGTCTTGGCGACGCTGGCGCGGCCGGAGTCGAACAGCACGCGGCGCACCTGGGCGACCAGGGCGTCCGCCTGCGCGTCGCTCACCCCGGCCGGCTGGTACCGGAAGATCACCGTGGACAGGTCCGTCGACGCCACGAGCCGCAGCTCGGGGTCGTCGACGAGGTCGGCGTGGACCGCGGCGGCGAGGTCGCAGACCGCGTCGACCCGGCGGCCGATGCCCTCGGGCCCGATGGCGCGCAGCGTCGCCCACAGCTTGAGGGCGTCGAAGCGGCGCGTGGTCTGCAGCGACCGGTCGACCTGGTTGTCCGGGTCGGTGGCCGGGTTGAGGTAGTCGGCGTGCCAGGCGGTCCGGGCGAGGTCGGCGCGGTCGCGGACCAGGACGGCGCTGGAGGACACCGGCTGGAAGAACGTCTTGTGGAAGTCGACCGTCACGGAGCGGGCGCGCTCGATGCCGTCGAGCAGGTGACGCCGGGTGGGCGAGACCAGCAGCCCGCCCCCGTAGGCGGCGTCCACGTGGAGCCACACCCCGGCGGCGTCGCAGGTCCGCGCGACGGCGGCCAGCGGGTCCACGGTGCCGCGGTCGGTGGTCCCGGCCGTGACGACGACCGCCATGACCACGTCGCCGGCGCGCTCGGTGGCGGCCAGGGCCTCGGTCAGGGCGTCGGGCGACATCCTGCCGTCCGGGTCGGTCGCCACGGGCACGACGGCGTCGTCGGCCAGACCGAGGAGCATGGCCGACTTGGCGACCGAGAAGTGGCTGACGTCGGTGGCCAGGACGCGCAGCCGCGCCTGCAGGCCGGTCCGGGCGAGGCCGGAGATCCTGCTGCCGTCCGGGGCGGTCAGCGCGCTCTCCCGGGCGGCGAGCAGGGCGTGCATGTTGGACTGCGTGCCCCCGGAGGTGAACACGCCGTCGCCGTCGGTGAATCCGATGCGCTGCGCCGTCCAGGCGACGAGCCGGCGCTCCATGAGGGTGGCCACCGTGGACTGGTCGTAGGTGTCGACCGAGGTGTTGATGGCCGCGATCATCGCCTCGGCGCCGACGGCGGCGATGTCGACGGGGCAGTTGAGGTGGGCGAGGTACGCCGGGTCGTGGAACCAGACCGCGTGCGTCGCGTAGAGGTCCGCGGTCTCCCGCAGGGCGTCGTCGGTGCCGACGCCGGGCCCGTCGAGGTCGACGGCGTCCACGAGCGCGGCGAGCTCGTCGCGGCTCGCGCCGCTCCACGGCTGGGACACCGCCGCGAAGCGGGCGGCGACGTCGTCGACGACGTCGTGGACCACGCGGGCGTAGGCCCCGGCCGTGGCACCCCGCAAGAGGGTGTCGGTGCTGGTCAGGGTCACGTCGGACGAGAAGGTGGACACGCCGGTGTACCTCCGGTGCGAGGGGGATGTTGAGGCAAGGCTCACCTAAACTAGGCGGCCCTTGCCTGTCCTGTCCATCCCCGGCCCACCATCCGAGACCTCACCCGCTGTGACCCTGACCACGCCGATGCGTCGGGTGCCCCGCGAGGCCGCGCGGGGCGCCCGACGACCAGCCATCGTCAGCGGACCGGGACCCTCGGCGTCGGGAGGTAGACCTCTCCCCCGGCGGCCCGGAACTCCGCCGACTTGGCCGCCATGCCCTCCTGCGCCGCACCCACGACGGCCTGCTGCGCCCCCGCGCCCCCGAACTCGTCGCGGATGTCCTGCGAGATGCGCATGGAGCAGAACTTCGGCCCGCACATCGAGCAGAAGTGCGCCGTCTTGGCCGCCTCCGCCGGGAGGGTCTCGTCGTGGTACTCCTCGGCGAGCTCCGGGTCCAGCGACAGGTTGAACTGGTCGCGCCAGCGGAACTCGAAGCGCGCCTTGCTCAGCGCGTCGTCGCGCGCCTGGGCGCCCGGGTGGCCCTTGGCGAGGTCGGCGGCGTGCGCCGCGATCTTGTAGGTGACCACGCCGGTGCGCACGTCGTCGCGGTTCGGCAGGCCCAGGTGCTCCTTCGGCGTGACGTAGCAGAGCATCGCCGTGCCGTAGCGGGCGATCTCCGTGGCACCGATCGCCGAGGTGATGTGGTCGTAGGCCGGCGCGATGTCCGTCACCAGCGGCCCGAGCGTGTAGAACGGCGCCCCCTCGCACAGCTCCTGCTGACGCTCCACGTTCTCGCGCACCAGGTGGAACGGCACGTGGCCCGGACCCTCCACCATCACCTGCACGTCGAACTCCCAGGCGCGCTTCGTCAGCTCGGCCAGGGTGTCGAGCTCGGCGAACTGCGCGGCGTCGTTCGCGTCCGCGATCGAGCCGGGCCGCAGTCCGTCACCGAGCGAGAAGGCGACGTCGTAGCGCGCGAAGATCTCGCACAGCTCGTCGTAGTGGGTGTACAGGAAGTTCTCCTGGTGGTGCGCCAGGCACCACCCCGCCATGATCGACCCGCCGCGGGAGACGATGCCCGTCACCCGGTCGGCCGTCAGCGGCACGTACCGCAGCAGGACCCCCGCGTGCACCGTCATGTAGTCGACGCCCTGCTCGCACTGCTCGATGACGGTGTCCCGGTAGATCTCCCAGGTGAGCCGCGACGCGTCGCCGTCGACCTTCTCGAGGGCCTGGTAGATCGGCACGGTGCCGATGGGTACCGGGGAGTTGCGCAGGAGCCACTCGCGGGTGGTGTGGATGTCGTCGCCGGTGGACAGGTCCATGACCGTGTCGGCGCCCCACCTCGTGGCCCACTGGAGCTTCTCCACCTCCTCCGCGATCGAGGAGTGCACCGCGGAGTTGCCGATGTTGGCGTTGACCTTCACGGTGAACGCCCGACCGATGATCATCGGCTCGGACTCGGGGTGGTTGAGGTTGTTCGGGATGATCGCTCGCCCGGCGGCCACCTCGCTGCGCACGAGCTCGACGTCCACCCCTTCACGGAGCGCCACGAACCGCATCTCCGGGGTGACCTCGCCGCGTCGGGCGTAGTGCATCTGCGTGACGACGCGGCCGGGCGCGGCACGCCGCGGGGCCCGTGCCTCGCCCTGCCACTCGGCCGACGCGGCACCGCGGCGGCGGGCGCCCCGGCCGTCGTCGGACAGGTCCCTGACACGGCCCTGGTAGACCTCGGTGTCGCCACGGTCGGCGATCCAGCTCTCCCTCAGGCCAGGTATCCCGCGGACCGGGTCGCCGCCCGGTCCGTCGGTGCGGTAGACCCGCACCGGAGGGTTGGGGGTCCCGTCCGGGGAGTCCGCCAGGGTGATCTCGGTGACCGGCACCGTGATGCCGGAGTGCTCGCACCGCTCGAAGGCGAGTGCGCGTGCGGGGACGTCATCGTGCGACATGTGTGCTCCTGCTTCCTACGCCGGCATGACCCGGTCAGGTTCGACGGTGCGAGCGGCATCAGCTCGATCTCAGCCCTTGCCAGGGCACCCGTGGGATCACACGCAACGTAGCACGCCGTCCTTGCTGCGCGCCGAGGGGTATCGGGGCAGGGGAGGGTGCCGAACGGAGGAGATGGAGAAGGCAGTGGGTCGAGACAGGTTGCGCCGGGCTCAGCCCAGGCGGACGACGACCTGGGTGCGGCCGAGCACCTTGGCGCCCTCGTGGGTGACCGTGAGGTCGATGCGGGCCGTGCCCGCCTCCGCGTCGAGCGTGCCGACGGTGGCGGTCACCTCGACCGTGGCGGCGCCGCGGGCTGGCACCGGCACCGGCTTGGTGAAGCGGGTGCCGTAGCGCAGGATCGCTCCAGGGTCGCCGATCCAGTCGACGACGACGTCGACGACGCAACCCATGGTGCACATGCCGTGCGCGATGACGTCGGGCAGACCGACCTCGGTCGCGAACCGCTCGTCCCAGTGGATGGGGTTGAAGTCACCGCTCGCCCCGGCGTACCGGACCAGCGTGGCGCGGTCGACCTCGACGGTGCGCGTCGCCACCACGTCACCGACGGCGAGGTCGGCAACGGTCGGGCGTGCCGGGGTGCTCATCAGGACTCCTCGGGGCGGATCACGAGGCTGGAGGTGACCGTGGCCACCGGCTCCCCGGGAGCGCCGTCGTCGGCCGCGGCGAAGATCTCGCACCGCGTGCTCACCATCGAGATCCCGGCGCGCTGCGTCACGGAGTCGACGTGCAGCACCGTGACCAGCTCGTCGCCGGCGACGATCGGACGGTGGTGCGTGAAGCCCTCGTCGGCGTGCACCACGCGGCTGAAGTCGATGCCGGCCGCAGGGTCCGCGACGTACTGGGACTCGGCACGCTGGGCGACGACGACGGCGAACGTCGGCGGAGCGACGACGTCCGGATAGCCAGCACCCCGCGCCACCACGGGATCGTGGTGGGCGGGGTGCGTGGCACCGACAGCGGTGGCGAACTCGCGGATCTTCTCGCGTCCGACGGAGTACGGCTCGGTGGCCGGGTACTCGCGTCCTGCGAAGTCAGGGTTCGCCACGTCGGTGTGGAAGTGCTCGGACCGCGTCAGCGGGTCTCGCGGTGCGCGGTGTGCTTGCCGCAGCGCGGGCAGAACTTCGCCATCTCCAGACGGTCCGGGTTGTTCCGGCGGTTCTTCTTCGTGATGTAGTTCCGCTCCTTGCAGTCCACGCAGGCGAGCGTGATCTTCGGGCGGACGTCCGCGCTCTTGGAAGCCATGGTGTGTTCACCTCTCGCGCCCCCGGAAGGCGCAACGTGCGTCAAGGAATTGGTCCGACGCCGGCCGTCGAACCGCGTGTTGCTTGTTGGTAGCGAGGGCGGGGCTCGAACCCGCGACCTCACGATTATGAGTCGTGCGCTCTGACCAGCTGAGCTACCCCGCCGCGCGTGATTGAGCGCAAGACCGTCGACCCGAAGTTCTCGGGCGGCGGACCCACATCCATCACAGAGCCCCGAAAGGGAATCGAACCCTTGACCTTCTCCTTACCATGGAGACGCTCTGCCGACTGAGCTATCGGGGCAGCGGGGAAGACTCTACACGGCCACGCTCACCGGACGAAATCCGGTCTGCGTCACCGCATCTTCCCCAGATGCCGGGGGTCTCGACCGAGGCCGGGACCTTCCGTGCGGTGGCAGGTGAGGGATTCGAACCCCCGAAGTCGATGACGGCTGATTTACAGTCAGCTCCCTTTGGCCGCTCGGGCAACCTGCCGAGCGAGGTCGCGGACGACCTCGCGTGGACAACCATAGCGGCACCTCGGGCCCAGGTGGAAATCCGCCCGAGGTGGCACTGGTCACGTGGCAACGGTCGGGTGGCACCCGTCTCGCGCGGACATATCCTGCGCAGGTGACCACCCCGCCGCCCCCGGACCGCTGGGGCCTGCCCCTGGGGCTCGGCGCGTACCTCCTGTGGGGCGCCATGCCCCTGTACTTCCCCCTCCTGGAGCCCGCCGGCGCGGTCGAGATCATCGCGCACCGGATCGTGTGGTCGCTGGTGTTCTGCGTCGCGCTGCTCGCCCTGACCCGGAGCCTGGGCACCTACACCGCCGTCTTCCGCAGGCCCCGCACGCTCGGTGTGCTGGCCGTCGCGTCCGCGCTGATCGTCGTCAACTGGATCACCTACGTGTACGCCGTCCTGAGCGGGCACGTGCTGGACGCCGCGCTCGGCTACTACATCAACCCGCTGGTGACGACCATGCTCGGAGTCCTGGCGCTCCGCGAGCGCCTGCGCCCCGCCCAGTGGGTGGCGCTCGGCTTCGGGGTCGCCGCCGTCGTGGTGCTGTCCACCGGGGTCGGCGGGCTGCCCTGGATCTCCCTGGTGCTCGCGCTGTCCTTCGGCACGTACTCCCTGACCAAGAACCGGGTGGGCCGCACCGTCGCGGCGCTGCCCAGCCTCGCGGTCGAGACGACCGTCGCCGCCCCCTTCGCCCTCGGCTACCTCGGCTGGCTCGTCGCGGCGGGCACGTCGACGTTCGCCCAGGAGGGCGCGGGGCACGCGCTGCTGCTGGTCTCGGCCGGCGTGGCGACCGGCCTTCCGCTGCTGCTCTTCGGTGCCGCGGCACGCCGCCTGCCGCTCTCCGTCGTCGGGATGCTGCAGTACCTCACCCCGACCCTGCAGTTCGTCGTCGGGCTCGTCGTGCTCGACGAGCACATGTCCCCCACCCGGTGGGTCGGTTTCACGCTCGTGTGGGTCGCGCTGGTGATCCTCACCGCCGACGCCACCCGCTCGGCACGCGCCGTGCGGCTGGCAGCGGCACGAGGCAGGGCCGACGCCGACGCCGACGCCGGTTGAGTCGTCGCCCGCCGACGTCCACGCATCGGGCACGACGCTCGAGGGGTGGTCCGGCGCCGCACTCCCCCGCTCGCGCCGGCTCCGCTCGGTAGACTCACCCCATGGCTGACTCCAGTTTCGACATCGTCTCCAAGGTCGACCGCCAGGAGGTCGACAACGCCCTCAACCAGGCCGCCAAGGAGATCGCGCAGCGGTACGACTTCCGCGGCGTCGGCGCCTCCATCGCCTGGAGCGGCGAGGCGATCCTCCTGGTGGCGAACAGCGCCGAGCGCGTCAACGCCGTCCTCGACGTGTTCCAGACCAAGCTCATCAAGCGGGGCGTGTCCCTCAAGGCCCTCGACACCGAGGACGCCGAGCCGCAGCCGTCCGGCAAGGAGTACCGGCTGCCGCTCGCCCTCAAGGAGGGCCTGTCCGGCGAGAACGCCAAGAAGATCACCAAGCTGATCCGCGACGAGGGCCCCAAGGCCGTCAAGACGCAGATCACCGGTGACGAGGTCCGCGTCACGTCCAAGAGCCGCGACGACCTGCAGACCGTGATCGCCCTGCTCAAGGGCGCCGACCTCGACGTCGCGCTGCAGTTCGTCAACTACCGGTGACCCTGCCCCGGCTCGTCGCGTCCGACCTCGACGGCACCCTGCTGCGGTCGGACGGCACGATCTCGGACCGCACCCGCACCGCGCTGCGAGCCCTGGAGGACGCCGGGGTCGAGGTCGTCCTCGTCACGGCACGCCCGCCGCGCTGGCTCGACGCCATCGCCGACTGCGCCGGCGGGCACGGCCGCGTCGTCTGCCTCGGCGGCGCCGCCGTGTGGGACCTCGCCACCCGCACCGCCCTGGAGGTCCGGGGCTTCGAGGACGACGTCGTGCGCGCCCTGGCCGCCGACCTGCGCGCGGCGGTCCCGGGTGTCGCGCTCGGGCTGGAGCGTCCTGACGGTCCCGCCTTCGACCCGTGGTTCCCGCAGGACGAGACCGACCTGCCCGACTCCGTGCGCGCCGTGCCCGTGGAGAAGACCCTGCCCGACGGCGTCGTGGCCGCGGATGGTCCGGCGGCCGTCGGCAAGGTGCTGGCGGTCCGACCCGAGGCCCACCTGTCCACCCGGCCCGGGGACGTCGTGACGGGTGACGCCGGGGACGCAGCCCAGGACGAGTTCTTCGCCGCGGTGCGCGCGGCCGCGGCCGACCGTGCCCACCTGGCGTTCTCCGGCGCCGCCGGTCTCGCCGAGCTCCTGCCCGCGGGCGTCACCAAGGACGCGGCACTGGCCCGCTGGTGCGACCGGCTCGGCATCGACGCCGCCGACGTGTGGGTGTTCGGCGACATGCCCAACGACCTGCCGATGCTGGGCTGGGCCGGGCGCGGGATCGCCGTGGCGAACGCGCACCCCGACGTCCTCGCCTGCGCGGACACGGTCACGGCGAGCAACGACGACGACGGCGTCGCGGCGGTGCTGGAGGCGGTCCTCGCCGACCGGTGAGGGTCAGCGCTCCTCGTCGGGCAGCCTGCGACGCAGGTCGGCCATCTCGGCGCGCAGCGCTCGCAGCTCACCCGTGAGCAGGGCGATCTGCTCCGGCGACACCAACGAGGTGGGCACCGCGTCCGAGAACCTGCCCTCCCCCGGGCGCCGCTGCGGTCACCGTCACCGTCACCGGCACCGGCACCGGCACCGGCACCGGCACCGGCACCGGCACCGTCGTGGTGGTCGCTGTCGAGGTCGAGGTCGTCGTCCCGGTAGGACACGACCTCCACCAGCCACGACGACAGCGTCGCGGTCACGACACCGAGCAGGGCGATGCCGCCCAGCATGAGGACGACGGCCATGGTGCGACCCATCGGGGTGACGGGCGCCATGTCCCCGTAGCCGACGGTGGTGATGGTGACCATCGCCCACCAGAGGCCGTCACCGAGCGTCTGGATCGTCGCGCCGGGCCGGCCCCGCTCCGCCTGGACGACCACCAGGGCGCCCGTGAGGACCAGCAGGACGGTGCCGACCACGGCGTACCGCACCACCTTGCCCCGCATGCGCCGTTGACCCGTCTGGTTGAGGCGCGTCACCACGCTCACCAGGAGCAGCGGGCGCAGCACCGGCAGCACGACGACGGCGAGCGCCAGGGAGTGCCGACGCACGTACGCCCAGCGCCGTCGTGCCAGGTAGACGCGCACGACGTAGTCGACCACGAACGCCAGCCAGGTGAGGCCGAGGTACCAGGAGCAGGCCGACTGCAGGACGGGATCGACGTCGGGCTGCGCGATCGGGATGGCGTACGCCACGAGGAATCCCATGCCGACCACGGCCAGCGGCCACTCGGTCGCGTCCTCCCACCGGCGCAGGCGCGGGCCCTCCTCCTCGGCCCGGCGACGGGCGAGGCTGCGGGGGGCGAACGACGGCGACGACATCGCTGGTCAGCCTGCCAGAGGTGCGCGGGGAACGCGCGGGCAACCCGGTCAGTACCGGGAGATGCCGCCCGGGCCGAACCCGGTGCCGCCGGCCATCTTCTCGAGCCGGCTGATGCGCTCGGCCATCGGGGGGTGGGTGGCGAAGAGCTTGGCCATGCCGCCGCCGCGGAACGGGTTGGCGAGCATGAGGTGCGAGACGTTCTCCAGCGACTGCGTCTGCGGCAGCGGCGCCGCCTTGGTGCCCTGCTCGAGCTTGCGCAGCGCGGAGGCCAGTGCGAGGGGGTCGCCGGTGAGCTTGGCGCCGTCCTCGTCGGCGTCGTACTCGCGGGTGCGGGAGATGGCCATCTGGATGAGCATCGCCGCGAACGGCGCGAGGATCGCCAGCGCCAGCGCGGCCAGCGGGTTGCCGCCCTCGCGGCGGTCGCCGCCGCCGAAGAACAGCAGGAACTGCGCGAGCGAGGTGATGACGCCGGCCAGCGCGGAGGCGACCGAGGAGGTGAGGATGTCGCGGTTGTAGACATGCATCAGCTCGTGGCCGAGGACGCCGCGCAGCTCGCGCTCGTCGAGGAGGCGCAGGATGCCCTCCGTGCAGCAGACGGCGGCGTTCTTCGGGTTGCGTCCCGTGGCGAACGCGTTGGGTGCCTGGGTGGGCGAGATGTACAGCCGGGGCATCGGCTGACGGGCCACCGTGGAGAGCTCGCGCACGATGCGGTACATCTCCGGCGCCTCGAGCTCGGTGACGGGATAGGCGTGCATCGCCTTGATGGCGATCTTGTCCGAGTTCCAGTAGCCGACGAACGTGGCGATCAGGCCGACGGCCGTGAAGAGGAACAGCATGCCCTGGCTGCCCCGGAAGAACAGTGCCCAGAGTCCCAGCAGCACCGCCCACAGCACGCCGAAGAGCAGCACCGTCTTGAGTCCGTTGAAGTGCCGATGACCCACCGCTGATCTCCTCTCGTGACGACACCCGTGCAACGTGCGACGTCCGTGTGCGGTTCCCCGACGGCGGACAGCGGACGACCCGCGAGGCGGGCACGAAGACCGTGCCACCTCGCGGGCCGGACGCTACCTCGCGGGCCGTGTGCTGCCTCTCGGGCGCGTGGTCAGGCGCGACCCTTGGCGATGTCGATCATCTCCTCGCGGGGCACGACCTTGACACGCTCGCGACCCGCGGCCTCGCCGAGGCCGAGCTCGTGGGCGTCGAGCAGGCTGAAGTCGTCCCAGGTGACGACGTCGACCCCGCGCTCGGTGAGGAAGTCGACGATCTGCTGCGGCTCGCCGTGCGGGGCCGTCCGGCCGCCCTCGGCGTCACCGGTGGCGACGTCGCCGCCGTCGCCGACGCCGGTGACGTCCTCGACGAGGTGGCGCACCGTCTCCGAGGCGTCGGACTTGGTGTGACCGATGAGGCCGACGGGACCACGCTTGATCCAGCCGGTGGCGTACACGCCGGGCAGGTGCTCGCCGTCGAGGTCGACGACGCGCCCCTCACGGTTGGAGATGACGCCCTTGAGGTCGTCGAAGGGGATCTCCGGCAGCGGGGAGCCGAAGTAGCCGACGGCGCGGTACACGGCCTGGACGGGCCAGTCGTGGAACTCACCGGTGCCCTTGACGGTGCCGTCGCCCTGCAGGGCGGTGCGCTCGGTGCGCAGGCCGGTGACCTTGCCGTCGGCGCCGACGATCTCGGCCGGGGAGTGCAGGAAGTGCAGGTGCAGGCGACGCGAGGCCTTCTGCTGCGACGGGTCGACGAGCGTCCAGTCGGTGAGCGTCTTGACGACCTGCTTGGTCTGGTTGGTGGCCTCGATGGCCGCCATCGAACCTTCGTCGAAGTCGTAGTCCTCCGGGTAGACGACGATGTCGACGTCGGGCACGTGGCCGAGCTCGCGCAGCTCCAGCGGCGAGAACTTCACCTGGGCGGGGCCGCGGCGCGCGAAGACGTGGACGTCGGTGACGGGCGAGGCCTCGAGGCCGGCCTGCACGTTGGCCGGGATCTCGGTGACCATGAGGTCCTTCGGGTGCTTGGCCAGGATGCGCGCGACGTCGAGGGCGACGTTGCCGGCACCGAGGACGGCGACCTCCTTGGCCTCGAGGGGCCAGGTGCGCGGCACGTCGGGGTGCCCGTCGAACCAGGAGACGAAGTCGGCGGCGCCGTAGGACCCGTCGAGGTCGATGCCGGGGATCGGCAGCGCGGCGTCCTTGATGGCGCCGGTGGAGAAGATCACCGCGTCGTAGTACTGGCGCAGGTCCTCGAGCTTGAGGTCGACGCCGTAGTTGACGTTCGCCAGCAGGCGCACGTCGCCCTTGCTGAGCACCTTGTGCAGGGCGTTGATGATCGCCTTGATGCGCGGGTGGTCCGGGGCGACGCCGTAGCGCACGAGGCCGAACGGCGCGGGCAGACGCTCGAAGAGGTCGATGCTGACGTCGAGGTCGGTCTTCGACAGGATGTCCGCGGCATAGATGCCGGCGGGTCCCGCGCCGACGATCGCGACGCGCAGGGGTCGGGTGCTGCTCACAGCGAGTACGCCTTCCGGATCGGTGCTTGCGTGGCGTTCGATTCTACGAGGACGGGTGAGGTTCGCCTAACCCTCGATCCCCGTGCTGCCCAGCATGCGGGCTCAGACCACAGAATCTCACACTCGTCCCGAGAGGTGAACACCCCGTCCTACATGGCGAGACGCCCCGCCGTCACCCGAGCCGACCGGGTCGACGGCGTAGGACACCTCGACCAGGTCGCCGTTGGACAGCACCCACGGTGAGCTGACCCTCGTGCCGTCGGGCCGGACCGCGTCGTGGCCCGGCTGGACGAGCAGGATCGCGGCGAGGCAGACGACGCCGACGACACCGACGACGACGCGAACGACGACGTTCCGGCGGGACGAGGGCGTGGACTCGTGCACAGCGTGTCACGACGGCACATGACCAGGACGGCCGGACCGGCAGCCCCTGGTCAGCCGTTGAGGAGGTACTGCACGGCGATCATCGGCGCCACGAGAGCCATCGCTGCCGTGCCGATCACCTTCCACCGAGGAATCTCCAGATCTGGACGATCGAGTCGGACCTCGTGCGGCCGCCCCGCCGGCTGAATGACCGGGACCTCTTGTCCGACGACGTACTGCCCGGCGGGTACCTTCTGCGGGGCCACGCCGTTCGGCGCCATGTGCGTCGCCACCGTCACCATCTCCGACGGTGACTCCACGGCCGAATAGCGGTTCATCACCGGTGTGGAGTCGACCCTGATCACCACGCCGGAACCGCGCACGCCGGTCGAGTAGATCCGCCGTCGACGTCCCAGCACCACGGCGACGACGAGGAAGACGACCGCGAACGCCAGGGCGACGACCAGGACGAAGCCACGGAAGAAGGGGCTGTTCTCGATGTCGATCATGCCTGCGTCACCATCACCACCGGCTGTTCGCCTCGTCGTGGAACCGGAGCGGCACACGCTCGGCTCCGCCTGGTTCCACGAGCAGGGCACCCAGGCAACCGAAGGCGACCCACTCGACGAGCCCGATCCCCATCGACGCGACGTCTGGCGGTGCGACGTCCATCATGGCCGTGCTCGCGAGCGTGAGACCTACCGCGCCGATGGCGGAGAGCACGGCTCCGACCGCGACGCTGCCGGTCACGTCGGTCCGACGCTCCAGGCCGTGACGAGACCGGTAGCCGCGGGCGACCAGGATGCCGACCAGCACCAGTCGGACGGCCGTCAGGACATGCCCGAAGCCGACCTGGACGACCTCCGGCCACGCGGCCAGCCAGCCGCTGACGAGCGGCAGGAGCACCCAGTAGGCCAGAAGGTACGTCACCGCGTCGAGGAGGACGAAGACGCCGACGGTGCGCCAGGAGAAGGTGCTGTTCACGAAGCAGGCTCCACGGTCTGGAGCACCTGGTACTGGAGCGACTGCTCGAGGTCATCTTCACCGGTCTGCGCAGAGACGCTCACCATGACCGTCTCCGCCTGGTCGCGGGCACTGACGGACACGAAGGTCGACGTCTCGCCGCCGTCGCGCTCGACCACACCGGTGATCCCGGTGGCGTAGGCCCACGCCGGCCATTCGACGGTGTGCCTCGCCAGCTCCGACACGCCTGCCGACCCGAGCTGTGTCCACGTGACGTCGGACTGGACGTTCACCGCCTCGTCGCTCGCCTCGCTGCTCACCGTGATGGCGACCGGGTTCAGCTGGTCAGCAGGGTCGTAGACCAAGACCTGCACGATCCCGGACTCCTCGGTCCGGTCCGTCACCCAGCCCTCGGGTACCTGAACGGTGACGCCGTCGGTCGAGAATGGGCTCGCGCCGTCGATCGTCGGCGCAGTGCCCACGGTGAGCGTCCCGTCGCTGGACTCCGTCGTCGCGGACGGTGCACCGTCCGTCGCCGGCTCGGACGACTCGGATGCACCACACCCGCCGACCGCCAGCATCGACACCGCCACCAGTCCGGTGATGATCAAACCTCGCTTCATCAGCTGCACGCCTCCCATGCGTTCCATCCGTGGTCCCCGAGATACCAAGCGCTCGTCGACGACGAGGAGCTCGTCCCGGAATCGATGCCGAGACCCACGCCCCCGACCGCGGGTGCCTTGATGCCCAGCGCTCCGGAGACCAGGTTGCTGTTGCTGACGTCCAGGGTCTGAGCGGTGACCTCCCCGGAGTCCTTCGCGACGTCGAGCAGGCCGCTCAGAGCGCCGGCCATTCGTGAAGGTGATCCTCCGCCGTAGATGCCGAGCTCTAGGAGCGCGTCGTTCAACTGGCTCCGGTTCGCGTCCGTCACCGGCAACGAGGCCTTGACCCGCACCCCGGATCCGCCGGCGCCCTGCAACGGCGTGTCCATCATCCCGGTGAGGTCGTAGGCTCCGTCGGCCGTCGCGGCACCGGCGATGCTCAACCCCGAGAGCTGACCGTCCTTGTCCACGGAGATCTCCGCGACGAACTCCGTCCCGTAGCCGCCCTCGGCGAGCACCTTCAGGCCGAGATCGGACGCTGCCCTCGCATCCAGGTTGATCTTCGAGTAGACGGTCCGTCCCCCGGTCTGGAGGTCCTGCCGGTATCCCACGGCGGTGGCGAACTCGCCGCTGCCGCCGGCACCCACGAGGATCGCCTGAGCACCCGCGCTACCCGAGATGACGGGTCCACCCTGGGCGTAGAAGCCGGTCGGCGCCGGCGGCTCGTAGTCGTAGCCGGTGATCTTGTCGGCCGCCCAGTTGACGAACTCGACCCCGAGCCCGAACGCCGGTCCCGCCGCGGCCTTCGCCGTCTCCTTGGCGAAGGTCCGGTAGGCCCACTCCTGGAAGTCGGCCGCGTCGTCCGCGGACGCGAACGTGTACTCCAGACCGCCTTCGAGCTTCTGGGCGGCACTGGCCGATGCCGACAGGTCGACGCCGCCGCCGTAGTCACCGATGCGGAGCTTGGCCTCCAGCTCACCCGCCGTCAGGCTCGCGCCGCCCTGACCACTGAGGGACAGAGTCGTCTTGTAGGTCCCGTCGCTCATCTTCTCGGTCTGCATGCCGACCCCGGAGCCGACGTCCACGAACGCGACAGAAAGGGAGTAGTCGACGTTGACGGAGTCCGAGTTCAGGACGCACGGCTCGGTGGGCTCCTCCTCGGCCTCGACGGCGGACGGCGAGCCGCAGCTCGCGCCGACCGCCTCGCAGATCTTGCCGGCGACGGCCTGTCCGACCGGGCTGATCGCCACGAGGAGCGCCACCACGATCGCCACGACCACGACGATGACGCCGACGTGCTCGACGGCGGCAGCACCTCGCTCCCCTCGCAGGAGCACGGTGCGGCCTCGGAGTCTGCGCATCATCATCGTGTCAGGACCACTTCGCTCTCGTACGGATCGACGTCCGGCCGCACGAACGGCGGTGGCGTCCACGGGGTGGGTTCGTCAGTGGGTTCGGGCTCGAGCTCCTCGCCGTCGGACGGCGAGGGCGACGGGGTCGGAGTGGCTGTCTCCGGTGGCGGGGTGGGCGCCGCCTCGGGCTGCGTCCGGCACCCCCAGCCGAAGCGGTAGCCGATCTGGCCGCCGGAGAAGCACAGTCCGCCGGTCAGCTCGATCTGGGCGGTCGCCTCCGCCGGGACCCGCGTGGAGGACTCCGGCACCGTCGAGCGGTTGCGCACGTGGACCGTCACCTCGAGGTTCCCCGGGTCCACCGAGAAGCTCGCCAGGTCCGAGCCGTTGCGCTGGGCGAACTCCGAGGCCTTCGCCTCCATGGCACCGGCATCGATCGTGGCCGAGACCGGTGTGCCGGCGAGAGCCCAGAACGCGACGTGCTCCGACTGCCCGACGTGCCACGTGAAGGTTTCCTCCAGCTCGTCGTCCCACACCTCCGCCGCCGCCAGCGCAGCAGCGTCCGCGGCCGTCGTCGACTCGCGCCGGTCTCCGGTGACGGCACCCAGGACGACGATGACCAGGGTCGCCGCCGCCAGGAGCCCGACGATCATCGGGATCACGGCGACATGGATGGATCCCCGCTCACCGGAGCCCTGGGCGCCATCGGCACGCCGTCCGCGCAGGTTCACGAGTCGCTCACCGGGACGTCCGCGAGCCGGAACCGCTTCGTCGCCTCGAGCGTCACGGTGTCCTGGCCCGTGTCGGGCCAGACGCCGGTGACCAGGATCCCGCCCTCGGCCGGGAGCGGGAAGTCGATGAGCTCCTCACCGAGGAGTCGGCGTGACGAGATGGACAACGGCGTGCCCTCGGGCACCTCGTAGTCGAGCGCGAAGACCCGCTCGTCCCCCGTCAGCAGGGCGACCTCGTGCAGGCCGGCGAGCTGGTTGGAGTCTGCGAAACCTCGCTTGGCCGCAAAGCCGGAGTAGGTGTCCCCGCCGAGCACCCCGGCGACGACCTCGGGCCCAGAGAGCTGGGTCAGGCGGAGCGAACCGACGATGCCCTCGTCGGTGCGGACCATCTCGACGGCCTCGATCTCGAACTCCTGCCCGGGTGTCGCACCCTCGAAGGCGACGGGGTCCCCGCCGGTGCTCTCCGGGACGTCGGCCGCGGGCAGGTCGCCCTCGCCGTCGTCCTGCGCGGCGGGCTCCTCCTGCTCGGCGGTGAACACGATCTCGACCCGTCGATTGGCAGCGCGGGCCTGGGAACTGGTCCCGGCCGCGACCGGCTCGCTCTCCCCGCGGCCCTCGCTCGAGACCTCGTAGCCGCCCCCCAGCCCGGAGCGCAGCTCGGCCGCCACCGCGTCTGCACGCTGTTCGGACAGCTTCTGGTTGGAGGCGTTCGTGTCGACGTCGTCCGTGTGCCCCACCACGCTCACCTGACCGGACCCCGCAGCCTCCTCGATCTGGGAGACGACATCGGCCACGGCGTCCTTCGCGGCCGCATCCAGACGGTGCTCGCTGGAGTCGAAGAGCACGTCCGAGGTCAGCGTCACGGTGACCACGTCCCCTTCCTCCGACGTGGAGGCGACGTCGTCGACGGTCGCGGAGAAGGACCGCAGCTCGTACCGAGGGGGTTCGACCGGTTCGCCGACCTCGGCGAGCGTGGCGTCGAACTCGGCCCCGGCATCCACCACCGGGACGTCCCGGAACATGCCGAGCCGAGGAAGGAGGACGTCGACGGTCTCGCCCTCCGGTGCGGCGTGGACCGAGACTGCCGTCACCGGCGTGGTGGCATCCAGCGGGAGGACACCCCTGGTCGCGGTGAAGGAGGAGTCGGCAGACACCCCGACCGGGAGGACCGACGCTCCGTCCACCAGTCGCAGCCCTGACGCTCCGGCGGCGCTCGCGCCCGCCCGGATGTCGGCGCCGGCGAGCGTCAGGCCGAGCTGGGGCGCCTCGGCGACGAGCGTCGGGTCCGCCGACGGATCGACGACGACCTCCATCGGCACCGCAGCCAGGTCGCCCGTCGACTGCACGGGACCAACGGTCACCTGGAGGGGGACACCGTAGTACTCTCGCTCGCCCGACACCCCCTCGACGGCTTCGACAGTCGGTGAAGGAGATTCAGGAGACTCGGCCGCCGATGCCGGCGGGGCGCTCGACGGGGTGTCGACGGGCTCGTCGTCCGTGCACGCCGAGAGCACCAGCGCCAGCGACGCCACCATGGCCCCGCTGACCAGCTTGTTCCAACTCACGAGTCGCTCGCTCCTCACCTGCTGCTGACGGACAGAGCGGCGGAGGAGTCGCACTCCCCCGCCGCCGACTAGTCTGCCCGCGATCAGCCGCCGACGGAGAAGCTGTCCACGGCCTCGCTGATCTTGCCGGCGATGGCGCTACCGATCGGGGTGGCGAAGGTGACGATCGCCGCGATGATGGCGACGACGACCACGACGATGCCGGCGTACTCGATGGAACCCTGGCCGCGCTCGTCCCGGGCACGCTCGAAGGCGCCCGCGATGAACCCGGTGAGAGCGACCTGTGCCGCGAGAACCTTGCCCGAGAACTTCTCCACGATTCCTCCTCCGACGACCGTCCTGGCCGTCTGTTCGTCTTCCACCGCGATCGCGGTGCCTGCCCTGAATACTGTCGTGCCCCGTTGCCGACGGGCAGGGCACACAGACCCAGGTCGGGGCCCAAGCTTCCGCTGGGCCCCAGGGCCTACCCGTCGCTCGCGCCCAGCCAGCGCACCATGGCCTGGCTGCGGGATGACACGGCGAGCTTGGCGAAGATGCTGTTCACGTGGTTCTTCACCGTCTTCTCGCTCAGGACCAGGGACTCGGCGATCTCCGGGTTCGACAGCCCGAGAGCGATCGCCTGCATCACCTCGTGCTCACGGGGCGACAGCCCGAAGTCGTGCATCGGGGGCGTGATCGGCCCCGATGCCTCCGGAGACGATCCGGCTTCACCGCGTGCCCCCCAGGTCACCGGGATCCCGGTCACGACCTGGCTGCCGGCGGCGCAGAGCCGGAGGACGTTGACCATCTCCTCCGGGGGCAGAGAACCGTGGACGATGTAACCGGCGGCACCGGACGCCATGGCCTCCTGCAGGACCTCCGAGTCCTCGGTGTGGGTCAGCATGACCACGGTCACGTGCTGGCTCAGCCGCGGCAGCAGGTCGAGTCCGGACGCCTTGGGCATCCGGACGTCCAGCAGGACGACGTCCACCGCCCCGCTGCTGACCATGTCCAGCGCCACGGCAGGGTCGTCGGTCTCCGCCACCGACTCGACCTCGTCGAACGTCTCCAGCGCCGCGCGGACACCGAGCCGGATGAGGGCGTTGTCGTCGACGGTCAGGATGCGCATCATGCCTCCACCAGGTCCGCGCGTGGCTCGACGTCGAACCGAGCACGAGCCACCGTGCCGCCGCCGGACCGCTGCTCCCACCGGACGGAACCGCCACAGGCGGCGACCCGCTCACGGATTCCCTGCAGCCCGAAGCGTCCCCGCCCCGTGATCCGGGAGGCGTCGAAGCCGCGCCCGTCGTCCTCGACCCGGAGCACGACCTCCCCGGCCGCGCCGGACTTCACACTGATCGCCACGCGCCTGGCGTCAGCATGCTTGCGGACGTTCTCGAGGAGCTCCTGGAGAACTGCTCGCAGGTGAGCCGACCGCCCGTCGTCGTCGTCGAGGTCGATCTCCAGCTCGACGGCGTGACCCGTCCTCTGCTCCCACCGGTCCACGATCGCTCGCAGGGCGTCCTGAGTCGGCTCGGCCGCGTCCCGCAGCTCACCGAGAGCGCGTCGCATGTCCTGATGCGTGGTGCACACGGCCGCCTCGATGGTCCGGGCGAACCGGACCGTCTCCTCGTCCATCGCCTCGGACTCGATGCGCCGTCGAAGTGCCGCGACCGACAGCGTCAGACCAGCCAGGTCGCCCGCCACGGTGTCGTGGAGGTCGCGGGCGAGCCGGACCCGCTCGGCGGTCCTCGCGCGGAGCGCCTTCGACTCGCTCAGCTCGTCGGCGAGCTCCTCGTGCCGTCGCAGGCTCTGACCGAGAGCGTGCCCGCCCCAGGCGAGGAACACCGCCCCGGCGGCGGCCACCAGTCCCAGCACCCAGCCCCAGGCGCCGTGCGGGTCGAGCCAGCCGAAGAGAAGAAGGCAGATCGGGGCCACCATCACCAGCGCCAGACGCGGTCCGACGAGGAGCGACCAGAGCGCGACCGTGGCGGCGGCGTAGACGGCCATGAGCTGGGACCCTGACAGGAACACCATCACCAGGACCGCGACCACGAGGTCCGCGGCCAGGAGGATCGCGCTGCGCGCGTACACGTCGCCCCGAGAACCCCAGTTCAGCGCCGGGACGAAGGAGAACGGCGACGCGATCAGTGCGATCCAGATGCCGAGCGCGAACTCGCCGTCGAGCACCGCGAACACCATCGCGAGGCCCACCACCACGAGCCGCACCTCGCACAGCAGCCGGACGATGCCGCCGATCGCGAGATGACTGCCGGCACGTTTCTGGTCAGAGGAGACCACCGAGAGCCTCCCTGTTGCCCATGATCATGGCGGCCACGATGAGCAGCAGCGCGCCAGGAAGAATGGTCATGGTGACGACCAGCGAGATCTTCGGCGCCGCCTTGGCGGCCCGCTGCCGGGTCACCTGCGCATGCTCACGGCGGACGTCGGCGGCGATGGCGGTCAGGGCGTCGGCGAGCGGCACACCCAGCTCCTCCGCCTGGAGCAGCGCCGTCACGAAGGAGGCCACCGATTCCGAGCCGACACGTTCGCGCAGACCGACGAAGGCCTCACGCCGGGACAGTCCGACGCTCATCTCGTGCATCGTCGTGCGCATCTCCTGCGACAGCGCGCTGTCGTGGAACTCGCAGACCCGCTCGATGGCCTGGCGGAAGCTGAGGCCTGCCGACACGGTCACACCGAGAACGTCGAGGAAGTCGGGAAGGTCGGACTCGATCTGCCGCTGACGACGCTCACCGGCGGAGCGCAACCAGAACGGCATCCAGAGCGCCAGCATGCCGGCCACCAGCACGCCGATGAAGGCGTTCCCGGCCGCGGCGAAGACGACGAGGAACAGCAGCGCCAGGACGAGGAAGCCGGTCTGTCGCCGGACGTACATGGTGACCGTGACGCCGTCGGGCCGACCTGCCCTGCGGATGGTCCGGTCGAGGCGCTGCAGCCGCACGCTGCCGTAGGCGCGTAGCGCCGTGCCGAGGAACAGACTGCCCAGGCGATCCAGCAGGGCGACGAAGCCCTTGGCCTGACCGTCCGTCGACTCGGTGGTGGCGTACGCCTCCTCCACGTCCTCCAGCCCTGTGCTGGTGAGCAGACGCAAGCCTGCCGACGCGAGGAACACCACGAGGACACCCACCAGGGCGATGACGAGCGCGGTCACAGCTCCACCTTCGAGATCCGACGCATCAACAGCCATCCGAGGAGGAACAGGGCACCGGCCACCACCAGGATGATCTGGCCGAGGAAGGTCCCGAGCATGTCGTCCAGGACGCCCGGCGTCATCAGGTTCATCAGGACGACGGCTCCGACGCCGATGAGGATCACCGCGTACCCGGTGAAAGATGCACCGACCGTGGCCGTCTTGATCTCACGACGGAGCTGCCGGCGTTCCTCCAGCGCCGAGGCGATGTTCCCGAGCGCCGTCACCAGCGCACCACCGGACCGCCCCTGGATGGCCAAGGTCTGGACCAGCACCGAGAGTTCCCTCGACGGAAGCCTTTCGCTCAGGTTGGCCAGCGCGTTCTGCAGGCTCTGTCCGACAGCCATCTCCGAGCTCACCTGCGCGAGCTCGGAACGCGCCGGCTCGTCCATCTCGCGAGCGGCCATCTCCACCGAACGCCGCACGGCGAGTCCGGCCTGAGCACCGTTGGCGAGGAGCCGGGCGACCTCAGGAAGCTGCGTGACGAAGCGTTCCGTCCGGGCACGACGCTTGGAGTCGACCCACCGCTGAGCGCTCGCGACCACGGCCAGGATCACCAGGAGCGACGCCGCACGACCGAGCAGCGGCATCGAGAGCAGGCCACAGGCCAGCGCAAGTCCGGCCGTCCCGAGGAGGAAGAGGGTGGGCGACCACGCCTGCAACCCCGCGCCGGCAAGGGACGACGCCACCCGCTTGCCGAAGGTCGTCGTGCGCAGTCGGACGTCGATCCGGTCGACCAGGCTCGGACCCGCACCTGCGGCCAGGTCGGCGGACGCCACCATCCGTCGTTGGGCGACCGCGTTGCCCTGGAACACCGCGACGGTCACCACCACGAGCGCGAGGGTGATGAACAGCGCGAGGACGAGGAGGCCCGCCGTCATGCCAGGGCCTCTTCCGCGACGAAGGCCGTCTCACCGGCGCGTCGGAGCCGATCCCGCAGCACTTCCGGCAACGTGTACTGCATGAAGCGGCCGGACACCACGTGGTCGGGGCCGACCGGGGCCGCGACGAACTCCGCCAACGGCGCCATCTGATAGTCGCCGCGGCGTTCCGAGACCAAGGCCTGGACCTCGACCACGCGGCGTGAGCCGTCGATGCCCCGAGCCAGGTGGATGACGACGTCGATCGCCGAGTTGATCTGGTCGCGGATCGTCGTGACCGGCAGGTCGAGCTCGCTCATCGAGGCGAGCGTCTCGAGTCGCCCGAGAGCGTCGAACGCGCTGTTCGCGTGCACGGTGGCGAGCGAACCGTCATGACCGGTGTTCATGGCCTGCAGCATGTCCATGGTCTCGCCGCCTCGGACCTCACCGACGATGACGCGGTCCGGGCGCATACGCAGAGCGTTGCGCACGAGATCGCGGATCGTCACCGCGCCCCTGCCCTCCACGTTGGCCGGGCGCGACTCCAGCCGGACGACGTGGCCCTGCTGCAGCGAGAGCTCGGCGGCGTCCTCGATCGTGACGATGCGCTCGTGGTCCGGGATCAGACCGGAGAGCGCGTTGAGGAAGGTCGTCTTCCCGGACCCGGTACCTCCGGACACGACGATGTTGAGCCGAGCACGGACGCAGGCCGACAGGAGGCTCGCCGTCTGCTCGTCGAGACTGCCCTTGCCGACCAGCTCTCCCATCCGGAACGGGGTCGGGAACCGTCGGATCGTCATCGTGGGCCCGTCCAGCGCGAGCGGCGGGATGATGACGTTCACGCGTTCGCCCGTCGGGAGGCGGGCGTCGACCATCGGCGACGACTCGTCGACGCGTCGGTTCACGCTCGAGACGATGCGGTCGATGGTCTGGTACAGCTGTTCGGCAGAGGCGAAGCGCGTCGGGACCCGCTGCACCTGGCCGCTGCGCTCCACGAAGATGTCCTCGGGACCGTTGACCATGATCTCCGTCACGGACTCGTCGGCGAGCAGGGGCTCGAGCACACCCAGCCCGAGGGCGTCGTCCACGATCCGCTGCACGAGCGCGCTACGCTCACGAGCCGAGAGGATCGGCCCGTCCAGCGACAGCAGTCGAGAGAGCATGCGCTCCAGGCGGACACGGCGTTGAGCAGGGCTGAGACGTGCCAGCTCGTCGACGTCGATCTCCTCGAGGAGCCGCTCGCGGTAGATGCTCGCGAGATCGTGATCCTCTGTGTCCTTCTCCGATGCGACGATCCGGTCCCGAAGTGCCATCTCAACTCCCCAGCGGGAACTCAGCGTCCCGCGTGATCCTCATGTTCGTGATGTGGATTCCAGCGATGCCCAGGGGAAAGCTGAGCACTGTCTCCACCCGGGCCCGGTCCCCGCCCGTGCTCGCGTCCAGCCGCGCGATGTCCCAACCGTCCGGCACGGAGTCGCGGGCCGCCTGCCGCCAGTCCCTTTCCTGGCTCAGTGCACGGGCGCCGTTCCGCGCCGCCTCCTGGGCGACCGAGGCTCCTTGCGCGATGAGGACGCCTTGGATCGCAAGAACCGTCACCAGCAGCAGCAGGAAGACCGCGCCCGCGAGCTCGATCGCCGCCTGGCCCACCTCCCTGCGATCTTCCCTCGGCGTGCGCAAGGCCCGTGCCATCTCAGCGCTCCTCGAAGACATCGGCCGAGGACGACGCGGAGAACCGCAGACCAGGAATGACCGTCGCGCTCCTGACCCTCACGTTGACGGCGTCGTGCGACACGTCCACCACCGCGGAGCTGCGCAGGCCTTCGGGGAGCCGCTCACGGACGTCGTCTCGGGCCTGCTGCGCCACGCTGGGACTGTAGGACTCCGCGATACCGACAGTTCGCGCACCCTCCTGCGCGGCCGCGCGCGCGACCATGAGCCCTGAGGCCCACGCCAGACCCTGAGCGCAGATGAGGAAGAGCGCCAGGGTGAGGGCGATGACGACCGGGAACTCCAGAGCAGCCTGCCCTCGTTCGCCGGAGCCTGCCCGGGAACGACGACCCCGGCCGCGCTTGCCCCCGGCCGAGCTCGACCGACCCTGCGGCGTCGTCTCACCCGCCTCCGACTGCTCCACCTGGGCGGCAGGCCGTGCGACGACCTCGGCGACGGCACGATGGACCGTCGTCTGCGCCTCGAGCAGCGTCGCCGTGTTCATGGCCGACTCGAAAGCCGCGCCCCCGTCAGGGATGGTGAACGCGACAGGCCGTTCCACGATGCGCTCGGCGAGCTGCCGCGTCACCTCGTCGCGGGGCGTCCGGCGGTTCAGGACGAGCTGGACCGACTCCGGACGTCGGATCGCGAGCCGCTCCCACTGCGCCAAGGTCCGTCGAGCTGCACGGAGTGCCGGCAAGTCAGGGTTGACGACCAGCAGGGCGCGGTCCGCGAACTCGATCACCGAGGCCCGGGCGTCGTCGAGGTGGCTACCGACGTCGACGACGGCGAGGTCCGCCTCGTAGCGGAGACCGCCCACGACGGCGCGAGCCGCGCGGCCGGACATCTCCTCACCGCGTTCCCCCTCGGCCGGGGCCGGCAGCAGCCGCACGCCACCGGACAGGTCGTAGGAGGTCTCGCGAAGCATCCGGCCGGTGATCTCCCCGGCAACCTCTGCCAGGTCGACGACCGAACGGCGGGTACTCACGCCGGCGAACGCTGCGAGGTCGCCGGATCCGAGGTCGAAGTCGACGGCTGTCACGCTCTGCCGCTGCGCGGTCGCGTGAGCCAGGAGGAGTGCGAGCGTCGACGTCCCCACCCCGCCCTTGGCACCCGCGACGACGAGCACCTCACCGGCACGGGTCGCCGAGCGCTCCGATCCGATCGTCGCCCGCGCAGCGCTCGACCAGGTCGCGACGCTCTCCAGGCGGGCGACGACCTCCTCCAGACCAGCACCGTGCGCGATGACGGAACGCGCACCGACGTCCATGGCGCGGGCGAGCGAGCCGGGGTCGGCCATCGGCGCGAGCATGACGACCCCCACCAGGGGTGCCGTGACCGCGATGGACCGCGCGACACCGTGGCCGTTGCCGGCCTCGGCTCCTTCGTCGACGACGACGACTGCCACCTCGGCCTCACGCTCGAGGATCGTCCTCGCGCTCGCACCGTCCGGCGCGACCCCGACGATCTCGAAGGAGTCCGACTCCGCGAGGACGTTGCCGAAGTGTTCCCTGACCGACGGGTCCAGGGTCACCAGGAGTACCTTCGTCGCCATCATTGCCCCTCTGCGGTGTAGATGCGGTCGCCTGCCGGGAGCTTCTCCTCGTCCCCGGCTCCCCGGAGGGCCAGCCGGAGCTTGACGGAGAAGCTCTCCGCGTAGGCCAGACGGAGGCTGTCCTCCGTCGTCAACGCAAACGTCACGGGAACCCCCTGGCTCGTGCCGTAGTCGTCGCCCTCGTCCTCGATCTCGCTGGGGAGACCGACGTCGAGGACGAGCGCGTTCTCGACCCACACCTCGGAGCTCGGCGGCTGATCGTCCGTCTCCTCGACAGTGGCGATGATGTCCACGTGGTCGCCGGGGGTCACCTTGCCGGCGACGCCGGTCTCAGCATCCACGATGATGGCGACCTCACGGAACCCGGGCTGGACGCCGGGGCGCGGGACGAGCATCCCCGCCTGCACGAGCGTGCCTGCCTCGTAGCCGGTCGCGGCGACAAGACCTGAGGTCTCGTCGACCGAGGCGATCGCGGTGTCGGGAGCCCAGCGTTCGGGCACCTCGACGACCTCGAGCATCTCCGGCTCGATGGGGGTGAGCGGATCCACGGCCTGATTGAGCTGGACCGCCGTCACCATCGGCCCGACCTGGGAGCTGACCGATCCCACGTAGGTCAGGAGACCGAGGAAGACACCGATGGCACAGAGCGAGGTGACCACGAGGAGCAGTGCTCCTCGTCGCTGACGGGGGTTCAACGAACGACTCCTTGGGAGGATGTGGCAGGGACGGCGGCTGTGGCCGGAACGCCAGGCAGCTCGACTTCACAGAAGAGGCAACGGGACGAGAGGCCCGGTCGCCCGCAGGCGTCGCATCGCACCCATCGCCCGGAGTGCAGCACGTGGGAGGTGACGTCGTCGGGAGAGACGTCCATCGACGTCACCTCGAGCCACCGGCGGGCGTTCCACTCGGACTCCGGGACACGAATCTCCATCCTCGTGGCCGGCAGGCGCTGCACGAGCTCGGCCGGCACCACGGCCTTGCTCGACCGTGCGAGCACGATTCCGTGGTGCATGACGTCGAGCGTGCGGCGAAAAGGAGCGACGGTCCCCGCCGACAGGTCCACCAGAAAGGTCGCCGGCGGCCAATAGCTCGCAACGTGCTGCCCGAGCGACGGCGAGGGCCGGTCGAGTGCAGCGACGGAGGACAGCACGAGCTGAGTGCGCATCTTGAAGAGCAGACCCTCGGCCACGGCACGCGAGCCACCCATCGCCGCATCCGACAGTCGGACGAGCATGCCGAGAACGACCGCCCACTGGGTGGCCCGACACGGGACGTGCAGGTGTGCGAGCCGACTTCCGCCGACGGCCAGCCGTGCGGACCGAGCGACAGAACGACCTGTCTGGTCACGGCTGACCAGCAGCACCTCTCCGGTGAGTCCGTTGATCGCCTCGACCACGTCCTCCAAGGACGGCCTGGCGGTCCTCAGTTCGGGGTGTATGCCCTCCGGCGCCCCCACCGCGACAACTCGCACTACGCCGCCTCCCGCACTTTCTTTCGCCCCTTGTTGGTGCCGACAGGTGAGGGTAGCGCATCGATGTGGCTCGCAGATTTGCTGTCCACGAACGTTCACAGTCCCGGTTCGACCTGCCGAATCAGCGTCGCTCCTTCCCACGTGAGCCCGGATGCGGGAGGATGCTCACGGGAATGACTGCACCCCCAGCAGGGCGGAATTCCGGGCTTCCGAAGGCGTCGCTCCGCCCATCGCCAGGGCGCGCCCTCGACGTCCGGCCGGCAGACCGGGCCTCCGCGACGACCGCGCAGAACTCCCCGGACGACGGCGCATTCCATGGTGCCGCGCTCCGCACTTCGACCGACCGACCATTCCGCACCGAACAGTGGAATCGTCCACCGAGAGGCCCGTGAACCGATGCCCGAATTGATGATGAACGATGAGATTGTCGCTCCTCTCGAGCTTGCGGACACCTGGGCCACCCGTGCCCGAGGGATGCTCTGGCGACGCACGCTGCCGCCCGCTCTCCTCATCCGCCCGTGCAACTCGGTGCACGGCGCCGGCATGACAGTCGCCCTCGACGTCGCACTGCTCGACGCGCGCGGCACGGTGCTGGAGATCCTTCTGCTCCGGCCCTGGCGGGTCACCCGACCTCGCCGCGGGGCCGTCGCCGTCCTGGAGGCGCCGCAAGGCAGCTTCGACTCGTGGGGACTGACGACCGGTGACGTGCTCCGCGTGAGGGACGAGACGTCCGGCAGCACGACGTAGCATCCCCTTCATGCCGCTGCTGCCTCGACTCCGGGACGAGATTGCTCCGTACCGCCGAACTGTGGCCGTCGGTACCATCCCGGCCGTCTTCTGGGCGGTCTGGGTGAGCGGACCAGGACCGGCAACAGCCGCCACGGTCGTCCTTGCCGCAGCCTCGGTGCCACTGTTCGTCATCGACCTGCGCACCCATCGTCTGCCCGACGCCATCACACTTCCATCGACGGCCCTCGTCCTGCTGCTCCTGGCGAGCGCCGGTCTCGTCACCGGCGATCCGGCACTGTGGCGGAGCCTGCTCGGCGGCATCGTGCTCGGCGGCGCCTACCTGCTGCTGCACGTGGTGAACCCCGCAGGCCTGGGCTTCGGCGACGTCAAGCTCGCCGTGCCCCTCGGTCTCGTCTCGGCCTGGTACGGGTGGCCGGTCCTCTGGGGGACGGTGATCCTGCCGTTCTTCCTCGGGGGGATCGTCGGGTTGGTGCTCATCGTGGCGCGCCGCGCGACCCGCAGGACCGCCATCGCCTTCGGTCCCTTCATGATCGCCGGCGCCGCGATAGTCCTCACCGGGGTGCGGATCGCCAACGGTTGAGCCGACATCGGCCAGCAGGTCTTCCACACCGCCCTCGACCCCTGGCTCGGCCGGGTCGAGCCCGACGGACATCGGCTCCCGCGATCTCGTCCGGTCCTGCGGTCTGCGGCCGGCCCTGCCCGAGCACCGGCGCGGACTCGGCCGACACGGGCTCCAGCGGACCGTCCTCGACCGGGGTGTCCGCCACGACGGTTCCGTGCGGCATCATGACGTCGACAGCAGCAGGGGCCACTCAGACCGTGCGGTCCGCGAGGGTTCCGGCGAGGTCGGCGAGCGCCACCTTGACGGGCCCGTCCGGCAGCGGCGCCAGCTCGGCGGCCGCCTCCCGCGCCCACCGGGAGGCCAGGTCGCGCGTCTGCGCGAGCACGGCGTGACCGCGCAGGTCCTCCACGACCGCGGCGAGCGCGGCGTCGTCCGCGAGGTCGCCGTCGAGCCGGGCGAGCAGGTCCGCGTCCGACGGCGATCCCTCGCCCCGCTGCACCGCCTGCCGCAGCAGCAGCACCGGCATCGTGGGGACGTGCTCGCGCAGGTCGGTGCCCGGCGTCTTGCCGGATTCCGCACCGCTGGACGCGACGTCCAGGACGTCGTCGGCGAGCTGGAAGGCCATACCGACCTTCTCCCCGTACGCCGACACGGCCTCGACGATGTCGTCGGCGCACCCGCCGAACATGGCACCGAGCCGCGCCGACGTCGCCAGCAGCGACGCCGTCTTGTCGCTCAGCACCTGCAGGTAGTGCTCGACCTCGTCCTCGTCGGGGCCGGGGCCGGTGGTCTCGTGGAGCTGGCCGAGGCACATGCGCTCGAACGTGCGGGACTGCAGCACGACCGCCTCCGGGCCGAGCCCTGCGACCAGCGCCGACGCCCGGGCGAACAGCAGGTCGCCCACGAGGATCGCCACCGTGTTGCCCCAGACGGTGTGGGCGGCGGGCGCTCCACGACGCACGGGCGCGGAGTCCATGACGTCGTCGTGGTAGAGCGAGGCGACCTGCGTGAGCTCGACGACGACGGCGGCGTCGACCAGCTCCGGTGCGGCGCCGTCGCCCAGCTCTCCCGAGAGCAGGGTCAGCAGGGGACGGAACCGCTTGCCGCCGGCGGCCACCAGGTGGCGTCCCGCGTCGTCGGCCAGGGCGTCCGCCGAGGTCACCGCGGCGTCCAGGGCGGCGTCGACCTGCACCATGCGCGCGGCGATCCGCTCGGCCAGCGCGGGGTCGCTCAACGGGATGCCGGTCGGCAGGGTCGCGGCGGCCGGCGCCGGGACGTGGGAAGCACGGGTCACGGTCCGAACCTATCTGCCCGAGGCGTCCCGGGCCGAACGGAGCTCACGGGCGGAACGCGGCCGCCTGCGTCATCCAGTCCAGCACGGGCCCGGGCAGCACCCCGAGGAGCACGACGCCGACGGCGCAGATCGTGATCGCGATCGCCGCCGGACCGCGGGACGCCACCACGACGACCGTGGCCCGCTGGACCGCACGAGCCGCCGTGAGCGTCCTCGTGGCCGAGCCACCGTCCGCGCCCGCGCCGTCCGGCTCCTGCCCGGGCTGTGCGGGCGGTGCGGCACCGTCGTCAGCCACGACCTCCTCGGCCGGCGGCGTGAGGACCATGAGCACGATCATCCGCACGTAGAAGAACACCGCCACCACCGACGACAGCACGCCGATGAGGGCGAGCGGCCAGGCACCGGCGTCCACCGCGGCCGAGAACACCGAGAACTTCGCGATGAACCCGGCGGTCAGCGGGATGCCGGCCATCGACAGCAGGAACAGCACGAACGCCGCCGTCAGCCAGGGTGCGCGCCGCCCCAGCCCGGCCCACTGGGTGAGCTGTGTGGCCTCGCCGAGCACGAGGCCGTCCGCGTCCTGCTCGCGCACCAGGGTGACGATCGCGAACGCACCCAGCGTGGCCAGCCCGTAGGCCAGCACGTAGAAGAGCACGGCCCGGGCACCCGTCTCGGAGAACCCGACGAGCCCGACGACGAGGAACCCGCCGTGCGCGATCGAGGAGTAGGCGAGCATGCGCTTGACGTCGGTCTGCACGGCACCTGCCGCGGTGCCGATCACCATGGTGAGGATCGCGACCACCCACAGCGCGACCTCCAGGTGCTGGCGCAGGTCGTCGCCCAGTGCCGCGGCGAGAGTGAACATCACCCGCACCAGCGCGCCGACGGCGGCAGCCTTCACGCAGGCCGCCATGAAGCCCGTGACCGGGGTGGGGGCGCCCTGGTAGACGTCCGGGGTCCAGGTGTGGAACGGTGCGGCGCCGATCTTGAACAGCAGGCCCGCGGTGATGAGCAGGACGCCCGCGAACAGCACGCCCGGGGTGCTGGTCAGCACCGTCACCTGCGGCTGGGCGAGCCAGTAGGCCGCCGTCTCCAGGCTCACCGTGGCGGTGGCCCCGTAGACCAGGGCGATGCCGAACAGCATCAGGGCGCTGGCGAACGAGCCGAGCAGGAAGTACTTGAACGCGGCCTCCTGGCTGAGCAGGCGACGGCGGCGCGCCGTCGCGCACAGCACGTACAGCGGCAGGGACAGCACCTCCAGCGCGATGAACAGCACGATGAGGTTGTCGGTCGCGGGGAAGAGGAGCATGCCCCCGGTGGAGAACAGCACCAGCGGGAAGATCTCGGTCTGCTGCACCCCGGCCTCCCGGGCAGCGTCCTCGTAGGCCGTGCCGGGCACGGCCGCCGCCGTGGGGGCGAACGCGTCCTCGCCCGTGCGCGTCCGGTCGGCGATCACCAGGACGCCGAGCACCGCGAGCAGGCCGATCACGAGCTGGATCCCGAGCGTGAACGGCGTGAGCAGGAACGTGCCGTCGACGACGTAGGCGAGCCCGTCGGTCGTGACCCGGTCCCACAGCAGCGCCACCGACGTCATGCTGCCCACGAGCGCGGCCAGGGTGAGGGACAGCTGGGTGGTGCGGCGTGCCCGCTCCGGCACGAACGCCTCGACGAGCACGCCGATCACGCCGGCGCCCAGCACGACGAGCACGGGCGTCAGGATCGCCCAGTCGATCTGTGGTGCGACGAACTCGTTCACTGCACGCTCCCCTCGACGGCCCCGAGCAGCGGCTCCGGGTCGGTGGCTCCCACGAGCTCGACGGTGACGCCCGCCGGCTCGCGCACGTAGTCCAGCACCGGCCCGGGCACGAGCCCGAGCACGACGAGCGCGGCGACCAGCACGCCGGCGACCGTCTTCTCCCGCCGGCCCAGGTCGGGCGCCCCGGCCAGCTCGGGCCGCACCTCACCGGTGAACATGCGCTGGTAGGTGAGCAGCACGTAGACGGCGGCGAGGACGACGGCGGGCACGGCCACCAGCGTCGCGACCGGCCAGTTCGGGTAGGACCCGAGGAACACCATGATCTCGGAGACGAACGTCGACAGGCCCGGCAGGGCCAGGGCCGACAGCCCGGCGACGAGGAAGGTGCCGCCGAGCACCGGGGCGACGGTCCGCATGCCGCCGTAGTCGGCGATGTCCTGGCTGCGGCGCGGGTGGCGGGCGATGGCGAACCCGGCGAGCAGGAACAGCGCGCCGGTGGAGATGCCGTGGTTGAGCATCATGAGGCTCGAACCCGAGATCCCCAGGGACGCGTAGCTGAAGATGCCCAGGATGATGAACCCGAAGTGGGACACCGAGGTGTAGCCGATGAGGCGCAGCACGTCGGACTGCCCGATGGCGAGGATCGCGCCGTAGAGGATCGAGACCACGGCGAGCACGACGACGAACGGTGCCGCCCAGCGGCTCGCCCCGGGGAACAGCGGCAGGCAGAGCGTCAGCATCCCGAAGGTGCCCACCTTGTCCAGGACGCAGATGAGCAGCGTGGACGTGCCGGGGGTGGCGTTCTGCGTGACGTCGGGCAGCCACGTGTGCACGCCGAACATCGGCGCCTTGATGGCGAACGCGAGGAAGAACGCCGCGAACATCAGGCGCTCGGCCGTCGGATCGAGGGCCAGCCCCGTGAGGTTGTCCGTGAGGAACGCGTCCGTGGGGCGCAGGCCCGTGGCGGCGTCGACCGGCACCTGCAGGTACAGCGCGACGACGGCGGCGAGCATGACCAGGCCGCCACCCAGGGAGAACATGAGGAACTTGACCGCCGCGTACCGTCGCTGCGCCCCCTGCCCGAACCCGCCGATGAGGAAGTAGGCGGGTATGAGCATCGCCTCGAACACGACGTAGAACAGGAAGACGTCACGGGCCGCGAAGACCAGCACCATGAAGCTCAGCAGCACCAGCACGGTGGCCAGGTAGCGCCGCAGTCGGGCGTGGTCGCCGCCCTGCTCGTGCCACGCCGCGAGGATCACCAGCGGGACCAGCCCGGCGCTGAGGGCGACCAGCAGCAGGGCCACCCCGTCCACCCCGACGGCGTAGCTCGCGCCGAGCGCGGGGATCCAGGAGTAGGTCTCGGTGAGCTGGTGGGTGCCCGCCGCGCCGGTGTCGAACGCGAGGAACGTCCCCACCACGAGGCCCACCTCGACCAGCGACCCGACCAGCGCCACCCAGCGGGCGGTGCCCGCGCTGAACCTGCCCCCGCCGGTCACGGCGCCCGCAGCCGGGCGCCCCCGCCCGACGCCGGTCAGCACCGTCGCGAGCGCGGCCACCAACGGCCACACCACGAGGGCCGTCAGCCAGGGAAATGTCGACATCGTCATCCCTTCCGTCCCCTCAGCTCGCCGTACCGGCGACGAGGACGATCACCAGCGCCACGAACCCGAGACCACCGAGGGTCACCGCGACGTACTGCCGTGTGTACCCGGACTGCATCCCGCGCAGCCAGCGGCCCAACCGTCCCACGCCGCTCGCCAGCCCGAGCCAGCCCGCGTCGACCGCGGTGCGGTCGGCGTACACCAGCGACCGGGTCAGCACCTGGCCCGGCAGCATGACGAGCGCCTCGTTGACGTCGTCCTGGTGCAGGTCGACCCGTGCCGCGCGGACCAGGGCCGGTGCCGGCGGAGGCTCGGTGGGCACGGGGCGCGTCGCGTACTGGACGAAGGCGAGCACCAGGCCCACCGCGACGAGCAGCAGCGTGAGCGTCATGATCAGCCAGATCGGCAGGACCGGCTCGTGGTGCTCCGCGTGGCCCGTCACCGGTTCCAGCCAGTGGACGAACCGGTCCCCGGCGTTGAGCACGAACCCCAGACCGACCGACCCGAAGGCCAGCACGATCATCGGCAGGGTCATCATCCACGGCGACTCGTGCGGGTGCCGCGTCACCAGGTGGTCCGCTCCGCCCGGGGTCTGCGAGCGCTCGGAGGTCCAGCGCCGTCGTCCCATGAACGTCATGAAGAACAGCCGCGACATGTAGTAGGCGGTGATGCCCGCGCCGACCAGCGCGACGATGCCGAACACCCAGGGCCGCCAGCCCTCGCCCACGAACGCCGTCTCGATGATCTTGTCCTTGGAGTAGAAGCCGGAGAACGGCGGGACGCCGAGGATGGCCAGCCAGCCGAGCCCCATCGTGATCGCCGTGACCGGCAGCAGCCGGGCCAGCCCGCCGAAGCGGCGCATGTTCACGTCGTCGTCCATCGCGTGCATCACCGAGCCGGCGCCGAGGAACAGGCCGGCCTTGAAGAAGCCGTGGGTGAGCAGGTGGAAGATCGCGAACGCGTACCCGACGGGCCCGAGGCCGGCGGCGAGCATCATGTAGCCGATCTGCGACATCGTGGACGCCGCGAGCGCCTTCTTGATGTCGTCCTTCGCGCAGCCCACGACCGCCCCGAACAGCAGGGTGAGCGCACCGACGATCGCGACGACGAGCTGCGCGTCGGGGGCCGCCTCGAGGAGCGGTCCGGACCGGACCAGCAGGTAGACGCCCGCGGTGACCATGGTGGCGGCGTGGATGAGCGCCGAGACCGGCGTCGGGCCGGCCATCGCGTCCCCGAGCCACGCCTGCAGCGGCAGCTGGGCGGACTTGCCGCACGCGGCGAGCAGGAGCAGCAGGCCGATGGCGGTGGCCGAGCCCTCCGAGAGCCCGGTGGCACCCTCGACGGCGTCCGCCCCGGTGCTGCCGAGCACGGAGGTGAAGTCGAGCGCGCCGACGTGGGCGAGCAGGAGCATCATCGCGGCGATGAGGCCCATGTCGCCGACACGGTTCATGATGAACGCCTTCTTGCCGGCGACCGCGTTCGGCAGCTCGTGGCCCCAGAACCCGATGAGCAGGTACGACGCCAGGCCCACGCCCTCCCAGCCGACGAACAGCAGCAGGTAGGAGTCGGCGGTGACCAGCAGCAGCATCGCCGCGACGAACAGGTTGAGGTAGGCGAAGAAGCGGCGGCGGTCCCGGTCGTGGGACATGTACGCCACCGAGTACAGATGGATGAGCGAGCCCACGAACGTCACCAGCATGACGAACGTCATCGACAGCGGGTCGATCCGGAACCCGAGGTCGACGCTCAGCGGGCCGGCCTCGATCCAGGTGCCGACCGTGTGCTGGGCGACGCGCTCGTCGGCGGGCACCCCCAGCATGTCGAGCAGGATCATCAGCCCGACCACGAACGTGGCGACCGAGGCGAGCAGGCCCAGCCAGTGGCCCCACCGGTCGGTGCGGCGACCGGCGAGCAGCAGCACGGCCGCGCCGATCAGGGGTGTCGCCACCAGCCAGGGGGCGAGCGAAAGAGTGTCCATGTCCCGCGCCCTCTCAGTTCTTCAGCAGGTTGACGTCGTCGACCGAGGCCGAGCGGCGGGCACGGAAGATCGTCACGATGATCGCCAGCCCGACCACGACCTCCGCGGCGGCGACCACCATCACGAAGAAGGCCAGCACCTGGCCGGTGATGTCGCCGTGCATCCGCGCGAACGTCACCAGGGCGAGGTTGGTGGCGTTCAGCATCAGCTCGATGCCCATGAACGCGACGATCGCGTTGCGCCGCAGCAGCACCGTGGTGGCGCCCAGGGCGAACAGGATCGAGGCGAGGTACAGGTAGTTGGTGAGCTCCATCAGCGGGCCTCCCCGTCGGTGGCGTCCGGGTTCTCCTGGGCCGCCGGTGCCGCGATGCGGGCCACCAGGGTCTCCTCCGCGCCGAGCATCTCGACCGCGGAGCGCTCCTGGCCCCGGATGCGCAGCACGCGGGGCACGGAGTGCTCGATCGGGCGGCCCTGCGGGTCGAGGGCCGGGGTGTCCATGGCGTTGTTCTGGGCGTAGACGCCGGGTGCCGGCAGCGGGGTGAGCGTGCGGCCGGACGGCAGCGCGGCGACCTTCGCCTCCGCGAGCGCCCGCTGGGTGGGCTTGCGTCCGAGCCGGCGGCGGTGCGTGAGCACGAGCCCGGCGAGCGCGGCCGTGACGAGCAGGATGCCGACGACCTCCATCGCCACCACGTAGTCCTGCATGACGACGCGGGCGATCGCGACCGGGTTGGTCACGGCGTTGGCCTCGGCGAGCCCGCGGGGCGGGCCGAAGGTGGCCCGGGCGACGACGCCGCAGAGCACGGCGGCCAGGCCGAGGCCGAGCAGCAGGCCGATCCAGCGCTGCCCGCGGATCGTCTCGGTGAGGGAGTCGGCGGAGTCGACGCCCACCAGCATCAGGACGAAGAGGAACAGCATCATCACGGCGCCCGTGTAGACCACGATCTGCACGATGCCGAGGAAGGGGGCCTCCTGGGCGATGTAGAGCACCGCGAGCCCGATCATCACGAACACCACGCAGACCGCGGCGTGCACGGCCCGGCGCACGAACAGCAGGCCGGCGGCGGCCAGCACCATCAGGGGGGCCGCCACCCAGAACAGGACGGTCTCGCCACCGGAGACGGTCATGCGCGAGCCTCCTTCGCACGCTTGGTCCAGTCGCCGTCCAGGTTGGAGCGTTCGGCGGCGGCGCGTTCCGCGGTCGCCCGGTCCTGGTCGGGTCGCAGCTCGTGCTGCGCCGGCACGGGAGCGGGGGCGTCGCCCGCGACGACGGCGGCGGCCGCGTCGAGGGTCTCGTCGTCCGGCCGGTGCTCGCGCACCCAGTCCACCTGCTCCGACGTCGGTGCGGTGACCTCGCCGCGGTAGTACTCGGTGTCGGTGGTGCCCTCGACCATCGGGTGCGGGGCGGCGAGCATGCCCTGCGCGAGGGGGGCGAGGATGTCCTGCTTCTCGTAGATCAGCCCGGCGCGCGTGGGGCCGGCGAGCTCGTAGTCCGTGCTCATCGTCAGCGCCCGGGTGGGGCACGCCTCGATGCAGAGCCCGCAGAAGATGCAGCGCAGGTAGTTGATCTGGTAGACGCGGCCGTAGCGCTCGCCGGGGCTCATGTGGGCCTCGGGGGCGCCGTCGACGGCGTCGACGTTGTCCGCGCCCTCGACGTAGATGGCGTCGGCCGGGCAGGCCCACGCGCACAGCTCGCAGCCGATGCACTTCTCCAGGCCGTCGGCGTACCGGTTGAGCTGGTGGCGTCCGTGGAAGCGGCCCTGCGGCGGGGTCTTGCGCCGCGGGTACTCCTCGGTGACGGCGGGCTTGAACATGGCCGCGAAGGTCACGCCGAACCCGGCGACGGGGGCGAAGAGCTCGCCCACCGGCCCCTTGGTCGGCCGCAGCGGCTCGTAGGGCTTGTCGGTCATCGCGTCTCCTCGTCGTCGACGGTCTGCGCGGTGCGGGTCGTGGTCGTGGTCGTCGAGGTCCCGGGAGCGCCGGCCTCGGTGCCGGCCTCGGTGCCGGGGGCGTCGTCGGATGCCGGGGCGACCTTGCGCCGCGCCCGCGGGGACGGGGGCAGGGCCTGCCCGGGCAGCGGCGGGACGGGGTAGCCGCCCGCGAAGGCGTCGAACTCCGCGGTGGCGCCGCCCGGGTCGTCGGGCCCGCCGGGCTTCTTGCGCTCCGGCAGCAGCCAGAGCACCGCGACGACGACGACGAACGCCCCGACGATCGCGACGATCATCTGCGTGCGGGTGATGCCGGCGATCCCGAACCACTGGAACGTCGCGAGCACGACGAGCCAGCCGAGGGCGAACGGGATGAGCACCTTCCAGCCGAACACCATGAACTGGTCGTAGCGCAGCCGCAGGAGCGTGCCGCGGATCCACACGAACACGAACATCAGCAGCCACACCTTGGCCAGGAACCACAGCACGGGCCACCAGCCGGTGTTGAACATGCCGTCGTTGATCATCGACAGCGGCCACGGTGCCCGCCAGCCCCCGAGGAACAGCGTGGTCGCGACCGCCGAGACGTTGATCATCGCGATGTACTCCGCCAGGAAGAACCAGGCGAACTTCATCGAGGAGTACTCGGTCATGTACCCGGACACCAGCTCGCCCTCGGCCTCCGGGAGGTCGAACGGCAGCCGGTTCGTCTCGCCGACCATGGAGATCAGGTAGACGACGAACGCCGGGGCCAGCGGGATGAACCACCACAGCTCGGTCTGGGAGTCGACGATGGAGGAGGTCGACATGGACCCGGCCATGATGAAGACGCTCACCAGGGACAGCCCCATCGCCAGCTCGTAGCTGATCACCTGGGCGGTCGAACGCACGGCACCGAGCAGGGGGTACGTGGAACCGGACGACCACCCGCCGAGCACGATCCCGTAGACGCCGATGGAGGCGCACGCCAGCACGTACAGCACCGCCACCGGGAAGTCGGTGAGCTGGGCCGGGGTGGAGTAGTCCGTGAACGGGATGGGCACCGTCGGCCCGAAGGGGATGACGGCGAACACCAGCAACGAGCAGAACACCGAGATCATCGGGGCGAGCAGGTAGACGAACTTGTCCGCCCGCGTGACCGTCATGTCCTCCTTGAGCAGGAGCTTCATCGCGTCGGCGAGGGACTGCAGCAGGCCCATCGGTCCGTGCCAGTTGGGGCCCGGGCGCAGCTGCATCCGCGCCACGACCTTGCGCTCGAACCAGATCGCGAAGAGCACGCTGGTCAGCAGGAAGACCACGATGAGCAGGGCCTTGATGGCCGACACCCAGATCCAGTCCTGGCTGAAGTCCGCGGCGACCCCGGGGATCATGCGTCGGCTCCGTTCTCGGTGGGCTCCTGGACGGGGACGACCCGCACGGGCTGGCCGGGCGAGACGCCGAGGCTCTCGTGCACCCGGCAGCCCACGCTCGCCAGCGGCAGCCACACCACGTGGTCGACCATCTCGGTGATGGCGACGGGCAGCGTGACGGACCCGCGGTCCGTCGCGATCGTCACCCGGTCGCCGTCGAAGACGTCGAACCCGGCCGCGGTGGCCGCGCTCATCCGGGCGACCGGGGTCTTGGCGGTGCCGGCGAGGAACGCCTCGCCGTCCTGCAGCGCGCCGTCGTCGAGCAGCAGCCGCCACCCGGCGAGCACCGCGCTGCCGGCGGGCACCGGTGGCGGGTCGACCGCCTCCTGGTCGGGTGCCGCGAACCGCTCCCCCGACCAGGCTCCGAGCGCCGCGATCGCCCGGTGGGCGGTGGCGGGGTCCCGGGTGCCGAGATCGACGTCGAGCTGGGCGGCGAGCGCGTCCAGGACGCGGTGGTCGGGCATCGCCGCGGAGTCCAGCGCCTGACCGAACGACCGGACCCGACCTTCCCAGTTCCAGTAGGAGCCGGCACGCTCGACGGGCGGCGCGACGGGCAGGACGACGTCGGCGAGGTCGGTGGCCTCGGTGCGACGCACCTCGAGCGCGACGACGAACCCGGCGGCGCGCATCGCCCGGCGGGCGTGCTCCGGGTCCGGCAGGTCGGCGAGCTCCAGGCCCCCGACGAGCAGCCCGCTCAGGTGCCCCACGCTCAGCGCGTCGAGGATGCCGGCGGTGTCCAGGCCGCGGGTGCTGGGCAGGGTGGCGGCGTCGACGCCCCAGGCCGCGGCGACCTCGGCACGGGCGGCGGCGTCCTCGAGAGGACGCCCACCCGGCAGCAGCCCCGGCAGGAGCCCCGCCTCGACACCGCCCCGCTCCCCCGCACGGCGCGGGATCCAGGCGATGCGGGCGCCGGTGGCGGCCGCGAGCCGCAGCGCGGCGGCGTACGCCCCGGGCGCCGACGCGAGCCGCTCGCCCACCAGGACGACGGCGCCGTCGGCGCTCAGCGCGCCGGCGACGTCCGCGAGCCGTTCGCGGTCGGCGTCGGCGGGCACGAGGTCACCGGCGGCCTGCGCGGCCAGCGTTCCCAACCACTCCGCCTCCGTGCCGGGAGCCCCGGGCAGCAGCGTGCCGTCGAGCCGGGCCAGGCCGCGGGAGGCGAACGGGGCCACCGAGAAGACGCGCGCCCCCGCGCGGACCGCCTGGCGCAGCCGCAGGAACGTGACGCCCGCCTCCTCCTCGGCCTCCAGGCCCGCCAGCAGCACCGCGGGCGCGGCCTCCAGGTCGGCGAAGGTCACACCGATCCCGGTGCCGGCCACCGCGTGGGCCAGGAAGTCCGCCTCCTCCACGGAGTGCACGCGGGCCCGCTGGTCGACGTCGTCGGTGCGCAGCACCGTGCAGGCGAACCGCGACCAGGCGAAGGCGTCCTCCACGGTGAGCCGGCCGCCGGGCAGGACACCCACACCGCCGTCGTCGCGGGCTGCCGCCAGGCCCCGGGCGGCGACCTCGAGGGCCTCCACCCAGGAGGCGGGCCGCAGCTCGCCGTCGGTGCGCACCAGCGGCGTCGTCAGCCGGTCCGGTGCCGACTGCCAGGTGAACGCGAACCGGTCCTTGTCGGTGATCCACTCCGCGTTGACCGCCGGGTCGTTGCCCGACAGCCGGCGCATCACGGTGCCACGCCGGTGGTCGATGCGGATCGCGGACCCGCACGCGTCGTGCTCGGCGATGCTCGGCGAGGACACCAGGTCGAACGGGCGCGAACGGAACCGGTAGCGCGCACCCGTCAGGGCACCGACCGGGCAGATCTGGACGGTGTTGCCGGAGAAGTACGACGCGAACGGCTGGCCCGAGGTGTCGGGCAGCGCGACGCCGAGCGGGACGTCCACGGCCGTGGCGGCACGGTCCTCCCCGGCGGGCGGGGCGAAGTCCAGCACCTCCTCGTCGAAGCGGCCGATCTGCTGGTGCGGACCGCGCTCCTGCAGGGCGATGAACTGGTCGCCCGCGATCTCCTCGCTGAACCGCGTGCACCGCTGGCACAGCACGCACCGCTCGCGGTCGAGCAGGACCTGCGTGGACACGTGGATCGGCTTGGGGAAGGTGCGCTTGACGTCCTCGAACCGGGTGTCGCCCCGACCGTTGGTCATCGCCTGGTTCTGCAGCGGGCACTCACCGCCCTTGTCGCAGACCGGGCAGTCCAGGGGGTGGTTCATGAGCAGCAGCTCCATGACCCCCTGCTGCGCCTTGTCCGCCACGGCGGAGGTGCGCTGCGTCTTGACGATCATGCCGGGCGTGACCGTCATCGTGCACGACGCCTGCGGCTTGGGCATGGGTCGCACGTTGCCCTCGCGGTCCGGCATGGAGACCTCGACGAGGCACTGGCGGCACGCGCCGGCGGGCTCCAGCAGCGGGTGGTCGCAGAAGCGCGGGATCTCGATCCCGACCTGCTCGGCGGCCCGGATGATCAGGGTGCCCTTCGGCACCGTGACCTCGACCTCGTCGATCGTGCAGGTCACCGTCTCGACCGGCGGCGCGCCGGCCGGCTTGTCCGTGGTGGCGGTCATCGTTGGCCTCCCGCGCCCGCGAGCGCCGACGGCGCCTCGGGCGTGTCGTCGAACAGGGTGGACCGGGCCGGGTCGAGCGGGCACCCGCGCCCGCCGAGGTGGGCCTCGTACTCGTCGCGGAAGTGCTCGATGCTGGACGTGATGGGCGACGTCGCACCGTCGCCCAGGGCGCAGAAGGCCCGGCCGAGGATGTTGTCGCACAGGTCCAGCAGCAGGTCGATGTCGCGCTCGTGACCGGCGCCCGCCTCGATGCGGTGCAGCACCTGCTTGAGCCAGTAGGTGCCCTCGCGGCACGGCGTGCACTTGCCGCAGGACTCGTGGGCGTAGAAGTCCGTCCAGCGGCTCACCGCCCGGACCACGCAGGTCGTCTCGTCGAAGATCTGCAGGGCGCGGGTGCCGAGCATGGAGCCCGCCGCCCCGACGGACTCGTAGTCCAGCGGCACGTCGAGGTGCTCGGCGGTGAAGATCGGGGTGGAGGACCCGCCAGGCGTCCAGAACTTCAGCTCGTGGCCCTGCCGGACACCGCCGGAGAGGTCGAGCAGCTCGCGCAGGGTGATGCCCAGGGGGGCCTCGTACTGGCCGGGGGTGGTGACGTGCCCGGACAGGGAGAACAGCCCGTGGCCCTGCGACTTCTCCGTGCCCATCGCGGCGAACCAGTCCGCGCCGTGGGCGACGATGCCGGGCACCGAGGCGATGGACTCCACGTTGTTGACGACGGTGGGCCGGGCGTACAGGCCCGCCACCGCGGGGAACGGGGGCTTGAGCCGCGGCTGGCCGCGGCGGCCCTCCAGGGAGTCGAGCAGCGCCGTCTCCTCGCCGCAGATGTAGGCGCCCGCCCCGGCGTGCACCGTCACCTCCAGGTCGAAGCCCGACCCGTGGACGTCCGTGCCGAGGTGGCCGGCCTCGTACGCCTCGGCGACGGCGGCGAGCAGGCGCCGGTAGACGTGCAGGACCTCGCCGCGCACGTAGATGAACGCGTGGTGGCAGCCGATGGCGTAGCTGGTGATCGCGACGCCCTCGATCAGGTGCTGCGGGCTGGCGAGCATGAGCGGGATGTCCTTGCAGGTGCCCGGTTCCGACTCGTCGGCGTTGACCACGAGGTAGCGGGGGCCGCCGTCCGGCGGGGGCAGGAAGCCCCACTTCATGCCGGTGGGGAACCCGGCGCCGCCGCGGCCGCGCAGGCCCGAGTCCTTCACGGCCTGCACGATCTCGGCGGGCGGCGTGGCGAGCGCCTTGCGCAGGCCCGCGTACCCGCCGGCGGCCTCGTAGGTCGCCAGCGTCCACGACCGGTCGTGGTCCCAGGTGTCCGTCAGGACGGGGAGCAGGTCAGTCATCGTCGCCACCCTTCTCCGGCTCGGGGTTGGGCTTGCCGCCCGACGGCGAACGCCCCGGGTTGTCGTCCTCCGGCACGGACTCCTGCCGTTCCGCGCTGGACTGCTCGGTACCCGTCCGGGGTGCCGCGTCGCCCGCCGGGGAGCCGGACGAGGCGGGTGCGGAGGCGGGTGCTTCGTCCTGGGAGGACGGCTCCTCGATGCCGTCCACCGCGGCGGCGGCACGCGCCAGCCGCAGCCCGGCCAGGGTCGCGTCGCCCGCGCCGACGCCCTCGTCGGCCCGTCCGTCCGAGAACCCGGCCAGCACACGGCTCATCCGCTTGAAGGAGCACACGCTCGCCGCGCCCCGCGTGGGTGCCACGTCCTCGCCGGACCTCAGCCGGTCCGCCAGGTCCGTCGCCGACCCCGGGGTCTGGTTGTCGAAGAACTCCCAGTTGACCATCACCACGGGGGCGTAGTCGCAGGCCGCGTTGCACTCCACGCGCTCCAGGGTGATCTTGCCGTCCGGCGTCGTCTCGTCGTGGCCGACGTCGAGGTGCTGGCTGAGCCGGTCGAAGATGGCGTCCCCGCCCATCACGGCGCACAGCGTGTTGGTGCACACCCCCACCGTGTACTCGCCGTTGGGGTGGCGCTTGTACTGGGTGTAGAACGTCGCGACGGCCGACACCTCGGCCGCCGTGAGCCCGAGCTGCTCGGCGCAGAACACCACGCCGTCACGGCTGACGTACCCGTCCACCGACTGCACCAGGTGCAGCATCGGCAGCAGCCCAGACCGCTCGTCGGGGTAGCGGGCCTTGATCAGCTCGGCGTCCGCCGTCAGCGCGGCCAAGGTCTCGGCGTCGTACCCCGTGCGCGAGCGCGCCCCGACAGGTTCGGCGGTCATCGGTCCACCCCTCCCAGCACCGGGTCCAGGGACGCGACGGCGACGACGACGTCGGCCACCTGGCCGCCCTCGCACAGCACCGACACGGCCTGGAGGTTGTTGAACGACGGGTCGCGGAAGTGCGCCCGGTAGGGGCGCGTGCCGCCGTCGGACACGACGTGCACCCCGAGCTCGCCGCGTGGGTGCTCGACCGTCTGCCACGCCTGACCGGCGGGGACCCCGAAGCCCTCCGTCACCAGCTTGAAGTGGTGGATGAGGGCCTCCATGGACGTGCCCATGATGTGGCGGATGTGGTCCAGCGAGTTGCCCTGGCCGTCGTGCCCGACGGCGAGCTGCGCCGGCCAGGCGATCTTCTTGTCCTCGACCATCACCGGCGCGCCGACCGAGTCGTCGAGCCTGGTCAGGCACTGCTCCACGATCCGCAGCGACTGGTAGCACTCCTCCAGCCGGATCACGACCCGCGCGTAGCAGTCCGCGGCCGTGTCCGTGGGGACGTCGAAGTCGTAGGTCTCGTACCCCGAGTACGGGAACGCCTTGCGCACGTCGTAGGGGTGGCCCGCCGAGCGCAGCACCGGGCCCGTCACGCCGAGGGCGAAGCACCCGGCGAGGTTCAGCACGCCGACGTCCGTCAGACGGGACTTGAAGATCGGGTTGGCGAGCATGAGGTCACCCAGGTCCTTGAGGTAGCCGCGCACCTTCGGCAGCGCCGCACGCACCTGCTCGGTGAAGCCCTCGGGGACGTCCTGCGCGACACCGCCCGGACGGATGAACGCGTGGTTCATGCGCAGACCGGTGACGGCCTCGAAGATCCGCAGGATCTCCTCGCGCGCCGTGAACCCGATCGTCATGACCGTCGTCGCGCCCATCTCGTTGCCGCCCGTACCCAGGCACACCAGGTGCGAGGCGACCCGGTTCAGCTCCATGAGGGCCACCCGGATGACGCTCGCCCGCTCCGGGACGTCGTCGGTGATGCTCAGCAGCCGCTCCGTGCCCAGGCAGTACGCCGCCTCCTGGTAGAAGGGCGCCAGGTAGTCCATGCGCGTGCAGAACGTGGTGCCCTGCGTCCAGGTGCGGTACTCCATGTTCTTCTCGATGCCGGTGTGCAGGTACCCGATGCCGCAACGGGCCTCGGTGACCGTCTCGCCGTCGATCTCCAGCATCAGGCGCAGCACCCCGTGCGTGGACGGGTGCTGCGGCCCCATGTTGACGACGATCCGCTCCTCGCCGATCGCCTCGCGCGCGATCTCGTCCCAGTCGCCGCCCGAGGCCTCGAACCCGGCGACGCCCGGCCCGTAGTCCTCCGCGGCCGGGCGGGTGGAGTGCACGGGGTGCGGGCCGGTGTCGGTCTGCGCCGTCATGAGTACCGCCTCCTCTCGTCCGGTGGTGGCACCGTGGCGCCCTTGTACTCCACGGGGATGCCGCCGAGCGGGTAGTCCTTGCGCTGCGGGTGGCCCGGCCAGTCGTCCGGCATCTCGATCCGGGCCAGGCTCGGGTGGCCGTCGAAGACGATGCCGAAGAAGTCGTACGTCTCGCGCTCGTGCCAGTCGTTCGTCGGGTAGACCTCCGTCGTGGACGGCAGGTGCGGGTCCGCGTCCGGACAGGTGGTCTCCACGCGCAGCCGCCGCCCGTGCGTCACCGACGTCAGGTGGTAGACGGCGTGCAGCTCACGACCGTCGTCCTGCGGGTAGTGCACCCCCGACACGCCCAGCGACAGCTCGAAGCGCAGGTCCTGGTCGTCGCGCAGCGCCCGGCACACCGCGACCAGGTGCTCACGCGCCACGTACAGCGTCAGCTCGGCCTCCGGGCTCGGGTCCTCGCCCTCGCCGCGACCCCGCGGATCGGTGATCATCACCCGCTCGACGGCCTCGTCGAACTCCACGCCGGCGTCCCCCAGCACCTCCGCCAGCACGTCGACCGCCTCGTCGAACCAGCCCCCGTACGGGCGTGCCGCCGCCGGCGGCATCGTCAGCACCCGCGTCAGCCCGCCGTAGCCCGTGGTGTCGCCCGAGCCGTGCACGCCGAACATGCCCGTGTGCTCCCGCACGACCTCCGCCGTCGGACCGCCCGCAGCAGCGGCGTCCGGCGCCGTCGGACCCTGCAGGTCCTTCATGACGTCGTCCCCGCTCATCGCAGCAGCCCCAGCATCCGGGACGTCGGTGTCGACTCCAGCGCCGCGGCCTCCGCCGCCTTCGCCGCCTCGACACGGTTCACGCCCAGCGGCGAGTCCTGGATCTGCTGGTGCAGCGCCAGGATCGCGTTGATCAGCATCTCGGGACGCGGCGGGCAGCCCGGCAGGTAGATGTCCACCGGCACCACGTGGTCCACGCCCTGGACGATCGCGTAGTTGTTGAACATCCCACCGCTGGACGCGCACACGCCCATCGACAGCACCCACTTGGGCTCGCTCATCTGGTCGTAGACCTGACGGACCACCGGTGCCATCTTCTGGCTCACCCGGCCCGCCACGATCATCAGGTCCGCCTGGCGCGGCGACGCGCGGAACACCTCCATGCCGAACCGTGACAGGTCGAACCGGGACGCGCCCGCCGCCATCATCTCGATGGCGCAGCACGCCAGCCCGAACGTCACCGGCCACACCGACGCCTTGCGCAGGTAGCCCGCGAGATCCTCGATCGTCGTCAGCAGGAACCCTGACGGTGCCTCTTCCAGCCCCATGTCTCCTCCTCCCCGCAGAACCGTGGTGCCGGTGCAGGACCGGCCCCCTTGCCGCTCACCTCGTCAGACCCAGTCGAACCCGCCGCGCCGCCACTCGTACACGAACGGCACCGTGATCAGCGCGAGGAAGATCACCATCGCCGCCAGCCCGAAGCCCGCCAGGACCGTGAAGTCCACCGCCCACGGGTAGAGGAAGACCACCTCGATGTCGAAGACGATGAACGTCATCGCGACCAGGTAGTACTTGATCGGCAGGCGCCCGCCGCCCGTCGCGTGCGGCGTCGGCTCGATGCCGCACTCGTAGGCGTCCAGCTTGGCCCGGTTGTAGCGCTTCGGGCCGATGACGGCGCTCGCCGCCACCCCGCCGAGGGCGAGCACCAGCCCGATCCCCATGAGGATCAGGACCGGCAGGTAGGGGTTGGTCATCGGTCTGCCTCCACGTTCGCGTCACTTCGTCGTGCCACTGCGGAAATCATGCGGGGTTCGCCTCGCACGACCGCTGCGGTGCCTCGCTCCGGCACACCTCGTACCTCGCCGCCCCTGCACGGGGGCTCCTCGCGCTCATGCCTTGGGAACCACCCTCGTGAGTCCCGCGATCACCCGGTCGACCCAGTCGCCGCCGCGCGGTTCGTAGCAGTCCGAGAGCAGCTTGAGGACGAACTGCATCACCACCGGGCGGGGCAGCCCGTACCGCACGCACGCCCGCATGACCGCCGGGTGCTCGATGAGACGGACGAACCAGCGACCCAGCGTGTAGTAGCCACCGAGGTCGGCGCGCATCCGGTCCGCGTACGTGGCGAGCGTGCGCTCGCGGGCGTCGTCGGTCAGGCGCGTGCGAGCCTGCGCGATCGACTCCGCGGCCACCCGGCCCGCCTGCAGCCCGTACGCGATGCCCTCACCGTTGAACGGGCTGACCATCCCGGCGGCGTCGCCGACGAGGATCGCGCCGTTCGCGTACAACGGCGCCCGGTTGAAGCCCATCGGCAGCGCGGCACCGCGGATCGGGCCCACCTGGTTCTCGGCCGTGAACCCCCACCCGGCGGGGGTGCTGCGCACCCAGGTGTCCAGCAGCGCGCGGTAGTCGTGGCCGGCCGCGGACTGGCGGGCGGGCGTCGAGGACACCGACCCGAGGCCCACGTTGGCCGTGCCGTCACCCAGGGCGAAGATCCAGCCGTAGCCGGGCAGCAGGTTCGACTCCCCCGGCGTGCCGTCCCACAGCTCCAGGTGGGACTCCATGAAGGGGTCCTCGTGGCGGGCGGTGCCCTCGGTGCGGAAGTAGGTGCGCACCGCGGTGCCCATGGGGCGGTCGTCCCGCCGGGTGACGCCGAGCGCCGTCGCGAAGCGCGACGACACGCCGTCGGCGGCGACCACGACCGGGGCGCGCAGCGTCCGGGGGGCGCCGTCCGCCCGGCCACGCCCGTCCAGCGCCTGGGCGACGACGCCGACCACGCGGCCGGTGCGCTCGTCCACCTCGGGGCCGGTGACGCGGGTCCGTTCGAGCAGCTTGGCGCCCGACGCCTGGGCGTGCTGCACCAGACCGTGGTCGAGGGTCATGCGGGAACGGGCCATGCCGTAGCCCGGGTACGTCGTCAGGTCGGGCCAGGCGAGCTCCCACGAACGCCCGCCGGCCACGACGCGCAGACCCTCGTTGCGGATCCAGCCGTCCTCCGTGCGGGTCTCCACACCCATCCGGGCCAGCTCGGCCACGGCTCGGGGGGTGAGCCCGTCACCGCAGACCTTGTCCCGGGGGAACGCGGACTTCTCCAGCAGGAGCACGTCGAGCCCCGCGGAGGCGCACCAGTGCGCCGTCGACGCGCCGGCAGGACCAGCGCCCACGACGATCACGTCCGCGTCGTCGCCCTGCGTCGTTCGCACTGCTCACCCCGGAAAAGTGAGACCCCGACGCCCTTGCCGGAGATCTTTGTGAACTCGATCACAACGTTCTGCGAGCACTCTAACCACGTTCACGGATCCCTGTGTAGGAAGGCAAGCCTTCCCTGGAAGCCACGGTGGCGTCATCGCTGGCCACCGCATACGGTCGAGACCACACCATCCCGCAGGAGTCCGCCACCCAGGAGGTACGGAACCATGAAGGCCATCACCACACTCGCCGCCGGTGTCGCCCTCGGCTACTTCCTCGGCACCGACAAGGGCCGGGAGCAGCTCGACAAGGCCAAGGGCTGGGCAGTCGACACGTGGAACGACCCTCGCGTGCAGGAGAAGGTCAGCGAGGTCCAGGAGAAGGTCACGAGCAAGGCCTGATCACCGTCAGGGTGGGGCCGGGTGTCCGAGCGCGACCGCGCTCGGACACCCGGCCCCAGCCTGTCGAGCAGCCCGCCTGCCGCCTACCGTCGCCGACACTCGGCCTCATCTCAGGCACCCCGGCACCCGGCGCCCGATGCCCGGCGCCCGGCGCCCGGCGCTCGCGGGCAGAACCTCAGTCGCGGGGACGCGTGGCGCGGTGCAGGGCGACGATGCCGCCCGACAGGTTGCGGTACCCGACCCTCGACCAGCCGGCCTCCAGCAGCAGGCGCCCCAGCGCGTCCTGGTCCGGCCAGGCCCGGATCGACTCGGCCAGGTACTCGTAGGAGCCCTTGTCCCGGGTCACGGCGGCCGCCACGGGCGGCAGCGCCCGCATCAGGTACTCCATGTACAGGGTCCGCAGCGGCGCCCACGTCGGGTGCGAGAACTCGCAGATCACCACGCGCCCGCCCGGACGGGTGACGCGCAGCATCTCGCCCAGCGCGCCGACCGTGTCCACCACGTTGCGCAGCCCGAAGCTGATCGTCACCGCGTCGAACGAGGCGTCCGCGAACGGCAGCCGGGTGGCGTCGCCCGCCACGAACGGCAGGTCGGCCCGGCGGGACTTGCCCACCGTGAGCATCCCCAGCGAGAAGTCCGACGGCACGACGACGGCACCCGAGTCCGCGAAGGGTTCGCTGGACGTCCCCGTGCCCGCGGCCAGGTCCAGGACCCGGTCCCCCGGGCCGGCTCCGACGGCGGCCACCGTGGCACGACGCCACCGGCGGTCCTGCCCGAGCGAGATCAGGTCGTTGGTCAGGTCGTAGCGCTCGGCGATCCCGTCGAACATCGACGCGACCTCGGCGGGCTTCTTCTCCAGGCTGGCGCGGGACACGTCGCCCATCGTCCCACGACCATCGTGCCGCGCGGCCCGACTGGCCCCGCCGTGCCGCGTCGTGCCGCGTCGTGCCGCGTGGGCAGTGCGGGCGGGCAAGGTCCGCGGCGCGCGACGTAAGGTGGGCACGATGTCAGCCACGCCCCGCCCGGCGCCGGTCCCGCCGTCGGGAACCTCCGTCGGCACGCCGTCCCGGAGCCCTGAGGCCCGCCCCCTGGTGGTGCGCACGGTCCGCCTGGACTCGCTGCCCACGGGGCTGACCGCCCTCGTCGATCTCCTGCCCGACGTCCGCCCGCTCACGTGGGTGCGGCGTGGCGACGGTCTGGTCGGCTGGGGCGAGGCGCTGCGGCTCGACACGTTCGGACCCGGCCGGTTCGCCGACGCCGAGGAGGCGTGGCAGGCCACGCTCGCCCACGCCGTCGTCCGCGACGAGGTGCGCCTGCCCGGCACGGGACCCGTCGCGTTCGGCACCTTCGCGTTCGACGACGGCCCCACCGGTGACGCGTTCGACGGCGCACGCGAGCAGGGCACGCTCGTCGTGCCGCGCGTCGTCGTCGGACGGCGCGGCGAGGACGCGTGGATGACGACGATCACGAGCGGCGACGTCCTCGACGCGCCCGGCGAGGACGCGCTGGCCGCGGTGCACCGCGCGCCGGTCACCTCGCCCGGACCGGTGCGCCTCGCCGACGGCGCCGTGGGGGCCCGCGACTGGCCCGCCGTCGTCGCCGAGGCCGTGGCCCGCATCCAGGCCGGCGAGCTGGAGAAGGTGGTGCTCGCCCGTGACGTCGTCGCGACCGCCGAACGGCCCGTGGACCCGCGCTGGCTGCTCGCCCGGCTCGCCGAGGGCTACGAGTCCTGCTGGACGTTCTGCGTGGCGGGGATGATCGGCGCGACCCCGGAGCTGCTCGTGCGCAGCGAGAAGGGCCTGGTCACCTCGCGCGTCCTGGCCGGCACGATCCGCCGGGAGGCCGGCATGAGCGACGACGACGCCCTGCTGCACGCCGCCCAGCTCGCCCGCTCCTCCAAGGACCTGGAGGAGCACGAGTACGCGGTCCGTTCGGTGGCCCACGAGCTGGAACGGTTCTGCACGTCGATGAACGTCCCGGACGCCCCGTTCGTGCTCCACCTGCCGAACGTCATGCACCTCGCCTCGGACGTCACGGCCGTGCTCGACCCGGGTGCGCGCGCGAGCTCCCTGGGGCTCGCGGCTGCGCTGCACCCGTCGGCGGCAGTGTGCGGCACGCCGACGGTCGCGGCCCGGGACCTCATCCGCGAGATCGAGGGGATGGACCGGTCCCGCTACGCCGGTCCGGTGGGCTGGGTCGGGGCCGACGGCGACGGCGAGTGGGGCATCGCGCTGAGGTCCGCGGAGCTCGGCGAGGACCCGCACCACCTGCGCCTCTTCGCCGGGTGCGGGATCGTGGCGGCGTCCGACCCGGCCGCCGAGCTCGCGGAGTCCGACGCGAAGCTGGTGCCCATGCGCTGGGCGCTCGGCGCGGACTGACCCTCCCCGCCCGTCTGCTCACCCTCACCCTCACCCCGGTTCAGCAGAACGCCACCGTGTCGGCAGGATTCCCTGCCGACACGGTGGCGTTCTGCCGATCCGACGGATGCGGATCGTTGGTGTCCCCGTGGCGGCGGAACGGGGGAGGGGGGTGTGCCGCCGCCACGGGAGTCTGGGGGTGGATCAGTTGCCGAAGAGCTCCTGGAGCCAGTCGGGGATGTTGTCCGGCTGGGTCGAGTCCGAGCCGTCCTGACCGGAGCCGTCCTGGCCCGAGCCGCCGGGCACCCAGCCCTCGCCGCCCTGACCCTGCTGACCCTGACCCTGCTGGCCCTGACCCTGCTGGCCCTGACCCTGCTGGCCCTGGTCTCCCTGACCCTGGTCGCCGGCCGTCGTCGTCTCCTCGCGGACGGCAAAGGTGACGTCCACGGTGCTGGTCTGACCGTCGCGGACGTAGGTGACCGTCGCCTGCTCGCCGGCCGAGCGCTCGCGCACGTACGCCGTCAGCGACTCCGCGCCGTTGACCGCGTCGTCGTCGACCGCGACGATCACGTCACCCGACTGCAGACCGGCCTCCGCCGCCGGGGAACCCTCGGTGACCTCACCGATCTGGGCACCGCGGCGCGTCACGCCGTCGGCGGTCGCCGAGGCGTCCCCGAGGGAGACGCCGAGGAAGGCGTGCTCGGCGGTGCCGTCCTCGACCAGCTGCTCCGCCACGGACGTGGCGAGGTTCGCCGGGATCGCGAACCCGAGCCCGATCGAGCCGGACTGGCCCGACCCGGACGACATGGTCGCGATGGACGACGTGATCCCGATGACGCGACCCTGGGCGTCGAACAGCGGACCACCGGAGTTGCCCGGGTTCACGGCCGCGTCGATCTGGATCGCGTTGGTCACCACGACGTCGGAGGAGTCCTCGCCGGAGGCCGCGACGGGCCGGTCCAGCGCGGACACGATGCCGGTGGTGGCGGTGTTGGCCAGGCCCAGCGGGTTGCCCACGGCCAGCACCGAGTCGCCCACCTGGACGGCGTCGGAGTCACCGACGGTCGCCGGCTGCAGGTCGTCGGGGGCGTCGACCAGCTGGACGACGGCGAGGTCGGTCGTCGGGTCGGTGCCGACGATCTCGGCCTCGAAGAGCCGCCCGTCGCTGAGGGTGACCTGGACGTTGCCCTCGGCGCCCGACACGACGTGGTTGTTGGTGACGATGTGCCCGGCGTCGTCGACGATGACGCCGGACCCCTCGGCCCCGCCGGCCTGGCTGCTCACCTGGATGGCCACCACGGACGGCGCGACGGCGGCCGTGACGGCCTGCCAGTCGGGGTTCTCGTTGGTCGAGCTCGCGACCGGGGCGGTGGTGGACTGCTCCGGGGTGCCGACCTGGGCGAGCGACGTCGAACCGTCGTCGTCGAGCGCGTAGATCAGCCCGACGGTCGCCCCGCTGGCCAGCACGGCCGCACCGGCGGCGGCTGCCACCACGGGCACCCAGCGCGACTTCTGCTTGGTCGCGGTCGGGGCGGTCTGCTGCTGCGGGGCCGGCTGGCCGTACATGGCCGGGTACGACGGCGCGGCACCGGTCGCGTACGGAGCCTGCGGGTGCGGCTGGGGCGCGGACTGTCGGTACTGCGGGCTGCCCTGCTGGTACGGGGCGGACTGCGCCGACCGGTCGTCCTGCTGGTTCGCGCGCTGCCGGTTCGCGCCCTGGTGGACCGGGCTCTGCTGGTTCGCGCTCTGCTGGTTCGCGCCCTGGTGGACCGGCGCCTGCTGCGGCGGCGCGGGAACGGGGTGCGCGAACTGCGCCGGCTGCGGGATCTGCGGCCCGGCGGGCGTCGACGACGATGCCGACGGCGTCACGGGCAGCGGCGTCGTCTGCTGCTCGACCGGGTGGTTCTCGGGGCCCGACGGCGGCTGCGGTGCGGGGTTGTTGTCGGTGCTCATGGGGTGCCCTCCTCGAAGGTTCTGCCCCTAGGCAACACCCCCAGCCTTGGACGACCCTTGGGCGAACCTGTGAATCACCTGTCAATCGCCGGGTGCCGACGTCGGTGCAGGTCAGCGGGCCGGCGTCACGGGGTCGGCAGGTCGAGCGCGAGGATCCGGTCGTCGTCGGGGCCCGGGCTCCCCCGCCCGTCGGTGTTGCTGGTCAGGACCCACAGGCGTCCGTCGGGCGCGACCACGGCGTCGCGAAGCCGTCCCAGCTCGCCGGAGAGGAGCTCGGACGAGGCCGTCGGGTCGGCGACCGGGACGGTGCGCAGCACCTCCCCGCGCAGGTTCGCCAGGTACAGCGTGCCGCCGACGTGCGCCAGACCGCTCGGGCTCGCCTCGCCGGGCTCCCACTGCTGCACCGGGTCGACGAACTCCTCGTCGCCGGCGATCCCCTCGACGACGGGCCACCCGTAGTTCCCGCCCGCCTCGATCACGTTGAGCTCGTCCCACGTGTCCTGCCCGAACTCGGTGGCGTACATCGTGCCGTCGTCGGCCCACGCCATGCCCTGCGGGTTGCGGTGGCCGTGGCTGAGCACGGGCGATCCGGGGTACGGGTTGTCGTCCGGGATCCCGCCGTCCGGCGTCAGACGCAGGATCTTGCCCGCGAGGACCTCCAGGTCCTGTGCAGCGCCGGGGTCTGCGGCGTCGCCGGTCGTGACGTAGAGCATGCCGTCCGGTCCGAACGCGAACCGTCCCCCGTCGTGGTGCGCGGCGGCGGGCAGCCCCTCGAGGATCGTCTCGGGCTCACCGAGGCCGAACGCGCCGGGCTCGCCGACGACGTCGAAGCGTTGGACGCGGTTGCCGTCCGCGGCCGTGGAGTAGGCGTACAGCCGCCCGTCGTCGTCCACCGCCAGACCGAGCAGTCCCGCCTCACCGGTGGCCTGCACGCCCTCGACGACCCCGACCTCCCGGGTGCCGCCGTCGTCGTCGAGCTCGAGGACGCGCGCGCTCCCGCGCTCGCTCACCAGCGCCACGCCGTCGCGGAACGCGACGGACCACGGCACGTCCAGCCCGGAGGCGACCACGTCCGGTTCCCCGGTCGGCAGGGCACCCGACGGCGCCGCGGAGGGCGGGGTGGACGGCGGTGCGCTCCCGGCGCGGTCACCGCCCCCGTCGACGGCGGTACCTCCGTCGGGGCCGCAGGCGACCAGCAGCGCACCGAGCACCAGGGCCCCCACTCCTGTCGCGGTCACGGGCGTCGTGCGGCGGCTGGTCATCGTTCTCCCGGGGCTGGGGCGCGGACGGTCCCAACCTAGCCCCGGCGCCACCCGGGCGGGAGCCGTCCGGGAGCGGCCGACGCGCCCGCCCTGGACCGCGGCAGGCTGCCCGGGCCAGGATCGGACCATGGACCACGCCCCGGACAGCGCACCCGTCGAGCTCGGCGGCGGCAACGTCTCCGACGTCGTCCGGATCGGCGACACCGTGCACCGCACGGCCGGGCCCTGGACCCCGACGATCCACGCGCTCCTGGCCTGGGTCCGCGCCCAGGGGGTCGACGTCGTCCCCGCGCCGCTCGGCGTCGACGCCGAGGGCCGGGAGGTGCTGTCCTGGCTCCCGGGCGAGGTCGCGGGCTGGCCGGTGCCGCACTGGGTGTGGGACCTGGGCACGCTGCACGACGGCGTGGCGCTCGTCGGCTTCATCGACGTCGACATGGCCTCCCCCGGTCCGCGAGCCTGGGACCTGGCGTACCTCGGCTACCGGATGTGCGGCTGGTGCGAGGACATGCCCGCACCGGACGGTCCGGCGCCCGCCGAGCGGCTCGAGACCCTGCTGGACGGCTACGGCCGTGACCTCGCGCCGGAGGCGGGCGAGCTGCGCCGCACGATGGTGGGACGGCTGCACGAGCTGGCGGACTGGACCGAGGCCCATGCCCGCGTCACCGGCCGCCAGGAGCTGTTCGGCCACGCGACGATGTACCGCCGCGACGCCGACCGCCTGCGCTGAGCACGTCACCCCACCGGTCAGGCGGTCGAGGTCAGGCGGTCGAGGTCAGGCGGTCGAGGTCACCGGGCCGACGTCACGGCGTCCGCGACCCGGCGGGCCAGGTCGCGCGACTCGGCGAGGCGGTCGGCACGCGGCACCCGCACCTGGAGCACCCGCACCCCCGCCGCGGGCTCCGCCAGCGCGGCACGCAGGGTCGCGACGTCGGCCACGAGCCGGTGCGCCACCCCGTACCCCGCGCAGAGCGCGCCCAGGTCCGCGCCGTGCGGGGTGGCGAAGACCCGCTCGAAGGTCGCCGTCCCGGACTCCCCCGCCGCCGCGAGCGCCCCGTGCTCCAGCGTGGCGAAGATGGATCCTCCGTCGTCGTCGACCACGACGACGTCCAGGTCGTACCCCGGCTCCTGCGGGCCTCTCAGCAGACCGCCGACGTCGTGCAGGAACGTCAGGTCCCCGACGAGCGCCCGCGTGCGACGCCCCGCGGCGAGCGCCACCCCGGACGCCGTCGACAGGGTGCCGTCGATCCCTGCCAGCCCCCGGTTGGACAGCACGGTCCCCGGTGCGCCGTCGAGCCCGAGGACCAGGTCGACGTCGCGCAGCGGGTTCGACGCGCCGACCACCAGGACGTCGTCCGGTCCGGTGGCGGCCAGGACGGTGCGCGCCACGGCGAGGGCGGCGTGGGGTGCGTCGGCGAGGGCGGCACCGTCGTTTCCGCACACCTGGCGCAGCACGGACGACGCGGCGGCCCCGGCCGCGCGCCAGCGCCGCAGGAGCTCCCCGTCGCCTTCACCGTGCGTGGCGGTCTCGAACCAGGGGTCCGCGAGGGCGTCGACGACGCGGGCGGCGTTGCGTGCGGCGTCCGGCCAGGGCCCGCCGCCCGGCGCCACGACGGTCACGACGACGTCGGTGCGGCCGAGCAGCCGTTCCACGGGCCGGGACAGGGTCGGGTGGCCGAGCACGACGACGTGCTGGACGTCGTCGACGAGGTCCGGCACGTCGAGCAGCAGCCGGTACCCGGCGATGGCGTGCGTGCCGCCGGTGGACCCCGAGGAGGGCTCGGCGAGCAGGGGCCAGCCACGGGCCTCGGCGAGACGTCGCGCCTGCGGCCCGGCACCGTCCCCGGCCACCACGAGGGTGGAGCCCGGGTCCCCGGGCAGGAGCGGGTCGGCGCCGGCGACGGGCGCGGGCGGGACCACCTCGACCGCCCGGGTCGCCGGCACCGGGCCCCAGGTCAGCGGTGCCTCGGGCTGCAGGGGGGCACGGTAGGCGAGGTTGACGTGCACCGGTCCCGGCCGGCGGTCGCGCAGCCCGGTCGCCGCGGCGAGCGCGCGGCGCGTGGTGGCGAGGAGGTCGTGGACCTCACCGGTGCGGCCGTCGGGTGCGGGGACGTCGACGGCGAGCCGCACCGCGCCGCCGAAGATGCCGACCTGCTCGGTGGTCTGGGAGGCGCCGGTGCCGCGCAGCTCGTGCGGCCGGTCGGCGGTGAGCACCACCAGGGGCACCTCGCCGTGATGGGCCTCCAGCACCGCCGGGTGCAGGTTCGCCACGGCGGTGCCCGACGTCGTCACCACGGCGACGGCCCTGCCCGAGCCGCGCGCGAGCCCGAGGGCGAGGAAGCCGGCCGACCGCTCGTCGACGCGGACGTGCAGGCGCAGCACACCGGCGTCGGCGGCGGCTGCCAGGGCGTAGGCGAGCGGGGCCGACCGGGACCCCGGCGCCAGCACGACGTCGCGCAGGCCCTGCGCGGCGAGGTCCGCCACGAGCGCGCACGCGGCGTCGACCGCAGGGCTGCCGCTCGACGCGGTCGGGCCGCCGTCGGGCCCGGCCGGGCGGGACGTCGCCGCCGACGACGCCGCTGACCAAGCCGCTGCCGCGCTCATGCGGCCTCCCCCCGCGTGGCGAGGCGGTCGCACCGGGCCAACCACCGCTGCTCCAGGTCGGGGTCTGCCGCGACGGCGGCGAGCGAGGGCGCGTCGGGAGCGACCCGGCGCACGGGCAGCGCGCCGTCGACGGGCAGCAGCGGGTCGTCGGTGACGTCACGGTGCAGGAGCTGGGAGGTCGCGAGCCCGCACGCGTAGGGCAGGTCCGGCAGCGCGGCGGCGAGCGCCACCCCGGCGGCCAGCCCCACGGAGGACTCCAGCGCGGAGGAGACCACCACGGGCAGCCCGACCTGCTCGGCGAGCTCCAGGCACGCGCGCACCCCGCCGAGGGGCTGCACCTTGAGCACGACGACGTCGGCCGCGTCCTGCCGGACGACGCGCAACGGGTCCTCGGCCCGACGGATCGACTCGTCGGCGGCGACGGGGACGTCGACGCGGCGGCGCACCTCGGCGAGCTCCTCCACCGACGCGCAGGGCTGCTCCACGTACTCCAGGCCCCGCGCCGCCCGGTCGAGCAGGGGCAGGCGACGCACCGCCTCGTCGACGCTCCAGGCGCCGTTCGCGTCGACGCGGATCGCGGCGCCGGGCACGCCGACCTCGTCGAACGCGGCGCGGACGGCCTCCAGCCGCGCGATCTCGGCGTCCACGGGTTCGACGACGCCGTCGTGCGCCCGCTGGGCCACCTTCACCTTGGCGGTGCGGCAGCCGCCGGAACGCAGCACGATGTCGCGGGCCAGGGCCGGTTCGACGGCGGGGACGGTGACGTTGACCTCGACACGGTCGCGCACGGCCGGCGGGAAGTCCAGGTCCGCCGCCTCCCGGGCGGCGCGCCACCAGGAGGACGACTCGGCGTCGTCGTACTCCCAGAAGGGGCTCAGCTCGCCCCAGCCCGCGTCGCCCCGCAGCAGCAGCCCGTCGCGGGAGTCCAGCCCGCGGAACCGGGTGCGCAGGGGGGTCGACCAGACGAGACGTCTCTGCAGGATGGCTGCCACGGCTTCAGCGTAGGGCGCGCCGACCCGCGCCGGTGCCCGGAGCGGGTGGGTCGCCGGCGCTCGCGAGCGCCGGCTCGCGTCAGTCCGTGAACTCCTCCGGCAGTGACGCGTACGCCGCGGCAGGCGGGCACACCGTCACGACCGGCACCGCCTGGGTGGTGGCGCAGGCGCGCCGCACCTCGGCGGCATCGTAGGCGATCAGCTCGTCGACGACCTCGTCCAGGTCGACGACCTCGTGGGAGCGGTTCGTCGTGTCCATGTCTTCCATGGTGCGCCGTCGTCGTGCAGATTCTCGCCACGACGCGCGACCCGGGCGTGAACGCCTCGTGCGGACCCGAACTACGCTGGCGGGCGTGAACGACACCGCGCTCCCCCACCCCCGCCAGGTCTCCGAGACGTTCGACGCCGCGCGCTGGCGCACCGTGGGCGGGTTCGACGACCTGACTGACCTCACCTACCACCGGGGGGTCGAGCGTTCCGTCGACGCCGACGGGGTCGAGCAGGTGCGCGACCTGCCGGTCGTGCGGGTCGCGTTCGACCGCCCCGAGGTGCGCAACGCGTTCCGCCCGCACACCGTCGACGAGCTGTACCGGGTGCTCGACCACGCCCGCATGACGTCCGACGTCGGCACCGTGCTCCTCACCGGCAACGGCCCGTCGCCGAAGGACGGCGGCTGGGCGTTCTGCTCCGGGGGCGACCAGCGCATCCGCGGCCGCTCGGGCTACCAGTACACGACGGCGGTCGCGGACCCTGCCGGTGGCGGGCAGAGCCTGGGCGAGACGGCCGACGCCGTCGACCCGGCCCGCGCGGGGCGCCTGCACGTCCTGGAGGTGCAGCGCCTGATCCGCACCATGCCGAAGGTGGTGATCGCCGTCGTCGACGGGTGGGCCGCCGGGGGCGGGCACTCGCTGCACGTCGTGGCCGACCTGTCGATCGCGTGCCGCGAGCACGGCCGGTTCAAGCAGACCGACGCCGACGTCGGCTCGTTCGACGGGGGCTACGGCTCCGCCTACCTGGCACGCCAGGTGGGGCAGAAGCGGGCACGGGAGATCTTCTTCCTCGCCCGGGAGTACTCCGCGGACGACGCCGAACGCTGGGGCGGGGTGAACGAGGTCGCCGCGCACGACGACCTCGAGGCGCTGGGCATCGAGTACGCGACGACGATCGCGGGCAAGTCCCCGCAGGCGATCCGCATGCTGAAGTTCGCGTTCAACCTGGCCGACGACGGACTCATGGGGCAGCAGGTGTTCGCCGGCGAGGCGACCCGTCTGGCCTACATGACCGACGAGGCCGTGGAGGGTCGCGACGCGTTCCTGGCCAAGCGCGACCCCGACTGGTCGGGCTTCCCGTACGCCTACTGACCTCTCCGCGGCGCCCACCCTCGCCGGAGGCTCAGCCCTGCATCGCCGGTGGCTCGTTCACCGGCGCCTGCCGGGCGGCGAGGTCAGGAGGTCGTGAAGGAGCCCGTGCCGGACGGCATCAGCTCGACCCACGTGCTCCCCGGCTCCAGCTCCACCGGCTCGCCGGCGACGGTGAGGACCACGGGCTCGTGCAGCGACTCCTTGGACCACTCGACCTCGAGGATCTTGCCGCCCGAGGCCACCAGGCCCGTGCCGGACCCGACGAGCTGCGTCTCGGGCACCGGTGCGCCCGACGGGTCCTTGTAGGAGGTGTTGGTCACCTGGACCTCCAGCACGACGACGTTCTCGGCCGCGTGCTGCTCCCCCGACGTCGACATCGACGGGTCGTCGCCCTCGCTGCGCTGCCACTGCCGGGCCTTCGCGCTCCAGTCCCACACGCTGCGCTGCGCCGCGGACATCGTCACCGCGAGGTGCTTCGCGGCGGTGCCGTCGGCGGCGGCCGTGCTCTTGCCCGCCGCGCCGAAGCGGAACTGGGCCGGGGGCGGCGTCGTGCGCTCGCCGTCGTCCTGCGCGAGGAACGCCTCCGGGTCGCCGATGACGTTGTGGGGCGCGTACCGGTTCGGGTCGCGGCGGAACCCGGCGTCGCCGGCGTCCATGATCACCGACTGCACCCCGGCGTCGCCGACCGCCGTGATGAACGGCGGCTGCGCACCCGAGTAGGCGAGGATCCCGTCCAGCGGCGCCACGATCGCGGGGTCCATGGGCCGCACGGACCGCACCGGTTCGACGACGTCCGGGATCGTCGAGTGGTAGACGGCCACGTAGCGGGTGATGCCGCCCTCGACGACCTCCTCCCAGACGACGTCGGCGTCCTCGAGCCCGGTCTGCGGGCGGGCGTCGCGGGAGTTCTCGATCTTGATCGCGAGCGCCGGTCGCGCGGCGATCTCGTCGGTGGCGACGCCCGTGAGGGGCCACACGATCGGGATGTCCGGGGGTGCGGCCTTCGCGGCCGGGACCACCGGGGAGGGGACCGTCGTCGTGGGGACGGGGTCGGTCTGCCCGCCGCAGCCCGACAGGAGCAGCGCGACCGCGAGCAGCGCGGGCGCCGACGAGCCGGCGAGCCGGCGCACGAGGGGACGACGTCGCGCGGCCATGGATCTCCTTCGGGTGTGTGCTGGCGCACACTCTAGGTCACGACACGTCCCACGACCCGGAACCTCTCGGGACGAGCTCGACCCACGTGTTGCCCGGTTCGAGGAGCACCGCGGCGCCGTTCGGCCGCGTCAGCACCAGCCGTGCGCGGGCGCCCTTCTTCTCCCAGCGCACGGGCACCGACCGTCCGCCGCCGAGCAGCACGCCCTTGCCCTGGCCGACGAGCTCCGTCTTCGGCACGGGAGCCCCCGCGGGGTCGCGGTATCCGGTGTTCGTCACCTTCATGCTGAGCACCAGGACGTTGTGCGCGTCCACGCGCCGGCCGGAGGACATCGAGGCGCGACCGCCGTCGCTGCGCCGGTACTCGGCCGCCTTGGCGTTCCACGTCCAGGTCGTGCGCTGCGCCGGCGAGAGCCGCACGTCCACCTCGCGCGCCTTCTTGCCCCGGCGTGCCGTGCCGTCCTGACGGCGGTCGGCGTACTCGAACTGGGCGGGCGGCGGTTCGGTCCGCTTCTTGTTCGCCTGCCGGGCGAAGGTGCGCACGTCGCCGTAGACGTTGTGCGGCGCGGCCCGGGCACCGGAGCGCCGGAAGCCGCGGTCGCCGTCGTCGTTCGTCAGCAGCTGCGTGCCCGTCCGCTCCACGGCGTCCAGGAACGGCCCCTGACCGCCGGACGCGGCGAGGATGCCCTCCAGCGGCGCGACGGTCGCCGGGTCCATGGGGCGCACGGAGCGGATCGGACCGACCTCCTTCGGCAGGTCGGAGTGGTAGACGGCGACGAAGCGGCTGATCCCGCCCTCCACCACCTGCTCCCACACGACGTCCGCCCGGTGCAGCCCGGCGTGGGGGCGTGACGCCGCCGCGTTCTCGATCTTCACCGCGACGGCGGGCCGGTCGGCCACCTTGTCGGTGCGCACGCCGGTGAGCGGCCAGCGGGGCGGCTCCGGCTCCGGCTCGGGCTCGGGGATCACCGGTGCGGGCGGGGCGATCTTCGCGCGCGACATGTCGGGGGCGAGCGTCACCTGGGCGGGCGCCGCCGGCTGGGTGCCGCACGCGGCGAGCGCCAGCATCGTGGCCGCCACGACGACCGAGAGGGTCCTGCGCACCGTCGACTCCTCCTGCTGGGGAGCCACCAGGGTACGGCCGGCCCGACGGCGGGTGCGGGCACCACGGCGACCTAGGGTGGGCTGGTGGACACCTGGGACGTCGCCGCGCTCACCGGATCGTTGCGTCGCGCGCTCGACGGCGACGCCGTCGTGGCGCCGCTGCCGCGCCTGACCTCGACCCCTCCCCCGCGGGCACCGCGGTGCTGGTGCGCACCTCGGGCTCGACGGGGGCGCCGCGCGAGGTCGCGCTCGGCGCCGCGGCGCTGCGGGCGTCGGCCACGGCGACCGGCGAGCGGCTGGGCGCGCCCGGACGCTGGGTGCTCGCCCTGCCTCCCACGCACGTCGCGGGCGTGCAGGTGATCGTCCGCTCGATCCTGGCCGGCACCCGGCTCGCCGCCGCCGCCCCGACGTCGCCGTTCACCCCGCAGGGCCTGGCCGACCTGCTCGCCGACGCCCTGCGCGGCGACGACCCCGTGCACCTGTCCCTGGTGCCCACCCAGCTGCACCGGGCGGTCCGGGCGGCCGACGACGGCGCACCGGCGGCGCTCGAGGCGCTGCGGCGCTGCGGCGCAGTGCTGCTCGGCGGCGCGGCGACCCCGCCGGGCCTGCTGACCCGCGCCCTGGACGCGGGGGTGCCGGTGGTGCGCACGTACGGCATGTCCGAGACGGCGGGCGGCTGCGTGTACGACGGCGTGGCGCTGGCGGGCGTGCGGCTGCGGGTCGCGGCCGCCCCCGGCCGGCCCGGCCGGGTCGAGATCGCGGGTCCCACCCTCGCCACGGGGTACGTCGGGGATGACGGGTCCGGCGACGGGTCGCCGTTCGTGGACGACGTCGACGGCCGCTGGTTCCGCACGAACGACCTCGGCGTCCTCGAGGACGGTCGGCTGCGCGTCCTCGGCCGGGCCGACGACGTGGTGGTCACCGGGGGGGTCAACGTCGCGCCGGCCGCCGTGGAGGCGGTGGTCGGCGAGCTGCTCGGCGCCGAGGTGTGCGTCGTGGGCGTGCCGGACGACGAGTGGGGGCAGGCGGTGGTCGCGGTCGTCGCCGACCCGCACGGCAACCCGACCGGCGCCCCGACCGGCGTCCCGGAGGCGCAGGCGTCCGACGACGAGCTGGAGCGGGTGCGCGCCGAGGTCGCGGCTAGGCTGGGGCCGCCCGCCGCGCCCCGTCGCATCGTGCGGGTGCCCGCGCTCCCCGTGCGGGGACCCGGCAAGGTCGACCGCAGGGCTGTGGTGGATCTCGCGCGCGGCGTCCGCCGCTGAGAGGAGCACCATGGCCACGCCCGCCGAGTGGGTCGCAGGAGCCCGCCCCCGGACCCTTCCCGCCGCCGCCGCACCCGTGCTGGTCGGCACCGGTGCCGCCGCCCAGGTGGACTCGTTCGGCTGGGTCGCCGCGCTGCTCGCCCTCGGGGTCGCGCTCGCGCTGCAGGTCGGCGTCAACTACGCCAACGACTACTCCGACGGCGTGCGCGGCACCGACCTGGACCGTGTCGGACCGCTGCGGCTGACGGCCTCTGGCCTCGCCCGACCGGGTCAGGTGAAGGGGGCCGCGTTCGCGTCCTTCGGCGTCGCCGGGGTCCTCGGCGTCGCCCTGTGCGCCGTGAGCGGCCACTGGTGGCTGCTCGCCGTCGGCGTGCTGTGCGTGCTGGCGGCCTGGTACTACACGGGCGGCAAGCGCCCGTACGGGTACTCGGGGCTCGGCGAGGTCGGGGTGTTCGTGTTCTTCGGGCTGGTCGCCACCCTCGGCACCACGTACACGCAGGCCGATCGGGTGACGTGGCCGTCGGTGCTGGGCGCGGTGGGGGTGGGCCTCATCGCCTGCGCGCTGCTCATGGTGAACAACATCCGCGACATCCCCACCGACGTCGTCGCGGGCAAGCGGACCCTCGCGGTCCGCCTGGGCGATCACCGGGCGCGGCGGATGTTCGCGCTCTGGCTGGTCGTGGCGGTGCTGCTGGGGATCGCGTGCGCGTTCTGGAACCCGTGGGCCGGCCTGGTGACCGTGCTGCTGCTGCCGACGATCCTGCTGGTGCTGCCGGTGCTGGCCGGCGCGCACGGGCGGGCCCTGGTGCCGGTGCTGGCCGGGACGGGGATGTTCGAGCTGACGTACGGCGTGCTGCTGGGCATCGGACTGGCCCTCTGACCGCTCCCCGGTTCGCCCCGGGACCGGCCGCGAGGCGGTCGGGACCTGCTCGCTACGCTCCCGACCGCTTGTTCGGCGACTCGGCGCCGTCGGACGCGGACCTGTCCGAGGCGGTGCTGTTCGAGGCGGTGCTGTTCGAGGCGGTGCTGTCGGGGACGGAGGCGGTGCCCTCGGGAGCCGTGCCGTCGAAGACGGCGTCCTCGGCGGCGGCGTCCTCCGCGATCCGGGAGTCCAGCGACTCGGCCGCCCCACCGCGCCGCTGTGCCCGGCGCTCGCTGCGCGCGGCGAGCCACGCGGCGGCGGCGTCCTTCTGCTTCGGCAGCGCCAGGTACGACACGGCGAAGGACACGACCAGTGCGACGACCGCCAGGAGCCAGCCCCGCACGCCCACGACGTAGGCGAGCCCGAGGGCGGCGGCGAACAGCAGCAGGCGCAGCACGGTGTAGGTCACGAGAGGCACCCGGACAGCCTAGTGCCGCCCCTGACCGGGCGATTCGGGTCCCGGGACGAGCGGGAACTAGGCTGGGTGGCATGCCACGTGTCCTGGTAGGCCTCGTCGTCGTCGGCCTGCTCCTCTACAGCCTCACTGATCTGCTCGGATCCGAGGAGGAGGACCGCGCCGGTCTGCCCCGGTGGCTGTGGATCGTGATCGTGGTGCTGCTGCCGATCTTCGGTCCGATCGCCTGGATCGTGACCAAGCAGACACGACGCCGCAACGGCTACACCGGCCGGACCGGCCGCCCGGGGCGGGGACCACGCCGTCCCGCCGGGCCCGTGGCGCCCGACGACGACCCCGACTTCCTGTGGCGTCTCGACCAGGAGAAGCGCCGCCGCGCCCGCGAGCAGGGCGACGTCCGGCCCGAGGGCCACCGGGCCGGCGACGGCGACGGCGACGGGGCCGACGGGTCCGGTCCGGACGGCGCTGGTCCGGACGACGACGGTGCCCCCGGCAGCGACGACGACCACCGCGCGTGACGCCTCGCCGCGACCGACCTCACGCGTCACACCTCACGCGCCTGACCACACGCGACTGAACTCAGCGACTGATCGCAAGCGCCGGCATCGTCCGTGGCGGCACCGTCCGAGGCGGTAGGTGTCCGTGGCGGCACCGTCCGAGGCGGTAGGTGTCCGTGGCGGCACCGTCCGTGGCGGCACCGGTGGTCGCGCGCCGGTGCCGTCGACCCGCGAGGGCGGCGGCCGCCCACGGATCGACGGCGTGGGTCAGCTGATGCCCGAGTACGAGTGCTTGCCGTTGAAGATCAGGTTGACGCCGGTGAAGTTGAACAGCACGCAGGCGTAGCCGACGAGCACGAACCAGGCTGCCCGGCGGCCGGACCAGCCGCGCGTCGTGCGGGCGTGCAGGTAGGCCGCGTAGATGACCCAGATGACGAAGCTCCAGACCTCCTTGGGGTCCCAGCCCCAGTAGCGGCCCCATGCGTCCTCCGCCCAGATCGCCCCGCCGATGATCGTGAAGGTCCACAGCACGAACGCCACGGCGTTGAGGCGGAACGACATCGACTCCAGGGTGGTCGGGGTCGGCGTCCGGTCGAGCCAGCGGAACCCGGGCCGGGCGAGGAACGGGTTGCCCTCGTCGCGGAAGTCGCGCAGGAGCTGCAGCGAGGACAGCACGAACGACACCGTGAAGATGCCGGTCGCGATGATGGCCACCCCGACGTGCAGCACGAGCCAGTAGTTCTGCAGTGCCGGCTGCACGCCGGTGGCGGCGATGTGGAAGACGTTGAGGCCGAGCACGAGGAACAGGGTCACCAGGCCGGTGACGAACGCCCCCAGGTACCGCACGTCGCGGCGCAGGTTGAGCACCAGGAACACGGTCATCGCCACGAACGACCCGACGAGCGTGAACTCGTACATGTTCGCCCACGGGGTGCGGCCCGCGGCCAGGCCGCGCAGCACGATGGCGACCAGCAGCAGCGCGGTCCCCAGCCACGAGGTCGACATCGCGATCCCGGCGGCACGACGGCGGGGCGGTGGCTCGGCGGTCAGGGTCCCGGTGCCGGCCCCGCCCGACGTCTCGGCGGTCGCGCCCGCGGGCGCCGATGCGCCGGCGCCGGCGCCGGCGCCGGCGGTGGCCCGCTCCTCCGCGCGGCTCTCGGTGCGCGCCACGGTGCGGCGTCCCAGGTCGACGGCGAACGCGACCATCGCGATGGCGAAGGTCGTCGCGGCGGCCCAGACGAGCAGGTCGCTCAGCTCGGCGATCTCCATGTCAGTCTTCCGTGCCTCTCTCAGGGGGTTCTTCGGCAGAGCTCTCGGGCGCGTCGTCGAGGCCGGGGACCGCGCCCACGGTGCGGTCGACCTCCGCGTCCAGACCCGCGTCGTCGCCGCGCGCGAGCCCGGCGACCTCGACGTGGGTGACACCGTCGGTGCTCCATGCTCTCACCCAGACGCGGCGGCGGGGCAGGAACAGCGACCCGGTCAGCCCGGCGAGGGCCAGCAGCGCGAAGCTGAGCACCCAGGCGAGCGACGGGTCGTGGCGCAGGTCGAGGGCGACGTAGCGCGGGACGTCCTCGCCGAGGCTCACCGTGCCGAGCCCGTCCGGCAGGTCGACGGTGTCGCCGGGTTCGAGGAGCAGCCGGACACGCTCGCCGTCGTCGTCCACCGACTCGGTGAGGTTCGCGGTGTCGAGCCGGTAGACGTTCTGCGGCACGCCGTCGTCGAGCCCGAGGTCGCCGCGGTAGACCTCCAGGACCAGCAGCGGGTCCTCCGGCAGCGGGAACACCGAGCGCGCCGTGCCGTCCTCGTCGATGACGGCGGTGGGCAGGAAGTACCCGACGAGGCCGATCTGCTCCTGGCCGCCGGAGACGTCCGGCACCTTGATGACGCCGCGCGAGGTGTACACCTGGTCCTCGGGCAGGAACGGGACGCGCCCGGAGAACGCGACCTCGCCGGCGGCGTCGTTCACCGTGACCTCGGGGGCGTACCCGTTGCCCTGGAGGTAGATCTTCGCCCCGTCGATCTCGAGCGGGTGGTTCACCTTGATGGTGTCCTCGCTCGTGGTGCCGTCGGGCTCGGTGACGGTGACGGCGGCGGTGAAGTCACGCGACTGGGCGAAGGCGACGGAGTCGGTGGCGAACTCCGAGGTGAAGGAGTCCAGCGTCATCGAGAACGGCACGAGCGACTCGGGCTGGAACCAGGCCCCGGACTCGAACGTGTCGTAGTCGACCACCGCGTTGGCGAAGCCCCGGCCCTCGGTGATGATCGCCTGGCCGCGGTAGTGCATGAGCTGGCCCACCGCCACGGACACCACCAGGCCCACGAGCGCGAGGTGGAAGAGCAGGTTGCCGGACTCGCGCAGGTAGCCGCGCTCGGCGGCGACGGTGCGCGCCGCGGGACGGGCGGGCAGGTTTCCGCGCGCCGCCCGGGCGGGCTCCTGGCCGGTCTCGACCCGGAACGCGGGCAGCCACCGCAGTCGCCCGCGCAGGTGCTGGGCGACGGCGTCGCCCACCTGGTCGGGCGAGGCCGACGTCGTGACGTGCCGGTGCGCCGGGAAGCGCTCGAAGCGTGCCGGGGTGCGCGGCGGTCGCGCCCGCAGCGCCTTGCCGTGCGCGATGGTGCGCGGCACGATGCACCCCACCAGCGAGACGAGGAGCAGCAGGTAGATGGCGGAGAACCACGGCGAGCCGTAGACGTCGAAGAACCCGAAGCGGTCCAGCCACTCCCCCGCGGTGGGGTGCTCGCCGAGGTACTCCACGACGGCCGCCGGGTCCTGGGGACGCTGCGGCAGGATCGATCCCGGCACGGCGGCGACGGCCAGCAGCATGAGCAGCATGAGGGCCACGCGCATCGAGGTGAGCTGGCGCCAGGTCCAGCGCAGCGTGCCGCGCCAGCCCAGGTTCGGGGCCTTGGGGCTGGCGGACGACGGCGCACCGGTCGACGCGTCGCCGCCGTCCCCGGTGGCCTCGGCGGGGCCACCGGTGGCGAAGTCGTCCGCGATCCCCTCGGGGCGGTAGGTCTGCCTGCTCATCACACCACCGTCGTGTATCCGCTGATCCAGCTCTGCAGGAGGCTGGTGGCCGATCCCCACAGCCCGGTCACCATGGCGAGGCCGATGAGGATGAGGAGCCCGCCTCCGGTGCGCATCACGGCGAGGCGGTGGCGGCGCAGGAAGGCGAGCATGTGCTGGGAGGACTGCAGCCCGAGCGCCACGAGGAGGAAGGGCACGCCGAGCCCGACGCAGTAGGCCAGGCCGAGCACGAGACCGCGGGTGGCGGACGCCTCGTCCAGCGCGAGGGACTGCACGGCGGCGAGCGTGGGGCCGAGGCACGGGGTCCAGCCGAGCCCGAAGACGATCCCGAGCAGCGGCGCGCCCCACAGTCCCGCCCGGGGGCTGACGTGCAGACGTCGTTCGCGCTGGAGCCAGCCGATCCCGCCCAGGAACGCGACCCCCATGAGGATGACGACGACGCCGAGCACGCGGGTCAGCACGTCCTCGTACCGCACGAGGTAGGAGCCGACGGCGCCGGCGGCGGCCATCAGCGCGACGAAGACGGCGGTGAACCCGGCGACGAACAGGGCGACGCCGGTGACGACGCGGCCGCGCCCCGGCGCCCGCACCGCCGTCGTCGTGCTGCTCGCCGTACCGCCCGCCGTGCCACCCGCGTTCCCGCCGTCGGTGGCGCCGCGCGACCCGCCGGCGTTCACCGCGGCCAGCCCGCCGACGTAGCCGACGTAGCCGGGCACCAGCGGCAGCACGCACGGGGACGCGAACGAGATCAGCCCGGCGAGCAGGGCGACGGGCACGGCCAGCAGCATCGAGCCGCTGACCGCCGTCGTCGCGAAGGCCTCCCCCACGTCAGGCGTCCTCGCCGTCGTCGGACCCGGCCTCGTCGTCCGACCCGGCCTCGTCGGTCCCGAGCGCGTCGTCGACGAGCGCGTCCAGCGTCGAGCCGGCGACCTGGCCGACGACGCGCGAGGCGACCCGGCCCTCGGCGTCGAGCACCACGGTGGACGGCACGGCCTGCAGCGGCACGACGCCGGAGAGCCCGGCCACGACCTGGCCGCTGCGGTCCTCGATGGAGGGGTAGGGCACCTCGAAGGTGCGCTGGAACGCGAGCGCGGCACCGGCGTCGTCCTCGGTGTTGATGCCCAGGAGGTGGACGCCGTCGTCGGCGCGCTCGGTGGCGAGGGCGACGAGCTCGGGCGCCTCGGCGCGGCAGGGCGCGCAACCGGCGTACCAGGTGTTCAGCACGACGACGTCGCCGGCCCAGTCGGCGGTGGAGACGGCCTCGCCCTCGAACGTGGTGCCCTCGACGACCACCGGGTCCTTGCGCTCGTCGGGCTCCCACTGCTGGACGGTCCCGTCACCGGAGACGAAGCCCTGCCCGACGACGTCGCTCGCGCCCGAGTCGGACGGCCCGCACGCGGCGAGCACGGTCACGGTGGCCGCGGCGACGGCGGCACCGACGCCCGCTCGCCGGAGCAGGGCGGTGCGCCGGGCCGGGGACCGCGTCGGCACGGGCGTCATGCGCCGGGGACGGGGTCGGCGTCGAGGAGCAGGTCGCCCGCCGGCTCGGAGTAGTGCAGGCCGGTGAAGCGCCCGTCGGTGAAGGTGCACGACGTGAGCGAGGCGAGCGCGCACTCGCGCCGGCGCGGGTCGTGGGCGAGCCGTCGTCCGGTCAGGGAGAGCCGGGTGACCCAGACGGGGAGCTGGTGGCTCACCAGGACGACCTCGTGGCCGTCGTAGGCCCGCCGCGCGTCCTCGACGGCGGCGCGCATGCGCGTGACCTGCTCGGCGTAGGCCTCGCCCCACGAGGGGCGGGCGGGGTTCCACAGGAGCTTCCAGTACCGGGGGTGCAGGAGCTGCGCGGGGTTCTTGCCGATCGTGCTGCCCTCGAACCGGTTGCCGGCCTCGATCAGGCGGTCGTCGGTGGCGAGCTCGAGGCCGAACGCCGACGCGACGGGCCGGGCGGTCTCCTGGGCGCGCTGCAGGGGGCTGGCCACGACGGCCACGACGTCGCGGCCGGCGCCGGAGAGGTGGTCGGCGACGCGCTGGGCCATCTGCTGGCCGCGGTCGCTCAGGCGATAACCCTCCAGGCGCCCGTACAGGACGCCGTCGGGGTTGTGGACCTCGCCGTGCCGCAGAAGATGGACGGTGGTGGTGGCCATGCGCCCCAGTGTCCCAGACGCGGGGCGTGGCTCGGTCCCGGGTCCGGGACGACCGGCGAGGTTGTGACAGGATTCACGACCTCGCCGGTCGCTCACCGGCGCGGCATCACTCGTAGGTGATGTTCGACGTCGAGTAGCCGCAGGCCGACGACGGGCCGGACCCGATCTTGCTCGGCTCGCCCGAGGTCACGCCCTTGTACTCCTCGCAGATGGCGATCTTCTTCGAGGAGTCCCCGATGATCGTCACGTTCGTGAGCGTGGCCTTGTCACCGAGGTTGGAGTTGATCCCGACCAGCGACTTGCCCGGCGCGGTGACCTGCACGTTGTCGACCACGACGGTGCGGGCGTACTGCGTGGAGCAGTTTCCGCACGAGCGGTAGAGCTTGCCGAAGTCGGAGACCTGGAAGTTCTTGATGACGAACTTGCCGGGCCCGTTGTGCTGGAACACCTTGTCCGACGCGGAGCGTGCGCCACCGCCGTCGACCGTCATGACCTGCGACGACGACGAGCCCTTGAGCGTGGCGGCGTCCTCGCCGACGTCCTCCCACCAGACGTTCTGCAGCGTGCAGGTGCCGGTGCAGTGGACGCCGTCGCCGGCTCCGGTGCCGATGATGACGTTCTTGAGGGTCTCCCCGTTGGAGAGCTCGAACATCGCGGGCTGCGACTCGTCCTGGTCGCCGGAGGAGATGCCGTAGTAGCGCTTCATGCCGCCGTCGAACGACCCGCCTACCTCGATGGTGTCGGAGACCTTCTGCTGGCCGTTCGCCGAGGGCCACGCCGGGAACGAGCCGGACGGCGGGTTGGTGGTCCCGCCGCCGGAGCCCACCTTGGCGAGCTCCCACTGCTGGTTCTGCTGGTTGTTGTTGGACAGCTGGGTGATGGTCGCCCCGTTGGCCGTGGAGCGGTCCGTGACGGTGACGGCCTTGTTCGAGTGCCGGTTGATCAGGCGGATGCGGCCGCCCTCGGAGTCGGACAGCTTGAACTGCTGGTTGGCGCCGTTCAGGTCCTGGAACTGGCGGAACTCGCCGCCGTCGGCGGTGCTCCAGCCCCAGAGGTCGAGCGCCTTGCCGGAGTTCTTGTTGATCAGGCGGTAGAAGCCGTCACCCGCGTCGACGAAGCGCCACTGCTGCCAGGCGCCGTCGTTGCGGTCCCACTGCTGGACGATCTCGCCGTCCGCGGTCGACCAGTTGGCGACCTCCATCGCCTTGCCGCTCTGGCGGTTGACCAGCACGTACCAGGCGCCGGTGTCGACCGTCGCCGCGTTGGCGGGCGTCGCCATGACGAGCCCGCCGACCAGGATGGTTGCCGCGGCCGCACAGGCCGCGAGCAGGCCGCGCAGGCCGCGCCGCCGTCTTCTCTGCTGAGTCATCGTCGATCCCTCTCGGATGTGTGGACCGACCTGCATCGGTGCAGGTCGTGAGGCGGTCCCCAGTCGGTCGGTCTTGCGTAGGCCCCCTTGCCCGCACGATCGCGTACCCGTCTCGGCACCATGATGTACAACGATGCAAACGCTTGGCAACCGGTTTCTCATCTGCTGAGACATCGATCGCGCCACACAGGCCAGCGCTCGAGGCAGGGAATACCGGCGACCTTGTCCATGTTCATGCGAAACGATGGACCGCCGTCCGGCACCATCGACCCGCACGTCCACCAACCCCAGGAGTTGCACATGGCCACGCCGCTGCCCGCCGGGCTCACCGCCGGGACCTACGCCGTCGACACCACCCACTCGACCGCCTCGTTCACCGCCCGCCACGCCGGCATCTCCAAGGTGCGCGGCACCATCGGCATCGCCTCCGGCACCATCACCGTCGGTGAGGACCTGGAGTCCTCCTCCGTCGTCGTCGAGCTCGACGCCGCCGCCGTCAACACGGGCGACGCGAACCGTGACGGCCACCTCAAGAGCGCCGACTTCTGGCACGCCGAGGAGCGCCCGACCTGGACCTTCTCCTCCACCGGCGTCAAGGCCGAGGCCGACGGCTACATCGTGAGCGGCGACCTGACCATCAACGGCGTCACCCAGCCCGTCGACCTGCCCATCGACTTCGAGGGCACCGCCAAGGACCCCTTCGGCAACGAGCGTGCCGGGTTCGAGTCCGCGCTGGAGATCTCCCGCAAGGAGTTCGGCCTGACCTGGAACGCCGCCCTGGAGACCGGCGGGTTCCTCGTCGGCGACAAGGTGAAGATCGCGCTCGACGTCTCGGCGATCGCCCAGAACTGAGCCACCCCGGACCGCACGGACCCGCGCGGGCGCACCACCGGTGCCACCGCGCGGGTCCGTGCCGTCCCGACGGCGCCCCGCGGGCGTACTACCCCGCGGTGACCCCGCCGACGGCCTGCGCCGCCCGCGCCGCCGCGTGGAACGCGAGGATCTGCAGCTCGCCTGCCACGTCCACGCTGCGCACGACGACGTCGTCGGGCAGCTGCAGCGCGACGGGCGAGAAGGACAGGATCTCCCGCACCCCGCAGCCCACGATGCGCTCGGCGACCGTCTGGGCCACGGAGCCCGGCGTCGCCAGGATCACCATCGACACCTTGCGCTCGTCGAGGACCTGCTCCAGGGCGTCGACGTGCTCCACCACGAGCCCCGCCGCCGGCTGCCCCACGACCGCAGGGTCTGCGTCGAGCAGCGCCACCAGCTGGAAGCCGCGCGCCGCGTAGCCCGAGTAGTTCGCCAGCGCGTGGCCCAGGTTGCCGACGCCCACGATCGCGAGCCGGTGCTCCGACCCCAGCCCGAGCGCCGCCGCGATGTACGTCTCCAGCGAGTCGACGTCGTACCCCACGCCCCGCGTGCCGAACGAGCCCAGGTACGACAGGTCCTTGCGCAGCTGGGCCGAGCCCACCCCCGACCGTTCCGCGAGGTCCGACGACGACGTCGTGTCCACCCCCTCGCGCGCCAGGTCGCGCAGGGCGCGCAGGTAGTGCGGGAGCCGCGCCACCGTCGCCGCGGGCACCGTCACCTCACCGATCTCGATCACGTCCGATTCCCTCCCGTCGGGCCGGCGAGCCGCCGCGCCAACCGCGCCGCGTCGACCCGCCAGAATCCCTGCTGCACGCCGTCCACCTCGACGACGGGCACGTAGTCCCCGTACTGCTCGACCAACGCCGGGTCGGCGTCGACGTCGAGCTCCTGCCAGTCCTCGCCCGCCGCCGCGCACACCGACGCGACCACCGCCCGTGCGTCGTCGCACAGATGGCAGTCAGCCCGGCTGTACATCACCACCCGGGGCGTCCGCCCGGGTCCGGTTCGGGGCCCGTTCACGGGGTAAGCGTATCGGCGCTACTAGAGTGGACGGCATGCCGTCTCACGCCACCCCTGCCGAGAGCACCGGCGCAGCGGCCTTCTTCGACGTGGACAACACGATCATCCGGGGCGCCAGCTCGTTCCACCTGGCCAGAGCGCTGTACCAGCGCAGGTTCTTCGGCACGCTCGACCTCCTCCGGTTCGGCGTCATCCAGGCCAAGTACCTGCTGTTCGGCGAGTCCCGCTCCCAGATCGAGACGGTCCGCTCGCGCGCCCTGGACCTCATCGCGGGGCGCTCCGTCGCCGAGATCACGGCCGTCGGCGAGGAGGTGTACGACACCGTCCTGGAGCTGCGGATCTTCCCCGGCACCAAGCGGCTGCTCGACGACCACCTCGCGGCCGGCGACCAGGTGTGGCTCGTGACGGCGACCCCCGTGGAGATCGGCGGGCTCATCGCCCGGCGCCTCGGGGGCACCGGGTGCCTGGGCACCGTCGCGGAGCACGCCGACGGCTACTACACCGGCGCCCTCAAGGGCGACCTGATGCACGGCGAGGCCAAGGGCGCGGCGGTGCGCGAGCTGGCCGAGCGCGAGGGCCTCGACCTGGCAGCCTCCTACGCCTACGGCGACTCCCTCAACGACCTGCCGATGATGCGGTCCGTGGGGCACCCCTGCCCGATCAACCCCGACGTCCGGCTGCGCCGGTTCGCCAAGGAGGTGGGCTGGCCGATCCGCGAGTTCCGGGGTCGCAGCCAGCGGGTCGCGAACCGTGGTGTGCGCACGGCCTCGTGGGCGGGTGCCGCCTGGGTGGCCGGCCTGGTGCTGCGGGCCGTGCAGCGCAGCGTCCGACGGCGGCTGCGCGGGCACTGAGCCCCGCGTCCGGCACGCGACACGCCGCACGGCACGTCACGGACCGGCACGACACGGACCGGCACGTCACGGACCGGCACGACGCCGTGGAGCAACGCGGCCCGGAGACGCCGCGAGCCCGGCACCCTCACGGGGGGCCGGGCTCGTCACGCTCGCCCGCCTGACGGCGGGCGGAGGGTCACTTCTTGTTGCGACGCTGGTGGCGCGTCTTGCGAAGCAGCTTGCGGTGCTTCTTCTTCGCCATACGCTTGCGGCGCTTCTTGATGACGGAGCCCATGAGGTCCTCACAATGCTGGATCGGTTGGTGGAGCACGGTTGGTACACCGAGGAGCCCAGCCCTGTCGAGCCAAGCCCTGTCGACCAACGCGAAAAAGTCCGTCCCCCAGAATACCCGACATCCGGCCGTGCTCCGAACGGCCCCGCCCGGCCACCACCGGCGGGGAACGGTCCGGGCAGCGGCCGGTCGGGCACGGGTGGGCGAGAGAGAGCGACAGGAGGCAGCAGGTGCAACAGCAGGGTCAGTCGAGGTAGGGGTCGAGCCCGAGCTCGGGGAAGACCTGGTTGCGCGTCGCCAGCACGGCGCGGTCGACGGCGTCGGACGGGTCGTACCCGTCGCTCCAGCGACGCCACGCCACCTCACCCCGGCCCAGCGTCGTCGCCGCCTCCAGTCCGGACATCTCCTCGACGCCGATCCGCCAGTGCTCGGGCAGCGTCATGCCGGCGGCGAGGGGGACGTGGGCGGCCTCGGCGACCAGGCTCGACCAGACCAGCGGCACGACGTCCACGACGGCGTACCCGCCACCGCCGAGCGCGACCCAGCGGCCGTCGCACAGCTCGTGGGCGAGCGCGTGCACCCACCCGGCCGCCGTGCGCTGGGCGTCGATGCCCACCGAGAGGTCGGTCAACGGGTCGTTGCCGTGCGCGTCGGTGCCGTGCTGGGAGACGATCGCGTCCGGCGCGAAGGCGCGCAGCACGGCGGGCAGGACCGCGTCGACGGCGCGCAGCCAGCGCGCGGAGTCCGTCCGGGGCGGCAGCGCCACGTTCACCGCGCTCCCAGGCGCACCGGGACCGCCCCGGTCACCCGGGTTGCCCGTGCCGGGGAACAGGGTGTGGCCGTCCTGGTGGACGGAGAACGTCAGCACGCGCGGGTCGTCCCAGAAGACCTGCTCGACGCCGTCGCCGTGGTGGGCGTCCAGGTCGACGTACGCCACCCGGGTCGCCCCCCGGTCGAGCAGCCGCTGGATCGCGACGGCGGCGTCGTTGTAGACGCAGAAGCCGGACGCCGCACCCCGCCGGGCGTGGTGCATGCCACCGGCGATGTTGAGGCCGTGCTCGACCTCGCCGGACCAGACGGCGTCCGCAGCGGCCACGGACGCGCCCACCAGGCGTGCCGCCGCCTCGTGCATGGAGGGGAACACCGGGTCGTCCTCGGTGCCGAGACCGCGGGCCAGATCGGCCCGGCCCGTGCCGGCGGCGTGACGCACGGCGTCGACGTAGTCGGCGTCGTGCACCGAGGCGATCACGTCGTCGTCCGCCGGGAGGGCGTCCACGAGCTCCAGGGACGGCTCCTCCAGCAGCCCGAGGTCCGCCACGAGCCGCATCGTCAGCTCGAGCCGCGCGGGCGCCATCGGATGACCGGCGCCGAAGTCGTAGTGCAGGAACTCGGGGCTCCAGAGCAGCCGGGCGACGGACATCCCGCCACGGTAGCGGAACCCGTGGCAGGCTGAGCGGCACGGTGGCAGGACGAGACGGGAGGCGGCCGGTGGCGAGATCGATGTCCGACCGCGCGCGCGGTGTGCGCGAATGGGTCGACCGGTCCGCCCGCGAGTACCCCGCACGGCTCGCGATGACGGTGTTCGCCGCCGTGATCACCCTGTTCACCCTGCTGCTCCTGCCCCCGTGGGCCACCGCGTCGGGCCGCCCGGCGCCGTTCGTCGACGCCCTGTTCACCGCGGTCTCGGCCGTGTGCGTCACCGGCCTGACCGTGGAGAACACCGCCGACTACTGGTCCGACTACGGCCACGTGGTGATCCTCGTGGCCATCAAGGTCGGCGGGCTCGGGGTGATGACCATCGCCTCCCTGGTCGGACTGGCCGTGTCCCGGCGCATCGGCCTGACGCAGAAGCTGCTCACGGCCTCCGAGACCAAGACGGGCACCACGTCGCTCGGCCAGGTGGGCGAGCTGATCAAGCTCATCATCGTGGTCTCGGTGGCCATCGAGCTCTCCATCGCGCTGATCCTGTTCCCCCGGCTGGTCGCCATCGGCGACAGCGTCGGCGGGGCCGCGTGGCACGCCCTGTTCTACGGGGTCTCGGCGTTCAACAACGCGGGCTTCGTGCCGACGTCGGACGGGCTGGTGCCGCACGCCTCGGACTGGTTCGTCGTCGTGCCCGTCTGCCTGGCCGTGTTCATCGGGGCGCTCGGCTTCCCGGTGATGCTGAACCTGCTCCAGGCACGCCGTCAGGGTCGTCGCTGGCGCCGGTACCTGTCCTTGCACACCAAGCTCACGGTGACCACGAGCGTGGTGCTGCTCGCCACCGGCTTCGTCGTCATCGGGCTGATGGAGTGGTCGAACCCGGACACCCTCGGCGGGCAGGACCTGCACACCAAGTTCCTGTCCGCGCTGACCGCGTCGGTGATGCCGCGGTCCGGCGGTTTCAGCACGTTCGACGTCGGGCAGATGTACGGCGAGACGTGGCTGGTGACCGACGCGCTGATGTTCGTCGGCGGAGGCTCGGCCTCCACCGCGGGCGGCATCAAGGTCACGACCCTGGCGGTCATGCTCCTGGCCATCCTCGCCGAGGCCCGCGGCGACGCCGACATCGACGTCTACGGGCGGCGCATCCCCCGCGACACCCTCCGGCTGTCCATCGCCGTGGTGTTCATCGGCGCCACGATGGTCCTCGCCTCCTGCATCGCGCTGGTGCGGATGACGGAGTTCTCCCTGGCGCCGATCCTGTTCGAGGTGATCTCCGCCTTCGCGACCGTCGGGCTGTCCACCGGCATCACCCCTGACCTGCCGGACGCCGCCAAGTACTGGCTCTGCGGGCTGATGTACCTCGGCCGGATCGGCACCATCTCGGTGCTCGGTGCGCTCGCCCTGCGGGACCGCCGGCGCGTCATACGCTTCCCGGAGGAACGACCGATCATCGGTTGAGGACCCCCGACCAACGAACGAGAGGACGACCGTGGCAGACAAGAGGGCTTCGACACCGGACGCCGGTGTGCTCGTCATCGGCCTGGGCCGGTTCGGCTCCTCGCTCGCCGCGACCCTGGACCGGCTCGGCCAGGACGTGCTCGCCGTGGAGACCGACGACCGGCTGGTCGCCCAGTGGTCGGGGCGGCTGCCGGTGGTGCAGGCGGACGCGTCGAACCCGGAGGCGCTCGAACAGCTCGGCGTGCACGACTTCGGTGTCGCGGTCGTGGGGGTCGGCACCGCGCTGGAGGCGTCGGTGCTGATCACCGGCAACCTGGTGGACCTGGAGGTCCCGCAGATCTGGTCCAAGGCCGTCTCGGCGGAGCACGGCCGCATCCTGACCCGCATCGGTGCGCACCACGTCGTCTACCCCGAGTCGGACGCCGGTTCGCGCGTCGCGCACCTGGTCAGCGGCAAGATGCTCGACTACATCGAGGTCGAGGACGGTTTCACCATCGTCAAGATGCGTCCGCCGCGGGAGATGCAGGGGTTCACGCTCGCGCAGTCCGACATCCGCAAGAAGTACGGGATCACGGTGATCGGCGTGAAGTCGCCGGGGATCGAGTTCGCGTACGCGACGCCGGAGACCCGGGTCAGCGCGAACGACCTGCTGGTCTGCTCGGGCCACGCCGACCTGCTCGAACGGTTCTCCGCCCGGCCGTGAGCGCGCACGCCCCGCCGCCGGACGACGTCGCGCAGGTCGTCCTGGTGTGCGGCCCGGCGGGGGCCGGCAAGACGACGCACGCCCGGTCGCTGGAGCGCGAGGGGTACCACCGGCTGTCCTTCGACGACGCGGCCTGGACGCTGGGCCACCGCGACCATCCGCTGGACCCGGCGGTGGCCGCCGAGGTGCACCGCGGCCTGCAGCGCGAGCTGCTGCGGCTCGTGGCACGCGGCGACCGCGTCGTGGTGGACACCTCGTTCTGGTCGCGTGCGTCGCGCGACGCCTACCGGGACGTCCTCGCCCCGACCGGGTGCGCCGTCGTCGTGCACCGCCTGGACACCCCGCGCGAGGTGGTGCTGGCGCGGCTGGCACGACGACGGCACACCGCCGGCGACGACGTCGCCGTCCCGCGGGAGCTCGCTCTGGCCTACCTGGACGGGTTCGAGCCGCCGACGCCCGACGAGGGGCCCGTCGTGGTGGTCCCCGGCGGGTGCGCGTGACCGCGCCCTTCACCGAGAGCGATGCCGGGGTGCGGACTACCGTGGAGGCATGACGACGGCGCGAACGGTCCAGGTCACGTTCGACTGCGCGGATCCGGAGCGCGTCGCCCGGTTCTGGTGCGAGGTGCTGGGATACGTGGTGCCCGCGCCGCCCGAGGGGTTCGCGTCGTGGGCGGAGTTCTCGGACTCGTTGCCGCCGCAGCTGCGCGGCTCGGCGTTCGCCTGCGAGGACCCGGCCGGGACGGGACCGCGACTGTTCTTCCAGCGCGTGCCGGAGGGCAAGGTCGTCAAGAACCGGGTGCACCTGGACGTGCGGGTCGGCACGGGGCTCGCGGGCGACGAGCGCGTGGCGGCGCTGGAGGCCGAGTGCGCACGGCTGGAGGCGCTCGGTGCGGTGAAGGTCCGACTGGTTCGCGCCGACGGCGTCAACGAGTCGTGCCTCGTCATGCAGGACGTCGAGGGCAACGAGTTCTGCCTGGACTGAGCCGCGGTGCCTCGCCCGCCGGCTCGGGGTAGAGTCACAATTCATCACTGATGAATTTGTGCGTGAACCGAAGGAGTCGCCGTGCGCGCCATGATCCTCAAGGAGTTCCGCGAGCTGCGTCGTGACCGGCGCACCGTCGCGATGCTCGTCGCCCTGCCCCTGCTGATGCTGGTGATCTTCGGCTACGCCGCGAACTTCACCGTCGACGAGCTCGAGGTCGCCGTCGTCGGCGACACCGCCGACCAGGCCGCCCAGCAGATCACCGACCAGGTGCCCGACGACGCCTCCACCACCCTCGACCTGGTCGACGTCGACCCCGACGCCGACGCCTCGGCGGCCCGCGACCTGCTGCGTGACGACGAGGTCGACCTGGCGATCCTCACCGGCGACGCCACCGAGTCCGACGACGGACGCCCCACCGTCCTCATCGACGGCTCCAACCTGTTCGCCGCGCAGAGCGCCTCCGTGCTCGTCGCGCGGCTCGGCGACGCCGTCGACTCCGAGATCCTCTACAACCCCGACCTGGAGACGTCGTGGGTGATGGTCCCGGCGATCATCGGCCTGATCCTGACGTTCATCGGCACCATCATCACCAGCATCGGCCTGGTCCGGGAACGCGAGGCCGGCACCCTCGAACAGCTCGCCGTCATGCCCCTGACCCCCACGGCCGTGGTGCTCGGCAAGATCACCCCGTACTTCCTGCTCGCCTGCGTCGACATGGTGCTCGTCACCGTGCTGGGCGTCTGGCTGTTCGGGGTCCCGTTCGAGGGCTCGGTGCTGCTGTTCGGCGTCGGCGCGGCGGTGTTCCTGTTCACCGTGCTCGGCATCGGGGTGCTCATCTCCACCGTCTCCCAGACCACCGGCCAGGCCGTGCAGGTCGCCATGATGACGATGCTGCCGCAGATCCTGCTGTCCGGGATGATCTTCCCCCTGGAGGCCATGGCCGCCGGCGTGCGCTGGATCGGCTACGTGCTGCCGCTGACCTGGTTCGTCAAGCTCTCCCAGGGCGTCATGCTGCGCGGCGCCGGCTGGGACTCGCTGTGGCTTCCCGTGGTCATCCTCACCGTCATGGCCACCGTCGTCTTCGGTGTGGCCGTGCTGCGCCTGCGGCGCGACATCGCGCCCGCCCGGGCGGCCCGCTGATGGCCGGCGCCCACGACCTCACGGTCGAGCTGGGAGGCACGACGGCGCTGGCCGGCATCAGCGTCGACGTGCCGCCCGGTCGGGTGACCGCCGTCGTCGGCGGGGACGGCGCCGGCAAGACCACCCTGCTGCGGGCGCTGCTCGGCCGCGTCGCACCACGCAGCGGGCACGTCGACGTCCCGCCCGCCGAGCGCATCGGCTACGAACCCTCCACGTCCGGGGTGTGGCCCACCCTCACCGTGGCGGAGAACGTCGCGTTCGTCGGCGCCGCGTACGGCATGGCCACGCCCGACGTCCGCGCACGCGCCGACGACCTGCTCGCCACCGCAGGGCTCGACGACGCCCGCGGCCGCCTCGGCCACCAGCTGTCCGGGGGCATGCGCCAGAAGCTCGGGTTCTGCCTGGCGATGCTGCACTCCCCCGACCTGCTGCTGCTCGACGAGCCGTCCACCGGCGTCGACCCCGTCAGCCGCATCGAGCTGTGGCGGCTCATCACCGCCGCGGCCCAGGGCGGCGCCGCGGTGCTCATGACCACCACGTACCTCGACGAGGCCGAGCGCGCCGCCACCGTCGTCGCCCTCCAGGAGGGGCACGTGCTCGCCGCCGGCCGCCCGGACGAGGTCGTCGGGGCCGTGCCCGGCACGGTGTCCGTGGGCGACGGACCGGCCGACGAGCGGACCTGGCGGCGAGGGCGCACGTTCCACACCTGGAGCCCGCCGGGCGCGGACGCCCCGGGCCGCGCCGTCACCCCCGACATGGAGGACACGTTGATCGCCCTGACCCTCGCCCGGACCGAGGAGACCCGATGAGCGCGCTCGTGGTGGCCGACGGCGTGACCAAGAGGTTCGGCGACCTCACCGCCGTCGCCGACATGTCGTTGCGGGTCGAGGCCGGGGAGATCGTCGGGCTCCTCGGGTCCAACGGCGCCGGCAAGACGACGCTGCTGCGCGTGCTCCTCGGGCTGGAGGCCGCGGACTCCGGGCACGTCGAGGTGCTCGACGCCCCGCCGGCCCGCGCCGACCGGCACGCGCTGGGCTACGTGCCCCAGGGCCTCGGGCTCTCTCAGGCGCTGAGCGTGCGCCAGAACGTCGAGTTCATCGCGGCGGCGTTCTCGACGCGCGACCTGGCGGACCTCCCGCCCGCGCTGGCCGACGTCGCCGACGAACCGGTGCGCCGCATCGGGCTGGGCCGCCAGCGCCAGCTCGCCTTCCACTGCGCCCTGCTGCACGCGCCGCGCCTGCTCGTCCTGGACGAGCCGACCTCCGGCGTCGACCCGCTGGCCCGTGCCCGCCTGTGGGACACCATCCACGACCAGGCCGAGGGCGGCGCGGGCGTGCTCGTCACCACGCACTACATGGAGGCCGAGCAGTGCGACCGGCTCGTCATCATGTCGCGCGGGCGCGGGGTGGCGCACGGCACGGTCGACGACATCACCGCCGCGTCGTCCACCGCCGTCGTGCACGCGTCCGACTGGGCCGCGGCGTTCGCCGCCCTGGACGACGCCGACCTGCCCGTGGTGCTCGCCGGGCGCACCAGCCGGGTGGCGGGCACGTCGCCCGACCCGGTGCGTCAGGTGCTGCGGGAGGCGCAGGTCGAGGCGGAGGTGAGCCAGGAGCGGGCCACCCTGGAGGAGACCATGGTGCTCATCGAGCAGGAGGCGCGTCAGGCAGCTCACCGGTGAGGTAGCGCTGCAGCGTCGGGCCGACGTGCGCGGCGAGCGTGTCGGCGTCCATGGACGCCAGCGGCTCCACCTCCAGCACGTGGCGCAGCATCAGCACACCCACGACCTGCGACCCGACGAGCGTGGCCCGCAGCTCGGCGTCCGGGACGCCGAGCCGGTGGATCAGGGGGCCCAGGACGTGCGCGCCGAGGAGCTGAGGGAGCAGGCCCCGCAGCTCCGGGTCGGCCAGGGCGGCGGGGATCGCGACCCGGACGGTCGCGCCGTCGTCGGCGCCCCACAGCTGCGTCGCCGCGCGCACGATCCGTTCGCCGAGGCCCTCGACCGGCCCGTCGACGGCGGCCCTGACCGCGGCCTGCGGGTCGATCCCGTCCAGCCCCAGCGACGCGGTCAGCAGCGCCGCCTTGCCCTCGAACCAGTGCCGTACCGTGCCCGGGTCGACGCCCGCACGCCGGGCCACGCCACGCACCGACACGGCGTCGTAGCCGAGCTCGGCGAACTCGGCCCGCGCCGCGTCCAGCACCGCCTCACGGGTGCCCTGGCCGGCGGGCCGACGACCCCGACGCGGCTGGTCGGACATGTCAGGCGAGCTCCTGGCCCAGCTCCTGGGACCGGACCCGGGCCGCCTCCAGCGCGGTGAGGAACGCCGCCCGCACCCCGCCCTCGTCGAGCTTCGCCAGCGCAACCACGGTCGTGCCGCCCGGGGAGGACACCTTCTCGCGCAGGATCGCCGGGTGCTCGCCCGTCTCGGCGAGCAGCCGACCGGAACCGAGCACCGTCCGGACCGCCAGCCGGCGCGCGACGTCGCGGGTGAGCCCCATCAGCACCCCCGCCTCCGCCATCGCGTCGACCACGTAGAACACGTAGGCCGGGCCGGACCCTGCCAGCGCCCCGAACGCGTCGATGTCCTTCTCGGTGACGCGCAACGTCTCGCCGGTGCCGGCGAGGAGCGCCTCGACGAGCGCGACGTCGTCGTCCGACGCCGTCGGCCCGGCGACGACGGCCGTGATCCCGGCCCCGACCTGGGCGGGCGTGTTCGGCATGGTCCGCACCACCGGCTGCCCCGCCGGCAGGTGCGCGGCGTAGAGCGACAGCGGCAGCCCGGCGGCCACGCTGACGACGACGGCGCCCGGCTCCAGGGACGGGCCGACGACGTCGAGCAGCGCGGCGACGTCCTTCGGCTTCACGGCGACCACGACGAGGCGCGCCCCGACGACGGCGGCGGCGTTGTCCGACGTCGTGCTCACGCCGTAGCGCTCGGCGAGCGCGTCACCCCGCTCGGCGCGCCGCACGGTCGCGACGACGTCGGACGGCGCCAGCCCGGAGCCGAGCGCCCCGGCCAGGACCGCCTCGGCCATGTTCCCCGTGCCGAGGAACGCGACCCTGGTCCCGGCGATCTGCGTGCTCACTGAAGTCTCCTCGGTCACATCGGGAAGGTCTGGTAGAAGTCCTGGACGAGCGGGTCCGGACCCTCGGCGCGGAAGACGGCCGTGCCGTTGCGCCACAGGACGACGGAGGTTCCCTCGGCGCCGCCGGGCGTGACCGCGTAGCTGCCGGTCGGCTCGCCGCCCACGGTGACGTCGCCGGAGGCCGTCGGTTCGCCCGCGGCGCCCAGCAGCGTGTCGTACACCTCGCCGGCCGCCTCGGGGTCGGCCCACTGCCCCGCGACGAGCGCGACCTCGGCACCGCCCTCGGACCCGTCGGCGTACGTCAGCGCCCACGCCTCGACCGCCCCGGAGTCCTCCACCCAGGCGGAGTCCTCGGCGGCCTCCAGGCGGACGAGCTGCAGCGCGGAGTCCGGCATCGCGGCGAGGAACTCGGTGGAACCCTCGGGCAGCTCGGCGGGCTCGGCCGTCGGGGTGGGCGGCGGGGCGGTGACGGTGACCTCCGGCAGCGGCTCGTCGTCGACCGCGAACCCGGGCCACACGAACGCCGTCAGGGCGGCGACGACGGCGAGGGCGACGAGCGCGATCACCGCCACCACCTTGCGGCGCCGCACGATCGCGGCGCGCGACTGCTTCTGGTGCACCTTGTCCCCCGGGGTCCGGAATCCCGGGGACAGGTACCCCGGCTTCTGGTCGACCATCGACGTCCTCCTGGTCTCGTGCCCGCGGGCGCAGGCGACGACGGCGTCGCGGAGCAGCCTACGGCCTCGGGCACCGTGAGGACGGGAGCACGGCCCGCGTCGCGGGGAGTCGTCGCGGGCAGTCGCGCACGGGGTCGTCCGCGCGGGGTCGACCCCGCGGGTCACCGGTGTCGGAGGCAGGGCCTAGCGTCGACCAGGTGAGCACCCCGACCTCCGCGCGAGCGTCCCGCGCGACCAAGAACGCCCGCCCGGCCTTCCGCTGCACGGAGTGCGGCTGGACGACGGCGAAGTGGGTGGGGCGCTGCGGCGAGTGCCAGGCCTGGGGCAGCGTCGCCGAGGAGGGTCCGGCGTCCGCCGGGCCCCGCACGACGGCGGTCACGCCCGTGCGGTCGGCGGCACGGCCCATCGCGGAGATCGACGTGGACTCCGCCCGGGCCACCCCGACGGGCGTCGACGAGCTGGACCGCGTGCTCGGGGGTGGCCTCGTGCCGGGCGCCGTCGTGCTGCTCGCCGGGGAGCCCGGGGTCGGCAAGTCCACCCTGCTGCTGTCCGTCGCGTCCAACGCGGCGCGTGGTGCCGACGGGCGGGCGCGCACCGTCCTGTACGTCACGGGCGAGGAGTCGGCGGGGCAGGTGCGGCTGCGGGCCGAGCGGATCGGCGCGCTCGCCCCCACGCTCCTGCTCGCGGCCGAGACCGACCTGGCCACCGTCCTGGGCCACCTGGAGGCCGCGGACCCGGCTCTGCTCGTCGTGGACTCCGTCCAGACGATCGCCTCCGCGGAGGTCGACGGTGCGCCCGGCGGCGTCAGCCAGGTGCGCGAGGTCGCCGGCGCGCTCATCGCCGCCGCCAAGGAGCGCCAGGTCCCCGTGCTGCTGGTCGGCCACGTGACCAAGGACGGCACCGTGGCCGGGCCGCGCACCCTCGAGCACCTCGTCGACGTCGTGTGCCAGTTCGAGGGCGACCGTCACTCGCGGCTGCGGATGATCCGAGCGGTGAAGAACAGGTTCGGCCCCACCGACGAGGTCGGGTGCTTCGACCTGTCCGAGGCGGGCATCGTCGGCCTCGCGGACCCGAGCGGGCTGTTCCTGTCCCACCTGGGCGCGGGTGTGCCGGGCACGTGCGTCACCGTGACGCTGGAGGGGCGGCGTCCGCTCGCCCTGGAGATCCAGGCCCTCGTGGCCCCGTCGCCGCTGGCGAACCCGCGCCGCGCCACCAGCGGTGTGGAGTCGCAGCGCCTGGCCATGATCCTCGCGGTGCTGCACCGGCACGCCGGCCTGCGGCTGGCCGACAACGACGTGTACGCCTCCACGATCGGCGGTGCCCGCGTGACCGAGCCCGCCGCCGACCTCGCCACCGCGCTCGCCATCGTCTCCGCGCGCACCGGTCAGGCACTGCCGGCCGGCACCATCGCCATGGGCGAGGTGGGCCTGGCCGGCGACATCCGACCCGTGACCGGGCTGGAGCGGCGACTCAGCGAGGCCGCCCGGCTGGGCTTCACCCGCGCCGTCGTCCCGGCCGGGACGTCCGTGCGGGCACCGGCCGGCATCCAGGTCGCCGAGGCCCGCCACATCGCCGAGGCCGTCGAGCTCGCCTCCGGCGGGGCCACCACGCGAGACGAGCGCCCGCGCGAGCGTCCCACGTCGTAGAATGCCCGCGTGGCACCCACTCCCGCGCACCCTGATGCCCTGCTCCGGGACATCCTCGCGGCCGTCGCTCCCGGCACCGAGCTGCGCGACGGCCTCGAACGCATCCTTCGCGGGCGCACCGGTGCCCTGATCGTCCTCGGGCTGGACAAGACCGTCGAGGAGATCTGCTCCGGCGGCTTCGTCCTGGACGTCGAGTTCTCCGCGACCCGGCTGCGCGAGCTGTCGAAGATGGACGGCGCCGTCGTGCTCGACAGGGACGCGACCCGGATCCGGCGCGCCGCCGTCCAGCTCCTGCCCGACCCGAGCATCGAGACCAGCGAGTCCGGCACCCGTCACCGCACCGCCGAGCGCGTGGCCAAGCAGACCGGTCTGCCCGTGGTGTCGGTCAGCGCGTCGATGCGGATCGTCGCGATCTACAACGGCAACGTCCGCCACGTGCTGGAGGACTCGGACACCATCCTGGGCCGCGCGAACCAGGCGCTCGCCACCCTGGAGCGCTACCGCTCCCGCCTCGACGAGGTCTCCGGCACGCTGTCCGCCCTGGAGATCGAGGACCTGGTGACGGTGCGGGACGTGTGCGCCGTGGTCCAGCGCCTCGAGATGGTGCGCCGCATCTCCGACGAGATCGACGGCTACGTGGTGGAGCTCGGCACGGACGGGCGTCTGCTCGCCCTCCAGCTGGACGAGCTCATCGGCGGCATCGGGGCGGACCGCGACCTCGTGGTCCGCGACTACGTCGACGTGGAGCGGTCGGGGCGCGACGTCGGTGCCGTCCACGGCGATCTCGCCCAGCTCAGCTCCGCCCAGCTCCTCGACCTGTCGGAGATCGGCCGCGTGCTCAGCCTGCCCGGCTCGGGCGTGGCGCTCGACGCCGCCGTCGCCCCGCACGGTTTCCGCCTGCTGTCCAAGGTCCCGCGCCTGCCGTCGTCCATCGTGGACCGGCTCGTGGCGCACTTCGGCGGCCTGCAGAAGCTCCTCGCGGCGAGCGTGGAGGACCTCAGGAGCGTCGACGGCGTCGGCGACCAGCGTGCACGCGCCGTCCGTGAGGGCCTGTCCCGGCTGGCGGAGTCGAGCATCCTCGAACGCTACGTGTGACGCGGCCCTCGGCCGCCCGTGAGGGCGGCCGTCGTCACTCCTCCGCGGAGCCCTGCGCGGCGTCCTGCGGTTCGTCCTCGGCCGGTTCCTCGGCCGGTTCGTCGGCCGCCTTCTCCTTCGGCTCCTCGGCCGACTCGTCCGACGCCTCGGTGGCGGCGGACTTCTTCTCGCCGTCGGCGTCGTCGGCACCCTCGGACGGCTCGTCGCTGGGCGTCGGGTCCGGCTCCGGCTCCGGCGGGGCCTCGAGCGTGACCGTCGTCGGTTCGCCCTCGGCCCCCGGCACGTCCCCGAGCGCCATCGTCGCCGTGTAGGTGCCCGGCTCCAGCTTGGACGGCTTGCCCTCGCAGCCCTCCGTCGAGGTGATGCCGCTCCAGCGCGCCTCGATCTCCCACGACCACCCGGGGGCGAGGAGCGCCGGCTCGGCCTTGGTCGAGGCGCAGTCCGCCGACGACCACACCTGGGTGTCGTCGGGGCCCGTGACGACGACCTGCATGCTGGAGGTGGCGCTGTCGACCAGGCACCCCACGCGCCCCTCGTTCGTGACACGCAGCGTGAAGTCCATCGCGTCGCCCCGCGTGAAGGTGTTCCCGTCGGTGACGAGGTCGAGCGCCACGGCGGACGGGGCGCAGGTCTCGGCGACGCCCGCGGGGTCGAGAGCCTCGGGCGGCGCGACCTTCTCGGCGAGCAGCTGCACCGGAGGGTCGGGCCAGACGTCGCGCACCCAGTCGACGCCGCGTCCGACGCCGTAACCGGCCACGGTGCCGATCCCCACGACGAGCGCGACGCACACCGCCGCCATCGTCGTCAGGCGGTGACGCTCACGTCGGCGCCGCAGCTGCGCGGCCGTGGGCCGCCTGCGGGGGCGGGGGGTGGCTCCCGGGGCGACGAGCCGGCTCGTCGTCACCGTCCGGCGCGCGCCGCCCTGCCGGGACGATCCGGCACCCGACCGACCGCTCGCGCTGCGGGCGTCGTTCCCGCGCGCGCCGCTCCCGCGGCCTGCGCCCGCGGCCCCGCCGCCGCCGCGCGCCGCGGTCCCGGTCCGTCCCGACGAGGACCGCTGCCCGGTGCCCGTGGTGCCACGGGACGACCGGGCGCCTGCGCCCGCGCCGGTCGTCCGCGTCTGCCGGGTCGACGCGTCGGCCCCTGCGCCGCGGGTGCCGGCACGCTGGTTCGAGGGCGACGACGCGGTGCGTCCGCCGGACGACGTCCTGCCCGCGGATCCCTTGCTCGTGCCCTTGCTCGCGGCGCCCTTGGCCGTTCCCCTGCCGGTGGTACCACTGGCCGTGCCCTTGCCCGCGGATCCCTTGCTCGCGGTGCTCCTGCTCGTGGTCGCCTTGCCCGCGGATCCCTTGCTCGCGGGACGACCGCTCGACGGCTTCCGCGCGCCGGTGCTCCTCGACCCTCCGGAGCCCTTCGCCGCGCCCGACCTCGGGGTGCCGGAGGCACCTGCGGGCGACCCGCCCGAACCCCGTGCCGCTCCCGACCCGCCGCCCGACGTCGACCGGGAGCCCGATCCGCGCGACGACGGCGTCGAGCGCCCCGCGCCCGACGCGCCACGCCGGTCCTTCGCTGCCGCCACTGCACCCCTGCCTCGTCGAACTCTCTTGCGCAGGTCACGCTACGCGCCGGTCCGGCGGCCTCCGGGGAGCCGCGCCGTCGCGTCGTGCACACCGGGTGGGCAGGCACAATGGACGACCGTGGATCCCCTGGTCGAGCACGTCAACGCCTGGTACGACGACGCGGCGCGCGACCTGCCGTGGCGCGCCCCGGACCGCACCGGGTGGGGGTGCTCGTCAGCGAGGTCATGCTGCAGCAGACCCCGGTCGTGCGGGTCGAGCCGGTCTGGCGGGCCTGGATGGCGCGCTGGCCGGGGCCTGGCGACCTGGCCGCCGCACCCACGTCGGAGGTGCTGCGCGCGTGGGGCCGCCTCGGCTACCCGCGTCGTGCGCTGCGCCTGGCCGACTGCGCGCGGGCCGTCGTCGAACGCCACGGCGGGCAGGTCCCCGACGACGCCGACGCCCTGCGCGCGCTGCCGGGTGTCGGCGAGTACACGGCGGCCGCGGTGCAGGCGTTCGCGTTCGGGCGGCGGGCCGTCGTGGTGGACACGAACGTGCGGCGCGTGCAGGCGCGCGCCGTCACCGGGGTGGCGCTGCCGGCGCCGTCGTACACGGCCGCCGAACGTCGGTTGGCCGCCTCGCTCGTGCCGGCCGACGACGCGGACGCCGCCCGCTGGGCGGCCGCGTCGATGGAGCTGGGGGCACTGGTGTGCACGGCCCGCGTGCCCCGGTGCGCGGCGTGCCCGCTGCGGGAGCGCTGCGCGTGGCGGCTGGCCGGCCACCCGCCGGACGAGCACGCCGCCCGACGCCGCACCCAGGCGTGGGAGGGCACCGACCGGCAGGTGCGGGGCCGGGTCATGGCGGCGCTGCGGGGCGCCGAGGGTCCCGTGCCTCGGGCGCTGCTCGCCGACGCCGGCCCGGACCCCCAGCTCGACCGCTGCCTGGCCTCGCTGGTCGAGGACGGCCTGGCCGAGACCGACGACGCGGGACGCTACCTGCTGCCGGTCTGAGGCCTGCCCGTGCGCTCCTCAGAGCTCCAGGAGCATGCGGGTGTTGCCCAGGGTGTTCGGCTTGACCCGGGCGAGGTCCAGGAACTCCGCGACGCCGTCGTCGTGGGAGCGCAGCAGCTCGGCGTACACCTCGGGCGTCACCGGGGTCCCGTCGATCTCCCGGAACCCGTGCCCGGCGAAGAACTCGACCTCGAAGGTCAGGCAGAACAACCGGCGCAGACCGATGCGGCGGGCCCGCCCGATCAGCTCCTCGACGAGGGCGTGCCCGACCCCGCGACCGGTGACGTCCGGCGACACGGCGAGCGTGCGGATCTCGGCGAGGTCCGCCCACATGACGTGCAGCGCGCCGCAACCGATGACGCCCCGCTCACCACCGGCGTCCGCCACGAGGAACTCCTGGACGGCCTCGTAGTAGCCGACCATCTCCTTGGCGAGCAGGATGCGGTTCGCCGCGTACGGCTCCACGAGGTCGCGCACGGCGCGGACGTCCGCCGGCAGCGCAGGGCGGACGTGGAACGGGGCCGAGGTGGGCGTGGGCACGTGGGTACTGTACGAGCGCTGTTCTGCGGTTGCGAGGTCGATCCCGCGGTGATCCTCTGAGTACCCGGAACAGAGGAGCCAGCACCACATGTCCAGCACCCGTCTCACGTCCGACTCCCGTGCCAGGGCACTCAACGCGTTGGAAGCCTCGCAGGAATCGTCGAACGAGCTCGACGTGCTCGTCGTCGGGGGCGGGGTGACGGGCGCGGGCATCGCGCTCGACGCCGTGACCCGCGGCCTGTCGACCGCCGTCGTCGAGGCCCAGGACTGGTCCGCCGGCACGTCGAGCTGGTCCAGCAAGCTCGTCCACGGCGGCCTGCGCTACCTGCAGATGCTCGACTTCTCCCTCGTGCACGAGGCGCTGACCGAACGCGACCTCCTGCTCAAGGAGATCGCGCCGCACCTGGTCAAGCCGGTCCCGTTCCTGTACCCGCTGGAGCACCGCCTCTGGGAGCGGGCCTACGTGGGGACGGGCATCGCGCTGTACGACACGCTCGCCGCGCTCGCGCCCGGCCGGCGCGCCATGCCGCTGCACCGCCACCTCACCCGGCGCCAGATGGCCCGCAAGTTCCCCGACCTCGCCCACGAGGCCGCCATCGGAGCGGTCCAGTACTGGGACGCGTCCGTCGACGACTCCCGCCTGGTCTCCACGCTGGTGCGCACCGCCGCCGACTACGGCGCCCACGCGGCGTCCCGCACCCAGGTCGTCGCGCTGACCAAGAGCGCCACCGGTGCCGTCAACGGCGCCGTCGTGGTCGACCTCGAGTCGGGACGCGAGATCGCCGTGCGGGCCCGGCACGTCATCAACGCGACCGGCGTCTGGACCGAGGACACCGAGGCCCTGGCCGGTGACGAGGGCGGGCTGCGCGTGCTCGCCTCCAAGGGCATCCACATCGTGGTGCCGCGCGAACGGATCCGCGGGAACGTCGGGCTGATCCTGCAGACCGAGAAGTCGGTGCTGTTCATCATCCCGTGGTCGCGGTACTGGGTCATCGGCACCACGGACACGCCCTGGGACCTGGACCCCGTCCACCCCGTGGCGACCGCCGCGGACATCGAGTACGTCCTCGACCACGCCAACGCCGTCCTGGCCCACCCGATCTCGCGCGACGACGTCATCGGCACCTACGCGGGCCTGCGCCCGCTGCTGCAGCCCGGCACGAAGGAGGGCACGGGCTCGGCCAAGGTCTCCCGCGAGCACACGGTCGCCTCCCCCGCCCCCGGCCTGACGGCGATCGCGGGCGGCAAGCTCACCACCTACCGCGTCATGGCCAAGGACGCCGTGGACTTCGCGATCGGGCAGCGGGCGACCGCCCTGCCGTCCGTGACGGCGCAGATCCCGCTCATCGGCGCCGTCGGGCTGGCCGCGGTTCGCCGTCAGGCCCGCTCGTGGGCGCAGCGGTACCGCTGGAGCCCGGCGATGGTCGACCACCTGCTGCACCGGTACGGCTCCGCGCTGCGCGAGCTCGTGACGCTCTGCGAGGAGGACCCGACGCTCGCCCGGCCGCTGGAGCACGCGGACGCCTACCTGCGCGCCGAGATCCACTACGCGGTGAGCCACGAGGGGGCGCTGCACCTGGAGGACCTGATGCTGCGGCGCACCCGCCTGGTCTACGAGGTCCCCGACAAGGGCCGTGCCGCGGTCCCCGAGATCGCCGAGATCGCCGCCCCGCTCCTCGGGTGGGACGACGCCGCCCAGAAGGCGGAGGTCGACGCCTACCTGGCGCGTGCCGACGCCGAGGACGCCGCCGCCGCCGAACCCGACGACGAGGCGGCGGCGCAGGCCCGGGCCCGGGCCGACGACGTCGCACCCATGCAGCCGCTGCGCACCACCTGACGGGGCGCCCGACGTACCCACGGTCCGTCGGGCACCCACCACCAGCCACCGACCCACCACCCATGACCCGCCGGGACGACGCCGTCCCGCACGAAGGGAGACGACGATGGACTCACTCCTGATGAACGCGTTCTGGTCCGAGATCCTCGGTACCGCGACGCTGATCCTGCTGGGCGCCGGCGTGGTCGCCAACGTGGTCCTGCCGAAGACGAAGGGGTTCAACGGCGGCTGGCTGCTGATCAACTTCGGCTGGGGCCTCGGCGTGTTCGCCGGTGTGTACGTGGCGTTCAAGTCCGGCGCCCACCTCAACCCGGCGGTGACCATCGGCCTGTTCGCCGCGGACATGCCGTTCTACTCGGTGACCGGGCCGGGCGGTGCGATCACCGCGACGATCGAGCCGACCGTGGCGAACATGTTCATGTACTTCGGGGCGGAGCTGATCGGCGCGTTCCTCGGGGCGGTCCTGGCGTTCCTGGCCTACAAGAAGCACTTCGACCAGGAGGCACCGCCGGAGACCAAGCTCGCCGTGTTCTCCACCGGCCCCGAGCTGCGCTCGTACACCTGGAACTTCGTCACCGAGATGCTGGCCACGTTCGTCCTCGTGTTCTTCGTCGTCGTCTCCGGCATGACGCCGTCCGGTCTCGGACCGCTCGCCGTCGCCCTCGTCGTCGTCGGCCTCGGTGCGAGCCTGGGTGGGCCCACCGGCTACGCCATCAACCCGGCCCGTGACCTCGGTCCCCGCATCGCCCACGCGATCCTGCCGATCAAGGGCAAGGGGTCCAGCGACTGGTCGTACTCGTGGGTGCCGATCGCCGGCCCGCTGGTCGGCGGAGTGCTCGCCGGTCTGCTCGGCGCCGCCTACTCCTGACCATCGCGTCCCACCCGACATCCACCCGACATCCACCCGACACCGCCGTCAAGGAGCTGACGCACCATGGCTGACTACGTCCTCGCCATCGACCAGGGCACCACGAGCTCGCGTGCCATCGTCTTCGACCACTCGGGGAGCATCGTCTCCACCGGGCAGCTCGAGCACGAGCAGATCTTCCCGAAGGCGGGATGGGTCGAGCACAACGCCGAGCAGATCTGGAACAACGTCCGCGAGGTCGTCGGTCTCGCGCTGACCCGCGGCAACGTCACCCACGCCGACCTCGCCGCCATCGGCATCACCAACCAGCGCGAGACCGCCGTCGTGTGGGACAAGCACACCGGCAAGCCCGTCTACAACGCCATCGTCTGGCAGGACACCCGCACCCAGGCGATCGTGGACGAGCTGGGCGGCAGCGAGGGCGCCGACAAGTACAAGTCGATCGTCGGGCTGCCGCTGGCGACCTACTTCTCCGGACCGAAGGTGAAGTGGATCCTCGACAACGTCGAGGGTGCCCGCGAGGCGGCCGACAAGGGCGACCTGCTGTTCGGCAACACCGACACCTGGGTCCTGTGGAACATGACCGGCGGCACCGAAGGCGGGGTGCACGTCACCGACGTCACCAACGCCTCGCGCACCATGCTCATGGACCTCGACACCCTGGACTGGCGCGAGGACATCGCCGCGGACATGGGCATCCCGCTGTCCATGCTGCCCGAGATCCGTTCGTCGTCCGAGGTGTACGGCGAGGGCCGGCTGCGCGGCATGGTGCCGGGCGTGCCGATCGCGGGCATCCTCGGCGACCAGCAGGCAGCCACGTTCGGCCAGGCGTGCTTCGAGGTCGGCAGCGCCAAGAACACCTACGGCACCGGGAACTTCATGCTGCTCAACACCGGCACGGAGAAGGTGCCGAGCGAGAACGGCCTGCTCACCACCGTCTGCTACAAGATCGGCGAGGAGGCGACGGTGTACGCCCTCGAGGGGTCCATCGCCGTCACCGGCTCGCTCGTGCAGTGGCTGCGCGACAACCTCGGGCTCTTCGAGGACGCCCCCGACGTCGAGTGGCTCGCCGGCAAGGTCGAGGACAACGGCGGGGCGTACTTCGTGCCGGCGTTCTCCGGGCTGTTCGCCCCCTACTGGCGTCCCGACGCCCGCGGCGCCCTGGTCGGGCTCACGCGCTACGTCAACCGCAACCACATCGCCCGCGCGGCACTGGAGGCGACCGCCTTCCAGACGCGGGAGGTCATGGACGCGATGAAGGCCGACTCCGGCGTCGACCTCACCGAGCTGAAGGTCGACGGGGGCATGATCGCCAACGAGCTGCTCATGCAGTTCCAGGCCGACCAGCTCGGCGTCGACGTGGTGCGACCCAAGGTCGCCGAGACGACGGCGCTGGGCGCTGCCTACGCCGCCGGGCTCGCCGTCGGGTTCTGGGAGAGCACCCAGGACGTCGTCGACAACTGGTCCGAGGGTCAGCGCTGGTCCCCGCAGATGGACGAGGGCGAGCGGGAGCGCCTCTACCGCAGCTGGAAGAAGGCCGTCACCAAGACGTTCGACTGGGTGGACGAGGACATCGACTGACGGGCCGGAGGGCCACCGGCGTCAGCGGCGGAGCGCCACGAATCCGCCGCGGGCGCCGGTGTCCTCTGCCAGCTCGTAGGTGACCTCGGCGCCGAGGTCGGCGACCCGAGCCCACGTCTGGCGCTCGGTGACGCCGTCGGCGCAGTACACGACGACGATCTGGTCGTAGGCGCACGTGCCGTCGCGGCGCCCGACGACGGCGACCGGGACGCCAGGGCTCGCGGAGCGCAGGACGGCGGCGAACTCGTCCGGGCCGAGCGCGGGGAGCGTGTGCAGCGCCCGGACGTCGGCGATGGTGGTGGTGCCCACCAGCAGGGTCGGCCGGGAGACGTCCGGGTGGGCGGTCTCGGCGGCGGTGTGCGGGCGGGTGGCGGTCAGCGTGGGCACAGGGGTGTCCTCTCGGGGGGCGGTTCGGTGGTCCGGGGTGGTCGGTGAGCAGGGTCACCGCGGAGCCGCTCGCGTCGGGGGCGGGCGGCGGTGCGGTGGTGGACCGTCAGTCGGTCCGGTCGGTGCGGGCCGGCTCGCAGGAGCCGCAGATGCCGCGGAACGTGACGTCCGCGGTGAAGATCCGCATGCCGTGGTCGTCGGACGGCGTCAGGCACGACGCGTGCCCGACGACGCAGTCGACGTCCTCGACGCGGCCGCACTCCACGCACTGGACGTGGTGGTGGTTGTCGCCGGTGCGGGTCTCGTACTGCGCGCCGCTGGAGTCCGGCAGGTCGGTGCGGCGCAGGATCCCGCAGGCGTGCAGGTCCGCGAGGACGTTGTGGACCGCCTGGGACGACGTCGAGGGGAGCTCCTGACGGATGCCCTCGAAGACGTCGGCGGCCGTCACGTGGGGATGCCGGTCGACGTACGTCAGCACGGCGACGCGGCCGGCGGTCGCGCGCAGCCCGTGCCGGCGCAGGGTGTCCGCCCGGTCCGTGGCTGCGTGCGAGGTGTCGACCATGTCCCCAGCATAGGCCTCTTGTTTTGATGAAGTCAAAACAATGAGCGACTCATGCTGTGACCGGCGGGGACCCTCGTACGCTGGACCGGTGAGCAGCACCGTCTCGTACACCCTGCCCGGCGTCCACGTCACCGACCGCTCCCTGAGCGTCCCGCTGGACTGGTCGCGGCCCGACGACGGACGCACGCTGAGCGTGTTCGTCCGCGAGCTCGTGGACCCCACGAAGCGGGCCGACGACCTGCCCCTGCTGGTGTTCCTCCAGGGCGGCCCCGGCGGCAAGGGCCCCCGGCCCACGGGCGCCGAGGGCTGGGTCGGCGAGGCGCTCAAGAGGTTCCGCGTCGTGCTGCTGGACCAGCGCGGCACCGGCCGGTCGTCCGCCGTGCGGGCCGGCGCCCTGGCCGCGCTCGGCGACGGCGCGGCGCAGGCCGACCACCTGACGCACTTCCGCGCCGACTCGATCGTCCGCGACGCCGAGCACGTGCGGCGCGAGGTCTACGGCGGACGGCGCTGGTCCAGCCTCGGGCAGTCGTACGGCGGGTTCCTCACCCTGACCTACCTGTCGATCGCGCCCGAGGGGCTCGCGGCGTCGTACGTCACCGGCGGGCTCGCGGGCGTCACCGCGAGCGCCGAGGAGGTCTACGAGCGCACCCAGGCGCGCGTCGTCGCCAAGAACGCGCTCTACCGCGAGCGCTACCCGGGCGACGTCGGACGCGTCGCGCGCATCGCCGACCGGATCGCCGTCGGGGACGTGCGCCTGCCCGGCGGGGACCTGCTGAGCGTCGAACGGTTCCAGAGCCTGGGCATGGCGTTCGGCATGGGTCCCGGCTTCGAGCGGGTGCACTGGATCGTCGACGAGGCGTTCGACGACGGCGTCCCCGACGACCTGACGGACACGTTCCTGGCGGAGCTCGAGGCGGCGACGTCGTTCGCGACCAACCCGATGTACGCCGTGCTGCACGAGTCCATCTACGCCCAGGCGGGCGACGGGCCGACGGCGTGGGCCGCGCAGCGCGTGCGGGACTCTGACGGCGCGTTCCACCCGGACGAACGACCGCTGCTGTTCACCGGCGAGATGATCTACCCCTGGATGTTCGACCAGGTCGCGGCGCTGCGGCCGTTCCACGACGCCGCCCACGCGCTCGCCCGCCGCGACGACTGGGGCGACCTGTACGACCTGGACGTGCTGGCCGCGAACGAGGTCCCGCTGGAGGCTGCGGTGTACTTCGACGACATGTTCGTCGACGCGGACCTCTCGCTCGACACGGCGGCCCGGATCCCCGGGGCGCGCGCGTGGGTGACCAACGAGTTCGAGCACGACGGCCTGCGCGCCGGTGACGTGCTGGCGCAGCTGCTCGCCCGGATGGACGCCCGGGGCGGCCCGCGCCCCGCCACGAGCTCCCCCACCACGCGGTAGCGCCCCACCGAGGGAGAGCACGCGCTCCCCGAGGCGGCGCGCTACCTCGCGGTCACCGGGTCCGGTCCGCCGAGGCCCGGGCCGGCTCGCGGAACGGGGCCAGGCCCTCCTCCCCCAGCGCGGGCCCGACGACGTCGACCACGGCGTCCGACGCCGCCACGACGTCCGCGCACCGGAGCCTGAACCCCGGCGGGCCCGGCACCACGGCACGGATGTCCGGTGCCGCGCTGCCGAACACGATGCGGGCGACGCCGGACCACACCAGCGCCGCCGCGCACATGGGGCACGGCTCCCCGCTGGCGTACATCGTGGCGCCGACGACGGCGGCGCGGTCGGCGGCGCCGACGTCGCGCACGGCGTCGAGCTCCGCGTGCGCGGTCGGGTCCCCCGTCCGCGCGACGGCGTTGCGGCCCGTGGCCAGCACCCGCCCGTCCGCCGCGACGAGGACGGCGCCGAACGGCTTGTTCCCCTCCGCGAGGGTCTCGCGGGCGATCCGCAGCGCGTGGTCGAGATGGGTGCGGTCGTCGTGCGGCAGCTCGCTCATGGTGCCCATCATGCCGACAGCTCGACCGGCAGCCCGCGACCTGCGGCGCGCGCGGCGTCCACGAGCAGCCGGCCGATCACCACGTCCAGCAGCCCCAGGCCCACCGAGTCGAACAGGGTGACCTCCTCGGGGCTGCCGCGTCCGACCGCCCGCCCCGTGACGACGTCACCGAGCTCGAGCCGGCACGCGTCGACGCCGATCGCCCCCTCGGCGATGGCGAGCAGGGCGTCACCGGACTCGTGCAGCGCCGTCGACACGGAGTCCACCACGACCCGCGAGCACCGCATCGCCTCGCCGTCGACCTCCCGGTGGTCCGCCCGCGGCGGCGCGCCCACGACGTTGACGTGCAGGCCCGGGTGGAACCACTCGCCGAGCACCACCGGTTCGCGCGACGGCGTCAGCGTGCACACCACGTCCGCGGACCCCACCGCGCTGCGCGGGGAGTCCACCCGCGTCACCTTGAGCTCCGGGTGGCGTGCGGCCACCTGCTCGGCGAACGCCGCGGCCGTGCCGTCCGACCGGGTCCAGAACAGCACGTGCTCCAGCGGCCGCACGGCCGCGACGGCGCTCACGTGCTCCAGCGCCAGCCCCCCGGCACCCACCAGGCCGAGCACGCGGGCGTCGGGGCGGGCCAGCCAGCGGGTCGCGACGGCGCTCGCCGCCGCGGTGCGCAGGCGCGTCGGCAGGCCGCCGTCGAGGATCGCGACGGGTGCTCCGTCGTCGGCGTCCGCGAGGACGAGCACGGAGCGCTGGGCGGGCAGTCCGCGCTCCCGGTTGCCGGGGACGTCGGCCAGGAGCTTGGACCCGGCGAGCCCGGCCCGCCGCGAGACCGCCGTCATCGGCAGGAAGTGCGCGGCGTCGTCCAGGGCGGCGACGCTGAGCGGCGCCTGGGCCGCGGTGCCGTCCGCGAGGTCGGCGAACGCCTGCTCGACGACGGCGACGACGTCGGCGGGCGTCACGAGGCCGGTGAGGTCGGAGCGGGTCAGGACGAGCGGCACGGGGCCTCCAGGGGACGGGCGGGCAGGGCGGGAGCGGGCAGGGCGTGCGGTGGGGGCCGGGCGGGCGCTCACGCGAGCCGCCCGGAGCGCACGAACGACCGGGTGAGCCCGGCGGGCGGGCGGCTGTGGCTGACCAGTCCCGCCACGGCGAGCAGGGCCAGCACGTACGGGAGCATGACGAGCAGCGCGAACGGCACGTCCACGCCCAGGGCGGGCAGCGTGAACTGCAGCGCCTGCGCGAGCCCGAAGACGACGGCGGCGACGGCCACGCCCACCGGGCGCCAGCTGCCCGCGATCACGGCCACCACGGCGAGGTAGCCCGTGCCGGCGGTGATGTTGTCGGTGAAGGTGTGCACCTCCGACAGGGCGAGCTGGGTGCCCGCGAGACCGGACAGCACCCCGACGACCAGCACCGCGGCGAACCGGACGCGCAGCACGGGGATGCCGGACCGGTCCGCGCTGACGGCGTCCTCCCCGACGGAGTCGACCGCCAGCCCCCAGCCGGTGCGCCGGGACGTCAGCACGGCCAGCACGACCACCACGCCGACGAGCGCGTACCCGAGCCCCGTCTGGCGGAACAGGGCCGGGCCGATCACGGGGACGTCCGCGAGGAACGGGATCTCGACGCGGGAGAAGCCCGGCACCGCGGTGCCGCGCTCCAGCAGCAGGCGGGCTCCGAACGTCGTGCCCGCGAGCGCGAGCGCGTTGACCGCCAGGCCGGTGACGATCTGGTCGGCCTGCAGCCACACGGACAGGGCGGCCTGCAGCAGGCCGACGCCCAGGCCGGCGAGCGCCCCGCAGGCCACGCCGGTCAGCGCCGAACCGCTCGCGGTGGCGCCGACGACGGCGGCGAACGCGCCGGTGAGCATCATGCCCTCGACGCTCATGGTCAGGACGCCGGCGCGTTCCCCGACGAGCTCTCCGCTCGCGGCGACGAGCACGGGGATCGCGAGCGCGATGCTCGCGACGAGCAGGTCGGTGATCATGAGGTGGCCTCCGTCGTGGTGCGAGGGCGCCGGAACCGTCCAGTGCCCGGTCGGCGGGCGGCGCCGCGGGGGGTGCGCCGGACGGCCCAGATCGCCGTGCCGGCGACGCCGAGGATGATGAGGCTCTCCAGGATCTGGGTGATGGACGCCGGGACGCCTGCGGCGAGCTGCAGGTTGATGCCGCCGGAGGTGAGGAACCCGAGCACGGTGGCGATACCGACGGCGGCGGTGAACGAGCCCCGGGCCAGCAGACCGACGACCAGCCCGGAGAACCCGTACCCGGAGGACAGCCCGTCGTCGAGGACGTGCGGGGCGGACGCGACGAGGACGCCGCCGGCCAGTCCGGCCGCCGCCCCGGCCGCCGTCAGGGACGAGAACCGCAGTCGGTCCACGCCCAGCCCGAGGCGCAGCGACGCGGGACGGGACATGCCGACCGCGGCGAGCCGGACGCCGGTCGCGGTACGGCGCAGCACGAACGCTCCGGCGGCGGCACCGACGAGCGCGAGGACCACGGCGACGGTCGCGGGCGAGTCCGGCAGCCCGAGGAGCGGCAGGTGCGTCCCCTCCACGAGGGGGGCGGACTGCGGCAGCGTCTCCGAGCTGGTCACCGGCTGGCGCAGCAGGGCCTCCTCGTGGACGCTCAGGACGAGGACGGCCGCGCCGACGAAGTTGAGCAGGAGGGTCGTGATGACCTCGCTGACGCCACGGCGCACGGCGAGCCACGCCGCGATCGACGCCCAGGCCGCCCCGCCCGCCGCCGCGGCGAGCAGCAGCAGCGGCAGCGCGAGGAGCGCCGGCACGCCGGCCGGCAGCGTGGTGCCGACGGCGGTGGCCGCGACGGCACCCACGCAGATCTGCCCCTCGCCGCCCACGTTGACCAGGCCGGCACGGTGCGCGACGAGGAACCCCGTCGCCACGAGCAGGAGCACGGCGGCGACGTTGAGCGACGAACCGATCGCGTACGGCGTGCCCACCATGCCGTCCCAGAGCGCCGTCGCCGCCTCCACCGGCGTCGCTCCCGCGAGCGCCGCGAGCCCGGTGCTCACCGCGAGCGCGCCGAGCACGGCGACCAGCGGGACGAGCACGGGGCGCGCGTCGAGCAGCCGGACGGTCAGGGTCCGGGCGGCCGGCGGCCGGCTGCTCGGGGTCGGGGGCGTCGTGGCCGGTGGCGGTCCGGCGGCGGGCGTGGGGCCCGTGGTCGTGGTCGGGGCGGTCATGCCGCGGCTCCCGTCATGAGGTGGGCGACGCGCTCGCGGGCGTCGGTGGCATCGGTGGGCACGGGGCCGAGCAGGCGCCCCCGGTAGGCGACGTGCACGCGGTCGCACAGCACGAGCAGCTCGGACAGCTCGCTGGACACGACGAGCACCCCGACCCCGGCCGCGGCGGCGGCCCGCAGGTGCCCGACGACGGCGTCCACGGCACCGAGGTCCAGCCCCCGGGTGGGCTGGGCCGCGACGACGCAGCGCAGCGGGTCGAGGCTGAGCTCGCGGGCCAGGACCGCCTTCTGCTGGTTACCCCCGGACAGCGAGGACATCGGGTTGTCGAGGGACGCGGCTCGCAGGTCGAAGCGCCGCGCGAGCTCGGCCGCCGTCGTGGCCATGGAGCGCCGGTCGAGGAGTCCGTACCGGCGGAACCGGTGCAGGCGGCCGAGCAGCAGGTTGGTGGTGACGCTCAGGCCGGTCACCACCGCCTCGTGGTGGCGGTCCTCGGGCACGATGCCCAGGCCGAGCGCGGTCCGACGCCGGGGTGCGGCCCGAGTGACGTCCGTCCCGTCGAGGAGGACGTGGCCGTCGGCGGGCCGGATGGCCCCGGACAGCGCCGCCACGAGCTCGCTCTGCCCGTTGCCCTCCACCCCGGCGATCCCCACGATCTCGCCGGGGCGGACCTCCAGGTCGACGCCGTCGACGCGGCGCGCGCCGATCGTGTCCGTCACGACCAGGCCGCGCACGGCGAGCACCGGTGCCGTCGTCGCCGGCACCTGGGCCATCGACTCCGGCACCGAGGCCGCGGGGACGACGTCGGGAGCCTGGTCGACGACACCCACGCTCGCGGCGAGGAGGGCGTCGAGGTCGGCGGCGTCCCGGCCGACCATGAGTCCGACGAGGTCGGCCGCGGCGAGCCCGCCGGCCGGGACCTCGCCGGCCGCGTCGGGGCGGGCCAGGGGTCCGCCGCCGACTACGCGCCCGCCGCGCAGCACGGTGGCCCGGTCACCGACGCGCATGACCTCGGCGAGCTTGTGGGTGACCAGGACGACGGCGGTGCCGGCCTCGGCGACCCGGCGGCAGGTCGCCAGGAGGCTGTCGACCTCGTCGGGGCCGAGCACGCCGGTCGGCTCGTCGAGCAGCAGGAGGCGGGGGTCGTCGAGCAGCGCCTTGACGATCTCGACCCGCTGGCGGGCGCCGACGCTCAGCGTGCCGGCCCGTGCGGCGAGGTCGACCTGCAGCCCGAGGGTCTCGTCGATGACGGCGAGGCGGGCTGCCAGCCCGACCCGGTCCGGCCGCAGCCGGCGCACGCCGCGGCCGAGCAGCAGGTTCTCCTCGACGGTCAGGGTGGGCACCAGGGAGAAGTGCTGGTGGACCATCGCCACGCCGCGGGCGAGGGCGTCGGCGGGCGACGTCGGGGCGAACGCCTCGCCGTCGAGGAGGACCTCGCCGGCGGTGGGCGGCAGCGACCCGAACACGATGTTGCACAGCGTGGACTTGCCGGCGCCGTTCTCCCCGAGCACGCAGTGCACCTCGCCGGACGCGATCTCGAGGTCGACCGCGTCGAGCGCCGTGTGGCTGCCGAACACCCGGGTCACGCGGCGCAGGGCGAGCGCCGGGGTGGCGGGGTCGGCGTCGGGCAGCAGGGGCGGCGTCGTGGTCGGCGGAAGGGTCGTCGGCATGCTCGGCTCCTCTCGGGGGCCCACCCGCCCCGGACCGGCGGGCGGGTGGGCGGGTGGGCGTCGGGCGGGTCAGCAGGGCGGGCGGGTTCAGTAGGGCGCGACCTCGCCGCCGGCGAGGGACGTCGTGACCTCGTCGAGGGCGGCGACGGTCTCGGCGTCGTCGGTGCAGAGCACGAACTCGGTGCCGCCCAGGTCGGAGGTGAGGCCGAAGGGAACCTGCGCGGCCTCCCACGTGCCGTCCAGCACGGACTGCACGGCGTACTCGACCTCCGTGCCGATGTCGGTTCGGACGTAGCCGACGTACGGGCTGTCGTCGGCGCACTCGCCGGGGATGGGCCCGCCGATCATGTGGGCGTCGGCGTCCTGGGCGGCCTGCTCGATGCCCTGCTTGCCGAGGTTGACGATCTGGCCCACGACGTCGACCCCGACGCCGAAGTTGGCGGCGGCGGCCTGCTTGGCCTTGGCGGGGTCGTTGAAGTCGCCGAGGTACTGCGGGGTGACGACCTCGGTGCCGGGGACGGCCGCCTCGGCACCGTTCGCGAACGCGACGGACGCGTTGACGATGGCGGGCAGCTCGACGCCGCCGATGAAGCCGATGGTGCCCGACTCCGACGACAGCGCCGCGACGGCCCCGGACAGGTACTCGGCCTCGGCCTGCTGCGGGTCGTAGTAGGCAAGGTTGTCGAGGGGTTCGGCGTCGGAGGGTCCGCCGATCTCGACGAACTTCACGTCCGGGAACTGGGGGGCGACCTTGCGCAGGTCGGCGTCGGTCTGGCCGCCCACGGAGATCACCAGGTCGGAGGTGCTGGCGAACCGCACGAGCGTCTGCTCGTAGTCGGCGGCGGCGACCTCCTCCACGAACGACAGGTCGACCTCGTCGCCGAGGTCCTCCTCGAGGCGCTGGTAGCCAAGGTAGGCCGACTCCATGAACCCGGTGTCGGAGGTGGAGCCGGGCAGGAAGACGCCGACGGCGAGCGCCTCGCCGCCGTCGGCCACGGTGTTCTCACCGGTCTCGGCGTCGGCGCTGGCGCACGCCGTCAGGGCGACGAGGCTGCCGGCCAGGAGCAGGCCGAGGGCGGCGTAACGGCGGACGGCGGGGCGGGTCGTGCCGGCGGCGGGGCGGATGCTGCGCATGGGTCCTCCAGGTCGAGTTAGCGGTATACCACTAATTCGCAGTCTGCTGGCCCCGTGTTTCCGATGCGTCAATCGACCGTAAATGCTGCGTGACCGAACCGGCCCCGCGCGGCGCCTCAGGCGTTCTGCCGGCCCCGGTTGCGCGTCCGCGTGACCTCGACCGGGTCGATCGGCGCCGACGCCCACGTCTCGGCGAGCGCCAGGCTGGGCTCCCGGCCCGAGGTGACGTGCCGGTGCGCGAGGTCGGCGACCGCGTCCGCGTCCCGCGCCTCGATCGCCGCCAGCATCGCCGCGTGCTCGTCGCACTGCTCGTGCGTGTCACGCTGCTTGGTCAGGTGGAAGAGCCAGCGCACCCGCGCGTCGAGCGGGGCGAGCATCGACCGCAGCAACGGGTTGCCGCACGCCTGGACCACCACCGCGTGGAAACCCGCGTTCGCGGCCGCCGTCGCGGCGTCGTCCCGCCGGGCGAGCGCGTCCCGCGCCGCCTGCACCGACGCGGCCATCGCCGCGAGGTCCGCCGCCGACCGCTTGAGCGCGGCCAGCCGGAACGCCAGCACCTCGACGCTCTCGCGCACCTCGAACAGGTGCTCGACGTCGGCACGCGTGAAGGGGGCCACCAGCGCGCCCTGACGCGGCACCAGGACCACGAGCCCCTCGCTCTCGAGCTGGTGCAGCGCCTCGCGCAGCGGCACCCGCGAGACACCCAGCTCCGTGGCGATGTCCCGTTCCACCAGCCGCTGCCCCGGGTGCAGGTCGAGCCCAATGATGCGCGCCTTGAGCGACTCGTACGCCACCTGGCGCAACGAGAGCGCGGCGTTCTCGACGGGGACGGGGCTCGTGGTCACGCCCCGATCCTAGAGAGCGCCCCACCGGTCGGTCCGACGGCCCACCCGACGAGACCCACCGGGCGGCCACGGAGCGCGGGCCGTACGATCCGCGTGTAGACGCACCCGTCCGTGAGCCAGAGAGGCCCGTGTGTCCCCGATCTCCGCCTTGCTCGGCAGCGACCGCACTCCCCCGGAACGCACCCTGATCGACATCCTCGACGCCACGGTCCGCGACCACCCCCGCTCCCCCGCCATCGAGGACGACGACCGCTCGTGGACCTACGGCGAGCTGGGCGCCGAGGTCGCCCGGCGCGCGACGGCGCTGGCCCGCCAGGGCGTCCGGCGCGGTGACCGCGTCGGCGTGCGCGCCACCTCCGGCCGCGCCGACCTGTACCTGTCCGTCCTCGCCGTCCTGCGGGCCGGAGCCGCCTACGTGCCGGTGGACCGCGACGACCCGGCGGAACGCGCCGAGCTCGTCTTCGGCGAGGCGGCCGTCGTCGCCGTCGTCGGCGACGACGGGGCCGTCACCCCCGGACCCGGTGCCCGCACGCACGACGCCTCCGCCACCGACGACGATCCCGCGCCGCCACGCCCCGACGACGACGCGTGGATCATCTTCACGTCCGGCTCGACCGGCGTCCCCAAGGGTGTGGCCGTCACCCACCGCAGCGCCGCCGCGTTCGTCGACGCCGAGGCCCGCCTGTTCCTCCAGGACGCCCCGCTGGGCCCGGGCGACCGCGTCCTGGCCGGCCTGTCGGTCGCCTTCGACGCGAGCTGCGAGGAGATGTGGCTGGCCTGGCGGCACGGCGCCTGCCTCGTCCCCGCCGACCGGGCGCTCGTGCGCACCGGCCTCGACCTGGGCCCCTGGGTCGCCGAGCGCGGCATCACCGCGATCTCGACCGTACCCACCCTGGCCGGGCTGCTGCCCGCCACCGACCTGGAACGCGTGCGGCTGCTCATCTTCGGCGGCGAGGCGGTCCCGCCGGAGCTCGCCGCCCGCCTCGTCGGCCCCGGTCGCGAGGTGTGGAACACCTACGGCCCCACCGAGGCGACCGTCGTCGCCTGCGCCGCGCCCCTGGACGGTGCCGGCCGGATCCGCATCGGCCTGCCCCTGGACGGCTGGGACCTCGTGGTCGTCGACGGCGCCGGCGCCCCCGTGGCCGAGGGTGCCACGGGCGAGCTCGTCATCGGCGGCGTCGGGCTGGGCCGCTACCTCGACCCCGCCAAGGACGCCGAGAAGTACGCCGCCCTGGCCACGCTCGGCTGGGAACGGGCCTACCGGTCCGGGGACCTGGTCGTCAACGACCCCGACGGCCTGGTCTTCGTGGGCCGCGCCGACGACCAGGTGAAGGTGGGCGGACGGCGCATCGAGCTCGGCGAGATCGACTCCGCCCTGCTGGACGGCCCGCAGGTCTCGGCCGCCGCCGCCGCGGTCCGTCGCTCCGCCGCCGGCAACCAGGTGATCGTCGGGTACGTCGTGCCGCACGACGCCGCCACGTTCGACCCGCCCGCCCTCGTCGCCCACCTGCGCGCCGTGCTGCCCGCCGCGCTGGTGCCCCTGCTCGGCGTCGTCGACGAGATCCCCACCCGGACCAGCGGCAAGGTCGACCGCGACGCCCTGCCGTGGCCGCTCACCGAGGACCGCACCGGCACGCCCCCCGGCGCCGGACCGGGCGCGGGTGCGGGTGCGGGCCACGCCGACCTCGGCGGCCCCACCGCCACGTGGGTCGCCCACCGATGGGCGCAGGTGCTCGGCGTGGCCCCCACCGGGCCCGACGACGACTTCTTCGACCTCGGCGGCGGCAGCCTCACCGCCGCACAGGTGGTCTCCGCGGTGCGCGAGCGCTACCCCGCCGCGACCGTCGCGGACCTGTACGCCCACCCCACCGTCGCCGACCTCGCGGACCACCTCGACGCCTCGGGCGGGCCGCTGCCCGACGCCGCGACCGCGGACCCCACCTCCCCCGTCCCGCTCACCACCGCCCGTACGCACCTGTTCCAGCAGGTGATGCTCGTGGTGCTCCGCCTGGTCACCGGGCTGCGCTGGGCGACCTGGACGGCGCTGGCGGTGGTCGCCGCCCGCGGCGCCGTCGACGCAGGGCTCCTGGACGCCTCCTCCGGCGCCGCCCGGGTCGTGGCCACCCTGCCCGACCTGCCCGGGGTGACGGTCCTCGTCGCCTGGCTGCTGCTCGTGCTCCCGCTCGGCCGGCTCGCCCTGTCCGCCCTGGGGGCACGCCTCCTCCTGGCGGGGGTGCGCCCCGGCGACCACCCGCGGGGCGGATCCGTCCACCGGCGCCTGTGGCTCGCCGAACGGCTCGTCGACGCGCTCGGCGGCATGACCGTGTCCGCGGCGCCGTTCGTCGGGCTCTACGCCCGCGCCCTGGGCGCGCGGATCGGCCGCGGCGTCGACCTGCACAGCCTGCCGCCCGTCACCGGGCTGCTCAAGATCGGCGACGGCGCCGCCGTCGAGCCCGAGGTCGACCTGTCGGGCCACTGGATCGAGGGCGACGTGCTGCACGTCGGGTCCGTGTCGATCGGTCGCGGCGCCACCGTCGGGGCGCGCAGCGTGCTGCTGCCCGGCGCGCGCGTGCGCCGCGGCACCGACGTGGCCGCCGGGTCCGCCGTCGTCGGGTCCACCGGACGCGACGAGTACTGGGAGGGGTCTCCCGCGACCCGGCGACGCAGCCAGGTCAAGCACCCCTGGCCCGCCGAACGCCCCGCCCGCAGTGCCGCCTGGGTGCTGATGTACGCGCTCGGCGGGGTCCTGCTGGCCCTGCTGCCCGTCACCGCGATCACCGTCGGGGTGCTGGTGCTGCTCGGCGGGCCGGCCCCCGCCGACCTGGCCGGACCCGCCGCCGAGGCCGTCGCCGCGGCCGGTCGCGTCCCGCTGGCGGCGCTCGCCGGCTTCGCCGCCTACGCCCTGCTCACCCTCGTCCTCGTGCGGCTCCTCAGCCTCGGCATGACCGAGGGCTTCCATCCGGTGCGCAGCCGCGTCGGCTGGCAGGCCTGGTGCACCGAACGCGTCATGGACTCCGCCCGCACCGCCCTGTTCCCGCTGTACTCCAGCGTGTTCACCCCCGGCTGGCTGCGACTGCTCGGCGCCCGGATGGGCAAGCACGTCGAGGCGTCCACCGTGGTCGGCATCCCGTCGATGATGGAGGCGTCCGACGGCGCGTTCCTCGCCGACGACACCATGGTCGCGCCGTACGAGCTCGGCGGCGGGTGGATGCGCGTGGCGCGCGCCAAGGTCGGGCGCCGCGCCTTCCTCGGCAACTCCGGCATCACCGCCCCCGGCCGCAGCGTCCCCAAGAACGGGCTCGTCGCCGTGCTGTCCGCCGCCCCGCACAAGGCCCGCAAGGGGTCGTCGTGGATCGGCAGCCCACCGGTGCTGCTGCGCCGCGCCGCGGCCGACGACGCCGACGAGGGCCTCACGTTCGACCCCCGGCACGGACTGCGCTGGGCGCGGGGCGCCGTCGAGGTGCTGCGCCTGGCCGCCGTGATCGTCTCGGCGGCGCTCGCCACCGCCGTCGTCACGGTGCTGCTGGAGTCGGCGCACGCGGCCGGCTGGACCGTGGCCTGCGTCGCGGCCGGTGCGGCGCTGCTGGTGGCCGGCGTCGTCGCCGCCCTGGTGACGTCGGCGGCGAAGTGGCTGCTCGTCGGCCGCTTCCGGGCCGGCGACCATCCGTTGTGGAGCAGCTTCGTGTGGCGCAACGAGCTGGCCGACACGTTCACCGAGGTGGTCGCCGCCCCCTGGTTCGCCAACCACGTCACCGGCACGGCCCTGCTCACCGGGTGGCTGCGCACCCTGGGCGTGCGCGTCGGTTCCGGCGTGTGGTGCGAGACGTACTGGCTGCCGGAGGGCGACCTGGTGCGCCTCGGCGACGGCGCCGTCGTCGGGCGGGGCACCGTGCTGCAGACCCACCTGTTCCACGACCGCGTGATGAGCCTGGGCACCGTGGAGCTGCAGGACGGCGCCACCGTCGGCCCTCACTCGGTGGTGCTGCCCGCCACGCGCCTCGGCCGCACCGCCGTGGCCGGACCCGCGTCCCTGGTGATGCGCGGCGAGGTGCTGCCCGCCGGTTCGCGCTGGCACGGCAACCCGGTGTCCCCCTGGCCGACGACGACGCACGAGGGATAGGTAATCTCCCACCATGCTGCACAGCCGCGCGAGCGACCCCGACCCGTACGTGCCGCACCACGGCGCGCGCGACTACGTCGTCGACCACTACACCCTCGGGCTGCGCTACCGCGTGGAGCCCAACCGGCTCGAGGGCCGCGCCACGCTGGAGGTCCGCGCGCTGGAGACCGTCGAGGAGCTGCGCCTCGACCTCGTGGGTCTGCGGGTCGGCCGCGTCGAGGTCGACGGCGCGCGGGCCCGCTTCACGCAGCGCAAGCGGTCCGTGCGGGTCCGTCTGGCCGAACCCCTGCAGGCCGACGGCACCGCCACGGTCGAGATCACGTACGCCGGGAACCCTGCGCCCGACGGGGGCACCTGGGGCGACGTCGGCTGGGAGGAGCTCACCGAGGGCTCGCTCGTCGCCGGGCAGCCCACCGGGGCGCCCACGTGGTTCCCGTGCAACGACCATCCCGGGTACAAGGCCACCTACGACCTCACGGTCACCGCCGACGCCGCGTACACCGTGGTGGCGAACGCGCCGCTGCGCCACGTGCGGCGTCGTGCCGGCACCCGCACGTGGACGTTCGAGCGCACCGAACCGATGTGCACCTACCTCGCCACCGTGCAGGTGGGGCCCTACGACGTGGTGGCGCTGGGCGGGCAGGCCCAGGTGGCCCGGTCGTCCGCGCACGCCGCCGGTGTCACCCACGACCTCGACCGGCACGACGAGCTGTTCGCCGTGTTCGAGGGGCTCTTCGGCCCCTTCCCGTTCGCGGCGTACACGGTGGTCGTGACCCCGGACGAGCTGGAGATCCCGCTGGAGGCGCACGGCACCTCGGTGTTCGGCGCCAACCACCTCGACGGGACCAAGGGGTCGGACCGGCTGGTCGCCCACGAGCTGGCCCACCAGTGGTTCGGCAACAGCGTGTCGGTGCGGGCCTGGCAGGACATCTGGTTGAACGAGGGGTTCGCCTGCTACGCCGAGTGGCTGTGGTCGGAGGCGTCCGGTGGTCCGACGGCGGACGAGCTCGCCCGCGAGCACCACGGCCGCCTGTCCGAGCTCGACGAGGACCTGGTGCTCGCCGACCCGGGCCCGCGGCACATGTTCGACGACCGGGTCTACAAGCGCGGCGCCCTCACCCTGCACACGCTGCGCCTCGTGCTCGGCGACGACGCGTTCTTCGGCCTGCTGCGCACCTGGACGGACCGGTACCGGCACGGGCACGCCACGACCGGCGACCTGCGCTCCCTCGCGGCGGAGGTCGCGGCAGAGCTGACAGCACCCCGGGCCGACGTCGACGACCTCCTGCACCGCTGGCTCGACGAGGAGGCGCTGCCGGACCTCCCCTCGCGGGACCCGGCGACGTCCCGGGGCGCCGACCTCCGGGCGCGCGCGGCCCGCCGGAGCTGACCGGCGGAACCATCCGCGGGCGCCCGGCGTTGCACTGGCGCGTCATCACCGCCAGGGTGGTGACCGACCCGGAGGGAGATCGTGGACGCCGACACCTGGTGGAACATTGCGCTGGTCCTGGGCTTCGTGCTGCTGGGAGGTGTGTTCGCCGGCACCGAGTTCGCCCTGGTGTCGTTGCGCGAGAGCCAGATCGACCAGCTCGAGCAGCGAGGCCCCCGCGGCCGGCGCGTGGCCCGCGTCGCCCGCGACCCGAACCGGTTCCTCGCCGCCGTGCAGATCGGCGTCACCGTCGCCGGGTTCTTCTCGGCCGCCTACGGCGCCTCGACGATCGCGCCGGACGTCGCACCGCTGCTCGAGGCGGCCGGCCTGGCGCCCGGGCTCGCGTCGACCGTCGCCCTGGTGGTCATGACGCTGCTCATCGCGTACGCCTCCCTGGTGCTCGGCGAGCTCGTGCCCAAGCGGATCGCGCTGCAGCGCTCCACCCAGTTCGCGCTCGTCGTCGGGCCGCCGCTCGAACGGTTCTCCGTGCTCATGCGCCCGGTGATCTGGCTGCTCTCCCGCTCCACGAACGCCGTCGTCCGCCTGCTCGGCGGTGACCCGGACGCCCGCTCGGAGGAGATCACCGAGACGGAGCTGCGCGACCTGGTCTCGGCCCACCCCGGCCTCGACGAGGAGGAGCGCCGCATCCTCACGGACGTGTTCCTCGCGACCGAGCGCACCCTCGCGGAGGTGATGCGCCCGCGCGGCGACGTCGTCTTCCTGGAGGCCACGACGTCGGTGGACGACGCCATCACCGAGACGCGTGACGGTCCGTACTCCCGCTACCCCGTCATGGGCGAGGACTTCGACGACGTCATCGGGTTCGCGCACGTGCGCGACCTGGTGCGCACCGGCGACGGCGAGGCGCACCGGACGCTGCGCGACGTCGTCCGGCCGGTCCTGGAGCTGCCCGGCACGAACCGGCTGCTGCCGTCGCTGTCGGCGATGCAGCGTGCCCAGACCCACCTGGCCGTGGTGCGCGACGAGTACGGCGGCACCGACGGGATCGTCACGCTGGAGGACCTGCTCGAGGAGCTGGTCGGCGACATCCGCGACGAGCACGACCCGGGCGGCGGGGAGGAGCTCGCCGCGGGCGAGGTCGACGCCGGTCTCACCCTGGAGGACTTCGCGCGGCGCACCGACGTCGAGCTGCCGGAGGGCCCGTACGAGACGGTCGCCGGGTACGTGCTCGCCGAGCTGGGGCGACTCGCCGAGCCGGGCGACGTCGTCACGGCGGACGGCGGCACGCTCACCGTCGTGGAGGTGGAGAAGCAGCGGATCCGCACCGTGCGCCTGGACCTGCAGGACACGGACGCCACCGAGACGGACACCACCGATTCGGGCGCCACCGAGACGGGCGCCACCGAGACGGACACCTCCGCCGCGAGGTAGCGCGCCGACCCGCCCCCCGCGCGCCGTGGCGTGCTACCTCGCGGCCTCCGGCGCTGCGGGCTCCTCGGACGGGGCGTGCCGGTCCAGGAACCGGTAGACGTCGGTGTCGTCGACGCCGGGGAACACCCCGCGCGGCAGGGCCGCGAGGACCTGCTGGTGCATGCGCGCGCTGGGCCACGACGAGTCCTCCCAGCGGCCCGCGAGGTCGGCGGGCGGCCGCCGGCAGCACGCCGGGTCCGGGCACGTCGACGCCCGGCGCACCTGCGTGTCGCGACCGCGGAACCACTTGGCGTGCGAGTACGGCACCCCGACGGTGATGGAGAACCGGCGACCGTCGGCGCCGGCACCCGTCTGCATCGAGTCCCAGAACGTGCCCTCCGGGGTGTCCGTGTACTGGTAGGACTCCGCGGCGCGGTCGCCCCGGGTGAACGCCTCCCGCGCGGGCCACCACCGGCACACGAGCTGGCCCTCGATCGCGCCGGTGACGTCCTGCGGCAGCGGGAGACCGTCGTTGGCGTACCCGCGGAACAGCGCGCCGTCGTCACCCACCCGCAGGAAGTGCAGCGGGATGCCGAGGTGGACGGTCGCCAGGTTCGTCAGGCGCATCGCCGCCGCCTCGTGGGTGACGCCGAACGCGTCGCGCAGGTCCTCCACCGCGAGGTCCTTGGCCTTCTTGCGCTGGTCGAGGAACGACACCGCCGCCGTCTGCGGGATGAGGCACGCCGCGGCGAAGTAGGTGATCTCGACGCGCTGGCGCAAGAACTCCGCGTACGAGCGGGGCCGCTCGTGGTCCAGCACCCGGTGCGCGACGGCCTGCAGCGCCAGGGAACGCAGCCCGTGCCCGCCCGGCGTGGACGCGGGGGCAGGAAGATCCGCCCGTGCTTCCAGTCGGTCACGGACCGGGCGGACCGCGGCAGGTCGTCGACGTGCAGGATCTTCAGCCCGAGCCCCTCGGCGATGCGGGCCACGGTGCGGTGCGTGAGCGCGCCGCCGGTGTAGCCCGCGCGCCGCGTCATGTCCTCGGCGATCGCCTCGATCTCGGGCAGGTGGTTGCCGCGCTCCTGGCGCTCGCGGCGCAGCATCGTGTTGGCGCGCCGCGCCTCCTCGGGGGTCGCGACGGCCTCCTCGTCGCGGCGCACGAGCTCGTCGTGCAGGCCGACGAGGTGCTCCAGCACGGGCATGGGCAGCTTCTGGCTGGGCTTGAGGGCCGGCAGTCCGAGGGCGGCGAACCGCGGTCCCCGCTGGGCGCGTTCGAGCGAGATCTCGAGTGCCGCACGGCGCGACGGCGGCTCGTCCGCGAGGAGGTCCGCGAGCGGGGTGTCCACGGCCTCGGCGATGGCGCGCAGCAGGGACAGGCGGGGCTCGCGCCGCCCGTTCTCCACGAGCGAGAGCAGGCTGGGGGCCGCGTCGACCTGCTTGCCGAGCGCGTCCAGGGTCAGGCCGCGCGCGGTGCGGGCGTGCCGCACCCGTCGGCCGAGAGTCATGAGGTCGGGCGCGCCCGACGCTGGTTCACCCGTCATGGCTTCACGCTACGTGAAGATTCGCCAAACTTCACGGCCCGAACCGCCGAAAAGTCTGCTCGCGAGGGCCACGCTGGAGACATGACCCGGGCCTCGCCCCCGGGACGGACCACGGATGGAGCAGCCATGACCTTCGCCGCGAACCCTCGCCGCACCTCGCACGCCCTCACCCAGATCGCGCCCGACGTCGCACCGCTGGGGACCGGGGGCACCGGCGCGCCGCGCACCGCGGCCCCGCTGGACGTGCGGGCCTGGGTCGCCGAGATCGCCGCCCTGACCCAGCCCGACGAGGTGGTCTGGTGCGACGGCTCCGCGGAGGAGAAGCAGCGCCTCATCGACGAGATGGTCGCCACCGGGACCCTGCTCCGGCTCGCCGAGGACAAGCGCCCCGGCTCCTACCTCGCGCGGTCCGACCCGTCGGACGTCGCGCGCGTCGAGTCGCGCACGTTCATCTGCTCGCGCGACGAGGCCGACGCCGGCCCCACGAACAACTGGCGCGACCCCGCCGAGATGCGCGTCGAGCTGGACGAGGTCTTCACCGGCGCGATGCGCGGACGCACGATGTACGTGGTGCCGTTCTCCATGGGTCCCGTGGGCGGGCCGATCTCCCAGGTGGGCATCGAGATCACCGACTCCCCCTACGTGGTGGTGTCCATGCACGTCATGACGCGCGTCTCCGCCGAGGTGCTCGACCTCGTCGACGACGGTCACCAGTGGGTGCCGGCCGTGCACTCCGTCGGCGCGCCGCTCGTCGACGAGACCGGCACGCGCCACGACGACGTCGCCTGGCCGTGCAACGACGACAAGTACATCGTCCACTACCCGGAGACGCGCGAGATCTGGTCCTACGGCTCCGGGTACGGCGGCAACGCGCTGCTCGGCAAGAAGTGCTTCGCGCTGCGCATCGCCTCGGCGATGGCCCGCGACGAGGGCTGGCTCGCCGAGCACATGCTGCTGATCCGCGTCACGTCCCCCGAGCAGCGCCGCTACCACCTGGCCGCCGCGTTCCCCAGCGCCTGCGGCAAGACGAACCTGGCCATGCTTCAGCCGACGATCCCCGGGTGGACTGTCGAGACGCTCGGCGACGACATCGTGTGGATGCGCCCCGGCCCCGACGGTTCCCTGCGGGCCATCAACCCCGAGGCCGGGTTCTTCGGCGTCGCGCCGGGCACCGGCGTGGAGACCAACCCGACCGCGATCGACACCCTCACCCACGACGTCATCTTCACCAACGTGGCCCTCACCGACGACGGCGACGTGTGGTGGGAGGGCCTCACCCCCGAGGCGCCCGCGCACCTCGTCGACTGGCAGGGCCAGGACTGGACCCCGGACAGCGGACGTCCGGCCGCGCACCCCAACGCGCGCTTCACCGTGGCGGCCGCGCAGTGCCCCTCCATCGCGGACGCGTGGGAGGACCCCGCGGGCGTGCCCGTCGACGCGATCGTCTTCGGCGGCCGCCGCGCCTCCAACGTGCCGCTCGTCGCCCAGGCGACGAGCTGGGACCACGGCGTCTTCATGGGGGCCACGATCAGCTCCGAGCGGACCGCCGCCGCCGAGGGCGCCGTCGGCGAGCTGCGCCGCGACCCGTTCGCGATGCTGCCGTTCTGCGGCTACAACATGGCCGACCACTGGGGCCACTGGCTGCGCGTCGGCGCCTCCCTCGACGCCGACAAGCGACCCAAGATCTTCCAGGTCAACTGGTTCCGCAAGGACTCGGACGGCCGCTTCGTCTGGCCGGGCTTCGGGGAGAACTCCCGCGTCGTGAAGTGGGTCGCCGAGCAGATCGACCGGGCCCGCGGGGTGCGCACCGACTCCGGCGCGGTCACCTCCCCGGTCGGGCTGCTGCCGGCCCCGGGCGCCCTCGACGTGACCGGCCTGGAGATCTCCGACGACGACCTCGCCGCCCTGTTCGCCGTGCCCGCCGCGGCGTGGCGCGCCGAGACCGACCTGACCGCCGAGTTCTTCGACACGTTCGACGGCCGGGTGCCGCAGGAGCTGACCGACCAGCTCGAGCGGCTGCGCGAACGGCTCGCCTGAGCGGCGGCGCCCCGCCCGCCCCTCAGTAGACGGTCCGCATCAGCTCGCGGACGTCGGTCAACGTCCCCTCGGCGAGCGCGGTCGCCCTGGCGTTGCCCCGCGCCAGGACCTCGCGGACGACGGCGCCGGCGTCGTCCGCGAGCGCCCGCCGTCGTTCCCGCAGCGGCCGCAAGCCCTCGACCACCGCCTCGGTGACCACGGCCTTGAGCGGACCCGCGCCCGCAGCACCGACGCTCTCGGCCAGGGCCTGCGGCGTCGTGCCGGCGAAGTGCGCCCCGATGCGCAGCAGGTTCGCGACCTCCGGACGCTCCTGCGGCTCGAAGGTGACGTGCCGGATGGAGTCGGTCCGCGCCCGCCGGAAGAACGCGACCGTGTCGTCCTCCGTCGCCCGCAGCTCCAGGGCGTTGCCGCGGGACTTGGACATCTTGGTGCCGTCGTGGCCGAGCACCGTCGTGGAGGCGGTGAGCAGCGCCTCCGGCTCGGCGAAGTACGGCTGCGCCGCCGTGTACCGCTGGTTGAACCGCCGCGCGACCGTCCGCGTGGTCTCCAGGTGCGGGAGCTGGTCGGTGCCGACGGGCACCAGGTTGCCGTGCACGGCGAGGATGTCGGCGGCCTGGTGCACCGGATAGGTCAGGAGCAGACCGGACATGCTCCGCTCCTGGCGGGCCGCGGCGGCGACCGCCTCCGCACGGACCGTCGGGTTCCGCTCCAGCTCGGCCACGGTCACCAGCGACAGGAAGGGCAGCATGAGCTGGTGCAGGGCCGACACCGCCGAGTGGGTGAACATCGTCGAGCGGTCCGGGTCGATGCCGGCCGCCAGGTGGTCGAGCACCACCTCGCGCACCACGGCGGGCAGGTCGCCCGCCTCGTCACGGTCCGCGACGACCTGGTAGTCCGCGACCACCACGACGACGTCGACCCCGGCGTCCTGCAGCCGGACGCGGGACTCGAGGGTGGCGAGCAGGTGCCCCAGGTGCAGGGCGCCGGTCGGCCGGTCGCCGGTCAGCACGCGGTACCGGCTCGGGTCGAGGGCGATCTGCGCCTCGATCTCGGCGCTGCGGGCGCGGGCGACGTGGGCCGACGGCGTCTCGTCGGGCGAGGACGGAGGCTGCCCGACGGCGTGGGTCGTGTCGGGCGAGGACGGGGTGGTCGGGGACGTGACGGTGGTTTCCATGCGGGGCTCCTGGGAGACGGGAGCCGCCCACCGGTTCGCCGGTCCGGCGTCGGAAGAGCACGACGTCCCGGGCTGCCGTGGGCAGCTCGGGACGGGATCGCTCGGGGCGCGTCGGGTCAGGGCTGCTGCTGCAGCCGCCACCAGTCGGTACGCCTCGTCATGCGGCCAAGATAGCCAGGCCGACCCCCCGGCGCAACCCCCACGCCGTGCCGGCCGCCCGGGGCGCACGGGGACGCTCGGGCGAAGGGAGCGGGCCGTCAGGAGGTCGTGGGAGCGCCGGTGGTCGCCGGTGCGTCCGGCACCGCCGACAGGACGTGCTCCAGGTCGGAGGCGTCCACCAGCGGGTCGTCGAGGTCGACGGTGAGGTGCGAGTGCGCCAGCAGCTTGGCCGACCCGGTGATCGTCGAGTGCAGCGCCGGGAACGCGCCCACCCGGGTGGGGCCCAGGACCGTGCCGAGGAACCGGCTGCCCCGCGGCGAGATCGTCTCCAGGACGTCCCCCTCGGTGACCTGCCGACGGTGCGACATCAGGGCCAGGCGGGCCGACGTCCCCGTCCCCGTCGGGCTGCGGCACAGCACCCCGGGATGCACGTAGGTGGCGGACGGCGACTCCCAGCGTCCCTCACCCGTGGCGTGCAGCGGTCCCATGAAGTGCGCGAACGGCAGCGGACCGAGGGCGCCGAGCTCGGGGTGGTCCTCGCGCAGGCCCGGGCGGGCCGCCCGCACGAACGCGTCGCCGAAGGCGGTGAGCGCGATCTGCTGCTCCCGGTCGATCGTGAACCCGTGGCGGGCCGCGTCGATCATGGCGTAGTAGGCACCGCTCCACACCAGGTCGAACTCGACGCGGCCGTAGTGCGGGACGTCGACGGCCAGGCCCTCGTCCGCCACGTAGGCGGGCTCCCCCTGGGTGGTGATCGCCGTGACCCGACCGCCGGTGACCTCCGCGGTGATCCGGGCGAGGCCCGCCGGGGACTCCAGCACCACCGGTTGGACGCCCTCGACCATGGCGATGATGCCGCTGGTCAGCAGGGCCGTGGCGGTGCAGATCGTGTTCGACCCGGAGTACAGCGGGTAGCCCATCGCCTCCATGATGATGTAGCCGGCCTGCGCGTCGGGGTGGCTCGGCTCGACGATGAGGTCGACCGACATCGCCGGGTCCCCGTACGGCTCGGACAGCAGCAGGCGACGCAGCCCGTCGCCCTCGCGCTGCAGGTAGCGTGCCTTGTCGAGCACGCTCGCGCCGGGCAGGGGCTCGACGCCCGAGGTGACGATGCGGCTCACGTCGCCGCCGGACTGGGTGTCGATGAGCTGCAGGGTGCGTTCACGGTGCATGCGGGGCTCCCACGGTGTCCCAGTGCCGGTCGGGGACCACGACCAGCTTGCCGACGTAGGTCTTGGCCATGAACGTGCGCTGCGCGTCGTGGAACCGCGAGAGCGGAAAGGTCCGGTCCAGCAGCGGGCGGATCTCGCCGTCGCTGATGTAGCGGACCAGGCGCCGGAACGCGGTCCGGGTGCCCTGCGAGGACCCGTGCAGCTCGAGCTGCTTGAGGTACACGGTGCGCAGGTCGAGGTCCACGACCGGGCCGCCGATCGCCCCGGCCGTGGTGTAGCGGCCCTCCGGACGCAGGATCCGCAGCAGGTCGTTGAACAGCGGCCCGGCCACGAGATCGGCCACCACGTCCACCGGCCCGTCGACCACGCGTGCCACCTCGGCGACGAGGTCGTCGACGTCACGCAGGATCACGTCCTGCGCCCCGATCGCACGCAGCGCGTCCTGCTTGCCGGCGCTGGTCACGGCGTAGGGGACGGCGCCACGGACCCGGGCGAGCTGGACGATCGCGGACCCGACACCGCCCGAGGCCCCGGTGACCAGAACCCGTTCGCCGGCGGCGAGCCGTGCCCGGTCGAGCATCTGCTCCGCGGTGAGGTAGGCGCAGCAGAAGGTCGCGAGCTCGGCGTCGGTGAGGTCCGCGGTGATCTCGTAGGCGTTCTCGGCCGGGACCGTCTGGTACTCCGCGTACCCGCCGTCGCGCCCGTGACCGATGTAGTCGATGTCCGCCAACGAGTCGTCGCCCTCGGGCCGGTGGTAGATCGAGAAGTCCACCATGACCCGCTCACCGACCCGTGACTCCGGCACGCCCTCGCCGACGGCGACGATCACCCCGACCGTGTCGGTGCCCTGGATCCGGGGGAACTCCAGGGTGGAGCGTCCGCGCCGCCAGGTGGACACCTCCGCGGCGTCCGTCTCGGTGCCGTACGCCCCCTGACGCACCCACACGTCGGTGTTGTTCATCCCGCAGGCGTGGACGTCGATCAGCACCTCCCCGGCCGCGGGCGCGGGCGTCGGCACGTCGTCGCTGTACTCCAGCACGTCGAACCCGCCGTGACCGGTGAGCCGGACCGCTGCCATCCGTTCCGGGATCGCCTCCATCGGTCGAGCCTAGGGGGTGGGCGCCGGGCGGGCCCGGTCAGCGGCCGGTGTGCGAGAAGATGGAGGGGTGCCTACGCCCCCGCCTCTGCCCGACGAGCCGTTCGCCCACGTCCTGTACTACGAACCCCGCATCCCGGGGAACACGGGCTCCGCGATCCGGCTCGCCGCGGTGACGGGCGCGCGGCTGCACCTGGTGGAACCACTGGGGTTCGACCTGTCCGAGGCGAAGCTGAAGCGCGCCGGGCTCGACTACCACGACCTCGCCGTCATGACGGTGCACCCCACGTTCGACGCCGCGCTCGACGCCCTGCCCGACGCCCGGGTGTTCGCGTTCACGGCGCACGCCACGACGTCGTACACCGACGTCGCCTACGAGGCCGGTGACGTGCTGCTCTTCGGACCGGAACCGACGGGACTGCCCGAGGCCGCGCTCGCCCACCCGCGCGTCACCGACCTGGTGAAGATCCCGATGCTGCCGGGCCGCCGCTCGCTGAACCTCACCAACGCCGCCTCGATCGTCACCTACGAGGCGTGGCGGCAGGCCGGGTTCCCCGGCTCCGAGGGGTAGCCGGTCAGAGGATCTGACCGCGACGCACGAGCCGGTGCGCCGCCAGGGCGCTGGCCGCGACACCGACACCTGCGACGGGCAGGATCAGCCAGTCCGAGGCGGTCACCCCGGCGTGGTCCAGGAGAGCCCCGTCGGTGGCGACGACGCCCACCCCCAGCACCAGCAGCACCAGCGACACCAGCCCCGCGAGTGCCGCGACGGTGAGCTGGACCCAGCGCGGACCGATCGGCAGGCCCGAGTCGGCGCCCCGGCGGGACTCGTCCCACAGGACACGCCACGGGCCGGCCGGCTCGGCGACCTCGGCGGGCGCGGTGCTGGTCCCGTCGAGCACGTCGAGCGTGGCCGCCGGGATGCCGAGCACCTCGACGAGCCGCGCCAACGGGTCGCCGGTGCGGGTCCGGGCCCGCAGGAGCGCGCGCAGCGCCGGCAGGTCGACCTCGCCGCCCACACGCCGTGCCAGCACCTCGGCGACGGCGTCTCGCGCCGGCCAGTCCTCGTCGGCGGACCTCCGCCAGCCGTCGTCCCAGCTCCCCTGCGCGATGACGTGGTCACGGTGCACGAGCTCGAAGCCGGCGGCCGCGCCGTCGCCGCGCCACAGCTGCAGGACGACGGCACGGCGGCTCCCCGCGGCGGCGGTGGCCAGCGTGACGACCTGCTGCACTCCCGGGTCGCCCGCGTCGAGCACGGTCCAGCGCTCACCGACAGGAGTGATCTCGACGCCGCTGCCTCCGCCCGCGGTGAGGCGCGCGGCGATCCTGCTGTCGGAGGGGTGGCCACGGTGGACGGTGACCGCGCGGGTGCGCACGGGGTCGAGCACCGGCACCTCGAAGTGCTCCTCGAGCAGGTCCGTGAGGTGCTCGGCGCGGCGGACGTCGGCCATCGCGGGCGCCAGGCCCGGGCGGGCGTCGACACCGAAGAACGCGCACAGGTCCGTGGACAGGTCGTCGCGCGCCCTCGTCGACGGCGGCTGCGGATCCGCGGACAGGTGCAACGGCCACACCGCGTCACGGTCGACGCCGTCGCGGCTGAGATGCAGCACGACGTGCCCCTCGTCGGGCTCGTCCCACACCGCGACGAGGTCCACGGCACCGGTCAGCGCACGGATCGGTTCGTCACCGGTGCACCAGACGGCGGTGAGGCCGGTGGCGGACGTCGGGCCGACGTCGGCGTCCACCGGGCCGAGGGCGGAGACGACGTCGTCCTGCGACGCCCGAGCGAGGATGAGCACGCCGTCACAGTAGGGCCTGTGGGGTTGTGCACACCATGGGTCGACGAACCGGAAACTTGTTCAGAGGTGGGTCAGGTGGGCGTCGTCCCCGCCGCCGCGGGCCGGACACCCTGCCCGTGTCAGGTGAGCAGCCAGACGGCGATCCGGCCCAGCAGCAGCCGGTACGACGGCGAGTCGTAGGCGCGCACGTCGTGGCCGAGCCCGGTGTAGACGGTGCGCCCGCCGTGCTCGTCCGTGGCCCACACGGCCGGGTGCTGCTCGCCGTCGTCGTCGCTGACCCAGCCCAGGACCTGCGACGACGGCGCGACGCGCAGCAGGCAGTAGCGCTCGTCCTGCAGCACGACGGGCTCGGTGCCGACCACGACGGGGTGCCCGCCCGTCGCGAGCGTCAACGACACCTCCCCGAACGGCGGGTGGTAGGAGGCGCCGTCGACCCAGCGGCCGCCCAGGATCTCCTCCCACTCCGGCGCGTCACCGAAGGTGTTCGCCGCCTGGTGGACGGCGAGGATGCGCCCGCCCTCGCGCGCCCAGGTCGCCAGCCGCCCGTGCAGCGGAGCCCACTCGTCGTCGCCCGGGCCGATCCCCGCCTCGAGGAACCCCGGCCACGCCGTGCCGGCGTTGACGACCAGCAGGTCGACGTCGTCCAGGTCGTCCAGCGCGTGCGGGAACACGGACCGCACCTCGACGCGGGTGCCTCGACCGCCGACCTCCAGCTCGGCCAGCAGCCCGGCGAGCCGGTGGCTGGTGGCGGCGTGGTCGTGCCACGGGTCCTCGTAGCGGCCGCGGCCGGCCAGGACGAGGATGCGGTGCGGGTCGGGCTGCGTCGTCGAAGTCACGGACCGATCCTGCCACGACGCACGGAGCGGACGCCGGTCAGTCCTCGCGCAGCCCGGCGGTGGCTCGCGGGACGCCGGGCGACCCGGTGACGATGGCGGTCTCGGGCAGCACGAAGCAGCGCCGGCACAGCGCCTCGTAGGTGAAGGTGCCGTCGTCGGGCAGCGGCTCCGAGGCGCCGAGCGGCTCGAGGAACGGGATGCCGGCGGCGAGCACCTGCGTGAACGCGGCGTTGAGGTCCTGGCAGCGGTCGCACACGGCACGGCGGTAGCGCACCTCGCTCGGCCCGAGCTCCAGCAGCGCCCGGATCGTGGCGAACAGCTCGCCCCGGTGGTCGAGGTCGATCCCGCACGCCAGCACCCGGGTCCCCCGCAGCACCAGCTCCTCGACGACGCGCACGTCCGTCGGGGTGAACATGTGGACCTCGTCGATCGCGACGACGTCCTCCTCGGTGTGCAGCAACGGTTCGAGGGTGTCGAGCTTCATCGTGGGCACGGACGCGCCGGTGCGCGACACGATCCGGGCGTCGCGCACGTGCCGCGCGGACTGCACGACGGCGCAGGTGAGCCGCGAGTACGCCAACGGGGCGACCTGGGCGATGAGGTCGAGCGACTTGCCCGACTTCATCGGGCCGAGCACCAGGGACAGCTCCACCGGCGCACCTCCCCCGTCCGCGGGCGGGCCCGGCGCCCGCCGCACAGCACCCTAGTCCCGCGCGCTCACCCGTCGAGGTCGACGCCCAGCGGCACGGGGGTGACCTCGCGCACGTCGTCGACGCCGACGCCCGGCGCGAGGCGGCGCAGCACGAGGCCGTCGGTCGTGACGTCGAGGACGGCACGGTCGGTGACGACCCGGTCGACGACGCCCTGACCGGTCAGCGGCAGCGTGCACGCGGCGCGCAGCTTGGGCGAGCCGTCGCGGGCCACGTGGTCCATCAGCACGACGATCCGTCGCGCCCCGACGACGAGGTCCATCGCCCCGCCCATGCCCTTGACGAGCTTGCCCGGCACGGTCCAGCTCGCCAGGTCACCCGAGGCGGAGACCTGCAGGGCGCCGAGGATCGCGAGGTCGACGTGGCCTCCGCGGATCATCGCGAAGGACGCCGCGGCGTCGAAGAAGCTCGCGCCGGGCAGCGCCGTGACGGTCTGCTTGCCGGCGTTGACCAGGTCGGCGTCCTCGGTGCCGGCCTGAGGGAACGGGCCGATGCCGAGCAGGCCGTTCTCGCTCTGCAGGGTGATCGACACCCCGGGCGGCACGTGGTTCGCCACGAGGGTGGGGATGCCGATGCCGAGGTTGACGTAGTCGCCGTCGCTCAGCTCGGCGGCGGCGAGCGCCGCCATCTCGTCGCGGGTCCAGGTCATGACGCGACTCCCGTCACGGCCGGGGTGCCGCCGTCGCTCGGCTCGGCGCCGGCCCGCACCGTGCGCTGCTCGATCGGCTTCTCGCGGTCCCGGGCCACGACGAGCCGGTGGGTGTAGATCCCGGGCGTGACGACGACGTCGGGGTCGAGCGGGGTGTCGCTCAGGTGCTCGGTCTCGACGACGCAGTGGCGACCAGCGGCGGCGACCAGCGGGTTGAAGTTGCGGGCGGTGTACCGGTAGACGAGGTTGCCGTAGGTGTCGGCGCGGTGGGCGTGGACGAGGGCGAGGTCGGCGCGGATGGCGCGCTCCTGGACGCAGTCGCGTCCGTCGAACGTCTCCACGGGCTTGCCCTGCGCGACGGGCGTGCCGACACCCGTGGGTGTCCAGAAGGCGGGGATGCCCGCCCCGCCGGCGCGCAGCCGCTCGGCCAGGGTGCCCTGCGGCACGAACTCGACCTCCAGGTCGCCGTCGAGGTAGCGCTGCGCGAACAGCCTGTTCTCCCCCACGTAGGAGGCCAGGACCTTGCCGACCTGGTCGTTCTCCAGCAGCAGGCCGAGCCCTCGACCGTCCACCCCGAGGTTGTTGGACACGATCGTCAGGTCGCGCACCCCGGAGTCCCGCACCGCCTCGATGAGGTCGAACGGGTTGCCGCACAGCCCGAACCCGCCGACGGCGATCGTCAGGCCGTCGTGCAGGAGCCCGTCGAGCGCGGCGCGGGCGTCGGTGACGATCTCGGTCATGTCGGGTCCTCTCCGCAACGGTCGGCGCGCGCCAGCACGGTGCGGGCGTGGGCGAGCAGGGGGGCGTCGACCATGCGTCCGCCGTGGCGGACCGCTCCGGCCCCGGACGCCGCGGCCAGCAGGGCGCGAGCCCGGTCGACCTCGGTGCGGGACGGGGCGTAGGCGGCGCGCACCACGGGCACCTGGTCGGGGTGCACGCACAGGGTGGCGGCGAACCCGGACGCTGCGGCGTCCGTGGCCTCGGCCCGCAGGCCGGCGTCGTCGTGCAGGTCGAGGTGCACGGCGTCGATCGCGGCCTTGCCGGCCGCACGGGCGGCGAGCAGGACGGCGGTGCGGGCGTGCCGTGCCACGTCACGGTAGGTGCCGTCCGGGTGCCGGCTGGAGGTGCCGCCGAGGGAGGCGACGAGGTCCTCGGCACCCCAGGCGAGGGCGACGACGTCGGGGCGGGCCGCGAGCGCCGACGCGGCCAGGACGCCGGCGGCCGTCTCGCACAGGGCGACGACGGCGTACGGGACGCCGTCGTGGCGCAGCAGGGGTCCGACGAACCGGCCGTCCGCCTTGGGCAGCACGAGCGTGGTGTAGGCGGTGTCGGCCAGGGCGTCGAGGTCGGCACCGTGGTGCGGGGTACCGGGGGCGTTCACCCGCACCACGGTGCGTCGGGGGTCGAGCGGGTTGGCTCGCAGGGACCGGCGGGCGGTGTCCTTGTCGTCGGCGCCGACGCCGTCCTCCAGGTCGATGACGACGACGTCGGCGCGTGCGGCGGCCTTGGCGTACCGGTCGGGGCGGTCGGCGGGGCAGAACAGCAGCGCCGGCCCGGCCTCGAACGGTGCCGGGGTCATGGCGTGCTCCCGTCGCCGCCGTGTTCGCCGTGTTCGCGGGTCGCCTGCTCGTGTCCCTCGCGCGTCCAGACCAGGACGGTGCGTACCGCGACCGCGACGACGTCGTCGTCGGCGTTGGTGCCCACGTGCTCGAGGGTGACGATCCCGGTGCCGGGGCGCGAGCGCGAGGGCCGCTTGTCGCGGACCGTCGTCGCGCCGTACAGGGTGTCGCCGTGGAACACCGGTGCGGGGAACCGGACGTCGCTGAACCCGAGGTTGGCGACGATGGTGTCACGGGTCAGGTGCGCCACGGACAGCCCGACCAGGGTGGCCAGCGTGAGCATGGAGTTCGTCAGGGGGCGGCCGAACGGCTGGCGGGCCGCCCACGCGAAGTCGAGGTGCAGCGCCTGCGGGTTCATGGTGACGGACGTGAAGAGCACGTCGTCGGCCTCGGTGAGGGTGCGCCCGGGCCGGTGGACGTAGCGGACGTCCTCGCGGAGCTCGTCGTAGTAGAGGCCGCGCTGCACGACCTCCTCCCGCGGCGTGCCGCGCGAGCGGTCCGTGCCGTCGTGGGTGGTCATCGTGTCCGGCCCCCTGCCCGTCCGTGCAGGAGGTCGCGGGCCAGGATCATCAGCTGCACCTCGGTGGTGCCCTCGCCGACCTCGAGCACCTTGGAGTCCCGGTAGTGCCGGGCGACGGCGTTCTCGTTGAGGAACCCGTACCCGCCGAAGATCTGGCAGGCGTCCCGGGCGTTCGCCATGGCCGCCTCGGCGGCGGTCAGCTTCGCCACGGACGCCTCCGCCTTGAAGGACAGGCCATGGGTCTGCTTGAGCGCGGCGTCGAGCCAGCACAGCCGGGCGGCGTGCACCCGGGCCTGCATGCGGGCGATCATGAAGGCGACGTGCTGGTTCTGCCCGATGGCGTGCCCGAACACCTCCCGCTCGCCGGCGTACCGTACGGCCTCCTCCAGGCAGCCCTGGGCCGCGCCCGTGGCGAGGGCGGCGAAGGCGATGCGTCCCTCGTCGAGCGCGCGCAGGAAGTTCGCGTACCCGCGTCCCTGCTCGCCCAGCAGGTTCGCGGCCGGCACGCGCACGCCCTGCAGGGTGAGCGGGTGGGTGTCGGAGGTGTGCCAGCCGACCTTGTCGTAGGCCTCGTGGACCGTGAGCCCGGGTGTGCCCGCCGGGACGAGGAAGGACGACAGCTCGTTGTGCACCACCCCGTCGTCGTCGGTCCGCCGGCCCGTCACCGCGGTGACGGTCACGACCGAGGTGATGGGCGTGCCCGAGTTGGTGATGAACTGCTTGGACCCGTCGATCACCCACTCGCCGTCGTCGTCACCCGTCCGCTCCAGGCGGGCCGTGGTGCGCGTCGCCCCGGCGTCCGACCCGGCGCCCGCCTCCGTCAGCCCGAACGCGGCCAGCGCCCGCCCCGCCATGAGGTCGGGCAGCCAGCGTTCGCGCTGCTCGGGGGTGCCGTGCCGGTAGATCGGCATGATGCCGAGCCCGACGCCGGCCTCCAGGGTGACGGCGATCGACTGGTCGACCCGGGCGAGGGCCTCCACGGCCAGGCACAGGGACACGTAGTCCTCGCCCTGCCCGCCGACGTCCCGCGGGAACGGCAGCCCGAACAGCCCGAGCTCGCCCATCTGCGCGATGATCTCCAGCGGCAGGCGCCGCTCGGTGTCGTAGCGGTAGGCGGCGGGCGCCACGACCTCGTCGGCGAACTCCCGGACGGTGGCGCTGAGCTTGCGCTGGGCGTCGGTGAGGGCGGTGGCAGAGGTGTCGGCGATCATGGCGCTCCTTCGGGTTCGACGACGGCGACCACCTGGTCGAGGCGGACCTGGTCGCCCGGGTGCACGGCGAGCCGCAGGGTCCCTGCGGTCGGCGCGGTGAGCGGGTGCTCCATCTTCATGGCCTCCACGACCACGACGGCGGCTCCTGCCTCGACGGGTACGCCGTCGGCGTGCGGCGTCGCGGCGACGGTGCCGGGCATCTGGGCGCGGATCTCGACGGGACCCGCAGGTGCGGGCCGGCCGGGCGCACCGCCGTCCGCGGCGGCCGCGAGCGCCCGCGCGGCGCGGCGACGGGCGGCCGCCGCGGGACGGTCCAGGATCGTGAACACCGCCGTGCGACCCGCCACGGCCACCCAGGCGGCGTCACCGTCGCGCAGGGCGGTCACGTGCACCGTGCCGGAGGCTGACGTCAGCGACCATCGGTGCGTGCCCGTGGGCCGCACGGTGAACCGGTCGGCGGGGCCGACGACGTGGGTGTCACCGTCGGCCGTGACGCTCACCTCGACGACGTCCCCGCCGGGCGCCCGCAGGGCCACGGACTGCGGGGCGGGCGGCCCGTTGAGACGCCAGCCGTCCGCGGCCCACGGGTCGGCCGGGACCGCCGCGGGGACGAGCGCCCCCGCCGCGAGCAGCGCCGCCGCGACCACCACCCCCTCCTCGCGCCGAGCATGCCCTGGCGGCCCGTCCGGCCCGCCGGACGGGCCGCCAGGGCATGCTCGATCGTCGTCAGGGCATGTTCGGCGGTCGGGGGTGGAGGGCCGCGTCGACGACGGGACGCGGTCCGCGACGAACCGGTCCACCAGGCCCGTGTCGAGCAGGCCGGCACGGACGTCGTCGTCGGCCAGCAGGTCCCGCAGGAACGCACCGTTCGTCTCCACACCGAGCACCACGACCCGGCCCAGCAGCCCGTCGAGGCGGGCGAGCGCCTGGGCGCGGTCGACGCCGTGCGCGACCGCCTTGGCCACCAGCGGGTCGTAGTCACCGCTGACGACGTCACCGGTCCCGATCCCGGCGTCCAGGCGCACCGGCACCGTCGACGTCCCCGGGCCGGGACCCGCCGCGGCACCCCCGTCGTCGAACCACAGCACCCGTCCCGCCGACGGCAGGAACCCGCGCTGCGGGGACTCCGCGTACACGCGGGCCTCGATCGCGTGCCCGGTGACCCGCACGTCCCCCTGGCCGAACCACAGCGGCTCGCCCGCCGCGACCCGCAGCTGCGCCTCCACCAGGTCCAGCCCGGTGACCATCTCGGTGACCGGGTGCTCCACCTGGAGCCGCGTGTTCATCTCGATGAACGCGAAGTCCGTCGGGTCGCCCGCGGGCACGAGGAACTCGACCGTGCCGACCCCGACGTACCCCACGGACCGCGCCACCTCGCACGCTGCCGCCCCGAGCCGGGCCCGGGTGGCGTCGTCCAGGGCGGGCGAGGGAGCCTCCTCGACGATCTTCTGGTGGCGGCGCTGCAGGGTGCACTCCCGCTCCCCCAGGTGCACGACCGTCCCGTGGGAGTCGGCCAGCACCTGCACCTCGACGTGCCGAGGGGAGTCCACCAGCCGCTCCAGCAGCAGACCGTCGTCACCGAAAGCGGCCGCCGCGACCCGGCGCGCCGAGGCGAGCGCGGCCGGCAGGTCGGCACCCTGGCGCACGACCTCCATCCCCTTGCCGCCACCCCCGGCCACCGGCTTGACCAGCAGCGGGAACCCGACGTCACCGGCCGCGGCCACCAGGGCGGCGTCGTCGAGCGCGGCGTCCAGGGTGCCCGCCAGGACGGGCACGTCGTGCTTCGCGACGAGCCGCTTCGCCGCGACCTTGTCCGCCATCGTCTCCACGGCCTCGACCGGCGGCCCCACGAACACCAGCCCCGACGCCGCGCACGCCCGCGCCAGCGCCGGGTTCTCCGACAGGAACCCGTACCCGGGGTGGATCGCCTCGGCGCCCGCGGCGAGCGCGGCCGCCACGACGGCGTCCACGTCCAGGTATCCCCCGGCGGGCCCCAGCGGCACCGCCACGTCCGCCTCGCGCACGTGCCGCGCCCCGGCGTCGACGTCGGTGTGCACCGCCACGGACCGCACCCCGAGCCGACGCAGCGTCCCCGTCACCCGGCAGGCGATCTCGCCGCGGTTCGCCACCAGCACCGTCCCGAACACCGCCCTCACATCCGGAAGAGCGCGGCGGCGCGCTCCGGCAGAGGGGTGCGCGCGCACACCGCGAGCGCCATGCCGAGCACACGGCGGGTGTCGGGCGGGTCGAGGATGCCGTCGTCCCACAGCCGGGACGTCGCGTGGTAGGCCTCGCCCGCCGCCTCGTAGGTGTCGCGGATCCGCGTGCGGAACTCCGCCTCGTCGTCCGCGGCCCAGTCCTGGCCGCGCGCGTCCGCCTGGTCGCGGCGCACGGTCGCCAGCACCGACGCGGCCTGCTCCGGACCCATGACGGACACCCGGGCCCCCGGCCAGGTCCACAGGAACCGTGGCGAGTACGCCCGCCCGCACATCGCGTAGTTGCCCGCCCCGAACGACCCACCGACGACGACCGTCAGCTTCGGCACCCGCGCGGTGGCTACCGCCGTGACCATCTTCGCGCCGTCCTTCGCGATGCCGCCCGCCTCCGCGTCCGAGCCGACCATGAACCCCGACACGTTCTGCAGGAACAGCAGCGGGATGCCGCGCTGGTCGCACAGCTCCACGAAGTGCGCGCCCTTGAGCGCCGACTCGCGCAGCAGCACCCCGTGGTTGGCGACCACCCCCACCGGGTGGCCGCAGATCCGCGCGAACCCGCACACCAGGGTCGTGCCGTACTGCGCCTTGAACTCCGCCAGCTCGCTGCCGTCCACGATCCGGCCGATCACCTCGCGCGGGTCGTACGGCCGGGCCACGTCCACCGGCACCGCCGAGTACAGGCCCTGCGGGTCCAGCAGCGGCTCGCGCGACGGCGCCACCTCCCACACGGGCGCCGGGTCCGGCGGCAGGGTCGCCACGATGCCGCGCAGCAGGTCCAGCGCGTGCTCGTCGTCGTCGGCCAGATGGTCCACCACACCGGAACGACGCGCGTGCAGCTCGCCCCCGCCCAGCTCCTCGGCGGTCACCACCTCCCCGATCGCCGCGCGCACCAGCGGTGGGCCCCCCAGGAAGATCGTGCCCTGACCACGCACGATCACCGTCTCGTCGCTCATCGCCGGCACGTACGCCCCGCCCGCCGTGCACGAGCCCAGCACCGCCGACAGCTGCGGGACCCCCGCGGCCGACAGCCGCGCCTGCTGGAAGAAGATCCGCCCGAAGTGGTCCCGGTCCGGGAACACCTCGTCCTGCCGCGGCAGGAACGCCCCGCCGGAGTCCACCAGGTAGACGCACGGCAGACGGTTCTCCGCCGCGACCTCCTGGGCACGCAGGTGCTTCTTGACCGTCAACGGGTGATAGGTGCCGCCCTTGACCGTCGGGTCGTTCGCCACGACCATCACCGCCCGGCCCGCCACCCGGCCGATCCCCGCGATCACCCCCGCAGCCGGCCACGCGCCGTCGTCCTCACCCCACGCCGCCAGCGGCGCGATCTCCAGGAACGGGCTGCCCGCGTCCAGCAGCCGCGCCACCCGGTCACGGGGCAGCAGCTTGCCGCGGGCCGTGTGGCGCTCGCGGGCGACGTCGGTGCCGCCGCGGGCGACGACGGCGGTGCGGTCGCGGAGGCGGGCGGCGAGCGTCCGCTGGGCGGCCTCGTCGGCCCGGGCGGCGTCGCTGCGCGGGTCGACGGCGGTGGTCAGCACGCTCATGGCCGCCCCGGCCCGTCGGGGTGCGGTCCGACGACGAGCGCCGGTGCCGGGTCGGTGAGCACGGCGCCCAGGTCGGCCAGGAAACGCGCCCCCTGCTCGCCGTCGACGACACGGTGGTCGAACGTGAGGCTGAGCGTGACCACCTGCCGCAGCGCGACCTCGCCGCGGTGCTCCCACGGCCTGGCGGCGGCACGGCCGATCCCGAGGATCGCCGACTCGCCCGGGTTGAGCAGCGGACTGCCCGCGTCGACGCCGAACACCCCCACGTTGGTCAGGGTGAGGGTGCCGCTGCGCAACCGGTCGGGTGCGGTGCGGCCGGCGCGGGCCGTGCCGACCAGCTCGGTCAGTGCGCGAGCCAGGCCCAGGAGCGAGAGCGTGTCGGCGTCGGCGACGTGCGGCACCACGAGGCCTCGCTCGGTGGCGACCGCGATCCCGAGGTCGACGTGCTCGGCGCGTTCGAGCTGCGGGCCGTCGTCGGACTCCACCCACCGGGTCGCGAGCGCCGGGTGTGCGGGCAGCAGGGTGCAGGTGGCGTGGGCGACGAGCGTGAGCAGGGTGAGGCGCTCGCCCCGGGCGTGCGGGCGAGCCCGCTCCAGCAGGTCCAGGGCGGCGGTGACGTCGCACGTCAGGTGCACGGTGGCCTGCGGGATCGCGGCGCTGGCCACCATCGCGGCGGCGGTGCGCGCCCGGACGCCGCGCACGGGTTCGCGCGTCACGGCACCGCCGGGCTCGCCGCCCGCGGGGCGCCGGGTGCCCGACGGCGTCGCCGGCGCCTCGACCTTCGCGCGCGGACGCCGGGTCGGGCGCCCCGCTCGGGCCGGACGTGCGCCGTAGCCGACGAGGTTCGCCCCGGGGCCGGCCGGGTCGGCGTCGGCCGGGTCGGCGTCGGCCGGCTCAGCGTCGGCCGGGTCGGAGTCGGCCGGGTCGGCGTCGACGACCTCGGGGTCAGGGTCCGCGTCCGCGTCCGGGGCAGCGCCGTCGTCGCTGTCGACGGTGATGAGCGGCTCGCCGACGTGCACCACCGTGCCCTCCTCGGCGTGCAGGCTACGCACGGTGCCGGCGTAGGGCGAGGGCAGGTCCACGAGCGCCTTGGCGGTCTCCACCTCCGCGATGACCTGGTTCACCACGACGACGTCCCCGGCGGCGACCTGCCACTCGACGATCTCCGACTCGGTCAGCCCCTCGCCGAGGTCGGGGAGGCGGAACACCTGCGCGGTCATGCGGCCACGTCCGTCCCGGACCCGGCAGGCACCCCGGGGCGCGCCGCAGCAGGCACGGGCACCGGCCGGGACGGCGGCGCCGTCGGCACGGGCACGTCGAGGGGGATCCTGCCGAGCACCTGGTCCAGGCCGTGGCACACCCGGTCCAGGTCGGGCACCTGGTGGGCCTCGAGCCGCGCCGGGGGGTACGGGACGTCGTGCCCGGTGACGCGCAGCGGCGGCGCGACGAGGTCCGGGAAGCACGTCTCGGTCACCACCGCGCAGACGTCCGCGCCCACACCGGCCTGCCGGGCGCCCTCGTGCACCACCAGCAGCCGCCCGGTGCGCCGCACCGAGGCCGTCACCGTGACCACGTCCCAGGGCGACAGCGACCGCAGGTCGACCACCTCGACCGAGGTGCCGTCGTCGGACATCGCCTCGGCGGCGTCCAGCGCGGTGGCGACGTGCGAGCCCCAGGTGACCACGGTGACGTCGTCGCCGGGGCGGACCACCCGCGCGGCCGACATCGGCGCGGCGTCCGCGAGGTCCACCACCTCCACGGGACCCTTGACGTGGTAGAGCCGCTTCGGCTCGAAGAAGATCACCGGGTCGTCGCACGCGACGGCCTGCCGCAGCACCGTGCAGGCGTCCTGCGGGTTCGACACGGACACCACCCGCAGCCCGGCGGTGTGCACGTAGTACGCCTCCGGGGACTCCGAGTGGTGCTCGGCGGCGCCGATCCCGCCCGCCACCGGGATGCGCACCGTGATCGGCATCCGCACCCGCCCGCCGGTGCGGGCGTGGATCCGCGCGACCTGGTTGACGATCTGGTCGAACGCGGGCGCCGCGAACCCGTCGAACTGGATCTCCACCACGGGCCGCAGCCCCCGCCAAGCCATCCCCACGGCCGTGCCGAGGATCCCCGACTCGGCGAGCGGGGTGTCGACCACGCGGTACGGCCCGAACTCCCGCTGCAGGTGGTCGGTCACACGGAACACGCCACCCAGCCGCCCGATGTCCTCGCCCAGCAGCACCACGCGCGGGTCGTCGAGCAGCGCCCGGCGCAGCCCGGTGTTCAGCGCGGCCGCCGTCGTCAGCTCCGTCACCGGGCCCACCCCCCACCGGTCGCGTCGGCGTCGTCGAACCCGGCGAGGTAGCGCCCGTAGGTCGCCCGCTCCGCGCTCAGGGTGGCGTGCGGCTCGGCGTAGACGGCGTCGAAGACGGCGGACCAGCCCGGGTCCTCGACCCGGGTGATCCCGGCGCGCAGCTCGGCCGCCACCGCGTCGCACGTCTCCTCCACCGCGAGCGCCGCCGCCGCGTCGAGCACGCCCTGGTCGCGCAGGTACCTCTCCAGGCGGTCCACGGGGTCCTGGGCACGCCACGCGGCCAGGTCCTCGCCCGAGCGGTAGCGCGTCGGGTCGTCCGCCGTGGTGTGCGGGCCCATCCGGTAGGTGACGGCCTCGATGAGGGTCGGGCCGCCGCCGGTGCGCGCCCGGTGCAGCGCATCCCTCGTCACCGCCAGGGTCGCCAGGACGTCGTTGCCGTCGACCCGCACCCCCGCGATCCCGTACCCGCGGGCCCGCTCCACCAGCGGCACCTTCGACTGCAGGGCCACCGGCTCCGAGATCGCCCACTGGTTGTTCTGGCAGAAGAACACCACGGGCGCCGACCAGGTCGCCGCGAACGTCATCGCCTCGTGCACGTCCCCCTGGCTGGTCGCCCCGTCACCGAAGTACGTCACGACCGCGGGTGACGGCTCCGCCTCGTCGTCGGTGTCCACACCGCCGGTGGCGGCCTCCATGAGCAGGCCGACGGCGTACCCCACCGCGTGCAGCGTCTGGGCGCCGATGATGACCTGCATGGGCGCCGTCCGGGCCGTGTACGGGTCCCACCCGGAACCCACGACGCCGCGCCACACCCGCAGCAGGTCGGTCGGTGCGATCCCGCGCACCAGCGCGACGGCGTGCTCGCGGTAGCTGGAGAACACGAAGTCGCCGGAGCCGAGGGCGTGCGCGGAACCCACCTGGGCTGCCTCCTGACCGAGCAGCGGCGGCCACAGGCCGATCTGTCCCTGCCGCTGCAGGGCCGTCGCCTCCGTGTCGACCCGGCGCGCCACGACCATGTCGGTGTAGAGCTGCCGCAGCATCGCGTCGTCGACGTCCGCGAGCCAGCGGTCCAGGTCGGCGACCGCTCCGCGCGTGCCGTCCGGGGCGAGGAGGCGGGCGGGCTCCTGGTCGCTGCGAGGCCCGTCACGCCGGACGTCCCCGTGCTGCGTGCCGTCGTGCTGGGCCCCGTCGTGCTGGACCCCGTCGTGCTGGGCCGCGTCGTGCCACGCCGGGGGCACGTGGTCCCGGGCGCCGCCGTGGGCGGCGCTCTCCACCGAGGCATCGAGTCCCGCTCGTGACAGGCCCGGTCTCGGATCCGTGGTGCTGGGCATGGTGGCCTCACCTCGTCTCGAGAAGCGGCGCTCGCCGTCGAACGCCGCTGTGGCGAACGTAACGCCGCCGGGTCACACCGCACCACCGACGTCGGCGCCGCTGTGCAGGGTGCTCGACGACGCCCCGCCCGAGGCGGCAGGGTGCACGCTCGCCACCGCCTCGCGGGGCAGGACGCCCCCGACGACGTCGGACGGATAGTGTGGCGGTGTGCACAGCATCGACGCCGTGGACCTGGCCCTGCTGCAGGCCCTCGCCGAGGACCCCCGCGCCACCACGGTGGCGCTCGCGCAGCGCCTGCACCTCTCCCGCAACACGGTCGCCGCACGGCTGGCGCGGCTGGAGGACGCCGACGCGTTCCTGCACTTCGACCGCCGCATCGACCCCGCGGTGCTCGGCCACCCCCTGACGGCCTTCGTCGAGCTCACCGTGCACCAGCGCGAGCTCACGCGGATCGTCGAGCAGCTCGCCCGCATCCCCGAGGTGGTCCAGGCGTACGGGCACAGCGGCGCCGCCGACCTTCGCGTGCACGTCGTCTGCCGCGACACCGACCACCTGTTCCGCATCGACGCCGCGATCCTGCGCATCGAGGGCGTGGAGCGCACCGAGACGTCGCTCGCCATGGGCGAGCTCATCCCCTACCGGCTGCAGCCCCTGGTGGCGAAGCTGCGCCGCGGGCTGTGAGGGCCGCCGGCCGGGTCGATCCTCAGTCGAGCAGGACGACGAGCGTGGCGCGCTCGCGGGAGGCGCGCACCGCGGCGGCGTTGGTCTCGTCGGAGCCGCGCGCCCAGCGCGCCGCCTCCTGCGCGCTCTTGCCGAACGCGTGGTGCCGCGCCTCCAGCCGGGCGAGGCGGACGCCGTCGGGCACGTCCACGTACCAGACCTCGGCCATGCGGTCCCGCGCCGCGGGCCACGCGCCCGAGGTCGCCAGCAGGTAGTTCCCCTCGGTGACGACCAGCGGCACCTCGGCGGGCACCTCCACCCCGGCGGCGACGGGTTCCTCGATCTCGCGCCGGAACACCGGGGCGAGCACGGGCGCGTCCCCGGGGCGGGCGTCGGCCAGGCGGGCGACGAGCGTCGCGTAGCCGGCGTCGTCGAACGTGTCGATCGCGCCCTTGCGGTCCGCGCTGCCGCGCGCGGCGAGCACCACGTTCGACAGGTGGAAGCCGTCCATGCCGACGGCGACGGCGAGCTGCGGTCCCAGCGCCGTGACGACCGCGTCGGCGAGCGTCGACTTGCCCGCGCCGGGCGGTCCGGTGATCCCGAGGATCGTGCGGGCGCCGTCGGCGGCGAGCGCCCGTGCCCGGGAGATCGCGGCGTCCGGCCCGACGACGGCGCCGCTCACGACCGGACCTCGGCGAGCCAGGCGCGCGGCCCGACGTGCGCGACCCGCGTGCTCGCCACCCGGACGGCGTCGCCCACCGCGGCCGGCAGGTCCGCCCCGGAGGCGAGGCGCGCGGCGAGCGCCCCGTGGAAGGCGTCGCCCGCACCGAGGGTGTCGCGCACGACGACGTGGGGCACCTCGACGCTCCCGGCACCGCCCGTGCCCCCGGCCCCCGGACTCCCGGGGCCGGGTCCCGCCGTCGTCCAGGTCACCGGGTCGCCGCCGTGCGTGACGACGACGGCCCGTGCGCCGAGGCCCAGCACGGCCGACCCGAGGTCCGGCGCCCCGGGGGCGACGTCGTCGGGCACCGTGAAGTCGGCCGACAGCGCGGCGACGTCGGCGACGGGCAGCAGGTCGGCGAACAGCGGTCGCCAGCGTCCGGCGTCGAGCACGACGCGGGGCCGTCGCTCCAGCCCGGTCACGTGCTCGACGACGGCGCGCGCGATCGCGGGGTGGTGCCCGTCGAGCAGCACGACGTCCGGGGTCGGCAGGTCCGCCAGGAACGTCGGCGCGGGGGCCGTGGCGAGCGCGGCGTCCGCCGAGACCACGGACCGCTCCCCCGTGGCGTCGTCGACCAGCACCGCCGAGACCGCGAGCGCGAACCCCTCGTCGTCGTCGACGACGTCGTGCACCTGGACGCCGTGCGCCTCCAGGTCGGTGCGCGCGGCGCGGGCGACGGGGCCGCCGCCGAGGGCTGTCACGAGCACGGCCCGGCAGCCGAGCGCCGCCGCGGTGACGGCCGCGTTGGCGGCCGGTCCCCCGGCGGCGACGTCCTGCCGGGACGCGGTGGCCTTCTGGTTCGCCGCGGGCCGCCCGGCAGCCCGGTGCACGACGTCGAGGGTCGTCAGCCCGACGAACCAGACGGTCATCAGCGGCCCGTGCCGTCCACGGCGTACTGCTCGATCACGGCGACCTCGTCGTCGCTGAGCGGACCGGCCGTGAGCGCGGCGACGTTGTCCTCCAGCTGGCGCACGGACGACGCCCCGACGAGCGCGGAGGTGACGCGCGGGTCGCGCAGCACCCAGGCGAGCGCGAGCTGGGCGAGGGTCTGTCCTCGCTGCTCGGCGATGTCCTGCAGGCGGCGGGCGCGTTCGAGGTAGGTCTCGCTGAGGGCCTTGTCCGACAGGAAGGGCGAGTCGGTGCGCGCCGCCCGCGAACCCTCGGGGGCCGCGCCGGACAGGTACCGGTCGGTGAGCAGACCCTGCGCGAGCGGGGAGAACACGATCGTCCCGACGCCGAGGTCGCCGACGACGTCGAGCAGCGACTCGTCCTGGCGGCCGTCGTAGACGTCCTCGTGGTGGGAGTTCTCGATGTGACGGTTGAACATGGAGTAGCTGGGCTGGTGGATGAGCAGCGGCACCCCGAGGTCCGCCAGGATGCGCGCGGCCTCCCGGGTGCGTGCCGGGGAGTAGTTCGACACGCCGACGTACAGCGCCTTGCCCTGCTGGACGGCGGAGGCGAGCGCGCCCATCGTCTCGGCGAGCGGTGTGATGGGGTCCGGGCGGTGGTGGTAGAACACGTCGACGTAGTCCAGGCCGGTGCGCCGCAGGGACTGGTCGAGCGAGGAGAGCAGGTACTTGCGCGACCCGAAGTTCCCGTACGGGCCGGGCCACATGTCGTAGCCGGCCTTGGTGGAGACGATCAGCTCGTCGCGGTAGGGGTGCAGGTCGGCGGCGAGGTGGCGGCCGAAGTTCGCCTCGGCGGCACCGTAGGCGGGCCCGTAGTTGTTCGCCAGGTCGAAGTGGGTGATCCCCAGGTCGAACGCGCGGCGCAGGATGGCGCGCTGGTTCTCCAGCGGGTCCGTGTCGCCGAAGTTGTGCCACAGCCCGAGCGACAGGGCGGGCAGGTCGAGGCCGGAGCGCCCGCTACGGCGGTAGGTCATCGTGTCGTAGCGGGCGTCGTCGGCCAGGTAACGCGGAGCGAGGGGCATGGCGTCATCCTGGCACGACGCCGCGGACCGGGATAATGCTGGTCGAGCCGTCCATCGGGTGCGGCCGCACTCGAGAGGGCACACATGCACGACGACGGCGATCACCGCCACGCGCCACGCTCCGGCGACTGGGCGATCGCCCTGGGGGTCGCGGCCCTGGTCTGCGCGCTGGTGCCGGTCGTGGGGGACGCGGTCGCGAGCGTGCTGGCGGTGGTCGCCGTCGCGCTGGGCTCGGCGTGCATCCACGTGGCCGAACGGTCCGGCCGGCCCGGCGTCGCCCGCGGGCTCACCGGCGCCTCGATCGGTCTGGTGGCGCTGGCGGTCGCGCTGTTCTCCGTCGTGGCGGGCATGGGGCACGACGGCGCCTGACCGGCGCCCGGCGGGCCTTCAGCCGGCGGGCGCTCGGCGGGCCTTCAGGCTGCGGGCGCTCAGTCGGCGGGCGTGACGGGGAAGTTCGCGCGGAAGAGGTTCTCCGGGTCCCAGTCTCGCTTGACCCGGCGCAGTCGCTCCAGGGTCGCCGTCGGGAACGCGTCGGTGAGGCGTGCCGGGCGGGTGTCCGTCTCGAACGACAGGTACAGCCCGTCCGCGAGCGGTCCGATCTCCGCGTCCCACAGCGCGTCGAGGGCGTCCTGCGACGGGGACATCGCCGTCAGCAGGAAGTTCTGGTGCCGGTGCGCGTACGCCGTGGCGTCGACCGGGACGTCGTGCGCGGCCCCGCCCGTGGCCCGTACCTGGAGGAACGAGGCCCGGCCCGAGAGCGCCACCCGCTCGAACGCGCGCGCCGTCGCCTCGTCGAGATGCTCGACGAGCGCGGACCGCGCGGCGGGGTCGCCGCCACCGGAGTGGTTCTTCTCGGCGGCCTGCACGACCCCGGAGTACGGCATGAGGTAGGCCTGGTGGCCGAGCAGCGGCCCGGAGTCGGCGAGGCGTTCGAGCTGGGTCACTGCCGCGTCCGTGTCGTCGCCGGCGTACACCGTCATGAGCTGGACGACCGCCTGCTGCCCGCGGCGGGCCGGGGACAGGAGGAGGAAGCTGGTGAGCTCGCGGGGAGCGGCCTCGACGGCGGCACCCCAGCGTTCCAGGACCCCGGCGGCGTCCGTGGCGTCGAGCGCCATCTGGGAGAAGACGACGTTGCCCACCGCCATCGCCTCGACCTCCACCCACGTGACGACGCCCAGGTTGCCGCCGGCGCCCCGCAGTCCCCAGAAGAGGTCGGGGTTCTCCTGCGCCGACGCCTGCACGACCCGGCCGTCGGCCGTGACGACCTCCGCGGCGACGACGTGGTCGATCGTCAGTCCGAAGGCCCGCCCGAGGAACCCGATGCCGCCGGCGGTGGCCAGGCCACCCACGCCGACGCCGCCGTAGTCGCCGGAGCTGATCGCCCAGCCCCGCGGGCTCAACGACTCGGCCACGCGTGCCCAGGTGGCGCCCGCACCGAGCCGCACGCGGCGCGTGTCCTCGTCGACGACCTCGACGCCGTCGAGCGCACCGAGGTCGACGACGATCCCGCCGTCGTTGGTGGACCGCCCGCTGATGCCGTGCCCGCCCGAGCGGATGCCGAGCGGCACGTCCTGCGCACGGGCGTAGCGGACGGCCTCGGCGACCTCGGCGGTGCTGCGCGGCCGCAGCACCAGACCGGGTGCACCGGAGCGCAGGTAGTTGTGGCGCACCTTGGCGAAGCCGCGGTCGCCCGGTTCGACGGCGCGCTCGGCCAGAGACGCCGGGATCCCGGCGTAGTCGATGCCCTCGCGGCGCAGGGCGATCGCCGCCGATCCGCGGTGGGTCGAGGCGGGCGCGGTCCCGGCGGAGGCCCGCTCGGCGGCGACCCGCTCGCGCACCGCGGGGGCGATCTCCTCGCCCAGCACGGCGGTGAGCGCGGGGTCGTCGGTGGCGAGCACGAACGTGCCGATCCCGTCCTGCAGGGCCAGCGTGGCGAGCTCGTCGACCCACTGCTCGACGGGGCCCTGCAGGAACCCCTGGCGGGTCGTCGCGAGCGAGCCCTGCAGGTTGAGCAGCCGGCGGACCTCGGCGGGGTGCCGGCCGGCCTCCTCGGCGGCCTCGTCAATGACCGTGTTGCCGCGGGCCAGGTCGCCCTCCTTGAGGTACCCGTACGACGGGAGCCAGCCGTCCGCCTGCCGGCCGACGAGCCGCAGCATCCGCGGCTTCAACGCGCCGATCCAGATCGGGACGTCGTGCACGGGGGCCGGGCCGCGCTTGGCCCCGGACACCCGATGGTGCTCGCCGTCCACGCGCAGGACCCGCCGATCACCGGTGTCCCAGATCCCGCGGATGATCTCGATCGCCTCGGACAGGGCGGTGACCGACTCCGCGGGCGTGAGCCGCTCGACGCCGAGCGTGGTGATCGCGTCCCAGAACGCGCCCGCGCCGAGCCCGAGGTCGATCCGGCCGCCGGAGAGCAGGTCGAGGCTCGCCACCGAGCGCGCCAGCACCGCCGGCTGACGCAGCGGCACGTTGAGCACGTTGCCCGCGAGGTGCACGCGCTCGGTGGCGGCCGCCACGTACGACAGGAGCGTCCACGTGTCCAGGAACCCGTTGTTGTACGGATGGTCCTGGAACGTCACCAGGTCGAGCCCCGCCCTCTCCGCGGCCTGCGCGAGCCGCACGGGGTGGTGCGGGTCGCGGTTGCCGGGGGTGACGAAGGTGCCGAAAGCCAGGTCGTGGCCGTAGTCCGTCATGGGTGCTCCAGGGTTGCGCGGGACGTCCGACGGGACGCTCTTCTCACGACAACCCGGGGTCCCGCCCTGACATTTCCGGCCGGGGTGTGACGTTCGTTGCGGCGACGGCCGGGCCCGGCCCCGCCGTCAGGCCCGACGGCGCAGGAAGTGCCACGCCACGCCCCACAGCAGGGTGAAGACGACGGCGAAGACCAGCATCGTGGCGCGGTAGGCGTCGACGTAGGCGTCCTGGGAGACGGCGAGGACCTGCTCGTAGAGGTCGGTGCCCCGGGCCCAGTCCGGCACCGCGCCGTCGTGGAACCATCCCGTGACGGTGCCCTGCTCGGTGGCGGTCAGCCCCAGCTCGGCGACCCGGTCCGGCAGGTCACGCCCGAGGCCCGAGTACAGCAGGGTCGAGCTCAGGGCCGACCCGAGGGCGAACGACGCCTGCCCGATGGCGGGCTTGGACGCCACGGTGGCGCCCACGAGGTCCGGGGGCGGCACGGACACGAAGAACTCGCCGGCCGCGGTCTCGGTGAGCATCCGGGAGAACCCGCCCACGACGAGCGCGACCGCGAACACCCAGTAGGGCGTGGAGGCGCCACCGATCGCGAACAGGTACATCGCGACCGCCACACCCGCCAGGCCGATCAGGACGAGGGACTCGGGCCGGCGGCCGCGCGCGCCGAGACGGCCGGCGGCGAACGCCCCGAGGATCATCGCCAGGGTGGCGGGGAGCTGTCCGAGCGTCACCTCCAGCGGGGTGTAGGCGTAGACGTACTGCCACAGCAGGGAGAGCTGCAGCACCATGACGGCCTGCCACATGTTGAACGAGACGTCGGCGGTCAGCGCCCCGGCGAGCGAACGGTTCGCGAAGAGCTTGACGGGCAGCGCCGGCTCGTCGTGGTGGGTCTCCCACCACAGGAACACCACCAGCGCGACGACGCCGACCACCAGCGGCACGAGCACCCGCGCGGAGAGCCAGCCGTGGGCGGCGTCGCTGACGCCCCAGATGATCCCGACCAGGGCCACCGCGACCAGGACGAGCCCGACCGGGTCGGCCTTGCTGCGGTGCACGGCCTTCGACCGCGGCACGAACGCCTTGTTGAGGAAGAACGCCGCGGCACCCACGACCGGCACCACCAGGTAGCCGAGCCGCCAGTCGATCCCGATGAGCCAGCCGCCCAGGATCGTCAGCGGCAGCGTGAACCCCACCTGGCCGGCGAAGTAGGTCGACATGGCCCAGGGGATCCGGTCGGGCGCGACCGTGCGGATCAGGGCGATCGACAGCGCCAGGGTGCCGGCCAGGCCCACGCCCGTGACGACGCGCCCGGTCAGGTAGAGGGCGTACGTCGGCGCCACGGCGGTGACGACGCCACCCAGGACCAGGGCGGCGGCGCACCACATGAGCGTCAGCCGGCGTCCGTAGCGGTCGCCCACCGTGCCGATGGTGAGGATCGACGCTGCCAGGGCGAGCGTGCCGACCGACGCGGCGACGGAGCGCTGCGTCGCCGACATGCCCAGCTCGGCGGCGGCCGACGCGAGGGCCGTGTTGTGCAGCGACACGTCGGCCGCCTGGGAGACCCCCGCCACCGTGAGCGCGAAGATCGCCATCCCCGGGCGGGCGGCGACGCCGTCGGGCCGCTCGCCCGTGGCGGCCCCGCCCGAGGCGTCGGAGGTGCTGCTCACGGGGCCTCGTAGACGGTGGCACCGCGCTTGAAGGTCCGCACGACGGCGATGTCGCGGATCGCGTCCGGCTCCACCTCGAGCGGGTTGGCGTCGAGCACCACCAGGTCGGCGAGCTTGCCGACCTCGATCGAACCGCGGTCGTCCTCGCAGCGGTGCTCGTAGGCGGCGTTGATCGTCAGGGACCGCAACCCCTCGGCGGGGGTGATCCGCTGGTCCTCACCCAGGACGACTCCCCCGGTGGAGCGCCGCACCACCGACGTCCACAGCAGCTGCAGCGGGTTGATCGGGGTGATCGGGTAGTCCGAGTGGTTCGTCGGCCGCAGGCCCCGGTCGATCGCCGACCGCATCGGCGAGATGCCGAACGCCCGCTCCTGGCCGAAGTTGCGCAGGTGCGTGTCGCCGAAGATCAGGCAGTGGATCGTGAACATCGACGGCTCGAAGCCCTCGGCGACGTACTCGTCGAGCTGGTCCACCCGCATGACCTGCGAGTGGATCGGCACGGTCCGTCCCGGAGGTGTGGCGCCTGCCGCCTTCGCGGCGCGGTGGGACGCCAGGAGCTGGTCGATCGCGGCGTCGCCGTTGCAGTGCGCGAACACCTGCACGCCGTTCCGGTACGCCGTGGTCACCAGCTGGTCGGAGTCGGCCGGGGTGATGTTGACGATCCCGTGCCAGTGCTGCTCACCGCTGGGCCCGCCGGTCAGGTACTCCTCGGTGACGTTCGCCGTCTTGCCCTGCGGGGAGCCGTCCATGATGAGCTTGACGCCCTGGACGGTGTGCCCGTTCGAGGCGATCTTCTCGGCCCTGAACCAGCCCTGCTCGATCGCGTCGTCCAGCTCGCTGAAGAGCACCAGCGACCGCACGTCCACCGGGATGCCCCGGCCGTCGGCCAGCGCGCGGATCGCCTCGATCTGCCCGACCGACGCGGCGCCGTCCTGCACCGTGGTGACGCCCCACCGGGCGTACTCGTGCATCATCGCCAGCAGCGCGTCGTCGTCGGTGTCCATCATGCCGAACATCAGCGGCATCCAGGCGTTCTCCCAGAGCACGCCGTTGGGCTTGCGCGTGCCCGGGTAGCGCACGATGGTGCCGCCCTCGGGGTCCTCGCAGCCGTCGACGTACCCGTGCTCGGCGAGGATCCGGGTGTTGGCGACGCCCCCGTGACCGGACACGTGCACCACGACGACCCGGTGGTCGGGGAACTCCCGGTCGAGGATCTCGGTGGTGAGCTCGCCGCCGTCGTCCATCTCGTCCGGGTAGTAGCCCCACCCGAGCAGCAGCCCGCCCGCGGGGGTCCGGTTCTTGGCGAGGTTCTCGTGCAGGGCCGCGACGAGGTCGTCCACGGTCCGCACCGTGCCGACGGGCGGGGTGTGCAGCGCCGCGTGCCGGATGTACGGCGCGCCCATCGAGACGTGGCTGTGCGGGTCGACGAAGCCCGGCACCAGGGTCCGGCCCCCGAGGTCGATCACCTCGGTGTCCGGCCCGGCGAGGGCCTCGACGTCCGCCCTGCTCCCGACGGCGGAGACGAGGCCGTCGGTGACGGCGACCGCCTCGGCGGTGGAGTCGGTGGCGTCGACGGTCAGGACGGTGGCTCCGACGAGGACGATGTCGGGTGCGCTCATCTTCTTCACTCCCAGGACTTGCTCGGTCGAACGGTGGTGTAAGTCGAGGTCAGGGACGCGCGGACGGTTCCGCACCGCCCCCGGGCTCGTCGTCCGGCACGGAGCCCGTGCCGGTGTCGGTGCCGGTGCCGGTGCCGGTGCCGGTGCCGCCGCCGACGAGGGCCTGCGGCCGACCGTCGGCGGTGAGCGGTCCGGCGACCAGGGTGCCCGCCGCACGCATGCGGTTGGCCTTGATGAAGAACAGGGTCGAGATGACCGCGAAGACGGCCAGGATCGCCGCGAAGATGAGCATGGTGCCGTCGAAGGCGTCCACGAAGATCTCCGACGCCCTCCCGATGACGGTCTCGACCTCGTCCGCGTCGTACTGGGACATGTCGCCACCGGAGATGTACTGCGTGATCATGCCGGTGTAGGTGCCCTGCTGCTCCGGCTGGACGTTCGCGTCCTGGAAGGCCTGGGCGATGCCGCGCCCGTACTGGCCGAACACGAACGTCGTCGCCAGCGCGGTACCGAGCGCGAAGCTCAGCTGGCCGATCGCCGTCTTGGACGACGCCATCGCACCGGTGAGCGACGCCGGCGGCTTGCCCACGAAGAACTGCCCCATCGTGGTCTCGTTGAGCATGCGGGCGAACCCGCCGGCCAGCGTCAGGATGAGGAAGAACCAGTAGGGCGAACCGGTCGTGGTGAACCCGAACAGCACCAGGGTGCCGATCAGCACCGCGTGACCGACGAGCAGGTTGGCCGACGCAGGCACGCCCCGGGCGAGCAGCCGCCCCGCGACCGTGGCCCCGAAGACCATCGCCAGGCTCATCGGCATCAGCGCGAGGGACACGGTCAACGACTCGTAGAGGTAGACGTACTGCCACAGCATCGACAGCATGATCGTCACCACGGCCTGCCACATGTTGAACGAGAACCCCGTGGCCACGGACCCGGCGAGCTCCGGGTCGCGGAACAGCTTCACGGGGAACGCGGGGAACTCGATCCGCGCCTCCCACCAGATGAACACCGCCATCGCCACCAGACCCACCAGGACCGGGACGAGCACCTGCGCGGACGTCCAGCCGTAGGACGCGGCGTTCGACAGCCCGTAGATGATGCCGATCATCGCGACGGCGATCGCGCCCAGTCCCACGTAGTCGAAGGGCCCGACCGTCTCCGCCTTCGCCTCCGGCAGCCCGCGCATGCACATGAGGAAGGCGATCACCGCGACGATCGGCATGAGCACGTACCCGAACCGCCAGCCGAATCCGGCCATCCAGCCCACGAGGATGCCCAGCACCAGCGCGGCCGCCGTCTGCCCGGCGAGCCAGAAGGCCACCGCCTTGGGGATGTTGTCCGGGAGCACGGTGCGCAGCAGCGCGAAGGACAGGCCGAACGCGGCGGCGATGCCGATGCCGGTGATCGCGCGGCCCAGCATGAAGATCGGGGTGATCGGGGCGAGCGCCGTCACCACGCCGCCCGCGGCTGCGACGACGAGACCGGCGAGCATCACCCGACGTCGGCCCAGCCGGTCGCCGAGCGACCCGGTGGTCAGGATGAACGCCGCCAGCGCCAGGGTGCCCACGCTCGAGGCGAAGGCGCGCTGCGCGCCGTCCATCTCCAGGTCGACGGCCGCGTCCACGACCGCGATCGAGTTGGCCGTCGGGTCGACCACCTGCAGGCAGCTCGCCGCCGTCAGGGCGATCAGCGCCGCCGTCGTGCCCTTTGCCCGTGCGGGCGCCTGCGTGGCCATCGTCCACCCCCTGTCCACGGCGGCCCGTGCCGCCAGGATCAACCTAGGTCGGGGTCACGTGGCTCGCTCGTCGGACAGGGGAAACAGCAGGTGGACGGTGGACGGGCGTCAGGTGACGGCGCCGATGTGCCAGGGGATGAACTCCTCGGCACCGATGCCGAGCTCCTCGCTGACCGTCTGCTCGCCGGAGGCGACCGCCAGGATCTTCGCGAGCAGCTCGGCGCCGACGTCGGGCACCGTCGCCGTGCCGTCGACGATGCGGCCCGCGTTGAGGTCCATGTCCTCGTGCATGCGGTCGTACATCGGGGTGTTGGTCGCGACCTTGATGGACGGCGTCGGGCGGCAGCCGAACACCGAGCCGCGCCCCGTGGTGAACACCACCACGTTGGCGCCACCGGCGACGATGCCGGTCACGGACACCGGGTCGTAGCCCGGGGTGTCCATGAACGTGAAGCCGCGGTCCGTGATCGGTTCGGCGTAGTCGTAGACGGCGGCGAGGTCGGCCTGCCCGCCCTTGGCGACGGCGCCCAGCGACTTCTCCAGGATGGTCGTCAGCCCGCCCGCCTTGTTGCCCGGCGAGGGGTTGTTGTCGAGCGTGCCGTGCCCGGCCGCCATGTAGGACCGCCACCACTCGAGCTGGTCGAGCAGCTTCTTGGCGATCTCGGGCCGTGCGGCCCGCGCGGTGAGCAGGTGCTCCGCGCCGTACACCTCGGGGGTCTCGGCCAGCACCGAGGTGCCGCCGTAGGACACGATCCGGTCCGACGCCCAGCCGAGCGCCGGGTTGGCGGTGATGCCCGAGTAGCCGTCGGAGCCGCCGCAGTTCAGCCCGAGCACGAGCTCGGAGACGTCGCAGTCGGTGCGCGTGCGCGAGTTGACCTCGGGCAGCATCGCCCGGATCGCCTCGACGCCCGCCCGCACGGTGGCACGGATGCCGCCCGTGTCCTGGATGGTCATGGACCGCACCACGGTGTCGCCGGGGATGGCGGCCAGCAGCGCGGACGACTGGTCCTGCTCGGGGGCGCCGACGCCCGGCATGCCGAGATCGGTCACCGCACCCGAACGGGCCGACAGCGCCGCCCCGGGGACCATCTCGCAGCCGAGCCCGAGCACCAGCAGACCGGCGACGTTCGGGTGGGCGGCGTACCCGCGCAGGGTCCGCAGCAGGATCTGGCCGCCCTCGGAGTCCGGGACGAGCCCGCACCCGGAGGTGTGGGTCAGGGCGATGACGCCGTCGACGTTCTCGAACTCGTCGAGCACGGAGGCGGGGAACTGGTCGGCGATCATCTTCGCCGTCGACGCCGAGCAGTTGACGCTCGTGAGGATCGCGACGTAGTTGCGGGTCCCGACACGACCGTCGGCGCGCCGGTAGCCGCGGAACGTCGGCCGCGGGCCGTCCGGCACCTCGAGCTCGGTGCGGACGCCGCCGAGCGGCGTCTCGCGCTCGCCCGGGTCGAACGCCAGGTTGTGGGAGTGCACGTGCCGGCCCGCCTCGATGGGGGCCGACGCGATCCCGATGACCTGCCCGTACTTGCGCACGGGTCCCCCCTGCTCCACCGGGCCCAGCGCGATCTTGTGCCCGCGCGGGACGTCGTCGTGCACGACGACGGTGCCGCCGTCGGGCCTGTCGATCTCGTCCCCGGGAGCCAGGTCACGGGTGGCGACGGCCACGTCGTCGCCGACGCGGAGGAGGAGCAGGTCGTTCATCGGGGGGATCTTCCGTCCTTGCGACATGACTGTGCCCCGCCGGCGGCGGGGCGGTGCCGCCCCCGTGCGGGGGCGGGACCGTCGGGTGCGGGGCCGCCGGGAGGTTCCGGTCGGCGGCCCCGCACCCTTCGGGTCAGGTGAGCTGTGGCATCAGCTCGGGACCGAGGTGGCTCACTTGGAGGTGGCCGCCGCGACCTCGGAGAGGAACGCGTCAGCGGCCTCCGCCGGGGTCATGGAGCCGAAGAGCACCTCGGAGTTGATACGGATCATGATGTCCTGGACGTCACCGGCACCGTTCGGCGGCACGGGCGGGCCGTCGACGATCTCGTCCTCCAGGTCGGTCATGAACTCGGCGACCTTGGCGTCGGCGGCCTCGAGGTCACCCAGGATCGACTCGCGCACCGTCAGGTTGGACGGCAGACCACGGTCGGTGAGCTGCAGGGCGGCGACGTCGGGGTCGTTGAGCAGGAAGTCCACGAACTTCGCCGACTCCTCCGGGTGCTCCGTCGTCGCGGAGATGGAGTAGAACATGGCCGGCTTGAAGAACATGCCGGTCCGGTCGTACTCGGTCTCGCCCGGGACGCGCATCAGCTCGAGCTCGTGACCCGACGCACCGCTCAGCGCACCGAGCTGGTTGGACCACCACACGCCCATGCCACCGGCGTTGGTGCCGAGCAGCGAGCCCTCGGGGCCGGCGTTCTGGATCTCGACGGTGCGCGAGCCGTCCGGCGAGCCACCGTTCTCCTGCAGGTCCAGGCCGATCTGGAAGAACTGCTCCACGGTCTCCTTGTCGACGCCGAGCGAGCCGTCCTCGTTGTAGAGGTTCTGGCCCTTCTGGCGGGCGAGGATGCTCAGGCCGGCCTCGTTGAAGCCGATGTCCTGGGTGCCCCACACGCCGTCGCCGGCGGCCTTCGACAGCTCGCCCGAGACGTTGACGAAGTCCTCCCACGTCCACGTGGTGTCGTCCGGCACCTCGACGCCGGCGTCCGCGAAGATCTGCGGGTCGACCATCATCGCGTAGGCGTTGACGCCCGTGGCCAGGCCGTAGGCCGTGCCCTCGACGCGGCCGGAGTCCACGATGGTCTCCGGGATCTCGGAGGTGTCGATGTCGAGGGTCTCCAGGTCGGCGAGCACGTCGCGCGTCGCGTAGTCGGCGATGAAGCGCTCCTCCTGGGTCATGACGTCCGGGGTGTCGCCACCGGCGACCGTCGTGGCCAGCTTGTCCCAGTAGCCGCCCCAGTCGGTGAAGTCCGGCTCCACCGTGATGCCGGGGTTCTTCTCCTCGAAGAGGTCGATGATCTCCTGCGTGGTCTGGTGGCGGTCGTCCGACCCCCACCAGGAGAAGCGGATCGTGACGCCGTCGCCGTCGCCGCCCTCGTCGGACGCCTCGGTGCTGTCCGAACCGGGACCGCCGCCCGAACCGCCGGCGCAGGCCCCCAGGGCCATCGCGCCCGCCGCCGTCAGGGCGATGAATGCGGCGCGGGTCCGTCCACGCCGGGTGGTCGTTGCTCGCATGATTCTCCTTGTGTGTGCGTGACGAAACGTCGTCGTTGTCATCTAGCAGCGGACCCCGCCGTCGGAGCCCTCCGTGGGAGTGGTTACTTGATGCCTGTGGTGGCGATCCCCTTGACCAGGTACTTCTGGCCGAAGAGGAAGACGATGAAGACCGGGATCAGCGACACGATCGACATGGCGAACAGCGGGCCCCACGAGCTGTTGCTGGTGGCGTCGATGAAGGTCCGCAGCGCGATGGGCACCGTGTACATGTCGGGCCGGGTCAGGAAGATCAGCTGGCTGAAGAAGTCGTTCCAGGTCCAGATGAACGTGAAGATGGCGGTGGTCGCCAGGGCCGGGAGGGACAGCGGCAGCATGATCTGCAGGAAGATCCGGCCGTGACCGCAGCCGTCCAGACGGGCGGCCTCGTCGAGCTCCTTGGGCAGCCCGCGGAAGAACTGCACCATGAGGAAGATGAAGAACGCGTCCGTGGCGAGCAGCTTCGGGACGATGAGCGGCAGGAACGTGTTGATCCACTGCAGCTCGGAGAACAGGATGTACTGCGGCACGATGATCACGTGGATCGGCAGCATGATCGTCATGAGCATGATGGCGAACCAGATCGGCCGGCCGCGGAACTTGAGCCGCGCGAAGGCGTAGGCCGCCATCGAGCAGGACACCAGGTTCCCCAGGACCGAGCCCAGCACGACGATCGCCGAGTTGAGCAGGTAGTGGTGGAACGGGTGCAGGAGCGCCGTCCACCCCTCGGAGTAGTTCGTCAGGTCGATCTCGGTCGGGATCAGCGAGGGGTCCCGGAAGATCAGCTCGTTCGGCTTGATGGAGCTCGACAGCATCCACAGCAGCGGGTAGAGCATGATCAGGCCGAACACGATGAGGAACACGTGCTTGAGCACGCGCCGCACCCGGGGGCCCGCCTTGCGCCTGCGCGGGGTGTCGGGGATCTCGGAGGCGACCTCGGTCAGGGACCGGCGTTCCCGCACGGGCGGCCACGCCGACGTGGTCTCGGTGGGTGCGTCGGGGCGCACGGGCGTGTCAGTCATCGTAGAAGACCCAGTACTTGGAGGCGAGGAAGTTGACGGCCGTCATGCCCGCGACGATGAGGAGCAGGAACCAGGCCATCGCCGAGGCGTAGCCCATGTCGAAGGACCGGAAGCCGTTCTGGTACAGGTACAACGTGTAGAAGAGCGTCGAGTCGACCGGTCCGCCGGTCCCGCCCGAGACGATGTACGCCTGGGTGAAGGACTGGAACGCACCGATGAGCTGGAGCACGAGGTTGAAGAAGATGATCGGGCTCAGCAGCGGGACGGTGATGTTGAAGAACTGGCGGACCTTCGAGGCGCCGTCGATCGACGCTGCCTCGTAGTACATGGTCGGGACCTGCCGGAGGCCGGCGAGGAAGATGATCATCGGTGCACCGAAGGTCCACACGTTGAGGATCATCAGCGTGCCGAGCGCGTAGTCCGGGTGGGAGACCCAGCCGTAGCCCTGGATGCCGAAGTACGCCAGCACCTGGTTGACCAGGCCGTCGGCGCCGAACACCTGGCGCCACAGCAGCGCGATCGCCACCGAGGAGCCGAGCAGCGACGGCAGGTAGAAGGCCGAGCGGTAGATGGCCAGGCCGCGCAGGCCGCGGTCGAGCACCATCGCCAGCGCCAGCGCCGCCATGAGCTGCAGCGGCACGGAGATGAGGACGTAGCGCAGCGTCACCCACAGGGACTGCACCCAGCGCGGGTCGTCGAACATCCGCTGGTAGTTCTCGAAGCCGATCCAGCTCGGCGCCTCGAGCAGGCTGTAGTCGGTGAACGACAGGTACAGCGAGGCGAGCAGGGGAAAGGCGGTGATCAGGCCGAGGCCGAGGAACCAGGGTGCAAGGAAGATCACGGCAGCCTTGCCGTCCCCCTGACGGAGCTCTCGGCTGGCGCCACGGGTCTTCGCGACCTCTTGAATCACTGACACGGTCGCACCTCCCCGTGCTGTGCCGCGGTGGACACCATCGTCGTCCTCCAGATCGTCGTCGATCAGTTTCGTTCTCGGTCCGGCTGGGCCGGAATCCCCGGAAACCGGTTGCTGCTGAGCAAGGTAGCACACGAGGAACCGGTTTCCTATGGTGTACCGTCAGCATCACGACCGGTCGCGCAGGACGCAATCGGTCGTGATCAGAACGTGATCCACGCGTGATCCACGCGTGACCGAGGACGGAGGCAAAGATGCCCGGCGCTACCACACGCCCTCCTGCGGTGACGATCGCCGACGTCGCGCGAGCGGCCGGCGTCTCCCGCGCGACGGTGTCCCGGGTGATGAACGGCCGCAGCACGGTCGACCCCGCGATCTCCGCCAGGGTGCAGGAAGCAGCGATCGAGCTCAGCTACCGGCCGAGCAACGTCGCCCGCAGCCTGTCGCTCGGCCGCACCACGACAGTGGCGCTCGTCGTGCCCGATCTCGGGAACCCCGTGTTCCAGCAGATCCTCAGCGGCGTCACCTCCGCTGCGGCCGAGGACGGCTACCGGGTCCTGGTCGCGGACTCCGCGGAGGACCCGGGCGCCGAGGCCACCCTCGCCCGGGAGGCCCGTGCCCGCTGCGACGCGCTCATCCTCGTCTCGCCGCGCATGCCCGACGCCACCCTCGACGCGCTCCTGCCGGACGTCGCCCCCGCCGTCGTGGTCAACCGCGAGGTCGCCAGCGCGCCCAGCCTCGTCGTCGACTTCGCCGAGGCGATGATCCAGGTGGTCGAGCACCTCGTGGAGCACGGGCACCGGCGCATCGCCTACCTGTCCGGGCCGCCCGCCTCCGTGTCCGACGTCGCCCGCCGGCGCGGCCTGGACGTCTGCTACGAGCGGCACCCGGACCTGGAGATCGTCGAGCTGTTCAGCGGGTCCGACATCGCCGCCGGCCACGCGTCCGCGGGGGCCGTCCTCGCGAGCCGCGCCACCGGCGTCGTCGCCTTCAACGACCTCGTCTCGTTCGGGCTGCTCGCCGCCCTCAACGAGGCCGGCGTCGCCGTGCCGGGAGACATCTCGGTCTGCGGGTTCGACGACATCGAGCTCGCCCGGTACGCCACACCGGCACTGACCACCGTCGCCGTGCCTCAGCAGGACCTGGGGCGGCACGCCTGGAGGGAGCTCCACACCGTGATCGACAACACCGCCGGCGCCGCCGAGAGCACGCGCTTCGGGGTCCACCTGGAGGTGCGCGCCAGCACCGGCCCGGTGCCGCAGACCACCGTGCACGCCACCCGGAGCGTCCCGGGGACGGCAGCACCGGTCGCCGACGTGGCGACCGCGGACGAGCAGCTCCCGACCTGGACGCTCGAGCACGGCGTGCCCGTGCTGCGCCGCACCGTGGACCGGGTCGCGCTGTCCCGGTACGAGACCGGCGAGACGATGCCGACCATCCACTCGCCGCGTCCCTTCCTGCACCCGGTGCACTCCCTGGCCGGCGTGCCGCTCACGGAGGCGGGGCCGGTCGACCACCGCCACCACTACGGCGTGAGCATCGCGGTCCCCGACGTCAACGGGACGAGCTACTGGGGCGGCCGCACCTTCGTCGCCGACGTGGGCCCGACGCTGCTGCCCAACCACGGCCGCCAGACCTCGACGAGCACCTCGATCGACCCGGTGTCCCCGAACGTCCTCCTCGACACCGTCGCCTGGACCGACCAGCACGGGGAGCCCGTCCTGGAGGAGCGCCGCCGCATCGGCGCGCGGCTCCTCGACGACGGCTGGGTGCTCGAGTGGCGCTCCACCCTGCACGCCGCGCACGGGCCGCTCGAGATCCGCTCCCCCTCCACCAACGGTCGCCCGGGCGCCGGCTACGGCGGGGTGTTCTGGCGCCTGCCGCTCACCTCGACCACCCGGGTCCTCTCGGCCGAGGGCGAGGGCCAGGACGCGGCCCACGGGTCGACGTCGCCGTGGGTGGCGTTCGTGCAGCGCCACCGCGACGCCCGCGGCGCGGAGCGCACCACCACGACGCTGCTCGCGCAGACCTCGCCCGCGCGGCACTGGTTCCTGCGCTCGCAGGAGTACCCCGGCGCCTGCCCCGCGCTCGCCTGGGACGCCCCGCTGCTCGTGCCCGACGGCGGCACCGTGGAGACCGGGATCGTCGCGGCGATCCTCGACCGAGAGCTCGACGCCGACGAGGCGGCCACGTTGGCCGCCCACCTGCGCTGAGCGACCCCACCGACCGGAGAACCTCTTTCATGACTCGCGCACGCATCGCCGTCGTCGGCATCCACGGGCACGGCGAGAAGCACGTGCAGCACGCGCTCGACCTCGCCCGTCGGGGCCGTGCCCGCCTCACCGCCGTCGTCGACCCTCGCGAGCCCGGTGAGGATCATGTCGCCCACGGCACCCCGACCGCCTGGTTCCCGACCCTCGGGGACCTGCTCTCGACCCCGGACGAGGACGTCCGGCCCGACGTGGTCGTGCTGAGCACCCCCATCCCCACCCACCTGCCCCTGGCGCGGGCGGCGATGGAGGCCGGGATCGACGTCCTGCTGGAGAAGCCGACGACGGCGTCGCTGGCCGAGCTCACCGAGCTCATCGGTGTGGCGGACCGGACCGGACGGCTCTGCCAGGTCGGGTTCCAGACCTTCGGCTCGCACGCCGTGCCCGCCGTCGCCGAGCTCGTCGCCCGCGGGGAGATCGGCGAGCTCGTCGGGTACGGGGCCGTCGGCACCTGGGTCCGGGACACCCGGTACTGGGCCCGCGCCCCCTGGGCGGGCCGACGCCGGCTCGACGGGCGCGACGTCGTCGACGGCGTCGTGACGAACCCGCTGGCGCACGCCGTGGCGACCGCGCTGCGCATCGGCGGGGCGACCCGTGCCGAGGACGTCGCGTGGGTCGACACCGACCTGTACCGCGCCAACCCCATCGAGGCCGACGACACCTCCTCGGTGCGGATCACGGCGACCGACGGCACGCGGTACGGGTTCGGCCTGACGCTGTGCGCGCCCGTGCGGTCCTCCGCCCGGATCCTCGTCATCGGGACCGCCGGGGAGATCGAGCTCTTCTACGAGCACGACCGCCTGGTGCTGCGCAGCGGTCGGGTCACCATGGACAAGACCTACGGGCGCACCCCGCTGCTCGAGGACCTGCTCGACGTGCGCGCCTCGCACGACCCCGAGCGCCGCCTGCTCTGCGACGTCCGCGACACCGGTGCGTTCATGCGCGTGCTCGAGGCCGTGCGCACCGGCCCCGACCCGCGACCGATCAGCGACACCGAGATCGACTGGCAGGGCGAGGGCGACGAGCGTCACCCCGTCGTGCACGACGTCGAGGACTGGTGCGAGCAGGTGGCCCGCCGCCAGCAGACGTTCACCGAGGTCGGCGCGCCGTGGACCCGGTGAGGCATCGTCGGTAGCGACGGTGCCTCACCGGGCCGCGCACGCCCCTCAGCCCAGGTCGACGCCGAGCGCGGCGACCGGGACCACCTGGCCCGTCGCGAGCGAACGGTTGCCGGCGACGCCGACGGCGACCGAGCGCAGCCCGTCGGCCAGCGTGGCGCGGCGACCCAGCGGGTCGGCACCAGGCCCCCCGTCGGCCGGGTCGAGGTGGCCGCGCAGCACGTCGCGCAGCAGGGCGGCGTCGCCCTCGACGTGACCGTCGTCGTCGGGCAGGGCGATCTCCTCCGAGCGCCCCCAGTGCTCCTGGACGACGAGCCGGCCGCCGCGACGGCGGGCCGCGCAGCACGACGCCTCGGACGCGGCCCCGCCGGTCCACAGCCGGCCGGGCGTCGCGTGGCAGCGCTCGACCACCTCGAGCTCGACGCGGCCGCGCGTGCCGTTGACGGCGACGCGGTAGCCCTCCCAGGGGCTGTGGGCCGTGAGCGAGTAGGTCAGGGTGGCTCCGGACCGGTAGCCGACGAGGACGCTGAGCGTGTCCTCGATCGTGGCGCCCGGGGCGAAGGGGTCCTGGTCGCGCCGGTAGCCGTCGAGGTGGGCGGCGTCGAGGTAGAGCCCGCGCAGGTCGGCGTCGCCGGAGAGGTCGAGCACGTACCGGGGGCCGCCGGCGTCGGCGCGGCCGTAGAACCGCAGGCCGCCACGGGCGTAGACGGTCTCGGGGACGTCGCCCGTCCACCAGTTGACCAGGTCGAAGTGGTGGCTCGCCTTGTGCACGAGCAGGCCGCCGGAGGCCGCCTTCTCGCGGTGCCAGCGGCGGAAGTAGTCGGCGCCGTGGGCGGTGTCGAGCAGCCACTCGAAGTGCACGGAGACGACGTCGCCGATCCGGCCGTCGGCGATCACCCGGCGCAGGGCGGCGTTCCGGGCGGCGTAGCGGTAGTTGTGCGCGACGGTGAGCCGACCCTCGGAACGACGCACGGCGTCGGCGATCGTGTACATCCCGGCGGCGTCGATGGTGAGCGGCTTCTCGACGACGACGTCGGCGCCGCGACCGAGCGCGGCGGCGACGTGGGACGCGTGGACGCGGTCCGGGGAGGTGACCACGACGACGTCGGGGGCGACCTCGTCGAGCATGTCCTCGATGCCGCCGGTCGCGTCGTAGGTGGCCGGGGCCTCGCCGCCCGCGGCACGCACCCGGTCGGCGTGGTGCCCCAGGCGGGCCGCGTTGGTGTCACACAGCGCGACGAGCTCGGCGACGTCGTGGTGCGTGGCCGTCGCGTCGACGTACACGAGGGCTCGCGCTCCGGTGCCGACGACGGCGTAGCGACGGCGGGCGGCCTGCCGCGGCGGCGCGGTGGCGGCCTGGGCCCCCGCCGCGGGGGTGGTGACCGTGGCCGCGCCGGCCGGGGCGGCGTCGAGGGTGGCGGACGTCATCGTCGGGTCTCCTGATCGGTGGGCAAGCGCTTTCCGTTACTCTACCCCGCCCCTGTCACCCCGCAACACCCCCTCCACATCGCGAGATCGAGCCAGGTCAGGCCAGGTCGATGCCGAGGCCCAGGTCCGCCAGCCGCACCGGGTCGCCGGTCTCCAGCGAAAGGTTGCCCGCGTACCCCACGCCCGACGCCCGCAGGCCGTCGAGGAACCCCGCGGCACGCCCGAGCGGGTCGGACTCGTCGCGGCCGTGGAAGACGTCGCTCAGCAGCAGGGCGTCACCGCCGCCGTGCCCGCCGGCACCGACCGCCACGATCTCGCGCTCCTGCGCCCGCTCCCAGTGCTTCTGCACGATCAGCCGCTCCCCGGTGGGGCGCACCTCGTCCTCGGCGAACGCCTCGGTGAAGCTCGGGTCCAGCACCGCCTTGCCGTCGCCGAAGACCACGGAGCCGCGCTCGACGACCTCCAGCTCGGCGCGGCCGCGCGACCCGTTCACCACGACCCGGTAGCCCTCCCAGGGCGCCGAGGCCGTGAGCGAGTAGGTGAGCATCGCCCCGCCGACGTACTCCACGACCAGCCCGAGGGTGTCCTCGGTGGTGATCCCGGCGTCGAACACCGACCTGTTGCGCACGTAGCCGTCGTGGGCGCGCGCCTCGGGACCGTACAGCTTGCCCAGGTACTCGTCGCCGTCGACGTCGAGCTCCCACGGGTCCACACCCTGCGCGCGCAGCGCGTTCTCGCCGTCGGTGGGCTCGTAGCCGTGCGCGTGCGCGGCGTCGTCGCCGTAGAACCGGCGCCCCCCGGTGGCGAACACGCGGGCCGGGACGTCGTCGATCCACCAGTTGACCAGGTCGAAGTGGTGGCTGGACTTGTGCACCAGCAGGCCGCCGTTGTTGACCTTCTCGCGGTGCCACCGGCGGAAGTAGTCCGCCCCGTGCACGGTGTCCAGCGCCCAGTCGAAGTGGACCGACAGGACCCGCCCGATCTCGCCGGAGGCGATGACCTCGCGCAGCGCGCTGTTGCGTGGCGAGTAGCGGTAGTTGAACGTCATGGTGACGTCGCGGCCCGTCGCGGCGACGGCGTCGGCGATCTGCCGCGCCTCGGCGGCGCTGGCGGCGATGGGCTTCTCGACGACGACGTCGACGCCGGCGCGCAGGGCGCGCGAGACCATCTCGGCGTGGGTGTTGTCGATGCTGGTGACGACGACGCGGTCGACCTGCTGCTCGGTGATCGCCCTCTCGAGGTCGGCCGGGGCGTAGAGGGGCCGGGTGCCGCCGACGACGTCGGCGACGTGGGCCTCGTGGACGGCGGCGCGCACCGGGTTGGGCTCGACCCAGGCGACGATCTCTGCCTCGTCGGCGTGGTTCTCGAGCAGGCCGCGCACGAACATGCCGGCGCGGTGGCCCGCGCCGACGACGGCGTAGCGGCGACGGGTGCTGGTGGAGGACATCGCTGGCTTCTCCCTGGATGAAAGCGGTTTCCGACCAGCCTACCCGAGCCGGCGAACCGATCCGGGGCATCCGCCGCCCCCGCAGCCCGCCACAGCTCAGCGCTGCGGCGTCATGACCACCTGGCCCGCCCAGGTGAACCCGCCGCCGAACCCGAACAGCAGCGCCGGGGCGCCCGCCGGGATCCGACCGGTGTGCCACCACTTCGACATCCCCAGCGGGATCGACGCCGCCGAGGTGTTCCCCGACTCGGTGATGTCCGTGACGACGATCCTGTCCTCCAGGCCGAGCCCCTTGGCGAGCGGCTCGATGATGCGCAGGTTTGCCTGGTGGGCGACGAGCACCTCGATGTCGTCCAGCGAGAGACCGGACGCCTCGACGACCCGCCGCGCGCGGTCCGCAGCCCGCGTGATCGCCCACTTGAACACCGCGCGGCCGTCCTGCGCGAACCTCTCGGCCGGGGCCTCGATCCGCACCGCCGGGGTGATCTCCGGCTCCGAGCCCCACACGACCGGCCCCACGCCCGGCGCGTCCGCCGCCTGCACCACCACGGCGCCCGCGCCGTCGGCCGTCAGGATGCACGTGGACCGGTCGCTCCAGTCCGTCACCGCGGTGAGCTTCTCCGACCCGACGACGACGGCGGTGCGGGCCGAGCCCGCCCGGACCGCCTGGTCGGCGAGGCCCAGGGAGTAGGCGAACCCGGAGCAGGCGGTGTTGACGTCGATGACGCCCGGACCGACGACGTCGCGCAGGTCCGGCTCGTCCTCGCCCTCCGGGGTGCTGGCGCCCGGCTGCACGCCCGTGCGCAGCGCGTAGGCCACCCGGCCGGCCGTGTTCGGGGAGCGGTCCACCGCCGTCGTCGTCGCGACGATCACGAGGTCGACCTCCTCGCCCGCTACCCCGGCGTCGGCGAGCGCGTGCCGCGCCGCCGCCGTCGCCATGTCCGCCACCGTGACGTCGTCGGCCGCGACGTGCCGCGTGACGATGCCGGTGCGGGACCGGATCCACTCGTCGTTGGTCTCCACGAGGCGGGCGATGTCGTCGTTGGTGAGGACCTTCTCGGGCTGGTGGTGCCCGATTCCGACGATCCGGGAGCCGGCAGCACCGGCAGGCAGCGTGAGCATGGCATCGATCATGGCACGCCCGCGCCGCCCGCCGGTGCCGGCCGTCAGTCGCGGAAGTGCTTCCAGACGTCCTCGTGACGGTCCCACCGGCCGGGACGGCCCCGGTCGTCGGCCGTGACGAACACCTGCGGGGCCGACGCCGTGACGCCGCCGCCCGCGGACCGGGCCGTGACGACCCACGCGTAGGCCGTGTCCCGGCGCAGCCCGTCCCACCCGACCTGCGCCGTGGCACCCGAGGCGACCCTCACCTGCCCGATCTCGCGCCGCGGCACGTACACCGCGAGCGAGCCGGTCGAGATCGTCGTCGTGCGGCTCGTGAGGTCCACCGGGACCACCGTGTCGTCCTCCGACCCGTCGTAGCGCTGCTCGTCGTCGTGCTCCGAGGCCCCGAACTCCCCCAGCAGCGGCGAGTACGTGTCCACGGTCATCGTCCCCGCGTCCACGTCGAACTGCAGCATCCGCAGGAAGCTCGCCCCGAACCGGAGCTGGTCCTCGGGCGCGTAGCCGCCCACCTCGGTGAGCCCCAGCCGGTCCGCCGAGACCGTGTAGAACTGGTAGTCGGCCAGCATCTCGACGACCGCGTCGCCCGAGCCGTGCCCGGCGTCCTTGACGTTGGTGCCCACCCCGTGCCGGTGCCCGCCGAGGACGAGGAACACGTTCGGGTTGTCGGAGACCACCGTGTTGAACAGCGTGGCCCCGTCGACCGGGGACAGGGCGGCGTCCCGGCCGTCGACCGCCGTGCTGGGCTGCAGGTAGTCGTGGGTCAGCAGGATCCCGTTGCGGTCCGGGTAGCGCTCGAACACCGACGACGCCCACGCGGTCTCCTCGCGGGTCACCCCGTAGGACAGGCCGACGACGACGAAGTCGAGGCCGCCCGCGGAGAACAGGTCGTAGTGGTTCTCGTTGTCCCCCTCCTTCCACGGTCCCCCGTACGAGGCGTCCGTCCAGCCCTCGGACAGCGCCTCGTAGCGCTCCGGGCCGTAGAACTCGTTGTACATCGAGTCCGCGCCCACCTCGGTGCCGGTCTGGTTGTCGTGGTTGCCGGCGATGACGCCGTTCGGCACGCCCGTCGCGTCGATGATCCGCTGCACCGCGGAGGACACCTCGAACTCCGACCGCGCGCGGTCGACCTCCGCCGGTGTCGTGGCGCTGCGGATGTTGTTCTCGATGATGTCGCCGGTGTGGGCGACGTACGCGATCCTGCGGTCCTCGACGTTCTCGGCGACCCACCGGGCGCTCGAGCGGTAGGCGGACTCCCAGACCTCGCGCTCCTGGGCGGTCTCCTGCTCGACGGCGCCCTCGGACAGGTACTGCGTGTCCGTGAGGTGCACGAGCGAGAAGTCGTAGTCGTCCGGGTCGGCGAAGCCGTCGGCCACCTCGTGCTCGATGTCGTCCGCCATCGGGTCCTCGCCGGTGACCATGACCTGCACCGTCCCGCGCGAGACGTGGTCGGCGTCGACGGTGCCGGTCAGGACGGTGTCCGCACCGGCCGTGCCGCGTGCCGAGGCGACGACGTCCCAGCGGTCCGCGTCGTGGTTCCAGGCGTGCAGCGTCGCCGTGCGGTCGGGGTCCACGGTCCCGGCCCAGCGCAGCACCGGGTCGTCGATGCGGCGCCCGACCTCGATCTCGAAGCGCTGGTAGGTGACGTCCTGCGCGGCCGGCGAGTCGAGGGTCCGGCCGTCGGCCGGGTCGAGGTCGCGGGTGCTCGCCCGCTCCTGACCACGCGGGGAGAGCTCGGTGGGCACCACCGCGGACGTCCCCTGCCACGCCCGGTCCGGCGTGACGATCTTCGCCTCGGCGAACGACGCCGTGACGTCGCCCCCGCCCGGCACGGACACCGTCGCGGAGAGCTCCGTCTCGCGGCCCACGTCCGTCGCGCCCGACGTCGGCGCCAGGTCCGTCGGTGCGTCCGGGATCCCGGCCGAGGTGAAGACCACCTCGCGGACCGCGGTGTTGCCCAGCCCGTCGGTGGCCTCGACCGCCAGCACGTGCTCGCCCGGCTCGAGGCCGGGACCGATCGGGGCTCCCGGTTCGACCGGCGCTCCGTCGAGCGTGACCGCCGGACCGGCGGTGAGCCCCGCCGGGTCGTCGACGACGACGTCGAGCGGGACCTCGCGGGTGAGGGTCGCGCCGTCGGCGGGCACGCTGGAGACGACGGCGGGACCGCTGTTGTCGACGACGAGGGTGCGCGTCGCCACGGCGCCCGTGGTGGAGGTGGCGGCCACCTCGTGCTCGCCGTCGGTGAGGTCACGGGTGTCGACGTCGGCGCGCAGGCCGCGCGCGGGCGTCTCGACCAGAGCGCCCAGGTCGACCTGCCGCAGCGGGGTGGCGCTCGATCCGCAGGAGCCGTCACCGAGGCTGTGCGACGACGCGCCGCCCGGCACCGTGGCCGTGCCCTCGGCGGTCTCGAGCGCGACCGCGCCGACCGTGTAGTCGTCCCGGTTGTCCCCGCAGCTCGTGGCGAAGGTGCCCGCCACCAGGGTGATCGCGTTCCAGCCGGGCTGGAGCCACTCGTTCGGGAACTCGACGACGGCGCGCTCGGAGACGAAGTCCTCGGCGATCTCCACCCGGCGGTCGTTGACCAGCACGTACGAGCGGTAGCGCGCCTCCAGGGAGTTCGAGCCGACGGCGAACGACAGGGCGGCGGTGCCGCTGCCCGCCGTGCGGTACGTCGTCGCGCCGGGGGCGTCCACCGTGAACGTCCACGGCGCCCGGGCCAGGCTCGAGCCCGACGACCCGCAGTTCCCGTCACCCATCGCGTAGGACGCCTCGAGCTCGGCCGTGGCGGACCCGACCGACGGCGTCAGCACGACGTCGGACACCGTGAAGTCGTCCAGGTTCGTCCCGCAGGACGACGTGACGTCGCCGGCGACCAGCACGATCTCGTTCTCGCCCGGGTGCAGCAGCCGGTTGGGCACCTGCACGTCGACGCGCTGCGAGACGTGGTCGCCGCCGACGTCGACCCGGGAGCCGTTGACCAGCAGGTGGCTGCCGTAGCGCGCCTCGATCGAGTTGGAGCCGACGTCGAACGACAGCGTCGCCGCCCCCTCGCCCAGGGTGGTCGCGGCGGGCGGTGCGGCACCGTCGACCGTCAGGGCGGTGGCCCCGCCGTCGACGCCGGCCGCGGTGGCCGCGTGCACCGGCTGGTCGCCGGTCACCAGCGCCCCGTCCGGCGGGAACACCGCGGGGGCGTCCACCGGGGAGTTGTTGACGCGCACCTCGTGCTCCACGCGCCCGCCGGCGGCGGTCGTCGCGACGATCGCGTGACGACCGTCGGCGAGCGTCGTGGTGTCGAGCTCGGCACGCAGGCCCGTCGTGCGGGCCGGGTCGGCCTGGACGTCGAAGGTGAGCCGGGCCCGCACGACCCGGCCCTGGTTCGACCCGCAGGAGCCGTCGCCCATCGAGTACACGTACTCGTTGGTCGACCCGTCGGCCTCGCCGTCCAGGGTGGTGAGCGTGAGGTCGGAGACGTCGAAGTCGTCCTGGTTGACCCCGCAGGAGGACTCGATCCCCCCGGTGACGATCTCCACGGTGTTCTCGCCGGCGCGCAGCACGTCGTTCGGCACGTCGATCTCGACCCGCTCGGACACCAGGGTGGTGTCCAGGTCGATGCGGTGGTCACCGTTGACGACCAGGTGGTTGCCGAACGCGGCGTCGGCGGAGTTCGAGCCGACCTCGAAGGAGAGCGTCGACGTGCCCGGGTCCGGCTCGGCGTCGAGGACGACGTCGTCGACGCGCAGCACGGCCACGGGGTCGTCCGCCGTCGTCGGGTCGGCCACGAGGGACACCGTCCCGGTCAGGTGAGCGCCGTCGCGGGGCGAGAGGGTGGGCGCCGAGGCCTCGGCGGCGGGCTCGCCGTCGTCCCACCACCGGTCCGGCCAGTCGTGCCGGGTGGTGGCGACCGGGGCCGCGAGGGCGGGCGCGACGCCGGTGACGCCGACGGCGAGCACCGTCACCGCCGCGAGCGCCAGCCGTCCGCTCCGACGTGCCGTGTTCCGTCCACTGCTGGGACGCATGCCAGTACCGTCCGTCCAGGTTCGTCGTCGTGGGGCAGCGGGGGCTGCCCGGACCACGCTCTCGACGTCAGGTGACCTGGAGGGATGCTCGGGGCGAACAACCGTCGACCATTCGTGGACGGCCGGTGACGTGCGGGTGGCACCGCTCGGACCACCCGCGACGACGAGCCCGCCCGACGGCTCGCGCCGCGCTCGGCACCTCGGGGTGCCGAACGGGACGCGAGCCGCCGGGCGGGCTCGGGGTGGCGCGGTGGTGCTCAGGTCAGCAGGTGCCGACCTGCTCCCACGGGCCCCACGGCGAGGCGCCGGGCTCGGAGTTGCGGGTCCACCACCTCGCGGCATAGATCGAGCCGTCGTGCACCACGCGGTCCCCCGCGGTGTACACCTTCGACGACGTCCAGGCGGCGCCGCACGCGGAGGCCGGGCCGTCGGCCGGACCGATCTCCTGCCACGCGCCCCACGGCGACGTCCCGGGCTCGTCACCCTGTGTCCACCAGCCCGCCTCGTAGAGGAGGCCGTCGTGCTCGACGACGTCGCCGGCCGTGTACACCGTGCCCGCGGACCAGGCCTGGGCGACGATCGCGCCCTCGTCGGCCTCGGTGGTGTACGCCAGACGCGGTGCGGCCGGGGTCTCCATGCCCTCGCCGAGGAAGTACGACGTGTGCGGGGGCTGGTTGTAGCCGGTGTTCTGCCAGGCCACCGCGAGGCGGTACTGGGAGTCCGACATGAGCGTGCGCAGGCGGTGCTCCGTCGGGATCACCGTCGTCGCGATCCGCAGCGCGGTCGAGTCCTCGGTGCGGGTGACGATCTCCTCGCGCCAGTCGCCGAAGAGGTCCGCCTGCAGTGCGGGCGTGCCCTTGGTGCTGTTGTTCGAGAGGGTGCCCTCGGCCCGGTACAGCTCCACCTCGGTGGCGTTCTCGTAGTCCCACTCGGAGATCGTCGGCACCCCGGTCGAGGTGTCGGCGTCCCAGTCGTGGTCCCCGATCTCGGTCAGCAGGTCACCGTCCCACAGGGTGAGGAAGTTGGCCGCGGGGATGGACTCCGCGATCACCTCGCCCGTGGCGGACACGAGCTGGCCGACCTCGGAGTCCCACGCGGCGTCGCCGCCCACGGCCCAGCCCTCGGCGCCGTCGTACCGCGGGTCGATGTCGCCCATGGCGGCGCGGCCGGTGTCCTTCTCGGCCGGGATCGACCAGATGATCTCCCCCGTCTCGGCGTCGCGGAACGTGGCACCCACGTCGCCCGAGCGCCCCATGTCCTCGTGCGCCGAGAAGATCTCCTGCCCGTCGCGGGACGGGTCGAAGTCGGACACGTGCTGCGCGTCGCCGTGCCCCAGACCGGTGTTGTAGAGCGCCGAACCGTCGTCGTCCAGCGTCATGGACCCGTAGACGATCTCGTCCTTCTGGTCGCCGTCGACGTCGGCCACCGCCAGGGAGTGGTTGCCCTGGCCGCGGTACTCGTCCCCGCTCACGTCGGAGTCGAACACCCACCGCTGGGTCAGCTCGGAGCCGTCCCAGTCGAACGCCGCGACGACGGCGCGGGTGTAGTAGCCGCGGGCGAACAGCATCGAGGGCCGCTCACCGTCCAGGTACGCGGTCCCGGCGAGGAACCGGTCGACCCGGTTGCCGTAGGTGTCGCCCCACGAACCGACGTCCCCGCGGGCGGGCACGTAGTCGATCGTGTCGAGCGCGACGCCGGTGGCGCCGTCGAACACCGTGAGGAACTCCGGCCCGGACAGGACGTAGCCGCCCGAGGTGCGGAAGTCCGCGCGTGCGTCCCCGATGACCGTCCCGGCGGCGTCGGTCGTGCCGTCGGCGGTCTTCATCGCCACCTCGGCCTTCCCGTCGCCGTCGTAGTCGAACACCTGGAACTGCGTGTAGTGCGCGCCCGAGCGGATGTTCACCCCGAGGTCGATGCGCCACAACCGGGTGCCGTCGAGCTCGTAGGCGTCCAGGTAGGTGTTGCCCGTGTAGCCGCCCTGGGAGTTGTCCTTGGCGTTCGACGGGTACCACTTGACGACGTACTCGTAGCTGCCGTCACCGTCGAGGTCCGCCACGGAGGCGTCGTTCGCGGAGTAGGTGTACGGCTGGCCGTCCTTGGTGTAGGCGTCGGCCGGCTTGTCGAGCGGGATGTCCAGGGTCTGGCCGTCCTGCCACACGCCGAACTCCGGCGTCGCCCACCGCTCGGTGCCGTCGACGACGGCGGAGACCCGGTAGGTGGAGTCCGCGTCACCGTCGGCGTCGGTCAGGTTCGTGGAACCGGTGACCGGCTCGTCGTTGACCTGCTCGCCGTCGCGGTAGACGGTGAACCCGATCGACTCCGGGTCGTCGCCCAGCATCGCCCAGCCCACGTGCACGCCGTCCTCGGACTGCGCCGCGACCGGGTTGCGTCCGATGCGCTCGGCCTGGCGGGACAGGTTCGTCACGGCGTCCGAGGTGACCGTCGCGGACAGCTCCGACACGCCACCGGCGTTCACCGACGCCACGGCGTAGGTGTAGCCGACCGTGGTCAGCACGTCGGTGTCGGTGAAGCCGGCCTCCTCGGCGCGGCCCAGCAGCACCAGCTCGCCGGACCGGTCCTCGCGGTACACGTGGTAGAACAGCGCGTCCTCGACCGGCTCCCAGGCCAGCGAGACCTCGTTCTTGGCCACGTCGGTCACGGCCAGGCCCGACGGCGTCGCCGCGGTCGGGATGTCCGCGTCGACCGTGGTGAGCTCCAGCGCGTTCGACGCCACCGACTCCGTGCCGGCATCGTCCAGCGCCACCACCGTGTAGGTGTACGCCAGGCCCACGTCCGCCGTGGTGTCGACGAACGACGTCACCGACGCCTCGACGTCACCCAGCGCCGTCGGCTCCGGGGCGCCGGCGGCCTGCCGGTAGACGCGGTAGCCCGCGACGTCCTCGGCGGCCTTCCACGACAGCGGCACCTCGACGGCGGTGCCGTCGATGCTCACGTCGCCGGCCGTCAGGTCCGTGGGGGCGTACAGCAGCGGCGTGATCTCCAGGCCGTTGAGCCAGCCCGTCGCCACGATGTCGAGCGCGCCGTCCGTGACGACGACGGGCTGGACGATCTTGCTCGACGTGCTGCCGCGACCGGCGTTCGACGAGCCGTGGTCCGTGCCCTCGATGGTCACGCCGAGGCGCGCCGTGCCGATGAGGTCGCCCCAGATCACCTCGACCGCGTACGTGCCGTCGGGCACGTCGACGCGGATCGGGTTGCCGGTGCCCGGGAGCAGGAAGTCCCGCTCCAGGTCCGTCAGCGCACCGTCGCCGGTGCCGCGGTCACGACCGCCCGGACCCGTCGCCGAGGTGAACCCGAAGCCGGTCTCGGCCGAGTACAGGCTGGTCTCGTCCAGCGACGTGTAGCCCGGCATCGTCGGGTCCCCGGCACGCTGCACGTCGAAGCTGAACAGCGGCGCCTTGGTCACGACCGTCACCGTCGCCGACGGCTCCGAGTCGCCCGCCCCGTTGACCGCCACGACCTGCAGGTCGTAGGACGTCCCGGACTCCAGCCCGGTGACGTCCGCCAGGCCGATCGTGGAGGTGGTGACCAGCTCGTACTCCGCGGCGTCGGACGCCTTGGCGAACACCTTGTAGATGTCCGCGCCCTCGACCTCGTTCCAGCTGAGGCGTGCGCTCGAGGCGGACACGTTGCCCGCCACCACGCCCGCGGGCGACGCCGGCACCTCGGCCGGGGTCTCGGCGCCCGTGACCTCGTCGGCCAGCGGGACGTCCAGCGCGGCCGTGTCCTGGGCGACCAGGCGGGCCATCTGGATGGCGCCGTACTCCTGGAAGTGGGTGTCGTCGGTGGTGCCGTTCGGACGGTTCGGGTAGACGCCCGCCGGGACGTGCAGGAACACGCTCTTGGCGGCCTCGGGACCGATCTCGTCCAGGTAGGCCCGCGACGAGGCCGACAGGTCGACCAGCGGGACGTCGTTCGCGGCGGCGACGTCGGTCGCGGCCTGCACGTACTCGGGGAACGAGACGTTGAACTTCCCGGTCGCCTCGTCGAACGAGCGGCGCGACACCGGCGTCACGACGATCGGCTGCGCGCCGCGCTGCACGGCACCGTCGACGAAGGTCTGCAGGTACCAGGCGTAGTCGCCCGGACCCGCCCACCGGTCGTCGACGCCGTAGCTGTTGTCGTTGTGCCCGAACTGGACGTACAGGTAGTCACCCGGCTTGATCTGCTTCAGCACCGTGTCGAGACGGCCCTGGCTGATGAAGTTCTTCGACGAGCGTCCGCCGATGGCGTGGTTGTCCACGGTGACGTCGTCGGACAGGAACCGCTCGATCATCTGGCCCCAGCCGGCCTGCGGCGCCCAGTACGGGTCGTAGGTCTGCACGGTGGAGTCGCCGGTGACGTACACGGTGGGCTCCTCGCCCGCGTCACGGTCGGCCTTGCGCGTGATGGTCAGGGCGTTGAGGTTGGCGGTCTCGCCCGCGAGGCGCAGGTTGAGCTGGCCGTCCACCAGGGCGATGTCGAACTGCATCTCCAGGTACTCGCCGGCGGCCTTCTGCGTCGCCTGGACCTTGGCCATCTGCTCGGCGGTGATCGCGATGTCGGTGGCGCCCTCGGCGTCCCCGGCGATCAGGTCGACGGTGTAGTCGCCGTTCGGCAGGTCGACGACGAGCTCGGCGCCGCCCGCGGTGACGAAGTCGCTCTTGAGGGCGTTCTCCCCACCGTTGTCCGACGCCGTCACACCCGAGGTGTCGACGAACCCGAGCCGGTTCTCGGCCGTGTACGCCGTGTCCGCGTCGACGCCCACGGCGCCGTCCGCGACGGCCCCGGAACCGAGGTCGATCTGCAGCGGGCCGTCCTGGGGAAGCTCGGGCGTGTCCGCGAGCGCGCCGACGGCGGGCGCGGACGGGTCGGTGAGACCGTCGGCGGTGATGGCCTGGGCGCGGTAGTAGTGCACCGTCGAGGTGTCGACGTCGGTGTCCGCGAAGAAGACCTCGCGGGCGCCGGTCCGAGCGATCTCGGTGTGCTCGCCGTCGACGGCGTCGCTGCGGGTCAGGACGTAGCCGGTGGCTCCGGAGACCTCGTTCCAGCGCACGACCACCTGGTCGGCGTCGGCGTGGGCGAGCCGCACCTCGGTGGGGCCGGCGGCACCGGTGGTCCCCTCGTCGGGGTCGGTGGGCTCGCCGGTCGGCTCGCCGGTCGGCTCGTCCGTGGGCTCGTCGGTGGGCTCGTCGGTCGGGTCGGTCCCGGGGTCGACGGAGACCTGGGTGACGACGATGCCGTTGACGTAGCCGTAGCCCTTGCCGGTGAGGTCGACGGTGAGCTGGCCGTCGGCGACCTGGGCGCGCACCGTCGCGGAGGTGACGGTCTCGACGTCGGGCCGGATGTGCGTGGCCTCGCCGCCCTCGAGCGCGACGGTGGTGCGCACGCTGGAGGTGCCGGCGAGGGTGTCGCCCGCCCAGACCTCGACGTCGTAGGTGCCGTTCGGCACGTCGACGGCGAACTGCCACGACGGCGCCAGCACGAAGTCGCCGGTCAGCGCGTCGGTGGCGGTGGACCGGTCGCGGGAGCCGACGTCGCCGTCGGTGATGCCGAACCCGGCCTCCTCGCTGTACCCGGACGCCTCGCTGACGCGCTGGAAGCCCTCGGCGACCGGGCTGGTGGCGGTGCCGAAGTCGAACTTCCAGGTGGTGGGCTCGTCCGCGGCGGACGCGGAGGTGGCCGCCACGACCGCGAGGGGGAGCGCCAGCGCGGCCGCTGCCGCACCGGCGACGACCGAGCGCGCGGCGCGGCCGGCGGGTCGTCGGGGGTCTGTCGGGTGGTAAGCGCTTGCCCGCGGTGTTCGCGGGAGCCTGTCGCTGCTCTGCACAGGTCACCTCGTCGTCTCGTCGTTGAGTCCGGCCGCCCGGCCGGGTTGACGCGCCTCGTCGGTGAGGTTTGGAAGGATTTAATGAATGGATTCAATCGCGTCGTCGCCATCATGCCCGTTCAGAGCCCCTGATGTCCAGGGGTGCCGTCCGGCTTCGTTCGGCAGTTCGTGTCTCGTTCGGCAGTTCGAACTGCCGAACGAGACGCGAACTGCCGAACGAGACGCCGGCGCCCTCACCGGTCGGCGAGCCCGGTCTCCCGGTAGAAGCCCCAGATGTGGTCCGACGTCGCACGCTGCGCGCGCTCGGCGTCCCCGGCGGCGACGGCGTCCAGGATCTGGCGGTGCTCGGCGCACAGCCGGGTGGCGGTGGTCGGCCAGGACGGCAGCGCCTCGGCACCACGCGTCACGTACGACGCGACGGCCCCGCGCAGGCCCACCAGGATCGCCTCGACGAGCTGGTTGCCCGCCAGCCGGACGATCTCCAGGTGGAACTCCTGGTCGAGCCCGATGAACGTCTGCAGCGGCACGTCGTCGCCGGACATGCGCCGCAGGAGGTCCTCCGCCGCGGCCAGCCGATCGGCCGCCCCGGCATCGACGCCGCCGGCCGCGTCGCTCACCGCACCGGCGCTCCCCGCGCCGCCACCCGCCACGCCCGTCCCCTGCACGCCATCGCCCACCACACCGTCGTCGCGCCGACCGGCGCGCACGGCCGCGTCGCGCACCGCCCAGCACTCCAGCGCGGCGCGGGTGTCGACGAGGTCGCCCACGGGGAGCGTGCCGGAGGCGACGTGCCAGCGCACGGCGGCACCCAGCCCGGCGGCGGGGCGGTCGATCACCTTCGCCCCGGCGTCGGGCCCGGAACCGACGCCGGCCTTGATGATGCCCATCGCCTCCAGGATCCGGACGGCCTCGCGGACGCTGGGTCGCGAGACGCCGAGCTCCTCGGCGAGGGCCCGCTCCCCCGGCAGCCTCTCCCCGAGCGCCCAGCGACCGGCGGCCAGGTCGGACTCGATGCTGGCCAGGACCTTCTCGTGGGTACGCACCCGTCGATCCTACCGACGAGGCCTGACCACAGGGTCCCGATGGTCTACAGTGGCCAGACCACACCCCCGCCAGCCCGTCCGTCGAAGGAGCCGGAATGCGCATCGCCCTCGCCGCGACCTGCATCGCCGACACGATGTTCCCCGGCGCTCCTCGCGCCACCGTCCGCCTGCTCGAACGCCTCGGGCACGACGTCGTCTTCCCCGCCGGGCAGGCCTGCTGCGGCCAGATGCACGTGAACACGGGCTACCTCGACGAGGCCGTGCCCGTGATCCGCAACCACGTCACGACGTTCGCGCCCGTGGCCGACGGCGAGTGGGACGCCGTGGTCATCCCCTCCGGTTCCTGCACGGGTTCCGTGCGCCACCAGCAGGCCATGGTCTGTCGCCGCGCGGGGCTCGACGACCTCGCCGCCACCGCCGAGGCCGTCTCCGCGAAGACCTACGAGCTGAGCGAGCTGCTCGTCGACGTCCTCGGGGTCACCGACGTCGGCGCGTGGTTCCCCCACCGCGTCACCTACCACCCCACGTGCCACTCGCTGCGGATGCTCGGCGTCGGGGACCGGCCGACGCGCCTGCTGCGCGCCGTCGCGGACATCGACCTCGTCGAGCTCCCCGCCGCCGAGTCGTGCTGCGGGTTCGGCGGCACGTTCGCCCTGAAGAACGCCGACACCTCGGCGGCGATGCTCGCCGACAAGACTGCGAACGTGCTGTCCACCGAGGCCGAGGTGCTCACCGCCGGGGACATGTCCTGCCTGATGCACATCGGCGGCGGACTCTCCCGCCAGGCCACGGGGGTGCGGGCGCTGCACCTGGCGGAGGTGCTCGCGTCCACCCGGACGGACCCCACTCCCCTGCCCGCCACGACGTTCACCCGCCCGGCCGCCGCCGGCACCCCGGAGGTCGCCCGATGAGCACGTTCCTCGGCCTGCCCACCCGACGCCGCGACCCGGCGGGGACGTCCGGCCCGACGTCGTCGTCCGCGGACGAACCGTTCGGCCCCGTCCCCCACCCCGACTCGCCGCTGCGCTGGGGCGACGCATTCCCCGCCGCGGCGAGGCAGACCCTCACCAACGACCAGCTCCGGCGCAACCTCGGCCACGCCACGCAGGTGATCCGCACCAAGCGGGCCGCCGTCGTCGACGAGGTGCCGGACTGGGAGGCGCTGCGCGACGCGGGCTCCGGCGTCAAGGAGCAGGTCATGGCCCACCTGCCCGAGCTGCTCGCCCAGCTCGAGGAGAACGTCACCGCGCGCGGCGGCGTCGTGCACTGGGCGCGGGACGCCGGCGAGGCCAACCGGATCGTCACCGAGATCGCCCGGGCGAAGGGCGCCGACGAGGTCGTCAAGGTCAAGTCGATGGCCACCCAGGAGATCGGCCTCAACGAGCACCTGGCCGACGAGGGCATCGCCGCGATCGAGACGGACCTGGCCGAGCTGATCGTGCAGCTCGCCGACGACATGCCCTCGCACATCCTCGTGCCCGCGATCCACCGCAACCGCACCGAGATCCGCGACATCTTCCTGGCCCGCATGGAGGACGCCCCGGCGGACCTGTCCGACGTGCCGCGCGAGCTGGCGATGGCGGCCCGGGCGCACCTGCGACGCAAGTTCCTGTCCGCCAAGGTCGCGGTGAGCGGGGCGAACTTCGCGGTCGCGGACACCGGCACGCTCGCCGTCGTCGAGTCCGAGGGCAACGGGCGGATGTGCCTCACGCTGCCCGAGACCCTCGTGACCGTCATGGGCATCGAGAAGCTCGTGCCGACGTTCGACGACCTCGAGGTGTTCCTCCAGCTCCTCCCCCGGTCCTCCACCGGCGAGCGCATGAACCCCTACACCTCGATGTGGACGGGCGTGACCGAGGGCGACGGACCGAGCGAGTTCCACCTCGTGCTCCTCGACAACGGCCGCACGGACGTCCTGGCCGACGAGGTGGGACGCGCCGCGCTGCACTGCATCCGCTGCTCGGCGTGCCTCAACGTCTGCCCCGTGTACGAGCGGGTCGGCGGGCACGCGTACGGCTCCGTCTACCCCGGGCCCATCGGCGCCATCCTGACCCCGCAGCTCACGGCGGCCTCCGGCGGCGTCTCCGGGCACGGCGACCCGAACGCCTCGCTGCCCTACGCCTCGACGCTCTGCGGCGCCTGCTACGAGGTGTGCCCGGTGAAGATCGACATCCCCTCGATCCTCGTGGACCTGCGCGCCCGGGAGGTGGACGCCGACCGCGGCAGGCGCGGCGTCGACCCGTGGGCCGCCGCCATGAAGGCGGCGTCCTGGGTGATGTCCGACGGCGACCGGTTCGCCCTGGCCGGACGTGCCGCGACGCTCGGCAGCCGCCTGGGCGGTGCGGACCACGCCCTGTCGACGGCGCCGCCCCCGGCGTCGGCCTGGACGAGGTCGCGCGACCTGCCCGCGCCCGCCGGCCAGACGTTCCGTCAGTGGTGGAAGAACCACGAGCCCGCACCCGCCGGGCACGACGCATCCGAGGAGGGGTCGCGATGAGCGCCCGCGACGACGTGCTCAACCGCGTGCGGGCCGCCCTGGGGCGCCCCGGCACGGGGACGACACCGGCCGGGGCGGTGGGCAGCGCCCCCGACGCCGTCGAGGTGCCGCGCGCCTACCGGACCGTCGGCGACGACGCGCCGGGATCGCCCGCCGTCGTCGACCAGCTCGTGGACCGGCTGGTCGACTACAAGGCGCACGTGCATCCCACGACGCCGGAGGGCCTGCCGGCGACGATCGCCGACCTCGTCGCCGGCCTCGCCCCGACAGCACCCGCGGCAACGGCACCCGGCACGACGGCACCCGGCACGACAGGTACGGAGCGCACGGTCGTGCGCGTCGTCGCCCCGGACGGGCTCGACGACACCTGGCTGACGGCGCTGCCCCACGGTGTCGAGGTGGTGCGCGACGGGCGTGGGCACCCGCTGGCCGCCACCGAGCTCGACGCGACGGGCGCCGTCGTCACGGCCGCGCGGATCGCGATCTCCGAGACCGGGACGATCGTGCTCGACGGCGAGCCCGACCAGGGCCGCCGTGCCGTGTCGCTGGTGCCCGACGTGCACCTGTGCGTCGTCCGCGTCGACCAGGTGGTGCAGACCGTGCCCGAGGCCGTGCGCCTGCTCGGCGAGCACCCCGGCCGCCCGCTCACCTGGATCTCCGGCCCGTCGGCCACCTCGGACATCGAGCTCGACCGGGTCGAGGGCGTCCACGGGCCGCGCACGCTGCACGTGCTGCTGGTCGGTGCCGGCTGACCGGGGCGCCCCCGGCACCGGCAGGGCGTCCCGGCACCGGCAGGAGGTCCGGCGTCGTCCACAATGGACGGCGTGACGAGCGAACCCGGGTCCGACGCGCTGTTCGACGTGCCGCCGCACTCCCACCGGCCGGTCACCCGGTTCGTGCTGCTCACGGGCCCGTCGGGGTGCGGCAAGTCGGCGCTGACGCGGCGGCTCGGCCTGCCGACGGTCGCGCTGGACGACTTCTACCGGGACCACGACCACCCCGGCATGCCGCACCGCTTCGGCATCGTCGACTGGGACGACCCCGCCAGCTGGGACGACGTCGCGGCCCTCGACGCCCTGCGCGACCTGGCGAGGTCCGGGCGGTGCGAGGTCCCGGTGTACGACATCCCGACGTCGCGACGCACCGGCACCTCGACCCTGGAGACGCAGGGCGCGCGGGTCGTCGTCGCGGAGGGCGTGTTCGCGGCCGACCTCGTCTCCCGCCTGCGCGCGGAGGACCTGCTGGCCGACGCGATCTGCGTGTCCCGCCCGCGCCTGGTCACGTTCTGGTTCCGGCTGCTGCGCGACGTGGCCGAGTCCCGCAAACCCCTGCCGACCCTGCTGCGTCGGGGGTGGGGGCTGATGCGCGCCGAACCGGCGCTGGTCGCGCGGTGGGTCGACGCGGGGTGCCGCCCGGTACCGCCGGCCGTGGCCGAGCGGGAGATCCGCGCGCTGGCCTAGTCTGTGCGCAGCCGTCGTGCCCCGCACCGAACTGACTCGTGCCGTCCCTGAACAACGCTGTCGATACCAGACGCACCCTGCGCCGATGCGCGACCCACCTCTCGGGATCGCCCTCGTAGCTCCCTGAAAGTGTCATGAAGACTTAACACGACGGTCATCATCGCCACATCACGTGGCTCCACTGTTGTTCCAGGAGGTGGTCAGCGTGTTCGAGCACAGTTCTCTTCGTGTCCTGTCCCTGTACGAGGGATTCTTCTCCGGCGGCGCCCGTGTGCTGCACTCGACGGTGGTGTCCGGCCTGCACGTGCACGGCCAGCAGCAGCACTCCGCGCTGAGCATCCACAGCGCCGTGCGTCGCGAGACCATGCTGCAGCACATGCAGGACGACCCCCGGTTCCGGGCGCTGCGCGCCGCCGGTGTCCGTGTCGCCACGCTGGGGCGCAGCACCGACGACGACCACGACCCGCGCACCTTCACCGACGCGGAGATGGAGATCGCCGCCCGGGAGGCCACCGGCGTCGACGTCGTCATGTCGCTCAAGGAGCAGCCGCTGCGGCTCGCGATCCAGCCCGCGTTCCCCGAGCGCCCGGTCGTCGCGTGCCTGCACCGGTCCGACCCGGAGCACTCCGGGGCGGCCCTGGACGACCTGCGCACCGCCGCCGACTCGGGCCGCCTGGTCGCCGCGATCTGCTGCGCGGAGTCCACCAAGGAGGCCTACGCGGCCGCCGGGGTGCCGGAGCAGCTGCTGCGCGTCGTCCCGAACGGCATCGACCTGACCCGGTTCCACCCGGTGCGGCGCGTGCGCCGCATGGCGCTGCGCGGCACGCACGGCATCCCCGCGGACGCCACGCTGGTCGCGTACGCCGCCCGGTACGACGCCATGAAGAACCCCCGGCTGTTCCTCGCCGCGGCGCGCGAGTTCCTCCAGCGCGACCCGGCCGGGCACGTCATGATGTGCGGCGCCGGCATGACGACGGACAACCCGGGGCTGGTGGCCGACCTCGCCGAGACGTTCGGCGACCGGCCCGACCTGCTGAGCCGCGTCCACCCGCAGGGGGTGCGCCGCGACATGGAGACGGTGTTCGCGATGGCGGACGTCGTCGCCCTCACCTCCGCGTTCGGGGAGGCCGCCCCGCTGTGCCTCATCGAGGGCGCGATGTGCGGCGCCGTGCCCGTGACGACCCCGGTCGGCGACTCCGCCCGGATCGTCGACGGGATCGGGTTCGTCACGAGCTTCGACGCCACCGAGATCGCCGAGACGTGGATCGAGGCGGCGGCCCGGCGCGGTGAGCTGCGCGGGGCGCTGACGGCGGCCCGGCAGCGGTTCAGCCACGTGCGCATGCTGTCCGGCTACGCCCAGGTGCTGGAGCAGGCGTTCCGCGGCACCGGTGTGCGGGTCGCCGCCTGAGGGTTCGGGTGACGGAGGGGTGAGATCCTCGCGCGACCGTGCGCGAGGATCTCACCCCTCCGTCTCGTTCCGGGACCCTGGTCGGCCGATCGGGAGGTACGGCTCGTTCGCGCCGCCCGGTTCCTGGTCGCGGGTCCGCCACGACGCCACGAACTCGGCGCCGTCGTGGGTGACGCGGTCACCGTCGTCGTACGCGGCGGAGGAGTCCCACTCCCCCGCACGACGGCGTTCGCCGCCCGCGGCACCTCGCTGTAGTCGGTCTCGGAGGCGAGGCAGAAACCTGGGTAGGACGGCTGGCTGTACATCGACTGCTGGCGGGAAGCCCGCGAAGAGCCCGAAGATCTCCTGCATCCGCCCAGCCAACCCGACCGGTGACGTTCGGGCGATCTGAACGGCCAACCCCGGGCGTCCACGGTGTCCGAACCGTCACGAACCGGGCGGTGGGGGCGGTTCCGCACGCCTGGCCCGCCGTCGGCGCGGAGGGACGACGACGGCGGGGGCCTCGGCTCAGCGCGCGGTGGAGTCCCGCAGCACGACCTCGTACCCGACCTCGACGGCGTCGCCGACCTCGTCGTCGTCCGCCACCGCCGCCGCGACGGCGAGGCGCCCCAGGTCCTGCAGGGGGATGCGGACGGTGCTCACCGCGGGGACGTGGTCGCGCAGGGTGGGGATGTCGTCGAAACCCGCGACGGCGACGTCACCGGGGACGGAGACGTCGAGCTCGCGCAGCCGCGCGATGAGACCGATGGCCATGACGTCGCTGGCCGCGAAGACGCAGGGAGCCTCCCCGCGTGCGGCCGCCGTGATCTCGGCGATCCGGTCGCCGGCCGCGTACCCGCCGTCACGCGAGAACTCCTGCTCGACGACCTCGACGACCTCGCCGCCGGTGGCGCGCACGGCGTCGGCGAAGGCGCCGGACCGTTCCCGCGCGGTGACGACGCGTCCGGGGGCGCCGAGCAGCACGAACCGGCGGTGCCCCTGGCCCGTCAGCGCCCGGGCGAGCGCCGCGGCGCCCGCCACGTTGGGCGGCCGCACGACCTCGGCGGCGCCGAGCGGCTGTCCGACGACGACGGCGCGCCCTCCGGAGGCGCGGAACGCCTCGAGCTCGGCGGCGACGGGGGCGTCCTCCTCGACCGACCACCGGGTGCCGGCGACGACGATGGCGTCGACGCGGTGGGCGGCGAAGGCTGCGACGGCGTCGCGTTCGACGTCGGGCTGCCGGTCGGTGGAGGCGAGCAGCACCATGCGCCCGTGCTCGCGGGCGGCGGCCTGGGCGCCGGCCGCGATGGAGGAGAAGTAGGGGTCGGAGATGTCCTGCACGACCAGGCCGAGCAGGCCGGTCCGGGACCGGGCGAGCGCCTGGGCCTGGGCGTTGACCACGTAGCCGAGGTCGGCGGCGGCCGCCCGGACCTTGGTCACGAGCGCGGCGCCGGGCTGGCGTGCCGACCCGTTGAGCACCCGTGACGCGGTGGCGAGGGAGACCCCGGCCCGGTCGGCGACGTCCTGCAGCCGTGCTCTGACCACTCCTTGCACCTCCTGTGCGCGCCCCGCGAGGCATACCCTGGCGCCACGACCGTAGACCTCGTGGCGGGCGGACGCTTGACGCACCGCCCGGGACACCCTACCGTGGGCGATGGAAAGCGCATTCCAGTGCCGCGGCGCCGGGATGCCACCAGCCTCAGGTCGTTCGACGAAGGAGTCCCTCCGTGTCCACCACCCGCACCCTGCGCATCGCCATGAACGGCGTCACCGGTCGCATGGGCTACCGCCAGCACCTCGTGCGCTCCATCCTGCCGATCCGCGAGCAGGGCGGCGTCGAGCTCCCGGACGGCACCCGCGTCCAGGTCGAGCCGATCCTCGTGGGCCGCAACGAGGCCAAGCTCGCCGAGCTCGCCGAGCTGCACGACATCGCCGAGTACACGACCGACCTCGACGGCATCATCCACGCCGACTCGACGGACATCGTGTTCGACGCCGCGATGACCAACCTGCGCCCCGCCACGCTCTCCAAGGCGATGCGCGCCGGCAAGCACATCTACACCGAGAAGCCGACCGCCGAGACCCTCGCCGAGGCGATCGAGCTCGCCCACCTGCGCGAGGAGACGGGCGTCACCGCCGGCGTCGTGCACGACAAGCTCTACCTGCCCGGCCTGGTCAAGCTGCGCCGCCTGGTGGACGAGGGCTTCTTCGGCCGCATCCTGTCGCTGCGCGGCGAGTTCGGCTACTGGGTCTTCGAGGGCGACATCCAGCCCGCGCAGCGCCCGAGCTGGAACTACCGCAAGGAGGACGGCGGTGGCATGACCACCGACATGTTCTGCCACTGGAACTACGTGCTCGAGGGCATCCTCGGCCAGGTGAAGACCGTCAACGCCCAGACCGTCACGCACATCCCCGCCCGCTGGGACGAGCAGGGCAAGGAGTACCAGGCCACCGCCGACGACGCCGCCTACGGCATCTTCGAGATCGAGACCCCGGGCGGCGACCCCGTCGTCGCGCAGATCAACTCCTCCTGGGCCGTGCGCGTCTACCGCGACGAGCTCGTCGAGTTCCAGATCGACGGCACCCACGGCTCCGCCGTCGCCGGCCTGCGCAAGTGCGTCGCCCAGCAGCGCGCCCACACCCCCAAGCCCGTGTGGAACCCGGACCTGCCCGTCACCGAGCCGTTCCGCGACCAGTGGTCCGAGGTCCCCGCGAACGCCGACCTCGACAACGGCTTCAAGCTGCAGTGGGAGGAGTTCGTGCGCGACGTCGTCGCCGGGCGCGAGCACCGCTTCGACCTGCTGTCCGCCGCCCGCGGCGTCCAGCTCGCCGAGCTCGGCCTGCAGTCGTCGGCCGAGGGCCGCCGCCTCGCCGTGCCGGAGATCTCCCTGTGAGCGCCGCCGTCGTGGGCCACGAGGGAGCGCCTGAGCTGACCGCCAGCGGCGCCACCGTCCGTCTGCCGCGGTTCGACGACGGCGGTCGCGTCGTCGGCACCGAGGTCCGTGAGCTCAACGCACCCGGGCCGTGGACCGCCCCGTCCGAGCCGATCCGCTCCCGCGTCGCGTTCGCCGCCGCGCACGTCGTGCCCCACGTCGGCGCGGAGAACGTGCCCGGCGCGCCGGCCGTCGTCGACTGGGACGCCACGCTCGCCTACCGCCACCAGATCTGGCGCTACGGCCTCGGCGTCGCCGACGCCATGGACACCGCCCAGCGCGGCATGGGCCTCGACTGGGCCGCCACGCAGGAGCTCGTCCGCCGGTCCGCGGCCGAGGCCGCGTCCGTCGGCGGGGCCATCGCCTGCGGCGCCGGCACCGACCAGCTCGACCCGGCCGCCGTCGAGCCCGGCGAGCAGGGCCTCGCCGCCGTCGTCGACGCCTACCGCGAGCAGGTGCGCGTCGTCCAGGAGGCCGGCGCCCAGGTCATCGTCATGGCGTCCCGCGCCCTGGCGAAGGTCGCACGCTCCGCCGACGACTACGCGCGCGTCTACGACGCCGTCCTCGCCGAGGCCGACCAGCCCGTCATCCTGCACTGGCTGGGCACCATGTTCGACCCGGCGCTCGGCGGCTACTGGGGCTCGGACTCCGTGGACACCGCCACCGCCACCTTCGTGGACCTCATCAAGGCCCACCAGGGCAAGGTGGACGGCGTCAAGGTGTCGCTGCTCGACGCCGGGCACGAGATCGGCCTGCGCCGCACCCTCGCGGCGCTCGACGGCTCGCCCGTGCGCCTGTACACCGGTGACGACTTCAACTACCCGGAGCTCATCGCGGGCGACGACCAGGGCTACTCCGACGCCCTGCTCGGCATCTTCGCGGCGATCTACCCGGCGGCGTCCACCGCGCTGCAGGCGTTCGACGCCCAGGACGCCACCCGGGGCCACGCCATCCTCGCCTCCACCGAGAAGCTGGGCCGGCACATCTTCTGCGCGCCGACCTACTTCTACAAGACGGGCGTGTCGTTCCTGAGCTGGCTGAACGGGTTCCAGAGCGGCTTCCAGCTCGTGGGTGGCCTGCACTCGGGCCGCTCGCTCGCGCACCTGGTGCAGCTCGCCCGCCTCGCGGACGACTGCGGCATGCTGCTCGACCCGGACCTCGCCGCGAAGCGCCTGGGCGCGCTGCTCACGGTGAACGGGGTGGACTCATGACGGCCGGGCTCGAGCGCTGCTCGCTCAACACCGGCACCGTCAAGCTCGCCTCGCTGCAGGAGGCCGTGGACGCGACGGCCGCCGCGGGGATGGGTGCGATCGGGCTGTGGCGCCACCAGGTGCAGGAGCACGGTGCCGAGACGGCTCGCAAGATCGTCGAGGACGCCGGGCTCCGGGTTTCGTCCCTGTGCCGCGGCGGGTTCCTCACGGCCGCGACGCCCGAGGGCGTCAAGGACGCCGTCGAGGACAACCTGCGTGCCATCGAGGAGGCCGCCGGGGTCGGGACGCGCGAGCTGGTGTTCGTCGTCGGCGGGCTTCCCGGCTCCTCGCCCGAGCAGCCCCCGGCCCCCGGGACGGACCGCGACGTCGTCGCCGCCCGCGCCCGCGTGGCCGACCGGCTCGCGGACCTCGCCCCGATCGCGGCCGAGCACGACGTGCGGATCGTCCTGGAGGCGCTGCACCCGATGTTCGCCGCGGACCGCGCGGTGCTGTCCACGCTCGGCCAGGCGCTCGACCTCGCGGCGCCGTTCGACCCCGCCACCGTCGGCGTCGTCGTCGACACCTACCACGTGTGGTGGGACCCGGAGCTGCAGGCCTCCATCGCCCGCGCCGGGCGCGAGGGCCGCATCGCCGGGTACCAGATCTGCGACTGGAACCTGCCGTTCGCGACGTCGGCGCTCAACTCGCGCGGGCACGTGGGCGACGGGTACATCGACTTCACCACCATCTCCCGGTGGGTCGCCGAGGCCGGGTACACCGGCGACGTCGAGACGGAGATCTTCAACGAGGAGATCTGGGCCGTGGACCCGACCGAGACGGCGAAGACCGTCGCGGCCCGCTACACGGAGCACGTGGCCCCGCACCTCTGAGCCGGCTCCCGGCACCACGACGAAGGCTCCGTCCGGTCCTGCGACCGGGCGGAGCCTTCGTCGTCGGACCGGGGACCTGACCGCGGAGGCCGACCACCGGGGCCGGACGACCGTGAGACGCCGACCCGGCCGGGCCCGTCTCCGGCGCACTGCCGAGAGGAGAGCGTCGTGGTGGAGACCCCGTCGACGGGACCCCGGGCGCGCGACGCCCGCCTGGCCACGTGGGGAACCGTGTCGACGTCGCTGTCCCTGCACAGCGACGTCGGGCTGCGCGAGCTCGTCGACGCCGCCGCGCCGGTGGGTGCGGGCATCGGCGGCCGAACCGTCCGCCTCGACGTCGACGGCGTTCCGGTGTTCGTCAAGCAGGTGCGCCTCACGGACCTCGAGCTCCGCCCGGAGAACCTGCGCTCGACGGCGAACCTCTGCGGACTGCCCGCCTCCTGCCACTACGGGGTCGGCGCCATCGGCAGCCCGGGGTTCGGCGCGTGGCGCGAGCTGGCCGTCCACGTCATGACCACGGAATGGGCCTGACCGGCGAGCACGAGGGCTTCTCGCTGATGTACCACTGGCGGGTCCTGCCGGACCCCGGCGGGCCCCTTCCCGAGGAGCTCGCCGACCTGGACCGAGCGGTTGAGCACTGGGGCGGCGGATCGGGGGTGCGGCGCCGGCTCGTGGGCCTGCGGGACTCGTCGGCGAGGTCCGGGCCGGCGACGAGGCCGCCGAGCAGGCCTGCGCCCTGGTGGACGCCGAGCTCGACGCCGCGGTCGCGTTCCTCGGGTCCCGCGGGTTCCTGCACCTCGACGCCCACTTCGAGAACGTCCTCACGGACGGCCACCGGTTCTACCTCGCCGACTTCGGCCTCGCGCTCTCCTCGCGGTTCGATCTCGCCCCCGACGACGCCGCGTTCGTCGAGGCCCACCTCGACCACGACCGCGCCTACGTCGCCACCCACCTGGTGACCTGGCTCGCCGTCGCGTTCCGGGGACTCGGACCCGAGGAGCGTCGCGCCTTCGTGCGCTCCTGCGCCGTCGGCGTGCCCCCGGAGGGAGTCCCGCCGGGGGTCGCGGCCCTCCTGCTCCGGCACGCGCCGGTCGCTGCGGTCATGGGCGACTTCCATCGCGCGTTCCGTCAGGAGAGCCGCGAGGCCTCGTTCCCCCGGGAGGCGATCCGCCGGGCCCTGTCGCTGCCACCGGCCGGGCCGGCGTCGGCCTGACGCCTGTCTCAGGAGGGTTCGACCGGCAGCCACAGCTCGCAGGTCGCGTGCGTGGCGGTGAGCTCGAGGTAGCGCAGGATCGACGGCCCGGGGCGCAGCCGCCACGGGTTGGAGGGGAACCAGTCGGTCGCCGTCGCCGCCCACAGGTTCTGCAGCGCCTCCGGGAACGGGCCGCTGGAGGCGAACACGGCCCACGCCCCGGCATCCACGCGGACGACGTCGAGGTCGTCCGGCGACGGCGTCGCGCCGTCGGTCGCCACACCGTGCAGGTAGGTGAGCATCGACCCCTCGGGGGCGTCGGGCTCGGAGTCCGCGGTCACGGCCAGGATCCCGCCCGGCTCGGTGCTGGACAGCGCCTTGAGCCGCAGGTGCTCCTCGGCCGGGATCGAGGCGATGTGCGCCTGGATGTGCGGGTTGACGCCCGTGTGGATCAGCGGGACCTGTGCGGCGTGGCCGACGAGGACGAGCTCGGGGCGGTCGGTGATGGTGACGTCCATCGGGGTGCTCCCTTCGACGCTCAGGCGGAACCTGAGCACGGGTTGTGTGCGGAGAGGACCGCCGTCACGACGCACGCCACCCGGGCCGGTGCCGTGCACCGACCGGAACGCCCGCCCGAACGCCTCCACCGAGGAGTACCCGTGGCGCACGCTCACGTCGAGCAGGTTCGGCGCACCGGCCACGAGCTCGGCGGCGGCGAGCGTCATCCGACGCCGCCGCACGTACTCCGACAGCGGCATCCCCGCCAGCGACGAGAACATCCGCCGCAGGTGGTACTCGGTAGTGCCGTGCCGGCGGGCGAAGGCGACGACGTCGAGCTCGTCGCCGGCGGCGTTCTGCTCGACGGCGTCGACCAGGGCGTTGAGCGTGCTGATCATGCAGTCCTCCGTTGTCGCTCACCATCCTGCGGGGCGGGGCCGGCCCCGTACCCGATCATCCCGGTCCGGTCCGATCAGCCGGGTACCGGGGAGACGAACGCCACGGCACCGCGCTGGTCGCTCACCGGGCACCTCGGCTGTGGGCAGGACGCGCCGGCGGGAAGGCACCGGTGTCGAGGTGTTGTTGTTGGGGGTGTTCGCGCAGCGGGGTCTCGCGACACGTCAGCGCGTCGTCATCACGCTGTGCAGGAGTTTCACGCTGAACGGGATTGCGGTGCCCGCAGCGGTCACGGATCCGGGAATCCTGACATCCACGAAAACACGGTCCCTGCCCCGCGGGCCCGCGCGACAGGGAGGTGGCGGGTCCCGGCGCACGACGTCTCCTCGAAGCCGGCGGCTTCAGCCCGCTGCTACACCCTCGTCTGTCTTGAGCCGGATGATGCCGTCACTCAAGCGGCGCAGGGGTGTACGGCGCTATCGACACCTCTTCAGCGATCGGTGTCGCCACAAGCATTGTTCCCATGCCGAGGACGAGCGCGATGACTGATAGCGAAAGTCCACTGAGAAGCCAGGCACGTCGTGCACGAGGCCGAACCAGGCTCAGCAACGTCAAGGACAGAACGACGGCACTCAATGCCATGGCAACGAATAGCGAGAAAGGGATTGCGCAAAGCGCAACTGCACCAAGCGCGACGGACGCGATCTCGCCGAGCCGGTATGGGGCCCGAACGGTAACGACCGGCGAATTCACGATACTCACTCCTCAACTGGTGGCGTGGCGCCGTTGAGCAGCGGGGAACTCCGCGCCGCGCTCGTTCGTCGTACGGTGTGGCCCGTCGACGTCCCCGGACGGCGACGGGCCACCACCGTCCGAGCACCGAAGGTCACCATGAGCACGAGCACCTCTACCCCCATCCTGCGCGCCTCCGGTCTCGCGGCCGGGTACGGGGGCGCTGACGTCGTGCACGACATCGACCTGGAGCTCACTGCCGGCGGTGCGCCGGTCGGCATCGTCGGTGCCTCCGGCTCGGGCAAGTCGACGATCGTCCGCGCGCTCGTGGGCACCGTGAAGCCCACGGCGGGCCACGTCACGTGGGCCGGCCGCACGGTCTCGCGCATCGGCCTGCGCGACAAGAAGGCTTTCCGCGCCCAGGTGCGCCGCGTCGCCCAGGAGGGGATGGGCACCGTCGACCCACGCTGGACGGTCGACCGTGTCGTGGGTCAGGCCCTCAAGGACGCCCGCCGCGCGGGTGCCGCCAGCGGCAGCACCGTGGCGGAGCTGTTGGAGGACGTCGCGCTGAGCCGGCACTTCGCGCCCCGCGCGGTGGGCACGCTGTCGGGCGGGGAGAAGCAGCGGGTGGCGCTGGCAGCTGCGATCGCCACCCGACCTGCCGCGCTCCTGCTGGACGAGCCGCTCACCGCCGTCGACCCGTCGATGCGCGGCGAGGTGGTGCGTCGACTCGCGGAGACGACGACGCAGGACGGCACGGCCGTGCTGCTGGTGTCTCACGACCTGGAGCTCGTGGAGCGGATGTGCCCCGCGGTCCACGTGCTGGCGAACGGGACATTCGTGGCATCCGGTACGCTGTCGTCCGTCCTCGCCGACGCCGAGCACCCGGCCGTGCGCGAGCTGGCCGAGGCGGCCCCGCAGGCCGTCCAACGCTTCGCCTGAGATCGGTTCCCTCCGCCTGTTCCTGGACGCGCAGTCCTGGGTCTCGGACGGTAGCGTCGTCGGCGGACACACGACCCGACCATCTGTTCGCAAGGAGCAGCGATGCCCACCGGCCACGGCGCCCAGCCCGCGGTAGGTCCGTGATGCAGCAAGCCCGCTCGGAGTCGTGCCTCATCGGCAGCTGGACCGTCAGCACGGTCGAAGAGCTCGCTCCCGCACGGTCCCGCCTGCAGGAAGCTCTGTGCCAGGGGGCCCCGTGGCAGGGCGCGCCCGCAGAGCCCGCGCACCGCGCGCTCCTGCAGAACATCGTGCTCGCGGCGAGCGAGCTCATGGCCAACGCGCTCCGGCACGCCGGGGGTCCGGCGCGGCTGGACGTCGTCCTCGAGGGAACCGGCATCACGGTCTCGGTCATGGACCGCTCCCCCGACGACCCGCCGGTGCTCTCCCCGGACCGGGAGCTCGGGGAGGGTGGGTTCGGCCTGCAGCTCACGCTGCGCATGGCCGACGACGTCGGCTGGTACCGCACGACGACAGGCACGAAGCACGTCTGGGCACGGTTCAGCGTGCCCACCCCGCCGGGAGCCGCCGAGGATCCAGCCGGCACCGAGACCGTGGGCGGGCCTTCCGAGACACGCGTGTGAGCGGTAACATCTCGTCATGTCGCCGGCGTCGCCGACCGTGACGCGATGACCTACGGCCCTCACCGGGCCGCGCGACCTGCTCCTGACGTTCCTGACCGGACTCCTGCAGCATCGCGTGCACCGATCCTCTACAACGATGTGAAGGGCGGAAAGATGAACGCCTCCCCACCACCCGCACACCCCTGGACCCGGACCTGGCTCGCCGGCCTGGCCGCCACCCTCCTCGTCGCCGTCGGGCTCGTCGCCCTGCCGCAGTCCACGGCGCAGGCCGCAGCCCCGACACCGGGCCAGTGGTACGTGATCCAGTCGGCGCACTCCGGCCTCGCGCTCGACATCAAGGACATCTCCACGACGGCCGGCGCGCCGCTCCAGCAGTGGGAACGCTGGGACGGCCAGGGCCAGCAGTTCCGCTTCCTGGACTCCGGCGGCGGCTACTACCGCATCCAGGCGCGCCACTCCTCGATGGTCCTCGACGTGTACGGCTGGAACGCCGAGAACGGCGCCGAGATCGTCCAGTGGCAGGACCTGAACGCGCACAACCAGCAGTGGCGCATCCGCGAGAACTCCGACGGCACGGTCGCGTTCCTCAACCGGTTCTCCGGCAAGGCCCTGGACCTGTACGACTTCGCCACCGAGGGCGGCGCCCGCATCTCCCAGTACACCGACAACGGCGCCGCCGTGCAGAAGTGGCGACTGGTGAAGCCCGGCGAGCTGACCAACCCGATCCGCACCAACGGCGCGGACCCGTGGATCCAGTACTCGGACGGCTACTACTACATGTCGACCACGACGTGGGACTCCACCGTCACGATGCGACGATCCACGACGCTCGCCGGCCTGTCCGCCGCACCCGACCAGGTGGTCTGGGACGACGCCGGCAGCTCCTCACGCTGCTGCAGCCACTGGGCGCCCGAGTTCCACCGCATCGACGGCACCTGGTACCTGACGTACACGTCGGGCAACTCCCAGACCAACTTCGACGGCCAGAAGATCCACGTGCTGCGTTCCACCAGCAGCACCCCCATGGGCCCCTACGAGTTCATGGGCACGCCGATGCCGAACCGCTGGAACATCGACAGCTCCTACCTGGAGCACAACGGGTCGCTGTACATGCTGTTCTCGGAGTGGATCGGGGCGGACCAGACCGTCCGCATCGTCAAGATGACGAACCCGTGGACCACCACCGGCTCCCCGGCGACGATCTCGACACCGACGCACTCCTGGGAGACCCAGGGCGGACGCACGAACGAGGGGGCCGCGGTGATCAAGCACGGTGGGCGCACGTTCGTGTCGTTCTCGGCGTCGTCGTGCAACACGCCCGACTACAAGATCGGGATGCTCGAGCTGACCGGCAGCAACCCCCTGAACCCGTCGCACTGGACCAAGCAGTCCCAGCCCGCGATGCAGAAGGGCAACGGCGTGTTCGGCCCGGGCCACAACGGGTTCTTCAAGAGCCCTGACGGCACCGAGGACTGGATCGTCTACCACGGCAACACCACGTCGACGCAGGGCTGCGGCGCGACCCGTCAGACCCGGGTCCAGAAGGTCACGTGGAGCAGCGCGGGCCTGCCGGTGCTCGGCGCGCCGGTCCCGGCGGGCCAGGTCATGACCCCGCCGTCGGGCGAGTGAGGGTGCCGTCCCAGGTGGCGGGCTGAGGTTTGCGCGCACGGTCGCGCTCACGGGCGCTGCGCGCCCTGCGCTTCCCGTTTGACGACCGTGCGCGGAAACCTCAGCCCGCCACCTCTTGTTGTCGGCTTACGTCACGGCTCGTAGTGCTCCAGGTGGGCCGACCGACGCACCACGCGGCGCAGGTCCGTCAGGTTGCCGCTCAGGGCGCCGACGGCGCGGGCCTGGACGACGACGTTGCCCAGCGCGGCACCCTCGACGGGCCCGGCGACCACGGGCAGCCCGGTCGCCCGCGCGGTGAGGCGGCACAGCAGCTCGTTCTGCGAGCCGCCGCCGACGACGTGCAGCACGTCGACCTCGCGGCCGGACAGGCGGGTCACCTCCGCCAGCACGCGAGCGTAGGCCGCGGCGAGCGAGTCGAGGATGCACCGCACGACCTCGCCCACACCGTCGGGCACCGGCTGGCCGGACGCCGTCGCGGCGGCCGCGATCCGGGACGGCATGTCGCCGGGTGCCAGGAACTCCGGCGCGTCGACGTCGACGACGGTGCGCCCCGGCTCGGCAGACTCCGCCGCTGCCAGGGCCTCGGCGAGCGTGACCTCCCGGCCGGCCTCGCGCCAGGTGCGCAGCGTCTCGGACAGCACCCACAGACCCATGACGTTCTTGAGGTAGCGCACGGTGCCGTCGACGCCGAGCTCGTTGGTGACGTTCGCAAGCCGGCTCTCCTCGGACAGCACGGGGGCGTCCAGCTCGACGCCGACGAGCGACCAGGTACCCGACGAGACGTATGCGAACCGCTCGTCGGCGGCCGGCACGCCCACCACGGCCGAGGCCGTGTCGTGCGACCCGACGGCGACCACGGGAACGGCACCCAGCCCGGTCGCTGTCTGCACCGTGGCGGTGAGCGGTCCGACGACGGTCCCCGGCTCCACGAGGTCGGCCAGCCGTCCGCGCAGGTCGCCCAGCTCGGAGTACTCGGCCTGCAGGGCGTCGATCACCGGGGCGGACCACTGCCGGGTGGCCGCGTCGACGAGCCCGGTGGTCGAGGCGTTGGTGACCTCGGTGACCACCGCACCGGTGAGCCACGACGCCAGGAGGTCCGGGACCAGCCGCAACGACGCCGCGACGGGCCAGGCGGCGTCGTGCCGTCCGGCGACGAGCTGGAACTCCGTGTTGAACGGCAGCGTCTGGAGCCCGTTGACGGCGTAGTGCCCGGAGGCGCCGAGGCGGTCGAGGACCTCCTCGGCGACGCCGGTGAGCCGCGGGTCGCGGTGGTGGCGCGGGTTGCCGAGCAGTGCGCCGGAGCCGTCCAGCAGGCCGTAGTCCACGGCCCACGAGTCGATCCCGATCGCCGCGACGGTCACACCCCGCTCCCGGGCGAGCACCCCGGCGGCCCGCAGGCCGTCGAGGGTGCCGCGCCACAGGTGCAGCAGGTCCCAGTGCAGGGCGGTGCCGTCCGCGACGGGCACCTCGACCGGGCCGTTGGTGAACCGGCCCACCTCGGTCAGGTCGATCCGCTCGGCGCCGTGGGCGCCGTCGAGCACCGCCAGCACGACCCGTCCGCTGGTGGCGCCCAGGTCGACTGCCACGAACGCCGTCGCCGCGGGGGCCTCGCTCATCGCAGGAACGCCTGCGCCACGCCCGCGTCGACGGGCACGTGCAGACCGGTGGTGTGCGAGAAGTCGGACGTGCACAGCACGAACGCCGCGTTGGCGATGTGCTCCGGCAGCACCTCGCGCTTCAGCAGGGTGCGCTGGGCGTAGAACTTGCCGAGGTCCTGCTCGTCGATGCCGTACGTCTTGGCCCGGTTCGCGCCCCAGCCGGAGGCGAAGATGCCGGACCCGCGCACCACCCCGTCGGGGTTGATGCCGTTGACCTTGATGCCGTGCTCGCCCAGCTCCGCCGCGAGCAGGCGCACCTGGTGCGCCTGGTCCGCCTTGGTGGCCGAGTAGGCGATGTTGTTCGGGCCGGCGAACACCGAGTTCTTCGAGGAGATGTAGAGGATGTCGCCGCCGAGCTTCTGGTCCACGAGGATCCGCGCGGCGTTCTTCGCCACGAGGAACGAGCCCTTGGCCATGACGTCGTGCTGGAGGTCCCAGTCGGCCTCGGTGGTGTCGAACAGCGACTTGCTCAGGGACAGCCCGGCGTTGTTGACGACGATGTCGACGCCGCCGAACGCGAGGACGGCCTCGTTCAGCGCGGCCTGCACGGCCGCCTCGTCGGCGACGTTGGCCGCGAGCCCGACGGCGACGTCGGTGCTGCCGATCTCGGCCGCCACACCCTGCGCCTTGGCCAGGTCGAGGTCCGCCACGACGACGCACGCGCCCTCGGCGGCCAGCCGCTCGGCGATGGCCTTGCCGATGCCGGACGCCGCCCCGGTGACGAACGCGATGCGGGTCGCCAGCGGCTTCGGCTTCGGCTTGCGCGCCAGCTTGGCCTCCTCCAGCGCCCAGTACTCGATGCGGAACTTCTCGGACTCGTCGATCGGGGCGTACGTCGAGAGCGCCTCCGCGCCCCGCATGACGTTGATCGCGTTGACGTAGAACTCGCCGGCGACGCGGGCGGTCTGCTTGTCGGCGCCGTAGGAGAACATGCCGACGCCGGGCACCAGCACGATGAGCGGGTCCGCGCCGCGGATCGTGGGCGGCTCCTCGCCCTTCGCGCGCGCCTCGGCGGCGCCGCGCTCGTAGTAGGCGGTGTAGTCGGCGCGGTACGCCTCGTGCAGCTCCGGCAGGCGCTCGACGATCTCGGAGACCGTGGCCGTGGCCGGCAGGTCGATCACCAGCGGCTTGACCTTGGTGCGCAGGAAGTGGTCCGGGCAGGAGGTGCCCAGGGCGGCGAGCTCCGGGTACCGCTCGGAGGCGAGGAAGTCCAGGACGACGTCGGTGTCGGTGAAGTGGCCGACCTGCGGCTTGTCCTGGGACGCGACGGCGCGCAGGTGCGGCGCGAGGGCCGCGGCCCTGGCGCGGCGCTCGGCCTCGGGCAGCGCGCCGTAGCCGTCCCGCGCGGGGCCGAACGGCTCGGCCTTGCCGTGGGCGGCGATGTACTGCGCCGCCGTGGAGATGATCCACAGCGAGTTCGCCTCGGACTCCTCGGCGGTGTCGCCCCAGGCGGTGATGCCGTGCCCGCCGAGGATCGTGCCGATCGCGTCCGGGTTGGCCTTCTTGATCTCCGCGATGTCGAGCCCGAGCTGGAACCCGGGGCGACGCCACGGCACCCAGACGACCTTGTCGCCGAAGATCGTCGAGGTCAGCTCGGGGCCGTCCACGGCGGTCGCGATCGCGATGCCGGCGTCCGGGTGCAGGTGGTCCACGTGCGCGGCGTCGACCAGGCCGTGCATCGCGGTGTCGATGCTGGGCGCGGCACCGCCCTTGCCGTGCAGGCAGTAGTCGAACGCGGCGACCATCTCGTCCTCGCGCTCCACGCCCGGGTAGACGTCCACCAGCGCGCGCATGCGGTCCAGGCGCAGCACCGCCAGGCCCTTCTCGGTGAGGGTGCCGAGGTCGCCGCCCGACCCCTTGACCCAGAGCAGCTCGACGTCCTGCCCGGTGACGGGGTCGGTCTCGACACCCTTGGCGGACGTGTTGCCGCCGGCGTAGTTGGTGTTCTGCGGGTCGGATCCCAGGCGGTTGGACCGCTCGACGAGGGACGTGACAGCGGGGTTCGTCATCGGTTGCTCCGGTGATCGGTGGTGCGGACGGGATGGATGGTGCGGGGACGTTCAGGCCGGCGGCTCGTGGGCGGTGCCCACGAGGGCGGCGGTGGTCAGCCAGGCGGCGATGCGCGCGATCGACCGCCCGCACCCGGGGTCCTGGGGCTGGTTGAGGTGGCCGTGCCGGGTGCCGTCCTCCCGGACGAGCAGGACGTCCGTGCCGGCGGCGGCGAGCTCGGCCGCGTAGGCCTCGCCCGTCGCCCGCAGCACGTCACGGTCGGACGTCACGACCATCGTGGGCGGCAGCCCGCGCAGGTCCTGGCCGCCCGGGAACGCGTACGGCGAGTCGGGGCCGCGGTCGTGACCGAGGTAGTTGTCGTTCATCGCCCGGGTGCGCGGCGGCGGGAACGACTCGTCGGGCGAGATGGTGCGCACCTTGGCCAGGAGCTCGTCGCTCGCGGCGGGCAGCTCGTGGTGGGCCACCGGGTAGGCGAGGACGACGCTGCGCGGGACGGGCGCCGTCGTGCCGGACGGTGCCGGGGCGACGTCCGGGACCCCTGCGGCCGCGTCGCGCAGCCGCAGGGACGCCCCGGCCGCGAGGTTGCCGCCGGCGCTCGCGCCGCCGATCGACCAGCAGTGCGGGTCGACCCCGAGGTCGGCGGACGTCGCCCACGCGTACGCGAACGCCATCTCGTGCGACGGCACGGGGAACCGCACCGCCCGCGCGGGCTGCGCGGGCGCCCGGCCGGCACCCTCGAACGGCGGCACCAGCGCGTAGTCCACGCTCACGACGACGACGCCACGTGCCGCCAGCGCGCGAGCCACGCCCTCGGCCTCGTGCATGTCGAGGTCACCGCGGTAGAACGCTCCGCCGTGCGCCCAGACGATCCCCGCCACGGGGGTGACGCCGTCGGCGGGCCGGTAGAGCCGCAGGCGGAGGTCGCCGTGCGGGCCGGCCACCGTGCGGTCGGTGACGCTGAGGGGCATCGTCGGGTCGTTCCTTCGGGTCGGTGGGTCGACGCAGCGCGGTCGGGGCAGCGGGCCTCAGGCGCCCCAGCCGGCCTGCCGGCCGCCCACCCGCTCGGTGGCGATCTTGTGCTGGTAGCCGGACTCGGCGTACGCCGTCATGGGGTCGGCGGACAGGCCGCGAGCGGCCCGGTACTCGGCGAGCATCGGGCGCACGTCGGTGTAGAAGGCGTCCATGAAGATCGCGTTGGCGCCGAGCACGTCGCCGGACTCCTGCGCCTTGGTCAGGGCGTCGCGGTCGAGCAGCAGCGCGCGGGCGGTCATCTCCTGCACGTTGAGCACCGAGCGGATCTGGCCGGGCACCTTGTCCTCGATGTTGTGGCACTGGTCGAGCATGAGCGCGACGTCGGAGCCCTCGTCGAGCCCGCCGCCACGGACGACCTCGACCATGATGCGGAAGAGCTGGAACGGGTCGGCCGCGCCGACGATGAGGTCGTCGTCGGCGTAGAAGCGCGAGTTGAAGTCGAACGAGCCGAGCCTTCCGAGGCGCAGCAGCTGGGCGACGATGAACTCGATGTTGGTGCCCGGTGCGTGGTGACCCGTGTCGAGGCAGACGAGCGCGCGGTCGCCGAGCGCGGCGACCTGGGCGTACGACGTTCCCCAGTCGGGGACGTCGGTGTGGTAGAACGCCGGCTCGAAGAACTTGTACTCCAGGACCATGCGCTGGTCGTCGGACAGCCGGGCGTAGATCTCGGTGAGCGACTCGTGCAGGTGGTCCTGGCGGGTGCGGATGTCACCCTGCCCGGGATAGTTGGTGCCGTCGGCGAGCCAGATCTTCAGGTCGCGCGACCCGGTGGCGTCCATGATGTCGACGCACTCGAGGTGGTGGTCGATCGCCTGGCGCCGCACGGCGGGGTCGTTGTGCGTCAGGGACCCGAACTTGTAGGCGTCGTCCTGGAACGTGTTCGAGTTGATGGTGCCGAGGGTGACGCCCTGGTCCTGGGCGAACCGGCCGAGCGCCGCGTAGTCGTCGACCTTGTCCCACGGGATGTGCAGGGCGACCGTCGGGGCGAGACCCGTCAGGCGGTGCACCTGGGCGGCGTCGGCGATCTTCTCCTGCGGGGTGCGCGGGGTCCCCGGGGTCGCGAACACCTTGAAGCGGGTGCCGGAGTTGCCGTAGGCCCAGGAGGGGACCTCGATGGCGAGCCGGTCCAGGACCGGGGTGATGTCGTGGAGCGTGGGCATGGGTTCCTCTTTCAGTGCTGGGTGGTCGCCGTGCCGGCGCCCGCGTCGTCGGTGGTGGAGGCGAGCTGCGTCTCCAGGTGGAAGACCTCGGTGAGCTCCGTCATCGACTCGTCGGGGCCCGCGCCGTCGAAGAACTCGGCCATCTCGGCCTGCCAGCGGGTGTTGACCTCGCGCAGCCCCATGCCGGCGCGCGCGGTGTCGGGGTCGGTGCTCTCGAAGTAGCCGACGACCTGACCGTCGGGGCTGGTGAAGATGGAGTAGTTGCGCCATCCGGTCTCGTGCAGCGCCCGGAGCATCTCGGGCCAGACCTCGCCGTGGCGACGGCCGTACTCGTCGAGCCGGTCGGGTCGGACCCGGAACTGGAACATCACACGGCGGGTGCCGTCGTCGTGCATCGCTGGTGCCTCCCTACGTCGTCCTCGACGTCGCGATGAATCGTTTCAACGCCGACAAGGTACCCGCCGACCCGGGCCTGGCGCAAGAGCCGCCTCACCGGACCCCCCGGGGAGCCGCTGCGCGCGTGATGCGCACCCGGGCAGGCAAGCGGTTTCCAGCCTACCCGGCGTGCCAGGTCCCCACGCCCCGCGCCCACGGGCTACGATCCGTGGACCGCAGCCCGGTGGCTGCTCACCCGCTTGCCGGGTCCTGTCGACGAGGAGAGGAACCATGCCTGCCCGCACGAGACGCACGTCGATCTCGGACGTCGCGTCCCACGCCGGAGTCTCGGTCGGCACCGTGTCGAACGTGCTCAACCGACCCGACAGGGTCTCCCCCTCCACCCGGGACCGCGTCGAAGCCGCCATCACCGAGCTCGCGTTCGTGCGCAACGGGTCCGCCCGCCAGCTCCGGGCCGGGCGGATCACCACCGTCGGTGCGATCGTGCTGGACATCTCCAACCCGTTCTTCACCGACGTCACCCGCGGCATCGAGGAACGCCTCACGCTCGACGACCACACCCTGATGGTGGCGAGCTCCGACCGTGACCCCGAACGCGAGAGCCGCTACCTGCGCCTGTTCGAGGAGCACGGCGTGCGCGGCGTGATGGTCGTGCCCACCACCGAGTCCGTCGAGCACCTGCTCGCGGCCCGCGACCGTGGCATCCGCGTCGTGCTGCTCGACCACCCCTCCCCCGTGGAGTCGGTCTCCTCCGTCGCGGTCGACGACGTCCACGGCGCCACGCTCGCCGTGCGCCACCTCATCGACCAGGGGCACGAGCGCATCGTGTTCCTCAACGGCCCGCACGCGATCCTCCAGTGCGCCGACCGCCTCACCGGAGCCCGCAAGGCGGTCCGGGACGCCGGCCTGGACCCCGAGACCGCGCTCACCGAGATCCCGGTGTCGCTCGACGCCGACGGCGGCGAGACGGGCATCCGCGCCATGCTCGCCGGTGGAAGCGCGACCGCCGTCTTCTGCGTCAGCGACCTCGTCGCGCTCGGCGCCCTGCGCACCCTGCGTCGCGAAGGGGTGTCCGTGCCCGACGACGTCGCCCTCGTCGGGTACGACGACGTCACCTTCGCGGCCGAGCTCGCCACCCCGCTCACCTCCGTACGCCAGCCCCGCCACGAGCTCGGAGTGCGGGCCGCCGACCTCATGCTGCGCGACCCCGACGAACCCGCGGAGCAGGTGCTGTTCTCCCCCGAGCTGGTGGTGCGCGAGTCCACCGTGGGACGGGTCTGAGAACGGCACGACGGGGCCGAACGCGAGGAGGCGCTCGACGGTTCGACGGCGGAGGGCCCGCCCGGACTCGGTCCGGGCGGGCCCTCGCTGGTTCGGCGTCGGGTCAGGCCCGCCGACGGACGACGAAGATCGCCACGCCACCGGCCGCCACCAGGGCCAGGGCCCCGAGGACGAGGGGCAGCACGTTCGACCCGGTCTGCGGCAGCGCCCCGGACCCGGTCTCCACCGTCTGCGCGGCGTCGACCACGGTCTCGGAAGGACGGGCCCCGTCGACGCCGGGCTCGCCGTCCGCACCGGTCACCCCGTCGGGCGTCGTCCCCGTGGGGCCGGCCGGCTCGTCGACCTCGGTGACCTGCGGCGAGGCGCACTCCGGGGTGGCGTCCGGGTAGGTCAGGTCGACCTCGAGCTCAGGGTTCACCACGAGCGTCGCCGTGACGTCGCCGCGGGTCCAGGCGTGGTTGCCGTTGGTCTGCGACCACGAGCCGTCGGCGAGCTGGATCCAGCCGGGCCAGCCGGTCGCCGTCTCGCCGTCCTCGCCCACCGAGGCACCGGGCCACAGCACCTTGCCGGACAGGGTCCCGTCGGCCTCCAGGTCGCCGAGGACGAGCTCGACGTTCTCGCCGTCGACGCCGTCGATCCGCAGGCGGACGGTGGTCTCGGCGACGACGTCGTCCGCGTCCTCCAGCCGCACCTCGTAGAAGATCCACGGGGCGTCGGCGACGCACTCGCCCACGGCCGTGGAGCCGGTGAGCGAAGGCTCGGCGGGCACCGGGCACGCCTCGTCCGAGTCGGTGAACGTCCAGGTCCAGCCCTGCGGGGCCTGACCCTCGGCGTCGGCGAGGACGTGGCCGTCCGTCGGCACGGCGTGGACCACGACGGTGTCACCGACCTGCTCGGAGGAGTACTCCACGCCCGTCACGGTCGGGAAGGTGACCGTGAGGTTGCCCGGGCCGCACTGGTCCTCGTGCTCGGGGGCCTCGGGGGTGACGACGGTGGGCTCGGGAAGGCAGTCGTCCTCGTCGAGGGTGAGGTCGAGCTTGAACCACTTCACCGACGCGTCGGCGGCGGACCCGTTGGTCAGGACGTGGGTGGAGGCGTCCACCGAGGCCTTGACGGTGTAGAGGCCGTTCGGGGACTGCCACATCTCGTAGGTGACGCCGTCGATCTCGGGGAAGGTCACCGCGTCCTCGGGCGTCGCGCCGCACTGCAGGTCGACGGTCGGGGCGAGGGCGGTGACGCACGCGCGGTCGTCGGTGGTGAGCAGCCAGACGGCCTTGCCCTCGACGACCTTGTCCCAGCTCCCCTGGGCGGGCAGCGCGTAGCCGGCGTCGGGCGTGAGCACCACGCGCCAGCGGGTCGTGCCGTCACCCAGTGCGGTCCGGGAGCCGAGCTTCCACGTGCCCCCGACGGCGGTGCCGAAGCTGACGTCGTCGTCCGCGGTCCCGCACAGGTCGACGACGGTGGGCTCGCCGGTCATCTCGACCTCGACGGCCTCCCAGCAGTCGGCGGCGGGCTCGATGGTGAAGGCGTAGGTCGCGGTGTCTCCGTCGACCTCCCAGCCCGCGGCGAGGTCGCCGAACTCCTGACCGTCGTCACGCACGACGACGACCCGGTAGGCACCGGGCGAGAGCGCCGCGGCGGACGGCACCTGGGTTCCGTCGGCGCCACGGACGCTCACCTGGGCGCCCTCGGCACCCTCGACCGACACGGCACCGGGGACGAGCTCCTGACCGTGCACGACGCCCGGCGTGGCCACGCAGACGGCGGGCTCGACGTGCACGGACGGGACGATCTCGACGGGCTCGGGGGTGCCGCCGCACACGACGTCACCCTCCCAGTGGTAGTTGGTGCCGTCGACCTGCACCCACTCGTAGGTGTAGTAGGTCCAGCCGGGCCAGTCGCGGTGCGCGGTCGGGTCGAACGTCCGGGTGCCGTCCCAGGAGCCGTCGTTCCGGTGGAAGTTGAAGGTGCGCGACTCGTCGGTCACGAGGTCGCGGACCCGGACGTTGACGTCGTTGCCGGACACCCCGCCGGGGTAGGTGACCACCAGGGAGCCCTCGCAGGTCGGCGCGGGGTAGAACCAGCCGCCGCTGTCCGGGATCTCCCGCACGGAGACGTGGCTGATGTCCTGGGTGGCACCGTGGCCGTTCGTGGCCGGGCTCTGGACCAGGTAGGACTTCACGGGCGGGTCGACGGTGACGCGGCGGACCTCGGTGCCCGCCTTGACGCACACCTCGGTGATGAGCCGCGCCTCGGAGGCCGCGACCGTGACGCTCGTGCCGTTCAGCCCGTCGATCTTGCGCCATCCGCCGTCGCCGGGGCAGACGGTCGCGCCGCTGGAGCTCCCGCCGCCGGTCGCGGAGGCGTTCGGCACGGCGACGAGTGCCGTGAGCAGGAGCAGGAACAGCGCGGCGATCATGGCGATCGGTGCGCGCAGACGGGCAGCGGTCATCGCTGGTGGGCTCGCTCTCAGGGGATGGCAGAGGTCTGGCGCCGGAAGCCTAGGGCAGCGCGAGCAGCCGCCGACACCCTCGGAGTGCGAGTGTTACCGGACGGTGATCAAAACGGACACCTCGGACCATCCCGACCCAGGCCCTCGCCGCGGGATGCCGCCGATGTCGCCCCGGCGGCAGCCGCCGGACCGTCGGCCGACCGGGGACGGCATTCGAATCTTGAATCGATTTATGCCAGACTTCCGCCATGCGACGACGCTCTGCCCCCACCGCTTTCGACCCTGCAGCGGTCCGGCCCTGGAACGCCCGGCTCACGGGACTCGGCTACGGCGGCGACTACAACCCGGAGCAGTGGGACGACGACGTCCGCGTCGAGGACCTGCGCCTCATGCGCGAGGCCGGGGTCAACATCCTGAGCGTCGCGATCTTCTCCTGGGCCACCCTCGAACCCCGCGAGGGAGAGCTCGACTGGTCGTGGCTCGACCGGACCATGGACCGCCTGCACGACGCCGGCATCCAGGTCGCGCTCGCCACCGCCACCGCGTCGCCCCCGCCGTGGCTGACGCGCCGCCACCCCGAGATCCTCCCCCGGCTCGCCGACGGCACCGTGCTGCACCAGGGCGGCCGACAGGCGTACAGCGTCACCCACCCCGTGCACCGCGACTACGCGCTGCGCATGACCGCCCGCATGGCCGAGCGCTACGGCGAGCACCCCGCCCTCGCGCTGTGGCACGTCGACAACGAGATCGGCTGCCACGTGCCGCGCGACTACTCCGACGCCGCCGCGGCGGCGTTCCGCACCTGGCTCACCGAGCGGTACACCACCGTCGAGCGGCTCAACGAGGCCTGGGGCACCGCCTTCTGGTCGCAGCGCTACGGCACGTTCGACGACGTCCTGCCGCCGCTCGCCGCCCCGACCTTCGCGAACCCGACCCAGCAGCTCGACTTCGACCGCTTCAGCTCGGACGCCCTGCTCGACTACTACCGCGACCTGCGCGACACGCTGCGCGAGATCACGCCCCACGTGCCCACGACGACGAACCTCATGACGACGTCGGCGTGCAAGGGCATGGACTACTTCTCGTGGGCCGACGACCTCGACGTCGTCGCCAACGACCACTACACGATCGCCGCCGACGAGGACCGCCACGTCGAGCTGGCCCTGGCCGCCGACCTCTCCCGCGGCGTCGCCGGCGGGGAGCCGTGGATGCTCATGGAGCACTCCACGTCAGCGGTCAACTGGCAGCCGCGCAACCGACCCAAGCTGCCCGGCGAGATGCTGCGCAACTCCCTGCAGCACGTCGCCCGCGGCGCCGACGCCGTGATGTTCTTCCAGTGGCGCCAGTCGAGGGCCGGTGCCGAGAAGTTCCACTCCGCGATGCTCCCGCACGCGGGCGAGGACACCGACGTGTGGCGCAGCACGGTCGAGCTCGGCGAGACCCTGCAGCGCCTCGGCGAGGTGCGCGGCTCGCGCGTCTCCTCGCGCGCCGCGCTCGTCGTGGACTACCCCGCCTGGTGGGCGAGCGAGCTCGACTCCCACCCCACCCAGGAGCTGCGGTACATGGACGAGGTGCGGTCCTGGCACGCCGCCCTGTGGGAGCAGGGCGTCACCGTCGACACCGTCACGCCGCGCGCCGACCTGGACGGCTACGACCTCGTCGTCGTCCCGACCCTCTACCTGGTGGACGACGCCGGCGCGGCGAACATCGCGGCGGCGGCCGAGCGGGGCGCCACGGTCGCGGTCACGTTCTTCTCCGGCATCGTGGACGGCTGCGACCAGGTGCGTCTCGGCGGGTACCCGGGGGCGTTCCGCGACCTGCTGGGCGTGCGCACCGAGGAGTTCTACACGCTGCAGGAGGGCGAGACGCTGAGCGTCGTCGGCAAGGCCGTCGACGGCGAGGCGCGCGCCGACCTGTGGAGCGAGAAGACGCACGTCGCCGACGGCACGGAGGTCGTCGCGGCGTACGACGACGGCCCTCTGGCCGGGTGGCCCGCCGTCACCCGCCGCGACGTCGGCGACGGCACGGCCTGGTACGTGGGCACGCGGCTCGACCGCGCCGGCCTCGGGGCGCTCGCCTCCCGGCTCGCCCAGTCCTCGGGCACGACTCCGAGGGTCGTCGCACCCGCCGGGGTCGAGGTCACCCGGCGCGTCGCCGACGACGGCACCGCCTGGCTCTTCGCGATCAACCACACCGCCCACGACGCCGTGCTCGACGACGTCACGGGCGCCGAGCTGCTCACCGGCACGACGACGCCCGGCGTCCTGGAGGTCCCGGCGGGCGCCGTGCGCGTGGTCCGCCTGGCCGCCTGACCGGTCGGACCGCCGCCTCAGCCGGCGGCGACCGGTTCGACGTGCCCCAGCTCCAGGGCGTAGCCGTCCCCGACCAGGACCTGCCGTCCGAGCTCGGCCAGCGCCGCACCCCGGGGGCCGTCCGAGGCACCGTCGGCCACGACCACGCCGTAGTCGAACGTCAGGGAGGCCCCCGGCGCGAAGGGCACCTCCTCGCTGAAGAACGGAGCCGGGCAGACGCACGCGTAGGGCTCCGAGCGCACGAACCACTGCGGCCGCCCGCCCGGGTTGCTCCCCGGGTCGACCACGACCACGGTGGACGCCTGCGGGCCGCCGTCCTGCCCCGGGACGCCGTCGTGCCGGCCCACGAACCCGAGCCAGTCGGCGCGCAGCCCGCGGGCGTCCTCGGCGTCCGCGACGACGCCCGACCCGTCCGGCGCGGGCAGCAGGACCGGGCCGCCGGTGAAGGACAGCGGGCCGCGCCAGAACAGCCCGCCGTATCCGGCGTTCTCCCGACCGTTCGTCGTGGGGCTGCCGAGGTCCAGCGGGCCGTCGGTCACGTTCGTCATCACCGACCGGAACGTCAGCACCCAGGCCGTGGGGTCGTCGTCGGGCACGACGACCTGGACCGTGCGCTCCTCGGTGACGACCACCGCGCCCGGGGCGCCGTCGTCCCCGGCGGGGGTGCGCCACGCCAGCTCCTCGACGAACCCGCAGGGTCCCAGCGCCGTGAACTGGTGGTGGTCCATCGACCCGTCGTTGCCCAGGTCGCGGTAGCCGCCCTCGGAGCGCACGTAGTTGGGTCCGCCCCAGAAGTTCCACGGCCCGACGTGCGGCAGGGACCAGGCGAGGCCCTTGTGCCAGACGTGGTCCGCGGGACGGTACTCGCTCACCACCGCCCCGCTGCGGGTGCGCAGCGGGTGCAGGTACGGCCGCGGGCTCTCGTACGCCGCGTCCGTGGGCCGGTAGACGTAGCGGAACAGGTCCACCCCACCCCTCGACCCGCTCATCGCCGCACCGTCGGTGTTGAGCGTGACTGCCATGGTCAGATCCCCTTCGCCGTGTCCTTCACCGGCGCCCACGGCGCCCCCGTCCCGCCCATGCTCTCGTAGAACGGGTCCCCGGGGGAGATCTCATCACGGATCACCGGCGCGCCGGTGAAGGCAGACCGGTAGATGGCGGCCGCCAGCTCGAGCGTTCCGCGCACGTCCGCGACGCCGACGGGGGGCGCCTCGCCGGCGAGGAGCGCGCGGTAGGTGGGGTCGAGCTGGGCCAGGTGGCCCGAGCGACCCTGGTCCACCGGGTCGACGGCGTCGGCCGCGACGGACTCCGCCCACCGGTCCGCCACGTCCTCGTGCCCCTCGGCGGGCGTGACGCGCCAGTGGCTGTCCTCGTACCCGTAGAGGTGGTCGAGCTCGACCGTGGCGTGGGTGGTGTCGATGCGCAGCGACGACGTCTGGCGCGGGGACAGCAGCGAGTTGGTGACGGAGGCCATCGCCCCGGAGGAGAACTGCACCATCGCCATCGAGACGTCCTCGGTGTCGACGTGCCGGGCGAGCCGCCCGGCCATGGCCCGCACCTCGGTCCACTCCCCCAGGATCGAGACCAGGAGGTCGAACTGGTGGATGCCGTGGCCCATCGTGGGTCCGCCGCCCTCGGTGTCGAACCGGCCGCGCCACGGCACCTCGAAGTAGGCGGGCGGGCGGAACCACATCGTGTCGCAGGTCGCCACCAGCGGTCGGCCGAGCTCGCCGTCGGCGAGCATGCGGCGCAGGCGCACGGCGCCCGGGCCGAAGCGGTGCTGCACGACCTGCGTCACGCGCGGGCCGGCGGCGGACCGCTCGAGCTCGGCGAGGGCGTCGAGCTCGGCGAGGGAGAGCACGGCCGGCTTCTCGACGACGACGTGCGCTCCGGCGGCCAGGGCGGTGCGGGCCTGGTCCAGGTGCAGCGCCGGCGGGGTGCAGATGTGCAGGACGTCGACGACACCGGCGTCGATCGCCGTCCTCAGGTCCGTGCCGTGGAGGTCGATACCGTGCCGCGCGGCGAACCCGGCGGCCCGCGCGGCGTCGATGTCGACGATCCCGGCGAGCTCGACCTCCTCCAGTCCGGCGGTGCGGGAGATCTCGTGGACGGCGTCGGCGTGCGCGTGCGCGATGGCGCCGGCACCCAGGATGGTGACCTTCATGGGGCTCTCTTCGATCAGGGGCGGGGGCGACGGCGGATCTCGACCGCCACGACCGCCAGGGCGAGCAGCCCACCCACGACGAGGGCGAGCAGGGGCAGCATCCACAGCACCACGGCGGTCATGAGGACCGCGGCGAGGAGCAGGACGGAACCACCGGCGTCGTCCACGGTGCGGTCCGCGCCGGTCGACAGCACGGTGGGCGTGCGGGCGGACGGGTCGGGGGCGCCGTCGTCGTCGGACCAGGCGCCCGCTGCCCGCAGGCCGACGACGATCGCGCCGGCGGTGAAGACGGCGACCACCAGCGCGACGACCTCGCCGCCGGGCAGGACCCCCGACGTGGCGAGCTGCCAGTCGCCGAGCAGGAGCACGGCCAGCCCGAGAGCGGCCGGCCCGAGCGGCCACAGCGTCCGGGTGGCCGCCCACCACTCGACGGCGAAGCGCCGCAGCGAGGTGGGGTGGCCGTGGATCTCGCGGCGCAGGTGCGCCACCCCGGCGGCGAGGGACGGGACGAGGGTGACGATCAGCAGGCTGCCCACGGCGATCATGACGCCGGCCAGGGCGACCTCGCCGAAGAGCTGCGCCGTCCGGAGAAGACCGCCCGAGGCGCCCCGGCGGGACCGGGGCGCCTCGTTGCGTGGTTCGCGGGCCATGTCAGCCCTTGATGCCCTGGGTGGCGACGCCGTCGATGATGTAGCGCTGGAACACCACGAAGAACAGCAGCACGGGCAGCAGGGCCAGGACGGCCATGGCCATCTGGGCGCCGTAGTCCGAGACGCTGGTCTGGTCGACGTACTGACGCAGCGCGATGGGCAGCGTGTACAGGTCGGGCCTCTTCAGGTAGAGCAGCGGGCCCAGGAAGTCGTTCCACGACCAGATGAACGTGAAGATCGAGGTCGTCACGATCGCGGGCCGCATCAACGGCAGGATGATGCGCCCGAAGGTGCGTCCGTGCCCGCACCCGTCGATCCGGGCCGCCTCGTCCAGCGAGCGCGGGATACCGCGGATGAACTGGATCATGAGGAACACGAAGAACGCCTCGGCCGCGAGGAACTTGCCGGCCAGGAGCGGGATGTAGGTGTTCACCAGGCCCAGCTCGTTGAACATGATGTACTGCGGGATGATCGTGACGTGGAACGGCAGCAGCAGCGTCGCGATCATCGTGGCGAACATGATGCCGCGCCCCGGGAAGCTGATCCGCGCGAACGCGTAGGCCGCCACCGTGGAGGACAGCACCGTGCCCACCACCGACAGGCAGGCCAGCAGCAGGCTGTTGCCGAAGAACGTCCAGAACGACACCCCGCCGATGCCCGACAGGGCCGTGACGTAGTGCTCGAAGGTCCACACCTCGGGCAGCAGCTGGGTGTTGCCGATGATGTCGGAGTTCGGCTTCAACGACGCCAGCAGCATCCACGCCGCCGGGTAGAGCACCACGATCGTGGCCGCCACCGCCACCACGTGGAAGATCACGGACTTCACGTTGCGACGCCTCTTGGCCGCCGCGCGCCGCGACACCGCCTCGAGGTCCACCGCGGGCGTCTGGGGGGTCTGGGTGAGAGTGGTCATCGTTCGTCTCCCGTGTAGTGGACCCAACCCCTGGACGTGCGGAACATCAGCAGCGTGATCAGCGCGACCACCACCACCAGCACCCAGGCCATCGCCGAGGCGTAGCCCATCGTGAAGTCCTGGAAGCCCCGCAGGTACAGGTAGAGCGTGTAGAACATCGTCGAACCGGCCGGACCACCCGAACCGCCCGAGATGATGAACGCCGAGGAGAACACCTGGAACGCCCCGATCGTCTCCAGCAGCAGGTTGAAGAACAGCACCGGGCTGAGCATCGGCAACGTGATCGCGAAGAACTTGCGTCCCGGACCCGCGCCGTCGCACTCGGCCGCCTCGTAGAGCTCGGTCGGGATCTGCTTCAACCCCGCCAGGAAGATCACCATCGGCGCACCGAAGCCCCACACCCCCAGCAGGATCAGCATCGGCAGGGAGAACGCCGGGTTGCCCACCCAGCCCCCGACCTCGATGCCGAACGCCTGCTGGATGCGGTCCACGATCCCGTCGTCGATGAACATCACCTTCCACACGATCGCGATCGACACCGAGGCACCGATCAACGACGGGGCGTAGAAGATCGACCGGTACGCACCCTGACCGCGGTGCTTCATGTTCAGCAGCATCGCCACCGCCAGCGCGGCGGCCAGCTTGATCGGCGTCCCCAGGAACACGTAGACCGCCGTCACCCGGGCCGACTGCAGGAACCGCGGATCGTTGAACAGATCCACGAAGTTCTCCCACCCCACCCACTCGGGGGAGGTGAACAGGTCGTAGTCGGTGAAGGCCAGGTACAACGACGCCAGCATCGGGAACGCCGTCAACCCCACGAACCCCAGGATCCAGGGGGACAGGAACGCGTACCCGGCCCGGACGTCCTCCGGACGATACTTCTTCTTGCGGGGCCGACCCGCCGGGGACGAGCTCACGGCGTCCCCGGGCTGCAGGTGCTGCGCCGGCGCGGCGACCGGCACCTCCTGCGCGGCTGATGATGTGGGCATAGGGGTGAACCTCCGGTGCGTGCGGCCCCGCGATGCCACGCGGGGCCGCACACGACGTGGGAAATGTCAGGACTGGCCGACGTTGTCGGCGGCGAACATGAACCACTGCTCGACGAACTCGTCGACCGTGATGTTGCCGTAGCCGAGCTCCTCGGCGAGGCGCTTGTACTCGGCCTCGATGGAGCCGAAGCCCTCGACGGGCAGCGGGGCCGCCTCGGTCACCTGGTCGGCGACGGCCTCCTCGTAGGCGACGACGGTGGCGTCCACCGAACCCTCCTCGACCTCCATCGCGTCGCGCTGGGCGGCGACGGCGGGGACACCCTTCGAGGTGCCGAAGATCTTGCCGACCTCCGGGTCGTTGACGAGGAAGCTGATCAGCTCGGCGGCCTCCTCGGGGTGCTCGGAGTTCGCGCCGGAGGACAGCAGCATCGACGGCTTCCAGAACTGCTGGGGGCCGTTGGCGCCCGACGGCATCGGGAGCATCTCGATGTTCTCGGTGCCGGAGTCCGCCACGTAGCCCGCCAGGAAGTTGTCCCAGCTGGCCTCCGCGCCGACCTCGTTCGAGGTGAAGCCGCTCAGCGGGGCGAGCTGCACGCCACGCTCGGTCGGGTAGAGCGCACCGGAGTCGCGCAGGGAGCCCGGCAGGTTGAGGAACTCGGCCATCTGCGCCTCGTCGAAGGCGAGCTGGCCGTCCTCGGTGAACGGGTCGGTGCCCTGCTGGATCAGCCACTGCAGGAAGAACCAGAAGGTGCCGGTGTAGTCGCCCATGCCGTAGATGGCGGGGTCCTCGCCGGCGCCGGCCTCGGAGGCCTCGGTGATGAAGGCGTTGAGGTCGTCCCAGGTGTAGCCCTCGGCGAGCGGCTCGACGCCGATCTTGTCCAGGACGTCCTGGTTGTAGAACATCGCGAGGGTGTTCTGCGAGGTGGGGACGCCGTACTGGGCGCCGTCGATGGTGCCGGACGACAGCAGCGCCTCGTCGAAGCCCGACGTGTCGATCTGGTCGGTGTACTCGCCGAGGTCGGCGAGCTGCCCCGTACCGCCGTACTGGCGCAGGTAGGACAGGTCCATCTGGAAGACGTCCGGCAGCGCGGAGCCGGCGGCCTCGGTGTTGCGGGCGGTCCAGTAGTCGTCCCAGGCCTGGAACTGCGTCTGGACGGTGACGCCGGGGTTCGCCTCCTCGAAGAGGTCGATCGACTCCTCGTACTTGGCAGCACGGTCGTCGTTGCCCCACCAGGCGACGGTCAGCGTGACGTCGCCGCCCTCGTCGCCGCCGGTGTCGTCCCCGCCGCTGCACGCGGTCAGGACGAGTGCGACGGCAGCGGTCGCGGCAGCCGCACCTGCGGCCTTGCGCGTGATCTTCATCGGAGCCTCCTTGCTCGGTCCTGTCGACGTGACGCACCCCCTGTGGTGCCTCGGCGCCGTCGACTTGAAACGATACAATACAGGCCTGGTGAACCTTGTCCAGCCCCATCCGGAAAGCGCTTCGTCACGATCCGGCAACGAACACCCGTTCGCGGCCCGCTTCGTCGCCCCAGGCATGTGAGCGCTCACAACGATACCGCCGCCGGACCACCGCACGCCGCCGCGTGCCCGCCTCCGCTCCGCGCCCGCACGTCACGTCCGCACGCCCGCAGCCGAGACACCGGGTGGATGAGCGTCCTGGCGGTCCGGCCCTCAGAGGAGCCCCTCCACCTCCGCGGCGACGGCGTCGAGCAACGCCGGGTCGAGGCCGACGCCGCTGGGAAGCATCCCCGCGAGCGCGGTCAGCGCGCGGGCCACGTCCTCGGGACGCGCGTCAGCGGCAGATCCCCCGCCCAGGACGGCGACCGTCTTCGCCATCTCCTCGCCGCGCGGGTCGTCGACGGCGCGACCGGCGACCGCCTCACGCCGCACGACCTCGGCCCACGCCGCCAGCGCGAACGCGGCACCCCGGGGCACCTCGCCGACCTCGAGGCGCTCGGCGATCGTGCCGCCCCACCGGTAGGGGATCTTCTGGGTGCCGTCCATCGACACCTGCCGGGTGGTGTGCCCGGTCGCCGGGTTCGCGAACCGCACCAGGAGCGACTCGCCGTAGGCGACCAGGTCAGCACCCTCGGGCGCGACGAGGGTCGCCAGGGCGTCCTCGAACAGGAGCTGGCGGGCACGCGCGGCGATCGCGGGATCCTGGACGGCCTCGGCGATGGTCTCGTGACCGGCCAGGCGCCCGGCGTAGGCGAGCAGCGAGTGCGTGCCGTTCAGCAGCCGCAGCTTGGCCCGCTCCCAGACGGCGACGTCGTCGGTGAGCGTCGCGCCCACCCGCTCCCAGGCGGGGCGCGGCCCCGCGAACCGGTCCTCGATCACCCACTGCGAGAACGGCTCGCCCACCACCAGGCCCTCGTCGCGCACGCCGAGCCGGTGCTCGACGTCGTCCCGCTGCTCGGCCGTCGTCGCGGGGACGATGCGGTCCACCATCGAGCAGGGGAACGTCACGTCCTCGGCGAGCCACGCCCGCAGCGTGTCGCCCTCCTCGCCCGGCAGCGCGGCGTCGACGAGCTCACCGACGAGGCCCTGCAGCACACGACCGTTGTCCACCATGTTGTCGCAGGTGAGCACGGTGAGGGGGCGGTGGTCGCCGGCGGCCTGGGCCGCGCGGAACCGGGCGGCGAGCCCGCGCACGAGCAGGCCCACGGCGCCGGTGCGCAGCTCGCCGTCCACGTCCGTCCCGCCCGTCACGCCCTGCTCGGCGCGCAGGGCGACGACGTCGCCGCTCACCAGCGACAGGTCCAGCGAGCCCGATCCCTTGCGGCAGTAGCCCTTCTCGGTGACGGTCAGGGTGACCAGGTGGGTCGTGGCGGCACCGACCGCGTCGAGGACCCGCTCGGTCTCCTCGGCCGGCCACGCCACGTCGACCACCGCACCCACCAGGTCGAGCGAGGTCTCGTCCGCCCCGGCGGTGAGCACGGAGTAGACGCCGTCCTGGGGACGCAGCTGGTCGCGCACGGACGCGGACCGCTGGGTCACACCGAGGATCCCCCACCGGCGGTCGCCCGTGGCCCGCGCAGCCATCTCGGTGTAGACGGCCTGGTGAGCGCGGTGGAACGCGCCGATCCCGAGGTGCACGATGCCCACGGACTCCGGCGTCACGGGCGCCTCGACGGTCTCGGGCAGGGTGGAACGGTGCAGGCGGTCGGTCACGATTCTCCTCGGAGTTCGGCGGGAGGTGCGGTGGACGAGCGGACGACGAGCTCGACGTCCAGCAGGGGGGCGTGCGGCGGGCTCCCGCCGTCCACGACGCCCCCGGAGGTGATGAGCCGGTCGACGGCCGCACGCCCCAGGGCGCGCAGGTCGACCCGCAGCGTGGTCAGGGCAGGGGTGACCAGGGACGCCACGTAGGAGTCGTCGCAGCCGACGACGGACAGGTCACCAGGGACGTCGAGACCGCGGGCCCGCAGCCGGTCGACGAGGCCGACGGCCACCAGGTCGTTGAAGGTGACGACGGCCGTCGCACCGGTCGCCACGACCAGGTCGGCCGCCGCGCGCCCGCCCTCGACCTGCGGGCGGAACGCACCGAGCGCGACGACGTCGACGTCGTCGTACAGCGCTGCCGCCTGGTCCAGGCCGGCCCGACGGCGACGGTCGCTCCAGGAGTTCTCGGGCCCGCCCACGTAGGCGAGCCGGCGGTGGCCCAGCGCGCGCAGGTGCTCCAGCGCCTGCCGCATCCCGGCGGCGTGGTCGGCGCCCACGGAGGCCACGCCGTCGACGGCGTGGTTGAGCAGCACGACGGGACGCCCGGCGGCGGCCTCCAGGGTGCGACCGACTGCGCGGGGCGAGCAGAGCACCACCCCGTCGGTCTGCGGTCCGAGGCTGTCCATGACCTCGGCCTCGAGGTCGGGGTCCTCCTCGGTGTCGACGACGAACAGGCCGTAGCCGTGCTCGCGCGCACGTTCCTGGGCACCCTTGGCCACCGAGGCGAAGTACGGGTTGGCGAGGTCCGGCACGACGAGCCCGTAGGCGCCGGCTCGGCCTGCGCGCAGGGAGGACGCGGCACGGTTGGGCCGGTAGCCGAGCCCGTCGGCGGCGGCCCGCACGCGCTGGCGGGTGGCGGGCGCGACCCGGTCCGGCGTCGACAGGGCCCGGGACACGGTGGAGATCGAGACCCCGGCGACCCGCGCCACGTCGTGCACCGTGACCATCCGTGCCTCCTTCTACTGCGAACGTTTGCCATGACCGACGGATCGTCATCGTAGCGCGCACACGTGCTCGCCAAGCGATTGGTGTCGGCGTAGGATGCAAACGTTGTCATCCATTCTCGAGGAGGAGACCCACCCGTGAGCGAGCCGTGGACCCTGCACCCTGACCGGGCGCTGCCCGCCGACCCGACGACCCGCGGCATCGCCCGGGAGGTCTACGCGGCCACCAAGGACCTGCCCATCGTGTCGATGCACGGGCACGTCCCCGTCGAGTGGTTCACGCAGGACACCTCCTTCGGCGACCCGGCCCAGCTCTTCGTCGTGCCGGACCACTACCTGACGCGCATGCTCGTCTCCCAGGGCGAGACGCTGCCGCGCCTCGGGGTCGGCTCCACCCCCGACGAGGCCGTGGAGACGGACCCTCGCGAGATCTGGCGTCGGTTCTGCGCGGGGTGGAAGCACTTCCGCGGGACCCCGACCAGGTACTGGCTGGAGCACGCGTTCGTCGAGATCTTCGGCGTCACGCACCGCCCGTCCGCCGAGACGGCCGACGCGATCTACGACCAGGTGGCCGCCCGCATCGCCGAGCCGGGCTTCCGTCCCCGTGCCCTGCTCGACACGTTCGACATCGAGGTCATCGCCACCACCGACCCCGCGTGGTCGTCGCTCGAGGACCACACGCGCCTGGCCAAGGACGGCCTCGGCGAGCGCGTGCTGCCGACGTTCCGTCCCGACCCGCTGCTGCACCTCGACCGGGCCACGTGGACCGAGGAGGTCGCCCTGCTCGGCAAGGCCGCCGGCACCGACGTGACCGGCTACGCCTCCTACCTGGACGCGCTGCGCACCCAGCGGCAGAAGTTCGTCGAGGCGGGCGCCCGCGCGACCGACCACGGCCACCTGTGGGCCGACACCACCCCGCTCGACGGCGCCGAGGCCGTGCGCATCTTCGACGCCGCCCTGGCCGGTGACGTCACCACCGAGGAGGCCCGCGTCTTCAGCGGGCACATGCTGTTCCAGATGGCCGCGATGTCGACCGAGGACGGCCTGGTCATGCAGCTCCACCCGGGCGTGCTCCGCGACCACGCGAGCGACCCGTTCGCCGCGTTCGGCCCCGACAAGGGCTACGACATCCCGATCGTCACCGAGTTCACCCGGTCGCTGCGTCCCGTGCTCGACGCGTTCGGCCACCACCCGAACTTCCGGATGCTGGCGTTCACGGTCGACGAGGACGTCTACTCGCGCGAGCTCGGCCCTCTGGCCGGCGTGTACCCGGCGCTCAAGCTCGGTGCGCCGTGGTGGTTCCTCGACGCCCCCGAGGCGATGCGCCGCTTCCGCGAGTCCGCGACCGAGACGGCGGGCTTCAGCAACATGAGCGGGTTCGTCGACGACACGCGCGCCTTCTGCTCGATCCCGGCCCGGCACGACCTGGCCCGCCGCATCGACGCCGGCTACCTCGGCCGTCTCGTCGCCGAGCACCGCCTCGACCTCGACGAGGCCGTGGACACCGCCGTCGACCTGGCCTACCGGTCCGCGCTGGCCTCGTACCCGCGTCCGTGACCGTGGACGCCGCCCGAGCGATCGGGCGGCGTCCGACCCCCGCAAGGAGAGCAGCACCGCGATGAAGATGGGCTTCCGCTGGTACGGCGAGGGCAACGACACCGTCACGCTCGACCAGGTCCGGCAGGTGCCGGGCGTCGAGACGATCGTGTGGAGCCTGCACCACAAGCAGGCCGGCGAGGTCTGGGAGCAGGCCGAGATCGACACGGAGGTCGCCCGCATCACCGGGCTGTCCGACGAGGTGCGCGCCCGGGGCGTCACCCGCACGTTCGACGCCGAGGTCGTCGAGTCGGTCAACGTGCACGAGTCGATCAAGCTGGGCCGCACGGTGCTGGGTCGCAGCCGTGACGAGGCGATCGACAACTACCGCACCACGATCCGCCGGCTCGGCCGGGCCGGGGTGAAGGTGGTCTGCTACAACTTCATGCCGGTGTTCGACTGGCTGCGCACCGACCTGTGGCACCCGCTGCCCGACGGCTCCACGGCGCTGTACTTCGAGAAGGCCGTCGTGGACCGCATGACGCCGGAGAGCCTCATCGCGGACATGGAGGCCGGTTCGCACGGCCTCACGCTGCCCGGCTGGGAGCCCGAGCGCCTGGCCGGCTTCACCGAGCTGAACGCCGCCTACGAGGGCGTCACGCACGAGGACGTGCACGCCAGCTACCGGTACTTCCTCGACGCCGTGATCCCCGTCTGCGAAGAGGCGGACGTCAAGCTCGGCGTCCACCCCGACGACCCGCCGTTCGACGTCTTCGGCTGGCCCCGGGTGGTGTCCTCCCACGAGGACCTGGCCCGCGTGCTGGACCTGAACCCGAGCCCGTACCACGGTCTGACCCTGTGCCTGGGGAGCTTCTCGGCGAACCCGCGGGCCGACGCCGTCGCCGCGGTGCGCACCTACATGGACCGCGTCCACTTCTCGCACGTGCGCAACATCAAGCACTTCCCGAACGGTGACTTCACCGAGGTCGGTCACCGGGCGTGCGAGGGCGACGTCGACACCGTCGGCATCATGAAGGCGTACGCCGAGGCCGGGTACTCCGGCTACGTCCGCCCGGACCACGGCCGGCACCTGTGGGACGAGAACACGACCAACAAGCCTCGTCCGGGCTACGGTCTGTACGACCGGGCGCTGGGCGTCCAGTACCTGCTCGGCGTCTGGGACGCCGTGCACCACGGCCGCTGACCACCTCTCGGAGGCCGGACCGCACGGCCGCCGAACCGGCTCGCACCGAGGCGATGGTCGCCCGCTGGGAGGACGTCGCCGGTGAGGTGCCCGGAGAGGTCGCCGAGCGCGTCCGGGAGCGCCTGGTCGAACGGCTGCGCGGCGCCGTCGGTCAGCCCGTGACGAACCGGAGCCGCACCTCGGCCAGCAGCGGCTTCTCGACCTTCAGCAGCAGCGCCGTCCACAGACCACCGAGCAGCGCGAGGACGGCGGGCGCGGTCAGGAAGGCCACGGCTCCCGCGGCGGTGATCAGCACCACGACGACGAGGGTGACGCGTGGCAGCCGCGCCAGGAAGTACATGCCGAGCTTGGCGACGTCGCGAGCACGGAACGCGAAGAACGACGCGATCACGGTCGACTGCAGCAGCGAGAGCAGGATCATCACGACCGCGCCGATGCCGACGCCGATCGCCCACGGCGGCGCCTCGGTCGCCTCGGCGACGGCGAACAGCAGCACGGCGATCAGGCCGAGCGCGGGCACCCAGAGCTTGAGCACGTCCACGACGTTGAGCCGGTACCCCTTGACGAAGGCCGCTGCCGGCCCCAGCCCGTCGTCGCGTGCCGAGTCGCCGAGCGCGTAGAGCGCCGCGGACAGCGCCGGTCCCACGAAGACGGTGCTCAGCACCGCGAGGGCGACGGGTGCGGCCCCGCCCGACCCGGCGAGCAGGGCCAGCAGGATCACCGTCGGCGAGACGGCGAGGGCGAGCAGGATGCTGACGACGACCATCTTGACGACGGTGCCGGTGGACCGCCCTGGTTCGGGCGCGGGAGCGGGCGGGTCTGAGGGGTGCACGGGTCCACCGTACCGAGGCGGCCATCCGGCGATGACACGCGTTCGGCAAGCACACCCGCTCGGCAAGCACACCGGTGCGGCAGGTGCACCCGTCCGGCACAGGTACCGGCTCCGGCACAGGAGCCGCTCCAGCGGGCGACCGGTCCGGCGCGCCACCGCTCGGGCGACCGCGTCCGCCAGCCGCGCGGGCTCTTGACAGCGAACTCCCAGGTCACGACCATGGACGTGTCGAAGCGCTTCGACATCCAGGTCGAGGCGATCCCGTGCGCGACGAAGGGCACACACATGACGACGCACCGCTGGAGGGCTGTCGCCGCCGCGACCGCCGCACTCCTGGCCACCACCGCACTGACCGCACCGGCCGCCGTCGCCGGCGGCGGCCACCACCATCCGGACCGTCCGGCGAAGCACAGGTCCGCCGAGCGCGTCGTCGCACAGATGCAGCCCGGCTGGAACCTCGGCAACTCGTTCGACGCCGTCGGCGCCGACGAGACCGCCTGGGGCAACCCCGTGGTGACCCGCGAGCAGATCGCCGCCGTCGCCGACGAGGGTTTCCGCTCGATCCGCATCCCCGTCACCTGGGGCCAGCACGAGGGTCCGGCCCCGGAGTACACGATCGACCCGGCGTTCCTCGACCGCGTTCAGGAGGTCGTCGACTGGGCGCTCGAGGAGGACCTGTACGTCCTGCTCAACGTGCACCACGACTCGTGGATGTGGACGAACGCGCTGCCGAGCGACCCCGAAGGCGTCACCGCACAGTTCGACGCGACCTGGGAGCAGATCGCCGCACGGTTCGCCGACCACCCCGCCGAGCTGACGTTCGAGTCCCTCAACGAGCCCCAGTTCGCGGGCGTCGACGACGCCGCGGGCGACACCCTGCTGCACGACCTCAACGTGTCCTTCCACGAGATCGTGCGCGCCGCGGGCGGCAACAACGACGACCGCCTGCTCGTGCTGCCCACCCTGCACACCAACGCCGGTCAGGAGCGTCTCGACGCGCTCGACGCGACGATCACCCAGCTCGACGACCCGGACGTCGCCGCCACGATCCACTACTACGGGTACTGGCCGTTCAGCGTGAACGTCGCAGGCGGCTACCGGTACGACGACGTCGCCCGCGAGGACATGACGGGCACGTTCGACCGGGTCCAGGACACGTTCGTCGACGCCGGCGTGCCGGTGATCCTCGGGGAGTACGGCCTGCTGGGCTTCGACCGGCACACCGGCACCATCGAGCAGGGCGAGAAGCTGAAGTTCTTCGAGATGTTCGGTGCCGAGGCCCGCGAGGCCGGTGTGACCACGATGCTGTGGGACAACGGCCAGCACCTGGACCGCACCACCTTCCGGTGGCAGGACAAGGAGCTGTTCACGCAGATCAGGTCGTCCTGGCGGACCCGGTCGGGCACGGCGTCCACGGACCAGGTGTTCGTGCGACCGGGCGCCGTCGAGGCGCAGACGATCACCCTGCAACCGCACGGCACGAAGTTCCTCGGGCTCTGGCAGGGGCGCCGTCCGCTGATGCCCGTGCTCGACTACCGCGTCGAGGGCGACGAGGTCACCCTGACGAAGCGCCTGCTGAAGCGGCTCACCGACGACGATCACGGCACGGCTGCCGAGCTCACCGCACTGTTCTCGCGCGGTGTGCCGTGGGACGTGGAGATCGTCGTCGCGGACACCCCCGGGCTGACCGACGCCACCGGCACCACGGACGACTTCGGGATCCCCACCGCGTTCAACGGCGATCGCCTGGCCACGATGGAGGCCGTCTACGCGGACGGCACCGGCGCGGGTCCGCACTCGTGGACCACGTACAAGGAGTTCGACGCGGCGTTCGTGCCGGACGAGGAGGCCGGCGAGATCGTGCTGCGCCCGGCGTTCTTCGCCGAGGTGCGCGACGGCGAGGCCGTCCACCTGACGTTCCACTTCTGGAGCGGCGACACCGTGGAGTACACCGTGACGAAGGAGGGCGGGACCGTCACCGGGACCGTCACCGAGACGGTCAGCGCGGACTGACACGACCTCCCGCCGCGAGCGTCTCGGCGTTTCCCCTCACGGGCCCCGCGAAAGGGACGCGTAGAGACGCTCGCGGACGGGACCGGACCGGGTCAGTCCTGGCGGAGCACGACGACAGCGTGCAGCCTCGGTGCCGCACGCCGAAACTTTCGATCGTGAAGACGTTGCCTGGTCGGGTGAAGAAGCACTTCGCCGGATCCGAAAGTCGGCGAACTGCACTACCGTCGGGATCGAAACTTGCGACACCGACGACGTCGTTCGTCCCGAGAGCGGACCAGGATGGCCACCCCCACCACCGGCAGCACCCCCGGCAGCGCCCGGAGCAGCACCCCCGGCAGCGCCCGGAGCAGCACCTCCGGCACCACGAGCGCGCCGACCATCGCGCAGATCGCCCGCGAGGTCGGCGTGTCGGTCCCGACCGTGTCCAAGGTGCTCAACGGCAGGAGCGACGTCGCCCCGGCCACGCGATCGCGTGTCGAGGAGGCGCTCGAGCGGCACCAGTACCGCCGCCGCCGGCCCGGCACGAAGCACGCCGGCGCCGGCGCCGTCGACCTCGTGTTCCACCAGCTCGGGTCACCGTGGGCCATGGAGATCATCCAGGGGGTCGAGGCGACCCTCTGCGAGGCCCGCACCAGCCTCGTGCTGTCGGAGCTCGGCGGCGAGCACCGTCCCACCCGCGCCTGGCTCGACGCGACGCTCGCCCGCCCGCCGCTCGGCGTGCTGCTCGTCGCCTCCCGGCTCACCGACACCCAGCAGCACCAGCTCGCCAGCCGGTCGATCCCGTTCGTCGTCATCGACACCGACGGCGAGCCCCCGCCCGACGTGCCCACCGTCGGCTCGGACAACTGGACCGGCGGGCTGGCCGCGACCCGGCACCTCGTCGAGCTCGGGCACCGGCGGATCGCGGCGATCTCCGGTCCGGCGGACATGCTGTGCAGCCGGGCCCGCATCGACGGGTACCGCAGCGCGCTGGAGGCGGGCGGCATCGCCTTCGACCCGGCCCTCGTGGACGCGGGAAACTTCTACGTGGAGCCCGGCTACCTCGCCGCGCGGCGCCAGCTCACGCTGCCCGATCCCCCGACCGCCATCTTCGCCGGGTCGGACATGCAGGCGTTCGGCGTGCTCAAGGCCGTCCAGGAGCTGGGGCTGCGGGTGCCCGACGACGTCTCGATCGTCGGGTACGACGACCTCCCGCTCGCGCAGTGGACCGCGCCCGCCCTGACGACCGTGCGTCAGCCGCTGCGGGAGATGGCCTCGGCGGCCACCCGGATGCTGCTCGCGCTCGCCGCGGGGACGCCGCCCGCGATGACCAGGGTGAACCTCGGCACGGACCTCATCGTCCGGGAGTCCACCGCACCGCCCCGCACCGCGAGGTAGGGCCCCGCCCCGGCGGCGCGGGCACCGCGAGGCAGCACCACGAGGCAGCACCACGAACACGAGGTGGCACGGGCTCTCCCGGCCCGTGCCACCTCGCGGTGCGTGCCACCTCGCGGTGCGTGCCACCTCGCGGCGTACGTGCTGCCTCGTGGTGGGTCAGCGCTGGACGCGCGCGCTGCCGCCGCCGGCGAGCTTGGCGACCTCGGCGAGGTTCGCCGTCGTCGTGTCGCCCGGCGTCGTCATGGCGAGCGCCCCGTGCGCGGCGCCGTACTCGACGGCCTCCTGCAGCGATCCGAGCTCGAGCAGGCCGTAGGCCAGACCGGAGGCGAACGAGTCACCGCCGCCGACCCGGTCGAAGATCTCCAGGTCGGGACGGTGCGTGGCCTCGACGAAGCCCTCGGCACGCGACCAGGCGATGGCGCCCCAGTCGTTGACGGTCGCCGTCTTGACCCCGCGCAGGGTGGTGGCGATGACCTGGAAGTTCGGGTAGGCCTCGGCCGCGGTCTTGATCATCGCCCGGAAGGCACCCGTGTCGAGGTCGGTGAGCGACTCGTCGACGCCCTCGACCTCGAACCCGAGGGAGGCGGTGAAGTCCTCCTCGTTGCCGATCATGACGTCGACGTGGTGGGCGAGGCGGCGGTTGACCTCGCGCGCACGCTCGATCCCGCCGATGCCCTTCCACAGGGAGGGGCGGAAGTTCAGGTCGTAGGAGACGATCGTGCCGTGGCGGCGCGCGGCCGACATGGCGGCCTCGGCGACGTCGGCGGCCGACTCGGACAGCGCGGCGAAGATGCCGCCGGTGTGCAGCCAGCGCACGCCGGAGGAGAACAGGGCGTCCCAGTCGACGTCCTCGGGCTTCATCTGCGACACGGCGGTGTTGCCGCGGTCGGAGACGCCCACGGCGCCGCGGACGCCGAACCCGCGCTCGGTGAAGTTCAGGCCGTTGCGCACCGACCGGCCGATGCCGTCGTACTCGCGCCACTGCACCCAGGAGGTGTCCAGACCGCCGGTGAGGATGAAGTCCTCGACCAGACGCCCGACCTCGTTGTCCGCGAGCGCCGTGACGACGGCGCCGCGCAGGCCGAAGGCGCGGCGCAGGCCACGGGCGACGTTGTACTCGCCGCCGCCCTCCCAGACGTCGAAGCTGCGGGCGGTGCGCACGCGGCGGTCGCCCGGGTCGAGGCGCAGCATGACCTCGCCGAGGGCGACGACGTCGTAGCGGCAGTCGGCTGCGGCGCGGGTGGTGATGGAGGTGTTGGCCACGGTTCAGGACTCCTGGTTCTTGACGAGGGCGACGGCCTCGGCGGACCGGCGGGTGATCTCTGCCCAGTCGCCGGCGTCGACGAGGGCCTTGTCGACCATCCACGAGCCGCCGACGGCGAGGACGGGCTTGAGCGCGAGGTAGTCGGGCAGGTTGGCGGAGCTGACCCCGCCGGTGGGGACGAACCGCAGGCCGGGGAAGGGTGCGGAGAAGGCCTTGATGGCGCCGGGCCCGCCGACGACGGAGGCGGGGAAGAGCTTGACGACGTCGACGCCGAGGTCGAGGGCGCGCATGATCTCGGTGGGGCTGGCGATGCCGGGCAGGATCGGGATGCCGTGCTCCTGGGCGCGGCGCACGACGGCCTCGGACAGGCCGGGCGAGACGATGTAGCGCGCTCCGGCGGCGACGACGTCGTCCACCTGGTCGGCGGTGGTGACGGTGCCGGCGCCGACGACGACGTCGGGGCGGGTCGCGGCGACGGCGCGGATGGCGTCGAGGCCGCCCGCGGTGCGCAGGGTGATCTCGGCGACCGGGAGCCCGCCGGCGATGAGGGCGTCGGCGAGGCGTTCGCCCTGCTCGGCGCCGTCGACGACGACGACGGGGACGATCCGGTGCTGGCCGAGAGCGTCGAGAACAGCGGCTGACATGTGTAGACTCCGTTTCGCTATGGTGAACGACTGTTGTTCACCGCGAAACGCAGACTACAGGACGGACCCCCGTGGACCCCAGCCCGCTCGGCAGCGTCGACAAGGCGCTGCTCACCCTCGACGCCCTCGGACGCACCGGTGCCGACGGCGCCACGCTCGCCGAGCTCGCCGCGGAGGTCGGGGCCAACAAGTCGACGCTGCACCGCACACTGTCGGCCCTGCGGCACCGCGGGTACGCCGAGCAGACCGACGACGGCGCCTACCGGCTCGGGCCCGCGATCCTCGCGCTCGGCACCACGTTCCTCGCCGAGGAGAACCTGCCCGCCCTCCTGCGTCCCGCGCTCGACGCGCTCAGTGCCGAGATCGACGAGCTCGTCCACCTGGGAGTCCTCGCCGGGCGCGAGGTCGTCTACCTCGAGAAGGTCGAACCGCAGCGGGCGGTGCGCGTGTGGTCCGCCGTCGGACGGCGTCGCCCCGCCGCGACCACCGCGCTGGGCCGGGCGCTGCTGGCGGCCGGGCCCCTGCACGACGCCGACGACGACGCCACGCTGGAGCCCTACCTGGTCCCCGCCACCACCACGGCGCGGCTGCGCGAGGCGCTGGCGGAGGCGCGCGGCACCGGCGTCGCCACCGAGACCGAGGAGAACGAGCGCGGCATCGCGTGCGTCGCCGTCGCCGTGCTGCGGGCGGGCCGGCCCGTGGCAGCCGTGTCCATCACCGCCCCGGTGGAACGGATGACGGGTCGCCCGCGCGCCGACCGGCTGGGGGCCCTGCGACGTACCCTGCCCGACCACCTTCCCCCCGGACTGACCGTCGCGTCGGCGTAGCCTCGACCCATGGCCCACCACCGGCTCGACCTGCTGTTCATCGGCGGATCCGGCGTCATCAGCGCCGCCTCCGTGACCCGCGCCGTCGCGCTCGGCCACCACGTCACCGTGCTCAACCGAGGACGCTCCACCGTGCGGGAGCTGCCCGCCGAGGTCGAGCAGCTGGTGGCCGACGTCGACGACCACGACGCCGTCGACGACGCCCTGGCCGGACGCGACTTCGACGTCGTCGCACAGTTCCGCGCCTTCTCCCCCGACCACGTGGCACGCGACGTCGCCCGGTTCACCGGACGCACCGGGCAGTACGTGTTCGTCTCCAGCGCGTCGGCGTACCAGACCCCGCCGTCGCGCCTGCCCGTCACCGAGTCCACCCCGCTGCGCAACCCGTACTGGCAGTACTCGCGCGACAAGATCGCCGGCGAGGACCTCCTGGTGCACGCCCACCGTGAGGACGCCTTCCCCGCCACGATCGTGCGCCCCAGCCACACCTACGACCGCACCCTGCTGCCCACGACCGGCGGGTGGACCGACGTCGCCCGGCTGCGTGCCGGCAAGCCGGTCGTCGTGCACGGCGACGGCACCAGCCTGTGGACCCTGACCCACACCGACGACTTCGCCGTCGGGTTCGTCGGCCTGCTCGGTCACCCGCACGCCGTCGGCGACACCTTCCAGATCATGGGCGACCACGCCCCCACCTGGGACCAGGTCTACACCTGGCTCGGCGAGGCCGCCGGCGTGCCCGACCCCGAGATCGTGCACGTGCCGTCCGACACGATCGCCCGCGTCCTGCCCGACGTCGGCGACGGCCTGCTCGGGGACAAGGCGCACTCCATGGTGTTCGACTGCGCCAAGGTCCGGGCGCTCGTGCCCGAGTTCGCGCCGACCATCACCTACCACGACGCCGCCTGGGAGCAGATGGCCTGGTACGACGCGCACCCGGAGGCCCAGCAGGTCGACGCGGTGCTCGACGAGGGCTTCGACCGCCTGGTGGCCCACGCCCGGAGCCTCGGAGCCGCACCCCTAGGCTGAGGCCCGTGACCTCACCTCTCGTCCTCCTCGACCTCGACGGCACCCTGATGGACTCGGCCCCCGGCATCACCGCCTCGGCCGCAGCGGCCTACCGGGCGCTGGACCTGCAGGTGCCCGACGACGCGACGCTGCGCTCGTTCGTCGGCCCGCCGATCACCGACTCGTTCCCCGCCCACGGGGTCCCCCCGGAGCGGGTCGGGGACGCGGTCGCCGCCTACCGCACCGCCTACACCGGGGGCGGGATGTTCGACGCCGCCGTGTTCGACGGCGTGCCCGAGGTCCTGCGCGAGCTCCGCGCGGCGGGCTGCACGCTCGCCGTCGCGACGAGCAAGCCCGAGGTGTTCGCCCAGCCGATCTGCGAGCGGTTCGACCTGACCGGGCTGGTCGACGCCGTCTTCGGCGCGCCCCTCGACGAGGCCACCTCGACGAAGGCGGACGTCATCGAGCGCGCGCTGGCCACCCTCGACGTGCCCCGCCCGGGCGCACCGGGCGCGGGACCGATGCTCATGGTGGGCGACCGCGAGCACGACGTGCACGGCGCGGCGGTGCACGCCCTCGACTGCCTCGGGGTCGCCTGGGGGTACGCCGCCGAGGGCGAGCTGGAGCGCGCGGGCGCGGTCGCCGTGGTCGACGCCGTGGCGGACCTCGCCCAGGCGGTGCTCGCCCGGCTCTGACGGGCGTCGACGGCATCAAGCGCATGATCCTGGCCGGCGAGCTGCAGCCCGGCATGCGCCTGCCCGTCGAGAAGGACCTGGCCGAGCACCTCGGGGTGTCCCGGGTGCGCCGCGTGCTGGAGACGGAGGCCGCCGGGCAGACCGCGTCCCGGATCACCCCCGAGGGTCTGGCCGAGGCCCGCGCCGTCCTGGACGACGCCGCCAGGATCCTCGACGCCGAAGCGGTGGACCACGAACGGTTCATCGAGACGGACGTCGCGTTCCACCGGGTGGTGGCCGGCCACTGCGGCAACCCCGTGATCACCGCCCTGGTGGAGACCCTCGCGAGCCGCACCGTCCACGCGCGTCTGCTGCGCGGGCTCCGTCACGGCGGCACGGAGGCGCGAGCGCACGCCGACCACGAGGCGATCTGGCGCGCGCTGGCCGACCACGACGCGGAGCGGGCGCGCACGCACATGGCGGCGCACCTGCTCACCGTCGAGGAGGACCTCGGCGAGCACTGACCCGCGGGCCGTCAGGCCCCCTGCCTCCGGCCGGTCGGTCAGGGGAAGGAGGCGGCAGGGGGTTGGGGACGACGAAGGCCCCGGACCCTGTGAGGAGGGTCCGGGGCCTTCGGGCTCCGGCGCTGCGACCGTCAGGTCGCCAGCGTCAGCAGGTGTGCGTCACTCGGCGCCGGCCTGCATCTGCCCGGTGGGCGGCAGGTCCTTCACCGAGACGCCGGTCGGCGCGTCGAGCGCCGCCGCGGCACCCACGGACACCGGTCCGCGCTCGTGCTCGGACTTGTCGACACCGCGGAAGGTGAACTCCCCGAGGATGCCCTCGCCCTCGCCGTCGACCAGCACGAGCTGGCCGGCCTTGAGCTCGCCGAACAGGATCTTCTCGGACAGCGAGTCCTCGATCTCCCGCTGGATGGCGCGCTTGAGGGGACGAGCACCCAGGACCGGGTCGTAGCCCTTCTCGGCGAGCAGGTTCTTCGCGGGCTGGGTGAGCTCGATGCCCATGTCCCGGTCGCGCAGACGCTTGTCGAGCTTGGCGATCTCCAGGTCGACGATCTCGATGATCTCCTGCTGCGTGAGCTGCGGGAACACGATCGTGTCGTCGACACGGTTGAGGAACTCGGGCCGGAAGTGCTGCTTGAGCTCCTCGTTGACCTTCGACTTCATCCGCTCGTAGTTGGTCCCCAGGTCGCCGCCGGCGTTGAAACCGGTCTGCACGCCCTTGGCGATGTCTCGCGTACCGAGGTTCGTCGTCATGATGATGACGGTGTTCTTGAAGTCGACCACACGACCCTGGGAGTCGGTGAGGCGGCCGTCCTCGAGCACCTGCAGCAGCGAGTTGAAGATGTCGGCGTGCGCCTTCTCCACCTCGTCGAACAGCACGACGGAGAACGGACGACGACGGACCTTCTCGGTGAGCTGGCCGCCCTCGTCGTAGCCGACGTACCCGGGAGGCGAGCCGAACAGCCGCGAGACCGTGTGCTTCTCCGAGAACTCGGACATGTCGAGCTGGATGAGCGCGTCCTCGTCCCCGAAGAGGAACTCGGCGAGCGCCTTGGCCAGCTCGGTCTTCCCGACGCCGGTGGGGCCGGCGAAGATGAACGAGCCACCGGGACGCTTCGGGTCCTTGAGGCCTGCACGGGTGCGGCGGATCGCCTGCGAGAGCGCCTTGATCGCGGCCTCCTGGCCGACGACGCGCTTGTGCAGCTCGTCCTCCATGTGCAGGAGCTTGCTGGACTCCTCCTCGGTGAGCTTGACGACGGGGATGCCGGTCGACATGGCCAGCACCTCGGCGATCAGCTCGTCGTCGACCTCCGCGACGGTGTCGAGGTCGCCCGACTTCCAGGCCTTCTCCTTCTCGGCGCGCTTCTGCGTGAGGCGGGTCTCCTTGTCACGCAGCCCGGCGGCCTTCTCGAAGTCCTGCTCGTCGATCGCCGACTCCTTCTCGCGGCGAGCCTCCGCGATCTCCTCGTCGAGCTCCTTGAGCTCGGGCGGGGCCGTCATCCGGCGGATGCGCAGGCGCGCGCCCGCCTCGTCGATGAGGTCGATCGCCTTGTCCGGCAGGTACCGGTCGTTGATGTACCGGTCGGCGAGCTGCGCGGCGGTGACCAGCGCGGTGTCCGTGATGGACACGCGGTGGTGCGCCTCGTAGCGGTCGCGCAGGCCCTTGAGGATCTCGATGGCGTGCTCGAGGGAGGGCTCGTTGACCTGGATCGGCTGGAAGCGACGCTCCAGGGCCGGGTCCTTCTCGACGTGCTTGCGGTACTCGTCGAGCGTGGTCGCACCGATGGTCTGCAGCTCGCCGCGGGCCAGCATCGGCTTGAGGATGCTGGCGGCGTCGATCGCGCCCTCGGCGGCACCCGCCCCGACGAGGGTGTGGATCTCGTCGATGAACAGGATGATGTCGCCGCGGGTGCGGATCTCCTTGAGGACCTTCTTCAGACGCTCCTCGAAGTCACCGCGGTAGCGGGAGCCGGCCACGAGCGCACCGAGGTCGAGCGTGTAGAGCTGCTTGTCCTTGAGCGTCTCGGGCACGTCGCCGCGCACGATGTCCTGGGCGAGGCCCTCGACGACGGCCGTCTTGCCGACGCCGGGCTCACCGATCAGCACCGGGTTGTTCTTGGTGCGGCGGCTCAGCACCTGCATGACGCGCTCGATCTCCAGCAGGCGACCGATGACGGGGTCGAGCTTGCCCTCGCGGGCGGCCTGGGTGAGGTTGCGCCCGAACTGGTCGAGCACCGCGGACCCGGAGGGCTGACCCTCCTGCGGGCCGCCGGCCGCGACCGGCTCCTTGCCCTGGTAGCCGGACAGGAGCTGGATGACCTGCTGGCGCACCTTGTTCAGGTCGGCGCCCATCTTGGTGAGCACCTGGGCGGCGACGCCCTCGCCCTCACGGATGAGGCCGAGCAGGATGTGCTCGGTGCCGATGTAGTTGTGGCCGAGCTGCAGCGCCTCGCGCAGCGACAGCTCCAGCACCTTCTTGGCACGCGGCGTGAACGGGATGTGCCCGCTGGGGGCCTGCTGGCCCTCGCCGATGATCTCGGTGACCTGCGCGCGGACGCCGTCGAGCGAGATGCCCAGCGACTCCAGCGCCTTGGCCGCCACGCCCTCACCCTCGTGGATGAGGCCGAGCAGGATGTGCTCCGTGCCGATGTAGTTGTGGTTGAGCATCCTCGCTTCTTCCTGAGCGAGGACGACAACCCGACGGGCTCGGTCCGTAAATCTCTCGAACATGTGCTGCTCCCTCACGAGCGGCTTTCTCTGCATCCGTCGGAGATGACGGTGACAGCCTGACCGCAACGACTCTATGCGGTCCCAACCCGCGCAACGGCCTCCAGATGCCCATGTTCGCCAGGGGCGTGACGGCGTGCCCTGTTGCCGTGGGAGGTCGGCGAGGGGCAAGGTCGGTCCAAGAGGTCACCGCTCACCGGGAGGTCCGCCATGGACGACGTCGGACGGGACGCAGAGCACGACGGCACGGGGCGCGACGGCACGGGCCGCCACAGCACCGGGCCGGACGCCCCGGCGCAGGACGGACGGCACGGCCTGCCCGCCACCCACGAGGCCGGGGTCGACCCCCACCTCGCGCAGTTCTCCGGCGTCGTCGGCGAGGTGGACGACCCGCTCACCTGGGGCCTGGACCTGGAGGACGAGACCCTCACGGGCCACGACGAGGGGGACGACCCGGAGGCGGACCGGTTCGTGCGGTCGTACCGCACGTTCGCCGGGGAGTCGTTCGAGATCGAGACGTTGCGCGCCCCGGTGGACGACGACGACGTCGAGGACGTCGTGCGCGCGGCGGCGAGCAGCGCGCTGGTGGCGCCGCTGCACGCCGACATCGCCGCTCCCGTGGAGCCGGACGCCGAGCCCGTCCCCCGCCCGGCGGCGGACTTCGCCGACGACTACGCCGACTACCGCAGCGCGATGCGCGCCATCGTGCGGGAGGTCGACACCGTGCCGCTGTGCCCGGGGACGCTGCGTGTGGACGGTCGGGAACGTCCCGCCGTGCTCGTGCGGGTGCGTGACGTGGTGGCGGTGCACGTGGCGCTGCACGAGCGCGCCCTGGTCGTCACCGGTCCGGCGGACCTGGTGGACAAGGTGGACGTCGTCACCGGCCCGATCCGTTCCCTGCTGCAGCAGCCGCCCGAGCGTCGCTGAGCGTCACCGGCTCCGGAGGACCTCCTTGGACTTCGCGACGGCGTAGCCCCAGCCCTGGGCGAGGGTCGGCTTCGGCGGGACCGCGACCTCGTCGGGGTTGGTGACGACGTCGAGCAGCACCGGGCCGTCGGAGGAGAACGCCCAGCGGCGAGGGTCGGGGTGGTCGAGGTGCCGACGGCCGGCACGTCAGCCGTCGAGGCGCTCGCGCACTGCGCCCGACACCTCCGGCGCCAGCGTGCGGGCGAACGTCGCGGTGAGGTGGCCGTGGTCGAAGTACGCGATCAGCCCGCCGACGGTGGCGTGGCACAGCGCGTCGTCGCACATGACGTCGGTGACCTCCGTCAGGGAGACGAGCCCGGTGGTGTCCGCGGCGGCCGCCGCGGCCAGGGGGTCGGGCTCGAGGGCCTGCTCGGGCGGGGCGCCGCAGACGGCGACGTCGTCGGGATGCTCGGCGACGCAGGCGGGCACGTTGCCCGGCATGGCGGGGGTGTCGCGCAGCACCAGCACCGGGATGCCGGCGTCGGTGAACGCCGCCAGGGTCTCGCGGTAGGCGTCCTGCGCGGCGGCGACCTGCTCGTCGGCGGGCACCCCGGCGAGCGGCTGGTTGGTGCGGTCCGACAGGATCACCAGGTCGTACCCGCCGTCGACGACGGAGTCGACCGCCCAGCGGTTGGTGTCGCGGCAGTTCTGCGCGATGCCGTCACCCTCGATGTCCAGCAGCCGGTCGACGGTGTAGCAGACCGACTGCAGGTAGGTGGTGAGCTCCCAGCCGTCGTCCTCGACACCGTCCTCCAGGGCGGGGACCCAGTGCCCGGCGTGCGAGTTGCCCACCAGCGCGATCCGGGCGGTCGGTGCACCCTCGGGGGCGTAGGTGCAGGTGTTGCGGGTCGTGAACGGGGTGTTGTTCCAGCAGCCGTCCGCGTAGACGACGGGCCGGTCCTCGGCGGCGACCAGCGGCGGCGTGAGGAAGTCGGGCTCGGCGCACGCGGGGTCGCGCACGACGCCGGCCCCGACGCACGGCTCGGCCCGGGCGACGTCGGCGGCGAACCGGGCGGCCTGCTCGCGCTCGACGACGTCGGCACGCACCGTCACGGCGGCACCGGCACCGGCGACGACGCCGACGCACACCGCGAGCGCCACGTACGTGGCGCCGCGGCGCCGCACGAGCACCGGGTGGCGGCGCAGGCGCTCCTCGACCCAGGTCCGCGACAGGGCCGCGAGCACGAGGGTGGCGGCCAGGACGCCGAGGGTGCCGAGCGGGGTGAGCGGCACGCCGAGCGCGAAGGGGGTGATGACCACGAGCGGCCAGTGCCACAGGTAGACGGAGTAGGAGGCGTCGCCGAGCCAGCGCACCCCGCGCAGCCCGAGCAGGCGTCCCGGCCCGCCCGGGACGCCGTCGGACGCCGCGGCGATGACGAGGGCGGTGCCCACGGTGGGCAGCAGCGCGGCGACGCCGGGGAACGGGGTCCGGGCGTCGAAGGTGACCACGGACCACACGATCATGGCCAGGCCGGCCCAGGCGACGGCGGCGCGCAGCAGTGCGGTGCGCCGCACGGCGAGGTCGTCGGTCGGTCCCGGCGACGGCGCCCGGGCGGCGAGCAGCGCGGCGAGCAGGCCGCCGAGCGCCAGCTCCCAGAACCGGGTGGTGGACACGAAGTAGGCGGCGGCGGGATCCGTGGCGGTGCGGTGCACCGACCAGGCGAGCGAGGTCGCGACCACGACGCCGGTGACGACGACCGCGACCCGGGCACGCGCCGTCGTGCCCGCCGTGCCCGCCGTGCCCGCCGTGCCCGCCGTGCCGGCTCCTGCGGCGGAGCGCCGCGACCGGCGTCGTGCGAGGCGCACCCCGGCCCAGCCCGCCGCTCCGATCAGCAGCGGCCACAGGAGGTAGAACTGCTCCTCGATCGACAACGACCAGTAGTGCTGCACGGGCGAGTGGAGCTGGTCGGCGGCGAGGTAGTCGGCCTCCGAGGCGGCGAGCGCCCAGTTCTCCACGTACAGCGCGGACGCGACGACCTCGCGCGCGACCGACCCCTGCACGGTCGACGGCAGCCACACCACCGCGGCGACCAGGGTGACGAGCAGCACCAGGGTCGCCGCGGGGATGAGGCGTCGCACGCGGCGCGCCCAGAAGTCCAGCAGCCCCCGGACGCTCTCGACGGGCCTGCGCAGCAGGTGGCTGGTGATGAGGAACCCGGAGATGACGAAGAAGACGTCCACGCCGACGTAGCCGCCGGTGACGGCGCCGGGCCAGAGGTGGAACGCCACCACGGCCGCCACGGCGACGGCGCGGAGTCCTTGGACGTCACCTCGGGTCTGCGCGGCGCTGCCGGTGCCCGGCGCGGTCCCGGGGACGGTGGCGCCCACGGTCCCCGGTCCGGGTCTGGGCATGCGCGCCAGCGTAGGTCACGCCCGCCCTGCCGCGCTGCCGGTGCCCCGAGGGAGACCTATCCTGCGGACATGGACGACATCGTGGTCGGTGTGAACGGGTCGGTCGAGGCGGACGAGGCGCTGGACTGGGCGCTCGCGGAGGCGCGGTCGGCGGGGTTGCGCCTGGTGGTGGTGCACGCGGCTCCGGAGCGTGAGGACGCCTTGTCGGCCGAGGTCCTGGGGGTGCGTCGTCGGGAGACCGACGAGGTGCTGGAGCGCGCGCGGGCGCGGCACGGCGAGGGGGTGCAGGCCGAGGTGCGGGTGGTGCCGGGCCCGGCACCGGACGCCCTGCTGAAGGTGTCGGCCGGCGCGGCGATGCTCGTGCTGGGTCGACGACGGCGCGCGCGGATCGGGCGTCGGGTGCTCGGTTCGGTGTCGACGACGGTCGTGGAGAACGCCGAGGTGCCGGTGACGGTCGTGCGGCGCCTCGATCACGACCGGTCGGCGGAGCACGCGCCGCAGGCCGACGGCGCTCCCGCGGAGCCGGTGGCGCAGGCTCGGGTCGTCGTCGGGGTGGACACGTCGGAGCACTCGGTCGCGGCGCTGCGCCACGGGGCGCGGGTGGCGGCGCGCACGGGTGCGGTGCTGGACCCGGTGTTCGCGTGGCAGATCACCACGCTGGCGCCCCTGCCGGGGTCGTGGGGGTGGGCGCCGCCGATCGACGACTACGAGAACTTCGCGCGGGAACGGCTGCAGGCCGCGGTGGACGCCGCGGAGATCGACCTGCCGGCCGACCGGGTGCGTCCTCGGGTGCTGCACGGCCAGGCGGCGAAGATGCTGATCGACGCGTCGGCGGGTGCCGACCGGATGGTGGTCGGCACCCGCGGGCTGGGGGGCTTCGATCGGCTGGTGCTGGGGTCGACGAGCCGTCAGGTGCTCGACTTCGCCGCGTGCCCGGTCACGGTGCTCAGGAGCTGAGGGCCCGGGGCTCGGCGTCCTGGGCGCCCGGGTCGGCGACGACGCTCGCGCCGCCGTCGGCCGCCAGCACCTCGGTGGAGGTCGGCACCGGACGGGTCAGCGGCAGCGGGGTGCCCCACCGCGGGTTGCCGTCGGCGTCGAAGGGCAGCACCTGGGCGCAGGCGTGCCGGTTCGGGTCCCGCAGCGGGTCACCGACGATCTCGGTATAGCTGCGCGCGTGGTAGACGAGCACCGTGTCGCCGTCGTGGGTCTCGGTGAACGAGTTGTGACCCGGCCCGTACATCCCCGCCGCCGGGTCGGACACGAAGACGGGATCGGCCGACTTGGTCCACGACGAGGCGTCGAGCAGGTCGGCGCCGGCGTCGGCGGTGAGCACGCCCATCGCGTAGTCGATGCCCGTGGCCGCGCCGGAGTAGGTGAGGAAGACGCGTCCGTTCTTGACCAGGACGGACGGCCCCTCGTTGACCCAGAACCCCTTGACCTCCCAGTCGAACTCGGGTCGCGTGAGCTCGACCGCGGGCCCCGCCAGGGTCCACGGGTCCGCCATCGGCGCGATGTAGAGGTTCGAGTGTCCGCGCACGGCCAGGTCTTGCTGGGCCCACACCAGGTACTGCGTGCCGTCGAGCACGAACGTCGTCGCGTCGAGCGCGAACGACTCCCAGCCGGTGTCGACCTGTCCCCGGTCGACCCACTCGCCCTCGAACGGGTCGGCGGAGAGGTTCTCCAGGACGAAGACCCGGTGGTTGAAGGTCTCGTTGGCACCGGGGGCGTCGACCGAGCCGTGGGCGTTCGGCGCCGCGGCGTAGTAGACGTACCAGGCGTCGCCCACGCGGTGGATCTCGGGGGCCCAGACGAGCTGGGACTGCGGCCCGGTGTCGTGCCGGGTCCAGATGGTGACCTCCTCGGCCTGCTGGAGGCCGTCGAGGGACTCCGCGCGACGCAGCACGATGCGGTCGTAGTCCGGGTAGGAGCCGGTGAAGTAGTACCGACCGTCGTGCCGCAGGACGTGCGGATCGGCACGCTGGAGCACGATGGGGTTGGCGAAGACCTGGTCCGTCATGTCAGTCCTTGTGTTCGTACAACGATGTAAAACAGACCAACCATATCGTGCTCCCAGGCCCTGCGGCACCGTGCGCCCACGACCTGCCCCGGCACCCCGCCCCCGGATCGAGGAGACTGGGACCGATGACCCCACGACCTGCCGGGCTCCTCCTGACCCCCGGCGCCGGAGCCGACCGCGACCACCGCGCCCTGCGCGCCGTCGACGACGCCCTGGCGGCCGCCGATCCCCCGCTGCCCGTCGAGCGCGTCGACTTCCCCTACCGGATCGCGGGACGGCGCGCCCCCGACCGCCCGCCCACCGCCGTCGCCCACCTCCGCCAGGAGGCCGCGGCGCTCGCGGCGCGGCTCGGGGTCTCCACCGGCGACCTGCTGCTCGGCGGCAGGTCCTACGGCGGACGGATGTGCTCGATGGCGGTCGCCGAAGGCCTGCCCGCGGCCGGGCTCGTGCTCCTCAGCTATCCGCTGCACCCGCCCGGCAGGCCGGACCGCCTGCGGGTCGACCACTTCGGCGCGCTGGAGGTGCCCGTGCTCTTCGTCAGCGGTGACCGCGACCCCTTCGGCACCCCGGCCGAGCTGGCGGAGCACGCCGCGACGATCCCCGGCGACGTCACCCTCGTGACCCTGCCGGGCACCCACGACGTCAAGGCGCTGGACGACGTCGCGGCCGCCGTCGTGCACTGGCTCGCCGCCACCGGCAGCTGAACCGCGCGGGCGCGCTCCCCCGGCGCCGACAGAGCGGGCGAAACCACCCGGACGGCACACGAACGGCATGTCGGTTTCGCCTACGATGTGCAGCGACCGGCGGACCGCGCCGGGCCCTGCGTCGGAAGGTCCACGTGCGCCCCAGCCTCGCCGCCCGCACGCTGCTGGCGTGCGTCCTGGGCTGCGGCCTCGCGGCGGTCGGCACGGCGGCCGGCGTCGTGACCGGCACCCCGGCCGCCCACGCCGACGACGACGACCTGCAGGTGAGCGCCGGCGGCGTCTCGTACTCCGAGCGGGAACGCCGCCGCGGCAACGACCGGAACACACCCGTCGGCTACTCGGTGCGCAGCCTGGAGGGCTGGCAGTACGAGTGGCTCACCGCACCGATGCCCGACGGCGAGTCCGGCTACGTGCCGTTCTCCGCCGCCGCCGAGGTGCTCCCGGACGGCTGGTGCGTGACCTACGTGTACGTCCCCGGCGTCGGCGAGTGGAGCGACTCCGCGGGCGTCTGCACCGCCGCCGCCCCGGCCGAGCCCGCCGCGAGCGCCACGCCGTCGCCCACCCCGACCGAGACCGCGCCGAGCGCCGAGCCGACGCCGGAGCCGACCCGGTCGAAGAAGCCCGCCACGGTGGATCCGACGCCGCAGGCGAGTCCCACGTGGACGCCCGCGCCCACGCCGAGCGCGTCCCCGAGCCCGTCGCCGTCGCCCAGCCCCAGCCCGTCGCCGCGCAGGTCGGCGTCGCCGTCGCCCAGCCCGGCCAAGGGGCCGCGGCCGGTCCCCACGAGGTCCGCCTACGCCCCGGTGCCGGAGATCGACACGTCGCAGAGCAGCGCGCTCGGGTTCCTCGCCGACGGTGACCTGTGGGCCGCGAGCGGGCTGGTCCTGGCCGCCGCGGGGCTCGGCGCGGGGGGTCTGGTCGTGTGGCGCACGCGCCGCGCGGGCGACTGACGGGCCTGCCCGCCGGGCGGGACGCCGCCTCCGGGTGGCCCGCGGCGCCGGCTGGTCTCAGCGACCGCCGGCCGGAGCGTCGGGGTACTCCGCGGGACGCTTGTCCAGCTCGATCGCGATCTCGCGACGTTCGGCCAGGATGTCGGCCCGTTCCTCGTCACGCTGCCGCAGGGCGTCTGCCTGCCCGTCGGCGTCGAGGTGGTCCCAGTACAGGACGCCGTCGAGGTGCTGGCACTCGTGGATGTAGCAGCGCGCCAGGAACCCGGTCGCCTCGAGCTGCACGGGCGCCCCGAGCTGGTCGACGCCACGCACGGACACGGCGCTGCGGCGGGCCAGCGGCACGTACGCGCCGGGCACGCTCAGGCAGCCCTCGTCCTCGGTGACGAGCTCGGCGGTGGTGTCGATGTCGAGCACCGGGTTGACCACGTGCCCGACGTGTCGGTCGCCGCGGTCGTCGGTGACGTCGTAGACGAAGACGCGCAGGTCGACGCCGACCTGCGGGGCGGCCAGGCCGACGCCCTGGGCGACCTCCATCGTGGTGAACATGTCGTCGATCAGTCGGGCGAGCTCCGGCGTCGAGAACGTCTCGACGTCCCGTGCAGGGGTGTGCAGCACGGGTTCGCCGATCTCGGTGATGCGCAGCGCCCGGCCCCGCCGAGCCTCGGGAGCCTGGGCCGGGTACTGCTCGACGGCCACCCCCTGGAGGTACGTGGTGGGTCGCCTGCGCCCGAAGCTCCATCCCATGCCGCAGAGCCTACCCGCGGGCCGTGCGGCTCCGGCTCGCCAGCAGCACGACGGCGAACACGGCACCCTGCACCAGGACGACCATCCCGCCGGAGGCGGCGTCCAGCCAGTAGGACAGGTAGATGCCGGTCACGGAGCACAGCACCGAGATCGTCGGGGCGAGCAGCAGCATCCGGCCGAACCGGTCGGTCAGCAGCGAGGCCGTCGCCCCGGGGATGATCAGCATCGCCACCACGAGGATCACGCCCACGACCTGCAGGGTCACCACCGCGGTGAGGGCGAGCACGCCGAGCAGCAGGGCGCTGAGCCGGCGGGTCGAGAGGCCGAGGGCGTGCACGTGCACGGGGTCGAACGCGAACAGCACGAGGTCTCGACGCTTGAGCAGCAGCACCGCGGAGCCGACGACGGCGAGCACCACGACCTGCACGAGCTCGGCCGGGGAGACCCCCAGCACGTTGCCGAAGATGATGTGGCCGAGATCGGTCTGGCTGGGCGTGACGGACACGAGCACCAGCCCGAGGGCGAACAGGGTGGTGAACACGATCCCGATGGCGGCGTCCTCCTTGACCCGCCCCGAGTCCCGCACGGCTCCGATGAGCACCACCGCCAGACCGCCGAACACGAGCGCACCGAGGGCGAACGGTGCCCCCACGACGTAGGCGAGGACGACACCGGGCAGCACGGCGTGCGAGACGGCGTCGCCCATGAGGGACCAGCCGACGAGCACCAGCCAGCAGGACAGCAGGGCGGCGAGGACGGCGGCGACGGCGGTCGTGACGAACGCCCGGACCATGAAGTCGTAGGTCCACGGTTCGACGACCAGGTCGAGGAGGTTCATGCGGCGTCCGGCAGGTCGAGGCCGAAGGTGCGGGCCAGGTTGCCGGGCTCCAGCGCCTCGGCGACCGGGCCGTGGAACAGGACCCGGTGCAGCAGCAGGACCGCCTCGTCGGCGAGCCGGGGCAGGGCGTGCAGGTCGTGGGAGGAGACGAGCACGGTGCGGCCGTCGTCGGCCAGCTCGCGCAGCAGCCGCACGATGGTCGCCTCGGAGCGCTTGTCGACCCCGGCGAACGGCTCGTCGAGGAGCAGCACCTGTGCGTCCTGGGCGATGCCGCGGGCGACGAAGGCACGCTTGCGCTGCCCGCCGGAGAGGCGGCCGATCTGCCGGTCGGCGAGGTCGGTGAGCTCCACGCGTGCCAGGGCGTGCTCGACGGCGTCCCGGTCGGCGGCGCGGGGACGTCGCGTGAGGCCGAGCCGGCCGTAGCGGCCCATCATCACCACGTCGCGGACCGAGACGGGGAACCCCCAGTCGACCGCCTCGGACTGCGGCACGTAGCCCACCACGCCGCGGCGCCGCGCGCGGGCCGGCGTGGCGCCGTCGACTCGGACGCTCCCCGCGGTGAGGTCGACCAGGCCCATGACCGCCTTGAACAGGGTGGACTTGCCCGACCCGTTCATGCCGACGAGCCCGCACACCGTGCCGGCGTCCAGGTGCAGCGTGACCCCGTCGAGCGCGACGACGTCGCCGTAGCGGACGCTCACGCCGTCGAGGTCGAGCGCGGGCGCGCTCATGCGCCGTCCTCCTGGTCGGGTCCGGTGCCGGTGCCGGTGCCGGTGCCGGTGAGGCCGGCGACCACGAGGTCGGCGTCGTGGCGGATCAGGTCGAGATAGGTGGGCACGTCGCCGTCCGGCGCCGACAGGGAGTCCACGTAGAGGGTGCCGCCGAACACGGCCCCGGTGGCGTCGACGACCTGCTGCATCGCGGCGTCCGAGACCGTCGACTCGCAGAACACGGCGGGCACGTCGTTCGCCTGCACGAACTCGATGACGCCCGCGACCTGCTGCGGGGTGGCCTGCTGCTCGGCGTTGACCGCCCACAGGTACTGCTCGGTCAGGCCGACGTCGCGCGCGAGGTAGGAGAAGGCCCCCTCGCAGGTGACCAGGGCACGCCGGTTGGCGGGCAGATCCTCGACCTCGGCGACGAGGTCGTCCTGCACCTGCTGCAGCGCGGCGTCGTACGCCTCACCGTTCGCCGCGAAGTCCGCAGCGTGCTCCGGGGCGAGCTCGGAGAAGGCGGCGACCATGTTGTCGACGTAGACCTGCACGTTGAGCGGGCTCATCCACGCATGCGGGTTCGGCGCCCCGCCGTACGCGCCCGAGGCGATGTCGACCACCTCGACGCCCTCGGAGACGACGACGTGGGGCACCTCGGCGTCCTGCACCAGCTGGGCGAACCACGCCTCCAGCCCGAGCCCGTTGTCGAGGACGAGGTCGGCGTCGGCGGCCGTGCGCACGTCGCCCGGGGTCGGCTCGTACCCGTGGACCTCCGCGCCGACCTTCGTCAGGGACTCGACGCGCAGGTGGTCGCCCGCGACGTTCTCGGCGATGTCGGCCAGGACGGTGAACGTGGTGAGCACGACCGGGCGGTCGTCGTCGGTGGCGTCGCTCGCCGACGCGGCGCACCCGGCGAGCGCCGGGGAGGCCAGGGCCACCGAGGCGAGGAGGAGCAGCGATCCGCATGTCCGCGTCAGAGATTTCGGCACACCGAAAACTCTAGTTCACCAAGCGCCCAGGATGCCATCCGGCCACGCCCCCGGGAAGCCCCTATGCTGTGCACGGCCGATGCACAGGGAGGTCCGGTGCGAGGTCGTCGAGGACCGCGTCACGACGAGCGGTCGAGCCGGCCGTCTCTGAAGGAGGAGCAGTGGGAGAAGCACCCGAGCGCATCACCATCGTCCCGGACGACTACCACGTCCCGTATGCCGGCACGGCCGAGGACGGTCGGAAGTTCTTCCTCAGCCAGGAGCTCTTCGACATGGACACCAGCTACGTCGGGCTCTTTCTCTGGAAGCCAGGCGGCACCTTCGACGAGATCCGGGTCACCGCCGTCCCGGGCCCCCAGGGCCTGCCGCCCGGTCAGGCCGGTCCCGCCGGAGCTGACGACGTGGTCTCCTCCCGCCTTGCCGAGCTCGGAGACTTCGTCCTCGAACCCATCGAGGTGGAACCCTTCACCCAGGACGTCGACGGGGTCACGTTCGGCTGGAAGGTCGACCGGTACGACGGCGACTACTCGGTCAACGTCGAGCCCGGCAACTTCATCGCCTACTACGAGCCGTGGGACGGACTCGACTACGACACGTGAGCAGGCCGCCTTCGCACTGTCGCGACGGTTCGTCGAGGCGAGACGGCCGGCCGACGCCCGAGACGCGGAAGACCCCGGCGATCTGGACCGTTGGTCCAGATCGCCGGGGTCTTCCGATCGGAGCCGCCTGTCAGAATCGAACTGACGACCTGTTCATTACGAGTGCCTGCGGGCCCCTGGCCGAGCCCCGTCGTCGGCAGGATCTCGCGTGCATCGGATGCGACACGTGCGTCGCATCTCGCGCGCGGGGTGCGCCGATAAGAGGGCCACTCGGAGCCGCCGACTCGATAGCGGAGCACAGCAGGACGACGGCGGTGACGGGTCAAGGGTGGACGCAGTCCATCGCGGAGCGACGCCGCAGGCGCCCTTGATGCGTCACCGGTGACGGCCGGATGCTCGGCTGTCGGGGCGTCGGCGGACAGTGAGGCGGTCTCGGGACTGAACCCGGGGGCCGCCTCGTCGTATGTGCGCGCCCGGCCCCGGTGGGGAGGGGGCCGCCGCGTAGCAAGGTTCCCTCCCCACCGGGGCCGGGCGTGCGCGGCGCGTGAGCGCCGCCTTGAGTCAGTAAGGAAAGTCCTCACACGCTCAACCCGAGCGCCAGCCGGAGGCAGTTTCACCCTTGTCAAGCATAGGCGAGGGTACGGCAACGCTTAAGCCAAGCTGCGGACCCGACATCACCCTCGAATGACGCGAGCCTCCACGGAATCTGACCACGGCCTGCACGCAATTCCACCGCAAACGTTCCGAGCAATCGTTCGCGACGGCGCTCAGCAGATGCTCCTCTTCCTCAACTCTCGACTGCGCGACACGGAAACGAACATCAAGCCATTGACACAAGGAGGGGCACTCCAAGAAGCGCACGCCCTAGATTGTCTGGGCTTCAGATCCCGACAATGCAGCACCCCTTTTGATACGCCCAACCACAATTGAGCATCCCAATGTGGCAACCGTTCCGAGAACGAGAACCATCAACGTTGCAGGCGCGCCCTCGAAAAGCAACAAGCCCGCAATACCAGGAGACAATGCGATACTGGCCGACGCCGCCACACCGAAGAGCCCGACAATTCCTCCCCGATCCGCATCACTACCAACGCGATATTGCACATCCCACACTGCATAGCTGGTGAGAATCCCTGCGACCTCCGCAAGAACGTCTGCTGATACAACGAGTGCGATACTCCAGGACGTAGCAGGAACCACGCCATACCGAACCAGACAAAGCAGGACCATTGCAATCACGCCACCAGAGCATGAAATGAGTACGAACAATGGCAACCGACGCCCCACCTCATTGGAATGCTCTCGCATGAAACGCTGGCCACCAACCGCGATCAGCAATCCCAGAATAGGAGATGCCCCGACAATCCAGGCAGGAAGGTATGACTCCGAGGCAACTAGGACTGCAATTGCAGATCCAGGCACACCAGATATTACGAACGTTAGCCCGAGCAGGACAGCAACAGCCAAAATGCTCGCCGTCGGACGATACATACCAAGAACGCCTCGACGCGACGCATGGCCAACGGCAAGCACCGGCTTAGGAAGGCCAATCGTAAACAACATGGCAATGAGAAATGTTGCACCGTTGACAATAGGAATCAACTTTAGCAGCGTGAGCGAACCGCTCGCCCCAAGCAAAGCCGCGCCGGCTGCCCCCGCCAACGAAACAGCCATGGTAAGAACCTTCACGCGAGCCTTGAACGGAGTAATATCATCGCGAGTTAGGTACTTTGGCGGCAACGCTCCACGCACCGGTGATGTCACCCGCGAAAGCGCTGCGCCAGTCGCGATCAGGACTACGGCCCCTCCCCCGCAGATAGCGGTAGGCTTCCGTACACCAAGAGTTGAAACGCCTGAATTATGAGCAACAATCGACGCGCACCCAAGAGGTCCGACCATGACGCAATCGGATAGGAGAGGACTACCCCAACCAGCCCGCCCGCACTAAGCCCAAGTAGAACGTTCGAACCCGAAAGTCCGAGACCGTTGACACCAAAGAATCCGATGCCGGCAAGAAAGAATGCAGTGCCGAAAGCATCCACGACAATATTCCCGCCCAGCAGGAACCTAGTCGAGCCTAGTGTCCTCATCTCAGCTTCCCCAGAAACGCGACCTCCCGAAAGACCAGGGTGACGCTCCTACCGTCCCCCGAGTACTCCAGGCTACTGCTCCCACCCCGTCCGGCTGCAGGGCACCTCGAGGACGATCGACGCGGCGACGGGTGAGGTGCTGTCGCAGTTCAGCTCCACCGATGCTCCGCTCGGCACCCTGTACCGGGCGTGCGGCAACCGGCGCGAGTCGGTCTGCCCTGCCTGCTCTCGCGTCTACGCCCGCGACACGTTCGAGATGATCCGCGCGGGCCTGCTGGGCGGCAAGACCGTCCCCGACACCGTCGCGGACAACCCGCTCGTGTTCGCCACCCTCACCGCGCCGTCGTTCGGGCACGTCCACGGCACCGGAGGTAAGCACGGCGGCGGACGCTGCCACCCCCACGGCACCGGCGTCTGCCCGCACGGCCGCCCGCGCTCGTGCACCACCCAGCACTCCGACACCGACCCCCTCGTGGGCGGGCCGCTGTGCGAGGGCTGCTACGACTGGCACTCCGCCGTCGTGTGGCAGTGGCACGCCCCCGAGCTGTGGCGCCGCTTCACCATCGCGCTACGCCGCCAGGTCGCCGACCGTCTCGGCGTCCGCGAGTCTGCACTGCGCGACGTCGCGTCGGTGCAGTTCGCCAAGGTCGCCGAGTACCAGGTGCGCGGCCTCGTGCACTTCCACGCCCTCATCCGTCTCGACGGGCCGGACGGCCCCGGCTCCCCCGCACCCCTCGACGGCGAGGCCCTGGCCCAGGCTGCCAAGGACGCCGCTCGGTCTGTCGTGGTGACCGCTCCCCCGGTCGACGGCGGCGACGTCCCCCGCGTGCTGCGGTTCGGCAAGCAGCTCGACGTGCGGTGCGTGCGCTCCGGCGTGCCGGACAACGACGACGGCACCGACGACCTGCGCCCCGAGCAGGTGGCCGGCTACCTCGCCAAGTACTCCACCAAGGGCACCGGCACCGACCCGTCCGCACCGAGGCCGCACCACCAGCGACTCATCCGCACCTGCCGATGGCTCGCCGAACGCGCCGCCACCGCGTGCCGTGGGCTCGCCGGCCCCGACCCCGAGGACGACGACGGCTGCCTGTGCGGCCACTGCGCCGACAGCCCCTACCGGCTGCTGACCAAGTGGGCGCACATGCTCGGCTTCCGCGGCCACTTCTCCAGCAAGTCCCGGCGCTACTCCATCCCCCTCGGACGGCTCCGCCGAGCCCGCCCCCGGTTCCAGAGACTCAAGGCCGACGCCGACCGCGACGGCACCCCGATGGACACCGCCGACCTCGAGAACCGCCTGCTCGCCGACGACGAAGACACGACGCTCGTCATCGGGCACTGGACCTACGCCGGCACCGGCTGGACCAACCCCGGCGACAAGGCCCTCGCCGACGCCGCCAGCCGCGCGGGCCCGCGAGTACGCACAGTGGAGGGCCACCACGGCGGCGTAATCCTCGGACCACCCAGCACCGACGTTCAGCGACAGAGATTTCAGCGACATCGACAGGAGAAGGACCCATGAGCAACGACGCCCACCGGGACGCGATCGCCACGATCCCCCGCGACGAGTACCTGACCACCGAGGAGGTCGCCGCCTGGCTCAAGGTCGCACCCTCAACCGTCTGCCGATGGCGGCTCGCCGGCCGCGGCCCCCGCGTGACCTGGCTCTCGCCGTCCCCGCCCCGCTACCGCCGCACCGACATCGCGGCCTGGCTCGACGCGGTCGCAGCATGACCGTCCGCAAGACCGCCAAGGGACGCTTCCGCGCGCAGCTCAAGAGCGGACGCGAGTTCGTCACCTCCCGCACCTTCGACACCAAGCGCGAGGCCGACGCCTGGCTCCGCCGCGAACGCGCCGCCCTCGACGGCGGGCACGACCCCCGGGCAGGAAAGGAGCGTGTGAGCAGCGCCATCGACCGGTGGCTCGCCGTCCGCGAGCGGACCGTCGCGCCGACCACCTACTACGCCGACAAGAACATGGTGAGGATCCTGCCGACGAGCATGCGGAACGTGTACCTGTCCGCGATCACGGAGCGTGAGGTAGCGCGGTCGTTCGAGACACTCCTCACGGGCGGGCTGATGGAGTCCTCCGTCGTCCGCTACCGGGCGAGCCTGTCGGCGTACTTCGCCTGGTGCGTCCGGGAGAAGCTGGTCACCCGGAATCCGGTGACCACCGTCAAGGTGCCGAAGGGCTCCGACGAGGTGGACGAGATGGACCCCTTCACCGAGGACCAGCTCGAAGCGGCCTACCTCGTCTGGAGGCAGAAGGACGAACGGCTCGCCGACATCCTCCTCGTCCTGGGCTGGACCGGGCTTCGCTGGGGCGAGATGCGGGCCATGCAGGTGTCCTCGTTCGTCGAGGTCCCCACCGCCGCATTGATGGTGCGCCGCAGCCAGCCGGAGCGGTACCCCGTCAAGGGGACGAAGGGTCGGCGTACGCGGCGGGTCCCGCTCGCGAACCGGGTTCTGCCCATCGTGCGCGAGATGGCGGCGGGCAAGGCCCCGCACGACCTGCTGTTCACGTCGGCAGGCGGCGCGCAGCTCTGGCGCACGTCCACGCTCCGGACCCTCCGCTGGTCCGCGAAGGACCGCGCGGGGCACGAGGTCGGGACCGGCCAGGGCCGCCGGCTGCACGATCTGCGTCACACTGCCGCGTGCCTGTGGCTCGCCCGCGGCGTCGACCCCCGGGACGGTCCAGGCGTGGTGCGGACACGAGTCGATCGCGACGACGAACCTCTACCTGCACCACCTGGGGACGAGCGCCGACAGGGCCGGTCTGAACAGGCTGAACGAGGGCCCGGGAAGCGCCGGGGGTGCGCGAGACGGGCGCCGGGATGCCTGAGACGCGAGAAGCCCCCGCGGACTCTGGACCGTTCGTCCAGGTCAGCGGGGGCTTTCGTGTCGGAGCCGCCTGTCAGAATCGAACTGACGACCTGTTCATTACGAGTGAACCGCTCTACCGACTGAGCTAAGGCGGCACGCTGGAACTGATCGGCGACAGGCGGACCTGGCCGACCCTGATCAGCGGGCGTCCCAACACTACCTGACCGCGCAGGGTGAATCCAAAACGTCCCGGACGGCCGTCGTCGTCGGATCGGTCACATCGCGGCCGTCGCCGCACCCGGCCTCAGCAGGTCAGGCCGTCCTCCGGGACGGTCCCCTCCACCAGGTAGTCCTCGACGGCGTCGCTGATGCAGTCGTTCGAGCGGGTGTACGCCGTGTGGCCCTCGCCCTCGTAGGTGACGAGCACGCCGGACTCCAGCGTCTCCGCCAGACCCTCCGCCCACACGTACGGGGTCGCGGTGTCACCGGTGGTGCCGATGACGACGATCGGCGCCGCACCCGGCGCGGCCATGTCGTACTCCCGCTCGGCGACGGGGTAGGGCCAGTCGGCGCACGAGATGCCGCCGTAGGCGAAGAACGAGCCCAGGTACGGGGCGGCCGCCTCGATCTCGGCAGCCTCCTTGCGCATCGTCTCCACGTCGGGCGAGCTCCGGGTGTCCAGGCAGTTGACCGCCGTGAACGCCTCGGTGGAGTTCGACGCGAAGCTGCCGTCGGCGTTGCGGTCGTTGTACAGGTCCGCGAGGTAGAGCAGCATGTCGGCGGTGCCCGCGTTGATCACCTCGTCGAGGGCCTGGGTGAGCATCGGCCACCAGTCCTCGGAGTACAGCGGCATCGCGACACCGTAGAACGCGAGGGTCTGCGTGACCACGCGGTCACCGCTGGTCGGGTACGGGCGGTCGTGGGCCTGGTCCAGGACGCGGCGAACCTGCTCCAGCCCGTCGTCCACCGACCCCGTCAACGGGCACTCGGGCCCCGCCTGGCAGTCCTCGACGTAGTTGCGCAGCCCGTTCTCGAACCCGACCGCCTGACCCTGCGACATCTCCTGCGGGGTCAGCCTGGGGTCGATGGCGCCGTCCAGCACCAGCCGCCCGGCACGCTCCGGGAAGAGCCCCGCGTAGGTGGCCCCCAGGTCCGTGCCGTACGACGCCCCCAGGTAGTTCAGCTCCTCGTCGCCGAGCGCGGAGCGCAGCATGTCCATGTCCTTGGCGGCGCTCTGCGTGTCCACCTCGCCCAGGAGCTCACCGGTGTTCTCCGCGCACGCCTCGCCCCACGCCTGGGCGTCGGCCCGCGCGTCGGCGATGCCCTCGTCCGTGCTCAGGTCGACGTCCTCGGTGAGGTAGGCGTCCTTGGCCGCGTCGTCGAAGCAGATCACCTCGGTCGAGGCCTGCACGCCACGCGGGTCGAAGCCGACGAGGTCGAAGGACTCCTTGAGCCGGTCGCCGTACGTCTCGGCGACAGTCTCCACGTAGGTCGCACCCGACGCGCCGGGACCGCCCGGGTTGACGAGCAGCGAGCCCTGCTTCTCCCCCGTCGCCCGGTAGCGCTTGAGCTGCAGCTCGATGGAGCCGGCGTCCGCGTCGTCCCACGACAGGGGCGCGTCCGCCGTCGCGCACTCGAAGCCGGAGCTGCACGCGGACCACTCCAGGTCCTGGGAGTAGAACTCCTCGAAGCCCTCCGGGCCGCCCGAGGGCCCCGACGCCGCGGTCGCCTCGTCGACCGGTGTGGCCGACTTGCCCGGCGTCCCGGAGCACGCACCCAGGGTGAGCGCGAGCACCGCGACCGCAGCCACTGCCCCACCACCACGGAGAGTCGGGCGGGCAGGCGTGCGCGAGGGGCGAACAGGCAGGATCACCAGGACAACGTACCGGTAGAGGCCCCACCACCAGGGAAGCCTTCACCGAACCTTCGCGGCACCGCACGCGCCGCGGTGCACGGCCCCCGCCGGGCGGGATCCTCAGCCCTGCGGCCGCAACGCGATCGACATCGCCTCGAGCGCCAGCAGGGGCGCCACGTTGCCCTCCAGGCGCTCGCGCGCCACACCGATCGCGTCCATGCGACGCACCGTCTGCTCCGGCGTCGAGTCCCGCGCCAGCGCCCGTACCGTCCCCGCGTGCTCACCGTTGACCAGGTCCACGTCCGCGCCGAGCTGCACCACGAGCACGTCCCGGTACAGGGACAGCAGGTCCACCATCGACCGGTCCAGGACGTCGCGCTGCCGCCGGGTCGCGCGGCGCTTCTGGTCGTCCTCGAGCTGCTTGAGCTGAGACCGCAGCCGCGGCGGCAGCGTCTCCCCCTCGCCCGCGCCGAGGGCGCGCAGCAGCTCCGCCTTCTCGACCGCGTCACGCTCGGCCGTCGCGGACGTCGCCTCCGCCTTGGCGACGTCGACGAGCTCCGCGGCGGCCAGGACGGCGTCGGGCACCCCGCGGATGCGCCGCGCGACGTCGAGGACGGCGTCGCGGCGCCGGCGCGCCTCCGGGTCGCGGGCGAGCCGGCGCGCCAGCCCGACGTGCGACTGCGCGGCCTGCGCCGCCTGCAGCGCCACCGCCGGGTCGACGCCGTCACGACGCACCAGCAGGTCCGCGACGTCCCGTGCCGGCGGCACCCGCAGCGCCACGGAGCGGCACCTCGACCGGATCGTGGGCAGGACGTCCTGCGCGCTGGGCGCGCACAGCACCCACACGGTGTGCGGCGGGGGCTCCTCGATGGACTTCAGCAGCACGTTGGTGGTGCGCTCGGCCATGCGGTCGGCGTCCTCGACGACGATCACGCGGTACCGGCCGACGGCGGGGGTGCGGGCGGCCGCCATGATGAGGTCGCGCACCTCGTCGATGGTGATGACCACCTTCTCCGTGGCGACCACCGTCAGGTCCGGGTGGGTGCCGGCCAGCGTCGTCGTGCAGGCGTGACAGCTCCCGCACCCGGCCACCGGCCCGTCGCCCGTGCACTGCAGCGCCGCGGCGAACGCCCGCGCCGCCACCGACCGCCCCGACCCCGGCGGGCCGGTGAGCAGCCAGGCGTGCGTCATCGCCGCCGGGTCCGACGCCGCGCGCTGCAGCACGCCGACGGCCTCCGGCTGGCCGACGACCTCGTCCCAGACGCTCACTGCAGCCCGCCCGTGCGCTCCGGGACGGCCCGGGGCTCGGGGTGCTGCTTGCGCGGCGCGACCGCCTCGTCGACGACCGGCGTCAGGTCCAGGCGTGCCGCGAGGTCCACCCGGATCTGCGACTGGATGTCGTCGACCGAGCCCGTGGCGTCGACCACGAGCCAGCGCTCCGGCTCCGCGGACGCCCGGCGCAGGAACGTGTCGCGCGCGCGGCGGTGGAAGTCCGACCCGGCGCGCTCCAGCCGGTCGGGGTCGCCGGTGCGGCGACGTGCCGCGACCGCCGGGTCCACGTCCAGCAGCACGGTGACGACCGGCAGCAGGCCACCGGTGGCCCACAACGACATGCCCTCGACCTCCGCCTCGGACAGCTCGCGGCCCCCGGCCTGGTACGCCACCGAGGAGTCCAGGTACCGGTCGGTGACGACGACGGCACCCCGGGCCAGCGCCGGGCGCACCAGGGAGGCGACGTGGTGGGCGCGGTCGGCCGCGTACAGCAGCGCCTCCGCGCGCGGGCCCATGTCCTCGCCGTGCTGCACGAGCCGGCGCAGCTCCACGCCGAGCGCCGTGCCGCCCGGCTCCCGCGTCGTGACGACCTCCCGGCCCGTCACCTCCGCGAGCCACTCGCCCAGCAGCCGCACGTGCGTCGTCTTGCCTGCGCCGTCGCCGCCCTCGAACGAGATGAAGAAACCGGGTCCGTTGCTCACGCGCTCACCCTAGTCCGCGCCGCCCACGCGAACCCTGCCGGCCGGGGATGTGACGTTCGCCCACCGGCCGTTCTCGGCGGGCGCCCGCCGCGACGTGCGAGGACGATAGGAGCACCACGACCCAAGGAGGCACCATGGCCGGCGAGGCGACCATCACCACACTCGGTGACGAGGAGTGCTGGGAGGTGCTGGGGACGCGGTCGATCGGTCGGCTCGCGACCGCCGTCGGCGGCGAGCCGGAGATCTTCCCCGTGTCGTTCGGCGTGGCCGAGCGGCGGCTCTACTTCGTCACGATGCCGGGCACCAAGCTCGTCGAGCTGGTGGTGAACTCCCGGGTCGCGTTCGAGAGCGACGAGCACACGGAGCAGACGGCGACCAGCATCGTCGTCAAGGGCGTCGCCGAGCTCCTCGACACCGATGCCGACATCGCCGAGGCCGAGGCGACCGGGGTGCGCCCCTTCGCGGACTCGGGCCAGAGCATCTGGGTGCGCATCACGCCCACCCAGGTCAGCGGGCGTCGGCTGACTCGCTGAGCGCCCGCGCGGTGCGTTCCAGCGCCAGCACCACGGCCCCCGCGGCGAAGTAGTCGCCGCCGTCGTCGTCGCGCGCCTCGCGCACCGCCTCCCGGACCCGCTCCGCCGACCGGCGCACCTCGTCCACCGCCGCGTCGGTCTCGTCCGGCTCCGAGCGCAGGGCGGAGGCCGTCTGCTCGAACGCGTCTGCGACCGCCGGGCGCACCGCCGGACCGAAGGCGACGTCGTCGCGGCCCGCACGCTCCCACTTCATGACGTGGCGGGCCATGTCGTCGACCATCTCCGCGGCCACCTGCAGCGCCGAGGCGCGCAACGTGACCCGCTCCAGGGCGTCCGCGTGGCGCCGTGCGCGCAGGTTCGCCCGGGAGGACTCGCGGCTCTGGTCGACGGCCGCCGTCGCCCGGCGCAGCACCGGGCGCACCGAGAGCCAGCGCCCCTGCCACTGCTCGTCGTCGGGCAGCTCGTCGCTGCGCAGCCCGTCGGCGAGCTCGCAGAGCTGGTCCGCGAGCACGTCGCGCAGCCGGTCCAGCTCGCGGCGCGACGGCGCCACCAGCAGCGGCGGCGCGAGGATGTTGACGCCCGTGGCCACCAGCGCCCCCATCGCCACCAGCACGGGGAACACGCCCGTGAAGCCCAGGATGTCGTTGCTGCCGAGGACCAGCACGAACAGCGCCGAGTTCACGACCCAGTCGCCCGAACCGCCCCACCGCCGCCACCCGGCCATCAGCGTGCCGACACCCACCGCGACCGCGACGGCCAGACCGCCGGGCGGCACCACCACGTCCGTCAGCCGGCCGAGCAGCGCCCCCGCGAGGATCGCGCCCACCGCGCCGACCGCCGCGCCCGCCGAGCGCACCACCGTCGTGCCGGACGCCACCACCGCGCCGAGCGGCCCGTAGTAGGCGTAGTCGGACCACGGCTCGGGCAGGTTGTACGCGATCAACCAGGCGATCGCCGCCGAGACGGCGGCCTTGAGGGCCAGGGCCCCCCGCGGGTGGCGCGCCCAGGCGTCCGCCACGGCGAGCGTGCCTCGGCGGGTGTCGGCGGCCGCACCGCGCATCGACGTCACTCGCCGGGGTACACGACGCCGAGCTGCCCGCGCACCTCGTCCAGGATCCCCATGACCTCCAGCGTCGAGGACCAGGGCATCCGCGGGCTCTGCGTGCGGCCCGCGGCGAGGCACCGGGCCACCTCCGCCGCCTCGTACGCCTTGCCCTCACCCTGCGGCGAGGTGAAGGTCCACGAGGTGCCGTCGTCGTGCAGCACCTCGAACCCCGTGGGGCCGAAGAAGAACTCCGGCACCTCGATGCGGCCGCGCGTGCCGATGATGCGGGCGCTGGCCCCGCCGCTCGCCGTGGACGACGTGTGCAGCACCGCCTGCGCACCGCCGCGGTAGCCGAGGATCATGCTCACGTGGTCGTCGACGCCCGTGGGCGCGAGGGTGCCGTGCGCGATCACGGTGTCCGGCGCGCCCAGCAGGTCGTGCGCGAACGTGATCGGGTAGATGCCGAGGTCCAGCAGCGCGCCGCCCGCGAGCTCCGGGGCGAAGAGCCGGTGGGTGGGGTCGTAGGCGAAGAACACGTCGAAGTCCGCCATCACGGTCCGCACCTCGCCGATCTCACCCCGCGCGATCGCCGCCCGGATCGCCGCGACGTGGGGCAGGTAGCGCGTCCACACCGCCTCCAGGCAGAACACCCCGGCCGCCCGCGCGGCGTCGAGCAGGGTGCGGGCCTCGGCCGTCGACCGGGCGATCGGCTTCTCCACGAGCACGTGCCTGCCCGCCTCGATCGCCAGCAGCGCGTGCTCCAGGTGGTGCGAGTGCGGCGTGGCGACGTACACCACGTCGACGTCGTCGTCGGCGACGAGCGCCTCGTAGCTGCCGTGCACCCGCGCGCCCGGTGCGTGGTCGTCCGCGAACGCGGCCGCCTTCGCCGCCGACCGTGAGCCGACGGCGGTCACGCTGCTCGCCGTGCGCTCCCGGACGCCGTCGGCGAACGACGCCGCGATGTTGCCGGCGCCGAGGATCCCCCACCGCACCGGCGGCGCGTCCATCAGGTCGGGCACGGCGTCGGCCAGGTCGGCGGTGGTCAGGCGTGCGGCGAAGGTGGCCGGGTCGACGGCGGGGCTCTCGGTCATGCGGTCACGCTACCGGGCGCCCCGGGCGGCGGCGATCACGGCGTCGGCGGCGTCCCGGACGCGTTCCAGCTCCGCGAGGTCCAGCCCGGAGGCCGCCACCGCACGGCCGGGCACCTGCAGCGCGTCGGCACGCAGCGCGGCCCCGTCGGCGGTGAGGTGCACCTCGACGACGCGGGCGTCGGTGGCGGAGCGGCGGCGCTCGATCCTGCCGTCCTGCTCCAGCCGCTTGAGCAGGGGTGACAGCGTGCCGGGGTCGAGGTGGAGCCGGGACGCGAGGCCGGTGACGGTGGTGGTGCGGCCGGCGCCGGCGTCCTGCCACAGCCCCAGGAGCACGAGGTACTGCGGGTGGGTCAGGCCGAGCGGCTCCAGCACCGGCCGGTACGTCGCCACCATGGCGCGCGCAGCCGCGGACAGCGCGAAGCAGACCTGCGCCTCCAGGGCGAGGGGGTCCGGTGCCGGGTCCGAGGTGCTCATGGAGGACAGCGTACGGGTATGGTTGGCCCACCAATCATTGGGGCACCAAGCAGTAGTGCCCCGTCGAGCACGGACCAGGGGGATGAACGCGATGGGCCTGTTCCGCCGTCGGCCCGGCGACGACCGCACCTGGGGCATGCGGCTCACCGAGACGTTCCTGCCGATCTTCGGGCCGGCGTCGATCCGCCGCACGCCCCCGGTCCCGCCGAGCGCCGAGGACCTCGCGCGCGAGGCCGCCCTGCGCGACTCCCTGCAGGTCGTCACCCGCGCGGACGGGCACCCGTACGTCGTCGAGCGTCGGGCCGGCCCCGAGTCCTGACGCGCAGCGCCTCGCACCGCACGGGCACAGCGCCGGGTCGCTACTTCTTCGTGGTGCTCCGCTTCGCGGGCGCCTTCTTCGCGGCGGGCTTCTTCGCCGTCGAGGCGCGCGTGGTGCGCTTCTTCGGCCCCTGCGCGCGCTTCTCCGCCAGCAGCTCGATCGCCCGGTCGGGGGTGATCGACTCCGGCGTGAGGTCGCGCGGCAGCGTCCGGTTCGTCTCGCCGTCGGTCACGTACGCACCGAACCGGCCGTCCTTGACCACGATCGGCTTGCCGCTGTTCGGGTCGTCGCCCAGCTCGCGCAGCGGCGGCGCCGCAGCCGCCCGGCCACGACGCTTCGGCTCGGCGTAGATCTTCAGCGCCTCGTCCAGCGTGATGGTGAACAGCTGCTCCTCGCTCGCGATCGTGCGCGAGTCGGTGCCCTTCTTCAGGTACGGGCCGTAGCGGCCGTTCTGCGCCGTGATCTCCGTGCCCGACTCCGGGTCAGTGCCCACCACGCGCGGCAGCGACAGCAGCTGCAGGGCGTCGTCCAGCGTGACCGAGTCCAGCGCCATCGACTTGAACAGCGAGCCCGTGCGAGGCTTCGGCTGCGCGGCCTTCGCCTTCTTCTTCGCGGCCGCCGACAGGCTCGGGTCGATCTCCGGCAGATCCAGCACCTCGGTGACGTACGGGCCGTAGCGGCCGTTCTTCGCCACGATCTCGTTGCCGGACTCCGGGTCGACGCCCAGCACCCGCCCGTCGTCCGCGCCCGCGGCGAGCAGCTCGCGCGCCTTGGCGACGGTGAGCTCGTCCGGTGCGACGTCGTCCGGCACGGACGCGCGCGGCGCCTTGCCCTCCGCGTCCGGTTCGGCCGCGAGGTCCTCCAGGTAGGGGCCGTACCGGCCCACCCGCACCCGCAGCCCCTCACCGATCGCCACCGAGTTGATCGCCACCGGGTCGATCTCGCCCAGGTCGGTCACCAGGTCGCGCAGGCCCCAGCCGGCAGTCTCGCCCGACCCGTCGCCGAAGTAGAACCGCGTCAGCCACGCCACGCGCTCGCGGTCGCCCGCGGCGATCTCGTCGAGGTCGGCCTCCATCTCGGCCGTGAAGTCGTAGTCCACGAGCCACGTGAAGTGGTCCTCGAGGAGCTTGGTGACGGCGAACGCCAGCCACGTGGGGATCATCGCCTGACCCTTGGTCCGCACGTAGCCGCGGTCCTGGATGGTGGAGATCGTCGCCGCGTACGTCGACGGGCGGCCGATCCCCCGCTCCTCCAGCGCCTTGACCAGGGAGGCCTCGGTGTAACGGGCGGGCGGCGAGGTCGAGTGACCCTCGGCGCTCAGGTCCGTGCCGGCCAGCACGTCACCCTCGGCCATGCGCGGCAGCCGCGACTCCTTCGCCCCGGACGCCGCAGCACCCTCGGGCGCCTCCACGTCCGTCGACTCCTCGTAGGCGGCGAGGAACCCGCGGAACGTGATGACCGTGCCGGACGCCGAGAACACGGCGTCGGACCCGGCGCGCTCCCCCGCACCCGAGCCGAGGCGGGCGCCGAGCCGCACCGACGCCGTCGACCCCTTGGCGTCCGCCATCTGCGAGGCGACGGTGCGCTTCCAGATGAGCTCGTAGAGCTTGAACTGGTCGCCCGAGATCTCCTTGGCGACCTGCGCGGGAGTGCGGAACGAGTCCCCCGCGGGGCGGATCGCCTCGTGCGCCTCCTGGGCGCCCTTGTTCTTCGAGGAGTACAGGCGGGGCGCACCCGGCACGTACTCGGGACCGTACAGCTCGGCGGCCTGGCGCCGGGCGGCGTCCGTCGCCTCGCTGGACAGCGCCGGCGAGTCCGTCCGCATGTAGGTGATGTAGCCGTTCTCGTACAGCGCCTGCGCGGTACGCATCGTGGCACGCGACGCCATGCGCAGCTTGCGCGAGGCCTCCTGCTGCAGGGTCGACGTCGTGAACGGCGCCGCGGGCTTGCGCGAGTACGGCTTCGTCTCCAGGGAGCGGACGGCGAACGCCGCGTCGTCCAGGCCCGCGACGACGGCGGTCGCGGCCGCCTCGTCCAGGTGGACGACGCCGGTGCGCACCTTGAGCCGGCCGAGGTCGTCGAAGTCACGGCCCGACGCCACCCGCTCTCCGCCGAGGCCGGTGAGACGGGCGGCGAAGAGCTGACCGGCGTCGTCGCCGCCGGTCGGGGCGAACGAACCGGTGACGTCCCAGTAGTCCGCGGCGACGAACGCCATGCGCTCCCGCTCGCGCTCCACGACCAGGCGCGTCGCCACGGACTGCACCCGCCCGGCCGACAGCCCCTGGCGGACCTTGCGCCACAGCACCGGGGACACCTCGTAGCCGTAGAGGCGGTCCAGGATGCGACGGGTCTCCTGGGCGTCGACCAGGTCGGAGTCGAGCTCGCGGGTGCTCTCCAGCGCGCGACCGATCGCCTCGCGCGTGATCTCGTGGAAGACCATGCGACGGACCGGCACCTTCGGCTTCAGCGCCTCGATGAGGTGCCACGCGATGGCCTCGCCCTCGCGGTCCTCGTCCGTGGCGAGGAAGAGCTCGTCGGCGTCCTTGAGCAGGCTCTTCAGCTCACGGACCTTCGCCTTCTTGTCGGCGTACACCTCGTAGTACGGCGCGAACCCGTTGTCGACGTCGACGGCGAACTTGCCGAACGCGCCCTTCTTCATCTCCGCCGGCAGGTCCGACGGCTGCGGGAGGTCGCGGATGTGCCCCACGCTGGCCTCCACGACGTAGTCGTCGCCGAGGTAGCCCTGGATCTTGCGAGCCTTGGTGGGCGACTCGACGATCACGAGCTTGCGGGCCTGGGGCATCCGTTCCTGCTTTCGATGGGGGCTTCGCCGGTACGGCAGTCATGTCACGGTACGACACCGGACGCGACGGCGGCACTCTACCCACGAGCGGCGCGGTCGGCGCGCCGCCGTCCACGACCCCGCCCCGGTTCAGGCGAGCAGCCCCCACGGACCCCACGCCGAGGCGCCGGGGACCTGGTTGCGGGTCCACCACCACGCGACGTACGTCACGTCGTCGTGCACGACGAGGTCACCCGCCACGAAGACCCGTGACGGCGTCCACACCGCGGTACCGTCGCCGGCCTCGGCGATCTCGGACCACGTGGACGGCGACCCTGGAGGACCTGCTCCCCCGAAGGAGCGAGCCGGACGCTCAGGCGCGCGGCCGCGCCGTCGACTGACGCAGCAGGAGCAGCAGCGCGAACGTCACCGCGGTCGCCCCCAGCACCGCCAGGGACCCCGCGGCGTACGCGGCCACGTCCGACGGCACCCCGGTGGTCCCGTCTCCGGTCAGCCGGACCACGGCGGCCGCCGAGAGCCCGCCGGCGACGGCGGCCCCCAGGAGCAGCAGACCGGCGACCACCGAGGACCCGGGCGTCGCGAACGCACCGGGTCTGGCGACCCCCGACGCCGCCCGGTGACGTCGGGGCGCCAGGTCGAGCGAGCTCGCCGGCGTGAGCGCGCAGACGAGCGCGCCCCAGGCGAGGACGACGAACAGCGCGGCCACCACGTCCGAGGGCCGGTGCCACTGCCCGATCAGCACCGAGACGCCGGTCGCCGCCGTGTAGGCGCCACCGAGCAGCGCCACCACCGGCCGCCAGGCGCGCGGCGTGGCGAGCAGGAGCGCCACCGACACCGACGCGGCCACCGTCGTGTGCCCGCTCGGCAGGGTGTTGGGTCCGTTCCAGCCGGACAGCAGGTCGGGCCGGTCCAGCACGTAGTGCTTGAGCACCTGGGTGGTGAGGTTGGCGCCGCCCACGAGGACGGCGACCTGCAGCGCCAGGATCCACCGTCGTCGTACCAGGGCGACGGCGATGGCCGCCCCGACGCCGAGGACCACGAACGTCACCGAGACGACGTCGAGCACGGGTTCGGCGACCTGCCACAGCGAGTTCTGGCCGTGCTCGGCCCCTTCGAGGGCGAGCTCGTCGACGTGCTGACCCGCCGTCGTGGTGACGAAGACCCGGTAGGTGAGCCAGAGGGCGACGACGGCGAGCAGGGCGACGACGCCCGCGACGACGTGCGCGCCCGTGCGCACCCGCGGGGGCGGGGGCGGCGTCAACCGGGCGACGGGCACGACGCCGTCGGGCCCCCCGGGGTCGCCCCCCGGCCGGGCCGCGGAAGGCTGCTCGCGGGTGTCGACGTTCATCCAGGTCAGCCTATCCACCTGATGTGGTGCCTCCGTGGACGCCTGGTGCAATCCCGCGGGAGCCCGCGGCCCGGCCGCCGCCCTGCTCGGACGACCCCGTTCGGACGGCCCCGCTCAGACGGCCAGCGACTCCGGGAGCCGGACGTCCTCGGTGTGCAGGTGGCAGGCCACCGAGCGGGCCGGCTCCCCCGCAGCCGTCGGCGTCAGGGCGGGCCGCACCTCGCGGCAGACGTCCATCGCGTGCGGGCAGCGCGCCGCGTACGGGCAGCCCGGGGGCAGGGCCGACAGGTCCGGCGGGGTGCCCGGGATCCCCGTGAGCTCCCGGCGCGGGCCGTGCAGGGGAGGGAAGGAGCCCAGCAGGCCCTGGGAGTACGGGTGCCGCGGACGGCGGTACACGTCCCCGGCGACGGCCTCCTCGACGATCTCGCCCGCGTACATCACGGCGATCCGGTCGGCGATCTCGACCAGCAGCGACACGTCGTGGGTGATGAACACGACGGAGAAGCCGAGGCGGTCCCGCAGCTCGGAGATCTGCTCGAGGATCTGGCGCTGCATCACGACGTCGAGCGCGGTGGTCGGCTCGTCCATGAAGAGCACCTGCGGCTCCAGCGCGAGCGCCATCGCGATCATGACGCGCTGGCGCATGCCCCCGGAGAGCTGGTGCGGGTAGTCGCGCACCCGGTCGGCGGAGATCCCGACCGTCTCCAGGAGATCGGCGGCCTGCTCCCACGCCTCGGCGCGCCGCACGCCGGGGCGGTGGGCCATGATCGCGTCGGCGATCTGCCGACCCACCCGGAACACCGGGTTGAGGGAGTTCATCGCCCCCTGGAACACGATGGCCACGTCGCGCCAGCGGGCGGAGCGCAGCTCGGCGTCGCCCAGCGAGAGGATGTCCCGGCGGCGGCCCTCGCGGTCGGTGAGGAACACCTCCCCTCCGGTGATGAGGCCGGGCGGCGGCAGCAGCCGGGTCGCCGCGTACGCGAGCGTCGACTTGCCGCACCCGGACTCTCCCGCGATGCCGAGCACCTCCCCGCGGTGCAGGGTGAGGTCGACGCCGCGCAGCACGTGCGTCGGGTCGTCGTCGAACCCGTAGTCGACGTGCAGGTCACGGATCTCGAGCACGGGCTCAGCCACGGCTGTCCTCCTTGTCCCGTCCGGTCGCCGCGGCGGCGCCGGACCTCTCACGGACGACGGGCGTGAACCCGACGCGCGGGCGGATGCGCCGGCGGCGCAGCGTCCGGGCGTTCATCCCCGTGCTGCGCAGGCGCGGGTTCACGAACTCGTCGATGCCGAAGTTGATCAGGGTCAGGGCCATGCCCAGCAGGGCGATGCACAGCCCGGCGGGCACGAACCACCACCAGGCGCCGCGCTGCAGCGCGAGGTTGTTCTGCGCCCAGAACAGGATCGTCCCCCAGTTCCAGTCGGACACGGGCGTGATGCCGATGAACGCCAGCGTCACCTGGGACATCACCGCGAAGGTGACCGTGCCGACGAACCCAGCGGCGATGATGGCCGTGAGGTTCGGCAGCACCTCCGCCAGGACGAGCCGCCACGTGCGCTCCCCGTTGGCCCGCGCCGCCTCCACGAAGTCGCGCTTGCGCAGCGACAGCGTCTGGGCGCGCAGCACCCGCGCGCCCCACGCCCAGCCGGTGACCCCGATGACCAGCGCCACCGTGACACCGCCGGCGGTGGGCAGCTGGCCCGCGATGATGATGATCAGCGGCAGCTGGGGGATCACGAGGAACACGTTCGACACCGCCGACAGCGCCTCGTCCCCGGCACCGCCGATGAATCCGGCGGTGACGCCGATGATCACGCCGAGCACCGTGGCCGACACCCCGGCGATGAGGCCCACCACGAGCACCCCGCGGGTGCCCACGATGATCTGCGACAGGATGTCGCGGCCGGTGTGGTCGGTGCCGAGCCAGTGCGTGGTGCTGGGCGGCTGCAGCAGGTCGGGCGAGACCTGGCTCGGGTCGAACGGCGCGATCCACGGACCCACGAGCGCCAGGATCCCGAAGAACGCGAGGATCGCCAGCCCGGTCAGCGCCTTGGTGTTGCGCAGGAACAGGAACTTCTTGCGCTTGCGCGGGTTGTCCTGGTCGTGCTCGACCGTGGTCTGCGGCAGCGACTCGGTGAGGCTGGTGTCTGCGGCCATGGCTCAGCCCTCCTGGCGGGTGCGCGGGTCGAGTGCCGCGTACGCGAAGTCGGCGACGATGTTGGCGGCCAGCACGGACAACGTGATGACCAGGAAGCAGCCCTGCATGAGCGGGTAGTCCTGGGTGTTGACCGCCTGGAAGAGCGTGTAGCCGATGCCCTGGTAGGAGAAGACCATCTCCATGATGAGGGTGCCGCCGACCACGAACCCCAGGGACAGCGCGAAGCTGGAGACCTGCGGCAGGATGGCGTTGCGGGCGGCGTACCCGACGGTCACCGCACGGTCGCTGAGCCCCTTGGCGTGCGCGACCGTGACGTAGTCCTCGCTGGAGACGGTCACCATCATGTTCCGCATCCCGAGGATCCAGCCCGCGATGGACGACAGCACGACCGTCAGGGCCGGCAGGAACCCGTAGTAGATCACCGACCCCACGAACTCCCACGACCAGGTCGGCACCAGCCCGCGGTCGTAGGACCCGCTGGACGGGAACCAGCCGAGCGTCACGGAGAACACGGTGATCGCGATGAGGCCCAGCCAGAAGTACGGCACGGCGGAGAAGAACGTGGTGATCGGCAGCAGCGCGTCGGCCCAGGTGCCCCGGCGCCAGCCGATGGCGGTGCCGATGCCCGTGCCGAGCGTGAACGCGATGATCGTGGCGATGCCGACCAGGCCGATCGTCCACGGCAGCGCCTGGCGCACGATGTCGGCGACCGGCGTCGGGAAGAACGTGAACGACAGCCCGAGGTCGCCGTGCAGCAGCAGACCCCAGTAGTCGACGTACTGCTCCCACAGCGAGGACGTGGTGTCGAGCCCGAAGAGCACCCGGATCGACTCCTCGGCGCTGGAGTCGATCCGGCCCTGCATCCGGCCCATCAGGGCGGTCACGGGGTCGCCGGGCATCATCCGCGGGATGAAGAAGTTGATCGTCACCGCGGCCCACGCGGTGAACAGGTAGAAGATCGTGCGGCGGACGGCGAACCTCATCGGGCACCTCCCTGGTCGGGTCGCTCGCCGAACACGTCGAGCACGTCGCCGAGGACGGGGCGGTCGGGACGGTCGGCGTAGCCCCAGCACGCCACCCGCTGGCCGCCGACCTGGACGAGCTCGGGCGTCTCGGTGCGGCACAGGTCGGTGGCGAACGGGCAGCGAGGGTTGAAGCGGCAGCCGGACGGCGGGTCCACGAGGCTCGGGGCCTCGCCGCGGGCGCCGTGCGCCCGCGCGGACAGGTCGTCCGGGTCGGGTGCGGACCCGATGAGCAGCTGGGTGTAGGGGTGCTTCGGCACCTGGGTGACGGACTCGCTGTCACCCTCCTCCACGATGCGCCCGGCGTACATCACGGCCGTGCGGTCGGCGAAGTAGCGCGCGGAGGCGATGTCGTGGGTGATGTACAGGATCGCGATGTCGAGGCGGTCGCGCAGGTCCTGCAGCAGGTTGAGGATGCCGAGCCGGATGGACACGTCGAGCATCGAGATCGGCTCGTCGGCGAGCAGCACCTCCGGGTCGGCGGCGAGCGCACGGGCGATCGCCACCCGCTGACGCTGCCCGCCGGACAGCTCGTGGGGGAACTTGTCGACGTACCGCGCCGTGGGCGTGAGGTGGACCCGTTCCAGCAGGCGGTGCACGGCCCGGTCGAGCTCGGCGCCGCGCAGCCTGCCCTGGTGGATGCGCACGCTGCGGTCCAGCGTGTACCGCACCGTGTGCACGGGGTTCAGGGACCCGAAGGGGTCCTGGAAGATCATCTGGACGCGTCGCACGTAGGCACGGAAGGCGCGACGTCCGCGCACGGTGGCGTCCTGGCCGTGCAGCTCGAGGTCCCCCGCGGTGCGGGTCATCAGCTGGGCGAGCAGCCGCGCGATGGTGGACTTCCCGGAGCCGGACTCGCCGACGAGCGCGACGACCTCCCCGCGGTGCAGGGTCAGGTCGACGCCGTCGACGGCGTGCACGACGGCGCCGCGGCGCCCGCGCACGTCGAAGTGCTTGGTCAGGCCGGTGGTGCGCAGCACCGGCTCGGCGGTGCTCGACGGCGAGGGAGGGGGTGCCCCGAGGGCTGGGGTTCTCATGCGGTCACCTGGGGTCGGGGGTGGACGTCGGGAGGTGCGGTGTCGCACCGGGACCGGCCGGCCGTCAGGGTCGGCCGGCCGGTCCCGGTGCGGCGGGTCACTCGGTCGTCGGGGTGAGGTTGAGCAGGATCTGCACGGCCTGCGACCCGGTCGGCTGCGGCTGGTTGTACGGGTCCTCCTCGGACGGCCAGCCCTCGTAGTTGGCGGTCGAGTACTGGGCGGTCGCGGGGCGTGCCCAGATCGCGATGGCGGGCACGTCCTCGACGAACCCGTGCTGGACGGTGGCGAGCGCCTCGGTCCGCTCGGCGTCGTCGGTGGTGGACGCGTACGTGGCCAGGGCCTCGGTCACGTCGTCGTTCTGGTACCGGCCGAAGTTCCACGTGGCCGGCTCGCCGACCGGCGCGTACTGGGCGCCGTCCATGATGTTGGAGTAGAGGTCCCACGGGGTGGCACCGCCGTCGGTCCAGTGCAGGGTGGCGTCGAAGTTCCCGGGCGGGATGATGTCCGCGAACCAGCCGTCGGCGTTCGCCGGCTGGACGGTGGCCTCGGCGCCGAGCTCGGCGGCGGCGTTCTTGATGAGGTCCAGCGCCGTCAGGTAGTCGTTCCAGCCGGCCGGGTTGGTGAGCTCGAACGAGACGGGCTCCCCGTCGGGGTCGACCAGGGCCTCCCCCACCCCCGTGTACCCGGCGTCGGTGAGGAGCTGCTTGGCGCCCTCGACGTCGACGGCGTACTCCTGACCGGCGTACTCCGCGGACACGAAGTCCTCGCCGGCGGGCAGCGGCAGACCGGTGACGCTCGTCAGCGGCGGGTTGACGCCGGAGGTCGCGATCTGGGTGATCTCCGCGCGGTCGACGGCCATGTTGAGCGCCCGGCGGAAGGCCACGTCGTCGAACGGCTTCTCGGTGTTGTTGAGGAAGAGCGCGTCGACGCCCAGACCGGCGGCGGCGTACTGGTGGTGGTGGTCCGGGTCGGCGGCGATGTAGACGTTCTCGTAGTCCGCGATGAACGTCCAGCCCCACTGCGCCTCGCCCGTGGTCAGGGCGGTCGTCAGGGCGTTGTTGTCGTTGTACGACGAGTAGCGCAGCTCGGGGACGGCGAGGTCGCCTCCCCAGTAGTCGTCGCGGGCCACGAGGGTGGCGGCCTGCGGGGTCCACGAGTCGAGCGTGTACGGGCCGGTGCCGACCGGCTCGGTGTTGGTGAACGTCGTCGGGTCCTCGACGTCCTTCCACAGGTGCTCCGGCACGATGAGCATGTCGGCGAGCTTGGCCTGGTTGACGAACTGCGGGGCGCCGAACGACACCGTGACGGTCGCGCCGTCGGACTCCACGGACTCGATCGGCAGCGCCGAGGTGTTGAGACCCTCGAAGTCCTGGCGGAGCTGGATGGAGAAGGCGATGTCCTCGGCGTCGAAGGCCTCGCCGTCGGACCAGGTGATGCCCTCGTGCGGCGTGATGACGGCCTGCGTGTAGTCGTCGTTCCACTCGATCGAGTCGGCCAGCCAGGGGGCGGGCTCCTCGGAGGGCATCGCGTCGTTGAGCATCATCAGCGGCTCGTAGATCACGAACGCGTAGCCGAGGGAGAGCGCCGCCGAACCGGTGGCGAACGGCGACTGGTTCTCCGTCTGGGTGCCGTTCGGCATGCCGACGGTCAGGACGGCGCCGGTGGCGGCCGCCTCCTCGGTCGACCCGGTCTCGCCGGTCGATCCGCCGCTGCATCCTGCGGCGAGCAGCGTCACGAGGGCGGCGCCTGCCGCCGTCGTGATGAGCCTGTTGTTCCTCATCGTGTGCCTCCTTGCACGTGTCGGCCGTCGTGGCCGGGTCTGGTCTCTGCGGTGAGTCGGTGTGTGGTGGGGTCGGGGAAGCGTCAGTGCTCGACGGTGATCTCGACGCCTCCTCGCAGGTCGGCGGCGGATCGGCCGGCGCGCAGCCGGTAGGTGCCGGGCGGCACGGACCAGCGGCGGGTCGTGACGTCCCACACCTGCAGGGCGCGGGCGGGGACGGGGACGTCGACCGTGACGACGGAACCGGGATCGGCGTCGACGACGGCGAAGGCGGCCAGCTGGCTGACGGGTCGCTGCGGGTCGGCGGCGAGCACGGCGTCGTCCGGCTCCAGGTAGACCTGCACGACCTCGCGTCCGCGGCGCTCGCCGGTGTTGGTGAGCTCGACCCGCAGGACGGGACCGGCGTCGGACGTCGCCTCGCGCACGACCCGGACGTCGTCGTACCGCCAGGTGGTCCAGCCGAGCCCGTGGCCGAACGGCGCCGCCGGGACGGGGCCACCGGTCGCGGCGATCCGCCGCTGCCAGGCCCGGTAGCCGACGTCGAGCCCTTCGACGTAGTCGACGACGCCGTCGACGGGCACCGCGTGCGGCACCGGGACGTCGTCGGCGCGGGCGGGAAGCGTCCAGGGCAGGCGTCCGGAGGGTTCGGTGACGCCGGTCAGGACGTCGGCCAGCGCGCCGCCGGCCTCCTGGCCGGGCAGCCAGCCCCACACGACGGTGGGCACGTCGTCGAGCCAGGGCAGCAGCACGGGGGCGCCGGCGTTGACGACGACGACGGTGCGCGGGTTGGCCGCGACGACGCGCCGGACCAGCTCGTCCTGGTTGCCGGGCAGGTGAAGGTCGGTGCGGTCGAAGCCCTCGGACTCGACCTCGTGGGTGGTCCCGACGACGACGACGGCGACGTCGGCGGCGCGGGCGGCCGCCTCGGCGGCGGCGAGGTCCTCGGCCGGGGCGGCACCGGGCAGCCGGTGCACGAGCTGGGCGCGCACGAACCGGTCGTACCCGACGGGGTGGACGACCTGCAGGTCGGCGACGAGCTCGGCCTCGCCGGTGGTGACGTCGACGGTGGTCGCCACCGGATGGTTGTGCTTGGAGGCGAGGATGACGTCCTCGGTCGCGACGACGTCCCCGGTGGCGACGACCTCGCCGTCCACCGTGACGCGGTGCACGCCGACGGTGCCGACCCCGAGCTCGTGGGTGCCGTGCTCGTCGAGGCGCACGCGGGCGCGCAGCCGCAGCACGGCGTCGTCGGGCCCGAGGTCCTGGTACCAGCCGTCCCACTGCGCGGTGGTGTGCGCGCGGCGGACCCGCCCGGCGGCGTCGAGGATCTCGACGCGCACGCCCGGGCAGCCGGTGACGGGGTCGGTGCAGCGGGCCACGTCGAGGGCGGGCGGGTTGCGCAGCGCCCGCGACCCGCCCACGACGTCGAGGTGCGACCCGACGGGCAGCGCCTCGGTGAGGGCGTCCGCGGGGTAGGACAACCGGTCCGGGGTGACCAGCGAGGACCCGCCGCCCTGGAAGAACGGCTCGACGGCGCTCGCGCCGAGCAGCGCGACCCGCAGGGGGGCGTCCTCCTGCGTGCCGGGCAGCGGCAGCAGCGCCGCGTCGTCCTTGAGCACGACGGCGGACCGCGCGGCGAGCTCGCGCAGGTGACGTTCCCGCGCGGCGGGGGCCCACGTGGTCCGGGGCGTCGCGGCGTCCCCGTCCGCCGGCGTCCCGGGCAGGTCGAGCACGCCGAGCCGGTGGGCGAGCCGCAGGAGGCGGCGCACCTTGTCGTCGAGGTCGGCGTCGACGATCTCACCGACGTCGAGCGCGTCGAGCAGGCCGTCGCCCCAGGCGCCGTCGGGGCCGGGCATCTGCAGGTCGAGCCCGCCGCGCACGGCGGGGACCACGCTCTGCGTGGCGACCCAGTCGGACACGACGAGCCCGTCGAAGCCCCACTCCTCCTTGAGGACGCCGGTGAGCAGCGCGCGGTGCTCGAGGGCGGGGGCCGCGGTCTGGCCGTCGTCGATGCCGCTGTAGGCACCCATGACGCTCCAGGCCCCGGCGGCGACGAGCCGCTCGAACGGGGCGAGGTAGACCTCGCGCAGCGTGCGGGCGTCGACGCGGGCGAGGTAGCGGGTGCGGTCGGTCTCGGAGTCGTTGGCGACGTAGTGCTTGACGCACATGCCGGTGCCGGCGTCCTGGGCCGCGGTGACGAGCGCGACGGCGATCTCGGCCGTGAGGTGCGGGTCCTCGCTGTAGCACTCGAAGTGGCGCCCGCCGACGGGGGTGCGCTGGAGGTTGACCTGCGGGGCGAGCACGAGGTGGACGCCGTGACGGCGGGCCTCTGCGGCGAAGAGGTCGCCGGTGCGGGCCGCGAGCGCCGGGTCCCAGGTGGCGGCGAGGGCGGAGGGGGCGGGCAGCATCGCGGACGAGCCGCCGCCGAAGGGGTCGCGGACGCCGACGGGGCCGTCGGACATGACGACGGGGTCGAGCCCGATGCGGCCGAGCCCGCGGGTGCTCCACAGGTCGGCGCCGACGACGAGCCCGGCCTTCTCCTGCCGGGTGAGGGTCGCCACGAGGGCGTCGAGGGCGGTCTCGACGGCGGTGGTGGGTGAAGCGGTCGGCGTTGACACGCGGGGGTCTCCTGTCTGGCGCGGCTGTGCGTCGGGTCACAGTGAACCACAGTTACTGACAGGTTAGTAAGTAGCGCAGATCACAGTATGGTGACGTCATGACCAACGCCCCACCCACACCCCGGGCCCGCCGGGTACCCCGGGCAGAACGCCGCGAGGAGATCCTCGCGGCAGCCACCCGCGTCTTCGGTTCGAAGGGGTACCACGCGGGATCGCTCGCCGACGTCGCCGAGCAGGTCGGGATCACGCACGCCGGTGTGCTGCACCACTTCGGGAGCAAGGACAAGCTGCTCTGGGAGGTGCTGGAGTACCGCGACCGCATCGACGTCGAGCACCTCGAGGGCCAGCACATCCCCGGCGGCAGCGAGCTCTTCCGCCACCTCCTGCGCACCGCCCGGATGAACGCCGACCGGCGCGGCATCGTGCAGGCCTACGCCGTCCTCACCGGCGAGGCCGTCACCGACGGGCACCCCGCCGCCGAACGGGTGCGCGAACGCTTCGAGGTGCTGCGCGGCGAGATCCACCGAGCCCTGCTCGCCGTCGCCGAGGAACGCGGCGTGACCCTGACCGGCAGCGACGCCGACCAGGCCGCCAGCGCCGTCATCGGCGTCATGGACGGCCTGCAGAACCAGTGGCTCCTCGACCCCCAGGCCGTCTCCCTGCCCGAGTCCACCACCTTCGCCATCGAGGCGATCCTCACCGCCGTCCTCGGCGGCATCGACCACGTCGTGGCGCCCGACCTCGGCGACCCTCCCCTGGACTGAGGCCCCATGAGCGACGTGGACGTCCTGCTCACCCGCTTCGCCGACCATGCTGCGCGACGCCGCGTCGGCGTCGTCGCCGGCCACCTCGCCCCCGACGGCACGACGACGTTCCGTGGTGCGGGGCGCCTCACCCCGCCCGACGGCGCCGCCCCGGACGCCGCCACGCGGTTCGAGATCGCCTCGATCACCAAGACGTTCACCGGGGCTCTCCTCGCACGCGCCGTCGTCACGGGCGACGTCTCGCTCGACACGCCCGTGGGCGACCTCGTCGACGAGGTCGCCGGGCTCGGGCGCGACGGCGTCCTCGTCACGCTGCGTCACCTGGCCACCCACACCTCCGGCCTGCCCCGGGCCCACCTCTCGACGCTGGGCAGCACCCTCGACGTGCTGCGCGGCGTCGACCCCTACCGGGACCACACCGAGGCGGGACTGCTGCAGGCGATCCGGGCCGGGCGGCTGGGCCGCACCCCCGGCACCGGGCGGCAGGCCTACTCCAACAGCGGCTTCGGGCTGCTGGGCATCGCCCTGGCCCGTCGCGCGGGAGCCCCGTGGGCCGACGTCGTCCGCGAGCGCCTCACGGTGCCGCTCGGCCTGGCGGACACCGGCACCCGCGGCGCGGCGACGCCGGACCAGGTCGCCCGCACCGCCGTCGGGTACCACCGGCGTCGCACGCCCGCGCCCGACTGGAACCTCGACGCGCTCCCGGGCGCGGGAGCGCTGCTGTCCACGGCGGGGGACCAGCTCGGCTGGGCCGACGCCCACCTGCGCCCGCCCGACGGCGAGCTCGGTGCAGCCCTGCGGCTCGCCGTCGCGGAGCACGCCCCGCACATCGGGCTGGCCTGGCAGCGCACCTGGCGCGGCGACGAACGACCCGCCGGGAAGGACCGGCTGCTGTGGCACAGCGGCGGCACCGGAGGCTTCCGGTCCGCCCTGGTCCTGCGGCCCGACCGCGGCGACGCCGTCGTCGTGCTGACGAACCACTCCCGCAGCCTGACCCTCGCGACGATGCGGCTGGCCGCAGCCGTCGGCTGAGGTCAGCCGACGACGGTGAGCACCTCGCCCGGCGCCAGTCGCCGGTACGTCCCGGACTCCAGCAGCCGGTCCACCAGCCCGCCGGCGATCCGGTCGGCCGCACCCTTGCCGGCGTCCGACAGGACCGCGTCGTGGATCGGCACCACGACGCGCGGGGCCACGGCGACGGCGTAGTCCACGGCCTCGGAGACCTTCACCCACGGGCCGCCCACCGGCAGCGCGAGGACGTCCACGTCGACGCCGTCGGGCGCCGGGGTGTACGAGTCGCCCGGGTGCAGCACCACGCCCTCGACGAGGTAGGCGAGGTTCGCCGGGACGGGCAGCGCCGGATGGATGACCGCGTGGCTGCCGCCCAGTGCCCGCACCGCGAACCCGCCGGCCGAGAACTCCTGCCCGGACGACACCGCGTGCAGGCGGTCGGCCGGGGCGCCCGCCGACCGCAACGCCTCCACCACCGGCTCCGGCGCCCACGCTCGCAGGTCCGCGCGGGCCTCCAGCGTGGCCGCCAGCCGCTCGGGGACCACGTGGTCGGGGTGCTCGTGCGTGATCAGCACCGCCGCCGCGCCGTCCAGCACCTGCGGGTCCGTGAGGGCACCGGGGTCGATCGCGAGGCGCGCGCCGTCACGCTCCAGGCGGACCCCCGCCTGCCCCCAGGTGCTCAGCTCGATACCGGTCACGATCGGTCCTCCGTCGCAGTCGTCGTCGACCCCGACCCTACGACGCGCACCCGGGACACGCGGGGCCCGTCAGCGCGCGGGGCGCCACTCGGTGTCACACTCTGATCTCGTGCCACTTCCCGGTCCACGCCGCCGCGCAGGTCAGCGCCCCTCCCCGGCGAGCCTGCGCCGTCGTCCCGCCCAGATCGTCACCCTCGGGTTCCTGGCGACCATCGCGGCCGGGACGCTGCTGCTCCTGCTGCCCGTGTCGGCGACCGGGCGGCGGGCGAGCCTCGTCGAGGCGCTGTTCACCGCCACGTCGGCCACCTGCGTGACCGGGCTCGCCGTCGTCGACACGCAGACGTTCTGGACCCCGTTCGGCCAGGCCGTCATCCTCGCACTGATCCAGGTGGGCGGGTTCGGCGTCATGACCGTCGCCTCGCTGCTCGGCCTGGTGCTGAGCCGCCGCCTCGGCCTGCGCAGCCGGCTCGTCGCCGCCGAGTCCACCCACTCCATCAGCCTCGGCGACGTCAAGCGCGTCATGCTCGGCACGCTGTGGATCACCCTCGTCGCCGAAGGCGTGCTGGCCCTGTGGCTGGCCGCCCGGCTCGTCGTCGGCTACGGCGAGGGCCTCGGCCACGCCCTGTGGTCCGGCGCGTTCCACTCGGTGTCGTCGTTCAACAACGCGGGCTTCTCCATCTACTCCGACTCCCTGGTGCGGTTCGTCGCCGACCCGTGGATGTGCCTGCCCATCTGCTTCGCCGTCATCGTCGGGGGCCTCGGCTTCCCCGTGATGATCGAGCTGTGGCGGCTCGCCCGCAGCCGCCGCAACAAGGACCGCCCGCACCCGCTGCGCACCTTCTCCCGCTGGAGCATCCACACCCGTCTGACCATCGCCACCACCGGGATCCTGCTCGCCGCCGGGACGCTGTTCGTGCTCGCCGTCGAGTGGGCCAACCCCCGCACCATGGGACCGCTCGACGTGCCCGGCAAGCTCCTCGCCTCGTTCACGCACTCCGTGATGACCCGCACCGCCGGCTTCAACTCCGTGGACACCTCCGAGATGAACCACGGCACCTGGTTCTTCTCCGACGTGCTGATGTTCATCGGCGGCGGGTCCGCGGGCACCGCCGGCGGCGTCAAGGTCGGCACGTTCGCGATCCTGGCGTTCATCATCTGGTCCGAGCTGCGCGGCGACCGCGACGTCACCGTGTTCGACCGGCGACTCATGCCCTCCACCCTCCGCCAGGCCCTCACCGTGGCGCTGAGCGGCGTGGCGCTCGTCATCGTGGCCACCCTGGCGATCACCGTCACCGTGCCGCCGACCGTCGTCCCGCTGGACCGGGTGCTCTTCGAGGTCGTGTCCGCGTTCTCCACGACCGGCCTGTCCACCGGGATCACCGCGGACCTCGAGCCCTGGCACCAGCTCGTCCTCGTGGTGCTCATGTTCCTGGGTCGGCTCGGGCCGATCACCCTCGGCACGGGGCTCGCGCTGCGGGAACGCACCCGCGTCGTCCGCCACCCCGAGGGTGCCGTCATCATCGGCTGACGTCGGCGCCCCCCGTCAGCGGCCGAACACCTGCGTCCACCAGGGGCCGCCCGACCCGCCCGCCCGGCCCAGGCCGTGCCTCGTCAGCGAGCAGTCGAGGATGTTCGCCCGGTGCCCCGGGCTCTCCATCCACGCCGCGACCACGGCCGCCGCGTCGGGCTGACCCCGGGCGATGTTCTCCGCCGCCACGCCGGCCACGCCCGCGGACTCCGCCCGGTCCCACGGCGTGCGGCCGTCCGGGTCCGTGTGCGAGAAGTAGCCGCGGTCGCGCATGTCCGCCGAGTGCGCGGCGCCGAGCCCGTCCAGCGCCGGGTCCGCCCTCAGCGCGCCGCACCCGGCCTGGGCACGCTCGGAGTTGACCAGGGCGAGGACGGCGCCGGACGAGCCCTGGTCCGAGTCGGTGGCGGGCTCCTCGGCGGGCTCCTCGGCCTGCTCGTCGGCGCCGCCGGCGTCCGCGGTGTCGTCGTCGGACGCCGGCTCGTCGGCGGGCTCGTCGGCCGGCTCGTCGGCGTCGCGGGGTCCGTCGTCCGCGGGCTCGTCCTTCGCGGGCTCGTCCTTCGCGTCCTGGGCCGGCTCCTCCTCGGCAGCCTCGTCGTCCGTGGCGCCCTCGTCCGTGGCGCCCTCGTCCGTGGGCCGATCGGCCCCGCCGTCCCCGCCCTGGCCGTCCGTGCCGTCCGGCGACGCACCGTCGGCGGCCGCTGCCGCCGCTGCGGCCAGCTCGTCCACCCCGCCACCCGGTTCCGCGGCGACGTCGTCGTCGTACCGCCACGCCGCGATGAGCTGCGCGCCCTCGCCCTGCGCGACCGGGAGCTGCGCGACGTCGGGCGCGACCACGACCAGCACGCCCACCAGGGCGGCACCGGAGGACAGCGCGGTCAGCAGCGCACCGACCTGCCGCAACCCGGACGAACGTTCCACGCGACGAGGCATCCCCGGAACCGTACCGGGCCACCGCCTCGAGCGACAGGGCCCCGGGCGTGCGGCACGATGGCGACAGGGCGTCCGGCGCCCGGGACGACATGCGGGCGAAACATCGATCGTGCGACAACGGTGTCAGACCGATCGAGAGGACGAGGACATGGCCGAACGAGTGACCTTCACGGGCAGCACGGGATCGAAGCTCGCGGGGCTGGTCGACGTCCCCGAGGGCGAGGTGCGGGGCTGGGGAGTGTTCGTGCACGGGTTCACCCTCGGCAAGGACTCCCCCGCCGCCGCCCGGATATGCAAGCAGCTCGCCGCCGAGGGCATCGGGATGCTGCGCTACGACAACCTCGGGCTCGGCGACTCCGAGGGCGACTGGGGCGACGGGTCGTTCACGGTCAAGGTGGCCGACACCGTGCTCGCCGCGGAGCTCATGGCCGACCGCGGGACCCCCGTCGAGCTCGTGGCCGGGCACTCCTGGGGCGGGGCGGCCGCCATCGCCGCCGCTCCGGCCATCCCGGGCGCCCGCGCCGTCGCGACCGTGTGTGCGCCGTTCGACCCGAGCCACGCCGAGCACCACTACGACGACCTGGTCGACGAGGTCCTCGCCGAGGGCAACGCCGTCTGGCAGGTCGGTGGCAAGCGCCTCAACCTCAAGCGCGGCATGGTCGAGGACGTGCGCGCCGCCGACCTCGCGCACCGGATCCCCCAGCTCGGGCTGCCGCTGCTCGTGATGCACTCGCCCACGGACAACACCGTCGGCATCGACAACGCCAGCGAGATCTTCCGCGCCGCCCGCCACCCCCGCAGCTTCGTGTCGCTGGAGGGCTCCGACCACCTGCTCACACGGCAGGGTCAGGCCCAGCGGGCCGGACGCATCATCAGCGCCTGGGCCCACCAGTACCTCACGCAGGACTGAGGAAACCGTCCCGGACGAGCCCGCGCACCGCGGGCAGCAGCTCGGCCGCGAGATCGTCGGCACCGACGCCCAGCAGAGCACCCAGCGCCCCCACGATCTGCGCGACGGTCAGCTCGCCGTCGCACACCCCGACGAACGCCGCCAGGCCCGTCGAGGCGTGCACGCCGCGGCCCAGCCCGTCGCCCTGACGCACGACGACGACGTTCGGGTCGCTCGCGCCGGGCGTGAGGTAGCGCTCCTCGGAGACGTCGTCGGCCCGCACGAGCCGCTCGGCGCCGAGGGCGGCGTCGTCGCGGGCCGTCAGCCAGTCGTACGCGGCGAGGGAGGCGGCGAGGTGCGCGCCGAGCGGCTGGCGCACCGCGCCGTGGTGGTCCTCCAGACGCCGCAGCGCCGGGTGGGAGGAGGCCGCGCCGTCGGACGCACCGCCACCCGGGCGACGCAGGGTGACGATGCCGAACCCGATCGCCTCCACGTCACGGCTCGCGAAGTCGTCCAGCCAGGCGCCGTAGGCCGCCGCCCACGCCGCCGGGTCCCGGTCCGCCGTCGTGCCCCCGTCACGGATCCACGTCTCGGCGTACTCCGCGGGATCGAGCAGCTCGCGCTGGATCACCCAGCCGTCCAGCCCGGAGGCGTCGAGCCAGGAGCCGACCCGCTCGGTCCAGTCCTCACCACGGCGGTGCTCCCAGTTGCCGAGCAGCTGCGCCACACCTCCGGGGGCGAGCACCTCCCCGACACCGGTGACCAGGTCGCGCACCAGGTCGTCGCCCGACCGGCCTCCGTCGCGGTACTCGAACTCCCCCAGCGCCTCGGAGACGGCGGCACCCGCCGCCCCCGCGTGCGGGGTGATGACGAACGGCGGGTTGGACACCACCAGGTCGAACCGGTCGTCCGCGACGGGCTCCAGCATCGAACCGTGGCGCAGGTCGACGTGCGCCCGCGGGGCGTTGAGCTCGGCGTTGAACCGGGCGAAGCCCAGCGCGCGTCGCGAGATGTCCGTGGCGACGACAGCGTCGGCGTGCCGCGCGGCGTGCAGCGCCTGGATGCCGCACCCCGTGCCGAGGTCGAGCACCCGCCCGACCGGGGTACGCACCGTCACCTGGGCGAGCGTCGTCGAGGCTCCCCCCGCGCCGAGCACGTGGTCGGTCGCCAGCCGCCCGGCCGTCACCGCCTCGCCCAGGTCGCTGGACAACCACCACTGGACCGGGCCACGGGCGTCCGTCGCCGCGTACGGCCGCAGGTCGACGACGGCACGGACGGCGTCGTCGTCCCCCGCCCCGGCCACGTCCACCAGGCCGAGCGCTGCCGCACCGGCGGCACCCACCCCCGGCAGGGCGGCGTCGAGCGCCGCCCGGCGCACCTGGCCGCCCAGGAGGAAGAGCTCGGTGAGCGTCGCGCGCGGGTCGCTGCCCGCCGCGGCCGTGACCCGACGGGCCGGCAGCGGCTGCTCGCGGTGCAGCGCCGCCGAGGCGACCGGCCCCAGGAGGTCCTCGACGCCGTCGACCGTGAAGCCCGAGTCGTGCAACGCCGACCGCAGGCCGGCGACGTCGCCCGCCGGGGGCGGCGCGGAGGTCATCCGCGGCACCCGTCGTCGAGGTAGGCGGTCACCTGCGCGTGCGCGGCCGCGGCGCGCGTCGTGTCCACGTCGGTGAACGTCAGCGTGAGCACCGAGGCGACCTCGTCGGCGTCGTCCGCGTCCACGTCCGCCAGCGCGTCGACGGCCGTCTTCAGGTACGTCTCCATCCCGTCGAAGCCGTGACCCTCCGGCGCCTCCGCGGACGACAGGGACCGGTACGCCTCCCGGAACCCCGCCACCAGCAGGCGCGGACGCTCCTCGTCGATGCCTGCGAGAGCACGGTTGGTCTCGGCCCACGCCTGCTGCAGCTCGGCGCACTCCGCGCTCAGGGACGTGGACGGCGAGGGCACGTCACCGCCGCCCACCGTCAGGTTCGAGTCGATGGAGATGCCGGGCACGGGCTCGGACGGCGCGGGCGCCGGGTCCGCGTCGGAGCTGCAGGCGCCCAGGACCAGCGCCGGGACCAGCACGGCGACGGTCCTCACCAGGGCTCGTCGGGTACGCAGGGCAGAGGTCGGCATCACACCATGGTGGCCCAGGACGCAGGCAGGCGGAAATCTGCCACCCCGACCCGTGACCGTTCTCACGCGGCGAACCGGACGAACCGGACGCACCGCTCAGAGCGCGCAGTTGTCGCCGAGATAGGCCGTGACGCGTTGCGACGCCGCCGTCATCTCGTCCGTGTCGAGGGACGCCAGCGCGGTGACGACCGCGGGCTCGACGCCGTCCTCCTCCACGTCGGCGACGGCGTCGGCCATCGCCGTGACGTACGCCAGGACGATCTGCCAGTCCTGGGCGACGGGCGCCGGCGGCGTCGAGGACGCCAGCGCCTCCTCGGCCCCGACGAACCCCTTGCGGAGCGTCTCGGGCGACGCCAGGTCCATGCGCACCTGCGCGGCCGCCGCCCGGGCCCACGACACCTGGGCCTCGGAGCACGCCGCCGGCGACACCGCGGCCGCCGTGACCGTCGCCGACGGGTCGCCACCGCCCACCGCGTCCAGGCCGGCCCCCGCACCGACCCCCGCGACGAGCGCCACCCCGGCCGCCGCCACCAGCGTGCCGCGGCGGGCGAACACCCCGGTGGGACGGCGTCGTGCCAGGCCGACGGCCCGGCGGCCGTTCTCCCCCACCCACTGCTGGACGTCGGGTCGCGAGGTGGGGCGCCGCTCCCGGCGGCTCGGCGCGTCGGAGCCGGCGTCGGGGAGCGGGTCCGGGCCGGTGCCAGGGACGGGGCCGGGGCCGGCGCCGGCGCCGAGGTCCGGGAAGGGATCGGAGCCCGCACCGGGGCCGCGGCCCTGGTCGGGGCGAGGCGTGGTGAGCACGTCGAAGGGCGACGGCGTCGCGGAGCCGTCCGGCCGGGGTTGCGGGCGCTGCGCTCCCGCGGACCCCTGGGATCCCCGGGACCCCGGAGACCCCGGGGACTTCTTGGACCCCGGGGACTTCTTGCGCCCCTTGGTGCGCCGGGTGGGCTTGTCGCGGAACGTGCCCGCGACGTCGACCGTCCCGTCGAGGACGTCGTCGAGCGCCGGGACGTCGACGGCGAACGCCCTGGGCGCCCACACAGGTCGGTCGGTGGACGCTCCCGCGGCGGGAGCCTCGGAGGGCACGTCGGCCCGCACGTCCGCACCGTCGGCGACGTGCCCGAACACGTCGCCGGGGGCGGGGGGCTGCCTCATGATCGGGAAGGCTACCGCGCGGCGCGCCGACCTTGTCCAGATCGTTGCCTTCTTGACCTTGACCTGGCAGGCGCCCGACGGCGAGATTATGCGAGTGACGATGACAACGGGCATGTGGGTCGCCCCCGAGAAGGATCCGCGCACCACCGGGGTCGATCCGATCGGCGAGAAGGAGACCCTCTGGGAATACCTCTGCCGGTACCGCATGACCCTGGTCATGAAGTGCGACGGCCTCGACGCCGAACAGCTCGCTCGCCGTAGCGTCGTCCCCTCGACCCTGTCGCTGCTCGGCCTGGTGCGGCACCTGGCCAACGTGGAGCACCACTGGTTCACCCGGGTGCTGCGGGGCACCAACGAGCTCGGTCCCTTCGAGATCGCCGGTGCGGACGACGTCGACTTCGACGACGCCATCGGCACCGACGAGTGCGTCGTCGAGGCGTGGCAGGCGTGGCACGCGGCCGTCGACGCCGCCGACGAGCACATGGTCGACGAGGACCTCGACCGGGAGGTCCCGTTCGACGGCGGCACCGTCGAGGTCCGCGACGTCGTCATCCACATGGTCGAGGAGTACGCGCGCCACATGGGGCACGCCGACCTGCTGCGCGAGTGCGTGGACGGCCGCATCGGCCTGTGAGCCCCTGGTCGTCCGTCCCCGCAGCGCTGCGGGCGTCGCACCTGACCTTCTACGGCGACGCCGGCACCGCCTGGGACGCTGCCGCACCCGCGCTGGCCGCCCGGTTCACCGAGGAGTGGCGGCTCGCTCCCGACGGCCCGACGACGCACGGCGGGGTCGCGTGGATCCTGCCCGTCCGGCGTTCCGACGGCACCCCGGCCACGCTCAAGCTGCAGCCCCTCGACGCCGAGACGGCCGGCGAGCCGACCGCTCTGCGCGCCTGGGCCGGCGACGGCGCGGTGCGGCTGCTGGAGCACGACCCGGACACCGGCGCGATGCTCCTCGAGCGCCTCGACGACCGGTCGCTGGCCGACGTGCCCGACGACGTCACCGCGACCGAGGTGATCGCCGAGCTGCTCGCCCACCTGCACCGCCACCCTGCGCCGGACGGTCTGCGACGGCTCGACGACGTGCTCGCCTCGCTGCTGGAGCGGGCCGACGCCGCCCGCGGCACGCTGCGCGACGCCGAGGGGAACGACCTGCTCGACCGGTGCGCCGCCGTCGGGCGCGAGCTGGCCGGGGACGCTGCCGGCGAGACGTTGCTCCACTGGGACCTGCACTGCGCGAACGTGCTGGCGTCCAGGGAGCCGGAGCGCGGCTCCTGGCTGGCGATCGACCCCAAGCCTCTCGTCGGCGACCCCGGCTACGAGCTGCTGGCTCCGCTGCACAACCGGTGGGACGACCTCGTGCGAGGCGGTGCCGCGCGGGAAGGGGCCGTGCGGGATGGGGCACCCGGTGGCGAGCGTGGTGGCTCCCGAGGTCGGCTGGAGCGGCGGGTGCTGCACCGGTTCGACGTGCTGCGCGCCGGCGAAGGGCTGGATCGCGGGCGCGCCGCCGCGTGGACCTGCGTGCGCGTGCTGGAGAACCTCGTGTGGGAGGCGGGGGCGACGGACTCGACGTGGTCGTCGGCCCCGGACCGGGTGATCGCGCGGGTGCTGCTGCCCCTGGTGGGGTGAGCGCCGTGTACCTCCCGGCGGCCGGGACCTCAGGTCGAGTCACGCACCACCAGCCGCGGCTCCAGCACCTCGTGCACGTCCTCGGCGCGGCCACCGAGCCGGTCGACGAGCAGCTCCACGGCCCTGGCCCCCATGACCTCGCGCTGCTGCTGGACGCTGGTGAGCCGGGGGCGGGCACGCCGCGCGAGCACGGTGTCGTCGTACCCGACGACCGCGAGGTCGGCCGGGACGCGCAGGCCGACGTCGAGGGCGCCGTCGAGCACGTCGCACGCCTCGACGTCGTTGCGGGCGAACACGGCGGTGGTGCCGTCGTCGAGCAGTCCGGCGAGCGCCGTGGCGTCCGGCTCGACGACCCGGGACAGCCCGCCGAGCCCTGCCGCCTGCATGGCGGCCTCGTAGCCGCGGCGTCGGGCGAGGCCGGCGGGTCGTCGCGACCCGTTGACGTGCACGATCCGTTCGTGGCCTCGCGCCACCAGGTGGTCGACGACGAGCGCGGCGCCGTGCTCGTCGTCGTTGTTGACCGAGTCGACGCCGGTGACGGGTTCGGCGGTGCGGCCGACGACGACCACGGGGGCGCGCCGGGCGGCCGCCACGAGCACGGGTTCGGGCACCCAGGAGGACACGACCACGAGGCCGTCGACCCCGAGGTCGAGGAGCTGGTGGACGCGGTCGCCGAGGCGGCCGCGCTCGCGGGATCCGTGCGCGAGGACGACGGACAGCCCGGCGGTCTCGGCGGCGTCCTCGACGGAGGCGACGATCTCTGTGTGGTACGGGTTGTCGAGGCTGGAGATCACGGCGCCGACGAGCATGGAGCGGCCCTGCTTGAGGGCGCGCGCGCTGAGCGAGGGCCGGTAGCCGACGTGGTCGGCGACCGTGACGATCCGTTCCCGGGTCTCGGCGGAGACGCCGGGGTCGCCGCGCAGGGCGAGCGAGACGAGCGACTTGGAGACCCCGGCCGCGGCGGCGACGTCGAGCAGGGTGGGGCGGGCGCGGCGCGGCGGGCGTGTCGGTGAGGCGGGCACGGGCTCATCCTGCCCAGCGTGCGGCCACGGCGCGACGGCGCCGCGCCCGCCGGACCTGATTCGACCTGGAACGTTCCAGACGTTCCGCCGTCGTTCACCGCCAGGCCACGCGCACGACGCCGCGACGTCGCCGCCCGTCCCTAGCGTCGACGTCGTGACCATCGCCTCCACCTCGACCCCCTCCACCGCTCCCGACGCCCCGGACGCCGAGGACGCCGCGCCCCGCGCCGTGCAAGACGCCACGGAAGACGCCACGGGAGCCGCCGTGCCCGCACCGGCGCTGCGGGTGCGGCCGGCCGCGCTGCTGCTCGACTTCGGCGGCGTCGTGCTGACCACGTCCGAGCGAGCGGGCGGCACCGAGGAGATGGCCCGGCACCTGGTCGACGTGCTGGCCCGCGCGGGCCACCGTCGCTCCGCGGCCGAGCTGGCCGTGCACCTGCGCGCCGGCCGCACCGCCCTCGGCTACTGGAAGAACGCGGCGTCGCGCCGCCTCGAACCGGTCGAGCTCGACCACCGCACCATCTGGCGCGAGTTCTACGGCTCCGCCCTCACGCCGGCGGAGCGGGAGGTGCTCGCCGGTTCCGCGGGCGAGCTGCAGCACCGGCTCACGCGCACCCTCACCGATCACACGGTGCGGCCCGGCATCCGCGACCTGCTCGCCACTGCGGCCGAGCTGGGCGTGCCGGTCGGGATCGTCTCCAACGCCCACTCGGGCCGCGCGCACCGCGAGATCCTCGCCGACGCCGGGATCGCCGACGCGTTCGCCGTGCAGGTCTACTCCGACGAGGTCGGCATCCGCAAGCCTCACCCGGGCATGCTGGACCTGGCGGCCCGCGCCCTCGGCACGACGCCGCAGGACTGCTGGTACGTGGGCGACACGTTCGACCGGGACGTCGTCGCCGGACGGCGGGCCGCCGCGGGCGCGGTGATCCTCACCCGCGACCACCACACCGACCGCACCCCCTTCGCCGTCGGCGACTCCCCCGACCTCGAGCTGCCGGACCCGCGCGGCCTCGTGGACCTGCTGCGCGACGCCGCACCCTTCCCCGCGCACGACCGCACGGGCCCGGGCGCCAGCACGGTCCCCAGCGCGAGCACCGACACCCGCGCGGCGCTCCGCACCGGCGAGCGCCGCGACCCGGCCACCGCTCTGCTCCTCGACCACGGCGGGGTGATCGCCGTCTCGACCCTCGACGACGCCGTGCGCCGGGAGTTCGCCGCCGAGCTCGCGCACCGGCTCACCGCCGCCGGATTCGCCACCACCACCCACGAGGCGACCGAGGTGCTGCACCGTGCCCGCGCCGCGCACAAGGCGTGGAAGCGGGACAACGAGGCCGGCAGCGGGTCCGACGACGGCGCGGTCCCGGAGATCGACGCGCCCACGTTCTGGGTCGACCTCGTCGGCCCGGAGCTGGAGCAGCACGGCGAGGCCGTGCGCCACTGGCTGCGCGCCGAGGCGCACGACCTCATGCTCGGCTACGCGCGGACCAAGTCGGTCCCCACGGTGCGGCCCGGCGTCCGCGAGCTGCTGGAGGCCGCGCGCGCCGCGGGCGTCCCCGTCGCCGTCGTCTCCAACACCGTGTGCGGGCGGGCGGTGCGCGCCGAGCTGGTCGAGGAGGGTCTCGACCACCTCGTCGGCGCCCACGTCTACTCCGACGAGCTGGGACGGCGCAAGCCCGACCCGACGACGGTGCGCACCGCGCTGCGCGCGCTCGGCGTCGACGCGCAGGGCGCCGCGCGGGCGGTCTTCGTCGGCGACAAGCCCCAGCGGGACGTCGCCGCCGCCCGGGCCGCCGGGGTCGGCACCGTCGTCCTGCTGCGCGGCGGGTCCACCGACGACGCCACCCTCGACGCGCTGCCCGCCGGCGGCGCGACCACCCCCGACCACGTGCTCCCCGACCCGGCCGACGTCGTCGCGCTGGTCACCGGTGCGCACGTTCCCGGCTGAGCCGGGTCGCACCACCCGCACCACCACACCCGCTCCACCACCCTGCACGATCCCGACGAGCACCACCTGACCCAGGAAGGCCACCATGACCAGCTCGCCGACCACCGAGCCCGCCCGCACCGAACCCCGTCCCCCGCACCGCCGTGCGCACGACCCGCACGGCGTCTCCGGCTCCCAGAAGCTGATGATCCTCGTGCTGTCGATGACGCTGTTCGGCGTCGCCGACATCGTGGCCGACATGCTGCCGTCGTTCGAGGTGGGCCCCCTGGAGTTCGAGGTCGCCTACTTCGCGTTCATCCCCGTCGTGCTCGCCGCCCTGCTCAGCCCGCTGTGGGTGGCGCTGGGTGTCGCGATCGGCGAGGCCGTCATCGCCGACCTCCTGCTCGGCAGCTTCGGCGGCTTCGGCGAGCTGGAAGGGTTCCTGCAGCTCTTCATCGGCACGTACGTCGCCGGCTGCCTGGTGAAGGACCCGCGCAAGGTGTCCCAGCTGTTCGCCGCCGCCCTCGCCCTGGTCTCGATCGACAAGGTCTCCTCGGCGATCATCGACGTCGCCAAGGTCGCCGTCGGCGTGGACCCGGAGACCCTGGACGACGCCGGCGGCACCCTCGCAGCCGTCGCGATCTCGGAGACGCTCGAGCTCGTCATGGCGCTGATCATCACCGGCGTGGTGTTCGGCGGCCTCGCAGCGGCCTGGCTGGCCCCGCGCCTCTACGGCAAGATCGAGCCGCTCATGGGCCTGCGGCCGCGCGACCCGCAGAACCCGCCGCGGCTCGTGGGTCCGTGGGGTCTGTCGTTCTGGTGGGTGGCGGTCCTCGGCATCCTGCTGGCGGCCACGATGGGCGTGCTGAGCCAGTGGGAGGAGTTCGTCGGGCGCGAGGACGACGCCGTGACGACCGTCGGGTCGTTCGACGCCGAGCTCGCCGACACCTACGGCGCGAACGTGCCGTGGATCGCGGCGCTCGTCGGGCTCGTCGTCGGCCTGGCCGTGGTGCTCACTGTCGCCGCGCTGGTGCGCCGCCGTCGCGACGCCCGCGCCGCGCTCGACTCCGACGGCGGCCGCTGATGACGTCGCCGACCACGGCCCCGCCGTCGGACCCTGTGGCGGACGACGTGCCCGCCGTCGAGATCGCAGGCCTGACGTTCCGCTACCCGGGCGCCGAGCGCGATTCGTTGCGGGGGGTGGACCTGCGGATCGAGCAGGGCGACTTCGTGGCCGTGGTCGGCGGCAACGGCTCCGGCAAGACCACGCTGTGCAAGGCGTTCAACGGCCTGGTGCCGCACTTCTGGAACGGTGACCTGTCCGGGAGCGTGCGGGTGCTGGGCCGGGGCACGACGACGTCGAGCGTGGCCGAGCTCGGCCACGACGTCGGGTACGTGTTCCAGGACTTCGGCAACCAGCTCGTGCGGCCCACGGTGCGCGACGACGTCGCGTTCGCCCCGCTGAACCACGGCCACCCCGACTGGGAGGCCCGCACGGGTCGCGCGCTGGCCGCGCTCGACCTCGAGCCGATCGGCGACACCTTCACCTGGCAGCTCTCCGGCGGGCAGCAGCACCTCACGGCGCTGGCCGGTGCGCTGGCGCTCGCCCCGCGGCTGCTGGTCGTGGACGAGCCCGCCGCGGAGGTGGACCCGGCCCGTGCCACCGCGATCTACGAGCACCTGGCGCGCCTCAACGCCCAGGGCGTCACGGTCGTGGTGATCGAGCACCACGCCGAGCTGGTCGCCCGGTACGCCCGGTCGGTCGTGCTCATGGCCGACGGCGCACCGCGCTGGCACCTGCCCGTGCGGGAGGCGCTGGGCCGGGTGGACGACCTCGCCGCTGCCGACATCCCGGCGCCCCAGGTCGTGGACGTGGCCCGGCGCCTCGTCCCCGGCACCCCGCGCCTGCCCCTGACGGTCGAGGAGTGCGCCACCCTGCTGACCGCGACCCTCCCCACCAGCCCCCTCCCCGGACGCCGACCATGCCCTGGCGGCCCGTCCGGCCCGCCGGACGGGCCACGAGGGCATGATCGACCGTCATCAGGGCATGGTCGACAGGGGGAACAGGCCCACGGTGACGGCACGCGCCCCGAGCCGGTCGCGCGCGTGCGCGACGTCGTCCACGGGTACCGCACCGTGGCCGGCCCGCGCAGCACCGTGCTCGACGGCGTGGACCTCGACCTGCACGACGGCGGACGGGTCGCCCTGGTCGGGTCGAACGGCGCCGGGAAGTCCACGCTGCTGAGCCTGCTCGCCGGCCTGTCGCTGCCCCGCGAGGGCTCGGTCGAGGTGTGCGGACGCGACACCCGCCACGCGAGCGCCGCGCAGATCGCCGACGACGTCTGCTACCTCGTGCAGCGGCCCGAGGAGATGTTCCTCACCGACTCGGTACGCGGCGACGTCGCCATGCACCCGCTCGGCCGCCAGGTGCCCGACGCCGACGCGCTGGTGGAGGACGTGCTCGCGCAGATGCAGCTCACCGCCCTGGCGGAGCGCGACGGGCGCCTGCTGTCCGGTGGGCAGCAGCGCCGCGCCGCCCTCGCCGTCGCCCTCGCCATGCGGCCCACCCTGCTGCTGCTCGACGAGCCGACGTCGAGCCTGGACGTGCGGACCCGGGACGACGTCGTGGCGATGCTCGCGGCCATGACGGACCACATCCGCTGCACCGTCGTGGCGACCCACGACATGCACCTGGTCGCGCACTGGGCCGACCGCGTCGTCGTCCTGGACTCCGGTCGCGTGCTCGCCGACACCGACCCCGCCACCCTGTTCGGCTCCCCGGACCTGCTGCGACAGGCCCGCCTGGTGCCGCCGCAGGTCAGCCAGGTCGGTGCGCTGCTCGGCGTCTCGCCCGTCCCCCTGACGGTCGACCAGCTGGTCGCCGCCGTCTGTCGTCCCCTGGAGGTCCCGGCATGAGCGCGACCGTGCAGGACCCGGCGGTCCGCAAGCCGCGACAGCCCCGCAAGCGCACCGGCCTGGACCGTTCCGGGGTGGAGTGGGTCAAGCTCGAGCTGATGCGCGTCGCCTACGCGACCCGCGGCGGGTTCCTCGCCGCCCGCGACCCGCGCGGTGTCGTCGCCTGGTACGCGGTGTGCGCCCTGGCGCCGTGGTTCACCTACGACCTGCGGCTGCTGACGGTGTTCTTCGTCGCGGCCCTGGGCTGCGCGCTGGCGGCGCGGATCGGTCCGCTGCTGCTGGGCCTGTTCGTGCTGTCCACGATCGGCCAGGTCGGATACCTGCTGGTGCTGGTCCTCGTGCTGGGCGGCGAGGTGGGGTCCGTCGTCGCCCTGACGCAGGCCTACCTGAAGCTCAGCACCGTGTCGCTGGTGTCGATGGCGGCGTTCGTGTCGATGGACCCGGAGAAGATCTGTGACGCGCTGATCGCCCTGCGGGCGCCCGCCATCCTCGGGTTCGCCGTCAGCTACGGCTACCGGATGGTGCCGGTGCTGGTCGACGAGTTCCAGACCGTGGTGGACGGCCACCGGATGCGGGGGGCGCCCTCCCGTGGCCCGGGGCTGCTCGGCTGGCGGGCGATCGTGCGCGGGGGCCGGATCGCCGTCCAGGCCTTCTACCCGTTGATCCTCAACACCGCCAAGCGCACCCGCACCACCGTCGAGGCGTTGGAGACCCGCGGGTTCACCGCGGCGATGGAGTCCGGTGCAGGGCGTGAGCAGCGGCTCGCGCACCTGCGCTGGCGCGCCGGTGACACGGCACTCCTGGCCGTGACCGTCGTCGTCATCGTCGCCGCCTACGTGGGACTGCCTGCCATCGCCTGACGGCCCGGCCAGGTCGTTCGGCAGTTCGCGCTTTGTTCGGCAGTTCAAACTGCCGAACGAAGCGCGAACTGCCGAACGAGACCAGCACCGCGCACCGGCTCAGCGCACCGGCACCGCGTCCGTCGGCGTCTCGGCGTCCACGCGGGCGGCCCGCAGCCGCGACCAGACGACCGCGCCCATCGCGATCAGCGCGGCCACGCAGGCGATGGCGATGCGCAGCACGTGGTTCGCGTCGGCCGGGACGCTGAGCATCACGACGGCCGGCGCGATGAGCAGCGAGACCAGGTTCATCACCTTGATGAGCGGATTGATCGCGGGGCCCGCGGTGTCCTTGAACGGGTCGCCGACGGTGTCGCCGATGACGGTGGCCTCGTGCGCCTCGGAACCCTTGCCCCCGTAGGCGCCGTCCTCGACGATCTTCTTCGCGTTGTCCCACGCGCCGCCCGAGTTCGCCAGGAAGATCGCCATGAGCACGCCCGTGCCGATGGTGCCGGCGAGGAACCCGGCCAGCGGCCCCACCCCGAGCCCGAACCCGACCGCGATCGGCGCGAACGCCGCGAGCAGACCGGGCGTGGCGAGCTCGCGCAGCGAGTCCTTGGTGCAGATGTCCACCACGCGCCCGTACTCGGGGCGCTCGTCGTAGGTCATGATCCCGGGGTGCTCGCGGAACTGGCGGCGCACCTCCATGACGATCGCCCCGGCCGCGCGGGTCACGGCGTCGATGGCCAGCCCCGAGAACAGGAACACCGTGGCACCGCCGAGGATCACGCCCACCAGGGTCACGGGCGAGATGATCTCGTAGCTGAGCATGGAGCCCACGAGTCCCGACCCGACGGTCGAGACCTCGGCGACGGCCTTCTCCACGGCGTCCGCGTAGGAGCCGAACAGCGCGGTGGCGGCGAGCACCGCCGTCGCGATCGCGATGCCCTTGGTGATGGCCTTGGTGGTGTTCCCGACGGCGTCCAGGTCGGTGAGGATCTGCGCGGCCTCGCCGTCGTCGGTGTCGGCGTCGACGTCCCGCGACATCTCGTAGATGCCCTGCGCGTTGTCGCTCACGGGACCGAACGTGTCCATCGCGACGATGACGCCGACCGTCGTGAGCAGGCCGCACCCGGCGAGCGCCACGAGGAACAGCGACAGCCAGATGGAGCCGCCGGCCAGCAGGAACACCCCGCAGATCGCGGCGGCGATGATGCCCGCGGTGTAGACCGCGGACTCGAACCCGACGCCGATCCCGGACAGGATCACGGTCGCGGCACCCGTCCTGGAGGTCGCGGCGACGTGCTTGGTCGGCTTGGAGTCGGTGCCCGTGAAGTAGCCGGTGATCCACAGGATCACCCCGGCGAGCACGATCCCGATGAGCACGGCCAGCGAGGCGACCACGCGGGGGTCGGAGGTGACGCCGTCGAGGTCGGCCGTGCCGCCGAGCCCGTCGAACGAGCCCGGCAGGTAGAGGAAGGCGGCCACGGCGGCGAGCGCCGCCCCGACGACGGCGGAGATGTAGAAGCCGCGGTTGATCGCCGTCAGCCCCGACTCGGTGCCGCGGACCTTGGTGATGAGCACGCCCAGGAGCGCCACGAGCGCGCCGATGGCGGTGACGATCAGCGGGAACACGAGCCCCTGCTCGCCCATGACGGCCTTGCCGAGGATGAGCGCCGCGACGAGCGTCACCGCGTAGGACTCGAAGAGGTCGGCGGCCATGCCGGCGCAGTCGCCGACGTTGTCGCCCACGTTGTCGGCGATGGTGGCGGCGTTGCGGGGGTCGTCCTCGGGGATGCCCTGCTCGACCTTGCCGACGAGGTCGGCGCCGACGTCGGCTGCCTTGGTGAAGATGCCGCCACCCACCCGCATGAACATGGCCAGCAGCGCGGCACCGAAGCCGAAGCCCTCGAGCACGGCGGGCGCGTCGCCCTTGTAGATGATGACGACCAGCGCCGCGCCGAAGAGCCCGAGGCCCACGACCGACATCCCGACGACGCCGCCGGTGCGGAAGGCGATGCGGGCGCCCTGGGCGCGGCCGTCGGGCTGGGTGGCGGCGGCGGCGACGCGCACGTTGGCGCGCACGGCGAGCCACATGCCGAGGTAGCCGATGGCGGCGGAGAAGGCGGCGCCCACGAGGAACGCGATCGAGCGCCCGATGCGGACGTCGCCGTCGCCGGGCAGCAGGAACAGCAGCGCGAAGACGACGACGGCGAACAGGGCGAGCGTGCGGAACTGGCGGCTGAGGTACGCCGAGGCGCCCTCCTGGACGGCCCGGCCGATGTCCTGCATGGCGGCGGTGCCGTCGCCCGCGGCGAGGACCTGCCTGCGCAGCGTGGCCGCACAGATCAGCGACGCCAGTCCGATCACCGCGATGACCGCGACGATCGTGATGCTGTCGCTCCCGAGTGTGAGCATCCGTCCTCCTCGACGTGTGCTGCGCGTGCCCTGTCGACGTCGAGCAGGACCTGCACCTGCGGTAAGACCCCGTCGTCGCCGTTGACGACGGGGATGCGCGCGAGTCTACCCACATGTGACGACGGTCACGAACGTGACCGCGCGCCGTCGCGTCGTCGCACGTCGCACGATCGGTGCCCCGGCGTCGCGCGGTCGACGCACGGGTGTCACGCCGCGATGTACCTCACAGGTCCGGACCGGTCGTAGACTCGCCGCGAGACAGTCAAAGACGACCGAATCGGAGCATGTCGTGAATTCCCTGGTGCTGATGGTCATCGGCCTGGCGATGGTGCTGGCCGGATACTTCCTCTACTCGAAGTTCCTGGCCAGCCGGATCTACCGGCTCGACGAGAACTTCCGCACGCCGGCGCACGAGCTGCGCGACGGCGTCGACTACGTCCCGACGAACAAGTTCGTCCTCTGGGGGCACCACTTCACCTCCGTGGCCGGTGCGGCACCGATCGTGGGCCCGGCGGTCGCGGTGATCTGGGGCTGGCTGCCCGCCTTCCTGTGGGTCACCCTGGGCACCGTCTTCTTCGCGGGCATGCACGACCTGGGGGCCCTGTGGGCGTCGGTGCGCAACCGCGGCCGGTCGATGGGGATGCTCTCGGGCCGCTACATCGGCGCCCGCGGCCGGGCACTCTTCCTCGTGGTGATCTTCCTGGTGCTGCTCATGGTGGTCGCCGCGTTCGCCACGGTGATCAAGAACCTGCTGATCTCCACCCCAACCTCCGTCATCCCCGTGTGGGGTGCCGTGCTCGTCGCGCTCGTCGTCGGCCAGATGATCTACCGCTGGAAGATCAACCTGCTGGTCACCACCGTCGTCGGGGTCGTCGCGCTGTACGCGCTGATCATCGTCGGCGACAGGTTCCCCGTCGTGCTGCCGGACCCGATCCTGGGCATGTCGCCCGCGACCTTCTGGATCGTCGCCCTGTTCACCTACGCCGGCATCGCGTCGCTGCTGCCCGTGTGGGTGCTGCTGCAGCCGCGCGACTACATCAACGGCGTGCAGCTCTTCATCGGCCTCGGCATCCTGTACCTGTCGGTCGTGCTGGCGAGCCCTGCCGTCGTCGCCCCGGCGATCAACCACGCCGTCCCCGCCGGGACGCCCAGCATGGTGCCGCTGCTGTTCGTGACGATCGCGTGCGGCGCCATCTCCGGGTTCCACGGCATGGTCGCCTCCGGGACGTCGTCCAAGCAGCTCGACAAGGAGACCGACGCCCGCTTCGTGGGCTACTTCGGCGCGGTGGGCGAGGGCATGCTGGCCCTCGGCGCGATCATCGCCGCCACGGCCGGCTACCAGACGCTCGCCGACTGGGAGGCCGTCTACTCGGCGTTCAACGAGGGCGGCGTGGTCGCGTTCGTCGACGGCGGCGCGTCGATCGTCAACGCCGGCCTCGGCATCCCGGCCTCCCTGTCCGCGACGATCCTGGCCACGATGGCCGTCCTGTTCGCCGCGACCACGATGGACACCGGGGTGCGGCTGCAGCGGTTCGTCGTCCAGGAGGCCGGCGAGATCATGGGCATCACGGTCCGCAAGGGCGTCGCGACCGTGATCGCGCTCGCGGTGGCCGTCGGGCTGACCTTCAGCGCCGGTGGCGACGGTGCGGGCGGGCTGCTCATCTGGCCGCTGTTCGGCACCACGAACCAGCTGCTGGCCTCGCTCACGCTGTCCGTCGTGGCCGTGATGCTGCTGCGTCGACGGCGCAACCCCGTGGTCGTGCTCATCCCGCTGGTCTTCGTGCTGGTCATGTCGGTGTACGCGCTGATCGTGCAGCTCGGCACCTTCTGGAGCGACCAGAACTGGTTCCTGCTGGTCCTGGACCTCATCATCCTCGTGGCCTCCGCCTGGGTCGCGATCGAGGCCGCCGCCGCCATGAACGCCGCTCGCCGCGGTTCGTTCGACCCGGAGACGGACGAGCCGCTGCCCACCGGTTCGGTCAGCAGCGGCACCTCGTCCACGGGTGCCGGGAGCAGCGGCACGGACGTCAAGGACCGCTGATGCGCGGCACCCTGAGCGCCGTCTCGGCGGGCCTGCGGGAGTTCTACGAGGCGCCCTACCGGCGTACTCTCGCGGGAGCCCGCCGCGACGAGGACGACCTGTTCACGCTCGTCGTCCTCGCCGAGGCGCTCGGGGTGCCGAACCCTGCCTCCTACTACACGGTCGAGCTGATGCCGCTGCTGGCGGACCGCGTGCACGAGTGGCACACCCGGCTCGGCATGGACCGTTCTCCTCTGGAGCACGTGTCGTGCTGCTAGACCTCGCGGCCCGCCGGCGGGTGCTGTTCTGCGGAGGCAAGGGCGGCGTCGGCAAGACGTCGATCGCCTCGGCCACCGCGCTGGCCCGCGCCCGCGCCGGCCGGCGGGTCCTGGTGGTGTCCACCGACCCGGCCCACAACCTGGGCCACCTGTGGCAGCGCACGGTGGGCGACGACGTCGTCCGCCTCGCCGAGGGCGTCCCCGCGCACGACGACGGCACCCCGGCCGGGTATCTCGACGGCGTCGAGGTGGACCCGGAGCGCACGACCGCGGCCCACCTGACCGCGGTACGGGCCACGCTGCGCCGGCTCATGCCGGAGCACCTCGGCGGCGAGGTCGACCGGCACCTCGACCTCGCCCGGGACGCCCCGGGGATGCACGAGGCCGCCGTGCTGGAACGGGTGGCCGACCTGGTCGAGGTGGGTCTGACCCGCTACGACCTCGTGGTGTTCGACACCGCGCCGTCGGGCCACACGGCCCGCCTGCTATCCCTGCCCGAGACGATGGGCGCCTGGACGGACGGGCTGCTGCGCCGGCGGGACCGGTCGGAACGGTTCGGCGCCGCCGCGCAGATGCTCGGCGGGCGCGGAGAGGCGGAGGCGGGCCGGGACGCGGAGATCCGCTCGGTGCTCACCCGGCGGCGCGACCGCTTCGCGCTGCTGCGCGAGGTGCTGACCGACCCGGCCCGGAGCGCGTTCGTCGCGGTGCTCGCCGCCGAGCGGCTGCCCGTGCTGGAGACTGTCGAGCTGGTGGCCCAGCTCGAGAAGCTGCAGGTGCCCGTCGGGGGGCTCGTCGTCAACAAGCGTTCCCCCGCCGGTGCAGGGCCGCTGCTCGACGCCCGGCGCGCCACCGAGGCCGAGCACCTGGCCACGCTGGGCGACCGGCTCGGCCACCTGCCGTTGGACGAGGTGCCCCTGCTGCCCGACGACCTGGTCGGCCCCGAGGCGCTCGCCCGGCTCGCCACCTATCTGTAGCCCGGCACCGACCTCCTCGTCTCGGCGTGCGCGGGCGGGGGTGGGAAGATGCGGGCATGTCTGTCGCAGCCAACAGCACGCACGTCCCCGACGAGGCCCGGACCCACACCGAGGACCTCGGTCGGTTCGTCGTCGCCTCACCGTCCTCGTACCACGCCGCCTCCGAGGTGGCCCGCCGCGCCGTCGACGCCGGGTTCGTCGTCCTGGACGAGGCCGACGCCTGGGACCTGGCTCCGGGCGGCCGCTACGTCGTCGTGCGCGACGGGTCGGCGATCGCCGTCGTCGTCCCGCCCGACGCCGGCCCGACGACGCCGTTCTCGGTGCTGGGCACGCACACCGACTCCCCCGGGTTCAAGCTCAAGCCGCAGCCCACGGGCGGTCGCGACGGCTGGTGGCAGGCCGGGGTCGAGGTCTACGGCGGTCCGCTGCTGAACTCCTGGCTGGACCGCGAGCTCGAGCTCGCCGGTCGCCTGGTGACCCGCGACGGCGCCGAGCACCTCGTGCGCACCGGACCGTTCGCCCGCATCCCGCAGCTTGCCGTGCACCTGGACCGTTCGGTCAACGACGGCCTCACCCTCGACCGGCAGCGGCACACCCAGCCGGTGTTCGGGCTCGGCGAGGTCGGCGACGCGGACGTGCTGGCCGAGCTCGCGGCCCGGGCCGAGCTGCCCGACGGCGGGGTCCTCGACCCGGCCGAGATCGCCGGCTACGACGTGGTCGTCGCGGACACCCAGTCCCCGCGCGCGTTCGGTGCCGGCCGCTCGCTGTGGGCCTCGGGGCGCCTGGACAACCTGCTCTCGACGCACGCCGCCCTGGTCGCCCTGCTCGACGCGGACCCGGCGTCGATGTCGTCGGTCGGTGTCGTGGCGGCGTTCGACCACGAGGAGATCGGCTCCGCGTCCCGCTCCGGCGCGGCCGGGCCGTTCCTGGCGGACGTGCTGGGCCGCGTGTCGCGGGCCCTCGGCGCGGGCGGCGAGGACCGCCGTCGGGCGCTGGCCGCCTCGGTGTGCATCAGCTCCGACGTCGGGCACGCCGTGCACCCCAACTACCCGGAGCGGCACGACCCGGCGAACCACCCGGTGGCCGGGGGCGGGCCGATCCTCAAGATCAACGCCGGCCAGCGCTACGCCACGGACGCCCACGGTGCCGCCCTGTGGCAGGCCGCCTGCGACGCGGCCGGGGTGCCCGGCCAGGAGTTCGTCTCGAACAACGCGATCCCCTGCGGCTCCACGATCGGGCCGATCACGGCGACCCGGCTCGGCATCCGCGTGGTCGACGTGGGTGTGCCGATCCTGTCGATGCACTCGGCGCGCGAGCTGACCGCCGTCGTCGACCCCTGGTACCTGTCGCGAGCGATGGCGGCCGTGCTGGTGCGCTGAGCCGGCGGCTCAGCGCAGGCCGAGCTTGCGCGTGCAGTGGGGCCACTGGCCCCATCCGGCGCGGGCCTGGAGGATCTGGGCGCGCTTGGTCTGCTCGGCGGCGCTGTGGTGGTGCGGCAGGCCGCTGCCGCCGACGGACCGCCAGGTGCGCGCCGTGAACTGGTACATGCCGTGGTACCCGTTGCCGGTGCTGATGCCCGCGCGGCCGCCGGACTCGCACTGGGCGAGCTGGCGCCAGACGTCGCGCTGGGTGAGCCGGCTGGCCGACACCCACCCGGTCCTGCCGCCGGGGATGCGGACCTTGACCCGGTTGGTGTCACGACCGGTGGTGCGGGCGAGGCGCTTGACCTCGGTGCCGAGCGCGACGTGCCCGACGGTGCGCGACTTCGTGCCGATCTGCTGGGTGACCTTGACGCGGCCGGTGGTGAACCGCTTGCCGGTCACGTCCGTGAGCCGCGTGGTGGTGACGGCCTTCTTGCCGATCCAGCCGGTCTTCGAGCCCACCTTGACCTTGAGCAGCTTCGCGGATCGGCCGACGACGACGACGCGCGTGCCGTCGTCGGGCCGGGCGACCACACGGCTGGACCGGTTCCGCATCGTGGTGACCTTGGCGCGGTCCACCTTGACCCAGCGCACGGTGGACCGGGAGGCGGCCTGCACGCGTCCGGCGGCCGTGGTCGCCGGCGTGGGCACGACGGCGGTGACGGGGGACGTGGAGATGGCGGGTACGGCGGGTGCGGCGGAGGCGGGGGCTACGGTGAGGGGGACGAGGGCGGCGGCCGTCAGGGTGGCGAGGGCGGCGGCGATCCGTGGGGGTCGGGGCACGCCCACCAGGGAACGATGATCACGAAGTGATAACGAGCCGTTCCGGAATTGCTTCACCATTTCTTCAACAATGTTCGACGTGGCGCGCACATTATTTCTCGCATTGATCGCAGAAAGGCAAGGCCGCCTAAAAAGCATTCACCGTGCTTTGTCGTGACAAATGCACCAGAGGCCTGATCGAAGGCCCGGCACGACCACCTGCGAGGCCCTGGTGCGAGGATGTCCCCCGTGCCCCACGAGTCCCCGACCGCAGCGGCCGACCACCCGCTGCTCGACGTCCTCACCGCGCACGGGACCCGCGCCGACCGCCTCACCTGCGCCCGCACCCTGCCCGGACGCCCCGGCGTGCAAGCCGACTGGCCGACCTGGGCCGACCCCCGGATCGTCGCGGGCTACCGTGCCCTCGGCGTCGACCGCCCCTGGGTGCACCAGGTCGAGGCCGCCGAGGCGGCGCACCGCGGCGAGCACGTCGCGCTCGCGACCTCCACCGGATCCGGCAAGTCACTCGGCTTCTGGCTGCCCGCGCTCACCGCCGTCCGCGAGGCGCGCCGCACCGACCCCGAGGCCGCACGCCGCGACGCCGGACGCATCGAGACCGTGCGCCACCGCAACACCGTGCTCTACCTCTCCCCCACCAAGGCCCTCGCCGCCGACCAGCTCTCGGCGCTGGTGCGCCTCCTCGACGCCGCCGGCACGCCCGACGTGCGCGTCGCCACCTGCGACGGCGACACCCCCGCCGAGGAACGCCGCTGGATCGTCGACCACGCCGACGTCGTCCTCACCAACCCCGACATGCTGCACTTCACGATGCTGCCCACCCACCAGCGCTGGTCCCGGCTGCTGCGCGGGCTGCGCTACGTCGTCGTCGACGAGGGCCACGCCTACCGCGGCGTCTTCGGTGCGCACGTCTCCCTCGTGCTGCGCCGCCTCGCCCGGCTCGTCGAGCACCACGGCGGGCACCGACCCACCGTGGTCGTGGCGAGCGCGACGACGGCGGAGCCCGCCGTCAGCGCCGCCCGGCTCATCGGCACCACCCCGGACGAGGTCACCGCCGTCGTCACCGACACCTCCCCGTCGGGCCGACGCACCGTCGTGCTGTGGCAGCCCCCGGAGATCGCCGGGTTCGCGTTCGAACGGACCCGGCCCGACGGGACGGACCCCGCGGCCGACGACCCGTGGGCCCTGCCCGACCCCCTGGACCCCCGGGCGAACGAGGCCGACACGGTCCTCACCGGGCAGGGCAGGGCCGAGCACCCGCGCCGCTCCGCGACCGCCGAGGCCGCCGAGCTCCTCGCCGACCTCGCCGCGCACGGCGCCCGCACCCTCGCGTTCACCCGGTCACGGCGCGGCGCCGAGACCGTGGCCGAGGCCACCCGGGACCACCTGCGGCCCGTCTCCGGCGACCTCGCCGGCCGGGTCGCGGCGTACCGCGGCGGCTACCTGCCCGAGGAGCGCCGCGAGCTCGAACGGTCGCTGCGCACCGGCGAGCTCCTCGCCCTGGCCACGACGAACGCCCTCGAGCTCGGCGTCGACATCTCCGGCCTCGACGCCGTGCTCGTCGCGGGCTGGCCCGGCACCCGCATGTCGCTGTGGCAGCAGGCCGGACGCGCCGGACGCGCCGGGGCCGACGGCCTCGTCGCGTTCATCGCCCGCGAGGACCCGCTGGACACCTACCTGGTGACCCACCCCGAAGCCGTGTTCGACGCACCGCTCGAGGCGTGCGTGTTCGACCCCGGCAACCCGTACGTCCTCGCGCCGCAGCTCTGCGCGGCCGCCCAGGAGCTGCCCCTGCGCGCCGAGGCGCTCGCCGGCTTCGGCGAGCCGGCGCGGGTTCGCGAGATCCTCGACGTGCTCGTCGCGCGAGGCCTCCTGCGACGTCGCCCCTCCGGCTGGTACTGGACGCACGCGCAGCCCGCGGCGGCCATGGCGGACCTGCGCGGGTCCGGCGGGCAGCCCGTCCGTGTCGTCGAGGCCACGACCGGCCGCCTGCTCGGCACCGTGGACGCCGGCTCGGCGGACTCCCAGGTGCACGACGGCGCCGTCTACGTCCACCAGGGCGTCACGTTCGTCGTCGACCGGCTCGACCTGGCCGACCACGTCGCCCTCGTGGTGCGCCGCGACGTGCAGCACGCGACCTGGTCCCACGAGGTCATGGAGATCGCGCTGGCCGCCGCCGGCGACACCGAGCACCCCGCGCCGGAGGGCTCCGCCCCGGCCCGGGAACGGCAGTGGGGTCCCGTCACCTGGGGGCTCGGACCGGTGGAGGTGACGAGCCAGGTCGTCGGGTTCCAGCGGCGCCGCGTGCCGGACATGCAGGTGCTCGACACCGAGCAGCTCGACCTGCCCGCCCGGACACTCGGCACGCAGGCCGTGTGGTGGTCCGTGCCCACGCACGTGCTGCGGGCCGCGGGCGTCGACGAGGACGTCGCTCCCGGTGCCCTGCACGCGGCCGAGCACGCCGCCATCGGTCTGCTCCCCCTGCTGGCCACCTGTGACCGGTGGGACCTCGGCGGGGTGTCGACCGCGCTGCACCCGGACACCGGCGAGGCGACGGTGTTCGTCTACGACGCCTACCCCGGTGGCGCCGGTTTCGCCGAGCGCGGCTACGAACAGGGCGAGCAGTGGCTGCGGGCCGTGCGCGACGCGGTCGACGCCTGCCCCTGCGCCGACGGCTGCCCCGCCTGCGTGCAGTCCCCCAAGTGCGGCAGCGAGAACTCCCCGCTCGACAAGTCCGCGGCGATCCGGCTGCTCGACGCCGTCCTGTCGCACGCCCCCGGCGGGCCTACGATCGACGCGTGACCACCGACGACCTCCCCACCCGCCGCGCCGCCCGGGAGGACTCCCGCGTCGACGCCGCCAACTCCCGTTCCTGGCTGCTCGTCAACGCGCTGAAGGCGGACCTGTTCGACGCGGCCCAGCTCTCGCGCGCCGACCAGGTCGTCCTCGACTGCGAGGACGCGGTCGACGACTCCCGCAAGCAGGAGGCGCGCGCCCTCGTGCTGGACTGGTTCGCCGCGGGCGGGCGCGCGTGGGTGCGCATCAACGAGCGCACGCTGCCCGCCTGGGAGGACGACATGCGGGCGTTCCGCGACGCCGACGGGCTGTGCGGGGTGGTGCTTGCCAAGTGCGAGAGCGCCGACCAGGTGGTGGACACGGTGCAGCGCCTCGGCGGGCAGCTCCCCGTGATCCCCCTGGTCGAGTCGGCGCTCGGCATCGAGGAGGCCGTCTCGATCGCACGGGCGCCCGGGGCGTTCCGCCTCGCGTTCGGCTCCGGCGACTACCGCCGTGACACGGGGGCGGCGAACGAGCCGCTGGCGATGGCCTACCCGCGGGCGCGGCTCGTCAACGCCTCCCGCATCGGAGGGCTGCCCGGGCCCATCGACGGGCCGACCGTCGGGTCCAGCCACCCGCTGCTGCGCGAGCAGTCGGACGACGCGGTGGCGATGGGCATGACGGGGCGCCTCTGCCTCGACCTCGAGCAGCCCGCCGTGGTCAACGAGCGCCTGTCCCCCGCCCCGGCGGACGTCGCCTGGGCCGTCGACTTCTTCGCCGAGTTCGAGGCGGCCGGGTCGATCATCCGCGACGGTTCGGACAAGCCCCGTCTGGCGCGCGCACGCCTCATCACGGAGCGCGCTCAGCTCTTCGGCATCAATCCTTCCTGACACCTTGTCGTCAATGTCCGGTTGGCGGTAGTTTGCGGCGACCTCATGGTCACCCATCCCCACCTCACCAAGGACATCTCCCATGTGGTACCTCCCTGAACTCTTCGCCCAGGACGGCACGTTCGCGACCTATGTCGTCGCCCTCGTCGTCTCCGGCCTGCTGACCATCGTCATCGGCGCCGTGACCTCCTCGCTCAGCGCGGGCAAGCGGCTCCTGTCGAGCCTCCTCGGGCTCGCGATGCTGGGCTACGGCGTCTACCTGTACCTCTTCCTGCCGATGGAGTACTGGATCGCCTGGTACGTCTTCGCCGTTCCGCTGCTCGCCGTCATCCAGGCGTTCCAGGCCGTGCGAGAAGCACGTCGGAGCACGTCCGCCACCGAGGGCGCCACCGACGGGACCGGTGACGGGACCGGTGACGGGACCGGTGACGGGACCGGTGACGAGGCCGGCCACGGGGCCGCCGGGGCGACCACCGGAGAGGCCTCCTCGGCCGGTGCGCCCGCGCCGCAGCAGCCGTCCACCAGCACGGCGCCCGAGGCCGCCGGGCCGAAGGTCGCGCCGCCGCTGCACTGACACGCCCGGTCCGTGACGGCCGTCCCGGGCAGGCACGGTCGCCACGGCGGCGCGTGGCAGGCAGAGCCGGCAGAGCTGTCACGGCTGTCACGGTGGCCCGTTCGTGCGCGCGGAGGCCGGACCTGCGCGCGCCCGGGCGGTCGCCACCCCGGCGAGGTCCACGACGTGGCCGGCAGGTCGCGACGCCACGACGGCGACCACGCCACCCTCCTCGACCACGCACCCGGCCAGGCCGGACCCGTTGCGGGCGACGGTCCGCCCCGCCGTCGTGCAGGCGTCGAGGCCGTGCCGGAGCGCCGAGGCTCCGGCCAGCGCACCGAGATCGGCGGCGGACTGCGCGGTCACCCTGGCCTGCTGGGCGCTGCCGAGGGCGCTCAGGCCGGCCATGCAGAGCAGGACGACGGCGACGATGCCGATCAGGAGCACCGTGCCCGCGCCCCGCTCGCCTCCGCCGGCACCCTCACCGGCAGCATGCCCACCGGTGGCCGGCTCACCGGCAGCACGCTCGCCGCCGGTCACGGCTCCACCCAGGCGACGGCCTCGCCGGTCGCCACCAGCGGCCCGGACCAGGCACCGACGACCGGGCGGGTCACGACGACCCGCACCCACTCGCCCTCGTCCACGAGCGTCGCGCTGACGCCGTCACCACCGACCCGGGCGACGGCCGCGTGCACGACGTCGGCCGGTTCACCGATCGCCACGAGGCGCGCGCCCGCCCGGGCCGCGTCCCCCGCACGGAGCTGTGCGACGGACGCGGCCACGAGCGTGAGCACCGCGACCAGGAGCACGGCCACCACGGGCAGCCCGACGGCGAGCTCGGCCGTGACGGACCCTCGCTCACCCCGGTCGCGGGCGGTCATACCGTCAGCGCCTGGCCGACGATGCCCTCCAGGAGGCCCCGCACGGTGTCGCTCTGCAGGACGACGATGAGCAGCCCGGCGAACCCCACGGCCGCGATCGTCGCGATCGCGTACTCCGCGGTCGCCAGGCCCGCCTCCGGGTCGAGGGGTTCGGCGGAGACCTGCGGGACGCCGGCTCCGGGCGGCGGGCCCACCTCGTCGGCGCGGTCGGCAGCGCGGTCGACGGCGCGGTCGGCAGCGCGGTCGGCAGCGCGGTCGGCAGCGCGGTCGGTACGTCCTGCCGGGTGGACGTCGTGCTCGGTCATGGTCTTCTCCTTCGTGCGGCGGGCGCAGGCCCGCATCGGTGGCGCGACCGGTCGGTCGCCCCGACGCCCTGGTGGGCGACGTCTGGATCAGCCGGACAACAGGTCCGTGCCGAGGGCGAGCAGCACGGGCGTGAGCCCGAGGAGGATGAACGCCGGCAGGTAGCAGACGCCGAGGGGCAGCACGAGCCGCACCCCGAGCCGCGCCGCCGCCGTCCGGGCGGAGGTCCGCCGCTCGTGCAGCACCTCCTGCCCGGCGGCACGCAGCGCCTCGCCCGGCGCCGCCCCGTCGTGCCACGCTCCCCGCAAGGCCTGCCGCAGCGGGTCGAGCGGTGCCGACGACCGTGCCGGCGGCGGTGCAGCGGCCCACGCGGCGTCCCAGTCGGCGCCGAGTCGCAGCCCGGACGCCACGACGTGCAGTGTCCGGCCGTCGACCCCTCCGACGGCGCCGCCGACGGCCTCCAGTGCGCGTGGCACGGCCGCGCCCGAGCGCACGGCGGCCGCCACCAGCTCCAGCAGCACCGGGACGTCGACGCGGCCACCCGTCACAGCGGCCCCGGGCACCTGCCCGGTCGCCCCTTCCGGTGCCACGACGCTCCTGCCCAGGTCTCCGGCACGCCGGCGGGCGACCCTGCTCGCCGCCCACCAGGGCGACGTGCCGACGAGGCAGAGCAGGCACACCACGGTGAACGTCATGGCGCACCCCCGGCCGCCCGCGCGGACGCCACGAGCCGTCCCGTCCACCACCGGCCCGCGCCGAGCGCGACGACCCCGGCGCAGACGGCGGCCGTGCCGACCCCGCCGTCGGTGGCCGAGGCGACCGGGTCGGCACCCAGTGCCGCACCCAGCACCGTCCCCAGCAGCGGCAGCCACAGCAGGAGCCGTGCGGTCGTCCGCGGTCCGGCGAGCGACGCCTCCCGGTCCGCCTGTGCCTCGGCCTCGGCCACGAGGGCGTCGGCCACGGACTCGAGCACCCGTCCGAGCGGCGCCCCGACCTCGCCGGCGAGTCGGGCCGCGGCGACGACGGCGGCCGCAGGGCCCGGGCCACCGACCACGGGGGCCAGCTCGACGGCGTCGGGGACGCCGTCCGGCCCGGAGCGGACACCCAGCGCCCGCGACCACGCGACCGACGGCGGGGCACCGGACCTCAGGAGCGCGACGACCTGTGCCAGCACGACCCGGACCCGGCCGGCGTCGTCCTGAGCCGCCGTCCGCAAGAGCCGACGCATCCTCCCGGCTGCCGCAGGGCGGGTGACGGACAACGCCGCGGCGCGGCGACCGGCGGGGACGGTCACGGACCAGACGGCGCCAGCCACGCACGCCCCGACCACCAGCGCCGCGCTCATGGCACCCACCGGTCCACGAGGTCGTCCCAGCCCGCCGCGTACCGGGGACCGTCGGCGCAGGTCCCGTCCCAGGTCGCCACGGGCCGCACCGCCAGGCCACCGGACGGCGCGGCCCCGACCGTCGCGATCTGCGCCAGGTACCTCACCCCGGCCCGACGGCGCAGGTGCAGCACGACGTCGAGGGCGGCGGCGGCCTGGGCGGCGACCGCCGCGCGCGGCATCCCCGCCAGTGCGGCCAACGCCTCCAGACGGGCGGGGACGTGCTCGGCGGCGTTGGCGTGCACCGTCGCCATGCCGCCGTCGTGCCCGGTGTTCAGGGCGAGCAGCAGCTCGCGCACCTCCGCGCCACGGCACTCGCCGAGCACGATCCGGTCGGGGCGCATCCGCAGCGCACCACGCACCAGGTCGCTCAACGTGACCTCTCCGACTCCCTCCACGTTGGGGCGACGGGCGGCGAGCGCGACGACGTGCGGGTGGACGGGGGCGAGCTCGCGCGCCTCCTCGACGGTGATGATGCGTTCGTCGTCGCCCACGAGGCCGACGAGTGCGGCGAGCAGCGTGGTCTTGCCGGTCCCGGTACCGCCGGTGACCAGCAGGTTCGCCCGGCCGCGCACCAGGCCGTCGAGCACGGGCACCCAGGCTGCGGGGGCGGCTCCGCCCCGGATCAGGGCAGGCAGGTCGAGGCTGGCCTGCCGCAGCACCCGGAGCGCGATCACGGCCCCGTGGGGCGCGACGGGTTCGACGGCGGCGTGGAGCCGGGTCCCGTCCGGGAGCCTGGCGTCGACCACGGGGCTGGCGTCGTCGAGCCGTTGGCCGCCGAGCGCCGCCATGCGCACCGCGAGCGCCCGGACCGCCGACGGGCCGGCGAACCTGGTGCCGGCGCGGCGCAGGCCGTCACCGTGGTCGACCCAGACGTCGTGGGGTCCGTTGACGAGCACGTCGGTGACTCCCGGTGACTCCAGCAGCTCCTGGAGGGGTCCCGCCCCGGTCAGCTCCGCGCGGGCGGCGCGGGTGAGGTCGGCCAGGGCCTCGGAGCCCAGGAGGCGTCCGCTCGCGCGCAGCGCCTGGGCCAGCGCGGTGTCGTCGGGGAGGTCGGGTCCGGACGACAGCCGGGACCGGACGTCGGCGAGCAGGGTCGGGTCGACGGCGGTCACGCGGACCCTCCGGGCAGCGTGCCGGTCGGGGTGGCCGGGGTGCGGTCCAGCTTTGCGGTGACCGCCTCGGCGGCTCGTCGCAGCGGGCTGCGGCGTCGGCCGGGTGGGCCGTCGCCGCGCTCGACGTCGCCCGCGAGCCGGGCGTCCCAGCCGGCGACGACGTCGACGTCGCGGCCGAGGGCCGCGGCGAGCTCTGCGGCGTCGATGCGCCCCGGCGCCGGTCCTCGGGCGACGAGCAGCACGTCTCGCACGCCCAGGTCGACGAGCAGGCCGTGCGCGGCGACGGCTCCGGCGGCTCCGGGTGCCGTCAGCGGGGCGACGAGCAGCACGGCGTCGGCCGCCGAGACGAGGGAACGGCAGGCGTCGTCCCACCCTCCGGGGCGGGGGAGGTCGAGGACGACGCACTCCCCGGCCCGCAGCAGCGCGGTGACGACGTCGAGCACGACGGCGGCGTCGGGCGTGGTGGGGGTGGCGCGCGTCCCGGACAGCACGGGCACCGCTCCCCACCGCGGCAGTGCCGCGAGCAGGTCGGCACCGTCGACGCTGCCTCGCGCGTCGGAGAGGTCCGGCCAGCGTGCACCCGGGGTCGTCTCGATGCCGAGCAGCACGTCGAGCCCGCCCCCGGGCAGGTCGAGGTCGACCAGGGTGGCAGGGCGCGGACGTCGGCGCAGGGATCGGGCGACCGCTGCGGCGAGCAGGCTGGTCCCGGCGCCTCCGCACGCGCCCACGACGGCGACGAGGCGCGCCGGGGTCGCGGACGTGCCCGGTGGGGCCGGGGGCGTGACCGGCCAGGAGTCTCCCGGCGACCCGGCCGGGCGACCCACCGACGGTCCCGCCGCCGGCCCCTCCGCCAGTCCCTCGGCCAGTCCTTCGGCCAGTCCTTCGGTCAGTCCTTCCAGGGGGCCGGACTGCGTGTCTGCGATGTCCATGCCGCCCACCCTGACGAGGTGACGCCCTCGGGCACCGCGCCGACCGGGCGACCTGTGGACGGCCCCGGGCTGTGGTCCACGGCCGGGCCACGCTCCGCTGCGCCCACGACGTGCGACGGCCGTGACGCGTGGCGCGGGCGGGGAGCACTAGGCTCGTTCCGTGAGCGTCTCGCCGAACCTGCCGCCGTCGCCGGGTCGAGTGCCCGGTGCCGTGCCGGGCTCCCGCGCGGGCCGACGGGTCGCGGCGTTCTTCGACCTCGACAAGACGGTCATCGCGACGAGCTCGACGGCCGCGTTCTCCCAGTCGTTCTTCGCCGGTGGGCTCATCACCCGCGGCGACGTGCTGCGCAGCGCGTACGCGCACTTCCTGTACCTGCTGTCCAGCGCGGACGCGGCGCAGACGGAGCGGATGCGCCAGCACCTGTCGGAGCTGGCGACGGGCTGGGACGTGGCCAAGGTGAAGCAGATCGTCGCCGAGACGCTGCACGAGCACATCGACCCGTACGTCTACGCCGAGGCCGTCGACCTCATCACCGAGCACCACGCGATGGGTCACGACGTCGTCGTCGTCTCCGCGTCGGGCACGGAGCTGGTCGAGCCGATCGCGGCGATGCTCGGCGCGGACCACGTCGTCGCGACGCGCATGACGGTCGCCGAGGGCAGGTTCACCGGGGAGATCGACTTCTACGCGTACGGCGAGAACAAGGCGACGGCGATCCGCGAGATCGCGGCCGCGCGGGGGTACGACCTGGAGAACAGCTACGCCTACTCGGACTCGATCACCGACGCGCCGATGCTGGCCGCCGTCGGGCACGGGTTCGCCGTGAACCCGGACCGGGCGCTGCGGCGCCTCGCGGCGGACAACGGATGGGGCATGCTGACGTTCTCCCGCCCGGTGGCCCTGCGCCCGCGCATCCGCCCGACACCGGTGCTGGCCGTCGCCGGCGTCCTCGCGGCCGCGGCCGTGACCTGGTGGGTCGTGAGCCGGTACCGCCGACGCCGCGACTGACGCCTCCTGCGGGTTGCGGGCACGTCGGGTCGGGCGTTCCATGGAAGCACCAGAACGGTGCGGGGGACCCACGCTCAACTAGTCCACGTCAGGACACGCCGAGCGGGCTCGACCCGGTACGGCGACGCAGTGGCAACGCGCCTGCTACCCACCGCACCGTCCGGCGGGAGCGGCGCTCGGTGGCAGTGACCCGGGCGCCGTTACTCGTGCCCGCCACGCCGAGGTCGCGGGGAGCGGTCCGGACCACGTCGTCGTCCTGGTGGGCCACGCGGTCCGCGGCCTCCAAGGATATTTGCGAGGCTGCCTGCTTAATCGTGAGAGGGTGTGATCCCCGGCACGTCACGGGGATAGACTCCCCGAGGAGAGCCGCAGACGGACACGTACGCCCCGCGCGTGCGGCGGACCCTGACGACGGACACATCGCGACGACGCGGAGGTATCAGTGACCGACACCCAGCCCACGAGCACCAACCTGGAGAACCTGCTCCACGAGAACCGCGCGTTCCCCCCGAGCGCCGAGTTCGCCGCGCAGGCCAACGCCACGGCGTCCCTCTACGAGGAGGCCGCGGCGGACCGCCTCGGGTTCTGGGCCGACCAGGCCCGCGAGCTCGTGAGCTGGCGCACCCCCTTCACCGAGACCCTCGACTGGTCGGGCGCACCGGTCGCCCGCTGGTTCGCCGACGGCACGCTCAACGCCGCCTACAACGCCGTCGACCGCCACGTCGAGAACGGGCTCGGGGACCGCGTGGCGATCCACTTCGAGGGTGAGGGCGGCGACACCCGCACCGTCACCTACGCCGACCTGCAGCGCGAGGTGGCCCGCGCCGCCAACGCCATCGCCGCGCTCGGCGTCGAGACCGGCGACCGCGTCGTCATCTACCTGCCGATGCTCGTCGAGTCCGTCGTCGCGATGCTCGCGTGCGCCCGGCTCGGCGCACCGCACTCCGTCGTCTTCGGCGGGTTCAGCGCCGACGCGCTGCGCTCCCGGATCGCCGACGCCGAGGCCAAGCTGGTCATCACCGCTGACGGCGGGTTCCGCCGCGGCGCGCCCAGCGCCCTCAAGCCCGCCGTCGACGAGGCGCTCGAACCCCGCGAGGGCGAGCCCGCCACGACCGTCCAGCACGTCCTGGTGGTGCGCCGCACCGAGCAGGACGTCGCCTGGACCGAGGGCCGCGACGTCTGGTGGCACGACGCCGTCGACGCGGCGGACACCTACCACGAGCCCGTGTGGGTCGAGTCCGAGCACCCCCTGTTCATCCTGTACACCTCCGGCACCACCGGGAAGCCGAAGGGAATCCTGCACACCACCGGCGGCTACCTCACGCAGACCGCCTACACCCACAAGAACGTGTTCGACCTGAAGGCCGAGTCCGACGTCTACTGGTGCACCGCCGACATCGGCTGGGTCACCGGGCACTCGTACGTCGTCTACGGGCCGCTGCTCAACGGTGCCACGCAGGTGATCTACGAGGGCACCCCGGACACCCCGCACCGCGGCCGCTGGTGGGAGATCGTCCAGAAGTACTCCGTGTCGATCCTGTACACCGCCCCCACGGCGATCCGCACCTGCATGAAGTGGGGCGACGACATCCCCGCGGAGTTCGACCTGTCGTCCCTGCGCGTGCTCGGCTCGGTGGGCGAACCCATCAACCCCGAGGCGTGGATGTGGTATCGCCGCGTGATCGGCGCGGACAGCACCCCGATCGTGGACACCTGGTGGCAGACGGAGACGGGCGCCATCATGATCAGCCCGCTGCCCGGCGTGACGGCGGCGAAGCCCGGCTCGGCGCAGGTCGCGCTGCCCGGCATCAGCGCCGACGTCGTCGACGACGAGGCCACGTCCGTGCCCGACGGTGGCGGCGGGTACCTGGTGCTGTCCGAGCCGTGGCCGTCGATGCTGCGCGGCATCTGGGGCGACCTGCAGCGGTTCAAGGACACCTACTGGTCGCGGTTCCCCGGGATCTACTTCGCCGGCGACGGCGCCAAGAAGGACGACGACGGCGACATCTGGCTGCTCGGCCGGGTCGACGACGTCATGAACGTCTCCGGTCACCGACTGTCCACCACGGAGATCGAGTCGGCGCTGGTGTCGCACGAGATCGTGGCGGAGGCCGCCGTCGTCGGTGCTGCGGACGACACGACCGGTCAGGCCGTCGTCGCGTTCGTCATCCTGCGCGGCGAGCACGCGGGCGACGCCGAGAGCGAGGAGGGGTCGGCGGCCATCTCGGAGACGCTGCGCTCGCACGTCGCCAAGGAGATCGGGCCCATCGCCAAGCCGCGGCGCGTGCTGGTCGTCCCGGAGCTGCCGAAGACGAGGTCCGGCAAGATCATGCGCCGGCTCCTGCGCGACGTCGCCGAGAACCGCACCGTGGGCGACGCGACGACGCTCGCGGACGCCTCGGTGATGGACCTGATCGCGACGGGGCTCTCGTCCGGCGCCAAGTCGGAGGACTGACCCGGAGCGAGCTTGCGAGCACAGGGCCAGTCCGACCACAGACACCGCGGACTGACCCGGAGCGAGCTTGCGAGCACAGGGCCAGTCCGACCACAGACACCGCGGACCGACCCGGAGCGAGCTTGCGAGCACAGGGCCAGTCCGACCACAGACACCGCGGACCGACCCGGAGCGAGCCCGCGAGCCCGCGAGCACTGAACGCACCTCTCGACGAGATCGTCGGACCGTGACAAAGGTCCGACGATCTCGTCGTCGCGCACGCTTGGCTTAAGCGTTTCAGTAGACGACGAGGCGCGCCGTTCGGCGCGACAGTGGCACGGAAAGGTCCCACCGAGAGACAAGGACGTCCGACGATGTCACCTTCCCCAGCCCTTTCGGGCACTGCATCTGCGGTCGGCGAGCGACGGTCCCGTGCGACGGCGGTCACGGCGGGCGCCGCGGCGGCGACCCTCCTGGCCACCGGTGCGGTGGCGTTCGCCGTCGCCGCCCCACCTGCCCACGCCGACACCCCGCCCGGCATCCACGTCTCCGACGGCCGGATCGTCGAGGCGGACGGCACCGACCTGGTGATGCGCGGCGTGAACCACGCCCACACCTGGTACACCCACACGACGGACTCGTTCGCGGACATCAAGGAGGCCGGCGCGAACACCGTGCGCGTGGTCCTGTCCAGCGGCGACCAGTGGACCCGCAACGACCCGGCCGACGTGGCGGACATCGTCGAGCTGTGCCGCGAGAACCGGCTGGTGTGCATGCTCGAGGTGCACGACACCACGGGCTACGGCGACCAGTACGCCCCGGACGCCGCGACCCTGGACCAGGCCGTCGACTACTGGGAGGACCTGTACCCCACCCTGGAGGGCACCGAGGACTTCATCCTCGTCAACATCGGCAACGAGCCGATGGGCAACGACGACGCCACGAACGCGACGTGGGCGTCGGAGACGTCGGCGGCGATCGAGCGGATGCGCACCATCGGCTACGAGCACGCGCTGGTGGTGGACGCCCCCAACTGGGGCCAGGACTGGAAGAACTACATGCGCCCGGCGGCGGCGGACGTGTTCGCCGCCGACCCAGACGCGAACACGATCTTCTCGATCCACATGTACGGCGTGTACAACCAGCCGCAGACCATCACCGACTACCTGGAGTTCTTCGTGGACGCCGGCCTGCCGATCATGGTGGGCGAGTTCGGCTGGCAGCAGACGTCGGCGGACGTCGACGAGGACGTCGTGCTGTCGGAGGCGGAGCGGTTGGACCTCGGCTGGCTGGCCTGGTCGTGGAGCGGCAACACCGACCCGTACCTCGACATGGTGCTGAACTTCGACGCCTCGACGCCCAGCGCCTGGGGCACCCGCATCATCGAGGGGCCGCAGGGCCTGCAGGAGACCGCGGTGGAGGCGTCGTGGTTCGGCGGCCCCACCGGTGAACCGACCGAGGAACCCACGGAGGAGCCCACCGAGGAACCGACCGAGGAACCCACCGAGGAGCCCACCGAGGAGCCCACGGACGACGCCTGCACGGCGACGGTCACGGTGACCGGCTCGTGGCCGGGCGGCTGGCAGGGCGCCCTCACCGTCGCCGCTGGCGACGCGGCGATCGCGGGCTGGACGACGACGTTCGCCCTCCCGGCGGGCGCGGGCGTCGCGCAGCTGTGGGGTGGCGAGCACTCCTCGACGGCGACGGGCGAGCAGGTCTCGAACGCTCCGTGGAACGGGTCGCTCGCGGCCGGAGGCACGACGACGGCCGGCTTCATCGGCACCGGCGCCGCGCCGACCACCGCTCCGGAGGTGACCTGCACCGCCGGCTGACCCAGGCGGCTCCCCTCGACCAGGCGGTCGTGCCCGCGCTCCACCCGGAGTGCGGGCACGGCCGCCTGGTCGGTGACAATGGGACGGTGTCCGCACCTCTGGAGATCGGCCCCCTCGCCCCCGCCACGCAGGACGCCGTCCGCGCGCTCGCCGCCGCGGCTGCGGCCCACGACGGCGTCGCTCCGCTGTCGGAGCAGCCGCTGCTGAACCTGGGCGTCGACGACGCCGCCGTCACCCACGCCCTCGTCCGGGGGCCGGCCGGCGACGCCGTGGCCTACCTCCAGGTGGACCGGGGCGGAGACGTGGCGAGCGCCGAGCTCGTCGTGCACCCTGCCCACCGCCGCGCGGGCACGGGCACGCTCCTGCTGGGCACCGCGGAGCGTGACGCCCGCCTGCCGGAGCGGTCCGGCGCCCCGGACCAGCGGGGCAAGCCGCTGCGCGTGTGGGCGCACGGGGACCTGGAGTCCGCCCGCGGGTTCGCGGCCGCCCGCGGCTACACGCTCGTCCGCGAGCTGCTGTTCCTCGCCCGGCCGCTGACCGGTGCGGACGCCCCGCCCGCCCCGGACGCTCCCGGCGGCATCACGCTGCGCACGTTCCGCCCCGGGGACGACGACGAGGCGTGGGTGGCGCTGAACGCCCGCGCGTTCGCGGACCACCCGGAGCAGGGCCGGCTCACCGTGGACGACCTGCACCGGCGGATGGCCGAGCCGTGGTTCGACGCGGACGGGCTGTGGCTCGCCCAGGACGAGGACGGCACCCTGGCGGGGTCGATCTGGACGAAGATCCCCACCGACCAGCCGCAGGACGACCGCGACGGCGAGATCTACGCCGTCGGCGTCTCCCCGCAGGCGCAGGGCCGGGGCATCGGCGGGTTCCTGACCGCCGTCGGGCTGCACGGCCTGCGGGCGGCGGGCTGCACGCGTGCCGTGCTGTACGTCGACGGCGACAACGCCGCCGCGCTGGCGACCTACGCGCGCACCGGGTTCACCCGGGCGGCCGTCGACACCCAGTACGCCCCCGCGGCGCGCGCCCACGACGGCGCCCCGGGCTCCGCCCCCGCCGGCCGCACCGACTGACCGCGCGGACGGCGCGCACGTCACCCGCTGTTCACCGATCGGTGCCACGATGGGCACATGACCGTGTCCAGCTCACGAACGGCGCGGAGGCGTGATGCCCGAGGGCGATTCGTCTCCGCTGCGACCAGCGCACCGTCCGAACCTCGCACGACCGTGAAAGCAGGCCCGCGCCGCATGGACCCCCAGCTCGCCGCCCACATCGCCGAGCACATCGCCGAGGTGCCCCAGGAGGCACCGACCGATGCGCCGGCCCCGCTCGAGCCGCTGCCCGCGGACCGCTTCGCCGATCGTGAGCTGAGCTGGCTGGCGTTCAACGAGCGGGTGCTCGAGCTCGCCGAGGACCCGACGCTGCCGCTGCTGGAGCGCGTCCGGTTCCTGGCGATCTTCGCCTCGAACCTGGACGAGTTCTTCATGGTCCGCGTGGCCGGCCTGAAGCGCCGCATCGCCACCGGCATCGCCGTCACCGCGGCGTCGGGCCTCAACCCGCGCGAGGTGCTGGAGGGCATCGACGCGGGCGCGCACCGGCTGATGAGCCGGCACGCGGAGGTGTTCCGCGGGGACGTGCAGCCGGCGCTGGCCGCCGAGAACATCACGATCGTGCGCTGGGACGAGCTGGAGGACAAGGAGCAGGCCCGCCTGCACAAGTTCTTCCGCAAGCAGATCTTCCCCGTCCTGACGCCCCTGGCGGTGGACCCGGCGCACCCGTTCCCGTACATCTCGGGGCTGTCGCTCAACCTCGCCGTCGTGGTGCTCAACCCCGCCACCGGCAAGGAGCACTTCGCCCGGGTGAAGGTGCCGCCGCTGCTGCCGCGCTTCATCGCCGTCGACGACCGGGGGCGCCCGGCGGCTCCGTCGCCCACCCAGGCCGGGGGACGCAGAAGTCCTTCGTGCCCCTGGAGGACGTCATCGCCGAGCACCTCGACCACCTGTTCCCCGGCATGGAGGTGCGCGAGCACCACACGTTCCGCGTCACCCGCAACGAGGACGTGGAGGTCGAGGAGGACGACGCCGAGAACCTGCTCCAGGCGATGGAGAAGGAGCTGCTGCGCCGCCGGTTCGGCCCGCCGGTGCGGCTCGAGCTCGCCGAGGGCATCTCGCCGCGCATCCGCGAGCTGCTGATCCGTGAGCTGGGCGTCGTCGAGGAGGAGGTCTACGAGCTCCCCGCCCCGCTGGACCTCACGGGCCTCAACGTCATCGCGGACATCGACCGTGCGGAGCTGCACTACCCGCCGTTCGTCCCGACGACGCACCGCCAGCTCGCCGAGGTCGAGTCGGCGATGCCGGGCGACGTGTTCGCCTCGATCCGCGAGCGCGACGTCCTGCTGCACCACCCGTACGACTCGTTCTCCACGTCGGTGCAGACGTTCCTGGAGCAGGCCGCGGCGGACCCGAAGGTCCTGGCTATCAAGCAGACCCTGTACCGCACGTCGGGCGACTCCCCCATCGTGGACGCGCTCATCGACGCGGCGGAGGCGGGCAAGCAGGTGCTCGCCCTGGTGGAGATCAAGGCCCGCTTCGACGAGCAGGCGAACATCTCCTGGGCCCGCAAGCTGGAGGAGGCGGGCGTGCACGTCGTCTACGGCATCGTCGGCCTCAAGACGCACTGCAAGCTGTCGCTGGTGGTGCGTCAGGAGTCGGACGGGCTGCGCCGCTACTGCCACGTCGGCACGGGCAACTACCACCCGAAGACGGCGCGCCTGTACACCGACCACGGGCTGCTGACGTGCGACCCCGACGTCGGCCAGGACCTGACCCGCCTATTCAACCAGCTCTCGGGCTACGCGCCCCGGTCACGGTTCCACCGTCTGCTCGTCGCACCGCGGTCGGTGCGCTCGGGTCTGGTCGAACGCATCGACCGCGAGGCCGCGGCGGCGCGCGCCGGGCACGAGGCGTGGGTCAAGATCAAGGTGAACTCCGCGGTCGACGAGGCCACGATCGACGCGCTGTACCGGGCGTCGCAGGCCGGTGCGAAGGTCGACGTCGTCGTGCGCGGCATCTGCGCGATCCGGCCCGGCGTGCCGGGACTGAGCGAGAACGTCCGGGTGCGGTCGATCCTGGGCAGGTTCCTGGAGCACTCGCGGATCTTCGCGTTCGCGAACTCGGTGGGCCCGCAGATCGACGAGGGGCCCGAGTCGGGACCCGAGGTGTTCATCGGGTCCGCCGACCTGATGCACCGCAACCTGGACCGCCGGGTCGAGGCCCTGGTGCGCCTCACCGACCCCGGCCAGCAGGCCGAGCTCCTGGAACTGCTGTCCCGCTCCATGTCGGACCAGACCTCGGCGTGGCACCTCGGCCCGGACGACACGTGGGAGCGCCAGGTGAAGGACGCCGAGGGCGAGCCGACGGCGGACCTGCAGTCCGTGCTGGTGGACCGGCACCGTCGTCGCCCGTCGCGGAGCTGACGGCCGGCGATGAGCACCGTGCCGCACTCCGCACGCCCGTTGCGCACCGCCACGCCGTTCGTCGACCCGCTCGGCGCGACGTCGGTGCCGCACGCCCCGGTGATCGAGACCGCGGGTGCGCTCGTGTGGCGGGTGCGCCACGAGCGCCTGCAGGTCCAGCTGGTGCACCGCCCCCACTACGACGACTGGTCGTGGCCGAAGGGCAAGCACGACACGGGCGAGTCGTTGGCGACGACGGCGGTGCGCGAGGTCACCGAGGAGACGGGCAAGCCGGTGGTGCTGGGCCTGCCGCTGCCGGGACTGCAGTACCTGACCCCGGAGGGGCGGGTGAAGCGGGTCCACTACTGGGCGGCGCGGCGCGCGCACCACGACGAGGACGGGCGTCCGCTGGCGGCACGCGTCCCGGTGTCCCCGGTGAACAAGCGCGAGATCGACGAGACGGTGTGGCTGGACGTCGACGCGGCGGCGGAGCGGCTGACGCGGACGACGGACCGCGGCCCGCTCGACGCGCTCGTCGAGGCCCACCACGGCGGCAGGCTCGCGACGCGCGCCCTGGTGATCGTCCGGCACGGGCGCGCGGTGGCCCGCCAGAGCTGGTTCGGTGACGAGCAGGAGCGTCCCCTCACGCCGATCGGGCACGCGCAGGCCGCGGCGCTGGTGCCGGTCCTGGCGGACTACGGGGTGCGCACCGTCGTCTCGAGCCGCTGGGAGCGGTGCGCGACGACGATGGACCCGTACGTACGCGCGTCGGGCCTGCGCCCGGAGTACAGCGACTCCCTCGGCGAGGCGCAGCACGAGCGGTCGCCGGCCCGGGTGGCGGCGGCGGTGCGGGACCTGCTGGAGACGTCCCGCGCGTCGGTGCTGTGCACCCACCGGCCGGTGCTCCCGACGGTCCTGGACGTGCTGGGCCAGCACTCGCGGTCCGCCGTCGCGGCCGCGCTGCCGCGGCGCGACCCGTACCTGGAGCCGGGCGAGGCCCTGGTGGCGCACGTCGCGTCGACGTCGAAGGGTCCACGCGTCGTCGCCGCGGAACGGGTGGCCCCACCGGTCCACTGACCGTGCCTGTCCACTGACCGTGCCTTTCCACTGACCCTGCCGGTTCCACCGGGCGTGCCGCCCCGCCACCGGGGGCCACCGGCCTGCCGCGGCGGGAGGGTCAGACCCCGAACGCCGCGACGGCCGCCCAGGTGGCGACCGCCGCCACGATCCCGGCGACCGGCGCGGTGAGCAGCCAGAACACGGCGATGTTCCGGGCGACCCCCCAGCGCACGGCCGACAGGCGGCGCGTCGCGCCGACGCCCACGATCGCCGACGTGATGGTGTGCGTGGTCGACACCGGGGCGTGCAGGATGACGGCGTTGGCGTAGAGCACCACGGACGCGACGCTCTCGGCGACGAACCCGCGGGCGGGGTCGAGCTGGATGATGCGCCGCCCGAGCGTGCGCATGATGCGCCAGCCGCCCACGTAGGTGCCGAGCGCCATCGCCGTCGCGCAGGACAGCTTGACCCACAGGGGCAGCCCGTCGGTCGCGCCGACGGTGCCCACGGTGATCAGTGCGAGCCAGATGACGCCCATCGTCTTCTGGGCGGCCTGCAGCCCGTGACCGAGCGCCATCGCGGCCGCCGACGCGGTCTGCGCGACGCGGAATCGCCGGTTGACGCGGGACGGGGCGGCGTCACGGAACGCCCAGAGCACGCCGACCATCACGATGAACGCCAGGACGAACCCCACCACGGGGGACACGAGGGTGGGCAGCACCACGTTGTCCCAGAGCAGCGAGCCCTGCACGGCCACGCCGCCGGCGATGCCTGCACCGAGCAGCCCGCCCACGAGCGCGTGCGTCGACGAGGTCGGCATGCCGTACCACCAGGCCAGCAGGTTCCAGGCACCGGCGCCGCCCAGGGCGCACAGCAGCACCGTCAGGGAGAGGGACGCGGGTTCGCCCTGGAGGTCGATGATGGACGTCGCGATGGTCTCGGCGATCTCCGTGCCGAGCAGCGCGCCGACGAAGTTCATCACGGCCGCCATCGCCACGGCGATGCGGGGGGTGAGGGCCCGGGTCGAGATCGACGTCGCCACGGCGTTGCCCGCGTCGTTGAACCCGTTCGAGAACGCGAAGACGAGAGCCAGGAGGACGACCCCGACGACGAGCGCGACCTCCACTCAGGACTCCTTGAGGGCGATCGTCTCGACGAGGTTCGCCACCCGCTCGAAGGCGTCCGTGGCCTCCTCGAGGACGTCGACGACCTCCTTGAGCTTGATGAGCGCGATGGGGTCGGTCGCCCGGTCGAAGAGGTCGCCGAGGAGCGTGCGGTGCAGGGTGTCGCCCTGGTTCTCCAGCCGGTTGATCTCGACGCAGTACTCCGGCAGCTGGTCGAGCTTGCGCAGCCGCGGCATGGCGTCCGCCGTCAGCTCGGCACACCGCTGCAGCACCTGCACCTGCTCGGAGACGGCCATGGGGAGCTCGTCGATGCGGTACAGCACGATGAGGTGGCCGGCCTCGTCCATGGCGTCCATGCAGTCGTCGAGGGCCGACGCCAGGGCGTAGATGTCGTCCCGGTCGAACGGGGTGACGAACGTGCGGTTGAGCCGTCGCATGATCGAGTGGGCCGCGTCGTCGGCGTCGTGCTCGACCTCGGAGAGGCGCTTGACGATGTCCTGCCGGTCGGCGCGGCTCGCGCCGAGCAGCTCGGCGAGCAGCGTGGCACCGATCACGGTCTGCTGGGCGATCTCCGCCAGCAGGTCGAAGTAGGTGGTGTCACGCGGGGTGAGGCGCAGGCGCACAGGGACTCCTGGGAGGAGAAACGCTCGGTCACGACACAGCGTAGGACCCGCCCCGATCCAGCACTAAATCGATCGGTCCTCGGGCGCGCCCCGGGCGGTGGGAGAAGTGCGACGCCGGACCGGGAGCGCCTCTCGGCGCGTGGCCGCTCGAAGCGGCTGAAGATGGAGCCCGGGGCTACCGCGGTCCGACGTCGCCCGACCATCGTAAGCGCCGTCGGCCCGGGGGCGACAGGTCGGACGACGTGGGGAACCTCACCGCCGGCAGATCGGCGCTCCTGCGGCCGGGAACGAGGCCCGGACCCGAGATGCCGCGGGGGGCGCGAGATGTCGCGGGGGGCGCGAAGTGTCGCGAGGTGCAGCGGGTTCAGTCGAGGGCGTCGTTGCGCCAGAGTGCCGCCGCGTGCTCGAGCTCGGCCGCCGTGCCGACCAGGTCGGCGGCGCCGCGGGTCATCCGGGCGGCGGCACCGGGGTCGGCGACCTCGCGGGCGTCGGCGTCGTAGGCGGCGCCGGTGGCCAGGATCCGGCAGAACGCGGCCGCCCGCTCCAGGGCGACGGCGAGGTCGCCGGAGTAGACGCCGGACAGCACGGTGTCGGCGAGCTCGCGCAGGTCCGACGGCGTGGGCGGGCGGGGCACGCCGGCCACGACCTCGTGCACGGGCGCGGCGTCCACGCCGAGCCGGTACCGCAGCCCGACGGTGCGCGGGTCGCGGCGCACCCACTCGCGCAGCGCGTACAGGCGCCACAGGGCGCCCGGCAGCGTGGCGGGGGCGGCGTCGGACCAGAGCTCGGCGACGACGTCGAGGCCTTCGTCCTCGACGAGCCGCACGAGTCGTGCGACCACGTCCGGGTCCTCGGCGGCCCGGGCGGCGTGCACGACGGCGCGCGCGGTGGTGTGCGCGACCTCGTCGCGGCGGGCAGGGTCCAGCGACCCGGGCAGGTTCTCGACGTCGCGCGGGTCGAGCATGGCCGGACGGCGGAATCTCGGGGCGTCGCTCACCCGTCCAGTGTGGCAGGCGGGTCCGGGTCGCCCCCGCGGGATGCCCTCCACCGTGCCGACCAGCACGGACGGACCTAGCATCGCCAGTAGGCGGCCACTGCAGGCCGCTGTCGTCGATGTTGGAGGGATGACACCCATGTCGAGCCCTGTTCCCGCCGGCGCGGAGGCCCGCGCCGCGCACCGCAAGGCGATAGGCCTGTCGATCTCCGCCGCCGTCGGCGGCTTCCTCTTCGGTTTCGACTCCTCCGTCATCAACGGTGCGGTCGAGGCCATCGAGGGGCAGTTCGACCTGAGCTCGACCGTGACGGGCTTCGTGGTGGCCGTCGCGCTGCTCGGGTGCGCGCTGGGCGCCTGGGGTGCCGGGCGCCTCGCGGACCGGTGGGGACGGCTGCGCACGATGGTCCTCGGTGCCGGGCTCTTCCTCGTCTCCTCGGTCCTGTCGGCGATCGCGTGGTCGGCGCTCGACCTGTCGATCTGGCGGTTCATGGCCGGTGTGGGCATCGGTATCGCCTCGGTGATCGCCCCCGCCTACATCGCGGAGATCGCGCCGGCCTCGATCCGCGGGACCCTCGGTTCCCTGCAGCAGCTGGCGATCACGGTCGGCATCTTCGCCGCGCTGCTGAGCGACCAGCTGCTCGCCGAGGCGGCGGGCGGCGCGGCGAACGAGCTGTGGCTGGGCTGGGAGGCCTGGCGGTGGATGTTCCTGGTGGGGGTGGTACCGGCGTTGATCTACGGCCTGCTGGCGCTCCGGATGCCGGAGTCGCCGCGCTACCTCGTCGCCAAGGGGCGCGAGGACGAGGCCAAGGAGATCCTCGACTCCGTCCTGGGCCCGGACGAGGGAGTGGGCGACCGGATCGCGGAGATCCGCGACTCCATCCGCCAGGACGAGAAGAACGCCGAGCAGGGCACCCTGCGCGGCAACGGGTTCCTCGGGCTGAAGTCGATCGTGTGGGTGGGGATCCTGCTGGCGATCTTCCAGCAGTTCGTCGGGATCAACGTCATCTTCTACTACTCCACGACGCTGTGGCAGGCCGTCGGGTTCGACGAGTCGCAGGCGTTCCTCGTCTCCACGATCACGTCGGTGACGAACATCCTGGTGACCTTCATCGCGATCGCCCTCATCGACAAGGTGGGCCGGCGTCCGCTGCTGCTCATCGGTTCGGCGGGCATGGCGGTGTCGCTGCTGACGATGGCCGCGGTGTTCACGCAGGGCACCACGACGGTCGACGCCGCGGGCGAGTCGACGCTGTCCCTGGCGGACCCGTGGGCGACGATCGCCCTGGTCGGGGCGAACGCGTTCGTGGTGTTCTTCGGCGCGACGTGGGGCCCGCTGATGTGGGTGATGCTCGGCGAGATGTTCCCCAACCGGATCCGGGCCGCCGCGCTCGGTCTCGCGGCCGCCGTGAACTGGCTGGCGAACTTCACGATCACGCTGACGTTCCCGCCGATGCTGGCGAACCTGGGACCGGCCGTGCCGTACGGCATGTACGGGTTCTTCGCCGTCCTGTCGTTCTTCTTCGTCTGGTTCAAGGTGTCGGAGACGAAGGGCAAGGAGCTGGAGGACATGACGGAGGACGTGCGCCGGCGCGCCTGACGCCCCGGCCCCGTCGCGACGGCGGTCACCACCTGCGGGCGGTGACCGCCGTCGTCGTGCCCGGACCAGACACTTGCTTACTGCAAGCAATGACCCTAGAGTTGCCCCGAACAATCAAGGGGGGTGGCATGCCCGACACCGGCAACGCGCTGGTCACGGCGCTGGAGACGCTCGCGCGCGCCCAGCGGGAGGCCGCCGCCCGCCTCGCCAAGGACCTCGACTGGCCGCGCGCCGGCCTCGGCATCGTGCGCGTGATCCGCTCCCACGGAGCCCTCCAGCTCTGCGAGGTCGCCGAGATCCTGCGGGTCGACCCGTCGGTCGCCAGCCGTCAGGTCAGCGCGCTCGTCGACGCCGGCTACGTGCGCCGCACCGTCGACGACCACGACCGCCGTGCCCGCACCCTCGAGCTCACCGACGCCGGGCACGCGTTCGCCGCGGAGTCCGACCGCCGCTTCGACGACCTCATCGACACCGCGTTCGCCGACTGGACCGACGACGCCCTCACCGCAGCCATCGACCACATCCGCAACGTCGCGGCCGCCATCACCAGCACCAACCAGGAGGCCTCGCCCCGATGACCGACACGCCACCCTCCCCCGCCACCTCACCTGCGACCTCACCTGCGACGGCGGCCGGCTCCGCGCCCGCCATGACCCGCCGCGAGACGCTGGAGGCCCTCTCGGGCATCCTGCTCGGCGTGTTCGTGGCCCTCATCGCCACGACCATCACCTCCACGTCGCTGCCCCGCATCGTCTCCGACCTCGAGGGCTCCCAGCACTCCTACACCTGGGTCGTCACGGCGATGCTGCTGACGATGACGATCTCCACCCCCCTGTGGGGCAAGCTCGCCGACCTGACCAACCGCAAGACCCTGGTCCAGATCGCCCTCGTCATCACCGTCATCTCCGCCGCGGCCGCCGGGTTCTCCCAGAACATGGGCGAGCTCATCACCTTCCGCGCGCTGCAGGGTGTCGGCGCCGGTGGGCTCACCGCGCTCGCCACCGTCCTGATGGCCGACATCATCAGCCCGCGCGAGCGCGGCAAGTACATGGGCCTCATGGGTGGCGTCATGGCCGTGGCCCAGATCGGCGGGCCGCTCCTCGGCGGCGTCCTGACCGACTCGATCGGCTGGCGCTCCACGTTCTTCGTGGGCATCCCCTTCGCCGTCGCCGCCCTGATCGTGCTGCAGAAGACCCTGCACCTGCCCACGCGCGAGCAGCGCAAGGTCACCATCGACTACATGGGTGCGGCCCTCATCGCCGTCGGCGTGGCCCTGCTGCTCCTGTGGGTCACGTTCGCCGGCGACCAGTTCGACTGGGCGTCGTGGCAGACCGCGGCGATGGTCGGCGCCGCCGTCGTCGTCCTCGTGGCCGCCGTGCTCGTCGAGCGCCACGTCGCCGAGCCCATCATCCCGCTGCACCTGTTCCGCAACCGCACCTTCGTGCTCTCGATCGTCGCGTCCGCGGCCGTCGGCGTCGCCATGTTCGGCACCGCCGTGTTCCTGGCGCAGTACATGCAGCTCGCCCGCGGCAAGACGCCCACGGAGTCCGGGCTGCTGACGATGCCGATGGTCATCGGCACCATGGTGGCCGGCATCGTGCTCGGCCGGATCATCTCCCGGACCGGTCGCTACAAGGGCATCATGATCGGCGGCGCCGCCCTGCTGTCGGCGTCGCTGTTCGGGATGTCGACCATCGAGACCGACACGAGCTTCGTCATCATCTCCGTCTACCTGTTCGGGCTCGGCCTGTCCGTCGGTGCGCTGATGCAGAACCTCGTCCTCGCCACGCAGAACACCCTCGACATCCGCGAGATGGGGTCCGGCACCGCCACCGTGGCGTTCTTCCGGTCCCTCGGCGGCTCGATCGGGGTCTCCGTCCTCGGCGCGATCCTGGCGATCAACGTCAAGGACTCCCTGGCGTCCGGGCTGGCCGCGATCGGCGTGCCGGCCTCCGCGATGAGCGGCGGCAGCGGCGCGGTGCCGGACATGTCGCAGCTGCCGGCCCCGGTCGCCGAGGTCGTCGCTCAGTCCTACACCGACGCCATCACGGGCATCTTCCTCATCGCCGCCCCGCTGGCGCTCATCGCGCTCGTCGCGATCTGCTTCATCGTCGAGATCCCCCTCGGCGAGCGGTCCGGCATCGAGGAGGCGCGGGCCCGCGCCACCCAGAACCCGGCCGCGCCCAGCGCGACCGAGGTGGCGCTGGAGACGGACGAGGCGCTCGTCGGGCAGCCCGACCGCCGCTGACCCACCCCGGTGCCCTGGGGCACCGCACGCCCGGGCCTGGCCCGACGGTCACGAACCGTCGAGCCAGGCCCGTCGTTCAGGCAGGAGCGCCTCGGCCTCTGTCCAGAAGTCGTCCGGCAGCGGCTCGGCGCACGCCTGCTCGATCCGGGCGACGCGCTCCGGCCGGGACACACCGACGATCGTGGACGCCACGCGCGGGTCCCGCAGCGAGAACTGCAGCGCCGCCGTCGGCAGCGTCGTGGCGTACCGCCCGCACAGGGCCCGCAGGCCGGCGACGGCGGCGAGCGTCTCGGGCGGCGCCGGCCGGTAGCCGTACCGGTCCGACCCGGGCGGTCCGACGGCGTCTGCTCGGCGAGGATGCCCCCGCCGTAGACCGCGGCGTTCAGCACGCCGACACCTCGCTCGGCCGCGACGGCGACCAGCTCGCCCGCGCTGCGGTCCACGAGCGTCCACCGGTTGTGGACCAGCAGGACGTCGAACACCCCGAGGTCGAGGTAGCGGCGCATCTCCGCGACCGGACCGCCCGCCAGGCCCACCGCCCCGATCTCGCCCGCCTCGCGCATCGCGACGAGCGTGTCCACGGCGCCCCGGGCACGGTCATCTCCTCGAAGGCGAAGTTCTCCGGGTCGTGCAGGTGCACCAGGGGCAGGTGGTCGAGCCCGAGCCTGGCCCGGGACTCCGCCACCGACGTGCGCACGCGTCGGCCCGAGTAGTCGCCGTCGCGCGGGTCCACCTTGGTCCCCACGACCAGTCCGCCGGGCAGCGCCCCGTGCTCCGCCCGCCACGCCGCGAGCGCCTGCCCGATCCGCTGCTCGCTGCGCCCGTCGGAGTAGCCGTTGGAGGTGTCCAGGAAGCGGACGGGCGAGGCCAGCATCGCGAGCACGGTGTCGACGGCCTGGCGGGTGGCGACGTCGTAGCCGAACAGGCCGGGCATCGACCCGAGGGGGCCGCCGCCGGCGCAGACGGCGCTCACCGTGAGGCCGGTGCGGCCGAGCGGACGCATCCATCCGGGGGTGCCGGGTGCGGGGGCCGGCAGCGGGTCAGGAACCTGCTCGGAGGTCGTCGACTCGGTCATCCGACGAGCCGACGGGGCAAGTTCACCCGCTCTGGGGCTCCCTGAGACCGAATTGTCATCCTCTAGACCCTCCCGTCACGCGTTCTTTACCGCCATGATGGGCCCATGCACGACGCCACCGCCGCCCAGACGACACTGCCGGACCCGCAGACCGACCCGTTCGGTGCGCTCGAACGCGAGCTCCGCGTGCTCATCCGACGTGCCCAGTCGACGGCGTCCCACACGGCTGCGCGCATCCACCCGGAGCTGAACGCCTCGGCGTACCCGCTGCTCGCCCACATCGCCGACAACCCCGGCACCCGGGGCTCGGACCTGGCCGCGCACTTCGGGGTGGGGCGGGCCACCGTCTCGCGCCAGCTCAGCCGGCTCGAGGCGCTGGGCCTGGTGCACCGTGCCGTGGACCCCGCCGACACCCGGGGCCAGCTCATCACGCTGACGTCCGACGGCGCGGAGCGGTTCCGTCGCGCGCGGGACGCGCGGATCGGGATGCTCGAGGGCGCGCTCGCCGACTGGGAGAAGGCGGACGTGTCGCAGATCGCGGCGCTCCTGCGTCTCTACTCCGCGGACGTCGTCACCTGGCTGCAGCAGACCCGCAGCCCGGTCATCGCAGCAGACGCTCCCGCAGCGTCCTGAGGGTCTCCGGCGTGCCACCGTGCGCCGCGAACCAGCCTTCGGCCCCGCCCGTGTGCTCGTCGAGGAAGTCCAGCACGGTCCCGATCGCGTGCGGCGGCGCCGTGAGCAGCTCGGGCGGCAGGGCGGCCAGCACGTGCGAGTCCGCGGTCGCGGCGCGTGCGGTCCGGCGCGCGCGGGCGATGACGGCGGGCATGTGGGGGTCGGTCCGCACGTAGTCGGTGACGATGTGCGCCCGGTCGACGCCGACCAGCGCCAGGACGACGGCGACCAGCACGCCCGTCCGGTCCTTCCCAGCGGTGCAGTGCACCAGGACCGGGCCGGGCGCGGTGGCGACGGCGTCCACGCCGTCGACGAGGTGCGCGGCGCCCACGCCGTGCAGCATCTCGACGTACAGGCGACCGAGGTCGAACGGCAGCGCGTCCTGCGCGGGAGCTGCCCGGGTGGCCCCGTCGAGCACGGGCAGCTCGCGCACGTCGGCCACGTCACGCAGCGGGTGCGGGTCGCGCTTCTCGCCGAGGTCGCGCAGGTCGAGGACGGTCCGCGGGGGCCAGGCCACGTCGTCGGGCGGCGTGTCCCCCGCCCGGGGCGCGTCGGAGCGCAGCAGGACGCCCGGCTGCAGGGACACCTCGGCCGAGGCGACGTCGCGGAGGTTGACGAGGTGGTCAGGGGCCACTGGGATCTCGACGCTCATGGCACGACCGTAGCGACATCCGGCCCGGCCGGCCGCGGCGTGGGTCAGGACGCCGTCGCCTCGAACGTCAGACTGACGGAGTTCATGCAGAACCGGTCGCCGGTCGGCGTCTGGGGGGCGTCCTTGAAGACGTGCCCCAGGTGCGACCCGCACCGGGCGCAGCGCACCTCGGTGCGCACCATCCCGTGCGAGCGGTCCTCGATCAACTCGACCCGGTCACCGGCGAGGGGCGTGAAGAACGACGGCCACCCGCAGTGGGAGTCGAACTTGCTGTCGCTGCGGAACAGCTCGTTGCTGCACGCCCGACACCGGTACACGCCCTCACGCTTCTCGTCGAGCAGCTCACCCGTCCAGGCACGCTCGGTGCCGGCCAGGCGGAGCACCTGGAACTCCTGGGGGTCGAGCTCGAGGCGCCATTCGTCGTCGGTCTTCGCCACGTCGTAGGTCATGCCTGGGGCAACACGCACCACGACGCCGGTGTTCCCTCCGTGGGGAGCACCGGCGTCGTGGTGCGGACGTGCCGGAGGTCGCCGCTCGGCGCGACCCGGCCGCGCTCAGCGCGCGGAGCCCTGGCGGCCCTGCGCGGGACGCCCCTGGCCGCCCGGGCCCGACCGGCCACGACCACCGCGACGACGACGGCTCCCGCCACCGCCCGCGGCGCCCGACCCGCCGCGCCCGACCTGGCCGGACTGACCGCCGTGGCCCGACTGGCCCGACTGGCCGGACTGACCCGACTGGCCGCCCTGGCCGCGACGGGCGCCCTGGCGTCCGCCGGAACCCGAACCCTGACGGCCCGAACCCTGGCGACCCGAACCGGAACCCTGGCGACCCTGCTGCTGCGGCTGCTGGACCGCCACCGGCTCGACATAGGCGGCGACCTCGCCGACCAGTGCCGCGACGGCCGGGTCTCCCGGCTTCACGGGCTGCGGCTGAGCCGAGATCCGGGCCTTGCGCGTCAGGTCGCGGACGTCGCCGCGCTCCTCGGGGAGCATGAGGGTGACCACGTCGCCGCCCGAACCGGCGCGGGCGGTACGGCCCGACCGGTGCAGGTACGCCTTGTGCTCGGCCGGCGGGTCCACGTGCACGACCAGCTCGACCTCGTCGACGTGGATGCCGCGCGCCGCGATGTCCGTGGCGACCATGACCTTGACGTCCCCGCTGGAGAACGCCGCGAGGTTGCGCTCACGGGCGCCCTGGCCCAGGTTGCCGTGCAGGTCGACGGCCGGCACGCCGGAGGCGGTGAGCGCCCGCGCGAGCTTCTTGGCGTGGTGCTTGGTGCGGGTGAACAGGACGCGACGTCCGGTGCCCTGGGCGAGCTGGTGCACGACCAGCTTCTTCGCCTCCTTGTCCGTCACCGCGAGGATGTGGTGCGTCATCTGCGGCGGGGGCGCGGCGGCGTCGTCCACCGAGTGGGTGACGGGGTTCTTGAGGTAGCGCTTGACCAGCACGTCCACGCCGTTGTCGAGCGTGGCCGAGAACAGCAGTCGCTGCCCCTGCTGGGGGGTGCGGTCCATGATCCGCTTGACGCCGGGAAGGAACCCGAGGTCGGCCATGTGGTCGGCCTCGTCCAGGACGGTGATCTCGATGCCGTCGAGGGTGAGGGCGCGCTGGTTGAGCAGGTCCTCGAGACGCCCGGGGCAGGCGATGACGACGTCGACGCCGCCGTTGAGCGCCGTCACCTGGCGGGACTGCGCGACGCCGCCGAAGATCGTCGTCGTGCGCAGGCCGAGAGCCTGGGCCAACGGCTTCATGGTGGCGTCGATCTGGTTGGCGAGCTCGCGGGTGGGGCACAGCACGAGCGCCGACGGACGGTTCGCCCGGCGGTGCGCACGGCCGGCGGCCTTGGCCTCGGCGGCGCGCTGGGCGAGCCGGGTGACGACCGGCAGCGAGAACGCGAGCGTCTTGCCGGAGCCGGTGCGGCCGCGGCCGAGCACGTCGCGCCCGGCGAGAGTGTCGGGCAGCGACGCCGACTGGATGGGGAACGGGGAGGTGATGCCGGCGTCCGTGAGGTGCTGGACGACAGGACGGGGCAGGCCGAAATCGGCGAAGGTGGTCACGCAGGAGCCTCTCTGGGGACGTCGTGCGACGTCCGGGTCGGGATCCGCCGCACGCAATCCGGGGGGATCTCCACGACGCGGGGCGCGCGGGTGGTGCGCTGCCCTCGACGTCCATTGTCGCACGTCGTGCCCGCATCCCTCGTGGGCGAGCCGGCGCACGGGGCCGTGCCGACCTCTCATACCGGGCGGAACCCCCTGTCCGGCGGCACGGGCAGCCGTGGTGGAATGGCCGCGTGGACGACTTCCTCGCGAAGACCGGCGACGTGCTCGGTCAGATCTGGACCGCTGCCACGACGCCGGTCCCGCCGCCCGACCAGACGGTCGTGCTCGCCGCGGGACTCGTCGCGCTCGCCGTCGTCGCCGTGTCGCCGGTGTGGCGTGTCGCACGTCATGTCGTGACGATCGCGCACGAGGGTGCGCACGCCGTGGTGGCGATGCTCACCGGTCGGCGTCTCGACGGCATCCGCCTGCACTCGGACACCTCCGGGCTCACGGTCACCGCGGGCCGGCCGCGCGGGTTCGGCATGATCCTCACCGCGTTCGCGGGATACGTCGGCCCCGGCCTGGTCGGCCTCGGCGCGGCATGGATGCTCCGGGTCGGCTACGCCGTCGGGCTGCTGTGGCTGCTCGTGGTCCTGCTGGCGCTGCTGCTGCTCAAGATCCGCAACTGGTTCGGTCTGTGGTCGGTGCTGGTGAGCGGTGCGGCGCTCGTCGCGGTCTCCTGGCTGCTCGAACCCCCGGCGCAGTCCGCGGTCGCCTACACCGTCACCTGGTTCCTGCTGCTCGGATCGGTGCGACCCGTCCTGGAGCTGCAGGCGCAGCGCGCCCGTGGGCGGGCCCGGACGTCGGACGCCGACCAGCTCGGCCGCCTCACCGGGGTGCCGGGCATCGTCTGGGTCGGCGTCTTCCTCGTCGTCACCCTGGGCTGCCTGGTGCTGGGCGCCACCTGGATCGTGGAGCCGGCGACCCCCTGACGCCGCGGGCGCCAGGGGGTCGTCGTCGGGCAGGAGGTGTCAGAGCTTCGCGTACCGGGCGCGGGCGAACGAGTACACGCCGTAGGCGGCGATGCCGACGCCGGTCAGGATCAGCAGGACGGCGCCGAAGGGCTGGTCCTGGATCGTCTTGAGCGCGTCCTCGAGCCCACCGGCCTTGTCGGCGTCGGACTGCACGCCGGCGAGCACGAAGAGCCCACCGAGCACGCCGAGCGCGATGCCCTTGGCGATGTAGCCGACCTGGCCGAGGCGGACGACGGCCTTGCCGACGGCGCCCGGGCCGGAGGTGCGCAGGTCCTCGAGGAACTTCTTGCGCCAGCCCTTGACGACGTGGAACACGCCGACGCCGATGATGACCAGACCGATGGCGCCCACGATGAGCTGGCCGCCGGGGAGCTGGAGGATCTGGGCGGTGAAGCCCTCCTGGGCCTCACCACCGCCGGACCCGGAACCCCCGGAGGCGTACCGGCCGGCCAGGAACGCCAGCACCGCGTACAGCACGCCCTTGCCGGCGGCCTTGACGCGAGCGGCGGTCTGCTTGGCGGACTCGGAGCCCGGGACGCCCAGGAGCGCCTCCACGATGTGCCAGAGCGCGAGCGCGCCGAGCCCGATCGCCGCGACCCACAGCGCCACGGCGCCGCCGGGGGCCTCGGAGAGCTGCTGCAGGGCGCCGGACTCGCTGGCGCTGCCGCTGGAGTCACCGGTGGCGAGCTGGACGGCGAGGAAGCCGATGATCAGGTGGAGCACGCCGGACGCGGCGTAGCCGACGCGGGCCAGCGTGCGCAGCGGCGCGCTGTCCTGCGCGCGGCGCGCGGCGTGCTCGGCGGATTGAGCGGTGGACACGTGCAGTCACCTCCGTGGGCCGCGAGTCTCGCGGCGTGGCGACCACACTCGCGCACATCGGGGCATACCGCCACACGAGCGGCGAAAACGTGCGCCAACGCACGACGGCGGGCCGCCCTCGTGGGGCGACCCGCCGTCGGAAGCTCTGACGGTCCTGCTGCAGGCTCAGGCCCGCGGGACCTCTGTCCTGCCGGGACCTCAGTCCTGCTGCGGGGTCAGGACGAACCCCGGACCCTCGGTGGAGGGTTCTGCGTCGAGCTGGAGCGTCGCCAGCGCGGTGGCCGCGCTGGAGTCGACGAAGACGTGGGCCTGGCCCTGCTCGTCGACCAGCTGGTCGCTCGGCTGCGGGGCGGGGACGAGCGCGAGCTCGAAGTTCCCCGGCTGGTCGGCGGACTGCGCGATGCGCAGGCCACCCTCCTCCGGGACCCCGGCCTGCTGGGCGAGGTTGTCGACGGCGGTGCGGGCGTTGTCCGTCACGGTGAGCATTGGGTGCTCCTCTCGTCGGGTACGCGACTCCTCCACCGAAGCAGGCCCGGGCGCCGGATGCAACGTGGGTGCGCCAACGAGACGGTTTCTCCCGCTGGGTGAGACGGTCCGGGTCGCTCTCGCGCAAGTTCGCGTCGGCCAGGCCGACGTCGGCCCGTCCGCCGCCGCGTAGGCTGGCCCGCAGCCCCGTCCCGGCAGGACGGCGGCGGGCCTCTAGCTCAACTGGCAGAGCAGCGGACTTTTAATCCGCGGGTTGTGGGTTCGATCCCCACGGGGCCCACCAGGGCAGGATGGACGACGTGACCGTCCTCCTCGACACCACGTCCACGCCCCTCGTCGTCGCGCACCGCGGGTACGCCGCCGTCGCACCGCAGAACACGCTCGCCTCCTTCGAGGCGGCCTGGCGCACCGGCGCGCCCGCCCTCGAGCTCGACGTCCGGCTCACCGCCGACGGCGTGCCCGTCGTCCTCCACGACGCCACGGTCGACAAGGTGACCGACGGCGTGGGGGCGGTCGGCGACCTGGACGCCGCCACCGTGCGCTCGCTCGACGCCGGCTCGCGGTTCTCCCGCCACCTCGCCGGTCAGCGGATCCCCACGTTCGCCGAGGTCGTCGACTTCCTGATGCTGCGGCCCGGCCTCGACCTGCTGTGCGAGTACAAGGGCACCTGGACGGCCGACCAGCTCGCGCCGACGATCGCGACCCTCGACGCCGCGGGCCTCGCCGGTCGGGTGCTCGTGCAGGGCTTCTCGCGCGCCACGGTCACCGCGCTGCGGGAGGCGGCGCCGCACCTGCCCCGCGGCCTGCTCTGCGACGCCGTGCCGCCCGACCTGCTCGCGGCGGCGACGGACCGCGGTGCGGTGACGGTCAACCCGTCCGTCGCGGCGGTGCTCGCCGACCCCGCCCTGGTGGCCCGGGCGCACGACGCCGGGCTGCGCGTCATGCCCTGGACCGCGAACGAGCCCTCCGAGTGGGCCGGACTCTGCGCCGCCGGCGTCGACGCGATCATCACGGACCGTCCCGGCGAGCTGCGGGGCTGGCTCGCCGGGCGCGCCACCCGGGGCTGAGGGACCTGCGGCCGGCGGGCTACTGCCCGTCGCCGCCGCCACCACCGCCGTCGCCACCCTCGCCGGGTCCCGCCGTCGGACCCCCGTCACCGGAGTCGCGGGCGAGGCGTCCCCGACGGCGGTCGTCAGCGCCGTCCTCGCCGTCGCCGACGGGGAGCTCGCCCGTCAGGCGTCGTTCGGCGAGCTCCTCGCGCTCGTCGATCGCCTCCTGGCCGGGCCCGGCGAAGTTCCGCGACCGCGCCTCGGCCTCCTCGCTGCCGCTGTACAACCCGGGGCGCTCCGTCGGCGTCGGCGCCATGACCACCGTCGCGTCCTGCGCGCGCGGCGACCGCACGTCACCGAGCAGCACCGTCTCCCCGGCCGGCTCGACCGCCGAGGCGGCCGACGCCGCGGACTGGGCCGGTGTCGGCAGCTGGCGGTCGTGCACGGACGGCCGTCGCGGCGCCTTGCCGGGACGCGACCGGGTGGCCGCCGCCTTCGACGACCCGTCGCTCTCGCCCGTGCCCTCGCCGTCGGCGTCCCGGCGCGGGGTCAGCGTGCCGGGCAGCACCACCGGTGCGCCGGGGCGTGGCGTCCGCGCCGGGACGTCGGCGGGCGACGACCCGGCGGCTCCGTCGGCACCGCCGGAGCCGTCGGCGCCCTGCTCGCCGCCCTGCCCCGTCCCCTGCTCGACGGCGCCCGGCGCCTCGGCCTGCTCGAGGACGGCGGCCTCGACGCTCTCGTACCGGCGACGCACCATCGCGTACGGCGCCTCGCGCTGCAGCCAGTCGATCAGCCCCTCGCGGACGGTGCACCGCAGGTCCCACAGGTTGGGGGCGTCCGCGGCGCTCACCAGCGCCCGGGCCCGCACGACGCCGTCGGTGGCGCCGGTGACCTCCAGCACGCCCGTGCGACGGTCCCACTGCGGCGCGCTGTCCAGCAGCCGGCTCAGCTCGGCCCGCATCGCGTGCAGGGGGACCCGGAAGTCCACGTCGATCTCGACCGTGCCCAGCAGGTCCGCGGCGCGTCGCGTCCAGTTCTCGAACGGCGTCGTCGTGAAGTAGGTGCTCGGCAGGATGATGCGTCGGTCGTCCCAGACGTGGACGACGACGTAGGTCAGCGTGATCTCCTCGATCCGGCCGAACTCGCCGTCGAGCACCACCACGTCGTCCACCCGGATCGCGTCGGTGAACGCGATCTGCATGCCGGCGATGGTGTTCGCGAGGCTCGACTGCGCGGCGACACCGACGACGACGGACAGCAGTCCCGCCGAGGCCAGGATCGACGCACCGGCCAGCCGCACCTGGGGGAACGTCAGCAGGACGGCGGCGACCGCGAGAATCACGATGACGGCCACGGTGACACGGCGCAGGATCGAGATCTGCGTCTGGACGCGGCGTGCGTGCCGGTCGTTCGAGGCGACGCTCGTGCGCGCGAGCGTGCGGTCCTCGACGACGAACGCCATCGCGCCCACCAGCCACGCCCCCGCGATGATGGACGCGATGAGCAGGCCGTGCCGCAACGGGTCGTACCAGGCCTCGTCCTGGTGGGCGGAGGCGGAGATGCGGAACGCGACCCAGATCGCGACCACCATGAGCAGCGCGCGCAGCGGACGACGCAGGCGCAGCGCCATGTCCTGCAGCAGCGGACGGCCGCGGGCGAGGCGGTTGATGAGCGCCGAGGCGATGGTGACGAGCAGGTAGGCGGCGACGATCGCGGCGGCGGCCCACGCGATCGTGACGGTCAGCGAGACCGTCGACTTGACGGTCTCCTCAGGGATGGCGGGGTCTCCGTCCAGGAACAGCATGCCCCCCAGGCTAGGAACCTTGGGTGCCGCCCGCGCGCCGCGACCGGCCAGAACGTGTGCGGGGTGTGTGGAGCCATCCCCGCAGACGCCCGGTGACCCACGGCAGCACCCAGAACGACATGACCGGCGTGAGCACGAGCGTCGAGGCCAGCACCTGCACCGCCAGGGGCAGCTCCCGGAACGCCGGGACGAGCCACGCGACCAGCAGGGTGAACACGAGGTTCACCGGGAAGAACCCGAGCCAGATCGCCACCGACTGCTTCCAGCGGGGCGGCGCCTGCAGCAGCGGCGGGCCGGAGGGCTCGTCCTGGCGCACCGGCGCGTCGAACCAGCCCTCGATGCCCGTACGGCGCGTGACGGACCGCTCGACGACGAGCCCCTCCCCCGGGCCAGCCAGTCGCGGCGCTCGGCCGACCCCTCCCACGCCTCCAACCGGGCGGCGTCGGCGAAGCGGTAGAGCATCACCCAGTCGGTGGTCCCCTCGGCCACCCGGATCCACCCGGAGCCGAGGAAGCCGGGGTACCGGTTGGCGAGCCGGACCCCGGCCTGGACCCAGGCGGTCACGTCCGCCACGTGCTCCGGGCTGACGACACGGTGGATCGACACGGTGACAGGTGCATCGCTCATGGGATCCAGTGTCGGCCCGACGGCGAGGGGTCCTGTCACGCCTGCGGGCCGGAAACGCAGATCCTCGGCCCGCTCCCGCCGTTCTCACGGCCGCGGGTGACACGTGCCACAACTGTGGCCCGCGCCCCCGGGTGATGGCCCTGCGGCGCTTCGTCGCTCCTGTCCCGATCTTCACCGGAGCGTCTCGAAGCGTCCTTGGGACCTCTGGGCCTCCGCCCCCAGGATCCCAGGGTCTGATCACATGACGGGACCACGATGGTCCGCGGCCCCGAGACCGAGGACAACACCCTGTGAACCTGCCCCGCATCACCCTGCCGTGGCTCACGCGGCGTCGCAGCACCACCACCGTGAACCGTCGCGCCCGCCGCGGTGCGCACCGTGCCGAGACCCCGCGGCGGCGGACCGCACCGGCCGTGCCCGGCGCCCGCACCGCCGTCGGCGGTGCCCTGGCCGTCCTCGCCCTGACCGCGACGACGGCGACGGCCGTCTCCATCGGGCCGGCGGACGCCGAGGCCGAGCCGGCCGACGCCCGGCAGCTCGCCGTCACCGGACCGGACGAGGACCAGGACGGCACGGACGACGACCCCGTCGTCGTGCTGTCCCAGGACGCGGCGGTCGCCGAGGCGTCCGAGGCGATCCAGCGCGCGACCGAGGTGACCGAGGACCACACCGGGATCGGCGGGTCGGCCGAGGCGAAGATCACCGAGCAGGCCGACAAGGTCGCCGACCTCATCACCGTGCGACCCCAGGGCTCCGCGGCGGCGTCACGGTCGGGCGAGCGCACGGCCCTCGACACCGCACCCGAGGAGACGACCGCCGACACCGGGGCCGACGCAGGGGCCGAGGCCTCGGACGGCAGGGCCGCGGACGAGCTCGCCGCCACCCGCGCGGCGGCGACCGGCACCGCGGGGTCGGACCGCTCCCCGCTCGTCGACACCGACGCCACCACGCCCACCGCGGCGGACGACGCGCCGTCGGACGCCGCCGACGACGCGGACAGCGCGGACGACACAGACACTGCCGACGCCGACGCCGACGCGAGCACGGAGACGGACACGGACACGGAGGCTGCTGAGACCGCTGCCACCGAGGCCACCGAGGCCACCGAGGCCACCGGGGAGGACCGGGCCGAGCTCACCGAGGCGACCGCGTCCCTGGTGTCGCTGCTCGAGGATGCCGAGGCCGAGGCGGTCGACGCCACGCCCGCTCCCGAGAAGTCCGCCGAGCCCGCCGAACCCGCCGAGCCCCGGACCCCGCAGGAGATCCTGGAAGCCCAGGCGTCCGCGGCGAAGAAGGCGGCGGAGAACCTGCGCCAGTACGTCACCTCGACGGAGGGCGCCGGGAACGGCCTGATCCCGGCCGACGCGCTCTCCGAGCCGGCGTTCGCCCCGGGCGAGCAGCTCCGACGCGACGCCGCCCGGCAGCTCGAACGCCTCGATGCGGCCTACCACGCTCGGTTCGGCGACCACCTGGACGTCGTCGACTCCTACCGGTCGTACGACTCGCAGGTGGCGGTGAAGGCCTCCCGCGGCTACCTGGCGGCGGTGCCCGGCTACTCGAACCACGGCTGGGGCGTCGCCGTCGACCTCAACGGCGGCGTGGAGACCTTCGGCACCGCGCAGTACGAGTGGCTGCGTGAGAACGGTCCGCTGTTCGGCTGGGACAACCCTGACTGGGCCCGCTCGGACGGTCGCAAGCCGGAGGCGTGGCACTGGGAGTACACGCCGCTGTCGTGAGGGCGGGTTCAGGCCCAGCCGAGCTCGTGCAGCCGGTCGTCGTCGATGCCGAAGTGGTGGGCGATCTCGTGCACCACGGTGATCGCGACCTCCTCGGCGACCTCGTCGGGCGACTCGCAGATGGCGAGGGTGGGGTTGCGGTAGACGGTGATGCGGTCGGGCAGGGAGCCCGCCGCCCACGCCTCGCCGCGCTCGGTCAGGGGCACGCCCTCGTAGAGCCCGAGCAGCTCGGGGTCGTCGGCGGGGGCGTCGTCCTCCACGAGCACGACGACGTTGTCCATCAGGCGGGTCAGCTCGGCGGGCACCTGGTCGAGCCCGTCCGACACCGCCGACTCGAACTCCTCACGCGACATCTCCAGCACGGGGCCCATCCTCGCCTACGCGAGGGCGTCCCGGTGACGGATGCCGCGGGTGACCGGTATGACGGGTGACCGGTATGCTGTCCCGGCTGGCCCCCATCGTCTAGCGGCCTAGGACCCCGCCCTTTCACGGCGGTAGCACGGGTTCGAATCCCGTTGGGGGTACTCCGCCGGCTCCGGACTCGTGAGCGTCCGCAGCTGGCAGTCGGCGGTCCGCAGTTCGCAGCTGGCGGTCCACGGCTGGCAGTTCGCAGCTGGCGGTCCACAGCTGGCACGACGAAGCTTTCCCCGGTGTTTTGCCTGGTCAGGAGCCGATTTCAGGATCCGGTCAACCATGGGGTACGCTTCTTCTCGGCTCGAAACGAGCACCTCGATCACGTGAAAACCTGATCGATGGCCCTGTAGCGCAGTTGGTTAGCGCGCCGCCCTGTCACGGCGGAGGTCGCGGGTTCAAGTCCCGTCAGGGTCGCGCATGAAGCGCCCGGTTCGTCGGCAACGGCGCCCCGGGCGTTCGTGTCAAGGCTCTGTAGCTCAGTTGGTAGAGCGTTCGACTGAAAATCGAAAGGTCACCGGATCGACGCCGGTCGGAGCCACCCGGACGAGACGCCGCAGGTCAGACGACCTGCGGCGTTTCGCATACCACCACGCCGGTGCGCCCCGGGCCCCTCAGGGCGCCCGAGCCGCACCGCAGACCCCTCGAACCCGCGCCAGGAATTGCCGGGACCGCCCGGTACGGGTTGAGTGGGGTCAGCAGGCTCACCTCGACGAACGGAGCAGCCGATGACTGACTGGGACGACGGGCGCCCGCCGCCCGCCGACCAGCCGCCCTCCGTAGGGCGGCTGATAGAGCAGATCTCGGAGCAGGCGACCCGCCTGGTGCGCGCCGAGATCGCGCTCGCCAAGGCGGAGGCGACCGAGAAGGCCAAGCGGTCCGGCATCGGGGTCGGCCTCCTGGCCGGTGCGCTCGTCATCGTGCTGTACGCCGTCGGCGTGCTGATCTGGTCCGGGATCACCGGCCTGGCGGAGGCCTGGCCCCTGTGGCTCTCGGCCCTGGTGATCGGAGTGGCGATGCTGCTCCTCGCTGGGCTGCTCGGCTGGATCGGCGTCAAGCAGCTGAAGAAGGCGACGAGCAAGCCGGAGACGATCGACCGGGTCAAGGACGACGTCGCCACGGTGAAGGAAGGGATGAAGCGGTGAGCGCGACCAATCAGCGACCTGCGGGTCCGCCAGTCCCCCCGCCCACGCCGCAGGAGCTCGAGCGCGAGGTGAAGCAGGCCCGGCGCGAGCTCGCCGACGCCGTCGACTCCCTCACGACCCGGCTCTCGCCGTCCTACCAGGCCAACCAGCTCGCCCGGAACACCAAGCAGGCGTCCGTCGACGCCCGCGGGCTGTTCACCGGTGACGGGCTGCCTGCCGACGAACGCCGCGCACGGAACGCGAAGATCCTGCTCGGGGCGGCAGCGGCGGGCGTCGTCGCGGCCGCGCTGGTGGTCGTGAGCATCGTCCGATGCTGATCCGCCCGGGGCGGGCGTCGTCCCGCCCCGGGCGCTGCTACGGGCCCGGTGACCTCGATGTCACCGGGCCCGTGGCATGACGTGATCAGGCCTTCGCCGCAGCGAAGGTCACCGCCCGAGGCCTCCGGCGCCGTCCGCATCGGTGGCCGCCGCGTTCGCCGCAGCCTCCGCCTCTGCTGCTTCGGAGGCCGCGCCGAGCAGCGCCCGGACCTCGGACTCCTTGTAGCGCCGGTGCCCCCCGAGCGTTCGGATCGACGACAGCTTGCCGGCCTTGGCCCACCGCGTCACCGTCTTCGGGTCGACGCGGAAGAGGCTTGCGACCTCGGCTGGTGTCAGCAACACCTCGGAGTCACCGTGGAACGTCATCCCCTGCACCTCCTGGCATTCGACCGGTCCGGGCGGCGCCCAGATTCTCGACGGCCGTCTCATGCCATTGTGTGCAGAAAGTGGGATTGAGGCGACTTGAACCGGCTCGGCCCGAACTGGTGACCACCTGGCGAGATCGTGATGACCGTCACAAGCGTCCGCAAAGTGCAGGCCTGGCATGACGGACGACACGCACCGGGTGACGAACCGAGTGGAGGGAATGCTCCCGGAGCATGTACCGTTGGAACCTGAACAGACGAAACTTCCTCGGGGCCGCACGTCTGGGACGTTGCCGCCCCGCTCCTACGTTGAGGGGGGTCGGAGCCATGGGCCGCGGCCGTCAGAAGGCTAAGCACACCAAGGTTGCTCGCGCGCTGAAGTACTACAGCCCCGAGACGAACTACCACGCCTTGGAACAGGAACTCCAATCGAGCCAGACCGACGTCGCTACCGAGAGCCGCAGCTGGGACTCCACCAGCGATGACTCCGAGTACGACAACAACTACACCGGCTGGGACGACGACCGGCGCTGAGGCTCCCTCGTTCCACGCCGTGACTGCCACGGCATGACACCGGCGAAGGGTCGGACGGTCCACGGACCGTCCGACCCTTCGCCTGTCCTCTCCCGAGCAGGATCGTGGCGCCCGGCGCCACGACTCCCGGCTCGGTCAGCGGTAGTCGCCCACGAGCCGGACGGCGCCGGCCTGCACGCCCTTGGTGCCGGCCACCAGGTCCTCGGTCGCCGCATCGGGGTCGAGGTCCTCGACGGTCCCGAGCGTCCAGGCCGGCAGCCCGCGCTGCCGCAGTCGCGCCAGCGCGGCATCCACGCCGTCCGCCCCGACCACGGCGACCATGCCGACACCCAGGTTCAGCGTGTTCTCCAGGTCCCGGCGCGGGACGGAACCCAGCTCGCGCACGGTCCGGAAGACGGCCGGCACCTCCCAGGTGGACCGGTCGACCGTCGCCACCACGCCCGCGGGCAGCACCCGTGCCAGGTTCGCGGCGAGCCCCCCACCGGTGACGTGCGTGAACGCGTGCACCTGAGCGGCCTCGTCCCGGGCGAGGGCGAGGCAGTCGCCCGCGTACACCCGGGTCGGCTCCAGCAGCTCCTCACCGAGCGTGCGGCCGAAGTCCTCGACGTGCCGGCCCAGCTCCCAGCCGGCGTGCTTCACGACGGCACGCACCAGGGAGTAGCCGTTCGAGTGCAGCCCGCTGGACGCCATGGCGATCAGGACGTCCCCGGAGCGGACGCGCTCGGGCCCGAGCACGGCGTCCGCCTCGACGATGCCCGTCGCCGCGCCGGCGACGTCGTACTCGTCCGGTGCCAGCAGGCCGGGGTGCTCGGCCGTCTCCCCGCCGACCAGCGCCGTCCCGGCGACCTCGCACGCCGCCGCGATGCCGCGCACGATGTCGGCGACGCGCTCCGGCACCACCTTGCCCGTGGCGATGTAGTCCGTCATGAAGAGCGGCTCTGCGCCCACCACGACGATGTCGTCCACGACCATGCCGACGAGGTCGAAGCCGATCGTGTCGTGCTTGTCGAGCGCCTGGGCGATGGCGACCTTCGTGCCGACGCCGTCGGTCGAGGTGGCCAGCAGCGGCTGGCGGTACGCGCTGAAGGCGGACAGGTCGTACAGGCCGGCGAATCCGCCGACCCCGCCGAGGACGGCGGGGCCCTGGGTGCGGCGCACCGCGTCCTTCATGAGCTCGACGGCCTTGTCACCGGCCTCGGTGTCGACTCCGGCGGCGGCGTAGGTCAGGGGTTCGGTCACGGTGTCTTGGCTCCAGGTCGTGCGGGGACGGCGGCGGGACGCCTGCTCAGGGCTGGTCGAGCGCGGTGCTGCCGCCGACGGAGACGGAGAGCTGGTTCAGACCGTCCTCCGGGGCTCCGAGCGGGAGCTGGGCCTGCTCCAGCAGGTGCTTGCCGAGCTGGTCGGCCTCGGGCAGCTCGATCGGGTACTGCCCGGTGAAGCAGGCGGCGCAGAGCTGCGAGGCCGGCTGCTCGGTGGCGGCGATCATGCCCTCGGTCGAGATGTAGCCGAGGCTGTCCGCCCCGAGCGACTGGCCGATCTCCTCCGGCGTGAGGCCGTTGGCGATGAGCTCGGCCCGCGACGCGAAGTCGATGCCGTAGAAGCAGGGCCACTTCACCGGCGGCGACGAGATCCGCACGTGCACCTCGGCGGCACCGGCCTCCCGCAGCATGCGGATCAGGGCGCGCTGGGTGTTGCCGCGCACGATCGAGTCGTCGACGACGACGAGCCGCTTGCCCCGGATCACCTCGCGCAGCGGGTTGAGCTTGAGGCGGATGCCGAGCTGGCGCAGCGTGTCCGACGGCTGGATGAACGTGCGGCCCACGTAGGCGTTCTTCATCAGGCCCTGGCCGAACGGGATGCCCGCCTCGGCCGCGTACCCGGTCGCCGCGGGGGTGCCGGACTCCGGCACCGGCATCACCAGGTCCGCCTCGACGGGGTGCTCGCGAGCCAGGATGCGTCCCATCTCCACGCGCGCGGCGTGCACCGGGCGCCCCTGGATGGACGTGTCGGGGCGCGCGAGGTAGACGTACTCGAACACGCAGCCGGCCCGCTCGGCGGAGGCGAACCGCGTGGAGCGCAGGCCGTCGTCGTCGATGCAGATGAGCTCGCCGGGCTCGACCTCGCGGACGAAGGAGGCGCCGACGATGTCGAGGGCGGGCGTCTCGGAGGCGACCACCCAGCCGCGCTGGGTGCGACCCAGCACGAGGGGGCGCACACCCTGCGGGTCACGGGCGGCGTACAGGGTGCGCTCGTCCATGAACACCAGCGAGAAGGCTCCGCGCAGTCGCGGCAGCACCTCCAGCGCCGTCTGCTCCAGGGTGTGGTCGGCGTCGCCGGCCAGCAGCGCGGTCACCAGTGCCGTGTCCGTGGTGTTGCCGCGGGCGAGCTCGCCGCGGCGCTGCGCGCCGTACCGCTCGGCGACGAGGTTGACGAGCTCCGCGGAGTTCGTGAGGTTGCCGTTGTGCCCGAGGGCGACCGTGCCCGACGCCGTCGCGCCGAGCGTGGGCTGGGCGTTCTCCCACGTCACGCCACCGGTCGTGGAGTAGCGGCAGTGCCCGACGGCGATGTGGCCGGTCAGGGCGTTCAGGGCGGTCTCGTCGAAGACCTGGGACACCAGCCCCATGTCCTTGTAGACGAGGATCTGCTCGCCGTTGCTCGTGGCGATACCGGCGGACTCCTGGCCCCGGTGCTGCAGGGCGTAGAGACCGAAGTACGCGAGCTTGGCGACCTCCTCACCGGGGGCCCAGACACCGAAGACACCGCAGGCGTCCTGCGGTCCCTTCTCGCCGGGCATGAGGTCATGGTTCAGGCGGCCGTCAGGGCGCAAGGGCATGGCTTCAGTGTCTCACAGGCGCCCGGGCGCCCGCCCCGAGGTCCGGCGGAGCTTCCTCACGCTGCGTCGGTCCGCCCAGATCGCCAGCGCCCCGGCGAGCAGCACGAAGAACGTCGTCGTGCCGAGCGTCACCACCGAGACGTACACCCCGGGCTTGAGCATCGCGACGTCGTTCGCGACGGACAGGTCGACGAGCCAGGTGCCGCCCAGGACACCGACGAGGACGCCGACCACGGCACCCACGGTGAAGAACCCGCGGTACCGGGGCGCGCGCCGCACCCGGGAGGGGTCGACGAGCAGGTGCTCGTCCGGGTCGGTCACCGGCGACGGGTCGGCGGTCGCCTCCGACGGCGAGCCCGCAGGCGTCTGCGGGGGTGCCGCTGGGCGTGTCTCTGCGGGCGACTCGGCGTTCTCGGGCGGGGTGCTGCTCACCCGTCGAGCCTAACGCCCGACGGGTGAGCGAGCGGTCAGCCCACCGCCACCCACGGCCCGTAGGGGGTGCCCGGCGTCTGGTTCCGGGTCCACCAGCGCGCCTCGTAGAGGGTGCCCTCGTACGCGACGGTGTCACCGGCGACGTAGATGCCGGAGGGCGTCCAGGCGTGCGCGACGCCGGCCGACGTCGTCACCTCGGACCCGACCTCGGCCCACGCTCCCCAGACGCTCGCCCCCGGCGTCTCGCCGCGGGTCCACCACAGGGCGACGAAGGTGCGCCCGTCGAGGCTGACGCGGTCACCTGCCGTGTAGACGACGTCGGCCTCCCAGGCCGGGTCGGACGGCGCCGGCGCGGCGAGGGCCAGACCCACGACGATCGGGTCGTGGTCCGACGACCGGAACGGCGTCGTGTCGTAGAGGTTCGTCACGTTGTAGTTGAAGCGGCTGTACTCGTTCGCGACGGGCTCGACGGCGTTGATGTTCCAGATGTCGGTGCCGGTCACCGCCTCGAGCGCCGCCGGCGAGGCCAGCACGTGGTCGAGGGAGCCGACCTGACCGTCGTAGGAGTACGTCCACTCCCCCGTCGTGGGACCGAGGTCCGTGTAGCCGGCGTCGGTGAGGACGACGATCGGGTCCTCCTGCTCGTAGGCGTTGAAGTCACCCACCAGCAGGACCTTGTCCGTCCCGGCGTCGGCCGCGACCTCGTCGGCGAACTCCACCAGCGCCGTCGCCTGGCGCACGCGCGACTCGTTGGACGCGCCCTGCCCGTCGCCGGTGTCGGCGTCGCCGGGCCACGGCCCGGCCGAGCCCTTGGACTTGAAGTGGTTGGTGACCACCACGACGTCGTCGCTCGCGTCCGCGGCGCCGCCGACCGGCTGGAAAGTCTGCGCGAGCGGCTGGCGGGCGTTGCCGAACGCCTCGGACCCGAGCAGGATCCGCGAGTCGCCCACCGGCTCCGCCGCGGCGGTGCGGTACACGAACGCGTTGCGGATGACGTCCTCGGACGCCGGGACCTCGGCGGGCGAGGCGACGAACGCCCAGGTGCCCGCGCCGTCGGCCTCGTTGAGGGCGTCGGTGAGGTCGGAGAGCGCCTGGTCGCGCGGCGCGTCGAACGCGGCGGACTGCTCGATCTCCTCCAGCGCGACGACGTCGGCCCCGAGCGCGCTGATCGCCGCGACGATCTTGGTCTCCTGGCGTTCGAGGTTCTCGGCGTCTGCGGCCCCGCGGGCGTCGCAGCCGGTGCGCACGCTGATCGGGTCGCCGGCACGGTCGGTGTAGTACTGGCAGCCGGTGAGCTGGTCGCCCGTGGTGGTGAAGTAGTTGAGCACGTTGAAGGTCGCGACCTGCAGGTCGCCGCCGACGTCCTCGGGCGCGTCGGTCCGGGTGTCGGCGAACGTCGCCGGCTGGGTCCCGTCGGCGTTCGCGCCGGTGAGCTGCCGGGTGGGCTGCAGCCCCCAGGCGGAGTACCGGTAGTCGAGCACGACCGGGGCGGTGAACGTCACGGCGGCGCCGACGCGCACCGGGTCGGTGCCGTTCAGCCACGGCAGGGGGGTGCCGGAGCGCGACGCCGACGTGTAGTTCCAGGTGGAGCCGTCGTCGAGCAGCACGCCGCGTGCGGCGTTGTCGGCGGCCTGCGCGGCGGCCTCGGCGGATCCGGGGCGTCCGACGGACGTCGGCTGGACCAGCGGCGTCGTCCCGGCGGCGAGACCGACGGTGCCGTAGGCGTTCGTGCTGTAGTTGTCGGTGACGACGAAGTCGCCCTGCGGCGCCAGGAGCATCCCCTCGAGCGCCTCGCGCTCGGCGTCCGTGGCGGGCCAGGAGGTCACCGTGGGCTTGACGGCCTCGGCGGGCTCGGTGAGCACGGTCCAGGACGCCGCGCGGACCTGGGTGAGCTCGAAGTACTCGGTGACGCCTCCGGTCACCTCGACGTGGTCCCCGACCTCGACCTGGCCGGCGAGCGCGGCGGAGTAGACGAAGACGGCGTCCGACGCGCCGGGGGTGGCGTCGTCGGCCGGGTCGCCGCCGCTGCCGGCCGTCTGGAGGTAGATCCCGTCGAAGCCACCGGTCGGGTAGGTCGCGGTGACGACGCCGCGCGTGGTCACGTCCTGGCCGTCGAGGGCGGCCACGGGCCCGGTCCCCTGGATGTCCGCGATGGTGACGACGTCGGGCGCGCCCGACGGTGAGGGGGTCGGGGTGGGCGTCGGGGTGGGCGTGGGCGTCGGGGTGGGCTCGGGGTCGGCGCCGCTGTTGACCGGGGTCGGCGTGCCGGTGGAGAAGTCGGCCGCGTTGTCCACGGTGTTGGCGTGGCCCGCACGCGACACCGAGGTGGCGTTGGTGGTGCCGGGCGCGGGACCGGAACCGAGGAACGTGTTGGTGGACGAGCCCCACCCGACGAGGTCGACGACGGCGTCGTCGTCGGCGCAGGCGGTCCCGAGGCAGTCGAGCCGGTCGGTGGAGGACACGAGCGCGACCTTCGCGCCGCTGCCCGACATCGCGATGCTGCCCTCGACGTCCGGCGTCGGCAGGTCCGGCTGGTCGCTGCCCGACCCGAACGCCTGGGCCACGAGGTAGGACCCGCCCGCGGGGATCTCGCCGGTGAGGTCGGTCTGCCCGGACCACGTGGACCCGCCCGCCGACCCGTACTGCACGGACCAGCCGGCCAGCGACACGGGCTCCTGGCCCGGGTTGTGCAGCTCGATGAAGTCGCGGTCGAACGCGCCTCCGCTGTTGCCCCCACCGCCGTAGACCTCGTCGATCAGCACGGGGGCGTCGACGGACGGGACGGCGGCCGCGGGGACGGTGAGCGCGGCAGCGGGGACGAGTGCGCCGACCAGGGCCGCGGCGTACGCGGCCCGTCGTCGACGCGGGGTGGGAGACGTGAGGGTCACGCTGGTCCTCCTCGGACAGATGGGCGGGTGCACCCAGCCAAGCAGGACCGCATGAACCACGGTTTAACCGCAGGTCACGAACGTGATTCCGGCTGCCGGCCGTTGCGGTGAGGCTAGCGGCGCCCTCCGACGTCCGCGCGCCGAGGGCCGCCCGCCACCTACGCACTCAGCGGCGGCGCGCCGCCTGCAGCGGCAGCCAGGCCGCCAGGTCCGCACGCTCGCCCGACGCGTGCACCCGCCCCGCGGCGACGGCGTCGCCCCAGGTCGCGGTGCCGCACGCCAGGGCCAGCCACGTCTCGACGTCCGTCTCGACGACGTTCGGGGGCGTGCCCCGGGTGTGCCGCGGCCCCGCGACGGCCTGCACGGCCCCGGCGGGCGGCACCCGCACCTCGACGGCGTTGCCGGGCGCCACGGCGGCCAGCTCCTCCAGGGTGAACCGCACCGCGGTCGTCGTGGTGGGCCGCGAGGCGTCCCCCGCGAGCCACGCCGCGACCGCGGCGCGCCCGGCGGCCGGGTCGGTCCGTCGTCGTGCAGGCATGGGGCGACTCTAGGACGTGCCCGCTCAGGGCAGCGTGAAGCGGACGCGCCGGTCCGGCACGGACGCCTCCGCGAGGGTCACCCGCACCCGCTCCCCCAACGGCAGGTCGACGCCGTCCACGCGGGCGCGCACCGCCGGTTCGCGCAGCACGACCTCGCCCCGGCGCAGCCCGTCGTCGCCTGGCTCCCCGGCCTCCACGACCACGCCGTCGAACGTGCGACCCACCCGAGGCCCCAGCAGGGCGGCCTCGACGACGTCGATGCTGGCCCGCTCGAACGCCCCCGCCCGGGACGCCGCCGTGCGCATCGTGGCCGGCAGCCCGGGCAGGGCCTCCAGCGCCCACCCGGGCACGGCGCGACCTGCCGAGTGGGCGACGCACACCTCGGCGCCGTAGCGGTCCACGAGGCGCCGCAGCGGTGCGGTGACGTGCGCGTACTCCGCGCCGATGGCGGCGTGGCGTGCGTCGTCGGGCAGCGCGACCTTCGGGCCGCCGTCGGGCCCGGGCACGCCGAACGCCAGGTAGTCCGCGCCGCGGAACAGCGTCGTCGCCTCGGTGAGGAACGCGGCGTGCGCCGCGCGGCGCGACTCGATGCCGCCCAGCAGCTCGGCGTACGGGGTGCCCTCGGGCCAGTCGATGCCCAGGGCGGCCGCGGTCCGCCGCAACCGCGCGACGTCGGAGTCCGCCGGGGCCGGCAGGGTGCGCAGGATGCCGACGCCGACGTCGCGCATGATCCCGGCGGCGGCGATGCCCGTCAGGAGCGAGATCTGGGCGTTCCAGCCCTCGATCGGCAGGGTGCGGCGCAGCTCGAGGCCGAGCGAGCCGTCCTCCCGGCGCACGATCTCCTGCTCGGGGACGCCCAGGGACAGCCCGCCGCGGTCGCGCTCGCGCTCCTCGCGCAGGCGTCCGACGTCGGCCAGGTGGACGAGCGGTTCGGGTGCAGTGCCGGAGTCGAGCGCCGTCTGCGCCTCGCCGTAGGTGAGGCGGGCCCGGGAGCGGACGACGGCGCGGGTGACGACGACGCTGGTGATCTCGCCGTAGGTGTCCAGGGAGATCGTCCACAGCACCGCCGGACGGTCCTCGCCGGGCAGCAGGCTCGCGGCGTCCTCGGACAGCACGGCGGGGTGCAGCGGGGTGCGGGTGTCCGGGCCGTAGAAGGTCAGCCCCCGGCGGTGGACCTCGCGGTCCAGCGCGCCACCCGGGGACACGAAGGCGGCGACGTCGGCGATCGCGTACCGCACGACGTAGCCGTGGCCGGAGGTCGCCACGTGCACCGCCTGGTCGAGGTCCTTCGAACCCGGCGGGTCGATCGTCACGAAGTCGATGTCGCGGCGGTCCTGCCGGAAGTCCTTGAGGTCGCCGAGCGCGGCCGACTCGGCCTCCGCCCTGGCGTCCGCCGGGTAGAGGGCCGGGATCTGCAGCTCTGCCCGCAGCGCGGCGAGCGCGGCGGCGACGTCCTCGGGGGCGGCGGGGTCGAGTCGGAGCTGTCGGGTGGGCACGCCTCGACCGTAGTTGCGAGGGTCATCGGGCGCGCGGGGAGCGCCGCATCCGTGCCGCGACGTTTCGACACGGCCGCTCGACGCAAAGTATCTTGATGTCAAGCAATCTCGTCGTCCCTACAGTCGTCCCCAGGAGTGCTCCCGCATGACCACCGAGTCGCAGCCGACTGCCGGCAAGATCATCTACACCTACACCGACGAGGCACCGCTGCTCGCGACCTACTCGTTCCTGCCGATCGTGCAGGCGTACGCGGCGCAGGCCGACGTCGCCGTCGACACCCGGGACATCTCCCTGGCGGGCCGCATCCTCGCGCAGTTCCCCGAGTCCCTCACCGACGACCAGCGCGTCGACGACGCCCTCGGCGAGCTCGGCCAGATGGCCACCACCCCCGAGGCCAACATCATCAAGCTGCCGAACATCTCGGCGTCGGTGCCCCAGCTGAAGGCCGCGGTCGCCGAGCTCCAGTCGCAGGGCTACGCCATCCCGGACTACCCGGAGGAGCCGACGACGGACGCCCAGCGCGAGGCCCGCGCCCGCTACGACCGCGTCAAGGGCTCCGCCGTGAACCCGGTGCTGCGCGAGGGCAACTCCGACCGCCGCGCCCCCGGCGCCGTGAAGAACTACGCCAAGGCGCACCCGCACCGCATGGGCACCTGGTCCGCGGACTCGAAGACCTCCGTGGCGACGATGGGCGAGAACGACTTCTTCTCCAACGAGAAGTCCGTGACCATCCCCACCGCGGACACCCTGACGATCCGGCTGCGCACCGCCGAGGGCACCCAGGTCCTCAAGGACGGCCTGCAGGTCGAGGCCGGCGAGGTGGTCGACGCGACCTTCCTGTCCGTCGCCGCCCTGCACTCCTTCATCGCCGCGCAGATCGAGCGCGCGAAGTCCGAGGGCGTGCTGTTCTCCGCGCACCTCAAGGCCACGATGATGAAGGTCTCCGACCCGATCATCTTCGGCCACATCGTCGAGGCGTTCCTGCCCGAGGTGTTCGAGCGCTACGGCGCCCGCCTCAAGGCGGCCGGCCTCTCCTCGCGCGACGGCCTCGGCGGCATCCTCGCCGGCCTGGACGCGCTCGAGGACGGCGCGGAGATCAAGACGGCGATCGAGCAGGGCCTGGCCGCCGGCCCGGCGCTCGCGATGGTCGACTCCGACAAGGGCATCACCAACCTGCACGTGCCGTCCGACGTCATCATCGACGCGTCCATGCCGGCCATGATCCGCATCGGCGGGCACATGTGGGGGCCCGACGGCGCCGAGCACGACACGCTCGCCGTCATCCCCGACTCGTCCTACGCGGGCGTCTACCAGGCCGTCATCGACGACTGCCGCACCAAGGGCGCGCTCGACCCGGCCACGATGGGCTCGGTCCCGAACGTCGGCCTCATGGCCAAGAAGGCCGAGGAGTACGGCTCGCACGACAAGACGTTCGAGATCCCGGCCGACGGCACCGTCGAGATCGTGAACGCCGCGGGCGAGGTCCTCATCTCCCACGACGTGGCCGCCGGTGACATCTGGCGCGCCTGCCAGACCAAGGACGCCCCGATCCGCGACTGGGTCGCCCTGGCCGTGCGCCGGGCGCGCGAGTCCGGCACGCCGGCCGTGTTCTGGCTGGACGCGAACCGCGCCCACGACGCCCAGCTCCTGGCGAAGCTCGAGCAGTACCTGCCGGAGCACGACACCGAGGGCCTCGAGATCCTCGTCATGGCCCCGGCCGAGGCGACGCAGTACTCCCTGGACCGCATCCGCGAGGGCCTGGACACCATCTCGGTGACCGGCAACGTGCTGCGCGACTACAACACCGACCTGTTCCCGATCCTCGAGGTCGGCACGTCGGCGAAGATGCTCTCGATCGTGCCGTTGATGAACGGCGGCGGCCTGTTCGAGACGGGTGCCGGCGGCTCGGCCCCGAAGCACGTCCAGCAGCTCCTCGCGGAGAACTACCTGCGCTGGGACTCGCTCGGTGAGTTCTTCGCCCTGGCGGCGTCGTTCGAGCACCTCGCCCGCGTCGAGAGCAACGCCCGTGCGCAGGTGCTGGCCGACACCCTCGATCGCGCCACGGAGACGTTCCTCAACGAGGACCGGTCCCCGACGCGCCGCGTCGGCGGCATCGACAACCGAGGGTCGCACTTCTACCTGGCGCTCTACTGGGCCCAGGAGCTCGCGCAGCAGTCGGACGACGCCGCGCTGGCCGAGGTGTTCGGGCCGCTGGCCGCGTCGCTGGTCGAGTCCGAGGCGACGATCGTCGACGAGCTGCTCGCCGTGCAGGGAAACCCGGCCGACGTCGGCGGCTACTACCGTCCCGACGGTGACCTCGCGGCCGCCGTCATGCGCCCGTCGAAGACCCTCAACGCCGCGATCGACAGCCTCTGACCCGAGCAGAGCGACTCACCGGACGGTGGGAGGGGACCGCCACGCGCGGCCCCCTCCCACCGTCCGTCGTCACCAGGACCAGCCGCGGGCGCTGAGCTCCAGCTCCTCGCGCAGCCGTTCGTCCTCGTCGACGTGCTCGTCGGGGCGCAGCGGCTGGTCGAGGACGGCCAGGCCAGCCGCCCGGCAGGCTTCACGCAGCATGGCGTCGTAGGCGTCCTGCGCAGCACGCCAGTGGTGGGCGCGGGCGAAGACGTCGGGATCGTCGACGACCGTCCGCAGCTCCGTGGCGAGCACCCCGAGCCGGGTCTGGATCGCGAGCGTCACCAAGGGGTCGGGCGCTGCCAGGCGGCGTCGTCGTACCGCGACCATGTGCACGACCGCTCGCAGCAGCACGACCAGCGCCGCGCCGGCGAGGACGATCCCCACGCCGAGCAGGTACGCCGACAGCCACCACATCGCGAGCACCCCTGCCCCCACGATAGTGACCTGGATCACTGCCGGCCACCGCAGCAAGAAGGCACGCCAGGCCAGCCTTGCCACACGTAGCCACGCCTGCCCTTGCTGGCACGATCTCTCGCACCGCTCTAAACTGGACCCGTTCCAGAAAATGTCGATCGGGAGACCCCCGAGAGAGCGAGGAGCACGATGAGCACCCCCAGCATCCACCGCAGCACGCAGCGCACCCAGGCGTCGGCCCAGCTGACCGGCCACCTGCAGCGCGTCCTGGTCGCCCTCGTGGACCTGCACGTCCAGGGCAAGCAGGCGCACTGGAACGTCACCGGCCGCGGGTTCCGCGACCTGCACCTGCAGCTCGACGAGCTCGTGGACGTCGCCCGCGAGCACAGCGACACCGTCGCCGAGCGGCTGCGCGCCCTGCAGGCCGTCCCGGACGGCCGCACCGAGACCGTCGCCACCACCACGGAGCTCTCCCCCTACCCGGCGGGCCTCATCTCCGTCGGGGACACCGTCGACGCGATCGCCGAGCGCATCGCCCAGACGGTCGAGATCGCCCGCACCGTGCACGACGACGTCGACGCCGAGGACGCCACGACCGCGGACCTCCTGCACGAGATCGTCGCCGACCTGGAGAAGCAGGCGTGGATGATCACCTCGGAGAACACCGAGGTCTGACACCTCCGGCAGCGACCGGCACGCACGAACGGCGCGGTACCCCGTCAGGGGGTGCCGCGCCGTTGCTGCGCCGCCACGGGATCGTCGACGAGCAGGCGAGGCGTCGGGCCGGCGGCGTCCTCACGGGTGGACTCCCCGCGAGGTCGGGTCAGGTCAGGCTCGGCCCTGACCGGTGCAGACGGGCCGGCTGATCACCACCGACGACCTCGGTGCCCCAGCCCCGCGGCGACGCGATGCAGCACCGCTGCCGACCATGCCCTCTGAACGATCGAACATGCCCTGGTGGCCCGTCCCGGCGTCGGGACGGGCCACCAGGGCATGTTCGGCGCCGGAGGGGCGCGGGTCAGCCGAAGAGGCGGGGCAGGGTGCCCTCGTGGGCCTCGCGCGCCGCGTCCAGCTCGAGCGTGAACGCGTCGGTGCCGAAGGCCACCTCGACCGCGTCGCCGCCGGTGGTGCCCAGCGACAGGGCCGGCACTCCCGCCGCCTCGGCGGCCGCGACCAGCTCGGCCTCCCGCTCGGGAGCGACTGTCACGAGCACGCGCGCCGTGGACTCGCTGAACAGCGCGGCGAACGGCGTGACGCCGTCGCGCGCGGTCAAGGCGTCCAGCGACACCGACACCCCGACGCCGTGACGCAGCGACGACTCCACGAGCGCCTGGGCCAGACCGCCCTCGGAGAGGTCGTGCGCGGCCAGCGCGAGACCGGAGCGCCGCGCCTCCACGAGCACGGACGCGAGCGCCTTCTCGGCCGCCAGGTCCACGCGCGGCGGCAGACCGCCCAGGTGGGAGTGCACGACGTCGGCCCACGCGGAGCCGTCGAGCTCGTCGGCCGTGGCACCGAGCAGCACCACGGACAGCCCCTCGGCGCGCCAGCCGGAGGCGAGCGCCGTGCGGACGTCCTCGATGACGCCGAGCACACCCACGACCGGGGTCGGGTGGATCGCGGAGTCGATCTGGCCGGGTTCGCCGGTGCCGTTGTACAGCGACACGTTGCCGCCGGTCACGGGGACCCCGAGCTCCTGGCAGGCGTCCGCGAGACCCTCGATCGCCTCGACGAGCTGCCACATGGAGTCGGGGTGCTCCGGCGAGCCGAAGTTCAGGCAGTCGGTGACGGCCAGCGGCGTCGCACCCGTGGTGGCCACGTTGCGGTAGGCCTCGGCGAGGGCGAGCTGCGCGCCGACGCGCGGGTCGAGCTTGCCGTAGCGGCCGTTGGCGTCCGTGGCCAGCGCCACGCCCAGTCCGGTCGACTCGTCGACGCGGACGACGCCGCCGTCGTCGGGCTGCGCGAGCGCCGTGTTGCCCTGCACGAACCGGTCGTACTGGTCGGTGACCCAGGCGGGCGAGGCGAGGTTCGGGGAGGCGAGCAGCGTCAGCACCGTCTCGCGGAGCTCGGCACCCGTGGCGGGCCGCTCCAGACCGAGCCCTGTGACGGACGCCTGCTGGAGCTCGTCCTGCCAGGCGGGGCGGGCGTAGGGGCGCTCGTACACGGGCCCCTCGTGGGCGACCGTCCGCGGGTCGACGTCGACGATGCGCTGGCCGTGGTGGTCGATGGTGAGGCGGCCGGAGCCGTTGACCTCGCCGACCACGGCGGTCTCGACGTCCCACCTGCCGGTGATCGCGAGGAACTCGTCGAGCTTCTCCGGCGTGACGACCGCCATCATGCGCTCCTGCGACTCCGACATGAGGATCTCGCCGGCGTTGAGGGACGGGTCGCGCAGCAGGACGTCGTCGAGCCACACGTGCATGCCGCCGTCGCCGTTGGAGGCGAGCTCGGAGGTGGCGCAGGAGATGCCGGCCGCGCCGAGGTCCTGGATGCCCTCGACCACCTGGGCCGCGTACAGCTCGAGGCAGCACTCGATGAGGACCTTCTCCATGAAGGGGTCGCCCACCTGCACCGAGGGTCGCTTGGCGGGCACGCCGTCCTCGAAGGTCTCCGAGGCGAGGATGGAGGCGCCGCCGATGCCGTCGCCGCCGGTGCGCGCGCCGAACAGGATGACCTTGTTGCCGGCGCCGGAGGCGTTGGCGAGGTGGATGTCCTCGTGGCGCAGCACGCCGAGGCACAGCGCGTTGACCAGCGGGTTGCCCTGGTAGGAGCCGTCGAAGACGAGCTCGCCGCCGATGTTCGGCAGGCCGAGGGAGTTGCCGTAGCCGCCGACGCCGGAGACGACGCCGTGCACCACGCGGGCGGTGTCGGGGTGGTTCACGTCGCCGAAGCGGAGCTGGTCCATGACGGCGACGGGGCGCGCACCCATCGAGATGATGTCGCGCACGATGCCGCCGACGCCGGTCGCGGCGCCCTGGTACGGCTCCACGAACGACGGGTGGTTGTGGGACTCGACCTTGAAGGTCACGGCCCAGCCGTCGCCGATGTCCACCACGCCGGCGTTCTCGCCGATGCCGACGAGCAGGTGCTCGGTCATCTCCGGGGTGACGCGTTCGCCGAACTTCTTGAGGTGCACCTTGGAGGACTTGTACGAGCAGTGCTCGGACCACATGACGGAGTACATGGCGAGCTCCGCGGCGGTCGGGCGGCGCCCGAGGATGTCGCGGATGCGCTGGTACTCGTCCGGCTTGAGTCCCAGCTCGGCGTACGGCTGGGCCTCGTCGGGGGTCGCGGCGGCGTTCTCGACGGTGTCGAGCGTCGGGCGCGGGGCGGACACGGCTTCGGCGCTGTCGGCAGCGGCGGTCATCTACATCCCTCGGGTCGCACGGGGTGCCCGGGCCGGGTGATCACCGCGGTGACGACCGCTCATGGCGGTGACGACATGGCAGTGACGTCATGGCGATGGCGGCATCCGGCGTCGGTCCGGGCCGGGAGCGCCCTACGGCGCGGGGTCAGTCTACCGGCGTCCGACGACGGCGGGGCTCACGTGCGCGCAGCGTCCTCGGCGACGCTGCGGGCCGCCTCGTCGTGCTCGCGGCCGAGCTCGGCGGCCATGGAGAGCAGGAACTCCTCGACGGCGTCCCGGCTGGCCGGGGGACGGCCTCGGCGATGGCGAGCATGCGGGCGTGCATGCGGGTGAGCCGGTCGCGCACCTCGTGGTGCGCGGCGTCGGTCGCGACGACGACGACGGAGCGCCGGTCGACGGGGTGGGGCCGGCGTTCGAGGTGCCCCGACGCGCAGAGCCGGTCGAGCAGCTTGGTGGTGGAGGCGCTGGAGATGCCGAGACGGGCGGCGAGGGCGCGGGGGGTGACGGCGTCGTCGTGCTGGCCGCGCGCGATGACGTGGCGCAGCGCCCGCAGGTCGGTGAGGTTCATGTCCATGTCGCGGCTGGCGCGCAGGCGCATCTCCTCGTCGGCGCGCCGGAACGTCCGCAGCGCCTCCAGGAGGCGGCGGGGCTCCGCGTCGGTGTCGGCGTACCAGTACGCCGACGGTGCGTCCTCACTCACGCCCGACATGCTATCCGCTTGCTCGCCTAGTATCTTTCTAGGCGAGACACTTCGGTCGACCTCCGCGGTCGGCCGCGGCGGCCCACGGACGACGGACGGAGCGCGGCATGACCAGGCTGGAGGGCCAGGACCACACCTCGGCGGCGGCGTCGCGGACCACCTCGCACGACGCCCTGTACGACCAGGTCGCCACCCGCAGCGCCTCCGTCGTCATCGACGCGTACTCCACGTCCTTCGGCTGGGCGTGCCGGCTCCTCGGCCCCGACGTGCGCGACCACGTCCGCGCCGTCTACGCCATGGCGCGCATCGCCGACGAGATCGTCGACGACATCGACGCCGACCTCGACGAGCCGCAGCGCAAGTCGCTGCTCGCCGAGCTCGACCAGGAGGTCGCCGACGCCCTCGTGCGCGGGTACAGCAGCAACCTCGTCGTCCACGCCTTCGCCCGCACCGCCCGGCGGTTCGGGATCGGGCCCGAGCTCGTCGACCCGTTCTTCGACTCGATGCGCACCGACCTCAGCGTCACCGAGCACGACGCCGAGAGCTTCGCGACCTACGTGCACGGCTCGGCCGAGGTCGTGGGCCTGATGTGCCTGCGGATCTTCGTCGACGGCGACGACGCCGCCTACGACCGCCTCGCGCCCGGCGCGTCCCGCCTGGGCGCCGCCTTCCAGAAGGTCAACTTCCTGCGCGACCTCGCCGACGACCTGGACGGGCGCGGACGCGCCTACTTCCCGGGCACCGGCGGGCTCTCCGGCGCGCCGGGCGACGGCGGGCAGGGCGACGGCGGGCAGGGCGAGCTCGACGACGCCACCCGCGACGCCCTCTGCGACGACATCGACGCCGACCTCGCCGCCGCCGCCGTCGCCATCACCCGGCTCCCGAGGTCCAGCCGGCTCGCCGTGCGCATCGCCCACGACCTGTTCGCCGAGCTCAACCGGCGGCTGCGCGCGACCCCCGCGGCCGAGCTGCGGTCCCGGCGGGTGCGCGTCCCCGACCCGGTCAAGGTCCGGCTCGCCCTGCGTGCCGTCGCCCGCGAGCGCCTGCGACGGCGTTCATGAAGGTCGTCGTCGTCGGCGGGGGGATCGCGGGGCTCGCCACCGCCGGGCTGCTCGCCCGCGACGGTCACGAGGTGGAGCTCCTGGAGCGTCACGGCCGCCTCGGCGGGCGGGCCGGGTCGTGGGAGCAGGACGGCTTCCGGTTCGACACGGGCCCGTCGTGGTACCTGATGCCGGAGGTGTTCGACCACTTCTTCGCGCTCATGGGCACCTCGACGGCGGCCGTGCTCGACCTGGTCGCCCCGGATCCGGCCTACCGGGTGTTCTTCGAGGGGCACGCGGCCCCGTTCGACGTGGACCAGGACCGCGCGGCCAACGTCGCGGCGTTCGAGACGGTCGAGCAGGGTGCGGGCGCGCGCCTGGAGGCCTACCTCGACGCGTCGCACGAGGCGTACGACCTGGCCCTGGAACGCTTCCTGTACACGTCGTTCTCCTCCTGGCGTCCGCTCGTCGACCGCGGCGTCGTCGCCCGGCTGCCGCAGCTCGCGCCCCTGCTGACCCGTTCGCTGGAGTCGCACGTCGCGCGCCGGTTCGACGACGTGCGCCTGCGGCAGGTCCTCGGCTACCCGGCGGTGTTCCTCGGCTCGTCGCCGGAGCGGACCCCCGCCCTCTACCACCTCATGAGCTCCCTCGATCTCGACGGCGGGGTGCGCTACCCACTGGGAGGGTTCGCGCACCTGGTGGACGTGGTCGCCCGGCTCGCTGCCGACGCGGGGGCGACCCTGCGCACGGGCGCACGGGCGACGGCGATCACCACCTCCGCCGTCGGGGCCCGTCCGGGGGTGGCGCGGAACGGATCCCCCGTTCCCGGTCCGCGCCACCCACGGGCACGGGTCACCGGAGTGCGCTGGGTCGACGACGACGGCGCACCGCAGCACGCGGACGCCGACGTCGTGGTGTCGGCGGTCGATCTGCACCACCTCGAGCAGGACCTGCTCGACGACGACCTGCGGGGGCGCTCGGCGCGCTGGTGGGACCGGCGCGACCCGGGCCCCGGCGGGGTGCTGGCCATGCTGGGCGTGCAGGGCCGGGTGCCCGAGCTGGCGCACCACTCGCTGTTCTTCACCCGCGACTGGGGCGAGAACTTCGGGGCGATCCGCTCCGGCCGCGTCCCCGACCCGGCGTCGGCGTACGTCTGCGCCCCGTCCCGGACCGACCCCACGGTGGCGCCCGACGGCGACGAGAACCTGTTCGTGCTGGTGCCGGTGCCCGCGGATCCCACGATCGGGCGCGGCGGCATCGACGGCGCCGGCGACCCGGTCGTCGAGCAGGTCGCCGACGCCGCGATCGACCAGGTGGCGTCCTCGGCCGGGGTGGCGGACCTCGCCGACCGCGTCGTCGTGCGGCGCACCGTCGGCCCGGGAGACTTCGCGGCCGACCTGTCCTCCCTGTCGGGCGGGATGCTCGGCCCGGCGCACACGCTGCGCCAGAGCGCCATGTTCCGCGCCGGGAACCTGTCGAGCCGCGTCCAGGGCCTGCTGCACGCCGGCGGGACGACGATCCCGGGCGTCGGGCTGCCCATGTGCCTGATCAGCGCCGAGCTGGTGGTCAAGCGGCTGCGGGGCGACGACTCGGCGCACCCCCTCCAGGCGACGGGGTCGCCTGCTCGGGACCGCGACGCCGTCGGCGGCTGACCTGAGGGTGCCCGCGGCCCGCACGGCTGCGGTGCTGCTCCTGCTCGCTCCTGCCGGGCCGGGCGGGTGACGCGCCCTCGGTCTCGGCCGGTCACCGGGTTCCAGGTGACCCGGCTCCTCGTCGCGGTGCGGCGGACGAGCTGACGGCGTCGTGGTCCGCCGGTCCGGGCGGGACGTCGATCGCGGCCATCCCGGCGCCGACGACACCCAGGATCGCCCCGACGAGCACGTGGGGACGGCGCACGCCACGGGCGCGCAGCGCCTCCGCGCGGCGGTGGACCCACCGTTCGGCCGCGACGCACGCCACGGCGGCGAGGGCGGCGGCACCGAGACCGACGGCCACCGCGACACCCGGCCGCGGCGCGACGAGCGCGACGGTGTCCGTCGGCGCGTCGAGGGGCGCCGGGTTGTCGCTGCAGGCCGGGCAGTCGCCGGAGTCGGTGTGGGCGCCGAGGTCTACGTGGTCGCCGGAGCCGGTGTGGTCCTGCGCCGCGTCGAGGTCGGGGACCGCGACGGGCACCCCGGGCACGGTCCTCGCGTCGGCGTCCCTCCCGGCCTCGTCACGGATCGCCCGGACGTCGGCGCGGACCTGTGCGCCACCGCGGGTGACGCCCACGGCGAGCGCCGCCCCGGTGACGGCCACCCCCGTCTTGGCGAGGGCGCGGGCCCAGCGCCGTGCGAGGACGTCGGGCACCGCGTACCACGCGAAGGTCGTGGCACCGGCGAGGACGACGGCACGCGCGTCGAGCCGTCCGGCGGGTTCGTGCGAGCTCATCGTGCTCCTCGGTCGTGAACAGGTTCTCCGTCGTCGAACGCGGGGCGACGCCCGGAGGTTCCCGGACGAGACCGCCTGAACAACCCTCCGAAAACGTGACAGACGACCGTGAACCAGGTCACACCTTGTTCATCTGATACCGAGGGTTCCACCTAGATGCCGACCGTGCTTTGATCCGCTGGTGGAACATCTTCGGCCCTTCGCACCCAGCGCCTTCGAGTACGGCCTGGCTGCGTGGCCGTGGCTGGACCTGCGCGGCATGACACCCCGCCTGGCGACCGTGTTCGGCGACGTGCTCGTCGAGTCGCTCGAGGGCTGGTGGTTCCTCGACACCGTGGAGGGCACCTTCGAGCGGCGCTGGCCGACGGCGGTCGAGCTCGCGGCGGAGCTCGACTCCCCCGACGGCCGTCAGGAGCTGCTGCTCGAGGACGTCGTCCTCGCGGCGGCCGAGCGCGGCGTCGTCCCCGAGGCGGACGAGGTGCTCACCTTCATGCCGCACCCGGCGCTCGGGGGCCGCCTCCACGCCGACGCCGCGGTGCCCGTGCGCTTCGAGCTGGCCCTGCGCCTCGCCGGCGAGGTGCACGCCAGGTTCCGCACGCCTGCGCCGTCGCCCCTCCTGCTCGGGCACAGCCTCGAGCACCAGGCGCAGGAGGCGGTGGGCCGCCACTCCGGCCCGTCCCACCGGAGTTGAGGATTCTCTGAGGCTTCACGGAGTCGGTATCGCTTTGTGACCCTCGCGACGCTCCCTGCGGATGCGGCGGCGGCGGATCTGACGTGTGCTAGATGCACACGGGGAACCAGTCCGTGGGGGGAGCGAGACAGATGAGACGTGTGTGGGTGACCGGAGGGATGATCGCACTCGGCGACGGTGTGCTGCTGGGCACGTCGGCCGCGCTGGGATGGACGGTCGTGATGGTCCTGGCCGTGGTGATCGGTGCCGTGGGCACCCTGAAGGTCGTCATGGCCACCCCGCCGCCCCGGGCGGCCGCCCGCCCGGCAACGGTGACGCTCGGCCTGCCCCTGCGCGAGACGGTCGAGGCCGTCGAGCCCGCCGCCCCGGAACCGGTGGCCGAGACGGCCCCGCGCCCCGTCACCGTCACCTCGCCCGAGGTGGCCGCCGCGCCGGTCGCCGCCTGACGACGACCGGCACGACCGGGCCCACCCGACCCCGCGGGCTCAGCGCCGCGACGCCTGCTGCTTGCGCAGCGACTTCTCGCTCACCGGTGCGTCCCCGGAAGCCCGCAGCGCCTTGTAGTAGGACCGCGCCTCCGCCTGGCGCTCGGCCTCCGCGCCCGAGGCGATCTTCGCCCGCAGGTGCTCCGGGCCGTAGCCCCACGCGTCCACCAGGTCGACGGCGTGCGGGCGCAGCCGGCGCAGCAGCCGGTCGACGTACCCGGTGACGGTGCGGGCACGCTGGTCCGACAGCCGACCGTGCAGCAGGTACCACGCCATGTTGCGCTCGATGACGGTCAGCCCGAAGACGTCACGCACCCACGTCATGACCAGGCGGGTGCCGGTGTCCTCGATGGTGGACAGCGCGTCGGTGAACGCCTCCCAGCGCAGCAGGTCGGCGTGCGCCCGGGCGGCCTCGACCAGCGCGACCTGGTTCTCGTCGAGGATGCGCGCACCCTCGGCCGGCTCGGCCTTGAGCGCCGGGCGCATCGCGACGGCGACCTCCTCGACCATCGTGGCCACGCGGTCGGCCAGGAGCTCGCGCTGGGTCTCGGCGTCGCGCAGGTGGCCCGCGGCACGCCGGGGGTCGCCGACGTCGGCGATCGCCTGGGTCACCCGGCGCAGACCCGTGCGGTGCAGGGCGGCGTCCGTCGCCCGCTCCACCACGAAGCGCGCCATGCCCGCCGGGGTCCGCGTCGCACCCTTGACCTCGCGGCCGTAGTCCGCCACGAGACGCTTGGCCACCAGCTGCGCCAGCACGGTGTTGTCGCCCTCGAACGTCGCGTACACGTCCAGGTCGGCGCGCAGCGACGTGATGCGGTTCTCCGTGAGGAACCCCGCGCCGCCGCACGCCTCGCGGCACTCCTGCAGGGTGTCCAGGGCGAACCGGGTCGACGTGGACTTCAACGCGGCCGCCGTCGTCTCCAGGTCCTCGCGGCGCTCCGGGGTGTCGTTCTGCCCGGAGAAGACGTCGTCGAACAGGTCGAGCAGGCGCTCGTTCGCGAAGTGCCCGGCGTACGCCTCGGCGATGCGCGGGAAGAGCCGGCGACGGTGGGTCGCGTAGTCGAGCAGCACGACCTCGTCACCGCCCACGCCGGCGAACTGACGACGCTCGGCGCCGTACTTCACCGCGATGGCCAGACCGAGCTTGGCGGCCGTGACGGCCGAGCCGTCCAGGGACACCCGCCCCTGCACCAGCGAGCCCAGCATCGTGAAGAACCGGCGACCCGGGCTCTCGATCGGCGAGGAGTAGGTGCCGTCCGCCGCGACCGAGCCGTAGCGGGCCAGCAGGTCCGTGCGCGGGACGCGCACGTGGTCGAAGTGGAGGCGGCCGTTGTCGATGCCGCGCAGCCCGCCCTTGAGACCGTCGTCGTCCCCGCCGACGCCGGGCAGGAACGCCCCGGCGCGACCGTCCGCACCCTGCTCGCGGATCGGCACGTAGAAGCAGTGCACCCCGTGGTTGACGCCGTTCGTGATGAGCTGGGCGAACACCGTCGCCGCCGTGGCGTGCACGGCCGCGTTGCCCAGGTAGTCCTTCCACGCACCGCGGAACGGGGTGTGGATGACGAACTCCTCGGACTGCGGGTCGTACGTCGCGGTGGTGCCGACGGCGTCGACGTCGGACCCGTGGCCCGTCTCCGTCATGGCGAAGGCGCCCGGGACGGACAGGTCCATCGCGCCGGGCAGCAGCCGGTCCTGCTGCTCCGGGGTGCCCAGGTGCAGGATCGCCGCACCGAACAGGCCCCACTGGACGCCGGACTTGATCTGCAGCGACGGGTCGGCCGCGACCAGCTCGGTGAAGCAGGCGAGGTTCGCGCCCGGCTGGTCGAACCCGCCGAGCCGCTCGGGGAAGGCGAGCCACGAGATCTTGTCGTCGGAGTCGACCATCGCGCGCATCTGCTCGAGGGTGCGCTCGCGGTGCTCCGCGGGAGTCAGGTGCTCGTCCTTGGCGTAGAAGGACTCCCCCGCGCGGGCGCGGGCGCGGCGGCGGACGTCGGGCCAGCGGCCGAGCAGCAGCTCGGCCATGCCGTCGACGTCCACGCGGGCCGTCGCGACGTCGTCGGCGCCGACGTGGTCGTCGTGGGGGGTCGAGCTGCGGTCGGACATCGTGGTCATCAGGACTCCTGCGGGGTGGTGAGGGGTGCGACGGAGGGACGGTTCCCGGCGGGCTCCTGGTGGAGCACGCCGACGGGGCCGTTCCACAGCCAGGTCGTGACCTGGTCGATGAGCTCGTCACGGGTGAGGCCGTCGGCGCGGGTGTGGCCGAGCCACCACTCCCCCGTGCCGCGGACGAACCCGACGGCGCCGGCCGCCCAGGCGGCCGCCGTCGCCTGCGGGACGCCCGCCGCCTCGGCGAAGGGCTCCGCGACGAGGGTGATCACGGAGTCGAGGTAGGCGCCGAGCGCCTGCGAGCGGGCGCTGTCGTCGTCGGGCTCGTTGCCGCCGATGGCGGTGCGGGTGACGAACCAGTAGACGTTCGGCGAGGACTCGATCGTCTGGAGGTAGGTGCGGACCATCGCCCGCAGCGCGGCGTGCGGCGACGGCGCCTCGTGGGAGGCCTCGGCGAGCCGGCGGTGCATCCCGCGCACGACGCTCTCGGCGACGGCGAGACGCAGGCCGGCCTTGTCCTCGAAGTACCGGTAGAAGATCGACTTGGAGGTGCTCGCCACGGCGGCGATGTCGTCCATCGAGGCGCCCGGACCGAGGTCGTGGATGGCGCGCCGGGCCTCCCGTACGAGCGAGGCCCGCCGTTGGGCGCGATGATCGTCCCAACGGGTCGATCGTCCGTCGGGCTTGGGCTGGGCTGACCGCCCGTTCGTCGTGACCGTCATCGGCCGTCCTCTGTGACTCGACTCACGAGACTCACAGTATCAGGTACTGTGAGTCTCACCTGTTTCGACCAGTGTAAGGAAGCACGCTGTGGCTACTCGCCAGACCGCCCGCCCCGCCGCAGGCCCGGCCGGCGTCCGCGACGCCGTCGTCGTCGGCGGCAACCGCGTCCCGTTCGCCCGCGCCGGCAAGAAGTACGGCGACGCCTCCAACCAGGACCTGTTCACCGCCGCCCTCGAAGGGCTCGTCGCACGCTACGGCCTCCAGGGCGAACGCCTCGGCGAGGTCGTCGGCGGCGCCGTGCTCAAGCACTCGCGCGACTTCAACCTGATCCGCGAGTCCGTCCTCGGCTCCTCCCTGCACCCCGCCACGCCGGCGTTCGACCTGCAGCAGGCCTGCGCCACCGGGCTCGAGGCCACCATCACCGTGGCCAACAAGATCCGCCTCGGGCAGATCGACTCCGGCGTCGCCGGCGGCAGCGACACCGTCTCCGACGCACCCGTCGCCGTCAGCGAAGGGCTGCGCCGCGTCCTGCTGGAGGCGCAGCACGCCAAGACCCTCCAGGCCCGCCTCAAGGTGCTGGCCAGGCTCCGCCCCGCCGACCTCAAGCCCCTCGTGCCCGCCACCGACGAGCCCCGCACCGGGCTGTCCATGGGCGAGCACCAGGCGATCACCACCGCCCGCTGGGGCATCACCCGCGAGGCGCAGGACGAGATCGCCCTGGCCAGCCACCACAACCTCGCCGCCGCGTGGGACTCCGGGTTCTTCGACGACCTCGTCACCCCGTTCCGCGGCCTGACGCGCGACGACAACCTGCGCGCCGACACCTCCCTCGAGAAGCTCGCCGGCCTCAAGCCAGTGTTCGGGCGCTCCCTGGAGACCCCCGCCACCATGACGGCCGGGAACTCCACCCCCCTGACCGACGGCGCCTCCACCGTGCTGCTCGGCTCGCGCGAGTGGGCCGAGTCCCACGACCTGCCCGTCCTGGCCCGCATCGTCGACGCCGAGACCGCCGCCGTCGACTACGTGCACGGCCACGAGGGTCTGCTCATGGCACCCGCGCACGCCGTCCCGCGCCTGCTCGCCCGCAACGGGCTCACGCTGGCCGACTTCGACCTCGTCGAGATCCACGAGGCGTTCGCCTCCACGGTGCTCACGATCCTCGCGGCCTGGGCCGACGACGACTACTGCAAGAACGAGCTGGGCCTGCCCGGCGCGCTCGGCACCGTCGACCGCGACCGCCTCAACGTCACCGGCTCCTCGCTCGCCGCCGGCCACCCGTTCGCCGCCACCGGCGGCCGGATCGTCGCCACCACCGCCAAGCTGCTCGCGCAGCGCGCCGCCGAGACGGGTCGGCCCGCCCGGGCGCTCGTGTCCGTCTGCGCGGCCGGCGGCCTCGGCGCCACCGCCGTCCTCGAGTCCGTCTGAGCCCGGAAGGAGCCACCATGACCGACCGCTACGCCCAGGCCGTCAACTCCGGGTTCACCAAGACCCTCGCCAAGAAGCTCGGCCTGCCCCGCCCCGCGATCCTGCGCCGCTACCGCGCGGGCGACCCGCTGACCGCCGGGCCCGTCCTCGTCGTGGCCGACAGCGCCTCCAAGTCCGACGCCGACGCCCTCTCCCAGGTGCTCCTCGGCTGGGACGTCGACGTGCGCCGCGACGCCGGCGACGACGTCCGCTGGGGTGCCGTCGTCGTCGTCCTCACCGAGGCCGCCGAGCCCACCGCGGTCGCCGAACCGCTGCTCGCCGCCGGATCGGCGCTGCGCCGCCTCGCCGGGTCCGGACGCGTCGTCACCGTGTCGCGGGCGCCCGGCGAGTCCGACGCCCCCGCGCTGGCCGCCACCCGGCAGGGCGTCGACGCCGTCGTGCGCTCGCTCGGCAAGGAGCTGCGCGGCGGTGCCACCGCCAACGGCGTCGTACTCGTCGACGACGTCGAGGTGGGCCACCCGTCGGTGCTGGCCACGCTGCGGTTCTTCGTCTCCGCCAGGAGCGCCTACGTGGACGGTCAGCTGCTGCGTGTCGGCCCGGCCGACACCGCAGCCGTCGCCGGGGCGATCGGCCGGGACGGCCGGCTGGAGGGGCAGGTCGCCGTCGTGACCGGCGCCGCCCGCGGCATCGGCACCGCCATCGCCCGCACCCTGGCCCGTGACGGCGCCACCGTGGTGTGCGTGGACGTGCCCGCCGCCGGGGAGGCCCTCGCGGCGACCGCCAACGCCATCGGCGGCACCACCCTGCAGCTCGACGTCACCGCCGACGACGCCGGGCAGCGCATCCTCGACCACGCCCGCGAGCGCCACGGGCGCCTCGACGTCGTCGTGCACAACGCCGGGATCACGCGGGACAAGCTGCTCGCCAACATGAAGCCCGCCCAGTGGGAGCCGGTCGTCGCGGTGAACCTCGCGGCCCAGCTCCGCATCAACGAGACCCTGCTCGGCGCCGGGATCGAGGGGCTGCGCATCGTGTCGCTCGCCTCCACCTCCGGCATCGCGGGGAACAAGGGGCAGACGAACTACGGGTTCTCCAAGGCGGGCGTGATCGGGCACACCCGTGCGACGGGGCGGCTGCTCGCGGCGACCGGCGGCACGGCGAACGCCGTCGCGCCGGGCTTCATCGAGACCGACATGACCGCGCGCATCCCGTTCACCACCCGTGAGGTGGCGCGGCGTCTGCCGTCGCTCGCCCAGGGTGGGCAGCCCGTGGACGTCGCCGAGGCGATCGCGTTCCTCGCCTCCCCGGAGGCGGCGGGCGTCAACGGGCAGGTCCTGCGGGTCTGCGGCCAGCACCTGGTGGGCCAGTGACCGCTGCTCCGTGGCGCACCAGCACCGGGCAGGTGCTGCAGGTCGAGTCGCAGCCCACGCTGCCCGGGCTCGGCGGGCTGTACGCGCGCGGCGCGGCGGCGTCGGGTCGGATCGCGGCGGGGCGGGTGCTGCCCTCCCTGCCGGTGATCGGCACGGCCCGGGGGTCGTCCGACGCGGAGCACGGTGAGCACGTGCTCGGTCTGCCCGCGGTGGCGTTGCGCGTGACGGGTGTGCCGACGGCGGGTCTGCGGGGTCACCTGCACGACTACCAGCGGCTGCTGCACGAGCCCGTCGTGGACATCCTGCCTGCCGGGTACCTGCACGTGCTGGCGTTCCCGCTGGCCACGGCCGTCATGGTGCGCTCCGACTTCCCGCTGCCGCTGCTCGGGATGGTCCACCTGGCCAACCGGGTGGACCTGAACGGCCCGGTGGCGCTGGGCGACGTGCTGGAGGTGCGCGCGTGGGCGGAGAACCTCACCCCGCACCGCCGGGGCGTGCAGGTCGACCTCGTCGCGGAGATCTGGCGCGACGGGACCGACGGGTCGGGGCGTCCGCTGTGGCGGGGCGTGTCGACGTACCTGGCCAAGGGGTTCACGGCACCCGATGCTCCCGGCAGCACCTCCGGCGCCGAGGCGGCGGGCCCGGGGCAGCATGCCGAGTCGGCGGGTTCGCCCGTGGCGCCGGGATGGGTCGCGCCGCTGCCGACGGGGCGCTGGGCGCTCGGCCCGGGGACGGGTCGCGCCTACGCGGCGGTGTCCGGTGACCGCAACCCCATCCACCTGTCGTCGCTGTCGGCCAAGGCGTTCGGCTTCCCTCGCGCCATCGCGCACGGGATGTACACCGCGGCGAGGGCCCTGGCCGACGTCGGGCAGGCCCGTGGCGAGACGTACCGCTGGACGGTGGACTTCTCCCAGCCGGTGCTGCTGCCCGGCACCGTGGACGTCGCCGTCATGCCGGAGCTGTCGACCCACCCCGACGGGTTCGGCTACGTGGGGTGGAACGCCCGCCGCGGGCGGCGGCACTTCAGCGGCGAGGTCGTGCCGCTCTAGCCTCCCCCGGCGCCCACCCCGGGGAGGGTGACAGGAGCCGGACGGGGCCGCGTAGGGTCGAGGGATGGACGCCCTGCACGAGCAGACCGCCGTCGAGCTCCGCGACCGCCTGCGCGCGGGCGAGCTGACCCCGGCCGAGGTCACCGACCACTTCCTGGGGCGCGTCGAGGCGCGCAACGCCGACCTGGGCGCGTTCTGCCTGGTCACGCCCGACGCCGCCCGGGAGCGCGCGGACCGGCTGGGCGCGGCCACGCCGCCGGGCGTCCTGTGGGGGCTGCCGAGCGGAGACAAGGACCTGTGGAGCCGCGCCGGGGTGCCCACGAGCTTCGGGTCCCGGGCGATGGTCGGGTTCGTCCCGGAGGTCAGCGACGACGTCGTGGCGGACCTCGACGACGCGGGCCTGGTGAGCCTGGGGCGCACGACGGCGCCCGAGCTCGGGTTCCCCGCGTACACCGAGCCCCTGGTCGGGCCGGTCGCGCGCAACCCGTGGGACACCTCGCGCGGGGCGGGCGGCTCCAGCGGTGGGGCGGCGGTGGCGGTGGCGGCCGGGTTGCTGCCGTTCGCTCCCGGGTCCGACGGCGGCGGTTCGGTCCGCATCCCGGCGGCGGCCTGCGGGGTGGTGGGGCTCAAGCCGTCGCGCGGCCTGCTGCCGACCGGGTCCGGCCAGGAGGCGCCGGGCGGGCTGGTGGTCAACGGCCCGCTCGCCCGCACCACCGCGGACACGGCGCTGCTGCTGGAGGGGATGCTCCGACGTCGTCCCGACGGCACGGCCGCGCACCGGTACACGCTGCGGGCACCCGTCGCGCCCGCCGGCGCCTACCTGGCGGCGGCGCAGCGCGGGGAGGTCGCCGGGGCCGGCGGACCGGGGGCGGGGGCGGGTGCGCGGTTCCGCGTGGGCGTCACGACGTGGTCGGCGTGGGACGGCTACTACGACGTCGAGGTCTCGCCCGAGGCGCACGCCGCCCTCGACGCGGGGGTCAGGGCGCTGACCGGGCTGGGTCACGAGGTCGAGCCGCACTCGTGGGACCCGGCGCCGGGGTACGGCGACGCCTTCCGCACGCTGTGGATGGCGGGCGCGTCGGCCGTTCCCGTGGACGACGACGCGACCCTGGACCGCCTGGAGCCGCTGACCGCGTGGCTGATCCGGCGCGGACGCCAGGTCCCCGCGCGCGAGCTGGTGGAGGCGCTGCGCACGCTCGTCGCGTTCGAGCGGTGGCTGATCGCCGGGTTCGGCGACCTGGACGTGGTCGTGACGCCCGCCCTGGCGATGACGCCACGGCCCCTCGGCTGGTTCGACGCGGACGACCCGGACCGCAACTTCGCCCAGCAGTGCCGGTACACGCCGTTCACGTCGTGGCTCAACGTGGCGGGGCTGCCCGCGATCACGGTGCCGACGCACCGCACGGCGGACGGCCTGCCGATGGGGGTGCAGATCATCGGGCGGCCGGGCGGGGAGGAGACGCTGCTGGCCGTCGCCGGTCAGCTCGAGGACGTGCTGCGCTGGCCGGAGCACCGCCCGCCGGTCTGGTGAGCCGGCGCCGCGGAGGTCAGTCGGGCAGGCAGCCGACCGCGTCCTCCGCGCCGAGCGCGGCGGTGGCGAGCAGCCCTTCCAGGCCGGACCCCGCGGGGACCGGGCGCGGGTCGTCGACGACGATCCACAGCCCGTCCACGACGTCGTAGCGCGCCCGGGGGCCGTCGGCGGCGAGCTCTGCGACGGCGGCGAGCAGCCGCTCGACCTCCTCGCCGGCGGTGCCGATGCCGACGGACGCGCGCACGGCGCCGCCGTCGAACCCGAGCCGGGCGAGCAGCGGGTGGGCGCAGAACCGGCCGTCGCGCACGCCGACGCCGTGCTCGGCCGACAGGTAGGCGGCGACCAGCCCGGCGTCGCAGCCGGCGACGGTGAAGGTCACGACCCCCACGGTGTCGGCGGCATCGGGCCACAGGTGCAGCACGTCGACGCCGTCGATCGCCTCCAGGCCGGCGACGAGACGGCGACGCAGGGCGTCCTCGTGCTCGCGCAGCTCCTGGGCGTCGACGGCGGCGAGGGCCTGGCACGCGGCGGCCAGGGACACCGCGCCGAGCACGTTGGGCGAGCCGGCCTCGTGGCGCGCGGGGGCCTCGTGCCACTGGGTGGCGTCGGTGCGCACGCGGCGCACCGCGCCACCACCGGCCAGGTAGGGGGTGCCGGCGTCGAGCCAGTCCCGGCGGCCCACGAGGGCCCCGCCGCCGAACGGCGCGTACGTCTTGTGCCCGGAGAACGCGACGTAGTCGACGCCCGTGTCCTCCAGGGAGAAGCGCCGGTGCGGCACCAGCTGGGCGCCGTCGAGCAGGAGGCGTGCGCCGTGGTCGTGCGCGGCGGCGACGAGCGCTGCGACGTCGAGGCACTCGCCGGTCACGTTGGACGCGCCGGTGACGGTGAGGAGCGCGTAGCCGCGGCCGGCCGCCGCGCCGGCGGCCAGCTCGGCGCGCAGGGCCTGGACGGTGGCGGCCGCGGTGTCGCGGCCGGTGACGACGGTGGCGTCGGCCTCGCGCTGCCACGGCAGGAAGTTCGCATGGTGCTCGATGTCGAGGACGAGCACGCGACCCGGGGCGCCGTCGTCGGACGCCGGGACGCAGCCCGCGAGCAGGTTGAGCGCGTCGGTGGTGTTGCGCACGACGATCGTGACGTCGTCGGACCGCGCGCCGACGAACTCGCCGATGGTGCGCCGCGACTGCTCGTAGAGCGCCGTGGAGACCTGCGAGAGGTAGCCGGCGCCGCGGTGCACCGAGGCGTACAGCGGCAGCGTGGCGGTGATCCGGTCGGCGACCGATCGCAGGGCGGGGGCCGAGGCGGCGACGTCGAGGTTCGCGTACGGCACGGTGCGGCCGTCGACGAGCGGGGCGGGCGTGTCGTGACCGACGACCGGCAGCACGGGGGCGAGGTCGGCGACGCTGTCGACCTGACAGGCGCGGGTCTCGGTGAGCGTGGTCATGGCGTCCTCCTGGTGTCCCGGGGAGGTGGCCTCCCCGCGCTTGCGCGACACCGGCCGGGGTCGCGCCTGGTCGTCACCCGGGGCACCCCGCCGCGAGGGGAGGGTTGCCGGCCAGCGAGCCGGGGCTTCGCGCTGGCGCTCATGACCTGACATCCATGGTCACCAGCGACGCCGGGGGTGTCAACCAGTGGCCGCGATGTCTCACGATCCGGACGCCGCGGGGGCACGGGTCGCCGCGGACCATGACGACGTCGGACACCGCCCCCGACGGATCGGTCGGGCCGATCTGAGACACCTGTCCACCCACCGGACATGGTGTCGTACGATCGCCCTGACCATCCCGAGCGGCCGAGTGACGTGGCACGTCGACGCCGCAGCAACCCTGCGGGACCGGGTCGTCGCCGTCGGGCGCGCCGCACGACGACGACGTCGCGGGACCGGGCGCGGGTGCTACCGCCACGACCGATGGAGGAGTACGCGATGACCGCGACCGTTGAACCCCGGCCCGCCCAGGGCTACGCCGGCGACATCACCCCGCAGCAGGCGTGGGACCTGCTCGCCGCCGACCCGGACGCCGTCCTGGTGGACGTGCGCACCGAGGGCGAGTGGCGCCAGATCGGCGTCCCCGACGTCGCCGGCCTCGACAAGCAGGTCGTGTTCACCCAGTGGGTGACCGGCGACGGCCGACCCAACCCGGGCTTCCTCACCGAGCTCGAGGCCGCGGGGGTCACCGCCGGCCGCCCCGTGGTGTTCCTGTGCCGGTCCGGCCAGCGCTCCATCGGGGCGGCGCGCCTGGCCACGTCGGCCGGGGTCGGACCGTCCTACAACGTGCTGCAGGGCTTCGAGGGCTCCCCCGGGTTCGACGGCGTCCGCAACCGTGAGGGCTGGAAGGTCGCCGGCCTCCCCTGCGGGGAGTACGACCGATGAGCCGCCTCGAGATCCCCACCGGGCCCGGCGCCAACCCCGAGCTGCTGGGCGGCGCCGGACGCCGCCCCCTGCCCGACACGGTGCGCCCCGCCACGCTCGCCGTGCGGGGCGGGCACCGCCGCTCGGACTTCAACGAGACCTCCGAGGGCCTGTTCCTCACGCAGGGCTACGTGTACGACTCCGCCGCCGACGCCGAGGCCGCCTTCGCGGGCGAGCACTCGCGGTTCGTGTACTCCCGCTACGGCAACCCCACGGTGCGCACCTTCGAGGAGCGGCTGCGCCTCGTCGAGGGCGCGGAGGCCTGCTACGCCACCGCCACCGGCATGTCCGCGGTGTTCACCACGCTCGCGGCGCTGGTCTCGGCCGGGTCGCGCGTCGTCTCCGCCCGCGCGCTGTTCGGCTCCACCAACGTCATCTACTCCGAGATCCTCGCCAAGTGGGGCGTGCAGGTCGACCTGGTGGACGGCCACGTCGACTCCCAGTGGGCCGAGGCGCTCGCCACGCCCGCCGACGTCGTGTTCTTCGAGACGCCGTCGAACCCCATGCAGGACCTCGTCGACATGCAGCGGGTCTGCGACCTCGCGCACGCCGCGGGCGCCGTCGTCGTCGTCGACAACGTGTTCGCCACGCCGATCCTGCAGAAGCCGCTCGAGTTCGGCGCCGACGTCGTCGTGTACTCCGCGACCAAGCACATCGACGGTCAGGGCCGTGTGCTCGGTGGCGCGATCCTCGGCTCGCAGGAGTTCGTCGGCGGCCCGGTCGAGACGTTCCTGCGCCACACCGGGCCGTCTCTCAGCCCGTTCAACGCCTGGGTGCTCCTCAAGGGCCTCGAGACGCTCGACCTGCGCGTGCGCGCCCAGAACGCCGCCGCGCTGCAGGTCGCGCAGGCCCTCGACGGGATCGACGAGGTCACCGGCGTGCGCTACCCGTTCCTGGCCTCGCACCCGCAGCACGAGCTCGCCAAGGCCCAGCAGTCGGGTGGCGGCACCGTGGTGACGTTCGACCTCGCCGTCGACGAGGGCACGACGGCGCAGGCCGCCAAGAAGCGCACCTTCGCGTTCCTGGACGCCCTGCGCATCGTCGACATCTCCAACAACCTCGGCGACTCCAAGTCGCTCGTCACGCACCCGGCGACGACGACGCACCGGCGTCTCGGCGCCGAGGGGCGCGCCGCCGTCGGCATCAACGAGACCACGGTGCGCCTGTCGATCGGGCTCGAGGACCCGCTCGACCTCATCGAGGACGTCACGCAGGCGCTGCACGCCTGACCCTCCCGCCGCCATCGGGGGCGGGCGGGCACGTTCGCCCCGGGACGCGCCTGTCGGCGCCCGCCCCTAGCCTGTCCTCGTGCTGCACATCCACCGGTCCGAGCGCGCCGACGCGCTCGTGGCGCCCCTGGCGCGCGTGCTGGCGGACCCGCCGGACGACCCGTTCACCCCGGACGTCGTGGCGGTGCCGACGCGCGGCGTGGAGCGGTGGCTCGCGCAGCGGCTGTCGCACCACCTGGGCGACGACGGCAGGGGCGCGGGCGTGTGCGCGAACGTGGACTTCGGTTCGCCGTCCCGGCTCGTCGCGTCGGCCGTGGCTGCCGTGACGGGCGTGGATCCGGACGACGACCCGTGGCGCCGCGAGCGCCTCGTGTGGCCGGTGCTGCAGGTGGTGGACGCCTCCCTGGACGAGCCGTGGGCGGCGCCGCTGGCGCGCCACGTGGGCGGGCCGGACGACGCGGTGCGGCGGTCGCGCCGGGTGGCACTGGCCCAGCGGGTCGCGGACCTGTTCAGCGGGTACGCCCGGCAGCGCCCCTCTGTGCTCGTGGCCTGGCGGGCCGGGGACACGACCGACGGCGTCGGCGACGCCGTCCCCGCCGACCTGACGTGGCAGCCGGCGCTGTGGCGGCGGGTCCGCGACCTGCTCGACGCGCCAGGCCCGGCCGAGGTGCTCACCGACGCCGTCGCCGCCCTGGAGCGCGACCCCGACGTCGTGGACCTGCCGGGCCGGTTGTCGGTGTTCGGGCCGACCCGGCTGCCGGAGGACCAACGGCGCGTGCTGCTCGCCCTCGCCCGTCACCGGGACGTCCACCTGTGGCTGCCGCACCCGTCACCGGCGCTGTGGGACGCGGTCGCCGCCACCCTCCCCGACGTCGCCGTGCCCGGTCCGGGCGTGCTGCGCCGGGAGCACCTCCCCGCGGTCTCCCGCCACCCGCTGCTGACGTCGACGGCGCGGGACTCCGTGGAGCTGCAGGTGCGCCTCACCGCAGTATCCGACCTCCCCGTGCCCGACGTCCCCGTGCCCGACCTCTCCGGCGCCGGGGTCGCCGTCGTGCACCACGCCGCCCCCGCGCCCCCGGCCACGCTGCTGGGCGCGCTGCAGGCGTCGCTGCGCGCGGACGAACCGGACCCCGCGGTGCCGCTGCGGCTCGACGCGGCCGACCGCAGCGTGCAGCTGCACGCGTGCCACGGCCGGTCCCGCCAGGTCGAGGTCCTGCGCGAGGTGCTGGTCGGGCTGTTCGCCGCCGACCCGACGCTGGAGCCGCGCGACGTCGTCGTGCTGTGCCCGGACGTGGAGACGTTCGCCCCGCTGGTCACCGCGACGTTCGGCTCCGTCGCGGACGGCACGGTCGGGGGACATCCCGGGCAGCGGCTGCGCGTCAGCCTCGCGGACCGGGGCGCCGGCGCGGTGAACCCGGTGCTGGCGGTCGTGGCGACCCTGCTGCGGCTCGCGGACGGTCGGGTGACGGCCTCGGACGTGCTCGACCTCGCGGCCGCCGCCCCGGTGCGACGTCGCTTCCGGCTCACCGACGACGACCTCGACCGGTGGCGCGCCTGGGCCGTCGAGGTCGGCGTGCGCTGGGGCGAGGACGGCACGCGGCGCGAGCGGTTCGGCATCGACCCGCGGGTGCGGCAGGGCACGTGGGACGCGGCGCTCGACCGGGTCCTGCTGGGCGTGGCGATGGCGGAGGAGGACGCCCGATTCGTCGGGGCGGCGCTGCCGCTGGACGACGTCGGGTCGACGGACGTCGAGGTGGCGGGCCGCTTCACCGAGCTCGTCACGCGTCTCACGGACCTGCTGGCGGGCCTTTCCGGCAGCCGCCCGTTGGGCGAGTGGCTGGACACGCTCGACCGGGCGGTCACCCTGCTGACGGATCCGGCACCCGACGACGCCTGGCAGACGGCCCAGGCACGGCGTGTGCTCGGCGCGGTGCGGACGTCGGGCGAGACGCACGCGGGGTCCCGGCTCGCGCTGGAGGACGTGCGAGCGCTGCTCGCCGACCGGCTGACGGGCCGTCCGACGCGCTCCGGGTTCCGCACCGGCGCGCTGACGGTGTGCTCGCTGGAGCCGATGCGGGCCGTGCCCCACCGGGTGGTGTGCCTGCTCGGCATGGACGACACCGTGTTCCCCCGCTCGGCCTCCCCCGACGGCGACGACCTGCTGGCCCGGGCCGCGTGCGTCGGTGAGCGCGACCGGCGCACCGAGGACCGGCAGATCTTCCTCGACGCGGTCGGCGCCGCGGCCGAGCACCTGGTGGTGCTGCACACCGGCGCCGACGAGCGCACGGGAGCGGTGCGACCTCCCGCGGTGCCCGTCGCGGAGCTCCTGGACACCCTCGACCGGATCGCCGTCGCCCCCGCCGGCGGGCCCGCTCGCGACCACGTGGTGGTGCGCCACCCGCTGCAGGCGGTGGGCGAGCCGAACTTCGTGCCGGGCGCGCTGGGGACGCCGGGGCCGTTCAGCCACGACGACGCCGCGCTCGCCGGGGCGGTGGCCGGGCGCGGCGACCGCGCGACGCCGGGGCTGCTCGTCACCGAGCCGCTAGCCGTCGAGCCGCCCGGAGGGTCGGAGGTCGACCTCGACGACCTCGTCGCGGTGCTGGAGCACCCGGTGCGCTGGTTCGTCACCAAGTGCCTGGGCGTGCGGCTCACGCTCGACGCCGACGAGGTGGACGACCGCCTGCCGCTGAGCCTCGACCCGCTGGTCGGGTGGGGCGCCGGGGACCGGATCCTCACCGCGACGCTGGCGGGCGCCGACCCGCAGCAGGTGTTCCAGGCGGAGTGGCGGCGCGGGCAGGCGCCGCCGCGCAGGCTCGGGTTCGCCGCGCTGACGACCGTGATGGACCGGGTGCGCCCGCTGCACGCCACGGCGGCGAGCGCGATGTCCACGGGCGAGGCGCGGGCGGTGGACCTCGCGGTGACGCTGCCCTCGGGGGTGTCGGTGGTCGGGACCGTGCCGGGCGTGCACGGCGAGCGGGTGGTGCGCGCCGAGTACTCGAAGCTGGCGCCGAAGCACCGGCTGCGCTCCTGGGTGCAGGTGCTCGCCCTCGCCGCGGCCCACCCGGGCACGTCCTGGGAGACGGGCACGATCGGACGCGCCCCCGTGTCCGCTCCGCGCGCCGCGTGGAGCCGGATCGCCGCCCCGGAGCACGCCGAGGCGGTGCGCCTGCTCGACGACCTCGTGCGGCTGCGCGCCGAGGCCGCGCGCGCACCGCTGCCGGTGCCCCCGGAGGCGGCGCACGCCTACGCGGTGACCCGGGACCGGGGTGCGGTGGACGCCGCCGCGGCGCTCGGCGAGGCCCGGTACACGTGGGGCGGCGGGTTCGAGAAGACCGACGCCTACCACGTGCTCTGCTGGGGCCCCGGCGTCGCGCTCGACACGTTCGTGGGCGTCCCCACCGACGACGACCGCCGCACCCTGCCCGGCGAGACCACCCGGTTCGGGGCGCTGGCACGCCGCGTGTGGGAGCCGCTGCTGGAACGCGAGGAGAAGGGGACCTCATGACCTCCGTGTTCGACGTCCACGGACCGCTGCCGCAGGGCACCACGGTGCTGGAGGCGAGCGCCGGGACGGGCAAGACCTTCACCATCGCGGCCCTGGCGACGCGGTACGTCGCCGAGGGCGCGGCCGAGCTGCGCGACCTCATGCTGGTGACGTTCGGGCGCGCCGCCACCTCGGAGCTGCGCGACCGTGTGCGCGACCGCCTGGTGCGCACGGAGCGGGCGCTGCGCACCGACGACCCGGCGTCGGACCCCGACCCGCTGGTCGCGCTGCTCGCCGCCGTCGACGGCGACGAGATCGACCGCCGCCGGGGGCGGCTGGCCGTGGCCCTGTCGCAGCTCGACGCGGCGACCATCACCACGACGCACGGGTTCTGCCAGCAGATGCTGGTGGCGCTCGGCATCGCGGCGGACGTCGACCCCGCGGCGACGTTCGTGCCGGACGTCGCCGACCTCGTCCGGGAGGTGTCGGACGACCTGTACGTGCGGCGCTTCGCCGACGAGGCGCACCCGGCCCTCACGCCGAGCCTCGCGGGCGAGGTCGGCAGGGCGGCCGTCAGCGACCACCAGGCGAACCTCGTCCCGGTCGAGCCGGGCGGCGGCGGGCCGACGTCGGTGGGCACCCTGCGCCACCGGGTGGCCGCGGACACCCGCGCCGAGACGCTGCGCCGCAAGCGCGCGCAGCACCTCATGGACTACGACGACCTGCTGGTGCTGCTGCGCGACACCCTCACCGACCCGGTGCACGGCCCGACGGCGGCCGCACGCGTGCGGTCCCGGTTCCGGGTCGTCATGGTGGACGAGTTCCAGGACACCGACCCCGTCCAGTGGGAGATCCTGCGCACCGCGTTCCACGGCCACCGCACGCTCGTGCTCATCGGCGACCCGAAGCAGGCGATCTACGCGTTCCGTGGTGCCGACGTCGTCGCATACCTCGACGCGCAGGCCGACGCCACGCAGGTGGCGACGCTCGGCACGTCCTACCGCAGCGACCGGCCGCTGCTGGACGCCCTGCACACGGTGCTCGGCGACGTCGCGCTCGGCGACCCGCGGATCGTCGTGCGGGCGGTCGACGCCGCGCACGAGGCCCGGTTCGACGGCGGTGCGCCGCTGCGGCTGCGGCACGTCACGAGCCGCTCGCTCGGCCTGAAGGCGGGGGCGGTGCCCGCCGTCGGCGCACCCCGGGCGCACGTGGCGCAGGACGTCGCGGCGGACGTCGCCGCACGCCTGGGTCGGGACGCCGTCGAGGACGGCGGGGCACGGCGGCCGCTGGAGCCGCGCGACGTCGCGGTGCTGACCCGCACGAACGTCCAGGCCGAGATGGTGCGCCGGGCGCTGACCGACCGGGGCGTCCCGGCGGTGGTCTCGGGGCTGTCGAGCGTGTTCGCGACGCCGTCGGCCCGGGACTGGCTGACGCTGCTGGACGCCCTGGAGCAGCCGGGCGCGCACGCCCGGGCGTCCGCCCTGGCGCTGACGCCGTTCGTCGGCTGGGACGCCGCGCGGCTCGCCGGCGCCGACGACGCCGCGCACGACGACCTGTCGGACACGGTGCGCCGCTGGGCGCGGCTGCTCGCCACCCGCGGCGTCGCGGCCCTGCACGAGGCCGTGACCCGGGAGGGCCTCGCGGAGCGGCTGCTGCGCCTCACCACCGGGGAACGGCAGGTCACCGACCTGCGGCACGTCGGCGAGGTGCTGCACGCCGCGGCGCTGGCCGAGGGGCTGGGGCCGCAGTCGCTCACGGCGTGGCTGCGGCGCCGCATCGGCGAGGCCAAGGTCGACTTCGACGAGGAGCGCAGCCGCCGCCTGGAGACGGACGCCGCGGCGGTGCAGGTCGTCACCGTGCACGCCAGCAAGGGCCTCGAGTTCGGCGTCGTGTACGTGCCGTACGCGTGGGACCGCTGGGAGCCGTCCACACCGGACGTGCTGCGCTTCCACGACGACCACGGGGTGCGCACCCTGCACGTCGGCGGCCCGGCGTCGCCCGGCTACGACGCCGCCCTCGACCGGAGCCGCCGGGAGGACGCCGGGGAGGACCTGCGTCTGCTGTACGTGGCCCTCACCCGGGCCCGGCACCAGGTGGTGGCGCACTGGGCGCCGTCGAAGTCGAACTCCGCCAAGGGTGCGCTCACGCGGGTGCTGCTCGCGGACCGGGTCCTGGGCGGGGAGCCGGAGAAGCAGGCGTCGTCGCGCCAGATGCGCGACGACGAGGCCCGTGCCGCGCTCGACGCTCTCGCCGCGCGCTCCGGCGGCACGGTCGCCGTGGAGGAGGTGCCGGCCGAGGTCCCGACCGCACGCTGGCAGCCGTCCGTGCGGGACCTGCCCGCGCTCGGGGTGTCCGCCGGAGGTCGGCTGCCGGACGCATCCTGGCGGCGGGCGTCGTACACGGCGCTCACCGCCGGGGCGCACCACGGTCCCGCCGGGTCCGGCCCCGCGAGCGGGTCCGGCTCCGGGACCGGGAGCGGGTCCGGCGCGGGCGCCCCGGCGGGGGTGACCTCGGAGCCGGAGGGCGCCGTCGTCACCGACGAGCCCGCCGAGCAGGCGCACGACGTGCTGCCGGTCGGCGCACCCGACGACGCGGGGACCGGGGCGGGCGCCGACCTGCCGTCGCCGATGGCGGACCTGCCCGCCGGTGCCGCGTTCGGCACGCTGGTCCACGAGGTCCTGGAGTACGTCGACACGGCCGCGGCCGACCTCGACGCCGAGCTGCTGGCGCACTGCACCCGGGCGGCAGCCTCGTCCCGCCTGCCCGGCACCGATCCCGCCCGCCTCGCCGCCGCCCTCGCGGTCGTCGCCCGCACCCCGCTCGGGCCGCTCGCCTCCGGGCGGACGCTGGCCGACGTCCACCCGCGCGACCGTCTCGCCGAGCTGGAGTTCGAGCTGCCGCTCGCCGGGGGCGACCACATCGCCGGAGGCCCTGTGCCCGCCGGGGCTCCCGCCGGAGCGTCCCTCGGCAGGCCGGGCGCGACCCTCGCCGACGTCGCGGCGCTGCTCGGCCGGCACCTCGGCGCCGACGACGTCTTCGCGGGCTATCCGGCGATGCTCGCCGACCTCGCGGCGGAGGACCCGCACCCCGCCGTGCTGCGCGGCTACCTCACCGGGTCCATCGACGCCGTCGTGCGGGTGACCGGTGACGACGGCGGGCCACGGTTCCTGGTGGTCGACTACAAGACGAACCGGCTGGGCGCCTTCGACGCACCGCTGACGGCCCACGACTACCGTCCCGGGGCCACGGCCGACGCGATGCTCCGCGCCCACTACCCGCTCCAGCTCGTCCTGTACCTGGTGGGGCTGCACCGCTACCTGCGCTGGCGGCTGCCCGGGTACGACCCGGACGTGCACCTGGGCGGCGGGCTCTACCTGTTCGTGCGCGGCATGTGCGGGCCCGACACCCCCGTCGGGCCGGACGGCGCACCGCACGGCGTCGTCGCGTGGGTGCCGCCGGCGGGCCTGGTGCCCGCGCTCTCGGACCTGCTCGACCGGGGAGCGCTGCGCAGCGAGGAGGCCGCATGAGCGCCGACGCCGTGGTCGGTGACGTCCGCACCGCCGCCGGTGCCCGGGGCCTGCTGGGCGAGCTCAACGCCGCCGGGATCGTCGCGTCCACCGACGTGCACGTCGCGACACGGCTGGGCCGCCTCACCGGTGAGGCCGACGAGCGGGTGCTGCTCGCCGTCGCGCTGGCCGTCCGGGCGCTGCGGGGCGGGTCGGTGTGCGTGCGACCGGGCGACCCGGTCGAGCTCGCGGCGCTCGCCCGGCCCGAGGACGACGGCGTCGAAGCGGGCGGGAGCACCAGCACCGGCGGGAGCGCCGGCGACGTCGGCAACGCCGGCGACGACACCTCCGGCGGGCGGGAGTCCCCGTGGCCGGAGCACGCGGCCTGGGTCGCCGCGATCGAGGCGAGCCCGCTGGTGTCGGTGGGGGTGGGCGGCCCGGCGGACCTGCCGGTGCGATGGGTCGGGGGTCGGCTCTACCTGGACCGCTACTGGCGTGACGAGCTCACGGTGCGGCGTCTGGTGGACGGTCGGGTCACGGCCGAGCCGTTCGACGTCGACGCCGACCGGCTGGCCGCAGCCCTGGCCCGGCTCTTCCCGGCCGAGGGCGACACCCGCCAGCGGCTCGCCGCCGAGCACGCGGCGCGACGTCGCGTCACGGTCCTGACCGGCGGTCCGGGCACCGGCAAGACGACGACGGTCGCGCGGCTGCTCGCCGTCGTCCACGACGTCGCGGGCGGGGACGCGGCACGCCCCGCATCGACGGGCGGCCCAGCGGCAAGCAGCCCGGCGGCAGGCGACGACCGCGCCGCGCAGGACGGCGCCCGACCGCTGCGCGTGGCGCTCGCCGCGCCGACCGGCAAGGCGGCCGCCCGCCTCCAGGAGGCGGTGCGCGACGTCGTCGCCGACCTCGACCCCGCCGACCGCGCCCGGACCGGGGAGCCCGTGGCGACGACCGTCCACCGGCTGCTCGGGTACCGCAGCGCGACCCGGTTCAGGCATCACGCCGGGCACCACCTGCCGCACGACGTCGTCGTCGTGGACGAGACGTCGATGGTGCCGCTGTCCCTCATGGCGCGGCTGCTGGAGTCGCTGCGCCCGGACGCGCGGCTCGTGCTGGTCGGGGACCCGGACCAGCTCGCCTCCGTCGAGGCGGGTGCCGTGCTCGGCGACCTCGTGAAGCGTCCCTCGATCGCCGGCGCGCCGCCGATCGGGTCGGTGCATCCCGCGACCGCGGCCGAGGCCGACGTCGTGCCGCTGACCGGTGACGAGCCCGACCGGCTGCGCAACGGCGTCGTCGGGCTCGTGACCGTCCACCGGCAGGGCGCGCGGTCGGCGATCCTGCCGCTGGCGAGCGCCGTCCGGGAGGGCCGCGGCGAGGAGGCGGTCGAGATCCTGCGGGCCGGGGTCGACGGGGTCGAGCTGGTCGAGACGGACACCGACCGACTGACCGAGGACGACGTGCGCGGTGTGCGCGACGACGCCGTCGAGGCAGGTCGACTGCTCGTGGCGGCCGCCCGCGACGGTGACCCGCACGGCGCGCTGCACGCCCTCTCCCGGCACCGGGTGATGGTGGCGCACCGGCGCGGGCCGGTCGGCGTCACCCGCTGGGCCGCACAGGTCGAGGCGTGGGTCGAGGAGGCCACCGGGGCCGGGCGCGGCGGGTCGGCCGGACCGTGGGTCGTGGGCCGTCCGCTGCTGGTGACCAGCAACGACGCGGAGGTGGGCCTCTACAACGGCGACACGGGCGTCGTGGTGGCCCACGGCGACGGCGTGGTCGCGGCGTTCGGCGACCCGCGCGACCCGCTGCGGGTGCGCACCCACCGGCTGCCGCCGGTCGAGACCGTGCACGCCATGACCGTCCACCGTGCGCAGGGCAGCCAGTTCCGCCACGTCTCGCTGGTGCTGCCTGCGCCCACGTCGCCGCTGCTCACCCGCGAGCTGCTGTACACCGCCGTCACCCGGGCGAGCGAGCACGTGCGCGTCGTGGGCACCGCGGACGCCGTCCGCGCCGCCGTCGCCCGTCCCGTCCGCCGCGCGAGCGGCCTGCGCGACCCGCTCCCGGGCTGACCGTGGTCGCCGACCAGGCGGTCGGCGACCGTCAGGCGTGGCGGTCTTCAGGGGGTCAGGTCCACTGCTTGAGGACGCGGCCCTCCTTGTCGCGGAACGCGCCGACGATGATCATGACGAGGTCGACCAGGGTCCATATCGACGCAATTCACCCGGCGACGCCGATCTCCTGTGGACGCCGCAGCACGGCGGGGCCGCGACACGGGGGACCCGGAATAGTCACCACTGCCCCGCCGGTTGACCCAGGCGATGAACGCCACCACCGCTCCCCGCCTGTCCGTCCTCGACCTCGTGCCCGTCCGCACCGGTCAGACCAGCGCCCAGGCGCTCGCGTCCTCGATCGCGCTGGCGCGCCGCGCCGACGACCTCGGCTACGAGCGCTACTGGTTCGCCGAGCACCACAACATGCCGGCCGTCGCGGCGTCGACGCCGCCGGTGATGATCGCGGCAGCGCTCGCGCAGACGTCGCGCATCCGCGTGGGTTCCGGTGGTGTGATGCTGCCGAACCACGCGCCGCTCGTGGTCGCCGAGCAGTTCGCCGCGCTGGAGGCGCTGGCTCCGGGGCGCGTCGACCTCGGCATCGGTCGGGCACCGGGCTCCGACCCTGTGGTGACCGCGCTGCTGCGAGCCTCCGGCCCGACGTCCGACGTCGACCGGTTCCCCGAGCACGTGCAGAACATCCTCGCCCTGATGGACCCCGAGGGTGCCCGCCTGCGGCTCACCGACGGCAAGGTCTACGACGTGCACGCCACGCCCGCCGCCGTGGCCGCGCCCACCGTCTGGCTGCTCGGCTCCAGCGACTACTCGGCGCGGCTCGCCGCCGAGCTGGGCCTGCCGTACGTGTTCGCCAACCACTTCTCGGGCGCCGGGATCGACGAGGTGCTGGCCCTCTACCGCGACGGCTACCGCCCGAGCGAGGTGCACCCCGAGCCGCGCACGTTCCTCACCGTCAACGCCGTCGTCGCCCCCACCCTCGCCGAGGCCGAGGAGCGCGCGACGCCACAGCTGCGCGCGATGGCGCGTCTGCGCACCGGGCGCCCGATGGGCCGCTCCGAGACCGTCGAGGAGGCGCTCGCCGACCCGCTGGACGGCCTGGGTCAGCAGATGGTGCAGGACATGCGCTCCCGCTGGCTCGTCGGCGAGCCGGAGACCGTCCGCGCGGAGATCGCCCGGCTGGCCGGTCGCCACGGGGTCGACGAGGTCATGGTCGTGCCCGTCGCCGGGACCTACGCGGGCGAGCCGCTGGACGCCACGCCCGGCCGCGTGCAGACCCTGGAGCTGCTGGCCTCGTGAGCGCGGCGGCCCGGCACTCGGCCACGGAGGTCGTGCGCGACGACGACCCGCGCCGTGAAGCGCTGGAGGCGGCCGGCTGGACGGTCGTGGCGACGTCGTTCGGTGCCGAGCTGACGGCCCACGGGGCGGACGTCGTCCGGCTCCGCGGCCTGGTCGGTGCCGTCGCGCCCCTCGAGGTGCGCCCGCTCGACGAGGGCGACGTCGAGGCCGTGCTCGACCTGGACGCACGGACCGCCGAGGACTATCCCGGCGGCCCCGCGACCGCGCACACCCCGTTGACCCGCAGCACGGCGTCGGCCAGGGGCGCTCGGCGCAGCTTCGGCGCGTTCGACGACGGCGTGCTGGTCGCCATGACGATCGTCGATCGCGACGGGGACGTCGTCGAGACGGACCGCACCGTCGTCGCGCCCTCGCACCGCCGCCGCGGGCTCGCGTCGGCGGTCAAGGCCGCCTCCGTCCTGGCGATGCTCGACGACGGCGCCCGGCGCTTCCGCACGGGCGGCTCGGCCGACAACACGGGAATCCTGGCCGCGAGCGCCCGGTCGGGGTACGTCGTCGACGAACGCTGGCTGACGTACGCCGCGCCCGACGTCGGCTGACCGGAGCGATCCGGCGCTCGGCCCGCCGGCCGGTCCAGCGTGTCCGTGACCGTGACCGTGCCACGATGACGGCATGACTCTGCGCACCCTCACGCCGTCGGTGTCCGTGCTGCGGGCGGACAACCCTGGCCCGATGACCCTGGACGGCACCCGGTCGGTGGTGCTGCGGGCGCCGGGTGCGGGGTCGTGCGTGGTCGTGGACCCGGGGCCCGACGACGCCGCGCACCTCGACGCCCTGGCGGCGGCCGGACCGGTCGCCCTGGTGCTCGTCACCCACCGGCACGCCGACCACACGGCCGGGTCCGCCGGCCTGGCCGAGCGCACCGGAGCACCGGTGCGCGCCGCCGACCCGGAGCACTGCCACGGCGGCGGCCCCCTGCGGGACGGCGAGACGATCGAGGCCGCCGGGCTGCGCGTCGAGGTGCTGGCCACCCCGGGACACACCGGCGACTCGGTGTCGTTCGTCGTCACGGGCCCCGGCGAGACCCCGGTGGTGCTCACCGGTGACACGGTGCTCGGGCGCGGCACGACGGTGCTCACCGAGCCGGACGGCTCCCTGGCGGACTACCTGGCGAGCCTCGACACGTTGGAGGCCGTCGGCGACGCCCGTCTCGCCGTCCCGGCGCACGGCCCCGAGATCGAGGACCTGGGCGTCGCCGTGCGGGCCTACCGCACCCACCGGCTGGACCGGCTGGCTCAGGTCCGTGCGGCGCTGGCGGTGCTCGGCGAGGATGCCGGCGTCGACGCCGTCACCGCGCACGTCTACGCCGACGTCGACCCGTCCGTGCTGCCCGCCGCCCGGCAGTCCGTGGCGGTCCAGCTCGCCTACCTGCGCCGCTGACCGGGCGGCGCGGTCCGGGAGCCGCTGTGGGCGGTGCGTGGCACGGTGGTCCCATGACCCCCGACGCTCTCGCGCCCGTCCGTCTCGGCATCGCGTCGGTGCCGACCCATCCGCCGGAGACGCTGCGCGCCCTGGCTCGCGCGGCCGAGTCCGCCGGCCTCGACGACCTCTGGGTCTGGGAGGACTGCTTCAAGCAGAGCGGGCTCGCCGCCGCGGCCGCGGCGCTCGGTTGGACGGACCGGATCAGGGTGGGCCTCGGGCTCATGCCCGTCCCGCTGCGCAGCACCGCGATCACGGCGATGGAGGTCGCCACCCTCGCGCGGCTGTTCCCCGGGAGGTTCGTCCCCGCCGTCGGGCACGGCGTCCAGGAGTGGATGGCGCAGGCCGGGGTGCGCGTCGACTCCCCGCTCACGCTCCTGCAGGAGCACACCCTCGCCCTGCGCGCCCTGCTCGCGGGCGAGGAGGTGACGACGTCGGGCCGCTACGTCACGCTCGACGCCGTGCGCCTCGACTGGCCGCCGACGACGCCGGTCCCGGTGTGGCTGGGCGGCGTCGGACCGCGGACGCTCGCCCTGGCGGGCGAGGTCGGGGACGCGCTCATCCTCGCCAACGCGCTCACGCCCGACGACGTCCGCGCGGCGGCGACGACGGCGCACGACGCGGCGTCCGCCGTCGGGCGCGAGCTCACCGACGTGCACGCCACGCTCATCGCGACCACCGGTCCGCGCGCCCAGGAACGCCTCGACGCCGAGCTGCCGGTGTGGGGGTCGGGCCCCGGGCGCGGCGTCGGCGCCGCCGGGGACGCGGGGACGATCGCCGCGGCCGTGCGGGCGCTCGCCGACGCCGGGGCGACGGTCGTCGCCATCCAGCCCACCGCCGACGAGCCTGACCTGGCGGCGTTCGCGACGTTCCTCGGCGACGAGGTCAGGCCGCTGCTGCGCTGAACGGGCGGGCGACCCCGCGCGCCCTGAGGGGCGCAGCTTCGTTCGGCACTCCTGCTCAGTTCGGCAGTTTGAACTGCCGAACGAAGTCCGAGGTACCGAGTGAAACCGGGGGCACGCCCCCGGACGCCTCAGAGAGGCTTGCCGTAGCAGAGCTGGTCGGCCTCTCCCGCGTACCGGCCGTACGACTCGATCGGCTCGTACCCGAGCGTCGTGTACAGCGCGACGGCCTCCGGCTGCGCCGTGCCGGTCTCCAGCACCAGGCGCCGGAAGCCGACCTGCCGCACCGCACGCTCCAGCTCGGCCATGAGGGTGCGGGCGATGCCCCGGCCCCGGTGCCCGGGAAGCACGATCACGCGCTTGACCTCGCCCGTGGCAGCCGGGTGCAGGGTCCCCCGCCCGCGCCCGTCGTCCGTGCCGGACACGTCGCGGATGCTGCCGCCGCCGACCGTGACGCCGTCGACCCGGGCGAGCAGCGTCATCACGATCGTGGCCGGGTCGATGACCTCGTGCGCGTCGTCGTCCCCGCCGTAGCGGCGCCCGAGCTCCGCGACGGCCTCGGCGCGGATCATCACCGCGTCCGCGTCGTCGAACGGGACCTCGACGATCTCGACGCCCTCGCCGCCGTCGGGCGCCCCGACCGGGCGGGCGTCAGGACGCTCCTCGAAGGCCGCGGCCTGGCGCACGTCGACACTCATGCTGAGCTCCGAGGTCGTCAGGCCGCGACGAGCGCGGCGAGCACGGACGTGAAGAAGCCCAGCCCGTCGACGCCGGTGCGCGACCCGTCGGCCGCCTCGGGGCCGAAGCCCGGCTCGACGGCGTGCTCCGGGTGCGGCATGAGGCCCACGACGTTGCCGGCCGCGTTGGCGATGCCCGCGATGTCGCGTCGCGACCCGTTCGGGTTGTTCCCCACGTAGCGGAACGCGACGCGGCCCTCGCCCTCGAGCTCGTCGAGGGTGCGCTCGTCGGCGACGAACTGGCCGTCCTGGTTCTTCAGCGGGATGGTGATCTGCTGGCCGGGGGCGTACTGGTTCGTCCACGCCGTGTCCGCGTTCTCCACGGCGAGCACCTGCTCGCGGCAGACGAAGTGCAGGTGGTCGTTCTTCACCATCGAGCCGGGCAGCAGGTGCGCCTCGGTGAGGACCTGGAACCCGTTGCAGATGCCGAGCACCGGCATCCCGCCCTTCGCGGCGTCCACGACGGCGTCCATCGCGGGCGCGAAGCGGGAGATCGCCCCGGCGCGCAGGTAGTCGCCGTAGGAGAACCCGCCGGGCAGCACCACGGCGTCGACGCCCTGCAGGTCACCGTCGGCGTGGAACAGCGACACCGGCTCGCCGCCCGCCAGACGCACGGCCCGGGCGGCGTCACGGTCGTCGAGCGTGCCGGGGAAGGTGATGACCCCGATCCGTGCGGACGCCAGGGTGCCGGCGGCCATCAGGCCACCGCCCCGGCGGACTCCTCGGAGACGTCCGCGACGCGCACGACGTCCTCGATGATCGGGTTCGACAGCAGCGTCTCGGCGGCCTGGCGGGCCGCCTCGAGCACCTCGGGCGTGACGTCGCCGTCCACCTCGAGCTCGAACCGCTTGCCCTGGCGGGCTCCGGAGAACTGCGTGAAGCCGAGGCGCGGCAGCGCCCCGACGACGGCCTTGCCCTGGGGGTCCAGGATCTCGGGCTTCGGCATGACCTCGACGACGACGCGTCCCACTTCGGGCTCCTCAGGTGCTCTGCGCGGTACCGCCGCTCCGAGATCCCGGTACTACCGCGCCACGACGGGCGCGCACGTAGCGGGCGGGAGCACGACGGCGGGGATTCCGCGGGCCAGTCTACCCGCGGCCGACCGGCCGCAGGACGCGTCAGGTCACACCCTGGTCACGACGTCGCGCCTGACCTGTCGTGATGTCGGCCCGACCCGCTAGGTTCGGCGCGAACCGCCAGTCAGGAGACCTTCAGTGACCGTTCAGCCGCCCGGCGACCCCTTCGCCGCGCCGACTCCTCGCCCCGACCAGCACCCCGGCCCGCAGGCCGACCCGCACGCCCACGTGTCGGCGCAGCCCGCCCACGGCGGAGCCCCGACCACGACGACCGAGGCCCCGGCGCCGTACGGGGTCCCGACGTCCGACGGCGCCCCCGCGCCGTACGGAACCCCCGCGCCCTACGGCACCCCGGCGCCATACGGCGCTCCCGCCTGGGACCAGCGCGCCCCTCTCGACGGCGTCTCGATCGCCGCGTTCGTGACCGGGCTGCTCACCCTCACGCTGATCCCGCTCGGCCTGGGCATCGCGGGCATCGTCCGCACGAAGAACGGCGCCCGCCGCGGTCGCGGCTTCGCGATCACCGGCGTCGTCCTCGGCGCGGTCTCGACGCTCGTGTGGGGCCTGATCATCGCCGGCACCATGGCGCTGCTGTCCAGCGACACGTTCCGCGACACGTTCGCGGAGGGCTACACCGAGGGCTTCAACGAGTCGACCGGCACGAACCTCGCCGTCGGCGACTGCTTCGAGCCGCCGGCCGACCTCACCAGCGGCGACCCCCTGGAGCACGTCGACTGCGCCGTCCCGCACACCGCCGAGACCTACGTCGTCCACGACATCACGGCCGACGAGTTCCCCGGCCTGGACGGGATGGACACCATCGCCCAGGAGCAGTGCCTGGGCACGTTCGACGACTACGTCGGTGCGCCGTACGAGGAGTCCGAGCTCGACATCCTCTACTTCTCCCCCACGGAGCTGACCTGGGCCGTGGGCGACCGCCGGATGATCTGCGGCATCATCGCCTACGACGGCAGCATGCTCGAGGGCAGCATCGCCGGCAGCGGACGCTGAGCGCTCCCCGTCGGTCCCCGCCCGGGAACCGACGGGGCGCACGCCTCTCCACCGGCGCCCGCCTCGCAGCGGGGCCGCGGCAGAGCCCAGGGCCTCCGCAGAGCCCGGGGCGCGTCAGAGCACCGAGCCGGTAATCCGTTCGAACGCCTCGAGGTAGCGCTCGCGCGTGCGGAGCACGACGTCGGCCGGCAGGACCGGAGGGGCGGTGTCGCCCGCACGGTCCCAGCCCGAGGCGTCGGAGGTGAGCCAGTCGCGCACGAACTGCTTGTCGAAGCTGGCCTGGGCACGGCCCGGCTCCCAGTCGTCCGCAGGCCAGAACCGCGACGAGTCAGGGGTGAGCACCTCGTCGCCCAGCACGATCGTCCGCTCACCGTCCGGGCCGGACACCGTGCCGAACTCCAGCTTCGTGTCGGCCAGGATCACGCCGCGCTCGCGCGCGATCTCCTCCGCCCGCGCGTAGACGGCGAGGGTCAGGTCCCGCAGCCGGGCGGCGTCGTCGCCACCGATCCGGTGGGCGACCTCGTCGAAGGTGACGTTCTCGTCGTGCTCGCCCACCTCGGCCTTGGTCGCCGGGGTGAAGATCGGCTCCGGCAGCCGGGAGCCGTCCACCAGACCGGCGGGCAGCGGGATGCCCGTGACCTGGCCCCCGGCACGGTACTCCGCCAGTCCTGACCCGGTGAGGTAGCCGCGAGCCACGCACTCGACGGGGAACATGTCCAGGCGGCGGCAGATCATGGCGCGTCCCGCGACGACGTCGGGCACCAGCCCGTCGCCCGGCTCGGCGCTCGCCTCGACCGAGACGACGTGGTTGTCCACGAGGTCGGCGAGCTGCTCGAACCACCACAGGCTGAGCTGTGTGAGCACCACGCCCTTGTCGGGGATGCCCGGGCTGAGCACGTGGTCGTACGCGGACACGCGGTCGGACGCGACGACCAGCACGACGTCGCCCAGGGGGTGCACGCCGCCAAGGGCCGGCAGGTCCGGGGAGTACAGGTCGCGGACCTTGCCCGAGTAGACGTGCGTCCATCCCGGCAGGTCGAGCGGTCCGCCGGCGAAGGCGTCGGCGGGCGTGGTCGAGGCGTTGCGAGAGTCCGTCACGGCGCCCAGTCTCCCATCCCTGCGCGACCGCGATCCGGCGGTGTCCATCTGCCGCGCAGCGGTGGCCGGGACGCTACCTTCGAGCCTGTGCGCCCACTCTCGATGCTGCGACGGTTCGTGCTCAACCCGGTGCTGGCTGTCGGTGACGGACGCCCCGGTGCCCCCTGGCCCGTGCCCGACGACGGCCCGGACCCGGCGCTCGGCGCCGCCGTCGCGCGGTTCGCCGCCGGGACGCCCGGGCTGCACGGCGTGGTCGCCGTCCACCGGGGCGAGCTGGTCGCGGAGTGGTACGGGCGCGGCAGGGACCACCGCATGGGGCGGCCGCTGGGGACGGTGGACTTCGGCCCGCACACGCTGCACGACGTGCGCTCGGTGTCCAAGAGCGTCGTCGCCCTGCTGTACGGCATCGCCCTGGCGGACGGCGAGGTCCCCGAGGTGTCAGCACCCCTGATGGCCCAGTTCCCCGAGTACCCGGACCTGGTCGCCGATCCCCGGCGCACCGGCATCACGATCGAGCACGCCCTGACGATGACCACCGGGCTGCAGTGGTGGGAACGGCCGCCGTACCGCGACCCGCGCAACGGCGAGATCGCGATGCGTCTCGCACCGGACCCGTACCGCTACGCCCTGGAGCGGCCGGTCGAGGGACCGCCGGGCGAGGCCTGGAACTACTGCGGCGGCACCACCGAGGTGATCGGCCACCTGATCGCTCGCGGCACCGGTGTGCCGTTGCACGAGTACGCGTGGACCCGGCTGCTCGCCCCGCTCGGCATCGGCGGCGCGGAGTGGATCGCCACGCCCGAGCGCGTGCCGGTCGCCTGCTCGGGACTGCGCCTGGCGCCGCGCGACCTGGCCCGGATCGGTCGGCTGGTGCAGGACGGCGGGGCCCGGGACGGCGTGCAGGTCGTCCCGTCCGCCTGGGTCGACCGCATGCTGACCGGTCGCACGGCGACGACCTGGGGCAGCGGGTACGGCTACCAGTGGTACCTGGGCGGCACGGGGCCGGACCGGTGGGTCGGCGGGATCGGCAACGGTGACCAGCGGCTGCACGTGCTCCCCGGGCACGACCTCGTCGTGGTGCAGACGACCGGGAACTACGACCGCGCACCGGAGCAGAGCTCCCTGCCCGGGCTCGTCGAGCTCGTCCTGGCGCACGTCCGGGACTGACCGAGAACGCCCGGTGGCCCCTGCGCAGGGGTCACCGGGCGCACGCCGAAGGAGGCGTCGTCAGGGGACGGCGACCTCGCCGCGCTCAGCCTTCAGGGCGATGTCGGTGCGGTGGTGGGAGTCGGCCAGCCCGATCCGCGCGACGCCCGCGTACGACGCCGCCCGCGCGGCCGCGAGGTCCGCCCCGCGCCCCACGACGGACAGCACGCGCCCGCCCGCGGAGACCAGGGTGCCGTCGTCCGCGAGCGCCGTGCCGGCGTGCAGCACGTGCACGTCGGCGAGCCCCTCGGCGTCGTCGATGCCCGTGATCGCGTCCCCCGAGCGGGGGCCCTGCGGGTACCCGTGCGAGGCGACGACGACGTTGACGACCGCGTCGTCGGACCAGTGCAGCGGGGGCTGCTCGGCGAGCTCGCCGCGTGCGGCCGCCAGCATGACGCCGGACAGCGGTGTGTCGAGGCGGGTCAGCACGGCCTGGATCTCCGGGTCGCCGAACCGGGCGTTGAACTCCACCACGCGGGTCCCGCGCGAGGTGAGGGCGAGCCCCACGTAGAGCACGCCGGAGAACGGGGTGCCGCGCCGCGCCATCTCGTCGACGGTGGGTTGGGCGATGCGGTCGACGACCTCGCCCACGAGGCCCTGCGGCGCCCAGTCGAGCGGGGTGTAGGCGCCCATGCCGCCGGTGTTGGGGCCGGCGTCGTCGTCGGCGACGCGCTTGAAGTCCTGCGCGGGGACCATGGGGACGACGGTGGTGCCGTCGCACAGGCAGAACAGGGACACCTCGGGGCCGTCGAGGTACTCCTCGACGACGACCACGCCGTCGGCCCCGCGGGCGGCGAGCGCCGCCTCGGCGTGGGCGAGCGCCTCGGCGCGGTCGGAGGTGACCACGACGCCCTTGCCGGCGGCGAGGCCGTCGTCCTTGACGACGTGCGGGGCGCCGAAGGCGTCGAGGGCGTCGGCGACCTCGTCGACGGTGGTGCACACGCGGGCCATCGCGGTGGGGACGTTGGCGGCGGCCATGACCTCCTTGGCGAACGCCTTCGAGCCCTCGAGACGTGCCGCCTCGGCGGACGGCCCGAACACGGGGACTCCGGCGTCACGTACGGCGTCGGCGACGCCGGCGACGAGCGGCGCCTCGGGGCCGACGACGACGAGGTCCGCACCGAGGTCCGCGGCGAGCGTCGCGACGGCGGCGCCGTCGACGGCGTCCACGGCGTGCAGCGTGGCCTGGCGGGCCATGCCCGGGTTGCCGGGGGCGGCGTGCAGCTCGTGCGGCGCGCCTCCCGCCGACGACTCGGAGGCCAGGGCGTGGACGATGGCGTGCTCGCGAGCACCGTTCCCGACGACGAGGATCTTCACGGTCGTTCAGTGTAGGTGCCCCGCCGTGGGTGCCGTCGTCGCGGGATAGCGCCTCCCCGGTACCGGGGTCGACGACTAAAGGTTTCAGCCGGTGGATCTCGTGGCGGCACCAGGGCGAACTTTGACCAGTTCGCCAGGGCCCGGCGACACCTGCACGTGACCACACCCCTGCACGACACCGACGGAGATGTCCTGTGACAACACCCCGATCACCCCGGCGGACCACGCACCGCCTCGCCGCTGCCGCGGCGACCCTCACCCTGGTGGGCGGCGCCCTGTCCGCGGCCCAGGGAGCGACGGCGGCACCTCCGGCCGGCGCCGTCCCGGCCGCCGCAGGCGCCGTGGCGGCGTCGCCGGCCACCGACGGCGACGACTGGCTCACCACGGACGGGAACCAGGTCGTCGACGCGGCGGGCAACCCCGTGTGGATGACCGGCGCCAACTGGTTCGGCTTCAACGCCAGCGAGCGGGTCTTCCACGGCCTGTGGTCCGGCAACATCGAGACGATCACCCGGCAGATGGCCGAACGCGGCATCAACCTCGTGCGCGTCCCCGTCTCGACGGAGCTGCTCGTGGAGTGGAAGGACGGTGAGACGGTGGTCCCCAACGTCAACACCGCCGCCAACCCGGAGCTGACGGGGATGGACAACAAGGAGATCTTCGACTACTGGCTCGGCCTCTGCGAGAAGTACGGGCTCAAGGTGCTCGTCGACGTCCACAGCGCCGAGGCCGACAACTCCGGCCACGTGTACCCCATGTGGTACTCGAGCGAGGTGTCGACCGAGGACTTCTACGCCGGCTGGGAGTGGCTCGCGGACGAGTACAAGGACGACGACACGATCGTCGCCGCCGACCTGGAGAACGAGCCGCACGGCAACCAGTCCCAGTCCCCGCGGGCGAAGTGGGACGACTCGACGGACGAGGAGAACTGGAAGCACGTCGCCGAGACCGCGGCCGAGAAGATCCTCGCGATCAACCCGAACCTGCTGATCCTCGTCGAGGGCATCGAGATCTACCCGCGTGACGGCGAGAACTGGACGTCCACCGACGAGGACGACTACTACGCGAACTGGTGGGGCGGCAACCTGCGCGGCGCGGCCGACCACCCTGTCGAGGTCGGTGGCGGGCTGGACGCCCAGATCATGTACTCCCCCACGACTACGGTCCGCTGGTGTTCGAGCAGACCTGGTTCGAGGGGGACGACTGGGACCGGGACAGCCTCGAGAACGACGTCTGGGACCCCAACTGGCTGTACCTGCACAAGGACGGCACCTCGCCGCTGCTGATCGGCGAGTGGGGCGGATTCCTCGACGGCGCCGAGAACCAGAAGTGGATGGAGGCGCTGCGCGACGCCATCGTCGACTACCGCCTGCACCACACGTTCTGGTGCCTGAACCCGAACTCCGGCGACACCGGAGGGCTGCTGCTCAACGACTGGAACTCGTGGGACGAGGAGAAGTACGCCCTGCTGAAGCCGTCGCTGTGGCAGGAGGACGGCAAGTTCGTCTCCCTGGACCACCAGGTTCCCCTGGGCGGGTACGACTCGACGACGGGCGTCGCCCTCAGCGACGTCGCTGCCGGCGGCAGCGACACCACTGCGCCGTCCGTGCCGCAGGACCTCGCCGCCGGGGACGTCACGGGCACGACGGCGCAGCTCACCTGGAGCGCGTCGACGGACGACACCCGGGTGGCGCGCTACGAGGTGGTCGACACGGGCAGCGGTGACGTCGTCGCCACGACGTCGACCCCCGGCCTCACCGTGGAGGGTCTGAGCCCGGGCACGGAGTACACGTTCACCGTGCGCGCCCGGGACGGTGCCGGCAACACCTCGGCCGCGTCGGCGGGCGTCACCGTCACCACGGCCGCAGGTGGCGCCACGGGCGCCTGCACCGTCGCGTTCGGCGTCGAGAACCGTTGGAGCAGCGGCTACACCGCGAACGTCACGATCACCAACGACGGTGCCACGGCCTGGGACGGCTGGCTCCTGGAGTTCGAGGCACCGACGGGCCAGGCGCTGGTCAACGGCTGGTCGGCCGACTGGGCCCAGTCGGGCACGACGATCGCGGCGAGCTCCTTCGCCTGGCAGCCCGCCCTCGCACCGGGCGGTTCGGTCCAGCTGGGCCTGCAGGTGAGCGGGACCGGCGCGGCGCCGTCGACGTTCACCGTCGACGGGGCACGCTGCGCCACGGCGTGACCGGCTGATCCCCGCCGGCGGGGCCCGGGTCCTGCGGGACCCGGGCCCCGTCCGTTCAGGATGCGACGGTGGCGTCCTGGCCCGACGCGGCCAGGGCGTCGGCCACGAACCCGGAGGCGACCAGGTCGGCGAGGTTCTCGCGCAGCCAGGCCACGGCGTGCCGGGGTCGTTCCCGCCCGGTCGCGACCGCCTGGCGGATCTCGGTGAAGCGGGGCTCCAGGATCGTCGTCCGTCCGCGCGCCTCGGCCCAGCGCACGAGCGGCTGGCGGATGCCGGCGGCGACGTCGGCGGCACCGGCCTCGAGCACGGCGGTGCCCTCGGCTCCCCGCACGATCCGAGCGTGCCGCAGCGTCCGGGTCAGCGCCAGGTCGTAGGCCGACCCCTCCTTGACGCCGATCCGCACGCCCGGCGCGTCGACGTCGTCCGCGCGGCGCAGCGAGGACGACGCCGGCACCGCGTACACGCCCTCGATCAGCACGTAGGGGTCGGTGAAGACCACGTGCTCGGCACGCTGCGGCTCGGCCGCGAGGAACCCGACGTCGACCAGACCGTCACGCACGGCGGCGAACGAGTCCCGTGCGGCGTCCACGCAGGTCAGGTGGACCGGCACCCCGAGCCGGTCCGCCAGCTCCCGGGCCAGGTCGACGGTGACGCCGGCAGGGGCGTCGGGCGTGCCCTGGGCGAGCACCGGGTTGCCGAGGTTGACCACCGCACGCAGCACCCCCGTCGGCGCCAGGTCCTCGACGGGTGCCGGTGCCGTCATGCGCGGGCGTGCACCAGGTCGTGGACGGGGATGATCTCGTCGCGGCGCGGCCCCACGCCGACGGCGGAGATGCGGCAGCCCGAGATGTCCTCCAGCGCGTCCAGGTAGGCGCGGGCGTTGGCGGGCAGGTCCTCCAGCGTGCGGCAGTGCGAGATGTCCTCCCACCAGCCGGGGAACTCCTCGTAGATCGGCTTGGCGTGGTGGAACGCGGACTGGTCGTCCGGCATCTCGTCGTAGCGGGTGCCGTCGACGTCGTAGGCGACGCAGACCGGGACCTTCTCCATGCCGGTGAGCACGTCCAGCTTGGTGACGACAAGGTCGGTGAGGCCGTTGACGCGCGCCGAGTAACGGGCGATCACGGAGTCGTACCAGCCGCAGCGCCGGGCCCGGCCCGTGGTGACGCCGTACTCGCCGCCCGTCTTGAGCAGGTACTCGCCGTTGGCGTCGAACAGCTCGGTGGGGAACGGGCCCTCGCCCACGCGCGTGGTGTACGCCTTGATGACGCCGATGATGGAGTCGATGCGCGTCGGGCCGACGCCGGAACCCGTCACCGCGCCGCCCGCGGTGGCGTTCGACGACGTCACGAACGGGTAGGTGCCGTGGTCGACGTCGAGCATCGTCGCCTGGCCGCCCTCGAAGAGGACCGTCTTGTCCGCGTCGAGCGCCTGGTTGAGCACCAGGCCCGTGTCCGCGACCATCGGCTTGAGACGGTCGGCGAGACCGAGGAGCTCCTCGACGACCTCGTCGACCTCGACGGCGCGCCGGTTGTACACCTTGACCAGCAGGTGGTTCTTCTGGTCGAGCGAGCCCTCGACCTTCTCCGCGAGGATCTTCGGGTCGAACAGGTCCGCGACGCGCAGTCCGACGCGGTTGATCTTGTCGGCGTACGCCGGGCCGATGCCACGACCCGTGGTGCCGATGCGCCGCTTGCCCAGGAACCGCTCCGTCACCTTGTCGATGGTGCGGTGATAGCTGGCGATGACGTGCGCGCCGGACGACACGAGCAGCTTCGAGGTGTCCACCCCGCGCGCGTTCAGGTCGTCCAGCTCCTCGAACAGCACCTCGATGTCCACCACGACACCGTTGGCGATGACGGGCGTGACCCCCGGCGACAGGATTCCCGAGGGCAGCAGGTGCAGCGCGTACTTCTCGTCACCGATGACGACCGTGTGCCCGGCGTTGTTGCCGCCGTTGAACTTCACGACATAGTCGACGCGGTCCCCGAGCAGGTCCGTCGCCTTGCCCTTGCCCTCATCACCCCACTGAGCCCCGACGAGCACCACCGCTGGCATGGGATCAACTCTCCTCGTGAATTCGACAGGCCCGAGGGCTTCCACCGGGCCTCGGCAGAGTTTACCCGTCCATGACCTGTCGGCCAGGGAGCACCGCGCTCAGGCGGGGCGCGGACGCTGCGGGAGCGGGATGGCGCCGCTGCCGCCCGGCTGTGCCGTCTGCTCGCACCGGTGGTCGGCGTCGACGCGGAAGAGGTCGAGCGCGCCGCACACCTCCAGCACGAACAGGTCGCGCTCGTCGGCGCCGCGCAGCACCGTGGCGCCGCCACGCTTGCGTCCCGAGTCCGCGAGGGAGATGAGGAACGCCGCACCGGTGGAGTCCATGAACGTCACGCGACACATGTCGAGGACGAGCAGCTGACGGCGCAGACCGACGACGCGCGCCGTGATCTCGGGGAACTGCTCCCTCTCGGCGAGGTCGAGGTCACCGGCGATCACGAGCGTCGTCGTCGTGGAGGACGTCGCGATCTCGATCATGCGCCCGAGCCTACCCGTGCGCAGCCGCCCCCACGCGCGCAACGACCCGCGCGATGGTGGTTCCGGCCCGTCGGCTGGGAGAATACGGCCATGAGCCACTCCATCCCTCGGGACAACCTGCTCCCCGGCCCCGCACCGACCCTGCTGCCCGACGACCACGCGGCCGTGCGCGAGAGCCTCGACGCCGGCGGCGACCCCGCCGCCCTCGCCGCCGAGCACCCCGCCGCCGGCCTCGCGTGGGCGGTGCTCGCCGAGCAGACGCTCGACGGCGGCGACGACGTCGTGCACGCCGTCACCGCGTACGCCTACGCCCGGACCGGCTACCACCGCGGCCTGGACGCGCTGCGCCGTGCCGGCTGGCGCGGTCAGGGCCCCGTGCCGGCCGACCACGTCCCCAACCAGGGGTTCCTGCGGGCGCTGCTGGCGCTCGCCGAGTCCGCCGAGCGCATCGGCGAGACGGACGAGGCCGCCCGCTGCACGACGTTCCTGCAGGACTCCGCGACGTCCGTGGACGAGGTGCGGGCGCTGCGCTGACCCGCCGGGGTCACACCTCCCGGCGGTCCTCCGCCAGGGCGGGCCGCAGCTTCGCCCACACCAGCTTGCCGGAGCCGGAGGGCCGCCAGCCCCAGTCGGCCAGCCGCTCGACGATCTGCATCCCGAACCCGCCCAGGCGGTTCGGGTGCCCGTCGGTGGCGACCGGCGGGGCCGGGTTGGCGTCCTCGACCTCGATCCGCAGGCCGTCACCCGTGTCGTACAGGCGCAGCGCGATGTTGCCCCAGCCGTGCAGCACGCCGTTGGCGACCAGCTCCGAGACGACGAGCTCCGCCGCGGCGGAGTCCTTCAACCCCCACGCCTGGCAGGTACGCAGCACCGCGTGCCGGGCCCGCCCGATGGAGGCCGGCTCGCTCGGCAGCAGCCAGCGGCGCGACCGCGGGCTCAGCGCCGTCACCTGGTCGTCCGCCTCCGGGTCAGGCACCCGCACGACGACGATCGCGACGTCGTCCTCGGGGGCGTCAGCCAGGCGGGAGAGCAGCTCCTCCCCCACCCCCGCCGCGTCGCGCGCCGCGATCCGCTCCGACATGTCCACCAGGGCGTTCAGGCCGATCTTCAACGAACGGTCACGTCGCTCGATCAGCCCGTCGGTGTAGAAGAGCAGCACGTCGCCGCGGTGCAGGGGCTCGCGCGCGGTGGTGCGCACGTCCCCGCCGAAGCCGACGAGCATGCCGCTCGCCGCGGTGAGCTGGCGGACCGTGCCGTCCCGCAGCAGCAGGGGCGGCAGGTGCCCGGCGCGGGTGTACTCCACCGTCCACGAGTCCTCGTCGGGCTCGTGGTGCAGCGCCGCGTACACCATCGACGCCGGGCGGGGCACCCGCATGCCCGCGACGAGCTGGTCCACCCGGTTCAGGACGATGCCGGGCGTGGTGAGCTCGTAGGCGTAGGCGCGCACGACGGACCGCAGCTGGCCCATCGCGGCGGCGGCCTCGACGTCGTGCCCGACGACGTCCCCGATGACGAGCCCCACGGTGCGGTCGGAGATCTGCAGGACGTCGTACCAGTCGCCCCCGACCTGCGCGTGCTCGGCGTTCGGGGCGTAGTACGTCCACACGTCCAGCCCGGTGACGTCGGCCTGCTCGGGGAGCATCGCCCGCTGCAGCGCCTCGGCGAGCCGGTGCTCGCGGGCGTAGAGCCGGGCGTTGTCGATGGCGGTGCCGGCACGGCGCGCCACGACCTCCACCACGGTGACGACGTGGTCCGGCGGGGGCGTGCGCAGCTGGTCGGGGCCCGGGCCCGAGGCCTCGGAGTGCCAGGTCGTGAGCAGGCCGAGCACCCGTCGTCGCCCGGCCACCGCGTGCACCGCGACCCGCGATGGGATCGCACCCGTCTCGTCGACCACCCGCCGCAGGAGGTCACGGCGCAGCCAGCCCGACGCCGAGTGCGGCGGGTAGGACCGCTCCAGGTCGAGCTGCACGGGCCCGTCCACGACGCCGTCCAGGAGGTCCTGCACCCGGTCGGTGCCGGCGGAGGTCGGCCGGTCGTCGACGCCCTCCTGCTCCTCGGGGTCCTCGAGGCGGTCGCCAGCCCAGTGGTCGGCGACGAACCGGGCGTGGCGACGCCCCCGCCCGGACGGGGGCGAGGCGACGTCGACGCCGTCGGCGAACAGCAGACCGTCGTCGTTGAGGTAGAAGCCCGCCCACGGCACCAGCGACCTGAGCAGGTCGGCGATGTCCCGGAGCGCGAAGGGGTACTCCAGGTCGCCCAGCAGCTCGGTGGACTGCGCCACGAGGTCGAGGTCCGCCCGCTGACGACGCTCCACCTCCAGCGACGCGAGCTGGGCGGCCTGCTGGTCGACGTACTCCGAGACGTCCGTGGTGACGCCCACCCAGTAGACGGGCTCGCCCTCCTCGCCCGGCAGCGGGTTGACGTCGACCTGCAGCCACGTGGCGCCACCGGTCCGGCGCCGCGCGCTGACGATGCGGCGCATCGGGCGTCCGGCCATGAGGTCGGCCTGCGTCGCGGCCCGGTTGGGGTCGTCCTCCACCAGAGCGAGCAGGGCGTGCGGACCCAGCATCGCCAGGTCTTCAGCACCCACGCCCGACAGATCGACGAACGCGGCGTTGACCCAGAGCACCGGCATGCCCGCCTCCCACGGACCCGTGATGAAGACGGGCACGGTCGTCACCGCGAGCGCCTGGGCGAGCTGCGCGGCGGAAACCGGCATCAGCGCCTTCGGGGACCCGGGCAAATCGGTCATACCCCCTCCGGAGACAGCGGATGTCGGCCAAGTTGGTGCATTCGAAGCACATTCAACCGTAGATTGGTGCCCGCCGGGACACGAGGTGAGCATCACGCTCGAGGAAGGAGCACCGTGCAGGACGGATCGAACACGGCACCACGCCCCACCGGGGGCGCTGCCGAGCCCACGGCGCCCCAGATCGGCGACCCCGCGAGCATCCACGTCATCGTGGGATCGTCGCGCGCCAGGGTCGTCCTCTCGGGCGAGATCGACGCCGACGTCAGCGCAGACCTCGGCGAGGCCATCTCCGACGCCGAGGCGTCGGGGCTCCCGGTCGAGATCGACGCCCACCACGTCACCTTCATGGACTCCTCCGGCGTGGCCTTCCTCGCCCGGCTGGCGTCCCGCAGCCCGCACAGGGTGCGCGTGCTCCGCGCCCCGCCCACGGTCCGCTTCCTGCTGGAGGTCACGCGCATCGGCGAGCTCCTGGAGATCGTCGACGACGACCCGGGCGTCGACCTGGACGTGACGACCGCCCCGAGCTGACCTGGCGCGACGTCGTGCAGCGCCGCAAGCCAGCGCGGACGACGAAGGCCCCCGAGCGTGAGCTCGGGGGCCTTCGTCATGTCTCGCGCGCCGTGGCGTGCGGGACGGTCACATCTTGTGACCGGCGGAACGCAGCCACTGGCACGCCTCGACGATGCGGGCGGACATGCCGGCCTCGGCCAGCTTGCCCCAGGCGCGCGGGTCGTAGGCCTTCTTGTTGCCGACCTCGCCGTCGACCTTCAGGACGCCGTCGTAGTTGGTGAAGAAGTGCCCGGCGACCGGACGCGAGAACGCGTACTGGGTGTCGGTGTCGATGTTCATCTTGATCACGCCGTTGTCGACCGCCGTGGCGACCTCCTCGGCCGTGGAGCCCGAGCCGCCGTGGAACACCAGGTCGAACGGGTTCTCCTGGCCGATCTCGGCGCCGACGGCCTGCTGGATGTCCGCGAGGATCTCCGGACGCAGCTTGACGGCGCCCGGCTTGTACACGCCGTGCACGTTGCCGAAGGTCAGGGCCGTCAGGTAGCGGCCCTTCTCGCCGGCGCCGAGGGCGCGGACCGTCGCCAGGCCGTCCTCGGCCGTGGTGTAGAGCTTCTCGTTGATCTCGGCCTCGTGGCCGTCCTCCTCGCCACCGACGACGCCGACCTCGATCTCGAGGATGGTGCGCGCGGCCTGCGACAGCTCGAGCAGCTCGGCGGCGATGACGAGGTTCTCGTCCAGCGGGATGTCCGAGCCGTCGAACATGTGCGACTGGAAGGTCGGGTTCTTGCCGGCCTTGACCTGCTCGGCCTCCAGGGCCAGCAGCGGACGGACCCAGGAGTCCAGGTTCTTCTTGACGCAGTGGTCGGTGTGGATCGCGATGTTCACCGAGTAGTTCTTCGCGACCTCGGTGGCGTACGCGGCGAGCGCCAGCGAACCGCTGACGCGGTCCTTGACGGTGGAGCCCGAGGCGTACTCCGCACCGCCCACGGACACCTGGATGATGCCGTCGGACTCCGCCTCGGCGAAGCCCTGGAGCGCGGCGGTGACGGTCTGCGACGACGTGATGTTGACGGCGGGGTAGGCGAACTTGCCGGCCTTCGCCCGGTCGATCATCTCGGCGTAGACCTCGGGGGTTGCGATAGGCATCTGCGGTACTCCAATGAGGGGGCGTACGAGGGACGCAGCGGGCGTCGTCGGCACCCCTGATCGCTACCGGGGGCGGGCGGTGCCCGCATGCACCCGACATTTTCTCACGTCCGCGAGGCGGGCGTCACATCAGCGGACACTGGGTGAGACGGGTGGTCCGGACGTCTCGGCGCGCCCGGCCCGGCCCGGCCGCCTCAGAGGTGCGCCAGCGCCCAGGAGTGCATGGCGATCGCCGCGGCCGCGCCGGCGTTGAGCGACCTCGTCGACCCGTGCTGGGTGATGTGCACGACGACGTCACACACCTCCTGCGCCTCGGGTGTCAGCCCGGTGGACTCCTGGCCGAAGAGCAGCACGCACGACGACGGCAGCTCGCGGCCCTCCAGCGGCACCGACCCGGGCACGTTGTCGATGCCGACGAGGGGCAGGCGACCGCCGTCGGGGCCTGCCGTGGCCGCCCAGCGTGCCAGGGCGCCGGCGTCCGGCTGGTGGGAGACGTGCAGGTAGCGGTCGGTGACCATCGCCCCGCGGCGGTTCCAGCGCCGTCGGCCCACGACGTGCACCCCGGCGACGTTGAACGCGTTCGCGGTCCGCACCACCGAGCCGATGTTGAGGTCGTGCGCCCAGTTCTCGATGGCGACGTGCAGCCTGGCCCCCGGCGCGCGACGGGCGTCGAGGTCCGCGCGGATCGCCTCGAGGGTCCAGTAGCGGTAGCGGTCCACGACGTTGCGCCGGTCGCCGTGGGTCAGCAGCTCCGGGTCGTAGCGGGCGTCGTCGGGCCAGGGACCGTCCCACGGGCCGACGCCGACCTCCTCGGGCGTCGTCACTCGTGCTCGGCGGCGCGGGCCGCCTCCCACCAGACGAGCGCCCCGACGATGACGGCGCCGGCGAACGCGAGCATCACCACGCCGAGCATCCCCGTCTCCGGCGGACCCTGGAGGTTGCCGGCGTCGTCCTGCCAGGGCCACAGGGCGCGCAACGAGCCCACCATCAGCCCGGCGAGGACCGCCATCGTGCCCTGGCGGCGGTGCTCCAGCAGCCAGTGCAGCAGCTTGACGAAGCTCGCCAGGCCGATCGCGGCGCCGACGGCGAAGGCCCCCACGAAGGCGAGGTCGAGGTCGGAGATCGCCTGCTGGACCGGCACGTACAGCCCGAGGACCACCAGGAGGAACGACCCGGACACCCCCGGCAGCACGAGGGCGTTGATCGCCAGCGCCGCCCCGAGCGCGACGTACCAGAGCGACGGCTCGGCGACCTCGGCGGGAGGGAGCCCCGTCAGGGCGAAGGCCGCGACCGCGGCGACCACCATCAGCAGGGCGTCCAGCGCCCGGAACCGGCGCGGCATCATGCGCAGCGGCACCACGACGGACACCGCGATCATGCCGAAGAACAGGGCCCGCATCGGCACGGGCTGCGACTCGAGCAGCGGGGCGACGAGGCTGAGGGAGGCCAGCAGCACCACGACCATGCCGGCGAGGACGGGGACCAGGAAGCTCCAGTCGATGGCGCGCAGCGCCCGCTGCGCCGGCCGCAGCCCATGACCCCGGACGACGCCCGCCACCAGCTCGCGGGCGGCGTGGACGACGCCGCTGGCGGCGCCCAGGAGCCGGTCGTAGAGACCGACGGCCAGCGCGATCGTGCCGCCGGAGATGCCCGGCACGGACTCCGCCATGCCGACGAGCCCGCCCCGCAGCGCGAGCCCCGGCGCCGCACGCCACGGCGTTCCGGTGGGAGGGGCGGCGTGCCGGCGCACCGCCCCGGTGTCGGAGAGCTCCGGGTTCTGGTTCGTCATCCCGGGAAGCCTATTGCCCTCGCCGCCGCCGCAGGGCGGCGTGTTGTGCAGACCCTGTGGGGGTCGCGCCGGTGGGGTGGGGTCCGCGCGCACGCACTACCGTGAGGACATGAGCGACCGGAAGATCGAGTGCTGGCTGACCGACATGGACGGCGTCCTCGTGCACGAGGGCAAGGCCATCCCCGGCGCGCCGGAGTTCATCGCCGCGCTGCGCGACGCGGGGCGGCCGTTCCTCGTCCTGACCAACAACTCCATCTTCACGGGGCGCGACCTCGCCGCACGGCTGTCCCGCGCCGGCATCGAGGTCCCGGAGGAGTCGATCTGGACGTCCGCGATGGCGACCGCCGCGTTCCTCGCGGACCAGGTGCCCGGCGGTTCAGCGCACGCCATCGGCGAGGCGGGCCTGACGACGGCCCTGCACGAGGCCGGGTACACCCTGACGGAGACCGACCCGGACTACGTCGTCCTCGGGGAGACGCGGACGTACTCGTTCGAGGCGATCACCAAGGCGATCCGGCTGGTCAAGGGCGGGGCACGGTTCATCGCGACCAACCCGGACACCACCGGTCCGTCGCCCGAGGGGCCGCTGCCCGCCACGGGTGCCGTCGCCGCGATGATCACGGCCGCCACCGGCCGCGCCCCCTACTACGTGGGCAAGCCCAACCCGATGATGTTCCGGTCGGCGCTCAACCGCATCGACGCCCACTCGGAGACCACCGCCATGATCGGCGACCGGATGGACACCGACGTCGTCGCCGGCATCGAGGCCGGGCTGGAGACCTTCCTCGTGCTGACCGGGTCGACGGAGGCCGCGGAGGTCGACCAGCACCCGTTCCGGCCCTCGCACGTGGTGGACTCGATCGCCGACCTCGTCGAGCGCGTCTGACCGGCCGACCTCGTCGAGGGCGTCCGACTAGCCGTCCAGGCCCAGGTCGGCCAAGTCGTAGAGGTAGTGGTAGGGCACGCCCAGCGCCTCGATCTTCTCGCCGGCGCCCGTGGCGCGGTCGACGATCGTCGCGCAGGCGAGCACCTCGGCACCGGCCGCGCGCGCGGCCTCGATCGCCGTGATCGGCGACCCGCCCGTCGTGGTCGTGTCCTCCAGGACGACGACGCGCCGTCCGGCGATGTCCGGACCCTCGATCTGGCGCTGCATGCCGTGCACCTTGGCGGCCTTGCGCACGACGAACGCGTCGAGCTCCTGGCCACGGGAGGCGGCGGCGTGCAGCAGCGCGGTCGCGATGGGGTCGGCGCCGAGCGTCAGACCGCCGACGGCGTCCACCTCGGCGGTGCCGAGACCCGCCTCCTCCAGGTGGTCGAGCAGCACGTGCCCGATGAGCGGCGCGGCGCGGTGGTGCAGGGTGACCCGGCGCAGGTCGACGTAGTAGTCGGCCTCCTTGCCGGAGGAGAGCGTCACCCGGCCGTGCACGACCGCGATCTCCTGGACGAGCTCGAGCAGCTGCTCACGGGGCGTGGGGCCGAAGGCCTGGTCGGTGGAGTTCACGGCTCTCATCGTAGCGACGGGGCGTCCGGGGCCTCGTCGGGCTGCTCGTCGGGCTGCTCGCCGGGTTGCTCGTCCACGTGTGCGACGACGAGCGCGACGTCGTCTGCGCTGTGTGCCGCGTCAGTGCGCGTCAGGACCGTGTCGCACAGCCGGTTCGGCGGCACGTCCGTGAGCCAGCTCAGACCGCCGCGCAGCGCCTCCAACGAGTTCGCCAGCCGCTCGTCGCGCCGCTCGACGAGCCCGTCGGTGAAGAGCAGTATCGCATCCCCCGGCTCCAGCACTGTCTCGGACAGCGGACGTTCGCGATCCAGCCGCAGTCCGAGAAGAGCGCCAGGCCCTTCGTTCCGCAGTTCCGCCCGTCCGTCACGACGATGGACAATCGGTGGCATCGACCCTGCACGTGCCCATCTCACACGCCGCGCACCACGGGCGTCAGGCGGATCGACGACGGCAACGGTGACGGCGACGAACGAGTGAATGCCCCGCACCTGCGCTGCCAGCTCGCTGCGCCGCAGGATCTCGTCCGGCAGGCCGCCGGCCTCCACCGCGATCGTGCTCACGATGCCCTTGAGGTGGACCATCGTCGCCGCGGCCGACACGTCGTGCCCGGACACGTCGCCGATCATCAGGACGGTCCTCCCCGAAGGCCTCGCCACGACGTCGTACCAGTCACCGCCGACGCGGGCGAACCGGTTCGCCGGCTGGTAGCGCACGTCCAGCGTCAGCCCCGGCACGGTGGGCGGCTTGGTCAGCACCGACGCCTGCAGCGCCACAGCGGACTCCCGCTCCTGGGCGAGCCCCTGGCGGTCACGGCTCATCGCAGTGCTCCAGAAGCGCCGGCCGGCGAGCGTGCCGTCGTCGTCGGCGACGTCGGCAGGGTCGATCTCGTCGATCCGGACGACGAGCCCGCGCACCTGGTGCTGCCCGACGTGCGTCACCGGCAGCACCATGACCATCCAGCACCGGGGCCCGGCGGGCCGGCGCGGATCGGGAAGGTCCCAGCGGATGGGCCCGACCGACTGGGGCAGCCCGGTGCGCAGGCAGGCGTGCAGCGACTCCACGAGCAACGGGACGACGTCGTCCACGTCACCCTCGAGGCTCTCGAGGAGGTCGGTCAGCGGGCGTCCGACGAGGCCCTCGGCGGGCAGCCCGAGCGTGTCGACGTACCGGCGGTTGACGTCGACGACGACGAGGTCGGGGTCCAGGACCACCTTGGGGACGGCGAGCGCGTCGAACAGGTCCCGGTAGTCGAACGGGCCGTCGTCCGCGACTTCGCCCGGGTCGTCGCGGCGCCGGGGGACGGCCGGTGACTCGCTCATGCCGACCAGGCTAGGAGCGTCCGCGCCATCGCGCCCGCCCGGGCGGGCGGACGGTGGCGGAAGCCACCCGTTTCAGCGGATTCGACCGATGGCCCGCACCGCCGGGCGCGGGAGAACGCGCAGCAGGGCCGAACCTGCCTTGTAGCGGACCGACGGCGTGGAGACGACCGTGCCGCGACGCACGTCCGCCAGGGCCTGGGCGACGACGTACGGCGCGTCCAGCCACCCGATCTCCGGCACGTCGGTCATGTCGAGCCCCGCCCGGTCGTGGAACTCGGTGCGCACGAACCCGGGGCACAGCGCCGTGGCGGTCACCCCGGTGCCGGCGAGGTCGGCGGCCAGCCCTTCGGTGAAGGACCGCACGTAGGCCTTGGCGGCCGAGTAGGTCCCGCCCGTGGTGAGCGCGGCCACCGAGGCGACGTTGAGCACCGCGCCGCGCCCGCGCCCCGTCATCGCCCCGAGAGCGGCGTGGCTGAGCTGGACGACGGCGCGCACCATCACGTCGATCGCGCGCAGCTCGACCTCCACGTCCCCGCCGACGAACCGTTGCGCGGGCGCGAAGCCGGCGTTGTTGACCAGCAGGCCGACCGGTCGGCGGGCGTCGTCGGGCACGTCGCCCGTGACCGCGAGGCGCTCGGCCACGCGGGCGACGTCGTCGGGCACGGAGAGGTCCGCCGGCAGCACCTCGACGGTGACGCCGGCGGCGGCACGGATCTGCCCGGCGACCTGCTCCAGCCGGTCGACGTCGCGAGCGACGATCACCAGGTCGTGCCGTGCCGTGGCGAGCTGCCAGGCGAACTCCAGTCCGAGGCCGGCGGTGGCGCCGGTGACGAGCGCGGTTCCCATGTGGGCACTCTATGGCCCTAGGGTGCGTGCGTGCGTATCGCCACGTGGAACGTCAACTCGATCCGGACCCGACTCGACCGCGTGCTGGCGTTCCTGGAACGCTCCGGCACGGACGTCCTGGCGATCCAGGAGACGAAGTGCCGCGAGGACCAGTTCCCCGTCGAGGCGTTCTCCGCGGCGGGCTACGAGGTCGCGGTGAGCGGCTACCACCAGTGGAACGGCGTCGCGCTCGTCTCGCGCGTCGGCCTCGAGGACGTGGCGGCGTCGTTCGCGAGCCAGCCGACCTTCGGCAAGCCGGGCACGGACCCGCGCGTCGAGGCGCGCGCGCTGGGCGCGACCTGCGGCGGCGTGCGCGTGTGGTCGCTGTACGTGCCGCACGGGCGCACCCTGACCGACCCGCACTACACGTACAAGCTCGCCTGGCTCGAGGCGCTGCGGGCGGACGCCGCGTCCTGGCTGGCCGAGGACGCCGCAGCGCAGGTGGCGCTCCTCGGCGACTGGAACGTGGTGCCACTCGACACCGACGTGTGGGACGCCTCGGCGTTCGCCGGGCACACGCACGTCTCGGAGCCGGAGCGGGCGGCCTTCGCGGCGTTCGTCGACGCCGGGTACACCGAGGTCACCCGCGAGCACCTGCCGGCGGCCCACACCTACACCTACTGGGACTACCAGCAGCTCGCGTTCCCCCGCGACAAGGGCCTGCGCATCGACTTCGCGTACGCCTCGCCCGCGCTGCGCGACCGGGTCACCGGCGTGCAGATCGACCGCGACGAACGCCGCGGCAAGGGCGCGAGCGACCACGTGCCCGTCGTCCTCGACCTGGCGTGACGCACGGTGCGCGCCGACCTGCACCCCGTCGCCACCCGGTCGTGCCTGCACCCGGATAGGTTGTGCCCATGACCGAACGACCTGACGACCTGTCGTTCGCCTCCCCCGGTCCCGGTGCGCCAGGTCCCGGTGCGCCAGGTCCCGGTGCGCCAGGTCCCGGTGTGCCAGGTCCCGGTGTGCCCGGCGTCGACCCTGCCACGGGGCCGGCGGGCACGGCGTCCGGGAGCACGGCGTCCGGGAGCACGGCGTACCCCGGTGCGGCTGCGGCCGCACCGGTCCCGCCGTCACAGGTGCCGTACGGCGACCGCTGGGGCGCGCCGGACGGCCCGACGCCGGCGGAACGGGCCGCGGCCCGGCGCCGCGCACGGATCTGGGTCGCGGGCACCCTGGGACTGATCGTCGTCGTCGTGGGGCTGGCGGCGGGAGTCTCGGCCGCGGTGTCGGGCGCTCACGAGCGCGCGTGGGCACCGGTCCCCGCCGACGTCGACGCCCCCCGGGATGTCAACGCCGTGCAGCTGGTGCTGGGGTCGTGCGTCGCCGACCTGCCGGCGTCCGACGTCGTGACGTCGGTCGAGGTGGTGCCGTGCGCGGATCCGCACGCGGCCCAGGTCGTCGGGCGCACCGACGCCGCGCCGGACGCCGTATGGCCGGGCGACGACGTCGCCGCGAGGAGGGCCGCCACGAACTGCTCGGCGGATCTCCTCGGGTCGCAGGCACGGCAGGCGGCGGACTCGTGGTCGTTCGTCGTGTGGGCGCCCACCGAGGAGTCCTGGCAGGACGGTGACCGTGCAGGTCTCTGCCTGGCCGTCGGAAGCGAGAAGGCGACCGGGAACCTGCTGGAGTGACGGCGGCCACCCTGATGTGTGAAGAACCCTGACCAGCGAGGACATCGCTCCCCACCGGGTCATCGCGGCCGTGATGCCCGCGATATCACGACAAAGAGGCATCTCGATCCGTCCTGTTTGGTGCCGATAAACACCGCCGTGCCCGCCTCGTCCGTCATGTCATCGCGGCCGAAGTCCTTCACCTGAGCTTCACGATCGCCCCCGAACTTCCTCCGTTACTCGATTGTGATCGATGTGAACGGATCGTTAGCGTGCGCGGGTCGCCCGGCGTCCCAGCAGGGTGATGCGACGGTCCGCAGCCAAGTGCTGCCGGCGGACCAGGCGCCACGCCTTTCCCTACGGCAGCAGCGGGAGAACCACTTCGGACGACGTCCGCGTCGCCCTCGGGGTGCAGCCGTCCCACGACGGCGGGCCACCACTTCTCGGCCTAACCCGACAGCTCATCTCGCAGGCTGGAGAGGTCCTGAGATGTCCCCTGCCCTGAACACCCCGCGCCACGGCGCGAAATCCCCCCACCCGTCCCCTCTGCGCCGCGCCGCCCTGGCCATGTCGCTGACGGCGGCTCTCGCCGGAGGCACGCTCGTCGCCGGTGCAGGTACCGCGACCGCCGCGCCGACCACCGCGAACGTCAGCTCGCAGGCTGCCGTCGGCTCGCTCGCGGCGGCGAAGAAGTCGTCGAAGCCCTCGGTCAAGGTCTCGCTCTCGCGGACCACCGGCACGAAGGGCAAGAAGAACACCCGCCCGAAGTACACGGTCAAGGCGACCTCGAACGGCAAGGCCGTCAAGGGCCAGGTCAAGATCTTCATCGACGGCAAGAAGGTCAACACCAAGAAGCTCAACAAGAACGGCATCGCCCGGCTGAAGCCGACGTGGGGCAAGTACGACACCGGCCGCAACAAGATCCGGCTGACCGTCGTCCCGGCGAAGTCGACCGGCCTGCAGAAGGTCAAGACCCACCGCACCGTCAAGGTGAACCCGAAGGCGACCAACGGGTCGAAGGTCGTCTCGGTGGCGCACCAGTACGTCGGCGCCCGCTACGTCTACGGCGGTTCGAGCCCGCGTGGCTTCGACTGCTCCGGCTTCACCTCCTACGTCTACAAGAAGGCGACCGGCAAGACGCTGCCGCGCTCGTCCTCCGCGCAGCGGAGCGTCGGCAAGAAGGTCTCCCGCAGCAACGCCAAGCCCGGCGACATCGTCTACACGCCGGGTCACGTGGCGATCTACGCCGGCAACGGCAAGGTCATCGAGGCCGGCAACCCGCGCACCGGCGTCATCAAGCGCAAGATGTGGCAGAGCAACCCGACGTTCATCCGCGTCTGACGCTCGGCGTCGTCCAGCGCGCGTCGCCGAACAGGCGGTCGCGCCCGTCGTCCCTCGGGACGGCCGGCGCGGCCGCCTGTTCCGCGTTCCGCAGAGCTCAGGAGAGGCTGCCGTCGATCGTGCGGGCGGCTGCCGGGCCGCCGTCGGGGCAGACGGTCAGCGGACGGTGAGCCCGTCGCCATCGGCGTCGCGGTCGACGACGACGGCGTCCCCGTCGGACACCTCGCCGGCGAGCAGGCGCCGCGCGAGCCGGTCACCGATCTCGCGCTGCACCAGCCGGCGCAGCGGCCGCGCCCCGTACGCGGGGTCGAAACCCTCCAGCGCCAGCCACTCGCGAGCGGCCGCCGAGACCTCCAGGGTGATGCGCCGGTCCGCGAGCCGCCGCGCGAGCGCCGCGACCTGCAGGTCGACGATCCGGCCCAGCTCGTCCAGGCTCAGCGCGTCGAACAGCACGACGTCGTCGAGCCGGTTGAGGAACTCCGGCTTGAACGCGGCGCGCACCGTGGCCATGACGGCGTCGCGGCGTGCGTCGTCGTCGAGCGCCGGGTCCACGAGGAACTGCGAGCCCAGGTTCGACGTGAGCACCAGGATGGTGCTGCGGAAGTCGACCGTGCGACCCTGACCGTCGGTGAGGCGGCCGTCGTCGAGCACCTGCAGCAGGATGTCGAACACCTCGGGGTGCGCCTTCTCGACCTCGTCGAGCAGCACCACGGAGTAGGGACGACGCCGCACCGCCTCGGTGAGCTGGCCGCCCTCGTCGTAGCCGACGTACCCCGGCGGCGCACCGACCAGACGCGCCACGCTGTGCTTCTCGGCGTACTCGGACATGTCGATGCGCACCATGGCGCGCTCGTCGTCGAACAGGAAGTCGGCGAGCGCCTTGGCGAGCTCGGTCTTGCCGACGCCCGTGGGACCGAGGAACAGGAACGACCCGGTGGGCCGGTCGGGGTCGGCGACCCCGGCGCGGGCGCGCCGGACGGCGTCGGACACGGCGCGCACGGCGTCGCGCTGCCCGATGAGGCGTTCGCCGAGCACGTCCTCCATGCTCAACAGCTTCTCGGACTCGCCCTGCAGGAGGCGTCCGGCGGGGATGCCGGTCCAGGCGGCCACGACCTCGGCGATCTCGTCGGCGCCGACCTTGTCGGCGATCATCGGTGCCTCGTCGGCGACGGTCTCCGCCTGGGCGACGGTCGCCTCGTCCTGCTCGGCCTGGGCGAGCTCGCGTTCGACCTGCGGGATCTCCCCGTAGAGCAGCCGGGCGGCGGCCTCGAGGTCACCGTCGCGCTGGAGCCGGTCGGACTCGGTGCGCAGCTCGTCGATGCGGGCGCGCAGGTCGCCGACGCGGTTGTGCCCGGCCTTCTCCGACTCCCAGCGGACGGTGAGCGCGGCGAGCTCCTCGCGACGGTCGGCGAGGTCGGCGCGGAGCTTCTGCAGGCGGTCGGCGGAGGCGGCGTCCCCGCCGTTCTCGGCGTCCTTGAGGACGACCTCCTCCATCTCGAGGCGGGTGACGGCGCGCTGCAGCTCGTCGATCTCCACGGGCGAGGAGTCCATTTCCATGCGCAGGCGGGAGGCGGCCTCGTCGACGAGGTCGATGGCCTTGTCGGGGAGCTGGCGGCCGGTGATGTACCGGTCGGACAGCGCGGCGGCCGCGACGAGCGCGGAGTCGGCGATGGTCACCTTGTGGTGCGCCTCGTAGCGTTCCTTGAGGCCGCGCAGGATGGCGACGGTGTCCTCGACGGTGGGCTCGCCGACGAAGACCTGCTGGAAGCGGCGTTCGAGGGCGGGGTCCTTCTCGATGTTCTCGCGGTACTCGTCGAGGGTGGTGGCGCCCACCATGCGCAGCTCGCCGCGGGCGAGCATCGGCTTGAGCATGTTGCCGGCGTCCATCGCGCCGTCGGACCCGGCGCCTGCCCCGACGACGGTGTGCAGCTCGTCGATGAAGGTGACGACCTCGCCGTCGGACGCGGTGATCTCCTCCAGGACGGCCTTGAGGCGTTCCTCGAACTCGCCGCGGTACTTGGCGCCGGCGACCATGCCCGCCAGGTCGAGGGCGACGAGCCGCTTGCCCTGCAGGGAGGTGGGGACGTCGCCGGCGACGATGCGCTGCGCGAGCCCTTCGACGACGGCGGTCTTGCCGACGCCGGGCTCGCCGATGAGCACGGGGTTGTTCTTGGTGCGGCGGCTCAGCACCTGCACGACGCGGCGGATCTCGGCGTCGCGCCCGATGACGGGGTCGAGGCGGCCGTCGCGGGCGCGCTGGGTGAGGTCGGTGCCGTACTGCTCGAGCGCCTTGTAGGTGCCTTCGGGGTTCGGGCTGGTGACCCGTCCGGAGCCGCGCACGGCGGGCAGTGCGCCGCGCAGCGCGTCGGCGGTGGCGCCGGCCGCGGTGAGGGCCTGGGCGGCGGGCGAGGAGCCGGCGGCGATCGCGATGAGCAGGTGCTCGGTGGACACGTACTCGTCACCGAGGGCCTCGGCCTCCTGCGTGGCGGTGGTCAGGACGCTCTGCATGGCGCGCGACGGCGTGGGCTGCGCGACGCCGGACCCGCTCGCCGTGGGCAGGGCGACGAGGGCGGCGCGGGTCCGCTGCCCGACCTGCTGGGCGTCGGCGCCCACGGCCTCGAGGAGACCGACGGCGACGCCGCCGGTCTGGGTGAGGAGCGCGGCGAGCAGGTGGGCGGGTTCGAGCTGAGGGTTTCCTGCCGCTGACGCCGATGCCACGGCGTCGCCGACGGCCTGCTGCGACATCGTCGTGAACTTGGTCTCCATGGGTCCTCCGGGTCCGGGTGTCGGGGTCGTCGAGTCGGACCATCGTCGTGTCGGATCGTCCTGCTGGGATCAACGGGATCAAAGTTGAGTCTATTCCGCTCAAGTTTGCTCGCGCGACCGCCGGGTGAACCTGTTCCGAGGGGCGGACCAGGGGTGCCTGGCCCTCCGAGGTGCGGGATGCTGGAACCGTGAGCATCCTCCCGGCACCTCCTGCCCGCCCTGCCACCTCCCGCCGCCCCCGCCGACGCGCCCGCGCGGCCCTCGGTGCCGCGCTCGCCGCCGTCGGCCTCGTCACCCTCGCCGGCTGCATGAAGGTCGAGATGGGCTTCACGCTGTCGGAGGACGACACCGTCTCCGGCACGGTCGTCATGGCGATCTCCGACGAGTTCGCCGAGTCCCTCGACATGGACCCCCAGGAGATGTGGGACATGGCGAACGAGGGCGAGGACGGCCTCACCAGCGAGCTGCCCGAGGGCTCCTCCCAGGAGCCGTACGCCGACGGCGAGTACACCGGCGTGCAGGTCAACTACACCGACCAGCCGCTCGACGGCATCGGCACCGACGAGGACCTGTCCATCACGCGCGAGGGCGACGAGTACGTCGTCGAGGGTGTCATGGACCTCTCCGACGAGAGCACCGGCGAGACCGCCGAGATGCCCGCCGAGATCCTCGACTCGTTCCTCATGCGGATCGCCGTGACCTTCCCCGGCGCGGTGGGCGAGACCAACGGGACCGTGGACGGCAACACCGTCACCTGGGAGCCCACGATGGGCGAGCGCAACGAGATCTCCGCACGCGGCTCCGCCGTCGCGGACGGCGCCGCAACCGCCGAGGAGGCCACACCCACCGAGGAGGAGGCGACGGAGGGGTCGGCGGAGGAGGTCGCACCCCAGGACGCCGACGAGACCGCCGACGGCATGACCGGCATGGACGACGCCGAGGACACGGCCGCCACCGACTCCGGCACCCCCGTGTGGGTGTTCGTGCTCGCCCTCGTCGTCGGCCTGGCCGTCCTGGGTACGGTCATCACCCTGGTCGTGCGCCACAACCGCACCGCCGCGGCCACCGCGACCCCCGTGTCCTCCGACCCGCAGGACGTCTTCGGCCAGCAGCCGCCCACCCACCAGCCGGGTCAGCCGCCGGTGGACCCCTCCGGCCCGCACGGCCCCACCGACCCCTCGCAGGGCCCGCGCTGAGCCTGCGCTGAGCCTGCCCGCGGGCGGACCCCTGCCGCCCGCGGGCAGGGCACGGAGCGGGCACGCAGCGGGCACCGAGCAGGCTCGGTAGCCTCGGCCCATGACCGCCGCACAGGACGACGCCCCGGACCCCGCAGCTCCTGACGTCGCCACGGCGGACACGCCGTGGGTGCCGGACCTGCTCGGGGACGGCTTCCAGGCCCGCACGCTGCCGCTGCCGGCCGGCGCGGAGGCGACGCTGGTGCGCCACGTGCCGTCCGTGGCCCCGCAGGGTTCGCCGGCGCAGGTCGCCGTCCTCGCGGTGCACGGGTTCGCCGACTACTTCTTCCACCCGCACGTCGCGCGGGCGTTCGCCGACGCCGGCGTCGCGTTCTACGCCGTCGACCTGCGCGGCCACGGGCGGTCCTGGGACGCGCACGTGGCCGCGGGCGGCGACCCCAACCTCGTGCCCGACATCGCCGTGTACGCCCAGGACCTCGACGCGGCGGCGGAGGTGGTCCGCGCCGCGGGGCACACGTCGCTGGTGGTGCTCGGCCACTCCACCGGCGGGCTGATCGCGCCGCTGTGGGCGTCGGCGCGCGAAGGGAGGGCCGAGGCCCTCGTGCTCAACAGCCCCTGGTTCGAGCACAACGCCCGCCGCCCCCTGCGGTGGTCCGCCGTCGCCCTGGCGGAGACGGTCGCCCCGCTCGCGCCCCGCGCCGTCCTCTCCCACCTGGGCGACGACTACGCCCGCGCCCTGCACCTCGACCACGGCGGGCCGTGGGAGTTCGACCCGGCGTGGAAGCCCCACGCCCCGTTCCCCGTCCGGGCGGCCTGGTTCCGCTCGGTGCGGCGCGCCCAGCGGCGGCTCGCCCGTGGCCTCGACCTGGATATCCCCGTCCTGGTGCTCGCCTCGGACCGGTCCACCACCAGCGAGCACCTCACCTCGGACACGGTGCTCGACGTCGAGCACATCCGCCGGATCGCACCCCGCCTGGGCTGGGACGTCGACTTCGTCTCGATCCGGGGCGGCGCGCACGACCTGTCGCTGTCCGCCGGGTCGGCGTCCGAGGAGTACCTGGGGGTCGTCACCGACTGGCTGCGGTTCGTCGTCTAGCCGTCCTGGCCCGGGACGTCCGGCCAGGCCGTCCCCACCGGCAGCGCCTCACTCGTCGCGGGCGTCCTGCGCCGAGATCGGCTCGGCGATGTCCTCCAGCGACCTGCGCTCGGCGCCGACCCCGAGGAACAGCGCCACGACGCCACCACCGATCATCAGTGCCGCACCGATGTAGTAGCCGACGGCGATCCCGGTGATGTCACCGGACTCGCCGGCCGCCTCGATGAGTCGGCCGAACAGCAGCGGGCCGGAGATGCCGCCGATCGCGGTGCCGATCGCGTAGAAGAACGCGATGCACAGGGCGCGGGTCTCCATGGGGAAGATCTCGCTCGCCGTGAGGTAGGCGGAGCTGGCGCCCGCGGACGCGATGAAGAAGATGCCCATGCCGAAGAAGGTCAGCGTCCACGCGGACAGCCCGCCGAGCACGAGTCCTGCCACGGCGAGCAGGACGCCGGAGCTGATGTAGGTCGCGGAGATCATCTTGACCCGGCCCACGCTGTCGAAGAGCGGACCCAGGGCGAGCGCACCCAGGAAGTTGCTCACGGCGAAGAGGGCGATGTAGGCGCCGGTCTGGTCCACGCCGAGGAAGGTCTGCAGCGTGTCGCCGAAAGTGAAGAAGAACGCGTTGTACAGGAACGCCTGGCCGATGAACAACGCCAGGCACAGGACCGTGCGGCGCGGGTAGTCGCGGAACACCGTCCGGGCCACCCGTGCCAGGGAGATCGTGTGCCGCTGCTTGACGGTGATGCTGGTCCCGGCGTCGTCCAGCGTCTCGCCCGTGTCGGCGACGACCCGCTCCTCGATGCCGGAGACGATCTTCTCGCTCTCCTCCTCGCGCCCGTGGATGAACAGCCACCGGGGGCTCTCGGGCACGTTGCGCCGCACGAACAGGATGCACAGGCCCAGCACCGCCCCGAGCGCGAAGCACAGCCGCCAACCGATCCAGGCCGGCACGAGGTCGGGGTTGAGCAGGGGGATGGTGAGCAGCGCACCACCGGCCGCGCCGAGCCAGTAGGACCCGTTGATGAGGATGTCGATCCGGCCGCGGTACTTCGCGGGGATGAGCTCGTCGATCGCGGAGTTCACGGCGGCGTACTCCCCGCCGAGCCCCAGCCCGGTGACGAAACGCATCGCGAAGTAGTACAGGGGGTTCATCGAGAACGCGGTCAGCACCGTGCCCGCGAGGTAGACCAGGAGCGTGAGGATGAACAGCTTCTTGCGGCCGAACCGGTCGGTGAGCTGGCCGAACACCAGTGCTCCCAGGCACGACCCGGTGACGTAGACGGCACCGGCGAGCCCGATGTCGGAGCTGGTCAGGCCCAGCCCGTCCGGGCTCTTGAGCGCGTCGGACAGGTTGCCGACGATGGTCACCTCGAGCCCGTCGAGGATCCACACCGTGCCCAGCCCGATGACCACCATCCAGTGGAACCTGGACCACGGCAGGCGGTCCAGACGTGCCGGGACGTCCGTCGTGATCGTCTTCAGCGCCGGTGCGCCGCTCGCCGTCGAAGCCATGCCCCGGTTCTACTCCGCAGCACACCGGTCGGCATCCGGAGCTCCCCACCGGCATGTCCGAATCCCGCTGGCCACCCCGGCGTCGGGCGGGTCACGATAGGGCCATGGCCGACACCACCTTCGACGAGCGCTACCGGGCGATCGCCGCCCGCGACGCCCGCTTCGACGGGCAGTTCTTCACGGCCGTGCGCACCACCGGCATCTACTGCCGCCCGTCCTGCCCGGCCCGCACCCCGAAGCCGCAGAACGTCGCCTTCTACCTCACGAGCGCTGCCGCGCACGACGCCGGGTTCCGCGCGTGCCGGCGCTGCCTGCCCGAGGCGGCACCGGGCACGCCCGCCTGGGACCTGCGGGGCGACCTCGCGGGGCGGGCGATGCGGCTGGTGTCCGACGGCGTCGTGGACCGCGAGGGCGTCCCGGGCCTGGCCGCCCGGCTCGGCTACACGCCCCGCCATCTGCACCGTGTCCTGACGGCCGAGCTGGGCGCGGGGCCGCTCGCCCTCGCCCGCGCCCGACGGGCCCAGACGGCCCGGGACCTGCTGACCAGCACCGCCCTGTCCGTGTCCGACGTCGCGTTCGCGGCCGGGTTCGGCAGCATCCGCCAGCTCAACGACACCGTCCGCGCCGTGTTCGCCACGACGCCGAGCGATCTCCAGCGCCGCGCCCGGGTCGGCGCTGCGCCACCGGTTCGGCGCGATGGTCCGCCGATCCGGTGGTGCGGTGCCGACCCGGCGACCGGTGCCGCCGGCACGCCGGTGCTGCTGCGACTCGCGCTGCCCGTGCGCGAGCCGTTCGACGGCGTCGGCACCCTGCGCTACCTGGGTGCGCGGGCGGTCGAGGGCGTCGAGGCGGCCGACGTCACGACCCCGGGCACCCCCGGCTCCCCCGGCTCTCCCCGCGCGCCCGGCGTCACCGCCCGGTACGCCCGCACCCTGATGCTCCCCCACGGCCCGGGCGCGTTCGAGGCCTCGGCGGGCGCCGACGTCGGACCAGGTCGCGTCGTGCTGCGCCTTGAGCTCGCGTCGCTCGCCGACGTCGCCACCGCCGTCGCCCGGGTGCGCCGCCTGCTCGACCTCGACGCGGACCCGGTGGCCGTCGACACCGCGCTGGCCGTGGACCCGGCCCTCGCCGCCGCGGTCGCGGCCGTCCCGGGGATCCGGGTCCCGGGGTCCGTGGACGCGCACGAGCTGGTGGTCCGCGCGATCGTCGGCCAGCAGATCTCCGTGGCGGCGGCCCGCACCCACCTGTCCCGGCTCGCCGCCGCCGTCGGCACCCCCTGGGCCTCGACGATCCCCGGCCTGACCCGGCTCTTCCCGACCGCCGCCCAGGTGGCCGACGACGACGGCGCGCACCTCGCCCTGCCCACCCGGCAGCGCTCGACCGTCACCGCCACGGCCCGCGCCCTGGCCGACGGCGACCTGACCGTGGACGTCGGGGCGGACGCCGCGAGCCTGCGGCCGGCGCTCGAGGCGCGACCCGGCATCGGACCGTGGACGTCCGGGTACGTCGCCCTGCGCGTGCTGGGCGACCCCGACGTGTGGCTGGACGGCGACGTCGCGCTGCGCGCCGGGGCCCGTGCGCTCGGCCTGCCCGACGACCCGCGCGCCCTCGCCGCGCACGCCACGACCTGGGCGCCCTGGCGCTCGTACGCAGCCCGCCACCTGTGGCACGCGGCGGCCGCCGCCGCCCGCAGCACCCAGAGGAGGACCCGATGACGGTCAGCACCACGTTCGACACCCCCGACGGCCCGTTCACGCTCGTCGCCGACGACGGCGTCGTGCTGGCCGCGGGCTGGACCACGGACGTCGAGGCGCTCGTCGGTCTCGTGCACCCCGGGCTGCGGCCCACCGAGGTGACGCCCGTGCCCGACGACGACCCGGCCACGGCCGGCCCCGTCGCGGCGGTGCGCGCCTACTACGCCGGCGACCTCGAGGCCGTCGGCCGGGTCCCGGTGCGGCAGCGGTCCGGGGAGTTCCGCGAGCACGCCTGGGACGTGCTGCGCGACGTCGCTCCCGGCGCGCCCGTCACGTACACCGAGTACGCGGCCCGGGCCGGGCGGCCCACCGCCGTCCGCGCCGCCGCCGGCGCGTGCGCGCAGAACGCGGCGGCCCTGTTCGTGCCGTGCCACCGGGTGCTGCGCTCCGACGGCACCCTGGGCGGGTTCCGCTACGGGCTCGCCGTCAAGGAGTCGCTGCTGTCCCGCGAACGGGCCGCCTGACGCGGGCTCGGCTCAGGCTCGACCTCGCCCGCGCCCGGGCCCCCACCCGCGTCCGGGCCCGGGCCCGGGCCCGCGTCAGGCCAGGTCCTCCGGCGCCAGGAGGAACTCCGCCTCGTCGGCGATCTCCCCGCCGACGGCGGAGTGCAGGGTCGCCGCGATCCGCCCCACCAGGTCCGCCGCACGCTTGCGGGCCACCACGAGAGCCGGCTGCGGGAACTCCATCTGCGCCTCGAACAGGTCCGGCGGGTCCCACACGACGCGGTAGCAGATCGCCCCGTTGGAGGCCCACGGCAGCTCCTTGACGAGCAGCGGCAGGACCTCCTCGCCGTTGACCTCGACCGTCACGTAGCCGTCGTGGCCCAGGTCGATCGTCAGGCCGTAGCCGTCGAGGACCACCGGCGCACGCAGCGCCTCGATGTCGTGGTCGTCGGCGCGGGCGTGCAGCTCGCGGCGCAGCTCCGGGTCCATCTTCTCCCCGGGGTACAGCGGCTTCTCCGCGATCCCCGCCGGTGGGCCCTGGTAGTCGGCGCCCTGCGTGGCCAGGACCACCCGGAGGTGCACCGCCTGCAGCACCCGGTGGGCGGCCTGCGGGTCGAGCCAGACGTCGGACCACACCGTCAGGTCGACCGACGCACCCGGGTCCGGGGTCAGCACGACGCCGGCACCCGCGGCACGGCGGGCCTGCTCGGCGGGGTCCCACAGACCGGCCACGTCGAGACGCACAGACCCGCCGAGGCGGCGGGCGGCCGCGACCAGCCAGGACACGACCCGCTGCTCCTCACGGTTCGGCAGCCCCGCCGGGAACGCTCGGGCGAGCCCGTCACGGTCGCCGCCGCCGGGCACCGGGGCGTCGTCCCAGCGCTCCCGCGGCGTCACGACGTCGAACACCATCGCGGCGCGTCCCGGCACACCGAGCTCGAACCCGTCCCCCTGCGGCGCGTACGGGCCGTAGACGTGGCTGTGCCGGCTCAGGCGCAGGACGCCGGGCTCCCCCGGGCCGGCGATCCGGCCGGCCGGGAGGTCCGCACCGGGCAGGTCGGACGGCACCACGTCCCAGCGGGTGCCGAGGAACCGTGACAGCGCCAGCACCTCCACCTCGTCCACGAACACGTCGTCCCCGACGGCGAGGACGTGACGGGCCTGATGGCCCTGCGTCGTCGACCGCGGCAGACGCGGCAGGGGCGAGGGAGCGGACTGGGCCATCTGGCGCAGCTCCTTCCGGGTCCGGTTCGAGGTGACAGGCGAGGTCACCGTACCGGCACGCCGGGAGCTCGCGTAACGCCGTCGCCCGTCCCGGTGGTGGGCGCTCATACGTCCGTGCGGTGGAAGGACTTCCAGGAACGGCTGGCCGTGGGGCCGCGCTGGCCCTGGTACCGCGACCCGTACGCGTCTGACCCGTACGGGTGCTCCGCCGGGGAGGACAGCCGGAAGAAGCACAGCTGGCCGATCTTCATGCCCGGCCACAGCGTGATCGGGAGCGTGGCGACGTTGCTCAGCTCCAGGGTCACGTGCCCGGAGAACCCCGGGTCGATGAACCCGGCCGTGCTGTGGGTGAGCAGGCCCAGGCGACCGAGGCTCGACTTGCCCTCCAGGCGGGCGGCGACGTCGTCCGGCAGCGTGACCGACTCGTACGTGGAGCCGAGCACGAACTCGCCGGGATGCAGCACCATCGGCTCGCCGGCGTCGACCTCGACGAGGCGGGTCAGCTCGGGCTGCTCCTGCGACGGGTCGATGAACGGGTACCGGTGGTTGTCGAAGAGCCGGAAGTACTTGTCGAGCCGGACGTCGATGCTCGACGGCTGGATCATCGACGGGTCGTACGGGTCCAGCTCGACGCGGCCGGCGTCGACCTCTGCGCGGATGTCGCGGTCGGAGAGCAGCACGGTGGACACGGTAGCCCCCACGACGCCGGGACGCGGCCCGGTCTCGCGCACGCGGCCGTCGAGGGGGTGCGCGGCGCCCGCGACGCGGCGTGAACGCGCCGGTCAGCGCCTCGGTTCGGTCCTGAGCGCCGGGTTGGGTATGATCACCGGTGCGCGCATCGTTGCCGGTCCTGCGGGCCGACGGCGTGACCGTGCGGGTGTAGTTCAATGGTAGAACTTCAGCTTCCCAAGCTGATAGCGCGGGTTCGATTCCCGTCACCCGCTCCAGCAGTAAACACGCAGGTCAGCGACCCTGCGGGAGGGAACCACCGGGCAGGCCCGGGCCTCTGAGAAACAACCCATGTGCCACTACGTGCCACTAGGGCTTCCTCGGAGGAGAGTTCGATGCCCCGCAAGACCACAGCCCGACGCCGCAGTGTCGGAAGCATCCGCGTCACCAAGGCCGGTACCTACCAGGTCCGACTGACCGGGCCCGACGGCAAGATGCGGGCCCACGGCACCCATCGCACCAAGATCGAAGCCGAACGTGTCCTTGCCCGCCTGGTCGCACAGGCTGGCAGCACGATGTGGATCGACGTCGACGCCGGCACCGAGCCTGTGGGCGCCTTCATTCGCCATTGGCTGACGACGCGCACGGACATCCGCGACTCGACCAGGCAACTCGACCTACGCCTGTGCGACCAGTGGATCGATCGACCGATCGCCGGCTCACAGGCCCAATTTGGTGCAGTCGACCTCAGCGCGACACCGCTACGAGCTTTGACTCCAGCCTTGACACGAGAGTGGATGCATCTCGTGGTCGCCGAGTCCAGGGCGCGAGCGATCGCGCACCACCGCGCCCACGTCGAGGCTCCCTCCGCGATCAACGCGCAGATCCGCGCCTGGGCGCGCCGAAGGGGGATCTCCCTAGCGGCGACGGAATGAACCGCCCTGGGTTTGTTGGAGGTTCCTGACCTTGGAAACGAGGATGGAGCCATGCCGAAGGAGCAGACGCCGGGCAAGCCGCAGACGCGGCGGTACTCGGATGAGGAGAAGGCCGCCGCGGTGCGGATGGTGCGGACCCTGCGCGCGGAGCTGGGGACCGAGCACGGCACGGTGCAGCGGGTCGCGACCCAGCTGGGCTACGGGGTCGAGTCGGTGCGCCAGTGGGTCAAGCAGGCCGAGATCGATGCCGGGCACGCACCGGGGATCACCACTGCCGAAGCGCGGCGGATCCGGGAGCTCGAGCAGGAGAACCGGGAGTTGCGGCGGGCGAACGAAATACTGAAGCGGGCCGCAAGTTTCTTCGGGGCGGAGCTCGACCGCCAACACCGGAAGTAGTCGCCTTCATCGACGCCAACCGCGGCGACGTCGCGGGCGGCGTGCGTCTCACAGTCGAGTCCATCTGCACCGTGCTGCGCGCAGCCGGGGTGCAGGTGGCTGTGAGCACGTACTACGCCGCCAAGGCCCGCCCGCCCTCGGCGCGTGCGGGCCGCGACGCCGAGGTGGGCCCGATGCTGCGCACCCTGTGGGACGACAACTACCGCGTCTACGGGGCACGGAAGTTGTGGAAGGCGGCACGCAGGGCCGGGCATGACGTCGGTCGTGACCAGGTCGCCCGCCTCATGCGCGGGCTCGGGATCCAGGGCGCGGTCAGGACGAAGCGGGTGCGGACCACCCGCCCCGACCCCACCTCGGCCCGGCACCCGGACCTCGTCAGGCGGGACTTCACAGCGACGGCTCCGAACCAGCTGTGGGTCACCGATCTGACCTATGTCCCGACGTTCGCCGGCATGGCGTACGTGTGCTTCATCATCGACGCGTTCTCGCGGACGATCGTGGGGTGGCGGGCTGCCGGGCACATGCGCACCGAGATGGTCCTGGACGCGATCGAGATGGCCCGCTGGTCTCGCGGCACCCGCCTGACCGGGCTGCGGTGCCACAGCGACGCCGGAGCCCAGTTCACGAGCCTGCGCTACGGCGAGCGGCTCGCGGAGATCGGCGCGACGCCGTCGATCGGGACAGTCGGCGACTCGTACGATAACGCGCTCGCCGAGACCGTGAACGGCTACTACAAGGCCGAACTGATCCGCGGACCCGCCCGGTCCGGGCCCTGGCGGACCGTGGAGGACGTCGAGCTCGCGACGCTCGGGTGGGTCCACTGGCACAACCACCAGCGGCTGCACGGCTACCTCGGCGACCTGCCGCCCGTCGAGTTCGAAGGGAGGTTCTACGCTAAGCAGCAGGGCCACGAAGCCCTGGTCGGAATCAAATGACCAGAGCCTCCATCAGACCCAGGGCGGTTCAAATTCTCCACGCCCAACTTCGTAGTTCAGCGCCGTGCAGTGCGGGCCCACCTCGCCGAGAGCCCGGCCGGAGTTGAACTAGACAACCTCGTCGCCGAGATCGTCGGCGACGAGTGCGTCAACTGACCCCGGTACACCCTGCGATGGACGGACCCGCAGCACCCGAGCTGCGACGCCTAATTACGCGCATTGCCGAGAAACAACGCTAGACCCGTCCAGCCGTAGTCCTCTATTCGGGCAGCGCGCCGATTCCAGCACGCGCGACGCTTCGCAGGGCTTCGTCAGACCCGATAGCCGTGCGCGCCGCGTTCTCGTAGTGCGCAATACTTGCGAAGCCGAGCGCCTTCGCAACCTTTGCACGCACCCCAGTGTTCCGGATGGGCAACTCACGAATCAATCCAGCGTAATCCCCATCTTCGTGCAGCCGCTTTACCCGCGCGAATATACTGACGTACGGCGAGGGGAAAGTCACCGTCACATCCTCTTCGCCGACTTCGCTGGGTAGATAGTCTACAAACTGTCGCGTCACGGCATCTCTTGCCAAATTTCCTGCGAGTCGCTCAAGGGTCCCGGCGGATCCCAACTCACCCAGAGCATTCTCTACCGCGACTTCCACGAGTTGACCGGGGTCTTCTCCAAGGGTCATCGACTGCCTTCCAGCAACCGCCTCTAAGACCTCGGGCAGGTAGTAGAAGTTCTCTACTTCACTGATCGGGAGTGGAAGAATCCCGCTCTCGCGCAATCGATCCCTCTCGGCCGTCTCGCGACCATCGCCGTCGACCAAGCCAACTGCGGTCAGCCAATGATGCTGAGAACTAGAACGTAGTCCTTTGACCGCTCGAATTACCTCGTTGCACCCTCCAGCAGGAACCGGCGACCAGTCAGAATAGAGGATTCGGTACAACCGAAGGTCGACACTTCCGTGATCCCCCTCGATGAAGAGGATCCGCTTCCTGCCGCCAAGGATCGCCCGACGCGCTGACTCAGGGAGCTGCTCCCCAGCCGAAACTTCAAGGACGTCCCACGCAGCGGCTCGATCTCCGCTCCACTTGACCCCGATAGCCGCATACGTCGATCCGTAGTCTCCCAACGCTGCAGCAAGATCGAGATCATGCGTCAGGATGATGAAAGCACAATCCGACCGTGCCGCCACGACGGACTCAATGAGGCGAGCGGAGATCGAACGGTGAAGGTGACGCTCTGGCTCATCGATGATGAGAATTCCGCCCGCCGGAGCCGTCAGAACTTCAGCCGCAAGAAGGAGCGCGCTCTTCTCCCCGTCTGACATCTGGAAGATCGGATACACGACACCAACATCGCGGTGCCGCGCATTGAAGGTCTGGCGCTCGGTGATCTCAACGCTGACAAATAGTCCTGCGCCCTCAAGAATTCGGTTCAGACTTGTCAGCAATCGCTCACCAACTGCGGCCTGAGCCTCCTCCCAACTGGCTCCGCCGTCTTGGGCTTCCACTATCTGTCGATGCTGATCACTTACCTTGCCGACCAAATCAAATAAAGCAATGCTTGTTCGACTATCCGCGTACCTGTCGGTATATCTGGAGTCCGGCCTGCGGTCGAAGTTCTGGGCATTCTGGCTTGTCTGCTCTCGCTGCGCAGAACTAATTTCTGGCCCTGAATGCGTGAACCACAGTTTACGATGAGCGATCAAACGTCGCGTTGTCTCGGCCGGGGCCTGCTGATGCAGGTTGGTAGCCAGCGCGGACTTGCCGGCGCCATTCGCGCCCACGATAGTCGTCACACCGCCCGCCACTGCCGGCAGGTCCATGGAGCCGCCCCCAACCACCGGGACATGCCAAACGTGTAGAAGCTCCGTTGACTGCGGCTCCGTCGACATGCGGCGATCCTATTGGCCGGCCAGTTCGACGCACCAGTCGAGTGAGGTCCGTTCGTATCGGTTCGCCCTGACCAGGTCTGGAGGGCACGACGTGCCACTACGTGCCACTACGGGGTGTCACGGACAGGGAACGACCGGCAGCGGCCGTACGATGGAACGGCAAGATTCCAACGGACCTGGGTTGACTCCAGGGACCCGGGAACCTGCTCCCTGAGATTCCCAAGCTGATAGCGCGGGTTCGATTCCCGTCACCCGCTCCAGCACGAGAGCCCCCGGCCACGTCCGGGGGCTCTCGTCGTTCCTACTCGCAGCCCACGCCGTCGCCGTCGCGGTCGAGATGGCGGGCGTAGCCGGGCTCGCCCTCGCGGATCGGGTCGGCACCGGCCTCGCGCACGGCGGTGCAGTTCTCGTAGTAGACGGCGGCGGGCGCGTCCGTCTCCGGCTCCGGCTCGGGCTCCGCGGCGGGCGGGGCCGCCGTCGCCGTCGGCGAGACGTCGGGTGCGAGCCCGCCGGCGGGCAGCGGTTCGTCGGGGCACGTGGACAGCACGTCGGCGATGGCGTCGTGCTCGGCGCGGGTGACCCACAGCTCGTAGGTCAGCTTCACCGCGACCTGACGGGCGACGTACTCGCAGCGGAACGCCTTGTGCGGCGGCAGCCACGTCGCGGCGTCGCCGTCCCCCTTGGCCCCGTTGCTCGGGCCGTCGACGGCGAGCAGGTTGAGCGGGTCGTTGGCGAACAGCTCGCGGTCGGTCCCGTCGAGCTGCTGGGCACCCTTCTGCCAGGCGTCCGACAGCGCGACGACGTGGTCGATCTGCACGGCCGTCGACGTCGCCTGCCCGCGCTGGAACGCGATGACGGTGCCGGTGAACGGGTCGGCCAGCGTCCCGGTCAGCACCACGCAGTCGTGCGTGCCGGGCTCGAACGTCTCACCGGTCAGGTCGCGCGCGAGGATGTCGTTGCGGGTGTCGCACCCGTTGCGGTCGACGTCCGACCACGCCGGACCGAACTCGTCGCGGTCGTAGCCCGTCTTCGGGGCGCGGCCCTTCACGGGCACGTCGGTGAGGGCTGCCAGCGCCGTACCGACGGCGGCCGGACCGGAGGCCTCGTCGTCGGCTGCGCCCGGCCCGGGTGACGCCTCCGGCGTCGGGGAGGACGACGGCGAGACGGACGGGGACGGCGTCGTCGTCCCGCTGGGGTCCGGATCGGCGGCCACGGCGGCGCCCGCCGCGTCGACGGCGGCCGGGGCGCCGTCGTCGGGCGACGCGACGACGGCGGTGACGAACAGCGCCACCACCGCGGCCCCGGCGATCCCGACGAGCCTGCCCCGCCCGCGCGTCCCCCACCACGTCCAGCCGACGACGGCGCCCGCGAGCGCCGAGAGCAGCACGTAGACGAGGACGAGCGTCAGGGCGGTGGCGGCGTCACCGGCGGCGAGGCCGACGACGGCGACGAGGGCGAGCAGGACGAGGCCGACGACGAACGTGGGTCGCCGCCACAGGGGGCGGGCGGCGGACGGGGTACGGGTGGGGTTCACTGGATGCTCCGGGTCGGGACGACGTCCTATTGTGCGGTCCGTGGGGTCGCGTGCCGACCATGCCGGTGCGGGTTCACCCGGGTGTCGCAGGTTTCATCCGACGACGTCCTCGGCTCGACGCGCGCTCGGAGCAACCGCTGGTTACGCTCCGGGCAGTCGAGGTCGACGCGGGGGGCTCACATGTCTTGGCGGTCCGGGATCATCGGCGTCGTCGCCGGCGCTCTGCTGCTCGTCGACGTCGGGGCGGCCGCGGCCTCCCCCGAGGTGCGTGACCCGCACGGCGGGACGCCCGTCACCTGGGAGTCGTCGGTGGACTCCACGCGTGCCGTCCGGTCGGCGAACAACGGTGTGCGGGCGCTGTCGCAGGCGGCACGGACCAGCAAGCGTGTCCACACCGTGCAGGTCGCCGTCGCCACCCCGAAGGGCATGACCAAGAGCCAGGTGAAGCGGTACCTGCGCGACTCCGACGTCGACCGGCTGCTGTCCGAGGTGTCGTCGTACTGGCGCGAGCAGTCGGGCAACAGGATCACGTTCGTGCGCACGGGCTCCGTGCAGCGCGTGAGCACCGGCGACGGGGCGTGCCGCAGCACGAAGCAGATCGTCCAGCAGGTCAAGCGGGGCGGCGCGAAGCACTACGGCACGGGCTGGTACACGTCGTCGACGCGTGGGCCCGACCGTCGCGCGCACCTGGTGGTCCTGTACCCGTACCGCAGCGGCGACCGTCCGGGCGGCTCCCGCTACGCCACCACGTGCGGCGGCACGATCGGGCTGGGGTCGCTCCCCTCGAAGGCCGGCCGCGACTCTCCGGGCGGGTGGACGTTCTCGCTCGCGGGCGGGCCCGACGGCGCGGCGTCGAAGGACCGGTGGAAGCACCAGCAGTACCAGCGCGGTGTCGCGACCCTGGCGCACGAGCTGGGCCACAACCTCGGTCTGGAGCACTCGGGCGTGGGCTGGTGCGACGGCGTCGCGGACGGTGGGTTCCGCAGCGACGACTGCGGCGCGGCCGAGGGGATGGACCCGTTGGACCTCATGGGTGCGGACTTCGCCGCGACGGGCGTGCCCGCACTGTCCGGCGCGCAGCAGCGCCACCTCGGGGTGCTGCCGTCGAGCGAGCAGAGGTACGTCAGCGGGTCGTCGGGCAGCCGGACGGTGCTGCTCACCGCCCGGGACCGGGACACGAAGCGGCCCACGCTGGTGCGGGTCCGCGACCCGCGCAGCGGATCGGTCTACGAGATCGAGCTGCGGCGCAAGGACCCGGACGTGCGGTACCCGTACGCCCGGATCCCGTACCGCCTGGACCGGGCCTACACGGTGCGCTACGGCGTGACGGTGAGCCGGGTGGCGGGCGGGAGCTCGACCTGGGCGTATCCGGGCGAGCACCTGATCGTGCCGATGGGTCGCGAGTCGAACCGACGCTCCACGATGTGGGAGGGGCAGACGTTCACGACCCGCACCGGCGGGCTGAAGATCAGCCTGGTCAACGTGTCCGGCGGGATGAAGAACGCAAAGCTGAAGGTCACGTTCCGCTGAGCGGTCCGGCTCCGGCGACGGCCGCCCTGCCGGGACCGGTCGGGCGTGGGGAGCGTCGGGGTCGGGTCCGTCAGGAGCGGGACCGGGGACGCAGCCGCACGTCGGGCAGCGCCGGGGCGCGCAGCGGGCCGGAGGCGTAGCCGTCGACCTGCCCGAACCGTCCCTCCCGTGCCCCCGGGGCGTAGCCGGTCGCGCCGTCCGGGCGGTCGTCCACCTGCTGCGCCCACGCGGCGCGTGCGGCGACGATCTCGTCGTGGGTGCGTCCCACGAAGTTCCACCACATGACCACGTCCTCGGTGAACGGTGTCCCGCCCACGAGCACGGCCCGCACGGGAGCCGCGCCGGCGCGCAGGGTCAGCGTGCGGCGTCCGGGGGCGGCGTAGCCGAGCGCGTGGGGCGGGACGGGCTCGGAGTCGAGGGTGACCTCCCCGGTGTCCACGAGCAGGCCGTGCTCGAAGTCCGCGTCGACGTCGAGGGTCAGGGTGGTGCCGGGCTCCAGGTCGACCTGCGCTCCGACGAGCGGGGTCCAGGTGCGGGCCGGGGAGACCAGGTCCTGGCCGTCGACGTGCAACGACCCCATGAACACCTGCACGCTTGCGCCGGCGACGTCCGCGACGGGCAGGTCGCCGTGGTGCTCGAACGTGGGGTCGGTGTCCTTGGCGGAGGACGGCAGCACCGTCCACAGCTGGACGCCGTGGAGCAGCGGCGGGTGCTGGGCGGGCGACTCCTCGGAGTGCGAGATCCCCCACCCGGCGGTCATGAGGTTGAGCTCGCCCGGGCGCACCACCTGCTCGGAGCCGACGGAGTCGCGGTGCAGGATCTCGCCGTCGAACAGCCACGTCACCGTCTGCAGCCCGGTGTGGGGGTGGGGTGGCACCTGCATCCCGGTGGACGAGGTGACGTCGTCCGGCCCGTAGTGGTCGCAGAAGCACCAGGCGCCCACGAGCGAGCGCTGCCGCTGCGGGATGGTCCGCCGGACCGTCATGGCGCGCGGGCCGCCGAGGGGCACGTCACGGGGGCCGAGGATCTCGACGGCGGCCTTGGGCTCACCGGGCGCGCAGACCTGTTCGACGGGCCGCGTCTCGAGATTGCTCATGTCGGGAGCGTACGTCCGACGGCGTCCTGAGGGACGGCCGAGAGGTACGACCGAGAGGTACGGCCGAGGCCCCCGGGTTCCGGGGGCCTCGGTCAGCCCATGTTCCCCACGCGATCGCTGGCGGGGCGCCGTGTCGACGTCACGGCCCCGAGCGCTCTGCCGGGCCGTCCGGGACCTGGTGCGTCGTCGTCCCGTCCACCCCGTTCTCCGCAGAGACCCGGACATGGGTGGTCTTCCGGCCCCGCCAGACACCCGCGTCGTCACCCGCGGCCCGCACCTGGTGCGGATCGGCCCGTCGTTCTCCGGTCGACCGTCGTCTCGTCGAGGTGCTCACCGGCGAGACTGTTAACGACGTTTCTAGACCCGTGAACCGGTCGCGGCAAGCCCTACGGGCACGTGAATTCTCGGCCACAGGTTCGTCCACAACGTGACCCGCGGAATCCCCACACCATCCACAGCGCTGTGGAAAGAATCTGTGGACAAACGCTCCCACCGACCGCCCACCGAACCGCACCCGAGGGCAGCCGCCCTCACCCGACGACGCCGGGCACCCCTGCACCACGCAGGCCGGAATCCGCAGGAATCCGCGGTTCGGGACCTCTTGGGCGGGATGTCCAGGTCGCTCCCCGACCCCTGCGCACGACCGTCCGCACCCGTGGGCACGACAGTCCCCACCTGCGGGGACACCGTGTGTGACAGAAGGCACCAGCCGTCCACAAGCCTGTGGACAACCGATCACACCCAGGCGCGCACCGTCCCCGGCGTCTGCTCCGACGTGCGCTGCTCGATCTGCGCCGTCGTCGCCACGAACGCGCCGTCGTCGACCACCGTGCCGCCCGCCGTGGCGCACACGTGCAGCGCCAGCCGCGCCACCACGGCCCGCATCCGCGCCCTCGCGATCGCGTGCACCCCGGACGGGACCTCCGTCCTCAGCTCGTACGGGTCCTGCGGCACCCACGTGATGCGCACGACGTGCGGGCCGTACGACCGCGGCTCCAGCCCGGAGAGCACCCGCGGCACCCGGTCCACCTGCTCCGCCTCCACGACGACGGTGCCGTCGTAGGGCGTGCGGCCGAGCATCCGGACGCGCCCCGGGCCCGACGCCGACGGCGAGGTGTCGGCCTGCGCCGTCGCCACCTGGGCCCTCAGGAGAGCCAGCAGGTCCTCGGCGGACAGCTGCCGGCCTGCGTAGACCGTCAGGTCCACCGCCCCCGCCGGATCCGGCCGCAGGAGGTGGCGGCCGTCCGCGAGGACCACGCCACCGAGCTTGCGCGCGACGGCCACGCCCCACTGGACCAGCCGGAGCTCCTCACCCTCCGGCAGCCCGGCCGCGAACGCCCGCGCGATGCCGTCCCGGTCGTCGAGGGAGGTGGGCCGCCCCGTGCGCGCGTCGAAGGTGCCGTCCACCCGCCCCAGGGCGAACGCCGTCGACGGGCCCGTCAGACCCGCCTGCGGGGACGCCTCCGGTGCGACCTCGAAGGGACCGGCCGCCCCGTGCTCCGCACCGATGCCCAGCACGCCCGGCTCCGTGCGGGGCGGCTCCGAGACGGCGATCCCCCGGAACCGTGCACCCGTGGCGCGCCGCACCGCCTCGACGACCCGGGGCTCGCGCAGCCAGCGGACGTCGGCGAACCAGGCGTCGGCCAGCTCCACGAGGGACTGCGGCCCCGGCGTTCCCGGCAGGACGAGGAGGTGGTTGGACGCGTGCTCCGCGGGGACCAGGGCCTGGACGTACGACATGCCCGCAAAATACCCCCTGCGGACGCGCGCGATGTTGCCGGCGTGTGACGTTCCACGGTGCGACGACGAGCCGGTGGCGCGGGCTCAGGTCCTGGGGGCTAGGCGTCGACGTCGTGCAGGTGGTGGACGACGTCGTGCACGAAGTACCGGCCGAACGTGCGCACCGTGAACGTCGAGCCGTTCGACCGCAGACCGGTGCGCTCCAGCTGGTCCGCACCCACCGCGTCGAAGCGGGCGGCCACGGCCTCGCCGGCCGCCGTGAGCTCGGCGGAGACCGTGGCGGGGTCGAGCTCGGCGTAGCGGCCCTCCAGCGCGGCGGCGTCCTGGTCCCAGTTGTCGAACTCGGCGCCGTCCGTGCCGAGCATGAGCGCGAGCCGGGCGTCGAAGATCGTGAAGACGTCCCGCACGTGGGCCCCGTACTCCAGCGCGGACCACGTCTCGGGGACGGGGCGGGTGCGCACGTCGGGACGCGACAGCGCCTCGCGCCAGCGCGGGAGCGTGGACCGCACGACGCTCCCGACGGCGCTCGGGACGACGTCGGTGGGCTCGAAACCGCACTCGGGACAGGGATCCGCGACGACCCAGGTCCAGTCCTTGGTGTCCGGCACGATGCCGCCGGGACGGCCGTCGGGCTGTGCGGGGTCGTTGTCGGTGGCATGAGTCACATCGCGGACGATACCCCGGAGGTCCTGACACGCGGTGCCTATGATGTCAGCATGCCCAAGATCATCGGCAACAGTCTTCACGAGCATCGCCAGATGACCCGGCACAAGCTGTTCATGGCCCTGTCCACGCTCATGGCCGAGCGAGGCTTCGACACGATCACGCTGGCCGACATCGCCCAGGCAGCCGGAGTGGGACGCACCGCCGTCTACAACCACTTCGCCGACAAGGAGGCGATGCTGCTCGGGTTCATCACGCACGAGACGGAGCAGTACGCGCACACCCTCGAACGGGCGCTCGCGGAGGTCGACGACCCCGTCGCCCAGCTGCGCACCTACATCCGCCAGCAGGCGCAGCTCACCCGGGTGTTCCACCTCGCCCCCGGGCCCGACCTGCGCACCGTGCTGTCCCGTTCCACGCAGGCGCGCCTGCGCGAGCACGCGAGCATCGTCGAGTCGATCCTCAAGCGGATCCTGCACGACGGCATCGAACGGGGCGCGTTCCCGCCGCAGGACCTCGAACCCACCGTCCAGCTCGTCAACGCGTGCCTGTCCGGGCGGCTCATCCCCGACGAGGAGCAGGCCCGCGAGCGGACCATCCGCGCCGCGGAGACCTTCGTGCTGCGGGCCGTCGGCGCCCGCCCCTCGGTGGCGGCCTGACGCTCACGACCGCCGCCTGACGCCCAGGACGGCGGCCGGAGGATCACCAGGCGTCGGCGGGCAGGTGCCGGTGCTCCGGCGGCGGCGGCGTGTACGACACCGGCACCGGCGACAGGTAGGCGCGGGCGAACTCCAGGCTCGCCACGAGGTCGGCGTGCCGCTCGTGGGCCGTGCGCGCCTTGCGCGTCGAGATCTCCAGCACGACGTCGCCCGTGAACCCGCGGCGTGCGAGCTCGGTGAGCACCTTGTCGCAGTGCATGTCGCCGCGCCCCGGCACCAGGTGCTCGTCGCGCACGTTGAACGTGCCGTCGGCGAGGTGGACGTGGCGCAGCCGGTCACCGAACACGTCGAGCAGCTCCATGCCGTCCTGCTGCGCGATGGCGGCGTGCGAGAGGTCCAGGGTCACCGCGTCGTAGCCGTGCTCGGCGGGGTCCCAGCCGGGCAGGTACGCCTTCAGCTCCCGGTCCAGCCGGGAGTGGGGGCGCCACGGGTACATGTTCTCCACCGCGACCGTCACCGGGCCGCTCTCGTTGAGCAGCTTGACCTGCTCCTCGAACCCGCGCGCGTACCGGTACTGCCACCGGAACGGCGGGTGCACGACGACGGTGCCGGCGCCCAGCTCACCGGCCATGTCGACCGCCTTGGCCAGCTTCTCCGCGGGCGATCGGCCCCACACGCGCTGGCTCACCAGGAGCGTCGGGGCGTGGATGGAGCGGATCGGCATCCCGGTCTCCGCGACGAGTCGCTCGAGGGCCTTCACGTCCTGCGTCACCGGGTCGGACCACACCATCACCTCGACGCCGTCGTAGCCGATCTGCGCGGCCACCTCGAACGCGAACGGCGCGCGTCGCGGGTAGACCGAGGCTGTGGACAGCGTCACGGGGATCGTCGGTCGGTCCATGCTCATCACCTTAGGTCGGGGACCTGTACGAACGTTGAACACGCTACTCCGCTCGGCTGAACCCTGCGCCACCCGTGGGGTGTCCTCCCCGTCACCCACACGTCTTCCCCTCTCCCCGCCCGCCTGCCCGGCGGCGTCCTGCCCCCGTCACGACGCCGCAGTGACGACGTGGGAGCGGGCGGCGGGGTGCAGCAGGGCGGATAGGCTCGCCGACATGGTGCGTGCGGTGGTGTTCGACGTCGGCGAGACCCTGATCGACGAGACGCGGATCTTCAGCCGGTGGGCGGACCGGCTCGGCGTCCCCCGCGGCACGTTCCTCGGCCTGATCGGCGCGTGCGCGGCCTCCGACCGTCCGCTGGAGGAAGCCTTCCGGCTCGTGCGCCCCGGCATCGACCTGCCGGCGGAGATCGCCCGCTGGGCCGACGACGACCCCGACGGCCTGCGGGAGAACTTCGACGCCGACGACCTCTACCCCGACGTCCGCCCGGCCCTGGCGGCCCTGCACGAGGCCGGGCTCGCCGTCGTCGTCGCCGGCAACCAGCCGCCCCAGGCCCGCACCGCCCTGGAGGCGATGGACCTGCCCGTCGACGCGATCCGCACCTCCGACGAGTGGGGCACCCAGAAGCCGGACCCGGAGTTCTTCGAGCGCGTCGCGCACCTCTGCGGCGCGGCGGCGTCCGAGATCGCGTACGTCGGCGACCGCCTCGACAACGACGTGCTGCCCGCCGCCGACGCCGGGATGCGGCCCGTGCTGATCCGTCGCGGCCCGTGGGGCTACCTCCACGCGACCCGCCCGGAGGCGGAGCGGGTCGACGTCGTCGACTCGCTCGACGAGCTCCTCGGCCTGCTGGCACCCTGAGCACCGCCGCGGGTCAGGTCCAGCCCAGCCGCCCGACCGCGTCGAGGGTCAGCAGCACCCCGACGATGCCGAGCACCCAGCTCGTCATCTCCGCGGCGTTGCGGGTGAGCCACCCCTGGAGCCGCCGCAGCACGGGATCCACGGCCCGCGCCGCCCCGAGCCTGCCCGCCAGGAGCAGCAGGGCGGGCGCCACCATGACGACGCAGTAGGCGGCCAGCACGCCCACGGCGGGCACCGTGGCGAGGTCCGACGTCGTCAGGAGGCCGATCGCCGCGAGGTAGGGCAGCATCGTCGCGACCTCGAGGCCCGCCGCCCCCAGCGCGAGCCCGACGAGCGGCAGCACGGACCCGCTGCGCCCCTCGGTGCCCAGGGCCCGTTCCCGCCACCGCACGAGACGGCCCGGCCCGTCCTCGCGACCGTCGGCGCGACGGGTCTCGGCGCGGCGGGCCACGTGCTTGCGGTCGTAGCGGAAGCTCAGGGCGAACAGCCCGATGCCGGCGACGAGCTGGAGCAGCACCGCCGGGCGCGAGTCCAGCACGCTCCCGTAGCGGTCGAGGAACGCTCCCCCGCCGACCATGACGACCACTCCCACCAGCAGGTAGAAGCCGGCCACGACACCCAGGTACGCGAGCACCCGGCGGGCGCGGAGGCGCCCGGGGGCCAGCAGCAGCCAGACGGGCACGAGCAGGGTGCCGAAGCTCGTCGAGTCGACCAGGGCGAGCACGGCCAGCACCCCGGCGAGCACGGCCGGTCCGGCACCCTCGGCACCGCCGAGGTCCACGGGAAGGTCCATGCGACGACCCTGGCGCGCCGCGCCGGTCCGGATCGTCCGCCGCAGGAGGTATCCCGGCAGGTCGGCGGGGTACATCGTTCGAGGGATACACGCCCGGCGGCCCTGTGCTGGGATGTCAGGGTGAGCGTCGAGCCCTCCACCGCGCCCGGGACGCCGTCCGTGCTGCGCCGGCTGCGGGGCGAGGGCAGGCGCTCCGACGTCGCGGACGCGGTGACGATCTTCGCGGTGGGGAGCCTGCTCCTGGCGATCGGGCTGGTGGACGTGGCCCCGGGATTCGACCTGTGGCACGGCAGCGCGCCGCCGTGGGGGCGGCTCGCGCTCCTGGCGCTCGGCTGCCTGATCGTCGCGGTGAAGCGGGCCCGCCCTGTCCTGGCGCTGCTCGGCGGCGTCGCGATCACCCTCGTGGACCTGTCGTGGGGCGGCAGCCTGGCCGTGCTGCTCGTGCTCTGGGACCTGCAGTTCTCGGCGATGCTGCGCTGCGGGGCGCGCACCCGCACCTGGTTGTGGACGGTCGCGGGGGTGCTGACCGTCGCCGCCGCCGTCGTCGCCGGCGAGATGACCCGCGACCTGCGCGTCGTGGTGTTCGCGGCGCTGCAGCTCGGCGCCATCCTGCTGGTGCCGATGTGGTGGGCGGACAACGTGCGCCAGAAGACCGAGCTGGCCGACCTGGAGCGGGCGCGCGCCGACGAGGCCGCCCGGACCGCCGAGCTCGAGCGGGAGCGCGCCGCCGACCTCGCACGCCTCGCGGAGTCCCAGCGTCAGGAGGCGGTCCAGGCGGAGCGGGCGGCGATGGCGCGCGACCTGCACGACGTCATCGCTTCCCACCTGTCGACCATCGCCATCCATTCCGGCGCGGTGCTCGCGTCCCCGCCGGACAGCGACCGCGACCGCGCCGCGCTGACCCAGGTGCGGGCCAGCTCGCTGGACTCGCTGCGCGAGATGCGTTCCATGATCGATCTGCTGCGCACCGACGCGCCTCGTGACCCGCTCGCGGCACCGGGCCGGCTGGCAGCCATCGGCTCGCTCGTGGACAGCGCCCGGCAGGCCGGCGGGGACGTCCGCCTGGAGGCGGACCTGCCGGACGCCGAGCAGGTGCCTGCCGCCGTCGGGCAGGCCCTGCACCGGATCGCCCAGGAGGCCCTCACCAACGCGCGCAAGCACGCGCCCGCACAGCCGGTCCGGCTGCGGGTCGACGTGGACGAGGGGGCCGGTGCGGTCGTGCTCGACGTCCGCAGCACCTTGGCCACGACGCCCGCGCCCCTCGACGAGCCGGCGCTGCGTGCGGGCACGGGTCTGATCACGATGCGCGAGCGCGCCCACGCCCTCGGCGGCACGTTCACGGCGGGTCCGACGGCGGACGGCACGTGGCGCGTGCGGGCCGACATCCCGCGGACGCCGCAGGGTCTGCCATGACCGCCGCGGGAGGGACGACGACCGGTGCGAGCGGACGGACCGCTCCGGTGCGGGTGCTGCTGGCCGACGACCATGCGGCGATCCGCGCCGGGCTGCGCATGCTGCTGGACGCCGCGGACGACGTCGAGGTGGTCGGGGAGGCGGCCGACGGCGACGCGGCCGTCACCAACGCGCGGGCGCTGCGGCCCGACGTCGTCCTCATGGACCTGCGCATGCCCGGCACCGACGGCATCGCCGCGACGCGGACCATCACCGCCGAGGGTCTGGCGGACGTCCTGGTGCTGACGACGTTCGACCTGGACGACGACGTGGACGGCGCGCTGGCCGCGGGGGCGGCCGGGTTCCTGCTCAAGACGGCCGAGCCCGCAGCGCTCGTCGACGCCGTGCGTCGGGTCGGCGCGGGCGACGGCGTCCTCGCCCCGGAGGTCACGCGGCGGGTGCTGGCCCGCCTCACCGCGCCCGGCCCGCCGCCGTCCCGGCACGACGACGACCCTCGGTTGGCGGACCTCACGCCGCGCGAGCTCGACGTCCTGACGGCGCTCGGCCGAGGGCTGTCGAACCAGGGCATCGCCGCAGAGCTCGTCGTCACCGAGGCGACGGCCAAGACGCACGTGTCCCGGGTGCTGGCCAAGCTGGGCGTCGGGTCCCGCATGCAGGCGGCCCTCGTCGCGCGCGACGCCGGGCTGGCCTGAAGCGGCCGGCCGCCGACCGCCGGCCCGAGCCGACCGGCGGGCCGGCGGGCCGGTCAGTTCGCGTCGGCGTCCGACGGACCCATCTCGTTCGGGGCGAACTCGGACTCGTCGATCTTGCCGGTGCGGAAGCCGGCGCGGCTGATGAGGTGGGCGGCGACGGGTGCCGTCGCGAGCTGGAACACGACGACCAGCGCGAGCATCGACACCGCCGACCAGCTGCGCACCCGCAGCGCGAGCCCGAGCAGCAGCAGGATCAGCCCGAGGACCTGCGGCTTGGTGATCGCGTGCATGCGCGCGATCAGCGACGGGAAGCGCAGGGCCCCGACGGCGGCCGCGAACGTCAGGAACGCGCCGGCGAGCAGGCTGACGGCGGCGACGACGTCGGCGACGGTCGTCCAGAACCCCGGGTCGACGTCGGTCACGAGCGGTCCTCCTTCGCGGTGTCGTCCGGGCGGGGCGGGACGCCCGGGTCGTCGGCCGCGGGATCCTCCTCGTACCCGGTGCGGTCGTCGACCTCGGCGTCCTCGTCGGGTTCGCGCGCCACGAAGCGTGCGATGACGACGGACCCGACGAACCCGACGAGGGAGAGCGCGACGAGGATCGGGATGGTCTCGGTGCGGCGCAGCCATGCCGCCTCGATGGCGATGACGCCGACGAGGCTGGAGGCGAGGAGCTCGACGCCGAGGGCCCGGTCGAGCATCGACGGGCCCCGTTCGACCCGCACGAGCGCCAGCAGGGCGGCGACGGCGACCAGCACGGCGGCGATCACGAGGACCACGATCATCGTCCGTCCTCCTGACCTGTCGATGCGGTGGACCCGGTGGACCCCGTGGGCCCCGTGGGCCCGGCCTCGTCCCGCAGCCCGCAGCGCACGAGGACGTCGTCGGGCGCGAACGCCCGCAGCACCCGTTCCTCGAGGGCGAGGACGTCACGGCGCACCTCGTCCGCGGGACCGAACCGGTCGATGTCGAGCACGTGCAGGTACACCAGCCCGGTGCGGCGCTTGGTCTCCATCACGAGCGTGCCGGGGACCAGGGTGGACAGCACGGCCGTGATGGTGAGGAACACGTCGTCGGGGTTGCGCAGGCGCACCTGGACCACGGCTCCGTGCGGCGTGTAGCCGGGGCGCAGCGCCATGACGGCGACCTGGAACGACGCGACGACGAGGTCCGCGGTGAAGCGCGCGACCAGCGTCCCCAGCGCGAGGGGGCGCACCCGCCCCCGGAACCCGACGTGCGGCAGCGGGAACACGACGAGGACGACGAGGCCGAGGGCGGCGCCCCCGATCACGTTCGCCCAGGACAGGTCGCCCCAGAGCAGCACCCACACCAGCGCCTGGCCGAGGACGGCGGGCCACTGGGAGAGCGCTCGGCGCAGCCGGCGGCGCGCGCGCGCGATCACGGGGCCTCCCCCTTCTCGGTCGCGTCGGTCACCTGGTCGGACTGGCCGGTCCCCCGGTCGGCCCCGCCGGGGAACACGGCGTCCACGTAGGAGTGGTTGTCCATCGAGGCCTCGGCCGCCCGTTCGGCGTAGCCGTACAGGGGTCCGGCGACGACGGTGAGGGCCAGACCGAACGCGACGAGCGCCCCGGCGGGCAGCACCATGCCTCGCGGCAGCGTCATGTGCTCCTCGATCTCGGGCGGGGCGGCCTGCCAGAACGCCTTGTTCCACGCCTTGACGACGGCGTAGAGGGTGAGCAGGGAGGTGACGACGGACCCCACCACCAGCGCCCACGCCAGCCCCGAGCCGTCCCGGACGCCCTCGGTGAGCAGGCCGACCTTGCCGAGGAACCCGGACAACGGCGGGATGCCGGCGAGGTTGAGCGCGGGCACGAAGAACAGCACGGCGAGCATCGGCGCGAGGCGGGCGAGGCCGCCGAGGCGGTCCAGCGACGTCGACCTGCCGCGCAGCTCGACGAGCCCGACGACGAGGAACAGCGCGGTCTGGACGGAGATGTGGTGCACGACGTAGAAGATCGCCGCCGCCGTGCCCGCCTCGGTGGCGAGCGCGACGCCGAAGATCATGAAGCCGATGTGGCTGACGAGGGTGAAGGACAGCAGCCGTTTGACGTCGTTCTGCGCGACGGCGCCGAAGATCCCGACGACCATCGTCAGCAGCGCGACGACCAGCAGCCCCTTGTCGATCAGCTCGTTCGGCGGGAACAGCAGGACCTGGGTGCGCAGGATCGCGTAGACGCCGATCTTGGTGAGCAGGCCGGCGAACACCGCGGTGACGGGGGCGGGCGCCGTCGGGTAGGAGTCCGGCAGCCAGAAGGACAGCGGGAAGACGGCCGCCTTGATGCCGAACGCGAGCAGCAGCAGGAGCTGCAGCGCGGTGCGCACGGTGGGGTCGATCTCGGGCAGCCGTTCGGCGAGCTGGGCCATGTTGACCGTGCCCGTCGCGGCGTAGATCAGCGCCACGGCCCCGAGGAACAGCACCGACGACGTGAGCGTGACGATGATGTACACCGACCCCGCGCGGATGCGTTCGGCGGTGCCACCGAGGGTCAGCAGGATCGCGGACGCCGCGAGCAGGATCTCGAACCCGACGTACAGGTTGAACAGGTCCCCGGTGAGGAACGCGTTGGACACGCCCGCGGCCAGGACCAGGTAGGTGGGGTGGAAGATCGCGACGGGGATCAGGTTGCCGACCCGCCGGTCGGACGCCTCGTCCTCGTCCTCGGGCACGCCCTGACCGAGCGAGTACAGCAGGACGCACAGCAGCATCACGCCGCTGACGGTGAGCATGAGCGCGGACAGCCGGTCGGCGACGAGGTTGACGCCCACGGGCGCCGACCAGCCGCCGACGTCGACGACGACGGGGCCGGAGTCGGCGAGCACGACGAGCCCGGCGGACGCCGCGGTGGTCAGCGCCAGCGCCGTGACGCTGATGACGCGCTGGACGTTGGCGTACCGGTGCAGGGCGAGGGTGAGGCCGGCGGCGAAGAGCGGCACGAGCACGGGCAGCGGGACGAGCGTCTCGGGGACCCAGATCGACCAGGTGGTCGGGTTCATCGCGGGCCTCCCTCGTGCTTGTCGTCACCGGCGACCTCGTCGTAGAGCTGGGCGGCTGCCTCGTCGAGGGTCTCGCCCGTCTCCTCGGCGTCGGAGTCCTCGTAGGCGGGGGCGTTGAGGGCCGCGTGCCGGGCGACCCGGCGGTCCTCGACGTCGTCGGCGACCTCGTCGTGACCGTGCAGCTGCCAGGACCGGTAGGCGAGCGCCAGGATGAACGCGGTCAGCGCGAGCGTGATGACGATCGCCGTCAGGGTCATCGCCTGGGCGAGGGGGTCGGACATGGGTTCGTCGGCGGGGGCGTTGCCCACGATGGGCGAGGCGCCCGCCTTGCCGCCCGCCACCAGCAGCATGAGGTTGACGCCGTTGCTGATGAGCACGAACCCGAGCAGCACGCGGGTCAGCGGGCGTTCCAGCAGGAGGTAGACGCCGGTGGCGAAGAGGACGCCGACGGCCAGCACGAGGACGGCGGACGGGGTGTTCTGCAGGACGATCATCGCGTCTCGCCCCCGCTGTTCTCGAGCTCTCGTCCGGACAGCTCGCCCTGTCGGTCGATCTCGGCGCCGAGGGTGCGCAGCAGGTCGAGCACGAGGCCGACGACGACGAGCATCACGCCGATGTCGAAGAACAGCGACGTCACCAGGTGGACCTTGCCCAGCACGGGGACCTCGAGGTCGATGATGAAGCTCTCCAGGACGGCGTTGCCGGTGAGCAGCGCCGCGAGCCCGACGCCCGCGGAGAGGAACAGCCCCGTCCCGAGCAGCAGGCCGGGTCGCACGGGCATCGCCTCGCCCAGCTCGTACCGCCCGCCCGCGAGGTACCGCACGGCCAGGGCGATGCCCACCAGGAGCCCGGCCGCGAACCCGCCGCCGGGGGCGTTGTGCCCGCTGAAGAGCAGGAACAGCCCGAAGACGATCATCGAGTGGAAGATCGTGCGGGTGATGACCTCGAACATCACCGAGCGGCGCTCGGGGGCGAGGGTGCGCCCGGCGGCGAGCCACACGGTCCGGTCGTAGGCGGACGAGCGGTCGTCGCCGTCAGGTGCGCGCTGCAGCCGCAGCACCTCGCCGGTGCGCTGGCGCAGGAACACGAGCGACGCGACGCCGGTCGCGGCGACGAGCAGCACGGAGATCTCGCCGACCGTGTCCCAGGCCCGGATGTCCACCAGGGTGATGTTGACGATGTTGTTCCCGCCGCCGAAGTCGACGGCCTCGGCGGGGAAGTCGACGCTGATGGGCGTCGCGCTGCGGGCCAGCGGGGCGGCGACGGTGAGGGCCATCATGACGACGCCGGTCACCACCCCGAGCACGAGACGCACCCAGCGGCTGCCGGCGAGCGGACGGTCGGTGAAGTAGGGCGGCATCCGGCGCAGCACCAGCACCATGACCACGAGCGTCACCGTCTCGCACAGCACCTGGGTGAGCGCGAGGTCGGGGGCGCCGTGCAGCAGGAACAGGGCCGCGTTGGCGTATCCGGCGACACCGACGAGCAGGACGGCCTTGAGCCGTCGCCGTGCCCGGGTGGCCAGGATCGCCGCGACGACGACGATCGCCACGACGGCGGCCTGGGCGGGCTCGTCCCAGGGGCGCAGGTCGACCGGGACGGTGGTGCCGGTCACCAGCCCGGAGGCGATCACCATGCCGGGCGCGAGGGCGAGCACCACGAGGACGATGCCGAGGTAGAACGGCAGCGAACCACGCTGGGTGAAGGCGGTGACGTCGGCGGCGAGGTCGTCCAGACGGCGCATCGACCGGCGGTAGAGGACGTCCGCGGCCGGCGGCGACCAGCGCCCTGCCTGCCAGGACTCGACCCGTTCGCGCTGCCAGAACAGCACCGTCCCGAGCACGAGGATCGCGGCGGTGATCGCCAGGACGGGCGTGAGACCGGCCCAGAGGAGGAGGTGGCCGGGCTCCCCCGTCGGGTACAGGTCGGCGTGCGGTGCCAGCAGCGCCTCACCGGTGGCCGGGACGAACGCGACGACGATGCCGAGCACGGCGAGCAGGGCGGGCGGCGCGACGAGCAGCCACGGCTGGCGGCGCACCACCGTGCGCTCGGGGACGCCGTCGGGCAGCGTCCGCTTGGTGCCGAACGCGCCCCAGACGAACCGCAGACCGTACGCGACGGTCAGGACGGACCCGAGGACGACGGCGGCCAGGGCGAGGATCTCCAGGGCGCCGCCACCGTGGGTGACGTCGTGCCAGAGGCCTTCGAGCGCGGCCTCCTTGGCGACGTAGCCGGCGGAGACGGGCACCCCGATCATGGAGACCGTGGCGAGCACACCGGCGGCGGCGGTGACGGGCATGGTGCGCCACAGGCCCGACAGCTTGCGCAGGTCGCGGGTGCCGGTGGCGACGTCGACGGCGCCCACGACGAGGAACAGCGCGGCCTTGAACATGGCGTGCGCGCCCAGCAGGGCGAGCCCGGCCAGCGCGAGCGCCCGGGTGCCGAGCCCGAGCAGCAGGATGATGAGGCCGAGCTGGGACACGGTCCCGAACGCCAGCACGAGCTTCAGGTCGTGCTGGCGCAGGGCCCGGTAGCCCCCGAGCAGCAGGGTGCCGCCGCCGAGCACCAGCACGGACCACTGCCACACGGGCAGGTCCGCGAACCCGGGCGCGAAGCGGGCCACGAGGTAGACCCCGGCCTTCACCATGGCGGCGGCGTGCAGGTAGGCGGACACCGGCGTGGGTGCCGCCATCGCCGCGGGCAGCCAGAAGTGGAACGGGATGAGGGCGGACTTGGTGGCCGCGCCGACGAGCAGGCAGACGGCCGCCACGACGGCGGCGGTGCCGGTGGGCGGGTTCGCGACGACCTCGGAGATCCGCCACGTGCCCGTGTCCACGCCGAGGACGATGAGGCCGACGAGCATCGTCAGGCCGCCCGCGGTGGTGACGACGATGGCCTGCATGGCGGCGCGGCGCGAGGCCTTGCGGTCCGCGTAGTGGCCGATCAGCAGGTAGGAGAAGACCGTCGTCAGCTCCCAGTAGACGAACAGCATGAGCAGGTCGTCGGCGGTGACGAGCCCGACCATGGCGCCGGCGAACGCGGTGAGCACGGCGGCGAAGCGCCCGGTGCCGAGGGCGTCGCGGGAGAAGTAGGCGGAGCAGTACAGCAGGACGACGGCGCCGACACCGCCGACGACGAGCATCATCAGCCAGGCGAGGGAGTCGAGCCGGGCGTCGATGGAGAGGTCCAGGCCGGGCACCCAGCGCACGCTGACCTCGGGGTAGTCACCGGCGAGGACGCGGGAGGTGTTCGCCAGGGCGTAGGCCGCCGCCGATGCCGGGCCGAGGGCCAGGACCCAGAAGGCATGCCTGCCCATCCACCTCACGAGCAGGGGCGCACAGAGCGCCAGCAGGAAGGTGAAGAGCAGCACTGGAAGCATCGAGGCTCCGTCCGGTCGTGGGGCGGGGCGAGACGTCATCTTATCGTTTCGGACGCTCTCCACCCGGCGGGACGCGGTGGCATACCTCTCATCGGCTGCCGCTGCGGGCCGCCCGTCCCGGGCGTGCCCGTCAGCCGCGCAGCGGCAGCGTCAGGACGCTCTCGCCGTCCTCGCCCACGCGGACGGGCACGCCCCAGTCCTGCTGGGCGAGGTGGCAGGCGGGGAAGACCTCGGGGTCGGGCTCCCCGTCCGGCCCGAGGGGCACGACGTCGCACGAGGCCGCCTTGGCGGTCACGTGCAGCACGCCCTCGGCCACGGTCGGGTCGAGGCGCAGGACGCGCGTCAGGTCGGTGCCCGTGCCGGCGCCGTCGAGCAGCAGCTCCGGCGGGGTCGCGCCGACGGCGAGCTCCGTGGAGGGGCCCCAGCGGTCGTCGAGCTTCTGGCCCGGGGCGGGCGCGAACGGCACCTCGAGGCGGACCTCCCCCGCCGCGAGCGCGGTGGCGGCACGCGCGACCCGGTGGGCTCCGGCGTCGAGCACCTCCCCCGCGAGCGCCGTCGGCAGGGCGAGGCGGGTGAGGCGGTGCGCGGCGGACTCCACGACCAGCAGGTGGATGCCGTCGTCGCCCACCTGCACGACGACGTCGCTGGGTTCGGCGAGGCCGGTGGCGAGGGTGGTGACCTGCCCGTCGTGGGGGGCGTACCGCCGCAGGGCGCCGTTGTAGGTGTCGGCGACGACGACGGACCCGTCGGGCAGCACGGCCACGCCGAGCGGGTGCTGCAGGAGCGCCTGGTCGGCGGTGCCGTCACGGTGGCCGAAGTCGAACAGTCCCTGCCCGACGACGGTGCGCACCTCGACGTCGGCGGCCCCGACGGGCGCGACCTGGCGCAGCGCGGAGGTCTCGGCGTCGACCAGCCAGAGCGTCCCGTCGGGCGCGGGCGCCAGCCCCGAGGGCTGTGCGAACCAGGCGGTGGCGCCGGGGCCGTCCTCGAGGCCCTCGTTCATGGTGCCGGCGAGGAGCCGGATGCCGGGGTGGCCGCCGTCGGCGCCCGGGTCGAAGGCCCACAGCGTGTGGTGGCCCGCCATCGCGACGACGAAGGCACCGAGGGCGGCCGACCAGGCGACGTCCCACGGTGAGGACAGGTTGACCTGCGTCGCCGGGAGCGTCTCGGTGTGCACGTGGGCGCGGGGCGCGGCGTCCGCGGGGTGCACGTTCTGCCGGCCGCCCACCATGAACTGCTCGCCGGTGCCCGCGACGGTGACCACGTGCCCGTCGTCGAGGCGGACGCCGCGCAGGGCGTGGTTGACGGTGTCGGCGACGAGGACGTCGTAGTCGAGCGTGCGGCGCAGCTCCTCGGGGACGAGGCAGAGGCCGTCGGGCTCGCTGAACCGGGCGGCGTGCGTGCCGTCGGGGCCCACGCCGCCGTCGGCGAGCCCGCGCCGGCCGGAGCCGATGCGGCGCACGAGGGTCTCGCCGTCGGGCGCGAGCTCGGCGAGCGAGTGGTGCCCGGCGTCGGCGACGAGGAGGTTCCCGCCGGGCAGGGTGACGGCCTTGGCGGGGAAGCGCAGGGTCGTGGGCTCCGGCGTGGGCGGCACGTACGGGCCGTCCCCGCGGTGCAGGGTGCCCTTCTGGTCGTGCTCGACGACGAGCTCGTCGACGATGGCCTCGATCGCGGACGCGTGCCCCTCGCCGGCCATCTGCGCGACGATGTAGCCCTCGGGGTCCACGACGACGAGCGTGGGCCAGGCGCGGGCGGTGTACGCGCCCCAGGTGACGAGCTCGGGGTCGTCGAGGACGGGGTGGTGCACCTCGTAGCGGTCGACGGCGGCGGCGAGCGCGACGGGGTCCGCCTCGTGCGCGAACTTGGGCGAGTGGACGCCGACGACGACGAGGACGTCGCGGTGGCGTTCCTCCAGCTCACGCAGCTCGTCCAGGACGTGCAGGCAGTTGATGCAGCAGAAGGTCCAGAAGTCGACCACGACGATCTTCCCGCGCAGGTCGGCGAGGGTGACGTCGCGGCCGCCGGTGTTCAGCCAGCCGCGTCCGACCAGCTCGGACGCGCGGACCTTGGGCAGGGGGTGCGGGGTGCTCACGGGACCATCTTCTCCCGGCGGGGCCCCCTGAGGGGCCGGGGTCAGGCGTCGGTGCGCGCCACGTCGGTGAGCGAACGGGCGAGGGTGGCCACGGCGTCGGGCACGAGGGAGTAGTAGGCCCACCGGCTGCGCTGCTCGCGACGCAGCAGCCCGGCCTCGACGAGGATCTTGAGGTGGTGGCTGACGGTGGGCTGGGACAGCCCGACGGGTGCGGTGAGGTCGCAGACGCAGGCCTCGGCGCCCTGGCTGGCGGCGACGAGGGCGAGCAGCTGGACGCGGGTGGGGTCGGCGAGCGCCTTGAACGACCGGGCGAGCGCCTGCGCGGCGTCGCTGCCGACGAGCGGATCGCCGGGCGGGGCGCAGCACCCTGCTGACGCACCGGGTGCGACGAGAGGTAGCGGCGTGCTCGCTGTCATGAGGACCATCCTCTCACGCATTGACATTCTTCGATACATGGGTGAGCATCGTTGCATCGAAGTTTCTCGATGCTTCCGACGTGAGGAGTGGTGATGAGCGAGGTCGCTCGCAACGAGCTGCCGGTGGTCGTGATCGGCGCCGGCCCGGTGGGGCTGGCAGCGGCGGCGCACCTGCTGGAACGCGGGCTGGAACCGCTGGTCCTCGAGGCCGGCCCGGCGGCGGGCTCCGCCGTCGCGTCCTGGGGGCACGTGCGCCTCTTCTCCCCCTGGCGGTACGACGTCGACCCGGCCGCACGCCGCCTCCTCGCCCCCACCGGCTGGACCGAGCCCGACCCCGACGAGCTGCCCACCGGCGCCGAGCTCGTCGAGGGCTACCTGCGCCCGCTGGCCGCCACCGACGCCCTCGCCGACCGCCTGCGCACCGGCACCCGGGTGCTCGCCGTCACCCGCGACGGCGCGGACAAGACCCGGTCGCTGGGCCGCACGCGCCGCGGGTACCGCCTGCGCACCGTCGACGCCGCGGGCCGCGTGTCCGACGTCCTCGCCCGTGCCGTGATCGACGCCTCGGGGACGTTCTCCACCCCCAACCCGGTCGGCGCGGGCGGCCTGGCGGCGACGGGCGAGGCCGAGTCCGCCCACGTCGTCACCGGACCCCTGCCCGACGTCCTCGGCGTGGACCGCGACCGCTTCGCCGGCCGCCACACGCTCGTGGTGGGGATGGGTCACTCCGCGGCGAACACGCTGCTCAGCCTCGTCGAGCTCGCCGAGACCACTCCCGGCACCACGATCACCTGGGCGATCCGGGGCGGGTCGCCGCGCCGGCTGTTCGGCGGCGGCACCGACGACGAGCTGCCCGCCCGCGGGCTGCTCGGCACCCGTCTGCGCGACGCCGTCGACGCCGGCCGTCTGCGCCTGCTGACCCGCGTGTCGATCGAGCGCCTCGTCCCCGGCGCCGACGGCGCACAGGTGCTCGGCACCGTCAAGGACGAGCCGCTCTCGCTGGACGTGCACGCCGTCGTCAACGCGACCGGGTTCCGTCCCGACCTGGACATGCTGCGGGAGGTGCGCCTCGACGTCGACCCGGTCGTGGAGGCGCCCCGGGCGCTGGCGCCGCTCATCGACCCGAACGAGCACTCGTGCGGCACCGTGCCCCCGCACGGCGAGGCCGTGCTCGCCCACCCCGACGACGAGTTCTACGTCGTCGGCATGAAGTCCTACGGACGCGCCCCGACGTTCCTGCTGGCCACGGGCTACGAGCAGGTCCGCTCGATCGCGGCCGCGCTGGCCGGGGACCGGGCCGCCGCCGACGCCGTCGAGCTGGCGCTGCCCGCCACCGGCGTGTGCTCCAGCGACCTCGCCCTGGGGAACGAGACCGCCGAGGCCGACGACGCGGCCCCGGCGGGATCGTGCTGCGGCACCGCGCCGCAGGTGGTGACGCTCGGCGTCAGGCCGACGGCAGCGGAACCGGTGTGACGTCGAGGGACGCGAGCAGCTCGCGCACACGGCGCTCGATGTCGTCGCGGATGGGACGCACGGCGTCGATGCCCTGACCGGCCGGGTCGTCGAGCTTCCAGTCCTCGTACCGCTTGCCCGGGAAGATCGGGCAGGCGTCGCCGCAGCCCATGGTGATCACGACGTCCGAGGCCTGCACGGCCTCGGTCGTCAGCACCTTGGGCTGCTCGGCGGTGATGTCCACGCCGACCTCGGCCATCGCCTCGACGGCGACGGGGTTGATCCGGTCGGCGGGCATCGACCCGGCCGAGCGGACCTCGACGGCGCCGCCGGACAGCACGCGCAGGAACCCTGCGGCCATCTGGGAGCGTCCGGCGTTGTGGACGCAGACGAACAGGGCGGACGGCGAGGTGGTGGTGTCGTTCACGGTTCTCCGATCAGGGATGAGGACGCCCGGGCGGTGATGGTCGGGCGGTGATGGTCGGGCGGTGATGGTCGGGCAGTGCCGCTCGGGCAGGTGACGGTCGGGCAGGTGACGGTCGGCTCGGCTCAGGCCGGCAGGTCGAGGTCGGGCACGAGGTCGGCCAGCAGCGCGCGCACGCGCGCGTCGAGCTCGTCGCGGATGGCGGCGACCCCGGCCGGGGAGGCGAGCGCGGGGTCGCCCACGAGCCAGTCCTCGTAGCGCACGCCCGGCAGCACCGGGCACACGTCGCCGCAGCCCATCGTGACCACGACGTCGGCGGCGCGCACGGCGTCGTCCGTGAGGGGCTTGGGGAACGCCTCGGCGGTGCCGAGCGCGTCCAGCTCGGGCAGCACGGCCGGGTGGACGTCCGCAGCCGGGGTGGACCCGGCGGAGCGGACCACGACGGCGTCGCCGGCGTAGTGGCGCACGAGGGCGGCGGCGAGCTGGGAGCGGCCCGCGTTGGCGACGCACACGAACAGCACCTGCGGGCGGGACCCCTGCGACGGGCGGGAGAGGTCGGCGAGGCGCTGGCGGGCGAACCGTTCGGTGAGGGTCAGCAGGTGGGCAGACACCTTGGCCGACCGGGCGAGCGCGGTGTACGACTCGCGCACGGTGCGCAGCACGACGTCGGCGCCCAGCTCGGGACGGCTCGCCGCAAGGTCGGCCGCGAGGTGGTCCAGGGCGGCGTCGGCGTCGTCGAGCCCGCCCAGGTGGGGACGCTCGCCGAGCGCGGAGAGCGCGGCGGGCGCGAACGACTCCAGCAGCGTGCTGGTCGCGGCCTGGTAGCCCGGGGCGATGCGGTACCAGACCCAGGTGCCGCGCCGCTCGGAGGTGAGGACGCCGACGTCGCGCAGCACCTTGAGGTGGTGGCTCACGGTGGGCTGGGAGACGTCGGTCAGCTCCGCCAGGTCGCACACGCACGCCTCCCCCTCGGGGGCCGTGGCGACGAAGGACAGCATGCGCAGGCGCAGCGGGTCGGCGAGCGCCTTGAGCGCGGCGGCGACCACCCCGGCGACCTCGGTGCCGATCGCGTGCGACTCGATCCGGGGTCCGCAACCGGGGTCGCGGACCGTCAGGGGAAGGAGCGTGCCGGCGTCCTGGGCGGTCATGGCTTCACCTGGTCCAGCTCGTGGGGGCTCTCGTGGGTGCCGCCGTCGGGGGTCTGCGCGGCGTAGGGGTCGACGCCGAACCAGCGCCGGGCGACCCAGAGGGACACGTACACCAGGCCCACCAGCACGGGGACCTCGACGAGCGGGCCGACGGTGCCGGCCAGCGCCTCGCCGGACGTGGCACCGAAGGTGCCGATCGCCACGGCGATGGCGAGCTCGAAGTTGTTGCCGGCCGCGGTGAACGCGAGCGTCGTGGTGCGTGCGTACCCGAGCCCCAGGACGTACCCGAGCACCATCCCCAGACCCCACATGATCGCGAAGTAGGCGAGCAGCGGCAGGGCGATCCGCACGACGTCGAGCGGGTGGGAGGTGACCTGCTCACCCTGCAGCGCGAAGAGCAGCACGATGGTGAAGAGCAGGCCGTACAGGGCCCAGGGGCCGATGCGGGGAAGGAACGTCTCCTCGTACCACTCGCGGCCCTTGGCGCGCTCGCCGAGCAGGCGCGAGGCGAACCCGGCGAGGAGCGGTATCCCGAGGAAGACCAGCACGTTGAGCGCGATCTGCCACAGCGAGACGTCCAGCCCCTGGGTGTCGAGACCGAGCCAGCCGGGCAGGACGGTCAGGTAGAACCAGCCGAGCACGGAGAAGGCGACCACCTGGAACACGGAGTTGATGGCCACGAGCACCGCGGCGGCCTCGCGGTCGCCGCAGGCCAGGTCGTTCCAGATGACGACCATCGCGATGCAGCGCGCGAGTCCCACGATGATCAGCCCGGTGCGGTACTCGGGCAGGTCGGGCAGGAAGATCCAGGCGAGGCTGAACATGAGCGCCGGGCCGACGATCCAGTTGAGCACCAGCGAGCTCACCAGGAGCCGCTTGTCCCCCGTGACGGAGGCGACGCGGTCGTAGCGCACCTTGGCGAGCACGGGGTACATCATGACCAGCAGGCCGAGGGCGATCGGCACGGAGACACCGCCGACCTCCAGCGCGGTCAGCAGGTCCGCCACGGCCGGGACGAACCGGCCGAGCAGCAGACCGCCGACCATGGCCAGGCCGATCCACACCGGCAGCCAGCGGTCGAGCGTCGACAGGCGCGAGGGCCCCACGGCTTGTATTGACATGTCTCTATATTGACATTGGTCGATGCAGAGCGCAACCACCGTGCCACGGGTCCGCCCGCAGCGTGGGCCTGCCCCGGCTCAGAGCGCGGTGACCGCCCCCACGACGTTCACCCGCACCGGGACGCCGTCGACGTCGGGCGGGACGTCCTTGCGCACCCGCACGCTGGCGACGTTCACCTGCAGCACCCAGTCGTGCGCGTCGCCGCGCTGGGCGAGCCCGACGCCCTGGACGCCGTCGACGTGCTCGAGCGAGTGGCGCAGCGCGTCCTTGGCGGAGCGAGCCTCGTTCATCGTGACCATCGGACACCTCCTGGTGCTCCCTCCATTGTGCCCCCGGCGTCCAGGGAGCGCTGCGAGATGGATCACGCGGCGGTCGGGTCGCGCCCTGCGCCGGGATGTGGTCACGATGGGCAGATGACCAACGAGACGATCCCGACCCTGCTCCTCAACAACGGCACGTCCATCCCGCAGCTCGGCTTCGGCACGTTCCAGATCCCGCCGGAGGACACGCGCGACCTCGTCCTGACGGCCTTCGAGACCGGGTACCGGCACATCGACACCGCGCAGATGTACCGCAACGAGCGCGGCGTCGGCGACGCCTTCGCCGCCTCCGGCCTGGGGCGGGACGAGGTCTTCATCACCAGCAAGCTCAACAACGCCTTCCACGCGCACGACGACGCACTGACGGCGTTCGACCAGTCGCTGCAGGAGCTGCAGGTCGACCACGTCGACCTGTTCCTCATCCACTGGCCGCTGCCCGCCGTCGGCAAGTTCGCCGAGGCGTGGGGCGCCCTGGAGGAGATCTACCGGTCCGGCCGCGCACGCGCCATCGGCGTCTCGAACTTCCAGCCGCACCACCTGCGCCGCCTGTTCGAGGAGACCACCGTGGTCCCCGCCGTGAACCAGATCGAGGTGCACCCGTGGCTGGGCAACGAGGAGGTCCGCGCGTTCGACGCCGAGCACGGCATCCTCACCGAGGCGTGGTCCCCGCTGGGCCGCGGCGCCGTCCTGGAGGACCCGACGATCGTCCGCATCGCCGGCGAGCACGACAAGACCCCCGCCCAGGTGGTGCTGCGCTGGCACCTCGAGCGCGGCGACATCATCTTCCCCAAGTCGGTGACCCCGGCGCGCATCGCCGAGAACTTCGACCTGTTCGACTTCGAGCTCACCGAGGCCGACCTGTCCGACATCACGGCCCTCGACCGGGGCGAGCGCATCGGCTCGCACCCGGACGAGATGAACAACACCGGCCGCTGAGGCGCGCCGCCCGGCCATCCTGACGGCGGCCCGCCGCCTCACGTGAGGCGGCGGGTCGCCCGGATCCCGACGACGAGGCCGACGGCGCAGGTGATCGCCGCGGCGAGCACGCCCCAGGCCACCACGGGATCGCCGACGTCGCCGGCGAACAGCGCCCGCTCGGCGTCGAGCGGACGTTCCAGCGACTGCTCGACGGTGTCGAGCTCGCCGTCGACCGCGCCCGCTCCGGACCTCACCCGACCTGGACGCCCCGTACCGTGAACCCATGCTCATCCAGCGGCTCACGCGCGCCCGGGAGTCGTTCTGGTTCCTGCCCACCGTCCTGGGCGTCCTCGCGCTCGTCGCGGCCAAGGGTGTGGTGACGCTGGACCGTGCGCTCCAGGACGCCGGCCTCACCGACCTGCCGCTGATGGACACCCTCAGCGCGGACGGCGGACGTGCCGTGCTCACCGCCATCGCCGGGTCGGTCCTGACGGTGGCGGCCACGTCGTTCTCCATCACCATCTCCGTCATGGCCACGACGTCGTCGGCGTACGGTCCGCGCCTGGTCCGCAACTTCATGGCGGACCGCGCGAACCAGGCCGTGCTCGCGGTCTTCACGGCCACCTTCCTCTACGCGCTCGTCGTGCTCGGCGACGTCCACTCCGAGGGCGTCGGCATGTTCGTCCCCACGGTCGCCGTGCACCTCGCGATCGTGCTGGCGGTGCTGAACGTCGCCGTGCTCGTGTTCTTCATCCACCACATCGCGCAGTCGGTCCAGGTGACGACGCTCCAGCACCGGTTGCGCGAGGAGCTCGTCGCCGCGATCGACGCCGTGTTCCCCACCGCGTGGTCCACCGACCAGGTCGACGCCGAGCCGGTCGAGGACGGCAGCGTGGTGACGTCGCGACGCTCGGGCTACGTGCAGCACGTCAACCTCGACGCGCTGGTGCGCCGGGCGCGCGCGGCCGAGGGACGCATCGACCTGCTGGTCGCTCCGGGCTGCCACCTCGTGGCGGGCGAGCCGTTGGCGCGCGTGCGCGGCGACGTGGACGAGCTCACCGACGCCGTGCACGACCACGTCGCCACCGGCCCCTCCCGCACCCCGTACCAGGACGTCGTGTTCGCCGTGCAGGACCTCACGGAGATGGCGGTGCGCGCCCTGTCGCCGGGCACCAACGACCCGTACACCGCGGCGTCCGCCCTCGACGCGCTGGGCGAGGGCCTGGTCATGGTCGTCGAGCGGGCCCCCGCACCACGGGGCCGCACCGACGACGGCGGCACGGTCCGCCTGGTCGTGCCGTGGCCCACCGCGGCGGAGCTGGTGACGTCGGTGGTGACGGCCGTGCGCACCTACGCCCTCGGCGCGCCCGTCGCGCTGGATGCCGCGCTGCGTCTGCTCGGACGCCTCGAGCGGTCGGCGACCCGCCCGTCCGTCCGCGAGGCGCTGCACCACCAGGTCCTGACCCTGCACGACGCCGTCGCGGACGGGTCGGACGTCGTGGACGCACCGGACGTGCTCGCCCGGCTCGACGCGCTGGCGGACGCCCTCGCCACCGCGGACCGCCCGTCGTCGTGACGGGGCCCGGCGGGACCCGGCCGGAGCGCTCGGGCAGAATGCCCCCATGGAACGCCACACCGTCGTGGGGATACCCGAGGGGCTGCACGCCCGCACCGCCGCGCGCTTCGCCCGCCTCGCCGCCGACCAGCCCGTCCCCGTCCGCATCTCCCGCTCGAGCGGCCCGGGCGGCTCGGGCGGTCCGGGCGACGAGCCGGGCGAGCCCGTCGACGCCGCCAGCATCCTGGCGGTCATGATGCTCGGGGCCGACGCCGGCACCCCGGTCACGCTGCACGTGCCCGACGACGCCGCCGACGCTCAGGACGCGAGCGCCGCGCTGGACGTGCTGGAGGAGTTCCTCGCGGCGGGCCCGGTGCTCACAGACCCAGGTCGGTGAGCACCGGCCGGATCGCGTCGCGCACGGCGCGGCGGGCCGCGATCGGGTCGTCGGAGCCGAGGGCGAGGTCGGCCAGCTCGCGGCACCGGTCGAGGTCGACCCGTTGCAGGACGGCTGCGACGTCGGCGAGCGCCCGCGGCGTCATGGACAGGGAACGCACGCCCAGCCCGACGAGCACGGGCGCGAGGGTCGCATCCGCCGCAGCCTCGCCGCACACCCCGACCGGACGGTCGTGGACGGCTGCTCCCTCGCAGGCCAGACGCACGAGGTCGAGCACGGCGGGCTGCCACGGGGACTGCAGCCCGGCGAGCTCGCCGAGCATCCGGTCGGACGCCATCGTGTACTGGATGAGGTCGTTGGTGCCCAGCGAGCCGAACGCCGCGTGGGCGAAGATCGACTCGGCGCGCAGGGCCGCCGCGGGAACCTCGATCATGACCCCGGCGGTGTTCAGACCGTGCCGCGCGCACGCGGCGACGAAGTCGGCGGTCTCGCCGGCGGTGGAGATCATGGGGGCCATCACCCACACGTGGGCGTTCTCGGCCTCCGTCGCGGCGGCGATCGCCTGGAGCTGGCGGTCCAGCACCCCGGGGCGGCGGTCCGCGGTGCGAATCCCCCGCACGCCGAGCGCGGGGTTGGGTTCACCGTCGGCCGTGACGAACGGCAGCGGCTTGTCCGCGCCGGCGTCCAGGGTGCGCACCACGACCTTGCGGCCGCCGAACGCGGACAGCACGCGCCGGTAGGCCGCCACCTGCTCGGAGACGGCCGGTTCGGCGCCGCGCCCGAGGAACGAGAACTCGGTCCGGAACAGACCGACCCCCTCGGCACCGGCCTCGATGGCGGCCTGGGCACCGGCAGGGTCGGCGACGTTGGCCAGCAGCTCGACCCGGGTGCCGTCGGCGGTGCGGCCGCTGCCGTCGAAGGCGCGCCGGGTGGCCTCGCGCTGCTGCGCCGCGGCCGCCGTCGCGGGGTCGGGGTCGCGGACGACGACGCCGGCGCCGCCGTCGAGCAGGATCGTCTCGCCGTCGTCGATGTCGGCCGCGCCGCGCACGGCGACCACGGCGGGGATGCCGAGCGCGCGGGCCAGGATCGCGGTGTGCGAGGTGGGGCCGCCGCCGCTGGTGACGATGCCGAGCACGACGGCGGGGTCGAGCGTCGCGGTGTCCGCGGGCGCGAGGTCGTCGCCCACGAGGACGAAGGGGTGGTCGGGTCTCGGGACGCCGGGCGGACGCACCCCGATGAGCTCGGCGACGATGCGGTCGCGCACGTCGCGCAGGTCCCGGGCGCGCTCCGACAGCGGCGGGCCGATCTTCTCGAGCTGGCGGGCCATCCCGCGCGAGGCGTCCCAGATCGCACGCTCGGGCGTGAGGCGGTCGACGCGGATGCGGCGTTCGGCGTCCGCGGTGAGCGCCGGGTCTGCGGCCATCGCGGCGGTCACGGCCAGCAGGTCGGCAGCGGTCCCCGTGGCGGCCGCCGCACGTTCGGTGAGCTCGTCGCGCACGGCGCGCGCCGCGAGGCCGAGACGTTCGACGGCGCCGTCCACCTCCGTGGTGGAGAGCCTCGACGTGCGGGGCTCCGGCACCGGGGCGGGCATCGTCACCGCTGGTCCGGCGGCACGTCCAGGACTGACGGGCGCGCCGGTCAGAGTCGTGCTCATCGGCGGCGCCCCTCCGTCCTCGCGCACGTCGACGACGACGCACGCACCGGCCTGTTGGATCGCAGAGTTCCCGATAGGGCACCCTGTGTCAACAGGGCGTGCCGCACGCCCGGTGGACGAGGAGGACGAATGACGCTCACCGTGGGCTCGCCGGTCGCGGGCACGGTCGTCGCGATCACCGCCGTGCCCGACCCCGTGTTCGCCGAGCAGATGGTCGGGCCGGGGACCGCCGTCGAACCGGCCGACGGCGTCGCCGTGGCCCCGGTGGACGGCACGGTCGTCTCGCTGCACCCGCACGCGTTCGTGCTGCAGCACGCGGGCGGCGCCGCGGTGCTGGTCCACCTGGGCATCGACACCGTCGAGCTGGCCGGCGAGGGCTTCACCCTGCACGTGGCCAAGGGTGACCGCATCGCCGCGGGCGACGTCGTCGTGCACTGGGACCCGGACGCCGTGCGGGCCGGCGGGCGCTCCGCCGTCTGCCCCGTGGTGCTGCTCGAGTCCGGGGCCGACCAGGTGGACCCGGCGGCCGCGCCCGGCGCCGTCGTCGCCGCGGGCACCCCCCTGCTGACCGTACGGACGGACGGCGCGGCCGGATGACGACGCTCCCCTCCCCGTCGACGACCCCCGGGACGCCACGCGCCGCCCCGGGCACGCGCAAGCACCTCCTGGTGCGGGCCTACCTGTCCGAGCTGCTGTCCCACGGCCTGGCCGTCGGGGACGCGATCCCGTCGGAGCGCGCGCTGACCGAACGGTTCGACGTCTCGCGCACCACCGTGCGCCAGGCGATCGACGCCCTCGTGGCCGAAGGCCTGCTGGAGCGCGCCCAGGGCCGGGGCACCTTCGTCGCGCCGCCGCGCGCCGACTTCGAGATGCGGTTGACGACCTTCGGCGAGGAGGTCCGACGCCGCGGCATGACGCCCGGCTCGCAGGTGCTCGAGGCGGCGACGGTGCCGTGCCCGCCCACGGTGGCGGACAGTCTCGCCCTTGCCGTCGGCGCGTCCGCGCACCGGGTGCTGCGGGTCCGCACCGCCGACGGCGAGCCCTGGGCCGTGGAGGACGCCTGGATCCCCGCGCCGCTCGCGCCGGACCTGCTCGACGACGGCGTCCCCGAGTCGCTGGACGCGGAGCTGCGGCGGCGCGGGCACGTCCCCACCAGCGGTGAGGAGACGATCTCCGCCGCCGACGCCACCGGGGAGGAGTCGCGGCTCCTGGCGATGTCGGGCACGCGCGCCGTCATGCGGATCGACCGGCGCACGTACGCCGCCGCCGTCCCCCTGATCCACTCGCGGTTCTCCTACCGGGGCGACCGGTACAGCGTGTTCGTGCCCCTCGGCGAGGCCCGCTCGCCCGTGCCGCTGTGGGCCTGACGGGCTGAGGGGTCCGCTGCTCAGCGCAGGGCGACCCCGAGCGCGGCGAGGACGGCGTCGATCGGGTTGACGTACGTCAGGCCGCTGCCGTCGGGACCACCGGTCTCCGAGCCCGCGAACAGCAGCCCGACGGCGACGCCGTCCGACCGGTACACCAGCGAGCCGGAGTCCCCGCCCTGCGAGAACGAGCCCGGACGGGTCGACTCGACCTCGATCTGCCCGTCGAAGGCCAGCACCCCGAGCTCGGGGCCGTACCCGACCAGCACGTCGTCCATCTCGATCGCGGACACGCGTCCGTGGGTGTGCCCGGTGGTGCGGCCGATCTTCTCCACGAGGTCGCCCGGCACCGCCTCGGCCGTGGTCGTGATGCGCCCGACCGGGTAGTCGAGGTCCACGTCGGGGTCGTCCAGGAGCGCGAGGGCGGCGTCGACCTGCGCCCGCTCCCCCGCGGCGAGCGGGACCACGGCGGCGACGGTGCCGACCCGGTCGGCGGGGTCGCTGCCGCCGTCCGCCGGGCCGGGCTGCAGGACGCCGTCGCCGGGTGCGCCGTCGAGCACGTGCCGGTTGGAGAGCGCGTAGAGCGCGTCGGCGCCGCCCGGCAGGTCGGGCCCGCCGGTGCGAGCCGGGTCGGCGACGACGAACCCGCCCAGCGTCCCGGCCGTGACGTCCACGTGCGCGATCGAGACCCCGGGCCGCAGCGGCCGCACCCGGTCCGTCTCCCCGGCGGCCAGCGCGGTCGCGACCGGGGGACGCCGGTCCAGGACGTCCTCCTGGCTGCTCCCCCGCCGGCCGGGACCGAGCCGCCGGATCCGGCCGGTGCGCCGCACGTCGACGGCGGCGACCTCGGCGGCGACCCGGCGCACGACGGCGCGCGCGGCAGGCACCCCGAGGCGGTAGCGCACGGCGATCCCGTAGGTGCCGGGTTCGTCGGTGGGCGCCAGCCCGATCGCCAGGGTCGGCGCGCGCACGGCCGACGCGGGCGGCCCGTCCGCGGGCGACGCCTGTGCCGACGCCGTCACGCCGAAGCGTTCGGCCAGGTCACGGGCGTAGTCGGTGAGCTGGGCCTTGGTCTCGCGAGCCTCCGTCAGATCCATGGCACGGAGTCTGTCGGACGACGTGGCGGTCGGCGCGGCGAACGCGCCGCGACGACCGCGTTCCGACGACGAACGCGGCAGTTGAGGAAACTCTGAGGAAAATCCGGCAGACAGTTCACCCGACGGCGTCACGAAGCCGCTGGTCAGCCCTCTCCTCCCATGATGAGAACGACGACCACCGACGACGTTCGCGCCGCGGTCCGCTGGGCACTCGCCCACGACCTGCCGGCGCTCCTCGCCTACCGCCAGGACATCCACCTCGACACGCGGTCGCGGTGGAAGGCCGACGCGACCCTCGTGGCGCGCTGGCAGCAGGTCACCGGCACGCGCGGTCCCGTCCTGACTCCTGGCAGCATGCCGGGCGCGGCGCCGCTGACCCGGCGCCGCTGACCCGGCGCCGCTGACCCGGCGCCGCAGGACGGCCGTCGGGCCCCCGCGGGCTCAGCCCCGCAGGAGCACCGACACCCGCGTGCGGCGCGCCCGCGCTGCGGCCCCGACACCGAGCAGCAGCCCGACCGCGAGCCACAGCACCAGCAGCCCCAACGCGGCCCCGAGTCCGCCCACCCCGTCGACCACGACGGCGCTGAGGGCGTCACGCCCGGCACCCGTCGGCAGGAAGTCCACGATCGAGGTCAGCACGGCCGGGACGGTCGCGACCACCCCGGTGCCGATGAGCATCACCGCGATGAGCAGGCTGATCGCGCGCCCGACGTTCCCCAGCCAGGCCAGGAAGCCCAGGTGCACGGCCACGAACGTCACCGACACCAGGGCGCCCACGAGGATCGCCCCGACCCAGCCGAGCAGGGAGAGGCCCTCCACGGCGGCGAGGATGATGCCGACGAGCGCACCCGTGCCGGCACCGATCGCCGCCGGGGCGGCGGCCGCCGCGAACGTCAGCCGCAGCGCCGACCGCGTCGAGCCGAGCGCGTGCGCCACCACCGGCGGGAAGATCGTCAGCAGGGCGAGCGCCCCGAGCCACAGCGCCATCACGGCGAACAGCGGTCCGGTGGCCCCGGTCGACAGGTCGTTCACCCCGGGTGCGGTCACCGGGTCCGCGACCACGGACGACAGGTTCTGCCGGTCGTCCTCGGAGTAGGTCGGGATACCGTCGGCCGCCTCGTCCAGGCCCCCGGCCAGGTCGTCCGTGCCCGAGGCGAGGTCGCCGACACCGTCGGCCAGACCGTCCGTGCCGTCGGCCACCCCGGACATCCCCGTCGCCAGCTCGGACGCCCCGGTCTGCAGCGGGCCGAACCCGGACGCCAGCCCGTTCGCACCGGTCGCCAGACCCTGCGCACCGGTGTCGAGCTGGCCGATCCCGTCGGCGAAGCCGGACACGCCGGTCGCGAGCTCCTGCGCCCCGGAGTCGAGCGCTCCGATCCCGTCGGCGAGCTGCGCGACGCCGCCCGCGACCCCGGCCGCGCCGGGTGCCAGCTGCGAGGCACCGTCGGCCAGATCGCCCGCGCCGTCGGCCAGGTCGCCCGCGCCGTCGGCGACCTGGTCGTTGCCGGACGCGAGCGTGCGCAGGCCGGAGGCGAGGTCGGCGTTGCCGTCGGCGATGCCGCGCGTCCCGGTGGCGACACCTTCCGCGCCGGTGGCGAGCTTCCCGGTGCCGTCCGCGAGCGCGGTCACCTGACCGCGGGCCGCCAGCAGACCGTCGGAGAACTCGTCGAAGTCGCCCGTGACGTCGTCCGACAGGCTGGTCAGGCTCTCCTCGACGGCCGCGAGCTGCACGCAGGCGTCGCTGGTCGGGTCCGCGTCACAACCCAGCGCCGTGGACGCCTGCGCCAGAGCCTCGGCGACCTGGTCGGCGTTCGCCTCGTAGCCTGCCGAGATGTCGTCGAGCCCCGCCTGGATCTCGCCTTCCGAGGGGAGCTCGGCGTCGATCTGGTCCGCCTGGTCCGCAAGGCCCCGCACCCCGGCCGCGACCTCGTCGGCACCGTCGGCGAGGTCGTAGCCGCCGTCGGCGAGGTCGTCGGCGCCGTCCGCGCTCTCGCGGATCCCCCCGGAGATCGCCGTGACTCTGTCGGCGACCTGCTGGGTGCCGTCGGCCAGCGGGCCGGCGCCCTCGGCGATCCCGGCCACACCTCCGGCGACCTGCGCCGCGCCGTCGACCAGCGGTCCGGTGCCGTCGGCAGCCGCCCCGACCCCGGCGGCGAACTGGTTCGCCCCGTCGGCCAGGTCGACACCACCGTCGGCGGCCGCGCCCACGCCGGCGGCGTACTGGTTCACGCCGTCGGCGAGCTGGTCGGCGCCGTCCGCCGCCTGGCCGACACCGTCGGCGTACTCGTCGGCGCCGTCGGCGAGCTGCCCGGCGCCGTCGGCCAGGTCGTCCGCGCCGTCCGCGGCCTCACCGGCGCCGTCGGCGAGCTGGTGCGCGCCGTCGGCGGCCTCGCCGATGCCCTCGGCGAGGTCGCCGAAGCCGATGAGCACGTTGTCGACGTACGTCTCGGTGAGCGTCGAGCCCATGACGGACGTCGCGGTGGTGCCGACGATCCGCGCGAGCGCGTCGTCCACGACCCGGCCACCGGGCGGGGTGGAGATGTCGATGGTGGCCTGGCGGGCGTCGCCGGCGTCCTCGGAACCGAACGACGTGGCGGCGGCCGAGAAGTCCTCGGGGATGGTCACGACGGCCGCGAAGGTGCCGTCGGCGAGGCCGTCTGCGGCGTGCTCGGCGTCGGTGAGCGTCCAGTCGTAGTTGACGTCGGAGTCCTCGGACCCGCCGACGAGGCCGGCGGCGAGCTGCCGTCCCAGCGGGGCGGTCTGGCCGTCCACCTCGACGGGTTCGTCGTTGTTGACGATCGCCGCCTGGACCGTGTCGAGCCGGTCCACGGGGTTCCACAGCGCGGCGAGCAGGATGCCGAGCACGAGCACGGGCAGCAGGACGACCGCGGCGATCGCCCACGGGTTCTGGCGTACGCGGTTCATGCCCGCACCTCCGCAGGGGTCGAGTTCGGGTTCTCGGACGGCGAGCCGTCCGCCTCGTCACCGAGGGCTTCGTCGTCGTGGCCGTCGTGGCTCTCGTGGCCGTCGTGGCTATCGTGGCCGTCGTGGCTCTCGCGCGGGGGTGGCGGTGGCACCTCGCCGCCGGTGAGCGCGGCGGGCGCTCCCCAGCCGGCGCCGACGTCGAGGGCGGCGGCGCCGTCGGGCAGCAGGTCGGCGACGGACACGCCGGTGGACCCGACCAGCAGGGTGACGCCGTTGGCACGCGCCCCGGCGAGCGCCCGGGCGAGCTCTTCGCGGTCCGCGCGGTCGGAGACGACCTCGGACCGGTCGACGACGACGATGGTGGCGCCGTCGCGCACCGCGGAGGTCACCGCGCCGGCGGGGGCGCCGTCCTCGGTCGCGGCGTCGACGAGGGCGACGCGGGACCGCACCGTGGCGGCACGCTCGGGCAGCACCAGGTCGGCCACCTTCACCACGCCCCCGTCGACGGGCAGCCGTCCGGCCACCGCGAGGAGGAACGCGGTCACGGGGCTGGTGGCGTCGCCGTACACGGCGAGGGTGCCGCCGTCGGGCACGCGCACGCTGACGGGGCCGACGAGCGGCGGCTCGCCCAGGCCGGGGCCGCGCGGCCCGGCGACCTCGAGGTCGCTGGCGACGACGGCGTCGGCCCGGCCGTCGGCCCGCGCGCCGGGCCAGGACGCGAGGCGCAGCTCCTTGGCGACGCCCTCGCCCTCGACGTCGAACGTGGGCAGCGCGCGGTCGAGCCAGCGCGGGATCCACCACGCCTTGTCGCCGAGCAGGGCCATGACGGCCGGCACCAGCACCATGCGCACGACGAACGCGTCGACGGCGACGCCCACGGCGAGGCCGAGCGCGATCGGTTTCAGGGTCATGTCGCCCTCGGGCACGAACGCCACGAACACGGAGAACATGATGATCGCGGCGGCGGTGACCACCTTCGCCGCACCCTGGAACCCGGTGGTGATGGCGAGGCGCGCACGCCGACCGTTGTGCACGAAGTCCTCGCGCATGCGGGACACGAGGAACACCTCGTAGTCCATCGCGAGGCCGAACAGCACGCCCATGAGGATGATGGGCATGAACGAGATGACGGGGCCGAGCTTGGTGACGTGCAGGGCGTCGGCGAACACCCCGTTCTCGAACACGAGCGTGACGGCGCCGAACGCGGCACCGACGCTGAGCAGGTAGCCGAGCGTCGCCTTCACCGGGACCCAGATCGAGCGGAACACCATCGTCAGGAGCAGCAGCGACAGCCCGACGACGACGAGGGCGAACGGCAGCAGCGCGGCGCCCAGCTTGTCCGAGACGTCGATGCCGACGGCCGTGAAGCCGGTGACGGACAGGTCGACGCCGTACTCGTCGAGGTAGTAGTCGTGGTTGTCCCGGATCGCCGTGACGAGGGCCTTGGTCTCCTCGGAGTCCGGGGCACCGGTGGGGACCACCTGGATGATGCCGGTGTCGGCCGTCTGGTTCGGGGTGGACAGGGGCACGTCGGCGACGCCGGGCAGCGCCCGCATCTCGTCCGCCAGGTCCTCCATGAGGCCGAGCGGGTCGGTGCTCTCGATGATCGACCCGGTGACCACGAGCGGGCCGTTGAAGCCGTCGCCGAAGTTCTCGGCGACGAGGTCGTACGTGTGCCGGGCCTCGTTGTCCTCTGGGAGCGAGCCGGCGTCGGGCAGGGCGAGCCGCAGGTTCATGGCGGGCAGCGCGAGCGCGCCGAGCGCGACGACGACGATCAGGATGGTCGCGACGGGCACCTTGGTGACGGCCTTGACCCATCCGGCGAAGAACCGGTTCTCGTGGCCGGTGGACGCTGCCTGACGGCGGCCCTTGGCGTTCTTGCGCGCCTTCTTCGGCTTGGGGGTCAGCCGGGTGCCGGCGATGGCGAGGAGGGCGGGCAGCAGGGTGAGCGAGACGAGCACGGCGAACCCGACGGCGACGGCGGCCGCGATGCCCATGACGGACAGGAAGGGGATGCCGGCGACGCCGAGGCCGACGAGCGCGATCATCACGGTGAGGCCCGCGAACACCACGGCGGAGCCCGCCGTGCCCGTGGAGCGCGCGATCGACTCGCGCACGTCGACGCCGTCGCGCAGGAGCTCCTGGTGGCGGGACACGATGAACAGCGCGTAGTCGATCCCGACCGCGAGGCCCAGCATGAGCCCGAGCATGGGGGTGACGGACAGGATGGGCCCGAACGCGGTGGCGACGAGCAGGAGCAGCATCGACACGCCGACGCCGACGAACGCGTTGATGAGCGGCAGCCCCGCGGCGACGAACGAGCCGAGCGTGAAGATCAGGACGATGAGCGCGACGACGACGCCGATCGCCTCGACGATGCTCAGGGAGGGGAGCTCGGTGGAGAACAGCTCACCGCCGAGCGCCGCGTCGCTGCCGTCGGGAAGCGCGGCGGCGAGCTCGTCGGTGATGTCGGCCAGGGAGTCCTTGGTGGCGTCGGTGACGGAGAGGGCGTCACCCTCGAGCTGGACCTGCAGGATGGTCGCGCCGTCGTCGTCGCTGACGGGGGCGCCGGTCTGCTCCTCGTACGGGGTGGAGACGACCTGGACCTCGTCGAGGTCGGCGATCTCGTCGGCGGCGTCCTCGACGGGTTCGCGGATCGCGTCGTCGGAGATGCTCACGCCGTCGGGCGCGACCACCACGATCTGCGCGGAGACGCCGCTGACCTCGGGGAACGTCGCGGCGAGCTGGTCGAGCGCCTCCTGGGACTCGGTCCCGGGGATGGTGATCGAGTTGTCGAAGCCCTGGAAGACCAGGGCGCCGCCGCCACCGACGACCACGAGGATCCCGATCCACGCGACGACGACGAGCCGTCGCGCTTCAGCGGCCCAGCGGCCGAGCGAGTAGAGGGCTGAGGACACAGGGACTCCCAGGACGACGTGATGCGGTCGGAGGTTCGATACGGCACTGTATCCGATACGCAGGTGTATCAGATACACCGATGTATTGACTACAGTTGGTCCGCAGTCAGCCCTGAAGGAGGCCGCCCGTGACCCTCGAGCACGCCACCAGCGTGCGCTCCGCCCGCCGCGAGCGCACCCGCGACCGACTGCTCGACGCTGCCTTCACGGTGTTCGCCGAGGTCGGGGTGCAGGCCGCGTCGATCGAGACGGTCTGCGAGGCCGCCGGGTTCACGCGCGGCGCCTTCTACTCCAACTTCGCCTCGAAGGAGGAGCTCTTCAGCGCACTGTTCACACGCAAGGCGCGCGAGCACCTCCAGGCCCTCGACGCGATGACCTCCACCGTCGACGCGGACTCCGTCGCCACCCCCGAGGGCTTCCGGGAGACCGTCCGGCGGGTGCTGTCGTCCTTCGAGCTCGACGAGCCCGCCCACCGCCACTGGTGCCTCATGAACGCCGAGTTCGAGCTCCTGGCGATGCGCGAGCCCGACGTCGCGGCCTCCTACGCGGCCAACCAGCAGCAGCTGCGCACCGAGGTCGGGGCCGTGCTGGACCGCCTCCTCGACCACTTCGGGCTCCGGTTCACCGTCCCGACGCCCACCGCCGTCGACCTGCTCCTCGACGCCGAGGTGTGCGGATCCCGCGCCGCCATCCTCGCCACCGCCGCGGCGTCGCAGCAGTCGCCGAGCCGTCTCGAAGAGCTCGTCGACCTGCTCATCACCCCGAGCCGGCACCCGGCGCGGACCCCGTCCCGGCAGGGTTCTCGACCCTCGGGGAACGGGCTGCCGAACCCGAGGTGAACAGTGGCCGAACACCTCCTCGGTTCGTCACCGACGGCTTGAGAAGGCCTGCCGGCTCAGGCAGATTCTCTGCGTGAACCGCGACAGCACCCTGCCCCCGCTCCCTGCGAAGGTCGATCTCGTGGTGGTCGGTGCCGGGGCCGTCGGGCTCGCCCACGCCGTCGAGGGACACGCCCGCGGGCACTCCGTGCTCGTGCTCGACGCCTCCGCCCGGCCCACGGGCGCCACTGCCCGCCGAGGCGGGCACGTCGCCGTCACCACCCAGGACACCGTCGCGCTGTCGTGCGCGCTCGCCTCGCGGGAACGCTGGCTGAAGCTCGGTCGCGACGCCGGGTTCGGGGTGCGCGAGTGCGGCGCCGTCGTCGTCGCCCGGCACGACGACGAGCTCGCCGTCCTGGACGACCTCGTCGCGTCCCGCGCGGGCGACGCCGTCCTGCTCGACTCCCGCAGCGTCGCCGACCGCACCTCCGTGCCCGACGCCCTCGGCGGCGCGTTCCTGCCCCTGGACCTGCGCGTCGACCCGGCGGCGGCGCTCACCGCCGTCGCGGACTGGCTCGACACCCACCCGCAGGCGCACGTCGCCTGGGGCACCGCGGCACAGACCTTCGACGCCGGCAGCGGCTGCACGCTCGTGCGCACCTCCCGGGGGAGGTCGTCGCCAAGCGGGTCGTCGTCGCCGTCGGGCACGACGTCGGTCAGCTCTTCTGGCAGATCGGCTCCCGCCTGGACCGGCTGCGGCGCCAGCTCCTGCGGGTCGCGCCGCCGGTGCCGGACGACGCCGGTGCGGGAGCCCGCCTGACCGGCGGGCCCGTCGTGGTGGGGGCGACGACGATGCTGCGCGACAGCGCCTACCAGCACTCGCGGGCGCTCGGGCAGGTGCGCGAGCGGCTGCGCGGGACGCGCCCCGCCCTGCTGGAGCACGACGTCCACCTGACGGTGACGGCGCAGCCGGACGGCTCCCTGGTGCTCGGGGACGGGCGGGTGCCCGCCGCCGGTCCGGGCCGGTCCGAGGCCGTGGACGAGCTGCTCCTGCAGGAGGCGGCCGAGCTGCTGGGGGTGGACCGCCTGACGGTGGTCTCCCGCTGGTCGGCGCCGGAGGTCGCGCTCGCCGACGCCACCTCGCGCGACCCGTTCGTCGTCACCGAGCCACTGCCCGGGGTGCGCACCGTCACCGTGACGGACGGGCTCGCCACGACGACGGCGCTCGGCCTGGCCCCGAAGGTGCTCGACGCGCTGTTCTAGGACTCCGTCCGGAGCCGGTCGGGCAGGTCAGCCCCTCCACACCCCGGGCGGCGTGAGCGGCACCAGCGGGGGCACGGCGGGCTGCGTGGTCACCTCGACCCGGTGACCGCTCTCCGACGAGGCCAGCAGGCCGGACATGACCTCCATGACGTGCAGGCCGACGTCGCCGCTCGCACGCGGCGCCGGACGGGATCCCGGACCGGACGCCGGGGACCCGGCCGCACCCACCATCTCCAGCAGCCCGATGCCGCGTCCGGCGTCGACGAACCCCGCGCCGGGCGGCAGGACCTCCCAGCCGTCGCCGCCGAGACGGTTCAGCTCCACGTCGCCGGCGAACCGGTTGGGGTCCGGCACGACGAGCGACCCCTGCGTGCCGTGCACCTCGAGGGGGCGTGCGTGCGAGGCGACCGCGTCGAAGCTCACCGTCACCGTGGACAGCGCCCCGTCGGCGTGGCCGAGCACGCCGGTGACGTGCGTGGCGACGTCCACCGGGACGGCCTGCCCGGCACGCGGGCCCGAGGCGATCGTGCGGGTGTCCCGCGACCTCGACGCCGCGCCCTGCACCCAGGCGACGGGCCCGAGCAGGTGCACCAGGCTCGTCAGGTAGTACGGCCCCATGTCGAGCAGCGGCCCGCCGCCGACGGCGTAGTAGAAGTCCGGGTGCGGGTGCCAGTGCTCGTGGCCCGCCGACACCCAGGTGGCCGTGGCCGCCGTCGGCGTCCCCACGAGCCCGGACTCCACGGCGGCCCGCGCCGTCTGCACGCCCGTGCCCAGCACCGTGTCGGGGGCGCAGCCCACGCGGGTGCCCGCCCGGGCGGCCGCCGCCACGACCTGACGGGACGCGTCGAGGTCGGCGGCGAGCGGCTTCTCCCCGTAGCGGTCCTTGCCGGCGGCCGCGCAGGCCAGCGCGACGGCGGCGTGCACGCCCGGTGTGGTGAGGTCCAGGACGGTGCTGACGTCGTCGTCGGCCAGGAGGTCGTCGAGGTCGGCCGCGACGCGCGCGCCGGGCAGCCCGGCGGCGACCTGCTCGGCGCGGCCGGGGTCGAGGTCGGTGACCGCGGCGACCCGCACCCCCGGGTGGTCGGCGAGCGTGGTCAGGTACTGGCCCGAGATGACCCCGAGACCGACGATCCCTACGCCGTGCGGCTCGCCCACAGCAGCCCCCTCTCCACCAGGGTGCGCACGCTCGGGTGCTGCAGGACGTCCACCGAGTGCCCCGGTGTCGCGACGAACACGCGCCCGGCACCCCACTGCCGCGTCCACACCGCCGGGGACGTCACCGGGCGGTGCCAGGGCTGGTGGTCGGGGGCCGGGTGCGTGGTGGTGGCCAGCACGTCCACGAGGTCGTCGTGCAGCACCCAGTACTGCTCCGTGGTGAGCTCGAAGGTGTCGGTGCCACGGGTGATCTCGTGCTCGCGGCCGAGATCGGTGAGCTCGATGGTGTGCGGCAGGAAGTTGTCCGACGCGTCCCCGGCACGCTCGGCCTCGGGCTTGCCGGGGTGGCTCGCGAACTGCCCGCCCACGAGCTGCAGGTAGTCGGAGCTGGCGCGGAACGAGTCGGCGATGCCGCCGTGCCAGCCGGCCAGACCGGTGCCGGCGACCACCGCGGCCCGCAGCCCCGCGAGCGCGTCGCCGCTGATCTGCGACATCGTGACGCACTGCAGCACCAGGTCGGTGGCGTCCATCGTGGCGGCGTCGGCGTAGACCTCGACGTCCTCCTCGACGCGCACCGCGAAGCCCTGGGCCTGCAGGAACGGGATGAACAGGTCCGTGGTCTCGCGGGGCGAGTGCCCCTCCCAGCCGCCGCGGACCACCAGTGCTCTGCGCGTCATGAAACCTCTTCGTCGTCGGTGTGAGCGCTCACGACCCTACCGACCGGTGGACCGCCCCGCGAGACCCGCCGCGACGGCGTCCAGCGCCCGGGCCAGCTCGTCGTCCGTGACGCCGCCGAACCCCACGACCACCCCGGTCAGGGCCGCGCTGCGGCACAGGTCCTCCAGGAGCGTCAGCGCGAACCCCGCGTCGGCGGCGGCCGCCCGGGCCCGGTGCGCGGCGGCGCGGGACGTCAGCCAGGTCGAGTACATGCCCGCGGAGGTCGCCGCGGGCGTCGCGTACGGGGCCAGACGCGACGCGACCTGCCGCGCCCGCTCGGCGTACACCCCGCGGGCAGTGCGCACGGTGACGTCCAGCCAGCCGTCGCGCAGCAGCGCCAGCATCGCGCGCTGCGAGGGCCAGGACGCGTCGGCGTGCTGCACGGCACGACGGCGCAGCACGGCCTCGTGCAGCCCGGGCGGCAGCACCGCCCACCCGACCCGCAGCCCCGGTGGCGCGGACTTGGCGGCGGTGCCGAGGTAGGCCACGCGATCCCGGTCCAGGGCGGCGAGCGCCGGCACGGGGGCGACGTCGTAGCGCAGCTCGGAGTCGTAGTCGTCCTCGACGACGACGGCGTCCGTGGCACGGGCGGCGTCGAGCAGGGCGAGGCGGTCGGCGGCGGGCATGACCCGGCCGAGCGGGTGCTGGTGCGCCGGCGTCACGTAGACGGCACGCAGCCCGGCGAGGTCGGCGGCGTGGTGCCGGCGCTCGGCGGGCAGGTCGACGACGCTGCGACCGGCGTCGCGGGCGACGGCCACCGCTGCCCGGTAGCCCGGGTCCTCGATGCCGACGGCACCCGGCGGCAGCACGGCGAGCACCTCGCGCAGCGCCGCCGTCGTCCCGGCCGTGACGAGGACGACGTCGGCGTCGACGAGCAGGCCGCGCGTGGCGCCGAGCCGGGCGGCGAGCGCGGCCCGCAGGTCGCCGAGGCCCGCGGCGTCACCGTAGCCGCGCGGTGGCGTCGTGGCGGACACCTCGCGCCAGGCCCGCCGCCAGGCGGCGGCGTGGCGGGGGTCGATCCACGGTTCGCCGGTGCTGAGCGGCACCAGGGCGGGGGACGACGGCATGGCGCGGCGCGCGGGGTGTGCGGTGCTCCCGGCGAGCCGGGCGTGCGGGGCGTGCGAGGCGTGCGAGGCGACGAACGTGCCGGAGCCGCGGCGGGCCTCCAGCCAGCCCTCGGCGACGAGCTGGTCGTAGGCCTGCTCGGTGACCGCCCGGGAGACGCCGAGCTCGACGGCGAGCGCCCGGGTGCTGGGGACGCGGTCGCCGGTGCGCAGGCTCCCGCGGGCCAGCAGCCGGCGCACCTGCTGGGCGAGCTGGGCGGGCAGCGGGTCGGGCGACCTGCGGTCGAGGTGGACGGGCAGCGGCACGAAGTGTCCTGTTCGAATCGGCGTCGAGTGGCCCTACCGAGCAGGCCACCTCCGGTCCAGGGTAGGGCCATGACGACGCTCTCCCCCACCGCCCGCACCACCGTCCGCCGCGGCCGCAACCGTGCGGTCACGGACCGTGACGCCCTGCACTCCCTGCTCGCCGACGCCCTGGTCGCCCACCTCGGCGTCGTCGTCGGCGACCATCCCGTGGTGCTGCCCTGCGCGTACGGCGTCGACCTCGCCGGGCCGGACGACGGCGGGAGCCTCTACCTGCACGGGTCTGTCGCGGCACGGTGGCTGACCACCGCGACGGACGCCACCGTCTGCGTCACCGTCACCGAGCTGGACGGCCTGGTGCTGGCCCGCTCCGGCTTCCACCACTCGATGAACTACCGGTCCGCCGTCGTCGTCGGCACGGCCCGGCTCGTCGTCGACGACACCGAGCGTCGGCGTGCGCTGGACGCGATCGTCGACCAGATGAGCCCAGGACGGTCGGCGACCCTGCGCCCGGCGACGCGCAAGGAGCTCGCCGCGACCGCCGTCGTCGCCGTCCCGCTGCGCGAGGCCTCGATGAAGGTGCGGGCCGGTGGGCCGGTCGACGAGCCGGCGGACGTCGCGGCCGGCGGCTGGGCCGGGCACGTGCCGGTGCGGCGGGTCGTCGACGCGCCCGTCCCCGCGCCGGACGCCGTCGGGCCGGTGCCGGACCACGTGCACCGGCTGTCCCGCAGGCCGGGCCGGCCGCCTGAAGCACCGGCGCGTGCTACCTCGCGCACGTCCGACGGACCGGGATCGCTCGGGCAGGGATCACGTGGGCCTGGTGGCCGCGCCGTCGAGCCAGAGCGCCGCCCCGTGCGGCCGCACCCTGGTCAGACGCGGGCGCTCTGCACCGAACTCATCGCCGGTCGGCGTCCGACCCCTCGTCGCGCTCCGCCATCTGGGCGAGCATCGCGTTGTAGGCGTGGAGCTCGGCGTCGCCGTCGCGCGCGGCCTTGCGGTCCGACCGGCGGGCCTCGCGCTCGTCGGAACGGGTCCACTGGATGGCCACCGCGACGGCCAGCACCACGGTGGGCAGCTCCCCGATGCCCCAGGCGATCGCCCCGCCGAGCTGCTGGTCGTCGATGGCGGGCTCGCCCCAGGGGCGCCCCATGTTCCCGAACCAGTCGGCCACCAGCAACGACGTGCCCGTGGTGAGCACCACGCCGAAGAACGCGTGGAACACCATCGTGGCGAACAGCAGCAGCAGGCGCTGCGGGTACGGCGGACGCTGCGGACCGGGGTCGATGCCGATCAGGGCGTTGGCGAACAGGTACCCGGCGAGCGTGAAGTGCAGGACCATCCACACGTGCCCGGCGTGGTTGGTCAGCGCCCACTCGAACACGGGCGTGAAGTAGAACGCGATCATGCCGCCGGCGAACAGCACCGCCGCGACGACGGGCTTGGCCATGAACTCCCCGACCCGGGAGTGCACCAGCGCCAGCACCCACTCGCGCGGGCCGCGGGAGCCGTCCTTGCGCACCGGCACGGCGCGCAGCAGCAGCGTCACCGGCGCCGCGAGCACGAGCAGCAGCGGCACCACCATGGCGAGCATCATGTGCTGGGTCATGTGACCGCTGAAGATGACGTGCCCGTACACCGCGGGGCCGCCGTTGGTGACCCACGCCATGACGACCATGCCCGCGACCCACAAGACGGTGCGGCCGAGCGGCCAGGCGTCGCCGCGCCGACGCAGCCGCAGCGCCCACCGGACGTAGACGACGGCCCCCGCGACGCACGCCACCGCGAACAGCGGGTCGAACGACCACTCGGTGAAGTAGCGGGACACCGTCGCCTCGGGGGGCAGCGCGTAGCCGGTCAGCTGGTAGGCGGGCGAGGCGTCGACGGGCACGGCGTCCGGCACGGGCGGCGCGGACGAACCCAGCGCGACGGCCACCCCGGAGACCGCACCGATGGTGGCGAGCTCACCGGCGAGGAGCTGCCAGTACAGCCGCCGCACCCGGGTCGGGTCCCGGTCGAGCCGGCCCACGATCCACCGGCGGTGCGCCCAGCCGAACCCACCCAGGGCGACCAGCAGCAACGCCTTGACCTGCAGCAGGACGCCGTACCGCGTGAACAGGTCGGCGGGCTCCTCGATGCGGATCAGGGCGCTGAGCACCCCGGAGACACCGACGAGCACGAAGCACCACGCGGCCACGGGCGAGAACCGGGTCACCGCCGTCGCGGCGAGGCGCCCGTCGTCCTTGCCGCCCTCGCCCGGGGTGAGCACCACGACGAGCAGCGCCGCCAGCCCGCCGACCCACAGGGCGGCGCCGACCAGGTGCAGCAGCATCGCGTTGACGGCCAGGTCGTGGTTCACGGCCCCGGCCGCGTGGCCCGTGATCGACTGCAGCGCCAGGGCCGTCATCGGCAGCGCCGCCGTCCACAGGGCACCCACCGGGCCGCGTACGCCCAGTGCCAGCGCCGAGGTCACCGCGGCCAGGACGATCGTCCACATCCGGATCTGCCCCAGCTCGACGTCCCGCACGAACTGCCACAGCCCCTGGCCGAACGACTGGTCCGCCAGCGAGATCGTGGAGACGTAGGAGTACTCCAGGACGAGCTGGGCGACGGCGGCGACGGCCCAGACGCTCGACGCCCACCCGGCGACGGACAGCACCCGCTCCGTGGCGCGGCCCGGAGGGAGCAGGAACGCGGCCGCGAACAGGCCGCCGAGCGTCACCGCGACACCGAGCTCGGTGGCCACCCCCACGACGGGCAGCCCGAACCGCACGGCCGCGCCCGGGTCGCGGAAGGTGCCCAGCGGGGCGAACGCGTCGGTGTACGAGCCGGCCAGCAGCAGGGCCACCAGCGCGACGACGACGGCGCCCGGCCCGGCAGCGATGAGCCACCACGGGCGCGCCGTGGCCGGGGCGCGACGAGAGGTGGTCGCCGTGGCTGTCATGCCCTCCAGCCTAGGCGCGCCCCGGGCCACGCCCGGACGACGCCCGTGTGACGTCCGCCCGTCCGGTGGGGGTCAGCCCCAGACGAGCCCGCGGGCCGGGTCCTCCAGCACGCGCGCGACGTCGGACAGGAAGCGCGAGCCGAGCTCGCCGTCCACCAGCCGGTGGTCGAAGCTCAGCGCGAGCTGGGTGACCCAGCGCGGCTTGATCTTGCCCTTGTGCACCCACGGCTGCTGCCGGATCGCCCCGAACGCGAGGATGCCCGCCTCGCCCGGGTTGAGGATCGGGGTGCCGGTGTCGATGCCGAAGACGCCCACGTTCGTCAGGGTGAACGTGCCCCCCGCCATGTCGGCCGGCGACGTCCGCCCGGCCCGCGCCGTCGCCGTGAGCTCACCGAGCGCCTCGGCGAGCCCGAGCAGCTCGAGACGATGGGCGTCCTTGACGTTCGGCACGACCAGACCCCGCGGCGTCGCGGCCGCGATCCCCAGGTTCACGTAGTGCTTGTAGACGATCTCCTGGGCGGCGTCGTCCCAGCTCGCGTTGATCTCCGGGTGACGCTTGATCGCGAGCAGCGCCGCCTTGGCGGCGATCAGCAGCGGGGTGACCCGCACCTCGGAGAAGTCGCGGTCGGACTTGAGCTTCTCCACCAGCTTCATCGTCCGGGTGACGTCGACCGTGTGGAACACCGTCACGTGCGGGGCGGTGAACGCGCTGGCGACCATCGCCTCCGCCGTCCGCTTGCGCACGCTCTTGACGGGTACCCGGGTGGTGCGGCCGTCGTCCGAGACGTTGGTCGACGCCGCCCACGGCGCGTCGTCGTCGGGGTACGTGGCCAGCCGGCGCGGCTCGGCCGCCTCGGCGTGCGCGACGACGTCCTCCCGCGTGACGATGCCGCCCGGTCCCGTCGGGTGCACCGAGGCGAGGTCGACGCCGAGGTCCTTGGCGAGCTTGCGCACCGGCGGCTTGGCGAGCACGCGCGGGCGGGTCGACGACGGCCCGTCCGTCGCGGAGTCCGCAGCGGGCACGCTCACCATCGGCTTGACGATGCCGGGGCCCGGCGCCTCCGGGCCGGTCGGGGTCGCCGGGCCGGTCGGGGCCGCCGCCGGGGCCGGGACCGCGGCCACGGGACGAGCGGGAGCGGGAGCCGGAGCGACCGGCGCGGCGGGCCCCGCGCCGTGGGTGGCGGCCGGAGCCGCGTCCTGGGTGGCGGACGTGCGACGGCGACGGCGTCGTCCGCCCCCGGCCGCTCCCGTCCCGTACCCGACGAGCACCGCACCCGACCCGGCGTCGGCCGCAGCAGCACCGTCCGCCGTCGCACCATCTGCAGCAGCACCGCCCACAGCAGCGCCGTCCGCAGGCGCGCCCGACGTGCCGGCACCGATCTCGATGATGGGTCGTCCGACGTCGACCGTGGTGCCCTCGTCGGCGAGCAGCGCCGTCACGGTGCCCGCCCAGGGCGACGGCAGCTCGACGAGCGACTTGGCGGTCTCGATCTCGACGATCACCTGGTTGACCGCGACCGTGTCACCGACGGCCACCTTCCACTCGACGATCTCCGCCTCGGTGAGGCCTTCGCCGACGTCCGGCAGGGGGAAGCGCTGCGTGCTCATGTCTCGTCTCCGCCGTCTCAGTGCGCCAGCACGCGGTCGACGGCGTCCAGGACGCGGTCGACGCTGGGCAGGTAGTCGTGCTCGATCTTGGCCACGGGGTACGGCGTGTGGAAACCGCCGACGCGCAGCACCGGCGCCTCCAGCGAGTAGAAGCACTCCTCGGACACGCGGGCGGCCAGCTCGGCGCCCGAGCCGAAGTAGGTCGGGGCCTCGTGCACGACGACGCAGCGCCCGGTGCGGCGCACCGACTCGGCCACGGTGGGCACGTCCATCGGGGAGATGGAGCGCAGGTCGATCACCTCGGCGCTCGATCCCTCCGCCGCCATCGCGTCGGCGGCCTCCATGGCGGTGGCGACCGTCGGGCCGTAGGCCACCAGCGTGACGTCGGTGCCCGCCCGTGCGACGCGCGCCTTCTGGAGCACGTCCGCGGAGACGGGAGCCGCGAGGTCGACCTCGCCCTTGGACCAGTACTTGCCCTTGGGCTCGAAGAAGATCACCGGGTCGGGCGAGGTGACGGCGGCACGGATCATGTCGTACGCGTCCTGCGACGTCGCCGGGGTGACCACCCGCAGCCCGGGGGTGTGGGCGAACAGCGCCTCCGGCGACTCCGAGTGGTGCTCGATCGCACCGATCGCACCGCCGTAGGGGATGCGGATGACCACGGGAACCTGGACCTTGCCGCCGGTGCGGTAGTGCAGCTTGGCGAGCTGGGTGGTGATCTGGTCGAACGCGGGGAACACGAACCCGTCGAACTGGATCTCGCAGACCGGCCGGTAGCCGCGCATCGCGAGCCCGATCGCGGTCCCGACGATCCCGGCCTCCGCGAGGGGGGTGTCCACGACCCGGTGCTCGCCGAAGTCCTTCTGCAGCCCGTCCGTCACCCGGAACACGCCGCCGAGCCGGCCGACGTCCTCCCCCATGACCAGGACCTTGTCGTCGCCCTCCAGGGCGGAGCGCAGGCCGGCGGTGAGCGCCTTGGCCAGCGGCATCGTCTGGGTGCTCATCGGGCGACCTCCTCGGCGCCGACGGACTGCGCCGTCTCGGACTCGTACCGTTCGAACCACTCGCGCTCGGCGTCGACCTGGGTGTGCGGGGTGGCGTACACGTGGTCGAACATCGTCCCGGGCGCCGGAGCGCCGAGCTCGCGGACGCCGGTGCGCAGCGTCTCGCCGAGCTCGTCGGCGTCCGCCTCGACCGTCGCGGCCCACGCGTCGTCCCAGTGACCCTCGGCGCGCAGCAGCGCCTCCAGCCGGTCGACGGGGTCGCGCTGGCGCCAGTACTCCTCCTCGGCGCGCTCGCGGTAGCGGGTCGGGTCGTCCGAGGTGGTGTGGGCGCCCATGCGGTAGGTGAACGCCTCGACGAACGTGGGGCCGTGGCCGGCGTGCGCCCGCTCGACGGCCTCGGCCATCACGGCGTAGCACGCGAGCACGTCGTTGCCGTCGACCCGGACGCTGGGGATGCCGAAGCCCTCGCCGCGGCGGTACAGCGGCACGCGGGTCTGGCGGCTGGTGGGCTCCGAGATGGCCCACTGGTTGTTCTGGCACCAGAACACCACGGGGGCGTCGTTGACGGCGGCGAACACGAGCGCCTCGTTGACGTCGCCCTGGCTGGTCGCGCCGTCCCCGAAGCACGCGACGACGGCGGTGTCCCGCGCGGGGTCGCCGGTGCCGACCGCGCCGTCGCGCTGGACGCCCATCGCGTAGCCGGTGGCGTGCAGCGTCTGCGAGCCGATGACGAGGGTGTACACGTTGACGTTGTGCGCCGCCGGGTCCCAGCCGCCGTGGTCCGTGCCGCGGTAGAGGCGCAGCCGGTCCACGGGGTCGACGCCGCGCACGTGCAGCATCCCGTGCTCGCGGTAGGACGGGAAGATCACGTCCTGCGGGGACAGGGCGTGGGCGGGGCCGACCTGGGCGGCCTCCTGGCCGGTCGACTGCGCGTAGAGCCCGAGCTCGCCCTGACGCTGCAGCGCCGTGGCCTCGTCGTCGAAACGGCGGGTGAGGACCATGTCGCGGTACATGGCGCGCAGGTCGTCACCGGTGAGGTGGGCGACGCGCGCCGCGTAGGCGGCATGGTCGACGGGTGCGGAACCCGGACCGGAGTTGTCGGGTTCGGTGACACGCTCACCCGTGGGGGTGACGAGCTGGACGAGCGGGACGACGTCGACAGGGGCGTCGTCGGCCCCGTCGGTGGCACGGTGCGGCACGTGGTCTCCTTCGCTGGCGGCCCTGGCAGGGCTGATCTGCTCCGGCTGCGCACGAGGTTCCTCGCCGTTCGCGGTGCGACGGACGAGAAACCTACGCCTTCGTAGCCTACGCCAGCGTAGGTTGTGGACCCCGGGGAGGACCCCCTGGTGGCGGTGCCAATGTCGCGCGAGCCGTTTTGGAGGAACCCTCCAACCCGTGGCCGCCACCTGGCACAGCACGAGGGCGGCCCGGAGCACGCTCCGGGCCGCCCTCCGGGGCCGGACGGGTCAGCGCGGGGGTGCGTACCCGCCGCCGTGACCGCTGCGCAGCGCGTCCCGCTCCCGCAGCACCGGCCACTGCGCGAACGCGAAGACCAGGAACACGAGGTACACGGCGATCGCTGCCCCGCCGAAGAGCCAGCCGTAGTCGTTGACGAACTGGTCGTAGTCCACGTTGTCCATGGACGAAGTGTTCCGCGACCTGCGACGTCACGCAGACGGGGCTGCCGTGGGCAACGGGGAGCTACCGCGGGCAACCAGGGGCTGCCGGGGCTACCGCCGCTGGGCCAGGAACTCCGCGATCCGGCCGATGGCCTCCTCCAGCACCTCGACGTCGGGCAGGGTGACGAGCCGGAAGTGGTCCGGCTCGAACCAGTTGAACCCGGTGCCGTGCGTGACGAGGATCTTCTTGGACCGCAGCAGGTCGATGACGAACGCCTCGTCGTCGTCGATCCTGTACATCTCGGGGTCGAGGCGCGGGAAGCAGTAGAGCGCGCCGCGCGGGCGCACGGACGTCACGCCGGGGATCTCGTTGAGCAGCTTGTCGGCGAGCATCGCCTGCTCGTAGAACCGGCCACCGGGCACGATGAGCTCGTCGATCGACTGGTAGCCCCCGAGCGCCGTCTGGATGGCGTGCTGCCCCGGCACGTTCGCGCACATGCGCATGTTGGCCAGCAGCGTCAGTCCCTCGATGAACTCCGTCGCCCGCTCCTTGGGTCCGGAGATCATCACCCAGCCGGCCCGGTAGCCGCACACCCGGTACGCCTTGGACAGGCCGCTGAACGTCAGGCACAGCACGTCGTCGCCCGCCGCCTTGGCGGCGTGGTGGTGCACGGCGTCGTCGAAGACGATCTTCTCGTAGATCTCGTCGGTGAAGATCACCAGGTCGTGACGCCGGGCGATGTCGACCAGCGAGGCCACCATCTCCTTGCTGTACACCGCGCCGGTGGGGTTGTTCGGGTTGATGATCACCATCGCGTGGGTGTTCTCGGTGATCTTCGACTCGATGTCCGCCAGGTCCGGCATCCAGCCGTTCTCCTCGTCGCACCGGTAGTGGACCGGGGTGCCGCCGGTGAGCGACACCGCGCCGGTCCACAGCGGGTAGTCCGGGGCGGGCACGAGGATCTCGTTGCCCTCGTCGACGAACGCCTGCAGCACCATCGAGATGAGCTCGGAGACGCCGTTGCCGATGAAGACGTCCTCGACGGCCGTGTCCTTGAGCCCCCGCGACTGGTAGTACTGCGCGACCGCGGTGCGGGCCGGGTAGATGCCCCGGGAGTCGCTGTAGCCCTGCGCGTCGGTGAGGTGGTGCGTCATCGAGGCGACGATGGCCTCCGGCGCCTCGAAGCCGAACGGTGCCGTGTTGCCGATGTTCAGCTTGAGGATGCGGTGCCCCTCGGCCTCGAGGCGCTGGGCCTCGGCCAGGATGGGACCGCGGACGTCGTATCGGACGTCCCGAAGCTTGTGGCTCTGCCGGATGGTACGCACCCGCCCATCATCGCAGCCGAGGCGGGAATCCGGCACGGCCACCGCCGGACGAATGGCACTGGTCGAGCAACGCGACCACGCGCCGCCGGACGCCGGCCGCGTCCAGCCCGTGCGCCGCCGCATGGTCGCGGGGCGTCCCGTACCGGCGCAGCTCCGCCTCTCGTGGCACCCCGACGTGCGCCACGCGCACCGCCCGGTCCGCGAGCGCCGCGGCGACGGCTGCCGCGCTGGTCCCGGCAAGGTACGGCTCGACGACGACGAGCGCGTCGGCGGGTCCGAGGAGCGCCCGCAGCCCGGCGGTGTCCAGCGGGTGGGGCGTGCTCGTGCCGGCCACGCGCACGGGCAGGTCGCGGGTCGCGGCGAGGACGACGTCGAGCATGGGCCCCACGGCGAGGACGAGCGGGGTGGTCCGGTCGCCTTCGCGCACCTCGTGGATCCGGCCGTCGGTGGGGTACGCGCGGTCGTTGACCTGCGTGGACAGCCGGACGTAGGCCCGTCCGTCGCGGTGGACCTCGCGGTGCAGGATCTGGCTCACCTCGTCCGGGTGGCCGGGCACGTGGACGGTCCAGCCGGGCAGCGCTCCGAGCAGCGCGACGTCGGCGGGCGCCTGGTGCGTGCGTCCTTCGGAGCTGGCGTCGTAGGAGGCGCCGATGCTGACGAGGATCGCCCCGACGTCCTGGTGCCCGAGGGAGATCTTGAGCTGTTCGTAGGGGCGTTCCACCAGGAAGGGCGCGTAGGAGTGCAGGATCGGGCGCCGCCCGGTGAGGGCGAGACCGCCCGCGACGCCGATGAGCGCCTGCTCGCGGATGCCGACGTCGATCACGCGGCCCGGGTGGCGCGCGGCGGTGGGGGCCGTCTGGCCGGCACCGATGGCGGCGAGCACGACGACGGCGTCATCGGCCGCGGTGAGCAGCGGGTCGAGCTCGGCGTAGAAGCTCTCGCGCATCGAGGTCATCGACGTGATCGGGGTCGTCGGGGTCATGCCGCCTCCTCCTCGGTGCGCCGCCGGGTCGGGTCGACGACGACGACGGTGGGCCGGTCGGGTGCGGTGCGACCGAGCGCTGTGGCGAGCTCGTCGTCGGACCGGGTGTCGGCCTCCGACGTGGCCCAGCCCTCGACGGCGAAGCGTGCGGCGATGCCACCGGGCCAGCCGAGCTCGTCGCTGTGGTTGTCCACGACGACGCAGGTGAGGTTGCCGAGGCCGTACCGTCCGGCGACCTGGATCGCCTCGGCGTTGCTGCCTTCGTTCAGCTCGGCGTCCCCGACGAGGACGACGACGCGCGCTGCGGGACGGTCGCGGAGGCCGAGGGCCATCCCGACGGCGATCGGCAGGCCGTGCCCGAGGGAGCCGCTGCCGATCTCGATGCCGGGCACGAGCGTCCGGTCGGGGTGGTGGCCGAGCCGTGAGTCCCAGGAGGCGACGTCGTCGAGCCAGGTGGCGGGGATGAACCCGTGCGCGGCCAGGACGGCGTACGTGGAGGCCGGGCCGTGACCCTTGGACAGGACGAACCGGTCTCGGTCGGGGTCGTCGGGGCGGTCGGGTTCGACGTGCAGGACGCGCTCGAACAGGACCCGGACGACGTCGAGGGTGGAATGGGCGCTGGGGTCGTGCTTCTCGTCGCCGGTGACGCGGGCGACGAGCTCGGTGACGTCGGTTCGGTGGGGCGGTGTGAGGATCATGACCCCAGCCTGTAAGTTGAAGTGAACTTGAGGTCAAGCACGCAGGGAGAGCGGATGTCGGTCGAGCGCTACCTGACCATCGGCGACGTGTCGCGCCGCAGCGGGGTGGCGACGTCGGGCCTGCGGTACTACGAGTCGCTCGGCCTCATCGAGGCGACCCGGTCGGCGGGCAACCAGCGCCGCTACGAACGCACCGTGCTGCGCCGCGTCGCCTTCATCCGCACGGCGTCGCGGCTGGGCGTCTCCCTCGACGAGATCGGGGCCGCGCTCGCCACCCTGCCGGACGGCCGCACCCCGACCGCGGTGGACTGGGGGCGCATCTCCCGGTCGTGGCGCGGCCTGCTCGACGAGCGCATCGCCCGCCTCGAGGACCTGCGCGACCACCTCGACTCCTGCATCGGCTGCGGCTGCCTGTCCCTGGACCGCTGCGTGCTGCAGAACCCCGGCGACCGTGCGGCCACGCTCGGGCCCGGCGCCCGCTACCTGGAGGGGAACACGCCGTCCGACGTCGTAGCCTCGGGCTGAGCGGGGTGGGATTCGGGCCAGGGTGTGCTGGTGGACCAACAGGCGCCACGCCCCGTCGCACCGTTCACAGGTGCTGGCCAGCGTGGCCGAGTAGGTGTCCTGCCCACGGCGCCCGTCGAACCGGTGGACGACCGGCTGGCGCCCGCGCCCCGGGTGCGCGACGGTGGGAGGAGCAGTCCCGACGTCACGGAGGTCCGTCATGAAGGTCGTCGTCATCGGCGCGCTCGGCAAGGTCGCGCAGCTTCTCGTCCCGCTCCTGGCCGACGGGGGCAGCGGCCCCGCGGTCGAGGTCGTCGGCGCCGTGCGCAAGTCCGAACAGCTCGACCGTGTCGCCGACCTCGGCGGCGAACCGCTGCTGCTCGACGTCGAGCACGCCACCACCGACGAGATCGCCGCCGCGCTCGACGGCGCCGACGCCGTCGTCTGGACGGCCGGGGCCGGCGGCGGTTCGCCCGAACGGACCTACGCCGTCGACCGCGACGCCGCGATCCGCTCCATGGACGCCGCCGCCCAGGCGGGGGTGCGCCGGTACGTCATGGTGTCCTTCGTCGGCGCCGTCCCGGACCACGGCGTCCCGGAGGACTCCAGCTTCTTCCCGTACGCGGAGGCCAAGCTCGCCGCCGACGACCACCTGCGCGGCACCGCGCTGGACTGGACGATCCTCGGCCCCGGCACGCTCACCGACGGGCCGCCCACCGGACGGATCCGCGTCCTGGGCCCCGACGAGCGCCTCGAGCGCGGCGGACCCTCGGAGGTGCCGCGCGCCGACGTCGCCCAGGTCGCGGCCGCCGTGCTGCGGATCCCGGAGACGGTCGGGGAGTTCGTCCGGTTCACCACGGGAGACGAGCCGATCCCGGCGGCGCTGCGCGACCTGTCCTAGCGAGCGGTCCGTCGTCGGCGGCCGGCGCCTCCATCGTCCCGAACGATGCGGCGTACTCGGCGGCGTGACCGGCACCACCGCCGCAGCGCGCGCGCCCGGCGCGATCCGGGGGCAGGGTGGAAGGACCGACGTCCCCACCCCCTGGAGGTCCCCGCCATGGCCCGCACCGTCGCCGAACACCTCGTCGACCAGCTCGTCGCCGCCGGCGTCGAACGCATCTACGGCATCGTCGGGGACTCGCTGAACCCCGTCGTGGACGCCGTGCGTCGCACCGACGGCATCGACTGGGTGCACGTGCGCCACGAGGAGGCCGCAGCGTTCGCCGCCGCGGCCGAGGCGGAGGTGACGGGCAGGTTGGCGGTCTGCGCCGGGTCGTGCGGCCCCGGCAACCTGCACCTCATCAACGGCCTGTACGACGCGAACCGCTCCGGCCTGCCGGTCCTGGCGATCGCCTCGCACATCCCCAGCCCGCAGATCGGCACCAAGTTCTTCCAGGAGACTCACCCGGACCGCCTGTTCAACGAGGCGTCCGTGTTCTCCGAGATGATCTCCACGGCCGCGCAGCTCCCGCGCGTCACCCGTTCGGCGATCCAGCACGCGCTGGCCGCACCGGGCGTCGCCGTCCTCACCCTGCCCGGGGACGTCGCCGACCAGGAGGTGCCCGACGACGACGCACCCGTCCTCATCCCCGGCGCCTGCCCGGCGCGGGTCGTCCCGCACGACGCGGACGTCGCCGCCCTGGCCGAGGCCGTCAACGCCGCCCGCAAGGTCGCCCTGTTCGTCGGCGCCGGTGCCCGCGGCGCCCGCGACGAGGTGCTCCAGCTCGCCGACCTCGCGGCCGCGCCCGTCGGCCACTCGCTGCGCGGCAAGGAGATCATCCAGTACGACAACCCCCACGACGTCGGCATGTCGGGACTGCTCGGGTACGGCTCCTGCCACGAGGCGATCCACTCCGCGGACCTGCTGATCCTGGTCGGCACGGACTTCCCGTACGACTCGTTCCTGCCCGCCGACGTCCCCACCGCGCAGATCGACATCGACGCCTCGCACCTGGGCCGCCGCACCCGCCTCGACATCCCCGTGCACGGCGACGTCGGCGAGACGCTGCGGCTGCTGAACCCGCGCATCGAGCGCAAGGACGACCGCAAGTACCTGCGCTCCATGGTCACCAAGCACGCCAGGTCGATGACCAAGGTGGTCGGCGCGTACACCCGCAACGTGGAGAAGCACACGCCCGTCCACCCCGAGTACGCCGCGGTGCAGCTCGACGAGGCGGCCGCGCACGACGCCGTGTTCACCGTGGACACCGGCATGAACAACGTGTGGGCCGCCCGCTACCTCACCCCCAACGGGCAGCGACGCGTCATCGGGTCGTTCATCCACGGCTCGATGGCGAACGCCCTGCCGCACGCGATCGGCGCGTCGATGGCGCAGCCGGGCCGCCAGGTGGTGGCGCTCGCCGGGGACGGCGGGTTGTCCATGCTGCTCGGCGAGCTCATCACGGTGCGCGCCTACGACCTGCCGGTGAAGATCGTCGTGTTCAACAACGCGACCCTCGGCATGGTGAAGCTGGAGATGCTGGTCGAGGGGCTGCCGTCCTACGGCACGGACTCCCCGGAGGTGGACTACGCGGCGATCGGGTCCGCCGTCGGCATCCCGTCCACGCGGGTCACCAAGCCGAAGGACCTCGCCAGGGCGTTCACGAGCGCGTTCGCGGCCGACGGCCCCGCACTGGTGGAGGTCATGACCGACCCGCGGGCGCTGTCCATCCCGCCGTCGATCACGACCGGCCAGGTGCGGGGGTTCGCGACCGCGATGACGAAGGAGATCCTGGGCGGCGGCATGGGCGAGGTCATGTCGATGGCGCGCTCCAACCTGCGCAACCTGCCGCGCTGAGCCGCCGTCAGTCGGGCTCGGTCGAGGCCGCCATCGCGGCGACCAGGGCGTCGGCGGGGTCCTGGGCGTCCATCGCGGCGAAGTCCTCCTCGTCGAGCGAGCCGATCTGGCGTCGAGCACCTCGGGTGGTTCGTCGCCCAGGACGCAGTCGTCGCCGCTCAGCCGGGGCGACGCCGCTGACCATGCGGGTCGGCACGTCGGCGCGGGCGTTCGCACGCGAGCCGGCCGGAGGGCGGACGGTCACCGCCAGGTCCGGGCGAGGTCGAGGAACGCGTCGTTCGCGGCGACCTCGCCGATGCTGACGCGGACGCCCTCGCCCGCGAAGGGCCGCACGAGCACCCCGGCGGCGGCCGCGGCGGCGGCGAGCTCCGTCGTCCGCTCCCCGGTGGCCAGCCACACGAAGTTGGCGTGCGTGGCGGGCACGTCCCAGCCCTGCTCGCGCAGCACGTCCCGCACACGGGTGCGCTCGGCGACGAGCGCGTCGACGTGCTGGGTCATCTCGGCCTGGGCGGGCGGCTGCAGGGCGGCGACGGCTGCCCGCTGGGCGAGGTGGTTGACGCCGAACGGGGTGGACGTGGCCCGGATCCCGGCGGCGAGCCGCGGCTCCGCGAGCGCGTACCCGACGCGCAGCCCCGCCAGCCCGTACGCCTTCGACAGGGTGCGCAGCACGACGACGTTCGGGTGGTCGCGCAGCACGGCGAGCGCGTCGGGCGCCTGCGGGTCGCGGACGAACTCCAGGTAGGCCTCGTCGACGACGACGAGGACGTCGTGCGGCACGGCGGCGAGGAACACGTCGAGCTCGTCGGCGTGGACGACGGGCCCGGTCGGGTTGTTCGGCGTGCAGACGAGCACGACGCGGGTGCGCTCGGTGACGGCGGCGGCCATGCCGGGCAGGTCGAGGCGGCCGTCGGCGCCCACGGGCACCGTGACCGCGGTGCCGCCCGCGACGGCGGTGATGATCGGGTACGCCTCGAAGGAGCGCCACGGGAACAGCACCTCGTCGCCCGGCTCCACGACGGCCTCCAGGACGTGCTGGAGCACGGCGACCGAGCCGTTGCCGACGACGACCTGCGCGGGGTCCACCCCGACGAACCCGGCGATCGTCTCCACCAGCTCGGTGGCGTACATGTCCGGGTAGCGGTTCGCGTCGGCGGCCGCGGACTGGATCGCGGCGAGCACCGACGTCAGCGGCGGGTACGGGTTCTCGTTCGACGACAGCTTCCACGCCTGACCGTCCGGGCGAGCCCCCGGCACGTAGGCGGGCAGCGCCGCGACGGCGGCGCGCAGCGGGACGGTGGACGACGACGCAGGCTCAGTGGTGCTCACAGCCGTCAAGGATGCCATCGACCGCCCGGGCGGCGTGATCCTGGCGTCCGCCACGTCGTCGAACGGGACGAACCGCGCGTTTCCGGTGTCCTCGGAGGTCCGCCCGTGCCACGATGTGGCGCATGAACTTCATCCTGCGTGTCGTGGCCACAGGGCTCGCACTGTGGCTGTGTGACCTGATCTTCGACAGCGTCGTCATCTACCCCACTGACGACGTCCTCTCCTACATCCTCGGCCTGCTCGGCGTCTCCTTGATCTTCGCGCTGGTCAGCATGATCGTGAAGCCGATCGTCACGGTCCTGTCGATCCCGCTCCTGGTGCTCACGCTCGGGCTGTTCTACCTGCTCATCAACGCCTTCATGCTGTGGATCACCACGTGGCTGACCGGTCAGGACTGGCTGGGTCAGTGGGGCCTGCAGATCGACGGCGACTTCTGGTGGTACCTGTGGGTCGCCCTCATCCTGGCGATCCTGCAGGCGCTCGTCGGCCTCGTCATCCCCGACAAGAAGGCCTGACTCACCCGTCGTCCTGGTGAACGCGCCGGATCCGGTAGTACCGGGTCTCGGCGCGTTCGCCGTCCAGGTGCTCCTCGATCCGGGCGGTGACGGCGGCGACCTGCACGCTGCCGGCACCGCGGGCCGCCTGCAGCGTGCGCAGGTGGGTGGCGACCTGGTGGGCGGCGCTGACGCTGCCCGACGCCGCGACGTCGGCGGGCACCCCCGAGCCGGCGAGGCGCCGCCCGACGGTCACCCGGTCCACCGTGGCCGGGTTCTCGGCGCTGGAGCGTCCGTCGAGCGGTGAGACCAGCTCCTCGGTGTTCTCCAGGTGCAGCACCGGCACGCCGGGCGGGGTGCGGAACGTCGCCGTCGGCGAACCGGCGGTCACGACGCCGCCGAGCCGGTGCCGACGCCGGAACCACGGCGACGACGCGAGCGACGTCGCCGCGAGACCGCCCAGGGAGTGCCCCACCAGCACCACCGGCTCGTCCGGTTCGGCGCCGGCGTCCGCGAGCGCCTGCGCCACCCCGGTGGCGACGTCGCCGATCTCCCGGGCCATCAGGTCGAGGTCGGTGTCGACGTCGAACGGGTGGCTCAGCGACAGCAGGTCCTGGGTCCCGGGGACGACGACGAGCCACGACACGGACCCGTCGGCGTCGACGGTCTTCTGCACGGCGACGGTGCCTTCCGGCGCGCCGGGCACCTCACGACCCGGGACGCCGTTGCCGGCCGGGTAGAGGTCGGCGGTCCGGGCGACCGCCTCGGCCACCTCCTGGGCGGGCCGGTCCGACCAGCGGGGTGCCGCGGCGGTGAACTCGCCGGGGGCGACCGGTTCGATCTCGACGACGGAGTCGGGCAGCACGCTCTCGACGGCGGTGGACAGCACCCTGGCCCCTCCGGTGACGGACACGTCCCCGCCCGCGGCCGCCGACGCCCCGAGCGCCACCCCGACCCCGGCGCCCGCGATCGCCTCGTCCGCGTACGGCGCCACCGTGCGCAGCAGACCGCCCAGGGGCCCGGGCTCCTCCGCGACGGCGGACCCGGTGGGCGCCGGCGCAGCGGTCGCAGTACCAGCGGTCGCAGTACCAGCGGTCGCCCGCCCTCCGACGTCAGGGTCGTCCTCGCCGGTCACCAGCAGGGTGAGCGCAGCCTTGCCGTACAGCCGGGGCAGGTGCCCGACGGCGGGATGGTCGACCACGGTGGTGACGGCGAACGCCAGCGTGCCGGTGGCCACGGTCACGACTCCGCCGACGATCGTCTCGGCCGTCGACTCGGCGTGCTGGTGGAGGCCGGCGGCGAGGAGCAGCCGCTCGGACAGCGTCGTGCAGTGGCGGGCGTGCCGACCGAGGGCGTCGGCGGACTCGGCGGCGAGCGTGCGTGCCCACCGCAGCCGGCCGACCCTGCCGGGGTCGACGTCGCCCCAGGGCGCTGGGGCCCACACCGCCCGGTCCAGTGCTCCGCGTGCGGCCAGGCAGGCCCCGGTCGCCACCCCCAGCGCGGTGGCGGCGGCGGCGAGCCGGAGCGCCGCGGACCGCACCTGGTCGCCGTCCACCCGGGACACCGCCGGTCCCCCGACGACGACGAGCGTGTCGCGGGGGTCGCGCCCGCTCACCGCCGCGCTCACGACTCGCACGACCGCGTCACGAGGAGCGCCTGGTCCAGGGCGGCGCTGTCGGCGTCGAGCCCGCCGAGCAGCCGGGAGATCTCGGCGCGGCAGGCGTCGGCGGCGCTCGACTCCCACCCGAGGCGGGTCGCGAGGCGCAGGGTGTCGGTGGCGGCGTCCAGCTCTCGGCGCGCGGAGACGAGGTGCGCGGCGGCGACGGCGGTCTCGGTGGTCGCCAGCGCGGGCACCTGCGGACCCGCACCGGGCGGCGTGGTGGACGTGGTGGGCATGCTCATGACCGGGGACGCTAGGCGCGGCCGCCCCGGCGTCGTCGTGGAGCGGCGACGACCTGTGGACGAGCGGGCCCTGGGGTCGCCCGGGAGCGCGGTCGTCGTGCGCCCCCGCCCCCGGACGGCCTCGTGCCTCCGTGGTGTCGCGTGGGAGAATGCCGCACGTGACCTCCACCTCGCCGCAGCCCTCGTCCGCCGTGCCCGCCGCACCCGCAGCCGACCAGCCCCGGGTGAACCTCGCCGACGTCACCCCGCCGATCGCGCTCGGCCCGCTCGACGGCCGCTACCGCGGCGCGGTCGCCCCGCTGGTCGACCACCTCAGCGAGGCCGCGCTGAACCGGGCCCGCATCCAGGTCGAGGTCGAGTGGCTGATCGTGCTGTGCAACGGCACCGGCGACGTCGCCGGCCCCGTGGTCCCGGGCGCCCCGATGCTCACCGACGCCGAGATCGCCTACCTGCGCCGGATCCCCGCGACCTTCGGCGCGGACGAGATCGCCGAGCTGGCCGCGATCGAGAGCGAGACGGTGCACGACGTCAAGGCCGTGGAGTACTTCATCAAGCGTCGCCTGGCCGCCGACGTCGCGAGCGCCGCGCTGGGCGGGACGTCGCTGCCCGCCGCGAGCGAGCTCGTGCACTTCGCCTGCACGTCGGAGGACATCAACAACCTCAGCTACGCGCTGATGGTGCGCGGCGCCGTCGTCGACGTGTGGCTGCCCGCCGCGACCGCGCTGGGCGACCAGGTCGCCGACATGGCGCGCGAGCACGCCGCGGTGCCGATGCTGAGCCGCACCCACGGCCAGCCGGCCACGCCCACCACGATGGGCAAGGAGCTCGCGGTGCTCGCCCACCGCCTGCGCCGCCAGCTGCGCCGCGTCGCCGGGGCGGAGTTCCTCGGCAAGCTGAACGGCGCCACGGGGACGTACGGCGCGCACAGCGTGGCCGTGCCGGGCACCGACTGGCCGGCCGTCTCCCGCGCGTTCGTGGAGCACCTGGGCCTCACGTGGAACCCGTTGACCACGCAGATCGAGTCCCACGACTGGCAGGCGGAGGTCTACGCGGACGTCGCGCGCTTCAACCGGATCCTGCACAACCTCGCGACCGACGTGTGGACGTACATCTCGCTGGGCTTCTTCCGGCAGATCCCCGTGCCGGGCGCCACCGGCTCCTCGACGATGCCGCACAAGGTCAACCCGATCCGGTTCGAGAACGCCGAGGCGAACCTCGAGATCTCCTGCTCGCTGCTGGACACGCTGTCGGCGACGCTCGTGACCAGCCGCCTGCAGCGCGACCTCACCGACTCCACCACGCAGCGCAACATCGGCCCCGCGTTCGGCCACTCGCTGCTCGCGATCGACAACGTGCGCCGCGGCCTGAACGCCCTCGCGGTGGACGCCGACCTCATGGCCGCCGACCTCGACGCCAACTGGGAGGTGCTGGGCGAGCCGGTGCAGTCCGCGATGCGCGCCGCCTCCGTGGCGGGGGTCGAGGGCATGGAGAACCCGTACGAGCGTCTCAAGGAGCTGACCCGGGGTCAGCGCGTCGACGCCGCCCGGATGCGGGAGTTCGTCGCCGGCCTGGGCCTGCCCGACGACGTCGCCGCGCGCCTCGCCGACCTCACGCCCGCCACCTACACCGGCGTCGCGGCGAGCCTCGTCGAGGACCACCTGGCCTGACCGTCCCCTGACCGGGCGCGGCGGGCGTCCCACCCTGCCGAGGGGCCTCGTCCGCGCCCAGGTGTGAAGAATCTCTTCCTTGTCAGCATGGTTTGTGAAATTCTGTTCCACACCTACCGTCTGACGAAGGACACGCAATGACGCTCCCTGTCGCCCCGTCCGGCATCGAACCGGCCGCTCCACCCGACGTCCAGGGCCTCGGCCGGCGCGGATTCCTCACCCTCGCCACCGCCGGCGTCGCCGGCTCCGCACTGACGGTCACCGTCGGATCCATGGCCCCCGCGGCCGCCGCCACAGCCACCGGCACCGGCACCGACGCCGACGCCGCGTCGGGCCCCCGCAAGCGCGAGCTGCGCGCCATGTGGATCGCGTCCGTGGTGAACATCGACTGGCCGTCACGCACCGGCCTCAGCGCCGACGAGCTCAAGGACGAGTACCGCCACTGGCTCGACGTCGCCGTCCGGTTCCGTCTCAACGCCGTCTTCGTGCAGGTGCGGCCCACCGCCGACGCGTTCTGGCCCAGCCCCTACGAGCCCTGGTCCGAGTACCTCACCGGCACCCAGGGCCAGGACCCCGGCTTCGACCCGCTCGAGTTCATGGTCGCCGAGACCCACGCCCGCAACCTCGAGCTGCACGCCTGGTACAACCCCTACCGCGTCTCCATGCAGTCCGACCCGACCCGCCTCGTGGCCGAGCACCCCGCCCGCCGGCACCCCGACTGGGGGTGGGAGTACGGCGGCAAGCTCTACTTCGACCCCGGCAAGCCCGAGGCCCGCGAGCACATCTACCTCGCGATCCTCCACAGCGTCGGGCACTACGACCTCGACGGCGTGCACTTCGACGACTACTTCTACCCCTACCCCGTGTCCGGGCAGGAGATCCCCGACGCCGACACCTACGCCACCTACGGCGCCGGGTTCGCCGGCATCGAGGACTGGCGCCGCCACAACGTCGACACGTTCGTCCGCGAGATGTCCGTGCGCATCAAGCAGATCAAGCCGTGGGTCAAGTTCGGCATCAGCCCGTTCGGCATCTGGCGCAACGCGTCCACCGACCCGCGCGGCTCCGACACCGCGGGCACCCAGAGCTACGACGCCCAGTACGCCGACACCCGGCGCTGGGTGCTCGAGGGCTGGCTCGACTACGTCAACCCGCAGATCTACTGGCAGATCGGGCTCGCCGTCGCGGACTACGCCGCGCTCGTGCCGTGGTGGGCGGACGTCGCGTCCCGCTCGAACACGCACCTGTACATCGGGGAGGCCCTGTACAAGGTCACCTCCGGGGTGTTCACCGACCCCGCGGAGCTGTCGAACCACCTCGACCTCTGCCACGACGTCACCGCGCAGGGCACGCCCGTGCACGGCAACGCCTGGTACTCCGCCAAGCACCTCCCGCAGGACGTGGGCGGCGCGATGTCGCAGGTCCTCGCCGACCACTACTCCCGGCCCGCCCTCGTGCCCGTGGTCCCCGGCCTGCCCGGCACCGCCGTGCGGCCGCCGGTCCTGGCCCGCGCCACGCACACGGGTGACGGCGTCGCCCTGCGCTGGCTCGACGCCGCGCCGCTACGAGCTCGCGCGACGTCGTTCGCCGTCTACCGGACCGACGGCCACCGCAAGCACGTCGACGTCGACGACGCCACGCATCTCGTCGCCACGGCCCGGACCCGAGGCGGGGTGGTGCAGGAGCTCGTCGACACCACGGCGGAGCCCGGCACCGACTACACCTACGTCGTCACCGCACTGGACAGGGTGTGGAACGAGTCCGACCCCAGCCACGTGCGGCACGCCTGACACGTTCGGCGACGGCGCGGCGCCCGCCCGGCGTCGCGCCGTCGCTCGTCAGGGCTGTTCGCTCGTCAGGGCTGTTCGCTCGTCAGGGCTTGTCGGACGTCAGGTACCTGGACGCGACGTAGCCGACCTTCGACCCCCGCTGCACCTTGATCCAGCCGTTCGACATGGTGGCGAGGTGCTTGACGCGCATGTCGCGCTCCAGGGTGCGGATCTTGTCGGACGACGTCGACGGCCCCTTGCGCAGCTGCAGCTTGGAGACGTCGACCCACGAGTACGTGCTGCCGGAGGAGTTGCGCACCACCTGCGCGCCGTCCTTGGTGTCCGAGATGTAGCGGGCGTGCACCCACCCGTTGGTGCTGCCGTACCGCACGCGCTGCCAGCTGCCCTTGATCTCGCGCAGCATGGTGAGGCGCGCGTCGGCGGGCAGCCTGCGCACCACGCGGGACGACGTCGTCGCCTTGGACCGCATGTTCAGCGTCGTCAGCGTGTAGCGCGTCCCCTGGGAGGTGTACGACGGCGAGACGTAGTCGCGGTGCACCCAGCCGGTCTTCCCGGAGCGGGTCACCTTGCGCCACTCGCCCGACCCGGCTCCCGGCTTGCCCGTGATCCTCACGTTCGACTGCAGGGTCCGCAGGGTCGCGTACCCGGTGCCCGGGCCGGAGCGCAGCCGCACCTTGCCGGCCGTGTAGTACGAGCACGACGACGGCGTGGACCGCGTGTAGTTGCGCACCGACCGCTTGGTCAGGTCGACGCCCTGCCCCTTGAGGAACGACAGCGGGTCGACGGTGGAACCCTTGCCGTACCCGCCCTTCCAGATCTCCAGGTGCAGGTGCGGGGACGACGAGGTGCCCGTCGAGCCGACGTCGGCGATGTGCTGGCCCTTCTTGACCGTCTGGCCGACCTTGACGCGCTTGTCCCCGTCGAGGACGTGGGCGTACAGCGAGGAGTAGGTGGTCCCGCCGATCGTGTGGTCGATGACGACCCACTGCCCGAACCCGCGCACGGCACCCGCCTTGGTGACCTTCCCCTTGGCGATCGCCCGCACGTCCGTCCCGCTGCCGGCACCCATGTCCTGGCCGAGGTGGAACGTGGACGAGGACCGCACCGGCATGCACCGCGGTCCGTAGTACGAGGACAGCACGTAGGTGTCGTCGGCGAGGGGTGGGGTGACGACGGTCGCCGCCTGGGCGGGCGCTGCCGCGACCACGGCCGCGACACCTCCGCCCACGGTGAGTGCCGCCGTCGTCAGCGCGGCGACGAACGCCCGGCCTGCTCCTGCTCGGATCCGTCCCATGATGCGGCCTCTCGTGTGCTCACGGTGGGTGCGGACCGCGGCGTCCGCCCCCAGCACGGTAAGTCGCCTCGCACAACAGCGCGCGGTGAACGGTCGCGCCGCAGGTCGTCGGGATGCCGGGAGCCGCGTCGCCCCCTAGCGTCGTGCCCAACGTGACCTGCGGAGGCCGTCCATGATCGAGAGCTACCCGATCCTCACCCTCGTGCCGCCCGTGCTCGCGATCGCCCTGGTCATCGTCACGAAGAAGGTGCTCGTCAGCCTCGGTGCGGGGGTGCTGGCCGCGGCGCTGCTCATCGCGGACCTCGCCCCGGTCGAGACGCTGCGCCTCGTGTGGGAGGCGTTCGCGGGGATCTTCTGGGACTTCGAGGCGGGGGCGGTCAACACCTGGTACGTCTACATCCTGGCGTTCACGCTGATGCTGGGGGTCATCGCGGCGTTCATCATGATGTCGGGCGGCACGGCAGCGTTCGCCGACTGGGCGGTGCACCGCATCCGCACCCGCCGCGGCGCACAGCTCCTGCCCGCCATCATGGGCATCGTCATCTTCATCGACGACTACTTCAACGCCCTCGCCGTCGGGCAGGTCGCCAAGCCCGTGACGGACCGGCACCGGGTGGCGCGCGCGAAGCTCGCCTACATCATCGACTCCACGTCGGCGCCCGTCGCCGTCCTCGCACCCTTCTCCAGCTGGGGCGCGTACATCATGGGCATCCTCGCGCCCATCATCGCCGCCTCCACGCTGGGCACGTCCAGCGTGCAGGCGTTCCTCGGCGCGGCCGCCAACAACTTCTACGCGATCGCGGCGGCGGTGACGGTGTGGCTGGTGGTCGCGCTGCGGCTCGACGTCGGTCCGATGCGCCGCGAGGAGCGGCGCGCCGTCGAGCACGGACGGACGTTCAGCGACGACGCCACCGTGCCCGGCCAGCTCTCCGAGGACCTGCCGGTGCACGAGCCGGGCGCCAAGCGCGCACTGTTCGTGCCGTTCGCCCTGCTGGTCGTCGGCGTCTTCGCCGGCATCGTGTGGACGGGCTACGACGTCGCCCGGTCCTGGTCGGTGGTGGACATCCTCACCGAGACCGACACCAGCGCCGCGCTCATGGTCGGCGGGATCCTCGGCCTGGCGGCCGCGATCTACTACTACCTGCGGTACACGACGCCGAACCCGGAGTTCTCGGCACGCCACTTCGGCCAGGGCTGGGTCGAGGGCTTCCGGGCGATGTGGCCCGCCGTGAGCATCCTCGTGCTCGCCTGGATGCTCACCGGGCTCATCGAGCAGCTCGGCACCGGGGAGTACCTCGGCGGGCTCGTCGAGGACGCCTCCCTCTCCCCCGCCTGGCTGATCCCCGTGATCTTCCTGCTCGCCGGTGCGATGGCGTTCGCCACGGGCACCTCGTGGGGGTCGTTCGCGCTGCTGCTGCCCCTCGTGGGCGGCATCATGAACGCCGTCGGCGAACCCGACCTGCTGCTCCCGGCGCTGGGTGCGGTCCTCGCGGGCGCCGTGCTCGGCGACCACGTCTCCCCCATCAGCGACACCACGATCCTGTCGTCCACCGGTGCCGGCTGCGACGTCATCGTGCACGTCCTCACCCAGCTGCCGTACGCGGGCGCCGCCGCCCTGGCGGCCCTGTGCGGCTACGTCGCGCTCGCCCTCGGGGCGGGCACCGCCGTCGGGCTGCTCGTCACGCTCGGGGTGCTCGTCGCGATCGTCCTCGTGGCCCGCGCCCTGCGCGGGCCCGTCGAGGCGGACGTCAGTCGAACAGCCGCTGCGTGAGGGTGAACCAGGTGATCGGCCCCACCACGCCGTCCGACGGCGGGGCGAACGTCGACTGGAAGCCCCGCACGGCCGACTCCGTCGCCGGGCCGAACACGCCGTCGACCGTGACGCCGAGCAGCACCTGCACGGCACGGACCGCCTGACCGTCGTCACCGCGCCGCACGGTGACGATCAGCTCCGGCCAGTCGAGCTGGCCCACCGTGGTGCTGACGAACCGGGCCCGCAGGCCCTGCTGGAACAGCCGCACGGCCTCGCCGCTCGCCGGACCGAACACGCCGTCCACGACGATGTCCGCACCGTGCGCGCGCAGCAGGTGCTGCGCCGGACGGACCCGCCAGTTGTCCTCCTGGCGGGAGCCCACCTTGACCAGCGGCCACGGGCGCGGACCCGGCACCAGCGTGCTGAGGAACGACCAGGTCTCCCGACCGGCGACCCCGTCGATCGTCAGACCCCACGACTCCTGGAAGAACCGCACCCGCTGCGCCGTACGCGCACCGAAGTGCCCGTCCACGACGAGCTCGGGGTCGCCCGGCGACCGGACCAGCCCGAACTGCTGCACGGCGCGGACCGCCTCCCCGGTGTCGCCCTGCCGTGCCGGCACCACCACGCCCGGCCAGGTGCGCGGACCCACCACGCCGTCGACGTCCAGGCCGTTCGACTCCTGCCACGTCCGCACCGCGGCACGGGTCTGCGGCCCGAACACCCCGTCCACGGACACCGTGTGCCCGTGCCGGCGCAGCAGGTGCTGCAGCCCCGCCACCGCGGGGCCCTCGTCCCCGGTCCCGACCGTGGACCACGGTTCGACGTTCATGGCTCCCCCTCCGACGGACCTGGATCCGACGTCTCGCAGACAGGGAGCGGCCGCGACCGGTCGCTGATACCGGGCGCCGGTGGACGAGGGGGCGACACACCCGCCCGGGGCTGGCAGGATCGAACCATGCACCCTCGCGCCGGTCAGGTAGCCCTCCCCGAAGACCTCATCGACGTCGACCAGGTGGTCGGCGCGTACTACGACCGCACCCCCGACGTCGACGACCCCGCCCAGCAGGTCGTCTTCGGCACGTCCGGGCACCGCGGGTCGTCCTTGGACGGTGCCTTCAACGAGGCGCACATCGCCGCCATCACCCAGGCCATCGTCGAGTACCGGGCCTCCCAGGGCACCGACGGTCCGCTGTTCATCGGCCGCGACACCCACGCCCTGTCGCTGCCGGCCTGGCAGACGGCCCTGGAGGTCCTCACCGCCGCCGGCGTCACCGTCATGATCGACGCCCGCGACTCGTACACCCCGACCCCCGCCGTGTCGCAGTCGATCCTCGTGCACAACGGGGCCGCCACCGACGAGGGCGTCCGCACCACCGGGCCGGGCCTGGCCGACGGGATCGTCGTCACGCCGTCGCACAACCCGCCCCGCGACGGCGGCTTCAAGTACAACCCGCCGCACGGCGGCCCCGCCGGCTCCGAGGCGACCGGCTGGATCGCCGACCGCGCGAACGAGATCCTGCGTGGCGGCGGGCTCGCGTCGGTGCGCCGCGTCTCCCTCGACGAGGCGCTGGCCGCCGACACGACGCACCGCCACGACTTCCTGACCACCTACGTGGACGACCTGGCCAACGTGCTCGACCTGGAGGCGATCCGCACGGCGGGCGTGCGCATCGGCGCCGACCCCCTCGGCGGGGCCGCCGTGGAGTACTGGGGCGCGATCGGCGAGCGCTACGGGCTGGACCTCACCGTGGTGAACCCCCAGGTGGACCCGCGCTGGGCGTTCATGACGCTGGACACCGACGGCAAGATCCGCATGGACTGCTCGTCGCCGAACGCGATGGCGTCCCTGGTGCAGCAGATGCGGCCCGACGGCGGCACCGCGCCCTACGACGTCGCCACCGGCAACGACGCGGACTCCGACCGGCACGGCATCGTCACGCCGGACGCCGGGCTGATGAACCCGAACCACTACCTGGCCGTGGCGATCCAGTACCTGTTCGGCGGCGCGCGTCCCGACTGGCCCGCGGGTGCGGCGATCGGCAAGACGCTCGTGTCCTCGGCGCTCATCGACCGGGTCGCCGCGGGGCTCGGGCGGACCCTCACCGAGGTGCCCGTCGGGTTCAAGTGGTTCGTGCCCGGCCTGCTGAACGGTGCGATCGGCTTCGGCGGCGAGGAGTCCGCGGGCGCCTCGTTCCTGCGTCTCGACGGGCGCGTGTGGTCCACCGACAAGGACGGCCTGCTCCTGGCGCTCCTCGCCTCCGAGATCATCGCCACCACGGGCAAGACCCCGTCGCAGCACCACGCCGAGCTGGTGGAGCGTCACGGCGAGTCCTGGTACGCCCGCGTGGACGCGCCGGCGTCGCGCGACGAGAAGGCGAAGCTCGCGGCCCTGTCGCCCGACCAGGTCACCTCCACGACCCTGGCCGGCGCGGAGATCACGGCGCGGCTCACCGAGGCGCCCGGCAACGGCGCCAAGGTCGGCGGGCTGAAGGTGACGACGTCGGACGCGTGGTTCGCGGCGCGGCCGTCCGGCACCGAGGACGTGTACAAGATCTACGCCGAGTCGTTCGTGTCCGCCGACCACCTGGCGCAGGTGCAGGACGAGGCCAAGCAGGTCGTCGGCGACGCGCTCGCCTGATCGGCGGGCTCGTCCGGGCCGGTCAGCGACCGGCGAGCAGGTCCTGGTGCTCCGGGTGGCGGTCGAGGTAGGCCGCGATGAAGCTGCACTGCGCCACGACCTGCTCGCCGGCGTCCCGCACGGCACCGAGCGCTCCCTCGGCGAGCGCCGAGCCGATGCCCTGGCCCTCGAGGTCGGGCGAGACCTCGGTGTGCGTGAACGTGACGACGCCGTCGCTGCGCTGGTAGTACGCGCCCCCGGCCTCGGTGCCGTCGTCGAGCAGGGCGAGGAAGGCGTGGCGTTCCTGGTCGTCGCGGACGGTCACCGCGGGGCGTGAGTCGGTCATCTACCCATCGTGCCCGCTCCGGGCCCAGGCGGCCAGCACAGCGCTGCCGCGGGACGCCGTCGTGCCGGGTGCTGCGGGGCCCTGCACGGGTGCTGCGGGGCGCTGCACGGGGGTACGGCGGGGTCGTGCTGGGGCGCTACGGCGTCGTGGCGAGCACGTCGTGGTACTCGGGGCGCCGGTGGATCCACTGCTCGACGTACCAGCACTCGGGTCGGACGCTGGATCCTTCGGCGCGAGCGTCGTCCACGGCACGGTGCGTGAGGGCGTCGGCCACCCCGTGCCCGCGGAACTCCGGCAGGACCACCGTGTTGGTGATCGTGACGGTCCGGTCGTGGCGGTCGTAGCGAAGGAAGCCGACGACCGCCCCGACGTCGTCCGTCCCGGGCGCGACCGCTTCGTAGCGGCCACGGTCGGGCACGTGGCGGATCTCGACGTCGAAGGGACCAGTCATCTCAGGCAATCTACCCCGACATCGTGCACTCGGCCGCCGAGCCCCCTGCGCCCTGCCGCCTCGTGCTCCTCCACGCTCTCCGACCGCACAGGGCGACGCAAGCGTTGCGGGAGGATTTCACCCGGGAGCCAGACGCCGTCACGCCACCGTTGTACCGAGCAGAAGCCCCAGGACGTACGTGGCGGCGGCGGCGCCGAACCCGATGGCGAGCTGGCGAGCCGCCCGCGTGACGGGCGACGTACCCGACAGCAGGCCCGTCACGGCGCCGGTCACGGCGAGGCAGAGGCCCACCAGGACGCAGGCGAGCACCACCGCGCCCGTGCCGCTCATCCCGAACAGGTAGGGCAGCACCGGCACGAGCGCGCCCGAGCCGAAGAAGCAGAAGCTGGAGACCGCCGCGCCCCACGCCGTGCCGTGGGTCTCCAGGTCGTCGACGGCGCCGTCGACGTCGCCGTCGGCGTCGGGCGCACCCGTCCCCGCCTCGGGGTCGTGGACGGCCGAGCCCAGGTCGCCCACCTCCACCACACCGGTGGCGGCGAGGCGCTGCAGGACCTGGTCGGCACGTTCCTCCGCCTCCGCCGCGGCCATGCCGCGCGCCCGGTAGACGAGCGCGAGCTCGTTCGCGTCCACGTCGAGGTCCGGCAGCGCACGGTCCGTCGCCGGGTCGGGTGTCGACGCCTGCAGCAGCTCCCGCTGGGAACGCACGGACACGAACTCGCCGGCGCCCATCGACAGGGCGCCGGACAGCAGACCGGCCAGGCCGGTGAGCAGGATCGTCCCCGAGGCGACCCCGGACGCGCCGATGCCGAGCACGAGCGCCAGGTTGGACACCAGGCCGTCGTTCGCCCCGAAGACGGCGGCGCGGAACGTGCCGGACATCCGGTTGCGTCCCCGCGTGGCCAGGCTCCGGACGACCTCCTCGTGGATCTGCTCGTCCGCCGCCATCCGCGCGGTCGCGTGCTCGTCGTCGCCGTAGACGGAGCGCGACTCCGCCCGCTGGACGAGCGCGAGGACGAACACCCCGCCGAACCGCCGTGCCAGGTAGGCCAGGAACCGGGTCCGCAGGTCGCCGCGCAGCGGCATCCCGACGTCGTCGCCGAGCAGGTCGAGCCAGTGCTGCTCGTGCCGCTTCTCCGCGGCTGCGAGCGCCAGCAGGATCTCGCGTTCCTCCCCCGTGCGGCGTGAGGCGAGGTCACGGTAGACGGCCGCCTCGGCCCGTTCGGCCGCGAGGTAGCGTCGCCACCGGCGGATCTCGGCGCCGGTGGGCGCGGGCGTGCCGCCCTCGTGGCCGTGTGTCGCGTCCATGGCCTCCATCCTGGCCGGATCGGCGGGTCTGCGGGTTCCGGGGCGCGACCAGCCGGGTTGCGCGCAGTCCCAGCCGAGATTTCGGTCGTCCGTAGGCAGACAGTTCATCCCGATGTCACCGTCACGGTGCACAATGGGGCCGTCGCCCGACCAGGCGATGGACTCCGCGGACTCCGAGGGACACCGGCGTGATCATTGTCAGCACCGACGGCACCGGCCTGCACGACACCGGCGACGCGATCGGATGGGCCTGGGTCGCCCACGGCTCCGGCCGTATCGACTCGGGCGGCGCGACCCTGGGCACGGCTCAGGTCGCCGAGCTCGTCGCGCTGCGTGAGGCCGTCGAGGCCCACCCCGGCGACGAGCCGCTCTTCGTCGAGTCCACCTCCCAGTACGCGATCCGCTGCGCCTCCGAGTGGTTGGAGACCTGGAAGGACAACGGCTGGCGGACGCCGTCGGGCGGGGCCGTGCAGCACCTCGCCGAGCTGCAGGCCCTGGACGCCGCCATCGCCGACCGGAGCGGACCGGTGCGGTTCCGCTGGGTGCGGGGCCACGTGGACAGCCCGTTCACCCAACGTGCCCGTGAGCTCGCCGGTCTCGCCGCCCAGGACTGGGCCGCCGGTCGCGGCGACCTCGAGGGGACTCTGCTCGCCGCCGACGACGGTGGCACGCAGGACGACCGGACGCGCGAGGCGGTCGGGGCCCGTGCGGGCCGGGCGGACCCGCCGACGTCCGGCCCGAACTGGGAGCTCGGCACGCTCTTCGACTGACTGAGCCGCTGGACCCCTGAGGCGTCGTGGCCTGAGCCTGATCCCTGAGGCTCCCCGTCCCGCGAGGCGACCCGCGCGACGCGCTGCCCCCCGCCACGACCGGCCCGGTGCGACCGCCGGACGGGCGGGACCGGCCGCCGACCGCCGGGCCCGGGCGGTGCGTCAGTGGGAGGACGCGCCGTTCGAGGCGGAACCGTTCGAGGTGCTCGTGGGCACCGCGGCGGGCACCTCCTTGGCGGCCAGCCCGGAGATGAGCTGGTTGATGTCCATGCCGGTCAGCTCCTTGATGACGGCCTGCCCCTCGCCGAGGACGCTGGAGACGTTCTTGGTGATGGCGGACGCTCCGTCGGTCGAGACGACCGTCATGCCCTGGATGGAGGCGATGGGCTCGGCGGCGGCGCGCACGATGTCGGGCAGACGCTCGATGAGCTCCTGCACGAGCGCGGCCTCGCCGTACTTCTTGAGCGCCTCCGCCTTGAGGTCGGTGGCGACGGCCTCGGCGCGACCCTCTGCCTCGGTCGCGGCGGCACGCGCCTCGCCCTCGGCACGGATACCGGCGGCGTGGGCCACCTGGCGGTCGCGCTCGGCCTCACCGGCGCGGCGGACGGCCTCGGCGGACGCCTCGGCGTCCTGGATGGCGGCCCGCTTGTTGGCCTCGGCGATCGTGGTGCGCTTGAAGGCGTCGGCCTCCGTCGCGGCGTTCTGCGAGTCGCGGCGGGCGTTGGCGTCCTGCACCTCGGCGTAGGCCTTGGCCTCGGCGGGCTTGCGGACCTCGATGTCGAGGCGCTCCTGCTCCACGCGGGCCTTCTCGGAGAGGGCTTCGCGCTCCTGCTGCGCCACGAGGCGGTCCTGCTCGGCGCGGGCGAGCTGGCCGGCGGCCTCCGCCTCCGCCTGGGCACGGTCGGTCTCGGCCTTGATGGACGACTTGCGCAGGTCGAGGGCCTTCTGCCGCTCGGCGATCTGCTCGGCGGCCTCGATGACGGCGAACTCGGACGCCCGGCGGGCCTCCGCCTCGGACACCTCGGCGACCTGGCGGGCGCGGGCGGACTCGGCGCGACCGAGGTTGGCGAGGTAGTCCGATCCCGGCGTGGAGATGTCGGAGATGTTGAGGATGTCGACCTGCAGACCCTGCTCGGCGAGGTCCCGCTTGGTGGACTCCACGACACGGTCGGACAGACCCTTGCGGTCGGAGATGATCTCCTCGATCGTCATGTCCCCGACGATGGAGCGCAGCGATCCCTCCAGGGACTCCGCGATGATCTCGGTCAGGAGCTCCTGCTGGGACAGGAAGCGCTGTGCGGCGCGCCGCACGCCCTCCTCGTCGCCACGGACCTTGAAGTTGATCGACGCCTTGATGGCGATCTTGATGCGCTTGGAGTCCACGCCCTCGACGGTGATGCCGATCTGACGCTGCTCGAGCGAGATGGCAAAGCCCTGCTGGAGGATCGGCCAGACGAACGTGCGGCCGCCGATGACGACCTTCTGGCCGGTCTCGTCCTTGCGGCCGGCCCCACGGCCGACGATGACGAGGGCCTGGTTCGGGGGGACGCGCCGGATGCGCTGGGCGACGAAGATGCCGATCGCCAGGAAGGCGACGACGATGGCGGCCACCGCGAGGGTGGTCACGAAGGATGAGTCGGTCATGGGGTGCGCGGGTGCGCGTCCTCTCTCGTGGTGCGGACGTCAGGCCTCGGGCCGGTACGGACCGACCCGGACGCTGTTGGGCTTGTGCTCGAGCACGACGACGCGGGTCCCGGCGGTGATCGGCTCGAGGGACCAGGCGAGGCGGCGCTCGAGCTCCGTGACCGCGTCGAGGGACACCTCGCCGGCCGACTGCGTGATGTCGGTGACGGCCGTGCCCTGCACGCCGACGAGGTCGACGTGGGCGTTGTCGTCGGAGGCGGAGATCCGCCGGATCATGAGCTGGGCCACGAGGACGGCGGCCAGGCCCACGACCGCGGAGGAGACGTAGGCGATCCACAGGTCGAGGCCGTTGGCCGTGACGATCGCCCCGACCGCGCCGAACACGACGGCACCCACTCCGAGCGACGTGCCGGAGAGCGCGCCGTCACCGAGGTCGACGAGGTCACCGACGACGAGCGAGACCACCAGCAGGACGAGGCCGATGGTGCCGATGAGGGCGAAGACGAGCACGAGAACTCCGAACGTGGGTGATGGCGCCGCGCGCAATGTGACAAGAGTGTGAAGAATGCCATATGTCCGGTCCCGCATGTCAGTGGCTCCGTCATGCGGGACGATCGACGGATGAACAGGCCACCGCTCGCCCTCACCTCCGACGGCCCTGCGCTCGTGCTGCTGCGTCACGGCGACACCGAGTGGGCGCTCGCCGGCCGCCACACCGGGCGCACCGACGTCCCGCTCACGGCCGACGGCGAGGCCCAGGCCGAGGCCGCCGGACGTCGTCTCGCCGGGCTCACGCCCCGCGCCGTCCACGTGTCGCCGCTGGTGCGCGCACGGCGCACCGCCGAGCTCGCCGGGTTCGGGACCGCCGTCGTCGACGACGACCTGGCCGAGTGGGACTACGGGCCCGTCGAGGGCCGCACGTCGGCCGAGGTCGCCGACGCGACCGGCCGCCCCTACGAGATCTTCCGGGACGGCGTGCAGGTCCTGCCGGTGCCCGACGGCGGTTCGGCGGGCGAGACGCTCGCCGACGTCCGTGCCCGCACCGAGCGGTTCCTCGCCAGGGTGCGGCCGACGCTCGACGACGCCGGGCCGGTGCTCGTCGTCGCGCACGGGCACCTGCTGCGCGTCCTCGCGACGGCGTGGCTCGCCGTCGAACCCACCTTCGGGGCCCACCTGGAGCTGGGGTGCGCCGCGATCAGCGTGCTCGGCACGTCCCACGACCTGCCCACGATCGACGTGGAACCTGGCGGACCACTGACGGGCGGCCGGTGAACACTGCCGCGCCACCTGCCGGGCCGCCTGCCCCGCACGCGGGCTGCGGCATCTGTCCGCGGGTCGGTCACCGGTGCAAAGATGCTGCCATGGCGCTGAACGAGAAGAACCTCACCGACGGCGAACGGGTCGTCATGGAGCTGCGCGAGCACCCGAAGGCCCTCGTGTGGCCGATCGTGGTGCTCATCGCCGTGCTGATCACGGCCGTGGTGGCGGGCATGCTGATTCCCGAGGGGCCTGGCCGGTGGGTCGCCTGGGTGGTGCTCGCCGTCGTCGCCGTGGTGTGGGTGTTCGTGCCGTGGCTGCGGTGGCGCAGCACCTCGTTCTCGGTGACCACGCAGCGCATCGCCATGCGTTCGGGGGTGTTCACGCGGATCGGTCGCGACATCCCGCTGTACCGCATCAACGATGTCTCGATGGAGATGGGACTCATCGACCGCATGTTCGGGTGCGGCACCCTCGTCGTGTCGGACGCCACCGAGAAGGCCGGGATGAAGCTCCCCGACGTGCCCGACGTCGAGAGTGTCCACCGGGAGCTGCAGGAACTGCTCTTCCGTGCGGACGACGGCTCCGACGACGGCGAGTGGCCGCCGACCGAGCCGCCGCGCCGACGGCGTTGAGTGGACGGCGTTGAGTGGACGGCGTCGAGTGGACGGCGTCGAGTGGACGGCGTCGACCTGTCGCGACTGATCGGGCGGGTGGTCTCAGCGCAGGCCGAGCGCGTCCGCCAGGGTGCGGGCGCCGGGGGTCCGGTCCGCGGGCGGCACCGCGGCGAGCGCCTCGACCTGTTCCACCATCCAGGGGCTGAAGGCCCAGGGGGTCGCCCGGACGGCGGTCAGCACGTCTCGCGCCGGGGACCACGCCTCCTCGGCGACCTCGTCCGGGTTGGGCTCGACGTCGCCGACGACGCGTGCCACGTACACCGGGCAGATCTCGTTCTCGACCACGCCGGACGCGTCGACGGCCCGGTACCTGAACTCCGGCAGGGCGACGTCGATGTCCGTCACCCTGCCGCCCAGCTCGTGCGCCGCGTGCCGTACGAGGGAGTCCTCGACGCTCTCCGTCCAGCGCAGGTGCCCGCAGAACGAGTTGGTCCAGACTCCCGGCCAGGTGCGCTTGACCAGCGCACGCCGTGTGACGAGCAGGTTGTCGTCCGCGTCGAGCAGGTAGCAGGAGAACGCCAGGTGCAACGGCGTGTCGGTCGTGTGCACGTCGGCCCGGGGGACGGTACCGGTGCGGTTCCCGGCGTCGTCACAGGTGACGACGTGATCGGCGACGGCAGGGGTGTGCTCCATCCAGCCATCCTCACACGGTGCGGTTCGGGTCAGGGCGCACCCGAGCTCAGGGGCCCGGCTCTGCGGCGGGATCCACAGCGGGGTCTGCGCTGAAGTCCACCGCGAGGTCGGCGGTGGGTTCCGGGCGGTGCGGGGCCACCCGGTAGCGGTGACGGGTCGGCGACCGCCAGGTGGTCACGCCAGTCCTGGCGTCCCGCGCCACGGACCACCCGCCCATCGTGCGGGCACGGTGGTGCGTCCGGCACACGGCGTGCAGGTTGCCCCCGTGAGTCTGCGGGCCGTCCCGCCCGGGGTCGTAGGGGACCAGGTGGTCGAGGTCCCCTCGCGCGGCAGGAACGTGGCATCCGGGGAAGGTGCACGTCGTGTCGCGGGCGATCACGGCCGCCCGCAACGCGCGGCTCGGACGGTAGGCGCGCGACGAGAGGTCGGTGAGCACCCCCGTCGCGGGATCTGTGAGGATCCGCTGCCAGACGGCGTCCGGGTCGGCGGCGATCGCGCGCGCCATCCCCGCCGGGACGGGCCCGTAGCCGTCGAGGACGGCGGGCAGGTCGTCGACGCCGAGGAGGGTCGACGCCGCGATCGTCACCCGCACCGTCGCCGGCGCGAACGACGTGGCACGTGGAAGCCTGGACGGCGCGGACGGTGCCGGCGCGAACTCCCCGGACGGTGCAGGCGCGAGCTGTCCAGCCGGCAGCGGCGTCATGAGGCCTGATGGTGCGGGGGCGGATCGGCCGGCCGGTGCCCCAGCAGGCGTTCCGGCGCGCACGGGCACGGGCACGGGCACGGGCACGGGCACGGGCACGGGAGCACCGTCACTGTCCGTGGAGGCGACAGCCCCGGCGACGAGGGCGACGAGCGCGTCGGCCCGGCACTCGCCGAGACGACGCTGCTCCGCCGGGGCGCGGTGCATGGCGACGGCGAGTCCGTCGATCGCGGCGAAGGCGCGGACCGCGTCGTCGGCGGGCAGGTACGCGGTCAGGTAGGCCATGGCGTCGTCGACGGGTTCGAGCACGACGAAACGGTCACGCCGGCTCGCGGCATGGCGATCGGCGGCGCCCTCAGGGTCGACCGTGATCTCCGCGCGCCGGATACGGTCCCTGATCTGGCGCACGGTGAGGTGCTCGAGATCGGGGCGCATCTCCCGGATCACGGCACGGCGCTGGTCGTCGTCCAGGCGACCGGTCGCGGCGAGCACCTCGGCCTTGCGCCGATCGATGACACCGTCGGCCATCGCGTCGGCGATCTCGGGCAGGTGCGCAGCACCGTGCGCCACGGTGACGTGCTGCTCAGCCGCACGACGACCGAGCGCCAGCCGCGCGGCGACCTCGTCGACCACGAACTCGTGCTGCGCGGAGCCGCGGGTCCGGTCGAGCAGCTCGCCCAGTGCCCGTGCGGCACGGCCCTGAGCCCAGGCGCCGAGGCGTTCCCACGCGGCCAGCACCTCGACCAGGTCGTGGTCGCGCAGGTCGGCGACGTCGTAGGCCAGCAGGCCCGCGGCGACCCCGGGGGACGGCGCAGCATCGAGAAGGTCGAGGAGCGAGGGACCGGGCCGGGAGGCGCGACCCGACCCCGGACCACCCGCTGCGGGTTCATCGGCCACCGGGCCGCCTGACGCCGCGTCCGTCCCGACGTCGTTCGCACCGGCCTCCGGGCGCGTCCGGACTTTCCCGGGCTCGCGTGGCGCCAGGTCGGCGACCAGCGCGGCGAACTCCTGCTCGAGCGTCGAGTTGCAACCGTCCGGCGCACCAGCGCACGGCGCGCTGGGCCGTGGCCCCGACAGGAGCGCCACGCGTTCCACCGGGCCGCGGGCAGCAGATGTCGGTCCCGGTGCGATCGGGGCACTGACCGCACCGGGACCACCGGTTCGCCCATGACAAGACCCGGCGGCGTCGTCCGCCGGGGAGGAAGTGCCATGTTCGAACATGTGTTCGATCCTAACCAGGGTCGACGGCGCCGCGCAAGGGATTGGGATGCTCCACGTTCCACCAGCTCGCCCGTGCCGGCCGACCCCGCACCCGGTACCCCGCACCCCGCACCCCGCACCCCGCACCCGGTACCCGGTACCCGGTATCGCCCGCGGCCCGGCAGGCACGAGGTGCTGCGGTCTGCGAAGCCCTTCAGCGCGCGAGCGCCTTGGCGGTGCGCGAGTCCAGGTCCGCGCTCAACCGGATCTCGCCGTCGTCGGCGGCGCGTCGGAGCGCCCGTGCGAGCCGCGCCGACTCGGCGAACCCGGGGGCGCCGGCGTTCCAGGCGCCGAACCAGGCGGCCACGGTGACGCCGTGGCCGGGCGTCGAGACGACCTCCACGGCATCGCCCGCGCCCAGCTCGCCGGGCTCGACGACGCGCAGGTAGGCGCCGGTGCGGTTCGCCTCGGTGAAGCGTCGGACCCAGCGGGGCGGCGAGCCGAGCCGGCGCGCGAACGTCGCGCAGGGCGTGCGGGGCTGGCTGACCTCCAGCTGGGCGGAGCCGATGCGCCACCGCTCCCCGATGACCGCGCCGTTCACGTCGACGCCCTGCGTGCGCAGGTTCTCCCCGAAGAGCCCCGGAGGCACGTCGCGCCCCAGCTCGGGAGCGAAGAACGCCGCGTCCTCGCCCGCGTAGGCGTACACGGCCTGGTCCTCGCCGCCGTGGTTCGCCCGGTCGGCCTGCACGTCGGCGTACAGGCCGAGGCGACCGGCCCGCACCCGGCCCCCGACGGGACGCTTGTCGATGGCGGTGATCCCGACGGGGCCGCCGTCGGGCAGCAGCTGGTGGACACGACAGACCGCGAGGATCTCACCCATGGGCGTCATGCTGGCACATCGCGCGGGGCGTCCCGGCCGGTTGTACCCCGGCCGCGCCGTGCGCGCACCCTCCGACGCACCAGGTACGCCGCGAGGATGACGGCGACGACGCCGGCGGTCGCGACGAGCTGGGCGCGCGCGGCGTCGTCGGACAGCATGAGCACCACCAGCGCCGCGAGCGCGGCCAGCACCGTCCAGGTGAGCCACGGGTACCCCCAGGCGCGCAGCGCCATCGGTTCCCCTCGCTCGCGCGCCGCCGCCTCCAGGCGCGGGCGCAGCCGGAGCTGGGACACGGCCACCAGCACCCACACCACGAGCAGCACCGCGCCGACGGCGTTGAGCAGGATGGCGAGCAGGGTCTCGGGCAGCAGCCAGTTGAGCAGGACGGCGACGACGCCGAACGCCACGGACACCCAGACGGCCACCGCGGGGACGCCCCGGCGGGACACGCGCGCGGCAGCCGCGGGCGCGTCGCCGCGCCCGGCGAGGGAGAAGAGCATCCGGGACGTGCCGTAGATGTTGGCGTTGAACGCGCTGAGCAGCGCGATGACGACGACGACCTCCATGAGCCGCGCCGCGCCGTCGAACCCGGCCATCTGCAGGACGGTGACGAACGGGGAGGCGAGGTCGTCGGCGTCGTCCCACGGGATGAGGGCGACCATGATCGCGACGGACCCGATGTAGAAGGCCAGGATGCGCCACAGGATGGTGCGGGTGGCGCGCACGACGGCGGTGGCGGGGTCACGCGCCTCCGCGGCGGCGATGGTGACGATCTCGATGCCGCCGAACGCGAAGACCACCGTCAGCAGGCCTGCCGCGATCCCCGCCCAGCCGGCGGGGGCGAACCCGCCGTGCTCGTCCCAGTGGCCGAGCACCGAACCCTCGACCGGGACGACGCCCACCACGACGAGCACGCCCACGACGAGGAACCCCACGATCGCGGCGACCTTGATGAGCGCGAACCAGAACTCCGCCTCGCCGAAGTGACGCACCCCGACGAGGTTGATCGCCCCGAACACGGCGACCACGACGGCGGCCGCCGCCCACTGCGGCACGCCCGGCCACCAGCCGTGCACGATCTCGGCGACGCCGGTGATCTCGACGCCCAGCACCATGATGAGCATGAACCAGTAGAGCCAGCCGAGCAGGAACCCGGCCCAGCGCCCGAGCGCGGTCTCGGCGTACACGGAGAACGAGCCCGAGGCGGGCAGCGCGGCGGCCATCTCGGCGAGCATCCGCATCACCAGCACCACGAGGGCGCCCGCGATGGCGTAGCTGACGAGCACGGCCGGGCCGGCGGTGGCGATGCCGACGCCGGAGCCGAGGAACAGCCCCGCACCGATCGCGGAGCCGAGGCCCATCATCGTCAGGTGCCGGGTCTGCAGCCCGTGCGTGAGCGGTGCGCCGCCGGTCGGGGGGCCGGCCGGCTCGGTGCCGGGTTCGGTGCCGGTGCCGGGTTCGGTGCCGGCGCCGGGTTCAGGTGAGTTCGTCACCGCCCCACGCTAGCCCGACCCGGAGCCCGGGCCCCGGCGGCTCATCCCGTCTGCAGGTCGCGTCGACGGAAGCCGACGAAGCCGAGCACCACCAGGACGGCCGCCACACCCCACAGCAGGGCCACGTCACCGGCCGAGAAGTCGCCGGAGAAGGCGTCGGGCACCCAGTCGAACGGCGAGATCCTGTACGCCCAGTCCGGGAGGTCGAAGAGCCCGCCGAACATCCCGACGATCAGCGCGTACGCCACCAGGGCCCAGCCGAGGCCGGTCAGGCGCGGCGCCCACCCGTACAGCGCCACCACGAGCCCGACGAACACGGCGAGCGCCGCCAGGTACGTCCACACCACGACGGTGTAGTCCCCGAACGACTGGTCGTCCCAGCCGACGACGACGGCGCCCAGCCAGGTGGCGTAGACGCTGACGGCGAGGAGCACGGTGGTGCCGATCGCGGCGACGGCGACCTGCGCGCCGAGCCAGCGGGTGCGCCCGACGGGGTGGGAGAACATGATCTCGCCGCGGCCGGAGGTCTCCTCGGCCTTGGGCCGCTGGGTCATGACGACGGCGTACCCGGCGCAGCAGAGCGCCGCGAACATGATCATCACGGCCAGGAACGAGACGGAGAGCTGGGAGGGGTCGGCGCCGAAGATCTGCTGGGCGGCGGCGTTGTCGGCGACGAGGTCGTCGATCATGGTGCCGATCTCGGGCATGAGGGTGCCGGTGGCGAACCACATCAGACCCAGACCGAGGCAGCTCCACAGCAGCGCGCCGCGCTGCTGCAACCAGGTGAGGGCGAAGGGGCCGCGCAGGCTCGCGCGGGCCTCGGGGCGGCCGGGCCGGGAGCGCAGCAGGGCGCCGCCGAAGTCCCGGTGCGAGGCGAGGACGGCGGCGATCCAGAGCAGCGCGACGATCGCGACGACGCTCAGGGCGGCCGGCCACCAGCGCAGGTCGACGAAGGCCCGCATCTGCTGGGCCCACGCGATCGGCGAGAACCACGACAGCGTCGACCCGCCGAGCTCGCGCATGTCACCGGCGGCCCGCACGACGAACGCGGCGCCGAACACGGCCAGGCTGATCCCCAGGGCGCCCCGCGCGTGCTCGGTGACCTGGCAGGCCACGAGGGCGACCGCGCCGAACACCATGGCGCTGAGCCCGGAGCCGACCGTCATGGCGAACGAGTCGGTGACGGCCAGGTCGCCCACGGCGACCATCGACAGGGCGGACAGCACGGCGATGACGGTCTGGGCGAGCAGGAGGGTGAGCACGGCGGCCACGGCGTGGGCGTGGCGTCCGACGACGGCGGCGCGCACGAGCTCGGAACGGTTCGACTCCTCCTCGGTGCGGGTGTGCCGCACGACGTGCAGGATCGACAGGACGGCGAGGGCCAGCACCACCCAGGTGATGCCCTCGTTCGCCATGGCCACCCCGGTCGTGTAGTGGTCGATCCCGTAGCCGGGCCCGCCCATGACGATGCCGGCAGGGGTCTCCATGACCGTGGCGCGGGCCTGCTGGGCGGCCTCGTCGGCGAACACGGTGTCGAGGGCGAAGGTGAAGTAGGCGTAGAAGGCGACCATCGAGGCCGACCAGACGGTGAGGCGCACGCGGTCGCGACGCAGCATGAACCGCACGAGCGCCCCGGTACCGGTGAGGGTGCTCCCCCGGGCGAGGTCGGTCCGGGGTGCGGCGGGCGCGGCGGCGGCGGCGGTCATCGTGCACCGGCCTCGCTCGCCGGGGCGGCGCCGTCGTGGGAGGTCTCGGCGAGGTCGTCGCCGTAGTGGCGCATGAAGAGCTCCTCGAGCGACGGGGGCGCGGCGGTGAAGGCGTGCACGCCGAGGCCGGAGAGCACGGTGAGCACCTCGCCCATCCGGGCGCCGTCGACGTCGAACGTGACGCGCGTGCCGGTGGCGTCGGGGTGGGTGACGACGTCGTGCACGCCGGTGATGCGTCCGACGGCGGCGGGGTCGCCGTCGACGACGGCCGTCACGTTGGTGCGGGTGAGGTGCCGCAGCTCGTCGAGCGTGCCGGACTCGACGGCCCGGCCCGCGCGGATGATCGTCACGGTGTCGCAGACCTTCTCGACCTCGGACAGGATGTGGCTGCTGAGCAGCACGGACGTGCCGCGCTCCTTGGCCTGGCGCACCTGCTCGGTGAACACGGCCTCCATGAGGGGGTCGAGCCCGGAGGTGGGCTCGTCGAGGATGAGCAGCGGGACCTCGGTGGCGAAGGCGGCGACGAGGGCGACCTTCTGCCGGTTGCCCTTGGAGTAGGTGCGGGCCTTCTTGGTGGGGTCGAGCTCGAACGCCTCCAGCAGCTCCCGCTTGCGCTTCGTGTCGGGCTTGCCGCGCAGCCGGGAGAGGAAGTCGATGGCCTCGCCGCCGGTCAGGTTCGGCCACAGGGTGACGTCGCCGGGCACGTACGCGAGGTGCCGGTGCAGGGCGACGGCGTCTCTCCAGGGGTCTCCGCCCAGCAGGTGGGCCACCCCGGACGTCGGGCGCAGCAGCCCGAGCAGGACACGTATGGTGGTGGACTTGCCCGCCCCGTTGGGGCCGAGGAACCCGGCGACCTCCCCGCGGGGCACCGTCAGGTCGAGGCCGTCGAGCGCGCGGGTGGGGCCGAAGTGCTTGTGCAGGTCGTGGATCTCGATGGCGGGTGCGGGCGTGTCCGGCCCGGTGGTCGACGTGGTGGTCATGGCTCCTCGTTCGTGGTCCGGGTGGTGTGCTCGGGGTCGGGTCCGCCGGCCGCGGGCGGGTCGCCGACGTAGAGCAGGTAGTCGTCGAGCATGCGACGGTCGGTGAGGAAGCCCTGGGTGAAGAGCTCGATCGTGGGCAGCCGCTGGTCGGCCAGGTAGGTGCGCACGGCCGCGTTGATGTCGTCACCCGGCGGGTCGAGCGTCATGGCGAGCGACAGCGCACCGAGGGAGGACAGCACGAGGTAGCGGACCCGCGCCTCCTCGTCGACGCTCGGACGGGCGATGCCCGCGGCGACTGCCTCGGCCGTGTAGACCTGCGCGTCGTCGACCATGTGCTGCACGAACGCGCGGGCGACCTCACCCCCGGCCTGCAGGGAGCGCACGACGTATCCCAGGAGTGGTGCGTACTCGTCGACCTCCGCCAGGACCTGCAGGAGCTGTCCGCCGGTGGCCCGCCCCATGTTCTGGCGCTTGGACTCGACGATCCAGGCGAGCACGTGCTCGTCGCAGACGCGGTGCAGGGCGTCCTTGGAGCCGAAGTGGTGGATCACGAGGGCCGGGCTCACGCCCGCGTCCGCGGCGACGGCGCGGACCGATGCCGAGAATCCCGAACGTGCGAAGCGCAGCACCGCGGCGTCGCGGATGCGCTCCCGCGTGCTGCCGTCCGACGCCGGCCGCGCGGCCGGCTCGACCGACGGTTCGTCGCGCTGGGCTGAACTCATGTTCAACAGGCTAAACAGGTGTTCAGCGTCCCGCAAGCATCCGGGAAGGACTGGTGCATCGAACGCGGCGGCTCCATGGTCGACGCCGACGGCCGCCACCTCACGGAGGTCTTCACCACCGAGGCCGTCGACTTCGTGCGGCGCCACCGCCAGGAACCCTTCTTCCTCCATCTGGCCGACAACGCGCCGCACTATCCGCTCCAGGCCCCCGAACGCCTCGTCGAACGGTTCCGCACCCCCGGTCGCACGCGCGCCGTCGCCACCATCCACGCGATGCTCGCCATGGTCGACGAGGGAGTGGAACGCCTCCTGGCCGAGGTGGACCGGCTGGGCCTGACCGACCACACGATCGTGATGTTCACCAGCGACAACGGTCCCGAGGCCAACGGCACCGGCGAGGACGCCACCCACCGGTTCAACGCCGGGATGCGGGGCTCCAAGACCCACGTCTTCGAGGGCGGCATCCGGGTCCCGCTGATCATGCGCCGGCCCGACGGCCTCCCGACCACCGGCGAGTCCTCCGACCTCGTGCACTTCGTGGACTGGCGGCCCACCCTCGCCGCAGCGGCCGGGGTGACGCCGGCGACCGACAGCTCGACGGTTCCGACGCCTGGTCACGGCTGCGCGGCGAGGGAGCGGGCCCGGGAGCACGGTTCTGGCAGTGGACCCGCTACGTCCCCGAGAGGGAGTCAAACTGCGCGATGCGTGACGGACGATGAGCGACGCGGTCAGCGTGTGGTTCGAGGACGTCGAACGGTCCCGGCACGCCGGCGCCGCGAGGTAGCGGGGCCCGGGGTCCCGGGGGCGGGTCCCGCCGTGCGGCGCCCGCGCCCCCGGAACCGTCGGACTCAGTCCGCGTGGAAGATCTCCGGGACCTCGTGCCACCACTCGCCCTCGGCACGGTCGTCCAGAGGGCGCTGCAACGGATTCACCACGGACCACCACTCCTGCGTCACCGGGTCGGCGGCGATCCCGGCCATGTCCGCCTCGTAGTCGTCCCCGACGTACTCGAGGTAGGAGAAGAGCAGGTCGCCGTACCGGTAGATGGAGTAGTTGCGCACCTGGTGACGGCGCAGCGCGGCGAGCACGCCCGGCCATGCCTCACCGTGGTAGCGCTCGTAGGCCTCGCGGTTCTCCGGCGGCAGCCCGATCACGGACGCGACACGCCGGACGTTCGCGCCGTCCTCCTGCTCGCTCGTCGCGGACGGAACCTCCTGGTGCGGGATCTCAGGCATCGTCGTCTGCGCTCTCCTTGTCGTCGTCGCCGTCGTCCTGGTCCGGGTGCCACCGGGAGGCACCGCGCAACCACGACTCGACACCGGCGATGTGCGCCGTCATCAGTGCCGCGGCGAGATCCGGGTCACCGGCCCGCACGGCGTCGAGGATCGCGCGGTGCTCGGCCAGGGTCCGTTCCACCGAACCGCCCTGCGACAGCCCGCGCCACACCCGCGCCCGGACCGTGCTGCTCGAGAGCGTGTCGAGCATCCCGGACAGGTAGCGGTTGGACGCCGCCGAGGCGATCTCCCGGTGGAACTCCGTGTCGTGGTCGACCAGGTTGTCGACGCTGGAGGCGTCCTTCGAGCTCTCCGCGATCGCCTCGAGACGCTCGATCAGCTCCGGGGTGGCGCGGGTGGCCGCTGACCGCGCCGCAGCCGACTCCAGGATGCGCCGGACCCCGAACATCTCCAGCAGGGTGGCGTCGTCGTGGATGTCCACGAGGAAGCCGATCCCCTCCAGCAACAGGCTCGGCTCGAGGCTCGTGACGTAGGTGCCGTCGCCCCGCCGCACGGCCAGCACGTTGATGGTCTCGAGCGACTTCACGGCCTCGCGCAGCGAGTTGCGGGACACGCCCAGCCGCTCGCCGAGCTCGCGCTCCGGGGGCAGCCGGTCCCCCGGACGCAGCTCGCCGAACTGGATCATCCGCTTGATGGCGCCGATCGCGTTGTCGGTCTGGGACATGGTCACTGTTCCCCCTCCACGACGACGAGGCAGTGCCCGGCGTCGAACGACACGGTGCTGCGAACATAGCCGTCCGCGACCTCGAAGGGGAGATCGGCACCCGCGAGCGTGCGCACCCGACGCGGCGCCACGTCGTCGACCCGCACCGCCACCTCGACGCCGACCGCGGGCACCTGGTCCAGCACCGTCTCCACGTCCGCCTGCGTCCGGCGTGACGGGAGGTAGCTGGAGGAGCGCGCGTCGTCGAACCGCACCCCGTCCCGTGCCATCGCGTCCATGCGCGGCGTGGGGATCGCGGTGGCCTCGTAGCAACCCCGGTCTCCCCAGCCCATGTCGTCGAACAGGATCAGGACGACGTTCGGTCGCGCGCTGCGTTGCACGGCGGTGCTCATGGGCGCATGATAGACATGGGATGTCTCATCGAGCAAAGTTCCCCGTCGCCCCCGGATGCGGGTCTCGATGCGCCGGCCCCCGCCCGTCAAAGATAGGACATCTGATCATGGTCGATCTCCGCGCCACCGCGGACGGACCTGGCGAGCACTTCTCCCACCACTGAACCCGCGTGGTCGGGGCGGGCCGCGCCAACGAGGGGCTCCGCGCCGACTGGCAGTCCCAGCTCCGCGAGGTCGTCGAGGTCCAGGGATTCCGCTACGTGCGCTTCCACGGGCTCTTCCACGACGACATGTTCGTCTACCGCGAGAACGCCGACGGCGCCGTCGAACCGTCCTTCCAGTACGTCGACCTGCTGTTCGACGCCCTCCTGGACGCCGCAATCCGCCCGTTCGTCGAGCTCGGCTTCATGCCGCGCGAGATCGCGACCCAGACCGCGACCGCGTTCTGGTGGGGAGCCCACGGGTCCCCGCCCACGGACTTCGACAAGTGGGAGCAGCTGGCCGCTCGCACCGTCGAGCACTGGCGCGACCGCTACGGCATCGACGAGATCCGCACCTGGTACTACGAGGTCTGGAACGAGCCCGACCTGCGCCCGTTCTTCTCCGGCACCAAGACGCAGTACCCGGACATGTACGCACGGGCCGTGCGGGCCGTGAAGGCCGTCGACCCCCACCTGCGCGTCGCAGGCCCCGCCACCAGCAACTTCGTGCCGGACACCCGGTTCGACGGCGAGACCGAGGACACGTCTGCACAGGCCGACACGCTCTCCGCCGACGATCTGGACACCCTCGACCGGCAGCCGGTCTGGCTCCAGGAGTTCCTCGACGTCGCGCACCGGGACCTGCTCCCCGTCGACTTCGTCTCCTCCTAGCCCTACCCCACCGACTGGGCCTTCGACGAGCACGGGCAGGGAGCACGCCTGACCCGCGGCGTGGACGCCACTCCCACAGACCTCCGGTTGCTCCGCAAGATCGTCGACGCCGGTCCGTTCCCGAACGCCGAGATCCACCTGACCGAGTGGTCGTCGTCGTCGAGCTCGCGCGACCGGACCCACGACTACCCCCGGGGCGCGACCTACGTCTTCACTCGATGTCTTCCACAGAGGTCGGGCGTCCTCGGTTCCCGGACTCGTGAGTCCGGGAACCGAGGACGCCCGACGGGACGGTCAGGTCAGTTCAGGGTGAACTCCACGGTGGAGGAGTTGCCCGCCACGTCGAACACCCTCAGGACGTTCTCGCCCTGCACGGCACCGAACGTGCCCGGCGTCAGGAAGTTCACGTCCGACCACCGGTCGTCCGACAGATCCTTGACCGCGCCGTTGACCTCGACCCGATCGACCAGCCCGGCATCGAACAACTTGAAGCTGACCATCTCGTACGGACCGGCACCGACCGTGAACCGGTCACCAGACTTGACCGTCACCCGCGGAGCCGTGCCATCGACCGAGAACTCCCTCGACCCCGTCCGCGAGACGTTGCCGGCCAGATCATGAGCGTTGAACCTCACCACGTAGTCCCCGTCCGGCAACGACACCTGCGCCGTGTGCGAACCCGACGTGGCACCGTCAGCCACCGCCGACTGCGTGCTCCTGACGAGCTCGCCGTCCTGGTAGATGTTCGCCACGATCCGCTCCAACCCGACGTCGTCCGTGGCATCCACCTGCACCGACAGCTCCGCAAACGGACCCACCGACCCCGGCGACACCAACTCCACCACCGGACGCACCACATCCTGCGGCGCCTGCGTCTCCGACTCCGGGTGCGTTCGGAACCCGTCGACGATCATGTAGCTGCCCGACTTCATGACTCCTCTGATGGTGTGCACCCCGGGAGCCAGGTCGCTGACCGAGAGCACCGTCTGCTGGTGCACGCGAGTCGGGTTGTGGAACGACTGCGTCGTGTGAAGTTCGCCGTCGATGCTGATGTCGACATCGCCGAGATCCCTGTTGATCTGCGAGACCACGTCGATCCCCGTGCCGTGGAAGGTCAGCTCCCACGAGTCGCCATGGTTCTGGGTCGCGTCGATGTCTTGGAGCCAAGCACCCTTGCCGCCGCTCGTCAGGTTGCGCCAGAGCCAGGTCTCTTCGGTCGCTGGCGCCGCCGTCTCGTAGACCACACCCGACGTGTTGTTCAGCAGCTCCGGCTCGGTCGGCTTGGTCAGCGAAACAGTCACGTCGGTAGACCCTCTGCGCACGTCAAGAGTGATCGCTCCGCCGGCGGGGAGGGTGTTGTACTCCTGCCAGAACGAGTTGCGCTCCTCGGTGATCTCGATCCCGTTGATCGTCCGGACGAGGTCGTCGACCTGCAGTCCCGCGTCCGCAGCGACACTGCCGTCCGGGACCGCGACAAACCGAACACCCTTCGAGTCGGAGATGGCGTAGGACGACTGTTCCGCGAGGGTGGTGATGTTGTCGATGTCGGCGCCCCAGAGCTTCCCGACGAACTGGCGACGCTGCACCTCGATGGGATCGACCTCATTCGACCCCGAAGGCAGGACGGCGGCCGGGAGCAACGGGGCACCTGGCACCCCGAATCCTGTCATCGGAATGTTCTGGTATCCCAGTCCGATCGCGGGCGACGTCTCGGAGACCGTGAAGTCGTAGTCGCCGGCAGGGTCGGGGCTCGTGAACTCCGGGGCAGCCACGACGGAGTTGCGGTCCATGCCGTCGGCATACCAGGTTGTCGCGGTGTTGAGCGTCTCCCCATCTGTTGAGAGTTGCTCATTCACACCCGGGCGCGGCCTGATGTTGATCTCCGATCCCGCATTCCAGAAGAGATTTCTGTCAATCTCGTACGCAGCAAGATCCGGAACAGTGTTCACATTATGATAGGGCTGCTCTCCGAGGGTGACGTTGTGACGGATCTCGTCGCCGTTCGGCTGATAGCTGACCTGTTCGAACGTCGTCCCGTCAAGGATCAAGTTATTCTGCAACGTCCGGTCGAAGCCGTCACGGAGCTTGACCCCTCCCTTCAGCAGCACGTTGTTCGTCATAACGAAGTTCGACGATCCGTCATCGAGGTCGATAGCCCAGTCGCCGTCGTGCCAGAACCTGTTGTGGTCGATGACGATGGGCTCGATGGTGTCGAGTTTCGCCATCTCTCGCGCCTGCTCCGCCGTCAACTCCCCACCGGTGTTGCCCATGAACGTCACACCATCGGCCAGGCTCGCGAACGAGTCGTTCCTTGCGCCCGTCTGCCAGAATCGACTGCGCCCCCAAGCATTGATCGAACCGTTGTCCCCGGTCTCGTTGACGCAGTCGAAGATGTCGTTGTCCTGGATGAGGTGACCACCCCAGGTCGTGTCCGAGAAGTTGAGGCAAGCCCTCGGGCTGTCAGACATCGAGTTGCCGCGAACCGTGATGTCGAGCGCCATCGAGATGTTGACCGACGAGGTCTGCTTCTCGTAGCGACCGTGGTTGCTCATGACGTTGCCCTCGATGAGAACGTCGCGAGGGTAGTCCTCGGTCTGCGGCCCGGCTTCCAGATCGGTGATGTCCGGGGTGATGAAGTAGTTGCCCGCATAGTCACGAACCGCGTCGGGAGAGCCGACGACGTGCACATCGGTGGCACCGTTGTCCACGAAGGTGTTCGCCAGGATCTCGGTGCGATCGTTGTGACCGTCCAGGAAGACGGCATTACCTCCGAGCGCAGTGAACTCGGATTCAGAGACGGAAACGTCTCGGGTGTTCTTGATCGTGAGCGCCCCCTTGCGGACCACCGACCAGTCACCGCGCGAGAGCCCCTCGAAGGTGCTGTTGAACAGAGTGCGGTGCGTCCGCTCGAAGGCCAGGTTCTCGAACGAGATGTCGTGGAGGGGATCCTCCGCGGACGCCCCCTCCAGGACGATGATCTCGTCGAGCTCGCCGACCTCCACGGTCGCCTCGTTGAGGTCGACATCCGCGGCCGGCCGGAGGTAGAGCCTGCCCGCGTCACGATCGAGGTACCACTCGTTCGTGACGTCGAGCTCCTCACGGATGTTCTCGACCAACACGGCGTTGGAGTCCATGGGACGCTCTTCGTCGCAGTTCTGGGGACGGTTGTTGTCCCCCACGAAGTCGAGCTGCAGCCCGTCACTGCTGCGCCCCTCGATCGTGAACGACACACTTCCCCAGTCTCGGCAGTGCATCGCCCGGACGTATCCCGTCGTCGGGTCCGCCCAGTCCTCTGCTCGGGAGTTGAGTGTCGCCATCGTCGTCGTTCCCTCGAGGCGGTTCGCCGCCTCGTCGAAGTTCGGGAAACGCGCCATCACCTGTCGGGACTCGTCGACGAAGAGCTCGTCGAAGTCGATCCCTGCCGGCACGTCGGTCACCATGACGTCGGGATCGTCGGCACTCGGGGCCCACGTCCCTGTCAGCTGCCGACCTCCGTTGATCGTGGCGCCCTCGCCTGCGCCTACCCAGCGCACCGGGGCGTCCGCGCTTCCCGAGTCAGCGTTGCTGAACGTGAGCGTCTCGTCGAGGTAGTAGTCACCCTCCGCGAGCTCCACCGTGACGGGTACGCCACCCGGTAGGGCCTCACGCACGAGTTCTTTCGCTCGGCCGAGTGTCCGTACCGACTCCGTGGCGGACCCTCCGTCGGCGGAGTCGTCACCATCCGGCGAGACGTGCACCGTGACTGCGTCGTCGGCCTGCGCAGGAACTGCGGTGAAGGACGACAGTGCCAGCGCGGCGAGGGCCCCACCGGCGGTGGATCGCCAGAGGCGCCGTCTGGGCACGGGGTTTCCCCGCATGGATGAAGCTGACGTAATCATCGTGCGAACTCCCTTGTTCGTTTCTGAATCGACTTTCTTCGGTCATCGTCGAGCGGCTCACGGGCCGTGGGGTCAGTCCAGGGTGAACTCCACGGTGGAGGAGTTGCCCGCCACGTCGAACACCCTCAGGACGTTCTCGCCCTGCACGGCACCGAACGTGCCCGGCGTCAGGAAGTTCACGTCCGACCACCGGTCGTCCGACAGATCCTTGACCGCGCCGTTGACCTCGACCCGATCGACCAGCCCGGCATCGAACAACTTGAAGCTGACCATCTCGTACGGACCGGCACCGACCGTGAACCGGTCACCAGACTTGACCGTCACCCGCGGAGCCGTGCCATCGACCGAGAACTCCCTCGACCCCGTCCGCGAGACGTTGCCGGCCAGATCATGAGCGTTGAACCTCACCACGTAGTCCCCGTCCGGCAACGACACCTGCGCCGTGTGCGAACCCGACGTGGCACCGTCAGCCACCGCCGACTGCGTGCTCCTGACGAGCTCGCCGTCCTGGTAGACGTTCGCCACGATCCGCTCCAACCCGACGTCGTCCGTGGCATCCACCTGCACCGACAGCTCCGCAAACGGACCCACCGACCCCGGCGACACCAACTCCACCACCGGACGCACCACATCCTGCGGCGCCTCGTCGTCCGTCGAGCCGAAGATCTGCACCTCGGCCAGGTGGAGCGCGACGCTGGTGCCCTCGTTGACTCCGGTCAACTGGACCCGCACGTACCGAGCGTCACGGTCGATGTCGAACGACGCCGTCGGATCGGGCACCTCCTCGTAGTACGTGGCGTCGACACCCGGCTGATCCAACACGTCGTCCAACGATCCCGAGACGAACGGCTCGTCCGAGACGAGCACGTAGAACTCCTTCGTACGCTGCGCCGGGACGGGCTTGGTACGGTTCCAGATCTTGATCTCATCGATCTGTCGCACCTCGCCCAGGTCCACCTGCCACCACGGCTGATCCTCGAAGTCCGTGTGGCTGTGCGTGTCCTCGCTGGTGTCACCGTCGAGCGCGAGCTCAGGGACCCCACCGAACCGCGTCGAAGACTGGGACGCGGTTCCCGTAAAGATCGGACGGTCGTCCACGGCCTCCTCCTCGGGCAGCAGTCGCACCGTCGTCGCACCGTCGCTCTGACGCCCGTCCGGCGACACCGCGACGACCCGCAACGTCATCTGGTCGATCTCGTCGAGATCGGCGGCCGCATAGGTGAAGGCGGTCTGCGTGATGTCGGTGGCGACTGTCTCGTAGTCCGGCGCGCTACCGACGGCACGGTAGAGCGTGTAGGACTCCGCTTCCGGGCTGGACGTCCAGGACAGTTCGACCTCGTCCCGCTGGTCGTCCACGACCGTCAGGCCGGCGGGCGCCGTGACGTGGGACGCCGGGGGGATGTCGGTGACGGTGAGGGTCTGGCCCGAAACGGTCTCGACCTGGATGAGGTCATCTCCGTCGGCCACGACCTCCACGGGATGTCCATCGGCGGTCTGCACCACAGCATCTGCGATGTTGGGGTAGTCCAGCGTGAGCGTCCCACCAGATTTGGCAAGAACGTCGAACTGGTCGGCATGACCTGCCGACCATTCCGCCGACACCTCGAAGTTGCCGCGCGCAAGCATGCCCTCGAACCTGCCCTCCGACCATTCGTCGGGAAGCGCGGGCAACGGTGACACGACGTCATCGTGGCTCTGCAGCAGCATGTCGGCCACGCCGGCCGTCGCACCGTAGTTCCCGTCGGCCTGGAACAGCACGCCGCTCAACCGGTGGTTGTTGAACAGGTTGTGCATGAAGTGGTTCTGGAGGAGGTCCTGGTAGTAGCTGTAGGCCTCGTTCCCGTCCTGGACCTTCGCCCAGAGGCTGATCCGCTTCGCCTGTGCCCACCCGATGCCGCTGTCGGCACCGCGACCTTCCAGGCTCACCTCGGCTGCGTCCAGCCAGGCGGGTGTGTCGCTCGAGATCAGCTGGCCCGGCGACATACCGAGGAGGTGCGAGATGTGGCGGTGCTCAGGATCCCCGAACTCGCCGTAGTACTCCTCCTCGCGAAACTCCTTGATCTGGCCCGACGCGCCGACCTGGATCGGGTCGAGGAGCGGGAGCTGGTCGTCCAGCGTGCTCAGGCGACTGTCGGACCGGCCGAGGATCTCGGCCGCCTTCAGCGTGTTGAGGTGTGTCTCGTAGATCATCTGCTGATCGAACGTCGTCCCGATCGTGTTCCGGGGAAGCTGCTCCGGGGACGACGACGGGTTCGCCAGCAAGTATCCGTCGTGCTCCTGGACGAACCTCGACATGAAGTTGGCCTGACCGTAGAGCGTCGGGTAGACGATGTCTTCGAGGATCTGTTCGTCCTGCGTGTAGTCGTAGTAGTCCCAGAACATCAGGCTGATCCAGCCGCCCGTTCCGAACCCGGCCACGGCCGACTTGCCCGGGACGTCGTACGGCGCTGCCCAGAAGGGCCCCGACCAGCCGTTGTCGCCGCCCGGGTCCAGCTGATCCGGGTTGTACTGGTCGATATACTCCGTGGCGTACTCCTGCTGCCTCGGCTCGAACGCCTCGAAGAAGCCGGTGTAGGACTCGAACAGCTCAGGCATGTTGGTGGGGAAAGCCGGCGAGTACGCCATCTCAAGATTGAGATCGTGCAAGTAGCGCGATCCCCACGGCGGGTTCTCGTAGACGTTCCAGATTCCCTGGAGCGTCGGCGGCAACGTACCCGCCCTCGACGAGGAGATCAGCATGTACCGCCCGAACTGGAAGGCCAGCTCTTCGAGGTACGTACTGGGCGTGCCTTCGCGGTAGGCATCGACCAGGTCGTCCGTGGGCATGGCGGGTTGTTCGCTGCCGAGGTCGAGGCTCATCCGGTCGTAGAGCTCGGTGTAGTCGTCCTGGTGTGCCGCGAGGAGTTCCTCATAGCTCTTCGACGCCGCCTCGGCGAGGTACTCCGTCACCTTGTCGTGCGGGTGGGGGAAGCCCTCGAGCTTGTCGAGCCGGTCCTCCTCGAGGACTACCTGGGGATCGGACTCGTAGTTCGTCCCGGCGGCGAAGAGAACGATGGCACTGTCCGCGTCGGTGACGGAGATCGTTCCGTTGTCGCCGGCCCCGTCATTGTTTGCTTCCAGGGTTCCGCCGTCGGGGATGACCTTGAACTGCCCTTCGAACTCGACGCCGTAGTACTCCATCACACCGGACATCGTGATGGTGTCGTCGGCAGCCACCACCGTTCCGCTCTTGCCCCGGTTGTCACCGGGTTCGTTGCGGTACTCCCTCAGGAACGGGATGGTGGGACGGAGCGTGAAGGAGAGCTCGCCTGCTTCGGACGCGCTGAGGCGCATCGCCAGCACCTTGTCGGGATAGCTGGTGAAGTACTCCCGCGAGAAGTCGACGCCATCGTGCGTGTACTGAACGCGGGAGACGCCCTCGTCCAGGACGAGTTCACGCTCGTAGTCGCTGGTCCCTTCATGGCCGAAGTCCAGGTAGACCTCCGCGAAGCTGTTGAGACCACCGGGCCTCTGTCCACCGCCCTCGATCGAGTCGTAGAGGCTGTTCTCCGTGATCTGCAGGCGCTCCGTCTCGGTGCCGCCGAAGAGGTTGACACCCATGTACCCGTTGCCCATGGCAAGAGACCGGTCGGCCCAGCCGTCGTCGGTGTCGGGGGCAGGCTCGTCGTACCAGAGCCGCAACTCGGTCGCGCCCTCCGCCGAGTCGGCGACGAGCCTCACCGGCTCCGGCCCCGGTGGGGCCGGAGCGAACGACAAGCCGGCAGCTGCGGTAGCAAGCGCCACGCCGAGCGCCAGTGCGCTCTGAACTTTGACTAGCACAGTTCCTCCTTGAGCTGTGAAAGATCCGACGTCAGCGTCGATACATAGGATGTCTAACCCCCAGTAGATCCATGCGATCGGCGCCTGTCAAGGTCTTCGGGCTCGTCAGCGACTTCCCGCCGAGGAAGCCTGGAGGTCAACATCTGATGTCTGCCGTGGCAGTCATCCCATGCTTTTCGTAGTGAGGCTCTAAGGAGACGACACGGCGCTGCCCTCCGCCCCCGGATCAGGGAGCGGTGGGCAGCGCCGTGGCGGTGGCGGTGGCGGTGGCGGTGGGGTGGCGGTGGCGGTCAGGTCAGTTCAGGGTGAACTCCGTGGTGGAGGTGTTACCCGCGACGTCGTAGACCGTCAGGACATTCGCTCCCTGACGGTCATGATCGCTGCGAGCCCGAAGGCGAGGGATCGTCGCGGCGAGTCGTGGCGGCGCCGCAGACCTCCGGCGCCCGCACTCTTCTGACGAACCAGCAAGGCTTCTTCTCCCTTGTGACGTCGTTGGACAAGGTCAGGAACTTGTTGCCTCGGGGCGCTGGCGTGCGAACGCGACGGTGCGGGGCCCGGTCCGGGCCCCGCACCGTCCAGGATCACTCGTAGAGGACGGCCTGGATCTCTTCGTCGTCGATGTTGTCGGCGGTGTACCAGTAGTAGCCGGTGTCGATGGTCTCGGGGAGCTCCTCGCCCTCCATGGCCTCGACAGCAGCCTTCACTGTCTCGTAGCCGATGCCGACGGGGTTCTGGGTGATCGCACCGAGCATCGATCCGTCGGTGATGGCTTCGATCTGCGCCGCTCCGGAGTCGAAACCGACGATGGTCAGGTCGTCACTGGACAGGCCCAGCTCGTCGACCGCCTGGACGATACCGATCGCGGAACCTTCGTTGGATCCGTAGATCCCGGCGAGGTCCGGGTTGGCCGAGATCATGGCCTTGGCGAGGTCGGCGGACTGCGCCTGGTCGCCACCGCCGTACTGGATGTCGACGATCTCGATGTCGGGCTCGTTCGACTCCATGTACTCGACGAAGCCGTCGCGGCGCTGCTGACCCGTCAGCGAGGTCTGGTCGTGGACGACCATCGCGACCTTCCCGCTGTTGCCGATCGCGTCGGCCATCTGCTTCGCGGCCTCTCCCGCGGCCGCAAGGTTGTCGGTCGCGGCCGTGGCTTCGGGGATGTCGCTGTCCACGCCGGAGTCGAACGCGATGACCGGGATGCCCTGCGACTGCGCCTGGTCGAGGAGCGGCGCGACGGCTTGGCTGTCCAGGGCGGCGACGCCGATGGCGTCCGGGCTCTTGTCGAGCGCGACCTGCAGCATCTGGACCTGCTGGTCGACGTCGGACTCGGTGTCGGGGCCCTCGAAGGTCACCTCGACGTCGAACTCCTCGCCGGCCTGGTCGGCCCCATCCTTGACGGCCTGCCAGAACTGGTGCTGGAAGCCCTTCGAGATGAGGGCGACGTACGGCCGTTCGCCGCTGTCGCTCTCGCTACCTGCGGCGTCGTCGCTCTCGGTGTCACCGGCGCAGCCGGCGACCAGGAGGGCTGTGGCGGCGAAGCCGGCCGCCGCGCTGAAGAATCGCTTGTTTCGCATGAGGCACTCCGTCGTGATTCGTGGATGGATGAGGTTCGAGTGGTCGGGTGAGGCTCTACGTGGCCGCTCGACGTCGCAGCATGTCGAGGTACACGGCCACGAGGATGACGACGCCGACGGCGATGGACTGCCACTCCTGCGGGACCGAGATGATGCGCAACCCGTTGGTGAGCACCGCCATGATGAGGGCGCCGATGACGGTTCCGACGATGGAGCCCTTGCCGCCGGCCAGCGAGGTACCGCCGATGATGACCGCGGCGATCGCCTCGAGCTCCAGGCCCAGCCCACCGGTGGGTTGCGCGGAGCTGAGCCGGGAGGCGGAGAGCACACCGGCGAGGCCGACGAACAGGCCGGACATCGTGTAGATGAGGATCTTCCAGCGCTTGACGTTCACGCCGGACAGGGAGGTCGCATCCTCGTTGCTGCCGATGGAGAAGGCGTAGCGGCCGACGATGGTCTTGGAGAGGACGAACCCGGCGATGAGCATCGTGGCGATGAAGATGGCGACGCCGAGCGGGAACCGTGTCCCGGGGATGATCGGCAGGTTCATGATGTCGCCGAACGCGGGCGTGTCGGGGAAGTAGATGGGGCTGGTCCCCGAGACGACCAGCGACAGGCCCGACGCGATGAGCATCATGCCCAGCGTGGCGATGAAGGGTGGGATACCCAGGATGGCCACGTTGAACCCGTTGATGAGGCCGATCAGCGCACCGAACGCGATCGCTCCGAGGATCCCCGCCCAGAGCGGCCAGCCCCAGTTGGTGAGGAACACACCGGTCATGACGCCGCAGAGGATCATGCCCGTACCGATCGACAGGTCGATCCCGCCGGTGATGATCACGAACGTCGTGCCCAGTGCCAGGATTCCCGTGACGGTCGCGGCCGTGAGGATGCTGACCATGTTGTTGACCGTGAAGAAGTGCGGGCTCATCAGGGAGAACACGAGCATGATGATGATCAGGCTGGCGAAGGCGAGCAGCTGCTGAATCGATCCGCGCAGCCGGGTCCGCAGTCCGCCGTCGTGCTGCGCGGCGAGCGTCCCGCTGGGCGGCGGTGTGGATGCGGTCTTCGTGTCGGTCACTGGTTCACCCCTGTGGTGGTGTCGGTGGCGTACGCCATGAGGTTCTCCTGGGTCGCCTCTTCGTTGGGGACGACGGCGGTCAGGCGGCCTTCGCACATCACGGCGATGCGGTGCGCCACCCGGAGCACCTCTGGGAGGTCCGAGGAGATGACGATGATGGCTTTGCCCTCGAGCGCCAGCCGGTTGAGGAGCGCATAGATCTCCTCCTTGGCTCCGACGTCGATTCCGCGGGTGGGTTCGTCGAAGATCAGGACGTCGCAGTCACGCTGGAGCCATTTCGCGATGCCGACCTTCTGCTGGTTCCCACCGGAGAGGTTGCCGACCTCCTGCGTGGTGGAGGGTGTCTTGATCCGCAGTGCGCTGATGTGGTCCCGGGCGACGGCGTCCATCTTCTTGACGTCGACGACGGGCCCCTTGAGGAACGACGGCAACGACGGTAGAGCGATGTTCTCGCGCACGTCACGGCCCACCAGCACCCCGAGCTTCTTGCGGTCCTCGGACAGGTAGCCGAGGCCCCGCTTCGACGTGGCGGCGGGTGAGGTGGCTCGCACTGCCGTGCCATGGAGCTCGACGGTGCCGGCGGCGATCGGGTCGGCACCGATGATGGCCCGGGCCAGCTCGGTGCGACCTGCGCCCATGAGTCCGGAGAACCCGAGGATCTCGCCGGCGCGGGCCTCGAAGGAGATGTCGTGCAGGAGGTGCTGCGTGCTGAGGTTCTGCACGGCCAGCAGGGTCTGGCCGGGGTCGGACGCCTGCGGGCGCTGCTCGAGGTCGATGGTCCGGCCGACCATGAGGGAGATGATCTCGCGGTCGGACGTCTCCGCGATCTTCCGATGGCCGGCGTTCTCCCCGTCGCGGAGCACGCTGACGTCGTCGGCGACCTGTGCGAGTTCCTGCATCCGGTGCGAGATGTAGATGACCCCGGTCTCTGAGGTCACGAACCGCCGGATCATGGTGAACAGCGTGGCGACCTCGGCCTCGTTCAGTGCCGCCGTCGGCTCATCCATGATGAGCACTCGGGCGTCGAAGCTGAGCGCCTTGGCGATCTCCACCATCTGCTGGCGCGCCACCGGGAGGTCGCCGACCCGCGCGTCGGGGTCGAGGTCCAGCTCGAGGCGGTCCAGCAGGTCCTGGGTGTCGCGGCGCAGCCGGCGGTCGAAGAGGACTCCGCCGCGTCGTGGCTCGCGACCGATGAAGATGTTCTGGGCGACGGTGAGGTCGGGCATCAGGTTGAGCTCCTGATGGATGATGCTGATCCCCAGCTCCTGCGCGTGCCGCGGAGACTCGGGGCGGAACGGCTCACCTCGGAGGAAGAACTCACCGGCGTCCGGGGTGTAGATGCCGGAGAGCAGCTTCATCAACGTGGATTTGCCGGCACCGTTCTCACCGACCAGGGCAAGCACCGTGCCGTAGTTGAGCTCGAGGTCGACGTCGCTGAGAGCCTGTACTCCAGGGAACCCCTTGCTGGCACGGTGGATGCTGAGCAGCGGACTGGGCCGGTCGGTGACCGGTGGAAGCGCTGTTGCTTCGTGGGGCATCAAGTACTCCGCATCGAGTGACGTCTGCATCGACCGACTCCGAGGAGCGACCGGTTCCTGAACCTACAAGCGGCCCCGGGGAGTGTCAAGCCATTGATGGGATCTTTGATGGCGGACCGCTGGATCGTTATCCATCTGTAGCGCGTAATCCCGCTCGTTCACCCATATAGGTGGGATGTTGCCCGGATCGCGCGCGGCGCCTCACACCCCCGGAACACCAGTGCACGCAAGAACGGCGCCGCCCTCCGCCTCCGGATCAGGGAGCGGAGGGCAGCGCCGTAGCGGTGGCGCCGTCCTCGTCGGGCGCATCGATGGCGTAGCGCACCGGGTCGTCGTCCTGGACGTAGTTCGGGATCACGACGTCCGGCACACGTCCGGCCGCCAGCGCGACCTCGACACCGTCCACCACCACCGAACGTCCGAGGTAAGAGGGTGGGGGCTGAGGACCTCCGGCACCGCCCAGCTCCAGCGCACGGTACCGGCGGGCTGGTAGCTCGCGCTCCATCGCTCGCCGTGGAGCCGGGACCGGACCGCCGGACCAGAGCGTGTCGACGTTGAGGTCGAAGGTCTCGGGCGGCAGCCCTCCCGAGGTGCTCGCGCCGAGCCTGCGGTCGCCGAGCAGGTAGGAGTCCGCGAACCATGATCCCGGCCGGTCGAGGGTGATGACATGGCGGGCGTGCGGCACGGGGCTCTCCTTCGAGACGGACGTCTTCGGCACCAACCCGACGGAAATCATCCAATCTTTCGCCGTCAAGGGCGCGCAGGCGCCCCCCGCCATCTCCAGCGACGACGAGGGTGGACATCCCGCATCAGGGGATCTAGGCGCTTGATGCGTGGCCGATTCTGTCGTAACTTAACCCAGTCATCATATGTATTTCGCGACGGATCGCGGGGACGGCGAGGAAACCATGGCCAGGATCACCAGCGTCGAGATCGAGGACGTCCGCTTCCCGACGTCTCTCAGCGGAGACGGCTCGGACGCGATGAACAAGGACGCGGACTACTCCGCCGCCTACGTCGTGCTCCGCACCGACGCGACCGACGCCTCGAGCGACCCCCTGGCCGGCTACGGCCTGACCTTCACCATCGGGCGCGGCAACGACATCGTGGCCGAGGCGGCCCGACAGCAGGCCGCCGTGCTCGTGGGCCGCGACGTCGACGAGATCGCCGCGGACATGGGCGGCCTCTACCGCAGCCTGACCGCGGACTCCCAGATGCGCTGGCTGGGCCCCGAGAAGGGCGTCGTCCACCTGTCGCTCGCCGCGGTGCTCAACGCCGCCTGGGATCTCGTCGCGCGTCGCGCCGGCAAGCCGCTGTGGCGGCTGCTCGCCGACATGGAACCCGCCGAGCTCGTCGCGATCGCCGACCTGCGCTACCTCTCGGACGCGCTCACCGCGGACGAGGCCGTCGCGATCCTGGAGGCCAAGGCGGCCACCAAGGCTGAGCGCATCGCCCACCTGGAACGCACCGGGTACCCCGTGTACACGACGTCGGCCGGATGGCTCGGCTACGACGACGACAAGCTGGAGCGGCTGTGCCAGGAGGCCGTCGACCACGGCTACGGACACATCAAGCTCAAGGTCGGCGCCGACCTCGACGACGACGTCCGCCGACTGTCGATCGCTCGCCGCGTCATCGGCCCCGACCGCAAGCTCATGATCGACGCCAACCAGGTCTGGGACGTCCCCGAGGCGATCACGTGGATGGACGCGCTCAAGCCGTTCGACCCCCTGTGGATCGAGGAGCCGACGTCACCCGACGACGTGCTCGGCCACGCGACGATCCGGCGCGCCGTCGCGCCGACCGGTGTCGCCACGGGCGAGCACTGCCACAACCGGGTCATGTTCAAGCAGTTCCTCCAGGCCGAGGCGATGGACTACTGCCAGCTGGACACCGGCCGGCTCGCCAGCATCAACGAGATCGTGGCGGTCCTGCTCCTCGCGGCGAAGTTCGGGGTGCCGGTGTGCCCGCACGCCGGCGGCGTCGGCCTGTGCGAGATGGTCCAGCACGTCTCGGTGCTCGACTACGTCGCGATCGCCGGCGACCTCGACGGTCGTGTGACGGAGTTCGTGGACCACCTCCACGAGCACTTCACCGACCCCTGCGTCGTCACCGACACCGGCGCCGGCAGCGGGTACGTCCTGCCCTCGCGACCCGGCTACTCCACGCAGATGTACGAGGACTCGGTCGCGCGGTTCCGGTTCCCCGACGGGGAGTACTGGGCATCCGCCGCACCCCGGTGAGGAATACTGCAGGCATGTCCCGCACGGATCAGGTCGTCGACGGCATCAAACGCATGATTCTCGACGGGGAGCTGGGTCCCGGCGACCGCCTCCCCGTGGAGAAGGAGCTCGCCGAGACCCTCGACGTCTCGCGCGGGTCCCTGCGCGAGGGAGTCCGTGCGCTGTCGATCCTGGGCATCGTCGACACCCGCCAGGGCGACGGCACCTATGTCACGAGCCTGGACCCGGCCCGTCTGCTCTCCCCCATGGGGTTCGTCGTCGACCTGCAGGGCGACGGCAGCGCCCGGCCCTTCCACGGCGTGCGCCGCGTGCTCGAGACGGAGGCCGCGGCCCTGGCCGCCACCCGCATCACCCCCCAGGCGCTCGCCGAGGCGCGCGACGTCCTGGACCAGGTGGAGCACATCCTGCGCCAGCCGGACGTCGACCACGAGGGATTCATCGAGGCCGACATCGCCTTCCACCGCATCATCGCCGCGCACACGGGCAACCCGGTGATGGCCGCCCTCATCGAGTCCCTGGCGACGCGCACGGTGCGCGAACGGCTCTGGCGCGGCCTGCACGAGGAGGGCGCCGAGGAACGCACCCACGGCGAGCACCGTGCGATCTGGCGGGCGCTGGCAGCCGGCGACCCGGATGCCGCCCGGATCCGGATGGCCAACCATCTGCTCGGCGTGGAGGAGTCCCTGCCGGAGCTGCCCACCGACGGCGCCTGACCCCGAGGGCCCGGCGCCGTCGCCCCGCAGGGGTCGGGCGCCGCGCGCTCGGGGCTCAGGCGTCGCGGACCGCGTGCCGCTGCCGGCCGATGCCGTCGATCTCGACCTCCACGACGTCGCCGTCGCGCAGGTAGGGGAACCGGCCGGAGAAGGCGACGCCCTCCGGCGTGCCGGTGCAGATCAGGTCGCCCGGCTCCAGGTCCATGTACTGCGACAGGTCCTGGACGATGGTGGCCACGTCGAAGATCATGTCAGCGGTCGTCGAGTCCTGGCGCGGTTCGCCGTTGACCCAGGACCTCAGCCGAAGCCCGCCGGCATCGAGCTCGTCGGCCGGCACCAGGGCAGGCCCGGTCGGGGCGAACGCCGGCCCGCACTTGCCCTTGGACCACTGGCCCAGCGACTCGTCGATCTGCCACGAGCGCTCGCTGACGTCGTCGACCACGGTGTAGCCGGCGATGTGCGCCAGTGCCTCCTCCCGCGAGGCGAGGCGGCTGGCACGTCGTCCGATCACGACGCCGAGCTCGACCTCGTAGTCCAGCTTCTCGGCGCCGGGCGGGACCGGGACGGTGTCGTCGGGACCGACCACGGTGTTGGGGTGCTTGAAGAACACGATCGGGGCGGACGGCGGCTGAGCCCCCGACTCCGCGGCGTGTGCGGCGTAGTTCTGTCCGATGCAGATCACCGCGGTCGGGCGTGCGACGGGCGCCCCCCGGCGGAGGGTGTCGGCGTCGTCGAGGACCGGCAGGGTCCCGGCGGCCAGGGCGGTCCGCACGGCGGCCGTGCCGTCGGCGGCGAGGAAGGCGCCGTCGATGTCGGCGGTCAGCGGGCGCAGGTCGTGGACGGTACCGCCGTCGTCGACGGCGGGAATCTCCTGGCCGGCGGGGCCCAGTCGGAGCAGGTGCATCTCAATCCTTCGTCGGTCTCGGTTCGTGGTGGTCGGTTCAGGTCAGGCCGGTGCGGCGACCTCGTCGAGCAGGTCGGCACGCACGAGCGCCTCCCAGAGCTCTCCGGGGACCGAGGCCGCGTGCCGTTCGTAGGCCTGCCGTACCTGGTCGGGGTTGCGCACACCGATGACGGTGCTGGCCACCGCCGGGTGAGTCCGCACGTAGGCCAGCGCCGCCTCGGGCAGGGTGACGCCGTGCTCGGCGCACACGGCGGCGATGCGCCGGGTGCGCTCGATCAGCTCGGCAGGTGCCTGGGTGTAGTCGTAGGTGGCGTCGTCGGGCGGGACCTCACGGGCGAGCAGCCCGGAGTTGTAGACACCGGCGACGACGACGGCGACGTCGCGCTCCGCCGCGGCCGGGAGCAGGTCGGCGAGCGCCGGCTGCTCCAGCAGCGTGAACCGACCGGCGCACATGACGACGTCGACGTCGGTCTCGCGGACGAACCGGGTGAGCATGGCGGACTGGTTCATCCCTGCCCCGATGGCGCCGATCACGCCCTGGTCGCGCAGCTCGACGAGCGCGGGCACGGCTTCGCGGGACGCGGACTCCCAGTGCTCGTCGGGGTCGTGCAGGTAGACGACGTCGATGCGGTCCAGGCCGGTGCGTTCCAGGCTGGCCTCGAGCGACCGCAGCACACCGTCGCGGGAGAAGTCCCACACCCGTCGGGTCTCGGCCGGGACGTCGAAGCCCTCGGTGTCCCTGCGGTGCGCCGTGCCGGGCGACGGCTCGAGGATCCGCCCCACCTTGGTGGAGACGACGTACTCCTCGCGCGGGCGGACCCGCAGGGCGGCTCCGAGCCGGCGCTCCGAGAGGCCGAGCCCGTAGTGCGGCGCGGTGTCGAAGTACCGCAGGCCGAGGTCCCACGCGGTGTCGAACGCCTCGGCGGTCTCCGCATCGGTGCTGGTCCGGTAGAGGTTGCCCGCCTGAGCGGCTCCGTAGCCGAGGGTGGTCAGCCGGACGGGGGTGTCGCCCACCGGGTGCAGGGGCAGCGGGTCGTGCGTGTCGGCGTTCATCGGTGGTTCCCTCTCTCCGGTCAGGAGGCGCTCGGCGGGCGGACCCGCAGTCCGTGCATCCCGCCGTCGACCGCCAGCGCCTCGCCGGTGGTCGCGACGGCGAGCGGGCTCGCGAGATAGCAGACGGCGTGCGCCACGGCCTCCGGGCTGACGAGCCGTCCGGTGGGCTGGCGCGCCTCGAGCGCTGCCCGCTCCGCGGCCGGGTCGTCGGCCTGGTCGAGCAGGCGGCCGATCCACGGCGTGTCGACCGTTCCCGGGTTCACGCAGTTGACCCGGATGCCCTCGCGGACGTGGTCGGCGGCCATGGCGAGGGTGAGCGACTGCACCGCCCCCTTGGAGGCGGAGTAGAGCGCCCGAGCCGGGAGGCCCGTCCAGGCGGCGATCGAGCAGGTGTTGACGACGGCGGCCCGGTCCGATGCCTGGAGGTACGGCAGGGCGGCACGGGTGACGCGGACGATGCCGACCACGTTGACGTCGAGCACGCGCAGCCATTCGGCGTCGTCGTTGTCCGCGACGGTGCCCTGGGCGCCGATCCCGGCGTTGTTGACGACGACGTCGATGCCGCCCATCGCCGCGGCAGCGCCGTCGACCGCCCGGCGGACCGCCGTGTCGTCGGTGACGTCGGCGATCTCGGCGTGGGCGCCCTCGGGGACGCCGTCTGCCGACCGGTCGAGGGACGTGACGCTCGCGCCGCGGGCGAGCATCGCCGCCGCGATCGCGGCGCCGATGCCGGAGGCGCCACCCGTGACGACGGCGCGCACGCCGTCGAGCTCGGGGGCCGGAGTGCTGGTGGTCACGACGGGTTCTCCTTCGTGGTGGGGGCAAGGGAGTAGACGCGGCGGGCCGTACCGGACCAGACGGCGTGCTGCTCGTCCGCGTCAAGGGCTGTCAGCAGGTCGCGAGCGGTGTCGAGCCAGCGTCCGTACGTGCTGGCCAGGAGACAGACGGGCCAGTCGGAGCCGAACATCAGCCGTTCGGGGCCGAACGTGGCGAGGGCGTGATCGACGGCAGGACGCAGGTCGTCCACCGTCCAGGTGTCCCGGTGCGCCTCGGTCACGAGGCCGGACAGCTTGGCGATGACGTTCGGGCACGCGGCCAGGTCCGTCAGGTCCCTGCGCCAGGCGGCCAGCCCGTCGCCCGTCCCGGCGGCGTACCGGTCGAGGCGCGGCTTGCCGAGGTGGTCGAGCACGAAGGTCACCTCCGGCAGCGCGGCGGCCAGTCGGGCCGCGGCGGGAAGCTGCTTGTCGTGGACGACCAGGTCGAAGGGCAGACCCGCCGCTCCGACGGTCGCGATGCCCTGCCGCACGTCGGCGCGGTCGAGGTGGCCGGGGTCGGTCTCGGCCTGGACCATCGTCCGCACCCCGACGAGGAAGGCTCCGCCGGGCCCGCTCCGTAGTGCGGTGAGCCGTTCGGTCAGGTCCGGGGCGAGCAGGTCCGCCCAGACGACGGCGCCGGCCAGACCCGCGGCGCGGCCCTCGGCGGAGGCGCAGAGTCCCAGCAGCTCCTCGGACTCCGCCCAGCGGCTGGCGGTCTGGACCACCACGGTCGCGGAGACGCCGTGCTCGACGGCGGGGAGGTCGGACGGTTCGAAGTCGGCGTCGATCGCCGCCATGGTCACCGGGTCGATCCACTCCTGCGGTGTGCGTGCCCGCACCCACAGGTGGTGGTGGGCGTCCACGACATCGTGTCCCGGCACGGGTGACCTCCTCCTCTTCGACGAGTTCGCTCGATACATCCTACCTATAGTCGTCGGGAGGTGCGAACAACGTCCCACTTCTCGGCGAATCCTCGGCGGATCGGCTCGGGTCATGGGATCACACGTCCGAACCGATCGATGAACGGCTGTGGTGACGGCATGGGCCCGGAACCCGCAGATCGAGCGCACGGCTCGCCCTCGGCACCGGTCCCCCGGCTGCGTCTCGCACTGAGCCGTGACTCCGCCGAGTCCACAGCCGCGATCCTGCGTGTCGTCTCCGACCCGACGCGCCTGCAGATCCTCAGCCTGATCGGCGCGTCGCCCGACGGCCGCGTCCGGGTGGCCGACCTCACCGACGCGCTCAGGTGACCCGGGCCACGTCCGCGAGCACCTCGACGCCCTGGTCGACGCACGGCTGCTCGCCCGGCTGGGAGGCGGGAGACCGTTCACGCTTCCGCCCGACACCGGACGCCCTCGCGCGGTTCGGCGGGGCGATGCTCGACGGCCGGGGACCGGTCCCGGGTCCCGGGTCCACCTGCTGTCCGTCGTCACCGCGGCGTCCGACGGTGAGGCCTGCGTCTGCGACCTGACGGCACCGGTGGGGCTGATCCAGCCGACCGTCGGCCACCACCTGAAGATCCTCGTCGAGGCCGGGCTGCTCACCCGCACCCAGCGCAGCCGCTGGTCCTGCTACGCCCCGTACCCGGTGCGCTCGACAGTCTGGCCGGATCGCTGCGCGAGCTCGGCCGACACCGCATCGACCGACCCGAGGTCAGCGGGTCATGACGGGTACACGGTCCGGGACCGCCGCGATGCGCTCCGACGTCTCGCGGGCGCAGTCCGCGAGCTCCAGGGCGATCTGCTGGCTCAGACCGAGGTAGGCCGCCGGGTCGATGAGGCCGCGCAGCTCGGCCTCGTCGAACACGCCCCCCACGAGCGGGTCCGCCCGCAGCAGGTCGAGGAACGGGACGTCACGGCGTGCGGCGTCCTGGGCCACCTCGAACACGATGTCGTGCGCGCGCTGGCGACCGATCTTCTCCCCCAGCGCCAGCATCAACGACTCCGAGCCGATCATCCCGGCCGACAGCGCGATGTTCGCGCGCATCCGGTCGGGGTCGAGCTCCAGGCCGTCCATGATGACCTCCAGCCGGGCCAGCATGTCCCCCGCCAGCACCGCCGCCGACGCCGACACGTCCTCCAGCAGCGCCGTCATCGCACCGTTGGCCTCCTGGTCGTGGAGCATCGACTCCAGCGCCGGCGCAGCCAGCGCCCGCAGCTCGGCGGACATGGTCAGCAGGTCCAGCGCGAGCTGGGGGTTGCGCTTGTGCGGCATCGTCGAGGATCCGATCGTGCCCTCCGGGACCGGCTCGAACGCCTCCGCGAACTCCGGCTGCATCAGCGCGTACACGTCCTTGCCGATCTTGCCGATCGTGCCCGCGAGCTGGGCGAGGACCAGCACCAGCTCGACGATGCCGTCGTTGATCGCCCGGGACGGCACCCGCATCGGATGCAGGCCCAGCCGGTGGGCCACCCCCGCCTCGATGACGCGACCCGCCCCGCCGAACGACGCGAACGTGCCCGCAGCCCCTCCCATGAGCACGCAGAACAGCCGGTCGTCGAGCCGTTCGAGACGCTGGGTGTGCGCCACGATCTGGTCGATCCACACCGCGACCTTGAACCCGAAGGTCACCGGCACGGCGTGCTGGGAGTGCGTGCGACCCGCCATCGGCAGACCCGACGACGCCTCCGCCAGCGTCGCCGCCGACCGCAGCACCCGGCCGAGCTGACGCAGGATCGCCCGGTGCGCGTCGCGCAGCACCAGCACGTCCGCCGTCTGGGTGATGTTCTGGGTCGTGGCACCCCAGTGCACCCACCCGCCGTGCTTGGACCCGACGGTGCGGGCGAACTCCTCGATGAGCGGCACCAGCGGATGGCTCGCCGACGCCGTCGCCGCCAGCACCCGCTTGATGTCGAGCTTCTCGATGCGCGCCGTCAGCGCGATGGCACGGGCCGACTCCTTGGGGATGAGCCCGGCGTCGGCCTCCGCGAGCGCCAGCGCCGCCTCGACGTCGAGCCGCGCCTGCCACCTGTTCTCCCGCGTGAAGAGGCTCGCCACCCCGGGGTCCGGGACCCGTCCCTCGGTGAAGCGTCCGAACGGTGCGACGATCATGGCGGCCTCCCTGGTGGTGCTCCAGCCCTCTCGATTCTGCCCCAGCCATGTTGCAGGCGTGTTTTGCGCGGGTCTCCGCCGTGGCCCTGCGGCCCGGATCGGGCCAGACTGGCGGGTGGGCCCGCGGCGGGACGCCCGGGCCGACGACGACGAAGGAGCAGGACGATGACCGATCCCGTGACCCCGGCCGGCGCCGTGGACGCCTTCGTGCTGGACGTGCCGGACCCGCAGGCGACCGCCGAGTTCTGGCGGGACCTGACGGACGCCACGATCGAACCCACCGACGACGACGACACCTGGGTCACCCTCGACCTGCCCGGCGGGTGGAGCCTCGCGTTCCAGCCTGCGCCGGACCTGGTGCCGCCGCAGTGGCCAGGTCAGGAGCACCCGCAGCAGGTGCACCTCGACCTGCTCGTCGGTGACGTGCCCGCCTACACGGCCAGGGCGGTCGAGCTGGGCGCCACGGTGCTGCGCGAGAGCGACCGGTGGACCACGCTCGCCGATCCCGCCGGGCACCCGTTCGACCTGTGCGTGTCCGACGTCGGGCCGGGGCCGCTGGAGGTGTTCGGCGTGACGTTCGACGTGCCCGACGCGTCGGCGGCTGCCGCCTTCTGGGCGCGGGTCCTCGGCGTGGACGTCACCCACGACGGCGACGGGATGGCGATGGTCGGCGGGGACCGTCCGCTGCTCTTCCAGCAGGTCGACGGCTACCGTCCGCCGCGGTGGCCGGACCCGGCCGCACCGCAGCAGGGACACCTCGACCTCACGGTCGGCGAGACCGGCATGGATGCCGGCGAGGCGGCGGCGCTCGCGGCGGGGGCCACCCGGCTGCCCGGCGGGGGCGAGTCGTTCCGGGTGTTCGCCGACCCGGCCGGCCACCCGTTCTGTCTCTGCCGGGGCTGAGCGTCCGGCACTGCCGGGGCAGGGCGTCCGCCCCGCCGGGATCTGGGCAGCACGAGCTCAGGGCAGCACGAGCGCCGGCCGGTCCGGGTGGTCGACCCGCACCACGACGTCGGCGCGGCGTTCGGGCTGCACCTCGCGGCGGTAGCGGCTGTAGGCGGCGAGCTGCCAGGCGTCGTCGAGCGACGTCGCACGGGTCTCGGTCGCCGCGGTCAGCGCGAGGTGCACGGTCAGGTCGACGTCGAGCCCGCGCGCGACGGTGAGCGTGCCGTCGAGGACGACGACGGTACCGGCCGGCGCGTCCGCGTAGTCCGCCCGGGTGGACCGTCCGGTGTCCGGGTCGCGCAGGCTCGGCAGGAACCGGCCCCGGTCGACGGCCGACCGCAGCACCTCCCGGTTCAGCGCCTCGACGTCGACCCAGCCGTCCAGCAGCGCGTCGGGGTCGCGGCGGCCCGTCTCGAGGCGCAGGGAGCGGGCGCGCAGGAAGTCACGGACGGCGACCCGGCCGACGGGCCTGCCGGCGGCGCGCAGCGGCACGGCCAGCGCGTCGGCGAACCGGTCGGTCCCGGTCGACGGGTGACCGTCGACGAGCACCCGCACCGTCCCCGCCGTGGCGACGACCCGTTCGACGACGTGCGCGACCGCGCCGTCGAGGGTCACCGGCCTGGCACGCACCCGGTCATGCTGACACACGCGTGCCGTCCCGGACGCCGGGTACACCTCGGTCGGCAGGGGGACGTCGTCGGCGTCGGCACCGGCGTCGTGCTCTCGCTCTGCGTCACCCGGCCACATCTTCAGGAGACGCGCCCTGCTCGGTACAGCTCGGGGCCTCTTCGATCTCCGGGCATCTCACCAGCGCGACGATCGCGGCATGCGACCGCGAGGCGATGCTCAGCTTGCCGAAGATGCTCTCGATGTGCTTGCGGACAGTACGTTCGGTGATGACAAGGCGTGACGCTATCTGCGAGTTGGTGCGACACTCTCCCAGCGCCAGGAGCACCTCGCGCTCACGAAATGTCAGCGACGACACGTCGACCCGCCGCGCCCACTCGGGTACCGCAACCGGCGCGAGATGCGGTCCGGTCCGGTCCGCGTGGATCATTTCGCTGCCCACTGGCATGTGCTCTCCGAATCATGAGCTCGCGTGTGTGCACCCGGCACGGCGGGCAGGAACTGTGTCTCGATAGTGGTGCAGCGCGATCGCCTTCACGACCGCGCGGCGCATGAACCTTCCTCCACGCCCGACAAATGCTCCGCATTTCCGTGACCACGATCGGGCTCGACGAGGCTAGCAGTCCTTCGAACGACGAATCTTCCCTCGTCGAAAGATCTTTCTAAACTCCTCATCAGTAGATCGATTTCAGGCCCCTCCGGGTCGCACCTCGACCCGGGGCGCTCGGTGCGCGGTAGAGGTCTTTTGCCTGGTCAACGGCTCAGCCCTCCCGCGTCATGGCCACGCTCCGCCGCCTGGTGATGCCTGCTGCGCCCGCCGGGCTGCCATGCCGGAGCCCTGGTGGCGCAACCGCCACTTTCTTGATGGCGCCCGGGACGGAATTCTGGTCGGCATGACAACAGAAGGAGGTGAAAAACACATGACTACTCTCTCGAACGTTACCCTCGTCCCTCTGGTCAAGGCGCAGGTCGGGGCCGCACAGGTCGTCGAGACGACAAAGCGGAAGGTCGATGCCGCCCTGGTCCGCTACGACGCCTGGTACGTGGTTCTCCTTGCAGTGATCCTCGCGCTCGCCGTGGTGATCTCGGCCGGTCTCGCCATCTGGTGCGTCGTCTACAAGGACAGGCGATTCACGAGCAGGTGGAGCTGGAGCTGGACCGGCGTCTCCATCAACGTCGAATGCGTCTAGCCTCCCCGGATGGGGCGGCGCCGACCTAGCGTCGCCGGCGACTGGTGGTGGTCCGCCAGGTTGATCTACTTCCCGCGGCCTTCGAGCCGTCACCAGTCGCCGAGAACTCGCACTCAGAACGGCAGGATCGCTATGCACCTCCTCAAGATCGACGACGTGTCCTACTCGTACGACGGCGTCGTCAATGTCCTCGACCACGTCTCGTTCGACGTCGAGGAGGGGGCCGTCGTCGGACTCATCGGTCCCAACGGCTCGGGAAAGTCGACACTCATCAAGAACGTGTTCGATCTGCTGCGCCTCCAGGCCGGCACCGTGACGATCGACGGGGTGCCCCATCGGACTCCCGCGGCGAAGACCCGGGCCACCTACCTGTCGAGCAACGACTACCTGCCCGAGTTCCTCACCCCGCGCGAGTACCTGCGCACCATGAGCAGCCTGTACGGCATCGCCGTCGATCATGAGCAGGCGCAGGAGCTGTTCCGGAGGTTCGCGATGCCGGGACGCTACGACCACCTCGTCGAGGACTTCTCGCACGGCATGCGGAAGAAGACCCAGCTCGTGTCGGCGCTCGTCATGCGCAGGCCGCTGACGGTGATCGACGAGACGCTCAACGGTATCGATCTGGAGGCTCTCCAGATCGCCGAGACCGAGTTCCGACGCCTCCGCGACGAGGGCCGCTCGATCCTGCTGTGCACCCACGACTTCGCCGTGCTCGAACGCCTCGCCGACCGCGTCGTCCTGCTCGATCTCGGACAGGTGGTCCACGACAGTCCCACGAGCGACCTGCTGGCCGAGCACGGCTCCCTGTCCGCGATGGTCTTCCACCATCTCGGCCACGAGGCGACCGACTGATGCGCCTCCGGCAGTCGGCAGCGATCGCCCGGATGCTCCTGCTGTTCTTCTGGAGGCGGGTCCTGACGTCCGGGGTCCTGCGATCCGTCCCGGTCAGGATCGCCATCCTGACCTCAGCACTGGTGTTCGGGGCTGTGCTCACCTCCGCCGCGTACCTGTTCCTGCGGGACCTGACCGACCGCAGAGGGGTCTGGGACCTGCTGTTCGACACCACGACGGTCTCCGTCCTGCTGTGGGTGCAGATCGCCTTCCTGGCGGTGAAGGTGCTGTTCATCAACGCCGAAGGCATGCTCGCCCTGACCTACCAGCTCCCCGTGACGAACCGGGAGCGATCGCTGGCCTTCCTGATGTACGAGGCGGCCATGGTCGCCGTCCTGACCGGCGCGGGCGTCTTCGCGCTCACGGTCAGCGCGCTGCTGCTCCAGGGGCCGGCCGCACTGGCTCCTCTGGCGTTCTCCGTCGTCCTGCCTGCCGTCATCGCCTATCTCCTGCTCTCGGTGATCCACCAGCTCCTGGCACGCCTGTGGACGGCGGTGCGGCTCGACCGCATCGGGGGCATCCTCAGCATCCTCGTGATCTTCGGACTGATCGTCGCCTATGCCTCCGCGACGACTCCGATGGTCGCCACCATCACCGGCGCGTACCTCGACGACGAGGTGGCCGGCACCCCTGCGACGGTGATCGCGCGCACGGCCGGCGAGCAGGGCCACCTGCTCGTCCTGGTGCTCGTGCTGGTGCTGGCCGCCGGACTGGCCGCCCTGACGGTCGTCCTCTCGCCCGACCGCTACGTCGCGCAGGCGCGGTACCTGAGGATCGCCGCGTCCCGTCGGTGGTCATGGCTCGCCCCTTACGACCTCTCCCTGCTCCGCAGCTCGCACACGGTGCTGAGCGGTGTGCTCACGGTCGCGGTGTTCGGGTACCTGCTGCTGTCCCGGGCGCTGTCCGACGGGGAGCTCAGCCCGCTCTGGTCGATCTGCCTGCTCACCGTCGGGGGTCTGTACCAGTTCAGCTCGACCGCGGTGCTGCGTGCGGTCCCCGGCGCAGAGGTTCCCGCGTGGCGCATCTTCTGGCGCCTCCTTCGGGCCCAGCTCGTCGTGATCCTCGCCTTCGCCGTGCCCCTGGGTCTGGTGACCTCGGTCGCAGACCTCGGGTGGGGTGCCGGCGCGTGGCAGCCCCTCCTGGCCGCAGCGGCCGGAGCCGTCGTCACGGCGTCGATCGGCGTGATCTTTCCCGCCGAGAAGGACAACCCGCTGTCCGTCTTCATCGGACTCGCCTCGTTCGCGACGGCCGCCGGTCTGATCGCCATCGGTCTCGGGATCCTCCGCCTGCCGCTCACGGTCGTCGTCATGATCTTCGTGCTGGCGACCGTGCTGTTCGCCGTCTATGCCATCCACTTCATCCACCTCGCAGAATCTGGGAAGCGACATGAAAAAGGCACTCTTGGTCATCAACTCCGTCGTCGGCGCCGCGGTGGCGACGCTCGTGATCGCAGTGGTGGGGATCTTGATGCTGATGTTCTCGGGTGACAACAGCGGCGACGTGGATCGGACCGGGCTGTTCGGGTCACTCAGGTTCCAGGCGACGGAGCAGGCGAGCGGTGCCGTGGACCTGAGCCTCGGCGTGGCCAACCCGACGGCGCTGGTCGTGATCTTCGTGGCGCTGTGCGCGGTGATCCTGCTGTTCCAGCTCATCCTCCCGGTGCTCATGAAGCGTCGTCAGGAGCTGCTCGAGGAGGAACGTGCCCTCGCGACGAAGGGGCTTCCTCACTCCTGACCTTCGCCTCCGTGAAGTGGTGGTCGCCGTCGTCCTGTCCGTCTGGCCGCTGCTGGTCCTGCTCGGCGCGGCGACGATCGGCGCTGCCTGGTGGTGGGCCGTCACCGGCGACCACGGGCTCGTGCTGCTCACCTTGCCGTTCTGGAAGGCGACCGTCCTCGGACTGATCGGTTCGTTCGCGCTTCACGAATCGGCGCACGTGGCGTTCCTACGACGCTGCCCGGGGGTCACGTCGATCACTCTGGAGCGCACGGCCCTCCGGGTCTCGGTGGCTCCGACGGGCGTGCTGACACCGCGGCAGGCGGCACTGACCGCCGTTGCAGGCCCTGGGTCGTGCGTTCTGGTCGGCTTCTCGCTGTGGGCCACGGCTGACGCCACGCTGGCCCCCTGGTACCTGATGCACGGCGTGTTCCTGCTGCCGCCGTTCGGCGACGGCATGGCCCTCGTGCGCAGCATGCGAGCTGCGCACCGGTCACGACGTCCCTCGTCGGACGTGGACGCGACGGGTCGACGCCGTGACCCGGCCTGAGGTGAGGCGCGCCCGCCCCGGCCGGCTCGACGCACGCCCACCTCCGCGCCGGCCGCCCGGACGGGTCCGCACGCGGGGCGGTCCTCGTGGAGGCGACGGCCACCTGCGCCCTCCGGCGTCCGGGCACCGACTGTTCACCGAGGGTTTCGTTCCAGGTCCAGCGGTCTCGTAATTGGCGGTCACCTCGCCCGGCTGTAGTTCCGGTATCGCCCGTCGCGATATCCACAGCCCTGTGAAAGGACCGCCATGCGCACCCGCGCCCTGCCCTCCCTCGGTGTCCTCGGCCTCGGAGCCGCCCTCCTGCTGTCCGGCTGCTCCGGCGACGCCGAAGCAGCCGGCAGCCCGACACCTGCGGCGTCGGACCCCGACGCCCCGATCACGTTCGCGACCACCCCGTTGGGCGACGACCCCGGCGCCGAGAACCCGATCGAGGCCTTCGCCGACCTGGTCACCGCCGAGACCGGCCGCGAGGTCGAGATCGTCGACGTGCCCGACTACACCGCCGTCGTGGAGGCGCTGCGCAACCACCACGTCGACATCGGCTTCATGAGCGGGTTCCCCTCCGCCCTGGCCGTCAACACCGGCGAGGTCGACTCGTTGGTGGCCTGGCCCGGCAACGACGAACCGGTCTCGACGTGCCTGGTCCTGGACGGCTCGGCGCTGCAGACGCTGGAGGACATCACTCCCGACACCGTCGTCGCGTTCGCCGACCCGGCGTCCAGCTCCGGCTACTTCATGCCGGTGGCGATGCTGCACGAGGCCGGGCTGGAGAAGGACGTGGACTACACGTCGATGTTCGCCGGCGGCCACGACATGTCGTTCGTCGCGCTGAAGGAGGGTCAGGTCGACGTGGCCTGCACCTCCACGACGCTCACCGCGATGGTCGGCACCGACTACTTCCCCTTCGCCGAGGGCGAGACCCGCTCGATCGGCGAGTCCGGCTCCATGCCGGTCGCCGTCACCGTGCTCGCCGACCAGGAGCTCGCCGGGGACAAGCGCGCCGAGCTCCTCGAGGCGCTGCCGCAGGTGTTCACGCAGGACAACGCCGACCAGCTCGGCGCGATGCTCGAGGCCGTGCAGGGCACCGAACCGATCCTCGAACCGGAGGACGAGATCTTCCAGCCGTTCGTGGACATCGCCGCGATCGCCGACGTCGACATCTCGGACCTGGGCTGAGCGATGACCACCGTCACCGCTCCCCCGCCACCGGCGGCCCGGACCGCGACGCCCGCCCCGCTCGTGTCGGTGCGGGGCCTGCAGGTCGCCTACGGCGACGGCCCCCTCGTGCTCGACGGCGTCGACCTCGACCTGTTCCCCGGCGAGACCGTCGCGCTGCTCGGCTCGTCCGGGTCCGGCAAGTCCACCCTGATGAAGAGCCTCACCGGCTTCGCCCCGATCACCGGCGGGTCGGCGCAGGTCGCCGGGCACGACGTCGGCACGCTGCGCCGCGGCAGGCTCCGGAACCTGCGTGCCGACGTCGGCCAGGTGTTCCAGCAGTTCAACCTCGTGGGCCGCCTCTCCGTGCTGACCAACGTGCTCACCGGCGCGCTGCACGGGGCCGGCCCGGTCAACGCCGTCGGCGGGTTCTCCAGCGCCGACCGGCAGCGTGCCATGGCGCTGCTGGACCGGGTGGGCATCGCGCACAAGGCGAAGGACCAGGCCCGCACCCTGTCCGGCGGCCAGCAGCAGCGGGTCGCCATCGCGCGGGCGCTCATGCAGCGCCCGCGGCTCATCCTCGCGGACGAGCCCGTCGCGTCGCTCGACCCGACGATGTCCCACCAGGTGCTCGACCTGCTCCAGGAGATCGCCCGCGCCGACGGCATCCCGGTGCTGGTCAGCCTGCACGTGCTGCACCTGGCGCTGGACCACTCCGACCGTGTCGTCGGGCTGCGCCACGGCGAGGTGCTGGTCAGCTCCCCCACCGCCGAGCTGGACGCCGAGCGTCTCGCCGTCGTCTACGACGTCTCGGACGCGGACCAGGAGGCCGACGATGCAGGCCACTGAACGCACCGAGCGCACCGAGAGCACCGAGACCGGAGCCCGGACCCGGACCACGACCGACCGGCGTCGGGCGCCCGAGCGACCGCGCCTCGACCCGGACGAGCGCGCCCGCCTGGAGCGCGCGTTCAACGTGCCGCGCGCCCGCTTCCTGCTGGGTGTGCCCGTCGCTGTCGCGATCCTGTACTGGTCGATGGTCGGCGCGGAGTTCGACTTCGCGAAGCTCGGTGAGGGAGCCGCCAACATGGGCGAGTTCCTCGCCCGGCTGTTCCCGCCGTCGTGGGACGAGCTGGACGTCATCGTCGACCAGCTGATCGAGACGCTCCAGATGGCCGTCGTCGGCACCGTGCTGGGCGCCGGGCTGAGCCTGTTCATGGCGTTCGGCGCCGCGTCCAACATCGCACCCCGGTGGGTCTACTACCCGTGCCGGTGGGTCATGAACGTCATCCGGTCGCTGCCCGACCTGGTGTTCGCGCTCATGTTCGTCTCCGCCGTCGGCCTCGGGCCGTTCGCCGGCATCCTCGCCATGACCGTCGGGTCGATCGGGTCGATCGGCAAGGTGTTCGCCGAGGCCATGGAGTCCGTGGACGACGGCCCAATCGTCGCGATGCAGGCCGTCGGCGCGTCCCGGCGACAGGTCGTGCAGTACGGGATCCTGCCGCAGGCCGGCCCGCTGCTCGTCTCCTACTCGCTCCTGCTGTTCGAGGGCAACGTCCGTGGCGCCACCATCCTGGGGATGGTCGGCGCGGGCGGCATCGGCCTCGAGCTCACCACCGCCATGAAGATGTACGACTACGGGCACCTGTCCGCGATCGTCATCTGCATCATCGTGCTGGTCACCGTCATCGACCAGCTCAGCGCCGTCATCCGGAGGAAGATCACGTGACCACGCTCGACATCCGCACCACCGACGCCGGCACCGGCACCGACGCGGGCCCCGACGCCGCCCCCGCCGCGCCGTTCCCGCTGACGGCCCCCGTCAACCTGCGCGACCTCGGTGGCATCCCCGTCGAGGGCGGCAGCACCCGCCCCGGCGTCGTGCTGCGCGCCGACGACCTGTCCACCGTGGACCAGGCGTCCGCCGACCACCTCGTCGCGGGCGGCCTGCGCGCCGTCGTCGACCTGCGCTCCACCTTCGAGGTGACCCTCACCGGGCGGGGCCCGCTGGGCCGTGAGGCCCTGGTGACCTACCACCACGTGCCGTTCCTCGCGGACGTCGCCCAGGACGCCGACCTGCGGGCGGAGCCGGGCGACAGCTGGGACCAGAGCACGTTCGGGCCGATGTACCTGCGCATGGTCGAGGACGCCGCCCCCCAGGTCGTCACCGCGCTCGCGATCATCGCCCACGCCCCGGGGACCGTCGCGTTCCACTGCGCCGCGGGCCAGGACCGCACCGGAGTGCTCGCCGCCGCGCTGCTGCTCGCGCTCGGCGCGCAGACGGAGGACGTCGTGGCCGACTACGCGCGCACCGGCGCCAACTCGGCGGCGATCCAGCAGCGGCTCGTCCCCACCCTGGTGCCGCTGATGGAGCGCCTCGGCATCGACCTGGACGCCGCTGCACGTGCGGCGGTGCGCACCGAGTTCTCCGACGTCCCGATGCGCTGGGTGATCGCCACCCTCACCGAGCGCCACGGCGACCCGCTGGGCCCCCTGCGCGCCGCGGGACTCACCGACGGGCTGGTCGCCCGCCTCCGCGAGCGCCTGCTCGACGTGCCCGACGCCGGCACGGACAGCGGCGCCACGACCAGCGGCGCCACGGAGGCCGCGTGACGCCGCCGGGCCCCCCGGCGCTGCCGGTGCCGGCCCGCCACGAGCGGGCCGGCACCGGCGTCGTCGTCCCCGTCGAGCCGGCACGGCGCCGTCCGGGCCGGCCGCGGGCGGAGGGCCACGACGAGCGGATCCTCGCCGCGGCGGTCGCGCTGGTCGAGGCGGGCGAGCCGGTGACCGTGGGGCGTGTCGTCGAGCGCAGCGGGGTCAGCCGGGCCGCCATCTACCGGCGGTGGTCGAGCATGACCGACCTGGTGGCGGCCGCGCTGGACCACGGGCGCGAGCCGTACCGGATCTCCCTGGAGGGCGACCTGCTGGAGAACCTGCTCGCCGTGTTCGTCCCGGGGGCGGCGGGCCCGGCCTACTCCGAGGAGCGGTTCCGGCTCCGGCTGCGTCTCGCCCTGTCGGACCGCACGCTCGCGCAGGCGTACTGGCGCTCGCACGTGGCGCGCCGTCGTCCCGGGCTCGTGGCCGTGCTGCGTGCCGGGATCGCGCGGGGCGAGCTGCGCGAGGACCTCGACCTGGACGCCTGCATGGACCTCATCACGGGCGTCGTCTACTACCAGTACGTGGTGCGCGGCGCCTCGCTCGCCGACCCCGCCGTGGTGGCCCGCTGCCGGGAGGCGATCCGGGTCGCCTGGCAGGGGATGCTCAGACAACCGTGACGGAGCGTGCACGGGGTGGTCGTCGTCGCTCCGGGGCCGCCCGGCCGGTCGAAACTTCTCACCGCGCGTGCTCGACGCAGCGCGTGGTGGACGGCCGCGCCGCGAGGCGTTCGGCGGGGATCGTGCGCCCGCAGACCTCGCACACGCCGTAGGTCCCCGCGCCCACCCGTTCCAGCGCCGCCAGGGTGGCGCGGCGGTCCGCCTCGGCGTCGGCGAGCAGCGCGGCCGCCTGCTGGCGTTCCCAGGCGAGCGTCGCGCCCTCGGGGTCGTGCTCGTCGTCGACGTTCTCCGAGCGCACGGACGCGACGATGCCCTCCACCGTCGCCCGGTGCCGCGCGATCCGTTCGTCCGCGGCCGCGAGCCGGGCCAGCAGGTCGTCCTCGACGCCCATGTCGGCGTCCTCCTCGGGTCAGATCGTGCGGTGGGTCCAGCGCCCTGCGACGAGGGTGGCCGCGACGGGCTGCTCCCGCAGGCGCCGGGCAAGCGCGGTGACGTCGTCCGCCGTGTCGCCCGACGGGCTCGCGGCGAGCGGGTCGGTGTCGAGCACGACGACGTCGGCCGGGTCGCCGACCCGCAGGGCGACGCCCCGCCCGTCCGTGGAGGCGGCGAGCGCCACGGCGAGGTCGATGCGCTGCTCGGGGTGCCAGGGGTCGCGTCCGTCGCGGGAGCGGGTCACGGCGGACGCGATCGCCAGCCACGGGTCGAGGGGCGCGACGGGCGCGTCGGAGCCGAAGGTGAGGGTGACGCCGGCTGCGGTGAGGTCGGCCAGGGGGAACGCGCGCTCGCCGCGACCGGCCCACAGCGAGTCGGTGGCGTCGCGGTCGTCCATGGCGTGCTCGGGCTGCACGCTGGCGGTGACGCCGAGCGCGGCGAACCGGGCGACGTCGTCGGCCCGCAGGAGCTGCGCGTGCTCGACGGAGCCGCGCGCCCCGGACGCGGCGAAGGCGTCCAGGGCGAGCGAGTTCGCGTGGTCGCCGATGGCGTGGATGGCGCACCGCAGGCCCGCCTGGTGCGCGCGGCGCATGAGGGGCACGAGGTGGTCGGTGGCGACGTTGAGGACGCCGTGCGCGTCGGGGCCGGCGTGCCCGGCGTAGTCGTCGTAGCAGTAGGCGGTGAGCGTGTTGAGGGACCCGTCGGAGATCACCTTGAGCGGCCCCTGGGTGACGAGTCCGGACGTCGGCCCGGCGGCCGGGGCGAGGGCGTCGCCGTCGCGCAGGCCGGCGTCGAGCACGGCGTCGAGGTGGTGCTCCCACACGCCGGCGCGCACGCGCAGACGGTCCCAGCCGTGCTCGACGCGGCGGCGCCAGGCGGTGAGGTTGTCGGCGACCTCGAGGTCGACGACGCCGACGACGCCGCGTTCTGCGGCGGCGTGGGCGGCCTCGGCGACGTAGGTGTCGGCGACGTCGTCGGTCACGGTGACGATCGCCGGGGAGGCGGGCATCCACTCCTCCTCGACCAGCAGGCCGGTGGAGTGCTCGATGCCGAGGTAGCGCAGCCCGGCGGTGGACGCCCAGGCGGAGTGCAGGTCGCCGGACAGCAGGATGACCGGCACGTCGCCGGCGACGGCGTCGAGCACGGCCGCGGTGGGCTCGTCGCTCCAGGTCGCCCAGCGGAACCCGTACCCGACGAAGGGGCGTCCGGGTGCGGGGTGGCGGGAGGTGTCCATGAGGGCGGCCCCGACGACGGCGGCGGCGTGCGCGGGGCTGGTCGCGGCGGACACGTCGAGGCGGCGGCGCACCATCGCCCACTGCGTCAGGTGGGTGTGGGCGTCCCAGAGGCCCGGCATGACGGTGCGCCCCTCGACGTCGAGACGTTCCAGGGCCGTGCCGTCGCCCCAGCCGGACGCGGCGCGCGCGACGGCGTCGTACCCGGTCCCCGCGGGGACGACGACGGCGATCCTTCCGCCGGCGAGGAGGACGTCGACGAGGTGGTCGGGCCGCCCGGCGGGGCGTGCGTTCGCGAGGAGGACTGCCACCCGCACACCGTAATCGTCCCGGGGCAGCCTCAGGCGAGAGTGGCGGCGAACGTGCGCAGCGCCTCCACGACGAGGGCGTGGTCGTCACCCTGGGCGAGCCCCGAGACGGTGACGACGCCGACCGCGCCGACGCCGTCGACCCGCACCGGGACGGCGCCGCCGTGCGCGGCGTACTCCTGCAGCGGCAGCTGGTGGAGGGCGTTGAAGTCGTGACCCTTCGCCCGGGCCCGGAGCCCCACCAGGTACGACGACGCCCCGAAGCGTTCGACGACCCGCACCTTGCGCTCCACCCAGGAGTCGTTGTCCGCCGTCGTGCCCTCGCGGGCGGCGTGGAAGACCTGCTGGCCCGCCTTGCGCACGTCGATGGTCACGGGCAGCGCGCGTTCGGTGGCGAGCTCGACGAGCAGGCAGCCGAGCCGCCAGGCGTCGTCGTGCGTGAACCGGCGCAGGACGAGCTCGCGCTCGGCTCCTTCGATCTCGGCGACCAGGGCTGCGACGTCGTCGGTGCTCATGGGCCCAGCGTCGCACGGGGACCGGACGCGCTCATCCGGTGTCGTCGATCACAGCGGGAATGCTCGTGGCGGGCGGCCCTGTTGGCACCCGTGTGTCATCGAGACCATCGATGACATCCATGCACCGGGCCGATACGACCGGCCCGCGACGTCCACGGCGAGACCCGCCGTCGGCCCCGACACAGGAGACACCATGCGACACCAGCGCGCACTGCTCGCGACCCTCACGGCCACCGTCACCACCCTGGCCCTGACCGCCTGCGGTTCCGACGACGCCGCGACCTCCGACGCCGGCGAGGACCTGGGTCTCGTCTCCGACGGCACCCTCACCGTCGCGACCGAGGGCACCTACCGGCCGTTCACGTTCCACGACGACTCCGGCGAGCTGGTCGGCTACGACGTCGAGGTCGCCGAGGCCGTCGCCGACGAGCTCGGTCTGGAGATCGAGTTCGCCGAGACCCAGTGGGACGCGATCTTCGCCGGGCTCGACGCGGGCCGCTTCGACACCATCGCCAACCAGGTGTCGATCACCCCGGAGCGCGAGGAGAAGTACGCCTTCTCCGAGCCGTACACCGTCTCGCGCGGCGTCGTCGTCGTGCCCGCCGGGGACACCTCCGTGAGCAGCTTCGCCGACCTGGACGGCAAGACGTCCGCCCAGTCGCTCACGAGCAACTGGCGCACCCTGGCTGAGGAGTCCGGCGCCGCCGTCGAACCCGTCGAGGGCTGGGCGCAGGCCGTCGCGCTGCTGGAGCAGGGCCGCGTGCAGACCACGATCAACGACTCCCTCACCGTCCTGGACTACCTCCAGGAGCACCCGGACGCGCCGATCGAGATCGCAGCCGAGACCGAGGACACCTCCGAGTCGGCGTTCGCCGTCACCCCCCAGCGCGAGGCCCTCGCCACGGCGATCGACGGCGCGCTCGACACCCTCGCCGCGGACGGCACCCTCACCGAGCTGTCCCAGAAGTACTTCGGCGAGGACGTCAGCCGGTGACCTTCCCCGTGGAACGCTGAACCGATGGACACCCAGCTCTTCCTCGACTCGTGGTGGCCGCTCGTCGGCGGGGCGCTGACGGGGACGATCCCGCTCGCCCTGTGCTCGTTCGCGATCGGGCTCGTCCTCGCCCTCGGCGTCGCCCTGCTGCGGCTCTCCTCGCACCGGGTGCTGTCGTGGATCGGCCAGGCCTACGTGTCGGTCATCCGCGGCACCCCGCTGCTGGTGCAGCTCTTCGTCATCTTCTACGGCCTGCCGTCGCTGGGGCTGACGATCGACCCGTGGCCCAGCGCCGTCATCGCGTTCTCGCTGAACGTGGGCGGCTACGCCGCCGAGGTGATCCGCGCCGCGATCCTGTCCGTGCCGACCGGCCAGTGGGAGGCCGGGTACATGGTCGGCATGTCCCGGGGGCGGGCGCTGCGGCGCATCATCCTGCCGCAGGCGGCCCGCGTCTCCGTGCCGCCGCTGTCCAACACGTTCATCTCCCTGGTCAAGGACAGCTCGCTCGCGTCCCTGATCCTCGTCACCGAGCTGTTCCGCAAGGCGCAGGAGATCGCGTCGTTCACCTCCGAGTTCATGCTCGTCTACCTGGAGGCGGCGCTGATCTACTGGATCATCTGCACGGTGCTGTCGTTCGGTCAGACCCGCCTGGAGAGGAAGCTGGAGCAGTATGTCTGAGACCCCGCTGCTGACCGCCACCGGACTGCACAAGTCGTTCGGCGACAACCACGTGCTGCGCGGCATCGACCTGGAGGTGCGGCGCGGCCAGGTCGTGGCGCTCATCGGCCCGTCCGGCTCCGGCAAGACCACCCTGCTGCGGTCGCTCAACGGGCTGGCGTGGCCCGACGCGGGCACGCTCACGTTCGACGGCGGGCCCGTCCTCGACCTCGCTGCCCGGGCCGGGCTGCGTGGCCGGGCCGCCCGGGCGGCCCGGGCCGAGGCCGACGCCGCGCGCGACCGCTCGGCCATGGTGTTCCAGCAGCACAACCTGTTCCCGCACCGCACCGTGCTGCAGAACGTCACCGAGGGGCCGGTGCAGGTCCAGGGCGAGCCGCGCGCCGACGCCGAGGCACGGGCCCTCGCGCTGCTCGACCGGGTGGGCCTCGCCGACAAGCGCCACGCCTACCCCCGCGAGCTGTCCGGCGGGCAGCAGCAGCGCGTCGGGATCGTCCGGGCCCTCGCCCTGCGCCCCGACCTGCTGCTCTTCGACGAGCCGACCTCGTCCCTGGACCCCGAGCTCGTCGGTGAGGTCCTCGGCGTCATGAAGGAGCTCGCCGACGAGGGGTGGACGATGGTCGTGGTGACCCACGAGCTGGAGTTCGCCCGCGCCGTCGCCGACGAGGTGCTGTTCCTGGACGGCGGCGTCGTCGTCGAGCAGGGTGCACCCGCCACGATGTTCACCGCCCCGCGCGAGGAGCGCACCCGACGGTTCCTGCACCGCCTGCTCCACCCCCTCGACTGACCCGACCGACCCGACCGACCCGACCGCCCCCCCGTCTCGCCCCCACCGTCTCGCCCCCACCGTCTCGCCCCCACCGTCTCGCCCCCACCGTCTCGCCGAACATGCCCTGGCGGCCCGTCCGGGTGACCTGACGGGCTCAGACGGCATGGTCGATCGTCCAGAGGGCATGGTCGGCAGGGCTGGGCTGGGGTGGACTGGGCCCGACTGGGCTGGGGTGGACTGGGCCCGACTGGGCTGCGCTGGCGCGGCGGCCGGGCGGCGGGAGCGGGGTTCTGGAAGACTCCGCCGCATGACCCGCCTCGTGCTGATCCACGGCCGCGACCAGGGCGGACTCGAGCCCGACGGCATCGAGGACCGGTGGATCGACGCCCTGAACGCCGGGCTGGCCGCGAGCGGGTCGACGCTGCGCCTCACCGACGACGATGCCACGTTCGTCTACTACGGCGACACCCTCGCCGCGCTCGACGACGGCAGCGACACCGGCGCCGTCGACCCCGCACCACCGGTGACGGTGCACGCCTTCGACGCCGGGTCCCCGACGACGCATCGGCTCCTGGCCGACGAGGCCCGGTTCGCGCTCGCCGTCGTGCACGAGATCCTCATCGCGGCGGAGATCTCCCCCGACGCGCAGGCCGACGACGTCCACGCGCCACCGGCGGGCCCAGCCCCCACTGACCCGGCCCCCACTGACCCGGCGCCCGCGACCGCAGCCCGCCCGAGCGCGGCCCTGGACGGTTCGGCGCTGGACGGTTCGGCGCTGGACGGTTCGGCGCTGGCCGTCGCGCTCGCCCGGGCGCTGGCCGCGCTGGACCGGTACGTGCCGGGCCTCAGCGGCGCCGTCGTCCTCCTCGCGCTCCGTGACGTCTACACCTACCTGCACGACGACGAGGCTCGCGCCGCCGTGGACGCCGGCGTCCTCGCCGCACTGGCGACCGACGAGCCCGCCGTCGTCGTCGCGCACTCGCTCGGCTCGGTGATCGCCTACCAGGTGCTGCGCTCGCAGGAAGCCGGCGGGCTCGACGTGCCGCTGCTCGTCACCCTCGGCTCCCCGCTGGCGATCCGCGCGGTGCGCGAGGCCGTCACCGCCATCGCCCCACCCGGCTGGCCCGCGCCCGTGGACCGTTGGGTCGCCGTCCGCGACCCGCGCGACCTGCTCAGCCTGCACGACCTGACGCCGCGCACCTTCCCGCTGGAGCCGCCCGGCCCCGGCGTCGAGAACACCCGCGTCGACAACCCTGTGCCGGGCCATCATGCGGCAGCGGCGCAGGCCGACGGCGTGACGGCCGGGTACGCGGCGACTCCGGAGGTCGGCAGCCTGCTCGACGCGGCGCTCGCGCCGTGACATCTCCGAGCCGGCCGGACACCCGCAGAGCGCTCACCCGCGACGACGGCGAGCGCTCGTGGCCGGGGGGCTACGCCGTCGAGGCGTTCCAGCCCGGCAGCACCCGTTCCAGGGCGTCCGGCAGGTCGATCGAGTCGCCGTCCTTGCCGCCCGCGCCCAGCACCAGGGGCGGCGGCACCGGCGTGGGGGTCAGTCCGCGCAGACGGTCCAGCACGCCGAGCGGCGCGATGAGCAGGTAGAACGAGCCGTCGACGCCGACGGCGGCCGTCCGGTCGTTGCGCAGGTACCAGCCCTCCAGCGGGGTGCGGGCCGTGCCCCGGCCGCCGTACCCCTTGACCTGCAGGGGCTCCGGGGCGAGGCCGCCCCGTGCCGCCGCGGCGGCGAACGTCACGAGCATCGCCGACGCTGCGGCGTGCTCGGCGTCCTGGCGTGCCTGGAGGCGTTCGGCCTGCACCCGTGCGGCCTCGGTGCGCTGCGCAGCCCAGTCGTTGCTCACCCCAGCAGTCTGCCACTGCGCCCGCACCCGCCGGACGGCGGTGCTACAGCTCGCGCTCGGCGTAGGCGACCAGCGCGTCCCGCACGAACGTCGCCCCCTCGACGCCGCCGTAGTTCGCGGCGAACCGCTCGTCGGCGACGTACATCTCCGCGAGCCCGACGACGTACTCCTTCGGCGGGCGTCCGACGTCGGACCCGGGCGTACCGGGGACGGACCCCAGCCACTCGGCGTGCCGTGCCGCGAGCGCCTGCGCCTCGTCGGACGTCGGGTCGACGCCGCGCTCGGCGGCGTCGGCCCAGGCGCGCCCCAGCGCGTCGGTGCGGGCCTTGAAGTCGGCCTGCCCGTCGACGCCGAGGCCGCGCCACCAGGCGTCGCTCGTGGCGTACGCGTCGGCGCCCCACCGCTTCGTCACCTCGTCCTGGTGCTGCGTGTGGTCGAACCCGTCCAGCATCTCCTCGGCCATGATCGGCCTCCCTTCGTCCAGTGCGGTGAGCGTGCGTTCCACCGAGGCGATCTGCCGGTCGATCCGGCCTCGCTCGTCGTGCAGCACGTCGAGGTGTCCGCGCAGGGCGGCGGCCTCGTCGGACTGGGCGTCCAGGACGTCGGCGATCTCGGTCAGCGGCAGTCCGAGCTCGCGCAGCAGCAGGATGCGCTGCAGGCGCCGGACGGCGGCGTCGTCGTAGTGGCGCAGCCCGCCGTGCCCGATGCTCGACGGCGGTAGCAGGCCGATCTGGTCGTAGTGGCGCAGCGTGCGGCTCGAGATCCCCGCGAGACGGGTGACGTCCTGGATGGAACGGCTCATGTCCACGACGGTAGAGGTTGACGTCGCGTCAAGCGCAAGGGGGGCCGTGGCCGGCGTCAGGCGGAGATCGCCCCGAGGTGGTGCACGGTGCGGGCGGCCCGGCGCAGCCACAGCGCGGGCACCGTCCCGAAGGGTTCGGCCCGGAGGGTCACGTCCTGCTCGACGTCGTGCCAGGCGGCCCACGCGAGCTCGACCCAGGCCCGCGGGTAGCCGGGGGCGCGGTCGAGGAGGTCGTCGGCGTCGAGCATGCGCACGGTGCCGTCGGGGTCGCGCTCGACGTCGACGTCCAGGTCGACGAACGAGCTGACCGGTGCGGCCACGAGCACCTGGGTGGCGATGTCGACGCGCACGGAGCCGTCGGCACGGAACCAGGCGACCCACGGGTCCGCGACGGGCATCAGGAGCACCCCGCCGTCCTCGGGCACGCTGAACCAGTCGCCCCAGACGTCGGAGCCGAGCGGCGTCGCACCCCAGGCGGCACGCACACGCCCGCAGGGCTTGCGCTTCTCGACGCGGACCGGGACCACGGCTCCACCTCTCGGCTCGGCTGCACCGACGTCGACGCTGCCGACGCGGCTCCGGACGGGTGCCCGGTTCCTGCCGATCCTTCTCCTCGCAGGACCGCGCAGGCAAGCCTCGGCGAGCGACCATCGGACGACATCCCGGTGAACGCCAGGTGTACGGGCCGGCGCACCCGCCGACCGGGAGAGGATGTATTCATGTCAGCCACGCTGGAGACCGACTACCTCGTCATCGGCGCCGGTGCCGCCGGGATGGCGTTCGCCGACGCCGTCCTGGACCACAGCGACGCCCACGTCACCCTCGTCGACCGCCGCGACGCCGTCGGCGGGCACTGGCGCGACGCCTACCCGTTCGTCCGCCTCCACCAGGCGTCCCCGTTCTACGGCGTCGCCTCGACACCGCTCGGCGGGGAGCGGCAGACCTCCGGCCCGGAGGCGGGCCTCCTGGAGCGCGCCACGGGCGCAGAGGTCTGCGAGTACTTCGAACGCGTGCTCCACGACCGCCTGGAACCGACGGGCCGCCTGCGGTTCCTGGGCGGTCACGAGGTGACGGACGACTCCCGGGTGGTCGCGCTGGACGGTTCGGGCGACGCCCGCGAGGTGCACGTCCGACGGCGCGTCGTGGACGCCCGTCACCTGTCCCCCACGATCCCCGCGCTCGCGGCGGCCCCCTTCGAGGTGGACGGCGGCGTCGCCTGCGTCCCGGTGGGCGAGCTGCCGCAGGTGGCGGACGCGCCGGCGTTCGTCGTGGTCGGTGCGGGCAAGACCGCCACGGACGCGGTGGTGTGGCTGCTGGGTCGCGGCGTCGACCCGGACGCGATCTGCTGGGTGCGTCCCCGCGACCCCTGGATGCTGGACCGGGCCGTCATCCAGCCCGATCCGGCCGTGTTCGCGCGGATGACCGCCTCCCTCCTGGCCGCGGGAGCGGCGAGCGGCACGGTGGACGAGCTGTTCCGCCGTCTCGAGGACGACGGCGTCATGCTGCGGATCGACACGGCGGTGACGCCCACGATGGCGCGCGTGCCGACCCTCGGGCGCTGGGAGCTGGACCTGCTGCGGACGGTGCGCGACGTGGTGCGGCTCGGCCACGTGCGCCGGGTGTCGCCCGGGCGGCTCGCCCTCACCGGTGGTGACGTGGCCGTGCGGCCCGACGCCGTCGTCGTCCACTGCGCGGCCGAGGGGCTGCGGCGCCGCACCACGACACCCGTCTGGTCGCCGGGGCGCATGACGCTGCAGCCGGTGCGTGCCGGGTTCCCCTGCTTCGGGGCGGCGCTCGCCGGCTACGTGGAGGCCACGCGGCCCACGGCCGGCGACGACGCCCTCAACGCGCTGTGCCCGGCGACGCCGTACTCCTCGACGCCGCACGAGTGGGTGGCGATGCAGGCGGCCGGGGCGCGGGCGACGGCGTCGTTCATGGCCGAGCCCGACATCGCGGCCTGGACCCGGACCGTCGCGCTCGACCCGGCACGGGTCAGCCCGCAGGACGCCGCCCGGCCCGAGGTGCAGGCCGCGCTGGAGCGGGTCGCCGAGCTGCGGCCCGCCGGTCTGGCCGGGCTGGACCGACTCGCCCGGTCGGCGACGGTGCGTCCCGCGGACGTCCGGGCCAGGATGGAGGGATGACGCACCGAACTGCCCGGCTCGCCGGCGCCACCGCCCTCGTCCTCACCCTCGGCGTCACGCTCACCGCGTGCTCGGACTCCGCGGAGGAGCCCGAGGCCACCGCCGGCGTCGAGGTCACCCCGTCCGACCCGGCGTCGCCCGAGGCGTCCGCGGACGCCGACGACGACGGGGCGGGCGCGATGGACGGGGCCTCCGACGACCCGTCCGCCGGGTCGAGCCCGGACGCGGCCGACGACGGGGCGGGCGCGATGGGCGACCCGACGACCCACGCCCTGCAGGCCGTCGCCACGGCCGAGGCCGAGGCGGGCGGCACCGCCTACGCCGTGGACCTGGACGACACGGGCGACGTGTGGGAGGTCGACGTCGCGGTGGACGGCGGGTCGGTCGAGGTCACGGTCGACTCGACCGCCGACGAGGTGCAGCGCACCGAGAACGACGACCTGGACCCCGAGGACCGGGACGCCCTCGACGCCGCGAAGGTCGGCCTGTCCGAGGCGATCCAGCGCGTCGTCGGGGAGTCCGGCGGGACCCTGGACGACGCCGAGCTCGACGTCGAGGACGGCACCGCACGCTGGAGCGTCACGGTGGTCGGTGACGACGGCGTCGAGCAGGACCACCTCGTCGACACCGCCACGGGCGAGACCGGCCTCGACACCGACGACTGACACCGGCCGCCCCGACCGGTCGGCCCGGCTGCCTCGCCGCCCCGGGGCGGGCGGTCAGCGGGGCAGGACGTCCTGGGCGTTCGGGAACGAGGGCTGGGCGCCCGCGGTCGTCACCGAGTAGGCGCCCGCCCGCACGGCCGTGCGGGCCGCGTCGGCGATGGTGTCGCCCTCGGCCAGCCGCCAGGCCATCGCGCCGATGAACGCGTCCCCGGCGCCCGTGGTGTCCTCGACGCGGACGTGCGGCGCGGGCACGACGACGGGCGTGCCGCCGTCGTGCGCGGGCTCGCAGACGACGGCGCCGGCAGCGCCCATCGTGAGGACCACCGAGCGGGGGCCGAGGTCCAGCAGGGCGTCGACGACGGCGAACGGCGAGTCCTCCGGGATCGGCCGTCCCGCGTCGTGCAGCAGCCGCCACGCCTCGCCCGCGTTGACCACCAGGGGGTCGGCGAGCGCGAGCACGTCCGTGCCGAGCGGGACCACGGGAGCCAGGTTGAGGAGCACCCGCCCGGTCGCGGTCCGCGCCGCCGCCTCGATCCCCGACACGGGGATCTCGGCCTGCAGGACGACGACGGCGGCACCCGCCACGAGCCCGGCGTGCCGGCCCACGAGGTCCGCGTCCACCGAGTGGTTCGCGCCGGGCACGACGACGATGGAGTTCTCGCCGTCGTCGGAGACGGTCACGAGCGCGACGCCCGAGTGGCCGTGGACGGTGGAGACGGCGTCGAGCCCCACCCCTGTGTCGCGCAGCCCGGAGATCGCCGTCTCGGAGAAGGGGCCGTCGCCGATGGCGCCCACCAGGGCGACGTCACCACCGAGCCGGGCGGCGGCGACCGCCTGGTTGGCGCCCTTGCCACCGGGCAGGACGGACATCGACTCGGCGAGCACGGTCTCCCCCGTCCCGGCTGAGCAGGGACGCGGGCGACGAGATCGGCGTTGACGGAGCCGACGACCACGATCGAGGTCATGGCTCGGTCCACCTCCAAAGGGCAGGGCGCAAGGACTGCCGCGGGTGCGGCCCGCCCATGATCCCGCACGATTGTTACGCGGGGCCCGCACCGCGCCGCGAGGTCAGCAGGCGAGCACCTCGCGCAACCGTGCCGCGAACGCCACCGGGTCGTTGCCCGGCGACCACTCGCTGCGCGCGAAACCACCGTGATCGCCCGGGAACGGGACCGGCCCGCGGCCCAGCGCCTCGGCCAGCGCGACCGCACCCCGGTAGGCGAACGACCCGGGCGGAGACGCTGCACCGACCGCCGGCACGAGGCGCACCACGTCGTCGCGCACCAGCTCCCGCAACCGCTCCACGGGCGGCTCCCACAGCGGCATGGACGCGAGCGAGCGTCCGAGCAGCAGGTCGTCGCGCCGACCGTCGTCCTGGGTGGGCAGCCCCATCTCGGCCGGGTCGGGGTCGGGCAGGGCGAGGAAGTCCTCCGTGAACGGTTCGGTGGCGAGCACCAGCCGCAGGAACTTCGCCATGGCGGGCCCGAACCCCGCGGCCTCGTAGGTGGCGACGACGTCGGCCTGCGCCCGCACGGCCACCTCCCGGTCGGGGAGCATCGACGTCAGGGGCGGTTCGTGCGCGACCAGGCAGCGCACGTCGTCGGGATGCGTCGCCGCCCAGGCGAGTCCGGTCACGCCGCCGCCCGAGGACCCGAGCACGTCGACGGGTCCCGCCCCGACCGCCTCGACGACCGCATGCAGGTCCGCGGCGTGGTCGGGGACGTCGGTGCCGCCGTCGTGCAGGGCGGACCGGGCCGTGCCGCGCGGGTCGTACGTCACCACGACGCGGTCGTCCAGGGCGGCGACGAGCTGGCCGAATCCGCCGGCGTCCATCGGGTTGCCCATCACCACGAGGGGCCGGTGCCCGTCGTCGCGGGCCGGTGCGTGGACGTCGTAGGTGAGCGTGGCGCCGGGGACCTCGAGGGTGCGCGTGTCGGTGGTCATGGCGGGTAGACGCCGCCCGGCCGGCCGACTCATCGCCCGCGCGGCTACGCCTCGTCGGGAGAGCTCTCCCAGTCCTCACCGTCGTCGATCGTGAACGAGCCGCCGAAGTGGACCGACCCGGGGTCGACGCCGAGGCCCTCGGCGATCTGCTGGCGCATCCGTTCGGCCATGGTCACGCCCTGGGACGTCTCGCGCATCGACCGGTACGTCTCGCCGTCGACGCCGTACTCGGTGCGCGTCCAGGCGTCGAACGCCTCCTCGTAGGCGGCGCTCGGGGACTCCAGGACGAACTCGACGACCTCGCCCAGCGGGAAGCTGCGGGTGCGGCGCGGTGTCGCACCGCCCTCGGCGTCGTCGTCGGCGGCGAGCGTCACGGTGAGCACACCGTTCGTGACGGTGTGCCCCTCCAGCTGTGGTCGACGGAAGTACTCGGTGTCCCGGCCCTTGAGGTGGACCACCAGGAGCTCGTCGCTGACCGGTTCGCTCGTCGGGGTCTGCGGGTAGGTACGCGGTTCGGGTCGCGTGGTGGTGTCGCTCATCAGTATCGAGGATGCGCCTTCAGCGGCCGTTTGTCACGACCGTTCACACACGGCGCAACCTCCTGCGGGCATCCCCGCAGGTCCGTCCACAGGCCGGCGTCGTCCACAGGCGCCTCGGTTCCCCCGCCCACGCTCCGGCGCGGCGGGACCAGGGTGGGCCCCTCCGCACTCCCGCACCGCCGGTCCGTCCGTCCACCCGCCGCCCGTCCGTCCACCCGTCCGTCCACCCGCCCGTCTCTGGCCGAGGAGGCCCCGTGACCCGCTCCCCCACCGTCGGCCCCGCCCGCGCACCAGGACCGGCCGACCTGCGCGCGGCGTGGGAGCACGGGCAGCGACTGGCCACCGCCCCCGGGGCGGTGCACCACTGGTGCGACGGCGAGCACGGCTGGATGCTGCGCGCCGGTCTCGACCGCACGCTCGCACCCGTCCTGCTGCCCGACGCCGACTCCTCCGCCGGGTTCTCCCGGTTCGACCACCTCGGGCCAAGGACGGCGCGGGACCTGCTCCGACGTCTGCCGCCGGACTACCTCGCCGCGCACCGGCAGAACGACGGGCCCACGATCGGCGCCGTGCTGCGCGCGGTCGTCGCCCACCCCGGACGGGTGCTCGCCCACGGGTACGTCGTGGGCCCGCTGAGGTGCGACGAGCGCGTCACCGTCGAGGGCGTGCTGCTGCGCTCCGACGACGACCTCGTCGTGGCGTCGCACTGCTCCCCGTGGTGCCAGTGCGACGTGCTGGGCCGCCTCGCTGCCGCGTGCGGGGTCGACGACGCCCTCGTCCCGGCGCACGAGGTCACCCGCACCGCCGGTCCGCAAGGGCCGCCGGCCGGGGTGGCGGAGCACTGGTACCGGCTGTGGTGGGACTGAGAGCTGTCCACAGGGCGCCGACTTGTCCACAGGGCTGTGGACGGCGACCGCGATGGCCCGGCACACCTCGGTACCGTCCCGCGCCATGGCTCACCTCGACCTCGACACCACCGACCTGCTCGACACCTCCCGACGCGCACGCGACACCGTGGGCCTGCTCGTCGGTGCCGCCACCTCGGGCCCCGACGCTCCCGCCACCCTGGCCGCGACCGGCGACGCGGCGCTCGCCGACGCCGTCGACGCCGTGCTCACCGCCTGGGCGCCGACGCATCGCGAGCTGGTGCGGACGATGCAGCGGCTCGCCGACGGGCTCGCCGAGGCCGGGTCCACGTTCGAGAGCGCCGAACGGCTGACGGCCGCACAGCTCGCCCGGGCGATCCCGCGGACGGGGGAACCACGATGAGGACCGACACCGAGTTCCTCCCGTTGACCGGTTCACCCGTCCGGCTCGACGGTCTCGCCGCAGCGTCCGCGCGCAGCGCCGCCGCACTGGACGCCACCGGCACCGACCTGCGCCGGATCGGCGACGCGCTGGGTCCACAACGAGCGGCCTCGGTGGACGCCGCCCGGACGGTCGTCGAGGACCTGCACACCGCCGTCGCCCTCAGCGACGACGTGCTGCGCACCCTCGCCGCGGCACTGTCCGGCCGCGCCGCGGCGCTCGCCCAGGAGCAGCAGGACGCCGCGGCGGCACTGGCCCGCCGGGACGCCGCGCTGGCCCGGCTGGCCCGGGCGGAGGCCGACGAGGCCGACGCCTGGCACCGCCTCGCGGCCGACGGCTTCCCCGCCGGCCCGACCCTGCTGCTGTGGCAGGCCCGCGACCGCGCCGCGGCCGCCCGCGCCGACGTCGCCGCGGCGGAGTCGGACTGGCGGCGGGCCCGCGACGCCAAGGAGAGCGGCTCGCGCTGGGTCGCCGCGCGGATCCGCGCCCTGGTGCAGGTGCGCGCCGTGCAGCTCGCCGCCGCCGAGGGCGTCGGGGCCGTCGCGTTCGCGACCTCGTGGCAGGTGGGTCGGTCCCTCGCCACCTCACTCCAGGGCACGCCGCTGCGGGACCAGTCCCGGGCTCCGCGCCCCGAGCTGTTGACCTCGCTGCGCACGCTCGGCGACGACCCGGTCGCCTGGCAGGCGTTCTGGGAGCACGTCGAGGCGGAGGACGTCTACCGGGCGTTCGCCGGGGCGCCGCCCGGATCGGCCGGGGCGGTCGCGCTGCGCGAGGGTGTCGAGGCCGCCGCCACCGGGCAGACGGCGGCCGAGCAGGAGGCGTTCGGGCGGTTCCTCGTCGAGGGCTACGGCACCCCGGGCGCCGACGGCGGGGCCCGGGCGGCGCTGCTGGCCGGGATGCTGGGCGGGGCGCTGCCCGCCACGGTGCACGCCGGCGCCGCCGACGCGCTCGTCGAACGGCGCTCGCAGCTCGGGACCGCCCGGGAGCTCGACGCGACGGTCCTCGCCTCCGTGGCCCAGGCGGTCGCGGACGGCCTGGCGGCCGACCCGGAGCGCGCCCTGGAGCACCTCGTCGGCGACAGCCCGGAGGTCGCCGCGCACCGTGCACGGTTCTGGTTCGGGGAGCGCCCCGGCGCCGGCTGGTCCGACGGCGGCGTCGCCGTCGCGGGACTGCTCACCGCTGCTGTGGCCGCGGGAAGCTCACCGACCGCGACGCCCGCACGCCGCGCCGACGCGGCCACGGTGATCGGTACGGCGACCCCGGAGCTCGTCCGGAGCACCGGCCTGCTGACCGGCCCGGGACCGCTGCACCACCAGGTCGAGACGAACGTCGTGCGGGCCTACGAGCCGTACATCCCGTCGTTCGGCGACGCGGTCAGCCCGGAGGAGAAACCGACGGGCCTCGCCGCGGAGCCGGACTACGTCGAACCGGACCTCGACCCCTCCACCCTGTGCGCCGTCATCGGTGCCACGTCGCGGAGCGCGCACGGCGCCGGCGTCTGGTTGGGCACCACCGACGACTACAGGGCCGAGTTCGCGGACACCCTCGCCGCACCGTCGGTCGACTCCGGGCCGCGGATGCACGCCATCTCCGGAGCGGCCACGGACGCCGTGGTCGTCGCGGGAGCCGTCCAGTCGACGGCCCTGCTCGAGGCCGAGGGGAGGCAGCGGCTGTTCGACGCCGCCGTCGTGGGCGGGACCACCGCGGTCAGCTTCGCCACCGCCGGGGCGTCCACCGCCGTCTCCATCGGGGCGACGGCGCTGACGTCGAGCGTGCCGGTGGCCACCAGGGCGTTCGGGATCGACTTCGTCAGCGAGTCGCAGGCGCACCTGGCCCTCGCCGAGGAGGCAGCGCTCGACCGGTACCTGACCCCTCTCGTCGAGACGGCCCACGAGGCCGACGTGGCCGCCGGCTACCCGGCCGACGACTCGTCGCGGCTGCCCACCGACGCCGCCGTCCGCGACGTCTTCCGGAGCGCCTCCCAGCGTTCCACCACCATCGCCGAGCCGGAGGACGACGCATGACGACCAGACGCCCCCCACGATCCACGAGGGTCACGAAGGCCACGAGCTCCCGCCGCAGGTTGCTGGGGCCGGCCGCCGGGCCGGTCATCTCCCTCGTCATCGTCCTGCACCTCATCCTGTCGACCAACGCCGGGCCGGTCCGGACCTGGATGGACCTGCGCTGGGACCCCGGCGCCTGGGTTCCCACCGCCCACGACTTCCCCGCCGGGGAGGCGACCACCCTGGCCGTGAAGGAGGCGTGGCTGTCCGACGCGTACTTCGCGGATCCCGCACGAGACCCCGGCATCGACCGGCTGCCCGGGCTGCGGCACCTGGACTGGGTTTGCTGCGACCTGGTGCCCGGTCACGGACCCTCCGGGGTGCGGGTCGGTGAGCTCGACGTGTTCACGGCCGTCCTCGAGCCGGACGAGCACCACGAGGGCCCCGTGGACGAGGTGCTGGCCGACCGTCTGGCCTGGCGGATCCTCGACCACGAGTACACCGTCTACGCACAGACCGGCGTACGCCCCGTGCCGTTGGGGGTCACGGTCGGCGAACCCCTGTTCACCGACCCCGAGCTCCAGGACGCCGTCCCGCTCGGCGACCGCACGACGACGACCCGGAGCCTGGACGGCTTCCACGTCGACATCGACGACGGGCCGCACGGGTACGTCGGCGTCCTCGGCACGACGACGGACGTCGTCACCGGGGAGCCGCGCCGGGTGGCGGTCGCCCAGTACCTGCGGGACGGCTACCTGATCGGGATCGGGCTCTCGGCCCCGACCACGGCCGACATCGCCTGGGAGGCCGAGCTCGACCGGGTCGTCGCGGTGGTCGACGCCAAGATGGAGGCCGACCCCGACGGCGACCGGCTGCCGTGGTGACCGGACTTCCCGGGCCCGGCTCTCCAGGGCCCGGCTCAGTCGAGCAGGCGCAGGTCCAGCACCGGTACCACGCGGAGCCAGTCGTCCTCGCCGTGCTCGGCGGCGAGCGGCGCCGCCCACTCCTCGACGGCGGATCGCAGCATCTCCCAGCTCGACGCGTGCTCGCGGGCGTAGGTCGTCAGGAACGCCGCGGCGTCGTCCGGGGAGCGCACCGTGGCGATCGCGCGCACGTCCCGGCGTCGTCCGGTCGAGACGAGCACCCGGGGCTCGGCCAGGACGTTGCGGTACCACTGGGACCGCGGGCCGAGGCCCGAGACCACCACGAGATGGTCGGGCGCGGGCCGTCCGGACACCTCGAGCACGACCTGGCGCAGCTGGCCCGACGTCCGGCCCCGATGCTGCACCAGCACCATCCGCTCGCCCAGCAGGGCACCGAGACCTGCCCGGTAGAAGCCGATGGGGGCACGCACGAACCAGCGGACGCGCAGCAGCCGCGAGACGAGATCCATGCCGCCCACGGTAGTGCGCGGGCGAACCCGGCAGGCGGCGGAGCACGGTCCTACGATGGCGTCGTGCCTGTGCACGATCCATCGGCCGACGACGTCGTCGGCACACCGGACAGGTCCGTGCGCCCGAGCCCCTGGGTGACGGACGTCGTCCTGGCGCTCGGCACGGCGCTCGTCCTCGCCCTGGTCGTGCTGGTGGCCCCGGCCCGATCGGACGTCGGGCCCGCCGGCTCGGACGTCGGGGCCTTCCTGTTCGCGGCCGGGTTCGGTGCCCTGGTCCTGCTGCGTCGTCGCGCGCCGCGGACGATGCTCGCCCTGACCGCGCTGGCACTGGGGGCGCACCTCCTGCTCGGCCATCCGCCGGCAGGGTCCGTGCTGCCGGCCACCACGGCGCTGTGCGCGGCGGCCGCCCAGGGCCGGACCCGGTGGGCGATCGGCACCGCCGCGCTGCTGGTGACCGCGGCGACCGCGGCGGGTTTCCGCGCGGGAAGCCCTGCGGGTGGCTGGGCAGGCGGCTGGGCGGGCGGCTGGGTGGGTCCGGAGGCCGAACGCGGGGCGGGCGGCGCCGCCTTCTCCGTCGACCTGCTGGTGGCCAACGTCGCGCTCGCGACCGCCGCCGTCGCGCTGGGCGTCGCGATCCGCCTCACCGGCGACGAGCGGCGGCGCACGGCGCGACTGCGATCGCTGCACGCCGACGACGCAGCCTCCGCCGTCGACCGGCACCGTGCCGACCTGCTGCTCGCCGAACAGCTGCGCATCGCACGCGACCTGCACGACGTCGTCGCCCACAACCTGGCCGTGGCGGCCCTGCACACCGGCGTGGCGGCCGAGGCGGTCGGGCGGGACGACGACGCCGCCCGGACGGCGCTCCGTCACGTCCGGGAGGCGACGTCGGGCACCCTGCACGAGCTGCGCGCCACCGTCCGGGTGCTGCGCGAGCCGGAACCGGCCGGCCACGCGGTCGGCGGGCGGGACACCCTGCCGGCGATCACCGGACCGGTGGGGCTGTCGATGCTGGTGGAGCCCGCCCGCAGCGCAGGCGTCGAGGTGAACACCTGGGTGGACGTCCCCGCGGGGAGCATCGACGCCGTCGTCGACGCGGCAGCCTACCGGATCGTGCAGGAGTCGTTGTCCAACGTGGTGCGGCACGCGGGCGCGGGCCACGCCGTCGTGCGGCTCGTCGTCGCCGACGGGCGGCTGCGGGTCACGGTGTCCGACGACGGCCGGGGAGCTCCACCCGGCGCTCCGGACGGGCCCGGGATCGCCGCCGTCCGGCAGCGCGCCACCCTCCTGGGTGGCTCGCTCGTCGCCCAGGCTCGCGTGGACGGCGGGTTCGCCGTCGTCGCGGACCTCCCGACCCGGCTCGGCGAGCCCGAGCCGGCGGTCGCGCGACCGTTCCCGACCTCGGACCGCCGGTAGGACGTCGCGGGGGAGGCCGACGGGTCAGTGCCCGCCGGCGGCGAGGAACACGATCCCGGCCGCGACGGCACCGACGACGGTGCCGAAGCAGAGCAGCGCACCGATGATCCGCAGCGGGGACGGGCGGGCGATGACGACGGGCCCCTTCGGCTCGCCCGGGCCGGCGTCCGCCGGCCGTGCGGCGTCCTGCGAGGTGCCGGCCACGAGGCGCAGGCCGAGGGCGAACAGCGCGGGGATGCCCGCACCGACGATCAGGCCGGCCACGACGACCTGTCCGAGAGCGGTCCAGTCGATGCTCACTTGGCGTCTCCCTGGGAGGGTCCGGAGATGGCGGAGACGACGGCGGCGCGGCGCTCCTCGACGACGGGGCCGACCTGCGGCTCACCGGCTTCGCCGGTGGTGGGCACCTCGACCTTGAGACGGGCGCCCTTGGCCTCGTCCCACTCCTCGTTGACGTTGCTGTGGTCGACGGGCTTGCGGCGCGAGGCCATCCAGATCGTGAAGGCCACACCGACCAGCAGCGCGAGCACGATCAGGGTGCCGAGCGCACCGCCGACGCCGTGCTGGATCCAGAAGCAGACCGCACCGACGATGCCCGCGGCCGGGAGCGTCAGACCCCAGGCGGCCAGCATGCGTCCCGCGACGCCCCAGCGCACCGTCGCGCCGGGCATGCCCACCCCGGAACCGAGGATCGAGCCGGTGGCGACGTGCGTCGTCGACAGCGAGAAGCCGAAGTGGCTGGAGAGCAGGATGACGGCGGCCGACGACGTCTCCGCGGCCATGCCCTGCCGCGAGTCGATCTCCACCAGGCCCTTGCCGAGGGTGCGGATGATGCGCCATCCGCCCAGGTAGGTGCCGAGCGCCATGAAGAACGCGCAGGAGATGATCACCCAGAACGGCACGCTGGAGTCGGCGGGGACGGCGCCCGCCGTGATCAGGGCGAGCAGGATGATGCCCATCGACTTCTGGGCGTCGTTGGTGCCGTGCGCGAGGGAGACCAGCGACGCGGAGCCGACCTGGCCCCAGCGGAACCCGCGGGTCGTGACGTCCTGCGCGACGCCCTTGGTGAGGCGGGCGACGAGGAACGTGCCGACGGCGGCGACGCCGATCGCGATGACGGGGGCGAGCAGTGCCGGCGCGAGCACCTTGGACACCACGCCGGACCAGATGACCCCGTCGGTGCCGACCGCTGCCAGGACCGCGCCGATCACACCGCCGACGAGCGCGTGCGACGAGCTGGACGGCAGGCCCAGCAACCAGGTCAGCAGGTTCCACACGATGCCTCCCACGAGGCCGGCGAAGACGACCTCCAGGGTGATGGCGCCCGCGTCGACCAGGCCCTTGGCGATGGTCGCCGCCACGGCCAACGACAGGAAGGCGCCCGCCATGTTGAGCACGGCGGACAGCAGGACAGCCACCTTGGGCTTGAGTGCGCGCGTCGCGATGGATGTAGCCATCGCGTTGCCCGTGTCGTGGAACCCGTTCGTGAAGTCGAAGGCGAGTGCGGTCACGACGACGAGCACCAGGAGAAGCGTCTCGGTCACGTCGACCATGGTGAGCCCTTCGGGAAACACCGGATAGACGTATGCCGAGGTCGGGGACAATTATTCCAGTGCTGTTCACCTGTTGTTCATCTTGCCTGCCCGGCATGCCCGACTCATGCTGACGAGATCGCTGCGGGCGGGTCACTCCGGCGGTCGCGCGGCGGGCCGGAGCAGCGGCGGGTCGATGAGCGCCGGCACGGGGCCGCCGCCGTCGCCGAGAGCGCCCGCAGGACGGACGACCGGGCGCGCGGCGCGGTAGAGCGCGGCGGGGCGGCCGGTCCCTCCGGCCGTCGTCCGGCCGGTCTCCTCGAGCAGCCCCGGCGTCCCGGTGGCCTTGCGCGAGAAGTTGCGGGGGTCGAGCCGGACGCCCCACACGGCCTCGTACACGCGGCGCAGGTCGGTGACGGTGAACTCGTCGGCGCAGAACGCGGTGCCGAGCGCCGAGTACTCGAGCTTGGAGCGGGTGCGCTCCACGCCGTCGGCCAGGATCCGCGCATGGTCGAAGGCGAGCACCGCCCGCGCTGCGCCCTGCCCCGACCCCACGCCCCCGTCCGCGCTCTTCCTCGGCAGCACCTCGGCCACGGGCCGCCAGGCGGCGGCCGCGGCGTCCGACCCGGCCTCGACGACGCCGAAGTGCGGCGCGGCCAGCAGGTACGCCACCGACAGCACGGGCCCGCGCGGGTCGCGGTCGAGCGGGCCGTAGGTGCGGAGCTGCTCCAGGTGGCCGGGGGGTGTCACGCCCGTCTCCTCGGCGAGCTCGCGGGTCGCCGCGTCCACCAGCCCCTCCCCCGGCAGCACGAACCCGCCGGGCAGCGCGAGCGCGCCGCGGAACGGCTCGACGGCGCGCTCGACGAGCAGCACCTGGAGGGCGTCGTCGCGGACGGTGAGCGCCACGACGTCGACCGTGACGGGCAGTGACGCGGCGGCGGGCGGGACGGTGGGCGGGACGCGGCTCATGCCACCCACCCTACTTCTTTGATGTCAGGTTGACGATAACAACCGGTACGGCTTATCGTCGTCACGACGACAACTAATCGTCACTTCGACAAAAAGAGGAGCACGTCATGGCCACCGTCCGCACCTACCCCTGGGTCCGCCACTTCCTGGGAACCCCCACCGGCCACGTCGTGCACCTGCGCCGCGGCCGGGTCGCCCACGAGGGCGTCGGCCAGGCGTTCTGGTTCCGGCCCACCACCTCCGTGCTCAGCGAGGTCCCCGTCGACGACCAGGAGCTGCCCGTCTTCTTCCACGCGGCCACGGCCGACCACCAGGACGTCACCGTCCAGGCGGGCGTCACCTACCGGTACGTCGACCCCGTCGTCGTGTCGCAACGGCTCGACTTCGCCGTGGACCCGCACGACGGCAGCACCTCGGCGACCGGCCGCGACCAGGTCACGACGATCGTCGGCCGGCTCGCGCAGAGCCACGCCACCGACCTGCTCGCCACCATGACGCTGGCCGAGTCGATGACCGCCGGCATCGCCCGGGTCCGGGCGCTGCTCGTCGAGGCCCTGCCGGCCGACCCCCGCCTGGCCGCCACCGGGATCGCCGTGCTCGGCGTCCAGGTGCTCGCCGTCCGCCCCGAGAAGGACGTCGAGCGAGCCCTCCAGACCCCGGCCCGCGAGCACGTGCAGGCCGAGGCCGACCGTGCCACCTACGAACGGCGGGCCCTCGCCGTCGAGCGGGAACGCACCATCGCCGAGAACGAGCTCGCCAGCGAGATCGAGCTCGCCACCCGCCGCGAGCGCCTCGTGGAGCAGCAGGGCGCCAACGCGCGCCGGGAGGCGGAGGAGAAGGCCGCCGCCGCCCTGGTCGACACGCGCTCCAGCGTCGAGCGGTCGCGCCTGACCAGCGAGGCGAAGGCCGCGCAGGTCCGCGAGATCGGTGCGGCGGAGGCGGCCGCCGAGCAGGCCCGCATGGAGGTGTACGCCCGGGCCGGGCAGGAGACGCTGCGGGCGCTCGCCCTGCGGGACGCCGCCCGGTCGCTGCCGAGCGTGCAGAACCTCACCGTCACCCCCGACCTGGTGTCGGGCGTGCTGGGCACGCTGGTCGGCGGGGCGACGGGTGCCGCGAGCGCCCGGACGGAGCGCTGAGATGCTGCGCCGCCGAGCCGTCGTCGTGCACCGGCGCACCGAGCTGGACGAGCTCCTCGACCGGCACGGGACGCGCGGGCAGGCCGAGTTCTTCCTGCGCTCGCGCGGGCGGACGCTGGACGACGTCCAGGACCGGCACGACGGCCTCGCCGCGGCGCGTGACGCCGTGGCCGCGGCGCTGCCGGCCGACTGGGCGCGGGCCGACGTCGAGCGGGCGGACCTGCCGCGGTTCCTCGTCGCGCCGGAGGACGTCGTGGTGGTCGTGGGCCAGGACGGCCTCGTGGCGAACGTCGCGAAGTACCTGCACGGCCAGCCGGTGGTGGGCGTGGACCCGGAGCCGGGCGTGAACGCGGGCGTGCTCGTGCGGCACTCGGTGACGGCGGCCACCGCGCTGCTGCGCGGGCTCGACGGTCCGGTCCCCGACGGCGCCGCGGCCCCCGACCGGGCGGCGATGCTGCCCCTCGACGCGCTCACGACCGTGCGCGCCGACCTCGACGACGGCCAGCACCTCACCGCCCTCAACGAGGTGTTCGTCGGGCACCCGTCGCACCAGAGCGCCCGCTACACGCTGCGGTGCGCGGCGGGCACGGAGCGGCAGTCGTCGTCGGGGTTGATCGTCGCCACGGGCACGGGCGCCACCGGCTGGTGGGCGTCGCTGGCCCACGACCGCGGCGGGCGTGCGGCCCCCCGCCGCGACGAGGACCGCCTGGGCTGGTTCGTCCGCGAGGCGTGGCCCTCGCCGGCCACCGGCGCGCGGCTCACCGAGGGCACCGTGGAGGCGGGCGACGACGTCGAGGTGACCGTCGCGTCCGACGGGCTCGTGGTGTTCGGCGACGGCATGGAGGACGACCGGCTCGTCGCCCGGTGGGGCCAGCGCGTCACCGTGCGCCGCGGGGAGGAGCCGCTGCGGCTCGTGCGGCCCTGACCCCGCGACGGCCCGTCAGTCCGTGGCCGACAGGCCGAGCACGTCGAGGATCCAGGCGTGCTCGAAGGCGATCTCCTCCCAGCGGGCGTACCGCCCGGACACCCCGCCGTGGCCGGCGGACATCTCGATCTTCAGCAGCGCCGGGGCGCCCGCGGCCCGCAGGCGGGCCACCCACTTCGCGGGCTCCACGTACAGCACCCGGGTGTCGTTCAACGACGTCACCGCGAGGATCCGCGGATAGTGGGCCGCGTCGTCGGGCACGTTCTCGTACGGCGTGTACGACCGCATGTACTCGTACACCGCGGGGTCCGCGAGCGGGTTGCCCCACTCCTCCCACTCGACCACCGTCAGGGGCAGCGACGGGTCGAGGATCGACGTCAGCGCGTCCACGAAGGGCACCCCGGCCAGCACGCCGGCGAACATCTCCGGCGCGAGGTTCGCCACCGCGCCCATGAGCAGCCCGCCCGCGCTGCCGCCGTCGGCCACCATGCGCTGCGGGCTCGTCCACCCGGCGTCGACCAGGTGGTGCGCGCACGCGACGAAGTCGGTGAACGTGTTGCGCTTGTGCTCCATCCGGCCCTGCTCGTACCAGGTGCGGCCCATCTCGCCGCCTCCCCGCACGTGCGCGACGGCGAACACGACCCCGCGGTCCAGCAGCGACAGCCGCGGCACCGAGAAGTACGGGTCCATGCTGACCTCGTAGGCGCCGTAGCCGTAGAGCAGCAGCGGGGCCGGGTCGGCCCCCGTCCCGTGGGCGTCGAGCGTGACCGCGTCACGTCGCCACACCAGGGATATCGGCACCCGGGTGCCGTCCGACGCCGTCGCCCACTCGCGCCGCTGCACGTAGTCGGCCGGGTCGAACCCGCCCAGGACGGGCTGCTGGCGGCGCAGGGTCCGCTCCCCCGAGGCCAGATCGACGTCGAACACCGCGGGCGGCGTCACGAACGACGTGCCGGTGACCCGCACCGACGGCGCCTCGAACACGGGGTTCGCCCCGAGCGCGGCGCTGTGCAGCGGCTCGTCGAACACCATCTCCTGCGGCGTCCACGCCTCGCCCGGGGTGAGGTCCGCCAGCCCGACGACGGCGACGCGCGGCGTGGCGTCCCGGCGCAGGCCCAGCACGACGTGCGTGGCGAACGCGTCGACGCTCTCCAGACGGACCTGCGGGTCGTGCGGGACGACGACGCGGGCGTCCGCGGGGTCGGCGGGCCCGGCACCCGGGGCCGGCACGTCCAGGGTGACGAGCTCGAAGTTCTGCGCGCCGTCGTTGTGCAGCGCCAGCAGCACCTCGCCGACGCCGGGGAGCACGGCGGGCTCGACGGTGTACTCGACGCCCTCGCGCCGGGTCCACACGCACCGCAGCTCACCGGTGGGGTCGTCCGCCTCGAGGAGCCACGACTCGCTGGTCGTCTTCGACCCCAGCTCGATCTGCACGAACCGCTGCGAGCGCGACAGCCCGACACCCACCCAGAACCGCTCGTCCGGCTCCTCGAGGACGAGGACGTCGGCGGAGGCGGGGGTGCCGATCTCGTGGCGCCACACGCGGTACGGACGCCACGCGTCGTCCACGGTCGGGTAGAAGACGTAGCGGCCGTCCGGCGTGACGGTCGCGCCGGGGAACGTGTTCTCCACCTCGTCGGGCAGGTCCTCGCCCGTCGTGAGGTCGCGCACGCGCAGCGTGTACCGCTCGTCACCCGTGGTGTCGACGGCGTGGACGAGGAGCCGGCCGTCGCCCGGCGTCACGGCGAACGACCCGAGGGAGAAGAACTCGTGCCCCTGCGCCTCGACGTTCTCGTCCAGGAGCACCTGCTCGCCGGGCGGCGTCTCGCCGGGCTCGATCGTCGGCGGGGTCCAGTCGTCCGGGTCCGTCACCGGGACGCGGGCGTGCAGCGGGTACTGCTTGCCCTCCTCGGTGCGGGAGTAGTACCAGTGGTCGTCGTGCCGCGTCGGGACCGACAGGTCGGTCTCCAGCGTGCGCTGCTTGATCTCGGTGAACACCTGGCGGCGCAGCGGCGCGAGGTGGGCGACCTGCGCCTGCGTCCACGCGTTCTCCGCCTCCAGGTGCGCCAGGACGTCGGGCGACTCCTTGGCGCGCAACCACTCGTAGTCGTCCACGAACGTGTGGCCGTGGTGCGTGCGCTCCGTCGGGCGCTTCGGCGCGACCGGCGCGGTCACGGCCGTGCTCGGGCGAGCTGCCCCGGGCGCAGCCCCGGGCGCAGCCTCGGGTGCGGTCTCGGGTGCGGTCTCGGGTGCGGTCTCGGGTGCGGTCTCGGGTGCGGTCTCGGGTGCGGCAGCGGTCTCGGGAGGTGTGGCGGCGTCGTGCACCCGGCCAGCGTACGGGCAACGCCGTCGGGGCGCGGGGACGACGTCGTCCCCTCCCCCACGGCGGCGCCGAGGTCACGGCTTGGCAACGGTTTGACACCGGCCCGACGACGATCTGGCCGGTAGGCCCGTCGCCCAGGCGTCGATTCGGCATCGACACGGCGAGTGTGACCCGTCGGTGTCATCCACGTCACATCACCTGGATACACTGCCCGGCACGTCGACACCGCCGTGTCGTCAAGGGGGCGTTAAGCACCTCTGACCCATGAGCGGTGGCGACGTCGACCGGTCCGAACCGGTCGCCTGACCTTGAACCGACGGAGGACCACGTCCGATGACAGCGGACCGACCCACCACCGCGAGCAGGCTGCGCCGCACCTTGGCGGCGATCGCCCTCGCGCTGCTCCCGGCGATGCTCGTCGCACCACCAGCGACGGCGAGCACCACCGACACGCCCTGCGAACCCGACAGCGAGACCGCCTGCGTCCTCGCGATGGTGCTGACCGAGGACAACGACCCGGTCGGGGACGTCGCGCTCACCGTGACCGGGGGCGACTTCACCGCCGACCTGGTCACGAACGCCGACGACCCCGTCTCCGTCGCCGTCCCCGGGACGGGCACCTACACCGTGACCATCGACCCGGCGACGCTGCCCGACGACCAGCCCCTGCCCGACGGCGCCTCGGACGAGGTCCAGGTCAGGGCGCAGACCGGCGGCAACGCCCGCGCGGTCTTCCGGGTCGGCGCCGGCGCCGAGGTCGAGTCCTCGCCCGCCCAGGGCGCCGAGGCAACCGACGGAGCCACCACCGACCCCGGCGCGACCGACACCGGCGCCGCCGACGGCGAGGGCGTGGGCGCCGCACCCGAGGGTGACGCCTCCGAACGAGCCTTCTCCCTCGGGCAGGTCTGGCAGCAGATCGGCTCGGGCCTGCGGTTCGGCCTCCTGCTCGCCCTGGCGTCGATCGGGCTGAACCTCATCTTCGGCACCACCGGGCTGTCGAACTTCGCCCACGGCGAGCAGTTCGCGCTCGGTGCCGCGGTCGGGTTCATCACCATCAACCAGATGGGGATGCCGATCTGGCTCGGGGGGATCCTGACGATCTTCATCTGCTCGCTCACCGGCCTGGCGCAGGACGCCGGGATCTGGCGGCCGCTGCGCCGCCGCGGCGTGCCCGTCATGCAGCTGATGATCGTCTCGATCGGCCTGTCGATCACCCTGCAGTACGTCATCCAGATGTTCATCGGCGGCGGCTCGGAACGCATCCTCACCCGCAACCCGCAGCCGCTCACCCTCGCCGGCATCACGCTGAGCACGGCCTCGTGGATCTCCATGGCCGTCGCCCTCGTCTGCATCGTCGGGATCGCCTGGTTCCTCACCCGGACCCGCATCGGCCGGGCGACCCGTGCCGTCTCGGACAACCCGGCGCTCGCGTCGGCCACCGGCATCGACCCCGACAAGATCGTCCGCATCGTGTGGGTCATGGCGACCGGCTTCGCGGCCCTCGCCGGGCTCATGTGGGGCATCTCGTTCGGGGCCTTCAACTGGCAGCTCGGCGTGCAGCTCCTGCTGCTGATGTTCGCCGCGGTCACGCTCGGCGGTCTCGGGACCGCCTTCGGGGCGCTCGTCGGCTCCATCCTCATCGGGCTCGTCGTCGAGCTGTCCAACCTCGTGATCCCCAGCGACCTGCGCTACGCGTCAGCCCTGGTGATCCTCATCCTCGTGCTCCTGTTCCGACCTCAGGGCATCCTCGGCCGCCGCGAGCGGGTCGGCTGAAAGGAGTCGCATCATGGAAGAATTCCTCCGCATCCTGATCCAGTCGGCCGGCGAGCTGCTCGCCCCGACCACGGCGGCGTACGCGGTCGCCGCCATCGGCCTCAACCTGCACTTCGGGTACACCGGACTGCTCAACATGGGCCAGGCGGGCTTCATGCTCCTCGGCGCCTACGGCTTCGGCATCACGCTCGTCACCGGCGGACCGTTCTGGCTCGCCCTCCTCGTCGCGATCGGGGCGGGCGTGCTGTTCGCGCTCGTGCTCGGCATGCCGACGCTGCAGCTGCGCGGCGACTACCTGGCCATCGTCACCATCTCCGCGGCGGAGATCATCCGCTGGTTCGGCCGCTCCACGGTCTGGCAGGAGTGGACCGGTGGCGCCTCCGGGCTCCAGGGCCGTGACTACAAGCAGCCGTTCCACGACCTCTCGCCGCTGCCGGACGGCCGCTTCGCGCTGGGTCCGTTCGAGTACATCAACACCGGCTCCGACTCCTGGTGGACGCGCATCTTCGCCTGGAGCGTCGTCGCGCTCGTGCTGGTGTTCGTGTGGCTCATCACCCGCAGCCCGTGGGGACGCGTCCTCAAGGGCATCCGCGAGGACGAGGACGCGGTGCGCGCCCTCGGCAAGAACGTCTACTCCTACAAGCTGCAGGCGCTCGTCATCGGTGGCGCGATCGGTGCGCTGGGTGGCGTGATCTACGCCCTGCCGCTCGCCATCGCCCCCGACGCGATGGGACGCACGATGACGTTCTTCGTGTGGACCATCCTCCTGCTCGGTGGCGCGGCCACGGTCTTCGGCCCGGTGCTCGGGTCGATGATCTTCTTCAGCGCGTACATGCTGATGCGCACCGGCATGCGGGCCCTGGCGGAGAACACCGCCATCGGCGACGTCATCACCACCACCAACGTCGAGCAGATCGGCGGCATGCTCGTCGGTGTCACGCTCATGGTGCTGGTGATCTTCCGTCCGCAGGGCATCCTCGGGAACAAGAAGGAGCTGGCGTTCAATGTCCGATGACACCACCACCGCCGCGCCCGCACCCACCGTGCCCGCGGCGCACGACCTGCGGGACGTCGCCCGGACCCCCGGCGCCCCCAAGCCCGAACCCATCCTCGTGGCCGACCACGTCGTGCGCCGCTTCGGCGGCATGACCGCCGTCGACGTCGACCACCTCGAGGTGCAGAAGGGGGTCATCACGGCCCTCATCGGGCCGAACGGCGCCGGCAAGACGACGTTCTTCAACCTGCTCACCGGCTTCGACACGCCCAACAGCGGCGAGTGGAGCTTCCAGGGACGGTCGCTGTCCGGCAAGAGCGCAGCCGCCGTCGCCAAGTCCGGCATGGTCCGCACGTTCCAGCTCACCAAGGCGCTCTCGCGCCTCACCGTGCTGCAGAACATGCTGCTCGCGTCGCCGTCGAACCCGGGCGAGAAGCTCGGGCTCTCGTGGCTGCCGTTCCTGTGGACGAAGCACGAGGCGGCGTCCACCGAGAAGGCCATGGAGATCCTGGCCCGGTTCAAGCTCGCCGACAAGGCCCAGGACTACGCGGGCTCGCTGTCGGGAGGCCAGCGCAAGCTGCTGGAGATGGCGCGCGCCCTCATGACCGACCCGACCATCATCATGCTCGACGAGCCGATGGCGGGCGTGAACCCCGCGCTCGTGCAGTCGCTGCTGGGCCACGTCCAGGCGCTGCGCGACGAGGGCATGACCGTGCTGTTCGTCGAGCACGACATGCACGCCGTCCGGCACATCTCCGACTGGGTCGTCGTCATGGCCGAGGGGCGCATCGTCGCCGAGGGACCGCCCACGACCGTCATGAAGGACCAGGCCGTGGTCGACGCCTACCTCGGCGCGCACCACGACACCGACCTCGGGGACGACTCCCTGCTCGATCCCGAGGTGCTGGCCCGGCTCGAGGCCGAGGAGGAGAAGCGATGAGCCAGACGACCACCGCACCCGAGGAGCTGTCCGCCGCGGGAGTGCCCCGCAAGGACCTCCTGCTGCACGCGGACAACCTCGTGGCCGGCTACCTGCCCGGGGTGAACATCCTGGACGGCTGCTCCCTCGAGGTCGCCAAGGGCGAGCTCGTCGGCATCATCGGCCCCAACGGCGCCGGGAAGTCGACCCTGCTCAAGGCCCTGTTCGGCCTGGTGAAGATCCACTCCGGCACGGTCACGCTCGAGGGCGAGGACATCACCAACCGCAAGGCCAACCAGCTCGTCGCGCGCGGCGTCGGCTTCGTGCCCCAGACCAACAACGTGTTCCCCTCGCTGACCGTCGAGGAGAACATGCGGATGGGCACCTACCTGCGGCCGAAGACGTTCACCGAACGCTGGAAGTTCATCGGGGACCTCTTCCCGGTGCTGCACGACCGGCGGACCCAGCGGGCCGGTGCGATGTCCGGCGGAGAGCGGCAGATGGTCGCGATGGCCCGGGCGCTCATGATGAACCCGTCCGTGCTGCTCCTCGACGAACCGTCCGCGGGGCTCTCCCCGGTACGGCAGGACGAGACGTTCCTGCGCACCCGCATGATCAACAAGGCCGGTGTCTCGGTCATCATGGTCGAGCAGAACGCCCGCCGCTGCCTGCAGATCTGCGACCGCGGCTACGTGCTCGACCAGGGCCGCGATGCCTACACCGGCACCGGCCGTGAGCTGCAGGCGGACCCGAAGGTCATCTCGCTGTACCTCGGCACCCTCGCCGAGGACGTCGACGAGGCCGACGCCGAGGCCGAGCGGGTCGAGGCTGCCGAGGAGGTCGCCCGCGAGGACGAGGCTCGCGCGGCGAGCACCGCACCGGGCAAGGACACGCCGAGCTAGCCGCTCGCACGGTCGGCTGCGCCGACCGACCACCAGCGACGACGGCGGCCCCGGGATTCCGGGGCCGCCGTCGTCGTGCGCCCAGTGTCGGTCACGGAGGCCGGGCAGCGTCGCGGCGGCCATCGACGTCGCCCTGCAGCGCGTACGACGGTCCCCGGCCGGAGGACTGCAGGTGGCGTCGGCGCCGCGCCTGGCGCCGACGCACACGGGGGCTGCCCCTGGTCCGTCGTCGCCCCCCTCCCGGAGCCCCGCGACGGCGCGGAGCACCCCTGGGCGTGGCGGGTGGCTCGTCGGGCGGTGGACGGCGGGCAGCGGGCGGTGGGTGGTGGGTGGTGGGTGGTCGGCAGCGGGCGGATGCACGACGACGGCCTGGCCACCGGGAACCGGTGACCAGGCCGTCGTCAGGACGATGCGGAGCGGTGCTCCGCGGGGGTGATCAGAAGATCACTCGGTCGCCCCTTCGATCTCACGGACCCAGGTGTACGTGTTGTCGTCGCCGTACTCGTAGATGCCGATGAAGGCCGACGAGGGGTCGTTCATCTCGTTGAGCGGGCCGGTCCCGGACGGGCCGGTGTAGTTGATCTCCTCGCCCGCGTCGAGCGCCGCGACGCCGTCGGCGAAGGAGGTGACCTCCGTACCGCCGTTCGCCCCGGAGACCGCCTTGATGTTCTCCGCGATCGTGGCGCCGTCGGTCGCGCCGCCCTTCACCGCGGCGAGCGCGGCGAGGACCGTGGCGTCGTACGACTCGGCCGAGTACGAGAAGTCGGTCAGCTCGCCGTCCTCGTTCTCCGCGTACCAGTCGGTCAGACGCTGCTTGAGGTCGTCGCTCGCCTGGGCGCCGGGGAGCGTGCCCTGGACGCCGGTCAGCGTGTCCGCGTCGAACTGGTCGCCGTAGTTCGACAGGTTGCCGTCGCAGAAGTACGTCGTCCCGTCGAACTCCCAGCCCTGGGCGACGAGCTCGTTGACGATCGCGACGGTCTCCTCGAACGCGATGATGACGAGCGCGTCGGGCTCGGTGGCGAGCGCGGCCGTCACCTGGGCACCGAAGTTCGTCTCACCGGGAGGGAACTCCTGACCCTCGCCCGTGGCGCCGTACACGACGGTCCCGCCACCGCTCTCGATGGCCTCCTGCGTGTAGTCGCGCAGACCGTTGCCGTACGCCTCGTTCTGCACCAGCATCGCGACGTCCATGTGGCCGCCGTCGAGGATGAGCGAACCGAGCGCCGCACCCTGGACGGTGTCCGGCGGGGCGGTGCGGGCGAAGTAGTCGCCGTAGCCGGACAGGTCCGCCGCGGTGTTCGCCGGCGAGATCTGCATGACCTGAGCCTCGGCGAAGGTGTCGACCACGGCGAGGGAGACGCCGGAGGACGCCGCACCGATGACGGCCGAGACGCCCTTGCCGATCAGGTCGGTCGCGGTGCCGGTGGCCACCGTGTAGTCGGTGGTGTCACCCGAGTCGCCCCACTCGACGGAGACGTCGTTGCCGAGCACGCCACCCGCCTCGTTGATGTCCTGGACCGCCAGGCCCACGCCCGAGATCTCGGGCGGGCCGAGGAAGGCGAGGGTGCCGGTCACCGGCAGGATGGTGCCGATCGTCAGAGGCTCGGCGTCCATCTCCTCCGAAGCGCCGGTCGACTCGTCGGTCGGTTCGTCGGCTGCGCAGGCTGTGAGGCTCAGGCCGAGGACCGCGGCGAGGGCGATTCCCCTCGCGGCCGTCATGCGTCGAATCATGTTCTCCCCTTCGGGGTCGTGACGTGCCGGCGGCACTCGTGCCGCTCGTAGTGGCGCTGAAACTAACCCGATTGTGTGACGTGGATGTGTCAGATCGGTCACTCCGCCGGGATCGTGACGAACCTGTTACTCAGATCACACCCCCTGCCGGAGGTCACGGCGGTCGACCTCGTCCACCGCGATCAGGCCGGAAGCGGGTGGACGACGCCGTCGCGGGATCGGCTCCGACGCGCCCCGCGACGCCCACCCCTCCGGACGACCGGATCCGTCACGCGGCACGCGAGGCCCGCGCCGCTCCCCAGGGCGAACGGGGCGTGGTGAGGCCCTCCTCGACCCGACGTCGGGGTCCCTGCCGGGCACGGGACGGCGGAGGGGAGGGCGACGTGGTCTCGACCCGGGTCGGGCGCCCTCCCGACGACGGTACGTCGGCCGCCGTCGGGGCCGCCGGGACGCCGAGACCGACCCGGGGCACGGAAACCCCGTCGTCCAGGGTGATACTGGGAACACTGGGGGCACCAGTCTGGTCACTGTGCTGGTGCGATGTCGCGCGCTCGCGTACCGTTGTGGTCGTTGCAGTGTGTTGCTCGTACCGGACGGACCCCCGTCCTGCGTCGGACGGGCCGCGTCGTCAGGATTGACGTGGCTCGGCGACGGACCTTGGACCCTCAAGAGTTGACGACGAACACCGTGATGCGCGCCCCCGACAGTCGGGGACGCCACCTCTTGAAGGAGTACCCATGGCCACCGGAACCGTGAAGTGGTTCAACAGCGAGAAGGGCTACGGCTTCATCGCCCCCGAGGACGGCACCGCTGACGTGTTCGTCCACTTCTCCGCCATCCAGTCCCAGGGCTACCGCAGCCTGGAGGAGGAGCAGAAGGTCGAGTTCGACGTCACGCAGGGCCCCAAGGGCCCGCAGGCGGAGAACGTTCGCCCGCTCTGAGCTCACCGTGAGCGCTCCGCCTGACGGCGGGGCACGCTCGGTTTGACGGCCCGCACCTGCCGCTTGACGGCAGCAGGTGCGGGCCGTCGTCGTTCCCGGTGGTGCGTGCGCGGCCGGGGTGCGCCCTCGGGAACCGCGGGGTGCCGCGGGCCGTTCTGCACGTATGGGATTCCTCGACCGACTGCTCGGCAGGTCCGACGACCAGCGTTCCTCCATCCCCGGCATGACCGGCGGGGCGACGCCGCGGGGCTACTCCTCGCCCACGCCGCCGCCCGGGGTGTCCTCGTCCCCCGGCCGTCAGCAGCACCAGCAGCCCTACCAGCAGCAGTACCAGCAGCCGACGTCGGCGCAGGCGCCCGGCGCCGGCACGTCCGCCCGCAGCGCCGACGACGTGGCCGTCGACCGCTACCGGTACCTGCTGCGCACCGCTCCCCCGGACGCCGTCGAGCAGGCGCACGCGGAGGCGTTCGCCCAGCTGACGCCTGAGCAGCGACGCCAGGTCCTCACCGAGGTGGGCGCCACCGTGCCGGCTGCCGAACGTGCGACCTCCGACGACCCGCAGGCCCTGGCACGGATGGCCACACGGGCGGAGATGCGCAACCCCGGCACCCTGGAGAAGACCTTCCGAGGCGGACCCGGCGGCACGGGCGGACCGAGCTTCGGCTCCATGGTCGGGTCCAGCCTGCTGGGCACCGTCGCCGGCGTGGTGATCGGCTCAGCCGTCGCGAACATGCTCTTCGGGCCGGCGTTCGGCGACCCGGGCACACCCGTCGCCGAGGACGCCGCGGCGTCCGGCGAGGGCGACGGGGGCGAGGCCGCCGGGGAGACCGGCGGCGACCCCGGTGCCGACGGTGGCGCGGCTGACGGCGGTGGCGACGTCATGGCGGACGGCGGCGGCGACGCCGGGGCGGACGGCGGCCTGTTCGGCGGGTTCTTCGGCGGCGGCGAGGGTGGCGGCGACTTCTTCGGCGGGGACGGCGGCGGCTTCGAGTTCTGAGCGGGACTCAGCGCTGGTGGGTCCGTGCCGGGCCCACCAGCGCGAGGAACGCGCCGAGCTGTTCGAGATCCTCCACGGAGCGAGGCAGGTAGTCGGTCAGGCGCGGGGAACGCACGACGATCGCGCACCACTTGCCCCGCGACACCGCCACGTTGATCCGGTTGCGGCTGAGGAGGAACCCCATCCCTCGCGGCACCTCGTCCGGTGACGACGCCGCCATCGACAGGACGGCCACCGCGGCCTCCTGCCCCTGGAACCTGTCCACCGTGCCGACGGGCACGGCGTCCAGACCGGCCTCGGCGAGGGCCCGCCGCACGGCCCACACCTGCGCGTTGTAGGCGGCGACGACGATGACGTCGTCCGGCGCGATCGGCCGTGACGGCGCCCCGGCCGACGGCACCCAGGCGCGACCCAGCACTCCCTGCACCTGCCGGACCACCTCCTGAGCCTCCTCGACGGACGACACGGCACGGCCCTCGTGGTCGACGAGCACCTCGTGCACGCCGGCCGCCAGACCCTCGAGCGACCGGTCACCCGCCGTCGGGTGGGCGTGCAGGCGCCCGGAGTACGCGAGGCGGGACACCGCCGTGCAGAGCCGGGGGTGCATGCGCCGCGACGCGGGCAGGAAGTACCCGAGCGACTCGGGCAGGGTCTCGTGCCCGTCGGCGAGCCAGCCGAGCGCGGACCCTGCCACGGCCGGGTCCGGGTGCGTGCCCTGGGAGACCTGCGGCAGCTGCTGCGGGTCGCCGAGGAGCAGCAGGCGGCTGGTGGCGCGCGCGACGGCGATCGTGTTGGCCACCGAGAACTGCCCGGCCTCGTCGACGACCAGCAGGTCGAGGCCCCCGGGGGCCCAGCGTTCGTGCGCGAAGTCCCAGGCGGTGCCGCCGACGACGCACCCGTGCCCCGCGTCGGCGGCCTGCGCCGCGAACTTCTGCAGGCCGTCGGCGTCGACGTCCTGCCAGGGGTTGCCCGCCCGGGAGACCGCGGCCCCGGACGGCAGCTTCTTCGCGACCTGGTCGGCCGACGCCCCGGCACGCAGCACACCGCCGAGCAGGTTCTCCACGACGGCGTGCGACTGCGCCACGACCCCGACCCGCCACCCGGCCTCCACCAGGGCGACGATCACGTGCGACGCGAGGTACGTCTTGCCCGTCCCGGGCGGTCCCTGCACCGCCAGGTAGGACCGGTCGAGGCGGCGCACGGCCTCCTCGACGGCGGCGACCACGTCGGGCTCGCCGTCGGCCCCGACCGCGGGGACGGGCAGGCCGCCGGGGACCCGCGGCGCCCGCCGCTGCAGCAGGTCCGTCATCGGCCCGGCCGGCAGACGGTCCGCCATCGCGGTGCCCGAGGCCGCACCGGCACGCCAGGCGTCCGACGCCGCCCGGCCCGCCTCGCTCGTCGCCGACTCCAGGGTGCCGGCGGGCACGTGGCTGTTGACGCTCAGCGCGCACGGCACGTCGTCGTGGGTGCCCTGGCCGGCGGCGACGTGCTCGCGCACGGTGAAGACGTCGAGCTCGCGCCCCGCCTCGAGGACACGCTCGACGCCGGTGATCGCCACCTTGCCGTGGAACCAGCGTTGGGCCAGCGGGCCCGCCTCGCCGACGACCGGCGGGCAGGGCACGTCGTACAGCAGGAACGCGCTCACGCCCTCGCGCAGCTCGCTGCCCTCCACCGCCTGGCACGTCAGCGCGAGGCGGCGCGACGGCGCCCGCTTGCCGGGCTCCGTCTCCCAGTCGGTGAGCACCCGGCACCGTTCGACGACAGCGGCGGCGCGCCGCCCGGGCCATTCGTCGGGTGGTGACTGCATCCGTTGGAAGTGCGACTGCCAGAACTGCTTGCTCTCCCGGCGGTGGTAGCCCACGGCCGCGCCGAGCAGGCTCAGGGCGCGCACCGCCGCACGGTCGGCGTGCTCGTGGGGGTGCGCGTGCTCGACCACGTCCCGCAGCTCGGACTCGAGCTCCTCGCGTGCCGCCCGCGCCTCGTCGACGGGCTCGTCCTCACCGAGCTCGAGCGGGGCGGCCACCACCCGCTCGACCGGACCGACCACCTCGTCGTGCGCCCACCGCAGCCAGTCCAGGAGCCGCAGCGTGGAGAGGCAGTCGTACCGGTTGTAGTCGAGGATCTCCGCGCGCCGCCGGGCGGCCTCGTCGTACGCGCCGGCGGCCAGCAGCTCGCAGTACTCCGCGTACTCGACGACCGACGTCGCGGCGTCCGTCACCCCCGCGCGGGCGGCCTCGTCCCCCATGTAGAGGGGTTCGAGCTTCTTGATCGACCTCGATCGGTGCGAGATGCGCAGCGCCGACCGCACCGTCGCGTACAGGTCGACGAGCACCCCGGAGCTCAGGAGCTCGTCCACCTCGTCCTCGTACACGCCGTGACGCGCCGCGATCGACAGCAGGTGCGTGCGCTCGTAGGAGGCGTAGTGGTAGACGTGCATGTCGGGCCAGCGTCGGCGCCGCGCGTTGACGTCGTCGACGAAGCGGACCAGAGCCTGGGCCTCCTCGGCCAGGGAGTCGGCCCACAGCGCGTGGAACGACGGACGGCCCTGGGCGTCGAGATCCCGTGTCATCCAGCCGAACAGGTAGTCGACGCCGGCCGCGGCGGGGCCCGCCGACGCTCGCTCCGTCCACAGGGGGTCGCCCTCGAAGTCGAAGAACACGTCGCCGTCGCTGTCCGGCGGGAGCCGTTCCACGGCCCCCGGGTCGGTGAGCAGCCAGCGCAGCTCGGCCGGCTCCTCCGGCGTGCCGACCTGCACCGCCCCGTGTCCTGGGTCGGTGCCGAGCTGCAGCCCGGCCTGCCGCCGCAGCCCGTCGAAACGCTCGGGCGACATGCCCCGGGGCCGGTGGGTCGCCGTCGCGAGCTCCGTCATGGTGGTGATCCCGGCCTCGACGAGACGGGCGCGCTGCGGGCCGTGGACGCCCGCCACCAGGAGCACGTCCGACCGGGCCGTGGCGCCCTCGGCGCAGTCCGGGCACGACCCGAGGCGACGGCACGCCGTGTGCCCCGGCTCACCCCACCGCGCCGGTCCGTCGTCTCCCAGGTGCCCCGCGACGACCTCGAGCAGGCGGTCACGCCGTGCCCGGAAGACCGGCAGGATCTCGTCGAGCAGGTGCGACGTGCGTTCCCCGGTGCCGAGCACGAGGTGTGCGCTGGGGGTGGGGTCCACGCCCGCGGCCAGCAGCTGGTCCGCGTAGGCGGCGACCTGCAGCACGGCCCGCACCTTCTGCCGCCGCGCGAGCTTGGTGTCCCACACGGCGTACCGCGGTCCGGCACCGGCCACGTCCCGGACCAGGAAGTCGGCCCGGCCGTGGAACGTCCCGTCGAAGAAGGACGCCTGGTAGACGACGTCGGCCCCCGCCTCCACGGCGGCGAGGGTGCGCGCGTGGGCCGCCATCAGATCGTCGACCGACGTCGAGGCCGGGGCAGGGAGCTCGACGACGCCGCCGGGACCGCCGTCAGCGGGCGGCGACCCGAAGCGGTCGACGAGCGCGTCGAGCACGGTGCGCTCGTGCGCGTCCCCGAGCTCTGCCGTGCGGCGGAGCATCTCGTCCTGCTCCCGGGGGCGGGCAGGGGCACGGCCCAGCAGCTCGTCCAGCCGGCGCAGCAGGGCGTGCTCGCACTCGGCCGCGACCACGAGGTCGCTCGGCGAGTGCACGATGCGGGGGCCACGCCCGCCGAGCCGGTCGTCGGGCGCACTGTCGGACGCATGGTCAGACGCATGGTCAGACGCACGGTCGGGAGTGCTGTCGAGCGTGCCGGCGGCGCCCAGGAGGAACATGCCCCAGGTCTACCAGCGCCCCCCGACATGGACCTCGGGGGGAGGTTTCCGCCATAGTGGGGCGCGCACGACGCCGAAGGAGAATGATGACCGCGCGATTCAACCCCCCGCCCGGCTGGCAGGTGCCGCCCGGGTTCCGTCCTGACGCGGGCTGGTCACCGGACCCCTCCTGGCCCCCCGCGCCGCCCGGCTGGGAGTACTGGGTCACCGACGAGACCCCCGCGCACACGCCGATGCCCGCCACGGTGCCGGGCTCGATGCCGCCGTCCCGGCACGCCGACCCGTCCGCGACCGCGATCCTCGCGCCGGTCCGTTCCGCCGCTCCCCCGCCGCCGCCCGCGCCGCCAGTGTCGGCGACCTCCGTCTCCTCGGCGCCCGCGGCCACCAGGTCGGCATCGTCCAGGTCGATGTCGTCCAGGTCGGTGTCGTCCAGATCTGCCTCGCCCGTGTCGGCGACGTCGGTCTCCTCGGCGCCGGGACCCACCCCCGCGGCCGAGGCGACGGCGCTGCTCTCCCCCACGGCGCCGTCGGCGGCGTCGGCCCCGGCCGCCGGCACCCGGTCCCGGACGCGCTCCGGGAACGGTCCGGCCGTCCCGATCCACGACCCGCACCCGACCGAGCGCGCCACGACGCCGGTGCCACCTCCGGCGCGCGCCGCCACGAGATCAGCCGGCAGCCCGGGCGGCGGCGGCTCGGAGGCGCGACCGGTCCGGCGCCGGCAGCCGCCGTGGTTCATCCCCAGCGTGGCCGTCGCCTGCCTCGCGCTCGGCGTCATCGTGGGGGTCCTGTTCTCGATGATGCAGACGTCCGACGCCCGTCAGGCCGTCATCGACTCCGAGCGCCAGGTCGCGGCCGCGGCCGACCTCGAGGCGGAGGTGGCCGAGAAGGACGCCGCCCTCGATGAGCGCGCCTCCGACCTCGACGAGCGCGAGAGCTCGCTCAAGGAGCGCGAGGCCGAGGTCAACGAGAAGGAGGCGGAGCTCACCTCCCGCCAGAACGAGATCGACGAGCAGGCCAAGGAGGCCGAGCAGCAACAACAACAACAGCAGCAGCAGAACCAGGGCGGCGACCAGGGCAACGGTCAGTGGTTCTACTGGAGCTGCGACGACGCCCGCAACGCCGGTGTCGCGCCCATCAACCAGGGCCAGCCCGGGTACCGCGGGGGCCTGGACGGCAACAACAACGGCGTCGCCTGCGAGCCCGGGGAGTAGCCGGGCCCGGGGAGCACCCGAGATCGAGGAGCGGCCGGGCCCGGCGAGACGAAGGCGGGCGGCGGGTCAGGCGAACGCGAGCACGTCGATCCCCAGGACGGTCAGGACGCCGAAGAGCACGCCCCAGAGCGTGATCGAGACGAGCTGCCAGGCGATGACGGCCCGGACGGACGCACCGAACGACACCATGATCGCCGAGGTGATCTGGCTGGGCAGGATCGTCTGCCCGAGCAGGCTGACCCCGGCGACGCCGTACCGGTCGAACCGCTGGCGCAGCTTGACCCGGCGCGGGGAGTCCGGCTTGCGACGACGGTTCCCCGCCGCCGTCCGGACGCGGGACGCCACGAGCACGAAGCCCACCATCGACAGCGCGTTGCCGACCACCGCGGCCAGCACGGCCACGACCGGCGGCACACCGGCGACGATGCCGAGGAACGACCCGAAGTACGACTCCACGAACGGGATCGCGCCGGCCAGCATCACCCCGACCCACTGCAGCAGGGTCGGCAGGGACTCGGTGAGCTCTTGCAGGTTCTCCAGCACGGCGGACTCTCCAGGATCGGGATCGGACGACGTCTCCATCCTGTGGCGGGCCGCCCCCGACCGGCAGTGTCGTGACCCACGAGATTCCGTGCGCCACGCACGGGCCAGGCATGACATCCGTCAGGTCGGAGCACCCGCGGTGACCTGCAGGGTCACACCCGAGGCGCTGCGAGGCGGTGCCCAGCCGACCCCGTTGACACAGCCGACCCGGCCGGGACAGCCGGTCACCCCACGGTGAGCGCGGCCTGCTCCGTCGTCCCGTCGTCGAGCGTGACCTCGGCCGGGCCCGTGAAGGCGTCCTCCCCCGGGGCCCACACCATCCACCAGCCGTCGTCGACGGTGGCCTCGACGCGTTCGCCGGAGTCGAGCGTGACGGTGAGCGCGACGACGTCCTCGCCGGCCCGCCCGTACGCCGACGTGACGGCGCCCTCGCCGGCGTCCGTCTGCGACCAGCTCGCCACCCCGCTCTGCATGGTGACGACGTCGCCGGGCCCGGGGTCCGGTACCGTCCCGTCCGCCTCGCCGGAGGTGTAGACGACCGGGTCGCCGTCCGCGGCCGACACGAAGCAGTCGCCGACAGCCCCGTCACCGGCCTGCAGCACGTACGTGTAGTCGCCGCGGACCTCCGTCAGCACCGGGGCGGTCGGCACGAGCTCCGGGGCCGCGGACCCGTCGGCGCCGGAGACGATGCGCGGCACCGCCGTCGGGCAGAGCTCCTGCGCGGTCGCCCGCTCGGCCGGTGCGGGCGCCGTCGGTACCGCCGTCCAGGTGGCGTACGCCGACGGCGCACCGAACGTCGACGCCCACGTCACACCCACGGCCACCGCGACGGCGGCGACCGCGGCCGCCCCGGCCCAGACGCCCGCGGGCCGGTGCCGCCGGACGGGGACGGCGCGGTCCGCACCGAGGATCTCGTGCAGCGCCTCGTCCTGCGGCGTCCCCGGCGCCCGTAGGTGGCGTGCCGGGTCGAGGTCGGACAGCTCGTCCATCAGCGGCGACCGCATCATGCCTCCCTCTGCAGGTTCCGCAGCACGTCGGCCGTCTGCCGCGGCACCTCGGTGTAGGCGAGCAGACGCTTGCGCGCCCGGGTCAGGCGCACGGAGAACGTGGTGGGCCGGCAGCCGAGCACCGACGCCGCCTCGATGGTGCTGAGCCCGTCCCAGGCCACCAGGGCGATGACCTCCCGGTCGCCGTCGCTGAGCAGCTCCCAGGCGCGCCGCAGGTCCGCGCGGTCGATCGCGACGTCGTCGGTGCCGTGCACCGCCGTCGTCGGCTCCTGCTCCAGCCGGACCCCGAGCGCCCGCCAGCGTCCGTGCGTGCGGACGTGCGTCGAGAGCACGTTGCGCGCGACGCCGTAGAGCCACGGTCGAGCTTCCACCGGCACGTCGTCCACCCTTCGCCAGGCGACCAGGAACGTCTCCGAGACGACGTCGTCCACGAGCTCCGGCGACGCGCGGCGGGTCACGAACCGCACGACGTCCTCGTGATGGTGGACCCACAGGTGCGTCAACCGTCGACGCGCCTGATCGTCGTCCACTCTCGTCCTCTCGTCCTTCTCCTGGTTCATTGCCGGCAGAGGGCCCGGTGCTACATACCGTAATGAAGTCCGTTGCCCCGATCCATACACCCGCTACGCTCGTGCACGGTCCGCTCCCTGTCGTGCGCGGATCGTCGACGACGACAAGAGGAGCTCAGCATGCGCAAGAACCTCGTCCGGAAGGTCGCTGCCGGCATCGGGGCCGCAGCCCTGACGGCCACCTTCTCGGTGGCGGCGATGACGCCTGCCGCCGCCCAGGGAACCGAGGCCTCCACGGATCAGGGGGATCTGCCCGCGCCGGGGAGCAGCGACGCCCGGTGGGAGGCGTGGGCCGCCGAGGACCGCGCCACCATCGAGGCGACGGACTGGGCCGCGGCGTCCGCGGGACGCGGCTGCGAGCTCGTGGAGCTGGAGATCGTCACCGAGGTCGACGCGGCCTACAACGCGTCCGTGGGCGCTCCCGCCGACCTGGCGACGGCCCGCGCCGACATGGTCGAGGACTGCGACAACCCGACCGCCGAGTCCCTCGCGAAGAAGGCGGGCGCGAACGGGCTCCTCGCCACCGACGTGAGCACCACGGCCATCGGCAGCGGATCGACGTGCGCCACCACCCACGGCCCGGGGACCATCTGCATCTCCAAGAGCTCGGGCATCGTCTACAACTCGTGGCGCTACGACGGTTCCGGTTCGGTCAGCGGGTTCCTGCGCATCTACAAGATCCCGACGTCGTCGTCGAGCTGCTACCGCGGGTCCACCTGGCTCACGGGCAGCGACATGACGTGGAGCTCGGGGATGACGCGCTCGATCGGCAAGACCCGGGCGGGCTACTCGGGCTACTCGGCGCACATCTGGAAGAAGGTCACCATCGGCCACACCGACTGGGGTCGTGCCTGCGCCAAGCTCTGACCCCCACCCCCCTGCGCCGAACATGCCCTGGCGGCCCGTCCGGTCGACCGGACGGGCCGCCAGGGCATGTTCGACCGTGCAGAGGGCATGGTCGGCGCCGGCGAGTCACAGCACGTGCGAGAGGAACTCCTGCAGCCGGGGCTCGGACGGCGAGTCCAGCACGGTGGCGGGCGGACCCTCCTCGACCACGACGCCGTCGTCCATGAAGACGACGTGGTCGGCGACCTCCCGGGCGAACCCGATCTCGTGCGTCACCACGACCATCGTCATGCCGGACGCGGCCAGGTCCTGCATGACGTGCAGCACCTCGCCCACCAGCTCGGGGTCCAGCGCCGACGTCGGTTCGTCGAACAGCATGAGCTCGGGGTCCATCGCGAGCGCGCGCGCGATCGCGACCCGCTGCTGCTGACCACCGGAGAGCTGCGCCGGGTAGTGGTCGGCGCGGTCGGTCAGGCCGACGCGGGCCAGCAGCTCGCCGGCGCGCTCGCGGGCCTCGGCCCGGGACAGCCCGCGGACCTGGACGGGCGCCTCGGCGACGTTCTCCAGCGCGGTGAGGTGGCCGAACAGGTGGAACCGCTGGAACACCATGCCGATGCGGGACCGCTGGGCGGCGATCTTCCTCGGGTGCAGCCGGTGCAGCACGCCCTGGTCGTCGTACCGGTAGCCGAGGAGCTCGCCGTCGATCCGCACGGAGCCCGCCGTGATCTGCTCCAGCTCGTTGAGGCAGCGCAGCAGGGTGGACTTGCCGGACCCGGACGGCCCGAGGATCACGGTGACACTGCCGCGCGGCACCACGAGGTCGACGCCGCGCAGCACGTGCAGGGCGTCCTCCCCGTGGCCGAACACCTTGTGCACGTCGCGCGCCTCGACCATCGCCACGTCGGCGCCCGACGGCGTCGCGGGAGTCGCGGGGGTCTCGCTCACGGGGTCACCTCCACGAAGGGGTCGTCCTGGGTGGTGCCGGCCGCCCGGATCGCCTCCTGGCGGCCGAGCCGGCCGTCACCGCCGGGCCCGCCGGGGCGTCCAGGATCGCGCCGTCGTCCCCGACCCGTGCGACCGCCGTCGAACCCGCGACCGTAGTGCTGCTCGAGGTGGTGCTGGCCCACCATGAGGACCGAGGTGATGAGCAGGTACCACAGGGCCGCGACGATGAGCAGGGGGATCGGCTGGAAGGTGCGGGTGCCGATGGCGCTCGTGGCGTAGGTGAGCTCGAGGGTGAACGGCACCGCGACCACCAGGGAGGTGGTCTTCAGCATGGAGATGGTCTCGTTGCCCGTGGGCGGCACGATGACGCGCATGGCCTGCGGCAGCACGATGCGGCGCAGGATCTTGGACTCCTTCATGCCCAGCGCGCGGGCCGCCTCGGACTGGCCGGGGTCCACGGAGCCGAGGCCGGCGCGCACGATCTCGGCCAGGTAGGCCGCCTCGTTGAGGGCGAGACCGATGAGTGCGGCCCAGAACGCCGTGATCACGTCGCGGGTGTCGAACGTGAAGAACTCCGGCCCGAACGGGACACCGAGGCTGAGCCGGGGGTACAGCACGGAGATCAGGCCCCAGAAGACGAGCTGGGTGTAGATCGGCGTGCCGCGGAAGAACCAGATGTAGACCCACGCCACCCAGCGCATGACCGGGTTGTCGCTGCGCCGCATGACGGCGAGCAGCACGGCCAGGACGATCGCGATCGCCATCGAGCCGAACGTGAGCACGAGGGTCCAGCCGACGCCCCGCACGACGTTGACGTCGCGCAGGTACAGCCAGACGGTGTCCCAGCGGAAGTTCGGGTTGGTGATCAGCGCGTGCACCACCATGGCGGCGAGCACGGCGACGACCGCGCCCGAGACCCAGCGGCCCGGCCGGGGAACCGGCCGGGCGTGCAGGGGCTCGGGCAGCGGCTGCCCGGCGGCCTCGGTGCTCATGTCAGAGGCTCGGGTCGAGCTCGGCGGTGGTGAGCGCGCCCTCGGCGTTGCCCCACCCGTCGAGGATCTGCGTCAGGGTGCCGTCGTCCATGAGCTGCTGGAGGGCGGCCTGCACGGCGGCGGCGAGCTCGTCGTCGTCCTGAGCCACGACGACGCCGTACGGGGCGGCGTCGGTGATGGCCCCGAGGGTCTCGATGGCGCCGTCCGCCTGCTCGACGGCGTAGGCCGTCACCGGGGAGTCGGCGTACATGCCCTGGACCTTGCCGCCGACGAGGTTGGTGGTGACGTCGGCCTGGGAGTCGTACGGCAGGACCTCGATCGGCTCGGCGCCGTCGGTCTCGCACTGCGCGGAGAGCTCGTCGAGCTCGCCCTGCTGCACGGTGCCGGTCTGCACGCCCACGGCGGTGCCGCACAGGTCCGCGGCGTCGATGCCGTCGGGGTTGCCGCTCTGCACGGCGAACTGCGAGCCGGCGTCGAAGTAGCTGACCATGTGCGCGACCTGCAGGCGCTCGGCGTCGATGGTGAAGCCGGAGATGCCGACCTCGTACTTGGTGCCGACGGCGGGGATGATCGCGTCGAACGTCGACGGCTCGACCTTCGACTCCAGGCCGAGGGTGGCGGCGACGGCCGCGGCGATGTCGACGTCGAACCCGACCGGGGTGACGCCGTCGGCGTCGAGGAACTCGGCCGGCGCGTAGGAGAGCTCGGCACCGACGGTGAGCACGCCGTCCTCGGCGACGGCGTCCGGCACCATCGCGGCGAGCTCGGGGTCCTCGGCGACGGCGGCGGGGTCGAAGGCCTCGGCCTCTGCACCGTCGGTGGAGGTGGAGGTGGAGGTGGAGCCGAGGTCCTGCGAGGCGGTGGTGCAGCCCGTCAGCAGGCCGACGACGGCGAGCGCGGACAGGGGCAGGGCGGTGCGGATGCGCATGGCGTTCTCCCAGGGGGTTCTGTGGGGTGTGCGCCGCGGGTCCCGGGTAGGGACACCGCGGCGCGCCTATGCAGCAGTATGAATAGATATTCGACGCGGGCCAAACCCGGCCGCCGTGGCATCCGTCACGTCCGTGGGACGACCGTGAGACGACGGCGGGGGTCCGGAGTTCTCCCGACCCCCGCCGTGCCCGTCGGTTACGTGTCGTGCCGGACGATCGCGTCCTCCTCGCCGGCGTCGTCGTACCCGCCCGCGGGGTAGTCAGCCCGCTCGGGGCGGGCGCGCAGGGCCAGGATGCTCAGCACGAGCCCTCCCCACACGATGACGAGAGCGACGATCAGCATCAGGATGGCCTCGGTGGTCATCGGGTGGCCTCCTTCATGACGGCGGCGTCCTGGGTGGGGGGATAGTCGGGCCAGGCGGTGAACGCGTCAGGACCGCGCCAGCGCGGCAGCGTGAACACGATCGCGCCGACGAACAGCAGCAGCACCGAGCCCCAGCCCGCGTACAGCAGGTACGTCTCGTCGTACTCGCCGTAGGGCTCGTCGATGCGCTGGATGACGTACTGCACGAGCATCACGACGAGCATCACCGGCACGACGAGGCCCACGCAGGCGTACCACCAGCGGCCGATCTGCGCCGTGGACACGGCGTTGAGGTGGTAGCGCAGCTCGGGTCCGCGGCGGTAGACCCAGACGACGAACACGCACATGAAGATCGCCGAGGCCACGATGCCGATGTTGTTGACGAACGCGTCGACGGTGTCGAGCAGGATCAGCCCCGTCGTCGTGCCGAAGCCGACCACGGACACGACGCCCAGGACGGTGCCCATGCCGAGCGTGGCCGCCCGGCGCGACAGCGCGAACTTCTCCTGCAGCGCGGCGGAGACGACCTGCAGGATCGACACCAGCGAGGTGAACCCGGCCATCACCAGCGAGCCGAAGAACAGCGCACCGAAGAACGCCCCGGCGGGCATCTGGGACACGATCGTCGGGAAGGTGACGAACGCCAGCATCACGCCCTGGAAGTCCAGGTCGGCGACGGTCACGCCCTCCTGGGCGGCCAGGAACCCGAGCGCGGAGAACACCCCGAGGCCGGCGAACAGCTCGAAGCCGGAGTTCGAGAACGCCACCACCAGGCCCGGGCCGGTCATGTTCGACCGGCGACGGCGGTAGGACGCGTAGGTGATCATGATGCCGAAGGCCACGGACAGGGAGAAGAAGATCTGCCCGTAGGCCGCGATCCACACGTCCGGGTCGCCGAGCGCGCCCCAGTCCGGCGTGAACAGGACGTTCAGCCCGTCGATCGCGCCTTCGAGGAACAGCGAGCGGATGACGAGGATGCCGAAGGCGACGATCAGCAGCGGGATGAAGATGACGTTGGCGCGCTGCACGCCCTTGACGACGCCGGCGGCCAGCACGACGGTCACCGCGACCCAGACGAGCGCCAGCGGGATGAGGACGGCGGCGACGAAGTCGAAGGTGAACCAGGGGTCCGCGCCGCCGACGTCGGCGAGCTGCAGGTGGTCCCCGACGAAGAAGGACGCCGCGTCGTCGCCCCACTGCTCGCCGAACGAGTAGACGAAGAAGCTCCCCGCCCACGCGATGACGGCCGCGTAGTACACGGCGATGAGGATGCAGATCATGACCTGGAACCAGCCCAGGCTCTCCAGCCAGCCCTTCACCCGGCGGAACGCCTGCGGGGCGCCGCCGCGGAACCGGTGGCCCAGCGCGTAGTCGAGGAAGAGGATCGGGATGCCGGCCGTCAGCAGAGCGACGAGGTACGGCACCATGAAGGCGCCGCCACCGTTCTCGTACGCGACGCCGGGGAACCGCCAGATGTTGCCGAGGCCCACGGCCGAGCCGATCGCCGACAGGATGAATCCCACCTGTCCGGTGAACTGCTCGCGCGGGGCGGCCTGTGTTTCAGCACTCACGGGTCACACACCTTTCGTGCCGGGTCGTCGTCCGTCAAGCTGAGTCCTGCCCTCGATCATGCGTGTCACGCGTCACACTGGCACGTCGAAGCGCACGTCAGGGGCCTGCGCCGCCCGTCGGACGGGCTTCCGGGGCCCCTCCGGCGTCTCACCAGGTGGACACCCTCAGGCGAGGAGCTCGGCCACGTAGCCCCCGCGCAGCCGCCCCTCGGGGTCGAGACGCTCCGCCAGGGCGCGGAAGTCCGCGAACCGCGGGTAGAGGTCCCGCAGGTCGACCGGGTCCAGCGCGAAGAGCTTGCCCCAGTGCGGCCTCGCACCCAGGGGCAGCAGCCGGTCCTCCAGCAGCGGCAGCAGGGCGGCGACCTCGTCGAGGAGCGGGCGCCACGTGAAGTGCAGGCCCACCGAGTCCTCGGCGAACGGGCTCAGCCAGAGGTCGTCCGCCGCGACCGTCCGCACCTCGGAGACCTGCAGGAGCGGCGCCACCTGACCGGCGATCCCCCGCACGGCCTCGATCGCGGCGACCGCGTGCCGCCGCGGCAGCAGGTACTCCGACTGCAGCTCCGCCCCCGCCGACGGCGTGAACTCCAGCCGGAAGTGGCTCAGCCGCTCGTGCCACGGCCCGGGCACCCCCCGCTGCGGGGTGCACGCCACCGGGTCGACGCCCGGCAGCGGGTGGACGTCCTCCGACGCCCAGCGCAGCGCGCGCACCGGCTCCGGGCGGCCCACCGACGGGTCCGCGACCGACTTGAACCACACCTGGTCCACCGACGGGCCCGCCCAGCCGGTGAACAGGCTGACCGAGTACGCCGCACGCGTCACCGCGTCGAGGTCCGCCAGCACGTCGTCCCACGGGACCTCCAGCGCGACGTCCTGGCGCACGTCGAAGGTGGGCGACGTCGCCAGCTCGACGCGCGTGACGACGCCCAGCGCCCCGAGGGACACGACCATCCCGGCGAAGGCGTCCGGGTCGTCGTCGCGCGCGACCCGCCGCAGCTCGCCGGCCGTCGTCATCAGCTCCAGGGCGACGACGGCGCTCGCCAGCGAGCGGTTGGTGTCGCCGGAGCCGTGGGTCGCCGTCGCGACGGCGCCCGCCACGGAGATGTGCGGCAGGGAGGCCATGTTCCCCAGGGCCCTCCCCGGCCCTGGAGGGCCTGGGCGACCTCGCCGTAGCGCAGGCCCGCGTTGACCGACACCACACCGGTCAGCGGGTCGAGGTCGATGCCGGGACGGCCGTCGTCGAGCCCGTCCACCTGGACGTGGACGCCGGGCGTGTCGGCGACGTCGTTGAACGAGTGCCGTGATCCGAGCGGCCGCACCGGCCCGGGCGTCGCGAGGACCCCGGCCAGCTCGTCGAGGGTCGCCGGTCGGGCGCAGACCTGCGCCGCGTAGTCGAGGTTGCCTGCCCAGTTGCGCACGGGGCCACCCTGTCACGTCCCACGGCCCGGGCCGGTGCAGGACGGCGGTGCGCCCGGCTGGGAGATCGCTGACCGCGCGGCGTGAACCGACCGGGTCCGGCCGGACATCTGACCTGTGACTGCCCCGTCAACGGCGAAGGAGGCATGCGTGAGCCAGACGATGTCCACAGGGAGCGCGACCGTGAGGGACTACCAGGACCGGGTCGAGGTGGGGCGCGCGACCGCGTCCGGCACCGACACCTGGCTCGTCCCGGTCAGGATCCCGGCGATGGCGGACCTTCCCCGGGAGGACGGGCTGCCGATCCTGCACGGCGTGGACCTCGTGCGACGGCTCGGCGAGGTCCTGGCGTTCGACTGCTTCGACGTCCCGCCCGCGCACCACCTGAGCATCCGGCGGATCGCGTTCCGCTGGTCCGGCCGCCCGCTGCGCCTTCCTCCCGCCGGGACGATCGGGGCGAGCGCGTTCGTGCACGTGCACGCCCACCGCGAGCGCCACGGGCACACCAGCGCGTTCGAGGCGTCCGCCGTACTGCGGGTCGGTTCCCACGAGATCGCGCACGCCAGCGGCGCAGCCCGCTGCATCGACCCGACGACGTACTCCGCGCTGCGCCGTGGCGTCGCGAGGGTCGAGCGCCGTTTCGACGTCGACCCGCTGTCGGACGTGCGGCGGCGCGCGGACCGGCTGCTGGCGACCGTCGGCTGGGACTCGGCGGACCCGCTGCTCGACGCACGGGCGGGCGAGCTCCCGGGGCTGGCGCTGATCAACGCCTCGGTGCGGGCGGCGCACCTGCTGAGGCCGACGCGCACCGTGGCAGGGGTGTCGTTGACGGTGGAACGGTTCGTCGACGGGTCACCGCGTCCGACGGTCTACGCGACGGCCGCCACCGACGAGGTCGAGGTGTCGGTCCTGCAGAACAGGACGGTCGCCGCCCGGTGCGTCGTGCGGCTCGCGCCGGTTCGTTGACCTTCTGGACGGTCAATAAGCACCTTCGCCCCGCTTCTTGACGTTTGTGATGCCCCGGAATGCTTTGCGGCTTTATTCGCTTCAGCCCGCGCGGCGATTGTCGCCGGCAATTGCGATCACGCTACGGTCCGCCCCGGAGAGGCCCTGCGACGGAGGGTCTCGCGCACTTCTGGCAGCGAAGGACTTCCGGTGGCCACGACATCGAGACAAGAGCAGAAGGCCACGACGCGCGCGGCAATACTGCGCATCGCCTCTGACGAGTTCGACCTGCACGGGTACGCGGCGACCTCCGTCGCGCGCGTCGCCGAGAACCTGCAGATGACCAAGGGGTCGGTCTACTTCCACTTCGCCTCCAAGGCGCTCCTGGCCGCCGAGGTCGTCCGTGTCTCGTTCGACGTGTGGGACCCGCTCGTGCGGTCCGTCGACGACCACGCGCTGAGCGGCCTCGATGCCGTCCGGCGGCTCCTGGTCGACCTCGCGCAGCGCTACACCGACGACGCCTCGCTGCGGGCCGCGCTGCGCCTCATGCGCGAGGAGTCGCCGGTGCGCGACCGGCTCCCCGAGGCGCTCGGCGTGTGGGCGGGCGTGCTGCGCCGGTATCTCGACCAGGCGGTGGGCGCCGGGCAGCTCCGGCCCGGGACGGACGTCGACGCGCTCGCCCGCCACCTCGTCGCGCTGTTCCTGGGGCTGCAGGAGATCACCCAGCGGGCGCCGACGGACGGCTCGCTCGCCGAGCAGGTCGAGGACGCGTGGGAGACGACGCTCGTCGGCCTGGTGCGGACCCACTGACCTTCTGGTAGGTCAGTGGGAGGTTGCGCCACGACGCCCCGACCTGCACTCTTGTCACCGGGGCGCACCGTGCGGCCCCAGGGGGCACGTCGGGAGGATCCGTCATGCACCCTGAGGCGAGCGATGCCGCGCTCTGGGTGCAGGTCCGCGCCGACGACGAGGGCGCCTTCGCCGTCGTGTTCGACCGGTACCACCTGCGGGTGCAGCACACCGTCGCCCGCGCCCTGAGCGACGTGCCCTCCGCGGACGTCCACGCCGTCGCCGCCGAGGTCTTCCACACGGCGTGGCAGCGACGCTCCGGCGTCGAGGTCACCACGTCCGTGTGGCCCTGGCTGCGGGCCGTCACCACCCGGTTGTGCGCCAACGAGCGCCGCCGCTGCCTGCGCCAGGACCGGCTCTCCGCCCGCGCGCAGCACACCGGTCCCGCCGACCTCGTGGAGCCCGACCACGCCGCCGACGTCGCCCTGCGCGTCGCGCTCACGACCGCGCTCTCCCGGCTCGGGAGCGCCGAGGCCGCCGTCGCCGAGCTGTCCATCGTCCACGACCTCTCCGACGCCCAGGTCGCGGCCCGCCTGGACGTCCCCGTCGGCACCGTGAAGTCGCGCCTCCACCGCGCCCGCCGCCAGCTCCGCCTGCACCTCGGCCCCGACGCGGCCGCGCCCGTCCGCGGGCGGCCCACCCGCACGGACGTCGCCGGCACGCCCGGCACCGCGACGCCGGGACCCGTCCCGCCCGAGGCTCCCCCTCGGGGCTCGTCCCGGCCGAGGCCGTCGAACCAGGGCACCTCGGACCAGGGCACCTCGGACCCGCGCACGTCGGTCCCGCGCACGTCCCGGCGCGACCCGACGTCGTCGGCACCCCCGGCCCACCACCGGCGCTCGACCTGTGGATGCCGGACGACGACCGCCCCGGCGGGCTGGTGGTGCTCGTGGGCGCGGGCGTACCGGGCAAGCTCCGGGCGCTCCTCGACGCCGGGCTCGCGGTCGCCGCGTTCACCCCGTCCCTCGCCGGTGACGACCCGTTCCCCGGTGCCGTCGACGACCTCGCCGGCGCGATCCGCCACGTGGCCGCGCACGACGGGATCGACGCGAACCGCGTCGCGCTCTGGGGCGAGGACACCGGCGCCACCGTCGCTGGCCTCCTCGGCGCGCTCGGCGGCCGGCCCGCGCCCTGGGCGCCCGCCGGGTCCACACTCCTGCCGCGGCCCACCGCCGTCGTCCACTGGTACGGACCCGTGACCGCCGGGCCGCCGACGCACCTGTCCACGGCGGGAGCCGGCACCGTGCCGCACTTCGCGATCGCGCACGGCACCGACGACCGCGTCGTCACGCCGGCGCAGCCCGCGCGGCTCGTCGAGGCTCTGCACGACGCCGGCACGACGCCCTGGGTGACGTGGCTGGACGGTGCCGGCCACGGCGGCCCCCGCTTCGACGCCGAGCTGACCGTCCCCACCGTCGACTGGCTCCAGCAGGTCTTCGAGTCCCCCGACATACGCTCGGGGCATGTCAGCGGGACACGATCATCCGCACACGCACGCCGACGCCAGCACCCATCGCGGACGCCTCGCCGTGGCGTTCGGGATCACGCTCGCCGTGGTCGCCGCGCAGGTGGTCGGCGCCGTCGTCACCGGCAGCCTCGCCCTGCTCGTGGACACCGCGCACCTGCTGGTCGACGCCTCCGGGCTCGCGCTCGCGCTCTTCGCGGCCCACCTGGCGCTCCGCCCGCCGACGGTGCGCCGCACCTGGGGGTTCCGGCGCGCCGAGGTGCTCGCCGCGCTCGCCCAGGCGGCCCTGCTGCTCGGCGTGGGCGTGTTCGTCCTCGTCGAGGCCGTGCAGCGACTGAGCGACCCGCCGCAGATCCCCGGCACCGAGCTCGTCGTGTTCGGTGTCGTCGGCCTCGTCGGCAACCTCGCCGCGCTCGCCGTCCTGGCCGGGCGCCGCCGGGCGAACCTCAACCTGCGGGCCGCCTACCTCGAGGTGCTCAACGACGCGCTCGGGTCGCTGGCGGTGATCGTCGCTGCCGTCGTCATCACCACCACGGGCCGCCAGGGCGCCGACACCGTCGCCGCGCTCGTCATCGGGGCGCTCGTCCTGCCGCGCGCCGTCCGCCTGCTGCGGGACGCGTCCGCCGTGCTGCTGGAGTCCACCCCGCCCGGTCTCGACCTGGACGACGTGCGCCGCCACCTGCTGCGCGTCGAGCACGTCCGCGAGATCCACGACGTGCACGCGTCACTCATCGCCACCGGCCTGCCGCAGCTCTCCGCGCACGTCGTCGTCGACGCCGGCTGCTTCTCGGACGGGCACGCCGCGCGGATCCTCGACGAGCTCCAGGAGTGCGTCGCCGCGCACTTCGACGTCGAGCACACGACCTTCCAGGTCGAGCCCGACACCCATCCCGAGCACGAGCACCCCACCCACGCCTGACGGCGCCGGGCACGGGCAGCGGTCAGGGGCGGGTCGAGGCCCGCACCACCAGCTCGGGCGGGAACACGACGTCCCGGGGCGGGCGGCCCGGTTCGGCGATCTCGTCCAGGAGCAGCCGGGCCGCGGCCCGACCCATCTCGGAGATCGGCTGGCGGACCGTGGTCAGGGGCACGGCCGCGAGCGCCGCGAACGGGATGTCGTCGTACCCGACGACGGCGACGTCGTCGGGCACCCGCAGGCCCGCGGCGAGCAGCGCGTCGACCAGGCCGATGGCGTGCAGGTCGTTGCCGGCGAAGACGGCGTCGGGCCGGTCCGCCGGGTCGAGCCCCGCGATCCAGGCGCCCGTCTCCTCGCCGACGGCGATGTCGAGGTCGTCGGAGCGCACCACGTCGAGGTGGGCGTCGGGCGTCGCCCGGACGATCTCCCGGCACCCCTCCAGGCGCCGTTCGACCTGCCGGACGCCCTCGGCCCCGGCCGCGAACAGCAGCCGGCGCCGGCCGACGTCGATCAGGTGCCGGGCGGCGAGACGCCCGCCCTCGTGGTGGTCCAGGGAGACCGAGGACAGCCGTCCGTCCGGGTCCTCGTGGTCGACCAGGACGACGGGGGTGCCGCGGTCGCGCCGTCGGCGCAACGGTTCGAGCTCGTCGTCGGAGGGCGCGACGACGACGCCGTCGAAGCGGAGCTGCTCGAACAGCGTGAGGAACTTCTCCTGGCGGACCGCGGACTCGTGCGAGGAGCCGACGACCACCGACAGCCCGGCGTCCTCGGCGACCTGCTCGACGGCCGTGGCGATCCCGGCGAAGAAGGGGTTGGAGGCGTTGACGACGCTGAGCCCGACGATGCCGCTGTGCTGCCGGCGGAGCTGCCGTGCCGGCATGCTCGGCACGAAGCCGAGCTCCTCGACCGCACCGCCGACGCGTTCCTTCATCCGGGCGGAGAGCTTGTCCGGCCAGTTGAAGTAGTTGGACACCGTCGCCGCGGAGATGCCGAGGTGCCGCGCGACGTCGTGGATCGTCACGGGTGCCTCAGCCATGGGTCATCACCAGCGGGACGCTACCAGCGTGGTGCGGCCGCCGGTCGGGCCCGTCAGTCGTCGCCGCGGTCCCGTCCCCGGTCGCCGTCCTGGAGCGCGTTCTTCAGCATGACCGCGGGCAGCAGGAAGGTGGCCAGCATGGTGACGAGCCAGACGATGATCGGGCCGAGCACCCAGCCCTGCCAGCCGGAGATCTCCAGCCCGTCGGAGGCCACGAGGTTGGCGATGAGGAGTGCCACGTAGGTGCTGATCAGCCCGACCGCTCCCAGCAGGGTCGGCGCGTTGCGCCGGGCGACCTGGGAGAGGAACGGCGAGAGGATCGCCTGCGCCAGCGCGAAGATCACCACCGCCAGGACGAAGCCCAGGGGGTTGCTCCAGTGGACGTCGAACGTCTGCCAGTCGAACGCCCCGAACAGCAGCTCGGTGAGCACGATCCCGATCGCCGCCGCCAGCAGGAAGATTGCCGTGCGCGCAAGAAGACGAATCATGTGACGAAGCGTGGCACAGGTCACACCATCACGCCTGAGATGCTCTGAAACTGCTCAAAGCGGTTCCCGCGACGCGCGCACCGGACCATGCTGGCCGCCAAGCGATCCTCGGGAGCTCCGATGCATGTGCTGGTGACAGGCGGCGCCGGCTATCTGGGCGCCCACGTGGTCCTCGCCCTCCTCCAGGCCGGTCACGTCGTCGACGTCGTCGACGACTTCACGCGGGGAACTCCGGCGTCCCTCGGCCGCGCCGAGGCGTTGACCGGACGCCACGTCACGACCCACGCCGCGGACGTCGCCGACATCGACGCCCTCGAGCGGGTCTTCGCCGTGTCCAGCTTCGACGCCGTCGTCCACCTGGCCGGGCTGCGGTCCACGGCCACCTCCGTCGACCGCGTGCTCGACACCTACGAGACCAACCTGACCACGACCTTCACCCTGCTGCGCTGCATGTCCTGGTACGGCGTCGACAAGCTGGTGCTCTCGTCGTCGTCCTCGGTGTACGGGGCGCCCGCCACGGACGAACCCCTCCTCGAGACGGCTCCGCTGGCCCCCCTGTCCCCGCTGGGCCGCAGCCTCGCGTCGAACGAGCACCTGCTCGACGACCTGGCGCACGGGGCCTCCCACTTCCGGTTCGCGGTCGTGCGCTGCTTCACCACGGCCGGGGCGCACCCGTCGGGACGGATCGGGCAGTACTGCGGCAGGTCCGCGACGGCGCTGCTCGCCCGGATCGGGCAGGTCGCCGCCGGACGACGCGACCGGCTGGAGGTGCACGGCGACGCGCACGCCACCCCGGACGGGACAGCGGTGCGCGACTACGTCCACCCCGACGACGTGGCCGCCGGGCACGTCGCCGCGCTCGAGAGCCTCGCGCACCGCCCGGCGGGCGTCTCCACCTGGAACCTGGGCACAGGGCGCCCCAGCAGCGTGCTCGACGTCGTGCGCACCTTCGAGGAGGTCTCCGGCCGTCGCGTCCCGGTCCAGGTGGTCGGTGGCCGACGGGCCAGCGCCGCCCGGCTCGTCGCCGACACCGGTCGCGCCGCCGCCGATCTCGGCTGGACGGCCGCCCGCACCCTGGCGGACATCTGCCGCGACCACTGGCACTGGCAGCAGCAGAACCCGCGCGGCTATCCCTCGACCGTCGCCCCGGAGGCCCCGTGGCGCGGCGGCATCGGGCACCGGCTGCGGGTCCTGCCGCCGCTGCCGCGCACCAGCTGACCGGCGGCGTCAGGTCTTGGTGTCGCGGTAGTAGCGCATCGCACCGTCGTGCAGCGGCGCGGGTGCGGTGTAGATCGCCCGGTGCGGGTCCAGGTAGGACACGGCGGCCGTGTCCGCCGCGAGCTCGGACTGGTGGGCGAACAGCAGCGCCACCAGGGCGTAGGCGACGTCGTCCGGGAGATCGCCCGACACCACCAGGACGTTCGGCACGGCGAGCGTCTGGACCGGCTCCCGCACCCCGTACGTGCCCTGGGGCACCACCCCGTGGCGGTAGCCGTGACCGTACGCGTCCCGCATCTCGTCGACGACCTCGTCGAGGGCGATGAGACGGATGGGCATCTCCTCGGCCAGCTCGACGAGCCCGGGGGTCTTCAGCCCGCCCGACCAGAAGAACGCGTCGACACGGCCGGTCCGCATGGCGTGGATCGACTCGGTGATGCCCCGCTGGGACACCTCCAGGTCCCGCGGGTCGATCTCGGCCGCCGCGAGCACCCGTCCGGCGATCAGCGCCGTGCCGGAGTCCTCGGCACCGAGCGAGACCCGCCGCCCGCGCAGGTCCGCGATCTCGTGCACGTCGGAGTCGGCACGCACCACCAGGTGCCCGAAGTCGTCGTAGAGGCGTGCCAGGGCGCGCAGGTCGGCCGGTTCGACGAAGTCCCCCGTCCCGGCGACGGCGTCCCCCACGGCGTCGGCCGCGCTGAACGCGACCTGTGCCTCGCCGTCGGCCACGAGCTCCAGGTTCTCCAACGATCCCGCGGTCGTCACGACCTCCGCGTCGACGCCGTACCGGTCCCGGAGCAGCTCGGCCAGGGAGGTGCCGTAGGCGTGGTAGACGCCCGTGGTGCCGCCCGTCGCGATCGTGATCCTGTCCGGGAGCTGCTCCGCCCACGGCTCGCCGTCGCTCGCGAAGCAGCCGGCGAGCAGCCCGGTCGCCACGACCGCCACCAGCAGGGACCACCACAGGCGTCTCATGCGTCCGCCCAGCGGGGCACCTGGAGCCGGGCCCGCAGCCCGCCGTCGTCGGGCAGCTCGAGCCGCAGGCCGCCCCCGGCGGAGGCGAGCAGCTCGGAGGCGATCGACAGCCCGAGACCCGATCCGCGCACGGCGCTGTGCCCGGGGCTGCGCCAGAACCGTTCCGTCAGCCGGTCGAGCTGGTCCTCGGGGACGCCGGGACCGTGGTCGCGCACGAGCACCTCGACCGTGCGGTCCGTCTGGAGGACCTCCACCTCCACGTCGGCGGAGCTCGGCGAGAACTTCAGGGCGTTGTCCACGATGGTGTCCAGGGCGGAGCCGAACGCGGTCGGGTCGACGGCGCTCCACCGTTCCGTGCCGGTGCCCTCGACGACGAAGGTGCGCCCCGGGTCGAGCAGACGCCAGGAGTCGGCGTGCTGGACGACGATGTCGGAGACGTCGACGGGCTGGAGCGGCCCGGTCGCGGCGTCGTCGGCGAGCAGGAGGAGGGCGTCGAGGATCTGCGCCATGCGCTCGGCCTCGCGGCGCACGTGCTCGACCTCGTCCGCCTGGTCGTCCTGCACGCTCATCGCGAGCACCTCGATGCGCAGCATGAGGGCGTTGAGGGGGTTGCGCAGCTCGTGGGAGGCGTTCGCGACGAACTCCTGCTGGCGGCGCATGAGGTGCTCGACGCGCTGCGCCATGTCGTTGAAGCGGGCGATGACGGCCTGCAGCTCCGGCGGGCCGGCCGAGGGCGGGATCCGTTCGTCGAGACGGCCCGTGCCCATCTTCTCCATGGCGTGGTCGACGGCCTGGACGGGGCGCAGCACCCAGCCCGCCGTGCGGTCCGCGACGAGGAGCGCCAGCAGCCCCAGCACCACGCCGCCCGCGGCCAGGATGCTCCACGAGTACCAGATGCCGCGCTGCACGTCGGCGGTGTCCGACGACGTCACGACGGCGCCGATGACGTCGGCACCGTTGAACACGGGCTCCGCCACGACGATGCGGTCGGCGCCCCAGGGCCAGAAGGTCTCGTCCGGCGCCGTGTGACCGCCGGCGAGCGCGGTGCTGCGTTCGGCCATGCCGGTCGTGTCCAGCCCTGCGCCGGCGACGGGTGCGCCCGCCTGGTCCACGACGGCGGAGCGGATCCCGTAGACGGCGCGATAGCGCTCCAGGTCGGCCTGGACGATGCTCGGGTCGCCGGCGAGGATGGCCTGGCGTGCCGTGATCACGAGGTAGGCGGCGTCGCGCTGGCGGTCGATGAAGACCTCCTGCTGCTGGGCTCGGGTGATGGAGGCCACGAGGAACATGCCGAGCAGCACCAGGACGAGGGCGATCGGCACGTAGACCAGCGCCATGAGTCGTGCCCGCACGTCACCCCTGTCCGGGGACGCGGTAGCCGACGCCGCGCACCGTCTCGACGACGTTCGGGGTGCCGAGCTTGCGCCGCAGGGAGGCGACGTGGACCTCGAGGGTGCGGCCGAGGCCCTTCCAGCTGGAGCCCCACACCTCGCGCAGGATCCGTTCACGGGCGAGGGCCGTGCCGCGGTGACGCACCAGCAGGGCGAGCAGGTCGTACTCCTTGCGGGTCAGGGAGACGGGCACGCCGTGGCGCTGCACGAGACGCGCCGCGAGGTCGACCTGGACGAGGCCGAGGTCGATCTGGGCGGCGTCGGAGCGCCCGTCCCACTCGCGGGCCCGTCCGCGGCGCATGACCGCGTCGATGCGCGCGAGGACCTCGCGGATGTCGTAGGGCTTGGTGACGTAGTCGTCGGCACCGAGCTCCAGGCCGCGCACCCTCGCCTCGAGCTGGGTGCGGGCGGTGACCATGATGATCGGGGTGGCCGAGACCTTGCGGATGCGCTGGCAGACCTCGAAGCCGTCCATGTCGGGCAGGGCGAGGTCGAGGAGCACGAGGTCGGTGTGCTGGCTCAGGGCCTCGAGGGCGCTCGCTCCGTCGCCGGCGTGGATCACCTCGTACCCGTGCTTGCCGAGGACGGAGACGAGCGCGCCCGCGACGTGCTCGTTGTCCTCCACGACCAGCAGCTGCACGGACCGACCGTAGCCGAGCCGGGCCGTCTCCGATAGGGCCGGACCGAGGCACGGACGCGCACCCGCGGGGAGCGTCCCGATCCACCATCCACCGACACGCCCTGCCAGCCGTCGAGGACACCGGCACGGTGCTGCCGGCAGCTGCGCCTCCGGCCGAAGCACCGCGCGGCGGCCGGCACGCCACGTAGCGGTCACGGAGGACCGCCACCGACCGCTCAGCTCCACACGCGCGAGGTGCCCGGGCCCGGCTCAGTCGGTGACGGTGATGCCCAGGTTGGCCGCCAGCAGCGGCGCCAGGTCGGCGAGCTGCGTGCTGCTGACGACGGTGCCGCGCAGCGCGTCGGTGCCGGCGACGCCGGCCAGCTCGGCACCGCGCAGGTCGACGTCCTGCAGGGTGGAGGCCTGCACGTCGAGGCGGCCGATCCGGCAGTCCTCGAACGACACGCGGGTCGCGGTCGCCTGCACGAGGTCCAGCTCGTCGACCGTGCAGTCCTGGAAGATGACGTCGCGCAGCCGGGCTCCGCGCAGGTTGACGAACCCGAGCTTGCAGCCGACCAGGCGCACCGACTCCCACACGGACTCGTACAGCTCCGCGGAGCCGATCCGCGCGTCGCGGAGCTCCACGCCGTGCCACCGGCCGCGCACGCCCTGCACCACGGGGACGTCGACACGCGCCATGACGACCTCGGTGAGCCGGAGCTGGCGCAGGTCGGCCTCGGGGGCACGCAGCCCGTCGAGCCGGGACTCGTCGATCCGTGCACCGCGGAGCACCAGGTGATCGGTGTCGACGTCGGCGTGACGCACCCCGTCGAGCTCGGCCCCCGCGACGAGGTCCGCCGCGTCCGCGTCGGTGAGGTTCTCGAGCACGACGGCGTCGACGACGGGCGCGGTGGTCCGGTGCGTGGCCATGCCTGCAGCCTACGAGCCCTCGGGTGCGCGCGGTCGGCCTGCGACGGTCCGCAGCCCGAACACGCGGCAGCCGGCGGTCTCGGCGGCCGGGGCGACGGCCACCTCGACGTCCTGCCCGGCGTCGTCGGGGATCGCGACCCGGACGGTGACGAACCCGTCGGCGTCGACCGGGGCGGCGCCGTCGCGCACGGTGATCGGGGCGGCGCCGTCGAGGCGGACGGCGACCGGCGGGTCGTCGGGCCGCACGACGACCTCCAGGGCGGCGGCGCCTGCCGCGGCCAGCCGGTAGGAGAAGCGCCCGCCGGGCTCGGCCGCCCGGAAGGTGCGCCCGGCGAAGGTGCCGACGACGGAACGCCGGGCGCGCAGGTCCTTGGCGTTCTCGAAGTTGTTGGCGTCGAAGGTGGTCAGCTCGTCCACCGTGGCGACGGCGTGGGCACGCGCCGCCGCCACCTGCTCGGCGCGGTCCCGGGCTGCGGGCGACCCCTCGGGCTCGAGGTGCAGGTAGATCGCGTACCGCTCGTCCCAGCGGGTGCGGTGCGGGGCGTAGACGAGGTCGTCGCCGTCGAGCGTGCCGCGCAGCCGGAAGCGCACGGTGTCGTCGGGGGCGTCGGCGAGGCGTTCGAGCGGTCCGGCGGCGAGGGTGTCGGCCACCGTGGTCCCGGCCGCCAGGGTGACGGCGCTGCGGGCCGCCGGGTCGTGGTCGGAGATCCTCACGAGGATGCCGGTGGGTTCGCTCGCGTCGGTGTCGGCGGGTCCGAGCCCCGCCGAGAGCACGTCGGGGCCGAACCGGAACGCGACGGCCGACGGCTCGTCGGGCAGCGGGTGCGCCGTCACGCGGGCGGGCAGGCGGTAGGTGACGGTGGCGCCCGCCACGAGCCCGGGGACGACGACGTGGCCGCCGGTCGGCGGGACCGGGACGTCGACGCCGTCCACGGTCAGGCGGGGTCGGTCGGCCCAGTCCGGGACGCGCAGCCGCAGGGTGAGCCCGGTCGTGAGCCCGGTCGTGGGGTCGGTCGTGGGGTCGGTCGCCGCACCCGGCCCGCCGTCGCGGTCCGCGGCGCCGGCGAGGCCCTCGACGCGGATCGTGACCGTGTCCGACGCCGGGACGACGCCGTCCTGCACCACGCGCAGCCCGCGGTCGGGCAGGTCGAGGGCGGACGGGTGGAAGCCGTCGACGCGCACGCCGTCGGCGTCGAGCGCGTAGAGGGTGGCGCCGAGGGAGGCGAAGCTCTCCATGCCCGTCCCGGTGCAGCACCAGAACTCCGTCTCGGGGGTGTGGACGACCTTGTGGTAGCCGGGGGCCATCGCGTTGAAGTAGGTGGTCGTGCCGCGCTCGGGGTGCTGGGAGGCGAGGACGTGGTTGCGCAGCGCGAGCTCGTCGTAGCGCGCGTACCTCTCGTCGCCGGTCAGCTCGTACAGGGCCCGGGCGAGGCGGCGCATGTTGTACGTGTTGCAGGTCTCCGCGGTCTCGGCGTTGCCGCGGACCCCCTGGCGGAAGGCTCGTTCGTGGAGCGTCCCGGGGGCGTGGAAGTGCTCGGCCTGGCTGTTCGCGCCGGTCACGTAGGTGTGGTCGCGCAGCACGATGTCGAAGAACTGCTCGGCCGCCGTCCTGTACATCGACAGGTCGTCATGATGTACGTCGCCCATCGCGGGACGCGCCTGCGGCACCTGGGTCAGGACGCGGTACCGCGCGAGGGCGCCGATCAGCTTCGGGATCGTGGTGTTCGCGTGGCGCCCGGGCAGCACGTCGTAGCCGGCCGCGAGGTCGCGGAAGAGGTCGACCTCGTCGAACGCCTCGGCGGCCTGCCGGAAGCGGACGTCACCGGTGACGGCGAGCAGCCGGTACAGCGCCTCGTTCATGCCGCCGTACTCGGTGCGCAGCAGCACCTCGCAGGAGTCGAGGGCGGCGACACGACGGTGCACGGCGAGCCCGAACCGGGTCGCCACCCGCAGAGCACGCGCCCCGAGCCTGCCGCCGACGTGCTCGTGGGTGTCCAGGAGCCCCGCGAGCACCTTGTGCAGGTCGTACCAGGGCACCAGCACGTTCTCGTCCGAGGAGCCGGTGCCCTGCACCTGGTCGAGCACCGACTCGCGGAACGCGGACACGTACCCCGCGGAGGCCGGGTGCGCCGCCGCGTAAGCGTCCTGGCACCTCTCCAGGCCCACGACGCCCGCCCGGAGCTCGGCCAGCAGCGCGCGCCGGGTCGAATCGTCCCGGCAGGACGCCGCCGACGCGGCCAGCGCCGACAGGTGGTGACCGAGGGTGTGACCGCGGAAGTTCACGGCGTCGCTGCGTTCCCAGCCGCCGTAGCCCTCGGCCGTCGTCGGCGGCAGGCCGGCGACGCGGTAGAACTCGAACAGCAGCCGCTCCGCGCTCAGGCCGAGCAGGTAGTCCCGGCCTCGTTGCGTCGCTGCGGTCAGCAGGGGGTCGTCGAGGCGGACCGAGGCGGGGTCGGGCGTCCGCAGGACGGCGGCCATGGTTGCTCCTTCGCACGGGGTCGGGTTCCCGGAGGAGCATGTTAACGCTCACACCGTGCGCTCACGACGTGCGTCCCGGCCCCCGGATGCCCGATCCTGGTCCCCATGCCGTCGTCCGACCTGCCCCGCCCCGACTCCGTCCGCCTCGTCGTCACCGACATGGACGGGACCCTGCTGACCCCCGACAACACCGTCCCCGAGGGCCTGTGGCCGCTGCTCACCACGATGCACGACGCCGGGATCGCCTTCGTGCCCGCCAGCGGCCGCCAGCACGCGACCATCGCCTCCTCGTTCCCCGCCGGGCGAACCCCCGGCCACGACGACCTCGTCATCATCGCGGAGAACGGGGCGCTCGTGACCCGGGGCGAGCAGGTCGTCTCCTCCGACACCCTCGAGCCCCGCGTGCTCGTCGACGCCGTGCAGGCGGTGCGCGGGCTCGCGGACGCCACGAGCGGCGGCGCCGTCGTCGCCGGCGCACGGAGCGCCTACGTCGAGCGCTCCGACGCCGCGTTCGTCGAGCACGTGAGCACCTACTACCACCGGCTCGAGATCGTCGACGACCTCACGGCCGTGGACGACGACGTCCTCAAGGTCGCCGTGTACGACGACGGCCACGCCGAGGAGACCACCCTGCCCGCGCTGGTCCACCTGCGGGCCACCCACCAGGTCGTCGTCTCCAGCGGGCACTGGATCGACGTCATGACCCCCGGGGTGAACAAGGGCGTGGCGCTGCGCCGCCTGCAGGCGGACCTGGGGATCACGCCGGACGAGACCGTCGCGTTCGGCGACTACCTCAACGACGTCGAGATGCTCCAGGCGGCCCACTGGTCCTACGCGATGGCGGGCGCCCACCCGCAGGCCGCCGCCCACGCCCGCTTCACCGCGCCGAGCAACGCCGAGCACGGTGTCGTCCAGGTCCTCCAGCAGCTCCTCGGCCGGTAGGGGCCGCTACCGGGTGCTGGCCACCTCGGTGACGAAGCGCACGCACCGCTCGCGCAGGCCCGCGATCCGGCCGGCCACGAACGCCTCGCGACGCGCCGGGTCGCTGCCCACCTCGAACGCCATCGGACGGCGGCGCACGTTGCGCGAGCAGCCGAAGTCGGTGCAGACCAGGGTGCCGATCGAGTTGCCGGCCTTCCCGGCGGCGCCGCCGCGACGGGCCACGTACAGGGACACGTCCGCGTCGTCGACGACGTCCTCGCACCAGGCGCACATGCCCTTGCGGCCCCGGCCCGACTTCGCGTCGGCGGCGCGCAGCACGACGCCGGTCGGATCGCCGTCGACCTCGACCACGACGTACGCGGACAGGGGCGCCTTGCGGTCCGTCCACCCCAGGTAGTCGATCTTGTCCCAGGCCACGGTGTCGAGGTCGGGGAGGGTGGCCTGCTTGGCCTCACGCTGGGACGCGTTGACGAACGACGCGCGGATCTGCTTCTCGGTCAGGGGATTCATGGGAGTTCTCCGGGAGTGGGGTGTGGGCGGGCACAGGCACGCTCCGCCCGACCGGAGCGGTCAGGCGGTGCGAGGGCAGGCGTCGACCGAGCAGGCCGTGACGGCCACCCCGCCTCCCGCGATGCTGCGCATCCGCTCCTCGTTCCCGATCCTCGGGTGGACTCCCGGACAGGGCCACCGCCATCGATCGTACGCCCGGGCGATGGTCACCGACGCAGCCGGCGGACCACCGACACCATGAACACCCCGGTGACCAGCAGCAGCACCGTCAGCACGACGGCGACGGCGAGGTCGGTGCCCGTCATCGCCAACGGGCCGGAGCCCGAGGTCGAACCCTGTGTCGAACCCGGCGTCGAACCCTGTGTCGAACCCGGCGTCGAACCCGGCGTCGGCGTCGGCGTGACGACGGTCTCGGCGGTGCAGCCGGCGTCGTCGACGCAGGTCCCCTCGGCGGGGCCCGACACCGAGTTGACCAGCAGCCCGTCCCCGCCGAGCGGGTCGTCCACCGTCACCGAGTAGGTGATCGTCGCCGTCTCGCCAGGGGCGAGCGCGCCGCTCCACACCAGGGTCGGGAACGCGCCGTCGTCCACCGTGCCGACGTCGGCCGTGGCGTCCTGGCCGTAGGTCGCGTCGTCGACGACGCCCGAGGAGTCGTCCGTCACCGTGACGGGCTCCGCCGCCGTGTAGGGCACGTCGCCGGTGTTCTCCACCGTGACGGTGTACACGACCGTCCCGCCCGGGGTGACCTCGTCGACGTCGGCCGACTTGCCGATCTGCACCGCCCGCGGCGGGATCGTCACCGTGCAGCCGTCCTCGGTGCCGCCCGGGCAGTTCGACTCGCCAGGCCCGGTCACGACGTTCAGGGCCGTGCCGTCACCGGTGCCCGGGTCGTCCACCGTGACCGTGTACGTGAGCGTCGCGGTCTCGCCGATCGCGAGCGGACCGGACCAGGTGAGCTGCGGCGGCGACGAGTCGTCCACGTCGCCGACGTCGGCGCTCGCGTCCCCCTGGTAGGTCGCGTCGTCGAGCACGCCCGACAGGTCGTCGCCGACCCGCGCCGGGTCGGCGACCGGGTAGGCGACCTCCCCGGAGTTCGTCACCGTGACCGTGTAGACGATGTCCTGCCCGGGCACCAGGTCCTCGTCGGGGGTCGCGGACCTGAGGATCGTCAGCTCCCGCACCGGGGTGGACGTCGCACAGCCCTGCTCGGTGCCGTCCACGCAGGTCGACCCCGGCGGGCCGACGACGACGTCGTCGAGCAGGTGGTCGCCGGCGACGGCGTGGTCCACCGTCACCGAGTACGTGACCGTCGCGATCTCGCCGGGGGCGAGGGGGCCGTTCCACGACAGGGTCGGCAGCGCCGAGTCGTCCACGTCGCCGACGTCGGCGGTGGCGTCACCGGCGTAGGTCGCGTCGTCGAGCACGCCCGACAGGTCGTCCGCGAAGACGGCCGGATCGACGACGGTGTACGGCGCCGCGCCCGTGTTCTCCACCGTGACGGTGTAGCCGACCTGGTCACCGGGAGCGGCGTCGGCGGGTGCCGCCTCCTTGACGATCTCGAGCGAACGCACCCGCGTCTCGACCGTGCAGCCGTCCGCCGTGGCGTCCGCACAGCTCGACTCCGTCGGGCCGGTCACCGCGTTCCGGAGCACACCGTCGCCCTCGACCGGGTCGTCCACCGCCACGGAGTACGTGATCGTCGCCGTGTCCCCCGGTGCCAGGGCGCCGCTCCACGAGAGGGTCGGCAGCGCCGAGTCGTCCATCGTCCCCACGTCCGCCGAGGCGTCACCGGCGTAGGTCGCGTCGTCGAGCACGCCCGACAGGTCGTCGGTGAACGAGGCCGGGCTGCCCGCCGTGTACGGCACGTCCCCGGTGTTCGTCACCTCGACCACGTACGTCACCGAGCCCCCCGGGACGACGACGCTCGCGTCCGCCGTCTTCGTGATCGCCAGGCCCGCCGGCGGGATGACGACGAAGCAGCCGTCCTCGGTGCCGTCGAGGCAGTTCGACTCCTCCGGGCCGGTGACACGGTTGACCGCCACGCCGTCGCCGGAGCCCGCCTCCCCCACGGTCACCGAGTACGTGATCGTCGCCGACTCCCCCACCGCCAACGCACCCGACCACGTCAGGCTCGGCAACGCCGAGTCGTCCACCGCACCCACGTCCGCCACCGCGTCACCGTTGTACGACGCGTCGTCCTCCAGCCCCGACATGTCGTCGGACACCACCGCCGGATCGTCCTCCGTGTAGTCGGACGCCCCCGTGTTCTCCACCACCACCGAGTACGTCACCACCTCTCCCGGCACCAACGCCTCCGGGCTCGCCGACTTCACGACCGACAGCCCCCGCACCGGCGTCGACGTCGAGCACCCCGACCCCGCGCCGTCCGCGCACCCCGACTCCGCCGGACCCGTCACCACGTTCTCCAGCACCCCGTCACCACCCGGCGGATCCCCCACCGTCACCGAGTACGTGACCGTCGCCTCCTCCCCGACGCCCAGGGGGCCGGACCAGGTGAGCGTCGGCAGGGCCGAGGTGTCCACCGTCCCGGCGTCGGCGTCCGCGGAGACGAACGTGGCGTCGTCGAGCACGCCCGACAGGTCGTCGCCGAACGTCGCCGGGCCGGCCGCCGTGTAGGCCACCTGGCCGGTGTTCGCCACCGTCACCGTGTACTCCACGTCCTCACCGGGAGCTGCGCTGTCGACGCCCGCGGCCTTGGTGATCGTCAGTCCGGCCTGCGGGGTGCCGTCGGTGAACTCGACCGTCGCGTCGGCGGGCGGTGACAGCCCTGTCAGGTCGGTGATGTCGTCCGGTCCGTTCGTGTAGACGTCCGCGGTGGACGACGTGACGTCGACGGAGAACGTGCAGTACTCGACCCCCTGGGAGATCCCGCCGGAGGCGACGGTGAGCACGCTCGCACCCGGCTGCGGTCCCCAGAAGAACAACCCGCAGGCGGGGTCGGCGACGGCGTTCGCGGGGCTCGCCACCACCAGCCCGGACGGCAGGGTGTCCGTGAACGAGAACGCCGGCTTGGCGCCGAGGTCCGAGGTGTTCGTGACCGTGAACGTCAGGGTGGAGGACGTCCCGACCGGCGTGACGGCCGGGTCGAACTCCTTGTCCAGCTGGGGCGAGAGCTCCACCGCCGACACGTTGTCGATCACCACGTCGTTGCCGGTGCCGACGCCCGTCCGGTTGCGCATGACGAGCGACAGCGGCTCACCGGCGGGCAGGCCGCCCACCAGACCGGACGTGAACGTGCTGACGACGGCCTCGATGCCCTCCCCGCCCGGCGTCGTCACGTCCAGGACCGTGGTGCCGCTGCACGGGGAGAAGAACGGGCTGAAGTCGGCGCCGAGGATCGGGTGCTCGGTGCCGTCGGCCTGCACCACCACGAACTGCAGGATCGCCTGCCCGGCCGAGCAGTTCATCGTCGCGAAGTCCGCCGAGAGCTGCAGGTAGCCGCCCTCGTCGGGGACGGTCAGGACCGGGTCCGACCGCCCGACGACGAGCCCGTCGCCGAACGGTGTCTGGTTGGCGGTGTAGCTGGACAGGGCGGCGTTCGTCTCCGGGGAGGCCTGCCCCGCGTACTCCCCCAGCGCGTACGTCAGTCCCTGCAGGTGGTCGAAGCTCTCCAGCGGCGTCTCCACCACCGGGTTCGCGGCCGAGCAGTCGTCGGCCTGCTGGGCGCTGGTGAAGTCGATGACGAACCCGTTGCAGTACGGCCGGTTCGCCCACTCCGGGTCCGCGGTGTACGACGACGACGCCCCCACGTAGTCCGTGACGAGGACGTTCGAGCCGTCTCCGGCGTTCTCGTAGTCCTCCCCGAAGAGCAGCAGGGGCGGCTGCGGGACGCGTGGCGACCCCGGCGCCGCGGCGGCCGTCGGCGACGACGCGACCGTCAGACCTGTCGTCACGAGCGCGCCCGCGAGCGCCAGGGTCAGGGCCGTCGCCGCGGCCACGGCCCGTCCGGGCAGGGGTGGCGCACCTGTCGACCGGCGGCTTCTCGACGTCCTGCCGGTCGTGCCCTGCGTCGCCTCGCCCTTCGCCACGACATCCGCTCCGTCCCGGGCCCCTGCACCCGCCTCTGTCGCCACTCTCGCACCGTCGTGCCGTTCCGGCGCGAGATGCACCGAAGAGTCACCCTGGGGTGGATTGGTCCGTGTCCCGGGTGCGGATGTGCGGCTCCGGCTGGCCGTGGCGACCGGTAGCGGCGAACCTGGTGCCCTCGCCGAGGTCAGGAGGGTCCGTGGCACGCACGCTCCTGGTCCGGTTGCGCAGCGAGTCGGGCGCGGCGCTGCTGCTGCTCGCCGTCGCGGTGCTCGCGCTGGTCTGGGCGAACTCGCCGTGGTCCGACGCGTACGAGCACCTCTGGGAGACGCCGGTGCTCGTGGAGATCGGCGACCTCACGTTCGACATGGACCTGCACCACTGGGTCAACGACGGCCTCATGGTGGTGTTCTTCTTCGTCGTGGGCCTGGAGGTGCGTCAGGAGCTGGCGCTGGGCTCGTTGCGTCTGCGCAGCCAGCGGCTCCTGCCGGTGGTGGCCGGGACGGTGGGCGTGCTGGTGCCCGCCGGGATCTACCTGGCGGTGGCGGGGCGGGTCGCGCCCGAGGGGTGGGGCGTGGTGGTGGGCACGGACACCGCGTTCCTGATGGGGGTGCTCGCGCTGGTGGGGCCGACGATGTCGAACCAGCTCCGCGTGTTCCTGCTGACCCTGTCGGTCGTGGACGACTTCCTCGCCGTCACCGTCATCGGTGTCTTCTACTCCGAGGGTGTCCGGCCGGGGCCGCTGCTGCTGGCGGTCGGGTGCCTGGGAGTGCTGTGGCTGCTGGGCCGGATGCGGCAGTGGCGCAGCGCGCCGTACGTGGTGGTGGTCGTCGTGCTGTGGGGCGCGACGGTGCAGGCCGGCATCCACCCGTCCATCGCGGGGATGCTCGCCGGCCTCCTCGTGCCGGCGGTGGCCACCCGACGTGACGACGTCGTCGCCGCCAAGAGCCTGTTCCGTGCCTACTGGCAGTCCCCGGACGCGGGCATGGCGCGCGACGTCCACATCGGGCTCTCGCGGTCCATCTCCGTCAACCAGCGGTTGCACGAGGTGCTGCGCGCGCCCGTCTCCCTGGTCGTCGTGCCCGTGTTCGTGCTGGCGAACGCCGGGATCGACCTGCGCGGCGGGGCGCTGGCGGCCGCGCTCGCCTCCGCGGTGACGTGGGGCGTCGTGGCCGGGCTCGTGGTGGGCAAGCTCGTCGGGGTGGGGGCGGGTACCTGGATCGCGCTGCGTCTGGGCCTGGGCACGCTGCCCGACGGCGTGCGCCCCGGCAGCGTGCTGGGCGGTGCGGCACTGTCGGGCATCGGGTTCACGGTGTCGCTGCTGGTGGCGGGGCTCGCGTTCGACGACCCTGCCGACACCGAGGCGGCCACGGTGGGGGTGCTCATCGCGCTGGTGCTGTCGAGTCTGCTCGGCTGGGCGATCTTCGCGTTCGCGCGGGTGCGGTGGGGTGAGACCAGCGCGGACCTGCCCGTGCAGCTCGACCCGCCCGTCGACCCGGCGGCCGACCACGTGCGCGGGGACGACGACGCCGCGCACACCGTGGTGGAGTACCTGGACTTCGAGTGCCCGTTCTGCGCACGGGCGACGGGCATGTGGACGGACCTGCACGAGCACTTCGGCGACCGGGTGCGCTACGTGGTGCGGCACCTGCCGCTCGACGACGTGCACCCGCACGCGTGGCTCGCCGCCGTCGCCGCGGAGGCCGCGCACCGTCAGGGGCGGTTCTGGGAGATGCACGACCGGCTGTTCGCCCACCAGGCGCACCTCACGGCGGACGACCTGCGCGAGCACGCCGCCGCGGTGGGGCTCGACCTGGACCGGTTCGACGCCGACCTCGTCGACGAGTCGCTGCACGCCGTGGTGGCCGCGCACGCGCAGAGCGCCCACGGCAGCGGTGCCCGCGGCACGCCGACGTTCTTCCTCGACGGCGTCCGGCACCGGGGGCCGCACGACGCCGGCAGCCTGGTCCGCGCGCTGGAGGCGTCCGAGGAGGAGGCCGCGGGCGACCCGACCCGACGTCGTCGGTCCTGACGCACGCTCCACCCTCGCGAGCGTCTCTGCGCGTCACTCGTCCCGCCGTCGGACAGGGACGCTCAGAGACGCTCGCGCAAGGAGGGTGTCCGCCTCCGGTCAGTCGACCGGGTCACGCTCCAGCGGGCACGTCATGCAGTGCCCTCCCCCGCGCCCGCGGCCCAGCTCGGCCCCCACGATGGTGACGACCTCGACGCCCGCCCGGCGCAGGGCGGCGTTCGTCAGGGTGTTGCGGTCGTAGGTGAACACCACGCCCGGTTCGACGGCGACGGCGTTGTTGCCGGAGTCCCACTGCTGACGTTCCGAGGCGTAGACGTCCCCGGCGGTCTCGACCACGCGCAGCTCCGCCAGCCCCATGGCCCGCGCGACGACGTCGACGAACGGCACCCCGGAGCAGTCGCTCACCTCGATGCCCGGCGCACGGTCCGACGGGCGCAGCACGTACGGGTTGATGCCGTCGACGATGCGCGGGTGCACGGTCACGAGGTCGCGGTCGGCGAACGTGAACACCGTGTCCAGGTGCATCGCCGCGCGCAGGCGGGGCATCCCGGCCACGACCACCTGCTCGGCGGCACCGGCGTCGAACAACGCCTTGGCGAGCTGGCTGATGGCCTGCCGGGAGGTGCGCTCGCTCATCCCGACCAGCACGACACCGCCACCCACCGGCATGACGTCGCCGCCCTCCAGGGTGGCCTGGCCCCAGTCCTGCTCCGGGTCGCCCCACCAGACGGTCGAGCCCGCGTAGTCGGGATGGAAGGAGTAGACGGCCTTCATGAGCAGCGTCTCCTCCTTGCGCGCCGGCCAGTACAGCGGGTTGAGGGTGAGCCCGCCGTAGATCCAGCAGGTGGTGTCCCGCGTGTACAGGGTGTTGGGCAGCGGCGGCAGCAGGTACTCGCGGGCATCGGGCGCCTCGCGGGCCAGGGAGACGTACCCGGTGCGGTAGTCCGCGGGCAGGTCCTCGGTGGACAGCCCGCCGATCAGGTAGCGGGCGAGCTCGTGCGGGGTGAGGGCGTCGAGGTAGGCCCGCGTGCCCTCCACCAGCCCGAGACCGACCTGGTTCGGCACCACCTTGCGGTCCAGGAGCCAGCTGCGGGCGGCGTCCGTCGCGAGCGTCTCGGCGAGCAGGTCGTGCAGCTCCACGACCTCGACCCCTCGCGCGGTCAGGCCGTCGACGAAGTCCTGGTGGTCGCGCTGCGCCGCCTCCACCCACAGGACGTCGTCGAACAGCAGGTCGTCGGAGTTGCTGGGGGTGAGCCGCTCGTGCGCCAGACCCGGGGAGCACACCAGCACCTTGCGCAGGCGTCCCACCTCGGAGTGCACCCCGAGCGGCGACCGGCCGGCCGCCGTCGTGCTGGTCCTCGTGCTCTCGTGCGTCACCACGGCTCCGTCCGGTCGACCTCGCGCCCGTCTCCTCGTCGATGCTGGCACGCCCGGCCAGGACCTGCGCGCGCTACATGCGCTCCTTGACCCCGGACCGCACGAGCCACCAGTTCACCGGATAGCTGGTGGCGAACCCGACGACCATCGCCACCTGCATGGCGGCCCAGAAGACCGGCGTGGTCACCGCGGCGCGGCCACCCAGCACCTCGGGCAGCCACCAGAGCTGGACGAGGGCCATGGTGCCGTACATGCCCACCTGCCACGCGGTGATCGACAGGGCGTCGGCCTTCACCGCCGCCCGGACGCCCGCGCGCAGCCCGAGCCCCCGCATCGGCGCGATGGCGAAGTACTGGAACGCGATGCCGATCGCGAAGGCCGCCACGTAGTCCAGCACCCAGACGGCGTAGATCCGGTCCGCGAACAGCCAGTCGTAGCCGCCCAGCACCGCGAGCGCCGGGGTGAGGACCACGAGCCACTCGACGAGCAGGTCGCCGAGCATGCAGCCCGCACCGCAGTGCGAGGTGCCCTTGAACACCGCGACCGGCATGGGGGTGGCGTGGCCGGCGCCCTGTCCGGCACTCTGTCCGGCACCGTGGCCGGCGGGTGCGTCGTGGGAGCCGTCCTCCGGGCGGGGCGCTCGCCCCCACCGCAGGTACGCGGCCCCCCACAGCACCGAGCCGAACAGCGCCGTGACGGGCCACACCACGTTCATGACGCCCATCGGCTGAGGACGGCGGACGACGTCGATCGCCACCACCACCGCCACCAGGATGCCGAGGGCGACCATGATCGTCGTGAGGGTCACGGCCCAGGGCGGGAAGTCCGACGTCGCCAGCTCGGTCATCCGACCACGGTGCAAGGCCTGCCCCGACGGCGCAAGCGCAGACGGTGGGCGAGGTCACGCGGGCGCTGCGGCTCCCGGCGGGATCAGCAGGAGACGCAGGGCACGTCGGCACGGGCACCGGCAGTGCGGGCACCGGCAGTGCGGGCTCCGGCGGCCCGGGCGCCGCGGGCGCGCTCGCGGACAACGGCGCGCACCACGCCCAGGCGCTCGGCCAGGGTGGGGCGGCGGACGCCGACCCGGAACGTCGTGGCCGCGGCCGCGTCGGACACGAGGGCCGACAGCTTCTCGGGGGTGCACCGTCCGTACTTGGCGCGGTACGCGTCGTCGAGCGGGCCGTGCACCTCCGGGGCGACGTCGGCGAGGGTGACGAGGTGCTCGACGCCGGAGACGAGGACGCGTGCCCGGCCCCCGCCGACGGCGGCACCGGGCACGGTCCGCAGGTACAGGTCACGGCCGAGCTCGACCACCCAGGCGGTGACGCCGGGACCCTCCCCGGTGAGCAGGCGGGCCGTCGGGGACGTCACGAGGTCTCGCAGGACGGGGGCGGTGGGCATGGGCGTCTCCTCGCGATGGTGCACGGGCGCGGTCGGGGTGGGGTGGATACAGGTTCCTCGTTCCGGGGTGGCGGGCTGGTCGGTGCAACCCGCGCGCCGGTCCGGCCATTCCCGCGGCGGGCTGCACCGGGGCTCGTACGCTGGGCGCATGGACGTGCGCGAGGAGTCGTTCCTGCCCGGGCGTCGGCACACCCGGGCGTGGGTGTTCGGCAGCATGCTCCTGTCCGCGCTGGTCAGCCTGACGGCGTCGCTGGTGCTCTCGATCGACGCGGTCGTGCTCGCCGCCGACGCCGGGACCGAGCTGGCCTGCGACATCAACGCGGTGATCTCGTGCGGGAGCGTGGCGGAATCGTGGCAGGCGCAGCTCCTCGGCTTCCCCAACGCGTTCCTCGGCCTGATGGCCGAGCCCGTGGTCATCACGATCGCGGTGGCGAGCCTGGGCGGGGTGCGCTTCCCCCGCTGGTTCATGGCAGGCGCGCAGGCGGTGTACACGATCGGGCTGCTGTTCGCGTACTGGCTGTTCGCGCAGTCGTACCTCGTCATCCACGCCCTGTGCCCGTGGTGCCTGCTCGTCACCGTCTCGACCACGGTGGTGTGGGTGACGCTGCTGCACTGGAACGTCATGGAGGACAACCTGTACCTGCCTCGGCGGGTGCAGCGGTGGGCGCTCGGCCTGGTGCGGATCGACGCGGACGTCTACCTCACCCTCGCGTGGCTGATCCTGCTGGCCGCCGCGGTCCTGCTGCGCTACGGCGCCGCCCTGTTCGCCTGATCCCCGCCGGGGGGCTCAGACGATCAGCCAGGCCATCGCCCCGATGAGGACCAGGCAGACCCCGGCGACGGGCAGCGCGCGGGTGAGGACCTCGCCCTCCCGGCCGCCCAGGCCGACGGTCGCCGCGGCGGCGACCACGTTGTGCGGGCACACGATGTTGCCGATCGCGGCACCGGCGCCCTGCGCCCCCAGCAGGGGCACGGGGTCGAGGTCCGCGGCGAGCGCGGTCTGGTCCTGGAACTCGGTGAACAGGATGTTCGACGCCGTCGCGGAGCCGGTCATGAAGGTACCGAGCGCGCCGACGAACGGTGACAGCACGGGCCACAGCGCGCCCGCTCCCGCGGCGGCGACGGCCAGCTGCGTCGTCATGCCCGCCTCGGACATGGTGAACGCCACGGTCACCATCGCCACCAGGGCGGCGAACACGGGCACGACCTGCAGCGTCGCGCGGCGGAACGCCGCGCCCATGTCCGCCAGGGCCGCGCGCTGCCAGAGCGCACCGGCGAGGAACGACAGCGCGAGCAGCAGCCCCGGGTGGTACAGCGGTTCGATGGACTCGCTGAAGTGGCCGAACAGCTCCCACTCCCACAGCACGGAGCGGGCGGCGTCCCGCACGGGCGGCACCAGCCGGGTGAGCAGTACCAGCAGGACGAGCACCAGGTAGGGGGCGGTCGCGGCGAGGAAGCTCAGGGAGGGGGCGGGCTCGTCGTCCGCGGACGTGGCGCCGACGGGTGCTACGCCGTCGGGCGCGACGACGTCGGGCGCGACGACGCTCCGGGCGCGACGACGCAGCACCAGCCGCACCGCCACGACGAAGACGACCGCCCCCACGATGGAGCCCACCAGGGACGGCAGCTCGGGGCCGACGAACCGTGCGATGAGCAGGTTGGGGACGAAGAACCCGACGTAGGCGACCGCCATCCAACCCCACGGCGGGCCCGACGTCGGCACGAGGGTGCCGACGAGGCGTGCGACGACGAACGCGAGCACCAGCCCCGTGAGGGCCATGTACGGCGCGACCGCCCACGACAGGTCCCGCGGCGCGTAGTCGACGATGGCGAGCTGGGCGAGCGTGGGGGTGCCGACGGCGGCGAACGGGACGGCCGAGGCGTGCCCGACCATCGCCGCGACGACCGCGGTCACGGGCTTGAACCCGGCCGCGACGAGGAACGGCGCGGCGAGCGCCACCGGGGTGCCGAACCCGGCGGCACCCTCGATGAGCAGGCAGAAGAACCACACGATGAGCAGTGCGGCGACGCGCGGGTCGGGGGTGATCCGGGCGAGCCCGGCCTCCAGCGCCCGGGTGGCGCCGGTGCGCTGCTGGAGGTGGTGGATGCCGAGGGCGGGCCCGATGATGAGCATGACCGTCAGGGCCACCCAGGCCGCGCTGGCCAGCACGCCGACGACGCCCTGCACGGGCCCGAAGTCGAACCCGTCACCGCCGAACCCGAACGCCGTGAGGGCGAGGATCATCGCCCCCACGGCGGCCGTGGTGCCCGCTGCCACCGCGGACCACTTGAACGCGACCATCAGCACGAGGATCGCCACGATGGGCAGCGCCGCCAGGAGCGTCAGCACGGCGGGACCGGAGTGATGATGATCGGGGTGGAGGCCCAGGTCATGGCTCCAGCGTGCCGGATCAGCGGATGCTGCGCACCTCGGCCACGCCCCCGGTGGAGCGTTCGCGCAGCACCGCGTCCCGGCGCGAGGGAGGCTCGGCCTGCCGTGCCCGAGACACCGGAGCTCCTGAGCGGATTGCCGGAGACAGGATCAGACACTCGGTGCGGTTCGAGCTGTCCCACCTGGTGCGCCCGGAGTTCCAGCGCGAGACGACGTGAGCACCGGACGCCGTTCCGCGACGCGACGCTCCAGGTCGCGGACGCGTCAGAACACCCTGAAGTACAGCGGCACCTTGACCGACTTCTTCTTGGTGGAGGTCGCACGGTAGACGACCTTGAGGTAGTGGTGCGTCGGTCCCACGGAGCGCGGCAGCGAGACCGTGCGCGAGCCGTCGTGCTTCTTCTTCAGCCGCACCGTCTTGACCGTCCTGCCGTCCACCTTCAGGTCGACCTTGCCGGTCAGAGCGACGTCCGAGGGCGAGCGCAGGTGGAACCGGACCTTGACGCGCTGGGGTCGGTGCACCGTCTTGTCGAGGATCTCGGCCCGCACCTTCGTCGTGGCCTTGTGCACCGTGACCGTGCGGTACGTCGTCCTGGCTTCGTAGACGGTGTCGCCGGAGTACACGAAGCGGAGCTTCGTCCGCCCGACGGGAAGCTTCCTGCCCTTGATCAGGACGACGACATCGCCGGAACGGTCCAGCGTCGCCGTGCCGACCCTCGTCGTCCCCCGATAGACCCTCACCGTGCCCGTCGGTGTCTGATCGGGCCAGTACTGCTCCGCGCTGCGGACGTCGACGCGCAGCCTGTGCGGCCTGCCCCACTGCAGCGTCCGAGCTGTGGCCCGCTCCACCCTGATCGACGCCGGGTTCTTCACGACCTCGAGGTCGAGGGAGGCGCTGGTGTCCGCCACGTACGGTGAGTCGGTCAGCCGGACCGTCAACCTCTGCCGGCCGGCGGGGACCGCGTCGGGGGCGAGCGAGAACACGACGGCACGGGATGCCGTGCTCGTCACGTCCCGGGTCGCCAGTCTCCTGTCACCGTCGTACAGCGACATCCTCCCGTCGATCCGCCATGAGGAGTCCAGGTACGCGGCCACCTCCCAGGTCCCGCCGGCGGTGTTCATGACGCCCTGCTGGACGTCGTTGGACCAGACGCTCAGGGGGAGCCGTGCCTTGTCCACGGTGAACGTCCCGCTCACCGTGGAGGTCCGGAGATCGCCCGAGCTGTAGTACGTCACCTCGTAGGTGTGCACGCCCGCTGCTGCGGCCGGCACCCGGGCACGTGCCGACCCTTCGATCAGCCGGGCGGTCTGGGCCCCCATGGCCGGGTCGTCCCACGTGATCCGCACCTGGCCGTTCGGCTGGTCGCGGCCGTCGACGGGCAGGTCGGACGGCGTGGTGACGTCGACCGAGAAGACTGCGGTCTCGGAGTACTCGACCCGCTCCGGGTGGTCGACGGACATGCTGGCCCCCGACCCGCTGCCCTCCTCGACGTGCAGGGTGCCGACCCAACGCTGCGTGGCGTACTCGCGAGGACCCCGGTAGGTGATCGCCACCTCGTGCGGGCCGGCCGAGACCGGAGGCGTCGGGACGTCCCAGCGGACCGTCGAGCTCTCGCCGGTGAACTCCCGCCCTCCGACGACTCCGGCCCGGTCGACCGCTGCCTGGAGACCACCGCGCCCGACAGGTTCACCGTCGGGCCCGGTGGCCGAGATGTCGAGCACCAGGGGCCCGCCGGGCCGCCACGTCCCGACCTGGACGACCTGGAGAGTCGTCTCGACGGGGTCGTCCCCGTCGGCTGCGGAGGCGGGCGCCACGAGCAGCGTGAGGAGGCCGAGCGCGGTGGCGACCGCCATCGCCACGGTGCGGGTGAGGGCGGTGAAACCGCTGGTCATCGAAGTGATCTCCCACTGCCGTCGTCGATGACCGCGACAGTAGCGACCGTCTCGAGCATCTGTCCAGGGGATGTTCAGGGACTGGTCACTTCTCGATCATCCCCTCCGGGTCACGGCCGGGGAACGGACCTTCATCACGCACCTGCCTTGCCGTAGCGGCGGCGGACCTTCTCGACGCGACCGGCGGTGTCGACCACCCGGGAGCTGCCCGTCCAGAACGGGTGGGACGCGCTCGAGACCTCGACGTCGATGACGGGGTAGGTGTGGCCGTCGCTCCACGCGACCGTGGCGGTGGGCCGCCCGGGACCCGCGGGGGTGTGCCCGGCGAGCGTGGAGCGGGTCAGGAACGAGAAGCCGGCGGCGACGTCGCGGAACACGACGGGGCCGTAGGTGGGGTGGACGTCCTTCTTCATGAGCGGTCCGCTCACCAGGTCGAGGCACTCGGCACCGGTGAGATGCGCGCTCGCGGAGCCTTCTGGGTGGCCACCCGCCCCGGCTCGCCGTGCCTGTGGGACGGCGCCGGTGGGCAGCTGTGCATCGCCGACCTCGGCACCTGGGACGAGGTCGCCGCGGGCTGCGAGCCGCACACCCGCATCGTCGTCGTCGGGGCGGGCACGATCGCCGAGGGCGAGTCGGCGCGCGCACGGCTCACCGCGGCGTTCCGGGCCGCGCTGGCGACGGACGGGGAGCTCGCCGACGGCGGGCTCGCGTGGTCGGGCAACGAGGACGCGCTCGCGCCGTGGCTGGGCCTGCGGCACTCCTGAGGATCAGGCGCCCGGCTCGTCGCGGTCCACCCGACCCTGTGCGACGAGCGGTGGCGTGCGCTCGTGCGTGCCGACGTCGACCGCTGCGACGACCCCGCCACGCGCGCCGCTCGCCTCCTCGAGCTGCACGAGGGCGCACGTCGCGGGGTCGTCGACCTCAGGACCCGGCGTGGGTGTCGGGCTCCACGATCGGGTCGGCGGCGTCCTCCTTGGCCTCCCCCGGCTGCGCACCGGGCGCCCCGAGGTCGGCCCCGGCACGCACCAGCTCCTCGATCTGGCGTCCCGTGTCGGCGTCGACGTGCTTCCAGTAGGCGAAGGCCCGCTCCAGCACGTCGCCCTCGACCCCGCCGAGCAGGTGCCCGGCGACGGTCTTGACGAAGGCGGCACGCTGGGTGTCGTCCCAGACGTCACGGACCAGGGCGCCGGGCTGGGAGAAGTCGTCGTCGCGTTCCCGCAGCGTGTAGGCCTGGCGGACCATGTCGCCGTCGGACTCCCAGGACGTGTCGACCACGCCGGTGGTGTCGGCGTACCCGCGACCGAACGAGTTGGGCGCGTACACGGGGTCGTCGCCGCGGTGCTCGTACGCCATCGGACCGTCCTGCGTGTAGGTGTTGACCTCCACGTGCGGGCGGTTGACGGGAAGCTGCAGGTAGTTGGCGCCGATGCGGTGACGGTGGGTGTCCGAGTAGGCGAAGGCCCGCCCGAGCAGCATCTTGTCCGGGCTGAAACCGATGCCGGGCACGAGGGCGGACGGTTCGAACGCGGCCTGCTCGATCTGCGCGAAGAAGTTGTCCGGGTTCTTGTTCAGCGTCATCGTGCCGACCTCGATCAGCGGGTAGTCGCTGTGCGGCCAGATCTTCGTCAGGTCGAACGGGTTGGTGTGGTAGGTCTTGGCGTCCTCGTAGGGCATCACCTGCACGGACAGCGTCCAGGACGGGAAGTCGCCGCGGTCGATCGCCTCGGACAGGTCCCGGCGGTGGAAGTCGGAGTCCTCGCCCGCGATCCGGGTGGCGTCGTCGTCGGTGAGGCCCTCGACGCCCTGGTTCGAGTGGAAGTGGTACTTGACCCAGTGCTTCTCGCCGGCGGCGTTCACCCACAGGTAGGTGTGAGAGCCGTAGCCGTTCATGTGGCGGTAGGTCCGCGGGATGCCGCGGTCGCCCATGAGGTAGGTGACCTGGTGGGCGGACTCGGGGTTGAGCGACCAGAAGTCCCACTGCATGTTGTTGTCGCGCAGGCCGTTGCCGCCGCGGCGCTTCTGGCTGCGGATGAAGTGCGGGAACTTCATCGTGTCCCGGATGAAGAAGACCGGCGTGTTGTTGCCGACGAGGTCGTAGTTGCCCTCGTCGGTGTAGAACTTCAGGGCGAAGCCGCGCGGGTCGCGCCACGTGTCCGGCGAGCCCTGCTCGCCCGCGACGGTGGAGAACCGCGCGAGCATCTCGGTGCGGACCCCGGGCTGGAACAGACCGGCCTTGGTGTAGGCGGAGACGTCCTGCGTGGTCTCGAAGACGCCGAACGCACCCGACCCCTTGGCGTGCACGTTGCGCTCCGGGATGCGTTCCCGGTTGAAGTGCGCCATCTGGTTGAGGAAGTGCACGTCGTGCAGGACGATCGGGCCGTCGGGTCCGATCGTGAGGCTGTTGCGGTCGCTCTCGGCCGGTGCACCGGTGTCCGTGGTGGAGCCGAGGCGTGCCTCGTCCGTCGGCTCCGCCTGCACGGACGTACCGTCGTGGGGCTGGGGGGTGTCGGGCATGGTCGGTCACTCTCCTTCGTCGTCGCAAGGGTCCGCGGGGGTCTCGACCCTCGTCTCGATTCCCTTCGCAGTCTGCTACTGCTCGGCCCGCTCGGCATCTGTGAAGGGTGTGCGAAGGCGCGCACGGCGTCGCGCGATCCCTCGAGCCGTGCCGAACCGGCATCGTGCCGCGACGGACCGGCATCGTGCCGCGACGAACCGGCGTCGTGCCGCGTCGTGCCGCAGGCGGCGCGGCCCGTATCCTGCGGGGACACCGACCGCACCCTGCGACCGCACACCTGGAGGACCGATGGCCGAGAGCGCATTCCTCGCGCCCGGCGACGCCGTCGACCTGGACAACTGCGCGCGCGAACCGATCCACATCCCCGGGTTGGTGCAGCCCCGCGGCGTCCTGCTGGCGCTGCGCACGGACGACGCCGTCGTCACCCAGTGCTCGGACAACGTGGCCGCCGTGCTGGGCCACGACGTCGCCGCCGTGCTCGGCGCCCCGCTCGCACGAACCCTCGGCGACGGCCCCGCACGGATCGTCCTCGACCACGTCGCGGACGTCGACGACCCCCGCCTGCGCAACCCGCTGGACCTGGAGATCCTCGTGGACGGTGCGCCGCGCCGCTTCGAGGCCGTGCTGCACCACGCGCCGGAGTCCACGGTGCCCGGGCGTCCCGCCGTGCTCGTCGTCGAGCTCGAACCGTTCTCGTCCGGGCAGGGCGCCCTCACCTACGCCACGACCTTCCAGCCGGTGCGCGACGCCCTGACCGAGCTGGACCGCGCCGGTTCCCTGCGCGAGCTGTACGACATCTCCGTCACGCGGGTGCGCGAGCTCACCGGGTTCGACCGGGTCATGCTGTACCGGTTCGACGCCGACCACAACGGCGAGGTCGTCGCCGAGGCGATGCGCGCGGACCTCAACTCGTTCCTCGGGCTGCACTACCCGGCGTCGGACATCCCGCCGCAGGCGCGAGCCCTGTACGAGAAGAACTGGATCCGCCTGATCTCCGACATCGACTACACGCCGGTGCCGATCGTCCCCACCGACGACCCGGTCACGGGTCACCCCCTGGACCTCACGTACGGCACGCTGCGCAGCGTCTCGCCCATCCACGTCGAGTACCTGCAGAACATGGGCGTCGGCGCCTCCATGTCGATCTCTCTGCTGCGTGAGGGCAGGCTCTGGGGCCTCATCGCCTGCCACCACTACTCGGGCGCGCACGCCCCGTCGTACGCGGCACGCGCGGCCGCCGAGTTCCTCGGCTCGACGCTGTCCGCCCGGCTCGTCACGCAGGCCGAGGACGACCGTTCCGCCGCGGCCCGCCGTTCCGCCGACGTGCTCGCCCACCTCGTGGCCGCCACCCGGGACGACGACGTCACCCTGACGAGCGCCCTGACCGGCTCCCCCGGGCTGCTCGACCTGGTGCCCGCCGACGGCGCGTTCGTCGTCGCCGAGGGCCGCGTCGCCACGCTGGGCGACGCCCCCGACGAGGCCGTCTGCACCCGGCTCGCGACGGCGCTGGCGGAGCACAGCGACGAGCTGCTCGTCACCCACCGCCTCGGCCAGGAGTTCGGCGACCTCGCCGAGATCGTGCCCGACGTCGCCGGCGTGCTCGCGCTCGTGGTGCCGGGCGGCGGCGTGGTGGTCTGGCTGCGCGGCGAGATCGAGAAGACCGTCGACTGGGGCGGCGACCCGTACAACAAGGCGATCGCGCGCCGTGAGGGCGACACCGTGCGCCTGTCCCCGCGGCAGTCCTTCGCGCGCTGGCGCGAGGTCGTGCGCGGCACCGGTGAACCGTGGACCAGCGACGAGGTCGACGTCGCCTCGTCGCTGCGCGGCTACCTCGGTGAAGGCCTGCTGCTGCGGGGCCGACGCGACATCCGTGCCGCCACGACGCTGCAGCGCAGCCTCCTGCCGACCACGCTGCCCGAGGTGGACGGCTGGCGGGTCGAGGCGCTCTACGAGCCGTCCGGCGGCGGGCTGGCCGGGGGCGACTGGTACGACGCGCTCGTGCTGGACGACGGCCGCATCGCCGTCGCCGTCGGGGACGTGTCCGGGCACGGTCTGGCGGCCGCCGCCACGATGGGTCAGCTCCGCAACGCGCTGCGCGCCCTCCTGGTCGCCGGGAGCACCCCCGTCGAGGCGATCTGCCAGATCGACCGGCTCATGCGCACCACCTTGCCCGGACAGGTCGCCACCCTCGTCCTGGTGCTCGTCTCCCCGGGCACCGGGGACCTGGAGTACGTCAAGGCCGGGCACCTGCCGCCGGTCGTCGTCGGGCCGGACGGCGCCACCGTCGTCGAGACGCTCGGGGAACCGCCGCTCGGCGTCGGCAAGCGGCAGGGTCGCTCAGGCCGGGCGCACGTCGCGCCCGGCGGTGCCGTCGTGCTCTACAGCGACGGCCTGGTGGAACGCCGCGACGAGTCGATCCTCGACGGCGTCGAGCGGCTCCGCGCCGCGGCGACCGGCGGCGTCGACCCGGCGGACCTGGTCACGCGCGTGCGGGACGGCGCGTCCGACGACGACGCGACCGTCGTCGTCGTGCGGCGCGCCTGACCCGGGCTGGCTCACACCAGGCTGGGTTCGCCGATCCTGGCGGTGAAGGTCGCCCACACGTGCTTCGCACCCTCGGTGCAGGACCAGCCGACCTCGTCGGCGAGGCGGGACGCGAGCCGCAGCCCGAACCCGCCCTGACCGGTCGGGCGGCCCGCGGCGATCTCCGGCGTCACACCGGGCGCGCGGTCCACGACGTCGAGCAGGTAGGTGCCGCCACGCACGGACAGCCGGACCAGTGCCGGCCCCTGGCCGTGCCGCAGCGCGTTGGTGGCGAGCTCGCTCGCCACGAGCAGGATCGACTCGGGGATGTCCTCCAGGGTGGTGCCGCACGACGGCAGGGAACCACCGATCTGACCGCGCACCGCGGTGAGCTCGTCCATCGACAGCAGAGGCCACGAACCGATCTCCTGGAACCCTTCGGGCACCGGCGCAGCAGGAATGCTGAGCTTCATGACGATCGTCTCCTCTCAGTCCTGCAGAACGAACATCGTCTCCACACCACTGAGGCGCAGCAAGTCGAGAACCTTCCCAGGGGTCCCCACCAGCACCGGAGGAGTCGGCTTCGCCTCGGCCGCGTCGTACAGCAGGCGCAGGCCGCCGGAGTCGATGAACGTGACCTCCGAGAGGTCCACCGTCAACGGCTCGTCGGCCGTGGCGCGCAGGTGTTCGCCCAGGTCGGCCTCCACGCGCGACTGCACGGCGGCGTCGACCTCGCCCCACATGGCCCAGCGGACACGATCGGGGTCGATGGAGACCCCGCCGTGGAAGTCCTCAGTGTTCACAGTCACCTTCACAGCTCGAAGTCGTCGGTCGCTGCTGCTTCACGACGGCAACATGGTGCCCGACATCGGGGAGGAACCGCGAATCCGGGCCGCTGATCGTCACTCGACGAAGGCGAGCGTCGTGGCCACCCAGGTCGCCAGCAGCCGCAGGCCGTCGTCCGACGGCGACCCGGGCGCGGCGGTGTGCACGTTGAGCTGCAGGGGTCGCCGGGCAGCTCGAGGGCCTCGTGGTCGAGCTCGAGGACGCCGTCGTCCAGGTGCTCGACGGCACCATCCAGCCCGGTCTCGTGTTCGACGCCGAGGGCTACCGGCTCATGGACTCCCGCGAGGCGCTGAAGGTGCCGGTGCGTCCCTGACCACGACGAGCCCCCGACCTGCACAGGCAGGCCGGGGGCTCGTCCGGCGAGCGGCGTCCTACGACGCTGCGGCGTCGAGGACGAACGTCACCGTGGTGGCGTTCCCCGCGACATCCTTCACGACCAGGGTGTTCTCCCCCGCCACCGCGCCGAACGCACCGGGCTTGACGGCGTTGAGGTCGGACCAGACGTTGTCCGTCAGGTTCTTCTCCACCCCGTTGAGGGTCAGCCGGTCGACCCTGTGGGCGTCGAACAGCTTGAACGACACCTTGGCGTAGGTCCCGTCCGTGCCGACGGTGAAGTCGGCGCCGTCCTTGACCGTGACCTTCGGCGGGACGGCGTCGAGGAAGAACTCGACCGTGGTCTCGTTCCCCGCGACGTCGTGCACCACGAGGGTGTTCTGGCCCGCCACCGCGCCGAAGGCGCCCGGCTTGACGAAGTTGAGGTCGGACCAGACGGCGTCCGTCAGGTCCTTCTCGACCCCGTTGAGGACGACCTTGTCGATCTTGCCCTCGTCGTGGAGCTTGAACGACACCTTGCCGTAGGCGCCCTCGACGCCGGTGGTGAACTCCGTCCCCGTCTTGACGGTCACCGTCGGTGCGGTGGTGTCCGCCGGGGCGGCCGCGGTGACGGTGAGGTCGCGCAGGCGTCCGGTGTTGTCGAACGAGCCGAAGCCGACGCGGCCCTCGTCGAACGTGGTGTCGTTCGCCGTGAGCAGCGGGGTGTCGAGCCCGTCGACGTACACGGCGATGTCGCCGCTGTCCACGCATCGCACGACGCGCACGTCGTGCCACTCCTCGTCGGTGACCGCCGGGGGTGCGCCGACGGCGCCGTCCCACTGGTCGTCGATCCGTTCCCGGTCCACGTCGTCCACCTTGAAGATGCCGTTGTGGGCGTAGATCGTGTTGTCCTGCGAGAGGTGGGCGTAGTAGTACTCGGTGTCCGACTGCCAGCCGAAGACGACGATGACGTCACGGTTGTTGACCGACGCCGGGGCGTCGAGCCGGACCTGGCCGGTCAGCTCGAACGACCCGAGCTCCGGCCCCTCGGCGAGGACGGCGTACTCGAACGGGCGGCGGATGCCGTCGTTCGGGTTGGTGCCGGGCTCGGTGAGGACGACCTCGTCGCCGGGGAACGCCCACTTGGCCGGTGTGCGCGGTGCCCAGTCGTCCGCCGACATGACGTCGGTGGTCTCCTGGCCGTCCGGGGTGCACGACGGCGCCTCGGGCTCGACGGGCTCCTCGGCGCCGAACAGCGCGTACTGCGCGGCGACCTGCTCGGGTGTCGGGGCGACGTCGAGGAACATCAGGTCGTCCGAGCGACCGTTGAACGGGTTGGCCTCCTGCGTGTTCTGCGGGTAGCTGCCGCCGATCTTGATCCCGGTGGGCGCGGTGTCCGACGTCGCCCCGGAGCCCCAGGTGTTCGACGCCGTGTACGTGCCGTCGAGCTCCTCGCCGTTCATGAAGAGCTTCATCTCACCGTCGGCGAAGTCGAACGTCGCGGCGAGGTGGACCCACTTGCCCTTCTGGAGGATGTCCTGCCAGGGCAGGTCCGCGGCGTACGTCCACGACCCGGCGCCGTCGACCCGTCGGCCCAGCGCGACGACCTTCAGCTCGCCGTCCACGGTGATGACCTCGAGCAGCGCACGCACGGCGTGGCCGTCGGACGTGCCGGTGAGGACGCCCGCGAGGCCGATCGCGTTGTAGCGGTCGTCCGGGTCCGACGTGCCGGAGTTGAGGGCCGGGTGGTCGCCGGTGGGCTTGAACCAACCCATGACGGCGGCCTCGTCCGTCCCCGCGAACGCGTCCAGCGTGTCGATGCCGGTCGCGTCGTGGACACCTGCCTTCCAGTCGTCGTTCGACGCGGTGCGCGGGTTCATCTGCTGCGTCTGGAGCGCCTCGCCCGCACCCGGGTAGGCCCGGTCCGCGACGCGCTGCTCGACACCGCCGTTGACGAGGGAGATGTTCGTGCCCGACCAGCCCTGGTCGGCCTCCGTCGTGGGCGACCCGGCCACGGGGTGGTCGAAGTCGTAGTGCGCCACCAGGTTCTGCGCGAGCTCGGGCAGGGCGAACGGCGACTTCGCGCCGACGTTCCGGGCACCCGTGACCTTCCAGATCTTCCCGTTCGCCTTGGCGACGAGGTACAGCTCCCCGTCGGCGTCGGAGCCGAACCGCAGGTCGACGCGCTGGTCACCGACGAGCTCCTGGAACGTGGTCTCCTCACCGTCCTCGAAGACGCGGAGCTGGTCGATCGTGGCGAGGTCCTCGATGTCGCCGTCGTTGCGGACCATCTCGTCCGCCTCGGTGGACAGCACCCATCCGCGCACCAGGTCGGTGAACAGGTACTTGCCGCGCAGCTCGGGGATGTCCCCGCGGTACACGAAGCCGCCGTTCACGGCCACTCCCGCGTCACCTGTCTGGCCCGGGTCACGGTTGTGGTCGTAGGCCGCCACCGGGTAGGTGTAGCCGTACTGCGCGTCGTCGGCGGGCAGGGGGTAGATCTGCCGGTTGTCGGCCCGGAACGAGCCCTCGCGCTCGGACCAACCGAAGTTGTCGCCCGGCTCGACGGCGTAGATCGACTCCACCTGCCACTCGCCGATGTGGCCGAGATACATCGTGTGGTCGCCCGCCGGATCCCAGCTGATCCGGTGCGGGTCCCGCATGCCGACGGCGTAGATCTCGCCGAGCGCGTCCGGGGTCCCGACGAACGGGTTGTCCTGGGGGATGCCGTACTGCCCGTTCGCGCTGTCGTCACCCAACGGGTCGATCCGGAAGATCTTGCCCTGCGGCGTCGACAGGTCCTGCGGGTTGCCGTTCGCGACGCCGTTGGCACCGTCACCGACGAGGACGTACAGCATCCCGTAGTCGGCGTCGCCCGCGGTCACCGTCGGGTTGAAGGCGATCTGCTGCACCGTGTGCGCCCGGCCCGCGAACGGAACGCGCATGAGCTCACGACTCGTGCCCTCGAACGCCTCAGCGGCCGGGTCGGTCGCCGTCCACTCGGTGATGACGCTGTGGTAGTTGGTGGCGCCGAAGCCGGGGAAGTCCGGTGTGTCCTCGGTCAGGGCGCTGCCGGACTCGGTGTGCACCGTGTAGAAGAGCCCGTTGTCGGCGAACTCGGGGTGGAACTCCACGAACCCGAGACCCGTCCCGAGACCCGCGTGGTTGTGGAAGTTGTCCACGAACCGGTCACGGACGTTGAGGTAGTCGACGTACTCCCCGGTGTCCTCGTCCACCAGGAAGATGCTCTCGTTCATGTCCGGCACGGCCAGCCGTCCCGAGTCGTCGGGAACCTCGTCGAGGTGCGTGATGCGGTTGTGCCGCACCAGCCTCTGGTCGCCCGTCTCCGGCGTCGTCTGCGACTCCGGGAGCTGGGCGAGCTCGGTCACCTCGATGCCGAGGGTCGACAGTGCAGGGTCGGGCAGCGGGTTGACGAGCGGGGCGTCGGGCTCGGTGCCACCGGCCGCGCAGTCACCCGGGTTGCCGGTCGCGACGGCGAGGTTCTCCCCCGTCGTGTCCACGGCGACGTCGTCGAGGAGAAGGCGTCCGGTGCTGTTCGCCCCGTGGATCCAGAAGAACCGGTCGAGGTCGCCGCTCACGCTCTCGCGGAAGCCGAACTGCCGCTCGGTGCCCTCCGGAAGCCGGGTGATCTCCTCGTAGGGCCCGCCCTGGCTGTACACCGTGACCTCGTCGGCGGCGTTGTCCGCGACCATCCAGACGCACTGCCACGTGTCCCGGGACCACACTCCCGCGGGCTCGAAGACGTTGCCGTCACGGACGTTCAGGACGTCGTCGTTCTGGTTGTTGACGTACGCCCGGCTGTCGGCGAACTCCGCCGGGGCGTCCACGTCGGTGACCCCGAACGAGGCGTCGACGCTCCCGCTGCGGAAGAACCGGAAGAACAGCGTGCCGGTGTCACCGTCGGCGATCGGCGGGATGGCCCGGTAGGCGCGCTCCCTGCCCCCGACCGACTCCAGGACCTGGTTGTTGGCGTTGAGCGGGCCGGCGACGACCCGGGTGGCCGCCGTGGCGGTCCACCCGTCCTGCCCGTTCAGCGCCGTGCGCTCGTACTGCTCGAAGTCGAGCAGCTCGGTGAACCCCGCCGATGGTTCGGCGGCCGTCGCCGGGACGGTCGCAAGGACGGTCCCGACGAGTGCCGTGGTCGCGATCGCGGCCACGAGTCGTGCGGCGCCCGGGGGTGCGGCGTCGCGGGGAGAAGGGCGCAGACCTGTCGTCTGCTGGAGGGAGTGTGGCCAGTGCATGCGAAGACCTCTCAACGTCGTTGTCGATCGGGTTCGTGCCGCTTCGTCGGTACTGCCACCCACCGGTGCGGCACTGCGCCGGTGGGAGTCTGGGAGGCCGCGCTCGGGCGCAGCCGCTCACCGGTGCCCGGTGAGGTCACGGACACCGGTGAGGGTCGTGGGAGGTGACGGGACAGGTCAGGCGGGCGGAGGCACCCGCCGGGCTGCGGTCATCCGACCGCCTTGCCCGACGGACGCCCACCCAGGTACAGCTCGGACAGCTGCGGATCGGCGAGCAGCTCGGGCGCCGGACCGGTGATGTGCACCCGCCCGAGGTCCAGGACGCAGCCGATGTCCGCCGTCTCGAGCGCCCGCCGGGCGTTCTGCTCGACGAGCAGGACCGCCACACCCGCATCGCGCATCCGCACGACCTGCTCGAACACGGTGCCCGTCGTCTTCGGGTCGAGTCCCATCGACGGCTCGTCGAGCAGCACGACCCGCGGGCTCACCATGAGCGAGCGCGCGAACTCGACCTGCTTCTGCTGACCGCCGGACAGCAGACCCGCGAGCTGCTTCCACCGTTCGCCGACGATCGGGAACAGCTCCTGCACGAACGCGACCCGCTCCGCGACCTTCTCCTTGTCGCCGATCGTGTACGCACCGAGCAGCACGTTCTCCGCGACCGTCATCTCACGGAACACGCTGTGCCCCTGCAGGACGTGCGCCAGGCCGGAGGAGAGCATCTCCTGCGGCCCCTGCCCGGTGACGTCCTGCCCACCGACGAGGACACGCCCCGACCGTGGCTTCAGCAGGCCGCTCGCCACCTTGAGCACGGTGGACTTCCCGGCACCGTTCGGGCCCACGAGGCACACGACCGTGGAGGCCGGGACCTTGATCGTCAGGCCCCGCAGCACCATCGCCGCCCGGCCGTACCCGGCCTGGACGTCGTCCAGCTCCAACAGGTACTCGGACCCCTGCGCGGGGTTCTGGTCAGACGCCAAGGTAGGCCTCCAGGACTCGCGGGTCGGACTGCACGACGGCGGGGGTGCCCTCGGCGATGGGGGCGCCACGGTCGAACACGATGACGTGGTGGGACAGGCTCATCACCATGTCCATGTTGTGCTCCACGACGAGGAACGTGCGCCCCTCGGCGTTGAGCTCCTGGACGAGCGTCCCGATCCGCCCGATGAGGGCCGGGTTCACACCACCGGCCGGCTCGTCGAGCATGATCGTGTCCGGGTCGCCCATGAGCACCCCGGCGAGCTCGAGGAGCTTCTGCTGCCCGTAGGACAGGTTGCGCGCCTCCACGTTCTCCAGGTGGTCGATGCCGACCCGCACCAGCAGGGCGCGGGCCTTGTCGATCTCCTCCGCGTTGCGCGCACCGCGCAGGAGCTCGCCGATCCTGGTGCTCCGGACCGCGACCAGCATGTTCTCCAGCACGGTCATGCGGGGAAAGATCCGGCACAGCTGGAAGCTGCGACCGATGCCCGCCCGCGCGATCCGGTGGGGCGCCTTGCCGGTGATGTCCTCACCCTTGAACGTGACCGTCCCCGAGTCCGGCTTGATCATCCCGGTGACGCAGTTGAAGAACGTCGTCTTGCCGGACCCGTTGGGGCCGATCAGGGCATTGATCTTGCCGTGGTGGAACGTCACGGTGGCGTCCCGCACGGCGTGCACCCCGCCGAAGGACTTGGTGAGCCCCACCGTCTCGAGGTTGCGTGTGGTGGGCGGTGCGACGGCGGTCATCGTCCCTCCTCCTCGGTCGGGGTGGTCCTGGCGTGCTTGCCGCCGGGAGCGGGGGTGTCGCCCGAGGCCGCCGAGGCGCTCGCGGCAGCACGGTTGCGTTCGAGCAGCTCGGCGGCGGTGATCTCGCGGATCGAGGAGTCCTGCGGGCCGAACCTCTGCACGAGGCTCTTCACCGCGGGGATGATCCCGTCGGGCATGAACAGCACGACCACGCCGAGCAGCAGGGCGGTGGCGACGAGGTGGAGCTGGGTGTCGCCGAACTCGAGCTTGAAGTACTCCAGCCCGATGCCGACGATGACGGCACCGAGGACGGGCCCGAACAGGTGCCGGACGCCGCCGAGCAGCGCCATGAGCACCATGTACGTGCCGAGCATGATGGAGAACTGGAAGATCGGGTCCAGGTCACCGAACCACAGCGCGTACAGCCCGCCGGCGAGCCCGGTGAAGGTGGCCGAGACGACGTAGGCGATGAGCTTGTAGTTGCGTGTCGGCACGCCGAGGGCCTGCGCCTTGTCCTCGTCCTCCCGCACGGCCTTGAGTCCGGTGCCGAACCGCGAGCGGTCGATCACCCACCAGCACACGAGCATGACGGCGAGCAGCGCCGCGAACAGGTAGAAGAACACCTGGTGGTGCTCGGGGCGCATGAGGTCGGGGAACGGCCGCGGCACGACGAGGCCGTCGGAGCCTCCGGTGAACGAACCCCACGCCTGGAAGACCAGCAGGAGGATCAGCACGAACGAGATGGACACGATCACGAACGAGGCACCCCGCACCCGCAGGGCGGCGATGCCGACGGGCACGGTGACGAGCAGCACGATGAGGCCGCCGACCGCGAGGGCGACGAAGCTGGGCAGGCCGACGTCACGGATCAGCAGGCCGGTGGCGTACGCCCCGAGCCCGAAGAACGCCGCGTGACCGAGCGAGACGTAGCCGGTGAAGCCACCCATGAAGTTCCAGGCGGTGGCGGTGCAGGCGTAGCTGAGGACGACGACACCTGCGGACAGGATGTACGGGTTGGGTGCGATGGTCGGGAACGACAGGACGAGGGCGACGCCGACGACGAGCGCGACGAGGCGGACGATCCACCCGGTGCGCCCCCCGCGCGGTGCGGTCCTGCGGGCGGTGGTGGCGCCGTCGGACGGCGTCCCGGAGGACGGCGATCCGGCGGACACGTCCTGGACCGGCCTGGTGTCAGAAACGTTGGGCAAGGCGACCTCCGAAGAATCCCTGGGGCCGCAGCATCAGCGTCGCGAACAGGGCGACGTAGAAGATGGTCTGCGCCCACGTGGTGCCCAGCGGCACCTGGAGCAGGCTCTGGCCGATGCCGAGCACCATGGCGGCGACGGCGGCACCCGGGATGGAGCCCAGGCCACCGACGACGATGATCGCCATGAGCGGGCCGATCCAGTGCCAGTGCAGCGACGGGTAGATCGTCGCGTCGAGGGAGAGCGCCGTGCCGCCGATGGCAGCGGTCGCGAGGCCGAGGCCGAAGCCGAACCCGGCGACCCGGTCCGTCTTGATGCCGACGAGCTGCGCAGCCTCCTGGTGCTGGATCGTGGCCCGCAGCGCCAGCCCGAACCGGCTGTGCTTGAGCAGCAGGTAGAGCAGCCCGAGCGACAGCGCGGCGAGGCCGAAGGCGATGAGCTTGACGACGGCGACCTGTGCACCGAAGAAGTTCAGGCTCTCCCCGGAGTAGGGGAGCTGGATGCGGCGCTGGGTACCGCTCCAGACGAACCCGATCATCCCCTCGATGAAGAGGGCGATCGCGAACGTCAGGAGCACCGACATCATGGTCAGCGTGGCCGGCCGGAGCCGGGTGATGAGAAGTCTCTGCATCCCCACGCCGACGAAGAAGAAGAGGGGCACCGTGACGACGAGGGAGAGCAGCGGGTCCATGCCCGTCTGCTGGTTGAAGTACCAGGCGAGGTAGGCGGCGAGGATGAGGAACGCCGAGTGGGCGATCATCACGACCCGCATGACGCCGAAGTACAGGGTGAGGCCTGCGGCCAGGAGGGCGTAGAGCCCTCCCAGCAGCACGCCGAGCACGAGGCTCTGGAAGAGGAGCGTGGTGGTCACGTGCTCACCACTCGGGCTTCGGGTAGATGAGGTCGGCTTCCTTGGCGTCCTCGGGCAGGACGATCTGGATCTCGCCGTCGACGTACTGCTGGATGAGGTGGGCGCCCTGAGGCTTTCCGGTCTCGTCCCAGGTCAGCGGTCCGACGACGGTGTCGACCTCGTTGGTGCGCAGCCAGTCGATGAGCTGCTGCTGGCACTCGCCCTGCTCGGCGCAGCCGGCGGCCTCGACCGCGGCGGCGACCACCTGGCCGGTCGTGTAGGCGTTGGCCTCGTCCTCGCCCGGGGGGTTGCCGTGCACCTCGGTGTACCGCTCGACGAAGTCGACGTTCGACGGCCAGCTCGCGGTCTCCGTATAACCCGTGGGCGAGAGGATGCCCTCGGTCTTGTCGCCGATCGCGGCGGCGAACTCCGGGTTGGTGGGGGCGGTCGAGAAGGCGGCGAGGTCCGGCTGGTAGTTCAGCTGCTGCAGCGCCACGATGAGGTTCACGGCGTCCTGGTACTGGGTGCCGCCGATGACCATGTCGGCGTCGGAGTCGCTGATCTTCGCCGCGATGGACGAGAAGTCGGTGGTGTTGGGCGGGTAGACCTCGTCGACGACGACGTCGAGACCACCCTCGGCGAGCTTGTCGCGCAGACCGTAGGCGGTGCCCTGGGCGAACGGGTCGTCCATGGAGGCGACGGCGACGGTCTGGGGGCGCTCCCCCTCGGGCATCGCGAGGATCTCCTCGGCGAGGTAGTTGTAGTGGTCGTCGGCGACGGCGGGCGCGGCGTAGAAAAGGTTGTCGAAGCCCTGCTCGAAGACCTCGGCCGCGGCGCCGGCAGGCTCGACGAACAGCATCCCGTACTCCTGCGCGACGCGGGCGCTGGGCACGACGAGGCGGGTGGAGAAGGGGCCGAACACGAGGTCGACCTCGTCCTGGGCGATGAGTGCCTCGTAGTCCTGCACGACGCGGTCGGCGTTGGACTGGTCGTCGAGGATCTTCAGCTCGACCTGTCGACCGAGGAGGCCTCCGTCCTCGTTGACGAACTGGGCCCACGCCTCGTAGCCGCGCTGCACGCCCTTGCCGGGTTCGGAGAAGTCGCCGGTGAGCGGTAGCGAGATGCCGACGACGATCGGGTCGTCGGCCCCTTCACCGCCTCCGCTCGCCTCGTCGGCGTCGCCGGAGCATGCGGTGAGGACCAGTGCGGCGGCCGACAGGCCGGCGACCGTGGCGAGGGTGCGGGCTGAACGCGGGCGCTGGGTCGTCCGTGGAGACATGAACTGACTCTCCCTACTTCGTCGTAGTGAGTACCGGTTTCGTACGTCGGTGCACGAAAGCGCTTTCGTAAGCGCTTCCGTTACCGTACGACGAGACGGTGGATGTGGCAAGGGGCAGATCGGGTGGATACTCCAGATCGACACCGGACGAGCGGAGCATCGTGGGACGAGAAGCGCAGGACCAGCGCAGGCGCGTGGCGCCGCGGCTGCTCGACGTCGCCGAGCGGGCGGGCGTGTCGCTGGCCACCGCGTCGCGGGCCCTGTCCGGCAGCGAGGGCGTGTCCCAGGTGCTGGCCGAGCACGTCCGGTCCGTGGCCGAGGAGATGGGATACGTGGCGAACCCCCACGCCCGCACCCTCGCCGGCGGGACGACGTCGGTCGCCGGTCTGCTGGTCTACGAGGTGGGCGACCCCTACTTCGCCGAGATCGCCAACGGCGTCGTGGGCGTCGCGGCCAAGCACGGATGGAGCGTGCAGGTCGGGCACACCGAACGCCGGGCGAGCGCCGAGGCCGTCCAGATCCGACTCATGCGAGCCCAGCGGGTCGGCGTGATCGTCATGGCCGGTTCCGGCTACGTCGACCCCGCGATGGAGGCCGAGACCGCCCGCGAGCTGAGGACGTACGAGGAGGGCGGAGGGCGCGTCGTCGTCGTCGGGCGCCACCACCTGCCGGCCGACGCCGTCCTGCCGGACAACGTGGGCGGCGGCCAGGCCGTCGCGGAGCACCTGCTCGACCTCGGGCACCGCCACCTCGCCGTCGCCGCCGGCCCGGAGCACCTCACGACCACCGACGACCGGCTCAGCGGCATCCGCGCCGCCCTCGCGGCGGCGGGTCTCGACCCGGCCGGCCTGGCCGTCGTCCACGCGTCGTTCACGCGCGAGGGCGGCCGCGACGCCGTGCGGCGGATCCTTGCCGAGCATCCCGCCACGACGGCGATCCTGGCTCTCAACGACGCCATGGCCACCGGCGTCGTCTCGGCCCTGCGCGAGCGCGGGATCTCCGTGCCGCAGGACGTCTCGGTCACCGGGTTCGACGACATCCAGGTCGCCCAGGACCTCGCACCTGCGCTCACCACGGTTCGACTGCCGATGAGCGAGATGGGTTCGGCCGCGCTCGAGCTGGCGCTGCGCCCGCCCGCGGCCCGCCCGCGGAGACGACGCCTCGGGAGCGAGCTCGTGGTGCGTGACTCGACCGCCGCGCCGCGCCGCTGAACGAGGTCGACCCCGCCGGCAGGTCGACCCGGCCCGACCCGTGACGTGACGAGCCGCGCCGCCGCTCAGGCGTCGACCGGTGCCGGCTCCTGACCGAGCCGCCGCGCCAGCACGGAGCACACCACGAGCTGGATCTGGTGGAACACGACCAGCGGCACGACGACGACTCCGAGGGTCGCCGCGGGCAGCAGCGCGGAGGCCATCGGCAGACCCGTGGCCAGCGACTTCATCGACCCGATCAGCAGGAACGTGATGTTCTGGTCGCGCGGCAGGCCGATGGCCCGCCCGCCCCACCAGGTCACGGCGAGCATGATGGCGAGCAGCAGCGCCGCGGACCCGACGATCACGAGCACCGCCCATCCCGTCATCTCGTCCCAGATGCCCTCGGCGGTGGCGCCGCTGATCGCGGTCAGCACGATGAGCAGGATCGTGCCGCGGTCCACCGCCTGGGTGACGCCCTTGTGCCGCCGCACGAGATCGCCCACCCACGGCTGCAGGACCTGCCCGACGACGAGCGGCACGAGAAGCTGCAGCAGCACCTTCTCGATGCCGCCCACCCCGACGGCGCCGCCGGTCGTGGCGGCTCCGCTCATGAGCCCGATGACGAGCAGCGGGGTGGCGACCAGCCCGACGACGTTCGACAGCGTCGCGCCGCAGATCGCCCCGGGGACGTCGCCGCGCGCGACCGACGTGAACGCCACGGCCGAGTTCACCGTGGACGGCAGCAGGGACACGCACAGCAGCCCGACGGCGACGCTCTGGCCCACGAGGGGGCCGACGACGGCCGACAGCCCGAGGCCGACGAGCGGGAAGATCACGAACGTCGCGACGAGCAGGGCGCCCTGGAGGCGCCAGTTCGTCAGCGAGCGCAGGATCTCCCGGGTCGGCAGCCGTGCCCCGTAGAGCAGGAACAGCAGCGCGACCGCGACGTCGGCGACGACGTCGAGGGTGCCGCGCACGCCGTCGGGGATCGGGACGACGATGCCGACCAGCAGGGCGAGGAGGATCGCGACGACGAACGGGTCGACCCAGGTCTTCACGTGTCGCCACCAGCTGGCCGGGCGGCCGGGTCGTCGCGTCATGGGTGTCCTCTCGGTCCTCGCCGGCCCGGTCCGGTCTCCGGGTGGCGCGCCGGTCAGGGTACGCGGGTCGCGTGTCGGCCGTGTGTCCGCGACCACCGGCACGGTCGGCGCAGGCCGGCCCCGGTCCACAGTCGCGGGCCGCCAGCCATCAGCCACCAGCCACCAGCAATCAGCAATCAGCCGCTCGCGCGCCGACGGCCCCCGGTCAGGCGGAGCCCCGCCAGACCACCTCGGTGGGGAGGGTGACGCTGGCGACGTCGCGACCGGCCAGCTGGTCGAGCACGAGCCGCGCGGCGGCACGGCCCATGTCGCGCGCGGGCTGCCGGACGGTGGACAGGTGCGGGTTGCAGCGCTGGGCCCAGGCGCTGTCGTCGAACCCGACGAGGCCGACGTCGCCGGGGACGTCCCGGCCGTGCGCGCGCAGCACCTCGAGGGCGCCTGCGGCGACGGCGTCGGAGGCGGCGACCACCCCGTCGACGTCGGGCTCCCGCTCCAGCAGCTCGGTCATGCCCTGGACGCCGGCCGAGTAGGAGTAGAGCGGGAGCGGCACGACGAGCCGTTCGTCGTACCGCGCGCCGAGCGCCTCGGCGAAACCCTCCCAGCGGTCGGCGCCCGAGTCGCGGTCGAGGGCGCTGGCCAGCATGCCGATCCTGGCTCGCCCGGACCTGGCGAGCCGCCGGGTGATCTCGGCCGCCGCCTGCCGGTTGTCGATGCCGACGTGGGGCACCTTGACCGCGGGGTCGGTCCGCCCGACGAACGCCGCCGGGAGGCCGATCGACTCGATCGCGTCGGTGATGCGGTCGTGCGAGCGGGCCGAGACCAGGACGACACCGTCGACGAAGGCACCGCGCAGGTAGTCGGCGACCCGGGCGGCGTCGGCCTCGGTGTCGACCACCAGGACGACGAGCTGACAGCCGCCGGCGGCGACGACGTCGTTGGTCCCGAGCATGATGGACCCGATGTTCGGGTCCTCCGAGAAGATCAGGTGCGGTTCGTGCACCACGAAGCCGATCGCCTGGGACCGGCGCGTGACCAGGTTGCGGGCGGCGTTGTTCCGGACGTACCCCACCTCGGCGATGGCGGCGGTGATCCGGGCCCTGGCCTCGTCCGACACGTAGCCGGAGCTGTTGAGGTACCGCGACACCGTGCCCCGCGACACGGACGCTCGTTCTGCGACGTCGTGCACGGTCGCACGTGGACGTCCGTTCGCGGTCATACCCCGAGGGTAGTGCCGGCACCGCCTGGATGTGCACGTGTACACATCGCGAGATCTGTTGTAACCTCCACCACTGTGTGCACGTGCACACATCTTCGACGACGAGGAGCACGACGACGTGGACGAACGGCACCCCGCGCGCCACCGGCTGCCGCTGCCGCACCGGGGCATCGCCTTCGGCGGCGACTACAACCCCGAGCAGTGGCCCCGGCAGACCTGGGCCGAGGACGTCCGCCTCATGCAGGAGGCCGGCGTCGACCTCGTCGCCGTCAACGTGTTCGGCTGGGCCGAGATCGAGCGGTCCCCGGGCGACTACGACTTCGCGGACCTCGACGAGGTCATGGACCTCCTGCACGCCCACGGCGTGCACGCGAACCTCGGTACCGGGACGTCGACCCCGCCCCCCTGGCTCACCGCCGCCCACCCGGAGACGCTCCCGGTCGCCCGCGACGGCGGAGTGATCAGCCCGGGCGGCCGCCAGGCGTGGTGCCCCAGCTCACCGGTGATGCGTGAGCACGCGCTCCGGCTGACCGGCGAGGTCGCCCGTCACTACGCGGACCACCCCGCGCTCGCCCTGTGGCACGTGTCCAACGAGCTCGGGTGCCACAACGCCCTCTGCTTCTGCGACGTCTCGGCCCAGGCCTTCCGCCGCTGGCTCGCCGACCGGTACGAGACCGTCGAGGCCCTCAACACCGCGTGGGGCACGGCCTTCTGGAGCCAGCGCTACGGCAGCTTCGACGAGGTGCTGCCGCCGCGACGCAACGCCTCGGCCACCAACCCGACGCAGGAGCTCGACTTCCGGCGCTTCAGCTCTGACGAGCTGCTCTCCTGGTACGACGCCGAGGCCGCCGTCCTGCGCGAGCGCTCCGACGTGCCGGTCACCACGAACTTCATGGTGACCGCGCACATCCGCACCCAGGACTACTGGACCTGGGCGGGCCACATGGACGTCGTGGCCAACGACCACTACGTCGACCACCGGCTCGCCGACCCGCACGCCGAGGTCGCGTTCGCGGCCGACGTCACCCGCGGGCTCGCCGCAGGCAACCCCTGGATGCTCATGGAGACCTCCACCGGAGCGGTCAACTGGCAGCACCGCAACCTCGCGAAGGCGCCGGGCGAGCTGGAGCGCACCCTCGTCACCCACGTCGCACGGGGGGCTGACGCCGTCTGCTTCTTCCAGTGGCGCGCCTCGCGCGCAGGGGCCGAACGCTTCCACTCGGCCCTGCTCCCGCACGCGGGGACGGACTCGACCGGCTGGGAGACGACCCTGCGGGTCGGCCGGCTCCTCGACGCCCTCGACGAGGTCGCGGGCACCCGCGTCGAGGCCGAGGTCGCCCTGCTCTTCGACTGGCAGGCCTGGTGGGCCTGCGACGAGGACGGGCACCCGTCCTCCGACGTCCGCTACCTCGACGAGGTGCACGCGATGCACGCGGCCCTGCGACGCCAGGGCGTCGTCGTCGACGTCGTCCGGCCCGGGGCAGACCTCTCGGCCTACCGGCTCGTCGTCGTCCCGACGCTCTTCCTCGTCGACGACACGACGGCGTCCGCCGTGGAGGCTCACGTCGCCGCGGGAGGCCGAGCGCTGATCACCTATCTCTCCGGCATCGTGGACGAGCACGACCACGTGCGCACGGGCGGCTACCCCGGTGCCTTCCGCACGCTGCTCGGCGTCCACGTCGACGAGTTCCTCCCCCTCGACGCCGGGGAGGAGGTCCGGCTCGACGACGGCACGGTGGCGACCCTGTGGACCGAGCGGGTCCGCCCGCGCGGCGCGCGGGTCCACGCCCGCTTCACCGGCGGTCCGTCGGACGGCGGCGCCGCCGTCACGCGCCACCGGCACGGCCGGGGTGCGGCCTGGTACGTGGCCACCCGGTTCGACGAGCCCGGCCGCGACCGTCTCGTGGGCGAGGTCCTCGCGGACGCCGGGGTGGCGCCGATCCTGCCCGACGCGCCCCGGACGGTCGACGTCGTCCGCCGCGTCGCCGACGAAGCGAGCTACGTGTTCGTCGTCAACCACGGCACGTCCGACTACCTGGCCCCGGTGGCCGGCACCGAGCTCACCCGCGGTCGCCGGGCACGTCTGCACCGGGTCGCAGCCGGCGGCCTGGCCGTCGTCCGCCAGGAGCCCCTGCCCACCGACGACAAGGAGGACGCCGCATGACCACCACCGAGCCGAGGCGTCCGGGCGACGCCCGGGACGCGTCGCCGAGGCAGCCCCGGAGGACTCACCACCGGGGCGCCCTGGCCGTGTTCGTCGGGCCGTTCGTCGCCCTCTTCGCGCTGTTCTACCTCCTGCCGATCGGCTACGCGCTCTTCCGGTCGTTCCGCACGGTCGAGCGCGAGGGCACCTTCGGCCCCGCGGTGGACGTGTGGGGCGGCTTCGTCCAGTACCAGCAGGTCTTCGCCTCCGAGGCGTTCTGGACCTCCATCGGGCGGGTGCTGCTGTTCGGCGTCGTCCAGGTCCCGGTCATGCTCGGCCTGGCGCTGACCCTCGCCCTGCTGCTCGACTCCCCGCTCGTGCGCGGCCGACGCTTCTACCGCCTGGCGTTCTTCGCCCCCTACGCGGTGCCGGGCGTGATCGCGGCGATCATGTGGGGCTTCCTGTACTCCCCCAGCCTCTCCCCGTTCAGCGCCGTGACGGGCAACGTCGACCTGCTGGGCGGCGGCCTGGTCCTGTGGTCGATCGCGAACGTCGTGACCTGGATCTACGCCGGGTACAACATGCTCATCATCTACTCGGCGCTCCAGGCGATCCCGGGCGAGATCTACGAGGCGGCACGGATCGACGGGGCGAGCCAGGCGCGCATCGCCTGGTCGGTGAAGATCCCCCTGGTGGTCCCGGCCCTGGTGCTCACGGGCGTGTTCTCCATCATCGGCACGCTCCAGCTGCTGACCGAGCCGCAGGTGTTCCGCACGTTCACCACGTCCATCAGCTCGACGTACACCCCGAACCTCGTGGTCTACACGACGTCGACCGTCCCGAACTTCAACCTGGCGGCAGCCTTCTCGGTGGTGCTCGCCCTGCTGACGTTCGTCCTGTCCTTCGTCTTCCTGCGCCTGACGAACCGGAGAGCCCTCGCATGAGCGTCCTGACCCGCACCGCCGGCTACGGCCCGACGGACGACCGCGAGCGCCGCGGTGTGCGCGAGCGACCGATGTCGCGCCTGGTGGCGTCCGTCGTCATGGGCGTGTTCACCCTGTACTTCCTGGTGCCGATCTGGTGGCTCTTCGTCGCCTCGACGAAGTCGCGCGGCCAGTTCGCCTCCACGGCAGGCCTGTGGTTCGCCGACTGGCACCTGTGGGACAACCTGACGTTGCTGTTCACCTACGACGGCGGGGTGTACCTGCGGTGGCTGGGCAACGCGCTGCTGTACGCCGGCGTGGGGGCGCTGGCCGGGACGCTGCTGGCGTCCATGTGCGGCTACGCCCTGGCGAAGTACACCTTCCGTGGCCGCGGCCTGCTGTTCAACGTCATCCTCGGCGGCGTGCTGGTCCCGGTGACGGCCCTGGCGCTGCCGCTCTTCCTCATCTTCAGCGCCGTCGACCAGACCAACACGTACTGGTCGGTCTTCCTGCCGAGCCTCGTGAGCCCGTTCGGCGTGTACCTGGCGCGCATCTACGCGGCGGCCGCGGTGCCGGCCGAGCTGCTGGAGGCCGCCCGGCTGGACGGCGCGGGCGAGGTCCGCACGTTCTTCACGGTGTCGGTACGGCTGATGGCTCCCGCACTCGTCACCGTGTTCCTGTTCCAGTTCGTGACGATCTGGAACAACTTCTTCCTGCCGCTGGTGATGCTGTCGGACGACAGGCTCTACCCCGTCACCCTCGGCCTCTACGCCTGGAACTCCCAGACGAACGCCGTGCCCGAGCTCCGCACCGCCGTCGTCGTCGGAGCGTTCGTGGCCATCGTCCCCCTGATCCTCGCCTTCCTCGGGCTGCAGCGCTTCTGGCGCGGCGGGCTGGCGGCGGGCGGGGTGAAGGCCTGACCCAGACCTGATCGACCAACCTGTTCAAGGAGGAACACCATGCGAAGGACCGTTCTGATGCGTTCCGGCGCGGCGGCGCTGGTGAGCGCCGTGGCGCTCACCGGCTGCTCCGGAGGCGACGACGGAGCCACCGGCGGCACGGCGGAGACGACTGCCTGCGAACCGTCCGAGGGCCCCGTCGAGCTCAGCTACACCGGCTGGGTCCCCGGGATGGAGGACGCCGTCGCCCTGTGGAACGAGGCGAACCCGGACGTCCAGGTCTCGTACAGCACCGGGCCGTCGGGGAACGCGGGCACCTACCAGGACTTCTTCAACCAGCTCGAGGCCGGGGAGGCGCCGGACCTCGGTCAGATCGAGTTCGACACCCTGCCGAACTTCCGCGTCCAGGACGGCCTGGTCGACATCGGCGCGTGCGCGGGCGTGGCCGAGGCCGGGGACCAGTTCATCGACTGGACGTGGGAGCAGGTCACGTTCGGCGAGGAGGGTTCGGTCTACGCGATCCCGCAGGACACCGGTCCGATGGCGATGTTCTACCGCAAGGACCTGTTCGAGCAGGCGGGCATCGACGTGCCGACCACCTGGGAGCAGTACGCGGAGGCTGCCGCGAAGATCCGCGACGAGGGCGCCTACATCACGCACTTCCCGCGCACGGACGTCAACTGGTTCGCAGGGCTGGTGTGGCAGGCCGGCGGTCAGTGGTTCGCGAACGACGGCGACGCCTGGTCGGTGGAGCTGACCAGCCCGGCGTCCACGCAGGTGGCGGACTACTGGCAGGGCATGATCGACGACGGGCTCGTGAAGGACACCGCAGGGTTCTCCGACGAGTGGAACAACGAGCTCAACACCGGCGAGCTGTGGACGTGGGTGAGCGCCGTGTGGGGGTCGAACTCCATCTCCTCGGGCGCACCGGACACGTCCGGCCTGTGGGCCGTCGCCCCGATGCCGCAGTGGGAGGAGGGCGCGAACGCCGCCGGCAACTGGGGCGGTTCGTCCGTCGCCGTCTTCAAGGGCTCGGAGCACCCGTACGAGGCGGCGCAGTTCGCCCTGTGGCTGAACACCTCCGACGAGGCGCTGACGGCGCTCAACCAGGGCGGCGGCCTGTACCCGGCCACGACGGCAGGCCTGGACCTGCCCGCCCTGTCCGAGGGGCTGGAGTTCTACGGTGACCAGCCGGTCTTCGACGTGTTCGCCGAGGCTGCGGCCGCCACGGACCCGGACTTCGTGTGGGGTCCGACCATGGCCCAGACGTACAACGACGTCGCCGACGGCTTCGGGGCCGCGCTCGACGGCGACGGGACGCTCGCCGATGCGCTCTCCCAGGGCGAGGAGGCCACCGTCTCCACCCTGCGCTCGCAGTCGATCCCGGTCGCCGAGTGAGCGTCGCACCGTGACGGTGCACCACCTGCGCGCCGCGGGCTCGAGCCTCGTGCTCGACGCCCGCGGCGACGCGGTCCCCGTCGTCCTGCACTGGGGCCAGGACCTCGGCCCCCTCGACGAGGCGGAGCTCGGTGCTCTCGCCGACAGCCAGGTTCCCGCCGTGACGCCCAGCTCGGTCGACCTGCCGCTGCGCGTCCGGCTCGTCCCGACGCCTGCGGACGGCTGGCCCGGGTCCCCCGGTCTGGTGGGTTGGCGGCCGCAGGACCCGACCGCGAGCGCAGCACGGCCCGCCCTGCGGCAGGTCGCGCCGTCGACGGGGACGACCGGTCCGGAAGGCGCCGCCGTCGTCGTGACCCTCGGTGACGCGGCGGCACGGCTCGAGGTCGCCGCCCGTCTCGTCCTGGACGCGCACGGTGTCCTGGAGGTGACGCTGTCCGTGACCAACCGGGGGCCGGGTCCGTACGTCCTCGACGCCCTGCGGACACACCTGCCGCTCCCGGCGCAGGCCACCGAGGTGCTCGACATGACCGGCCGATGGGGTGCCGAACGTCGCCCCCAGCGTCACCGGCTGGGCGACGGGCTGTGGTCACGGTCCGCGCGTCACGGCCGCCCCGGGCACGACGCACCCTTCGTGACCGTGGTGGGCACACCGGGGTTCGCTTTTCGGCACGGTGAGGTGTGGGCCCTGCACCATGCCTGGAGCGGCGACTCGGACGTCCGGGTCGAGCGTCATCCGGGCGGTCCTGCGCTGATCGGTGCGGGTGAGCTGTGGGGTCCGGGCGAGGTCGTCCTGGCTCCCGGGGAGACGCACACGTCACCGCGCACCCTGGCCGCGTGGTCCGCAGCGGGGCTGGACGGGATCTCCGACCGTTTCCACGCGTGGGTCCGGGGCCGGCCGGGGCGTGCACGGCGCCCGCGCCCCTTGACGCTGAACACCTGGGAGGCCGTCTACTTCGAGCACGACCTGGACCGCCTGCGCAGTCTCGCCGACGCCGCTGCCGACGTCGGCGTGGAACGGTTCGTGCTCGACGACGGCTGGTTTCGCGGCCGGCGCGACGACACCGCTGCGCTGGGTGACTGGACCGTCGATCCCGACGTGTGGCCCGCCGGGCTCCACCCGCTGGTGTCGCACGTGCAGAGCCTGGGCATGGAGTTCGGGCTCTGGGTGGAGCCCGAGATGGTCAGCCTCGACTCGGATCTGGCACGGGCGCATCCCGACTGGGTGCTGCGCGGCGCTCCTGGTCGGATGCCGTTGGCGTCCCGGAACCAGCAGGTCCTCGACCTGTCCTGTCCCGGGGCGTACGCGCACGTGCGTGACGCGCTCGTGCGACTCCTGGAGGAGTACCCGGTCAGCTACCTCAAGTGGGACCAGAACCGGGACGTCCTCGACGGGCCCTCGCGCGCCCAGGTGCTGGCGACCCGGCAGCTGATGACCGAGCTCCGTTCGCGCTTCACCGGCGTGGAGATCGAGTCCTGCTCTGCCGGCGGCGGCAGGGTCGACCTCGACGTCCTGGACCGCACCGACCGCGTCTGGGCGTCCGACACGAACGACGCCCTGGAGCGGCAGTCCGTGCAGCGCTGGACCGGTGTGCTCGTCCCGCCCGAGCTGGTGGGGAGCCACGTCGGCGCGGCACGCTCGCACACCACCGGACGCACCCATGGTCTCGGGCTGCGCCTGGTCACCGCCCTGTTCGGTCATGCCGGGATCGAGGCGGACCTGACGGGGGCGGACTCCGCCACACGGTCGGCGCTGCGGGACTGGGCCGCGCTGGTGCGAGAGCTGAGCGGCCTGGTCTCCACGGGTCGCACCGTGCGCGCCGACCGGGCGGACGACACGTGCTGGGTGCACGGACTGGTGTCACCCGACGGCTCCGAAGGCGTCTTCGCCGTGGTGACGAGGACGTCGAGCACGGCGACGACACCTGCGCCGATGGTCCTGCCAGGGCTGGACGCCCGACGGCGCTTCCGGGTCGAGCGTGTCGAGCTGGGAGAGGTGCTCGCCGTCGAGGACGCGCCTCCGCCCTGGTGGGCCGCCGGCGGGTGCGAGGTTCCCGGCGCCGTCCTCAGCAGCGTCGGCCTGCCGCTGCCGTGCCTCGCGCCGGAGCAGGCCGCCCTGGTGCGCGTCCGAGCGACGCCCTAGCTGCAGCCGGTGCCGTCGAGGCGTGCAGGTGTCGCGGCGCGGTGCTGCCAGGATGAGGTCCATGCCGTCCTTCCGTCGCACCGGTGCCACGACGTTCGAGCCCTCGGAGCAGGTCGGGGGTGCCTGGAGCACCGCCGAGCAGCACGTCGCGCCGACGTTCGGCCTGCTGGCGCACCTGGTGGAGGCGGACCGGGTGGCGCGCGGACGCGACGACCTCGCCGTCGTGCGGCTCTCCTACGACATCTGGGGCACCTACCCGCTGACGACGATGACGACGGCGGTGCGGGTGCTGCGGCCGGGGCGCGGCGTGGAGCTCGTGGAGGCGGAGATGTCGTGCGGCGGGCGCCGCAGCGTGACGCTGCGCGCGTGGCTCGCGGCCCGCGGGGACACGGCGGACCTCGCCGCGGGGACGCCGTCGCCGGTCCCCGGCCCGCAGGACGTTCCCTCGTGGGACCCGACGTCGGACTGGCCGGGCGGGTTCGTCGCGTCCCTGGAGGTGCGGCGCGGCCTGGTCGAACCGGGTCGCGGCGTCGTGTGGGTGCGCACCGGCGTGCCGCTGCTCGACGACGAGGCCGTCTCCGGGCTCGCCCGCACGGCGGGCCTGCTCGACGTCGCCAACGGGATGTCGGTGCGTGCCGACCCGCGTCGTGTCGCGTTCCCCAACCTCGATCTCACCGCGCACCTGCACCGCCTGCCCGACGGCGGCTGGCTGGGCCTGGACACGACGGTCACGTTCGGTGCGGGCGGGACGGGGCTGACGAGCGCCGTCCTGCACGACGTCGCGGGTCCGTTCGGGTCGCTCGCCCAGGCGCTGGTGGTGCGCCCGCTGGGCTGACCTCCGCGCCCCGGCTCAGAGCGCGATCGCGGTCCCTGCGAGCGCGAGGTAGACCCCGCCCGTGACACGGCTGACGCGCCGGCGCGAGCGCGCCGACGCCCGCAGTCGCCGGGAGAACCTTCCGGCCAGCACCGCGAAGGTCGCGTCGACCGCGGCGGCCAGCAGCACGAACAGCAGACCGAGCAGGACGAGCTGCCCGGTGGCCCCGCCCCGGTCGGCGCTGACGAACTGGGGCAGGAACGCGAGGAAGAAGATCGCCGTCTTGGGGTTGAGGACGTCCACGAGCACGCCGTCGGCGAAGAGTCGCCACCCGCGGGGCCGAACCAGGTCCGCGTCGTCGCCGGCCGCCTGCCGGACCCGCAGCAGCTCACGGGTCCCGAGCCACACGAGGTAGGCGACACCGGCCCAGCGCACCGCCTCGAACAGCACCGGCGAGCGGGCGATCAGGGCTCCGAGTCCGACCGCCGCGACGAGGACGTGCACCGTCGCGCCCGTCTCCAGCCCGAGCACGGACAGCAGGCCGGCACGCCGTCCGTGCGCGGTGCTGCGCGCGACGACGTACGCGACCGACGGGCCCGGGACGGCCAGCGTGACGAGGGAGGCGCCGAGGAAGCCCAGCAGCAGGGGCAGGCTCGGGAGGTACAGGTCCATGTCCTCCAGGGAGGGCACGGAGGGCTCCCTTGTGACGCGTCGCGCGCCGGAACCGGCGTACGGTCGGAAGGAACGACCCGAGGAGGACATCCATGACGTACACCGCCGACGACGGCACGACCCTGCCCACGATCGGCTTCGGCACCTACACCCTGCGGGGCGAGGCCGGGGCCGAGACCGTGGCCTCCGCGCTGCGCACCGGCTACCGGTTGATCGACTCGGCGTTCGCCTACCGCAACGAGGGCTCGGTCGCCGAGGGGGTGCGGCGCAGCGGCGTCCCGCGCGAGGAGGTGATGGTGACCTCCAAGCTGCCCGGTCGCGACCAGGGGTACGACGACGCGCTGGAGACCGTCACGGAGAGCGTCTACCGCAGCGGCCTCGGCTACCTCGACCTGTACCTGATCCACTGGCCGAACCCGGGCCGCGACCAGTACGTCGAGGCCTGGCGGGCCCTGATCGAGGCCCGCGAGCGCGGCCTGGTGCGGTCCATCGGGGTGTCGAACTTCCTGCCCGCGCACCTGGATCGTCTCGTGGTCGAGACGGGGGTCTCACCGGCGGTGAACCAGGTCGAGCTGCACCCGTACTTCCCGCAGGCCGAGCAGCGCGCGTACGACGCCGCCCACGGGATCGTCACCGAGGCGTGGAGCCCGCTGGGTCGCGCCAACGAGATGCTGCAGGACCCGGTGCTCACCGGCATCGCCCAGTCCTACGACGTCGGCGTGGGCGAGGTGATCCTCGCCTGGCACGCCCGTCTCGGCGTGGTGCCGCTGCCCAAGGCGAGCTCGCCGGAGCGGCAGCGGGCCAACCTGGCGGCCGTCGACCTCACGCTGTCGGACGCCGACGTGGCGGCCATCACCGACCTCGCACGACCCGACGGGCGCATCGCGAACCAGGACCCCGCCGTCTACGAGGAGCTCTGAGGGGCCTTCCCCCGCCCCGCCGCCGGGCGCAGGGGCCGACCCAGGGGCCGACCCGGTTCGCGGGGCGTACGTTCGGTGCATGACCCATCGCACCCTCATCGACGGCCTGACCCTGCCCGACATCGGGTTCGGCACGGGCGGCCTCAAGGGCCGCCACGGCGCGGCCGTGATCACCTCCGCCCTGCAGTCCGGGTACCGCCTGGTCGACTCGGCAGTCAGGTACGAGAACGAAGGCGCGGTCGGCGCGGCCGTGCGGGCCAGCGGCGTGCCCCGCGACGAGATCGTCGTCACCTCCAAGCTCCCGGGCCGCCACCACGCCCACGACCAGGCGGTCACCGCGATCGAGGAGAGCGTGTACCGCACGGGTCTGGACCACGTGGACCTGTACCTGATCCACTGGCCGAACCCGTCGAAGGACCTGTACGTCGAGGCGTGGCAGGCGCTGATCGAGGCGCGCGAGCGCGGTCTGGTCCGCGCCATCGGGGTGTCGAACTTCCTGCCCGGGCACATCGACCGGCTCGTGGCCGAGACGGGCGTGACGCCGGTGGTCAACCAGGTCGAGCTGCACCCGTACTTCCCGCAGGCCGAGCAGCGCGCCTACGACGCCGCCCACGGCATCGTCACCGAGGCGTGGAGCCCCATCGGGCGGGCCGGTGACGTGCTCACCGACCCGGTGCTGACACGGATCGCCGCCGCGCACGGCACGAGCGTGGCGGGCGTGATCCTGTCCTGGCACGTCCGGCTCGGCGTCCTGCCGCTGCCGAAGGCCAGCACGCCCGAGCGCCAGCGGGCGAACCTCGGCGCGGCGGGCGTGGAGCTCACCGACGCCGACGTCGCGGCGATCGCAACGCTGGCCCGGCCCGACGGCCGGAACAACGACCAGGACCCGGCGGTCTACGAGGAGTGAGCCGGCGACGGGGTGGGACGGGCCGCGGTCAGCCGCGGTCGGAGCGCGCCGCCTCGACGTCGTCCACGCTCCGCCCGCCGTCCGCGCCGTCCGCGCCGTCGTCGTCCGCGTCGTCCGGGCCGTCGTCGTCCCGTCGTCGTCCCAGCGAGAGCGTCGCCGCCAGGCCCAGGAGCAGGAACCCGCCCGCGGTCCACGCCGACCAGCGGGTGCCGTGCGTCAGCGCAGCGCCGGCGGCGTCCGCGACCTCGGCCGTGCCGGGGTCCTGCGCCAGGCCGGCGATCGCGCCGCCGGAGCTGTCGACGACGGCGTCCACGACGCTCGTGCGCTGCTGCTCGGGAATCCCGGCGTCGGCGAGGCGCGCGTCGAGGTCCGCGGCCGTCGTGCTGAACAGGACGGTGCCGAGGATCGCGATGCCGAGCGCGGAACCGACCTGGCGGGCGGTGCTCTGCGTGCCGGAGGCCGCGCCGGACACCTCGACGGGGACGTCGGCGAGCACGACGCCCGTCAGCTGGGCGGTCGCCAGGCCGACGCCGAAGCCGTAGACGACGAGCATCGGCACGATCGTGGTCCAGGTGGACTCGGGCGACGCGATCACGCCGATGCCGACGACGCCGACGATCTCCGCCACGATGCCGGTGCGGACCACGGCCACCGCGCCGAAGCGCTGGGTGAGCGGCTGGGCGGCGCCGCTGGCCACGAAGGAACCGCCGGCGAGACCCACGAGGATCCAGCCGGTCTGCAGGGCGTCGTAGCCGAGCACGTTCTGCAGCCAGATGGGCAGCGACAGCAGGAGGCCGAACTCGCCGAGGGAGACCACGAGGGCGGCCACGTTGCCGTTGCGGAACGACCCGATGGCGAACAGGTCGAACGGGATGAGCGTGGGGAGCCCCTGGCGGGCGCGGACGATCCCGCGACGGACGAACCAGAACCCGGCGAGCAGCCCGACGGCGATGGCGACGGGGACGGGTGACACCGGTGCGGGCCACCATCCGGCCGCGTCGTCGAGCGTGGTCCACCAGCCGAGCGAACGGCCCTCGATGAGACCGAACACGATCCCGCCGAACGTCACGACGGACAGGCCTGCGGCCACGACGTCGGTGCGCCGGGCGTCGTGTGCGCGGGACTCGGTGACGAACACGGCGGCGGCGGCGAGGATGAGCACCCCCAGGGGGATGTTGATGCCGAACGCCCACCGCCAGGAGTACGAGGTGGTCAGCCAGCCGCCGAGGAGCGGGCCGAGCGCGGCCATCCCGCCGATCGTGGACCCCCACACGGCGAACGCGATGCCGCGTTCGCGGCCGCGGAACGTCGCGTTGATGATCGACAGCGTGGTGGGCAGGATCATCGCGCCGCCGAGGCCCTGCACGAGGCGCGCCCCGATGAGGACCGCCCCGGAGGGTGCGAGCGCCGCCAGGAGCGACGACGCGGCGAAGACCGCCACGCCGATCATCATCACGCGCCGTCGTCCCCAGCGGTCGGCGTAGACGCCGCAGACGAGCAGCAGGGAGGCGAACACCAGGGTGTAGGACTCCTGCACCCACTGCACCTGGGTCGAGTCGATCCCCAGGTCGGCCACGATGGACGGGATCGCCACGTTGACGATGGTGGAGTCGACGATGATGAGCGACACGGCGACCGAGACGGTCACCAGTGCGAGCCAACGACGGCGGTCGTGCATGAGGCCCCCTAGATACACAGCATGCTGAGTAATTCAGCGACCACCTTACGCCCGCTCGCCGGGGTCGGCACCGCACTGGCGCCGGAGCAGTTGGACCAGATACCCCCTGGGGTATACCTTCGACCCATGAAGATCGTGATCGTGGGTGGAGTCGGCGGCGGCATGAGCGCCGCCGCGCGCGCCCGCCGACTGTCCGAGGACGCCGAGATCGTCGTCCTCGACCGCGGCGAGCACGTGTCGTTCGCGGGCTGCGGCCTGCCCTACCACGTGGGTGGGGAGGTGCCCGAGGGTGACCTCCTCGTCCAGACCCCTGCGTCGCTGCGGGCGTCGCTCGCCCTCGACGTCCGTACCCGGCACGACGTCGTCGCCCTCGACACCGCGCACCGCAGCCTCACGGTCCGCACCCCCGACGGCGAGGAGCAGATCGGCTACGACGCCCTGCTCCTCTCCCCCGGCGCCCGCGCCGTGCGCCCACCTGTCCCCGGCCTCGACTCCCCCCGCGTACGCACCCTGCGCACGATCGCCGACGCCCGCGAGCTGCGCGCTGCCGTCCAGGGCGGCGCCCGCCACGCCGTCGTCCTCGGGGCCGGTTTCATCGGCCTGGAGGCGGCGGAGGCGCTCGCCTCGCAGGGCGTCGACGTGACGCTCGTCGAGACGGCCGGCCACCCGCTGCCACCGCTGGAGCCCGAGCTCGGCACGCTCGTCGCCGACGAGCTCCGCCACCTCGGCGTCACCGTCCGGACCGGCGTCGCCGCGACCGCCGTCACGCACGGCACGGACCACGACGTCGTCGACCTCGGCGACGGTACCCGGGTCGACGCCGACGTCGTCGTCCTCGCCGTCGGGGTCCGCCCCGACACGGACGTGTTCGCCGACGCCGGCATCGTCGTCGAAGGCGGCGCGATCGTCGTCGACGAGCGTGGCCGCACCAGCGCCGACGGCATCTGGGCCGTCGGCGACGCGACCGTCTCCACCGACGCCGTCACCGGCTCACGCCGCCCCGTCGCGCTCGCCGGGCCGGCAGCCCGGGCGGGCCGGATCGTCGCCGACCAGATCCTGCGTCCCGCCACCGCCCGACCACTGCCGACCGCTCTGGGCACCGCCGTCGTGCGGGTCGGTGAGCTCACGGCCGCCACCACCGGTGCCCACCGGACCGCGCTGACCCGCGCGGGCATCGACCACCGCACCGTGCACCTGCACGCCGCTCACCACGTGGGCTGGTTCCCGGGCGCGGAGCAGATCCACCTCGTCGTGCACGTCGGGACGGGAGACGGACGCGTGCTCGGGGCGCAGGCGGTGGGACGCTCCGGGGTGGACAAGCGCATCGACGTGCTCGCCACCGCGATCCGCGCCGGGCTCACCGCCGACGACCTCGTCGACCTCGACCTCGCCTACGCCCCACCGTTCGGTGCCGCGAAGGACCCTGTCAACCTCGCCGGGATGGTGGCCGCCAACACCCTCGACGGCACCCTGCGCCTCTGGTACGCCGAGGACGTCGACCAGGTGCTGGGCACCGCGCTCGTGCTCGACGTCCGCAGCGCGGACGAGGTGGCGCAACGACACCTGCCGGACTCGCTGCACGTGCCGCACACGGAGCTGCGCGAACGTCTCGACGAGGTCGTCGCGGCGGCAGCCGGCCGGCCGGTGCGGGTCCTGTGCGGATCGGGGGTGCGTTCGCACCTCGCGCACCGCATCCTCGACCAGGCCGGGCTCGACTCCGCGTCGCTGTCCGGCGGCATGCTGACCCTGCAGGCCGTCCTCGCCACCCGGGGCAGCGACCTCGGCGGCCTCCTCGTCGCCGCCGAGCCTGCCCTCGTCCACTGATCCCCGTCCGAGAGGAGACCTCCGTGGTCGTCAACGATCCCGACGCCCAGCGTCGGGTGCTCAACCGGCTCAAGCGTGCCCGCGGACAGCTCGACGCCGTCATCGCGTCCGTCGAGCAGGGCGGCCGCTGCCGCGACGTCGTCACCCAGCTGTCCGCCGTCTCCAGCGCGCTGGACCGGGCCGGCTTCGCCATCATCGCCACCGCGATGAAGGACTGCGTGGCCGACCCCGAGCAGGCCGCCGCCGACGAGGACGGCCTCACCACCGCCGAGCTCGAGAAGCTCTTCCTCAGCCTCGCCTGAGCCCACCCCGAAGGAGACCCACCCATGTGTCAGCCGACCACGTGCCGCACCTGCGGCAGGACCACCTGGACGGGCTGCGGGATGCACGTCGACGACGTGCGCCGCGCCGTCCCCGCCGCGCAGTGGTGCGACGGGCACGACGAGCCCGCCCGCGGCGGCTTCCTGTCACGCCTCCTCGGCGGGCGCTGACGCCGTCGGGCGGGTCGGCTCAGGACTCGGTCTGGCGCTCCTCGACCCAGTGCTTGCCGACGGCGACCACCCGGCCGAGGTTCACCGTCCACCCGACGCCCCACACGCGCGGCCCGATGATCGTGGGGTTCTCGGGCGCCCACAGACGCTCCTTGACGCGTTCGAGCGTGGGGAACCGGAGCTCGTAGGGCACGAACCCCGCCACGGTGCCGTGCCAGGTGCGCTCGTCGGGGTCCTTGCGGAGCTCGGTGGCGACGGCCGCGGCGACGAGCGCCAGCGACACCACCTTCATCGCGGTACGGAACCCGCTCTTCTTCTTGCTCGACGTCATGGGATGCCTCCGTCGGTCGGTGCGATCGGCTGGTGCGCCTGGACCCATCGTGCCGCGAGAACGGCGTGCGGTCTACGGGGCCTGCGGATCGGCGGTCCGTGGACCCCACCGGACGAACGCGAAGGCGACGCACAGCCCCACCACGGCGAAGACGAGCCAGGCCGCCCAGGACCCGACCCCCGACGTCCCGCCCCAGGTGTACAGCAGACCGCCGGCCAGGTTGCCCGCGATCCCACCGGCCGCCTGGGCCAGTCCCAGCGTCCCGAAGTAGGAGGCGACGGCGGACCCGTCGGCGAGGTCCGACACGACGGCGTTCATCACGGGCTGGGAGAGCATCTGACCCACCGTGAACAGCAGCACGCCCGCGACGAGCCCCGCCACCGTGCCCCACAGCCCCATGACCGCGATGCCGCCACCCAGCGCCATGGCGCCCAGGGCGAGGATCTTGCGACGCTCCAGGTGCCGCGACGCGAAGCCCGTCAGGGGCAGCATCACCGCCACCATGAACACGGCGGCCACGGTGTAGACGAGCCCCACGCCGAGCGCGCCCGGCAGGACGGCGGTCGCCCGGACGGGGACCACCAGGTACAGCTGGGAGACGAGGAACCACAGCGCCCCGGCCAGGACGCAGTAGCGCACGAAGACCCGGTCGCGCAGGGCGGCACCGAGCCGCGCACGTCCGCCGTCCCCGACGGTCAGGCCGGCAGGGAGGCCCACCACGGTGATCACGAACGCCACGAGGAACAGCGAGGCCGCGCCGAACGCGACCCACCGGAACTCCAGCCCGGCGAGCAGACCGCCCACGACGGGCCCCACGACGAACCCGACGTTGGAGAGCATCTCGCGCGTGGAGTACACGCGCACCGTGTCACGCCCGACGGAGAGCGCCGTGTACGCGGCATAGCTGGCCGGGTGGAACAGGGCCCCGCCGAGGCCGGTCAGCACCGACCCGACCACGAGCAGCGGCGTGCTGGTCACCGACCCCAGGACGGCGAACCCGGCGGCCCGCACCAGCACCCCGCCGGCGATCGCACGCCGGTAGCCGATGCGGTCGGCGACCCAGCCCGACAGGGGCATGATCCCGTTCTGGGACGCGGACCGCAGCGCGGTCAGCGCGCCGACGACCGCCACGGTGAGGCCGAGGTCCTGCAGGAAGTGGTAGGCGAGCAGCGGGACGAGCATGTAGAACCCGATCGCCATGGTGAGGGTGTCGCCGTACAGGACCCACAGCGCACCGTTGCCCGGTCGGCCGGACTCCCGCCGCCTCACTCCGTGTCGCCCACGAGGTCCCCGGGCTCCTCCTCGCGCGCGGGCCAGGTCCGCACGGCGAGGTCCAGCGGCAGCGACAGCAGCACGAACGGCCCGATGGTCGGCAGCACCACGCAGATGCCGACGACGGCGGCCGCCAGGACCAGGACGAGGAGCGCGCGCCCCGGCGAGCCGACGACGAGCGTCGCCGCGTGCCCGGCCCAGGACCGCAGATCACCCTCCCGGTCCCGGGAGGAGGACACCGGGACCAGGAGGAGCATGAGGAGCAGCGCGCACGCGACGGGCACGGCGGCGCCGACGAGGAGGGCTGCGAGGCCGGCGCCCGACGTGGCGAACCGGCTCAGGAGGAACAGCACGTCGATCACCAGGAGGGCCACGGCGACACCGACCACCAGGCCGGCCCGCCAGGTGCGCCGCCACGTCGCCCGCAGCTCGCGCAGCAGGCTGGTGACGACGGCGTCGTCCCCCTGGACGTGCCAGACGGACAGGGCCCGGGCGAGCGCCACGGCGACCGGCAGGAGGGTCACCAGCGGCACCGCGAGGACGAACGCGACGAGCCCGCCGAGCACGATGTTGGCCGGGTAGGTCAGCAGGCGCAGCGTCGTCGCCTCCCAACCTCCCGTCCGTCTCGGCGGGCTCGTCGTACTCATGCCGGCGCCCCCGCGCGGTCGACCGCCTCGGTGCGCCCGGCGAAGCCCTTCCCGGTGACGGCACCCGCGGAGGCCTCGGGGACCTCGGGCTCGAGCAGCAGGGTGACGGTCTCGCTGACACCGTCCCGCACGATCCGCACGACGACGGTGTCGCCGTCCTGCTCCGCGCTGACCTCGGCCGACGACTCGTCGTTCCACGCCCTCGGCTCGAGGACGCTGAGGAACCGGCCCTGGGTCGTCGGAGCCGTCGAGCGCCGCAGCGTGTGCTGGACCTTCTCGATGGCGAGGCTCGGCGTGGACGACGTCGGGTTGGCGTGCACCGGCGTCGGCACGACCTCGACGTGGTCGGCGTCGTCGAGCGCGGTGACCAGCAGGTTCCCGCTGCCCGCCTCGGCGACCCACCGGCCCTCGCCGCGGGCGGCGGCCGGGTTCTCCGTCTGGAGCAGGAACGTCCAGGTCCGGGGGGTCTGCGCCCGCAGGTCGTCCAGCACGACGACGTTCCCCGCCGGCGTCAGGACGAGGTGCCGGCGAGCGCGGGTCACCTCGAGCGACGGGTCGTACATCGCCGCGGTCTCGCTCACCGCGTGCACCCAGCCGTCGGCGAGCGTGGCGGTCACGATGTGGGCCTCGTGCTCCTCGGCCAGGTTCTCGAAGACGTGGTACCGGTCCTCGTTGACGAAGCCCTGGCCGTCCACCAGCACCGCGTTGTGGTGCTCGGTGCGCTTGCGGGAGGAGTACCCCTCGTCGAGAGCGAGGTAGGCGCCGTGCCCGAGAAGGGTGAACGTGCCCGAGTCGGGGTGGTGGTGCCCGGCGTTGAGGGTCGTCCAGCCCGTCTCCCGCTTGATGCGGTGCGACGTGTCCCAGGCCTTGTGTCCGCCACCGGGCGAGGCCTTGAAGGACACCATGACGGCGTCCGGCTCCCACGAGGTGCGGCCGACGACGAGGCCGAGGTCGGTGAACCACCGGCTCGTCGGCAGGTCCTCGGGCCCGCTGACGGGAGCCGTCGGGTCGAACCACAGCAGCTCCTGGTACGCCTCGGCGCGCACGCCCGGGCGGACGCCCGACTCGTAGGCCTCCCGCCAGAAGAACTCCGAGGCGACCTTGTCGGCCAGCCACTGGCACTGCGGGATGCGGTACTCCGCGGCGAGCTTGTAGTACATGGCCACCGGGTGGCCGCTGCGACGGTCGTGGCAGTCGCCGTGGTCGACGATCCGCTCCAGGTCGGGGGCAGCCTGGTACAGCCGGTACCAGAAGGTCTCGCGCAGGTAGTCGCTGGTGGCGAACCAGTCGATCCCCTCGGTGGACTTCAGCACGTCGAGGTAGGTCACCAGCCACGGCACGCCGTAGCGCCAGTAGACGACGCCCTCGTTGTTCGAGCCGTCCTCGGGGAGCATCTCCAGGACGGTGCGGAAGTTCTCCTTGGCGCGCTCGGTCCACTCCTGGGCGGGGGCGTGGTCGTCGCGCAGGGCGTAGCCCGCGGTCGCCAGACCGGCGTAGCAGATCCAGTTGTGGTTCTGCCAGTACGACGACGACCACCAGCCGCCCTCGGACTCCACGGCGAACTCGTACAGCCGGGTGCCCTGCAGGATCAGCTTGTCGCGCAGCGCCTCGCGCTCCGCGGGCTCGAGCGCGTCGCCGGCCCACGAGTAGGCGAGGCCGAGGCCGTGCAGGAGCCAGCCGGCGTCCAGGTCGTGGTCCGGCATGTTCGCCCGACCCCAGTGCGGGAACGACAGGGCCGGGGCGAGCCAGCGGCGCAGCTCGTCCAGGTAGTGCGACTGGCCGGTCAGCCGGTGCGCGAGCGCCAGGTTCGCCGCTCCGGCACCCAGGTAGGTGATGGAGGCGAGGGGGTGCTCGTCCGGGAGCGGGAGCTCCCGGTAGCGGGCGCACTCGTCCAGCAGGCGTCGGAACTGGGGGCTGCGGACGCCGTCGAGCTCGGCCCGGAGCGCGTCCTCGCGGTCGGCGATGAGCAGGGGGCGGGTCATGGTGCTACCTCGATCGTGTGTGCTGCCCCGTCGGGGCCGGTCGGTCGGAACGTCGCGCCGCCGTCGGGCGCGATCTCGATGTCCACGGCCTGCGGAGGGCGTGAACCGTGATGGTAGAGGGAGGCGAGCACGGCGTGCTCGGCCGCGGCGACGGTCCAGTCGGCGACGTCGCGCGTCGCCGCCGGGTCGTCGGAGGGTCCACGACCCGGGCCGACGACGAGCGCGGCGGGTGCCGCGGACGTGGTGGAGGCGTGGAACCCGTGCAGGGTCGCGCCGTCCGGAGCGGTCCAGATGGTCTCGGCGCCGCCGCCGCGGGTGCGGACGGCGAGCTCGACGGCCGGGCGCAGAGCCAGGGCCAGGTCACGCGGGGAGTCGGTCTCGACCACCGTCACGTCGGCCACGCAGTCGGTGCCGAGCTGCAGGGTGCGACGCATCCGCACCCCCGGGTACGGCTCGGCGGAGACCACGACGCACCCGGCGGCCGGGTCCCACCGCTCGACGCGGCCGGTGACGGGATCCTGGTCCGCGCCGGCGACCCGCACCGTCGGGTGGGCGACGGTGCGTGCGTAGTGACCGTGCCGCAGCGGGCTCGCGTACGGCGGCACGCCGGGGGCGGGCTGCCAGGGCGCCGCCCCGTAGAGGTAGGCCGCCAGCTTGTCGTGGTGCCCGTGGGAACCGCCGTGCGGGCCGGCGTCGACCACGACCTGGAACGTGTCGTCCGCGTCGCGCAGGACGGCGTAGCCGACCTGCTCGAACAGGACGCTGTCGCGCGAGGGCGCCCTGACCTGGACCGGTCCGCCCGCGAACCAGTCGGTCAACGACGCCTCCAGTCCGTCGTCGGCGTCCCCCACCCGATCCCGGGCGAACCGCTCGACCGTGTCGAGGCCCACCGGCGTCACGAGGCCGCGGGCGAGGGTGGCGATCTCGAGCACCTCACGGTGCGCCGGGACCCGGTCGTACGGTCCGTCGTGCAGCGCGGGGATCCGCCCGTCCGGGGCGGCGACCTCCGCGAGCACCCGGATCATCGCCGCGATCTTCTCGACCGCGGTGCCGGGGAGGTCGGCGGGGTCGGCATCGCGCAGCGCGAGCAGGTAGGCCCGCAGCACGAACAGGTGGTAGTAGGTCGAGCCCTCCCACTCCCATCCGTCGTCGCCGACGGCGAGCTCGACGTGCCGCAGCACCCGGTGGCGCCACTGGGCGTGGATGTCGTCCGGTGCGCCGAGCGCCCGGGCCACCAGGGCGCCCGCCGCGCCGAGCCACGCGGTGTAGTTGTTCCGCTCGTCCTGACGCTCCTCGACCAGGACGGCGTAGGACTGCTCGATGGTGGCCAGCAGGTCCTCGAACATCTCCTCCACGGAGGGCGCGAGCGCGCCCGGCCCGAGGACGATCGCGGCGTCCGCCACCTGCACGGCCCACTGCGCCTCGGTGAGGGCCTGGGCGAACAGCCGGCCGCGCAGCATCCACGGCTCCGCGTCCTCGTTCCACCCCGGCCCGACCGCGCCCGCGTAGACCTTGGCGTACTCCTCCAGCATCGCGACCGCCGTCCGACGGTCCTCCACCGCACCGGTGGCGGCGGCCCGGTGCGCCGTCCGACGGAGCTCACGGGCGCAGGCCTGGTGCTCCAGCACCCGGTGCGCGCCGTCGGCCCGGGGGCCGACGACGAGGCAGCCTCGGGAGCACCGGTGCCCGTCCCCGTCAGGGCCGACGAGCTCGGTCCCGTGCGTGGGGCACACGTAGTCGTGCCACCAGCCACCGGGTGCGGTGGGGATGCGCGTCATCGGAAGTTCAGTCCTCCGTTGATGTCCAGGACCTGGCCGGTGACGTAGGCGGCGGCGTCCGACGCGAGGAACGTCGCGACGGCCGCCACGTCCTCGACCGTGCCGGCGCGACCCAGCGGGATGCCGGCCACGATCCCGGCCTGCGCCTCCGGCGGGGTGAACGCGTCGTGGAACGGGGTGTCGCCGATGAAGCCCGGCGCGAGCGCGTTCACGGTGACACCGGCGCCCGCGAGCTCCTTGGCGAGACCGCGGGTGAACCCCACGACGCCCGCCTTGGCGGCGGCGTACGCCACCGAGCCCGCGCCGCCGCCGTTCTCCGCGGCGAGGGAGGCCATGGTCACGACACGGCCGGAGCCGCTGCTCGTCAGGTGCGGCACCGCGGCACGCGTGACGTAGAAGGTGCTCGAGACGTTGACGCCCCACACCTTCGCCCAGTGCTCGTCCGACATCTCCGCGATGGTGGAGCGCCCGACGAGGTGGCCGGCGTTGTTGACCACGATGTCCAGGCCACCGAAGGCCTCCACGGCCCCGGCGACGACGTCGGCCGCGGCGGCGGGGTCGGTCAGGTCGCCCTGCAGCGCCACCGACCGCCGTCCGAGGCCCTGGATCTTGTCGACCACGTTGGCGGCGGCGTCGGCGCTGTGCGCGTAGTGCACCGCGACGTCCGCACCGGCTTCGGCCAGCGCCAGCGCCAGCGCGGCACCGATGCCGTGCCCTGCGCCGGTCACGAGTGCGCGGCGGTCCGTGAGGTCGTGCAGCATGGTTCCTCTTTCCTTGTCTGAACTGCGGGCCGTCACTTGATGCCCGAGTTCGTGAATCCCTGGATGAAGTACTTCTGGGTCATGATGAACAGCAGGACCATCGGCACCGTCGCCAGCGTGGTCCCGGCCATCAGGTAGTGCCACGAGGTGTTGTCGAGCTGCTGGAAGACGGCGAGGCCGACCTGGATGACGCGCAGCTCGTCGGTGGTGGTGACGAGCAGCGGCCACAGGAAGTTGTTCCAGCTGTCCTGGAAGGTCAGCAGGCCGACCGTCGCGATCGCCGGCTTGATGAGCGGGGTGTAGATCTGCGCGAAGATGCGGAACTCACCCATGCCGTCGATGCGTGCAGCCTCTTCGAGCTCCTTGGGCAGCGACAGGTAGAACTGCCGGAACAGGAAGATGGAGGTGGCGCTGAGGCCACCGGGGATGATCAGCGCCCACCAGGTGTTCAGCCATCCGCTGCCGCCCTGGCCGAGGATGTCGTTGCCGCCGAACAGCGGCATGAACTTCACGATGAGGAACTGCGGCACGATCTTCGTGTAGGTCGGGATCATCAGCATCGCGACCAGCGACAGGAAGACGATCTCGCGACCGCGGAACCGGATGCGCGCCAACGCGTACCCCGCCATCGACCCGATCACCAGCGTGATGAGGGTGTGGCCCGTGGCGATGATGAAGCTGTTGCGGAAGTAGACGTCGAACGGGGCGGCGTCCAGCGCCTCCGCGTAGTTCGACCAGTGCCACTCCTGCGGGAAGAACGTGGGCGGGAACTGCGCCAGCTCGGACGGTGACTTCACCGAGGTGAAGATCATCCACACGAAGGGCACGAGCATCGTGAGCGCGCCGATCATGAGCAGCACGTGCAGGATGATGCTGTTGCGACGCCGCACGCCTCGGTTGGTGCGTCGCGGCGTCGGTGCCGGGGTGCTGGTCACCGGGTCCGCCGTCTCGGGCTTGGGGGCGAGGAGTGCCATCAGTGGTCCTCTCGGGTGGCCCGTCGCCCGAGCAGGGTCATGACGAGCAGGAAGAAGAACAGGACGACGGACTGCGCCGAGGCCATGCCCATGCGGAACTCCTCGAAGGCGGAGCGGTAGACCTCGTAGGTCATCATCGTCGTGGCGTTGGCCGGTCCGCCGTTGGTGAGGACGTAGACCTGGTCGAACACCTGGAACGCGTTGATGATCGAGATGACGAGCACGAAGAACGTGGCCGGCTTGAGCATCGGGACGGTGATCGCGAAGAACTTGCGCACCGTGGAGGCGCCGTCGACGGAAGCTGCCTCGTAGAGGCTCTCGTCGACGTTCTGCAGGGCCGCGATGTAGATGAGCATCTTGATGCCGATGCCCTGCCACGCACCCACGAGGACGACGGACCAGAGGGCCCAGTCAGGGTCGGCGAGCCACGCCTGCCCGGGGATGCCGAACATCGCGAGGAACGCGTTGAGCAGACCCTGCTGCGGGTTGAAGATCCACAGCCAGACCATCGCGATGGCGACGGTGGCGGTCACCTGGGGCAGGAAGAACGCCGTGCGGTACCACTTCTGCAGCCGCAGCCCCTGGTTGAGCGCGACCGCGATGACGAGCGCGACCGCCATGGAGACGGGCACCGTCCAGAAGGTGTAGACGATCGTGTTCCACGTCGCCTTGCGGAAGACGGGGTCCTGGACGATCTCGATGTAGTTGTCGATCCCGATCCACTTGGGCGGGGAGAAGACGTTGTAGTCCGTGAAGCCCAGGGCAAAGGTGGCGATCACCGGGATGGCCGTCCACAGCCCGATGTGGAGCAGGGACGGCGTGACCATCAGCCAGCCGGTGCGCCGCAGCTTGCGCTCCGCGGGCGAGTACCGGTGACGCCGGACGGGCGCTGGCGAGCGCTGCGCGGTCCGGGGTCCGACCGGGGTCTCGGTGCGTGACATGGTTCCCACTTCGTTCGGGGAGCGTCGGGACGGATCCCGTCCCGACGCTCCGACCTGCATGGTGGTCAGCGATCCATCGCGGTCTGGACGAGGTTCGCGAGGTCGTCCAGAGCCTGCTGGGGCTCCACCTGACCGAGCAGCGCGGACTCGATGGCCGGCGCGAAGTCACCACGGACCTCGAGCCACTCGGGCGGGCCACCCTCACGCTTGGCCAGCTCGAGGTTCTCCATGGAGAACTGCACGAAGCGGTTGGACTGCACGTAGTCGCTGTCGAGGAGCTCGGTCAGCGCCGGCACGTTGCCACGCTGCTCGTTGGCCGCGAGGGCGGCGTCCGGGCTGGCGAGGAACTCGAGCAGCGCCTGAGCCGCCTCCGGGTGGTCGGAGGTGGCCGAACGGGTGGCGAGCGTGCCGCCGAAGAACATGCCCGGAGCAGCGCCCTGGATGACGAACGGCTCGAGGTTGTCGAGCATCTCCGGGTCGGCCTCGAGGCCCTGGGTCCACAGGTTGTTGTGCGCGATACCCATGGCGGCACGGCCGTTGAGCAGCGGGTTCACCGTCTCGTCGGTCGAGGAGAAGCCGATGTCCTCGACCTCGTACTCGTTGATGAGGTCGGTCATGAGCTGCAGGGCGGACACGCCCTCCGGGCTGTTGAACGTCGGGGTGGTGACCGACTCGTCGAACAGGTCGGCGCCCGCGGAGAACAGCATGGTCTCGAAGGCCTGACGTGCGTCGAGCGAGAGCATGTCGAACCCGGCACGCTCCAGGGTGCCCTTGTCGTCGCGGACCGTGAGGGCCTGCGCCATCTCGACGAGCTCCTCCCACGACGAGGGGGGCGCGTCGTAGCCGGCCTCCTCCAGCAGGTCCATGCGGGCCACGCCGTAACGCGTGTCGAGCATGATCGGCACCGCGTAGACGCCGTCGTTCCAGGTGCCGGCGTCGACGATCGCGGGCGTGTAGGACTCGAGGAGCTGGTCCTCGGTGAGCCCCAGCTCGCTGAGGTCGGCCAGGAGGCCGCGCTCGGCGAAGCCCTCGATCCAGCCGACGCCCATCATCATGACGTCGGGGACGGCGCCGGAGACGGCGGCCGTGGTGAGCTTCTCGTTGAGGTTGCCGTAGGTGGTGTAGTCCACGGCGACGGTGACGTCGGGGTACTCCTCGTAGAACTGCGGGAGCAGCTCGTCCTCGAGGAGCTTCTGACCTTCGGTGCCCTCGAAGATGGGGGTGAGCAGCGTGATGTCCCCGGAGACCGAACCGTCACCGCTGCTCTCGGCCGGAGCGGTGTCCGAGCTGCAGGCGGAGAGGCCCAGGGTGAGGGCCGTCAGTGCACCGGCGGCCGCGAGGCCTTGCCGGGCGTGACTCTTCCTGATCATCATTGATCCTTCACGTGTTGTGCGGGTGGCGGCTGTGCCGGCTCCGGTCTTCCGGAGTTGGTGTAACGATGCACCAGGCTATGCACCGACGATCGAGTTCGTCAACACGCTGGGAAAACTGCGGATGTTGCGGTTTGGACACGGTCCTCGATGTTTGAGTCAGACACCCAGGATCGCTATAGTCGTTATATCGATGCACCGTCGCTGCGGTGTCCGTGCCTGCCGCTGACGACGAAGGAGCAACCGTGACGCGCGTGACGATCCAGCAGGTGGCCAAGGCCGCCGGGGTCTCCCCCAGTACCGTCTCGAACCTCCTCAACGGCAGGACCGAACGCATGGTCCCCGCCACCCGGGACCGCATCACCCGCGCCATCGCCGACCTCGGCTACCGCCCCAACCGGGCCGCCCGGCAGCTGCGCACCGGCCGTGCCCAGACCGTCGGCCTCATCGTCCCGTCCGTGGGCAACCCGTTCTGGGGATCCTTCGCGCGCGAGCTCGAGGTCGCTGCGCTCGAGGTCGGGTGCAGCGTCCTGCTCTGCAACAGCGAGCGGAACCCCGAGCGCGAGCGCCGCTACGTCGAGGAGCTGTGGGACGACGGTGTGCGCGGCATCGTGCTCTGCTCGTCCCTGCCGTCGCTGGACCACCTGGCCGACGTCGTCTCCCGCGGCCTGCGCCTGGTGACCTTCGACCGCCCGGCACAGCCCGGGGACCCCGACAGCGTGGTCAGCGTCAGCATCGACAACCACGTGGGCGGGTTCCTCGCCGCCGAGCACCTCACCTCGCAGGGCCACGAACGCCTCACGTTCGTCTCCGGCTCGCTGGCGTCCGTCAACCGGACCGGTCGGTTCCGCGGCTTCTGCACCGCGCTCGAGGCGGCCGGCCTCGACCCCTCCGCCATGCCGATGTGGACCGGCATCGAGGACACGCCGTTCGGGGACGTCGAGGCGGCCGACGTCGGCCGCCAGGCGGCCCACGCCCTGTTCTCCGGGGACGAGGAACCCCCCACCGGCGTCGTCGCCATCAACGACATGACCGCGCTCGGCTTCTGCCGCGGGCTGCGGGACCTGGGGCTGCGCGTCGGCCGGGACGTCTCCGTGGTCGGCTTCGACGACATCATCCTCGCCGACCTCTACGACCCGCCGCTCACCACCGTCCGCCAGCCGATCGCCCGCATGGCCGCCCTGGCGCTGGACGAGGTCCTCGCCGAGGAGGCCCGCGAAGCCGGGCGCTCGGTGCTCCTGCGTCCCGAGCTCGCGGTCCGCGAGTCGACCGCGCCGCCGGCCCTCGCCGTCGGGTCCACGACGCCCACGGCCGCGGCCGCGGCCACCTCCGCGTCCCTGACCCCGAGCCAGAACGGTGGTGCCCGGTGAAGCTGGTCCGACTCGGCGCGCCCGGCGCGGAACGACCCGGCGTCGTCGTCGGGGACGGCCGGTACGTGGACGTGGGCGACCTGGTGGCCGACCTGGACGAGTCCACGCTGGCGGACGACCTGAGCCGGCTCGCGCCGGTCGTGGCCGAACGGGTCGCGGCCGGCCTGGACCGTCCCGTCGGTGACCAGCGCGTCGGCCCGCCGATCGCGCGCCCCCACCAGATCCTCTGCGTCGGCCTGAACTACCGCGACCACGCCGAGGAGATCGGCGCCGACATCCCGGACCTGCCGATCGTCTTCACCAAGGCCCCCAACTCCCTGTCCGGGCCGTACGACGACGTGCGCGCACCGCGCGGGTTCACCCAGCTGGACTGGGAGGTCGAGCTGGGGGTCGTCGTCGGGCGCCGTGCGAGCTACCTCGCCTCGCCCGCGGAGGCCCGCGACCACGTCGCCGGCTTCGTGGTCTGCAACGACATGAGCGAGCGCGCCTTCCAGAACGACCACGGCGGCCAGCTCCTCAAGGGCAAGTCCGCCGAGACGTTCAACCCGTGCGGCCCGTGGCTGGTCACGCCGGACGAGATCGAGGACGTGGGCGGCCTGGGCCTCTGGCTCGACGTGTCCGGCGAGCCCCGGCAGCGTGGCACCACGGCGACGATGGTGCTGGACCCCTACGAGATCCTCTTCCACCTCAGCCAGTACATGGTCCTGGAGCCGGGCGACCTGGTGAACACCGGGACCCCGCCCGGCGTCGCGGCCGGCATGGCCGAACCCGCCTGGCTGCAGCCGGGCGACGTCATGACCCTCGGCATCGACGGGCTCGGCGAGCAGCGCCTGCGCGTGGTCGCGCCGCGATGACACCGCACCCCGGACCCGTCCTCACCGTCGGGGAGACCATGGTCCTGGTCGGCAGCACCCGACCGGAACCCCTGCAGCACAGCACCCAGATGTCGCTCGGCATGGGTGGCGCGGAGAGCAACGTCGCGATCGGTCTGCGCCGCCTGGGGACCCCGGCCGCCTGGATCGGACGGGTCGGGGAGGACTCCGCCGGAGACCTCGTGGAACGCCTGCTGCGCGGGGAGGACGTCGCCACCACCTGCCTGCGCGACGGCGGCGCCCCGACCGGCCTCATGCTCAAGGAGCGCCGCTCCACGATGGAGACGCGCATCTGGTACTACCGCGCCGGGAGCGCCGGCTCGCGCCTGGCGCCAGGGGACGTGCCCGACGACGCGCTGCGGTCGGCGTCGATGGTCCACCTGACCGGCATCACGCCGGCGCTGTCGCCCTCGGCCCTGGCGCTGACGCTCGACGTCGTGGCCCGGGCCTCGCAGCTCGGCGTCCCGGTGTCGTTTGACCTCAACTACCGCTCGTCGCTCTGGACCGCGCAGGCGGCGCGCGACCTCTACCTGCAGGTCGTCCCGCGCTGCGAGCTCGTGTTCGCGGGCACGGACGAGGCGGAGATCCTGGGCTGCGGCGGGCCGGACGCCGAGACCGCCGCCAGGCGGATCCGCGACCTCGGCGCCGGCACCGCCGTCGTCAAGCGCGGGCCGCAGGGTGCTGTCGCGGCAGCCGCGTCGGGCACCTTCTCCGCGCCGGGCGTGCCCGTCGAGGTCCGGGACACCGTCGGGGCCGGGGACGCGTTCGTCGCCGGATTCCTCGCGGACCACCTGGCGGGGCGCGACGTGGCGACCTGCCTGGCGACCGCGACCGCCGTGGGCGCCTACGCCTGCACCGGCGACGGGGACTGGGAGGTGCTGCCGCGCCGGGGCGACCTCGCCCGCCTGACGAGCACCGAGCCCGTCGTCCGGTAGCCGGTCGTCCGGTAGCCGGTCGTCCGGTAGCCGGTCGTCCGGTAGCCGGTCGTCCGCTGCTCCGTCGTCACCACGTGTCGACGACGCGGTGCATCGCGTCCAGGGAGCGCTGCACGTCCTCGCCCCCCGTGCCGGAGCGCATGATCACGTGCAGGCCCAGCAGGAACGTGATCAGCAGGTCGGTCCGGTGCTGCAGCACCGTGGCGTCGTCGGGCCGACCGGGGAGCGTGCGCCGCACGAGCGTGGCGAGCACCTCCCGCATGCGCGCACGGTGGTCGGCGGCGAAGTCGTAGCCCGGGAGCTCCCCGCGCAGCTCGTTGGTGGCCATGACCATGAGGCACCCGTCGCGGCCCCGCTCGGAGACGGCGTCGATGCCGAAGAGCTCGAGGAAGCGGTGCACGCCCTCGACGCCGGACCCCGACCGGTCGATCAGGTCGGTGAACATCGCCATGCGCTCGTCCAGGTAGCGGCGCAGGACGGCGGCGAACAGGGCGTCCTTGCCGCCGAAGGTCCGGTACAGGCTCGGCTTGTGCACGCCGCTGGCCGCCACGAGGTCCGCCATCGACGTCCGCGCGTACCCCTGCCGCCAGAACAGCGCTGTCAGGCGGTCGAGTACCTCGTCCGCCTCGAACGCCCGCGGGCGTCCCACCGGGGCCTTCCCCTGCATCCCCATCCCCCCATCGTACGAGCGCCGACGACACGCCCGGGTGCGCGCCGTCGACTTGCTTAGTTCAGTACCACTCGGTACACAATAGGGGTACCCGCGAAGTACCGCGACGACGAGGGAGGACCCCATGGTCGACTTCACGCTGCACGACGAGAGCACCGCCCCGCAGGAGAGCCAGGAGCTGCTGGCCGCCTCGAAGAAGAACTTCGGCAGGATCCCCGGCCTGCACGCGGTGATGGCCGAGGCCCCCGGCCTGCTCGAGGGCTACCAGACGCTGCACCGCCTGTTCCAGGACTCCACCTTCGACGCCGAGGAGCTCACGGTCGTCTGGCAGTCGATCAACGTCGAGCACTCCTGCCACTACTGCGTGCCCGCCCACACGGCGATCGCCAAGGGCATGGGCGTCGACGACGAGATCATCGACGCGCTCCGGGACGGCACCCCGCTGCACGAGCCCCGGCTCGAGGCGCTGCGCACGTTCTCCCTGGCGATGGTCCGCGAGCGCGGCGACGTCGACGACGCCACCGTGCAGGCTTTCCTCGACGCCGGGTTCACCCAGCGCCAGGTGCTCGAGGTCGTCCTCGGCATCGCCCAGAAGGTGATGTCGAACTACACCAACCACCTCGCCCGGACGCCGATCGACGAGCCGAACCGCAAGTACGAGTGGAACGGCACCGTCGTGCCGAGCTGAGCACACCACGCACCACGCACCACCCGGGTCCGGGTGTCCTGCCGAGCGGCAGGACACCCGGACCTTTCTTTGCTTGACGGTGCATCGATTTACCATGTGCGCGCGGAGCGAGTGGTGCGTGGCCCGCGTCAGGAGCCCCGAAATCTCAACGTTCCTGGTGAGGATCGCTGGCGATGGTTGACAGCAGGGTGGCCCCTGGCTACTTTTGCGGAGATTGATCCGGTGCAGCGATGCACCGCGAGAGTGGCCACGTAGGACGGGTCCAGCCCGCCACCCGGAACCAGGGCGGCGCACGGGCGGGACCCGGCAGTGCAGTGCAGAGGTCGGCGACGGTGCGGACTTGCTCCCACCGTCGCCCACGTGACGGCGGGCACCGCTGACGAGCGCCCCGCCCGACCGCGACGGACGGCCTCCGCTCCCCCGGAAGACCACCCGAGAGGAATCGCAGGATGTTGACATTCGACCGCAAGAGACGCGGCATCTCCGCCGCCGTCCTGGCCCTGACGACGTTCGTCAGCGGGCACATCCCCGGCCTGGGCGTCACGGCCGAGGCCACGCCCGTCGCCGAGGCCAAGCCCGCAGCCGTGACCGCCGCGGCTCCCGCAGCCGCCGCCACCGCCGCAGATTCGTGCGACTACCCCGCCCAGAAGATCGACCTGACGAACTGGAAGGTCACCCTGCCCACCGGGACGGGCACCTCCCCCACCGAGATCCTCCAGCCTGAGCTCGACACCTTCTCCGTCGACCCCTGGTTCCAGGTCAACTCCAAGTGCACCGGCATCCAGTTCCGCTCCGCGGTCAACGGCGTGACGACCTCCGGGTCGGGCTACCCCCGCTCCGAGCTGCGCGAGATGACCGCCGACGGCACCGAGCGCGCGGCCTGGGACGCGACGACGGGCAAGCACACCATGGTGTTCCGCGAGGCCTTCAACCACCTGCCCGAGGACAAGCCGCACCTGGTCGGCGCGCAGATCCACGACGGCGACGACGACGTCACCGTCTTCCGCCTGGAGGGCACGAGCCTCTACATCACCAAGGGCAACGACACCCACCACAAGCTCGTCACGGACAACTACAAGCTGCACACGGTCTTCGAGGGCAAGTTCGTCGTCAAGAACGGCAAGATCAAGGTCTACTACAACGGCAAGCTCCAGACCACGATCAAGCACACCGCCTCGGGCAACTACTTCAAGGCCGGCGCCTACACGCAGGCCAACTGCAACAACTCCTCGCCGTGCGACAGCTCCAACTACGGCCAGACCAGCCTCTACCAGCTCCAGGTGACCCACACCGGCACCGGCACCACCCCGACCGAGCCTCCGGTCGAGCCCACCGAGGAGCCCACGGAGCCCCCCGTGGAGCCCACCGAGGAGCCGACCGAGCCCCCCGTCGAGCCGACCGAGGAGCCCACGGAGCCCGCAGCCGGTTGCGACTACCCCGCCGAGCAGCTCGACCTGACGGACTGGAAGATCACCCTGCCGACCGGGTCGGGCACCTCCCCCACCGAGATCCTGCAGCCGGACCTGGCGACCTTCTCGACGGACACCTGGTTCCAGGTGAACGACGAGTGCGACGGCGTGCAGTTCCGCGCCGCGGTCAACGGCGTGACCACCTCCGGGTCGGGCTACCCCCGCTCCGAGCTGCGCGAGATGACCGACGGCGGCAGCGAGAAGGCCGCCTGGGACGCGACGTCGGGCACCCACACGCTCGTCGTGCGTGAGTCGTTCGACCACCTGCCCGAGGTCAAGCCGCACCTCGTCGGTGCGCAGATCCACGACAGCGACGACGACGTCACGGTGTTCCGCCTGGAGGGCACGAGCCTCTACGTGACGAAGGGCAACGACACCCACCACCACCTCATCACCGACGACTACCAGCTGGGCACCGAGTTCGAGGCCAAGTTCGTCGTCGCCGACGGTGAGATCAAGGCGTACTACAACGGCGAGCTGCAGACCACGATCCCGCACACGTCGTCCGGCAACTACTTCAAGGCCGGCGCCTACACCCAGGCCAACTGCGGCAACTCCTCGCCGTGCGACAGCTCCAACTACGGCCAGACCACCGTCTACGACCTCGAGGTGACGCACTCCTGACCGGCTGACCCTCACGTCGAGCACGGTGCGGACCTCCGGTCCGTACCGTGCTCGACGCATGGGGGGCGCGCTAGCGTGGTGCCATGACGTTCAGCCACTCGCAAGGCACCCACGGCGCGCGCATCCCCGGATGGTTCTTCCGCACCGTGAACCGGCTCGTGGCGGGTCGGATCAAGCGGTCGTCCGGGACCTTCATGGGCATGGACACGCTCGTCCTGACGACGATCGGGCGCAAGACCGCAGAGGCGCGGTCGGCACCGGTGGCCTGGTTCGACGACGGCGACGGACGCTGGCTGATCGTGGCCTCCAAGGGTGGGGCCGCGACGAATCCCGCCTGGTACCTCAACCTCGCCGCGCACCCGGACCAGGTGACGATCGAACGGGCCGGCACGACGATCCCCGTCACCGCCACCGAGCTGCACGGCGAGGAGCGCGAGGCCGCCTGGTCACGGATCAAGGCCGAGGCCAAGCAGTTCGCCGGCTACGAGTCCAAGACCGACCGCGTGATCCCGGTGATCCGGCTGACGGCCCGCACGGACTGATCCCCCGGCCCGCCTCGCCCCCCTCCCCCGCTAGCCCCTCTTCGCCGCCGGCCTCTTCACCGCTGCCCTCTTCGCCGCACCGTGGCTCGACCACGCGACGACGGACGCGCGCCGCTCTGCGGTAAATCGATGCACTGTCGATGGGCGGCATCCTCGACACGAACGCACGTTTGTTCGGCCGGAAACGTTGACCTCGCGCTCCTGAGGTGCCACAGTCCTGCCATGATCCAATGGCGAATCGTTGCACCAACCGTGTCCACCGTCGCACTCGTCGTCGCCCTGTGCGGCGTCGGTGCCGGCACCGCGGCCGCCACACCGGCCGCCACCGTCCAGCCCGGAGCTGCCTCCAGCACCGCGGAACCGGGACCCGACCACTGGCCCGTCGACGCCGTCCGCGCCCTCAGCAGCGACGGAAACCTCCCCGAGTTCGCCGTCGACGACGACCCGACGACCCGGTGGTCATCGCTCACCGCGAGCCCCGAGGAGCCGCAGTGGCTCGTGCTCGACCTGGGTGCCGTGCACCCGGTCGGCTACCTCGGGATCGCCTGGCACAAGGGCGACGAGCGGCAGTCGCTGTTCGACGTCGAGCTGTCGACCGACGGGACCACCTGGCACCCCGCGGCCGTCGACCAGGCCGGTTCCGGCACCTCGTCGAATCTCGAGCCGGTCGTGCTCGACGGCGACGCCACCACGGGCACCGACGCCCGCTACGTGCGCTACCTCGGGCGCGGCAACAACCTGTCCGGCTGGAACAGCGTCACCGAGATCCGCGCCTACCCGCCGTTCGCGGGCGGCGCCGTCGTCGACGACCTGACGGACCTCCTGCCCGTCCCGGACCCTGACGCCGTCGCCTGGACCGAGCCGGGCCTGGTCACCGCGACCGGTGAGCGGTACGTGCCCGCCGAGCCCGACGCCGTCACCGGTCGCACCATCGACGTCCGCGACCACGGCGCCGACCCTGCCGCAGGGACCGGGGACGACGCCGCGGCGATCCGCGCCGCGGTCGCCGCCGCCGAGCCCGGCGACGAGGTCTACCTGCCCAAGGGCACCTACGACCTGCTCACCACGGAGCCCTCCGACCCGACCACCAACGTGGCGCTGCGCAGCGGCGTCGACCTGCGGGGCGCGGGGTCCCGGACGCAGCTCGTGTCCGCCCTCACCCCGGACACCCAGTCCGGCAAGGTCCTGCGCGGCTACGGGATCCAGGACGTGCAGATCACCGACCTCACCGTGACCTCCACCTTCGACGGCCCCCTGCCCACCGACCACCAGGACGACACCGCGGCGGGCGGGCCGGCCTACGGCATCGTCGTCGCGAACCTCGGCTCCCGGCCCAGCACCACGGTTCTCGTCGAGGACGTCGTCGTCGAGCGCTTCCAGAAGATGGGCGTGCGGATCGAGAAGAGCCGTGACGTGACGGTGCGCGACTCGACGTTCCGCGACGCGACCAGCGTCGGCGGCGGCGGCAACGGCTACGGCGTCTCGATCCAGGGCACCGCCGGCAAGGACCGGTTCGCCTACGACGACGACTCCCGGCACAACGTGGTGGTCGACAACGAGTTCGACGGCACCCACCTGCGCCACTCGGTGCTGCTCCAGTACTGGACGCACAACAACCTCGTGGCCGACAACCGCATCCGCGGCGGCGTGCTGGACGCGATCGACCTGCACGGCGAGGACGAGTACCTCAACGAGATCCGCGGCAACGTCGTCACCGACGGACAGGCCGCGGCGATCGCCCTCGGCAACACCGGCGGCACCTCCACCCAGCACGACGCCGCCGGTCCGGGCAACTGGATCCACCACAACGTCCTGAAGAACAACCGTGAGGGGGTCCTGCTCATCATGGGGACGCCCGACACCGTGGTGGAGAGCAACCTCGTCACCGGCGGGCGTGGCGACCACGTGCGGTCCGGCATCGAGGTCCGCAACGCGCCGGGCACCGTCGTCCGGCTCAACACGATCCTCGCGAACCGTGCCGACGACTTCTGGGGCGTGCACCTCGCGGTGGACCCCGGTGACGACGGCCACGCGAGCGGCGTCCCCACCGACGCGCTGGTCACGAAGAACCTCGTGACGGCCAACACCGGTGGGGTGCGGGTGGACGCCGGGCAGGACGTCCGGCTCCAGCACAACGTCGTCCGCGGCAACGGCACGAACACCCAGATCGACGCCGCCGCCGACGTGACGGTCAAGTAGCACCTCACCTTCCCGAGCGACGGGCGGCCGGCACGAGGAGTGCCGGTCGCCCGTCGTTCGTGCACGGCTTGGTGCACGGTGAGTGCACGGTGAGTGCACGGGTTAGTGCAACGATCTATCCCAACTCCTCCCTGTGTCGAGAGGCTCATTTTGTGCCTCTGACCTGCGCAAACAGATTTTTTTCACCCATCTGTTGACAGGTTGCTTCCGGGCAACTAGTTTCAGTTCTGAGATCTCCGGTGCATCGTTGCACCAGGTCAGGGCCTCGACTTCACCGTTGAGGGGAGCACCACGCTCAGAGGCCCCGACGCCGCTCCACCGCCGTCTCCGGCACGGGTCCCCTGCCCACCGGACCGCCGCCGACCAGAACCACGCGCTGACGAGCGCAGGACGTCCCCGGCTCGGCACCACATCAGACTCAGGGCATTCGAAAGGAATCGCACGATGAGACTCCGCACCAAGCACGGCATCACCGCGCTCCTCGCAGCCACGGTCCTCCTCGCCGGCCAGGCCGCGGGCGTCGGTACCGCAACCGCAGCGGCACCCTGCGACTACCCCGCCCAGCAGCTCGACCTGACGAACTGGAAGGTCACCCTGCCCACCGGGTCGGGCACCTCGCCCACCGAGATCGAGCAGCCCAGCCTCAAGACCTTCGCGGCCAAGCCGTGGTTCCAGGTCAACTCCAAGTGCACCGGCATCCAGTTCCGGGCCGCCGTCAACGGCGTCACCACGTCCGGGTCGGGCTACCCCCGCTCCGAGCTGCGCGAGATGACCGACGGCGGCAGCGAGAAGGCGTCGTGGTCGGCGACCTCCGGTACCCACACCATGGTGTTCCGCGAGGCCTTCAACCACCTGCCCGAGGACAAGTCGCACCTGGTCGGCGCCCAGATCCACGACGGCGACGACGACGTCACGGTGTTCCGCCTGGAGGGCACGAGCCTCTACATCACCAAGGGCGACGACACCCACCACAAACTCGTCACCAGCAACTACAAGCTGAACACCGTCTTCGAGGGCAAGTTCGTCGTCAGCGGCGGTCAGATCAAGGTCTACTACAACGGAGTCCTGCAGACGACGATCGCGCACACGTCGTCCGGCAACTACTTCAAGGCCGGCGCCTACACCCAGGCGAACTGCAGCAACTCCTCGCCGTGCGACACGACCAACTACGGCCAGACCACGCTCTACAAGCTGCAGGTCACGCACTCCTGACCTCGTGCCACCGACCGCCGGGTGCCAGCCGATCAGCCGGCGCCCGGCGGTCAGTGCGTGGCCGCGGTGATCTCGGCCAGCAGCGCATCGCGGCGGTCGGCGGCCAGGAACGACGAGCGCACCGAGTTCGCGGCGAGCGTCGCCCGCTGCGCCGCCGTCAGGTGGTGGGCGTCGTCGAGCGCGGCGAGGTTGTCGTCCAGATGGCCACCGAAGTAGGCCGGGTCGTCGGAGTGGACCGACACGTTCAGTCCGCGTCCCAGCATCTCCGGCAGGGGATGCTCGTGGATCGATCCCACCGCGCGCAGGGCGACGTTCGACAGGGGACACACCGTCAACGGCACCTGGTCGGCGACGAGCCGCGCGACCAGCGCGTCGTCGTCGAGGCAGCGGATCCCGTGGTCGATGCGCTCCGCACCGAGCAGGTCGAGGGCGTCGGCGACGTACGACGCCGGACCCTCCTCCCCGCGTGGGCGATGCGGCGCAACCCGGCCTCACGGGCCCTGGCAAAGAGCCGCTCGAACTTCGCCGGCGGGTTGCCCACCTCCGCGGAGTCCAGGCCGATGCCGACGATCGGGGCACCCGACGCGAGCAGCCGCTCGAGGACGTCGAGCGCCTCCGCCTCGTCCCGGTCGCGCAGGAACGCGGCGATCAGCAGCGTCGAGACGCCGAACTCCTCCTCGCTGGCCGCCAGGACCTGGCCGATCCCCTCGACGACGGTCTCCAGCGGGACCCCGCGGACCAGGTGGGCCTGCGGGTCCACCATGATCTCCGCGTGCCGCACCCCCGCGGCGGCAGCCCGGCGCAGGTAGGCCCGCGTCATGTCCGCGAAGTCCTCGGCCGTGCACAGCACCGCCATGTTCGCGTAGTAGAGGTCGAGGAACGACTGCAGGTCGGTGAAGTCGTAGGCGGCGCGCAGCGACGCGACGTCGGGATACGGCAGCCGCACGCCGTTGCGCGCGGCCAGCTCCATCACGAGCTCGGGCTCCAGGGTCCCCTCGATGTGCAGGTGCAGCTCGGCGTGGGGAAGCGTGGTTCTCACGCGTCGATCGTGCCAGGCCGACGTCGTCCCGGCAGCATCGCCCCGGCCACGACGACGGCGATCCCGGCGACGGGCAGCACCAGCAGCGCGGCGCGCAGCGACGTCGCGTCCGCGACGATGCCGATCACCGGCGGCATGAGCAGGAACCCGAGCCGCAGCAGCCACGACACCACCGCCAGGCCGGTGCCGGCGCGCAGGCCGGGCAGCTCGTCGGCGGCGTGCATCGCCGCGGGGATGACGGTGGCGACGCCGAACCCGGCCAGCGCGAACCCGACGATCGTCGTCGGCACCGACGGGAACGCCAGCGCGAGACCCATCGCGACCGTGACGAGCACACCGCCCGCACGCGCCACCGCGGCCTGGCCGAACCGGTCGACGAACCGGTCGCCCGTGGCACGACCGAGGAACTCCATGGCCATGAAGGCGACGAAACCGGTGGCGGCGACCGCCCCCGCGGCACCGAGCGACCCGGACAGGTAGAGGGCGGCCCAGGCGTTCGCCCCGTCCTCGATGATCGCGCCGGCGATCGCGACGACGGCGAACGCCGCCAGCAGCAGACCGACGCGGCCGCGCCGCGGACCTGGTGCGGGAACGTCGGTCACGGCACCGTCCGTGACACCGTCCGCCGGCGCCGTGCGCTCGGCGGCGCGTGCCGACGCGGCGGCGTCGTCGGAGGCGCGGACCTCCGCATCGAGACCGGGGAGCCGGAACCGGTACGCGGTCAGCGCGACCAGGCAGAAGACCGACCCCGAGATCGTCAGGTGCACGCCGAGCGGCAGGTCGAGGGCGATGGCGGCGGCCGCCATGCCGCCGCCGATCACGGCACCGGCGGACCACAGGGCGTGGAACGAGTTGAAGACGGACCGGCCGTACCGACGTTGCACACGCAGGCCGTGGGCGTTCTGCCCGACGTCGGTCACGGCGTCGCAAGCCCCACCGAGGAACAGCGCCAGCGCGACCAGGGCGAGCGACGGGGCGAACCCGACGCCCACCATCGCCAGCGCCGTGAGGATCGTGCCGCCGACGGCGACCCCGGCGGACCCGAACCGGCGGATGATCGCGGCGGCCGCGAGCCCGGACAGCATCGCGCCCGCGGGGAACGCGACCACCATGAGGCCGTACACGGTGTTCGACAGGTCGAGGGCGCCCTTGATCTCCGGGTAGCGCGGCAGCAGGTTGGCGAACAGCGCGCCGTTGGTGAGGAACATGGCGGACACGGCGGCGCGTGCCCGGCGGTCGGCGCGGGTCGGGCCGGCGGCGGTCGGCTCGTCGCTGACGGTCATGGTGCGGGGTCCTTCGTCGAGGTCACCGGGGCGAGGATCCGTGCGACGCCGCTGCGGACGACGGCGTCGTCGGGGCGCTCGGTGTCGAGCGCGCGGTGGATGGTGACGCCCTCGACGAACGCGTCGAGCAGGCGGCAGGTCAGGGGGTCGAAGTGCCGGGCGAGCGCGGCACGGCTACGGCTCATCCACGCGTTCGTCAGGGTGCGGAACGCAGGGTCACGGGCGGCGAGCGTGTACAGCTCGTGGCTGAGCACGAGGTCGCGCTGGGTGGCGAACACGTCGGTGGTGATGAGGGCGACGACCGCGTCCGCGGCCTGCTCGACGTCGGTCGCCTGGCCGAGCCGGCGCTCGAACGCGGCGGCCTGCTGCTCCGCGAACCGGCTGAAGGCGGCCCGCAGCAGCTCGTCCATCCCGGCGAAGTGGTACGTCATGGAGCCCAGCGGCACGTCCGCGGCGGCGGCGACGCGGCGGTGCGACGTCCCGGCCACGCCGTGCTCGGCGACGACGTCCAGGCACGCGTCGACGATGCGGTCACGGCGGTGGGGGTCGTGGCGGCGCGGGCGTGCCGGGCCCGCGGGCGGCGAGGCCGTCACCTCGCGGGGCCCGCCGGCGAGGTGGCCGGACGTCGTCATGCGGACGATCGTACACACGATGCGGACGATCGTACGCACCGAGCTTCGCCAGGGACCGCACCTGAGATCGACCACGGCTTGTCCGCTCCGCAGATGCGGGGTTAGTGTGCTGATCGTGCCGACGATGAGGGTGAGCGAGGCTGCCGTCTACCTGGGCGTCAGCGATGACACGGTCCGCCGCTGGATCGACCGCGGTCTGCTGGCCGCGACCACCGACGACGCGGGCCGCAAGGTCGTCGACGGGTACGACGTCGCCGTGGTCGCGCGCGAGCACGCCACGCCGCCCGGCCTGCCGCCAGGCATGAAGAGCTCCGCGCGCAACCGGTTCGTCGGGATCGTCACCGACCTCACCGTCGATGCCGTGATGGCACAGGTCGAGCTGCAGTGCGGCCCGTTCCGCGTGGTCTCCCTCATGAGCGCGGAGGCGGTGCGCGACCTCGGGCTGGAGCGCGGCTCCGTCGCCGTGGCCGTCATCAAGTCCACGAACGTCGTCGTCGAGACCGCCGGCGGATCGGCGTGACCCGCCGCACCGCAGCCCGCGCGTCCGTCGTGCTCGCCGCCGGGCTGGCGCTCACCCTGGCCGCCTGCTCGTCGTCCGACGGCGGCGCGAGCAGCGCCGCGGACGCTGGGGCCGGGACGTCCGGCGACGACGCCCCGACCACGCTGACGGTGTTCGCCGCCGCGTCGCTGACCGAGGCGTTCGAGCAGGTCGCCGCTGACTTCGAGGCCACCCACGAGGGCGTGGACGTCCAGCTGTCGTTCGCGGGCTCGTCGGACCTCGTGGCGCAGATCCAGCAGGGCGCACCGGCCGACGTGTTCGCCTCGGCCGACACCGCCACCATGGCCAGGCTCACCGCCGACGCCCTGGTGGGCGACCCGCGGGACTTCGCCACCAACACGCTCACCATCGCCGTCCCGGCGGGCAACCCCGCCGGGGTCGCGTCCCTGGCCGACCTGGCCGATCCGGACCTCACGCTCGTGACCTGCGCTCCCGCCGTGCCCTGCGGCGCGACCGCGGCGACGGTCTCCCGGGCGGCCGGCGTCGAGCTCGCCCCCGACAGCGAGGAGCAGAGCGTCACCGACGTCCTCGGCAAGGTCGTCGCGGGCGAGGCGGACGCCGGGCTCGTGTACGTCACCGACGTGGCCCGCGCCGGCGACGCCGTCGAGGGGATCGAGGTGCCCGAGGCCGCGAGCGCCGTCAACACCTACCCGATCGCGCCGGTCGCCGACGCCGAGCACGCCGACCTCGCCGGGCAGTTCGTCGACGCGGTCCTGTCCCCCGAGGGCCAGGCGGTGCTCGACGGCCTGGGCTTCGCGCCGCCGTCGTCATGAGGGCGCCGCGTCCTGCCGCGATGCCGGTTGCGCCGCCCAGGGCAGATCGTCGGGGGGCGCCGGAGGTCGCGGTCGGGCTGCCCGGCTGGGCGTACGTCCCGGCGGCGCTGGGCGGGCTGCTGATCCTGCTGCCGCTGGTCGCGTTGTCGACGCGCGTGGACTGGGGCGACTGGTGGTCGCTGGTGACGAGCGAGCCGGCGCGGGTCGCCCTCGGCCTGAGCCTGCGCACGGCCGCCGCGAGCACGGTGGCGTGTCTGGTGCTGGGCGTGCCGATGGCGTTGGTCCTGGCGCGGTCGACGGTGCGGGTGCTGCGCTGGCTGCGGCCGTTGGTGCTGGTCCCGCTGGTGCTGCCGCCGGTGGTGGGTGGCATCGCGCTGCTGTCGACGTTCGGGCGGCGCGGGCTCCTGGGCGAGACCCTGGAGGTCGCGGGCGTCCAGGTGGCGTTCTCGACGGCGGCGGTGGTGATCGCGCAGACGTTCGTGGCGCTGCCGTTCCTGGTGGTGAGCCTGGAAGGTGCGCTGCGCACGGCGGGGTCGCGCTACGACGTCGTGGCGGCCTCGCTGGGTGCGCGCCCGACGACGGTCCTGCGCCGGGTGACGCTGCCGCTGGTGTGGCCGGGACTGGTGTCGGGGGCGGTGCTGTCGTTCGCGCGGGCGCTGGGTGAGTTCGGTGCGACGATCACGTTCGCGGGCAGCCTGCAGGGCACGACCCGGACGCTGCCGCTGGAGATCTACCTGGCGCGGGAGACGGACCCGGACGCGGCGGTGGCGTTGTCGCTGCTGCTCGTGGTGGTCGCGGTGGTCGTCATCCTGGGGGCGCACCGGCGCGGGGGTGCGTGGTGACGCTCGAGGTCGACGCCCGCCTGGCGGCCCGGGGTCTCGACGTGGCGCTGCAGGTCGGGGACGGTGAGACGGTGGCGCTGCTGGGCCCGAACGGGGCGGGCAAGTCGACGACGCTGGGTGTCGTGGCGGGCACGCTGCGTCCCGACGACGGCGTCGTCCGTCTCGGTGGGCGCACGCTCGCGCACGTCGAGGGAGGGCGGGCCCGCACCTGGGTGGCCCCGCACGACCGGCACGTCGCGCTGCTCGCGCAGGAGCCGCTGCTGTTCCCGCACCTGTCCGTGGCGGACAACGTGGCGTTCGGCCCGCGCTCCCAGGGGGCGCGCCGGCGGGACGCGGCGGCGCGCGCGGCCGAGTGGCTCGCCCGGGTGGGGGCCGCCGACCTGGCGGGCCGCCGTCCGACGGCACTGTCCGGGGGGCAGGCGCAGCGTGTCGCGGTCGCCCGCGCGCTGGCCGCCCGTCCGCGGCTGCTGCTCCTCGACGAACCGATGGCGGCGCTCGACGTCGACGTCGCCCCCGCGCTGCGGCAGACGCTGCGGCACGTGCTGGCGGAGCAGACGGCGGTGATCACCACGCACGACGTCCTGGACGCGCTGCTGCTCGCGGACCGGGTGGCGGTCGTGGACGCCGGGCGCGTCGTCGAGCAGGGGCCGACGGCGCAGGTCCTGGCCCGGCCGCGCAGCGCGTTCGCCGCGTCGCTGGCAGGCCTGAACCTGCTGACAGGCGTGTGGACGGGCGACGGGGTGCGCACGGACGCCGGGGACGTGGTGCACGGCCACGGCGACCCGGAGGTCGCCGAGGGAGCCCCGGCGGTGGCGACCTTCCGGCCCGCCGCCGTCGCCGTGTTCCTGGCACCCGTGCCCGGCTCGCCCCGCAACCTGCTGCACGGCAGGGTCCGCACGGTGGAACCGCACGGTGACCTGCTGCGGGTGCGCGGGGACCACGTCGCCGCGGACGTCACCCCGCAGGCGGCGGCCGAGCTCGGCCTCGCTCCCGGCGTCGACGTGTGGTTCTCGGTCAAGGCCGCGGAGGTGGACGTCTACCCGGCGTGACGCCCCGGCAGGAGGCCCGCCTCGACCTACGCTCGCAGGAGGGCGTCGCACCGGCCGCGCCACGAACGCCAGGGGGAACCATGATCGTCGTCGGCCTCGTGCTGGCAGGCCTCGCCGCCGTGCTGCACGTCTACATCTTCTGGCTCGAGTCCGTCGCCTGGACGACGACCGCGCGATCCGTGTTCGGGACCACCGAGCAAGAGGCCGCCGCGACCCGGGAGATGGCGTTCAACCAGGGCTTCTACAACCTGTTCCTCGCCGTGGTCAGCGCCGTCGGGATCGTGGTGCACGCGGCCGGGTCCCCGGACGTCGGGGTGGCGCTGGTGCTCGCCGGGACGGGGTCGATGCTGGCCGCCGCCCTGGTCCTGCTGCTCTCCTCGTCCGACAAGCGCGGCGCAGCGGTCCGCCAGGGCACCCTCCCGCTGCTCGCCGTCGTCGCGCTCGGCGTGGGTCTGCTGCTCTGAGGCCTGCCGGGCCCCTCCCTCCAGGGAACACGGTGTTGTTTTCGCCGGTGTGCGTCTGCCCGGATTCCCGACACCTCGGCGTGCCGCGATCACGCTGAGCGCGAAACTCGTGCTGAACGTGATTCGGCCCCGTCCAGCAGTCACGGATCCAGGAACGCTGACACCCCGCGAAACACGACACCACCACCCGGGCGCGCGAGCCCGAAACGGGCGCACACGCTGAGACGCCTTCCGCTGGCCCTCGGGGCGTCTCGGATGCGAGGGTCGATGAAGAACCCCCCGCGACCCGCCCACCAGCCGGTCACCCACCAGCCACGCACCCACCAGCCACGCACCCACCAGGAGGGCACCCGTGTCCGACGTCGTCTCCACCCAGATCCAGCTCGCCCAACGACCCACCGGCTGGCCGACCGCCGACACGTTCCGCACCGTGCAGGTGACCTACGGCGACCTCGCCCCGGGCGAGGTCCGCATCGCCAACGAGTTCGTCTCCGTCGACCCGTACATGCGCGGCCGCATGAACGACGTCAAGAGCTACGTGCCGCCGTACCGCCTCGACGAGGCCATGACGGGTGCCGCCGTCGGGCGGGTCGTGGAGTCCGCCTCCGACGACGTCCCCGTCGGCGCGGCCGTCCTGCACCAGCTCGGCTGGCGCGACGTCGCCCAGACCGACGCCCGGAACGTCCAGGTGGTGCCCGAGATCCCCGGCGCTCCGCTCTCGCTGCACCTCGGCATCCTCGGGATGACGGGGATGACGGCCTACGTCGGCCTCACCGCCATCGCCGGCCTGCGCGAGGGTGACACCGTGTTCGTCTCCGGCGCGGCGGGTGCCGTCGGGACCGCCGTCGGGCAGATCGCCCGCCTGCTCGGCGCGTCACGGGTCGTCGGCTCGGCCGGCACCGCGGAGAAGGTCGAGCTCCTCACCTCGCGGTACGGCTACGACGCCGCCCTCAACTACAAGGACGCGCCCGTGCGCCGCCAGCTGCGCGACCTCACACCGGACGGCGTCGACGTGTTCTTCGACAACGTCGGCGGCGACCACCTGGAGGCAGCGCTCGACCGCATGAACGACGGCGGGCGCCTCGCCCTGTGCGGCGCCATCTCCCTGTACAACGCCACCGAGCGCACGCCGGGGCCGGACAACCTCGCCAACGCCGTCACCCGGGGGCTGACGCTCCAGGGGTTCACCCTGCCGAGCTACACGCACCTCGCCGGGGAGTTCCGGGCGCGGATGACCGAGTGGTTCGGCGCCGGGAAGATCGCCTACGACGAGACGGTCGTCGACGGTATCGAGAACGCCCCGCAAGCGTTCCTCGACATGATGCGCGGCGGCAACGTCGGCAAGATGGTGGTCCGCACCAGCGCGAGCTGACGGCCGGGATCAGGCCCGCGCCGTCACTCCACGGTGACGGACTTGGCGAGGTTGCGCGGCCGGTCGACGTCCTCGCCGAGCGCGACGGCGGCGTGGTAGCCGAGGAGCTGGGTGGGGATGGTCAGCAGGATCGGGTCGAGCTCGACCTCGTTGCGCGGCACCTCGATGCGCGCCGTGGCCGCCGTGCCGAGCTCGACGCCCGGGTGCGTGATCGCGACGACGGCACCCCCGCGGGCGCGGATCTCCTGGGCAGCGGTGATGTTGCGCTCCAGCAGGTCGTCGTCGGGGATGATCGCGACGGTCGGCAGCTCGGGGCTGATGAGCGCGAGGGGGCCGTGCTTGAGCTCGCTCGTCGGGTACGCCTCGGCGTGCCGGTAGGTGATCTCCTTGAACTTCTGCGCACCCTCGCGGGCCACCGGGTAGCCACGCACCCGCCCGATGAAGAACAGGCTCGGCGCCTCGGACAGCTCCTTGGCGGCGGTGGCGAGGTCGCCCTCCTGAGCGAGGATCTCGGCGATCTGCCCGGGGATCGCGCGCAGGCCCGCGATGATGCGTTTGCCGTCGGCGTGCGACAGGTCGTGCACGCGTCCGAGCGCCAGCGCCAGCAGCGCGAACCCGATCCCCATGTGCGTCAGGGCCTTGGTGGAGGCGACCGCGACCTCGGGGCCCGCGTGCAGGTAGATGCCGCCGTCGACCTCCCGCGCGATGGACGACCCGACCGCGTTGACGAGCCCGACGACGGTGCCGCCCTTGCGCTGCACCTCACGGACCGCGAACAGCGTGTCCGCCGTCTCCCCGGACTGGCTGACGACGACGTACAGGGTGTCCGGCTCGATGATCGGGTTGCGGTAGCGGAACTCGGACGCCGGTTCGGCGTCGGCGGGGACGCGCGCGAGGTCCTCGATCATGGACGCGCCGAGCTGGCCCACGTAGTAGGCGGAGCCGCAGCCGAGGATCTTGACCCGGCGGAAGCTGCGCAGCGCGCGCGGGTCGAGGTTCAGCCCGTCGAGCTTGGCCGTGCCGAACCGCTCGTCGAGGCGGCCGGTGAGCATGCGCTCCACCGACTCGGGCTGCTCGTGGATCTCCTTGTGCATGAAGTGGGCGTGCCCGCCGAGCTCCAGCTCCTCGACGGTGAGGTCGATCGTCACCGCGGAGCGGGCCGTGTCCTCCTCGTTCGCGGTGAAGCTGCGGAACCCGTCAGCCGTCACGGACGCGAAGTCGCCGTCGTCGAGCAGCACGACCTGGCTGGTGTGTCGCACGATGGCCGCCGGGTCCGAGGCGACGAACATCTCGCCGTCGCCCACGCCGATCAGCAGCGGGCTGCCGTTGCGGGCCACGACGAGGCGGTCCGGCGTCCTGGTGTCGAGGACGGCCAGCGCGTAGGTGCCGTCCACGTGCGCGACGGCGGCGCGCACCGCGTCCTCGAAGTCGAGACCGGCGTCGAGCTCGCGCGCCACCAGGTGGGCGATCACCTCGGTGTCGGTGTCGGAGGTGAGCTCGGTGCCGTCGGCGGCGAGCCGGGAGCGCAGCGCCGCGAAGTTGTCGATGATCCCGTTGTGGACGACGTGCACGCGGCCGTCGGCCGACGTGTGCGGGTGGGCGTTGCGCTCGCTCGGCTCGCCGTGGGTGGCCCAGCGGGTGTGGCCGATGCCGGCGGTGCCGGCCAGGCGCGCCGGCAGTGCCGCCTCCAGGTCGCGGACGCGCCCCTTGGCGCGGACGACGCGGGACGGGTTCGCCGTCGAGCGGGGGTTGAGCACGGCGACGCCGGCGGAGTCGTAGCCGCGGTACTCCAGCCGGGACAGGCCCTCGACGAGGACGGGCGCTGCCTGCTGGGGGCCGATGTAGCCGACGATGCCGCACATGGGGTGCTCCTGAGGTTCTGAGGATCCGGGGTTCTGAGGATCCGGGGTTCGGGACGGACGGGACGGCGAGCGGTGCTCAGCCGTAGATGACGCGACGGACCTGCCGCTCTGTCAGGGCGGGCGCCGCGACCACGCGGTCGCGGAGCTCGGCGGCGATCTGCGCGTAGATCTCCTCGTTGCGCGCACCGTGCGTGCGCAGCGAGGCGTGGCGACGCCGGACGTAGTCCTCGACCGGTTCTGCGTACCAGGCCAGGACGTCCTGGACCACGCGTGCGGCCTCGGACGGCGGAAGTCCCGTCGTCGTGGCCACGCGGGCGACCAGCTCGGCGTCGATCATCACGCCAGCATGCGCCCGGCGACCACGAACGTCCAATCCTTGCCCGGATTCGGGCAGATCTGGCCGGGCGCCTGCGGGTGGCACGGCGGAGGAGGGCGACCCGCCAGGTGGGATCGGCCCCACCGGGCTCGATCTGTGCGGCAGTTCGTGATCTACGCGGCAGTCCGGACTGCCGCGTAGATCACGAACTGCCGCACAGATCCCGACCCCGCGGTGAGAGGCTGGCCGCATGCCCTCCCCCGCCCGACCCGGACTCGTCGTCAGCCCCGCCCTGACCATCCCGCGGGCCGAGCTGACCGAACGGTTCTCCCGGTCGTCGGGACCCGGCGGTCAGGGCGTGAACACGACCGACTCCCGCGTCGAGCTCTCCTGGGACGTGGCGGGCTCCGTCGTGCTGAGCGACGTCCAGCGGCACCGCATCACCCGGCACCTCGGCGCCCGGCTGGTCGACGGCGTCGTGACGGTCGTGGCCTCGGAGCACCGGGAGCAGCGGCGCAACCGGGACGCCGCGGCCCGGAGGCTGGCCGTGCTCGTGGCCGACGCCGTCGCCCCGCCCGGCCCGGCCCGGCGTGCCACGAAGCGCACCCGCGGTTCCCAGGAGCGGCGCCTGAGCGCCAAGAAGCAGCGGTCGGCGACGAAGCGCGGGCGCTCGTCGCGACCCTCGCGGGACGACTGACGGGACGCCCGTCCCCGCCGACCCCGGGTGAGCCGTCGTCGGCCCGAATTCGGGTGAACCGACGGGCCTGCGACGGCTACATTGCCCGCATGACGACAACAGCCGCCCCCACCTGGCAGCTCGTCGACGACCCGGCCGCCTTCCTCGCCCTCGCCGGCGACACCCTGCGGGCCGACCCGATCCTCGCCACCGTCGTCACGACGACCGCCCAGCAGTGGGTCGACCGCGCCGCCGCCGGCGAACCGCGCCCCGACCACCCGTGCTGGTTCGCCGTCGCCACCGACCCGGCGGACGCCGTCGTCGGCGTCGCGATGCGGACCGCGCCGTTCGAGCCCTACCCGATGTACGTGCTGCCCATGGCCGACGACGTCGCCACCTCGCTCGCCGACCACCTGCTCGCCCACGACGAGCACGTCGACGCCGCCAACGGATCGACCCCCGCCGTCGACGTCTTCATGCGCCGCGTCGCGGAGCGCACCGGCCGCGTCGCCCACCTGGACCGGCCCACCAGGCTCTACGAGCTCGACACCCTCGTGCCGCCCGCGCCGCTCCCCGCCGGGCAGGCACGGCCCGCCGACCGGGACGACCTCGACCTCGTGGTCTCCTGGCTCGACGTGTTCCACCCCGAGGCCGACCGCCAGGCTGGGCGGCCCGACGACGGCACGACGCACCCGACCGTGCACCCGACCGTGCACCCCCAGGACGTCCTCGCACGTCTCGACGGCCGGCGGGTCTGGCTGTGGGAGGTCGACGGGCGAGCCGTGTCGATGGTCGGGTTCCAGGGTCCGGCGCTGGGCACCGCACGCGTCGGGCCCGTGTTCACCCCCGCCGACCAGCGCGGCCACGGCTACGCCGGAGCGCTCACCGCGCACGTCGCCCGCGAGCTCCTCGACCGTGACGCCCGGGTCTGCCTCACCACCGACCTGGACAACGCCGTGTCCAACGCCCTGTACCTGCGGCTCGGGTTCCGACCCGTGGGCGACACCGCCGAGATGGTGCTCGCCCCCGCCTGACCGCGACGTCGCGCGCTGCATCGGCGGGCGGGGTCCGGCACCGGTGGCGGACCCCGCCCGCCGGTGCTGGACTGACCAGATGTCCATCACGACGTCCGACCACGACAAGATCCGCACCTGGGCCGAGAGCCGCTCGGGGGTCCCTGCCCTGTCCGACGCGGACGGCCTGGACGGGCGGCCCGTGCCCGCCCTGGTCTTCGCGCAGGGAACGCCCAGCGCCGCCGCCCGCGAGGTGTCGTGGGCGGAGTGGTTCGCGGTGCTCGACGACTCGAACCTGGCGCTGCGGTACCGGGACGACGACGGCGCGGCCACGCCGTTCTACGAGCTCCTCGCGCGCTGAGCCGCCGCCAGGCCCAGGCGAGCCGGGGCGTCGTCAGTCGCCCGGCCAGTCCCCCGTCATCTTCTCGAACGCCCGGGCACCGCCGCGCTGCACGAGCGCCTTCGTCACCGAGAAGATGACGCCCTGGATCAGGGACGCCAGGAGGATCTCGCGCAGCCGGTACTCCGACTGCAGCGGCGTCGGGGCGTCGTCGGGGTGCCCCGGTGCGACGCGCTTGTACACCTGCTTGAACACCTGCCCGGCGACGACGCCGGCGACGATCGAGCTCGCGATGCCGACGGGCTGGTACAGGATCTTCGCGGCCTTGCCCCCGGACTTCTGGACGCGGCCACCGCTCATCTCGTACTCGGTCATGCCACGACGCTAGGCCGTTCCGGCGTCGTGCGCGCCCCGAGAGTCCTGCGGGTCTCGAGATCCTGCGGTGTGCGGCACCAGCTTGAGGCCGACGACGGCGCCGACGATGCCCAGCAGGAACACGACCTTGGCCGCCGAGACGGGCTCCTCGCCGGTCGCCATCGCGTACGTGACGGTCAGGGCCGCGCCGACGCCGACCCACACGGCGTAGGCCGTGCCCAGCGGGATGCGGCGGACGGCCCAGCCGAGGCCGGCCATGCTGGCGGCGAGCGCCACCAGGAAGACGATCGACGGCGTCAGGACGGACAGTCCCTCGGACGCGCCGAGCGCGGTGGCCCACACGGCTTCGCAGACGGCGCTGAGCAGCAGGATCAGCCAGGCCACGGTCAGCTCACCACCTTGAGGCCGACGACGGAGCCGACCAGCAGCACCAGCAGCAGGACGCGCGCGCGGTCGGCCCGCTCCTGACCGGTGACGAAGCCCCACACGACGGTGAGGGTGGCGCCGATGCCGACCCAGACGGCGTACGCGGTGCCGGTGGGGAGGTCGGTCATCGCCCAGGCCAGTCCGGTCATGGACGCGGCGAGCGCGACGGCGAACAGCAGGGTGGGGCGGGGCTTGCGGAAACCCTCGGAGGCGGACAGCGCGGCGGCCCACACGGCCTCCAGCACTCCCGCGACGATCAGGACGGTCCACGCCATGACGAGACGCACCTCTTTCGCGGCAGTCTTGTCGTGGTGCGGGTACTGCTCCCTCGTCCGCGGACCCTGTTGCCGGGTCCCACGTCCACGGTACCTGCGGCCGTGGCGCAGGTGAAGGTCAGATGCCTCACCCTCCCGCACGGGACTCGTTCGGCAGCTGGCGCTTCGTTCGGCAGTTCGACCTGCCGAACGAAGCGCTAGCTGCCGAACGAAGAGCCGGGGGCGGGTCGCACCGGCTGGCGCAGCACCGTGCGCAGCCGTTCCGGGGCGGTGCGTCGCGGGTCGCCGAGGTAGATCTCGTGGTGCGGTCCGGCGAAGGTCAGCCCGTGGGTCGGCAGGTACTCCTCGTGCAGCTCGGCCAGGACCGGCCCCTCGTCGTCGTACGACCCGACGTGCAGCGTCTGCACGCAGCGCCCCTCGGTGAGCGTGCGGCGTTCCACCCGGTCGAGCCCCGGCAGGTCCTTGGTGGTGCGGACCTGCCGGGCGACGTCGTCGACGAGGTCGGCGTCGACCCAGTCCGGCTGGAGGATCAGCATCGTCCACCGCCAGGCGTCCTTCTCGCGCCGCACGAACGTGCCGGGGTCGTCCGCCGTCCACAGCCCTTCCAGCGGTGCGACGACGTGGTCCCGGCCGAGCCGCGCCCGGGCTGCGAACTTCACCGCGTACGACAGCCCGAACAGCGCCTCGACCGCGGTGGTGTAGGCGGGCGAGGTGTTCGGGTCGCCCTCACCGTCGACGGCGAGGTAGGTCAGGGTGGGGACGTCGACCTCCACGAACCGCCCGCGCGGGGCGGTGTACGACGCGCGGTGCAGCGTCTTGAGGTCGACCTTGGGGTGGGCGTCGGCGGCCATGGGTCGAGGCTATCCGTCGCGGCCGCCACCACCGGGGTGAACTCGTTCGGCAGTTCGAGCTTCGTTCGGCAGTTCGAACTGCCGAACGAAGCTCGAACTGCCGAGCGAAGCGGCGGCCGGGCGCGGGCGCACCCATGTGATGCTTGAACCGACCGACGAGACCGGAGACCCATGACCTTCACGGCCATCACCGCAGCACTGGCGACCGAGACCCATCCCCAGGAGGGGTACGACGGGTTCATCGGCTGGGTGCTCAGCCTGATGGAGTCGCTCGGCGAGGTGGGCGTCGGCATCGCGGTGCTCCTGGAGACCTTCATCCCGCCGATCCCGTCGGAGGCCGTGCTGCCCGCCGCCGGGTTCCTCGCCTACGAGGGCCGGATGAGCGCGTGGTGGGCGATCGTCGCGGCGACGCTCGGCGCCGTCGTCGGCGCGTGGCTCTGGTGGTACCTCGGACGGCTGCTCGGCCGCGACCGCACCCGTGCGCTCGTGGAACGCATCCCGCTCATGGACGGCGACGACTTCGACAAGGCCGAGGCGTTCTTCACCCGGTGGGGACGCGTCGCCGTGCTCCTGGGCCGCTGCGTCCCGCTGGTGCGCAGCTTCGTCTCCATCCCTGCGGGCATCGAACGGATGCCGTTCTGGTCGTTCACGCTGTACACGACCCTCGGATCCGGGGTGTGGAACGCGATCTGGGTCGGCCTCGGGTTCGCGTTCGGTCCGGCGATCAAGCCCGTGCTCGAGCAGTGGAGCGGCATCCTGTCGAACGCCGTGCTGGTCGGGTGCGCGCTGCTGGTGCTGTGGTTCGTCGTCGTCCGTCTGCGACGACGGCGCCGCGAGCGCCGGCGGGGCCCGCTGCGGCAGGACCCGGCCCAGGACTCGGCACAGTAGGGACGGCGGCCCGGTAGGACCGGCCCCGACGGGCGGCGGCCTCTTCGGGGGACGACCAGGGTCGGGTCGGGGGTCTGCCGGATACCGGCCGGGCCCGTCCGTGCCTAGGTTCGAGGCATGAGCACCACGACCCAGCACCGCAAGCTTCTCCGTCCGAGCCAGGGCCGCGTCATCGGTGGCGTGTGCGCCGGGATCGCGGACCACCTCGGCTGGAGCCGCACCACCGTGCGGGTCCTGACCGCGCTGTCCGTGCTGATCCCCGGCCCGCAGGTCCTGGCCTACGTCGTGCTCTGGATCCTCATGCCGGACCAGCGCCGGGCTCTCGCCTGACGCCGGCCCAGCGTGTCAGCCCTTGCGCTTCAGGCGGGCGACGCCCTGGCGGGTGTCGCGGCGCAGGTAGGCCCAGGCCAGCACGACGCAGACGGCACCGTTGAAGATGCCCACCACGACGTCGGCCGGCCCGTGCATGCCGCGGTAGAGGCGTGAGGTGCCCACCGCGAACGGCACGAGCAGGCACAGCACCGTCACCACGGACCGCAGGGCACGGTTCTCGATCCGCTGCGCGAGCATCGCGAGCGTGAACCACAGGGCGGTGGCGGCACCGGTGTGCCCGCTGGGGAAGCTCGACGTGGGCGGGGCGTCGTCGAGCTTCTCCACGTCGGGGCGTTCGCGCCCCACCACCAGCGACGACGTGAGGAAGATCAGGGCCTGCAGGGACACGGCGATCGCAGGCACGACGGCGAACCACCACTGCCGGGTGCGCCACCACAGGTAGAGCACGGTCAGGATCGTCGAACCGATGACGACCTCCGTCATCCCCAGGTGGCCGACCCACTCGGTGACGGTGTTCATCGTGGGGGTGCGGTGGTCGGCGAACCAGCCCTCGAGGCCGTCGCCGGCGGGCAGGTCGCCCAGCGGTTCGACGATGAGGAACCCGATCCCGACGATCAGGCACCACAGCGCCAGCGCGGGGGCGAGCGCCCGCACCGCGAGGTCGCGCAGGGCCTGCTTGCCCGTGGGTGCGTCCTGGTCGATCTCGTAGCGATGGACGAACGTGTTCATCGGGCCTCCGGTTCAGTGGTGCCGGTGGTGGGGTCCCACCCGCGGTAGCCCAGGTAGGACGCCGTGGAGACGACCGTCCCGAGCAGGATCCCGGCGACGACGTCGGTCGGGAAGTGCACGCCGAGGAAGATCCGGTCGGCGGCGGTGATCAGCACGAACAGCGTGGCCGCGACGACGACGAGCACGCGTCCGCGCGCGGCCAGCAGCGGCCACACCAGGATCGTGAGCGTGACGGCGGCCGTGGCCGCGGACGTCACGTGCCCGGACGGGAAGCTGTAGCCGGGGGCGTCGACGAACCCGTCCTCGACGAGCGGGCGGACGCGCCCGACGGCGAGCTTCGCCACCTGCGTGAGCCCCCAGGACACCAGCAGCGTGGCCACGGCCCACAGGGAGCGGGCGGTCATGCCGTGGCGGCGCCACGTCCACAGGGCGAGCAGCGCCCCCGCGAGGACGACGAAGCCCGGTTGGGTGACGGCCGACCACGTGAGGAAGAACGTCTCCAGCCCCGGGTGGGCCCGGGTGACGGCGGTGGCGGACTCGACGACGCGCTGGTCGGCGTCGTGCAGGGCGGTGTTGGTGCGCACGAGCCAGGCCAGCACCAGGAACGGCACGAACCCGACCAGGCCCCACACGAGGGCCCGGGTGAGGGCTCGGGTGCGGCTGGGGGTGCGCGGCGGGCGTCTGGACATTTCCGGCACGCTAGCGCGAGCCGGGCACGGGCGCGCGGCGAGACGGCGTTTCGTGGCGATCGCCACGGGTCACCGGATCGGTGGACGGCAGATCAGGGGACGGCAGATCAGGGGACGGATCCGGGGTCGGGCGCCGGGGCGGCGGGAAGGGGTGCGGAGCACTCGGCGAGGATGGCGCCGTCGACGTCGGTCAGCATCACCTCGACGGTCCAGCCCTCGGGGTCCTGCGGGACGTCCAGCCCCGTGACGGTCCCGACGGCGTCCGGGATGTCGCGCGACAGCCAGTACCCGCCCGCGTCGAACCCGTACTCGTCGACCGACGAGTACGCCGTTCCGTCGGGCGAGGTCACCTTCACGGTCGGCTCCAGGTCCTCCGCCGTGGTGCCGTCGTCGGGCAGTCCCTGGCCGGTGCTCCACCCGGCCGCCACGGACCAGCTCCGGTCGGTCTCGCGCTCGATGCCGAGGCGCGACCGGTGCTCCACGGACGCCCACGTCTCCACGACGGCGTCCGCGTCGAGCGGTCCGGTGCTGCGGCACGACGTCGAGGCGACGGCGCCCGTCGCGCCCACGGATCCCTGGACGAGCCAGGCGGCCGCCCCGGCCGCGCAGAGCACCAGCGCGAGGCCGCCCGTGAGGCGGCGCGGCCACCGGGGGCGGGGCGCGCCCGACGGGGATGTGCGCTGCAGGACTGCGACCCACCGGTGAGGTTCCGGGCGCGTGGACCCCACGACGACGGTGCCGAGCAGCGAGTCCGCGAACGTGCGGCCCTCGGGGTGCACGCCGGCACGCAGGTAGCCGATCATGAACACCGCGTCGAGGAAGTGGGCCAGCCAGCGCAGCACCGTCCCCAGCAGCCCGATCGGGCGGTGGGACCCGGCGTCGACGACCGCGATCCCTGCGACCCGCTTGCCCGGCGTCATCCCGGTGTACGCCTGCAGCAACCCCAGCACCAGGAGCGATCCGGCCGTCCACCGCTGCACGTCCTGGGAGAACGCCGATCCGTCCGTGCCGAGCAGCGGCAGGGTGGCCAGACCGCTCCCGGCACCGGTGGCGCACCAGACGACCAGCGCCACGATCCCGGAGTCCAGCAGCACCGCCAGGACCCGCAGCCACCACGACGCCCGAGGACGTCCCTCGGTGAAGGGGGACGGCATGCGCCGTGACGAGGTCGGGGGCGACGGCGTGACGTCCGACGCGGGTGGACCGGCGGCGCCCGCGCTCGTCGTCATGGCCCGATGCTCCCAGCGGCACCGCCGCGGTGTCCAGGACCTCGAGGGCGCCGCAACGCTGTTGTCGATCGTGCGCCGGTGCTGTTGTGTGGCGGGATGGACACCTCATCCGACGACCGTCCCGGCCGCAGCGAACAGCTCCGGCTGACACGGATCGTGCTGCGCCCGACCGGCAACCCGCTCCCGCTCGGCTTCATGGCGCTGGCGATGGGCACGGTGGGCTTCAGCAGCCTCCAGCTCGGCGTCGTCGGCACCGCCGAGGAGTCCACCGTCGCCCTGGCGGTGCTCGTCCTCACCGTGCCGCTGCAGCTCTTCGCGGCGATCGTCGGGTTCGGTGCCCGCGACCCCATCGCGGGCACCGGGATGGCGCTCGTGTCCGGGGTGTGGGCCATGCTCGCCGTCGCGACGCTGACCTCCCCGCCGGGCACGTCCAGCCCTGCCCTGGGCGTGCTGCTGGTCACCGCCGGGATCGCCCTGCTGATCCCGGCGACGGCCGCGCACGGCAAGGTCCTCGCCGCGGTGGTCATGGTCGGCTCCGGCGTGCGGTTCGCCGTCACCGGGATCGCGGAGATCACCGGCTCGGGCGGCTGGGAGACCACCGCCGGGATCCTCGGCGTCGTCCTCGCGCTGCTGGCCCTGTACGCCGCCCTCGGGTTCGTGCTCGAAGAGGTGGACCACCCGCTGCAGCTGCCCGTGCTGCGGCGCGGCGACGGCCTCAAGCCCCTGCGTGACGACATGGAGGAGCAGGTCACGGGCATCGCCCGCGCGGCCGGCGTGCGCCAGCAGCTCTGAGCGTCCCCTACGCGGACGCGTCCAGGCCGTCGACGAACCGCACCGAGGCCTGCGAGATCTGCCGGCGGGCGTCGTCGTGCGTGATCGTCGGCGTGCCGTCGCCGGGCTGCGGGCCGTAGTCGGCGAAGAAGGCGTGCACCGCCCCGTCGATCACCGTGTACCCCGTGCCCGCCGGGAGGTCCGCACGAGCGGCGTCGATCTTCGCGGGCGTGGACAGCCCGTCCTGCGTGGCCGAGATCGACTCCACCTGCGCGGTGAGGGTGGTGGACACGTCGCCCGCCGGGTAGGACGCGTACAGCAGCAGCCCCACCACGGGCGCGACCACCTCGGAGTCCGCGTCGTCCGCCTCGGACGAGGCCACCACACCGCCGAGGGAGTGCCCGCCGACCACCCAGCGCTCCGGCCCCGGGTACGCGTCCCGCGCGGCGTCGAACGCCCCGGTCGCGAGGAACGCGATGCCCACGGGTTGCTTGGCGACGACGACGGTGTGCCCGGCCTCGGCCAGCGGGCGCAGGACCGCGGCGTACGCCCGCGCCTCGACCTTGGCACCCGGCTGGAAGAACACCGCCGTCCCGCCGGCGTCGCCCACCGGTTCGAGCACGATCCGCGTGGCGGACTCGGTGACGGTCACGTCGGCGTCCGACGTCATCGCGGTCAGCGCCGGTTCGACCGCGGTGAACGGGCGCAGCCACGCCATCGCCGCGACCCACCCGGTCGCGACGACCACCAGAGCGACGCCGGCGACCCGGCGCCGGCGCGAGCGCGCGGCCCGCGGGCGGGTGCTGCACCACAGACCGAGCCCGCAGCCCACCACCGTGAGCGCGAGCAGGACGGCGTAGAGCGGATGGCCGTGCACCACCGCGCCCCACGCGGTGAGGCACACCCACGCCACGACCACCGGACCGGCGACCGCCACGACGCGCAGCGCCCACGTCGTCCGGGCGGTCGGGGCGGTCGAGCCGCTGGGCCCGGGGCGCGACGTCGTCGAGTCGGGGCTCGTCGGGTCGGGGCTCGTCGGGTCGGGGCTCGTCGGGTCGGGGCTGGTCGCGGCGTCGCTCATCGTGCTCTCCTTGCCTGCTGCGGGCCATCCTCACACCTGCGCACCGGGCGCGACGTCACCCGCACGCCGCGCCGCCCGACCACCGCGCCCCCCGACCACCGCGCCCGCCGGTGCGCCGCCGGCCCGCCGGTTCGCCACAGCGCCCGTGGCGTCGCAGGATCGGAGGGTGAGCACCACGCCGAGCACCCCCGCACCTCCGACGCCACGTCGTCGGCACCGCGGCTGGTGGTGGCTCGGGGCGCTGGTGGTGCTGCTCGTCGCGGGAGGCGTCGTCGCCGGTGTGCTGGAGCATCGTGCGTGGGAGGACACGGTCGCGCGGTACGAGGCCGACGTCGCCGCCCAGGCCGAACAGGCGCAGGGCTCGCGTGCCGAGGCGGAGGAGGCGTACACCGCCAGCCACGACGACCTGGCGACCGCGGTCGAGGCCGGCACCCCGGTGCTCGACGAGAGCGACGGGCAGGTCGCCGACGACGCCGTCCGGCAGACTCTCGCGGAGGCCCTGGAACACGCCGAGGCCCTGCGGGACGCGCCCGTCTCCTATCCGGCGACGACGTCCACCGTCGCGGCCGTGAGCCGCCCGAACCCGCTGCGCTCCGAGACGCTGCCCGCCGTCGAGGTGGAGCTCGTGGAGGCGTCCGACCCGGCTCCGGCCGACCTGGACGCCGCGGCCGCCGACGTCGTCGAGGCGACGGACGCCGTCGTCGAAGCCCGCAGGCAGTGGGCCTACGACGCGCTGGAGCCCGCCGTCGCCGCGGCGCGCGACGCGCTGACCGACCTGGAGGGCGAGGACGTCGACGCCGCCGCACGCGACTCCCTGCGTGCCGCGGCCGAGCGGGCGGAGGCGATCCTCGACGCCGGGGTGGACGCCGTCGACCCCGACGAGGCCGGACCGCTGCCGCAGTCCCTGCTGGACGCCACCGACGCCCTGTGGACGGATCGCCTGGACCGGATCGTCACGGCCCGTCAGGCGGCCGCGAAGGCGGACGGCGTCGACTGCTCGGTGGACAGGTGCGTCGCCCTGACGTTCGACGACGGCCCCGTCGCCGACACCGAACGGCTGCTGAAGATCCTGGACCGTCGCGACGCACCGGCGACGTTCTTCATGGTGGGCAGCAACGTGGAGAAGAACCCCGGGATCGCACGCGACGTCGTCGAGGCCGGGCACCTGGTGGCCAACCACTCGTGGAACCACCCGCAGCTCACGACGCTCGACGACGCCGACGTCCGCGACGAGCTGCGCAGCACCACCGACGCGATCACGGACGCCACCGGGTTCCGGCCGTTCCTGCTGCGCCCGCCCTACGGCGACGTCGACGACCGGGTCCGGGGCATCGCCACCCGCAACGGGCTCGACGTCATGCTGTGGACACTCGACTCCGACGACTGGCGCACCAAGGACGCCGAACGGGTCCACGACGACGTCATGGACCGCGTCACCGACGGCAGCATCGTGCTGATGCACGACATCCACCCGACCACCGTGGACGCCGTCGGCAAGATCATCCGTGACCTGCGCGAGGAGGACTACGTGCTGGTCACGGCCGACCTGCTCGTCGACCGGTGAGCGCACGCGGCAGTCCCTGATCTACTCGGCACTCTGCGATCTCTTCGGCAGTCGCAGCTGCCGCTTTGAACACAGACTGCCGCGCAGATGCCCATGCCCGCGCCCACGCGCACCCCGGGGCCGCGTCAGCGTTCCCAGACGGCGCGGTGGTCGACGGCGAACTCCCGGAACGTCGTCGCCGGACGCCCGGTGAGTCGCCGCACGGCGCGGTTCGGCAGCGCCGAGACGTTGTAGCGCACGATCCGGTAGAGCATCTTCTGCACGGCGACGTAGTCGGCGGGGTATCCCTCGGCGACGAGGCGCGCGAGGTACTCCTGCTCGCTGGGCCGCCGGTAGGTGATGGTCCGCCCGAGCACGTCGGACAGGGTCTGCGCGACCTGCCGGTAGGTGAGCGACTGCTCCCCCGACAGGGTGTACGCCTCGCCGACGTGCCCGGGCTCGATCATGACCGTCGCGGCGACGCGGCCGATGTCCCGCGCATCGATGAACGCCGTGTGCGAGCGCCCGGCGGGGACGAAGATCTCGTCGTGGTCCCGGATCTGGTCGACGTACGTGCCTGACAGGTTCTGCATGAAGAAGTTGGGCCGCAGCGAGGTGAACGGTGCCCCGGTCTGCCGCAGGTACGCCTCGACGGCGTGGTGCGGGGCCCTGCGGTTGGCCTGCACCCCCTGCAGCGACAGGAAGACGATCTGGTGCACGCCGCGGCGTCGGGCGGCGTCGATCACCGGGAACAGGTAGGTGGCGACGTCCTCGACGGGGGGCGGCCGCATCAGGAAGAGCCGGTCGACGCCGTCGAACGCCGCCTCCAGCTCGTGGGTCGGGGCGCCGAACTCGAACCGGCGCGGCCGGGCGCCGTCGGGCAGTCGCGCGGCGTCGGCGTCGGCCCGCACGCCTGCCACGACGTCCTGGTCGCGTTCGAGCAGGTGCTGCACGACGGCGGAACCGACGGTTCCGGTGGCTCCGGTGACCAGGACTGCGCTCATCGTGTCTCCTCGGGTCGGGTGGGGTCGCCGGTGGCGCGCCCCAGGAGGCGCGCGAGCTGGTCGAGGTCGTCGGTGCTGAGGGCTGCGAAGCGCGGCTCGAGGCGCCGCACCGTCGCGGACTCGAAGTCCGCGACCTTCTCCCGTGCGTCCGGGGTGAGGACCAGGAGGCGGGATCGCGCGTCGGTGGGGTGGGGCACCTGGTCGACCAGCCCGAGCGAGCGCAGGCCGTCGACGAGCTGGGTGACGGCGCCGCGGGTCACGCCCAGCCGGTCCGCGAGCGCACCCGGGGTGAGCGGCGTCGGCGCGTGGGCGAGCAGGAACAGCGCGTCGAGCTGGGAGCTGCTGAGCTGCTGGTCGCCGAAGGGTGAGCGGCGCGCCGAGGCGAGCTCGCGGCTCAGCCCCACGACGGACTCGAGCACGGCGGCGACGAGCTGTGGCCTGCCGGTGCCGGTCATGCGCTGACGAACGGCATCCGGTGGATGAACGTGCGGTCGTCGACCTGGGTGAGGACGAAGTCCGCGAGGTCGTCGCGGCTGATCTGCGTCCCCGTCCCGACGCCGACCTGCCCGACCCGGTAGGTCCCGGTGCCGGGTGCTTCGGTCAGGCGGGGGCCGCGCACCACGGTCCAGTCGAGCCCGGAGTCGCGGAGCACCGCGAGGTGTCCTTCGGCGTCGGCGAGGACGTGTCCGGACAGCGTCTTGAGCAGGAACCGGATGATCTTGTCGGCCGGCCCGGGGCGGTCGCCGTCGTCGTGCAGGCCGCCGCCGGACAGGGTGACGACGCGCTGCACGCCGGCGGCCTGCATGGCCTGGACGACGTGGCGGGTGCCGTCGGTCTGCAGGGTGCGCGGTGATCCCTTGCCCTGACCGAAAAGGCTGAGGACGACGTCGGCGCCGGCGACGGTGGCGGCGACGGGCGCGGGGTCGAGCACGTCGCCGCGGATCACCGTGAGGTGGTCCGACGACGACGTCACCTTGGCGGGGTCGCGGACCAGCGCCTGCACGTGGTGGCCCTGGGCGAGGGCGCGGTCGAGGACGCGACGGCCGGTCTTGCCGGTGCCGCCGAGGAGTGCGATCGTCGTCATGGTCATCTACTTTAGCAGCTAAACCATCTGACGTCGCTCCTCCCTGTCGGCCCCGGCGGCGGCGGGATGGCACGATGCACGGTGTGAGCGCCGCGCCCCCGCCCGACGTCCCCTCCCCGCCGCACGCCCCCGGCCGGCCCGACGGTCCCGGGACGTCCGGCCCGGGCACGCCGGGCGAGGTGTTCCGCGCGTTCCTGCGCCTCGGGGTGACGTCGTTCGGCGGCCCCGTGGCCCACCTCGGGTTCTTCCGCGACGACCTGGTGGCCCGACGGCGGTGGGTCGACGAGCGCACGTACGGCGAGCTGGTCGCGCTCGGCCAGTTCCTCCCCGGCCCGGCGTCGAGCCAGGTGGGGTTCGCGCTGGGTCTCGGCCGGGCGGGCTCGCGCGGGGCGCTGGCCGCCTGGGTGGCGTTCACGCTGCCGTCGGCGCTGCTCATGGTCGCGTTCGCCTACGGCGCGGCAGCCGTCCAGACGACGGTGGGTGCGGGCGTCGTCACGGGCCTGAAGGTGGTGGCCGTCGCGGTGGTCGCCCACGCGGTGCAGGGCATGGCGCGCACGCTGACGCCGGACGCCCGGCGGGCCTCGATCGCCGTCGCGGCCGCGCTGCTGGTCCTGCTGGTCCCCGGCCCCGTGGCGCAGGTGTCCGCCATCGTGCTCGGCGCCCTCGCCGGACTGCTGTGGTGCCGGTCCGACGACGCGTCCCCGCCGCCCTCCCTGGGGATCACGGTCTCGCGGCGCACCGGCGCGCTCGCGCTCGCGCTGTTCACCGGGCTGCTCGTCGCGCTGCCCCTGGCCGCCGGGCTCACCGGCAGCCGCCTGCTGGACGTCGCCGACGGCGTGTACCGGGCAGGCGCCCTGGTGTTCGGTGGCGGGCACGTGGTGCTGCCGCTGCTGCAGGCGGAGGCCGTGGGCGGCGGATGGGTGAGCGCGGAGCAGTTCCTCGCCGGGTACGGCGCGGCGCAGGCGCTGCCCGGGCCGCTGTTCGCCTTCGCCGCCTACCTCGGCGCCCTCGCCCTGCCGGGCGCGGCCGGTCTGCTCGGTGCGCTGGTGGCGCTGGTGGCGGTCTTCCTGCCGGGATTCCTCGTGCTCGTCGGGGTGCTGCCGTTCTGGGCCGCGGTGCGGACCCGGCCCGCGGCGCAGTCCGGGCTGCGGGGCGCGAACGCCGCCGTCGTCGGCGTGCTGGCCGCGGCGCTCTACGATCCCGTGTTCGTCACCGCGGTGACGGACGGCGCGACCTTCGGTCTCGCGCTGCTGTGCTTCGTGCTGCTGACGGCATGGCGCACCCCGCCGTGGGGAGTCGTGCTGGTCGGGGCGGCCGGTGGGGTGCTGCTCGGGGTCCTCTGATCCCGACTGGCGCGGGCACGCACCTCGGCGAGCATGAGGGCATGGACACCGGACCGCGCACCCCGCCCGCCGACCACGTGGTGCTCGTCGCGCTGGACGGGTTCGGCGCGGGATACCTCGCCGCGCACGCCGACCTGCCCCTGCCCCACCTGGACGCCCTGGCGGCGCGGGGCAGCCTCACGACGGGCACCGGGGTGCTGCCGAGCGTCACCAACCCGTCGTGGTCGTCGGTCGCGACGGGCGCGTGGCCGGACACCCACCTGAACACCGCGTACTTCCACGACCCGGCGGCCGGGTCCGCGCAGGGCCAGCAGCGAGCCCTCGCCGTCCCCACGATCGCCGAGTCCGTACGGGACGCGGGCGGGACGGTGGCATCCGTCCAGTGGCCGATCGTGCAGGACCACGGCACCCGGTTCGGCGACCCCGACGCCCTGTACACCCAGCCGGGCGGCAGTTGTACACGGCGCTTCGACGACGCCGTCGCGATCCTGCGCGGCGAGCCGGTGCGCAGCGGCGGGCGCACCGTGACCGTACCCGCACCGCCCCGGTTCCTCGCCGTGTACAGCGACGTGCTCGACGCCCTCGGGCACGCGGGCGGCCCCGACCACCCGCGGATCCCGGCCGCCCTGCAGGAGATCGACACGCAGCTCGGACGCCTCGTCGCCACCACCGAGGAGGTGGGCGTCGCGGACCGCACCGCGTTCCTGCTGCTCGGCGACCACGGGATGACGGCGTTCGACCGCGGGTTCGCCGGCCCGCTGCGACGACGCCTCGCCCGCGCCGGGTACCGGGCCGAGATCCTGCGGCCCGGCCGCACACCCCACCGGCGCACCGACGTCGCGATCGTCGTCGGCGGCGTGGCGAGCCTGCACCTGCTCGGCACCGCGCGCACCGACCCGGCAGCCCTCCCCCGCATCCACGACGCCGTCGCCGCACTCCCCCAGGTCCGGGCCGTCTGGGGCCGGGCCGAACAGGCCGATCGCCGCATGAGCCCGCGCCTGGGCGAGCTGGTCGTCGAGCCGCAGCCGGGCTGGACGCCCGGCAGGTCAGGTCCCTGGTTCGTGCCGCGCCGCCCCCGGGGACGGCACGGCACCACCGCGGAGCTCGACGTCGCGTTCCTGCTCGCCGGAGCGGGCGTGCGCCCGGGCGTGCCGCCGTCGTCCCCGCGGCACGTCGACGTCGCCCCGACGATCGCCGCGCTGCTCGGCATCACGCCGCCGTCGGGCGTCCAGGGGCGCGTGCTGGCCGAGGCGCTGGACCTGGACCTGGACCTGGACCTGGACCTGGACCTGGACCTGGACGATTGAAACCCTGCAGATGCCGACGCCCGCGCCGGGTGCGTCAGCCCCAGCATCCCTGGCCCGCGTCACGAGCATGACCAGCCCCGCGCCCCCGGCGAAGAGAGTGGCAAACAGCCACGTCGCAGCCCTGCCGCGGAGGGCCCGGCGCCAGCCCCCGGGTCAGGCCGAGGCCGGCTCCGGGCTCGACGCGTGCTCCAGCGCCCAGGTGAGCGCGTGGTCGGCGACCTGCTCCCAGCCCGGCGCCGCGCACGTCCAGTGGTCCCGGCCGGGGAACTCGACGAACTCCGTGAGTGACGGCGACCTCTCCCAGTGCTTCGCGTTGGAGCGGTTCACCGACGGCGGCATGATGTGGTCGAGCTCGCCGGCGATGAACAGCAACGGGGCCCGCTCGGTGGCGTAGTCCACCCACGTGTCCTGGTGGCCGGGCTTGAAGTTCGCGAACAGGCCGTACTCCCACACCCAGTACCCGGGCGCGCCGATCGCGTACCGCTCCCACACTGCCAGGGACTCCTCGGCGGACAGCGTGTTCGTGAACGCGTAGTGGAACTCCTCAGGGGTGAACGCGACCGCGCGATGACGGTTCGCCGGATTCTTCAGCGCCGGGAACAGCGACCGCGCCTGCGACAGCGGGTTCACGCGCACCCCCTCGGTCGGGGCGGAGTCGATCACCACGCCGGCGGCGCCCAGCCCGCGCGCCAGCAGGATCTGCGTCAGGGCACCACCGAACGAGTGACCCATGATGATCGGCGGTCGGTCCAGGCTCTCGATGACGGCCGCCAGGTGCTCCACGGTGTCCTTCACGGTGAGGTCGGCGATGATCTGCGGGTTCTCCCGCAGCGCCTCGACCTCCACCTCGAAGCCCGGGTAGGCGGGGGTGACGACGTGCAGGCCCTTGGCCTCGTAGTGCGCGACCCAGCCCTCCCAGCTCCGCGGCGTCATCCACAGGCCGTGGACGAGGACGACGGTGTCGGGGGTGTTCGGTCCGGTGTTCGGTGCGGTGCTCATGGCGGTCTCCTCAGGCGTCGATGAAGGCGAGCAGGTCGGCGTGCAGGCGCACGCGGTCGGTGTCGGGCAGGGCGTGCCCGCTGCCCTCGTAGGTCAGCAGGCGGGCGTCGTCGATCAGCTCCACGGAGCGTTCCCCACCCACGGAGAACGGGACGATCTGGTCGTCGTCGCCGTGGATCACCAGGGCGGGGACGTCGATCGCTGCGAGGTCGGGCCGGAAGTCCGTGGCGGAGAACGCGGCGATGCACTCGTAGGCGGCCCGGTGCCCGCACGCCATCGACTGCAGCCAGAACGCGTCCCGGAACCCCTGGTCGACGTCGCCGGAGCGGTTGTGGCCGAAGAACGGCCCGTCCGCGAGGTCCCGGTAGAGCTGGGACCGGTCGGCCTTCTCCCCCGCCCGGATCTGGTCGAACACCTCGATCGGCAACCCGTCGGGGTTGTCGTCGGTGCGCAGCATGAGCGGCGGCACGGCCGAGACCAGGACGACGCGCGCCACCCTGTCGGTGCCGTGCCGGCCGGCGTACCGCACGATCTCCCCGCCTCCGGTCGAGTGCCCGACGAGCGTCAGGTCGCGCAGGTCGAGCGTCTCGATCAGGCACGCCAGGTCGTCGGCGTAGGTGTCCATCTCGTTGCCGTCCCACGTGCGGCTCGATCGCCCGTGGCCGCGTCGGTCGTGGGTGATCGCGCGGTGCCCGTGCTCGGCCAGGTACAGCGCCGCGGCGGCCCAGGCGTCGGAGTTCAGCGGCCAGCCGTGGCTGAGCAGCACGGGCGAGCCGCCGCCTCCCCAGTCGGTGTAGAAGATCTCGGCACCGTCGTCGGTGGTGATGAACGGCATGGCGACCCCCAGAGCGCTCGGGACTGCTGACCTCCCGAGCCTCGCCGACCACGTCCCTCACCGGACCACGTGGTCCTCGTAGTCCGCCGCCCGCTACGTCCGGGGCTGGCCAGGCGCGCCCAGGCGGTCCGCGAGCTGGCGCCGGGAGGTCACGCCGAGCCGCTGGAAGACCTTGCGCAGGTGGTAGTCGACCGTGTTGGGGCTGATGAACAGCCTCGTGGCGATCTCGGCGTTGGTGCGTCCCGCCGCCGCAAGCCGCGCGATGGTCCGTTCCTGCGCCGTCAGGCCGAGACCGTCGTCCGCGGGCATCGAGACCCCGGCGCCGCCTGCGGCGACGAGCTCCGCCGTCGTCCGCGGCACGAAGACGTCCGCGCCGGAGCGCTCGAACGTCGTCAGTGCGCGCTGCAGCTGGGTCGCGGCCTCCCGACGACGGCGCGCCCGGCGCAGCCACTCCCCGTACACGAGGTGGGACCGGCCGAGCTCGACGACGGCCTCCGTGCCGGTCAGCGCCTCGATCGACGCCCGGTGGTGCGCCTCGGCATCGCCGTGCGTCAGGGCCAGCGCGCGCTCGGCGACGCCGCGGCACCACGGCGACCCGTTGGCCTCGGCGAGCGCGGCGAGGGCCGCGGCCGACCGGGCCGCCTCGTCGAGGTGCCCGCTGCGTGCCGCGGCCTCCGCGTGGTCGGCGAGGAACAGCGGGCTCGTCTGGAGGAACGGCTCGTCCACGACGTAGCGGTGCAGGCGCACCCGCGCGGCCTCGTGGTCGCGACCGGCCAGCTCCCGCACCGCGAGCGCGCAGGCGGCCGACGAGGAGACGCCGCCGAAGCCCGTCGCGTGCGCTCCGGCCGATACCGCCTCGACGAGCTCGCCGGGGGCGCCGGTCCAGGCCAGGACGGCGGCGTTGACCACGTTCTCGCCGTCGTAGCCCATCGCGCGCCGGACCTCGCGCACCCCGGCGTCGAACTTCCGTGCCTGCACCACCGTGCCACCGCTCAGCTCGCCGAGGGCGCTGACCCACAGCAGGGTGTCGAGCTGCTGGAGGTCGCCGAGGCGGCGCGCCGCGCGGCGCGCCTGGTCCAGCCCACGGCCGCGTCCGGCCTCGTCCCACAGGTACGCCCCGAGGGACGCGATGAGCGACCCGCGGCGCCGGATGCGTTCGTCGGGCAACGTGACGACGACGTCGAAGGCCGCCCGTGCCGGCCCGACGGCGTGGGCGTACGGCTCCAGGACGAGGGCCGCGATGCCGCGCAGCACCACCGCGGTGGGCCCGTCGGCGTCACCGGCACCTTGGGCGAGCCGACGGCCGACCAGCTCCAGCGTCGTCCCCGCCACCAGCCGTTCCGCCGTCAGGCACATCTCGAACGCGGCCAGGAGCTCCTGCTGCTCGCGTCCGGGGTCGCGCCCGCGGAACTCGTCCGCGGCACGCAGGTGCTCGGCGGTGGCCGACCGGACACCGTCCGGGTCTGCGAGAAACATCGCGGCAGCGCTGCGGACGCTGATGGACCGGCCCCGGGCGACGGGGTCCAGGTCGGCGTCGTCCACGGCCTCCAGGAGCCGCTGCGCGACGTCGGCCGCACCCGCCTCCAGGCTCGCCTCCGCTGCCGCGACCTGCCGGTCTGCCCGCACCGGGCCGGGCGGGGTCAGCTCGGCGGCGCGAGCCAGGATGCTCGCGCGCGACGTCGACCCGCCGCGGCGGGCCGCGAGCGCCGCTGCCCGGTCGAGCCGGTCGGCGACGTCGGGGTCGACGCCGGTGACCGCGCGCGAGGCGTGCCACGCCTCGGCCTCGACCATGCCGAGCGTCGCGGCGGCCGTGGCGAGCGCCCGGTGCGCGAGCCGCCGGTGCGCGGCGGGTGCGGAGCCGTAGACGGCGGAACGGACGAGGGGGTGGCGGAACCGCACCCCGGGTCGCAGGGTCACCAGTCCTGCTGACTCGGCCTCGTCGCCGTCGTCGGTCACGACGTCGAACCGGGGTGCGGCCTCCGCGAGGAGCCGGACGTCACCGGAGGAGTCGGCGGCGGCGAGCAGGAGCCAGCGCTGGACCGGTGCCGGGGTGTGCATCACGCGGCGCAGGTAGTGCGCCTCCAGGTGGCTGCCGATCGGCACCGGGTCGGGTCCGAGCCCGAGGTCGACCAGCTCGCGGAGCAGGGGGTCCGCGGCGAGGTCGGTGAGTGCCAGGGGGTTGCCCGCGGTGGCGCGCACGATGGCGGCGGTCGCGGTGGGGGTGAACGGGCCGCTCGCGGAGCGGTTGAGGACGGCCGCGGCGGGCTCGGGGGCGAGGCCGGTGACGACCAGCACGGGCATTCCTGCCAGCCGCTCCTCCAGGCCGCTGTCGGCACGGCCGACCACGACGAGGGCGACGCTCTCGGCGCGCAGGCGGCGCGCGACGAAGGCCAGGACGTCGAGGCTCTCGGGGTCGAGGAGGTGCGCGTCGTCGACGGCGCACAGGACCGGCCGTCGGGTGCCGGCCGCGGCGAAGAGGCTGAGCACGCCCAGCCCGACGAGGAACTTGTCCGGTGGCGGCCCGTCGGCGACCCCCGACGCCACGCGGAGAGTCTGTCGCTGGCGGGCGGGGATGGCAGGCAGGTGGTCGTCCAGCAGGCCGACCATGCGCTGGACGGCGGCGTACGGCATCGACGACTCGGACTCGTACCCGTCGACGCGGACGACGTGGGAGGCGGCATCTGCCACGGCGTCCGCGAGCAGGGAGGACTTGCCGATGCCGGGTTCGCCGACGACGAGCAGCGCGCTGCCCTGGTGGTTGCGGGCGGCGCCGAGCACCGCGGCGATGCGTCGCCGCTCCTCGTCACGGCCCAGCAGGCCGCCCGTGCCGTGCACGACACCGACAATAGGGCCGGACCGCACCGTGTGCGCGTCCTGACGTGCGTCGGCGTCGGTCTCGACGGTCGTGCGGACCGGACGGCGGTCCGGGCGCCTAGGATTTCCCGGTGCTCGTGCCCGCCCCGTTGATCGACGGCCTCCCCTGGACGGGCTGGGCCGTCGTCGTGGTGGTCGCGCTGGTCGTCGGCTTCTCCAAGACGGCCCTCGGCGGGCTGGGCATGATCGCCGCCGCGCTGATGGCGCTCGTGGTTCCCGCCAAGGACTCCACGGGTGCGGTGCTCCTGCTGCTGCTCACGGGCGACCTGGTCGCCATCCGGGCCTATCGTCGGCACGCCGACTTCCGGGCCATCGGGCGCCTCCTGGCCCCCGTGCTGTGCGGCGTCGCGCTCGGCGCGCTGTTCCTGACCTTCGTGAGCGACGACGTCATGCGCCGCACCGTCGGAGCGATCCTGCTGGCGCTGCTCGTGCTCAACCTCTGGCGCGACCACCTGCGCACGGACACGCGCCTCGCCACCCTCGGCTACGGGGGCCTGGCCGGGTTCACCACGATGGTCGCCAACGCGGGCGGGCCCCCGATGAGCCTCTACCTGCTGGCCTCCCGGTACGAGAAGTGGCGGTTCCTCGGCACGACGGCGTGGTTCTTCTTCACCGTCAACGTCATCAAGCTCCCGGTCGCCGTGGGCGTGGGGATCGTCGGTCTCGACACGGTCGGGCTGTGGGCGGTGCTCGCTCCCCTCGTGCTGGTCGGCGCGTGGGTCGGTCGCCGGGTCGTCGGGCACGTCGACCAGCAGCTCTTCGAACGGCTCGTCACCGTCATGGTGGCCCTCGCGGCACTCGACCTGCTCCTGCTGTAGCCGGCGCCGCCGCTGTTCGTCCCGGTCGCGATGCCGCATCATGGCCCCATGCGACGCGACGTCTCCGCCCACCTGACCATCGAGGTCACCTCCGCGGCGACGCTGGCCCTCGCCGTCACCGTCGTCCCCGGCCACGGGGCGGAGGAGTCGCTGCGGATCACGCTCGACGGCGTCCCCGTCTCCCCCGAGGAGGTCACGGACTCCGACGGCACGCGCCTGCACGTGGTGCGCGCGGACCCGGGCAGGCTGGTCGTCGACTACGCCGCACGCGTGCACGGCCGGCACGAAGACGCCGTGACGCCCTCCCCCACCACCGCCGACCTGCTGCGGTTCCTGCGACCGAGCCGGTACGCCGAGTCGGACTCGCTCGGCCCGACGGCGGGCGCCGAGTTCGCCGGGCTGGCCGGGACCGACCTGCTGGCGGCCGTGAGCTCGTGGGTCGGCACCCGGCTGCAGTACGTGCCGGGGTCGAGCCAGCCGACCGACGGCGCGGTGCAGACCTTGCTCGCCCGGCGCGGCGTGTGCCGGGACTACGCCCACCTCGTGGTCGGGCTGCTGCGGGCCCTCGACGTGCCCGCCCGCCTGGCGGCCGTGTACGCGCCCGGCCTGGACCCGATGGACTTCCACGCGGTGGCGGAGGCGTTCGTCGACGGTGCCTGGCACGTCGTGGACGCCACGACGCTGGCGCCCCGGTCCACGCTGGTGCGGATCGCGGCCGGGCGCGACGCCGCCGACACGGCGTTCCTCAGCGTGTACGACGGCACGGCGACCCTGGCGGACCTGGAGGTCGCGGCGGTCGCGGACGACCTGCCCGACGACGACGTCCACCGGCTCGTCCGGCTCGGCTGAGCCGGGTCGCGCCCCGGCCTCAGACGGTCTCGGCGCGCTTCTGCCGCGCGAACTTCGCCGGCAGGTCCGGCCCGTCCCACACCTGGATCGCCCGCCAGATCGACGCGGCGATCGGCACCGCCAGCACCGCGCCGGTGATGCCGACCAGGACGGTCCCCGCGGTGAGGGCGAACAGGATGACGAGCGGGTGCAGCCGCAGGGTGCGGCCCATGACGACGGGCTGCAGGAAGTTGCCCTCGAGCTGGTTCACGCCGATGACGATGCCGACGACGATCAGCGCCTCGATCGGGCCGACGGCGACCAGCGCGACGAGGGCCGCGAGCGCGCCGGCGAGCGTGGCGCCGACCAGCGGGATGAACGCGAGCAGGAAGACCAGCACGGACAGCGGGATGGCCAGCGGCACGCCCATGATCGCCAGGCCGATGCCGATGCCGACGGCGTCCACGACGGCGATGATGGCGGTGCCGCGCACGTAGCCGCCGAGGGTGGTGACGGCGGCGGCGCCGACCCGGCGTCCGCGTTCGTAGGCCTTGCCCTCGAAGGGACGCAGGAGGAACTCCCACATGGCCGGGCCGTCCTTGAGGAAGAAGAACAGCACGACGATCATGATGAAGAAGCCGGTGACGAAGTCGGCGGTCTGGGAGACGCCGGCGATGGCGCCGGACCCGACGGCGCTCGACTGCAGGACGCCGACCACGGAGTCGCGTGCCGAGTCGAGCTGTTCCTGGGAGATGTCGAACGGCAGGTCCTGGACGTAGGTCTGCAGGGAGTCGAAGCCGTCGAGTGCCTGGCTGGCGAGCTGGTCCCACTGGCTGATGACGGCGCGCACGACCAGCCACATGACGCCGGCGAGGATCGCGACCACGGTGAGCAGGGCGATCCACGTCGCGAGGATCGACGGGGTCCCGCGCCGTCGCATGACGGAGACGAGCGGGGAGATGGCTGCGGCGAGCACGAGGGCGATGAGGACGGGGATGACGACGAGGGTCAGGCGGGTGCCGACGTAGCCGAGGACCGCGATGACGGCGATGACGGCGAGCGTCTGCAGGGAGCGGGTCCCGACGCGTCCGAACCCGTCCGACCACAGCTTGGAGGCTCCGCCGGGCGCGGGGGGTCCGGCGGGGGCTCGCTCCGCGGGGCGGTCCGGTTCGACCGCGGGGCGGCGCGGTGCACGGCGGCCGAAGAGACCCATCGACTGTCCTCCTGAATCGGGCCGGCGAGCGCCGGCCGTGCCGACGCTAGTGCCGATGCCCCGGTACCGCCAGACGCCGGGCTCCGGGCCTGCCGGCCGGGTCCGGCAATTCACTGCCGTCGACGCCGCCGGGTGGGGCACGATGCGGGGCATGGAACTCGTCGCGCCGCGCAAGGCCGCTCCCGGGGACAAGGTCGCCGTCGTCTCGCCGTCGTTCGCCGCACCGGGGTTCGCGCCCGCCGTGCACGAGCAGGCGATGACCCGGCTGGCGGAGGTCACGGGACTGGTACCGGTCGAGTACCCGACCACGAGGAGGCTCGGCGCGACGCCGCAGGACCGTGCCGCCGACCTCAACGCCGCGTTCGCCGACCCGGAGGTCCGTGCCGTGGTGGCGACGATCGGCGGGGAGGACCAGATCACGGTGATCCCCCACCTGGATCCCGCGCTGGTGCGCGCCGACCCGAAGCCGTTCTGCGGCACGAGCGACAACACGAACCTGCTGAGCTGGCTGTGGACGCACGGTGTGGCGGGGTTCTACGGCGGGTCCACGCAGGTCCACCTGGGTGCCGGGCCCGGTGTCGACCCGGTGCACGCCGCGTCCCTGCGTGCGGCGCTGCTCACCGGCGAGCGCCTGGAGGTCACCGAGCCCGGCGAGTCCGAGGACTTCGGCGTGGACTGGCTCGACCCGGCCGCCCTCACCGACACGGGGGTCCGCGAGGCCACCGAGCCGTGGACCTGGGCGGGGCCGGAACGGTCCGTCACGGGGCGCACCTGGGGCGGGTGCGTCGACGTCCTGCCGTGGATCCTCATGGCGGGCCGCTTCCCCGCCGACCCCGGTGTGCTGCAGGACGGCGTCCTGCTGCTGGAGAGCTCCGAGGAGCTCGTGCCGGCTCGCGAGATCGGCTGGATCGTGCGCTCCCTCGGCGAGCGGGGCCTTCTCGCCGCGGTCGACGCCGTCGTCGTCGCCCGTCCGCCGACGACGTCGTTCGACGTCGCGCTCACGTCCGCCGAGAGCGCGGCCCGGCGGGCCGAGCAGCGTGACGTCGTCGTCGAGACGGTCCGGCGCTACAACCCGGACGCCGTGGTCGTCGTGGGGGTGCCGTTCGGTCACACCCGCCCGCAGTGGCTCCTGCCCTACGGCGGTCTGCTCACGGTGGACGGCGCGAACCGGCGGGTCTGGGCGGACTTCGCGTAGCGCGGCGTGCCCGCGCCGACCGCTGCGTCCGCCCGCGCACCAGAGGCACCTCGAACGGCGGTCGTGACCTGTTCGTGACATCGGCTGCTCGATGGGATAGATTCCAGCCACCTCACACCTCCGTGAGGGGTCCGCGCGGGCGCCGAGCCCTGTCACCGCTGCGGATCGCCGACGAAGCACACGACAGGGACGGGGGAACCATTCTCGGACACCACGGTGTCCTCGGGGTGAAGTCGCGCGGTCACAGGCCGCCGGCCGGGTCAGTCTCCGACCCGAACCCGACAGCTAACCTCGCAGGCGCCAGGAGATCCACCATGACGCACCCCCTCGGACACGGGCCCGTGTCCTGCCCACCGGGCGACCTCGTACGGACGACGTCCGGAGGATCGCAGTGAGGCACGCGCGGGACGAGGCGGAGACGCCCCGGACCCGCGCGACCACCACCCGCCGGGGCCCGAGCAAGGGGCGCCACAGCGCACCGCCGGCACGACGCCGGGCCGCCGGGCCGTCGTCGTCCCCGTTCGTCCCCCGCAGCTGGCCCCTGAGCATCGGGATCGGCCTGGCCGTCACGATGGCGACCACCACCGGCCTCTCCGTGGCGCAGGGCGCCCCCGCCACGCACAGCGCCGAGGACCTCGGCGAGCCCACCCCCGCGGCGGGCACCGCCGCCGAGCCCCAGGCGCCCGTCGCACAGCCGCAGGCCGCCGCCGCCGCGCTGGACCGCCGTCAGGGCGCGTCCCGCAGCGGCGCGCGCACCGCGCCGTCGACCGCCGGCAAGACCGTGGTCCCCGTGGACGCCACCATCACCGCCGAGGCGATGAAGGTCGACGTCAAGGCCGCGCCCGAACCGCCGGTGCTGCCGGGATGCGACGGCGAGGCCACCGGTGCCGGCACCAACGGCAACATCGCCGCCAGCGAGATGTGCGCCCTGTGGGACGGGGGGCCCTCGATCCGCGCGGACGCGGCCGTGGCGCTGGCCCACCTGAACGAGGCCTACCGGGCGACGTTCGGCGAGTCCATGTGCGTCACCGACGGCTACCGCAGCTACAGCCAGCAGGTCGCGACCAAGGCCGCCAAGGGCTACCTCGCCGCACCTCCCGGCACGTCCAACCACGGCTGGGGCCTCGCCGTCGACCTCTGCCCGACGACGTACGGCGGGGACCGGTGGGCCTGGCTCGCCGCGAACGCCCCCACCTACGGCTGGGACAACCCGCCGTGGGCGCGCTCGGGCGGCTCGAAGTACGAGCCGTGGCACTGGGAGTTCACCGCGGCCGTGGCGGAGGCGGGCAGCTGAGCCGTCAGCACGGCCAGTCCTCGTCGACGGGCGGCAGCTCCTCGCCGAGCGTCAGGTAGAGGCGAGCGACCCGCAGGCCGGCCTTGCGGGCGAGGACCGACACGACGTGGTCGCCCGCTGTCACCGGCAGGTCCGTCAGCTCCGTCCAGATCCACGCCTGCGCGGTGCCGAAGGTGAACATGTCGCCACCGCTGAACTGCGCGCTGAGCGGTTGCGGCGTCCCGTCGAGCGCCAGGTGGCACGAGTCGTCGTCGGTGCCGTCGAACTTCACCAGCGCCCACACGCGGTACGTGCCCGACGTCGCCGCCCGGACCGCGACGTGCAGGCCCGGCGCTGTCAGCGGGTCGTCCCAGCGCCGACCGGGGGCGTCCACGTGCAGCGCGAGGCCGGTCCCGCCGCCCGTCTCGGCCTGGGTGTGGGTCCAGCCGACGCCCGGCTCGTCGCCGCTCGGGGTGAGCCAGCCGTCACCGGTGCCGAGCAGCGCCCGCTCCACGTCGACCGCGAGAACCCCGTCCCGGGCCTCGACCCGGCCCGCGGGCATGTCCGCCGGCACGTCCTTGGTGCCGTCCGGTCGGACGGCGTGCCGCACCGCGCCCGGGCGACGCTGCGGCGTCGTCGGGTTCACGCCGAACAGGGTGTCGCCGTCCCAGTACGTGCGCGGCACGTGCACGACGTCGGGCAGCGGCAGCGCGTCCGGGTCGATCCGGTACACCTCGCGGCAGACCCGCTCCGGTGCCGCCAGGTCGTGGGTGTCGGGCGCGGGATCGTGGTGCTCCGCACGAGGCGTGCGCGACGACGCGCTCGACGGCGGTCCCAGGGCCGTGCGTCGCGGCTCGGCGGTGTAGAGCACCAGCCGCGTCAGGGCGACGTCCTCGTCGAGCGCCTCCACGCGCAGCCTGCGCGTACCGGGCTCGGCCCACGGCAGACGCACCGACAGCCGCTCCACCCCCTCGACGACCGCACGTGTCCACGTGCCGCGGTACTCGTCCGTGATCGCGGACTCCAGGACGACGGGCGGGGCGTCGTCCAGGGCCACGGCGAGCCGGAACCGACCGGTCGCGTTGAGGGTGGGGACACGGTGCAGCTCGAGCAGGTGCGCGCCGGCGGTGTGCAGGTGCAGGTCGTACTCCGACGTCGCGCCCCGGCCCTCCCCCGGCGTGCTGCCCGCCTCGGACGTGCGGCGGGCTTCGACGAGGGCGCCCTCGCCCCGCCCCAGCCGGTCCACCTCGACCCAGCGCAGGTGGTCGGCGTCGACCCGGGCGCTCGTCGCCGTCGCGGGGACGGAGACGTAGCCGTCGGCCTCCAGGTGCAGGTCGCGCCGGGGCTCGGGCGAGACGACAGCGTCGGACGGGGCGACGCCGTCGGACCTGGCGTGACCCCCGGGTGAGGCGACGCCGTCGGACGGGGTGTGGCCGTCGAGGGGGCAGGCGTCCTCGACGGTGACGTCCACGACGACGGTGCGACCGTCGGTGGCGCAGTGCACCACGACCTGCCCGCGACGTCCCGCGGTCGCGCCGGTGGCCGGCACGTGCACCCGGACCCGCCGTTCGGTCCGCACGCTGCCGGACGCCTCGGCGACCTCGATCCAGGAGTCGGCGGTGATCGTGAAGTCGACGGGGCCGGCGCCGGTGGAGAACACCTCGATCCACTTCGTGCGGGTGCCGTGGGCGCTGAAGGTCAGGCGCGGGCGCTCGCCCGGGGACGGGGAGTCCCAGGTGACGACGCCCAGGCCCGGCCGACCGATTCCGAGCGCGGGACGGGCGGGCGGGTACTGCGCGGTGGCGGGCGGCGGGAAGTCGTCCGGCGTCATGATCGACTCCCAGCGCCCGTCCGCCATCACCGTGTTGTAGTGCGCGACCAGGGCGCGCCGGAACGCGTCGAAACGGCGCGAGACCGCCAGCCAGTGGTCGGCGGCGGCGAGCTTGCCCTGCTCGTGGGCGAGGATGCTGCGGTCCGCGAAGCAGAACTGGGCGTTGGTCAGGTACGCGGCGTGCACCTTGAGGGCGACGAGCTGCATGAACGCGTCCCGCTCCTCGTGGGGCAGCGCGGCCATGACGTCGTTGACGTCGTCGTACGACCGGCGCAGCCGGGCTAGACGCCGCGCTGCCTCGTCGCCGTACGCCGTCTGGGAGAACACGCGCGAGGCGAGCTGCTCGACCTTGCGCACGTCGTTGAGCTGGGCGAAGTCCTGGAGGATCTCGGCGACGCGGGCGCCGTGACCGCCGCTGAAGGTCCGGTCGACCCACGCGGCGAGGTACGCCGACGGGTCGGCCGTGGTGGTCTCCCTGCCCGCCTCCCACGCGAGGCGCAGGAACATCTCGACGTCCTGCTCGAGCGGCTTGAGCGGGCCCACGTTGTCGACCCACAGGGTGCGGATGCCGCGGTCCCACGCCTTGCGCAGCTCGTTGCGCATCTGGGCGGGCGGGGTGGAGGAGACCCACAGATAGCTGCGCGACGGCGGTGACCAGTACGACGAGTGGTAGTACAGCCCGTGACCGCCCGGGCGGCGCAGCTCCTGCTCGTCGGGAAAGCGCCGCACGTGGCCGTAGCTGTCGTCGGACCACACCAGCGTGATGTCCTCCGGCAGGTCGAGCCCATCGGCGTACAGGGGCAGCACCTCCTTGTACGGGACGAACACCTGCGGGGCGCGCCGCGCCCGCTCCGCGCCCAGCTCGTCCGCCAGCAGGCCGCGCTGGTCGGCGATCACCCGGCCGAGCAGGTCCACGCGGGCGCGGTGCTTCTGCTCCGCGGTGAGCGTGTCGTCCTCGTCGATGGCGCTGGTGTGGAAGCCGGAGTCGTGGATGCCGCGCATGCCGAGGGTCCAGGTGACCTCGTGGTCGCGGTTCTGGATGATGCTGTCGCGCCAGTAGTCGTGCAGGGCGTCCCGGTTGGCACCTGGGATCGAGTAGTCGTACTCGAGGTGCGGTCCGCCGCGCTCGGCGAGCCACGGCGCCCACTCGTGCTGGTTGCTGCGCAGCAGCATGTCGCAGTGGCTGGTGCCGATCACCACGCCCATGTCGTGGGCGAGCCGGCCGTTGGCGGGGTCGGCGTTGAACGCGTTGACGTGCATCGCCGGCCACAGGTAGTTGCCCTTGAGGCGCAGCAGCAGCTCGCAGACCCGCTCGTAGGTGTGCGGCCCGATGGTGTCGTCGGGGGTGTGCCGGCGTGCCCACGCGTCGAGCTCCTCCTCGTCGTTGAGGAAGATGCCGCGGAACCGCACCGACGGGTGGTCGGCCACGCTCGTGCCCGGTCGCACGGTCACGTGCGGGCGCCGGCGGACCGGGACGTCGGCCCACCACGACCAGGGTGAGACGCCCGCCTGCTCGCACAGGTCGTAGACGCCGAAGATCGCCCCGCGCACGTCGGCACCGACGATCCACAGGCGGCCCTCCGCCTCCTGCAGCACGTATCCCTCCCAGTGGAGGTGACCGTCGTCGTCGTGCAGGCCCAACAGGTCGAGCACGCCGCGCCCGACGGCGTCACGCACCAGGTCGCTGCCCTCGGCCGTTCCGACGACGATCCGGGCCGGGCCGGCGTCGGCCCCGATCTGCGTGACCGCACCGCACACCGAGGCGAGGTCCTGCGCGAGGTCGCGCACGGCGCGGTGCAGCGCGGGGGTCTCCGTCGCCGCGACGGCGACGTACGTCGTCGTGCCGGGTGCGGCGAGCAGGACGCCGCCCGCCGGGTCGTCGGTGAGGTAGGGCATCGCGAGGGCCTCCCTGGCGTCGTCGGTGGCGGTCCGAGGTCGGGACGGTCGGTGGGAACCCCGCCGCCGCGAGGTTAGTTATCGATAACATCACCGTCAAGACCACGCCCGTGCTGCCATCATCGGAGCATGCCCGCGGCCGCCCCCACCCCCCGACGCACCACCATCTACGACATCGCCCAGGCCGCCGGCGTCTCGCACATGACCGTGTCGCGCTACCTGCGCGCCGGCAGCCCCGGCGTCAGCACCGCCACCGCCGCGCGCATCGGCGCCGCGATCGACGAGCTCGGCTACCGCCCCCACGTCGCCGCCCGTGCCCTGCGCACGCGCCGCACCGGACGCCTCGCCGTCCTGCTCCCCGCCGGCGAAGCCCTCGGCGCCCTCCACCTGCTCAATGGAGCCACCGAACGCGCACAGGCCTTCGGCTACCAGGTCGAGGGCGTCACCCTCGACGGCCCCGCCACCGCCCTCGCCGCACGCGTCGTCGAGCTCGCCGAGTCCGGCCTCTTCGAAGGCGTGCTCGCCCTGACGCCGGTGCTCGCCCACGCCCCCGAACCCGGAACCACCTCCGCCCCCGTCGTGGTCGCCGCCGAGTACGACGACGAGCTCCGGGCCATCGGAGACCTCGCCGACGCGAGCCCCCTCGCCGAGATCATCGAGCGCCTCGCCGACGCCGGGCACCGCACCTTCCTCCACCTCGCCGGAGACCGGGCCTACCCCACCGCACGCGCCCGCGAGCAGACCTACCGCAAGACCATCGCGCGGCTCGGGCTCCGCTCCGCCGGGGTCGCCGGGGGCGACTGGCTGCCGGCCACCAGCCGCCAGGCCGTCCTCGACCTGCCCGCCGACGCCGGCGTCACGGCCGTCGTGGCCGCCAACGACCTGCTCGCGTCAGCCGCGATCCGCGGCGCACGCGAGCGCGGATGGCGGGTGCCCGACGACGTCGTCGTCACCGGGTGGGACAACAACCCGCTCGGCGCCTGGCTGTCCCCCAGCCTCACCACCGTCCAGATCGACTACGCCCGGCTCGGTCGCCGCGCGCTGGACCAGCTCGTCGCACGCATCCGCGACGAGGAACCACCCGAGCGACCCGGCAGCGTCGCGCACGTCGTCTGGCGCGAGTCCACCGGACTCCTCGACGACCTCTGAGGGCCGGGCCGGGCGGGCCGGACGACGGGCGGGCGGGCCGCATCAGCGAGGACGCACGTGGTTCCACGTCGTGGCCAGGCGCCTCGTCGCGCGACGCAGGGGCCCGGCGTCGTCGGTGGCGAGCTCGACCTCGCAGAGCTCGGCGATCCGCTCGGCGACCTGCGCCACCGTCAGGTGGTCGGTGTCGACGTGCTGCGCGAACTGCGGCGTCGCGAGCCGTTCGAGGGGACGTCGTGCCCGATGGCCCGCAGCCGGCCGACCGCCTCCTGGAAGTAGCGAGGATCCGTCACCGACATCGGGACGAGCACGTGAACTGCTCCGCCGGAAAGACCACCGTGAGTTCGGTCGTGAGCGGTTGACGAGAATGCGGGACGACCGCGAGGGGTCGAGTGGAAGCAGGGGCCGTCTGCCGAGGAGCTTCGATGCTTGTCATGCCCTACCAAATCGTCGACGCCGCGCAGACGGCGTCATGTGCCGTCTGACCTGGGGTTCGAGCCTCCCATGCCCCGGGCCGCGAGGTAAGACCCCGCCACGCCCCCCGGGATGCCGGGAACGATCGCACGTTGTCACTGGACGTGTCGGCCGTCCGATGGGCGCCCGCGTGCCGCCGGTCGCGCTATGTCGCTGGGCTTAAGCAACCTACCTGCAAGAATCAGCAAAGTCACGTCGACACGACAACAACACCCTGCTTACATCTGCATGTCGGCGAACCGCTGGTAGTGGCCCTGGAATGCGACGGTGATCGTGTCGGTCGGGCCATTACGGTGCTTCGCCACGATCAGGTCCGCCTCGCCCGCGCGGGGCGACTCTTTTTCATACGCGTCTTCGCGGTGCAGAAGAATGACGACGTCCGCATCCTGCTCGATCGACCCCGATTCACGAAGGTCGCTCATCTGCGGCTTCTTGTCGCCGCGCTGTTCCGGACCACGGTTCAGCTGCGAAATGGCGATCACCGGCACCTCCAGCTCCTTGGCGAGCAGCTTGAGTGCACGGGAGAACTCCGAGACCTCTTGCTGGCGCGACTCGACACGCTTGCCGGACGACATCAGCTGGAGGTAGTCGATGACGACGAGCTTGAGATCATGGCGCTGCTTGAGCCGGCGACACTTGGCGCGGATCTCCATGAGGGACATGTTCGGCGAGTCGTCGATGAACAGCGGCGCCTCGGAGACCTTGCCCATGGTTCCGGCGAGCTTCTGCCAGTCGGCGTCGTCCATCTTTCCCGACCGCATCCGGGTCAGCGGCACCTTCGCCTCTGCCGCCAGGAGACGCATGGTGATCTCGTTGCGGCTCATCTCCAGCGAGAAGATGACGGACGCCATCTGGTGGTGCACGGCAGCATGGGTGGCGACGTTGATACCCAGCACAGAGTTGTGGGTCGGCACCATGGCCCGGCTCGCCAGGTACAGGTGCGACGGGTGGTCGACCTCCACGCACCGCACCGGGACGGAGGCGACGGGTCGCACGTCGACCACGAGCCGCGAGGTCGGCCTGGCCGTGCCCGGGCGGCGCTCCTTGTGGACAAGTCGCTTGCGTTCGAGCTGGAACACGTCGTCGCTCGTCGTGAAGGTGATCGTGTAGGCCGTCGACGACGACTCGTGACGTCCGTCGACGCGTCGTGTCGACCAGCCGGTGCGATGGCCCAGCGTGTGGATCAGTTCGCGGGTCTCACGCGCGAGACGCTCGCTCGTCAACGTCACCTGCACGCTTCCCTGCGGAGCGACGGAGCCGTCAGCGTCCAGGAGGCCTGCCAAGAGCTCCCGGCGCTGGGCTTCGCTCGCCCGGAGGTAGGCGGCCGGGATGTGCTCGTTCTCCAGCACCCCGACCGTCCTGAGCCGATCGGCCGACGGCTCGACGTCCTCGCCCAAACCCTCGATCCGCATCGCGATCTCGGGGTCGGCCGAGGTGGACTCTGCACGCCGCGAGCTGCCGCCACCGAGCCAGGTCCCGAGGACGTACGGATGGATCGGGACCTTGGTCTCGGGAAGGTCCAGTGGCGCTGCCGTGGCGACCGAATGGTTCGCCCGCTGGTCCGCCGTCGCGCACCGCAACGACGCGGCGAGCTCCTCGGTCGTCCGGACGGCCGTCTCCGGCGCATCCCCGGCGCGCACGCGTCGGCGCTGCGAACGGTTCGACGTGACCCACTGGTGCTGCGCGTCCGCGACGATCACCGTGCCGTCGTCGAACTCGACCTCGTAGCAGGGCCGACCGGACATGACCTCGGTCGCCGCGACCACCCTCGTCGGCGCCCCGTCGGCCGACACGAGCCAGTCCCCGACGGCCACGTCACCCATGGTCGTCCATCCGGACGGCGTGGGCAGCGGCGTGTCCAGGGCGAGAGCCTTGCCGATGGCCGGCCGGGCGGCGACGACGATCATCTGCCCGGCGTGCAGGCCGTTCGTCAGTCGGTCGAAGTCGGAGTAGCCGGTGGGCACGCCGGTCATGCCCTCGCCGCGTCCCTGCGCGGCCTCGATCTCGTCGAAGGTCGGCCCGATGATCTCGGCCAGCGGGAGGTAGTCCTCGGTGGTGCGGCGCTCGGTGACGGCGTAGATCTCGGCCTGGGCGTTGTTGACGACGGTGTCGACGTCGCCGCCGTCGGTGGCGTACCCGAGCTGGACGATCTTGGTGCCGGCCTCGACGAGCCGCCGCAGCACGGAGCGTTCGCGCACGATGCGTGCGTAGTAGCCGGCGTTGGCCGCGGTGGGCACCCCGGCCATGAGGTCGTGGATGTAGGACGCGCCACCGATGCGCCCGATCTCTCCGCGTCGGGTCAGCTCGGCGACGACGGTGATCGCGTCCGCCGGCTCCCCGCGGCCGTAGAGGTCGATGATCGCCTCGTACACGAGCTCGTGCGCGGGTCGGTAGAAGTCGTTGCCGCGGATCTCCTCGATGACGTCCGCGATGGCGTCCTTGGACAGCAGCATGCCGCCGAGCACGCTCATCTCGGCGGCGACGTCCTGCGGCGGGGTCCGGTCGAAGCCCGCTCCCGACGACGGCGAATAGCCCGCCTGGAGCTCGTCGATCGACATGTGTTCCCCCTCTACCGGCTCCCGCCGGACCCGTGCGCCGGCCAGGCAGTTCATCTGCCGTCAAGCACTCGTTCTACCGTGCCCCACCGACACTCGGGACGACGCTAGGCGCGCGTGCCCCGGTGCGCAATCGAGCCTGTGGACAGGGTTGTGGATGCACGTGTGGAAGACTGCCGACACCCTGTGCACGGGCGGTGGACAACTCTGTGCACAACTGGGGATATCTCCTGTGTACAACGCAGACGTGCCGTCCCACCTGCGCAGACGTTGTGCGCAGGGTGTGGACCGAAGAAAGGTGGGTGACGTGCGTCGGCTCGACCGCGAGATCCTGGCGCTGGCGGTGCCGGCACTCGGCGCACTGGTCGCCGAGCCGCTGTTCGTGCTCGTCGACAGCGCCGTCGTCGGGCACCTCGGCACCGCCCAGCTCGCCGGGCTGTCGCTCGCCTCGACGCTGCTGGTCACCCTGGTCGGGCTGTGCGTCTTCCTCGCCTACGCGACCACGGCCGCCGTCGCCCGCCGCCTCGGTGCCGGGGCCGAGCGCGAGGCCCTCCAGTCCGGCATCGACGGCATGTGGCTCGCCCTCGGTCTCGGCGTCGTCCTCGCGGCCGCGCTGTACCTCGCCGCACCGCAGGCCGTGAGCGCCCTCGGCGCGGAAGGCGCCGTCGCCGCCCACGCCGTCACCTACCTGCGGTGGTCCGCGCCAGGACTGCCCGGCATGCTGCTGGTCCTGGCCGCGACCGGTGTGCTGCGCGGCCTGCAGGACACCCGCACGCCCCTGTGGGTCGCCGCCGGGGGCGCCATCGCCAACGCCGTCGGCTCCGTCACGCTCGTGTACGGCGTCGGCATGGGCATCGCGGGCTCGGCCCTCGCGACGACGACGGCGCAGCTCGCGATGGCGGTGGTGCTCGGCGCCGTCGTGGTCACCGGTGCCCGCCGCCGCGGCGCCTCGCTGCGCCCGCACCAGGCGGGCATCTGGGCCAACGCCGTCGCCGGAGCACCCCTCTTCGTGCGCACCGCGTCCCTGCGCCTGGCGATCCTGCTCACCGTCTGGGTCGCGACCGGCCTCGGGGCGGTGTCCCTCGCCGGTCATCAGGTCGTCAACAGCCTGTGGGGACTGTCCGCGTTCGCACTCGACGCGCTGGCGATCGCTGCCCAGGCGCTCGTGGGCCACGGCCTGGGCTCCGGCGACCTGGAGCGCGTGCGCGGCGTGCTGCGCCGCTGTCTCCAGTGGGGCGTCGGTGCCGGCGCGGTCATGGGCGTCGTCCTCGCGGCCGCCGGCTGGTGGATCGCCCCGCTGTTCTCCCCCGACCCGGACGTGCGCGTCGCCGTCGCGCTCGCCCTGGGCGTCACCGCCCTGTTCATGCCGATGGCGGGCTGGGTGTTCGTGCTGGACGGCGTCCTCATCGGCGCCGGGGACGGCCGGTTCCTGGCGTGGGCCGGGATGCTGACCCTGGTCGTGTACGCCCCCGTCGCGCTGGCGGTGCGGGCGTGGGCGCCCGACGGCGCAGCGGGCCTGGCGTGGCTGTGGGCCGCCTTCGCGGGGGTCTTCATGCTGGCCCGTGCCGTCACGACGGGGCTGCGGGCCCGCGGCGAGCGCTGGATGGTGACGGGGGCCTGACCCGTCGGCCCGGCACCCGTCAGCCCGGCACCCGTCAGCCCGGCACCCGTCAGCGCTGGCCTTCGTTCGGCAGTTCGCGCTTCGTTCGGCAGTTCAAGCTGCCGAACGAAGCGCGAACTGCCGAACGAGTGAGGCACGCAGCGGCCGGCCGCCTCAACGCGGCCGAGGCAGCAGCGGGTTCCGACACGCCCGCCGGCGGATCTCCGCCGGGAACCTCGCCAGCATCCGGTCCGCGACGGCCTGCGGATCCCTCGCGTCGCGGGCGGTGACCCGGAGCAGGCCGACGCCGACCGCCTCGGCGACCGCGTCCTGCCGCAGCTTCTCCGCGATACGGGCCTCGTCGGCGTCGTGCGCGTCCCCGAGCGCACCGTCGCGGTACTTGACCAGTCCGTCGAACTCCACGAGCACACCGTGCTCCTCCCACCCGACGTCGATCCGGTACCGCCCGCGCCGGGTCGTCACCGGGACCTGGGTCCGCGGTCGCGGCAGACCCGCCCAGTGCGCGACGTAGCGGACCCAGGTCTCCCAGGCACTCTCGGCCCCCGCGTCGGCGAGCTCCAGGACCAGCAGGCCACGCGCGCGTCCGCGGTAGCGGTCGTCGACGATCCTCGCCACCTCCGCGGGATCCGCACCCGCGCGCAGCCCGGCGTCGGCCACCACGAGACCGTCCAGGGAGGGCAGGGTGGTGACGCAGTCGGCGACGGTGCGCGCCAGGCTGGTCACCGCGAGCCCACTGCGCTCACAGCCGTGCCCGGGCTCGACCGGCAGGGCGTGGCGCCGCAGGTCGGGCGCCGCACGGGCAGAGGCCCGGTAGTGCTGGACCAGGTGCACCTGGTGCGGGAGCCGCCACACCGGGAGCCCGTGGAGCACGGCCGCCGTCTCGTGGCTGAACCAGTGGCTGCTGCTCAGCTGGGCCGCCACGGCGCGAGCGCGATCCACGTGCAGGCCACGCAGGGCCGTCCACCGGTCCCTACCGGTGGCACGGTCCGGGCCGTCGTCGGGCGACCGACGGTAGGCGCCGCGGCGGATGCGTTCGACCTCGCCGCGGCGCACGGCGCCGCGCAGCCCGGCGCGCACCTGTTCCCGGGCGATGAGCAACTCGGGCTCCGACATGACAGCAGCCTGCCTCGCGGGCGGCCGGTCCCGCTGCCGCCATCCACAGCCTGCAGGTTCGTTCGGCAGTTCGTGCGTCGTTCGGCAGTTTGAACTGCCGAACGAAGCACGAACTGCCGAACGAAGCACCCGGGCAACGCGAAAGCCCCGGCCCCCACGAACGGGGGCCGGGGCCTGCGTGATCGAACCGGCGTCAGCCGGCGACGACCTCGAGCGCGATCTTCGCCGACACCTCAGGGTGCAGACGGACCGACACGGTGTACTCACCGGTCGACTTGATCGGCTGGCGGATCTCGATCTTGCGCTTGTCCACCGACGGGCCACCGGCGGCAACGACCGCGTCAGCGATCTCGGCCGAGGTGACGGCGCCGAACAGACGACCGGAGTCGCCCGCGTGCGCGTTGACGGTGTACGTCCGCGACTGGATCGACTCGGCCGCAGCCTGGGCGTCGTCGCGGGAGGCGATCTCGCGGGCCTTGCGAGCCTTGCGGATCGCGGAGACCTGCGACTCGGCGCCCTTGGTCCACGGCGTGGCCAGCGAACGCGGGATGAGGTAGTTACGGGCGTACCCGTCCTTCACCTCGACGACGTCGCCGGGCTCACCGAGGCCGGTCACCTCGTGGGTCAGGATCAGCTTTGCCATGATCTGGATCCTTCCGGTCAGCGGGCCGACGACGAGTACGGCAGCAGGGCCATCTCGCGGGCGTTCTTGACGGCACGGGCGATCTGGCGCTGCTCCTGCACGGAGACGCCGGTCACGCGACGAGCGCGGATCTTGCCTCGGTCGGAGATGAACTTGCGCAGCAGAGCGGTGTCCTTGTAGTCCACCGACTCGATCTTGGCCGCCTTGAGGGGGTTGGCCTTCTTCTTGGGCTTGCGCACCACAGGCTTTGCCATGGTGGGTGCTCCTTTTCAGGTGCTCCCTGCCGGGGCAGGGATGGATGAACGTGGGGTTGGGGGACGATCAGAACGGGGGTTCGTCCGAGAACCCGCCGCCGGACGACGCCGGGCCAGCCGTGGCCCAGGGGTCGTTCTGCTGACCGCCGCCGGAAGAACCGAAACCGCCGCCCTGGCCACCGCCGTTGCCGGGCCCGCCGGCGTTGCCGCCGCCGAAGCCACCGCCACCGCCGCCACCGCTGCGCTGGGCGCGGGTGACCTTGGCCGAGGCGAACCTCAGCGAGGGGCCGATCTCGTCGACCTGCAGCTCGACGACCGTGCGCTTCTCGCCTTCGCGGGTCTCGTACGAGCGCTGCGTCAGACGGCCCTGCGCGATGACGCGCATGCCCTTCGTCAGCGACTCGGCGACGTTCTCCGCAGCCTCGCGCCAGATGGAGCAGCGCAGGAACAGCGCCTCTCCGTCCTTCCACTCGTTCGACTGTCGGTCGAACGTGCGCGGGGTGGACGCGATCGTGAAGTTGGCGACGGCTGCACCCGACGGGGTGAAGCGCAGCTCCGGGTCCGCAGTCAGGTTTCCGACAACCGTGATGACGGTTTCTCCAGCCATGCCAAGCTCCTTCGTTCGTCCGCGAGAATCGGCTCTACTCGATGTCCAGGTGGCATCCCATCACGCGGCACCGACAGGTGTCGCGGCGGGACGCGGAGTGTTCCGGTTCAGCAGGTTCTCAGCGAGCGTCTGCGCGGAGGATCTTGGTGCGCAGCACGGCCTCGTTCAGGCCGAGCTGGCGGTCCAGCTCCTTCGCGGTGTCCGACGTCGAGGTGAAGTCGACGACGGCGTAGATGCCCTCGGAACGCTTGTTGATGTCGAACGACATCCGGCGACGACCCCAGATGTCCACGTTGTCCACGGAACCACCGTCGGTCTTGATGACCGTCAGCAGCTTCTCGAGCGACGGGGCTACGGTGCGCTCCTCGACCTCCGGGTCCAGGATCACCATCAGTTCGTACTGACGCATGTGTTCAACCCACCTCCTCTGGTCTCAGCGGCCACGGTCGATCCGTGGCAGGAGGGTTATTGCGTGCGTCGGCTGCACCGCGGGTTCGCCGTCCCGGCGCTCGGTGAGCACCTGGGCCGACGGCGGCACAGCCAGTCGACCAGGATACCCGCTCGGGCGCCCCGGACGAAGTCGGTCGTCGCGTGGTATCGGTCACCCACCGGCGCGACGGTCATGGGTCAGGGGTCAGGGGTCAGCCGGAGTTGCCGCCTCCGCCGTCACCGCCGCCTCCTTCACTGCCACCGGGCCCGGACGTCTCCGTCTGGGACGGCTCCGGGTCGGGCTCCTCGGTCTCCTGCGGCTCGGGCCCGAGCGAGACGACGATGGTGACCGTCGTGTCGCGGTCGACCTCGACGCCGGCCCCGGGGTCGGTGCGGATCACCTGCCCGGCCGGCGTCCGGTTGTCGTAGTCCTCGCTCACGCTGACCTGCAGGCCGACACGGCGCAGCTGCGCCTCGGCGCTGCCCTGCTGCTGGCCGGCGACTCCCGGCACGACGACACTTTGCGGCTCGTCCGACACCCCGGTCGAGACCCAGAGCGTGATGGACGAGTCGGCAGGCACCCTGCCGTTGTTGCTGATCTTGACGACCGTGCCCTTGGACGAGTCGTCGTTCTGCGCCTGGGCGTGGACCTTCAGGCCGAGCTGCTCGAGCTGGGCGGTGGCCTGGGCGACGTCCATGCCGACGATGTTGCCGGGGATCTCGACCCACTCGGGGGACGACTCGCTCGGGGAGGGCGACGGGGAGAAGGTCGGGCGCGGCGGGGTGTACTCGGGGAACTCGGCGATCTCCTCGCCGTCGAGCGCGACCTGCATGAACTCGGTCCACGCCTGGGCGGGCCAGGTGCTGCCGGTGATGGTGCGGCCCTGGGCCTTCCACTCGCCGAAAGGCTCGATCGGTTCGTCGTCCTTGAGGACGCCCTGCTCGACGTCGACGTCGGCGTACTGCCGGATGTTGACCACGGTGGCGAGCTGCGGCGTGAACCCGGCGAACCACGCACCCACGTTGTTCTGGGTGGTCCCGGTCTTGCCGGCGACCGGGCGGCGGGTGCCGTCGGGCCCGGTGAGCTCGAGCGCCTCGCTGCCCGACCCCTTCTCGACGACCTGGGTCATCGCGTAGGTCGTGGCGCTGATGTCGTCAGCCTCGAACCGCTTGTCGACGGTGACGTCCGGCTCGTAGAAGACCTCTCCGCTGCTGTACTCGACGCGGTCCACGACGTGCGGCTTCACGTAGTAGCCGCCGCTGGCGATGGTCGCGTACGCCGAGGCGAGGTCGACGGGGTACACGGCGGCCGCACCGAGGACGTTCGACGGGAAGGGCTCGATCGGGTTGTCCTCGTCCTCCCGGATCCCGAGACGGTGTGCGACGTCGGCCGTCTTCTCGGGGCCGACCTCGATGTTGAGCTCCACGTAGGCGGTGTTGATCGAGTCCTGCGTCGCCTGGACGAGGTCGACCGTGCCGTAGGAGTGGTCGCCGAAGTTCTGCGGCCACTCCTTGGACGGGTCCTCGGGATCGAGGTGGCCGGGCGAGTTCCCGTCGAACATCTCGTTGAGCTGGTGACCCTCCTCCAGCGCGCCGATGAGCGTGAAGGGCTTGAATGTCGAGCCGCCCTGCACGACGTCCTGCCAGGCCGTGTTCTTGTTCTGCTCGACGTAGTCCTGACCGCCGTAGAGCGTGACGATCGCACCGTTCTCAGGGTCGATGGACACGATCGACGGACGGATCTTCTCGTTGGCGTCATCGGGCATGTTCTTGACGATCTTCGCCGCCTCGCGCTGCAGCTTCGGCTTGATCGTGGTGTGGATCTGCAGGCCGCCGGACTCGATGTCCTCGGGGCTGACGCCGTTCTTCTCGAGCTCTGAGCGCACGGCAGCCATGATGTAGCCGTTCTGGCCACCGAGGCTGTTGCTGCCCTCTTCCTTCTCCACGAACTCGGGCAGCCCGTCGGCCTTGGCGGTCTCCGCCTCGTCGGCCGTGATGTAACCCTGCTCGGCCATGCGGTCCAGGCTGCGCTCCCAGCGCAGGGTCGCCTGGTCGAGGTTGACCGAGGGGTCCCAGTTGACCGGTGAGGGGATGATCCCGGACAGCAGCGCCGCCTCGGAGTAGGTGAGCTCCGCGGCGTCCTTGCCGAAGTAGGCCTGCGCCGCGGCCTGGATGCCGCTGGCTCCCCGACCCCAGTAGATGGTGTTGAGGTACCGCTCCAGCACCAGCTCCTTGGGCTGGCTCTGGCCGATCTTCAGCGCGATGATCGCTTCCTTGGCCTTGCCCACGAGGTCCGTCGTCTGGCCCAGGTAGTACCGCTCGACATACTGCTGCGTGAGCGTCGAGCCACCCTGCCGGGCACCCGGGTTGGTGAAGTTGTTGTAGGCCGCGCGCCCGAGGGCGAGGAAGTCGACGCCCGGGTCGTCCCAGAAGGACGCGTTCTCCGAGGCGACGACGGCGTCACCCACGTAGCTGGGCAGGGTGGCGTAGTCGACGATCTCGCGCTGCGCCTTCGTGAAGCTGCCGACCTCCTTGCCGTTGGCGTAGTACACGGTGCTCGCCTGGTTGCGGACCTCGTCCAGGTTGTCGGGGATCTCGGTCGAGGTCCAGGCGGCGAAGAACACGCCGGCACCGAGCGCGAGGCAGGCCAGCATCGAACCGACGACGACGCGCCACGACGGCAGCCACCGCTGCACGAGGCCCTTGCCCCGGCGCGGATAGTTCCAGAAGCGACGTCTGCGCATGCTCGCCACGCCCTGCCTTTCGACTCAGTACCTTCGACCGTTCCGTCCGTGAGCGGACACGGCGAACCACCCCAGACACTAGGGGATCGACCTGGCGACCTGTCCAGGTCGGCCACGTCCTGACGCGGTTTCGAACCGGTCGTCCGCAGTCCTCTGCCGCTTGGTCCACGTGGTCTTCACATCTCGGCAGAGCTTCCCGGGGTGTCTGCGGACACACCTGTCCCGTTGCTCGTCGCCGTAGACTCGTCCTATCCTCACGATGTATCGACTCGATACAACGAGTCGGATCCGTCGAGTTTTCGTCGAGTTCCGGGACGCCAGACCACTGCGCGGACCGTGAGGTCGGCGCGGGGGCAGGACCAGGAGGGGGGCCCGGTGCGCAGTCGTTCGAACGTGCTCGAGACCGCCGTCCTCGGCCTGCTCAGCTCGTCCCCGCTGCACGGCTACGAGCTGCGCAAACGACTCAACCTGCTGCTGGGCTCGTTCCGCGCGTTCTCGTACGGAAGCCTCTACCCTGCCCTGAAGTCCCTGGTCACGCGCGGCCTGATCGAGACGGTCGAACCCGACCTTCCCGTCGCCCGCGCCGGCGCCTCGAGCGTGGCCGGACGGACGCCGTCGGGCGCCAAGCCGTTGGCCGGGCGACGGGGGCGTATCGTCTACCGTCTCACCGCGGACGGCAAGGAACACCTTCAGACCACTCTCGCTTCTGCCGGGCCCGCGGCCTGGGAGGACGAGAGCTTCGACGTCCGGTTCGCGCTCTTCGCGCAGACGGACGCCGAGACCCGCCTCCGCATCCTCGAGGGCCGGCGCACCCGGCTGACCGAGCGCCTGGAGGCTGTCCGGGAGTCCGCAGCCCGGACCCGCGTGCGGCTCGACGAGTACACGCTCGAGCTGCAGCGGCACGGGCTGGAGCAGGTCGAGCGCGAGGTGCGCTGGCTCGACGGGCTCATCACCACCGAGCGCGACCGCGCGAGCGGCCGCGACCGCGACCGAAACGCCGGGGCGCACGACGCCCCGGCCCAGAGAAACAAGGAGCGAGGATGACCTCCGTCCGCGTTGCCATCGTCGGTGTCGGAAACTGCGCATCGTCCCTGGTTCAGGGTGTGCAGTACTACCGCGACGCCGATCCGGCCAGCACCGTCCCGGGCCTCATGCACGTGCAGTTCGGCGACTACCACGTGAGCGACCTCGAGTTCGTGGCGGCGTTCGACGTCGACGCGAAGAAGGTCGGCTTCGACCTCTCCGACGCGATCAACGCCTCGGAGAACAACACGATCAAGATCGCCGACGTCCCGCCGACGGGCGTGACCGTCCAGCGCGGTCCGACGCTCGACGGGCTCGGCGACTACTACCAGGCCACGATCGACGAGGCCGAGGGCGACCCGGTCGACGTCGTCCAGGTGCTGAAGGACGCCCAGGTCGACGTCCTGGTCTGCTACCTCCCCGTGGGTTCGGAGGAGGCCGACAAGTTCTACGCGCAGTGCGCGATCGACGCCGGTGTCGCCTTCGTCAACGCCCTGCCCGTCTTCATCGCCTCCGACCCGGTCTGGGCGAAGAAGTTCGAGGACGCCGGGGTGCCGATCGTCGGCGACGACATCAAGTCGCAGGTCGGCGCGACGATCACGCACCGCGTGCTCGCGAAGCTCTTCGAGGACCGCGGTGTCGCGCTGGACCGCACGTACCAGCTGAACGTCGGCGGCAACATGGACTTCAAGAACATGCTGCAGCGCGACCGGCTCGAGTCCAAGAAGGTCTCCAAGACGCAGGCCGTCACCTCCAACCTGACCGGCCAGCTCGGCGGCAAGAAGGAGGACCGCAACGTCCACATCGGCCCGTCGGACTACGTGGCGTGGCTCGACGACCGCAAGTGGGCGTACGTGCGTCTCGAGGGCCGCGCGTTCGGCGAGGTGCCCCTGAACCTGGAGTACAAGCTCGAGGTGTGGGACTCCCCCAACTCGGCGGGCATCATCATCGACGCGATCCGTGCGGCGAAGATCGCGAAGGACCGCGGCATCGGCGGCCCGATCCTGTCGGCGTCGACGTACTTCATGAAGTCCCCGCCGGTCCAGATGGAGGACACCGAGGGACGCGTCCAGCTGGAGTCCTTCATCCGCGGTGACAACGAGCGATAGTCCACAGCGAGCCTGCGAGCGCAGGACGATCGCGACCGTCCAGATCCAGCGATGGTCCGCAGCGAGCCTGCGAGCGCAGGACGATCGCGACCATCCAGATCCAGCGATGGTCCGCAGCGAGCCTGCGAGCGCAGGACTATCGCGACCATCCAGATCCAGCGATGGTCCGCAGCGGTCTCGCGAGGTAGCACGGCATCCGTGCTACCTCGCGGGCCTTCTCCCGCCAGCACTCGACCGTCGGGAGACCGAAGAGGGGAAGGTTGGGTCGTGGGCGCCCTGCGAGAGACCGCGCACGACCTGCGTGACCTGCTCCGCCTGCCCGGGTTCCGTCGGCTGTTCGCGGTCCGTCTGGTCTCCCAGGCGGGCGACGGCATGTTCCAGGTGGGTCTCGCCTCCCTCCTGTTCTTCTCCCCGGAGCGGGCCGGCACGGCTGCGGGGGTGGCGGGGGCGTTCGCGGTCATGCTGGCGCCGTTCACCCTGGTCGGCCCGTTCGCGGGCGTGTTCCTCGACCGGTGGAGCCGCCGCCAGGTCCTCGCGGTGGGCAACGCCGTGCGGCTCCTGGTCACGGCGGCGATGGCGGCCGTGATGCTCTCGATCGGCCTGGGCGGTGCCGGTGACGTCTGGGTGGTGCTCCTCGGGCTGGTGGCTCTGAGCGTCAACCGGTTCCTGCTCGCGGCTCTCAGCGCGGGCCTTCCTCGCGTCGTCGACGGCCCGCTGCTCCTGACGGCCAACTCCTTGACCCCGACGCTCGGTGCGGGGGCGGTGTTCCTCGGCGGCGGTATCGGGTTCGTGCTGGGCCTCGGCGTCGCGCCGGGTCGGTTGCACGACGCCGCCGCGCTGGTGTGCGCGTCCGTCGTTTTCGGCGTCGCCGCGCTGCTGTCCCTGCGTCTCGGGCGGGACCAGCTCGGCCCGGAGCACCCCGCCCGGGGCCCGCTGCGGGCGGAGCTGTCCGCCGTCGCGCACGGCCTGGTCGACGGCGCCCGCTACCTGGTGGCGCGGCGCACGCCCGGCCAGGGTCTCCTCGTCATGGCGGCGCACCGCTTCCTGTACGGGGTGGTGTTCATCGCGGCGATCCTCATCTCGCGCAACCTGCTCGCACCGGCGGGCGACACGAGCGCGGGTCTGGCGAACTTCGCCCTGGTCATCGCGATGACGGGGGTGGGCGGCGCCGGCGCCGTCGTCATCACTCCCCTCTTCTCACGACGCACGGGTCCGCAGGCCTGGATCGTGATCATGCTGCTGCTGGCGGCCGCGTCCCAGCTGCTGCTGGCGACGACGCCGGCACGCGCCGTCGTCCTCGTCGGTGCGGGCCTGCTCGGACTGGCGGCCCAGAGCGCGAAGATCGCCGTCGACACCATCGTCCAGCGCGACACCGTGGACACCTACCGGGGTCGCGCGTTCGCGTTCTACGACGTGCTCTACAACGCGGCGTTCGTCGGCGCGGCCGTCCTGGCGGCGTTCGCGGTGCCCGACGACGGCTGGTCGCGCGGGCTGTTCGTCCTCCTGGCGGGTGCGTACGTCGCGGTCGCGGCGCTGCTGTGGTTCCGTGGGGCCCGCACCCCGGCCCCCGTCGTCGGCCCGCACGCGCCGCCGGCCGAGAGCGCCGCCTGACCGATGATTCCCGGCCGGGTATTCGGTCGACCAGGACAGCGGGAATACCGCACCCTGACAGAGCACTTCAGTTCACAGGTCTTCCGTGCGCAGCGTCGCCCGCGGCTCAGACGTCCACATGAGTACCGGAGGGGTCATGACTGCACGCACGACGACGGACGCACCGGACGGCGCGCCCCCGGGGCCCGTGGCCCCGCCTGCCGCTGACGACGGCAAGCTCTCCCGGGAGCACTTCAGCGTCATCGCGCTGCTGCTGGTCTCGGGCTTCGTGGTGATCCTCAACGAGACCACCATGGGCATCGCGCTGCCGTCGATCATGGACGACCTGGAGATCACGGCGGCGGTCGGCCAGTGGCTGACCACGGCGTTCCTGCTGACGATGGCGATCGTCATCCCGACGACGGGCTGGCTGCTGCAGCGTCTCGGCACGCGCGGCGCGTTCATCCTGGCGATGTCGCTGTTCAGCGCGGGCACGCTGCTCGCCCCGCTGGCGCCGGCGTTCGGGCTGCTGGTGACGGCCCGCGTCGTGCAGGCCACCGGCACGGCGATCATGATGCCGCTGCTGATGACGACGGTGATGACGCTCGTCCCGCCGCACCACCGCGGGCGCGTCATGGGCAACGTGTCCCTGGTGATCGCCGTCGCGCCGGCGCTCGGCCCGGCCCTCTCGGGTGCGGTGGTGACGTCGCTGGGCTGGCGGGCGGTCTTCTGGGTGGTGCTGCCCATCTCCCTGGTCGCCCTGCTGATCGGCGCGCTCCTGGTCCGTGACGTCTCGACGCGCGCCCGCACCAGGCTGGACCCCCTCTCCCTGCTGCTGTCCGTCGCCGCGTTCGGCGGCCTGGTCTACGGGTTGTCGTCGCTCGGTGAGTCCGCCCAGCACGAGATGCCCGTGAACCCGGCGGTCCCGCTCGTCGTGGGTGCGGTGGCGCTCGGCCTGTTCGTGTGGCGTCAGCTCGTGCTGCAGCGCACCGACTCGGCCCTGCTGGACCTGCGGGTGTTCCTCGCGCCGGGCTTCACCCCGGGCCTGGCGGTCCTCGCGGTCGCCATGATCGCCATGTTCGGCATGATCATCGGCCTGCCGCTGGTGCTGCAGGACGCGATGGGGCTCGACTCGTTGACGGCGGGCCTGGTCATGCTGCCCGGTGGGCTGCTGATGGGTGTGCTCGGTCCGGTGGTGGGGCGCCTGTACGACCGTGTGGGTCCGCGGCCCCTGGTCCTGCCCGGGGCGGCCGCCGTCGGCGTCGCGATGCTGATGTTCTCGACGCTGGGGCCGGGGTCGGCGCTGTGGTGGGTCCTCGCGGGCCACCTGGTGCTCAGCCTGGGGCTGGCCTGCATCTTCACGCCGGCGTTCACCTCGGCGCTCGGCGGGCTCAAGCCGTCCCTGTACTCGCACGGCTCGGCGGCTCTCAGCACGGTGCAGCAGCTCTCGGGCGCGGCCGGCACCGCGTTGTTCGTCGCGCTCCTGACGATCCGTTCGGTCGCTCTGTCCGACGACGGCGCGTCCGAGGCCGTGGCCACGGCCGGTGGGGCGCAGCTCGCGTTCCTGGTGGGTGCCGCGGTGATGGTCGGGGCGGTCGCGCTCGCGTTCCGGCTGCGCAAGGCCGACGCACCGCAGGGCGCACCCGCCCACTGAGCCCGCGCCTGCCCGGCCGCACCGCCTCGCGACCGCACCGCCTCGCGACCGCACTGCTCTCAGGTCGAGGTGCTACCTCGCGGTCGGGGTGCTGTCTCGCGAGTCGGGTGCTGCCTCGCGGTCGCCCTGGCCGACGGACCGGAAGGCCGGGGCGATCGCGACCACGCCGAGCGCCAGCACGGCGGGCACGGCGAACGCCCAGCGCAGGTCCGCCAGCTCCGCGACCCCGCCGATCACGGCGGCACCCAGCACGAACCCCACGTAGTTGAACAGGTTCACGCGAGCCACGGCGACGCCGGTCCGGTCGAGCGCCCCGGCCACGGAGAACGACAGCGGCACCACCACGCTGAGTCCGAGCCCGGTGGCGCCGAACCCGAGGATCGCCACCCACGGCGCGGGTGCGGCGGCCGCCAGGGCGAGACCGGTGGCGCCCACCAGGCCGCCGACCACGACGGGACGCACCGCGCCGAACCTGTTCACCTGCGCGTCGGCGGCGAGGCGACCCACGAGCTGGCAGGCCAGGTAGGCGGCCAGACCCAGCGGGGCGACGGCGTCGGCGCTGTGCAGGACGTCGGCGATGTACTTGGTCGACCAGCTGGAGACGGCGGAGTCCGCCAGGTAGACGATGGCGACGGCGGTGCCCACCAGCAGCAGGGGGCGCCACGGCACGTGGGCCCCTCCGGGGGCGACCGGCGATCCCGCCCCGTCGACCCCCTCCGCCCCCACCGCACCGGGGGTCGACTCCGCGGCCCGTCCCAGCAGCAGCGGCCCGGCGCAGAGGTCGACCACCACCGCGACGCCGGCGACGAGGCCCAGGCCCGCCACGAGCCCCCAGTCCAGGGCGTGCGCGAGCACCGCCGCGAGCGACCCGAGGATCCCGCCCACGCTCCACGCACCGTGGAACCCGTTGAGCAGGCTGCGTCCGTACCGGCGCTCCACCGCCACGCCCTGCATGTTCATCGTCGCGTCGACGAGTCCGAGCAGCAGGCCGACGCCGGCGACCACCGGGTAGAGCACGAGGGTCGACGGCGCCAGTCCCGTGCCCAGGATCGCCACCCCCACCAGCGGGCCGGCGAGGCGCAGCACGACGGCGCTGCCCGTGCGGGGTGACACGGCACCGGCGAGGAGGCTGCCCACGCCCGCCACGACCGGCACCAGCAGCAGCACGAACGTCAGCTCGGTGTCGGTGATGCTCAGGGCCCGCTGCAGCGTGGGCACCTGGGCGAGCAGGCCGGCGAAGCACAGACCCTGGACGAAGTAGAACGCACCGGCGCCCGCCCGGGCCCTGCGGTCCCGCTCAGCGACGTCGGCCCCGCTGCGATCCGTCCCCATGCCCGGGCCTCCGCTCGCCACGGCCGCGTGCCCGCGGCAACCTGGCGACACCCTAGGGCCTGGAGGTCAGCCCTGGCGAGACCCCCACCAGGTGCGCAGCTCCGCGGTGGCGCGCTCCTCGCCGAGCGGGCCGTGCTCCATCCGCAGCGCGAGCAGGTGCCGGTAGGCGGCGCCGACGTCGCGACCCGGCCCGATCCCCAGGATCGCCATGATCTGCGTGCCGTCGAGGTCCGGGCGGATCGCGTCGATCTCCTCCTGCTCGCGCAGGGCTGCGATCCGCTCCTCCAGGTCCGTGTAGGCGTCGGCCAGCCGCTTCGCCTTGCGCCGGTTGCGGGTGGTGCAGTCCGCCCGGGTCAGGCGGTGCAGCCGCTCCAGCAGAGGGCCGGCGTCCGTCACGTAGCGGCGCACGGCGGAGTCCGTCCAGGCCCCGTCGCCGTACCCGTGGAACCGCAGGTGCAGCTCGACCAGCCGCGCGACGTCCTTGACGACCTGCTTCTCGTACTTCAGGGCCCGCAGCCGCTTCGCGACGAGCTTCGCCCCGACCACCTCGTGATGGTGGAAGCTGACCCCGCCGCCGGACTCGAACCGCCGTGTCGCCGGCTTGCCGATGTCGTGCAGCAGCGAGGCGAGCCGCAGCACCAGGTCGGGGGCCGGGACCGCGCCGTCGGCGCCCGTCTCCTGCGCGATCGCCTGGTCGAGCACGATGAGGGAGTGCTCGTAGACGTCCTTGTGGCGGTGGTGCTCGTCGATCTCCAGGCGCAGGGCGGGCAGCTCGGGCAGCACCTCGTCGGCCATGCCGGTGTCCACCAGGACCTCCAGCCCGGCCCGGGGCGAGGGCGAGCACAGCAGCTTCGACAGCTCCGCCTGGACCCGCTCGGCGGAGACGATGTCGAGGCGTCCGGACATCTGCACGATCGCCTCGCGGGTGGCCGTCTCCACGGTGAACCCGAGCTGGGCGGCGAACCGCGCCGCACGCAGCATCCGCAACGGGTCGTCGTCGAACGACCGCTCCGGGGCGATCGGGGTGCGCAGCACGCCCGCCGCGAGGTCGGTGAGGCCGCCGAACGGGTCGACGAAGGTCAGGTCCGGCAGGCGCACCGCCATCGCGTTGACGGTGAAGTCGCGTCGCGACAGGTCGCCGTCGAGCGTGTCCCCGAACGCGACCACGGGCTTGCGCGACGTCGGGTCGTACGCGTCCGAGCGGTACGTCGTGACCTCGACGACGACGTCGTCGGCCCCGCCCCGGCCGTACCGGCGCGCACCGATCGTGCCGAACTCCTTGCCGATGTCCCAGTGCGCGTCCCCCCAGCGCGCCAGGAGGCGCTGCGTGGTGTCCGGGTCGGCCGACGTCGTGAAGTCGAGGTCGTTGCTGGCCCGGCCGAGGAACGCGTCCCGGACGGGTCCCCCGACGAGCGCGAGCTCGTGGCCCTGCGCGGAGAAGATCTCCCCGAGCTCGAGGGCGGCGGGGGCCATCTCGGTGAGCACGCCGAGCGCACGGCGCAGCAGCACGGCGGGGGCGGGGTTCTCAGGGGTCGACACGACGTCCCATCCTCCCAGATCGACGGCCCGGACGCGCACGCGTCCCGAGGTCCGCCCTCGTGCGCCGGACGTGGCCGTCCGAGGACGTCGGGCGGGGCGGGTGAACTCGGTAGGGTGGCCCCATGTCTTTCGTGGTACCGGCACCAGGGCCCCCCGACGGGCGCCCGTCCGTGCCGGTGCCCGTACCGCCCGGCGGGCACCCCCTCAAGGTCGACCCCGCGCGTCTGCAGGGTGGCACGCTCCCCGCGAGCACCACCCCCGTCCCGACCCCCGGTCACCTGCCCGTCGTCGACGAGACGTCCGCGGGCGGCCTGGTCGTCGAACCGCACCTCGGCGGTCCCCGGGCCGCCGTCATCCTGCGCCGCAACCGCGCCGGCCGTCTGGAGATGTGCCTGCCGAAGGGTCACCTGGAGGGGCGCGAGACCCCGGCCGAGGCCGCCGTGCGCGAGATCCACGAGGAGACGGGCATCATCGGCACCGTCCGCACCACGCTCGGCGTCATCGACTACTGGTTCTCCGGGGAGGATCGTCGCGTCCACAAGGTGGTCCACCACTTCCTGCTCCGAGCCGAGGGCGGCGAGCTCACGGTCGAGGGCGACCCGGACCACGAGGCGGAGGACGCCCGATGGGTGCCGCTCGACGAGCTGCCCGACCGTCTCGCCTACCCGAACGAGCAACGCCTCGCCGCCGCAGCCCTGCAGGTGCTGAACCGGACGCCGGACCTCGTCGAGTGAGCGCACGCGTGACCGTCACCCGCCTCGCCGGGGCGCTGCCCCGTGCCCTCGCCCTGCTGTTCGCGCTCCTCGTGCTCGCGGGCGTGCCGTCGCTCGCCCCCGCCGCTCCCGCCCGCGCGGCCGAGGAGCCCGACGTGACGGCCGACGTCGTGCGGATCGCACCCACCGTCGTCGGCCCCGAGGACACCCAGGACGTCACCGTCCGGGTCACGAACAGCGGCACCACCGCACGCACCGGGCTGCAGGCGGAGCTCGGCGTCGGCTGGCAGGTGGTCGCCACCCGCGGAGCGGTCGCCTCCTGGGCCGACGCCGACGCCTCCCGCCGCTCCTCCGGGCAGCTCGGCCTGCCCGTCGACGACCTGCCCCCCGGCGAGTCCGCGGACGTCACGTTCGAGCTCGACGTGGCCTCGCTCCAGCTCGGCGACGACGCACCCTGGGGTCCGCGGCGGCTGTCCGTGACGATCGCCGACGGCACCGGCACCCTCGCCGTCCTGCACACCTTCATGCTCTACGACCCCGACGGCGGGACCTCCGACGCCGGCCGGACGGCCCCGACGCCCGTGTCGCTCACCGTGGCCGCACCCCTCACCGGACCGGCGCTCGACCCCGCGGACCCGGAGGCGTACGACGACACCGTCGCCCAGCGCACCGCGGAGGACGGCGAGTACGCGCGGCTCCTCACCGCCGCCACCACCGGGTCGCGGGCGCTCTCCCTGGCCGTCGACCCCGCCGTCGTCGCGTCCGCCTCCACCGGCACCGACGACACCGCGAGCACCTGGGCCGCCGAGCTCGAGCGCGACGGCGCCGCCGACGTCGTCGTCCTGCCCCCGTACGACGTCGACCTCGCCGCGCTCGCCCACGCGGACACCCGCCCCAGGGACGTGGCCGCGGTGACGGACGGTTCCGCGATCCTCGACGACTGGGAGGTCCCGTCGGCCTGGTCGACACAGGTGGCGTGGCCCGCCGGGACCACCGACCTGCCGACGCTGACGACGGCGGCCGGCGCCGGGCTGCAGCCCGTCGTCGCGACCGACGGGCTGCGGCCGGACGACGCCGCGACGACGACGGGCCTGGTCGCCACGGACGAGGGCGACGTCCCCGTCGTCCTCGCCGACCCGACCCTCTCCGCCGCCGTGACCTCCACCCGGACCGCGGGCACCGCAGCAGCCACCCTGCAGGAGGTCCTCGCGGACACCGCGGTGCTCGCGGCGCAGGCCGAGGAGGACGGGGCGTCCGCCGGGCTCCTCGCCGCCCTGCCCCGCGGATGGTCGCCCGACGTCGACACCTTCGAGGCCGTGATGTCCGGCGTCGCCGCGCAGAGCTGGGTCGACCTCACCCCCCTGTCCACCCTGGCCACCGACCCCGGCACGGGCTCCGTCACCGCCGTGGACCTCGCGCAGGACGACGACGAGCTCGGTCCCGGCGCCGTGCGCCGTCTCACCTCCACGCGCGACGACCTGGCGTCGTTCGCCACCGTGGCGACCGACCCGAGCGACCTCACCGGAGAGGTGGACCGCGCCCTGACCGTCCCCCTGTCGGTCGCATACCGCTCCGCGCCGGAGGCCCGCGACGCCGCTATCGGCCTCGCGACCGAGCAGGCGAACCAGGTGCGCACCGGCATCTCCGTCGTGGACCGCGCCGACGTCACCCTGATCAGCGACTCCGGCAACCTGCCGGTACGCATCCGCAACGACCTGCCCGCCGACGCGACGGTCACCGTCTCCCTGTCCCCCGACGACCCCCGCCTCGTCGTCGAGACGGCACCGACCCTCGTGGTCCCGGCCGGCGAGTCGCGGGACGCGGAGGTCCGGGTGCGGGCCATCGGCTCGGGCGACGTCACGCTCGGGATCGAGGTCACCGCACCGAGCGGCGTCGTGGTCGCCGCGCCCGCCGACTTCACCGTCAAGGTGCGCGCCGGCTGGGAGACGGTCGGCACGGCCGTCATCGCCGCGGGTGTGGGTCTGCTGTTCGTCGTCGGCATCTGGCGCACCGTGCGCCGTGGACGCTCCGACCGCCGCACCACCGGGGAGCAGGTGGCCGACGCCGCCGTGCCCACCGGCGCGCAGCACGACGCACCGAGCCCTGACGACCCGGAGGAACCCGCACCATGACCGTCGACCCGCCCGCGCCGAACGCCGCCGGGCCCTCCCCCGACGACGCCGGCCCGCCGCCCCAGCCGGCCACCTCCGGGGCGCGCCGGTCCAGCCTGGGACGCGGGTCGCTGGCGATGTCGCTCGGCACGACGGCGTCGCGGGCCTCCGGCCTGGTCCGCACCATGCTGCTGGTCGCCTGCGTGGGCGCCACCGGCACCGTCGCCGACGCGTTCGACATCGGGAACAAGCTGCCGAACATCCTGTTCGCCCTGATCTCGGCGGGCGTGCTGCAGTCCGTGCTGGTCCCGCAGATCCTCAAGTCGATGCAGGCGACCAACGCCCGGGAACGCCTCGACAAGCTGCTGACGATCACCGGTCTCGGGCTGCTGTCCGGCACGATCGTCCTGGTCGCCTGCGCCCCCGTCGTCGTCCACCTGTTCACGCTGAGCGGCGCCTGGACGCCCGAGGCCCGTGAGCTCGCCACCGTGTTCGCCTACTGGTGCCTGCCGCAGGTGTTCTTCTACGGCCTGTACACCCTCCTCGGCCAGGTGCTGAGCGCGCACGGACGCTTCGCGGCCTACGGGTGGGCACCGGTGGCGAACAACGTGGTCTCGCTCATCGGGTTCGGCATCTTCCTCGTGGTGTTCGGCTCGGCTCCCGCGAACGGCATCACGGACCTCTCCGAGTGGACGACGGCGCAGTCGACGCTGCTCGCCGGGACGGCCACGCTCGGCATCGCCGCCCAGTCCCTGCTGCTGGTGTGGCCGCTGCGCCGCGCCGGGTTCCGCTGGGGATTCCGGCTCGGGCTGCGCGGCATCGGCCTGCGCTCCGCCGGCAAGGTCGTCGGCTGGACGATCGGCGCAGTCGCGCTGGAGCAGCTCGGCGTCCTCTACCTCACCAACGTCCTCGGTGCCGCGGGCCAGGCAGGCGTGGAGGCCGGCGAGGCCGTCGCCGGAAACGCCGCGTACACCAACGCCATGACGATCTACCTGCTGCCCCACTCGCTCGTGGTGGTCTCGATCGTCACCGTGCTCTTCCCCCGGATGAGCGCCGCCGTGACGTCCGGAGACCTGCCCGCCGTCCGCCGGGACATGTCGCTCGGGCTGCGTTCCGCGGGGATCTTCTCCGTGTTCTCCGCCACCGCCCTCGTCGTCCTCGCCCACCCGCTGGTCAAGACGCTGGTCCCGACCGCGTCAGAGGTCGCGGTGGAGGCCATCGCCCCCGTGCTGCAGGCCATGGCGGTCGGGTGCATCGCGCTCGGCGCCACCGTCCTGGTGCGCCGCATGTACTTCGCGTTCGAGGACGGCCGCAGCGTCTTCGTCATCCAGGTCATCGCGACGGTGTCCATGGTCGTCGCCCTGTGGGCGGCCGTCTCGGTGCTGCCGGCGCAGTCGTGGGCCATCGCCGCCGGCGGCGCCTTCGCCCTGTCGACGTGGATCTCCCTGCTGCTGCGCGTGCGCGGGATGAGCCGCAAGCTCCAGGGCATGGACGGACCGCGCATCCTCGGGATGTACGGCCGGGCGGCGGCGTCCGCGCTCCTCGCCGCCGGGGTCGGTTGGCTCCTCGTGCACCTCCTGGACGCCTCGGCGTCCTCGTCCTGGCCGTGGGCCGTGCTCGTCACGGCGACGGCAGGGATCGCCATGGGCCTCACCTATCTCGGGATGCTCAAGCTCCTGCGCGTGCGCGAGGTCGACGACGCGCTCGCCCCGATCGTGCGCCGCGTCCGCCGGAGGTCCTGATGACCGACCCTGCCCTCTACCATGGTCGGATGGAACGGAGTGTCGGCGACCCCTGCCGCCACACCATCCCCCACCACACCCCTACGGAGGCGTCCAGGTGAGCAACGTCCAGGCTGGGACCGTCATGGTCGACCGCTACCGGCTGACCCAGCCCGCCCCGACCGACCTCGCCGAGGCCGAGGCCTGGCAGGCCCAGGACCAGATCCTCGACCGTGCCGTCCGCGTCACGTTCGTCACCGGCCAGCACGCGGCGTCCGCCCTGGACGCGGCGCGCCGTGCCGCGCTGGTCGCCGACCCCCGGCTGTGCCGCGTGCTCGACGTCGGCACGGCCGACCTCGGCGACGGGGAACGGTCCTACGTCATCACGGAGCCGTACACCGGGGAGTCGCTGACCCAGATCGTCTCGCGCGGGCTCGTGGACGCCCAGCAGGCCCGGGCACTCATGGGCGAGGCCGCGTCCGCCCTGGAGGCGGCACGCCAGCGCGGCGTCCACCACCTGGCCCTCCGTCCGGAAGCCGTCCGCGTCGACGGGCACCGCGTCGTCGTCACGGGTCTCGGCGTCGACGCCGGCCTGGCCGGCATCGAGGCCGCCCAGGTGGACGCCGGAGCGACGGACGCCCGCGGCCTCGTCGCGCTGGGGTACTACGCCCTGACGGCGCGATGGCCGGCCGAGAACCTCGAGGCCCCGTGGATCGCTCCCGACGCCGTACGGCCCCTGCCCGCACAGGCGGGATCGGACGGCGTGGTGCCGGTCTCCGACCTCGTGCCGCACGTCGACGAGCAGGTCGACGCCCTGGTCCGCCGCACGTTCGGCCCCGGTGACGACGTCCCGACGGCGCCGGCCGACGTCGTGGCCGCCATCGAGCCGTGGGGGCAGGTGTCCGTGATGGCCGCCCTGCCCCAGTTCGTGCAGCCCGCACCGGAACGTCCGGTCCGTTCCTCCGTGCTCGGTGCCGGGTCGGCGTCAACCGTCGAGAGCCGCCCCGGCACGCCGCCGCCGGCGCCGCCCGTGCGTCGCCCGAGCACGGGACGCATCGCTCGTGCGGGCGCCGTGGGAGCTGCCGGCGGTGCCGCCTACGGCCAGTCCGCCGCCGGAGGGTACGGACACCCCGCCGGTGCTCCCGGCTACGCACAGCCCGCGTCGGGGTACTCCCCGAACCAGCAGACCCAGGTCTACGGTCAGGCTCCGGTCGCCCAGGGGCCGGTGCCGCCCCCCGCCCCGCAGCAGTCCTTCGGCCAGCCCGCCCAGGGGACCCCGCCGCCGGCCCCGGGCGGGCCCGGGTCGGGCAGCCCGACGACCGGCTCCTTCTCGTCCACGGCCGCACCCCGCCGCCGGGGCGTGAACCCCACACCGATCGTGCTGGGGATCATCCTGGTGGGCGTGGTGCTCGCCGCCGTGTGGGCGGTCGCCCAAGCCCTCAAGCCCTTCGACGACGCCCCGGTGACGGCCGGCACCACCCAGAGCGCCGCCCCCGAGGACTCCGCGTCGGGAGAGCCGAGCGGGGACGGCGCCTCGCAGGAGGCCGAGGAGGAGCAGCCGGACGTGCGTCCGATCATCGAGTCCGGCCGCGAGGCCGTGCTGAGCGGTGAGGGCGACAAGCCCGACAAGGTCGAGCTGGCCTACGACTCCGACCCGTCGACGTTCTGGTTCACCTACACCTACAACAACAACCCCGTGTTCGGTGGGCTCAAGGAGGGGCTCGGCTTCGCGGTCGAGCTCCGCGAGTCGGCCCCCGTCTCCGAGGTCACCCTCGACACCAACAGCGACGGTGGAGCCTGGGAGCTGCGGAGCACGACGGCCGACGCCCCCAACGGCGGAGACGTGCTGGCCTCGGGGTCGTTCAGCGACGAGACGGTCATCGAGCTCGACGAGCCGGTGATCCTCGACGAGTTCGTCCTGTGGATCACCGAGCTGCCGCCCGTCGGCAACGACCAGTTCCGGGTCGAGATCAACGAGATCACCCTCTCCTGACGCCTGGAACACTCAGACCTCCCGGGGTGTTGGCACCTCGTGTCGGCGCCCCACGGGACCTTCCGCCCCGGAACGCCCGACCCGCACGCCACCGACTCCTGGAGACACAGTGACCGACCAGTCGACCTCGACCACGACCCCGACGACGCACGACATCGTCGTCGTGGGTTCTGGGCCTGCCGGGTACACGGCGGCGATCTACGCGGCGCGGGCGGGTCTGTCGCCCGTGGTGATCGCGGGGTCGGTGACCGCGGGCGGGGCGTTGATGAACACCACCGAGGTGGAGAACTTCCCCGGGTTCCCCACCGGGGTGCAGGGCCCGGACCTCATGGACTCCCTGCGTGAGCAGGCCGAGAAGTTCGGTGCGCGCGTGCTGTGGGACGACGCGGAGTCGCTGGACCTGCGCGGTGAGGTCAAGACGATCGTCACCGGTGGTGGGGAGACGTTCCGGGCGCGGGCCGTGGTCCTGGCGACCGGGTCGGCCTACCGCGAGCTCGGCATCGACGACGAGAAGCGCCTGTCCGGGCGCGGGGTGTCCTGGTGCGCCACGTGCGACGGGTTCTTCTTCCGCGACCAGCACGTGGTCGTGGTCGGCGGGGGCGACTCCGCGATGGAGGAGGCGACCTTCCTGACCCGGTTCGCCTCGAAGGTGACCGTGGTGCACCGCCGCGACGCCCTGCGCGCCTCCAAGATCATGGCCGACCGCGCCCACCACGACCCCAAGATCTCCTTCGCGTGGAACAGCGAGATCATCGGCATCGACGGCCAGGACAAGGTCACCGGCGTGCGCCTGCGCGACACCACCACGGCCACCGAGTCCACCCTGGACGCCACCGGCCTGTTCGTCGCGATCGGTCACGACCCCCGCAGCGAGCTCCTCGCCGGGCAGATCGACCTCGACGACGACGGCTACGTCCTGGTCCAGGGCCGCACCACCCGCACCAACCTCGACGGCGTCTTCGCCTGCGGCGACCTCGTCGACCACACCTACCGCCAGGCCATCACCGCCGCCGGATCCGGCTGCGCCGCCGCACTCGACGCCCAGTCCTACCTCGCGGACCTCGCCGACATGGACGAGACCGATCCCGAGGATCTGCCGGTAGCACTCGACGAGCTCGCCGACTGAGACCCACCCCCAGCACATCGAAGGAGCTGAACATGCCCACCATCGCCGTCACCGACGACACGTTCAAGACCGAGGTCCTCGAGTCCGACGTCCCCGTCCTGGTCGACTTCTGGGCGACCTGGTGCGGTCCGTGCCGCATGGTCGCACCGATCCTCGAAGAGCTGGCTGACGAGTACGAGGGCAAGGTGAAGATCGTCAAGCTCGACACCGACGCCAACCAGGCGACCACGATGGCCTACGGCATCACCTCCATCCCGACCCTCAACGTCTACTCGGGCGGCGAGGTCGTGAAGTCCATCATCGGCGCACGTCCCAAGCGTGCACTGGTCGAGGAGATCGACGGCGTGCTCACGTCCTGATCTCCCGCTCCCCGTCCTCACGGAAGGCCGCAGCCCACAGGGCTGCGGCCTTCCGTCGTTCGGGGAACATCTCGTCAGGGCCGTCGTCGTCACCCCGGCGCGACGCGTACCACCCGGTCCGACGCCGGCACCGGCACACTCCCGGCGATTCCCGCCCCCGCTCCCGCCCCCGTCACCCGCCCCGGTCCCTCGGTCTCCGGGTCTCCACTCCCTCGTCACCCATGCCCGGCTCCGGGTATCCGCTCCCTCGTCACCCGTGCCCGGCTCCCCCGTGACCGCTGAAGTGGTGCCCGCGGGAGAACGTACCGACCGGCTCCACCGAGGTCCGTTCAGTCGGACATGTCAGCTCAGGACCGACGCGCCGCGATGCTGGCGAGCCTCCGCCCCGACGACCTGCCGTGCAGGCCTGCTCTCCCGCTCCGCTCCCCACAGCCCGCTCCTGTCATCACTGTCGCCGCAGCCGCCCCGCTGACGAAGGGCGGGCACCCATGTTCCACGTGAAACATCGCTCACTGCCTCGCGCTGTGCCGGTCCTCCATCGACGCCTCTCCAACGAGAAGGCCCCGCCGTGTTTCACGTGAAACACGGCGGGGCCTCGGGACCGTCGGTCAGTCCGTCCAGGAGTCAGGGCTTGAGCAGGCCCGGGTCCTCCGGGGCGAGGACTCCCAGGATGCGGTTCAGGTCGTCGACGGACGCAAACTCCACCGTCATCCGGCCCTTCGTCTTGCCGAGGTTGACCTTGACCCTGGTCTCGAAGCGGTCCGAGAGGCGGGAGGCGAGCTCGTCCATCGCCTCGCTACGCTGACCGGCTCGGGGTGCGCGTCGCTGCTTGGTCTCCGGAGCACCCTCGGCCAGGATCACGACGATCTCTTCCGTGGCGCGCACCGACAGACCCTCGGAGACGATCCTCTGGGCAAGTCGCTCGATCTCCGCACCGTCCGTCAGTCCGAGCAGCGCCCGCGCGTGACCTGCGGAAAGGACACCAGCGGCGACTCGTCGTTGCACCAGGGGTGGGAGCTTGAGGAGACGGAGGGTGTTCGAGATCTGGGGCCGTGACCTGGCGATCCGTGTCGCCAGCTCCTCATGGGTGCATCCGAAGTCGTCGAGCAGCTGGCGATAGGCGGCGGCCTCCTCGAGCGGGTTCAAGGCCGCACGGTGGAGGTTCTCGAGCAGCGCGTCCCGCAGCATCTGCGAGTCCTCGGTCTCGCGCACGATCGCCGGGATGGTGGCCAGCCCCGCCTGCTGCGCGGCGCGCCACCGCCGCTCACCCATGATGAGCTCGTAGTCGCCCGCTCCCCCGCCGGGCCGAACGATGATCGGCTGGAGGATGCCGATCTCAGAGATCGAGTCAACCAGCTCGTCCAGGTCCGACTCGTCGAAGACGGTGCGCGGCTGCCGTGCGTTCGGCCTGATCGCATCCACCGGGATCTCAGCAAAGTGAGCTCCCGGTACGGGTACCAGACCATCGGCGCCGACACGGTCCTGCACGTCTGACGGCTCCCCCGACGTGAGACCCTCCGCCGCGGCGCGATCACCTGTCGAACGAGAGAGGCCTGGGGCCGTCGACGGTTCGACACCGACGTTCGTCCCCAGCCCGGAGGCGGCTTCGCTCTCGTCGACCGTGACCACCTCGATGACGCCCAGCTCCGCGATCGTGTCCACCTGGTCCGCCTCGGCCTCGAGTCGCGAAGCCAGGCCGGCGAGCTCGGACAGGGCATCCACCGTCGCCGGTGATTCCTGCTCCTCCCCCGTGGGACGAGCACCCCCGTGTTGATCGCCAGACGTCCCCCGGCGATGGCTGAGTCCCAGGAGGCGGTCCGACGATCCGCCTTGGCTGCGCTGCTCGCCGACTCCGCAGGGTCAGCGTCGACAGCCAGATCGACGCCGCCGTCGTCCACGGGTGCTGTCAGGACAGCGCCTGCCTCCCTCGTGTCTCCTCCGGAGAAGAAGACGTCGACGGGCTTCTCCTGTGGTGGGCCTTGCGGGATCAGAGCGCCCAGACCACGTCCGAGCCCTCGCTTCTTCTGGCTCATTCTCCACCAGCCTCCTGGTCACGGTCGGGATCTCCGACCCGCCACATCTCAGATCCTCGGGGCGTCGGTGACGCCGCCAGCTGCCGTCCTCTACCTCGATGCTACGCGCGTCATTGCAGGTCAGCGCGTTGAACTGCGTGCTCCGCCACCTCACGTGCCGCCTCGAGATACGCCAACGCACCCGTCGAACCTGGATCGTACGTCATCACTGTCTGCCCGTGTGAGGGCGCCTCGGAGATTCGTACCGACCGCGGAACGGTGGTTCGGAGCGTCTGCTGCGGGAAGTGCGTGCGTACCTCGTCGGCCACCTGCTGTGCCAGGTTCGTCCTGCCGTCGTACATCGTCAGCAGGATCGTCGACACGATGAGATCGGGATTGAGGTGTGCCTTGATGAGCTCGATCGTCTTCAAAAGCTGGCTGAGCCCTTCGAGGGCGTAGTACTCGCACTGGATCGGGATCAGCACCTCGCGCCCGGTCACGAAGGCGTTCACGGTCAGCAGTCCGAGACTGGGAGGGCAGTCGACGAACACGTAGTCGATGCGTTCCTCGCCTTGTGCGACCCGATCCTTCAGGTAGGCGTCCAGCGCCTTGCGCAGTCGAGTCTCCCTCGAGACGAGTGAGACCAGCTCGATCTCCGCACCCGAGAGATCGATGGTCGCCGGGACACCCCAGAGGCCTTCGACATCCGGGCACGCCTGCACGGCAGTGGCGAGCGGAGCGTCCTCCACCAGCACCTCGTAGATCGACGGCGTGCCGGCCCGGTGCTCGAGTCCGAGCGCCGTCGAGGCGTTGCCCTGAGGGTCGTTGTCGAGCACCAGGACCTTGAGGCCCGCCCGTGCCAGACCGGCCGCGATGTTCACCGTCGTCGTGGTCTTGCCGACCCCGCCCTTCTGATTCGCGACGGTGATGATGCGTGTCGACTCCGGGCGCGGAAATCTGCGCCCGTCGAGCTCGATCCGCCGGCGGGCATCCTCGGCGAGCTGCGCCGCAAGGGGCGTGGAGTCGTCCATCTCCGGCACGGACCGCATCAGCGCTTCACGATGAGTGTCCGGGTGGGTGACCTGAGCTGACCACGCCGCCGGCCCTGTTTCACGTGAAACATCGGTAGCAACCGACTCGGCCCACGGAGCGTCGTCGGACGGAGTGTCCGGGCGGTCGGTGTTCATGCTCACGGTCGTCCTCCACGTCGCGACATCATGCCGCGATCACTCTACGGCGTGCGGCGGCAACCGCGCAGGTGACACCCTCAGGGAGACCTCATCACCGCGAGCGTTGCCCGCCGTTTCACGTGAAACCCCGGGCGCGGTTCCACGTGAAACACGACCCGCTCCACCCCCGGCGCGATTGTCGACGGGGAGAGGAACGCCACCGAACGACCGCCCGGGTTCAGCCCCGTCGCACGCGCAGGATGGTGGTCGGCTCGACTCCAGGAACCGTCGATCCCTCGAGGATCTCTGGCGCCGAGGCCTTGAAGGAGCTCAACACCTTTCGTGCCGGCTCGATCTCGCGCGCCACGTTCTGTCCCTTGAGCACCACCATCTGCCCGCCGCGGGCGACGAGCGGGAGGCTCATCCGAGCCAGCTTCTGCAGAGCGGCGACGGCGCGTGACGTCACGGCGTCCACCTCGAAAGCGCCGTGGAACTCCTCCGCGCGTCCGTGCTTGACCTCCACGTTCTCCAGGTGAAGGTCGGCTGCCATCTCCATGAGCCAGGTGACCCGGCGCTCCATCGGCTCGACCAGGTAGACCTCGGACTCCGGCCTCATGGCCGCGATGACGATGCCGGGGAGCCCCGCCCCGAACCGATGTCGGCGATCGACGTGGCCTCGGCGAGGAACGGCACCACAGCCGCCGAGTTCAGGATGTGTCGCTCCCACAGCCTGTCCACCTCCCGCGGGCCGATCAGGCCACGAATCTCCCCTTCATCGAGCAGGCGCCTGTGAAAGGCGGCCACCGTGTCGTACGAGCCACCGAAGTAGTCACGCACCTGCTGGCTGGTGCCGATCTCGTCGTCCGTCGTGGTCATGGCTCTATCCAATCATCGTGGGGCGCAGGCTTCAGCCTGCCCTGTCTGCCTCCGGCAGAGCGAAGGGCCCGCTGTTTCACGTGAAACAGCGGGCCCTTCGCGGCGCGCTCAGTCGTCGGTGGGTGCTGCCGGGTGGACGACGACGTGGCGCTGCGGTTCAGTTCCTGCGGAGTCGCTGACGAGCCCCTGCTCGGCGACGACGTCGTGGACGACCTTGCGCTCGAACGCATTCATCGGCCGCATGGAGACCGCTGAGCCGCCCTCCTTGACCTGCGAGATGACTGCCGTCGCCTCGGCCTCGAGCTCGGACCGGCGGCGGGCCCGGTAGCCCGCGACGTCCAGCATGAGACGGCTGCGCTCCCCCGTGCGCGCCATGACCGCCAGGCGGGTCAGGTCCTGGAGAGCTTCCAGCACCTCGCCGTCCTGGCCGACGAGCGCATCCAAGGAACCGGGCGAGTCCTCGGAGACGATCTCGACCGCCGCGCGATCGTGGTGGATGTCGAGGTCGATGTCACCGTCGAGGTCGACGATGTCCATCAGCTCTTCCAGGTAGTCCGCGGCGATCTCGCCCTCCTCCTCGAGGCGCGTGACCTGTGACTTCTCCGGTGATGCGTTCGTCATGACATCGACCTCACTTCTTCTTCTTGCGGTTCTTGCGCATGGGCTGCTGGCGCTGGCCGGCGGGCTTGGGCGGCTCGATCTCGGTCTGCTCCTCGATCACGATGCCCTTCTTCTGCGCCTTGGCGGCCTTCTTCTCGTTGAGCAGCCGCTCCGCCTCGGAACCGGGAGCCGGCATGCGCTTGATCGTGTAGAACTGCTGACCCATGGTCCACAGGTTCGTGGTGGTCCAGTAGATCAGCACACCGACCGGGAAGTTCACACCGGAGATCAGGAAGATCACCGGCAGCGCGTACAGCATGATCTTCTGGGTGTTCGCCATCGGGCCCTCGAGCGCGGCCTTCGGCATGTTCTTCATGGTGAGCTGGCGCTGCGTGAAGAACATCGTGGCGCTCATCGCGAGGATCAGCACCAGGATGACGGCGCGGACGCTCCAGTCGTCCGTCTGCATGAAGACGTCGGAGAGGTTCGCGCCGAGCAGGTCCGAGTTCTCGATGTCGGCGGCGATGGAGGCGTTGATCGGGCCGATCGGGTCCTTGGTCCCCTCGGCGATCGGCTGCAGGTTGTAGAGCACCCGGAACAGCGCGAAGAAGATCGGCGACTGCAGCAGCACCGGCATGCAGGACGAGAACGGGTTGGTCCCGTGCTTGCGGTAGAGCTCCATCGTCTCGCGGCCCATGGCCTCACGGGACGACGGGTCCGTCTTGCCCTTGTACTTCTTCTGGATGGCCTGGAGCTCGGGCTGCATGATCTGCATGCCGCGCGAGGCCTTGATCTGCTTGAAGAACAGCGGGATGAGAACGATACGCATGGCGACCGTCAGCATGACGATCGAGAGCACCCAGGCGAGCCCGGGGCCGTCGTCCATCCCGAGCGCCGTGAGGATCTGGTGCGACCCGTACATGATCCAGGCCACGACCCATTGGATCGGGTAGAGCAGGGTGTCGATCACGAATTGTCTCCTGTGTCGGAATACCTGGGTCCCGGTGGCGCTACCGGGATGTCAGCTGGACGAGGCGCCGCGGTGCTCGTGCGACCGAGCAGAGGGCACGTCGTCCACACCCCCCAGGCTCCATGGGTTGCAACGCAGGATCCGCCACAGGGCCAGGCCCGTCCCCTTCAGCGGGCCGTGCGTCCTGATGGCGATGAGGGCGTACTGGGAGCATGACGGGTAGTACCGGCAGGTCGGCCCTGTCATCGGTGACACGACGGCCTGGTAGACCTTGATCGCCCCGACGAGGACCATCGTGGGCAGCTGCCGCAGGACCTCCCGCCCTCGGCGGAGCACTCCGGCACTCATCGGGGTGAACCGGCAGCCCTGTGGACGGCTCGGGCAAGTGCCCGCGCCACGTCATGCTCGAGCTGACCGTACTCGGCCTCGGCCGCACCGGGCAGCGCACGCAGCACCACGAGCGCATCGCCCGGCAGCACGTCGAGGTGACGTGCTGCGGCGGTGCGCAGTCGGCGCTTCACGAGGTTTCGGTGCACGGCGTTGCCCACGGCCTTGGATACGACAAGACCGACCAGTGGTCCGTCCGCCTCCTCCGTCTGACGGTTGAGGTGGACGACCACGGTCGATCGGCCTGCACGCGTGCCGCGGCGCACCGCCCGTTCGAAATCGACCGAGCGGCGCATTCGGTGCGCCGCGGGCAGCACGGCTCAGGCAGAGAGCTCGGCGCGACCCTTGCGGCGGCGGTTGGCCAGGATGGCGCGGCCGGCACGGGTGCGCATGCGCAGCCGGAAGCCGTGGGTCTTGGCACGACGGCGGTTGTTCGGCTGGAAGGTCCGCTTGCTCACGAGGTACTCCAAGAAACGTCGGGGAGGTACACCGTCTGAAGTCCTCGACGATGTCGGTCTGGTTGCAGGTCGTACCAGGCAGGTGCAAGGTGTCGACCGGGCCGACCCGAGGCTCGCGTCCGGACGAGGGCGCGCAAAAGTACCTGGAACGGCTGTCCGACGTTACGTCGTCCGAGGCCCTCAGGTCAACTACGCACGACGTGACGACGACGACACGGCGGCTCCTGCGTCCGCTCCGTCCACATGGATGTCCACAGCCTCCACAGGGTGTGGAAAACTATGTGGACATCCCGACCGAGCACCTCGGACCGAGCACCTCAGACACATCGCCGAGACACAGCACCGCATGGAGGAACCCCGTGGCCCAGATGGACGTGAACATCGGCGACGTCTGGTCACAGACGCTGGCCGCGCTGGAGGCCCGCTCCGACATGTCGGCCCGGCAGCTCGCGTTCATCAAGCTCGCCAAGCCCATGGCGATCCTCGACGACACCGTGTTCATCGCCGTCCCGCACGAGCAGACCCGCGCCTATCTCGAGACGAGCGTGCGCGACCAGCTCGTCTCGGCCATGTCGGCGGCGCTCGGCCGTGACGTCCGCTTCGGCATCACCGTCGACCCGGAGCTGAGCCACGAGGCTCTCACGGGCCCCACCCAGGACTACGCCCCGCCGTCGGACCCGGTGACCGAACCGATGGTGCCGCCGTCCGTGGCTCCCCCGCTGCCCGACCGCAAGGACCGGGCGGAGCCCACCCGGCTGAACCCGAAGTACATCTTCGAGACGTTCGTCATCGGCTCGTCCAACCGCTTCGCCCACGCCGCGGCCGTCGCCGTGGCGGAGGCCCCGGCCAAGGCCTACAACCCGCTGTTCATCTACGGCGACTCCGGGCTGGGCAAGACCCACCTGCTGCACGCCATCGGGCACTACGCCCACAACCTGTACCCGCACGTGCGCGTGCGGTACGTGAACTCCGAGGAGTTCACCAACGACTTCATCAACAGCATCGGTGACGGACGCACGGGCGCGTTCCAGCGCCGCTACCGCGACGTCGACGTCCTCCTCATCGACGACATCCAGTTCCTGCAGGGCAAGGAACAGACGATGGAGGAGTTCTTCCACACCTTCAACGCGCTGCACAACGCGGACAAGCAGGTCGTCATCACGTCCGACGTCCCACCGAAGCAGCTCGACGGCTTTGAGGACCGCCTGCGGTCCCGCTTCGAGTGGGGCCTCATCACGGACGTCCAGCCGCCCGACCTCGAGACCCGCATCGCCATCCTGCGCAAGAAGGCGGCGAGCGAGCGGCTCGACGTGCCGACCGAGGTCCTCAGCTACATCGGCTCGCGGATCTCCACCAACATCCGTGAGCTCGAGGGTGCGCTCATCCGCGTCACGGCGTTCGCCAACCTCAACAAGCAGCAGGTCGACCTGGCGCTGGCCGAGATCGTGCTCAAGGACCTCATCACCGACGACGACCAGGCCACCGAGATCACGCCCGCGGTGGTCATCGCCCAGACGGCCGCGTACTTCGGCCTGACCATCGACGACCTCTGCGGATCGTCCCGCTCGCGCGTGCTGGTCACGGCCCGCCAGATCGCCATGTACCTGTGCCGCGAGCTGACGGACCTCTCGCTGCCGAAGATCGGCCAGCAGTTCGGCGGTCGCGACCACACCACGGTGATGCACGCCAACAAGAAGATCGCCGGCCAGATGGCGGAGCGTCGCTCGACGTACAACCAGGTCACCGAGCTGACCAGCCGCATCAAGCAGCAGCACCGCGGCTGAATCCACATATCCACATGTGTGTGGATATGTACGAGTTCACAGGGTTGTGCACAGCCGGAACCGCGGAATCCTGCGCTCTTCACCCGCATCGTCCCCACGGTGTGGACGCGCGCCGTGGAAAACCACAGGTCAGAGCGCACGACGGCGATTCACACCTGTGGATTCACCTGTGGACGCCCTGTGGAACACGCCGGTGGACCGGTGGACGACGAGCACCCGATCGGTGGACGCCTGTGGGGACAGGTTTCGCCGCCCACAGGCCGCTCCGGTTACCCACAGGTTGTCCCCCTGCCCGGTCCACACACAGAAACAGCCTCTGAACTGCAGGAACATCGCTTTTCCCCAGAATCCACAACCCCTACGACGACGATGAACGTGATTTCTCTCAGAGGATGGATGACCCGCCTTCATGGCCCTGACGAACGCCGACGCACGGACCCTCCTGGAACGGGCCGGCACGGTAGGGTTTCCTCGATGCACCGCGTCGCACGACGACACGCCTCAAGCGGACACTTCGCACGAGGACACGTCACAAGCGGGCACGGTGCACACGAGGACGTCGTCCGCACGAGGGCGTTGCACGAGACACTGAGGAGTGGGATGAAGTTCCGGGTTGAGCGTGACGTCCTGGCCGAGGCCGTGACCTGGACGGCCCGCACCCTTCCCACGCGCCCGCCGGCTCCCGTGCTGGCCGGTGTGCGGATCGAGGCCGACGCCTCCGGCACCATCGTGCTGGCGAGCTTCGACTACGAGGTCTCCGCCCGGTCCGAGATCGCTGCCGAGGTCTCCGAGCCGGGCACGGTGCTCGTGTCGGGGCGGCTCCTCGCCGAGATCTCCCGGGCCCTGCCCAACAAGCCGGTCGACGTGTCCGTCGAGGGCAACAAGGTGGCTCTCACCTGTGGTGCGTCCCGGTTCACCCTCCTGACGATGCCGGTCGAGGAGTACCCCTCGCTGCCCGCGATGCCGGAGCTGTCGGGCACCGTGACCGGGGACGCCCTCACCCACGCCGTCGCGCAGGTCAGCGTGGCCGCGAGCCGTGACGACACCCTCCCCCTGCTGACGGGTGTACGCATGGAGATCGAGGGCGAGCGGATCACCCTGCTCGCCACGGACCGCTACCGCCTGGCGCTGCGCGAGCTCACCTGGACGCCGGCGACCCCCGGGTACTCAGCCGTCGCGCTCGTGCGTGCTCGCACCCTCAACGACGTCGCCAAGTCGCTCGGTTCGGGCGGCGGGCTCGTCAACATGGCGCTCTCGACCGGGGACGGCATCGAGCTCATCGGCTTCGAGGCGGGCGGCCGGCACACCACCTCCCAGCTCGTGGACGGCGACTACCCGGCCGTGCGCCGGCTGTTCCCGGACGCGACGCCCATCCACGCCGTCGTGCCCACCCAGGCGCTCATCGACGCCGCCAAGCGCGTCTCGCTGGTCGCGGAGCGCAACACCCCGATCCGGCTGGCCTTCTCGGAGGGCCAGGTCGTGCTCGACGCCGGCCAGGGCGACGACGCGCAGGCCTCCGAGGCGCTCGAGGCGGTGCTCGTGGGCGAGGACATCCAGGTCGCGTTCAACCCGCAGTTCCTCCTGGACGGGCTCGGCGCGCTCGGCACCGACTTCGTCCGCATGTCGTTCACGCACCCCAACAAGCCTGTCGAGTTCACCGGCCAGGGTTCGCTGGACGGCGAGGACTCCTCCGACTACCGCTACCTGCTGGTCCCCATCCGTTTCTCGTCCTGACGCGCAGGCCGCCCTGCCCGTGCGCGACGGCCGGGCTCCGGCTTACGCTCGCACCGACGCTCTCCGGGAGGTTTCCACATGGTCACCCACATGGGTCTGGTCGGTCTGGGCAAGATGGGCAACAACATGCGCGAGCGGCTGCGCCGAGCGGGCATCGAGGTGGTGGGCTACGACCCCCGCCCCGACGTGTCCGACGTCGTGTCGCTGGCCGACCTCGTCGAGGCGCTCCCCAGCCCGCGCCGCGTCGTGTGGGTGATGGTGCCGGCCGGCGACCCGACGCGCGGCGTGATCCGTGAGCTCGGCACCCTGCTGGGCGAGGGCGACCTCGTCGTCGAGGGCGGCAACTCGCACTACCCCGAGGACCAGGCACGGGCGGCCGAGCTCGCCACCAGCGGCATCGGCTACGTGGACGTCGGCGTCTCGGGCGGCGTGTGGGGCCTGGACAACGGCTACGGCCTGATGTGCGGCGGCACCGACGACGACGTCGCGCACGTCATGCCGATCTTCGACGCCCTGCGGCCGGAGGGGCCCCGGGAGGAGGGCTTCGTGCACGCGGGCGGCGTCGGTGCCGGGCACTACGCGAAGATGGTCCACAACGGCATCGAGTACGGCCTCATGCAGGCCTACGCGGAGGGGTACGAGCTCCTGGCCGCCAAGGATGTCGTCACGGACGTCCACGGCACGATGAAGGCGTGGATGCGCGGCACCGTGGTGCGCTCGTGGCTGCTGGACCTCATGGTCAAGGCGCTCGAGGAGGACCCGAGCCTGGCTGCGATCGACGACTGGGTCGACGACTCCGGCGAGGGCCGCTGGACGGTCGACGAAGCCATCGACAACGCCGTGCCGCTGCCGGTGATCTCCGCGGCCCTGTTCGCGCGCTTCTCGTCGCGGCAGACGGAGTCGCCCGCCATGAAGGCGGTCGCGGCCCTGCGTCAGCAGTTCGGCGGGCACGCGGTCAAGCCGTCGTCGTAGTCGCGCGAGACTGGGGTCATGTACGTCTCGCACCTGTCACTCCTGGACTTCCGGTCCTACGAGGCCGCCGACGTCGAGCTGGAGCCGGGTCCGAACGCGTTCGTGGGGCGCAACGGTCGGGGAAAGACGAACCTCGTGGAGGCGATCGGGTACGTCGCGACGCTGGGCAGCCACCGGGTCGCGAACGACACCCCGTTGATCCGCGCGGGCGCGCAGCGCGCCGTGGTGCGCACGCGTGTGGTCCGCGGTGAGCGGGCCTCCACGGTCGAGCTGGAGATCACGGCGGGCAAGGCGAACCGGGCCCGCGTGAACCGCGGCCAGCTCGGCCGGGCACGGGACGTCCTCGGGATCCTGCGCACCGTGCTGTTCGCCCCGGAGGACCTGGCCCTGGTCAAGGGTGACCCGGACGGCCGCCGCCGGTTCCTCGACCAGCTGGTGGTGCAGCTCCTGCCGCGCGCTGCCGGGGTGATGGCTGATTACGAGCGGGTGGTACGGCAGCGTTCGGCCCTGCTGAAGTCGTTGCGCGGGCACCGCGCCGCCGGGCGCTCCCCCGACCTGTCCACCCTCGAGGTGTGGGACGGCCGGGCCGCACAGCTCGGCGCCCAGATCCTCGCCTGGCGCTCCGCGCTGGTGGGGGCGGCCCAGCCCCTGGTCGCGACGGCGTACGAGCAGGTCAGCGAGGCGGACGGGCACGCGCAGATCGAGTACCGCTCGGCGGTGCTGCCCGACGACGCCGCGGACGCGCCGTCGTCCGCTCTCGGTGTGGCCGAGCTGGAGAAGCTGATGCTCGAGCAGATGGCGGAACGGCGCGCCGCAGAGGTGGAGCGCGGGCAGAGCCTCGTCGGCCCGCACCGTGACGACCTGACGCTCACCCTCGGCGGCCTGCCCGCGAAGGGTTATGCGAGCCACGGGGAGTCCTGGTCGTTCGCGCTGGCGCTGCGGCTCGCGGCGTTCAGGATCCTCGGCGGCGGGGACGAGCCGGTGGCCGGGGACGTCTTCTGGGACCCGGACCACGGGTCCGACGCGGATCCGGTGCTGATCCTGGACGACGTCTTCGCCGAGCTGGACGTCCGGCGTCGGGAACGCCTCGCCGAGCTGGTGCTGCCGGCCCGCCAGGTGCTGGTCACCGCGGCCGTGCCGCAGGACGTCCCCGAGCAGCTTGCCGGGGTGCGCTTCGAGGTGACACCGGGCCGGGTGTCCCGTGCCTGACCCGGTGGGCGGCCCGGCGGGCGATCCGGAGGACCGTCCGGTGAACCAGCCGGCGGACGAGCCGCCGTCGTCGACCGGCCCGCACGGGACGAGGGTCCCCCGGGATCCGCGCGACCCCCGGCCGGTCTCCCAGCGTTCGGAGCTGACCCCGCCGTCGGAGGTCGCCCGGGAGGCTCTCAACCGTGCGAAGGCGGCGGCCCGCGCGAAGGGCCTGCGCCCGGGTGCGCCGTCGCGCCGGTCCCCGCTGGCGGAGCCGCGCAAGGAGCCGGGCAAGGGCCCCGGCGCGCGGGACCCGCGGCTGCTCAGCGACGTCGTGGCGCGCCTGCTGCGTGACAAGGGCTGGACGCAGGACGTCTCGGTGGGCGGGGTGATCGGTCGGTGGCGTGAGGTGGTCGGCGACCAGGTCGCGGAGCACTGCACCCCGGAGACGTTCGAGGACAAGGTGCTGGTGGTGCGGGCGGACTCGACGGCCTGGGCGACCCAGGTCCGGCTGCTGGTGCCGACCCTGCTGCGCAGGCTCGCCGAGGAGGTCGGCGAGGGCGTCGTGGAGCAGGTGCAGGTGCTCGGTCCGGCAGGTCCGAGCTTCCGCCGGGGGCGTCGTTCGGTGCGTGGTCCGGGCCCCGGGGACACCTACGGCTGACCCGCGCGGGCCGGATGTGGAGAACCCTGTGGACAACGTGTGAGAACGCACACGCGCCCGCACGGAGAACCCGCGGTTTCCTGCCGTTAGGCGGTAGACTTGCACGGTGTTCCGGGGGGCGTCCCGGGGCCGATTCGAGCACCGACGCGCAGCCGGCACGCACCCCCGTGTGCCATCCCGTGCGCTGCACCCCGGACACCCACCGGGACCCCTGTCGCGTGCGTGGAAGACGAGGAGTGCTCCAGCCTGTGGCTCAGCGATCCGACAGCGGCTACGACGCCGGGAACATCACCGTCCTCGAGGGCCTCGAGGCCGTCCGCAAACGACCCGGCATGTACATCGGGTCCACGGGCGCACGAGGCTTGCACCACCTCGTCTACGAGGTCGTGGACAACTCGGTGGACGAGGCCCTGGCGGGGCACGCCGACACGATCGACGTGACCCTCCTCGCCGACGGCGGGGTGCGGGTGCGTGACAACGGCCGTGGCATCCCGGTGGCGATCCACCCCACGGAGGGCCGGCCGACGGTCGAGGTCGTCATGACGATCCTGCACGCGGGCGGCAAGTTCGGTGGTGGTGGCTACGCCGTCTCCGGCGGTCTGCACGGTGTCGGCATCTCGGTGGTCAACGCGCTGTCGACGCGCGTGGTGACCGAGGTGGAGCGCGACGGCTTCGGCTGGCGCCAGGAGTTCGCCGACGGTGGCGTGCCGGTGGGCGAGCTGCAGAAGCTGGGCGCCACGGACGACACGGGCACCACCCAGACGTTCTGGGCGGACCCGGCGATCTTCGAGACGACCGACTACGACTTCGAGACGCTGCGCTCGCGCTTCCAGCAGATGGCGTTCCTCAACAAGGGCCTGCGGATCACGCTCACGGACGAGCGTGCCGAGCACGTCTCGGGCCCGGACGAGGTCACCGGCGCGCTCGACACCCGCGAGGTGCTGGCCGCCCTGGCCGCCGAGGACGCGCAGGGCGTCGACGGCGCCGGCTCCCCGGACGACGAGGTGCACGACGCGGCGGTCGTCGGCGGCGCGGTCCGCACGGTCACGTTCAAGTACGACGGCGGCCTCACCGACTACGTCAAGCACATCGTCTCGGCGAAGAAGTCGGAGATCGTCCACCCGGAGATCATCGACATCGAGGCCGAGGACAAGGTGGCCACGATCTCGGTGGAGATCGCGATGCAGTGGACGACGTCGTACAGCGAGTCGGTGCACACCTTCGCCAACACGATCTCCACCACGGAGGGCGGCACGCACGAGGAGGGCTTCCGTGCGGCGATGACCACCCTGGTGAACTCCTACGCCCGGGAGAAGGGGATCCTCAAGGAGAAGGAGGAGAACCTCACCGGTGACGACATCCGCGAGGGTCTGACGGCGGTCCTGAGCATCAAGCTCGGCGAGCCGCAGTTCGAGGGGCAGACCAAGACGAAGCTCGGCAACACCGAGGCCAAGACGTTCGTGCAGCGGATCGTGCGCGAGCGGATGGTCGACTGGTTCGACTCGCACCCGAACGAGGCGCGCGACATCATCCGCAAGGCCATCTCGGCGTCGCAGGCGCGCATCGCCGCCCGCAAGGCGCGCGAGGCCACGCGACGCAAGGGGATCCTCAGCTCCGGCGGGATGCCCGGCAAGCTCAAGGACTGCCAGTCGACGCGCCCGGACGAGTGCGAGATCTACATCGTCGAGGGCGACTCGGCGGGCGGCTCCGCCGTCCGTGGTCGCGACCCGCACAACCAGGCGATCCTGCCGCTGCGCGGCAAGATCCTCAACGTCGAGCGTGCCCGGCTGGACAAGGCGCTCTCCAACGCGGAGGTCCAGGCGCTGATCACGGCGTTCGGCACCGGCATCGGCGAGGACTTCGACATCGCCAAGCTGCGGTACCACAAGATCGTGCTCATGGCCGACGCCGACGTCGACGGCCAGCACATCTGCACGCTGCTGCTGACGCTGCTGTTCCGGTACATGCGCCCGCTCATCGAGCACGGTCACGTGTACCTGGCGCAGCCGCCGTTGTACAGGCTCAAGTGGTCGAACTCCCCGCACGACTACGTCTACTCGGACCGGGAGCGCGACGCGTTCCTCCAGCAGGGCCTCGCGGCCGGCAAGCGGATCCCCAAGGACAACGGGATCCAGCGGTACAAGGGTCTGGGCGAGATGGACTACACCGAGCTGTGGGACACGACCATGGATCCCGAGCACCGCACGTTGCTGCAGGTCACGATGGACGATGCAGCGGCCGCGGACGAGATCTTCTCGGTGCTCATGGGCGAGGACGTCGAGTCCCGCCGCAGCTTCATCCAGCGCAACGCCAAGGACGTCCGGTTCCTCGACATCTGACCTGAACGCGCGTGTACATGAGATGTGCACGCAGATGTACAGGGATGGACGAGGCAGGATCCGCGCCCCGGCGGCGCAGGAAGGAACGATGACACGGTGACGGACGAGACTCCTGGACCCGAGATGCCCGACGGCGCGGAGGGCCTCGACGAGGCCACCGCGCCCGTCGCGGTGCAGCACGGCCGGATCGAGCAGGTGGACCTGCAGCTGGAGATGCAGCGCAGCTACCTCGACTACGCGATGAGCGTCATCGTGGGTCGTGCGCTCCCCGACGTGCGCGACGGGCTCAAGCCCGTCCACCGCCGCGTGCTGTACGCGATGTACGACGGCGGGTACCGACCCGACCGCGCCTTCTCCAAGTGCTCGCGCGTCGTCGGTGACGTCATGGGCAAGTTCCACCCGCACGGCGACACGGCGATCTACGACACGCTCGTGCGCCTCGTGCAGGACTGGGTGCTGCGCTACCCGCTCGTGGCCGGCCAGGGGAACTTCGGCTCGCCCGGCAACGACCCGGCCGCCGCCCCGCGGTACACCGAGTGCCGCATGGCGCCGCTGGCTCTCGAGATGGTCCGGGACATCGACAAGGACACCGTCGACTTCCAGGACAACTACGACGGCCGCACCCAGGAGCCGACGGTCCTGCCGTCGCGCATCCCGAACCTGCTGATCAACGGGTCCGCGGGCATCGCCGTCGGCATGGCCACGAACATCCCGCCGCACAACCTGCGCGAGGTCGCCGAGGGTGTGCGCTGGCACCTGGCGAACCCGGACGCCACCAAGGAGGAGCTCCTCGCCGCGCTGCTCAAGCGCATCAAGGGCCCCGACTTCCCGTCCGGTGCGCAGATCCTCGGCACCAAGGGCATCGAGGAGGCGTACCGCACCGGTCGCGGCTCCATCACGATGCGCGCCGTGGTCAACGTCGAGGAGATCCAGAACCGGATCTGCCTGGTCATCACCGAGCTGCCCTACATGGTCAACCCAGACAACCTGGCCACGAAGATCGCCGACCTCGTCAACGACGGGCGCATCCAGGGCATCGCGAACATCCGCGACGAGACCTCGGGGCGCACCGGCCAGCGGCTGGTCATCGTGCTCAAGCGCGACGCCGTGGCGAAGGTCGTGCTCAACAACCTGTACAAGCACACGCCGCTGCAGGACAACTTCAGCGCCAACATGCTCGCGCTGGTCGACGAGGTGCCCCGCACGCTCAGCCTGGACGCGTTCGTGCGGCACTGGACCACGCACCAGATCGAGGTCGTGCGGCGGCGGACGGCGTTCCTGCTGCGCGAGGCCGAGGAGAAGATCCACATCTACGTGGGCTACCTCCGCGCGCTGGACGCCCTCGACGAGGTCATCGCACTCATCCGCCGCTCGCCCGACGCCGACGAGGCGCGCACCGGCCTGATGAACCTGCTCGGCATCGACGAGGTGCAGGCGAACGCGATCCTGGCGCTGCAGCTGCGGCGTCTGGCCGCGCTCGAGCGGCAGAAGATCCTCGACGACCACGCCGTCCTCGAGGCCGAGATCCTCGACTACCGCGACATCCTCGACCGCCCGGAGCGCCAGCGCGAGATCGTCGGCACCGAGCTCGACGAGGTCACCGAGAAGTGGGGCGACGAGCGTCGCACCACGATCCTGCCGTACGACGGCGACATGTCGGTCGAGGACCTCATCCCCGAGGAGGACGTGGTCGTCACGATCACGCGCGGCGGCTACGCCAAGCGCACGCGCAGCGACGCCTACCGTGCCCAGCGCCGCGGCGGCAAGGGTGTGACGGGGACGAAGCTGCGCGAGGACGACATCGTCGACCACTTCTTCGTCACCACGACCCACAACTGGCTGCTGTTCTTCACCGACGCCGGCCGCGTCTACCGGGTCAAGGGCTACGAGCTCCCCGAGGGCGGGCGCGACGCCAAGGGTCAGCACGTGGCCAACCTGCTGGCGTTCCAGCCGGGCGAGAAGATCGCCCAGGTGCTCGCCCTGCGCGACTACGGCGACGCCGAGTACCTGGTGCTCGCCACCCGGCGCGGTCTGGTGAAGAAGACGCGACTGAGCGACTACGACTCCCCGCGCAGCGGCGGTCTCATCGCCATCAACCTGCGGTCCGACGACGACGGCACCGCCGACGAGCTGGTCGCCGCGCGGCTGGTCGACGCGGACGACGAGCTCATCCTCGTCTCCCGCAAGGGCCAGTCCATCCGCTTCCCCGCGGACGACGAGACCCTGCGGCCGATGGGTCGGGCGACGTCCGGCGTCACGGGCATGAAGTTCCGCGAGGACGACGACCTGCTGGCCGCCGACGTCGTCACCGAGGGCAAGGACCTGTTCGTCGTCACCGAGGGCGGATTCGCCAAGCGCACCCGCATCGACGAGTACCGCGTGCAGGGTCGCAACGGCTACGGCATCAAGGTGGCCAACCTCGTCGAGGCGCGGGGCGACCTCGTGGGCGCCCTCGTGACCGAGGAGGACACCGAGGTGCTGGTCATCATGCAGCAGGGCAAGATCGTGCGTTCACGGGTCGACGAGGTGAACCTCACCGGACGCACGACCCAGGGCGTGACCTTCGCGAAGCCGGGCAAGAACGACCGCATCATCGCCGTCGCTCGGAACGTCGAGCGTCGCGAGGAGGAGGAGTCGGCTAGCGTGGAGGAGCAGGCCGCCGACGGCGAGCCCGTGGACAGCATCCCGGCGGTGACGCCGGAGCAGGACGAGACCGGAGACGGGGACAGCTGATGCCCAGCGAGAACACCTCGCCGCAGGCGGGGACGAGGACGGCCGAGGCCGCGGACAGCACGCAGCCGCTCGCGCCCGTCCGCGCACCCGGCAAGGGCGACGCCACGAGCCCCGCGGCGACCGGCGGATCGAAGAACGGTGCCGCCAAGACGCCCAAGGCGCCGACGCCCCCCGCCCGGAAGCCCGCCGCGCCGACCGAGCACACCGACGTCGACAACGACGACGTCACCCCGGCGCCGTCGGACGCCGGGCGTGCCGGCAGCGAGCCGGCCGGGTCGACCACAGCGCCGACCACGGCGCCGGCCACGGGGGCGAGCGACGCGAGCGCGCAGGGCTCGCCGTCGACGTCGTCCAACGTCAAGGACAGCGCGGTGAAGGCCGCTGCCGCAGCACTCGCAGCGGCCCGCAGCGCCGCGAAGAAGGTGCAGTCGACCGCGTCGACGGCGTCGGCGGGAGCACAGCAGTCGAGCCCCGGGACGACGTCGGCCACCCCGCCGCCGCCCCCGGACGCCGGCAATGCCGCGCCGCGCCCGGAGATGCACTACGCCGCCGGCGGCGTGCACGGCTCCCCGGGTGCGCAGTCCGCGGACCAGGGCGGCTACGCCCAGCCGCAGCCGGCGGCGCCGACGGAGCCGGTGGGCAGCCCGCGACGCGTGCGCCTGTCGGTCTCGCGGATCGACCCCTGGTCGATCATGAAGCTGGCGTTCCTGCTGTCGGTGGCCATCGCGGTCATGACCGTGGTCGCCACGATCGTCGTCTGGTACTCGCTGAACTCCTTGGAGACGTTCGCGACGATCCAGGAGTTCATGATCGACACCCTCGGCCCGCAGGCGGCGAACCTCACGCAGTTCGTCGCGTTCGAGCGCGTGGTGTCGCTCGCGACGCTGATCGCGCTGGTCAACATCGTGCTGATGACCGCGATCGCGACGATCATGGCCATGATCTACAACATCACGGCGGCTCTCGTCGGCGGCGTGCACCTCACCCTCACCGACGAGTAGGACCAGGGCGTCCGCAGCGACGGACGTCACACCGGCCCCGCCCCCGCGCAGTTTGGGGGCGGGGCACCCGGTACGGTAATGTTCCGTGCTGCACGCGCGTTCGCGAGAGCCTCGCGGAAGCATCGTGCGAGGGGCTATAGCTCAGACGGTTAGAGCGCTTCCCTGATAAGGAAGAGGTCGGAGGTTCAAGTCCTCCTAGCCCCACCCCCGACGAGGAGGTCCAGCATGAAGAAGCTGATGGTCGTGCTGCTCGCCGCTGCGGCGGGTTACCTCGTGTGGCGTCGTGTCTCCTCCGACGCGGCCGACCGTGACCTGTGGACCGAGGTCACCGACACCCTCGACTGATCTTCCCGGGGCCATGGCGCAATTGGTAGCGCACCTGCTTTGCAAGCAGGGGGTTGGGGGTTCGAGTCCCCCTGGCTCCACCACACGACAGGAGCCCCCGTCCTTGCGGACGGGGGCTCCTGTGCGTTCGGGGACGGTGGACTACTTGGTCTCGTCCTTGGTCTCCTCGGCGGCGTCGACGACGGCGTCCTTCGCGTCGTCAGCGGCCTCCGCCGCGTCGTCAGCGGCGGACTCGGTGGCCGAGGTGGTCTTCCTGCGGGCTCGCGACGCCCGGGCGGTGACGTCGTCCTTGACCTCGGCGGCCTTCTCCGTGAGCTTCTCCGTCGCCTCCTTGCCCTTGGCGACCGCGGCACCCGCGGCTTCGCCGACGGCCTCTGCGGCGTCGCCGACCACGTGGCGCGCGTCACGGGCGACGTGGTCGAGGTCGGCGCCGGACTGCTGCTCCCAGGGCTCGGCCCACGGGTCGGTCTGCGGCTGGGCCCGCCGGTACAAGGCGTAGCCGACGACGGCGGTCCCGCCGATCACGGCCGTCCAGACCAGCGTCTTGCGACGACGACCCTTGCGCTGCGCCTTCTTCGCCGCCTTCTCGGCGTGCTTGGCGGCCTTCTTGGCGGCGTCGGCCGCCTCCTCGGCCGTCATCGCGGCGCGCGCCGCGGCGGCGTTGAACGCCGCGACGAGCTTCGGGAGGTAGTCGTCGACGACCTTCTCGTGGGCGGTGTCGACGAGCGGGCCCGCCTTCTTGGCGGCGCCCTCGACCCGCGGGGCGGCGGCCTGGACGCTGTCGTTCCACGCCTTCTCCGCACGAGGCCTCAGCCAGTCGACGAAGGAGTCCACCCGGGGCGACGCCCAGTCGATGGCCTGGCCTGCGGCATCACGGGCGCCGTCGGCGGCACGGGAGCCCGCGCCGACCAGTGCGGCCGCGACCTCGGCGGCCGAGTCCTTCACCTTGTCTGTGTCGATCTTCGGGGTCTGCACCATGTGCCCACTCTGCCACCGCCTCTGCCGGACCGCACCGCCACACGCCCGATTCGTCGCATGTGGACCGCGACCGAGCGGCGGGTGCGAGAATGGACGACATGTTCGCAACCCTGCACACCACCGCCGGTGACATCCGTATCGAGCTCCTGCCGAACCACGCGCCCAAGACCGTCGCGAACTTCGTCGGTCTGGCCACGGGATCCAAGGCCTGGACCGACCCGCGCACGGGCGAGGAGCGCAACGAGCCGCTCTACGACGGCACCATCTTCCACCGCGTCATCGACAACTTCATGATCCAGGGCGGCGACCCGCTCGGGACCGGGACGGGCGGCCCCGGCTACACGTTCGACGACGAGATCCACCCCGAGCTCGTGTTCGACCAGAAGTACCTGCTCGCGATGGCGAACGCCGGCAAGCGCCGCAACCCCGTGACGGGCGCGGTCGAGGGCACCAACGGCTCGCAGTTCTTCGTCACCACGGCGGCGACCTCGTGGCTCAACGGCAAGCACTCCATCTTCGGCAAGGTCGCGGACGACGAGTCGCGTGCCGTCGTCGACGCCATCGGCTCCACGCAGACCCGCCCGGGTGACCGTCCCGTCGAGGACATCGTGATCAACTCGGTGACCGTCGAGGACTGACTCCTCCCCGCGAGCCTCGGAGGGCCGAGCCATCTCCACGCCTCAGCCTGCCGGGCAGTCCGGCGACGCGCCGCCGGTCTGCCCGCGTCACCCGGACCGGGTCGCGTACGTGCGCTGCCAGCGGTGCGGACGCCCCACCTGTCCGGAGTGCCAGCGGCCCGCGGCGGTCGGCGTGCAGTGCGTCGACTGCGTCGCCCAGGCGGCGCGGTCGACGCCGACCACGCGCACCGTCTTCGGGGCGCAGGTCCGCCAGGGCCGCCCGGTCGTCACCCTGTCGATCATCGCGCTGTGCGCGGTGAGCTGGATCCTGCAGCTCACGACGAGCGGCGCGTGGACCCAGCAGTGGGCGTTCTCCCCCGCGGCCGGTCAGGAGGAGCCGTGGCGCTTCCTCACGGCGGCGTTCCTGCACTCCACGAGCCCGCTGCACATCCTGTTCAACATGTACGCGCTGTGGCTCGTGGGTCCGTTCCTCGAGCAGGCGTTCGGTCGCGCACGGTTCCTCGCGCTGTACCTGCTGGCCGCGCTCGGCGGTTCGGTGGGGGTGCTGCTGCTGGCCCAGCCGTTGGAGCAGAGCTGGTGGACCGGCGTCGTCGGGGCGTCCGGTGCCGTGTTCGGACTGTTCGGCGCGATCATCCCGGTGCTGCGCCGGCTGGGCCGCAACGCGGGGCAGATCGTCGCGCTGATCGCCATCAACATGGCGTTGCCGTTCTTCGTCGGCGGCATCGCCTGGCAGGCGCACGTGGGTGGTCTCGTCGTGGGGCTGGCGATCGGGTCAGGCTTCGCCATGGCGCCCCGGGAGCGTCAGCGGCTCGTCGGCTGGGCGCTGCCCGTCGTCGTCGGCGTCGTGCTCGTGGCGCTGACGTGGTGGAAGTACTCGACGGTGCCGCAGCTGGCACTGTTCTGACGGTGCTGTCCCGACGGCGTCCCTGACGTCCTCGACGGCGCCGTCCCGGAGTTGTCCCCAGGGATGTACACAGGTGTGGAATCACACCCGTGTCACTTGTACAGGACTACTTCCAGCGGGTCGTCAGCGAGAACCCCGCGATGATGAGCACGAATCCGACCAGCAGGTTCCAGTTCCCCAGCGCGGGGATCGGGAGCCCGAGGTTCTGGCTCGTCAGGTAGTAGGTCACGATCCAGGCGAGACCGGCGAGCATCAGCGTCAGCATCGTGGGCACGAGCCACCTGGGGTTGACCGAGGACTGCTGAGGGGTCGGGACGCCCTGGGCCTCGCGCTTGTTCTTCCCGGGCTTCGACGACTTCGACTCGGACACGGGTCTGCTCCTGTCAGCAAGGTGCGACGGCGGGAGTTCACCCGGACGCCGACGACGGTTTGTCGTCTAGCGTAGTGGCCAGCACGACCGGCCGGTGCACAGTCCTGTGCGCACGGTCGGCGCGGCAGCCCGGCGACGCCGAGGATGCGAGAATTTGTCCACAGGAGTTGTGGACGAGGGTTGTGGACAAGAGCGCAGGAGGCCAGGTGTCACCCAGGACGAGATCCGGTCTGTCCGTCGCACTCGTGCTCGCGCTCTCCGGGATGCTGTTCGCGGTCAGCGCGCAGCTCTCGCAGGGCGAAGAGACACGCCACGCCGAGGACCTCTCCTCCGTGGTCGCCAACGAGTCCGACCGCGTCGAGACCCTCGGCGACCAGGCCGCCGCGCTCAACGCCGAGGTCGAGGAGCTGAGCGCCGCCGTCGACGTCGACGTCCCCTCCCGCAGCCCCGACCTGCGCGAGCGCGAAGGCGTCGTGTCGGGCACGTGGCCCGTCACCGGCGGGGGTCTCAGCGTCGCCCTGGAGGACGCCCCGACGTCGTCGCTCGACATCCCCGGTGTTGCCGCCGACGACCTCGTGGTGCACCAGCAGGACCTGCAGCACGTCATCAACGCGCTGTGGGCCGGCGGCGCGGAGTCTATGACCCTGCAGGGCGAGCGTGTGACCTCCACCAGCGCCTTCCGGTGCTCCGGCAACATCCTGCTCCTGCACGGCAAGGTCTTCTCGCCGCCCTACGTCGTCGAGGCCATCGGCGACCCCGACCGGCTGGAGGCCGCCCTCGACGCCTCCTCCGGCGTCGCCCTCTACCGGCAGTACGTGGACTGGGTCGGGATCGGCTACGACGTCGCGCGTCACGACGTCATCGACATGCCGGCCTACGCCGGGACCCGCGACCTGCAGTACGCCGACGTGCCGGCCGGGACGGACGTGTTCTCGTGAAGCACGTGCGTGCCACCCTGCCCGCGGGTCCGCCGGCCGGCTCGCCCCCGCCGCCCTCGCACGGACGGGTGCACCACCGGGGCGGGATCGTCAGCTCGCTGGTCGGCTTCGTCGGCGAGCTGCTCATCACGGCAGGGGTGTTCCTCGGGCTCTTCGTCGTCTGGCAGCTGTGGTGGACGGACGTGCAGGCGGAACGCATCCACACCGAGGTGCTCGCCGAGCTGGAGTGGACCCCGCCCCCTGCCCCTGTGGACGACGGGCCGCAGGTGTCCCCCGAGTACCGCGACGACCCCCCGGTCATGGACGAGCCGCCGATCGGCGAGGTCTTCGCGGAGTTCTACGTGCCGCGCTGGGGAGCGGACTACGTCTCCCCCGTCGCCCAGGGTGTGGACAAGGCGACCATCCTCGACCGGCTCGGCATCGGCCACTACCCGGGGACGGCGATGCCCGGCGACCTCGGGAACTTCGCCGTGGCGGGTCACCGCACCACCTACGGCAAGCCGTTCCACCTGGTCGCCGACCTGAAGGAGGGCGACGCGCTCGTCGTGCGCACCGAGGACACGTGGTACGTGTACCGCATGACGTCGCACGAGATCGTCTGGCCGAACCAGGTCGAGGTCGTCTCCCCCGTCCCCGGGGTCGAGCCCGGGGAGCCCCTGCCCGAGCTCACGCAACGCTTCCTCACCATGACGGCCTGCCACCCCATGTACTCCGCCGCGCAGCGGTACGTCGTGCACGGAGAGCTCGACTACTGGTCGCCCGTGGACGAGGGCACGCCCGCCGAGCTGCTCGACGCCGGCGTCGACGTCCAGGCGGCGGGCACGTCCGCACCGGCACCGGCGGGGGTGAGATGATGTACGGCCTGCTGTGGCGCATGCTCCCGGGTCCCACCTGGGTCCGGATCCTGCTCCTCGTGGTCCTCTTCGTGGCGGCCGTCTGGGTCTGCTTCGAGTGGGTCTTCCCCTGGTTCTCCGAGTACGTCCCCATCAACGACAACACCGTCGAGGCGCACCCATGACCTCCATCCTCGTCATCGACAACTACGACTCGTTCGTCTACACGATCGTCGGCTACCTCGACCAGCTCGGTGCGCGCACCACCGTGGTGCGCAACGACGCCGTGCCCGAGCCCGATGACGACGGCCGCTTCTGGCACGAGGACGGCACGCCCTTCGACGGCGTCCTCGTCTCCCCCGGCCCCGGCACCCCCGAGGAGGCCGGGTCGTCGGAGGACGTCATCCGTGCCTGCGCCCGATCACGCACCCCGATGCTCGGCGTCTGCCTCGGCCACCAGGCCCTCGCGGAGGTGTACGGCGCCACCGTCTCGCACGCCCCCGAGCTCATGCACGGCAAGACGAGCGAGGTCCAGCACGACGGCGGCGGCGTGCTCGACGGCCTGAAGGTCCCCTTCACCGCGACGCGGTACCACTCGCTGGCCGTGGAGCCCGAGACGGTGCCCGCCGAGCTGGAGGTCACGTGCACCACGGCGTCCGGCGTCGTGATGGGCGTGCAGCACCGCGAGCTCCCGCTGCACGGCGTGCAGTTCCACCCGGAGTCGGTCCTCACCGAGGGGGGTCACCGGCTCCTGGCGAACTGGCTGACGGTGTGCGGCGACGCTGACGCCGTCGGACGCTCGGCCGGGATGGCTCCGCTGGTCCACGCGGGCTGAGCCGGGCACGACGAAGCCCCGCCGTCCGGCGCACGATCCGTGCCGGTCAGCGGGGCTCCGTCATGCCGAGGTGTCACCCCTGGCCGTCGTCACCGCCGTCGCCGTCGTCGGGCTCGTCCGGCTCGTCGTTGCCGGAGGCCGGGGCAGGTGTGGCCCCGCCGCCCGAGCAGTCCTGGCCCTGCGCGCCCGTGGAGACCGACAGCTGGACGTCCGAACCCACCTCGACCTCGGTCCCCGCCGGCGGGTTCGTCTCGAACACGAAGCCGGGGCAGTACTGGTCGTTCGACGCCGTCGTCTCGACGCCCTGCAGGTTCGCCTGGCTGCCGAGCGTCGCCTTGGCGTCCTCGGCGCTCTGCCCGACGACGTTCGGCACCTGCACCATCTCGGCCTCGGGCTCCGAGCCGATCGTCAGGGTGACGCGGGTGTCCTGGTCCACGGTGCCCTCGCCCGGGGACTGGTCGACGACCTTGCCGACGTCGTTGCCGTCGTCGACCGGGATGGACTCGATGTTGGAGTTCAGGCCCAGGTCCGCGAGCACGCCCTCGGCGTCGTCCTGCGACTCGCCGATGAGGTTGGGCAGGTCGACCTGCCCGCTCGCGATGACGAGGTTGACGGAGTCGCCCGGCTCGACGGCCTCACGGGCCGCCGGGTCGCTGGAGATGACGTGACCCGCCTCCACCGAGGCGCTGGCGCCCTGGGTGACGTCGCCGACCGTGAGGTCGTTCTCCGTGATGGTCGACCGGGCCTCGTCCTCGCTCATCCCCGCGAGGTTGGGCATCGCGAAGGTCTCCGGACCGCCGGAGAAGTAGACGGCGACGGTGGAGCCGACCTCGGCCTGGGCGCCCGACGTGGGCTCCGAGCGGGTCAGGGTGTTCTGGGGCTCGTCGGACTCCTCGTCGATGCGCTGCGAGAAGACCAGACCGACCTCCTCCAGCGCAGCCTCGGCGTCGTCCGGGCTCATGTCCGACGTCAGGGACGGGACCGCGACCATCTCCGGGTCGTTCCCGTCGTCCTGGAACACGAACCAGAGGATCGCGGCGAGAGCCGCGACGCCGACGGCGATGAGCGTCCACATCAGCGCCTTGCGGTTCGGCTTGTCCTCCTCCGGGTCCACCGGGCTGCCCACGCCGGTCTGGTCCGCGGGAAGACCCGTCGCCCCCCACGGGGACGTCTGGTTCGGGTCCATCACCTGCGTGGCCGTCGGGTCCCCGAGCACCTGGGTCGCGGCGTACCCCGCGGCCGCCCCGGCCGCGAGACCCACGGCGGGTGCGCCGACCGCCCCGCCGCGCATCGCGGAGTCGAGGTCCGCCCGGAACTCCGCGGCCGACGAGTACCGCTGGTCACGGTCCTTCGTCAGGGCCTTGAGCGTGATGCGGTCCAGGACGTCCGGGACGTCGTTGGCGATCTCGCTGGGCCGCTGAGCCTCCTGGCCGACGTGCTGGTAGGCGAGCGCGACCGGCGAGTCGCCGACGAACGGCGGGCGGCCGGTGAGCAGCTCGAAGAGCACGCAGCCGGTGGAGTAGAGGTCGGACCGGGCGTCGACCTGCTCGCCGCGGGCCTGCTCCGGGGAGAGGTACTGCGCGGTGCCGATCACCGCCTGGCCCTGCGTCATCGTCGCCGCCGAGTCCGCCACGGCGCGGGCGATCCCGAAGTCCATGACCTTCACGGCCCCGGTGGGGGTGATCATGACGTTCGCGGGCTTGATGTCGCGGTGCACGATTCCCGCGTGGTGGGAGTACTCCAGCGCGCTGAGGATGCCGCCGGTGATCTCCACGGCCTCCTCGATCGGCACGGCGGCGCCGTCGGCGAGGATGTCGCGGACGGTGTGCCCCTCCACGTACTCCATGACGATGAACGGGATGTGGACCGGCTGACCGTTCGAGTCGGTGGCCGTGTCCTCCCCCGTGTCGTAGACGGCCACGATGGCCGGGTGGTTCAGGGCCGCGGCGGACTGTGCCTCGCGACGGAACCGGGCCAGGAACGACGGGTCGCGTGCCAGGTCAGAGCGCAGCACCTTGATCGCGACCGTGCGACCGAGGCGTGCGTCGTGGCCGATGTGCACCTCGGCCATGCCTCCACGGCCGATGAGCTCACCGACCTCGTACCGGCCCGCGAGTACTCGGGGCGTGTTCTCCACCACTCAGTCGTCCTTCTCGGTCGAGGTCGTGCCGCGCGGGCACGACCGGTCTGGGAGCATCATCCCAGAGACGGGAGCTGTCATCGCCCGCAACGCCGCAGGCCGTGTCGTCAGAACACCCGCAGCGACGAGCGCCGCGGCCGTGCCGTCGTCGTCCCCGCCGAGCAGGGCGCTCAGCAGCGACGCGATGGCGAGGACCGCAAGGAGGCCCAGCAGGGCCAGCAGCGGCCACGAGAACCGGCCGAGCGGTCCCAGCCGCTGCCCGGTCGTGGTCGAGGACCGTGTGGGCTTCTGCGGCGGGTCCTCCCGGGTCACCGTGGTGCGGCTGCGCGTCCCCTGCGGGGGTGTGGGGCGGGTCATGGAACCGCCGTGGAGGTCGCGGCGTGCCGGGTAGGTGCGCTGTCCGCGCGCCGCCGGGGTCTCGGGTGCCCGGGCGGCGTGCGGGCGGGACGTCGGGACCTCGGGCGCGTCCGGCGTCGCCGTGGAGGCGGCGTCGGCGGGCTCGGGGGCGCGATCGGCGTCGTCGGGCCGGGCGTGGCGCACCGGCGCCGGCTTGCCGCTGCGGGCGGCGCGCCGTGCTGCCCGCGACCGCGCACCCAGCGGGTCCTCCGCGATCTCGTGGGCGAGCTGGTCGAGCTCGTCGGCCAGCGCCTGTCCCGACGTCGGACGACGCCCCGGGTCCTTGGCGAGCATCCGCATGACGACGTCGACCAGGCCCGGGTGGACGGTCGACGGCAGCGGCGGCACGGCGGCGTTGACGTGCGCCACGGCGATGTCCACCGGGGTCGAGCCCGTGAAGGGTCGACGGCCCGCCGTCGCCTCGTAGGCGACGATCCCGAGGGCGTAGATGTCGGACGCCGGGGTCGCGGCCTGCCCCACCGCCTGCTCGGGCGAGAGGTACTGCGCGGTGCCCATCACCATGCCCGTGGCCGTCATCGTCGCCTGGTTCGCGGCGAGGGAGACGCCGAAGTCGGTGATCTTGACGCCGCGGCCGTTGTGCTCGAGCAGGATGTTGCCCGGCTTGACGTCGCGGTGCACCACCTTCGCCAGGTGGGCGTGGTGCAGACCGCGCGCCGTGGAGGACAGGATCGGCAAGAGCTTGCGGGGTGCCACGACGGGCTCGCGCTCCAGCAGGTCGGCCAGCGGCTCGCCGAGGACGAGCTCCATGATCAGGTACCCGGCGCCGTCCTGCTCGCCGTAGTCGTACATCTGCGCGATGTTCGGGTGCGACAGGGCGGCGCTGTTGCGGGCCTCGGTGCGCAGACGCTTCAGGAAGTCCTCGTTGCCCGTGTACTCCTCGCGCAGCACCTTCACGGCCACGTCGCGGCCCAGGTAGCCGTCGTCGGCCACCCAGACCTCGCCCATGCCGCCGATGGCGATCCGCCGCGTCAGGCGGTATCGGTCGCCGAGGGAGATGCCCACTGCTGGCCTCATCGGTTGAGCACCGCCTCGATGACCGCCTTGGCGATCGGCGCGGCGACACGGCCGCCGGTGGCCTCCGACCCCATGGACCCGCCCTGCTCCACGACGACGGCGACCGCGACCTGCGGGTCGTCCGCCGGCGCGAACCCGGTGAACCAGGCGTGCGGGGGCACGTCGCTCGTCGTCTGGGCGGTCCCCGTCTTGCCGGCGACCGTCACACCGGAGATCTGGGCCGAGGTTCCCGACCCGCTCTCCACGACGCTCACCATCATGTCGGTGAGGCTGGCGGCGGTGCTGCTGGAGATCGCGTCACCGAGGCCGGACGGACGCGTCTCGGACACGACCTCGAGCTGCGGGTCACGGATGCGCTCCACGGAGTACGGCTGCATGACCTCGCCGCCGTTGGCGATCGCCGCCGAGGTCATCGCGACCTGGAGCGGGGAGACCCGGACGTCCCCCTGGCCGATGGCTGAGAGGGCCACGCGGTCCGGTGTCAGCGAGTCCGGGTCGGGGTAGTCGCTGGCGACCGTGGCGAACGGGACGTTGGGTGCCTCGCCGAAGCCGAAGTCGGTCGCCTGCTCCGACAGGGCCTCCGCGCCGAGGTCGACGCCGAGCTCGGCGAATGCGGTGTTGCAGGAGATGCGCAGGGCGTCCGCGAGGGTCTGCTCGTTCGTGGACGAGCAGGCCTCGCCGCCGTAGTTGGGCAGAGAGGTGCTGGTGCCGGGCAGGGTGTACGTCACCGGCGCGGGGATGACGGTGTCCGGCTCGTAGTCGCCGCTCTCGAGGGCCGCGGCGGTCGTGACGAGCTTGAAGGTGGAGCCGGGCGGGTAGAGCCAGTTCGAGGCACGGCTGATCAGCGGGTCGTCGTCGTCGTTGAGCAGGTCGAGGTAGGCCTCGTTCGCGGCGCCCGTGTCGTGGGTGGCCAGGTCGTTCGGGTCGTACGTCGGCTTGGACACCATGGCCAGGATCCGTCCCGTGGACGGCTCGATGGCGACGACGGCGCCGCGCTGGTCACCGAGCGCGTCCCACGCGGCCTGCTGGGCCTCGGGGTCGATCGTCAGCTCGACCGACGAGCCCTGGGGGTCGGTCCCGGTGAGGAGGTTCTGCAGCCGGTCCACCCACAGCGCGTCGGCGGCTCCCGCGAGGAAGTCGTTCTCCGCCTTCTCCACGCCGAACGATCCGCTGACCAGCGAGTAGTACCCGGTCAGCGGTGCGTAGAGCCGAGGGTGGGCGTACTCGCGCTGGTAGTTCCACTCGTCGTCCACCGGGGTGGAGCTGGCGATGGTCTCGTCGCCCACGACGATAGGGCCACGGTTGGTCCCGAACTGGGCGTAGAGGGACCGGGCGTTGCGGGGGTCGTCGTTGAGCGCCTCGGCCCGGAAGAACTGGATCCACGTCGTGGAGACCAGCAGCGCCAGGAACATCACCATGACGATGCCGGCCAGGCGGCGGGTGGTCGTGTTCACGCGCTGTCACCTCCTCGCGGGTCGGCGGGCTGCTCGGGGTCGATGTACTCGGTGGCGGCCGCCGGCGAGGCGCCGCTGGTGGCCGTGCCGGCCGCCTCGCGCTCGGACACGGGACGCCGGGGCAGGGACATCCCGGCGGCCGGCGTGCCCGTGGAGTCGTCAGGCCCGCCGACGAGGACGGGCTCCGGTTCCCGTGCGCCACCGGCACCGACCTGCCCGCGCACCGGAAGGTCCGAGGGCCGGCGCGCGTGGTCGGATATTCGCAGCAGCAGCGCGATCACGATCCAGTTGGCGAGCAGCGACGACCCACCCTGCGCGACGAACGGCAGGGTCAGGCCCGTCAGCGGGATGATGCGGGTGATGCCGCCCACCACCACGAAGATCTGCAGCGCCATGACGAAGGCGAGGCCGCCCGCGAGGAGCTTGCCGAAGCCGTCGCGCACCGACAGGGCCGCCTTCAGGCCTCGCTGCACGATGAGCAGGTAGGTGAGCAGGATCGCGGCGAGCCCGGTGAGCCCGAGCTCCTCGCCGAGCGCCGCGTAGATGAAGTCCGAGTAGGCGTAGGGGATCTGGAACGGGCGTCCGGCTCCCCAGCCGGTCCCGAACAGCCCACCGTTCGCCATCGAGAAGAGGCCTTGGACGAGCTGGTAGGAACCACCCGGGTCGCGTTCGTACTGGGCGGCGTCGAACGGGTGCAGCCAGACGTCGATGCGGGCCCCGACGTGCGGGAAGAGGCGTGCGGCCGTCAGGGCGCCGACGGCGAACAGCGTCAGGCCGAGCAGCACCCAGCTCGATCGCGAGGTGGCCTGGTAGAGCATGGCCACGAACAGGCCGAAGAAGAGCAGCGAGGTACCGAGGTCCCGCTGCATCACCAGGACCACGAGGGACGCCGCCCACACGAGCAGGATGGGGCCGAGGTCGCGCAGGCGTGGCAGGTGCAGGCCGAGGATCTTCGGTCCGGCCAGGGCGAGCGTGTCCCGGTTGACCACGAGGTAGCCCGCGAAGAACACCGCGAACGCGATCTTCGCGAACTCGGCGGGCTGCAGGGAGAAGCCGGCCACGGAGATCCAGATCTTCGCGCCGTTGATCTCGGTGCCGATGCCGGGGATCAGCGGGAGCGCGACCAGCGCGAGACCGACCAGCATGGCGGTGTAGGTGTAGCGGCGCAGCCAGCGGTGGTCCTTGAGCAGCCACAGCATCGCGAAGGCGATGACGGCGCCGATCAGCGAGGCGCGCATGTTGCCCGTCGCGTCCGCCGCAGCCATGCCGGTCGAGCCCGAGATCTGCAGACGCCAGATCATGGACAGGCCGATGCCGTTGAGCAGCACGACGGCCGGCAGGATCACCTGGTCCGCCCAGGGGGCACGGAAGCGCAGCACCAGGTGGGCGACGAGAGCCATGGCCGCCAGCAGCAGGCTCGTGCTCCAGAAGCCCGCGGGCAGCTCGCCGCGGATCGACAGGCCCACCATCGCGAACCCGCCGACGCCGCCGGCCAGGGCGAGGATCAGCAGGAAGATCTCGGCGAGTCGCAGCGGACGCCGCTGCCGCGGTTCCACCGTGGGGTTCTCGGAGGTCACTCGGTGGCCTCCTCGTCGGCGGCCCCGGAGGCCGCGGGGCTGGGGGTCGGGCTCGGTGCGACGTCCGACGATGCGGACGGTGAGGGTGTGGGCGTCGGGAGCGCCTCGGCGATGAGCCGGTCGGCACGCTCCACCGCCTCCGCCTCGGAACCGGCCTGGATCGTGCCGTCGAGTCGGTCGACCCAGTAGTCGGGCAGGTCGTCCACCGACGTCCCGGTGAGGACCACCGGGGTCGACAGGGTCAACGGCCCGGCGTCCTGCGGGATGCCCTGGTACACGGCCACCTGACCGTCCGCGACACCCACGTAGTACTGCTGCTGCGTCCAGCCGTACGCCCACCAGCCCCCGTAGCCGACGGCGGCGATGACCAGCAGGATCACCAGCACGCCGATCCAGGGCCGACGCTTCGGCGGGCGGGCGTCCTGGTCGTCCTCGTCGTCGTCCTCGTCTCCCTGGTTCGGTGCGAGGTCGTCCGGGGTCTCGTCGGCAGGGCGGGCGAGCTCCGGGGTGACGCCGGACGCCGCGGCGCCCACGACCTGCGTGCCGGCCGACGGCGCGGTCTCGCCGTCGTCGACGATCTCCGCGACGACCACGGTGATGTTGTCGGTGCTGCCCGCCGTCATGGCGAGCGTGATGAGCATGTCGGCCGCCTCGTCGGGCGTCTCCGAGTCGACCAGGACCTCGGTGATCTGGTCCACCGGGACGAACCCGGAGAGCCCGTCCGAGCACAGCAGCCACCGGTCGCCCGCGCGGGCCTCGCGGATCGACATGTCGGGCGTGAGGTCGACGTCGAAGTCCCCCAGCACGCGCATGACGACGTTGCGCTGGGGGTGGGTCTCGGCCTCGTCCGGGGAGATCCGGCCCGTGTCGACGAGGTGCTGGACGAAGGTGTGGTCGATGGTGACCTGGGCGAGGGTGCCCTCGCGCAGCAGGTAGGCGCGAGAGTCGCCGAGGTGGGCCATGGCCAGGGTGTTGCCCGAGCGGAGCAGGGCCGTGACCGTGGTGCCCATGCCGGCGAGGTCCGGGTCGACCTCGGACGCGTGGACCAGGTCCTGGCGGGCCTGTTCGACCGTGCGCTCCAGGTCGGCGAGGGCCTGCTCCGGCCCGTGGTCGGGCGTGTCGAGAGGGGCGAGGGCCGCGACGGCGAGGCTGGAGGCGATGTCCCCGCCGGCGTGGCCTCCCATGCCGTCGGCGACGACGAGCAGGTTGGGACCGGCGTAGGCCGAGTCCTGGTTGTCGCTACGGACGAGCCCGACGTCGGACCGCGCCGCGTAGCGCAGGGCGAGTGTCACCGCGCGTCACCCCTGCAGCTCGACGACGGAACGGCCGATCTGCACGCCGACGCCGGCCGGCAGGTGCACGGGCGAGGTGACCTTCTGCTCCCCGAGGTAGGTGCCGTTCGTGGAGCCGAGGTCCTCCACGTACCAGTGGTCGCCCTGCGGGAAGATCCGGGCGTGGCGCGATGACGAGAAGTCGTCGTCGAGAACGAGCGTGCAGCTCGGTGCGCGACCGATGAGGATCGACGACGTCGTCAGCGGCAGCGTGGTGCCGGTGAGGGGGCCGGCCACGACCACGAGTCGCGTCGGCCCCGACCTGGACGACGACGGCCCCGTGGCGGCCGGTACCGCCGGGGCGGCGGCGACGTCGTCGGACTTCTTGGTGCGCCGGGCGCGCGGTGCACGGAGTGCGAGGTCGCGTCGCAGCACGGCGACCGCGGAGAGCACGAACACCCACAGCAGCACCAGGTATCCCAGCCGCAGCAGGGTGAACGTCAGCTCGTTCATCCTCGGTCGATCACCAGTCCTCGGTCTGCCGGCCGGCGGAGGTGCCGGTCCAGAACATGATGCGGGTCCGCCCGATCGTCAGGGTGTTGCCGTCCAGGAGTGTCGCCGCGGGAACCTGGTGTCCCTCGACGAAGAGGCCGTTCGTGGAGCCCAGGTCGGTGGCGATGACGCCGTCCGGTGCGACGCGGATCTCCAGGTGGCGGCGGGAGACGCCCGGGTCGTCAACGACGATGTCGGCCTCGGCGTCGCGGCCGATGACGGTGACCGGGCCCGTGAGCAGGTAGCGCTGCCCGTCGATGTCGATGAGCGGGTGGCGGGTGCTCGGCGCGGGGTTGGTGGCGGGAGCCACGTTGCCGCGCACCGTGGCGGAGCGGAGCTGGAAGCGGCCGCCCGTGAGCTCCTCGTGGTCCTCGAAGGAGACGCTCACGGGACCCACGAAGGCATAGTGCTGCGACGCCGCGTACTCGGTGAGGTTCGTGGCGAGCTCGTCCGCGAGGGTCTCCGCCCCCCAGCTCTGCACCTGGTCGAAGTCGGCCGGCGAGAGCTCGATGGTGAACTCGTTCGGGGCGACCGTACGGTCGTGCCCGACGACGGCGGCACGGTCGTCGATCTCGCGGCGCAACCGGCTCGCCAGCTCGACCGCCTTGACCTCGCCACCGCGTCCGACCTTCGCGAACGCGTTGTTCATCACCCGCTCGACGCTCTTCTCGAAGCGGTCCAGCGCTCCCATGCCACCTCCTCTCGTCGACCCGCACCCGTTTGCGGGCAGACTATCCAGATCGTAGGCAGCGGCGCACCACCCGCGCCCGGGAACCTGTGGATTTCATGCGAATCCCTCGCGCAGAGTCGGGCCCGCAGGTCACGGGCCGGTCACAGGTCGCAGGTGTGGGCGGTCCTGCCGGGTGCGGACGCCGTCCCTGTGACGCACGTCCCGGTCAACAGGGGTGGACCGGGTTGGGATCGCAGGGCCCGACCGTGCTAATCTCCTACGGCACGCGCGAGTGGCGGAATAGGCAGACGCGCACGGTTCAGGTCCGTGTGCCCGAAAGGGCGTGGGGGTTCAACTCCCCCCTCGCGCACGTGAGGCCGTTCTCGGTTTCGAGAGCGGTGCAGTTTCGAAAAGTCCCGGCCGGGGTCACCCGGCCGGGACTTTTGTCGTTTCTGGGTGGTTCGTGCAGCGTGGCGCCGGCTGGTGCTGGGTCGGGCGCCCGGTGGGCCGGTCGTCCGGCGGCGGTGGTGGTGTCGGGCGGTGGTCCTGCGGTGGCCGCGGCGTGGTTCAGGACCTGTTCGGGACGTGCTCGTCCGGTCGGCGGTGCCGGTGGGTCAGGTAGTCGGGTTGTGGCTGGTGCTGCTGGCCTGGCCGGGTGGTCCTCGCCGACGGGCGGTGCGTGAGCGGGTGGTGTAGCCGACAGGGCGCTCGTCGGGTGGTTCGCCGAGCTCGACTTGCCACGGCTCAGCGAGGCCTGCAGCGACGTACCAGCGGTGCAGCTCGCGAGTGTTGTAGGCCGCCAGGGCGAAGGCGAGCAGGAGGGCGGTGGGGGTCAGTCCGCGGACCTGGATGAAGCCGTGGTTGACGTCGGCGTCGTGGACGCGGATGCGGGAGTTGAGGTTCTCGACGCGGTTGCGGCGGTGGTAGGAGCGGGACCAGGCGGTCGACTGCCAGGGCAGTCGTTGACGGTCCTTCTGGTGCAGGGTGTCGGGCACTGTCAGGGTGATGCCGCAGCCGCACTCGGCGCCGAGAGTGCAGGTCGTGGTGGGTAAGGCGTGGCTGCGACGCATGGATGCTGGCGTGTTTGGGCAGCGCACGTGGCCGGCCAGGGCGGGGCCCTTGTACCGCTGTGTACCCAGCGTCTCGTTGTGCCGGCTGTGCGGGGTAAAACGGTAGGCCTCGCGGGCGTCGAACAGCTCGCGGATCCGGGCCCTCTCAGCGGCAGTCTGACCGATGCGGGGCGGGTCGATGCGTCGCAGGTTCTCCGGGATCGCGTCGGAGTAAAGGCTGCCGTCGATCCACAAGGTGCCAGGTACGGGGCCGGGACGGCATCCACGCTGAGTCGTGTGCAGGTCGAGGACGACGTCGATGCCGAGGGTGCGCAGGGGCCGGGCAAAATTCTCACCCTTGGCCATCGTGTAACCCCGGTCGAAGAGCGCTTCGCGGATTGGGCCATGGTTCATGACGGCGTGGACGAGGGCGAGGGCTGCTCCGTTGCGGTCAGTGACGCCGGGGCGCAGCGCCATGCCAGCACACAGCACGGGCAGCTGCTCGCCGTCGATCTGGGGGACGTAGGTGGCCAGGTGAAGCTCGTAGCCGGCACAAAACTCGGAGGGCCTGCGATGGGTGGCCGTCCGCTTGACCCAGCCCGCGTCCGGGTCTGCGCAGATACTCCCGCCGGCAGGGAGTGCGTCGTGTTGGAACGCGGGATAGTAGGACTCCACGTCGGTGCCATCGATGGCGACCGAGGGCGTTCTGAAGAAGGTCTTGGGTAGGCCCGCCTGGACGATCGCGGTGTGGACGTCTTCGGGCGTCAACGTCACCGCGGGGCAAGTGGACGGGCACGGGGCGATCTCGCCGGTGTCGGCGTCGACCCACAGCGTGTGGTCATGATCGATCACTACGCCCTGAATCGCCCTGGGTTTCGTTCCTATGCGTTCCCTTGGCCAGCGAGTGCTGGCCGGGGTGATTCTTGGGCAGCGTAGTACGCCGCCTCGACCTCGAACGGGGTGCGCATGTCGAGCTCGCCGTGGAGGCGCTGGTTGTTCCACCACCACACGTACTCCAGGGTGGCGAGCTCGACCTGTTCGATCGTGCGCCACGGCCCGCGTCGGCGGATCAGTTCGGTCTTGTAGAGCCCGTTGACGGCCTCTGCCAGGGCATTGTCGTAGCTGTCACCGACGGTCCCGGTGGACGGCTTCGCGCCGAGCGCGCCGATGCGGTCGGTGTAGACGATCGAGAGGTAGTTGGCGGGTTCAACCGGTCGAAGCAACACCGGGTTGTTGGAGCGAGAGTAGCTGCTCGGCGAAGACCTCGGCGGGGGTCTTCCAGCCGAGAACCTTGCGGGGCCGGTTGTTGACCGCCAGGGCGACGGCTTCGAGATCGTCGGCCGACCACCGCGACAGATCGGTGCCCTTGGGGAAGTACTGGCGCAGCAGCCCGTTGGTGTTCTCGTTCGTGGGCCGCTGCCACGGCGAGTGCGGGTCGGCGAAGAACACCTTCGTGCCGGTCTCGAGAGCGAACAGCGCGTGCCCGGCCAGTTCCTTGCCACGGTCCCAGGTCAGCGTCTTGCGCAGCTGCTCGGGCAGTGTCGTCATCGACGCGGTCAGTGCGGCGTTCATCGCAACGGCGCCGTAGCCGCCGAGCGAGGGACCATTCTTCACCGCGGGCTGCTCACCCCATCCCTCCAGCCGGGGCAGATGCACCAAGATCGTGGAGCGGCTCGAGCGTTCGACCAGCGTGCCGATCGCGGACCGACCGGTCCCGATGATCAGGTCTCCTTCCCAGTGCCCCGGGACGGCGCGGTCCGCGGCCTCGGCGGGCCGCTCGGCCAGCACGACATCGGCGGTGACGTGTCCCTGGGGCTTGTTGCGTGACCGGGAGCGAGGTTCTCGCAGTGCCCTGCCGGTGCGCAGGCAGGTCACCAGTTCACGCTTGAGCGCGCCACGGCCTTGGATGAACAGCGATTGGTAGATCGCCTCGTGGCTGATGCGCATGGACTCATCATCGGGGAAGTCGATCTTCAGCCGGTGCGAGATCTGCTCCGGGCTCCACGCTGTCGCCCACCGTCTGTCACGTCGGCGGGGTGTGTTGAGACCCTTCCACGCCGGCGGGCGGGGACCCGGCACCACGGCCCCGTCGGGACGACGAATCTCACCTGCCAGTCGTTGCTGGACGTAGTCGTGCAAGCGCTTGTCCTGGACCAGCTTCGCGGTCTTCGGGCGGCGGGCGATCAACTCGGCCTTCCACTGGGCCACTGACGCTCGGTACTCGAGCTTCCCGCCTCGGGTGGCTGCGTTGCGACGTAGTTCGCGAGAGACGGTCGACGGTGATCGCCCGATCGATCGGGCGATCGCGCGAGGACCGTGTCCCTGCGCCTTCAACAGGGCGATCTCTTCACGCTCGGCGAAGGAGAGGTAGCGTCCCGACGACGGGCCGAGGCTGAACGGCGGCATGCCGCCACCCTGACGGAACCAGCGTGATCCAACGGCCTGCGATACACCGACGGCGATTCCAGCCTCCTCACTGGACAGCCCATCGGCGATCCGCGACCAGAACGCGCGGCCGACCTCCCGACGTATCGGGGGCCGCCCAGGAGAACGCATCGCTGGCCGGCCTGTCTGCGTCACCATCCAGTCCGGATGACGTCCCATCAACACCTCCGAGATCGGGGTGTTGCTTCGACCGGTTGAACCCGCCCAATTTCGAAGCCGGCGTTTCCTGGCCGCGCTGCGCCGTCACGACCTGCGCGGATCCATGGGGCAGGTCGCCTCCGCGGGAGACAACGCCGCCATGGAGTCCTTCTTCGCGCTGCTGCAGAAGAACGTCCTGAACCGGCGCCGCTGGACCACCCGCGAAGACCTGCGGATCGCGATCATCACCTGGATCGAACGCACCTACCACCGACGCCGCCGCCAGGCCCGCCTCGGACGATTGACCCCCATCGAGTACGAAGCCATCATGACCACTCAGGTCGCACTCGCCGCCTGACAACCGCTGTCACCTATCCGTGCAGCAGTCCCGTGCGGGGTCCCGATGGTCTTTCGTGGTGGTGACGGCGGGTGCGCCGTGGGCTGTGGTGCTCGGTGGGGTCAGGGGCCGCGGGTGCGGTAGATCGGATCGGGTGTGATCGCTTCGGGTTCTTCGTCGAGCTCGATCTGCCAGGGGTCGGGGCGGTCTCGCTCGAGGTGCCACTGGTGGAGGCGCTTGACGTTGTAGCCCAGCATCGCCAGGGCCAGGAGGAAGGCGGTGCCGAAGAATCCGCGGACGCGTAGGTAGCCGCGGTTGATGTTGCTGGCGTTGTAGCGCACGTTGCCGAAGAGGCCTTCGACGAGGGTGCGGCGGTCGTAGGAGCGTCCCCACTCGCTGGTCTGCCACAGGTGGCGCTGGCGGTCGCGCTCGAGATCGGTGTCGGCGACGGTGACCGTCAGGCCGCAGCCACAGGGCACGTCCGGGGTGCAATTGGTGGTGGGAATCTCGGGGCCGCGCCGCATCGAGGCGGGGTTGTTGGGGCAGCGGACGTGGCCGGCGAGAGCGGGGCCTTTGAGTCGCTGGGTTCCTCGGCGGTCGTCGTGGCGCGAGTGAGCGACGAAGAAGTGGCATCGGCGAGCGTCGAAGAGCTCCCGGCTGCGGCTGACGTCCCCGGAACTGTCTCGGGGGTCGGGTGCCACGAGGTCGCGCTGGGTCTGTGGCAATGAGTTGGACGCGAGGTGGCCGTCCTGCCAGATGGTTCCGGCCACAGGGCCGGGGCGGGTGCCGCGTTGGCTGGCGTGGAGGTCCATGACGACGGAGATGCCGCGCTGGCGCAGCTTGCGAGCGAATCGCTCGGGCTTGGCGGTGCTGTAGCCGCGGTCGACGATGACCTCGGTGATGCGTTGTCGGGTGCTGCTGAGGGCGTCGAGGAGGTTGATCGCCGCCGAAGGTACGTCGCGTGAACCGGGGCGAAGTGCGATCCCCAGGCACAGTTGCGGGATGGGGTCACCTCCGACCGGCGGGGCGCCGACGATCATGTGGACGGAGTACCCGAGAAACCTGGTGATCTGGCGGCGGTCGGTCGCTGTGCGGTGACCCCAGCCGGCGGAGTGGTCGGGGGACCAGTAGGTCCGTCCCGCGGAGTCGATCATCGGCACGTGGGGGTGGGCGTGGATCTCGAAGTCGGTGCTGTCGACGGCGGCAGTGCTGGGCAGTGGGACGGACTCGGGGATGCCGGCGAGCACGAGGAAGCTGATCAGCGAGTCGAGGTTGTCGGCGATATAGGTGCAGCCTTCCGGGCACGGAGCCACTTCCCCGGTGCGGGGATCCGCGATGACGTCGTGCGTGTGCTGCGAGAACGCACCGGTCTGGGTCTGTCTGATTAACGGTGGGTGGGTCTCGGCCTGACACGCCGGGCGCAGGCTTGGCGGGGAAGCAGGCAGGATGACCGAGATCATCGAGCCCGTGACGCTCGACGAGGACGAGAAGCAGGCACTGGCACTGCAGCTGGTGGCCCAGGCGAAGGCGGCGGGGATCGACCTGGTCGGCCCGGACGGGCTGCTGACCGGGTTGACCAAGCAGGTCCTGGAGACCGCGCTGGAGGAGGAGCTGACCGAGCATCTGGGCTACCCGCCAGGTGAGCGGGAGGCCAAGACCGGGTCGAACGAGCGCAACGGCACTCGTTCCAAGACGGTCCTGACGGAGATCGGGCCGGTGGAGATCGACGTGCCCCGCGACCGTGACGGGTCGTTCGAACCGGCGATCGTGAAGAAGCGGCAGCGGCGCCTGAACGGTGTGGACGAGCTGGTGCTGTCGTTGACGGCGCGGGGGCTGACGACCGGGGAGATCAGCGCGCACTTCGCCGAGGTCTACGGCGCATCGGTCTCCAAGGACACCGTCTCGCGGATCACGGACAAGGTGATCGGTGAGATGGCCGAGTGGCAGACCCGCCCGCTGGACGAGGTCTACCCGGTGATCTTCATCGATGCCCTGGTGGTCAAGGTGCGTGACGGGCAGGTCACGAACAAGCCGTTCTACGTCGTCATCGGCGTGACCACCCGCGGGGAGCGGGACATCCTGGGGATCTGGGCCGGCGACGGCGGCGAGGGCGCGAAGTTCTGGCTGAACGTGCTCACCGAGATCAAGAACCGCGGCGTCGCCGACGTATGCATCGCGGTCTGCGACGGGCTCAAGGGCCTGCCGGACGCGATCACCACGGTCTGGGAGCTCGCACAGGTCCAGACCTGTGTGATCCACCTGATCCGCAACACGTTCCGCTACGCCGCCCGGCAGGACTGGGACGTCATGGCCGGGACCTCAAGCCGATCTACACCGCGGTGAACGCCGAGCAGGCCGAGGTCCGGATGGACGAGTTCGCGCAGAAGTGGGTGGCAAGTACCCGGCCGCGGTCAAGCTGTGGCGGTCCGCGTGGGGTGAGTTCATCCCGTTCCTGGACTACGACGTGGAGATCCGCAAGATCATCTGCACGACCAACGCGATCGAGTCCCTCAACGCCCGCTACCGACGGGCGGTGCGGGCGCGGGGGCACTTCCCGAACGACACCGCCGCGCTGAAGTGCCTCTACCTCGTGACCCGGTCCCTGGACCCCACCGGCCGGGGTCGGGCACGATGGGTCATCAGGTGGAAGGCCGCACTCAACGCGTTCGCGATCACCTTCGAGGGGCGCATCAACCCCTCGAGCAACTAAGGAACGCCGTGGCCCGCCCACCGTTCATCGGACACTCCCAATTTATTCGGAATGGAAACAATATTCTCCGGATCGGCAATGGATTGAAGGGAAATAAGGATACCTTTAGGGTGTCGACAGGGCCGTCTCCAAAGTACTACGCGAAAGCTCCCAGTTGGAAGAAGAGGTTGATGCCAATACATACTCACTGGGATCGTGACGTGGTTTCCCTGACGTGGCACCCAAAGAAAGCAACCGCCCGAGTGCCCTGGAACAAGGTTCGATCGCTTTGGAGGAGATGACGATGGATCGAGCGCAAATTGCAGACTACATGCGTGCGATCAGTGCGGACTTGACCCAGTTCGACTCCGAAGTTTCCTACCGCGACGCCATGGCAGTCCTCGTCGTGACGCGGCGTGATAATGCAGGACGATGGGCGCGAATAGCGACGAAGGGGGAACTGTTCGACCTGACAGTGGATGGTGAATTCTACCTAGCGCACCCTACGGTGCGACCCGATGATTCCGAGATTATGAATGAGATCGATCAACTCCTGAATGTTGCTGTAGCGTACTTGGAGGGAAGATTCACTCGAATTGACAAGACTTTCCCTGTCATCCTGGTTGATACGCCGACCGGTCAAGAAAAGCTTCGAGCCGGAACCTGGGACCTAAGTATTGGATTATTAGTGCGCAAGCTATTCAAGAGGGCATAGGCGCGTTCCTGAAGAGGGTTGCGTGCGGCGCGTTGAGGTTGGTCGGTGGCGCCCTCGCGTGTCCGCGGAGCGCGTGCCAGTGCAGGTGGCGGCCACAGGCTGTGAGTCGAGTGACACCACTTTGTGTTCGGGTGTTCTCCAGCAGCTTTCGCGCTGACCAGCTCGGTCGTCTGGCCGAATATAGATGTGCCCATTTCTTCGTGATGTCTTCGAATCATTGCCGATGACTTGGACTGCAGACGCAGTCAATCTGACTTGCGTTTGACGGCCGAAGGTGTGCCTGAAGGGCGGATCTGGGTGTGCCTGGCAGCGGTGCAGTCCCCGCGGTACCACTGGTCAGCGGGTTTCCGGAACCACCCACGTGGAAGGTATCGGCTTCAGGGCCGGAACACCTTCGGAAAGTCCCGGTCAGGTTCTCCTGGCCGGGACTTTCTGCGTTCCGGACGGTGTGGTCGGGTGCGGGCGACGGTGCGAGCCCTGTTTCCTGGCGTCGATCCTGGTGAAGCTGCGTCTTGGGGGCTGCGGGGGGCGTTCGCGGGCGCGGCGGTGCGTGGCGCGGGCCGGGGTGCGCGATGCCGGTGGTGTCAGTTGTCGCCGGGTGTCTGGTGTCGCTGGGGTGGTCTTCGGCGAGGTCGGTGCGCTGTCCGGGCGGCTCGGCCCATGGGCCGGGTGTCGGGTGGTTCGCCGAGCTGCTCGGCCCAGGGTTCGGGCTGGTCGCTCCATGAGCAGGTGACGATCGACTCACTGGACTACAGTGATCATCACTGAACTGTAGTGATGATGCACTGACGTGAGAGTGATGGTGCTCGGTTGGAAACGAGTCAGGGCCCGCTCGACGAGGTGGTGTGGCGCCTGCGTGCAGCGTCGACCGACCTGGCGCAGATCGAGGTCAAGGCTGCCGGCGGTGGTTTGCCCAAGGACATCTGGCCGACGGTGAGCGCGTTCTCGAACGGGGACGGCGGGCTCATCATCCTGGGCCTGGACGAGAAGCATCATTTCGCCGCCGTCGAAGGCTTCGACGCGACCGCGATACGGGATGCGGTCTCGAACGGCTTCCGGCCGCGCCGGAGTGACGAGGGTGCGGGCCCGGTTACTCCACGTCCCATTGGTTCCGTCGACATTGCTGTCGTCGACGACGCTCCGGTGGTCGTCGTCGACGTCGAAGCGCTGCCGGCCGGGCAGAGGCCCTTGTTCGTGACAAGCCAGGGCAAGGAGGCTGGAACCTACGAACGTGTCGGCGACGGCGACCGGCGCATGAGCACGTACGGGGTGTTTCTCCTCTCGACGAATGTCGAGCAACCGCGCGTCGACTCCGAGCCGGTGTCGGGTGCGACCCTGAACGACCTCGAGCACGATCTGGTCGAACGCTTCGTCGCCAGGCTTCGTCGGCGACGCCCGCGCTCGGTCGTTGATCTGACCTCCGTCAAGGACATCCTCGTGCGGCACAACGTTCTCGCGAGCGACGGTGCGAGGCCGACACTGGCCGGGTTGTTGGCACTCGGGCGATACCCCCAGCACTTCGTGCCGCAGGCCATGGTGACGTTCGCTGTCTATCCGGGAACTTCGAAAGATGTGTTCGTCGGTGAACAACGGATGCTCGACCGGCGTGTCATCGAAGGGCCGATTCCCGCCATGGTGGAAGACGTAGTGCGGGCCGTGCTTCAGAACATCCAGGTTCGCCGGGTCGTCGCCGGGGCGGGTGCCCGCGACGAACCGGAGATTCCCGAGCTGGCGATCCGTGAGTCGATCGCCAATGCCTTGACGCACCGCGACTACAGCCCGTGGGCACTCGGCGACCAAGTCCGCGTCGAACTGTTCCCGGACCGCCTCGAGATCGCCAACCCCGGCGGGATTTGGGGTGGGCGTCGCGTGGTCGACCTGTTCAGCGGAACCTCGCGCTCTCGCAACGCGGTCCTGTCGGCGCTGCTAGCGGACGTGCCCATGCTCAACACCGAGGAGGCCGTGTCGGAAAACGCGGGCTCGGGGATCCCGGCCATGACCGGTGCGCTCGGCCGCTCCGGCTTGGCGGCACCGCGCTATGTCGCACGAGTGACAGACTTGACTGTCGTTCTCGACCGGCACGGACTACTGAGCCCAGAGACAAGCGATTGGCTCGACTCCGTCGGTGCGACGGACCTGGACGCCGATCTGCGTCGCACGCTGGTTCTGGTCCACCGCGGCTATGCCGTCGACGACCAGGTGCTGCGTGCGCAGCTGGCGATGGACTCGGCGGACGCCAAGCAGGTGCTCCGACGCTTGGTCGACGACGGTTGGCTGCAGTTTCCGCGTCGTACGGACGGGGCCTACCGACCCGGACACCGGCTCGACGGTGTGCGGCGCGACCAGGTCGCCCTTTTCCCTCAGGCCGACGTGCGTGCGCCTGCACCGGGGAGCATCGACGACAGGATCCTCAACGCGCTTGCCGATGCGGGACAGCTCTCGGTGCGCGCGATGGCCGACCGCCTCGATACGACGGTCGGCACCTTGCGACCGAGGCTACGAGTGCTCGTCGCAGAGGGGGTAGTCATCGCGACCGCACCGCCGACCAGTCGACACCGCGAGTATCGACTCTCGGCCCAAGGCTGAAGGTGTGCCTGGACGGCCGATCAGGGTGTGCCTGGCGCTGGCGCAGTCGCGATGGAGGCTCTGGTGAGCGAGTTTCGGAAACCACCCACGTGAGGCAGTTCTCGTCTTCTGAGGATGAGAGTTACGAAAGTCCCGACCGGGGTCACCCGGTCGGGACTTTTGTCGTTTCTGGGCGGTTCGTGCGGTGCGGCAGCGCGACCGGGAAGCCTGATGGCGGGTCGGCCGCCTGGTGGATCAGCGTGACGACCGTCGATCTGGCCGTTCTGGGTGGTTGCCGGGCGTCGGTGGCCGTGTCCGGGGCGTGCTGGGTTGTCCGGTGGCTGCCGGTGGTTCGGGACTGCTGCACGTAGAGGTGACGGTCAGGCTGCGGCCGTTGGGCACCGAGGACATAGGTGGCCGTGGATGCGATCCGATCGGCAGACTCCGAGGTTGAACTACGGCAGGATCCGAACTTCCGGGACGGCAGGTTCCGACGTCGGCCCCTCTGCGGCGATCGCGGCACACACGCGAAGCGGGTGCGCCTGGCCGTCCCCTGGAGGTGTGCCTGGACGGCGCGCGGCAGGTCGGGCCGACGACGGAACCCCCCTCGCGTTCGACGCCCGATCAGTTCATCAGGGGTGAACTCCCCGGCCACCACGCGTCCACGCAGCCCCGCTTCAATCGGGGCGGACCCGCCTGAGGAGGCTGGCACAGACCGTTTCCTCGGCGCGCGTCCGTCCGTACCGACGATGGGGGAGACGATGACGAGCTCGACAGGACGGTGGGGCCGCAGGGCCGCCGTCGGCGCGACGATCACGGGCCTGCTGGCCGGGGCGCTCGCGATGCCCGCGACCGCGGCCGCCGAGGTGCCCGACGTGCCGGTGGTCGACGGCAGCACGACGTGGCGCTACCTCGACGACGGCACCGACCCCGCGCGGGGCGACGCGAACCTGCGCGTCTGGACCACCACCGGGTACGACGACTCGTCCTGGAAGCAGGCGACCGGCAGCTTCGGCGCCAAGCGCGGCGAGCTCACCGCCGTCGGACCGCGTCTGCCCAAGACGCTCCTCAACCAGTACATCGACGGCCAGGCCGCCCCGAACGTGCCGACGTTCTTCTTCCGCACGAGCTTCACGCTCGAGGCCGGGGTCGCGGACGACGTGGCGGACGTCGTGGGCGACATCGTGTACGACGACGGCGCGGTGGTGTGGATCAACGGCGAGCGTGTGGCCGGCCTGCACGCGGACCGCGTCACCGAGGACTCCAACGTCCAGTACGCGGGGTCCGGGAACTCCGACCCGACGGCGACGACCTTCACGGCCGACGGCGACGTGCTCGTCGACGGCGTCAACACGGTCGCCGTGGCGCTCTACCAGGACCGCGAGACCTCCAGCGACATCTACCTCGACGTCCCGTCGATCCGGCTCGTCGAGGAGCTCGCTCCCGGCGTGGTCGACCCGACGCCGCCGTCGCGCGTGATCCTCACGCCGACCGAGACGCCCGAGACCAGCCAGTCGGTGTCCTGGCTCGCCGGGCACGAGTCCCAGACGGCCGGTCAGGTGCAGATCCGGCCCGCCGACGGTGGCGAGGTCCGCACCGTCGACGCGTACGCCGCCGGCACCGTGAACGGCAACCCGCTGCAGCACTTCTCCACCACGGTCGACGGCCTGACCGCCGGCACCGCCTACACCTACCGCGTCGGCCTCGAGGGCGCGTGGAGCGGGTGGAACGAGTTCACCACCGCCGACCCGACGGACACGGACTTCCAGTTCGTCTACTACGGCGACGCCCAGATCGGCCTCGACTCGACGTGGCCGAAGGTCGTCGAGATGGCCGAGGCGTCCGCACCGGACTCCATCGGGTCGGTCCACGCGGGCGACCTCATCAACACCGGCAGCAACGAGACCGAGTGGGTCAACTGGTTCACCGGCATGGAGACCTCCGCGGCGACCACGAACGTCATGGCTGCGCCGGGCAACCACGAGTACTCGGGCGACAAGCTCCTGGCGTCGTGGAAGGCGAACTTCGAGTACCCGCACAACAACCCGACCACCGAGACGATCGGTGACCTCGCGGACCTCGCCGTCGGCGACACCGACGTCGCGAGGCAGTACGCCGCCTACTTCGAGCACTGGGCCCGGTTCGCCACGGAGACGGTGTACTTCACCGACTACCAGGGCGTCCGGTTCATCACGATCAACGCCACCCGCGACACCACGTTCCTCACGCCCGACGCCCTGCCCGCGTGCACCGGCGCCGAGTGCCCCTCGACGAAGGTCGCGGAGCTGTGGACGCAGTTCCAGGCCGGGTGGCTCGACCACGTGCTCACGCAGAGCCCGTCGAAGTGGAACGTCGTTACCTTCCACCAGCCGGTCTACTCGGCATCGGCGGGCCGTGACGAGCCCGTCCTGCGCGAGTACTGGGTGCCGGTCTTCCAGGAGCACGACATCGACCTGGTGCTCATGGGCCACGACCACACCTACGCCCGTGGCTACAACGACGACGACGTCACGGACGTCCCCGGCGTCACCGACGGCCCGGTGTACGTGGTGTCCAACGCGGGCGCCAAGCACTACGCGCTGGAGACCGACGAGAAGAACGTCTGGACGAACAACGGCGCCACGCAGGTGATCCGTGGTGCCGGGGTCACCACGTATCAGGTGATCGACGTGACCGCCGACGCGCTGCACTACCGCTCCTACCTGGCGGAGAAGACCGCCACGGCGACGACCGACCTGCCCGTCGGTGCGGTGTACGACGAGTTCACGGTCACCAAGGCCGACGACGGCGAGAAGTGGGTCACCGAGGCCGGCGTCGAACCGCCCGTCACGGAGCCGGACACGACGCGACCCGAGGTCACGCTCGTGGCCCCGACGTCGTCGGGCCCCGTGCGCGAGCTCGCCGTCCAGGTCGACGCGACCGACGACCGTGGCTTGGCGAAGATCGTCGCCAACGTGTACTCGGGCGGCAAGCTCGTCAAGAGCACGCAGTCGGCCGTGGCCGACGGCGCGAAGGCCGGCACGCACACGGCGTCCGTCACGCTCCCCTCGGGCACGTACACCGTGAAGTACAACGCCCACGACCTCGCCGGCAACGTGTCGCGCACCAGCACGGTCGACGTGACCGTCGACGCGACCGCGCCGACGGCGACGATCAAGGACGGCGCGTCCTTCACCACGAGGACCGGCGAGGGGTACAGCTTGATCAGCTTCAAGCTGCACGACGCCGGCAAGGTCGACAAGGTCGTGCTCAACGGCGTCACCAAGGACCTGTCCAACAACGCCTGGTCGGACGTGAACTTCGTCAGGCCCGGCGTGTTCGGCGCGACGTCCGGGGCGAACACCCTCGTCGTCCACGACGTCGCAGGGAACACGAGCACCTACGAGTTCGTGCTCGACTGACCGGCGCGGCCGCACCCCGTCGCCACGGGGTGCGGCCCGCTGCGGCCTGGCGTGTTCGCGACATGGCGTGGACCCGTCACCCGGAACCCTCCCGGCGGGCGGAGGCGGGGTGCGACCGTGGGGGCACCTTGTTCCTCGAGAGATCGGACCCACGATGTCCCGCCCTCCCCGTGCACGTCTCCGCAGGTCGGCTGCGGCGACCGGCGCACTCGCGGCGATCGCCGCGACGGCGTTCGTGCTCCCGTCGTCGGCGGCCGACGACCGCGACCTCGGCGTCGTGGACGACGCGCTCTTCAGCTCGGCCGCCGGGGCGTCGGACGCCTCCGGGTCGACGACGACCCCGGTCACCCTGCTGACCGGTGACTCCGTGCTGGTGACGGTCGCGGCCGACGGCTCACCGTCCGTCGCGGTGGACTCCGGGGTGGACGTGGTGACGAAGCGGGTCGGTGACGACCTGTACGTGTACCCCGTCGGGGTGCTGGACGCGGTGTCGTCCGGCCGCCTGGACCCGGAGCTCTTCAACGTGACGGGACTGGTGGCGCAGGGCTACGGGGACACCGACCGCGACGACCTCCCGCTCATCGTCACGGGGACGGTGGCGACGTCGCGGGCCGCCGGGGTGACGTCCACGACGGAGCTGGAGTCGATCGACGCGACCGCCGTCACCGTGGACAAGACGGACGCGAAGGAGGCGTACTCGCGCCTCGTGGGATCGGCTCGTTCGGCGGGCTCGGTGGAGAAGATCTGGCTGGACGCGATGGTGCCGGGCATCGGTGTCGTCGACGCGGCGCCGGTGAGCGCGGCCCGCACGCCCGAGCTCGACCCGGCCACGGGCGTCGAGCAGACCGGCGTCACGGAGGCGTGGGCACGTGACCTGACGGGCGAGGGCGTCACGGTCGCCGTGCTCGACACGGGATACGACGCGAACCACCCCGACCTGGAGGGCCGGGTGGTCGGCACGGCGGACTTCACGGGCGGCGGGATGAAGGACTCGACCGGGCACGGCACGCACGTGGCCTCGACGATCGCCGGGACGGGTGCGGCGGACGCGACCCGGGTCGGGATGGCCCCCGACGCCGACCTCCTCATCGGGCACGTCCTCGGTACCACGGGCGGGCAGACGTCGTGGATCGTCGACGGCATGGAGTGGGCCGTCGAGTCCGGTGCGGACGTCGTCAACATGAGCCTGGGCAGCACGACGACGTCGGACTGCACGGACCCGCTGGCACAGGCCGCGGACGAGCTGTCGTCGACGTCGGAGACGCTGTTCGTCGTCGCGGCGGGCAACAGCGGCTCCGGCCGCGAGACCGTCGCCTCGCCCGGGTGCGCGGAGGGTGTGCTGACGGTGGGCGCGGTCGACGCCGACGGTGCCACGGCCGCCTTCTCGAGCCGAGGTGCCACGATCGGCGAGCACCGCGTGAAGCCCGACGTCGCCGCCCCGGGGGTCGCGATCGTCGGTGCGCAGGCGACGAGCCCGGGCGGCATCCACTACACGGCGATGTCCGGCACGTCGATGGCGTCCCCGCACGTCGCCGGCGCGGCCGCCGTCGTCAAGCAGGCGCACCCCGGATGGACGGGCGCGCAGATCAAGGCGGCGATCACCGCGGGCGTGAAGCAGGAGTCGCCCGGATCGGTGTACGAGCAGGGCTCCGGGGAGCTGTGGGTGCCGGGCGCGCTGGGCGCCGAGGTGACGACGTCGTCGAGCGTCCACCTCGCGACGTTCGAGTGGCCGCACGACCGTGACCAGCGCGAGAGCGCCACGGTGACGTACACGAACGACTCCGACACGTCCGTGCAGGTGAAGGTCGAGGTCGAGGACCTCGTCGGCGCCGACGGTGAGCGGGTCCCGTCGTCGCTGGTGAAGGTGGACCGGCGCAGCGTCGTCGTCCCCGCCCACGGCACGGCCGACGTGCCGGTCAGCGTGCGCGGTGACGTCGGGCTCCGTGACGACGCGTACGGCGAGATCGGGGCACGCCTGGTCGCGACGGTCGAGGACGTGCCCGAGCACGGCAAGGGCCACGGGAAGGACGACGAGCGCACCCTGACGACGGCGGTGGGCCTGTGGGTCGCGCCCCGGACGGTCGACGTCACCTTCACGGTGCTCGACGCGGACGGCGCGCCGGCGACGACCGGTGCGCTCGACGTCACCGACCTGCACCAGCCGACCCGCTCCTACACGAACCTCAGCGGTGCGGACCAGACGCTGACCCTCCGGGCGGGCGAGCACTCCGTGGGTGCGCTGGTGCGGACCACCACGGACGACGGGAACGCCTGGGCCTACGTCGGGGTGCCGTCGGCCGACCTCGACCGTGACCAGACGGTGGTGCTCGACGCGCGCCGCGCCGTCCCGGTGGAGGTCGAGGCCGACCGGCCCCTCGCCCTCTCGTCGGGCAGCCTGGTGGCCCAGCGCACCTGGGACGACACGTGGATCGTCGAGACGACGCTGCGTGCGAGCGGCACGACGTTCGCCGTCGCACCGACCGACCGTGTCGACACGGGCACCTTCTCGTTCGGGACGTACCTGCGCGGGTCCGACCCGGCGGCGGAGAGGACGACGAGCCCGTACGTGTACAACCTGGCGTTCGTCGAGGACGGACGCATCGGGCGGGACCAGTCGCACACGGTGCACGACGAGGACCTCGCCGCCGTGACCGAGCACTGGTACGCGCAGAGGACGGGGTGGTCGGCGCTGGAGGCGGCGCAGGTCGTGCCGGCGCAGGGCGATCCCGTCGCGGTGACCTCGCTGGACCGGATCACCACGCCGGCGACACGCACCGCCTACTTCTCCGCGGACGTGCCCTGGCAGCAGCTGACCTCGAGCTCGCTGCGGCAGGCCGAGACCTGGATCGACCCCGTGCGCACCTACCGGGCGGGCGAGCGGGACGAGGCCGAGTGGTTCAGGCTGCCGACAGGGACCGCGATCCCGAGCGACCTCGACGGCAACCCGACCCGGGTGGCCGAACGACAGGGCAGCCTGGTCGGGTTCGCCTTCCCGCACTGGCAGGACACGGTGGCCGGCCGGTACGGCGTCGCGGGCTTCCTGGACGTCGGCAACATCCAGTTGACGGTGGACGGCGAGTACCTCGGGGAGTCCGCGTTCCCGCAGGTGCGGGCCGACATCGGCCCCGGGGACCACGAGATCGAGATGCGGCTCACCCAGCTGCGCTGGGGACGTGAGTCCACGTGGAGCATCGGCCGGGGCACGATGACGACGTTCTCGTTCGACTCGCCCCAGCCCGAGGGCGACGACGTCGCTGCCCTGCCCGTCGCGATCCCTCGGTACGACGCCCCGGTGGACGACTTCAACCGCGCTCCGGCGACGGCGGACTTCCCCGTGGAGGTCGACCTGCACGGGCAGGACGGCTACGACCCGGGCTCGATCACCGCGATGACGGCGCAGGTCACGTTCGAGGAGATCGACGTGCTCGACGAGAAGCTGCCGAGCGAGTACACGTGGACGGACGTCCCGGTCGTGCAGCGTGACGGTCGGTGGGTGGCGCTGGTCGACAACACCGGCGGCTCCGGCGGTGCGGCGTCGTTGCACGTGACGACGACCGACGAGCACGGGTCCGAGGTCGACCAGTACCTGATCGACCTGTACGAGATCGGCTGAGACGGGCGGGTGGGCGTGCCGGTGCGGCGGGGTTCAGATCCAGCCGCGCCGGCCCGCCTCGTACCCGAGCTGGACGCGGGAGCTCGCCAGGGCCCGGTCCATCATGCTGCGCACGCGCCGCTGCACGGTGCGGACCGACAGGCCGAGCTGGGTGCCGATGGCGCGGTCCGTGAGGCCCGCGAGCAGCAGCGAGAGCACCTCGACGTCGACCGGGTCGAGGGTGCCCGTGGCGGGCACGCCGGTGGGCAGCAGCGGGGCCGCCTCGCGCCAGACGGCTTCGAAGTGGTCGAGCAGGACGTCGAGGAGGGCGCTCTCGTGGACGAGCAGCGCCCCGGTGCCGGCCGCGCCGTCGCCGGACCGCATCGGGAGCATCGCGACCCGGCGGTCGCAGGCGAGCATGCGGATCGGCAGCGTCGCGGCGACGCGCACCTGCTCGCCGCGCCGCACGCTGTCCCGGGCGTCCTCGACGAACCCGGGCCGGTCGAGGACTCCGCGCTCGATGACGACGCGGTAGTCGACCCCGCGCTCCAGTGCGCGCTTCTCGGCCTCGTCTCCGGGCTCGACGGCCGCGATCTCGGGCTTCACGAAGGCCAGCACCTCGTGGGTGGCGCTGTGCTGGATCTGCGCGAAGCGTTGGACGACGGCGTCGCGGCCGTCGACGACGTCCACGACCTCGGAGAGCCCCCGGCCCGCACCCGCCCGGTAGGCGGCCGCGAGCTCGGCGAGCTCGAGCTCGGCCCGGCGCAGCTCGTCGTGGCGCTCCACGAGGAGCGCCCCGATCGCCATCTCGGGCGGGGACGCGGTGAAGCGGTCGTGCCCCGAGGCCGACCGGGTGACCAGACCACGACGTTCCAGGTCGCAGAGGTGGTGCAGGACCTCGCGCGGGTGACGACCGAGCGCGTCCGCCAGCTCGCCGACGCGTGCGGACGGGCTGTGCAGGAGGTGCCGGTAGACGTCGAGCACCTGGTCGTCGAGTCCCAGTGCTTCCATGCGTCGACCTCCGTCCGTCTCGTCGTGGCCGCAGGGTAGCCGCCGCACGTCACCGGAATGTTGACCGGGGACACGGACCGGAGGGTGTGTCACGTTCTCGGCCGCTCACCCGTCCACCCTGCATGGACACCGACGAGCAGGAGAAGATGGGTCGCATGCGGATCGCGGTGGCGGGCGCGACGGGCACGGCGGGGCGGCACGTCGTCGACGTGGCGGTCGAGCACGGCCACGACGTCGTCCCGCTGACGCGGTCCTCGGGCGTGGACCTCACCACCGGTGACGGGCTCGCCGAGCGGCTGACCGGCGTCGACGCCGTGATCGACGTCGCCAACGCACCCGTGCAGAAGCAGGCGGAGGCGTTCTTCGGCGCGGTCACCCGCCACCTGCTGGCGGGCGAACGCGAGGCCGGGGTCGGCCACCACGTGGCGCTGTCCATCATCGGCATCGACGACGTCCCGTGGGGATACTTCCTCGGCAAGGTCCGTCAGGAGCGGCTCCTGACGGGCGCAGACCAGCCGTGGAGCCTGCTGCGTGCAGCCCAGTTCCACGAGTTCGCCGAGCAGGCGCTGGGCTTCGCCCGGCTGGGTCCGGTGTGCATGGTCCCGCGGATGCGTTCGCAGCCGGTCGCCGCGCGGGAGGTCGCCCAGGCGCTGGTCGCCCTGGCCGAGCAGGGCCCGACGGGCCGCGTCCCGGACCTCGCGGGCCCCGAGGTGCACCTGATGCACGACCTGGCCCGCCGGTTCTCCCGGGCACGCGGACTCGGACGTCGGGTCGTGCCGGTCCCGCTCCCGGGTGCGGCGGGGCGCCGCATGCGGGACGGGTCGTTGACCGCGGCGGACGACCCGACCGCCGTCCTGGGCCGCACGACGTTCACGACGTGGCTGGACGGCGTGGCGGATGGACGCTGAAGATCTGGCGGAACGCTTCGAGGTCGACCAGGACACCCACGACCGGGTGGTCACGGCGTTCGTCACCGCGCAGGCGCGGCGAGATGGTGTTCGGGCTCGAGCCGGTCGACGGCGAACTGGGCCTCGTGGGCCGCGCACGGGGGCGGTGCGTCTTCGTCGTGGCGTTCACGGTCGACGACGCCCTGGTCACCCGGGTCGACATCGTCCTGGCGCCCGACAAGCTCGGGACGTGACCGGACGGCACACGCTGCGGGACCCCCGCCGTGAACCTAGCGTGGGACGCATGACCGACGTCCGGCCCGGCCCGGCCGACGGCGAGGCGCTCGGCGACGAGCAGATCGTCGCCGTCGACGGCGTGCGCCTCTGCTACCAGAGCGTCGGCGACCCCGACGCCGAGACGATCCTGCTCCTCGCGGGCGCGTCGTCGTCGATGGACTGGTGGCCCGTCGACCTCTGCCTCGCGCTCGCCGCGTCAGGACGGCGGGTGGTCCGCTACGACCACCGCGACACCGGCCGTTCGACGACGTCCCCCGGGGCGCTCCGGCATACACCGGCCGTGACCTGGCCGAGGACCCGCTGCGCGTCCTGGACGCCGTCGGGGCGTCCCGCGCGCACCTCGTCGGCCTGTCGATGGGCGGCGCCATCACCCAACAGCTCGCGATCGAGCACCCGGAGCGGGTCGCCTCCGCCACGCTCGTCTCGACCAGCCGCGTCGTCGCGGGCCCCGACGGCCCGCCGCCGGCACCGCCGTCGGCCGAGCTCAGCGGGCTGTGGAGCGGAGACGGCCCCGACCCGGACGACCCGGAAGCGCTCGTCGACTCCCTCGTCGAGGTCGACCGCGCCCTGACCGGCCGGGGACGGTTCGACGCCGACCGCACGCGCGCGATCGCCCGCCGCGCCGTCGCACGATCGACGGACGCCGGCGTCGGGGACAACCACCTCCAGGCGCCCGAGGGCGAGCCCGTGCGCGGCACCCTCGGCGACATCGCCGTGCCGACGCTCGTCGTCCACGGCGCCGTCGACCCCCTGTTCCCCGGCCACGGGGCGGTGCTCGCCGCCGCCGTCCCGGGCGCGTCGCTGCTGGTGCTCGAGGACGTCGGCCACCAGGTGCCCCCGCCGTCGTCGTGGGACGTGCTGCTGCCCGCGCTCGAGCGGCACCTCACCGCGGCACGGCGCACCACGGGGTAGCAGGAGCGCGCCGAGCCCTCACCGATCCCCCACCGATCCCCCACCGATCCCCCACCGGGCGCCGTCGGCAGCACGAACCTACGATCCTTCCAGGAGCCCGCCCGTGACGCCGACCAGGAGTGCCGCATGCCGAAGCCCCTCAGCCTCCCGTCCTGCGGAGCGCTCGCCCTCCTGGTGCTCGTCGCCGCCGGCTGCACCGAGGACACCGACCCGGAGTCCACCAGCGAGTCCGCGATGCCCTCGATGACCGCGGCCGCGGACTCCCAGGTGGTCGACGTCCCACCGGTGCTCGACCACTCCTCGGTCGCGGGCGTCACCGGCGTCAAGGTGGAGCACGTCGAGGAGGACGAGGACCGGCGATCCGTCACGACCGCGTCGATCCCCGGCGAGCCCGCCATGGAGAACGCCCTCGCCGACCTGGCCGACACCGACGTCGAGATCTACGAGGGGCGCCTCAGCCCCGGCGTGGTCAACGAGCTCAACGTCTCCTGGGCGCCGGTGCTGGCCGCCGGCCCCGTGCTCGGCGTCGTCTCCACCACCTCCATCTACACCGGAGGCGCCCACAGCACCACCACCTCCCGCGCCGTCTACGCGAACGTCGACGAGGACGAGGCCTGGGACGGCGAAGACCTGCTTGCCGACCCCGCCGCCACCGTCGAGCTCGTGCAGCAGGCCGCCGAGGCCGCAGGGGTCGAGTCCGGCGCCCCGGACGAGTCCGCCGTCAGCTCCGACCTGCGGTTCGAGCCCGACGGTGCGCTCGTCGTGGTCGTCGGGCAGGGCGAGGCCGCGGCGGAGTCGATGGGCGAGCTCGCCGTCCGCATCGCACCAGACGTCAGTGCCGACCTCCTGACCGAGCAGGGCGACGTCGTGCGCGACGCCGCGATGGCGGGCGAACCCTTCGAAGGCCTGCCCGACCCGCCGTCCCCCAGCCCGGCACCTGAACCGTCCGAGGTGCCGACCCCGACAGCGGCCGAGCAGGACCCGGGCGAGTCCGTCGACTGCGACGAGCTGAAGTGCATCGCCCTGACCTTCGACGACGGGCCCGGACCGTACACGGAGAAGCTGCTCTCCGAGCTGGAGGAGAAGGACGTCAAGGTGACGTTCTTCGTGGTCGGGTCCAACGCGGCCACCCGGCCGGACCTCGTCGCCGCCGAGGTCGACGCCGGACACGTCGTGGGCAACCACAGCTGGGACCACCCGCAGCTCACCACGCTCAGCGACGAGCAGATCGAGCACGAGGTCGGACGCACCGACCACGCCATCGAGAAGGCCGCCGACGTGCGCCCCACCCTCATGCGACCCCCCTACGGCGCCACCGACGACACCGTCGCGGAGATCCTCGCCGACCGGGGCGAGGCGCAGATCCTGTGGAACGTCGACACCGAGGACTGGAAGAACCGCGACGCCGACATCACCACCCAGCGCGCCCTCGACGGCGCCGCCTCCGGTGCGATCATCCTCATGCACGACATCCACCCGACCACCGTGGACGCCGTGCCGGGCATCATCGACCAGCTCCAGGAGGACGGGTACACGCTCGTCACCGTGCCCCAGCTCCTCGGTGACCCCGAGCCCGGCGAGGTCTACTACAACCGGTGACGCCCCGCGTCAGCGTTCGAAGCCCCACTCGCGGTCGGTCAGCATCCTCGCCACCGCCAGCCCGATCGCGAGGCACGCGACCACGAGCCCTGCCTCCACCGCGTACGCCAGCGCCTGGGTGGTCTCCCCGTTCGAGAGGTGGAAGACGGCCCGGTAGGCCGTGGCCCCCGGCACCATGATGACGACGGCGGGCACCGACACGGTCACCCGGGGAACGTTCATGCGGGGGGCGACGACGGCGGCGAGCAGCCCGACGACGAGCGCGGCCGCGGCGGCCGCGGCCTGGACCGCGACACCGTGGTCGACCAGCCACAACCGTCCGACGTTCGCGACCATCCCGATGGCCGCGGCCGCGACCGCCATCGTCCACGGGCTGTTGAACATCAGGGCGAAGCCGAGCACCCCCAGAAAGCTCGCCAGCAGCCGCAGCCCGAGCAGGAGGCCGGGATCCAGACCGGCCGGTCCCTCGGGGTCCGGGGTCAGTCCGACGATCATCGACACGCCCCACAGCGCGAGCGCGGCCGACGTCATGATCATCAGCGCGTAGGTGAGCCGAGCCAGCCCGGCGGAGAAGTCGAGCTTGGCGAGGTCCAGCGCACCGGTGACCAGCGGGAACCCCGGCACCAGGAACAGCACCGCGGACACGTACCCGGCCTCGTGGCTCACCGCCTCCCCGCCGAACGCCGCGAAGACGGCCAGCAGGGCGACGTACGTCAGGCTCGCGAGGGCGGCCGCGAGCATCGTCACGCCGAACTGGTTCCAGCCGCGGTGCACGAGGCTGCGTCGCAGCAGCTGACCCGCCCCCGCCGCGAAGAAGACGCCGATCACCTCGACCGGTCCGCCGTTGTTGAGGAACGCGAAGGCCGCGCACGCGATCGCCGCCCACAGGGCGTTGAGCAGCGCCGGGTACAGCGGGGGCGTGGACTGGATGCGGTCGAGCTCCCGGGTCGCGTCCTCGACGGTCACCGGGGCGTGCGCCTCGACGTCCTGCGCGAACCGCTCCAGGGCGCTCAGCCGGTTCGCGTCGATGCCGACGGACCGTACCTCGGTGACCTCCGTGCGAAAGCTCGACCCCTGGTGCGACGTCGTCGTGATCTCCGTGAGCGTGACGTGCGCCTGGTGCTCCTCGATCCCCAGGGCGCGGGCCGTGCGGGCCATCGACGCCTTGACCCGGTACGACCCCGTCCCGGCCGACAGGGAGAGCCGTCCGACGCGCAGCGCGACACCGGAGCGGCGGATGAGCTCGATCTCGGCATCGTCAGGGGCCGTGGGCACACCATCATCCTGGCGGGGTGGGCGCCGTGGCGCGCGGCGGCACCCCGGGCGGGGCGTCATCGGGCCCGTGCCGGGGCAACGGACGCACCTCGTCGCGCAGCCGGCCCATCCGCGCGTCGAGGTCGGCCGCGACCCGGGCGGCGTCGTCGATCTCCGCGGCGATGTGGTCCGGTATCTCCGTGCGGTACTTGTAGTGGAGCTTGTGCTCCATGCTGGCCCAGAAGTCCATGGCGATGGTGCGGATCTGCAGCTCCACGGGCACGTGCTCGACCACGCGGGACAGGAACACGGGCACCTCGACGATGAGGTGCAGCGACCGGTAGCCGTTGGGCTTGGGGCGGGCGATGTAGTCCTTGGTGGTCAGGAACCGGAGGTCGGCCTGGGTGCTGAGCATCTCCGCGATCCAGTACACGTCGGAGACGAAGCTGCAGGTGATGCGGATCCCGGCGATGTCGCGGATCTCGGCCCGGATCGCCGGCACGTCGAGCGCGGTCCCCTGGCGCAGCGCCTTGGAGACGAGGCTCTCCGGGGACTTCAGCCGGGTCCGCACGTGCTCGATGGGGCTGTAGTCGTAGACGCTCTCGAACTCCTGGCGCAGGATGTCGATCTTCGTCGACACCTCGGCGATGCCGAAGCGGTAGAGCATCTGCAGGTGCTGGAACTGGTCGCGCAGCGCGCGGAACCGGGCGAGCAGCTCGGCGTCCGCGGCCACGGCGTCGGGCACCTCGCCCACGTGCTCCGCGCGGAGCCGTTCCAGGAGCTCGTACTCGGCGCGGCTCGCGTCGTCCGTCGTCCCGTCGTCATCCATCTCGGCTCCCTCGGCTGTCCCTGCCCACTCGAACGATCCGACCACAGGTCCCGTTCCGCGGCACGGTGCAGGAGCCGCGCCGCCGGTCCGGCAGCGCGGGTCCTGGCAGCGCCCGGACGATGTCGGTGGACGGGGTCCGCACGCTGAGCCAGCTCGCGCGGGTCGGTGACCGAACCGTTTCAGATGTGAAGATCATGTGTGCGCGAGCGGGTCAGAAGGTGGCGAGCACGTGGTGGCGTTTCTTTTTCGTGACCTGAGCGGCACCGGGCCGAGGGTCGCGCATCCATCGACCTTGACGGGTGGTGGATGCGCTGCCACGCGGGGCCCGAGGGTGCTGGTTCGCGGCAGGTTCTGGGGGTGGATGCGCCGGTTCCGCGCGGCGGACCGGGCGGGGCCCGATCGGACGCGGAGGCCATATGCGAGTCAAAGAAGGATGGTGAACATACTCCGGTTCTTCAAGAGTAAGTCGCCGTTAAGCCAATCAACTGGGTCTTGCTTTACCGGGAAACCGGTCTCTAGTATCGAGAAACCGGTATCTCACGGTGAGGGTCCATCCGGGTGCCTGCTCCAACGTCGGAGCGGGACATGCTCGGGGCGACGTCGACGGGGACGCACGGTGCGGGACATGCCCGCACCGGAGGAACCGCCGGCACGGATGCGACCGACCGCGAACCGGAGCGTGCACGACGACGTCCGCAGCCAGCGGTCGCGCCGACCTGGGCGGGACGCACCCGTCACTGCACCTGCGGATCGCAGCGAAGCAATGACCCGATGTTCAACGACGAAGGTGAGACGACGATGAAACGTCCAGTCGCAGCCAAGATTTTCGCGGCAGGGGCCTCCGTGGCCGTCGCGGGCGCGATCGGCATCACGGCACTCATGCCGGCCTCGGCCAGCGTGACGGGCGATGCCTCAGGGTTCGCCACCCAGAACGGCGGCACCACCGGCGGTGCCGGCGGCGAGACCGTGCGTGCCACCACCGGCACCCAGATCCACGAAGCACTGTGCAACCGTGCCAGCGACGACACCCCGATCATCATCGAGGTCTCCGGCACCATCAACCACGGCAACACGTCCAAGGTGTCCGGCGACTCCTGCAACACCGCGGACGGCGTCATCGAGATCAAGCAGGTCAGCAACGTCTCGATCGTCGGTGTCGGCAGCGGCGCGACCTTCGACCAGCTCGGCATCCACATCCGCGACTCGTCGAACATCATCATCCAGAACGTGACCGTCAAGAACGTCAAGAAGTCGGGCTCCCCGACCTCGAACGGCGGCGACGCGATCGGCATGGAGACCGACGTCAGCAACGTGTGGGTCGACCACGTCACCCTCGAGGCGTCCGGTGGCGAGTCGGCGGGCTACGACGCCCTCTTCGACATGAAGGCCGACACCAAGAACGTCACGCTGTCCTACTCGATCCTGCGCAACTCCGGTCGCGGCGGGCTCGTCGGGTCCAGCGACTCCGACACCGGCAACGGCCCGGTGACCTACCACCACAACATCTACGAGAACATCGACTCGCGCACGCCGCTGCTGCGTGCCGGCACGGCGCACTCGTACAACAACCACTACGTCGGTCTGGTCAAGTCGGGCATCAACGCCCGCCTCGGCGCCAAGGCCCTGGTGGAGAACAACTACTTCCAGGACTCCAAGGACCCGCTGGGCACCTTCTACACGGACGACATGGGTTCGTGGGAGGTCTCCGGCAACGTCTGGGACAACATCACCTGGACGTCCGACGGCTCGGACAACCACCCGGCCGGCCCGAACCCGACGTCGACCACCGACGTCAGCGTGCCGTACAGCTACGAGCTCGACGGCGCGGAGTGCGTGCCGAACCTGCTCGCGGCGACCGCCGGCGCGAACAAGGGCATGAAGGTCTCCGACGGATCCTGCTCGGCGACGACGCCGGACCCCACCGAGGAGCCGACCGTGGACCCCACCGACGAGCCCACGCAGGAGCCGACGGAGGAGCCCACCACCGAGCCCACCCCGGACCCGACGGGCGAGCCCAGCGGTGAGAACCTGTCGCTCGGCGCCGGCTCGGACGGATCCAGCAAGGGCAGCGGCACCAGCTACGGCAACGTCCGCGACGGCGACCTGAGCACCTACTGGTCCCCGAGCGGCTCGACCGGCCGCATCTCGATCAAGTGGAGCAGCGCCACCTCGGTGTCCTCCCTCGTGGTCCGTGAGACCGCTGCCGCCCAGGGGCGCATCGGTGCATGGAAGGTCACCAACAACGACAACGGCGAGACGCTGGCCACCGGTTCCGGTGCGGGCGCCATCGCCATCCCCACCACGTCGCTGACGAAGATCAACTTCGAGATCACCGGCTCGAACGGCACCCCGCAGGTCGCCGAGCTCGAGACGTACGCCGGTTCGACGTCGAACCCGGACCCGGAGCCCACCGAGGACCCGGACCCCGAGCCCACCGACGACCCGACCGACCCCCAGCCGGGCGCGGACACGATCTACGTGGCCCCGAACGGCAGCGCGAGCGCGGCGGGCACCGAGTCCGCCCCGACCACGCTGGTCTCCGCCATCGACCGGGTCAACCCGGGCGGCGAGATCTTCCTCAAGGGCGGCAGGTACAGCTTCTCGGAGACCGTCACCATCGAGCCCGGCAACGACGGCACCTCGAGCGACCGCACCCTGCTGTCGGCCGTCCCCGGTGAGACCCCCGTGCTGAACTTCTCGGCGCAGTCCGAGAACTCCGCCAACCGTGGTCTCGCCATCGGCGGCGACTACTGGCACGTCTACGGCATCGTCGTCGAGCACGCGGGCGACAACGGCATCCTGCTCGGAGGCAACGACAACGTCATCGAGCGCGTCGTGACCCGCTACAACCACGACACCGGTCTGCAGCTCTCCCGCCTCGTCGCGGGTGCGCCGTCGAGCGAGTGGCCGTCGAACAACCTCATCGTCTCCAGCGAGTCGCACGACAACGCCGACTCCGACGGCGAGGACGCCGACGGGTTCGCCGCCAAGCTCACCTCCGGGCCGGGCAACGTGTTCCGCGACACCGTCTCGCACAACAACATCGACGACGGCTGGGACCTGTACACGAAGGACGACACCGGCCCCATCGGTGCCGTGACGATCGAGAACTCCCTCGCCTACGAGAACGGCACGCTGTCCGACGGCGGCCAGGCCGGCGCCGGTGACCGCAACGGTTACAAGCTCGGTGGCGAGGACATCAAGGTCAACCACGTCGTGAAGAACTCCTACGCCGTGAACAACGGCAAGCACGGGTTCACGTTCAACTCGAACCCGGGCTCGATCACCGTCGACGGCAACGTCTCGGTGGGCAACGAGGAGCGCAACTTCAACTTCGACGAGGGCACGCACAAGTTCAGCAACAACACCTCGTGCGACTCGGGCTCCAACGACAGGACGATCGGCTCCGACCTCGGAGGCAACTCGTTCTTCAGCGGGTCCAACAGCTCGGCCTGCTCCACCTACAGCGGCGACCTCGACTGGTCGTTCGCCTCGGACGGTTCGCTGCAGGTCAGCTTCGGCTGATCGGTCGCACCGCGCACTGATCGACGCGCGACGGGCGGAGCCCCGGAGGACCTGGTTGGAGGTCTTCCGGGGCTCCGCCTCGTGCGGGCCTGGCAGTGCGGGCCTGGCAGTGCGGGCCTGGCAGTGCGGGCCTGGCAGTGCGGGCCTGGCAGTGCGGGCCTGGCAGTGCGGGCCTGGCAGTGCGGGCCTGGCAGTGCGGGCCCGGCAGTGCGGGCCGGCAGGGTGGGCGAGGCAGTGTCGGGCCGGCCCCAGGAGCTCGGGCTCAGGAGATCGTGAAGGCGGCGACCGGCAGGCCCGCCGACACCACGAGCTCGCGGTGCAGCCACCCCGAGGCCCGACCGCCGGTCCCCAGGAACTCGTCGTGCAGCCGCACGTCGCACCGGTGGGACGTCTCGACCGACCTGATGCGCCCGAGGGCCGCCCGCAACGGCCCGCCCAGGTCGCCCCCGCCCTCGTCGTCCGAGGTGCGCGCACTGCACTCGGTCGCGCCGACGTCGAGGTGCACCACGACCCGCGTGCCCCGGAAGTACGGCTGCGTGTAGAGGACGGCGACGACGGCCCCGGGTGCGTCCGGCGCGAACGAGACGCACCCGTCGACCTCGCGGCGAACGGTGCAGTGCAGCACCGCGGGAGCGGAGGTCAGCGTGGCGACGGCGCTCGGCTCGTGGACCGGGTACTGGTGGGGCCACGGCTCGGTCGGCACCGGCACCGCCAGAGGCAGCGCGACGCCGAGAACGAGCGCCGCGACACCACGGGCGTCGCGGAGAAGGTGGCGCAGGGACGGGAGCACGGGGACCTACCGGGTCGAGACGATCGGACACCGGTAGGGAGGCTGTGCCACGCGGTCCCGACACGCCCCGGGCAGGGATCACCCGGGTGATCCCCTGCCCGGCGGTCGTCCGCGCAGGGTTCAGGCGAACGGGTCCGGCGTCAGCGTGTACTTGGTCTGCAGGTACTCGTGGATGCCCTCGGCACCGCCCTCGCGCCCGAGGCCCGACATCTTCCAGCCGCCGAACGGTGCCGCCGCGTTCGACACGACACCCATGTTGAGGCCCATCATCCCGGTGGCGAGCCGCTCGATCATGCGCTGCCCGCGCGCCAGGTTCTCCGTGTACACGTAGGACACGAGCCCGTACTCGGTGTCGTTCGCCAGCCGCACGGCCTCGTCCTCGTCGTCGAACGGCACGATGGCGAGGACCGGGCCGAAGATCTCCTCGCGGAGGATCTCGCTGCCGGGCTGCACGTCGTCGAGCACCGTCGCCGCGAAGTAGGTGCCGGGCCGGTCGAGCGCCTCGCCGCCGGTGCGGAGCGTGGCACCGCGCTCGACGGCGTCCGTCACGAGCGAGGACGCCTTGGCGACCGCGCGGTCGTCGATGAGCGGGCCGATGGTGACGCCGTCCTCGGTGCCGCGGCCGGTGGTGAACGACTCGACGCGCTCGGTCACCCGGCGCGTGAACTCCTCGACCACGGACCGGTGCACGATGAACCGGTTGGCCGCCGTGCAGGCCTGGCCGATGTTGCGGAACTTCGCCGCGATGGCGCCGTCGACCGCCTTGTCCAGGTCGGCGTCGTCGAACACGACGAACGGGGCGTTGCCGCCGAGCTCCATCGAGGTGCGCAGCACGCCGTCCGCAGCCTGCGCCAACAGCTTCTGCCCCACCGGCGTCGACCCGGTGAAGGACACCTTGCGCAGCCGCGGGTCGCTGAGGATCGCCTCGGACACCGGGCCCGTCGACGTCGTCGTCACCACGTTGAGGACACCGTCCGGGAGGCCGGCGTCGGCGAAGATCTGAGCGACGAACAACGTGGTCAGCGGGGTGAGCGACGCCGGCTTCAGCACCACGGTGCACCCGGCGGCGAGGGCGGGCGCGATCTTGCGCGTGGCCATCGCCAGGGGGAAGTTCCACGGCGTGATGAGGTAGCACGGCCCCACGGGGTGCTGGGACACGACGATGCGGCCGGTGCCCTCCGGGTTCGCGCCGTAGCGGCCCTGGATGCGGGGCGCCTCCTCGGCGAACCAGCGCAGGAACTCGCCCCCGTAGGTGACCTCGCCGCGGGACTCGGCCAGCGGCTTGCCCATCTCGATCGTCATGAGGAGGGCGACGTCGTCGGCCCGTTCCTGCAGGAGGTCGAACGCCTTGCGCAGGATCTCGCCCCGGGTGCGTGCGGGCGTGGCGGCCCACTCGTCGGCGGCGGAGCACGCCGCGTCGAGCGCGGCGACGCCGTCCGCCACCGACGCGTCCGCGATCTCCTTGACGGTCTCCCCCGTCGACGGGTCGGCGACGCCGAAGGTCTTGCCCTCGCTCGCCGGCCGCCACGCGCCACCGACGAACAGGCCGTCGGGCACCGAGGACAGCAGGTCGGCTTCGCGGGTCTCGCTCATCAGGACTCCTTCGTTCGGCGCGCGTCGCGTCCACGGCGGCGCGCCTGGTGGACGACAGCCACGTTACGACGATCGGGCGACGAGGACATCGGCACACGGCATCGGGCTCCGTGGAGGCCCGAAGATGAGACGGGTTCTCGACGCGTCGCGACGGGACCGCGGCGGTGGCCGGGGCGGCCGTCGCGGTCGCCTCGCTAGGCTCGGGCCATGGATTCACCGCCGTCGAACCAGCCGTCCGACCAGCCGTCGAGCTCCCGCAACGTCCTGACCAGGGGTTTCCTGGTCGTCGCGCTGGTGGAGGCCGCGGTGCTGATCACCGCGGTCGTCCTGCTGACCCTGGAGATCATCGCCTTCCCGGTGTTCCTCGTGGTCGTCGTGCTGTGCATGGTGGTCTCGGCCGCCGCGGTCCTCTCGGTCGTCAAGCGTGCCCAGCAGCAGGCCGTCGACGCGTCGTCCGCCGACACCACCTCGACCGGCACCACGACCGGCACCACGACCGGCACGCACTCCCCCGACGCCCCGGCGCCGGGCTCCACGATCGACCCCGACAAGCCGTTCGGGCGCTGACGCCGCGACGACCCTCGCCGAAGTGTCGACCCGGGCGCCGCCGTCGGCCACGATAGGCGGATGAGCGACGAGACCACCGGGGCGCTGACGGGCGCCTCGCAGGGACGCCCCGAGACCCCTGAGCAGCGTTCGGACCGCAACTGGAACGAGCTGCTGCAGGAGCTCCGTGTCCTGCAGACCGGGGTGCAGATCCTCACCGGGTTCCTGCTGATCCTGCCGTTCCAGTCGCGGTTCGCCGACCTGGACGACGTCCAGCGCACGGTCTACCTCGTCGACGTCCTGCTGTGCATCGTCGCCACCGGGCTGTTCATCGCGCCGGTGGCGCTGCACCGCTCGTTGTTCCGCCAGCACCTGAAGAGGTCGGTGGTCACGGCGGGCGACCGGCTGACCCGGGTGGGGCTCGTCGTGCTGGCGGTCGCGCTGTCCGCGACGACGATGCTGGTGTTCGACGTCGTCCTGGGGCGTGTGGCCGGGCTCGTCGTGGGGGTGGCGGTCGCGCTGATGCTCCTCGGCCTGTGGGCGGTGCTGCCCCTGTGGGTCCGACGGCGGGACTGAGGTGGGCGGGCGCGCCCGCTGCCCGGAAAAGGCAGAAATGTAGGCATCTGTTGCACGATCGTTGCCTGCGAGTCCGGCGAAACCCTGGTGTTAAGCGCTTTCCTTCCGATAGTTTCGCCGCGTGAGACGCAATGAGGCGAGTACCCACCGATACGTCCGGACGATAGCGACCGCAGGAGTCGTCGCCCTGCTCGCGGCGGGCTGCGCGGGTGCCGACGAACCCGGTTCGGCCGCCAGCGGGACGCCCTCGGCGCAGTCCAGCGCCAGCACGGCACCGGCCGTGGCGAGCTCCTGCACCGGCTCGGTGAAGGTCGAGCCCGTCGGCTCCCCCGACGAGTCGGACACCTTCACCGCGATCATGGTCTCGCGCGTCGCGGACGACGGCACCATCGAGGTCCGCGACTCCTGGGACCGCCAGGAGGGTGCCGGGGTGAAGGTCGCCAAGGGTGCCACCGCCGAGCAGCAGGCGATCATCGACGACGCGACCTCCGCCGGTCTCGTCGGCTCGACGTCGGCCCCGCGTCTCGCCGACCCCCAGGAGCTGCTGGTCGGCAAGGACGAGGGCAAGTACGTCCAGTACTCCTACACCACGCGCTCGGTGGAGACCCTGGTCGTGTCCTGCGGGGACGGCAGCTCGCCGGTGGATGCCACCGCGACCAGCTTCGAGGTCGTCGAGACCGGCCTGGTGAACTGCAAGGACACCCCCGACCCGGTGACCGAGTACATCGCCTCCGAGGCGATCACCATCTACTGCGAACGAGGCTGAGCGGGTACGGAGAGACCCGCGGGCCGGAGGCGGTCGCCTCCTGCCGTGCTGGACGATGGCACGGCCACCCGCGGGTCCCCGGTGGTCGCAGGCGTCAGCCCGCGACCACCTCTCGGGTCCGAAGAGTCTTCACGTCTTCAGATCACCTCCTTTCCGGTTCGTCGGTGACGTTACGCCCGACGTCGGAGCGCGCCAAGAGTTTTTCGCCCTGATCCGCGGGGCGCGGCGGGGAGCCACCGGGAGCGTCAGGCTCCCGCGTCGTGGACGCCGGGAAGGCGCAGCTCCTGCCACTCGGCCGGGTAGTCGTCGAGCCACTGCTCGAAGGACCGGGCCGGGCGTCCCACGAGCCGTTCGACGGTGGACGACACCCCCGCCATCCGACCTGCGGCGATCGCCTCGTACGACGACACCCAGCCGGCGAGCTCCACGGCCGACGCCCCGAGCCGCCGCCGCGAGTCGTAGGCCTCCTCGACCGTCTCCGGGTGGTAGGTGACAGGGCGGCCGCTCGCCGTCGACAGCAGCGCGGCCACCTCCTCCAGCGTGAGCGCCTGCGGTCCCGTGACGTCGTAGACGACGGAGTCGTGACGGGTGGGCCGTTCGTCGAGCAGGACGGCGGTGGCGACGTCCGCGACGTCGTCGTGCGAGACGGAGGCGACCCTGCCCTGGCCGGCCGGGCCGCGGATCACCCCGTCGGCGCCCACGAAGGAGGCCAGGGCCCGGTGGTACAGGTTGTCCCGCAGGACGGTCCAGCGCAGACCGGAGGCGCGCAGGTGCTGCTCCGTGTGGAAGTGGTCGCGGGCGAACGTGAACACCGCGTCCGGGGAGGCGTCCACGAACGAGACGTACACGAGCCGCTCCACGCCGGCGTCGACCGCAGCGTCGATGGCCGCGACGTGCTCGGTGACGCGGTCCGCCGACTCGCGGGCGCTGACGAGGAACACGGTGTCCACACCCTCGAAGGCGGTGCGCATCCCCGCGGTGTCGGTGTACCCGTCGCAGACGGCGATCTCGCACTCGGGCAGCGGGCGACCGTCACCGAGCCCGGGGGCTCGGGAGGGATCGCGCAGGACCAGCCGTTGGTGCGCGCCCTCGGCGGCGAGGCGGAACGCGAGCCGGGTGCCCAGCTGCCCGGAGGCGCCGGTCACGGCGATGCGGTCGCCGCCTGTGGTTCCCATGCGCCCACGCTACGCGGCGCTCCGGGCCGACGCCCGGGGGGCGCCCGCACGTCCAGCGGCGCGTCGGGCTCAGCGGCCCAGGATCCGCCGGTACCACGGGCGTCGCGCCGGCTCCCGCACGGGTGCCGGCGCCGGGGGCGGCACGTACGCCCGGAACCAGCGCTCCAGCTCGTGCCAGACGACGTCGCGCACCTCGGGGGCGGAGAGGGTGACGTCGTGCAGGGCGTCCTCGACCCGGCACAGCGTGACGAGCCGCCCGAGCTGGATCGTGCGGCGGGCCACGCCCTCGACGTCGAGCACCGTGTCGGCGCGCAGCATGTCGGGGCTCCAGCGCACGGGCGCGATCGACCGGCTCGACAGCATGACCAGCACGGGGACGTCGAGGCGCAGACCGCGCGCCACCCGGTCGTGGCCGTCGAAGATCGCCGAGAGCCACGCCGGGGTGGTGCGCCAGCCGTCGTCGGGGCGCCAGGCGGGGTCGATGTCCCACGCACCCTCGAAGCGCCGGGAGATCGACCGGGCGTAGAACCCCAGGTCCACGTTGATCAGGTGGCTGCGCGGGGCGAGAGCCGCCTGTGCCCGGACGCTCGGCTCCAGCACCATGCGCCCGACGCGCCGCGTCTGGAACTCCAGCCAGGGGCTGTTCAGCACCACGGCGTCGGCCCGTCCGGGATGGTCGGCGGCCCACAGGCTCAGCACGAGCCCGCCCGTCGAGTGGCCCATGAGGATCACCCGACGGTCGGTCCCGGCGTCCGGTCCGTGCCCGATCTCGGCGAGGGCGGCCTGGAGGTCCTCGTCGTAGGTCGTCAGGTCGGTGATGAAGCCGGGCGTCTGGTGCTCGCGCAGGCTGCGGCCGTACTTGCGCAGGTCGAGCGCGTGGAACCGCACCCCGAGCCGTTCCCAGAAGTCCGCGAGGTGCGTCTGGAAGAAGTAGTCCGTCCAGCCGTGGACGTACAGCAGGTCGACGCCCGCGTCCGCTGAGGGGCCGGACGTCGCCCGCGGGTCGCGGGTCGGTCGCACCAGGGTGGTCACGACGTCGCCCTCGAAGTCGGGCGCCAGCGGTAGCGTGCGCTGCTCGAACCCGGGCAGGACGTCCGGCACCCACCGGTCGGTCGGGGCGGGCGGTCGCGGTTCGTCCGCCGGGGCCGGCGGCGTCGGTGCGCCGGGCTGGGCCCGGTGCTCCGGGTGCGCGTCGTCCATGCACCAGAACGTAGGTCGACCCCGTCCCGGTCGCGACCCGGGACGGGGTGAGGTCAGACGCTGCGCAGCAGGTCACCGGTGGCGAGGAACGACACCGGCACCTCGGGGACGACCTCCGCCAGCCGCTCGGCGAACAGGCTCATCCCGGCCTGCTCGCTCGGCAGGTGCCCCGCGTCGACGCCGTCGGGCCGCGGCGGTGCGTCCAGGAACGTCGCGGCGGCGCGGGCGACGAGGTCCGTGGCGGTCAGGAGGCTCACGGGCTCACGGTATCGAAGGCGGCATGATGGGCACATGAAGGTGTCGCGCCGCAGCCACGTCCCCCCGTTCGCCGTCATGGAGGTGCTGGCGGCCGCGAACGCGCGGCGTGCCGCGGGCGCCGACGTCCTCAACCTGTGCGCGGGCGAGCCGTCCACGGGGGCGTCCGACGTCGTGCGCGAACGGGCGGCGGAGCTGTTGCGCAGCGCCGACCTCGGCTACACGGAGGCGATGGGCGTGCCCGCGCTGCGCGCGCAGATCGCCGCCCACTACGCCCGCTGGTACGACGTCGAGGTCGATCCCGCGAGGGTCGCCGTGACCACCGGGTCGAGCGGGGGGTTCCTGCTGGCCTTCCTCGCCGCGTTCGACGTCGGGGACCGGGTGGCGCTGGCCCGCCCCGGCTACCCGGCGTACAAGAACATCCTGGCCGCGCTGGGGTGCGAGGTGGTGGAGCTGGACTGCGGTCCCGAGACGCGCTACCAGCCGACGGTCTCCCAGCTCATGGGCGCGTACTACGACGGCGGTCTGGACGGGCTGGTCGTGGCGTCGCCGGCGAACCCGACGGGGACGATGATCGCGCCGGCGGAGCTGGCGGCCGTCGCCGGGTGGTGCGCGGAGCACGACGTGCGGCTGATCAGCGACGAGATCTACCACGGGATCTCCTACGGCGACGACGTCCAGCAGGCGACGGCGGCGACGTACACGGGCCAGGGCGCCGTCGTGGTGAACTCGTTCTCAAAGTACTGGGCGATGACGGGGTGGCGGCTGGGCTGGTTGGTGCTGCCCGACGAGCTGGTCGCCCCGGTGGACGCCCTCGCCGGCAACGTCGCCCTGTCTCCCCCGGCGCTGGCGCAGCACGCCGGGGTCGCGGCGTTCACCGCGGAGGGCTACGCGGCGGCGGGCGAGAACGTCGCCGCCTACGCCGCCTCCCGGGCGGCGCTGCTCGACCGCGTGGACGAGCTGGGCTGGCGGCCCGTCGCTCCGGCCGACGGCGCCTTCTACCTCTACGGGAACATCGCCCGGTTCGGCCTGGACTCGGTGACCTACTGCGCGCGCCTGCTCGCGGAGGCCGACGTCGCGATCACGCCCGGCACCGACTTCGACGGTGAGCGGGGCCGTGACTGGGTGCGGCTGTCGTTCGCGGCGTCACCGGACGTCGTCGCGCGGGCCGTCGACCGGATCGTGGCCTGGCAGGCGGGGCTGTAGCTCCGACGCCGGGGTGGACCGGTTCAGCTGGCGTACGCGGCCTCGCGGGTGCCGGCGGCGACCAGCTCACGGTCCGGGAGGTGGAACTCGAGGGTCGGGGTGAGCTCGACGGCGCGCTCGGCGGCGGCGAGGTCCAGCGGGCTGTCCACCAGGGGCAGCTCGACCTCGGCGACGGCCTCGGGGACGACGGTCGCGGGGGCGACGACGGCGGCCTGTGCGGCCTGGCGGTTCTTGCTCGCCATCATCAGGGTCTGGATGCCGATGACGATCCACGCGACGTTGGCGGCGGCGGACGGCCACACGCCGTTCACGCCGGCGACCACGGTCATGATGATCGCCCCGGCGATGTTGGTGATCTGGAACGCCCACGAGCTCGAGCTCCACCGACCTCTGCTCACCATCGCATAGGCGACGAGGCCGGCGACGGCGCCGACCCATCCGAGGGCGGTGATGAGGGTCAGGATCGAGAACGACATGGTGGCTCCGGGCACAACGGTGGCAGCACGCTGCCAGGACAGATGAGTTTCAGGGCGCGCCGGGTCCCGAGAGCCGGGTGACCGGGGCGTACCCCGGCCGGCGCAGACACCATGGTGCGACACGAATCTGGTTCAGCACAATTGAACATGGCTGCAACTGCCGTTTAGTATCCCTACATGGCAACCGACCCACGAAGACTTGGTTTCCTCCTTGCCGTGCACCGGGCGGGAGGCGTGCTCGCGGCAGCAGATCTTCTGCATGTGACCGCGTCCGCGGTGTCCCAGCAAATCGCTCGCCTGGAGGAGGAAGAGGGCTTCGCCGTGCTCGACCGTGGACCCCGCGGCGTCACCCTCACTCCCGCGGGCCGCGTCCTCGCCGAGGCCGCCGAGCGGATCGAGGCGGAGCTCCTCGAGGCCCGCCAGGCCGTCGCGAACCTCGGCGAGGGCGTCTCCGGCACCGTCGCGATCGGCGCGTTCCAGTCCGCCATCCGCGCCGTCGTCGCGCCGCTGCTCGGTCCCCTCGCCGAGCTGCACCCCGGCGTCACCATCGACGTGCGCGAGCGCGAGCCCGCCGAGGCGCTGCGGATGCTGCGGGCCGGCGACCTCGACATGGTCCTGCTGGAACGCGACGTCGACGTCGACGCCCCGGCACCCCGCGGCGCCCACGACGTCCCGCTCATCGACGAACCCTGGCTCCTCGTGGTCCCGACGTCGATCCCCACGCCCGAGCGTCTCGACGACCTCATGGACCTGCAGTGGATCGGCGCCGAACCGGACACCGCCGCGGACCGTGCGCTGCGACGGCTCGGGCGCACCCTCGGCACCACGCTGACCGTGCGGCACTCCTACTTCGACTTCGACACCGCGCTCGCGCTCGTCGCCGCGGGCCAGGGCATCGCGATGCTCCCCGCGCTCGCCGTGCGGCGCAGCGAACCCCCCGAGGGCACCGACGTCGTCGCGATGCCCGGTCTCGGCACCCGGCGGATCGTGGTGCGGCACCGCTCCACCCGGCACGAACCGGGGCCGGCGGTGCGGGCCGTCGTCGACGCCATGGTGGAGGTAGCCCGCGACCTGGAGCTCATCACCTAGACTGACCGCGACAACCGCACAGCCGCTCGAGCCGTGTCGGGAGAGCCTGCCGTACCCCGGCAGCGCCGAAGGAGCAAACCCTCCCCGGGAATCTCTCAGGCCCCCGTACCGCCACGGCGAGGCAACTCTGAAAAGCGACCCGTCGGCGACGGCAGGTCCACCGACGGTGCAAGCCGGTCGCCGCCCGCGGCCCCGGCCAAACTCTCAGGTCCCATGACAGAGCGGGGAGGGCACCCCGTCGTCCGACCCCCGGAGCGCCCCGTGACCCACTCCCCCGCCGACCCGGACCTCTTCGCCGACCGGCACATCGGCCCGCGCGCCGGTGAGACCGCCGCGATGCTGGAGCAGCTCGGGTACGCCGACCTCGACGCCCTCGTCGACGCCGCCGTCCCGGCCGCGATCCGCCAGGCCCACGAGCTGGACCTTCCCGCGGCGCGCAGCGAGGCCCAGGTGCTCGACCACCTGCGCGAGATCGCGGCGAAGAACCAGGTCAAGCGGCAGATGATCGGGCAGGGCTACTACCCCACCGTGACGCCGCCGGTGATCCGCCGCAACGTGCTGGAGTCCCCCGCCTGGTACACCGCGTACACGCCGTACCAGCCGGAGATCTCCCAGGGGCGCCTGGAGGCTCTGCTCAACTTCCAGCAGACCGTCGAGGACCTCACCGGCCTGGAGATCGCCGGGGCCTCCCTGCTCGACGAGGCGACCGCCGTGGCCGAGGCCGTCGCGCTGATGTGGCGGGCCTCCCGCGCGAAGCAGGGCTACGTCGTGCTCGACGCGGAGCTGTTCGGCCAGACGCTGGCGGTCGCGCAGGGTCGGGCGGACGCCGTCGGGCTGCCCGTCGTCGTCGTTCCCCTCGACGCGGGTCTCGACGCCGGGCTGGAGGCCGTCGTGGCGGCCGGCACCGAGCTGCCCGAGGGGGCGCTCGTCGGGGTCGTCGCCCAGCAGTCCGGTGCCTCGGGCCGTGTGCTCGACCTGCGTTCGGTGGTCGCCGAGGCCAAGGAGCGCGGCGCCCTGGTGACGGTGGCGACGGACCCGCTGGCCCTGACGATGCTGACCTCCCCGGGCGAGCTCGGGGCGGACGTCGCGGTCGGTTCGGCGCAGCGGTTCGGGGTGCCGCTGTTCTACGGCGGCCCGCACGCCGCCTACATCTCGGTCCGCAAGGGTCTGGAGCGTCAGCTCCCGGGTCGTCTGGTCGGGGTGTCCGTCGACGCGGACGGTGCGGTCGGCTACCGGCTGGCGCTCTCCACGCGCGAGCAGCACATCCGCCGCGAGAAGGCGACGTCGAACATCTGCACCGCGCAGGCGCTGCTGGCGAACGTCGCGTCGATGTATGCCGTCTACCACGGTCCCGACGGTCTGCGGGCGATCGCCGAGCGGGTGCACGGGCACGCGCTGACGCTGGCCGGAGGCCTGCGGGCGAGCGGCGTCGAGGTGGAGCACGAGGCGTTCTTCGACACCGTGCGGGTGGCGGTGCCGGGCCGTGCGGCGGACGTCGGTGCGGCGGCCGTCGAGGCGGGCTACAACCTGTACATCGCTGATGCCGATCATGTACAGATCTCCTGCGACGAGACGACCACCAGCGACGACGTCGCCACGCTGCTCGCGCTGTTCGGTGCACGGTCGGCCGACGCCGGCGACGACCTCGGGCTCGACGAGGCACTGCTGCGCACGACGTCGTACCTGCAGCACCCGGTGTTCCACCAGCACCGCTCCGAGACGGCGATGATGCGCTACCTGCGTGCGCTGTCCGACAAGGACCTGGCGCTCGACCGCACGATGATCCCCCTCGGGTCGTGCACGATGAAGCTCAACGCCACGGCCGAGATGGAGCCGATCAGCTGGCCCGGGTTCGCCGACCTGCACCCGTTCGTGCCGGCGGACCAGGCGCTCGGCTACGCGGAGCTCGTGGAGGCGCTGGAGGCGCAGCTCGCCGAGATCACCGGGTACGCCGCGGTGTCGGTGCAGCCCAACGCCGGTTCGCAGGGTGAGCTCGCGGGTCTGCTGGCGATCCGCGCCTACCACGCCTCGCAGGGGGCGGCGGAACGGGACGTCGTCCTCATCCCCGCCTCCGCGCACGGGACCAACGCCGCGTCGGCGACCCTGGCGGGCCTGCGGGCCGTGGTCGTCGCGACGGCCGACGACGGCGAGATCCAGCTCGACGACCTGCACGCCAAGCTGGAGCAGCACGCCGGCCGGGTGGCGGCGATCATGATCACCTACCCTTCGACGCACGGGGTGTTCGAGGACCATGTGCGCGACGTCTGCGGCGCCGTACATGACGCAGGCGGCCAGGTGTACATCGACGGTGCGAACCTCAACGCGCTGGTCGGGCTGGCGAAGCCGGGGGAGTTCGGCGGCGACGTCTCCCACCTCAACCTGCACAAGACGTTCTGCATCCCGCACGGCGGAGGCGGCCCCGGCGTCGGGCCCGTCGCCGTGGCCGAGCACCTCGTGCCGTTCCTGCCCGGCGACCCCACGCCGTCGGCCCCGGCCACCGGGACGGCCGTCGTCGTACCGCCCGTCTCCGCGGCACCGCACGGCTCGGCCGGCATCCTGCCGATCTCGTACGCCTACCTGGCCCTCATGGGGCCGGACGGTCTGGTGCGCGCCACCCAGCACGCCGTGCTCGGCGCCAACTACCTGGCCTCGCGCCTCGGCGGGCACTACCCGGTGCTGTACACCGGGCACGCCGGGCTGGTCGCCCACGAGTGCATCCTCGACCTGCGCCAGATCACCGCGGAGACGGGCGTGACCGTCGACGACGTCGCCAAGCGGCTCATCGACTTCGGGTTCCACGCCCCCACGATGGCGTTCCCCGTCGCGGGCACCCTCATGGTGGAGCCGACCGAGTCGGAGGACCTCGCCGAGCTGGACCGGTTCGTGGAGGCGATGGTGGCGATCCGCGTTGAGATCGACGCCGTCGCCGCAGGTCGCTGGCCCGTCGCGGACTCGCCGCTGCGCAACGCCCCCCACACGGCGGCGTCGGTGATGATGGACACCTGGGAACGCCCGTACACCCGCGAGCAGGCCGCCTTCCCGGTGGCACGGCTGCGCGGCACCAAGTACTGGCCGCCCGTGCGTCGCATCGACCAGGCCCACGGCGACCGCAACCTCCAGTGCTCCTGCCCGCCCGTCGCCGCCTACGCCGAGAACTGAGAGGGCCGAGGACATGACCGACAAGAAGTCCCCCCTGCACGACGAGCACGTCGCGCTGGGCGCGAACCTCACCGAGTTCGGCGGCTGGCTCATGCCGTTGCGCTACACCTCCGACCTGGCCGAGCACCGCGCCGTGCGCGAGGCGGCCGGCTTGTTCGACCTGTCCCACATGGGCGGGATCACGGTGACCGGCCCGGACGCCGGCGCCTTCCTCGACCACGCGCTCGTCGGCAGGCTGTCCGCCGTCGGCGTCATGCGGGCGCGCTACACGATGATCTGCGCCGAGGACGGGGGAGTGCTGGACGACCTGATCGTCTACCACAACGCGCCCGGGGAGTACTTCGTGGTCGCGAACGCCGCCAACGCCGACACCGTGCTCGTCGCGCTCCTGGAGCGTGCCGCCGGGTTCGACGTCGTCGTGCGGGACGTCTCCTCCGGGGGCGCGCTGATCGCCGTGCAGGGCCCGCGGGCGGAGGAGATCCTGCGGGACGTCCTCACCGAGGACGAGGAGATCTCGGGCGGGACCACGCTCGACGAGCTGCGGTACTACGCCTGCCTGGGCATGCGGTTCGGTGAGCACGCCGTGCTCGTCGCCCGCACGGGCTACACCGGCGAGGACGGCTTCGAGGTGTGGGTCGACCTGCCCGACGCGGTGCCGCTGTGGCGGGCGTTCCTGGCGGCGGGGGAGCCCCGCGGCCTCGTGCCCGCGGGACTCTCGGCACGCGACTCGCTGCGACTCGAGGCGGGCATGCCGCTGTACGGCCACGAGCTCGACACGACCACCACGCCGTTCGAGGCGGGACTCGGCCGCGTCGTCAAGCTCGACAAGGTGTCCGACGACGGCGCACCGCTGGAGTTCGTGGGCCGCGACGCGCTCGCCGCGCGCCGGGACAGCGCGCCGGCGCGGGTGCTGGTCGGCCTGCGCGGGGCCGGGCGTCGACCCGCCCGGGCGGGGTACGCCGTCGTGCAGCCCGGCGCCGACGGCGCTCCCGGGCCGCAGCTCGGCACCGTGACGTCCGGTGCGCCGTCGCCCACCCTCGGTGCGCCGATCGCCATGGCCTATGTGACGCCGGAGGTCTCCGCGGAGGGGACCGAGCTCGCCGTGGACGTGCGCGGACGGGCCGAGCCGTTCACCGTGGTGGCCCTGCCGTTCTACCGTCGCTCCTGAGCGGCACCGCAAACCCTGCACCCTGAGTTCCTGACAAGCCCGAGACGAGGAGCCCCGAGATGGCTGACTTCCCCGCGAACCTGCGTTACTCCGTCGAGCACGAGTGGATCGACGACGCGACACCCGCCACGGTGGGCGTGACCTCCGTGGCCGCCGACGCGCTCGGCGACGTGGTCTACCTGGAGCTGCCCGAGGTCGGGGCGACGATCGAGGCGGGCACCGTCGTCGGTGAGATCGAGTCGACGAAGTCCGTCTCGGAGCTGTACTCGCCGGTGTCGGGGACGGTCGTCGCGGTGAACGACGCCGCCGTGGACGACCCGGCGCTGGTGAACTCGGAGCCGTTCGGCGCGGGGTGGCTCTTCAAGGTGGACGTGACCGGTGAGGGTCAGCTCCTGAGCGCCGAGGAGTACGCCCAGCACGCGGGATGACGCGATCGAGGACCCCGAGGGTGCGGTTGTGACCAAACTGTGATGTAAGGTTCCCGATCCTCCGTGACCGCCATCCGCGCGGCTCTGACCTGCACGGACGCCGGAAAGCGGTGGCCGACACCCTCGGGCAGGAGCCCTCATGACGCCGTCCGGGTGCCACACGTCATGGTGACCCGCGTCATGAACCCCAGACTTCACCCTCTCACCACGTGACGGCAGATCCCCAGGGCTGACTGCATCGGTCGGCGGCCGTCACGGAGGAAGAGACATGAGCGCAATCGAGCTTGACCGGCCGCTGTACAACCCCGGTCTGACCCGCCGTGAGCAGGTCGTGCTGTCGAACCTGTCCGAGGACGTCACCCTCGAGCAGATCGCCACCCGCCTGTTCGTCACGCGGAACACCGTGAAGTCCCAGGTCCGCAGCGTCTACCGCAAGCTCGGGGTCTCGACCCGGGCCGACGCCGTCGCCTGGGCCCGCGAGGCGGGCTTTCGCGAGTTCTGAGCCGTGCACGCGCGAACCCTGCCACCACTCGGGGGATGTCGGTGGCAGGGTTCGCGACGTACGGCACGAGCACGCCCTCGGTGCCCGGCACCGGTCCAGGTGGCAGACTCGCCGCCATGACCCGTCGCCTCGTCGTCGCCGCCGCGATCGTCGACTCGCTCGAGCACCCCACCCGTCTGCTCGCCGCACGGCGCTCCCGCCCTGCCGAGATCGCCGGGCGCTGGGAGTTCCCCGGCGGCAAGGCCGAACCGGGGAGGAGCCCGTCGCAGCGCTGCACCGTGAGCTCGGTGAAGAGCTCGGCGTGACGGTGACCCTCGGCGACGAGCTGACCGGCCCCGACGACGGTGGCTGGGTCATCACCGACCGGCACGTGATGCGGCTCTGGTTCGCCCGGCTGGCGAGCGGGGAGCCCGAGCCCCTCGTGGAGCACGACGCGCTGCGCTGGCTCGACGTGTCGTCCCTGTGGGACGTCGACTGGCTCGACGGCGACGTCCGGATCGTCGAGGCCCTCGCCCCGCTGCTCACCGCCCCTGTGCGGTAGAGGCGCTCACCCGGGAGGTGGTGCCCAGCGCCGGGGAACAGCCCGTCGAGCTCGGTGTGGGAGAGCCCCTGTCGCGGCGGCGACCCGCCTGGCGAGTCGTCCTGCCGGCCCCGACACCCCCTCGACGAGGACGCGCCGCGGACGCGGGGGAGCGTCGGCGGAGGGCGGCATCCGCAGATCGTCGCCGGGCCCGACCCGGTGGGGGAGACTGGGCCGGTGCCTGTTCACGAGTACCCGGTCGAGGTGCTGCACCTGCTCGTCTCGCCAGAGCACGCCTACTTCGGGCGGCCGCGGGACGGTGCGGCGGACGTCCCGACGTCGGATCTCGACGAGGTGCAGGTGGTGGCGGGCAAGGGCGTCGTGGGGGACCGGTTCTTCGGCAAGGCCGCGCACATGGACGCGGCGGTGACCCTGTTCGCCGTCGAGGCGCTGGAGGAGATCGCCCGCGAGCTCGGGACCGGTGCGCTCGACCCGCTGCTGACGCGCCGCAACGTGGTGCTGCGGGGCGCGGAGCTCGGGCCGCTCGTGGGCGAGGACGTCGAGCTGCGAAGCGGGGACGACGTCGTGAGCCTGCGCGTGGGCCGGCCGGCGCACCCGTGCGCGTGGATGGACCGGGTGCTGGCTCCGGGCGCGCACCACGCGATGCGCGGGCGCGGGGGAGTGCGGTGCATGCCGGTGACCGACGGGGTGCTGCGCCGTGGTCCGGCCGTCCTGGTGAGCCCGGTCGAGCTGGACCCGACGCGTGCGGGGCTGGCTGTTCGACGGCCGCGTCTGCCGTAGGCGGGGACTAGTCTTGACCCCATGAGCGACTTCCAGGTGAACCCGGCCCCGCAGAACGACGCACCGGGAGCGATGCTCGGCCGCGTCATCGTCTCGTTCGTGCTGTTCGTCGCGGGCCTGGCCGGCATCGGCATCGGCGCCGTGGCCGACCCGTCGATCGCTCCCTATGTCTTCACGGGCGGGATCCTGGCGATCGGGCTGGCGTTCGGCCTCCCGATGATCGGTGCTTCCGAGCGCTGACCCGGAGCGAGCTGGCGAGTGCAGGGTCGGCGCGACGGGAGGGTGTGGAGCGCTGACCCGGAGCGAGCTGGCGAGTGCAGGGTCGGCGCGACCGGAGGGTGTGGAGCGCTGACCCGGAGCGAGCTGGCGAGTGCAGGGTCGGATCGGGCGACGGCGTCGTGGTGCTGGGGCCCGCCAGTAGATGACGGGCCCCAGGACCACTTCAGGCCTCGATCGCTGTGCGTTCCGGCGATCGGGCGTGGCTGACCTCGATACGGCGTGGCTTGGCCTCTTCGGCGACGGGGATGGTGAGGGTGAGGACGCCATCCGAGTAGACGGCCGAGATGTGGTCAAGGGCGAGTCCTCGCCCGAGTGCGACCTGGCGCGCGACGGTGCCGCTGGTTCGTTCACGCAGCAGCCATCGTCCCTCGCTGGAGCGCGGCGTACGTTCTGCCCGGATGGTCAGGGTGCGGTCCTCGCACGACACGTCGATGCTGCCGGGGTCGATGCCGGGGAGGTCGGCCGCGAGGACGAAGTGGTCGTCCTCGCGGAACAGGTCCATCGGCATGTCGGGAGCGTTGCGGGTGTTTGCCGCGAGCGTGCCCATCAGACGGTCCATCTCCTGGAACGGGTCCCAGTACGTAGCCATCGCGCATCACCTCCTCGATGTGGGCCGCAGAACCGCGGCCCTCTCCGCGAAGAGTGCGCCGGTCCTTCCGGCGTCACCTGGCTACGGACAAACTATTAGCACTCTAGAGGGGAGAGTGCCAGAGGGCGGTTGTTCGCTGTGAGCGAACAGGGGATCAGTGCTGGTCAGGCTGATCGAGGCGGTCCAGGAGGTCGACGGCGGCCCGCGTGTAGCCGCTGATCCAGCGGTCGTGGATGCGCTTGATCGGCAGGGGTGCGAGGGACAGGTGTCGTTCGCGGCCGACCTTTCGCCCGGTGACGAGCCCGGCCCTCTCGAGCACCCGCAGGTGCTGCAGCGCCGTGGTGCGGTCGAGCTCGGGGACGACGGCGGCGAGCTCGCCGGTGGTCCGGGGTGAGCCGCGCAGTGCGTCGAGCATGCGGCGTCGGGCCGGGGAGGCGAGGGCCTTGAAGACCGCGTCGTCGTCCTCGGCGGACGAGGGGGGAGCGCTGGACGAACTCATGTGATAAAAATACAACATGAATGACGCGCAGCAGCTCACGGAACTGACCTTCACGGTGTCCGGACGCATCGCTCGTCCGTGTCACCAGACCTACGAGGCGATCGCCGACCCCGATCAGCTCTCGCACTACTTCACGACCGGCGGTGCTCGGGGGCGGCTCGAACCGGGTGAGACCGTCACCTGGGACTTTGCCGACTTCCCGGGCAGGTTCCCCGTCACCGTGATCGAGGCGCACCCACCGCACCGCATCGTCATCGAGTGGGCGGGTGAGGCGACCGTCGGTGGCAGCCCCCGCACCCGCACCACGTTCGAGCTCGAACCGCTCGACGACGGCGCCGGCACGCTCGTGACGATCACCGAGTCCGCCTGGGCAGTCACCCCCGACGGGGCACGCAACGCCTTCGGCAACTGCGAGGGGTGGACGGGGATGCTGGCGGCGCTCAAGGCCTGGGTGGAACACGGCATCAACCTGCGGGACGGCTTCTACGTCGACCGCAACGCCGGCTGAGGTCTTTCCGGACGCACGACGCACGACGCACGACGACGTTGCGTGTTGCGTGTTGCGCGGGCGCTCGGCGGCTGCTCGCCCGCGTGCGCGAGCGGGGGTGCGAGTGGGGCCCAGGGTTGCGGATCAATGTCTCGAGAGTGCCCGATTCCCTGGACTCGTGACCGACAGGCGCACGAGAATCCCGCTGAGCGTGAACTTCACGCTCAGCGGGACTGCGACCCGCTCGCGTGGAGGGAGTCCGTGAGAGCGGACACCCTCCACAAAGACCTCCCGTGCCCGCAGCCGTCGGGCGGACTGGCCGGGGCCGAGGTGCCCGCTCCCGCCGGAACGGGAACGGGCATCCGGCACCGCCGAGCGGGCACCCGCGGGCTCGACCGGGGACGCCGCGATCAGAGCGTCGCGCGGGCCGCCTTCGCGGCCGCGACCAGGTTCTCCAGCGACGGCACGGTCTCGTCGTAGCGGCGCGTCTTCAGCCCGCAGTCCGGGTTGACCCACACGACCCTCGGGTCGATGGACTTCACCGCGAGCTGGAGCAGCTCGGTGACCTCCTCGGTCGACGGCACGCGGGGGGAGTGGATGTCGTACACGCCCGGTCCGATCCCGCGCGCGTACCCGGCGTCGTGCAGCTCCGGGACGATCTCCATGCGCGAGCGCGCCGCCTCGACGGAGGTGACGTCGGCGTCGAGGCCGTCGATCGCGCCGATGACCTCGCCGAACTCCGAGTAGCACAGGTGCGTGTGGATCTGCGTGGCCGGCACGACGCCGGACGTCGCGAGCCGGAAGGACCCCACCGACCAGTCGAGGTAGGCCCCCTGGTCCGCCCTGCGCAGGGGCAGGAGCTCGCGCAGCGCGGGCTCGTCGACCTGCACGATCCCGATCCCGGCGGCCTCCAGGTCGGCGATCTCGTCGCGCAGCGCGAGCCCGACCTGGTTGGCGGTGTCGCCGAGGGGCTGGTCGTCCCGCACGAACGACCACGCCAGGATCGTCACCGGACCGGTGAGCATGCCCTTGACGGGCTTGTCGGTGAGCGAGGCCGTGTAGGCCGACCACTCGACGGTGATCGGCGCGGGCCGCGAGACGTCGCCCCACAGGATCGGCGGGCGCACGCAGCGCGACCCGTAGGACTGCACCCAGCCGTTCGCGGTGACGGCGAACCCGTCGAGGTGCTCGGCGAAGTACTGCACCATGTCGTTGCGCTCCGGCTCGCCGTGCACGAGCACGTCGATGCCGAGGTCCTCCTGGAGCTTCACGACCCGGGCGACCTCCTCGCGCATCGCGGCCGTGTAGTCGGCGTCGGCGAGCTCGCCCTTGGTCCACTGCGCGCGTGCCCGGCGGATCTCCGGGGTCTGCGGGAACGACCCGATGGTCGTGGTCGGCAGGGGCGGCAGGTTCAGACGCTCGGCCTGCGCGGCGGCGCGCTCGGCGTACGGGCCGCGGGCGAAGTCGCCGGCGGTGAGGGCGGCGGCACGCTCGCGCACGGCCGGGACGACGACGCCCTCGGCGGTGGCGCGGGAGGCCACGGCGGCCGACGACGCGGCGAGCGCGTCGCCGACGGCCTCCCGGCCCTCGGCCAGACCCTGGGCCAGGGTGGCGACCTCGACGACCTTCTGGTCGGCGAAGGCGAGCCAGTCGCGCAGGCGCGGGTCCAGCACCGTGCCCGGCGTCTCGGGCCCGCCGAAGACCTCGTCCTCGACGTCGTGCGGGACGTGCAGCAGGGACGTCGAGGTACCGACGGCGAGCGCGGCGGCCCCGAGCCCGGCGAGCGAGTCGACGACGTCGAGCTTGGCGGCGAGGTCGGCGCGCCAGATGTTGTGGCCGTCGATCACCCCGGCGACCAGCGTCTTCGTCGCGAGCCCGGGGACCGGGCCGGTCGGCAGGCCGCCCTTGACGAGGTCCACGGCGACCGCCTCGACGTCGGTGCCGGCGAGCAGGGCGAGACCGTCGCGGGCGGGGCCGCCGTCGATCCCGGCGCCACGCAGGTCGCCGAACGGTGCGGCGACGAGGAGGGCGGGCCGGGCGTCCGACGCCGCGGCGGCGCCGACGCGCAGCTGGGAGCCGAGCACGTCGTACGCGCTGCGCACCGCGGCCGACAGCTCGTCGAACGAGGCGTCCACCGAGTCGGTGACCAGGGCGGGCTCGTCGAGCTGGACCCACGGCGCACCGGCCGTGGCGAGCGCGCGCAGCAGGTCGGCGTAGGCGGCGACGACGTCGTCCAGACGGTCCAGCGGACGGAACCCCTCGGGGGCGCCGTCGGCAGCCTTCGACAGGGCGAGGAAGGTCACCGGCCCGACGACGACGGGACGGGTGACGACACCCGCCTCGCGGGCCTCGACGAACTCGCGGACGAGGCGGTCGTCGACGAACGAGATCGGGGTGTCGGGTCCGATCTCCGGCACGAGGTAGTGGTAGTTCGTGTCGAACCACTTGGTCATCTCGAGCGGCGCGTCCTCCCCGGCGCCGCGGGCGACGGTGAAGTAGCCGGCGAGGTCGAGCCTGCCAGCGTCGTCGGTCAGCGGCGCGAAGCGGGCCGGGACCGCGCCGAGCGTGGCGACGACGTCGAGCACCTGGTCGTAGAACGAGAACGAGCCGGGCACGGAGCCGTCGGTCGCGTCGAGCCCGAGCTCGACCAGGCGCGAGACGGTGGCGAGCCGCAGGTCACGGGCGGTCGCCTCGAGCTCGTCGGTCGTGGTGCGACCGGCCCAGCAGGCCTCGACGGCACGCTTGAGCTCGCGGCGACGCCCGATGCGGGGGTAGCCGAGGACGGTGCCGCCGGTGAACGCCGGGGCAGGGGTGGGTACGGCGGAAGCGGGGGTGGCGGAGGTGGACATGAGCATTCCTCTCGGGTTCGTGTCCCGGGGTCGACGACGCGACCCGTGACCCCTGCGGGGGCGGGTGGCGCCGAGTGGTCGTCGCGGGGCAGCGCCCCTAGACGGCCGTCGGGACGTCGGTCGGGATGCCCGGCACCAGCGGCCTTCTGGCCAGGTCGGGGACGACGGGCCCGTCGGCGGGCCCCGCCGTCCGACCGCCGAGGTGGACACCCTCGAGCAGGTCCAGAGCGGGTCGGTACTTGTTGAACGTGTACACGTGCAGGCCGGGTGCACCGGCGTCGAGCACGCGCTGGGCGAGCTCCACACCGTGCGCGGTGCCGTAGGCGTGCTGCGCCTCCGGGTCCGGCAGGGCGTCGAGCGCCTCCAGCAGGTGCGCTGGCGGGACGACGCCGGTGAGCTCCTCGACGCGACGGAGCCGGCGAGGCTCGGTCGTGGGTATCAACCCGGCGAGGATCGGGATCGTCACCCCGGCCGCGCGGGCCTCGGTGACGAAGTCGGTGTACGAGGAGGCCTCGTAGAACAGCTGGGTGATCGCGAAGGAGGCGCCGGCCTGCTGCTTCTCCAGCAGCCGCGCGACCTCCTGGGTGCGGGTGGTGCCCGCCTGGACGTTGCCGTCGACGAACGTCGCGACCCCGACGGTGAGCGGGCGGGCGGCGCCGCGCATCGCGGCCGCCGGGTCGGCGGCGCAGCGGCGTGCCTCCACCTCTCGCAGCAGGGCGATGAGCTCCATCGAGGAGTGGACGCCGTCGTCGGGCGGGCACCAGTCGGGCTGGTCCTTCGGGGGGTCGCCCCGCAGGGCGAGGATGCTGCGCACCCCGGCGTCGAGGAACCCCTCGACGACGGCCGACACGTCCTCGCGGGACGCTCCGACGCAGGTCAGGTGGGCGATCGGCAGCACGGAGGTGCCCCCCAGGAGGGTGGAGACCACCTGGCGGGCGGTGTCGCGGTCACCGCCGCCCGCGCCGTAGGTGACGGACACGAAGTCGGGGCGCGCCTCGACCAGACGGCGAGCCGTCTCCCAGAACTTGGGCGCGGCGTCGGGCCGTCGCGGCGGCATGAGCTCGAAGCTCACCGTCGGACGGTACGGCTGGACAATTGCCTCTGCGACCATGCGTCACTCCATCGAGCCTGGATTGAGCACCTTCGTCCTCGGGAGGCTTCCGTCGGAGAACGGGTTGCTGCGGCGTCGTCGAGCCAGGACTCTCGGCCGCTCTGGATGGCTTGCCGTCGACTCTAGAGGGTGACCGAGGTGCGGACAAGCCGGACCACATGATGAGACCTGGGCGGGCTGAGCCGGCTCCCCCTACTCGAGGTCCTGCGCGGCGTCGTCGTGGTGGGGGAGGCAGAGGTCGGGTCTGGCCGCGTGCAGGACGAGTTCGCAGATCTCCCGCAGCTGGTGTACCTGGGCTGCCGTCAGGTTGTCGAAGACCAGGCGCTGGACCTCCTCGACGTGCCCGGGGGCCGACTCGACGACCTTGACCCACCCGGCATCGGTCAGCGAGGCCAGGGTGGCGCGTCCGTCGTCCGGGTCCGGGGTGCGGAGCACCCACCCCCGCTTCTCCAGGCGCGCCACGATCCGGGACAGGTGCGACAGCGAGGCGTTCGCGAGCGCGGCGATCTCGCTCATGCGTCGGGATCGACGGGGGTGCATCGAGATCCATGACAGCACCCGGTACTCGACGTGGCTGAGGTCCGCGTCGCGACGCAGCTGGGTGTCGAGCGCGTCGGGCAGCCAGGTGCTGGCGGCGACGAACGCGATCCAGGCGTCCCGCTGTTCCGCGCTGAGCCAGCGCGTCTCGCTGCGATCCTCCATGCGGCGACTGTACTTGACGCAGCAAGTAAGAGAGGAGAGGATAGTTGATGCGGAAATAGAATCCCTCCCGCCCCCCACCGCACCAGCAGAAGGACTCGTATGGACATCGCCCTGTGGATCGCCCAGGTCTTGCTCGCCCTCGTCTTCCTCGCCGCCGGAACCAAGAAGGCCGCCTCGTCGAAGGAGAAGCTCGAGGAGTCGCTGCCCTGGACGGCGAACGTGCCCCGCGAGGGGGTGCGCCTCCTCGGGATCGCCGAGATCCTCGGTGCGCTCGGTCTGATCCTGCCCGCCGCCACCGGGATCCTTCCCGTCCTGACGCCGATCGCCGCCGTCGCCCTCGCCGTGGTCATGGTGCTCGCCGCCGTCTTCCACGCACGACGCCAGGAGTCGAAGTCGGTCGTCGTCAACGTCGTCCTGATGCTCATGGCCGTCTTCGTCGCCTGGGGTTGGTTCGGGCCCTACGCGTTCTGAGCGGCGGCCCGCACGCCGGAACCGTGGATCCGGTCCCGACCGGCGCGCGGGCATAGGCTGGCGACCATGGATACCGAAGAGCGCCTCGCCGTCTTCCTCGACTACGAGAACCTGGCGCTCGGCGCCCGGGAGCACCTGGGCGGGATGCAGTTCGACTTCCAGCCGATCGCCGACGCCCTCGCGGTGCGCGGCCGGATCGTCACGCGCCGCGCCTACGCGGACTGGTCGTACTTCGACGAGGACCGCCGCATGCTCACCCGTCACCAGGTCGAGCTCATCGAGATGCCGCAGCGCATGGGCGCCTCCCGCAAGAACGCCGCCGACATCAAGATGGTCGTGGACGCGATCGAGATGGCGTTCGAGCGGGACTACGTGACGACGTTCGTCATGTGCACCGGCGACTCCGACTTCTCCCCGCTGGTCAACAAGCTCCGCGAGCTGGACAAGCGCGTCATCGGCATCGGCGTCGAGAACTCCACCTCCCGGCTGCTGCCGTCCGCCTGCGACGAGTTCATCTTCTACGACCGCCTCGAGGGCGTGGACGTGCCCGACGAGTCCGAGCGCAAGCCGTCGCGCAAGGGCTCCTCGCGTCGCTCGACGTCGTCCGGTGCAGCGTCCACCTCCGGGACGACGTCGAGCCGCAGCAGCCGCGCGAAGGCCGCCGCCGCGACGCTCACGACCGCCCAGGCCGCCACGGCCGAGACCGTCGCCGAGGACCAGGCGACGGCCGACGACGCGGCTGCCGCGCCGTCGTCGGGCCCCCGCAGCCGCCGCAAGAAGGCCGCCCCCGCGCCCGAACCGGAACAGCAGACCGCGTCCTCCGCGCCGGAGCACGACGAGGACGACGACGCCCCCGCCGGCGAGCCGGCGACCATGGAGGTCAAGGTCGCCCAGACCCTCGCCGGCCTGCAGGCCTCCTCCTCCGGGTCGGTCACCGCGTCCCAGCTCAAGCGCACCCTCGTGCGCAAGGAGCCCACCTTCTCCGAGTCCGACTACGGGTTCCGCACGTTCACGGAGTTCCTGCGCTACCTCGCCGACCGCGACGTCGTCGTCCTCAGCGACGGCCCCTCCACCGGCGACCCCGCCGTGGAGCTCCCCGAGCAGCCCGACGGCGACCGCGCCTTCGACCTGCTGCGCACGGTCATCGCGGACGAGGGCGGGTCCACCCAGCTCTCCGGGCTCAAGAACCACCTGCGCAAGCGGCGCCCCGACTTCTCCGAGAAGGCGCTCGGCTACCGCGGGTTCCTGCAGTTCTGCAAGGGCGCCGAGGCGGCCGGCGCGGTGAACCTCGCCTGGGACGACGACGCCGACGACTACCTCGTGACGCTCGGCTCCGAGGGGTAGACGCGCCCACGGGGCACAATGGTGCGGTGACCTACCGTGTGCTCAAGCTCCTGTGCTCGCTCCTGGTGGCCGTGTTCCTGCGACCCCGGGTGACAGGACTTCACCACATCCCGCGTCGCGGACCCGTCATCATCGCGAGCAACCACCTGTCGTTCATCGACTCGATCATCCTGCCGCTCGTGGTGCCGCGGCACGTCACGTTCATCGCCAAGGCGGAGTACTGGACGGGTCGCGGCATCAAGGGGCGCATCTCGCGGTGGTTCTTCACCACGATGGGACACATCCCCGTGGACCGCACCGACCCCCGCGCCGGGCAGCGCTCCCTGGAGGACGCGCTCGCCGTGCTGCAGCGCGGCGGCGCGTTCGGGATCTACCCCGAGGGCACCCGCTCGCGCGACGGACGCCTCCAGAAGGGGCACACGGGCGTCGCCTGGCTGGCGCTCGCCGGTGCGACGCCGGTGGTGCCGGTCGCGCTGCGCGGCACCGACAAGGTGCAGCCGGTCGGCAAGCTGCCGCGGCCGATCCGCGGCATCCAGGTCTCCTTCGGCCCGCCCATCGACCCCTCCCGGCAGATCGAGGCCGGGACCCGACCGGCCCTCGCGCGCCGCGAGCTCACCGACGAGGTCATGGCTTCCATCGGCGCGATGAGCGGCCAGGAGCTCGCCGCCTGACTCGGCACACCCACCGACGACGAGGGGCGACGCCCGCGATGGCGCACGACCGAACCCTGTGGACGTGCGGTGCCGCTTCGCCCCTGCCGGCGCCGGTCGCTGCAGCCTGTCTCCCGGCGATCCTGCTCACGCGGTGGTGACCGGCGTGGGAGAGGAGAGCTCGAGCGTCACGTCCGGGCCAGCGCTCCTGCCCGCACCAGGCCTCGTGCACGTGTGGTGGGTGCCGACGAGCGCGGTCGCGCAGGTCGACCGGGGGATCCTCTCCGCCTCCGAGCGGGAGCGCGAGTCCCGGCTCCTGAGGGCCGCGGACCGGGACCGGTTCGTCGTCGGAGCCGCGCTGGTCCGGCGCCTGGCGGGACTACTCAGCGGCACCGCTCCCGGGCGGGCGGTCGTCGAGCGTCGCTGCCGCCACTGCGACGGCGACCACGGGCCGCCCCGGCTCCCCGGCGTCGAGATCTCGGTGACCCACGCCGGCGGGTGGGTCGGGCTGGCGTGCGCCCGCGACGGTCTGGTCGGCCTGGACGTCGAGGAGCCGGGTCGTGACCTCACGGAGCTGGCGGGCACCGTGCTGGCGCCCGACGAGTCCTGCACCACCGACGACCTGACGACGCGGTGGACGCGCAAGGAGGCGGTGCTCAAGGCGACCGGGCTCGGCCTGACGATCGACCCCCGCGCCGTCGTCGTCGAGGAGCTCGGTTCAGGACCACGTGTCGTGCGGTTCGACCGATGGCCCGACCCTCACCGGTGGACGCTGCACGCCCTGGAGGGCCCTGCGGGCTATCCCGCCTCCCTGGCGACCTGGTCGCAGGTGCCGACCCGCGTGATCGAGCGGTGGTGTGCCCAGGTCGGCGAAACCGGCCCAGGGGACCCACGAGCTCGTCGCTAGGGGCGACGGCCCGGGTCGGCGTTGTCGAGGACGCCAGGGATGCGAGCCAGGTGCTCGCCGAGAGCGTCACCGTCGGGCCCGCGCACCACCGGCACGTCGTGCGCCAGGAGACCGTCGAGCTGGTCGTGCGCCACGGGCTGCGCGCCCCGCCCCACCTGGCGGATCGCGACCGCCCGCACCCGGTCCGGCCAACGCTCCACCGCGTTCGCGTAGATCTCCGGGTCGAGCTGCCCGTCGTCGCCCACCAGCAGCCACCGCACCTGCGGGAACCGTGACATGAGCAGGTCGAGGCTGGACCCCTTGTGCTGCGGGCCGCTGCGGAACCAGCCGGTCAGCGTCGGCCCCCAGTCCGTCAGCAGCAGCGGCCCGGACGGGTAGCGGTGGCGCGACAGGAACTCCCGCAACGCTCCGGTGGTGTTCCAGGCACCGTTCGACAGGTACACGACCACGGCCTCCGGATGGGAGTCCCGCAGCCGCCGGTACAGCTCCGGCATCCCCGGCACCGGCTGACGTGAGGTGCCGTGGCGCACGAACGTGTTCCAGGTCGCGAGGAACGGCCGGGGGACGGCGGTGACGAGCGTCGTGTCGTCGACGTCGCTGATCACGCCGAACCGCGTCGTCGGGCCCACCACGAGCAGCGGCGCCACGGCCCGCTCGCCGACGACGTCCCGCACCGGGTCGCGCGGCTCGATCGTGACCTCCTGCCAGCCGGGCTCCAGGTGCTGACCCTGTTCCAGGTGCACCTCGACGTCGACGTAGCCGGAACGGTCCGTGACGACCTCCACCCTGCGGCCCGCGAGGTGCAGCCGCACGTCGTTCTGCGGTGCCGGCACCGTGAGGAAGTGGCGGAACCCCCGGCGTGCGGCGCGGCGGTCGTCACGCAGGGCCGCCTGCGGCGGCGCCAGGAGCACGCGGGCCAGGACGCGCACCTTGTCCGGGCTGCCGAGGCCGGTGAACGGCTGGACCCGGGGGCGCCAGCCGAGGCGGCGCAGCACCCCGCCGAGGACGTCGTAGATCTTGTCCTCCACGACCGCCGCCAGGTGCGGGCGCTGGGACGGGTGCGGTGTCAGCGTGGCGCTCGGGCCGCCCCCGGGCACCGGCGCGCCCTGCGCGCCCTGCGCACCCTGCGGATCTTGCGGATCTGTCACATCAGCCCCCAGAAGCCATCCATGCCGCCATTCGACCAGAACGTCCGAGATCGTGCGCGGCGCACCTCGATCACCGGTGCCACCGGCTCCCGTCCGTCGCCCGCCCGTCTCCCGTCCGTCGCCCGCCCGGTGCGGACCCGGTGCAGACCAGCCGCGGACCAGGTGCGGTCCGTGGGACCCGGTGCGACGATCGCCGACATGGACCTCACCGAGCTCACCAAGCCCACCTCGACGTCGATCCCGCAGACCATCGGCCGTGTCGCGCTCGGCCTGGCGCTCGCAGGCGCCGGGATCACGCACCTGACGGTGGCGCGCGAGGAGTTCCGGGCGCAGGTGCCGTCGTGGTTCCCGATCGACGAGGACGTCACGGTGCTCGCCTCCGGCGTGGTCGAGATCGTCATCGGCGGTTCGCTCGTGGCGCTGTCGCGCTGGAAGGTCGCCGTCGGGCTGATCGCCGCGGCGTTCTTCGTGGTGATCTTCCCGGGCAACGTCGCGCAGTGGTTGGAGCACCAGGACGGGTTCGGCCTCGACACGGACGCCAAGCGCCTGGCCCGGCTGCCGTTCCAGGCGGTCCTGGTGGCCCTCGCCCTGTGGTCCACCGGCGCGTGGTCGGCGACCCGTCGGGCGCTGGACAAGGACTGACGCCGGCCGTCAGCCGGTCACGACGGGACAGGTCGCCAGGTGGTCGTCGACCAGGCCGCACGCCTGCATCGCCGCGTACGCCGTCGTCGGGCCGAAGAACCGCAGGCCCTCCTTCTTGAGGGCCTTCGCCATGGCCGTCGACTCTTCCGTGACAGCGGGCACGTCGGTCCACGTCGCGAGGCGCACGCCGCGGGGCGGGGGAGCGAACGACCAGAACAGCTCGTCCAGCGTGCGCCCCTGCGCGTGCAGCGCGACGACGGCGCGGGCGTTGCCGATCGTCGCCTCGATCTTGGCGCGGTTGCGGACGATCCGGGCGTCTGCGAGCAGCCGCTCGACGTCGTCGGGACCCATCGCGGCGACCAGCTCCGGCTCGAACCCGTGGAAGACCTCGCGGAACGCCTCCCGCTTGCGCAGGATCGTCAGCCACGACAGCCCGGACTGGAAGCCCTCCAGCGCGATGCGTTCGAGGAGGGCGGCCTCCCCGTGGACCGGCAGTCCCCACTCGGTGTCGTGGTAGTGCTCGTAGAGCGGGTCGCCGTCGCCGAAGCAGCGGGCGGATGGCGTGGAGCCGAAGGTCTGGTCCGTCATGGCTCCAGCGTGCCGCAGGCCTCCGACGTCGTTCCGACGTCGTCCACAGGTACTGGACGCCGGTGTCCTGACCTCCCCTCACGCGTCTGCGTCTGCGTCTGCGTCAGCGTCAGGGGGCGGAGACCACCAGCGCGGAGCTGTGCCCGCCGAACCCGAACGCGTCCACCAGGGCGTGCCGCGCCGTCGTCGGCCGGGCGGCGGTGACGAGGTCGAGGTCGACCTGCGGGTCCAGCGCGGACGTGTGCAGCGTGGCGGGGACGACGCCGTCGCGCATCGCGCCGAGGGCGGCCAGCACGCCGAGGGGTCCGGAACCGCCGAGCAGGTGTCCCGTGGAGGCCTTCGTGGCGGTCACGGGCGCGGTGACCCCCACCGTGCTCAGGGCGCGGGCCTCGTTGAGGTCACCCGCAGGGGTGGACGTCGCGTGGGCGTGCACGAGCCCGACGTCCGACGGCATCAGCCCGGCCGAGCGGAGCGCGAGGCGGATCGTGCGCGCCTGGTTCACGTGCTCCCCGCCGACGATGTCGTGCGCGTCCGAGGTGAGGGAGAACCCGTCGACGGCGCCGAGGACCGTGGCGCCGCGCGCGCGGGCGTGCGACTCCTCCTCCAGCACCACCATCACGGACCCCTCGCCCATGACGAACCCGTCCCGGGACGCGTCGAAGGGGCGGGACGCCGTCGTGGGGTCGTCGTCGTCCTCCGTGGACCGGGTGGACATCGCCCTCGCCCGGGAGAACGCCGCGACGACGAGGTCGAGGACGCTCGCCTCGACACCTCCGCAGACGACGACGTCGGCCTCGTCGGCGAGGATCGCCTGGCGGCCCATGCCGATCGCCTCGGAGCCGGCGGCGCACGCGGTGACGGGTGCCCGGGCGCCCGCCTTGGCCTTCAGATCGATGGACAGCCACGCCGCGGGGCTGTTCGCCATCACCATCGTCACGGCGTGCGGGGAGACGGCGCGCTGGCCACCGCCGTCGAGCAGCGCGTGCTGGGCGAGCGTCGTCCCGTAGCCGCCGTTGGCCGTGCCGACGGCGACGCCGAGCCGTTCGGGCTCCACGTCCGGGCTGCCGGCGTCGGCCCAGGCCGCGCGACCGGCGACGAGGGTGAGCTGGGCGACGCGGTCGGTGCGGCGTCGTTCCCGGACGGGCAGCGCCTCGAGGAACGCGTCGTCGACGCGCGCGGCGACGTTCACGGACAGGCCCGCGGACCACGGCTCCTCGAGGAGGCCCACGCCGTTGCGTCCGTCGCGCAGGGAGCGCCAGGTCTCTGCCGCCGTGAGCCCGAGCGGTGTGACCGCCCCGATCCCTGTGACCACCGTTCGTCGCACGTCGCGTCGCCCTCCACCGGTGGCGCGCCCGGTTGCGCGCCCGCGGCGCACACGATGCCGCATCGACGGCCACGATGCTCACCGACACGTCGAAACACCCCTGACCTGGAGTTTCTCTCGATCCGAGAAGGCCAGTGGGGCGAGCTGCTCCCGCACCGGCGGTCTCGGTACGCCCGGTGACGGTCGGTGTTCCGCGCGCGGTATCGGGCGGAGGGCGGTTACATGGACTGATTCCCGACATCCGGGACGTGACGGACGAGGAGGTCAGGCAATGAGCCAGGCGACCGAGGCGCCCGGGACGGGCGGAGACCCCGCACAGCCCGGGCTCAAGCGGGTGATGGGGCGCAAGCTCCTGCTGCTGTTCATCGTCGGGGACATCCTCGGCACGGGTGTGTACGCGCTCACCGGGCAGGTCGCCGGCGAGGTCGGCGGGGCGGCGTGGGCGCCGTTCCTGATCGCGTTCGTCGTCGCGACGATCACCGCGTTCTCCTACCTCGAGCTCGTCACCAAGTACCCCCAGGCCGCCGGTGCGGCGCTGTACACCCACAAGGCGTTCGGCATCCACCTGGTGACGTTCATCATCGCGTTCATGGTGATGAGCTCCGGCATCACGTCCGCGTCCACGGCGTCGAACGCGTTCGCCGGGTTCCTCAACGACGGGTTCGGGCTGGGGATGGAGGACGGCTCGACGCCGCTGCTTCTCATCGCCCTCGGGTTCATGACGCTGGTCGCGCTGGTGAACTTCCGCGGGGTGGGGGAGAGCGTCAAGGCGAACGTCGTGCTCACCCTCGTGGAGCTGTCCGGCCTGCTGCTCGTCATCTTCGTCGGCCTGTGGGGGATGACGCAGGGGAGGGCGGACTTCTCGCGCGTCGTGGTGTTCGAGAGCGCCGACGACAAGTCCGTGTTCCTGGCGGTCACGGCCGCGACCACGCTCGCGTTCTTCGCCATGGTCGGCTTCGAGGACTCGGTCAACATGGCCGAGGAGTGCAAGGACCCCGTCAAGGACTTCCCGCGCGTGATGCTCACCGGGCTGTCGATCACGGGGCTGATCTACGTGCTCGTCGCCATCACCGCGGTGGCGCTCGTGCCGGTCGGCGACCTGACCGACCCGTCCAAGGCGTCCGCCCTGACCCAGGTGGTCGCCGCCGGCGCGCCCAACCTGCCGTTCGACGTCATCTTCCCGTTCATCGGCATGTTCGCCGTCGCGAACTCCGCGCTGATCAACATGCTCATGGCGTCCCGGCTGCTCTACGGGCTCGCCAACCAGGGCGTGCTGCCGCGCGCGTTCGGCAAGGTGCACCGCACCCGCCAGACGCCGTGGGTGTCGATCATCGTCACCACCCTGATCTCCTACGGCCTCATCACCTACGTGGTGCTGCAGAGCGGGACCGAGGGCGGTGCGGACTCCGTCGCGCTGCTCGGCGGGACGACGTCGCTGCTGCTGCTGATCGTGTTCGCCGTCGTCAACGTCGCCCTGCTGGTGCTGCGACGCCAGCCCGTGGAGCACCAGCACTTCCGCACGTGGACGCCGCTCGCGCTGCTCGGTGCGGTGACCTGCGCGTTCCTCGCCGGGCCGTGGGCGCGCAGCGAGGAGCAGCAGGAGCAGTACCTCATCGCGGGCGGGCTCATCGCCGTCGGCCTCGTGCTGTCGTTCATCACGTGGCTGTACCGGCGTACGGCCAAGCACGAGAAGCTCGGGTTCGAGCACCCGGAGGAGCTCGACGCCGACAAGCCGCAGGCGGGGTACCCGAAGCGCCGCTGAGCCTCCTGGGTTTCGTTCGGCAGTTCGCGCTTCGTTCGGCAGTTCAAACTGCCGAACGAAGCGCGAACTGCCGAACGAAACCGGCGCGGCCCCGGGTCAGGCGGCCAGCGCCTGCTCGAAGGCGGCGAGCACGTCCGCGCCGAACAGCACGAACCGGACCTCGTCGACCGCGCCCGGGTTCTCGTCGTCCCAGCCGCGCACCGCCTCGACGGCGACCCGCGCCACCTCGGCGGCGTCCCACCCGTACACCCCCGCGCTCACCGCGGGGAACGCGACCGTGCGGGCCTTGGCGTCGGCCGCGACACCCAGCGCGCTGGTGAAGCACGAGGCGAGCTTCGCCGGGTCCGTCTGACCCCGGTGCCGGTTCGGCCCGACCGTGTGGACCACCCACGCGGCGGGCAGGTCGAACCCGGGCGTCACGACGGCGTCGCCCACGCCGAGGCCGGCGGGCAGGGTCGTGCGGCGCAGCTCGCGGCAGGCCTCCAGCAGCCGCGGCCCGGCGGCCGCGTGGATCGCTCCGTCGACCCCGCCACCCCCCAGCAGGGACGAGTTGGCGGCGTTGACCACCGCGTCGACGGCGGCCTCGGTGATGTCTCCCTGGACAGCGGTGATGTGCATGGCGCCTCCTGTCGGGTGCGCTCAGGCCCTGCGGTCAGGCGGTGCCGGCGAGCGTGTCGTCGATGGCGCCGAGGAACGCGTCCAGGTCGCCCGGGTCGCGCGACGTGATGAGCCGCCACCCCTCGGCGTCGCAGACGAAGACGTCGACGTCGCGCCACTCGGCCGCCCCGGCGTTGAGGACGTCCGTGCGCAACGACGGGTAGGACGTCAGCGTCTTGCCGCCGAGCACCCCGGCCTCGACCAGGGCCCACGGTCCGTGGCAGATGGCGGCGACGGGACGCCCCGACTCCGTGAAGCCGCGCACGAGCCGCGACGCGCCCTCCTGCAGTCGCAGCGTGTCGGCGTTGATCGTGCCGCCGGGGACGAGCAGCAGGTCGAACCCGGTCGGGTCGACGTCGTCGAGCCGCACGTCCGGTGCGACGGTGCGCCCCGGGTCCTTGTCGCCCACGAGGGTCTGCACGTCGTCCGTGGACGACGCCGCGACGGTGACGATCGCGCCCCGCTCCCGCAGGTGCTCGATCGGCACCACCAGCTCGTCCTGCTCGACGCCGTAGTTGGTCACGATCGCCAGGACGGTCCGTCCGGTGAGGTTCTCTCCAGCCATGTCCAGCTCCTTCCCGCGGGGTCTCCGTGGTCCTGCCCACCGTAGGCACGGCTGCCCCGACGGTGCACGCCTGGAGGTGTCCGCGCAGGTCAGAGCGCCGTGATCGTCACCTGCAGGGCGTCATGGCCCGTGACGTCCAGGTCGAGCCGGGTGAGCCGCGCGCCCCACACGTCCGCCAGCATCGGATCGTCCAGCGGACGCCCGGTGGTGGCGGCGGGAACACCGACCGGCCAGGTGAGCACGACCGGGGTCGCGCCGTCGAGCGGGTGCACGACGGCGCGACCCGCCGTGAGCCTCACGTCGCCCGCCAGGAGGAAGCGCACGGACGTGCGCCCGCCGTCGGGTCCCGGGCTCGCCGCCGACGCTGCCGGCGATGAGGCTGCGCCCACGCGTTCCGACCCCCGAGGCGCCGACCCCTGCCGTGCCGACTCCCAGGACCAGGAGTCCTGGACCACGATGCACGCAGCGCCGTCGGGCCGGACCGCGCCGTCGGGCCGGACGAGCCTGGCCGTACGACGCCACGAGCGCAGACCGGGCACCGGGTAGGCGCCTGCCAGGTCGAGCGAGAGCCCGTCGTCGGACGGCGACACGTCCCGCGCCGCGAACCGCGCGCCCGCACCCTGCGCGACGCCCGCCACCTCGGGCACCGAGTGCCACGACGACTGCATCATCCACAGGCCGTACCGGTCCGGGCCGAACGTCCGTGCCGTGTACGTCGGCCGTCCCGCGTCCACGACGACGGGCACCCCGTCGGACGCCACGACGACGGACCCGACGTCGTTGTGGTTGTGCGCCTCGCCGTTGTGGCCGCCCTTGGCGGCGAGCGTCAGCCCGGCGGCGGAGCCGGGGCGCTCGCGGACGACGAGCACCTGGGTGGAGGCCCACCAGGTGCGCCCGGGCAGGGGTGCGGCGGCGGCCCCGGCGACGGCGTCGTGCCAGGTCGTGTCGGTGAGCGCGCGCAGCAGCCGTCCGAGCCCGGCCTCGGCCGTGGCGCGGGGCTCCCGGGGGCTGGTGCGCGACACGGCGTAGGCGGCGGCGTCCCGGTCGCCGACGGTGCGGGCGGCGCGGTGCAGCGCGTGCCAGGGGTGGACGTCGGTGGCGCGGGCCTGGGCGTCGGCGAGGGAGAGGTGCCAGTCGCCGCCGAGCTGCATGCGGTGGACGAACGCCACGGTCTCGCGCAGGGCGGGCGGGACGACGTCGGGCGCGAGCGCGTCGAGCACCCCGCCGCTCGCCCTGCGCAGCACGTCGAGGGCCTCCAGGGCGCGGCACGCCCCGTTCCACCAGTAGCCGACGCCCTCGTCGACGGCGCCGTCGACGGGCAGCGCGGCCACGTAGCGGTCGAGCCCCTGGACGCACAGGTCGACGACGTGCGCGCGGTCGGCCTCCTGGCCGGGCGCGTCGAGCAGCCGCAGGGCGGCGACCAGCACGTTGCCGTGGATCCACGGGTTCCAGTTGTGCACGGCGGTGTCGCGGCCGATCCAGTGCCAGTCGCGGCGCGTCACGAACGGGTCGAGCACCTGGGTGCGGGTCTCGTGGCGGATCCGGGCGCGCAGGCCGGGGTAGCGGGCGTCGAGCAGCGGCCCGAGCACGTGGTCGGCCCGGGCGAGCAGCGCGGCGACCTCGCCCGCGCCGAGGTCGAGGACGGGTGCGGTGACGTCGGTGAGGACCTGGCCGTGCGGTCGGGTCGAGTCGTCGTGGGCGGGCCAGCACCAGGACGACTGCTCGCACAGCAGCCACAGGCCGTCGGCGGCCTCGTCGAGGAGCGTGTCGTCCGCAGTGGCGGCGGCCGCGGCGACGGCGCGGGTGACGCGGTGCTGGCGGGCGAGGACGAGCTGTTCGTGGGTGTCGCGGTCGCCGTCGCGGTGCACGAGCGCGGCGGTGCTGGCCAGCGGCTGGGGCCAGGGGGTGGCGAGGTCGGTGCGTGCCCGGTCGAGGATCGCGGCGGCCGTGGGCGGGTGGTCGGTCAGGACGTGCGGCCCCCAGGTGCTGCGGTCGGTGGCGGGCGGCAGGTCGAGGGTGTCGTCCGGCGGGAGCAGCAGGTCCGTCAGGGGTGCGGCGGCGCGGGCGGCGGCGAAGGCGTCGGCCAGGGGGCCGTGGAAGGCGTCGGTGCTCATCGGGCTCCCTCGAGGTGGCTGCGCGTGACGCTACCGCAGTTGACGACAGGCGGCTGTATCGATTCAATACGCGGGACGACGACGAAGGGGACGTGCGTGCACGACTGGGACCGCGACCGCTGGGCCGCCCACGCCGACCACATGCTCGCGGCCGTGGCACCGTTCGCCTCGCCCGGCGGCGCACTGATCACCCTGCCCGGGCCGACGGGCGCCAACAGCCGCGAGATCGCGGGCCTCGAGGGCTTCGCCCGCACGTTCCTGCTGGCCGGCTTCCGGCTCGCGGGCGAGCGCGGCGCGGACCCGCACGGGTACGCCGAGCGGTACGCCGCCGGACTCGCGACCGGCACCGACCCGACGTCGTCGGAACGCTGGGTGCGCCTGTCCGAGCACGGCCAGGCCAAGGTCGAGGCGGCCTCGATCGCCCTGGTCCTCGACCTCACGCGCCCCTGGCTCTGGGACCGGCTCGACCCGCTCGTCCAGGAACAGGTGGTCGACCACCTCGCCGACGCCGTCGGCGACGACACCTACCCGCGCATCAACTGGGTGTGGTTCCGCCTCGTGGTGCAGACGTTCCTGCGCGGCGTCGGCGGGCCCCACTCGCTCGACGAGATGCGCGCCGACCTCGCCACCCACGACACGTTCGCCCGCGCCGACGGCTGGATGGCCGACGGCGCCGAACGGGCCTTCGACCACTACAACGGCTGGGCCCTGCACCTCTACCCCACCCTGTGGGCGCGCATGACCGGCGCCGCCGACCTCGCGGCGGGTCGCCGGGAGCGCGACGTCGCGACGCTCGACCGGTTCCTCGCCGACGCGCTGGCGCTCGTCGGCGGCGACGGGTCGCCGCTGCTGCAGGGCCGTTCGCTCGCCTACCGCTTCGCGGCTGCCGCGCCGTTCTGGGTCGGGGCGATGGCCGAGGTGCCCTCGCACCCGCCGGGCCTGCTGCGCTCGGCGGCGTCCGCCGTCGTCGGGCACTTCGCAGCCCACGGTGCGCCCGACGACGACGGGCTGCTCACCCTCGGCTGGCACCGCTCCTGGCCCCGCATCGCGCAGGCGTACTCCGGGTCGGGCTCGCCCTACTGGGCGTCCAAGGGGATGCTGGGCCTCGCGCTGCCCGCCGATCATCCGGTCTGGACGGAGCCGCCCGCACCACTGCCGGTCGAGCAGGGCGACGTGCTGCGCACCGTCGCCGCGCCGGGCTGGATCGTCAGCGGCACCCGGGACGACGGCGTCGTCCGCGTGGTCAACCACGGCACCGACCACGCCGTGCCGGGATCCCGGGTGGGCGACTCGCCGCTGTACGCGAGGCTCGGGTACTCCACCGCGACCAGCCCGTGGCTCGACGACGCGAGCTGGGACTCGCCCGCCGAGCAGTCCGTCACCCTCGTGGACCGCGCGGGACGCACCACCCACCGGACCGGCTTCGAGACGCTCCGTGCGCCCTGCCTCGTCGACGGCGTCGGCGTGGCGGCCTCGCGGGCCCGGGCGCACTGGCTCGACCCGGATCCCGGCCAGCAGGACCACGGCCACGGTCGCCGCGGGACCGCCGTGGAGGCCGGCCTGCTCACCGTGGTGTCGCTGGTGCGCGGCCCGTGGGAGGTGCGGTGCGTGCGGGTCGACGAGGTCGCCCGCGACGCGGCGCCCGCCGCGCTGCGTGTCGCGGGCTGGCCGGTCGTGACCGGCGACGACCTGACGTCGACGCTCACACCGCTCGCCGGGCGGTGGACGGCGTCCACGGTGCGCCGCACCGGGGCGAGCCCCCTCGGCGACGTCTCCCGGGTCCCCGTGCTGCACGCTCCCGTGGAGGCGGGCACCTGGCTGGCCGTCCTGCTCACCCTGCGCAGGGACGTGGCCGGGCCCGAGCAGGCGGCGCGGCTGACGACCGACGGCGGGGACGCCGTCGTCCGCTGGCCCGACGGCGTCGGGTCGCGCGTGCCGGACACGCTCGCGCTCGCCGGTCCGGACGCCGCCCGGCCGCGGCGGTGACCGGGCCGGTCCAGGGGTTCACCAGCCGCCGAGCACCTTGCGGATCCGTTTCTCGCTGACGGTGCCGTCGGTGCCGAGCTGCTGGGCGAACAGCGAGACGCGCAGCTCCTCGATCAGCCAGCGCACCTCGGCGAGCTCGGCCGCACGGGCGGGGTCGGCGGCACCCGCGGCGTAGGCGGCGCGCGCCCGTTCGTACGCGGCGGTCACGTCCTGCATCCGCCACGCCAGCTCCCCGTCGCGGGCCGGATTCGTGCTCGCCTTCTCCAGCCGGTACGACGCCGCCCGCAGGTAGCGCACCAGGTGCGGCACGCGCCGGGGCGGGGTCGCGGACACGAAGTCGGCGTGCACGAGCCCTGCGACGTGGTCACGGGCGTCCTGCAGCGTGTTGAGCAGTGCCAGGGACGACGACGCGCGCACCTCGCCCTCGACCGTGCGCCAGGCGGTCAGCGCGGCGACGACGTGCCCGACGACGCGGTGCACCTCGTCCTCCAGGTGGCGACGCACGAAGGCCAGCGCCTCGACGTACGAATCGGCATCGCGAATCTGTACAGCCACCGGCCCGCCCGTCGGCGTCCCCGGCGCCTTCTCCGCGTCCGGGCTGGTCAGCGCGTTGACCGCCGCGAGCTGGAGGTCCGTCACCAGGGCATCTGTCGTCCTGTACGGCGCGGCAGCGAGCGTCAGCGACTGCTTCGCCGTCCACCGCGACGTGATCCGCCCGGTCGCCAGCGCGGCCTCGCCCAGCAGCAGCCGCCGCACACCGCGCGCGTGCGCGACGTCCTGCTCCGCGACGTCGGCCAGGACCCGCAGCGCGACCGTCGGGGCTGCGCCCGAGCCCTTCGCCGCCCGCTCCTCGACCAGCGCCGGGTACCCGCGCACGACGACGCCGCCCCCGAGGTCGGTCGACACCGCGCGGGGCAGCACGCCGTCCGCCACCGAGGAGGGCCACGTCGTCAGCCCCTCCTCCTCCCTCACCGTCGTGGGGATGCTGTCGGCGTTGGCGGGTGTCGCGCCGACATCCGCCAACGTCGACGTCCCGGTGCCCGACGGTGCACCCGCCACCCCGGCCCCCGGGCCGCCGGCACCGGCCGAAGCCCGCGCCTCCTCCAACGCGACCCCCACCGCACCCTTGACCGCGGCCCGCACCGCGGCCTCCGCCTGAGGGGCGAGGCGCTTCTGCAGCGAGAGCAGGTCCTTCGACTCGTCGAGCGGCACCGGCCGGGCCGGCTGCGGCGCACGCTTCCGCTTGCCGCCGGAGGGTCGCCGCCGGTCCTCCGCCGCGGGTGCGGCGTCCTCCACGCGAAACGTCACGCGCAGGTGCGCGGGCAGGCGCTCGACCCGTTCGGCGTCCCACACGTCGTCGTCGATGACGACGTCGCGCAGCGCGCGCACGGCGCGCGTGAACTCGACGTGGAACGGGGAGGCCATGTCCCCTGCACGTGTCATGTCCTCCCACGAGGGCGTGTTCTCCCGCAGCCAGGACGCGACCGCCGCGCCGACGTCGGGCGCGGGCACGAGCTCGCGCCGCACCGCCTTCGGCAGGGAGCGGATCGTGGCGACGCAGAGCTCGTCCAGCAGCCCGGGCACCATCCAGTCGAACCCGTCGGGCGCGACCCGGTTGAGGATGGACAGGGGCACGTGCACGGTGACGCCGTCGGCGTCCGACCCGGGCTGGAACTGGTAGGTCAGCGGCAGCGTCACCTCGCCCTGCGTCCACGACTCCGGGAACTCGGAGGTGTCGACCGCCGCGGTGTCGACGAGCTGGTCGAGCGTGAGCGTCATCAGGTCCGGGTCGTCGCGCTGCGCCGCCTTCCACCAGGTGTCGAAGTGGCGGGCGCTGACCACGGACGCCGGGACCCGTTCGTCGTAGAAGGCGAACAGGTCGTCCTCCGACGCCACCAGGCCGCGCTGACGGGACCGCGCCTCGAGCTCCTCCGCCTCGGCGAGGAGGCGCCGGTTCTCGGCGAAGAACCGGTGGTGCGTGGTCCACCTGCCCTCGACGAGGGCGTGGCGCACGAACATCTCGCGCGCGGCCTCCGGGTCGACCTTCGCGAACAGCACCGGCCGGTCGGCGACGACGGGGACGCCGTAGAGCAGCACCTTCTCCGTCGCCATCGCGGCGCCCTGCCGGGTGGACCAGTGCGGGTCGGAGTAGGTGCGCTTCGCCAGGTCGCCCGCGAGCGACTCCGCCCACTCCGGCTTGATCCGCGCGACGTCGCGAGCCCACAGCCGCGACGTCTCGACCAGCTCGCCCGCCATGATCCACTCCGGCGGCTTCTTGCTCAGCGGGGAACCGGGGAAGATCGCGAAGCGCGCACCCCGGGCGCCCACGTACTCGTTGCGGGCGCGCTTGGCGGCCTGGCGCAGGGCCCGCGCGCGGGCCTCGCCGCGCAGGTGCGCCACCGAGGACGCCTTGATCTCCCCGGAGTCCTGCATGCCGATCTGCGACAGCATGCCCGCGAGCAGCGCCCGGTGCACGGTGTCGCCGTCCCACACGCGCCGCCAGTCCTGTGCCGCCCCCTCGGCCTCGGCAGCGGGTGCGGCGCCGTTCGGGTCGGCGTCGGCGGTGGAGGCCGGCCCGACGTCTGCCGGCCCCGCGGCACCGGATCGGGGACGGTGGGCGATGTCGATGTCGAGCTGCTTCGCCATCTGACGGAGCTGCGCGACCACGTCCTGCCACTCGCGCACGCGCAGGAAGTTGATGTGCTCGCTGCGGCACAGGCGGCGGAACGCCGACGACCCCATCTGGTGCTGCTGGTCGCGCAGGTACTCCCAGAGGTTGAGGTACGTGAGGAAGTCCGACGTCGGGTCGGTGAAACGGCGGTGGAGCTGGTCGGCCTGCTCGCGCGACTCGGCGGGACGTTCGCGGGGGTCCTGGATGGACAGCGCCGCGGCGATGATCGCGACCTCGTGGGCGACGCCGTGGCGGGACCCCTCGATGACCATGCGGGCGAGGCGGGGGTCCATGGGCAGGCGCGCGAGGGTGCGTCCCACGTCGGTGAGGCGGGCGGCACCGTCGTGGACGCGCAGGGCACCGAGCTCGGTGAGGAGCTGGACGCCGTCGCGCACGGCCCGGGTGTCCGGGGGCTCGACGAACGGGAACTTCGCGACGTCGTCGGGCGTGGTGACGACGCCGACGGAGATCATCTGCAGCAGCACCGAGGCGAGCGAGGTGCGCAGGATCTCCGGCTCGGTGAACTCGGGACGTCCCTCGAAGTCCTCGGCGGAGTAGAGGCGGATCGCGACGCCGTCGGCGACACGGCCGGACCGGCCGGAGCGCTGGTTCGCCGAGGCCTGGCTGACGGGCTCGATGGGGAGCCGCTGCACCTTCGTCGCCTTGGAGTAGCGGGAGATCCGGGCGGTGCCGGGGTCGACGACGTAGTGGATGCCGGGCACGGTCAGGGACGTCTCGGCGACGTTCGTGGACAGCACGATCCGCCGTCCGGGGTGCGACTGGAAGACGCGGTGCTGCTCGGCCGCGGACAACCGGGAGTAGAGCGGGAGGATCTCGACGTGCTGTGGGTGCCGAGGGTCGCGCACCCGCTCCTTGAGGTGTCCTTCGAGGGCGTCGGCGGCGTCGTGGATCTCGCGCTCCCCGGACAGGAACACGAGGATGTCGCCGGGCCCTTCGCGCATGAGCTCGTCGCAGGCCTCGACGATGCCGGTGACCAGGTCCTTGTCCTCCCCCTTCTTCCTGGCGGGGGCGGCGGGGTCGTGGTCGGGGGTCAGGGGGCGGTAGCGGATCTCGACGGGGAAGGTGCGCCCGGAGACCTCGACGACGGGTGCGGCGTCGGGCAGGACGTCGACCACGGCTTGCGGGGCGCCGCCGACCTCGGCGAGGTGCGCGGGGGAGAAGTGGGCCGCGAACCGGGCGGAGTCGATGGTCGCGGAGGTGATGACGAGCTTGAGGTCGGGGCGGCGCGGCAGCAGGCGGGACAGGTAGCCGAGCAGGAAGTCGATGTTGAGGGACCGCTCGTGCGCCTCGTCGATGATGATCGTGTCGTAGGCGAGCAGGTCGGGGTCGCGCTGGATCTGGGCGAGCAGGATGCCGTCCGTCATCACCTTGACGAGGGTGTCCGCGCCGGACGTGTCGGTGAACCGCACCTGGTAGCCGACGACGCCGCCCAGGGGCTGCGGCCGGGCTTCGTTGATCTCCTCGTTGATGCGGTCGGCGACAGAGCGCGCCGCGATCCGGCGGGGCTGCGTGTGCCCGATCTGGCCGGCGCGGCCGCGCCCGAGGTCGAGCAGGATCTTGGGCAGCTGCGTCGTCTTGCCCGAGCCGGTCTCCCCGGCGACGACGACGACCTGGTGGTCGCGGATCGCGGCGGCGATGTCGTCCCGCCGTGCCGAGACGGGGAGCTGTTCCGGGTAGGTGATGGGAGGGACGACGACGGCGGCCCGCGCCGCGGCGGCCCGGTCGAGCTGTTCGCGGCTCACCCGGGCCGGGCGGGGCGCGCCGTCCTGACGTCGCTGGTTCCGGTTCCGGTTCCGGCCGCGTCGCGCACCGCGGGACCGGTGCTCGGTGCCGTCGCCTCGCTGCCCGCCGTCGTCGGCGGGGCGCGGGGTGGAGGACTGCTCGGTGCTCACGACCTCCCATTCTCGCAAGACGATGCAAACCCTTTGCGCCTACCCTCGGGCTACCCACGCCGAACCGGAGGCGCACATGCTGGACGTCGTCGTCGTCGGCTCCGGCCCGAACGGGCTGGCCGCCGCGGTGACCCTGGCGCGCGTCGGGCTCTCGGTGACGGTGCTCGAGGCCCGGCCCACCGCGGGCGGCGGGGCGCGCACGGTCGACCTGGGGCTCGCTCCCGGGATCGTCCACGACCTCTGCTCGGCGGTGCACCCGATGGCGTGGGCGTCGCCGTTCTTCCGTGCTCTGGACCTGGCGGCGCACGGCGTGGAGCTGCTCACCCCGGCCGTCTCCTACGCGCAGCCGCTGCTCGACCGGCCCGCGGGCGTCGCCTACCGCGACCTGGACGCCACGACCGACCGGCTCGGAGTCGACGGCCCCGCCTGGCGGGCGCTGCTGGGCCGCCTGGCCACCCGCTGGGAGGCCGTCGTGGCGATCGCGACGGGCGACAAGAGGTCCGTCCCGCCGGGGCTGCTGGGCGCCGGGGGCCCGGCGGGCGCCCTCCGGTTCCTGGCGGGCATGCTCGAACAGGGGTCGCCGGCGTGGGGGGCCCGGTTCCGCACCGAGGAGGCCGCCGCCCTGCTCACCGGGGTCGCCGCGCACTCGATCGCGCCGTTGCCTTCGCTCACGTCGGCCGGCACGGCGCTGCTGCTCGGCGCGCTCGGCCACGCCGTGCCCCACGCCGTGCCCCACGCCGTGCCCCATGCCGTGCCCCGCACCGGCGGGTGGCCGATCCCGCGCGGAGGCTCCGGGGCGGTCACGGCGGCACTGGTCGCGGACCTCGAGGCGCACGGCGGCACCGTCGTCACCGACCACCCCGTGCACACCCGGCACGACCTGCCCTCCGCCCGGACGTACCTGTTCGACACCCCCGCCCGGACGCTGGTCGACGTGCTGGCCGACGCCCTGACCCCCGCGCGAGCGCGGCGACTGTCCCGGTTCCCGGCCGGGAACGGGGCGGCGAAGGTCGACCTGGTGCTGGACGGCCCGGTGCCGTGGAGCGACCCCGAGGTGGGGCGTGCGGGGACGGTGCACGTCGGGGGCACCCGGTCCGCGATGGCCCGTGCCGAGGCCGCCGTGGCCGCGGGGCGCCACGCGGAGGCGCCGATGTGCCTGGTCAGCGACCCGACCGTCGTCGACCCGTCGCGCGAGGTCGGGGGCTTCGCCCGTTGTGGACGTACGCCCACGTCCCGACCGGATCCACGCGCGACGTCACCGAGGACGTCCTGACCCAGCTGGAACGCTTCGCACCCGGCGTGCGGGACGTCGTCGTCGCCGCACGCTGCACGCCCGCAGCCCGGCTGGTCGACCACAACCCCAGCCTGGTCGACGGCGACATCGCCGGGGGTCGCACCAGCCTGTGGCGGATGATCGCCCGGCCGACCGCCGCCGCAGACCCGTACCGGCAGGCCGGGGGCGTCTACCTGTGCTCGGCGTCCACCCCGCCCGGACCCGGCGTGCACGGCATGGCGGGCTGGCACGCCGCGCGACGTGCCGCCCGGGACGTCTTCGGCGTGCGGGTCCCGGCGCTCTGAGCCGGTGCGCCGAGGGTGAGGGCCGGAGGTGAGGGGCCGGAGGTGAGGCGGTGGGGGTCAGGTGTCGAGGGTCAGGTGGTGGGGATCGTCGACGTGACCGCGGTCGTCGTCGCGAACATCGACAGCACGAGCCCGAACCAGGCGACGACGACGAGCACGCCGACCACGGTGAAGGCGATCGACAGCCACAGGCCCCAGGTGCCGAGCGCGTTGGGCGCACCGGCCTTCTTGGACTGGGACAGGGCGATCGCGGACACCACGATCCCGGCCGGCGGCACGAGGAACGCGAGGATGAAGCCGACGATCCCCATCGTGCGGCCGGGGATCTCCGGGACGTACGGCGGGTAGCCCTGCTGGGGGTAGGCCTGCTGGGGGTAGGCCTGCTGGGGGTAGGCCTGCTGCGGGTAGCCCTGCTGGGGGTAGCCCTGAGGCGCCGGCGGCTGCTGGCCCGGCACCTGCTGGCCGGGCGTCTGCGGCGCGGACGCCTGCTGGTCCGCGGGCGGGCCGTAGCCGTACCCCGCCTCCCCGTAGCCGTCCGTGGGCTGCTGCCCGCTCCCGGTCGGGTTGCCCGGGGGCGTCGAGGAGGGGTCCGGGGTCTGGTAGGGATCGCTCACCCGGCCAGTGTCGCGGATCGACGCTCCGAGCACCAGGACCCTCCGCGGGAGCCCGCCGGATGGACCAGAATCGAAGGATGTTCGCCCGACCCGTCACCACGTTCGACCTCGTCCCCCGTCGTGTGCGCGTGCACGCCGTCCGCCGCCTCACCGGCTCGATGGTGCGCACCACCTTCCGTGACGCCCCCGGTGCCGACGGCGCGTCCGGTGCGGATGGCGTGACCGGTTCCGGTGGGACGACCGGGGCCGCGGCGTCGTCCGTGGCCGCCCTGCACGCCCCGGGCCCCGACGACCACGTGAAGGTGTTCCTGCCGGACCCGGCCACGGGCGTGCTGCACGCCCCCACGCTCGCGCCCGACGGCGGCATCCAGCGCCCCGCGGGTGGCGTGTCGATCTCGCGGGAGATGACGGTCCGCGCCACCCGCACCGTGGACGGCGCGGGCGAGGTCGACGTCGACTGGGTGCTGCACGCAGGCGACGGTCCGGCGTCGGCGTGGGCGGCCGCCGCGCGCGAGGGGGACGAGGTGGTGCTCGTCGGCCCCGGCACGAGCCGCGCCGTCCCGGCGGGCATCGGCCGTCTCACCCTCGCCGTCGACGAGACGGGACTGCCGGCCGCGGCCCGCTGGAGCGCCGCCGTCGGACCGGGGGTGCGCGTGACCGCGATCGTGGAGATCGGCGACGACACCGACGAGGACGTGGTGGAGGCCGAGCTCGCCGGGGCCGACGTCGAGATCCTCTACCGGTCCGACGGGCCCGGACAGCTGGCCGAGGCGGTGCGCTCGCTCGGGACGCCCGACGACGACGAGTACGTCGTCGCGCTCGGTGAGGCGGGCGAGCTGGTGCCCCTGCGCCGGCACCTGCGCGGCCTCGGGGTGGGCCCCGACCTGTCGACCGTCGCGGGGTACTGGCGGCGCGGCACCGTCAACCTCGACCCGGACGCACCCCTGGACCCGAACGACCCCACCTGAGCCCGACCTGCGCGGCCGCCACCAACGGCTAGAAGTCGCGGGCCGTCTCGGCGTGCGCGTGCCCGATCCGCCGCAGGTGGACCCGCCGGGCCAGGCGGATCCCGGGGCGCAGGAGCATCTGCACGCTCCCGATCAGGAAGAGCACCGTGCCGGCGGTCTCCGTGGACGAGCTGAAGAACAGCGCGCTGCCCACCACGAACCAGAGGCCGATCAGGATGTCGTTGGCGATGCTCGCCGACTCGTAGCGGTCGCGCACGACGATCTCGTCGTGGCCGACCTGGAGGTGCAGGGGCGGGTCGTCGGGCATGCCGTCCACCTTCGGGGCAACGTCGGCGACGCGCAACAGCCGCCGACCGACAGGCCCCCCGACGAGCGCTCGACGCCCCCGCTCGGCCGGTCAGCCGGCGGCGTCCTCGGTCTCGCCGCGCAGACCGTCGATCTGCTCCTGCAGCTGGGCGAGCAGGTCGGCGACCTCGTCGGCACCGTTCTCGCGGGCCTGCTCGGTGACGTGCCTGACCTCGGCGCTCGCGGCCTCCAGCGCCACCTGCGCGTCCTCCAGCGCGACGACGGCGCCGTCCTCGGCGGACGCGGCCTGGTCGAGCGCGGTGCGGGCCTCGTCGGTCGCGGCCTGGGCGGAGGCGACCGCGTCGGTCACCTGGCCCTGCAGCTCGGCGGGGACGTCGGTGACCTGCTCGGAGAGCTCGTTGATGTCCTCCTCGATCGCCTCCGCCTGGCTCTGCGCGTCGGCGATGAACTGCTCGACGTCGACCCCGGTGGCACAGCCCGTGAGCATCATCGCCAGGGCGAGCAGGCTGGCTGCGGCGAAGCGGGAGGGGTTGCCGCGGCCCTTGGAGGCGGTCGTCATCGACGTCATGGCCGCCATTCTGCCCCGTCCGTGCACGTTCGGACGATGTCCCTCGTCACAGAACTGTGGAGATCGTGCGCCAGGATCATGCTCGCCCCGGCACGGCGTCGTCACCCGGGACGGCGTCGCTGCTCGGTGGCGCGGTGGAACCGGACGTGGGCGCCGGGCGGGAGCTGGCCGAGCATCCACAGGTGGGTGTGGGCGACGGCACCGACCACGGGGTAGCCCCCGGTGACGGGGTGGTCCGGGCCGAGGACGACGGGCCGTCCGTCCGGGGGGACCTGCAGCGACCCGGTGACGCAGCCCTCGCTCGGCAGCTCGCGTCCGGTGGCGGCCGCCGTGCGCTCCAGCGGTGCGCCGGCGAGCCGCAGCCCCACCCGGTCCGACCGTGCGGTGACCTCCCACGCCTGACCGAGCATGGTGTCCAGGGCGGCGGGCGTGAACCAGTCGTCGCGGGGTCCGACGACGACCGGAAGGTGCACCACCTCGCCTGCGGCGGGCAGGAGGTCGGGGTCGGGTGCGCCCGTGTCGGTGGTGGCCACGGCGTCGCCGGGCGCCGGTCCGACGCCGATCCTGTCGCCGGCCGCCAGGGGTGCCGGTCCCAGCCGCCCCAGGACGTCCGTGGAGCGGGAGCCGAGCACGGGCTCGGCGAGGAGCCCGCCACGCACGGCCAGGTAGGCGCGCAGACCCCGGCTCGGATGCCCGACGACGAGCTCGTCGCCGGCCGCCAGCGCCACCGGCCTGGCCGCCGTCGGACGACGGGCCGCACCGCCGTCGGCGGGGTGCACGGTGAGGTCGCAGGGTGCCCCCGCGACCGCGACGACCAGGTGACCGTGGGCGCGGACCCGCAGCCCGCCGAGCGTCTCGACGACGGCGGCGTCCGCGCGGTCGCCGACGGCGCGGCGGGCGGCGCGCAGGCTGCGCGGGTCGAAGGCGCCCGACGGGGTGACGCCGAGGTCCGTCCGCCCCGCGCGGCCGAGGTCCTGCACGAGGGACTGCAGCCCGGCGTCGACCACATCGACGGCCGATCCCTGGTGGCTTCGTTCGGCAGTTCGAGCTTCGTTCGGCAGTCCGAACTGCCGAACGAAGCTCGAACTGCCGAACGAAGTCCAGACCGAGGCCCGCTCCGCCACGAACCGCACCCGATCACCCGGCGCCCACCGGGCCGGGCGCTCGCGACCCAGGTCCCAGAGCACCACCTCCGTGCGCCCCAGGAGCTGCCAGCCGCCCGGACCCTCGCGGGGATACACCCCCGCGTACTCCCCGGCCAGCGCCACCGACCCCTGCGGGACCCGGGTGCGCGGCGACTCGCGCCGGGGCACCGCCAGGCCCGGGTCGTCACCCACGAGGTAGCCGAACCCGGGAGCGAACCCCATGAACGCCACCGTCCACGACGCCGCGGCGTGCCGCCGCACCACCTCTTCGACGCTGCACCCCAGCAGGCGTGCGACGTCGGGCAGGTCCTCGCCGTCGTACACCGTCGGCACCTCGACGACGCCGCCCTCGTGCACCGACGCCGACGGCGTCACCGCGCGCGCCCGCAGGGCCGCGGTCAGTGCGGCACGGTGGATCGCGACCGGGTCGAACCGCACCAGCACCGTCCGCGCGCCCTGGACCGACTCGAGGGTGCCCGGGACCGGATCCGCGCGCAGCGAGCGGTGCAGCCGCACGGCCGCGTCGAGGTCCGGGACCTCGACGAGCAGCACGTCGTCGCGCGCCGTGCGCACCGACAGGGCCGAGGGCGTCGGCACGGGACGCGGCACGGGGCTCATCACGGGCCCGTCACCCGCGCCCGGCGAAGGGTCGCAGGTCGACTCCGGCCGCGGCCAGCACGTCGCGCACGCGTGCCGCCGTCCCGACCGCCCCCGGGGTGTCCCCGTGCACGCACACCGAGTCGGCCGCGACCCGCACGTCGCTGCCGTCGACCGCCGTGACCATCCCCTCGGTGACCAGCCGCAGCATGCGCGCGGCCACGACGTCCGGGTCGTCGAGCACCGCACCGGGTTCGCTGCGCGGCACCAGCGTCCCGGCGGGGGAGTAGGCGCGGTCGGCGAAGGCCTCCGCGGCCGTCGGCAGCCCTGCCTCGCGGGCCGCGTCGAGCGCGGCGCTGCCGGGCAGGCCCAGCATCGTCAGCGTCGCGTCCACGTCGGCGATGGCCACCGCGACGTCCCGCGCCACCCGCTCGTCCACCGCCGCTCGGTTGTACAGCGCCCCGTGCGGCTTCACGTACGCCACCCGACCTCCCTCGGCCGCGGCGATCGCCTGCAGCGCGCCCAGCTGGTAGACGACGTCGGCCCGCAGCTCGTCGGCGGGGACCTCCATCGCGCGGCGTCCGAATCCCGCCAGGTCGTTGTAGGCGACGTGCGCCCCGATGACGACGCCCCGCGCGACGGCGGCGCGGACGGTTCGGCGCATCGTCGCGGCGTCGCCCGCGTGGAAGCCGCAGGCGACGTTCGCGCTGGTGACGATGTCCAGCATGTGGACATCGTCGCCGAGCTGCCAGCGTCCGAAACCTTCACCCAGGTCGCTGTTGAGGTCGACGGTGTGCGGCGTGCCCGCAGGTGAGGCGTTCATTGGTCCAGTCTGCCCGCTCGAGAGGTGCTCGCAGCGGCGCTCGCGAGGCGGTTTCGCCCGGTGCACGACTGGCGTCCGGCGAGCAGTTCACGCACAGTTGTGTGAGGCGACGCCGAGGTGTGCAACGATGCGCCCGACCAGCACCGAAGCTCGGGGAAAGGTTCCACGTGACGGTCGACGACAGCGATGACCGCGAACGCCGTGACGACGACGTCGTCGCGGCTTCTCCGCGGAGTGCCGTCGAGCCCGTCGAACCACCCCGGCACCGGGTCGCCACGCGGTGGCACACCGCCGGCGCCGGCCTCCTGACCCTCGCGCTGACCGCCGGGTTCATGACCGTCTCCGCGACGGCTCTGCCCTGGAACGACTTCGCGACGCACCCCGACTTCACCGCACCCGTGGCCGACGACGCCGAGAGAGCCGGCCTGGTGGTCGGCGGTGCGTCGCCGAGCGGCCCGCAGACGATCGACCAGGTGCTCGACGTCATCGAGCGGGCCGAGCTCGCCGCCGTCGAGCACGGCGTCGAGATGGGCCCCGACGTCCAGCAGGCTGCCGCCGGGCTCGGCTCGCTGCTGCTGACCTACGTGGCGCAGCAGGACGCTCTCGTCGACCCGCGCGTCGACGCCGCGCCACCGGCCGACGCGGCCGCTCCCGCTGAGGACGCGGCACCCGATGAGGCCGAGGACGGCACCGGGGGCGGTCTCGAGGACGGCATCGCGGACGGTGCCGGGCAGGGCGCCGGCACCGACCCGGAGGACCCCGCCGTCGGCGACGAGCCGGACACGACGCCCGAGGTGACGATCCGACCGCCGTCGGCCGCCCCGACCCCTCCGCCGTCCGAGGAGGTCCCGCCGTCGGGCGAGGTCGCCGCGACGCCCACCGCCGGGGCGGGTACGACGACCTCGAAGGTCGCCCCGGCCGCGTCGGGCGTGCTCGACCCGGTCGACCGCCTGCTGCCGGCGCCCGCCACCGCCCCGGAGTCCGCCGCCGGTGCGGCGGTCCGGGTCAACCGGACGGTCGACCCGGACGTCACGACCGACCCGGACGTCGACCCCGAGGCCGCCGAGGCGCCCGCGCCCGACGTCGCGACGGAACCGGGGGCCGCGCCCACACCGACACCCGCTCCGACGCCGACGGCGCCCGAGCCGACCTCCGGCGTCGCGCCCGCCCCGCAGGACGAGGCGGAGCACGCGACCGGCGACGAGGCGGAGCACGAGCACGAGCACGAGGACGGGCCGGTGACGTTCGACGACGTCGTCGTCGCGGCCACCTACCTCGCCAGCCTCCTCGACCCGATGTCCGCGTCCGTCGTCGTCGACGTGCAACCGGCCGTCACCCGCCTCCCGGACGGCACCTACGTCTCCGACGACGGCGTCCCCGTCACCGCGGACGGCATCCCGCTCGACCTGGCGCGGTCCGGGCTCGCGGCCTCGCTGCAGGCGATGGTCGACCAGCACGCCGCGTCCACGATCGGGTACAGCAACGGCCGCATCCCGGCATCGGTGCTCTGCACCGTGCCGTGGGCCACGTGGCACATGCTGCGCTGCGACGCGGCGGCCCAGCTCGAGGCGCTCAACGAGGCCTACCGCGAGCAGTTCGGCACCGACATCCCGATCACCGACTCCTACCGCTCCTACGACGCGCAGGTCGCCGTCCGGGCCGCGAAGCCGACCCTGGCCGCAGTCCCCGGCACGTCGAACCACGGGTGGGGTCTCGCGCTGGACCTGTCCACGCCGATCTCCGGGGGGACGTCCGCGGAGTACGCGTGGCTGCGGGTCCACGGCCCGGACTACGGCTGGGACAACCCGGTGTGGGCGCGTCCCGACGGGCGCAAGCCCGAGCCCTGGCACTTCGAGTTCTTCGCCGCCGGCCCGATCCCCGACCGGGCGGTGTCCGTCGAGGACGTCGCGACCGTCGGCGGGTCCGGCGGGTCGTCCGACGACGCCCGGGACCAGGGCGACGCGAAGGACAAGGACCCGAAGGACAAGGGCGGCTCGACGAAGAACCCGAAGGACAAGGACCCGAAGGACAAGGGCTCCCAGGGCGAGGACGCCAAGGACAAGGGCTCGAAGGAGCCCGAACCGTCTCCGAAGCCGTCGGCCAAGCCCAGCCCGTCGCCGTCCCCGAAGCCCACCACGACGCCGAAGCCGGACCCCACGCCCACGCCCTCGCCGTCGGTCAAGCCCAGCCCGACACCGACGGCGTCCCCGACACCGTCGCCGTCGCCGTCGCCGTCGACCGAGCCGAGCCCGACGCCCTCGTCGACGCCGACCGAGCCGGCCCCGCAGACCTCGGCACCGCCGACCGATCCGACGCCGGAGCCGTCGCCGTCGGCCCAGGGCAAGTCCCTCGCGACGTCCCCCAAGGACGGCGACGACGACGAGGAGCAGCGCGACCAGTGAGCAGGAGCTCGGCTCTCGGTCCCGAGGGCGTTCGTCCGGAGCGCACCGGCCCATGACCGACACCCGGACCCAGGAACGTGCGCGCCGGGGGCTCGAGGCCAGCGGGGCCGCGTTCAGCATCACGAGCCACGGCCCGGTCGCGTCCCTGGACGAGGCCGCCGCGGCGCGGGGACTGTCGCCTCACCAGATCGTCAAGTCGCTGGTGGTCCGCCGCGGGGACGACGACTTCCTGTTCGTCCTGGTCCCGGGGGACCGGACGATCTCCTGGCCCAGGCTGCGCGCCCTGCTCGGCGTGAACCGGCTGTCGATGCCGGACGCCGACGTCGCGCGCGCCGTGACCGGGTACGAGCGGGGGACGATCACGCCCTTCGGCGCAGTCACCGCGTGGCCGGTGGTGGTGGACTCCCGGGTCCCCGGCACGGGCACGGTGTCGATCGGTGCCGGAGGGCACGGGGTGGCCGCCTCGCTGGACGCGGACGACCTGGTCCGCGTGCTCGGGGCACAGGTCGCCGACGTCACCGACCCCGGTGTGAGCACCGGGTGAGGTCACACCCTCGCGAACGCCGCGTCCCACTGGACGAAACGCCGCGAGGGGGAACACTCGTTCATTGGCTGCCGTGCTGGGGGGTGTCGGCGGCCCTCAGGCCGCCGACGGCACAATTGGAGCATCGACCCCGATGGACATCGACCGCACCACGGAGCTCGAGCCCGACCCTGATGCAGGGTCGGGCATCGCCTGCCAGCACCAGGAGGACGGCACCTACCTCACGCTGTGGGGTGAGGTGGACGCTGCGCTGCGCGAGTCGGCGAGCGACGCGATGTCGGCGGTCGTCTCCCGGTCCGGCACGACGCCGATCGTGATCGACTCCCGGGACGTCACGTTCCTCGACTCCTCCGGGGTCGCCTTCATCCTGCAGGTGTACATGCTGGGTCAGGAGTCCGGGGCGCCCGTGCAGCTCCTCGAGCCGTCCGAGGCGGTGACGGAGGTCCTGGAGATGATCGGTATGGGGGACAGGATCCCGGTGGTGCGCGAGGAGCAGACGGCGGGCGCCTGACAGCGTCGGCAGGTCAGTCCGCGCGCGTCGTGGCACGGTGCACGAGCCGTGCCGGGACGACGACCTGCTCGGGCTCCCCGTCGTCGGCGGGGTCCGCGAGGCGGTCCAGCAGCCGCAGGGCGGCTGCGGCCATTCGGTCGTGACCCGGGTCGACAGTCGTCAGTGCGGGCACGGTGAACTCTGACGCCGCGAGGTTGTCGAAGCCGACGACCTGGACGTCGTCGGGCACGCGCAGACCCGCTTCGGCGAGGCCGGCGAGCGCTCCCGTGGCGAGCGTGTCCGTGACGGCGAAGATCCCGTCGAACCGCACGCCGTCGTGCACCAGGCGGCGTACCGCGTCGCGTCCGGCGGCGAGGTCGGCGCTCGGTGCGGGGGCCACGAGGCCGGCGGCGGGTCGCAGCCCCGCGGCGGTGTGCGCCTCGGTCCAGCCGGCGGTGCGGGCGGGCATCATCCCGGCGGCGGGGGACGGCGTGGTGCCGCCGACGATCGCGACGTGCTGCGACCCGGTGGCCAGCAGGTGGGCGGTGGCGAGGCGGGCCCCGACGACGTTGTCCATGCGGACGTGGTCGTAGCGGGTGGGCATGTCCTGCTCGCCGAGGAGCACCAGGGGTGCCGACGTCTGCAGGGCGTCGAGGTCCGCGCCCGACATCCCGACGACCGACAGCAGGACGCCGTCGTAGAGCTGCCAGCGCGTCTGGGAGACGGCGGCGAGCTCGCCCTCGCGGCTGGCGCCCGTCTGCTCGACGACGAGGTGGCGGCCCTGCGGTTCGAGGATCCGGGCGATGCGGGCGGCGAGCTCGCCGAAGTAGGGGTGGTCGAAGTGCGGGACGACGAGGGCGACGGTGTCGGTGCGTCCGGCGCGCAGGTGCCGGGCGGTGAGGTTGAGCTCGTAGCCGAGGGCGGCCGCGGCGGCCTCGACGCGTTCGCGCGTGGCCGCGCTGACCGGTCGGCGGCCGGTGAGCGCGTTGGACACGGTCATGGCGGAGACGCCGGCGGCTCGGGCCACGTCGCTCATGGTCGGTCTCACACCGGTCACCGTACTGGTCCTTCGCCGCTCTTCCGTCCGCCGCGATTTTATCGTTAAACTCGCGCCCATGGAACAGACCACCGCCGTCATCGACCTCGACCTGCCCGGACCCCGCATCTCCCGGCACGTCTACGGCCACTTCGCCGAGCACCTCGGCCGCTGCATCTACGGGGGCTTCTACGTCGGCGAGGACTCCGACGTCCCGAACGAGCGCGGCATCCGCCTCGACGTCGTCGAGGCCTTGCGCGAGCTGGACATCCCCAACCTGCGCTGGCCCGGCGGCTGCTTCGCCGACGACTACCACTGGCGCGACGGCATCGGCCCGCGCGAGACGCGCCCCCGCATGGTCAACTCCCACTGGGGCGACGTCGTCGAGGACAACTCGTTCGGCACCCACGAGTTCATGGACCTCGTCGAGATGCTGGGCACCGACGCCTACGTGTCCGGCAACGTCGGCTCCGGCTCGGTGGCGGAGATGAGCGAGTGGATCGAGTACCTCACTCGCGCCGACGACTCCCCGATGGCGGCCCTGCGCCGCGAGAACGGCCGCGACGAGCCCTGGAAGGTGCCGTTCTTCGGCATCGGCAACGAGGCCTGGGGATGCGGAGGCAACCTGCGCGTCGAGCAGTTCGCCTCGCTCGCCCGCCAGTACTCCACCTACGTGCGCAACCACGCCGGCAACGACGTCTACCGCATCGCCGCGGGCGCCTCGGACGGCGACCTGCACTGGACCGAGGTGCTCATGCAGTCCTTCGGGCCGCTCGACGCCCCCGCGGACGCCGCCGCCCCGGCAGCACCGTTCCAGGGAGTCTCCCTGCACTACTACACGTTCACCGGCACCTGGCAGGACAAGGGCGCGGCCACCGAGTTCAGCGCCGACGAGTGGTACCTGGCGCTGAAGAAGGCCTCCTTCATGGAGCACCTGCTCACCCGGCACGGCCAGGTCATGGACCGCTACGACCCCGCCAAGCGCGTCGGCCTGGTCGTGGACGAGTGGGGCACCTGGTGGAACGTCGAACCCGGCACCAACCCCGGGTTCCTGTACCAGCAGAACACCCTGCGCGACGCCCTGGTGGCGTCGGTGCACTTCGACGCGTTCCACCGCCACGCCGACCGTGTCGTCATGGCGAACATCGCCCAGACGGTCAACGTGCTCCAGGCGATGCTGCTCACCGACCCCGAGTCCGGCGCGCTGGTGAGGACGCCGAGCTTCCACGTGTTCGCGATGAACACGCCCCACCACGACGCCGACGCCCTCGACGTGCACCTGCGCGGCGTGCCGTCGCGCGAGGTCGACGGGGGCGAGCTGGCGCTCGTCTCGGCGTCCGCGTCGGTCAAGGGCGACACGGCCCTGGTCTCGCTCAGCAACCTCGACGCCGATGCCGAGCGCACCGTCGTGCTCGACCTGCGTGGCCGCGAGGTCACCGGCCACACCGCCACGGTGCTGACGGCGGCGGACACCGCGGCGCACAACACGCCGGACGCGCCCGACGCCGTCGCGCCCGTCGCGCTGGAGTCGGTGCGTCCGCACGAACTCGGCCTCGAGGTGACGCTGCCGGCGCACTCGTACGCGACGGTGTCGCTCGACCTCGCCTGACCCGCCCCGTTCCACCCGACGCGCCCCTTCCCCTCCGTCGTCGCGGTTCCGCAGGCGCCACCGGTCGGTCGCCGAGGAGCCGCGGCGTCGGGGTCGGGCGACATGGCGACAGGCGCCGGCGGCCGGTCGACGGGGCGGTCGACGGCCGGTCGACGGGGGCGGGGCGTCGGGCCCCGGTGGCAGGGTGGCTCTATGAGCGTCGATGCCACCACGGTCCGCAGCGCCCGCCTGCGCGCGCAGCACCTGCGCGAACCCGGCCTGCCCGACGTCACCACCGCCGTCGGGCACCTGCTGGCCGTCCAGGGGCAGGAGCTGCGCCCCACGTTCTGGGGGCTGAACCGCCGGCTGCGACCCGCCGCCCGGACGGGTGAGGCCGCGACGCTCGTCCCGCTCGACGACGGCAACGTCCTGCGCACCCACGTGCTGCGCCCCACCTGGCACCTCGTGCTGCCCGACGACGCACGCTGGCTCGTCGAGCTCACCGCGCCCCGGGTGGAGCGCCTCATGTCGACCACCGAGAAGTCCTGGGGGCTCGGCGACCCGGCGGCGGCGATCGACGCCGTCGTCGCCGAGGTCGAGCACGGACCCCGCACCCGCGACCAGCTCGCGCACACCCTCACCGACCAGGGTGTGCTCGCGCCCGACGCCCCTGGGATCCTGCTCACCCACGTGCTCATGCACGCCGAGCTGCAGCGGCTCGTCGTCAGCGGTCCCCGCGCCGACGGACGGCACACCTACGCACCCTTCGACACCCGGGCGACGCCGGGGTACGGACCGCTCGGGTCGGTGTTCGACCGCGCGACCGCCGTCGTCGAGCTGTGGCGTCGCTACCTGCCCGCGCGTGCGTACGCCGCCGTCAAGGACGTCGCGCAGTGGTCCGGGCTCACCCTCACCGAGCTGCGGTCCGGCCTGGCCGTCCTCCTCGACACCGGGGAGGCGGTCGAGGTGCCGGGCAGCGGCCAGCTGGACGGGCTCACCCTCGTCACGACACCGGAGGTGCACGACGCCGCCCAGGCGTCCGGCGCGACCCCGCCGGTGCCGCAGGCCGGCGCGCCGTCGGGCAGCGGTGCCGACCTGCTGTGCGCCTACGACGAGCTGCTCGCCTCCTACCGCGAGACTCGTGGCGTCCTCGACGACCCCCGGGCGCCGCAGCCCGACCGGGTCGGGGCGTTCGTCCACGCCGTGCTCGTCGAGGACCGCCTCGCCGCGCGCTGGCGCTGGCCGGGACGGGCGCTGCCCGACGGAGTCGGCCCGGAGCTGCAGTGGCAGCGCGAGCCGTCACCGGCGGACCTCGCCGCCGTCGAGCGTGCCGGCACCGAGCTGTCCGCCTACCTCGCGGGCACGGCGGGCTGACGGGCTGTGCTGATCGGCTCGGCTGGTGGGCCGGCCTGGTCGGCCGGGCTGGTCGGCCGGGCTGGTCGGCTGTGCTGATCGGTTGATGGGGCCGGCTGACCGGCTGTGCGGATCGTTCGCGCTGGGGCGCCGGGGCGTTGGGGCGCTGGCGCTGGCGCTGGCGCTGGGGCTGGGGCTGGGGCTGGGGCTGCGGCGCTGGGGCTGCGGCGCCGGTCGCTACAGGTCGGCCTTGGCTGCCAGGACGCGGCTCGCCGACTCGTCGACCCGCTGGGCGAACTCCGCGTCGTCGCGGGCTCGCTCGGCGATGGCGTCCGCCATGGCGGGCACGACGGCGGGATCGGCGGACGCGAGCACCACGTCGACACCCGCGTCGATCGCGTCGACCGCGCGTTCCGCCGGGGACAGGTACTGCACGGCGGCGGCGGCCGAGACGTCGTCGGTGATGATCACGCCGTCGAAGCCCAGGTCGTCGCGCAGCAGGCCGTCGACGACCTTCTCGGAGAAGGGTGCCGGCACGTCCGGGTCGATCTTCGCGTAGACCGCGTTGGACACCATGACGAACCTCGCCCCGGCGTCGATCCCCTGGGCGAAGACGTCCACCGAGGCGGAGTCCGCGGTCACGGTGTCGTCGACGACGTTGCCGGAGGTGTCCGTGTTCTGCGTGACGTACCCCAGACCCGGGAAGTGCTTGATCACCGGCTCGACGCCCGACGCCTGCATGCCCGCCGAGAACGCCGTCGCCGACTCCACGACCTGGTCCGCCGTGTTGCCGTAGTTGCGCGAGTAGTACCCGATGGGTTCGTTCGCCGTCTGGTTGTCCGGCGGCACGAGGTCCATCACGGGCGCCAGGTTGAGGTTCACGCCGACGTCCGCGAGCTCGGAGGCCCAGGTGGTCGCCTCCCGCTCCAGCCGGTCCCGCGACCAGTCGGCCTGGACCGTGGCGCGCGGGATCTCCGAGAAGCCGGGGCCCTGCAGGACCTGGACGAAGCCGCCCTCCTGGTCCGTGGCGACCAGGAGCTCGGTGTCGCCCGGGGCGTCCGCCACATAGCCGTCCACGAGGTCGCGCACCGCGTCCGCCCCCGCCTCGCTGCGGCCGTGCAGGAAGATGCCGCCCGCATGGTGATCCCGCAGGGCGGTGCGGGTCGCGTCCCCGGACTCGCCGTCCAAGACCGGCGCGCCCACGACGAGGAGCTGTCCGACCTTCTCCTCCAGGCTCATGGAGTCGAGCACGTCCTGCAGCGTGGGGCTGGGGGAGGACGGCGCGGGCGACGGCGAGCCGGACGGCTCCGGCGTCGGGGCGCTGGGCGACGGGGTGCCGGGGGTCCGGGTGCCGGGGGTGCCGGCATCGGGCAAGGTCCCCGAGGGCGACCCGCCGGGAGCGGTGCACGCCGCGAGCAGCAGGGCCCCCAGCAGGACGGCCGTGCCGGCGAACGGGGTGGATGCGCCTCGGGGCCGGGGCATCAGCGGCCGGCCGTGGGCGGGCCGTCGCGGTGGGCGAGCGACGCCAGGGCCTCGCACCAGTGCTGCTCCGAGCGGGCGGCGTGCTCGGCGGTGTCGATGTTGGACTGCGTGACCCGGACCGTCGTCCCGCCGTCGTCGGCCGTCAGCTCGATGCGGATCTCGTGATGGTTCTCCGGGGTGTCCGGGAGCTCGCTGAGCGGCGAGTAGTGCGTGAAGTGCAGCAGCCGCGACCGTTCGACGGCGATGACGGTGCCCCGGTCCTCGAAGTGGCGACCGAAGAAGTGCCCCTCGAACGTGATGGGGCTGCCGGGGCGGAAGTCGGTCTCGATGTTCGCGCCGAGCATCCAGCGGGCGCCCGGGTGCAGCAGCTCGGCCCACACCCGGGCCGGCGGCTCGGCGACGTGGGTGGAGGCCGTGGCCGTGTGCCGGGCGGTGTCGTCGTGGGTCATGGCTGCTCCTTGCCTCGCGCCGCACCGCCACGTCGACGGTGCTTCACGACCGTAGCGCGCACCCGCCGGGCGGCCCAACCGTGGCACCCGCCGGTGGCACCCGCCGGTGGGCGCGGCAGTTCCTGATCTGGTCGGCAGTCCGTGATCTGTTCGGCAGTCGCAAGTGCCGAACAGATCACGGACTGCCGACCAGATCGGCGGGGAGCGCCGTCGTCGGCCCGTCCACAGGTGACCGTCGTCCACAGGTCGCCCTCACGGGCCGGCGGGACTCGTTCCACGCGCGCCAGGGTTCACGCCATGACGACGTCCGACGAGCTGGTCCTCGCCCACGAGCGAGACCCTGCCGAGCTGCGCCGTGCCCGGCGTGACGGCGCGCTGGAACGTGTCCGCCGGGGCGCTTACCGGCCCGTTCCTGCGGACGGCACCCACGCATCGGGTCCGACGGCGGCGACCCGTCTCGCGCTGGCCCGGGCCACGGCGGTGCACCGCCAACTGCGGAGCCGGCACGTCTTCAGCCACGAGACGGCCGCGCTGCTGTGGGGTGCGCCCCTGTGGCGGGCACCGGACCGGGTGCACGTCCGGGTGCGGTCGCGGCCGAGCGGTCGGTCGGCCCCCGACGTCGCCCGGCACACCGGTCTGCCGACGCACGAGCGCCTGCTCCAGGACCTGCCCGCGACCGATCTGCTGACGACGGTCGTCGACTGCGCGCTGACGTTGCCGCCGCTGGACGCGCTCGTCGTGGCGGACTGGGCGCTGCGCGCTGGCATGGACCGTGGTCGGGCGCTCGCGCTGCTCGCCGAGCCCCGCCGTCGCAACGGCACCGCACGGGCGCGGCGGGTGCTGGCGGCCGCCGACGGAGGAGCGGAGTCGGCGTGGGAGACCTGGGCCCGCTACCTCGCTCTGCGCGCCGGGCTGCCGCCTGCCGTCACGCAGCTGCCGGTCCAGACACCGCACACGCTCTACCGGGTCGACCTCGGTTGGCCGGAGCATCGCGTGCTGGTCGAGTTCGACGGGCGGGTCAAGTACACCGACGGCGCGTTCGGGCGGGGGTACGACGCCGACCGCGTGCGCTTCGAGGACAAGGTGCGTGAGGATGCGATCACCGCCACGACGGGGGTCCGCCCGCTGCGCCTCACGGCGCGCGACGGCGTCGACCCGCAGCGGGCCACCCGGTTGCTGCTCCAGCAGTTCGGTGCGGACGTGGTGCGGTCGTCGCGGGTCGATCCGCTGCTCCCGTGGCCGACGCGCGCGTGATCCGCGCGACTGCTGGGTGGCTGGGTGGCTGCGCGGCTGGGTGACTGCGCGGTTGCGCGGCTGGGTGACTGCGCGGTTGCTGACCCTCACTCGCGGCAGCTGCCTGGGGATCTGCGAGGCAGTTCGTGTTCTGCTCGGCAGTCGCGACTGCCGACCAGATCACGAACTGCCGACCAGATCAGTGAGTGCCGTGCAGATCGGCGGCGAGCGCCGCCACGAACGCGTCCACCGCCTCCGGCGGGGTGTCCCACGAGCACATCCAGCGAGCCTCGACGCGGTCCGGCGTCTCACCGGGGCCCCAGTCGTAGAACCGCGACCGCACGCGCAGCCGGTCGGCGGCCCCGCGGGGCAGGGTCGCGAAGACGGCGTTGGCCTCCACCGGCCGCGTGATGCGCACCGGGTACGACGGCGCCGCTCCTGCGGGCTGCACGCCTGCGTCCGCTGCGCCGTCCGTCCGGCGGCTGCCCGCCTGCGGAACTCCGGTGCTGTCGACCCGGCGGCTGCCCGCCTGCGGAACTCCAGTGCTGTCGACCCGGCGGCTGCCCGTCTGCAGGTCTTCGGTGTCGTCCGTCCGGCGGCCGTCTGCCTGCAGAACCTCCGCGCCGCCCGAGGCGGTCGTGTCCAGGTGGCCTGGTGCGTCGTCGGACCCGACCGGACCGGCGGCGATCAGCCCGGCGTCGGCCAGTCCGGCGTGCAGGCGCGCTGCCATCGCGTTGGCGTGGACCGCCGTACGGTGCCACAGGGGCGGCCCGACGGCGAGCCCCGCGTGCCCGCCCAGCGCCACGTCCAGGGTCTCCCGCGAGTCGGCGGCGGGCGGCGACGAGCCGACGGCAGCACCAAACCCGGCGTCGCCACTTCCCGACCCGAACCCGCCTGCACCGGACCCGGCCCAGGACGGGGCGCCGTCGTGCACCGGTTCGCCGGGGTCGCCGAGCAGCGCCAGCAGCTGGGCGGAGACGAACCGCGCCTTGGAGGCCAGCTGCATCGTCGCCTTGCGGACGTACGGCACGGCCGCGGCGGCGCCCCGGCGCGACGCGGCGCCGTCGTAACCCGAACCGGGGAAGGAGGGGGCGGCGTCGGGCCCGAGGACGACGACGGCCTCGCCGAGCATGCCGCCGATCTTGGCCGCGCCGAGGGAGACGACGTCGATCCCGACGTCCGTGGTGAGCGCGCGCAGCGAGCAGCCGAGTGCGACCGCGGCGTTCGCCAGCCGTGACCCGTCCAGGTGCACGGCCATCCCCAGGCCGTGCGCGGTGTCGACGAGGTCCCGCAGGGCGTCGAGGGAGTAGACCGTGCCGAGCTCGGTGGACTGCGTCAGGGAGAGCACCCCGGGGTGCGCGCGATGCACGTCGTGCCGCTGCCGCGCCCACCGTTCCACGTGGAACGGTGCGATGCGCCCGTCGTCGGAGGGGCAGGGCAGCATCTTCAGCCCGCCGACCCGTTCGGGGGCGCCGTTCTCGTCGGTGTTGACGTGCGCGACGTCGGAGGTGACGACTCCGCCCCACCGTTCGGACAGCGCCATGAGCGACACGACGTTCGCGCCGGTGCCGTTGACGACGGGGAAGGCGCGCGCTCCGGCGCCGAAGACCTCCTCGACGCGGGTGCCGAGCCGCGCGGTCCACGGGTCGTCCCCGTAGGCGACGGCGAACCCCTCGTTCGCGGCCATGACGGCCGCCAGGACCTCGGGGTGCGTGCCGGCGTAGTTGTCGGAGGCGAAGGGGACGAACGGCGGGGGCGTCTCGGGCACCTCACCAGCGTACGGTCGGGCGGCTCCGGCTTCGGCTTCGGCGACGCCGACGCCGACGCCGACGACACCCCCGACACCACCGACGCCGACGACGCCCCCGACGCCGACGACGCAGCGGCCACCACCACCGCCACGACCAGCAACGACCAGCCATGACCAGCAACGACCAGCCATGACCAGCAACGACCAGCCATGACCAGCAACCGCCGGCACGACCAGCAACGGCTAGGTTGTGTGGCGGGTCGGCGGATCCTGTGACGACCTGGCACGGTGGTGTCGCGAACACCACAGCACGGTGCTAGGAACGGCGACGAAGCCTCGAGCGTCATAACCTCGAGGGCGGGTGTCGTCGCGCAGACCCCTACCCGACGTCGGGCGCAGACCGCGCCCGGCGACCTGTCGTCGTCCCGGCACTCCAGTGGCCGGATGTCTGGAGCTCGTGTGTCAGGGAACGCCACCACCAGGTTCACCAACGTCTCGTTGCTGTCCGTGACGCGGCGGATGCCGTCCGGCGTCACCTCGTCGCGCGAGGTGCAGCGCCGGCTCGCCCCCGCGCTCAAGCGGCTGCGGCTGCCGTCGTCGCTGCTCGAACGGGTGGCCGGCGTCGAGGAGCGACGCTCCTGGGCGTCCGGCGAGGACGCCGACTCCGCCACGGTGGAGGCCGGGCTGGAGGCGCTCGCGCTGGCGGGGGTCGGGCCGGAGGACGTCGGCCTGCTCATCAACACGTCGGTGACGCGCAAGCACCTGGAGCCGTCGGTGGCGGTCGGCCTGCACCACGGCCTGGGCCTGCCGAGCTCGGCGGTGAACTTCGACATCGCGAACGCCTGCCTGGGGTTCATCAACGGCATGAGCCTCGCGGCGGGCATGATCGAGTCCGGCCAGATCCGGTACGCCGTCATCGTCAACGGCGAGGACGCCGACGACGTGCAGGAGACGACGATCGCGCGGCTGCTGAGCTTCGACTCGGGCCGTGAGGGGTTCATGCAGGAGTTCGCGTCGCTGACGCTCGGGTCGGGGTCGGCGGCGGCGGTGCTCGGCCCGGCGGACCTGCACCCGGAGGGTCACCGGGTGCTCGGCGGTGTCACGCGGGCGGCGACGCAGCACCACCGGCTGTGCGTCGGCAGCACGGACGGGATGTTCACGGACGCCCAGGCACTCCTGGAGGGCGGTCTCGAGCTGGTCGTCGACGCCTGGAAGGACGCGGTCGCCGAGTGGGACTGGTCGTCGATGGACCGCTACGTGACGCACCAGGTGTCGCGGGTGCACACCAACGCGATCGTGGAGGCCGTGGGCCTGGACCGTTCCAAGGTGCCGACGACGTACCCGCGGTTCGGCAACGTGGGCCCGGCGTCGGTACCGATCACCCTGGCGGGCGAGCAGGACTCGTTGAGCGTGGGTGACCGCGTGCTCCTGATGGGCGTGGGCTCCGGCATCAACACGGCGATGATGGAGCTGGCCTGGTGATCGTCCGGTCGGCGAGCCCGGTCCCGCCCGGGCTCCCGGGTCTCGACGCGCGCTTCAGCCACGTGCTGTCCGTCCCGTCCTCCCCGGCGTCGGACGGCGGCGAGTGGCACTACCTGGACAACGGCCCGGCCCTGTCGATGCACGGCATCGAACCGGTGGGCACGGTGCTGGCCGTGCACGGCAACCCGACGTGGTCCTACCTGTGGCGCCGTCTGCTCGCGACGGCGACGGACCGTGCGGTCGCGGCGTCGGCGGCCGCGGGGGAGCGTCCGGACGCCGTGGTCGACGCGTGGCGCGTGGTCGCCGTCGACCAGCTCGAGATGGGGCTGTCCGCCCGCACGGGTCGGTACCGCACCCTCGCCGAGCGGGTCGCGGACCTGGGGGCGTTCACGGAGACGCTCGGACTGTCGGGACCCGTCGTCACGCTGGGGCACGACTGGGGCGGCGTGGTCTCGCTGGGCTGGGCGGTCGACCATCCCGACCTGCTCGCGGGCGTCGCGCTGCTCAACACGGCCATCCACCAGCCGGCGGACGTGCCGATCCCGGCGGTGCTGCGGCTCGCCACGGCGGGCCCGGTGCTGCCCCTCGGCACCCGCTCGACGCGCGCGTTCCTGGAGACGACGCTCGCGCTGGCCCGCCCGCGGCTCGACGCCGACGTGGCCGACGCCTTCCGCCTGCCCTACCGGACGGCGTCCGACCGGGCGGGCATCGAGGGATTCGTCGCGGACATCCCGGCGACGCCGGAGCACGTCAGCCGCCCTGAGCTGGACCGGATCGCCGACGGCGTCGCGCGGCTGGCGGTGCCCGCGCTGATGCTGTGGGGACCGCGCGACCCCGTGTTCTCGGACCGCTACCTCGACGACCTGGTCGACCGGCTCCCGCACGCGCGGGTCCACCGGTTCGAGCAGGCGGGGCACCTGGTCGCCGAGGACGTCGACTATGCCGGCCCGCTCCTCGACTGGTTGGGGTCGACGGCGGTGGCCGGAGGGTCGGAGGTTCCGTCCGCCGAGCGCGCGGCATCCGGTGCCCTCGACGGCCGGGCCGCCGACACGTCGTCGGTTGCGGTGGACGGTGGCGGCGCTGACGACGGTGGTGCTGACGACGGTGGTGCCTTCGGTGGTGCGGAGAGCCCGTTCCGGGGGATGTGGGTCGGGCTCGACGAGCGGGCCGCAGGTCCGACGTCGGACGAGGCCGCCGTGCTCGACCTGACGGGGCAGGGCCCCGCGGCGGTGAGCTGGCGGGCGCTGGAGCGGCAGGTGCGCCGCATCGCGGCAGGCCTGCACGGCATCGGCGTGCGTCACGGCGACCGGGTGTCGCTGCTGGTGCAGCCCGGTCCGACGCTGACGGCACTGGTGTACGCGTGCCTGCGCATCGGGGCCGTCGTGGTGGTCGCCGACGCCGGGCTCGGCGTCAAGGGCCTCACCCGGGCGCAGCGCGGGGCGTGGCCGCGGTTCGTCGTCGCGCAGCGCAAGGGCCTGGCGGCGGCGCGCGCCCTCGGCTGGCCCGGGACCAGGATCTCCGCGGACCCGCTGGACCCCGTCGTGCGCCGGGCCCTCGGCGTCGACCACGAGCTCGTCGACGTCGCCCGGTCCGGCGAGGGCCTCGACCTGCCTCCCGCCCCGGGCCCCGAAGACGAGGCGGCCGTGCTGTTCACGTCCGGCTCGACCGGGCCGGCCAAGGGCGTCGTGTACACGCACGCCCGGCTGTCCGCCCTGCGCGACGCCCTGGCGGAGCACTTCGCCGTCGGACCCGAGACCGGGCTGGTGACGGGCTTCGCGCCGTTCGCGCTGCTCGGGCCGGCGCTCGGCACGCGGTCCGTGACGCCCGACATGGACGTGTCCGCGCCCCGCACGCTGACGGCGCGCGCGGTCGCCGACGCCGTCCGTGCGTCGGACGCGCGCATGGTGTTCCTGTCGCCCGCGGCGATCCTGAACGTCGTCGACACCGCCGGCGAGCTCGACGACGCGGACCGCGAGGCGCTCGGCCGGGTCGAGACGTTCCTGTCGACGGGCGCGCCGATCAGCGCGGCGATGCTCACCTCCGCGCAGGACCTCATGCCGGCGGCCACCCCGCACACGCCCTACGGCATGACGGAGTGCCTGCTCGTCACCGACATCACGCTCGACGGCATCCGCGCGGCCGCGTCCGCGCCCGACGGCGGCGTGTGCGTGGGCCGTCCCGTCGGTGGCGGTGAGGTGCTGATCAGCGCCCTGGACGACGACGGCGCGGCGTCCGGTGCGCCGTCGTCCGACCCCGGGGTGCTCGGCGAGGTGCTGGTGCGTGCCCCCCACCTCAAGGAGCGGTACGACCGGCTGTGGCTCACCGACGTCGCCGCCGAGCGGGACACCCCGCCCGGGCACTGGCACCGCACCGGGGACGTCGGGCACCTGGACCCCGAGGGCCGGCTGTGGATCGAGGGGCGGCTCGCGCACGTGCTGACGACGCCGTCCGGTCCCGTCGCGCCCGTCGCCACGGAGCAGGCCGTGGAGCGGGTCGACGACGTGCGGCGGGCCGCCGTCGTGGGCGTCGGTCCCGCGGGTGTGCAGCAGGCGGTGGCCGTCGTGGAGGCTGCGGGTGTGCGGCGGCCGGGCCTGGCGGGAGCCGCGCTCGACGCCGCGGTCCGTGACGCCGTGCGCGACGCCGTGCGTGACGCCACGCTCGACCCTGCGGCAGCCGACGCGGCAGCCGACGCGGGGGGCGCCGCGGCCGACGAACCGCGGCCGCTCGCCGCCGTCCTGGTGGTGCCCGAGCTGCCGACCGACGTGCGGCACAACTCCAAGATCGACCGTGCGCGGTTGGCGCGGTGGGCGTCGGGGGTGCTCGACGGCGGCCGGGTGGGTGCACCGTGACCGTGCTGGTCACCGGCGCGTCCGGGCTGCTCGGCGGTGCCGTGGCACGTGTCCTGCTCGAACGGGGCGAGGACGTGCGGACCTTCCAGCGCCGCCCCTCGGGCGTGCCGGGTGCGCAGGACGCCTCCGGGTCGCTGACCGACGCCGCAGCCGTCGCCGCCGCGCTCGACGGGGTGGACGCCGTCGTGCACCTCGCCGCGAAGGTCTCGCTCGCCGGGGACCCGGCCGAGTTCGAGGCCGTGAACGTGACCGGCACGCGCGTGCTGCTCGACGCCGCGGAGTCCGCGGACGTGCGCCGGTTCGTGCAGGTGTCCTCGCCGTCGGTGGCGCACTCCGGAACGTCCCTGGTGGGCGTGGGTGCGGAGCGCGCCGACCCGGCCCAAGCGCGCGGGGAGTACGCGCGCACCAAGGCGGTGTCGGAGCTGCTGGCCCTGGACCGTGACCGCAGCGGGTTCAGCGTGGTCGCGGTGCGTCCGCACATCGTGTGGGGCCCGGGGGACACCCAGCTCGTCGAGCGGGTGATCGACCGTGCGGCGTCCGGGCGGCTGCCGCTGCTCGGACACGGTGCCGCGCTCATCGACTCGACCTACCTGGACAACGCCGCCGCGGGCATCGTGGCGGGGCTCGACCGGGCCGACGCCGTCCACGGGCGCGCCTACGTCGTCACCAACGGCGAACCTCGCCCCGTCGCGGACCTGCTGGCCGGGATCTGCCGCGCGGCGGGCGTCGAACCGCCGCGCCTCCGCGTCCCCGCGGGCCTGGCGCGTGGTGCCGGCGGGCTGGTCGAGGCGGTGTGGCGGGTGCGCCCCGGCACCGACGAGCCACCGATGACGAGGTTCCTCGCCGAGCAGCTCTCGACGGCGCACTGGTTCGACCAGCGGGCCACCTGGGCCGACCTGCGCTGGCGTCCCTCCGTCAGCATCGACGAGGGGTTCCGCCGGCTCGCCGCGCACTACGGCGGCACGGCCCGCTGACCTGGTGCGCGGGCCCGCGCCACGGCCCCGCCGAGCAGCTGCTCGGCGGGGCCGTCAGGCGTCAGCGGTGCCCGTGCTTGCTCAGCGAGTACCGCACGAGCTGCCCGTCGGGCGGGCTCGTCTCGTCCGGCGGGAGCACGTTGACCGTGGCCAGCAGGTCCGACCCGTCGAGCTCCACGTCACCCGGCAGCGCCACCGACGCGACCGGCGTGCTGCCACGCCGGTCCAGCTTCGAGATCTCGCCGCCGAAGAGCTGGGCCACGTACACGGTGCCCCGGCTGTCGACCGCGACACCGGTGGGGGAGAGCAGGTCGTCGGCGACCGTGTGCACCCTGCCGGTCCACGGCGACACCACGACCACCGACCCGCGGGCACCGAGCGAGGCGTCCTCGGGACCGCCGGGCAGCAGCGACACGTACAGCAGGCCGAGCGGCCCGACCTCGACGTCCGTGGGCACCGGCTCGAACCAGTACTTCTTGCCGACCACGCAGTCGGGCAGCCCCTGACCCGCGGCCACCTCGGCGGTGATCTTCACGGGCTGGGCGGGCAGCACCGCGACCGTGCGGATCTTGCCCCGGGAGTCGACGGACAGGATCGTGTTGCCCGCGGCGTCCGCGACGTACGTGGTGCCGCGGCGCGACGTCGTCGCGTACGGGTGGGACTCCACGATGCCCGGGTACGACGCCGGGAAGTCCTCCGGGAACTGCGCCGCGCACGACGCCGGCAGGGACCGGAACCCGTACACGACCTTCCCGTCCGGGTTCTTCGCCTCCTCGTAGGCGCCGAGGTCGGCGACCGTGCGGGCCTCGCCGCGCGGCTCGCCCTTCGTCGAGACCTTGAGCCGGCGGAGCGTGAGATCGGCGCCCGACTCCGCGAAGGTGACCACGCCGTCGGCGTAGGACAGCGCCCCGACCTCGGCGCCGTCCGCGGACGCGTGGATGACGGTGGCGTCGCCGTCGCGGTCGACGGCGGTGAGCAGCCCGGCGAAGTTCTGGCTGACGAACGTGGTGCCCTTCGGGCCCACGGCGAGGCTGAGCGGGGTGACGAGACCGGAGGTGATGGTCTCGGAGGCCGGCGGGCGAGGGTCCTTGGACCCGTGCGCCGTGGCCGGGGCGGCGACGAGGACGAGCGCGGCCGTGGCGGCCGCACAGACGGACAGAGCACGTCTCATGGGTGAGCTCCTGGGAGGCACAGCGATGCACAGCGATGTGAGGGCGGGCCCGGAGGCCGCGCGGGTGCGCTCGACGCGGAGCCTCCGCGGGTGCGCGACAGGCCCGAGGGCCCAGAGCCGGCGACTGCGTCGACGCCGACGCAGCACTCGTCTATGAGTGTGTGACGCCCCGGGCTGATACACCAACGGGTCGCGAGGGTGATCTTCCACCCCCCGCGACCCGTCGGAGGGTCGTACGTCGGCTCAGAGGGTCACGTCGACCCACACCAGCCGGTGGTCGCTGGACGGGAACGGGTAGGTGCCGGTCAGGCGCGACAGCGGGTCGTCGGCCGTCGGCCAGAACACGCCCGCGTCACGGACCCGCAGGTCACGGGACGGCAGGACGTAGTCGGCGCGCAGGTTGCCCGGCGTGGTGTCGGCGAAGTCCGCGGTGTCGAGCGCCGGGTCGCCGGTGTGCGTCGTGTTGGCGCCGCCCTGGAGCTCGGCCGCCTCGACGGCGCCGTCCGACGTCGGCATCGGGTCCGTGAGCCGCCGGTTGTCCAGGAGCTGGTCGATCGCGACGTCGTAGGAGTCGCCGTCGTGCGGGGCGGCGTTCTGGTCGCCGACGACGACGAAGCTCGCGCCGCCGGGCAGACCGCCGCGCTCGCCGTCGTCGTCGTAGACGTAGCGCGACGTCTTGCCGGGCGTGACGTAGTCCGACCAGAAGCGGATCTCGTCGTGGTTGCGGCGGCCGTTGCGGTCCTCGGGCCCGTCGAACGTCGGCGGGGTGGGGTGCGAGGCCAGCACGTGCACGGTCTCGCGGCCCACCCGCACCGGCACGTCCCAGTGCGACTTGCTGGAGAGCCGCACGACGTCGAGCTCGGCGTCGGTGAACCAGTCGTCGGGCTCGGGGGTGGTCGGGTCGTCCGGGAGCAGCGCGCCCGGCATGTCCTTCCACAGGAAGTTCTGGAACGTGCGCACCTCGTCGGTGTCGATCGGGTACTTCGACAGGATCGCCATGCCGTACTGGCCCTCGAACAGGCCGAACCCGAACGCGTCGTCGCCGCCGCCCACCGTGCCGTCGTTGTTGAGGTCGAACCCGCTCGTCACGCCCGTGTTCGACGGCGCCGTGTACGCGTACCGGTACCGCACCGCGTCGGCACCGCCCTGACCGACCTCCAGGTAGTTCTCCCGGAAGAGGTCGAGCGCCTCGCCCTCGGCGTCGAAGTCGAACTCGTTGAGCAGGACGACGCCCGGGTCGGCGCGCTGGATGACCTCGGCCACGGTGCGCGCCTGGGCGTCGTCCGGGGTGGACAGGTCGTCGACGAGCTCGCCCTCGCTCGCCCGGTTGAGCGACAGGTTGTACGTCGCGACCCGCAGGGTCTTCTTCGTGGCTCCGTTGCCGTTGCCGTTGCCGTGCCCGTTGCCTTGGCCAGGCTGCGTGCCGTGGTCGCCGCGCGCGGAACGGGCGCCGTCGTCGGCGTTCGCCGCGAGGGGCGCGAGGGTGCCGGCCAGGCCGACCGTCAGGACCAGGGTCGCGGTGAGGAGGCTTCGTCGCATGACCGTCACGCTAGTCGGTGCCTGTGACGCCGACGTCAACGGCGGGTGAACTCGGCCGGCGCGCCTGGACGAGCACCACCTGGTCGCCCAGCAGGGGCATCCGCTCGACGGCGCGGGCGTCCACCAGCCCGGCAGCCGTCAGCAGGCGCTCGATGCCGCCGTCGGCGTTGTCGGCGTCGTGCGTCCGGCTGCCGGGGCCGTGCCCCGGCTGGTGCCGGCCTGGCCGGTGGTGGCCCGACCCGTGGCCGGCCGACCCGTGCCCGTGCCCGGCGGCGTGGTCGCCCGCGAAGTCGGCGACGGTCACCAGGCCACCCGGCCTCAGGACGCGCGCGAGCTCCCGGGCGAGCAGCTCCTTCTCCGCGAGCGGCACGTGGTGCAGGGCGAGGGAGGACACGACGTGGTCCTGGCTCGCGTCCGGCACCGGCAGACGGTGCGCGAACCCGCGCACCAGCGTGACCGGGGCCGTCGCGCGACGTCGCAGCTTGGGCGCCGCGCGGCGCAGCGAGTCGCCGTCCGGGTCCAGGCCGGTGAGGACGACGCCGGGCGCGGTGCGCAGCACCTGCACGCCGAGGTTCCCCGTGCCGCACCCCACGTCGAGGACGTGCTGGCCCGCTCCGACGCCCGCGACCTCGACGGTGCGCCGGTACAGCCGGCCCAGCCTGCGGAACCGCGCCACGACGTCGTACCAGGGCATCAGCCAGCCGCGCGACATGCCGGGCAGGAACTCGTGGTCGGTCTCGTCCGGGCGGACGTCGTCGAGAAGCCGGACGGTGGGGCGGGGCATCGGACCTCACAGGGGGACGGGCGGACGGCGCGTGGCATCCATGCTGCACCCAGGATCTCCCAGCACGACAGCGCTGTTGCCAGACCGGCAAGCCGTGGCGGCGCTACGCCCTCGTGCGCCGCTGGTCACGGCGCGCAGGAACGCGCCCTCGCGCGGCGCTTGCGGTGTCCCGGCATCATGCGCCGGAGGCGATCGAGCACCTCGACGTCCTGGCCGAGCGCACAGCGCACGACGACGTCCGTACGATGGCGAGATGCCTGTGGATGGAGCCCGACCGCCCAGCACCGCCTACCTCGACCACCTGGCCGCAGAGACCGAGGAGCGTCGCCGCAGCGCCCCCGTCGACCCCGGGGACACGCACGCCGGTGCGCCGGCGGCGCTCACGGACGTGGTCGACGCCGCCGCGTCGGCGCTGGAGCCCGACCTCGCCGCCGTCGTGCGGACCCTGCACGCCCACCCGGAGACGGCGTTCGAGGAGCACGACAGCGCGCGACTGCTCGTCGATCTCCTCGCCAGGCACGGCATCACCGCCGAGGTGGGCGTCCACGGGGTCGACACGGCGTTCCGGGCCGAGCTCGGGCGGGGCGACGGCCCGACCATCGCCGTCTGCGCCGAGTACGACGCCCTGCCCGAGATCGGGCACGCCTGCGGGCACAACGTCATCGCGGCGGCCGGCGTCGGGGCGTTCCTCGCGCTGAAGGACGTGCTCGAGGCCGCGGACGCGCCGTCGGGCCGGGTGCTGCTGCTCGGCACCCCGGCCGAGGAGGGGCACTCCGGCAAGGAGGTCCTGGCGCGGGCGGGAGCGTTCGACGACGTCGACGCGGCGATCATGGTGCACCCGTACGGCGCGGACGTCGCCGAGCAGGTGTGGCTCGGCAGACGCCTGCTGACCTGGACCTTCACGGGTCGCAGCGCCCACGCGTCCGCGCAGCCGTTCATGGGGCGCAACGCGCTCGACGCGGCGAACCTCGCCTACACGGGGATCGGGCTGCTGCGGCAGCAGATGCCGCCGTCGGACCGTGTGCACGCGATCATGACCGACGGCGGCACCCGACCCAGCATCATCACCGAGCGTGCCGTCATGCGGCTGTACGCCCGGTCGAAGTACCCCGACACGCTGCGCGACCTGTCGCGACGCCTCGACGACGTCGCCCGCGGCGCCGCGCTGATGACCGGCACGGACGTGGAGATCGGCTGGGACGACGGCGCCCACCCGTCCCTGCCCGTGCGCACCAACGCCGCGCTCACCCGCCGCTGGGTGGCCGCGCAACGACGGCGGGGTCGCGACGTGCTGCCGGGCGGCGTCGTGCCCGAGACGGTCGCGGCGTCCACCGACTTCGGCAACGTCAGCTTCCGGGTGCCCGGCATCCACCCGCTCATCCAGGTCGCCGACCCGGACGTCGCGCTGCACACGGTGGAGTTCGCGGCCGCCGCCGGGTCGGAGCGGGCCGTGCGGGCCGCCGTCGACGGCGCGGCCGGGCTGGCGCTCACCGCGCTGGACTACCTGTGCGACGACGCCCTGCGGGTGGCGGTGGACGCCGAGTTCGCCGCAGCCGGCGGCGCGATCGACGTGCCGCGCTACTTCGACTGAACCGGCCGCCCCCAGGCCGCGCGGGCCGCCGCTGCCGGTCTCACCGGGCATTGCGGGCGCAACCACCTGTTCGGCGACGAAAGGGGCAACGGCAGAGCGCATCGGGCAGGTCCGTGCGAGCGTGGGAGCCATGACCACCGAGACCCAGCTCCGCAAGGCGGCCCTCGCGCTGCCCGACGTCGTCGAGTCGGACGGGGCGTTCCGCGTGCACGACGTCGTCTTCGTGGCGGAGGTGCCCGGCGTGGGGATCGAGCTCGCGCTGGACCGCGACGACACGGAGCGCATGACTGCCGAGATCGGTGCCGCCGTGTCGACCGCCGGCGGGGTGAGCGTGTCGCTCGACGCGCTCGACGGACAGCAGCTCAACCACTGGGTGCGTCGTGCATGGCTGGCGCAGGCGCCGCGCGACCTCGCCGGGGAGATCCTCGCCGCCGACAGCACCGAACTCGGCTAGGTGGCTGACCGGCTCCTGCTGCTCGGTTCATTCGGCACCTTGAGCTTCGGTCGGCAGTTCGAACTGCCGAACGAAGCTCGAACTGCCGAACGAGTTGGGAGGCGACACGGGCGCACGCTCAGTCGCGCAGCGGTGACCCGACGACGGTGAAGTCGAACCCGCCGAACTCCCCGGACAGCAGTGGCCTCGCGGCGGCGATGGACGCCTGGACGGATGGCAGCTCCAGGGAGGCGCGGTGCGCCTCGGACGATGTCCACAGCTCGGTGACGAACACGGTGTCGGGCTCCTGATCGTTGACACCGACCTCGTACAGCAGACATCCCACTGCGGTGAGCTCCGGGCTGCGCTGCGTCAGGTGGGCGACGAGCTCGTCCCGCTTCCCGGGGACGGCGCCGAGTGTGCCGACGTTGGCGTAGGTCATGCGTCCGACGGTAGCGCCGCCGTCCGACACGAGGCTCTTCAGGCCGCGCGGTCCACCAGCAGCGCCAGCTGCACCCGGTTCACCCCGAGCTTCTGGCAGGCCTTGCCCAGGTGCGTCTTGACGGTCGCTTCGCCCAGGAAGAGCTGCGCCGCGATCTCGGCGTTCGTGAGCCCGGCCGCGACCCCGTCGGCGATCTGCCGCTCCCGGTCGGTGAGCTCCGCCAGCGCCTTCTGGGCGTCCTGTCGCCCGCGTACCGTCGGAGCGGCGGCGACCTGTGCCATCACCACGCGAGCGGCACGGGGTGACAGGGCGCCGTCCCCGGCGGCGACCGACTCGACGGCGGCGACCAGCTCGTGCGGTCCCGAGTCCTTGGCCAGGAAGCCGGCGGCGCCGGCGTGCACCGCGTCGAGGATCGCGGACTCCGTGTCGAACGACGTCATGGCCACGACTCCCGGAGCCGAGGGCAGGGCGACGACCGCTGCGGTCGCGCGGATCCCGTCCATTCGCGCCATGCGCAGGTCCATGAGCACCACGTCCGGACGATGAGCCTGAACAGCGGTCACGACTTCGTCGCCGTCGGAGGCCTCCGCGACCACGTCCAGCCCACCCTTGGTGAGAATTTGTCGCAGGAACTGCCGCACCATCGTGTCGTCGTCGACGATCATCACCCGGACCACGTCGATGACCCTACTGCCAGCGTGCGACAGTGCCCGGCTACCGAACGGCCGGTGACCAGGGCAGGTGCACGCGAACGAGGAACGTCCCGTCATCCTGTCGGCCGGCGTCGAACTCGCCGCCGAGGGTCTCGCAGCGCTCACGCATCCCGCGCAACCCGGCGCCGCTGCCCGGGACGACGTCGGAGGGCGCCACCGTCGGGTTGCGCACAGTGACGTCGATGCCGTCGCCCGGCCGGGCCCGGACGCTCACTGCGACACGGGCGCCCGGTGCGTGCTTGGCCGCGTTGGTGAGCGACTCCTGAACGACTCGGTAGACGGTGCGCGTCAACGTCGGCGGAGCGGCGTCCCCGTCCCGCACGAACACGGTGGCGACGAGGTCGACCCCGCGCGACCCCGCCCCGTCGAGCAGGTCTGCGAGGTCGTCGAGCGTCCGGTCCCGTCCGGCGTAGTCCTCGGCACCCTCGCGCAGCGAGGTGATGAGCGTGCGCATCTCCTCCAGCGCCCGGTGGGCCGAGGACCGCATCGAGCGCGCGGCCTCTCCGGTCCCCGCGTCGTCGGAGGACACCTCGAGCGCCGCGGCCTGCAACGAGACCAGCGACAGCTGGTGGGCCACCGTGTCGTGCATCTCGCGGGCGATGAGGTCGCGTTCTTCCTGGCGCGACAGCTCCGTCTCCAACGACTCGGACCGCGTGCGGAACGTGTCGGCCCGGTGGGACTCGGCGGTGGCGACGTCGCGGGCCGCCGCGGCGTCCGCCCGTGCCCGCGTGATGTTGCGGCGCAGCAGCCCGGCACCGACGGCGATGCACAGGACGACGACCCCGAGGACCGCGTACCCGAGCGGGGACATGTACGTGGCGGGCCCGGTGTCCGAGGCCGGCAGGGAGAAGATGACGTTCGTGCCCTCGCGGCGGGAGTCACGCCAGAACGTGGCGGCCAGCGCGAGCGCCGTCATGCCTCCGCAGCACAGGCTGCGCAGCAGGTCGGTGCGCGCGATCACCCACGGCAGGGCGATCAGGGGGGCGACGGCGCCGATCGGGGAGAGGATCCCGACGGCGGCCGTCGTGAGGCAGACGACGACGGGGTGGCTCGTGCGCCACCAGACGGCGGTCGCCGCTGCGGTGGCGAGCAAGAACCAGACGAGCGTGAAGAAGAGCTCCTGGCCGGTGGAGTCGACGGGGCTCGCGAGCGACGCGCCCAGCATGGAGCACAGCCAGGTGACGACGACGGCCCCGATCGACCCCGACACGGCTGCCGCTCGGCGGCCGAGGCTGCCCGGTGCCGGAATCGCATCGCGGGCGGCAGTTGCCGGCGGGGCGTAAGGGCCGGGCAGCGGCTGTGCCCCGTGGCGGTCGCCGGGGTGCAGCGGCGCGTAGGGGTCGAGCGCGTGGAACGGTCCGGGCTGTGCTGAGGGCGCACCGGACGAACCGCTGGGTGCCGGAGGTGACACGTGCGGCGGCACCGCGGGGCTCGACGGGGGTGGACGCATGCGGGGAAGCGTACGGGTCGGCACCGACGCCGGACCTCCACCGATCGGGTCGACCTGGAGCGTGCGGGTCCACCGATCGGGTCGGTGGGTCGAGGCGTACGGGGGATCCGCCGTCAGGCCCCTGCGTTCGAGGATCTCACTCGTTCGATCAACCGTCCGACGAAGGAGCCACCGATGTCCGATGAGCAGCACCCCTCGGGGTACGCGCAGCCCGGCCCGCAGTACGCCCAGCCGCAGCCTCCGCAGCCGCCGGATCCGCGGAAGAGCTGGTTCGCCCGCCACAAGATCCTGACCGGGATCGGTGCCGTGGTGGCGTTCTCGGTCGTGGTCAGCGCCTTCAACGGTGGTGGCGACGACGCGGACGGCGCCGGGGCGGCAGCGCAGGTCGCGAGCGAGGACGGCGGAGCGGACGCAGCGGCCGAGGAGGTCGCCGCTGCTGCCGACGCGTCGGAGCCGGAGCCCGAGGCGGAGCCGGAGCCCGCCGATCTGCCGACGATCGGCGAGCCTGCCCGGGACGGCAAGTTCGAGTTCACGGTGACCGAGGTCGAGGACGGCGTGGAGACGGTCGGCGACGACTTCCTGAACAAGGAGGCGCAGGGGCAGTTCGTGCTCGTCCACATGTCGGTGGAGAACATCGGCGACGAGGCGCAGTACTTCGACGGCGGCAGCCAGGAGCTGGTGGACACCGAGGGGCGCACCCACTCGGCGGACTCCGAGGCCGCCATCTACCTCGACGACTCGAACAGCTTCCTCAACGAGATCAACCCGGGCAACACGGTGGAGGGTGTGGTCGTGTTCGACCTTCCGAAGAAGGCGACGCCGGCGACGCTCCAGCTCCACGACTCGATGTTCTCCGGCGGCGTCGAGGTCTCTCTGCAGTGACGGTGCGTCGCGGGGCGGGCCGGGAGGAACTCGGCCCGCCGGGTGAGGGAGAGCGGCCGGCCGGGGGAGAACCGAGCACGGGACGGCTCCCGTGGCGGGTCGAGGGTCGGCACCTGGACAACCTCCACCTGGAGATGCTCGCGCTGCAGCTCCACGCCTGGCACGGAGGGCCGGTCGACCGGCTGGATCGCCACCGGCTCGCGACGTGGCGCCGCCGTCTGCGCGACCTGAACGCCGTCGTCGTCTACGACCGGGCGGCGCCGTCCGGGTTCTCGCTGGAACCACGTCAGGTGGGTGACGGTCACCTCACCCGCCCACCGATGGATGGAGAGGGTGAAATCAGGTGACGACGACGACGATCTCTTGGTGCAGGCGTGACGCGGACAGTCTGATCCGGTACGAACGAGACATGGTCCACGCACTGCCGCCCGAGCCCCGGTTCCGCGACGACGACGGCGGGGCGGAGCGGGCGGTGTGGGAGGTCCTCGCCGCCGAGCTGCCTGACGACGCCGCCCTCTTCCACGGCGTCCACCTGCAGGAGGACGACCAGGAGTACGAGATCGACCTGCTCGTCGCGTGGCCCGGCGTCGGAGTCGCGGCCGTCGAGGTCAAGGGCGGTCACATCGAGCGCACCGACGGCGCCTGGTACCAGGGCAGCGGGAGCCGGCAGCACCGCATCGACCCCGTGGCGCAGGTGCAGGGCGCCCGGCACGCGCTGCAGGCGCTGCTGCGCGAGCGCGGCGCCCTCGCGGCGTCGTCCCGCACCGCCCACCTCGTGGCGTTCCCGCACCGGTACGTGCCGTCCACCTGGGAGGCCCTCGACCTCCCCCGCGACATGCTGCTGGACCGCGGTGACCTCGAGTCCCCCGGCCAGGTCGTCGCCCGCGTCAAACGGGCCATCGAGCGGCACGGACAGGGCCACTTCCCGCTCGACGCGCTCGCGGTCGACGAGCTGGTCGAGTCGATCGCGGGCGGGTTCCCCGGCCAGGCCGAGCACCTGACCAGGGCGCTGGAGCACGAGACGCGGCTGGAGCAGATGACCCGCGACCAGGCGCGCGTGCTCGACACGCTGTGCCAGGTGCGCCGGATGCGCGTCGTCGGCGGCGCCGGGTCCGGCAAGACGTACCTCGCGCTGGAACAGGCGCGACGTCGCACCCGGGCCGGGGAGCGCGTCGCGCTGCTGTGCTACTCGCGCGGCCTCGGACGCTACTTCGAACGGATCACCGCGACGTGGCCGCGGCGCGAGCGGCCCGCCTACGTGGGCCTCTTCCACGACCTGCCGCTGGCCTGGGGCGCGACCGGCGGCCGCGACGACGACCCCGAGTACTGGGAGCGGGACCTGCCGCTCGAGCTCGGACGCCTCGCCGGCGAACGTGCGCCCGGCGACCTGTTCGACGCCGTCGTCGTCGACGAGGCGCAGGACTTCGGCGACCTGTGGTGGCCGTCCCTGCTGCGCTGCCTGCGTGACGCCGAGCACGGCGGCCTGTACGTGTTCCTCGACGACGCGCAGCGAGTCTTCCCGCGCGACGGACGGGCGCCCATCGACCTCGTCCCCGTCACGCTCGACGAGAACCTGCGCAGCACCAAGCAGATCGCGCAGGTGTTCGGTGCGCTGTCGCCCGACGTCGTCCGGCCGCGCGGGCTCGACGGCGCACCCGTGCGCGTCGTGGACGTCCCCGCCGATCACGCCGTCGAGGCGGCCGACGACGCCGTCGAGGCGCTGCTCGACGAAGGCTGGGACCCCGGCCAGGTGGCGCTGCTCGCGACCGGACGCCGGCACCCCGAGCAGGTGAACGTCATCGGCGCGTCCGGGCACGCGGCCTACTGGGACGACTTCTTCGCCGAGGACGACGTGTTCTACGGGCACGTGCTGGGGTTCAAGGGGCTCGAGCGTCCCGTGGTGGTGCTGGCCGTCAACGGCGTCCGCGACGAGGCGCGCGCCCGGGAGATGCTCTACACCGGCCTCTCGCGGGCGCGGACGCTGCTCGTCGTCGTCGGGGATCGGTCGTGGATCGAGGACGTCGGCGGGGAGGGCGTGCGCCGGCGGCTGGCGAAGGCGGAGGCGTGGGAGGGCGTCGGCGCGGGCTGAGCTGACGACGACACGGAGACGGGGTCGGGCCGTCGCTCGTCGACGATGAACTGGTCAATGGTTGGCGTGGGGGCGCGCCCGGAAGTGCTCGAAGCGCCACGCCAGGTGTTCCTGGTGGGGACGGTCGAGCCGGCGGCGCGGAAGGGAGAGCCTGCGTCCGTGCATCTCCTGAAGGCCGTGCTTGAGCATGGGCCCGTCGATCTCCCGGAGTAGATCGCCATCGATCTGTACCTCGTAGTCGGGCGTGATTCCGAGCATGTTCTGGTCGTAGGCCGCGTGATGGATCTTGCAGAGCGAAAGGCCGTTGTTGACTGTGGGTGCGCCGAGTTCGTGACCGTCCGGGACGATGTGTGCCGCGTCGAGCAATGCTCCATGCTTGAGTTCACAGATCGCACAGCGGGTCTCGTAGGCCACCAGCACCCTCGTGCGGAAAGCGGGCTGATGCAACCTCTGTTTGGCGAGCCGGAGACTGTACTCGCGCTGCGGGGCGGAGAGGTGTGCGGGGTCCTGGATGAATCGGAAGGCCTCATCGAGTGCGATGAGGAACTGACGATTATCCGGCTCGTCATCGACCACATACACCGGGAAGATCGGTGTGTAGATGTTGGCAATCTCCTTGCGAAAGAGAATGAGCGGCATCCCGGTGGTCATCGCGTTCCGGAGTTTTCGGTTGTCACCGCTCCAAGGGTCGCCCTTACGGTAGGCGTAGTGCAGCAGACCGTCATCGGACTCGGTGTCGTCGTAGGGGCCGTCAGCGGCGCTCACGATCGAGAGGGTGGATCCGAAGTCGCGGGGATTTCTGATTCCTCGTGAGTAGTCGATGATGGGGAGCTTCTCGTTGCGGTGCCGGAAGCTGAGGAGCTCCTCTCGACGAAGAAATCCGCCGTTCGCCTCGGCCCGTTGCCCTACCCACGCCATGACGGCCTGGCGAATCGACTTCTCGACGTCCGTGTCCACGACCTGAGCTCATCAGATTGCGGAGCAGCAGGCAAGGGTGACAGTGCAGGTCAGAGCACTTTCACCCCTCCGGCCGCCACACCCGCGCAAGGCGTCAGGTCACGTCGCCGTCGACGTAGAACCACCGCCCGTCCTCACGCACGAACCGGCTGACCTCGAGCAGCTGCCCGCGTTGCCCGTCGGCGCGGAAGTGCGCGGCGAACTCCACGGTCCCCACGGAGTCGAACGGCCCACCGCCGTCCACAGCCAGGATCTCGAGCCGCAACCACCGCTGGCCGGCATCGAGCTCCAACGACGGGGGTCGTGTCGAGGCGTGCCACGACGCCAGCAGGTAGTCGGCGTCGAGCACGACGAACGCCGAGTACCGCGACCGCATCAGCGCCTCGGCGGTCGGCGCCGCACGGACACCGCGATGCAAAGGTCCGCAGCACTCGCCGTAGGGGAGTCCGCTCAGGCAGGGGCAGCGTGCGTGGTCGTCCATGCGCCCATGATCGGGCACGAGCCGACCGGCACGCGTCGCGAAGAAATCACGTCACCGAAACACGCCGTCATCCCATCGAAACGGTTCGTCCCTAACGTCGACCTTGCGCGCAGCGAGCGCCCGGCGGAGGGGACCAGCGATGACGGACACAGTGGCCGCGGCGGCCCGAGAGGTCGACGAGGTGCCGCCCACCAAGCACCCGGTGGACGAGATCCCTCGCCTGGCGCGACTCTTCCCGCTCGGGCTGCAGCACGTGCTCGCGATGTACGCCGGCGCCGTCGCGGTGCCGCTCATCGTGGGAGGGGCGCTGGGCTACTCGGCGGCGGACCTGGCGTTCCTCATCAGCGCGGACCTGTTCGTCGCGGGCATCGCGACGATCATCCAGTCGGTGGGGTTCTGGCGGTTCGGCGTGCGGCTGCCGATCATGCAGGGGGTGACGTTCGCGGCCGTCGGCCCGATGATCAGCATCGGCACCACCTACGACATCACCGCCGTCTTCGGCGCGACCATCGCGACGGGTCTGTTCATGGTCCTCGTCGCCCCGTTCTTCTCCACGCTGCTGCGGTTCTTCCCGCCGATCGTCACGGGCACCGTCATCCTCATCATCGGCGTCTCCCTGATGGACGTCGCCGCGGGCTGGATCACGAGCCAGGGGGAGTCCGCGGCCCCGTCCGACCTCGGGCTGGCGGCCGGGACGCTGCTGTTCATCGTGCTCGTCGAACGGTTCGCGCCGTCGGCGATCGCCCGCTGCTCGGTGCTGATCGGCCTCGCGCTGGGCACGCTCGCGGCCCTGCCGATGGGCAAGGTCGACTGGTCGGGCGTCGGGGACGCCGGCTGGTTCGCCGTCGTCACGCCCCTGCACTTCGGTCTGCCGACGTTCCCCGTCGCGGCCGTGCTGTCGATGCTGGTGGTGGGCCTGGTCATCATGGTCGAGACGACGGGCGACATGATCGCCGTCGGCGAGATCGTGGAGAAGCCGGTGAGCACGAAGCGTCTCGCGGACGGTCTGCGCGCCGACGGCCTGTCCACCATGCTCGGCGGCTTCTTCAACACGTTCCCGTACACGGCGTTCGCGCAGAACGTCGGCCTGGTCAGCCTGACGGGCGTCGCGTCCCGGTTCGTGGCGACGATGGCGGGCCTCATCCTCGTGGTGCTCGGTCTGGTGCCGAAGGTCAGCGCCGTCGTCGAGGGCGTGCCCAGCGCGGTGCTGGGCGGCGCCGGGATCGCCCTGTTCGGCATGGTGGCGGCGTCGGGCATCCGGTCGCTCAGCAAGGTGCGCTTCGACAACAAGAACATCCTCGTGGTGGCCGTGGCTCTCGGCGTCGCGATGCTGCCGACGGTGAAGCCGGAGATCTACGCCGAGTTCCCCACCTGGTTCCAGCTCGTCTTCGACTCGGGCATCAGCGCCGGCGCGATCGCCGCGATCCTGCTGAACCTGCTCCTCAACGGCGATCAGCTCAAGGGCGTGCAGGACACGCAGGACGTCGCCCCGCACGACGCCCTGCGCGCGGTGCAGCCCGCCGTCCTCACCTACGACGCCGCGACGGGCACGGGCGGCACCGTCGAGGTGTCGGCACCGGCCGCGACCACCGGCACGGACGCCGTCGCCGTCGGCTCCGAGCCGGAGCCGCTCGCGTCACCGGAGCCGCCCGTGTCGTCGGAGCCGGCCGTGTCGTCGGACCCGGCTGCGACGCCTGACCCGGTCACCCCGTCGGACCCGGTGGGCGACGACGACGCCCCGACCGGCCGTTCCTGAGGCCGGGACGGACGCCGTGGTGACCACCGTGGTGCGGCCCCAGCGCGACCAGCTCGCCGTCGTCGCCAATGTCGCGCCTGCGCGGCGGGGCGGTCGACGCCGGGAGGAGCGTCGCGCACGTGCTCACGACTCGTGCGCGACGGCGTCCTCCACCCGTTCGACGACGGACCCGAGCGGCGGGTTGAGGCGTTCCTCGGCCAGCACGACGCCGAGTCCGGCCAGGACGAGCGCGGCCGACACGAGCGGCACGACCTGCACCCCGACGACGGCCACGAGCAGCGCGCCGAGCGCCGACCCGCCCGCGATGCCCAGGTTGAACACCGACGACGAGACCGCCTGCGCCATGGTGGTGCCGCGGGGTGCGACGAGCATGACGCGGTGCGACAGCACGGGCGGCACCGTGGAGAACGACAGCCCGGTGACCGCCAGGAAGAAGATCGCGGCGGCAGGGTTCGCGCCGAACGTCCACAGCCCGAGCAGTCCGACGCCGTAGAGGCTGCACCCGATGATCACGGCCGCGGCGGGATAGCGGTCCAGGTACCGGCCCACGACGATCGCCCCGACGACCCCGGCCCCGCCCTGCAGCAGCAGGAGCGCGGGGATGTCGGACTGGGTGAACCCGCTGACGTCCTGCAGGTACTGGGTCGCGAACGTGATGGTGGCGAACGCGCCGGTGACCACCAGGGCGGTGGCGACGAGCTGGAAGCCGAACCGGCGGCCGCTGGGGTGCGGTGCGACGGCGGCGCCGCCGGCGCGGGGTGCCACGGTCGGGAACAGCACGAGCACGATGACCATGACGACGGCGGACACGACGGCGACGGCGGCGAACGTGACGCGCCACGAGGTGAGCTCGCCCAGCCACGTGCCGAGCGGCACGCCGAGCACGGGGGCGAGGGAGTTGCCGACGGCGAGCCGCGACATGACGCGCCCGCGCACGATCGGCGGGAACAGGCCGATGGTGGCGGGCACGACGGCGACCCAGAAGAGTGCCTGCGCGAGCCCGGTGACGAGCCGCGCGGCCATGATCTGCTCGTAGGTGGGTGCCAGTGCGGCCCACAGCGTGGCGACGGCGGCGACACCGCAGCAGGCGGACAGGACCCAGCGCCGCGGGATCCGGCTGGTCGCCCAGGCCAGCGGCACCGACGACACGAGGACGACGAGCGCGTACGCGGTGACGAGCAGCCCGATCTCGGAGGTGGTGCGACCGAGGTCGGGGGCCATGAGGGTGAGCAGCCCGGAGGGCAGCGACTCGACGGTCACGAAGAGGAACGTCGAGGTCGCCATCGCGACGAGGATGACGGTGGCACGGCGGGTGTCGACGGCGGTCTGGGCGGGCATCGAATCGATTCTACGGCTGGACGCGGGGGCTGTGCGCAGAGCTTGGTGCGCGGAGGTCGGCGGCTTTGCGCGGGGCAGTCCGCGATCTACGGGGCAGTCCGCGATCTACGCGGCAGTTCGTGATCTACGCGGCAGTCGCGACTGCCGAACAGATCACGAACTGCCGCGTAGAAGCGCGCAGAAGGTCGGGGCGGGGGGCTCCGGCGGTGCGGCGTCCCTGCTCGCCTTGGCTGGGAACGTTCACAGCCTGCGGCTAGACTCAGCCCCATGAGCAGCACTGCGAGCCGCGACGCCGATGTCGTCCCTCCGGCCGCTGACCGGGCCGCGACCGCCGCCGCGGTGCCGTCCCCGCCCGTGCCGTCGTCGCCTGCGCCGTCGTCGCCTGCGCCGTCGTCGCCTGCGCCGTCGTCGCCCGCGCCGTCGTCGAGCCGGCGCCGCACGACCCGACGCCCGAACCGGCGTCCGACGATCCGTGACGTCGCGGCGGCGTCGGGCGTGTCCCGGGGCACGGTCTCGCGCGTCATCAACGGGGGCCACTGGGTGTCCCCCGAGGCGCGCGCGGCGGTCGAGGACGCGATCCGCAAGACGGGCTACCGCGCCAACGAGCACGCCCGGTCGCTGGTCACGGGCCGCGCCAACAGCATCGCGTTCCTGCTCACCGAGCCGCAGCACCTGCTGTTCGAGGACCCGAACTTTCCCCGGCTGCTCCGTGGCGCCACGGAGGCGGCGGCGACGCGCGAGATGCCGATGGTCCTGCTCGTGGCGGGCACCGCGGAGGAGCGCCGTCGGGTCGCCGGGTACGTGGAGGCCGGTCACGTCGACGGCGTGCTGCTGATCAGCTCGCACGCGGGCAACCCGATGCTCGCCGAGCTGCTCCGCCTGAACGTGCCGACGGTCGCGTGCGGCGTGCCGCTCGGCTACGAGGACAAGGTCGCCTACGTCGCGGCGGACGACCTGTCCGGGGGCCGTGCCATGACCCAGCACCTGCTCGACGCGGGACGCCGCCGGGTGGCCACGATCACCGGTCCGATGGACACCCCGGGAGGTGTGCTGCGCCTGCAGGGGTTCCGCGAGGCGCTCGGCGACCTGTTCGACCCGGCGCTCGTCGAGCACGGCGACTACACGCGCGAGAGCGGGCGCCGGGCGATGGCGCGGCTGCTGGCCGACCATCCCGACCTGGACGCCGTGTTCGTCCACAGCGACCTCATGGCGGCGGGTGCCCTGGTGGCCGCGCAGGCTGCCGGGCGGGACGTCCCCGGTGACGTCGCGGTGGCGGGGTTCGACGACAACGGCGTGGCCGAGCAGCTCCATCCGGCGCTGACGACGATGCGGCAGCCGTACGAGCGCATCAGCGCCGAGATGGTGCGTCTGCTCATGGAGCTGGTGGGCGGTGCGGAGCCCGCGGCGATGACGTTGCCGACGTCGCTCGTCGTCCGCGACTCGGCCTGAGCACCGTCGGTTCGGTCAGGGCCGCTGCCACTCGCGGGCGAGCATCCCGTACACGAGGGTGTCGGTCCACTCGCCCTTCGACCACCAGTCGGCGCGCAGGTGGCCCTCGCGCTTCATCCCGACGCGCTCGCACAGCAGCGCGGAGCGGTCGTTGCGGGCGTCGAGCTGGGCGACGACGCGGTGCATGCGGTAGCGGTCGAACGCGATCCCGAGCAGGGTGCGCAGCGCCTCGGTGGCGAAGCCGCGGCCGGTGAACTTCGGGTTGAAGGCCCAGCCGACCTCCCCGCGGGACACGGTGTCACCCGTCGTCCACAGGGAGACGTCGCCGACGACGGTGCCCTCGTGCTCCACGACGAGCGCCAGCGCCGACCCGGGGCCGTCCACGCCGGTGCGCGCCATGCGGCGGGCCACCTGTTCCACGGCGTTCTCGGCGGTCCACGCGTCCTCCAGGAGGAACCGCGCCGTGGTGGGGTCGCTGTAGTAGTCGAGGAGGTCCTCGACGTCGTCCTCGGCGTAGGTGCGCAGCACGAGTCGGCTCGTCCTGACGGGCAGGGGAGCGCTCGGGGGCGTCACGTCGGTCACGGGAAGGCACCCTAACCCGAGAGTGCCCGCGGGGCGCGGACGACGTCGTGTGACGCGTGAGACAGGGGCGCTGCGTCGGGGGTGCGTAGCGTGGCCTCATGGCCGACCGTCTGCGCAGCGCCACCTCCCCGTACCTGCTCCAGCACGCCGACAACCCGGTGGACTGGTGGGAGTGGGGTGACGACGCCTTCGCGGAGGCCCGGCGGCGGGACGTGCCGGTGCTGCTGTCCGTGGGGTACGCCGCCTGCCACTGGTGCCACGTCATGGCGCACGAGTCGTTCGAGGACGCGGGTGTCGCGGCCGCGATGAACGAGGGGTTCGTGGCGATCAAGGTCGACCGGGAGGAGCGTCCCGACGTCGACGCGGTCTACATGGCGGCGACGACGGCGATGACGGGGCAGGGCGGCTGGCCGATGACCGCGTTCCTCACCCCGGACGGCGATCCCTTCCACTGCGGCACGTACTTCCCGCGCGAGCAGTTCCTCGGGGTGCTGGGGGCGGTCCGGGACGCGTGGGCGGACGCCCGGGACGCTGTCGTGCAGCGCGGGTCGGCGGTCACGGCGGCGATCGCGCAGGCGACCGGGGGAGTGCCGGGAGCACCGCTCGACGACGACGCCCTCGCCGGCGCCGTCGTCGCGCTCCGCCGGGAGGCGGACGTGGTGCGCGGCGGGTTCGGCGGTGCGCCGAAGTTCCCGCCGTCGATGACCCTGGAGCACCTGCTGCGCCATCACGGGCGCACCGCCGACGAGAACGCGATCGCGATGGTGTCACGGACGTGCGAGGCGATGGCGCGCGGCGGCCTCTACGACCAGCTCGGCGGCGGGTTCGCCCGGTACGCCGTGGACGCCGCCTGGGTGGTGCCGCACTTCGAGAAGATGCTCTACGACAACGCCCAGCTCCTGCGCGTGTACGCGCACTGGTGGCGGTCCACGGGGTCGCCGCTCGCGGAGCGGGTGGTGCGGGAGACGGCGGAGTTCCTGCTGCGTGACCTGCGCACCGCGGACGGCGGCTTCGCGTCCGCGCTGGACGCGGACACCCCGGTCGACGGCGGTGGGCACGACGGCGGTGGGCACGGCGTCGAGGGTCTGACGTACGTGTGGACGCCGGACCAGCTCCGCGAGGTGCTCGGCGACGACGACGGCACGGGCGCTGCCGCCGTGCTGGGCGTCACGGACGAGGGGACGTTCGAGCACGGCTCCTCGACGTTGCAGCTCCCCCGCGACCCCGACCCGGCGTGGTGGGCACGGGTGCGTCCCGCGCTCCTCGCCGCCCGCGACCGGCGTCCTCAGCCCGCTCGCGACGACAAGGTCGTCACGGCGTGGAACGGGCTCGCGATCGCGGCGCTGGCCGACGCCGGCGCCCTGTTCGGCGAGTCCCGCTGGGTGATCGCGGCGCAGGAGTGCGCGGACCTGCTGCTGGGCACGCACGTCGTGGACGGGCGGCTGCGGCGGGCGTCGCGCGACGGCGTGGTGGGGGAGGCGCCCGGCGTCGCCGCCGACCACGGTGATCTCGCCGAGGGCCTGCTCGCGCTGCACCAGGCGACCGGGCGCCCGCGCTGGCTCACCGCCGCCGGCCGCCTGCTGGACGTCGCGCTCGACCGGTTCACGGCCGACGACGGCGGGTTCCACGACGTCGCCGACGACGCCGAACGGCTGGTCGTGCGCCCCCGTGACCTCAGCGACGGTCCCGAGCCGTCGGGCCAGTCGGCCCTGGCCGGTGCGCTGGCGACGTACGCGGCGCTCACCGGGTCCTCGCGGCACCGTGCCGCTGCCGAGGCGGCGGTCCGCGCGTCCGGGACGCTCGCCCGGCGTGCAAGCCGGTTCGCCGGGTGGACCCTGGCCACGGCGGAGGCCCTGGCGGCCGGGCCGCTGCAGGTGGCCGTCGTCGGCAGCGGCCCCGCGGCGGACGAGCTCCTGGCGACCGCACGCCGGTCCACGGCCGCGGGCGCCGTCGTCGTGCCCGGGGAGCCGGACGCCGAGGGCGTGCCGCTGCTGGCCGACCGACCGCTCGTGGACGGGGGCGCCGCCGCCTACGTGTGCCGCGGGTTCGTGTGCGACCGGCCGGTCACCACCGCCGACGACCTCGCCGCTGCCCTCGCCCGCTGACCCACCACCGCGCCCGACGACGAGGACGGCAGGCGCGCCCGACGACGAGGACGGCAGGCGGGGGCGGGGGCCTGCCGGTCAGTCGAGCGTCATCGCGTGCAGGTCGTCGAGGGAGCCGTCGAACACGTTCATGTCGATGAACTCCTCCTCGCCGGAGTACCCGTCGAGCACCTCGCGGTCCGAGTACTGCCAGAACTCCCACTCGTGCCGCGGCACGTCCGGGGTGAGGGCGACGGCACGGATCCACAGGGGGTACCGGCCGTAGTCGTCGCCGAGGTACCGGTCGCGGAACTCGGAGGTGGTGTAGAGGATCGGGGGCGCCCCGTAGTGCGCCTCGAGGTCCGCGAGCAGCGGGTCGAGGATGGCGCGCAGCTCGTCCACGGGCAGCGGATCGGCGGCGAACCCCGCGTAGAACTCGGCGTCGACCACCGGCGGCAGGGTCCCCGCCAGCGCGGGGACCTGCTCGACGACGTGCGCGGCCTGGTCCTCGCCGGGGCTCTCGAAGCTGAGGAAGTGGTAGGCGCCGACCACGAGGTCCGTCTCCAGCGCACCCGCCCAGTTCGCCGCGTAGCGTTCGTCGACGTGGCTGGACCCCTCGGTCGCCTTGACGAACGCGAAGTCGACCCCCTGGGCCGCCAGCACCGGCCAGTCGATCTCGCCCTGGTAGCGCGAGACGTCCACGCCCCGCACGTCGTAGCCGTCGGCGAGGAACCTGTTCGGCCAGATCACGCCGTTCCACACCAGCAGGGCGAGCACCCCGACGACGAGCACGAGCGACCCGGCGACCGCCACCGTCCACCGCACCCAGCGTCGTCGGCCCTGTCGCGTGCTCATGCTGCGATCCTGCCAGGCCCCGGCACGACGGCGGAACCTCGCGCCCACGTCGCACGTTGACCCCAGCGATCCCCGACCTCGGACCGAAGGACCCCCCATGCCCGCGCCCGCCCGCACCAAGCCCGCCCTGTCCCGCTGGGGGCGCGTGTACGCCGTCGTCGCCTGGATCGAGGCGTTCACGTGGGCGGGTCTGCTCGTGGGGATGTTCCTCAAGTACGTCACCGAGACCACCGAGGCCGGGGTGTGGCTGTTCGGGCGGCTGCACGGCGGCGCCTTCGTCGCGTACGGCGTGGTCACACTGATCGTCGCGGTGCAGCACCGCTGGGGCTGGTGGCGCGCGCTGGTGGCGCTCGCGGCCGCGGTCCCGCCCTTCACGACGTTGATCGCGGAGTGGTGGCTGCGTCGTACCGGGCACCTGAGCGACGTGCAGCCGCAGGAGGCGGCGGAGCCGGTGCCCGCCACCCGCTGAGCGGTCGCCGCACGCCGAGGGCGCGGCGTCGACCGGAGTTTTCCGGATCGTTACCCGTTCGGATCCCGCCGGACGATCCCGCTGGCTAGTGTGACGCGCATCCATCTCAACAGTGGGAGAAGCCACACATGCACACCATGCGTCAGCGTGCGGCCGGGGTCACCGCCCTCGGTCTCGCGTTCGCGGGTGTCGCCGCCGTCGGAGCGCTGCCCGCGCAGGCCGCCGACCCGGTCGACATCCAGATCCTTGCCACGAACGACTTCCACGGCCGCATCCAGGCCAACGGCTCCGAGGCGGGTGCCGCCGTCCTGGCCGGCGCGGTCGACGAGCTGCGCGAGGCCAACCCGAACACCGTGTTCGCCGCTGCGGGCGACCTCATCGGGGCCTCCACGTTCGAGTCGTTCATCCAGCACGACAAGCCGACGATCGACGCTCTCAACGAGGCGGGCCTCGACGTCTCGGCGGTCGGCAACCACGAGCTCGACCAGGGGTACGCCGACCTGGTCGAGCGCGTCATGGCGCCCTACGACGCCGAGACGAACCCGTTCGGCGGGGCCGAGTGGCAGTACGTCGCCGCGAACCTGAAGATGCGCGCCACCGGCGAGGACGCCGTGCCCGCGTCGTGGCTGAAGGACTTCGGCGACGTGCAGGTCGGCTTCGTCGGTGCGGTCACCGAGGAGCTGCCGTCGCTGGTGAGCCCGGCCGGCATCGCCGACCTGGAGGTCGCCGACATCGTCGAGACGGCGAATGCCGAGGCGGACGCACTCACCGCCGAGGGGGCCGACGTCGTCGTCCTCCTCGTGCACGACGGCGCGGAGACCACCGACTGCACGGCCATGGCGACGGCGGACAACGCGTTCGCCGGCATCGTCAACGGCCTGAGCCCCGAGGTGGACGCCGTCGTCTCGGGCCACACGCACCTGGCCTACGACTGCGCCTTCCCGGTGGACGAGTGGGCGGGTCGTGCCGTCACGGAGCGCCCGGTCGTCTCGGCGGGGCAGTACGGCTACAACCTCAACCAGCTCGTGTACTCGGTGGACCCGGACTCGGGCGACGTGGTGGGCCTGGAGACGGCGGTCCTGCCGCTGGCGGGCAACTACCCGGCCGACCCGGCGGTCACGACGATCGTGTCCGACGCGGTGACCGAGGCGGACGTGCTCGGTGCCGAGCCGCTGGGCGAGATCGCCGGCGCGTTCAACCGGGCGAAGCTGGCCTCCGGCGCGGAGAACCGCGGCGGCGAGTCGACGCTGGGCAACCTCGTCGCGGAGGTGCAGCGCTGGGCCACCGAGGGTGCGGAGTCGGGCGCGGCGCAGATCGCGTTCATGAACCCGGGCGGTCTGCGGGCCGACATGGTCGGCACCGGCACGGACTTCCCGCGCACGCTCACCTACAAGCAGGCCGCCGTGGTGCAGCCGTTCGCCAACACGCTGGTGAACATGCAGCTCACCGGCGCCCAGATCAAGTCGGTGCTGGAGGAGCAGTGGCAGCCCGCGGGCGCGTCGCGTCCGTTCCTGCGCCTCGGTGTCTCGGACGGGTTCGAGTACACGTTCGACCCGGCCGGCGAGGCGGGCGACCGCATCGGGACGATGTTCCTCGACGGCGAGCCCCTCGACCTCGCGGCGTCGTACTCGGTGACGGTGAACTCGTTCCTCGCGACCGGTGGGGACAACTTCTTCACGCTGGCCGAGGGCACCGGTGCGCGCGACACGGGCAAGATCGACCTCGCCGCGATGGTCGACTACCTGGCGACCTTCGCCGCCGACGAGCCGCTGGCCGTCGACTACTCCCAGCGTGCCGTCGGGGTCTCGTTCCCGGCGGACGCCCCGGCGTCGTACGCACCGGGCGCGACGGTCGCGTTCGACGTGTCGTCCTGGTCGATGTCCACCGCGGACGACGTCAAGGACGCCGAGCTCACGGTGAGCCTCGACGGCGCCGAGCTGGGTTCGTTCCCCGTGACGACCACGCCGGGCACCACCGTCGACGACCTGGTGGGCACGGCCTCGGTGTCGGTCACGCTGCCGGCGGACGTCGCGGCGGGGACGGCGACGCTGACGCTGGCCGGTGCTTCCACCGGGACCGAGGTGTCGGTGCCGGTCGAGGTCGAGGCGGCGACGCCGCAGGCCCCGGAGTACGAGTCCGGGACGGTCTACACCGCCGGCGACCAGGTGATGTACGACGGCGCCCTGTTCGAGGCGATGTGGTGGACCACCGAGACGCCGGGTGCGTCCGTGTGGGGCTCGTGGCAGGAGATCGCCACGGCCGACGACGGCACCGCCGTCTGGACCGCCTCGCGCGTGTTCGTCGCCGGTGACGTCGTCACCCACGACGGCGTGACCTGGACGGCGAAGTGGTGGACGCGGAACCAGGCGCCCGGCGCGACGCCGTGGGGTCCGTGGGAGGCGTCCTCCTGACCCGCTGACCCACAGCCCCCGCAGGGCACTGCCACCGCGCAGTGCCGAACATGCCCTGACGGCCCGTCCTGACCACCGGACGGGCCGTCAGGGCATGTTCGGCTGTTCAGAGGGCATGTTCGGCGGGCACGCAGTCGGTGCTCGGCGCGCAGTCGGCAGCCGGGCGGGCAGTCGGCAGTCGGGCGGGCAGTCGGCAGTCGGGCGGGCGGTCGGGCGGGCGCGGGGGTCAGACGGAGCGGACCGGGCGGTCGATGACGCGGGACATGACGATCGCCGTCCGCGTCTTGTCGACGCGCGCGGACACCCGGAACGTCTCCACGATGCGCTCGACGTCGGCCATGGAGTCGGCCATGATCTGCACCAGGGCGTCCGCCTCACCGGTGACGGTGTCCACCCGCACCACCTCGGGGATGGGCCCGAAGTCGCGGTGCAGCGCGGCCGGCGAGATGTTGCCGCGGCAGAAGATCTCGACGTAGGCGACGATCTTCCAGCCGAGCTGCTCGGGGGAGACCTGCACGGTGAAACCGGCGATCTCGCCGCGCGCGACCATCCGGTCGACGCGACGTTTCGCGGCCGGGGCGGAGAGCCCGACGGCGTCCCCGATCTCCGCGTACGAGGCGCGCCCGTCGCGGAGCAGGTGCGCGACGATGCGGCGGTTGATGTCGTCCATGCGTCCTCCCGGTGCGGCGATCCGTTGCGTCCAACGACAAGGATCCTGCAGATCGACCCGTCGATGCGCAGGAAACAGGCCGTCGATCACAACGCTACCCCTCCTAGCCTCTCGGTATGACGCTGCTCACACCCCCGCTGCCCGGCGGTGACACCGCGATCGCACCGCAGTCCACCGGCCGCACCGCGACCCCGCGCCACCTGCTGATGTGCCCGCCCGTGCACTTCGACGTCGTCTACGCGATCAACCCGTGGATGGACGTCAGCGTGCCCGTCGACACGGGGCTCGCCGTCGTGCAGTGGCAGGCGCTCAAGGCGGCGTACGAGGCCCGCGGCCACACGGTCGACGTCGTCCGGCCCGAGCCCGGCCTGCCCGACATGGTCTACGCGGCCAACGGCGCCGTCGTCGTCGGCGGGCGTGCGCTGGCCGCACGCTTCACCTACCCCGAACGGCAGCCCGAGGGCGTCGCCTACGAGGCGTGGCTGCGCACCACCGGTGCCCGGCACGGCATCGTCAGCCTCGGCCAGGCGGTCGAGCGCAACGAGGGCGAGGGCGACCTGCTGTGGGACGGCGAGGTGCTGCTGGCCGGCACCGGGTTCCGCACCACGCGCGAGGCGCACGCCGAGGCGGCCGCCCGGCTCGACGTCGGCGTCCTCACGCTCGAGCTCGTCGACCCGCGCTTCTACCACCTCGACACGGCCCTCGCCGTCCTGAGCACGGCGTCGGGCACCCGCGGGACCGAGGGCGCCGCTGCGGCCGAGATCGCCTACTTCCCGGGCGCGTTCACCCCGGCGTCGTTGGCGGTGCTGCGCGAGCGCTACCCCGACGCGATCGAGGCGAGCGAGGACGATGCCGCCGTGCTGGGTCTCAACGCCGTCAGCGACGGACGCCACGTGTTCCTCACGGACCGCGCCACCGGCATGCACGCCGCGCTGCGTGAACGAGGGTTCGAGCCCGTCGGCGTCGACCTGTCCGAGCTGCTCAAGGGCGGCGGGTCCGTGAAGTGCTGCACCCTCGAGCTCCGCCCGGCGCGCACGACGGAGGTGGCCGCATGAGCACCGTCGACCTGCTGGACGTCGCCGCCACCGCCCGCTGGGTCCGCTCCCGGGGCGCCGAGCGCATCATCGGTGAGCTCACCGACGCCCTCGCGGCAGACTTCCGCCGCTGGCCCCAGCTCGACAAGCGCGAACGCGTCGCCTCGCACTCGCCGGGCGGCGTCATCGAGCTGATGCCCGCCTCCGACGGCGTCACCTACGGCTTCAAGTACGTCAACGGCCACCCGACCAACCCGGCGCGCGGGTTCCAGACCGTCACCGCGTTCGGCGTGCTCGCCGACGTGCACAACGGCTACCCGACCTTCCTGGCGGAGATGACGCTGCTCACGGCGCTGCGCACGGCGGCGACGTCGGGTCTCGCCGCGCGCACGCTGGCCCGGCCGGACGCCCGCACCCTCGCGCTCCTCGGCACCGGCTCGCAGGCCGAGTTCCAGGCCCTCGGGATGCGTGCCGCGCTGGGGATCACGCACCTGCGGGCGTGGGACGTCGACCCCGCCGCCCGGGAGAAGCTGGTGCGCAACGCCCGCGGCCTCGGGTTCGTCGTGCACGAGGCGACCAGCGCAGCCGACGCCGTCACGGGCGCCGACGTCGTCACCACCTGCACGGCGGACAAGCGCAACGCCACCGTGCTCACCGCCGACATGCTCGCCGCCGCCGCGCCGGGCGTGCACGTCAACGCCATCGGCGGCGACTGCCCCGGCAAGACGGAGCTCGAGCCCGCGATCCTCACCGCGCCCGGCACCGCCGTCGTCGTGGAGTACACCCCGCAGACCCGGATCGAGGGGGAGATCCAGCAGCTCGACCCCGACTTCGCGGTCACCGAGCTGTGGCAGGTCCTCGTCGGTGACGCGCCCGGACGGACGTCGTCCGAGCAGGTCACCGTGTTCGACTCCGTCGGGTTCGCCGTCGAGGACTGGTGCGCCCTGCGGTACGTCCACGACGCCGTCCGCCGCGACCCGTGGGCCCGCGACCTGCTGCAGCGCGTGGACCTGATCGCCGAGCCCGCCGACCCCAAGGACCTCTTCTCCCTCGTCGCGGCACCCGTGCTCACCCCGTCGGTGTGACGCGACGACCGGTTCCGCCGGGGTGTGCCCGGCGGGACCGGTCGTGAAGGTCGTCACCCTCCCCGGTGCCGGTGCGGGCGTCGACCGGCGTCGACCTGCGACGCCGCGCGGTGGACCGCCTCGGCGTGGCCGAGGCGGTGGCGAATCGATTTCTGCGCACGGGCAAGCGCCTGCCACAATGCCGTCCGACGGACGATCCGGCAGGGGACACGCATGACGAGCGGTGAGGGCACGGCGCCGAGCGGCGGGCAGGCCGTCGACGATGCCATCGCGCGGATGCGCGCCGTCGCGGACGAAGGCCGGTCGGGCGCGGCAGCACCCGGCGCGGCGGGCACGGTCGACGCCGACGTGCTGCGCACGGCGCTCGCGACCCTCGGCGACCCGGAGCAGCGGATCCTGTGGGACCACCACGTCCTGGGCCGCAGCGTCGACACCGTCGCCGACTCCCTGGGGATGCACGTCCGCGCGGCGGCGCGCCGGCTGCGGAAGGCCGAGGAACAGCTCGCCGCCGCACTGTCGGCGTCGCACGCGCGCGGCGTCGTGCAGCAGGTGTGCGCCGAGACCCGCGGCGCACTGCACGACTACGTCGGCCACCGCCTCGGTGGCGGCCGGCGCGCGGTGCTCGAGGATCACCTGTTCGGCTGCGCCGGCTGCCTGCGCGCCTTCGTCGACGTCCGGGAGACGTCCTGGGCGTTGCGGGACGCCGCCCCGGTGCTGCTGGGCCCGCTCGCGGCGAGCGGGGTCTCGGTCCCCGTCGTCCTGGGCGCGGCCGGGGCGAGCGGGTCGGCGGGCGCGGCAGGCTGGTTCGCCGGCGCGGGGGCCGGCGTGGCCGCGTTCGTCGAGTGGGTCGTCCGGGGAGCGCGGCGCCTCCTGACGCAGCCTGTCGGGCTGGCGGCGGGCGCGGCCGCAGCCGTCGTCGCCGTGGCGGCGGTCGCGATGAGCCTCGCCCCCGGTGGCACGCCGGCCGGTCTGCCGGTCCCCGTGGCGGCGTCGCCCTCGGCGGACACCCCCGAGGAGGCGGCGCCGACGGCGCCCGCGGAACCTGGTCCGACGGCGTCACCGGCCGACGTGACGCCGACGCCGTCGGCCGCGCCCGAGGCGGACGGTGACGACGGCGAGCCCGAGGCGGCGGACGTCGGCGCCCGGGAGCAGGCAGAGCCTGGCGTCGAGGCGGACGCCGGGTCCGGGGCTGGTCCGGACGACGCCGAGGCTCCCGAGGACGACGGCGGACGTGCCCGGCCCGACGCCACGGTGGAGCCCGACGTCGGGCCGGCTCCGGAGCCCGACCCTGAGGAGGACCAGTCCGACGGCACGGTGCCCGACACCTCGGACGTGACGCCCGGTCCGGAAGATCCTGGCGGGTCGGACGAGACAGAGGAGACGGTGGCCCCGCCGCCGGGACCCGAGGTCTCGCGGCCGAAGCCCGAGCCCTCCGAGCCCGTGAAGCCCCCGGAGCCGGAGCCCGTGACGGCGAGCCTGACCCTCCGGGTCGGAGGATTCGGCTGGTTCCGGGTGGTGCCTACCGACGGTGGCGAGATCGTCTCCGTGACGGGCGGGAACCGCACCGAGATCTCGCAGGACCGGCAGGGCCGCTGGTGGGTGCGCACCATCGGGTCTCGTGAGCGCGACGTCACCGTCGAGGTGCGTGGTGAGGCGGGGTCCGAGCCGGGCGCACGACTGTCCTTTTTCGGCCTCGAACGCTGACGTCCCGTGCGCGTCGAGGACGGCAGCCGGGCGCGTCAGGCGCGCTGCAGGAGCACCAGCACCTCGTAGTGGTCGGTCTGCGGGAACATGTCCAGCAGCCGGGCGCGGCGGGGGCGCAGCGACGGCATGTCCGCCAGGTCGCGGGCCAGCGTGGTGGCGTTGCACGACGAGTAGACGACGTGCCGCGCCCCGGACCGCTCCAGCCGCCCCGCGAGGTCCGCGCCGATACCGCGTCGCGGCGGGTTGACGATCACCAGCTCCGGGTCGGCGTCGCTGCCGAGCGCGAACGAGGCCGCGTCCCCGGCGTCGAACCGGACGTCCGCCATCGCCCCACGCCACCAGGCGGCGTCGTGGTCGCCGACGACGACGTCCGGCGGCAGCGCGGCCAGCTCCGCCGCCGTCGTGGTCGCCGAGGCGACCGCCTCCGCGGAGATCTCGATGCCGGTGACGGCGCGGCCGGGCGCCGCGCAGTGCAGCGCGAACCCGCCCACCCCGCAGTACAGGTCCCACACCGAGGCCGGTGCGATGTCGTCCACCCACTCGCGCGCCTGCCGGTACAGGGCTGCCGCGACGTCGGTGTTGGTCTGGAAGAAGCTCTGCGGGCGCAGGTGCAGGGTGATGCCGTCGAGCCGCATCGGCAGGGTGCTGCGCTCGGTGAGCACGATCTCCTGCTCGCCCTCCAGCACCGCGGCGTGCGCCGGCTGGACGTTGACGCTGAGCACCGCCAACGCCGGCAGCGTGGCCGCCAGCCACCCCAGGTGCTTGCGCACGCGGTCGACGGCGGCGGTGGAGCGCAGCACGAGCCGCACCATCAGCTCGCCGTCCGGGGAGAGCGTGACCAGCACGTGCTTGAGCTCGCCGCGGGCGGCGGCGTCGCGCGGGGTGACCCTGCGGCGGCGTCCGTCGGGGCCGACGGCGGGGGCCAGGTCGTAGGGCGTGAGGTCCGCGCGCGTGACCAGCTCGCTGAGCGGCCCGAACGCGGCCTGCAGCTCCGGCGGGTACAGAGGGCAGTCGGTCAGGTCGACGTCGAGGCCCGCGTACGGCCCGGGCGGGCCGACGATGCCGAGCACCGGCGCCTCGGCCGTGCCCAGCGCGACCATCTTCGCCTTGTTGCGGAACCCCGCACCGGGGCCGACGACGGGCGGCAGCCACGCGACGTCGTCGTACGCCGCCAGCAGGTCACGGACGTGCTCCTCCTTGCCGCGCACCTGGTCAGGGCGCGGGACGTCCAGGAGGGTGCACGACCGGCACCGGCCGGCATCGAAGTGGAGGCACTGCACCCGTCCATTGTCGGTCCTGGCGCTCGCGGGGCGTGCCGGGGTGCCGTGCCGTGCCGAAGCGTCGCGCCGTGCCGTGCCGGAGCGTCGCGCCGTGCCGGGGGAACCGCTGCGGCGCGTAGGCTTCGGAGCCGGTCACGAGCCAAAGGAGTGAGGCATGACTCAGCGCACCATCGTCATCACCGGCGCCTCGGACGGCATCGGCGCAGCGGTCGCGAGGAAGCTCGCGGACCGCGGGGACCGGCTGCTGCTCGTCGGACGCCGGCGCGACAAGATCGACGCCGTGGCCCGCCCCCTGGGAGCCGACGCCCTGGTCGCCGACTTCGAGAGCCTGGCGGACGTGCGCTCGCTCGCCGCCGAGATCCGCCGGCGCACCGACCGCATCGACGTGCTCGTCAACAACGCCGGCGGGGTCTTCGCCGACCGCGTGGTCACCGCGGACGGCAACGAGCGCACCATGCAGGTCAACCACTACGCAGGATTCCTGCTCACGAACCTGCTGATCGACCTCCTGCTGGCCGGCGACGCCACCGTCGTCAACACCTCCAGCGTCGCCGCCCACGCCTTCGCCAAGCTGGACATGACCGACCTCGACGCCTCCGGGAGGTTCCGGTCCATGAAGGTCTACGGCGACTCGAAGCTCGCGAACATCCTGTTCGCCAAGGGGCTGCACACCCGCTTCCACGACCAGGGCCTCAGCGCCGTCGCCGTGCACCCGGGTGCCATCGCCTCCAACTTCGGCAAGGAGACGGGCAACGTCCTGGTGCGGCTCCTGTACAGCACCGTGCTGTCCCGCCTGCTCTCGACGTCCGAGTCCGGTGCCGACAACCTCGTGTGGGCCGTGGACGGCACACCCGGCGAGACGTGGGTGTCCGGCGAGTACTACGAGGGGCCGAACCGGTTCCCCCGGCGGCCCAACCCTCAGCAGAACGACGCCGCCCTCGCCGACGCCCTGTGGGCCGAGAGCGCCCGGCGCACCGGGCTCGACGTCGCACGGACTCCGGTGCCACCCGTCCAGGAGTAACCATGGCCCGCTTCCACCCCGACCTCACCCTCGCGCGGATGATCCCCCCGTTCAGCTTCGGCCCGCGCGTCGCCGCGCTCGCCAACAGCAGAGCGCCGTCGTACCCGGCGGCGCCGGACGACGTCGAGATCGAGAACGTGGACGTGCCCGGCCCGGCGGGGGCACCGGCCGTCCCGGCACGGATCTACCGGCCGCGCGGACTGGCCGGCCCGGCCCCCGCGCTGCTGTGGATCCACGGCGGCGGCATGATCATCGGCAGCCCCGCCCAGGACGAGCGCACCAGCATCGCGTTCGCCCGCGTCCTCGGGCTCACCGTGGTCTCCGTCGACTACCGGCTCGCCCCGCAGCACCCCGCGCCCGCTGCCCTGGAGGACTGCTACGCGGTGCTGTCCTGGACGCTGCGGCACGCCGCCGAGCGAGGCATCGACCCGGACCGCATCGCCGTCGGGGGTGCCAGCGCCGGTGGCGGGCTGGCTGCCGGGCTCACCCTCCTCGCCCACGACCGCGGCGAGATCCCGGTCGCGTTCCAGCTGCTCGTCTACCCGATGATCGACGACCGCACCGTCACCCGCACCGACCACGACGTGCCCGGGGTGCGGATGTGGAGCAAGAAGAGCAACCGCTACGGGTGGACGTCGTACCTCGGCCAGGAGCCGGGCGGTGCCGGCATCTCCGCGTACGCCGCGCCCGCCCGCCGCGAGGACCTCGGCGGCCTGCCGCCGGCGTGGATCGGCGTCGGCACCTTCGACCTGTTCCACGACGAGGACGTGGCCTACGCCCGGCGCCTGCGGGACGCCGGTGTGCCCTGCGAGCTGCTCGTCGTCGACGGGGCGTTCCACGGCTTCGACGCCGTCCTGCCGAAGAAGAAGGTCACGGCGGACTTCTGGCGCGCGCAGGCCGCTGCCCTGCAGCGGGCGCTCGACCTCTGACCGAATGAGGAGTGCACTCCGAGCCGCGACTCCCGCGCGGGGTATCGCCGGGGGATTTCCCCGCATGGGCGGGTTCGTGCCGTTGTACTGGAACGGGATCCGAGGGTGGCCGAGTGTCGGCTGAGTTTCCAGTGAGAGTGCCTTCGCGGCCTAAAGGATCGAACCGCTGATTCTTCACCCGCCGGGCGCTGTCCTGCGGTTCGTGGAGGAGCCGGTCCAAAGTTACCCTGGAACAGGCAGACAGTGTGGTCGGGCAAGGAGTTCAGATGGAAATCGGAGAGCGACTCGCGTCACTGGCGACGAAGATCGAGCAGCAGAGAGCGACGATTGAGACGGAAGAGGCCACAAAAAACGCCTTCGTGATGCCGTTCATCTCGCTGGTTCTCGGATATGACGTGTTCAACCCGAACGAGGTCGTCCCAGAGTTCACCGCTGACGTGGGGACGAAGCGCGGCGAGAAGGTGGACTATGCCATCGTGAAGGATGGAGAGGTCCAGATGCTGGTCGAGGCGAAGGCTGTCGGGGCTCCATTGAACCTGAATCATGCTTCGCAACTCTTTCGATACTTCGCCACTACCAATGCCCGAATTGCAGTACTAACCAACGGGCAGAGCTACCATTTCTTCACCGATCTGGACAAACCGAATCGGATGGACGAGAAGCCGTTTCTTCAGCTTGATCTGCTTGATATCGACGAGACTCTGGTTCCTGAACTTCAGAAGCTCACCAAAGACTCATTCGACCTTAACTCGGTGGTGAATGCGGCAGAAGAGCTCAAGTACATCGGAGCGCTCAAGAGGGTTCTGGCAGCGCAGTTTCGAGATCCGGATGATGATTGGGTCAAGGCGCTGACGAACCGTGTTTACGAGGGCTCCTTCACGCAGCGCGTCAAGGATCAGTTCAGGACGCTGGTGGGGAAGGCGTCCAAGCAGTTTCTCGCTGACCAGGTGAACGAGCGACTCAAGGCCGCGCTTGGTAGTCAGGCGTACGGCGAGACATCTGCCAGCGTTATGTCGGGGATGGAAGCAGCGGAGGAGAGCGTCGAGGAGGCCGACGCTCCGGACTCACGAGGAATCGAAACCACCCTGGAAGAAATAGAGGGTTACCAGATTGTCCCCGCGATCGTGTGCAGCGAAGTAACTCCGAGCAGGATTGTTCACCGAGACACGAAGAGCTACATGGGTATCCTCTTGGATGACAACAATCGTAAGCCCATTGCTCGCCTTCATTTTAATACCGGTAAGAAGTATCTGGGTCTCTTCGACGAAGCCAAGGTTGAGACGCGCCACTATATAGAAACTATTGACGAGATCTATGGCCATGCAGAACACCTGCGCAAGACTGTCCACAACTATGCTTAGCCGGGGTCACGTGCATATCTCACAGGCTTAACGGTTCAGAAAGGTGACGGGCTCTAGGCGACGAAGAGGCAGAACGGGTGGCCGGCCGGGTCGGCGTACACGTACAGAGGCTCGTCGGGATCGTCGGTGCGGTCGAGGAGCAGCGTCGCGCCGAGCGCGAGAGCGCGTTCGTGCTGGCGGGCGAGCTCGGCGACGTCGGGCACGGTGGCGTCGAGGTGCAGCTGCTGCGGTACCGCGCCGTCTGGCCACGTGGACGGCGTGAGCCGGGCGACCTGCTGGAACGCCAGCCCGAGGCCCGGGCCGTGCAGCACCAGCCAGTCGGTGCCGCGCGGGTCCGGCCCGCCGGGCACGGGCGGCTCGTCCCCGGGGCGGTACGTCAGCCCGAACAGCTCGCGGTAGAACTCGGCGAGCGCGCGAGCGTCGGTCGTGTCCAGCACCACCTGACGGATCTGCGGGTACGTGGTCATGGTCGGGACTCCTGGGGGAACGACTCGGCGATGGCCCGCACCGTCGCGACGTGGGCGCGGTGGTCGATGTCGGGGATGTTCGTCGCGCGGGGGATCAGCCCGACGGCCCCGTCGATCTCCTCGCGCAGGACGTCGGCGTGACCGGCGTGGCGGGACAGGTCCGTGATGACGTGCAGGATCACCCGGTGCAGCGTGACGTCTCCGCGATCGCCCCACCACGGCACGTGGCCGTGCGCCTCCAGGGGTAGGTCGGCGATGGTGGAGTCGGCGAACTCCGCCACGCGGCCGTACAGGTCGAGGATGCCTCGGGACGACTCGTCGGCGGAGAGGTAGAGGTCGGCGTTCGGGTCGTCGTCGAAGTCGTCGAGCCAGGGGACCTCGTCCGGCGTCGGCCACGCGCGGGAGAACGTCTCCCCGAAGTAGCCGATCTCGATGCCGGCCGCATGCTTGACCAGCCCGATCAGGTTGGTCCCCGTGCTGGTGCGCGGCATGCGCAGCTCACGCTCGGACAGTCCTTCGCACTTCCACCGCAGTGCCGTGCGGACGTCGTGCAGGTAGTGCAGGAGCATCTGCTTCGTCCCGGGCAGCGTGTTCACTCGAGCCTCCTCGTCGGGTGCGTGCTTCGAACCTACGACCTCGTGGTGCCTGAGGGGCGCCTTGGAGACCATCCGGTGCCGTCAGGACGAGGTTGGCCGTCGGGCACCCCGCAGGCCAGCGCTGGCCGCTGGCGGCACCCGGCGTTAGCGTCGTGACGAGGTCATGCCGCGGCCTCGTCACCACCGTTCACCACCGTTCACCACCAGGAGGACACTGATGACCGACGACGCGTTCCCGGCCCAGCAGCAGCAGCCCCCGGGCCTGACCGACGCGATGGACCCGGTCCCGGACCACGGCGAGTCGAGCTATCGCGGCAGCGGCAGGCTCGACGGGCTGCGTGCTCTGATCACGGGCGGAGACTCGGGGATCGGACGGGCGGTCGCCATCGCCTTCGCCCGCGAGGGTGCGGACGTGGCTATCGGCTTCCTGCCCGAGGAGCAGCAGGACGCCGAGGAGACGGCCCGCTGGATCAGGGAGGCCGGCCGGACCGCGGTCCTGCTGCCGGGCGACATCACGGACGAGAGCGCTGCCCGCGCGCTGCCCGGGGACGCTGCCCGTGCGCTGGGGGGCCTGGACGTCCTGGTCAACAACGCGGGCTTCCAGATGGCGCGGCGTGACGCCTTCGAGGACGTCACGACCGCCGAGATCGACCGCACCCTGCACACGAACCTGTACGCCCTGTTCTGGGTGACCCAGGCGGCGCTGGCCCACCTGGGCGAGGGGGCGAGCATCATCAACAACTCGTCGATCCAGGCGTTCCAGCCGTCCACGTCCCTGCTGGACTACGCCTCGACGAAGGCCGCGATCAACAACCTCACCGTGAACCTCGCGGCGGAGCTCGGTCCGCGCGGCATCCGGGTGAACGCGGTGGCTCCCGGTCCGATCTGGACGCCGCTGCAGCCGTCCACCCAGCCCGAGGAGAAGATCGAGAAGTTCGGTCAGGACACGCCGCTGGGCCGTGCAGGGCAGCCGGCGGAGGTCGCGCCGGCCTTCGTGTTCCTCGCCTCGCCCTCGGACGCCGCGTACGTCTCCGGCACCGTGCTGGGCGTGACCGGCGGCAAGCCGGTGTTCTGACCCCGGACACGGCACCACCCGGCCGGTTCGTGACCGGCCGGGTGGCGCCTGCGGTCAGCTGGTGAGCGTGAAGCGGACGATCGTGACGTTGCCCGCGACGTCGTGGACCTTGAGGGTGTTCTTGCCCTCGACGGCCCCGAACACGCCCCGCCTGACGAAGTTCAGGTCGGACCAGACGTTGTCCGTGAGGTCCTTCTCGACGCCGTTGAGGACGACCTTGTCGATCTTCCCGGCGTCGTAGAGCTTGAAGGACACCTTCTCGTACGGGTCGGAGCCGACGGTGAACTCGCTGCCGGGCTTGACCGTGACCGTGGGCCTGGTCTTGTCGGCCACCGACTTCGTCACGGTGACCGGGGTCTCGAGGACGGTCGTCCCTGGCACCTCGTCCGCCACGATCTCGGTGTGCACGACGCCCTCGCCGGCCTTGCGGGCGTCCAGCGTGACCTCGTAGGTCAGCGATCCGCCCGGCGCCGGGTCGGTCGACGTGACGACCTTGTCGGTGCCGTCGGGCAGCTCGGCGACCATGTCGCCCTGCCCGATGTGGTTCTCCGCGCCGACGAGGAACGGCTGACCGCTCGGGTCTGCCATCGCCGCCGCGTACGTGAAGGACACGTCCTGCGTGTCACCCAGACCGATCCACACCTGGAAGGTGCGCGCGTCGGTGGTGCCCCAGACGAACATGTCCCACTGGACGATCAGCCAGTCGCTGACCCCGTCGGTCAGCGTGCCGAGGCGGACGCCTTCGGCGCCCTCCCCGTTCAGGTCCGTCCAGAACGGTGCGAGCACGGAGTTCGGGCGGGCCGACGACGAACCTGCCGGCAGGTCGCAGCAGTTGTTGTCCTCGGAGGTGCCCCCGCCGGCCACCAGGTAGCCGTTGGAGTCGATGCCGACGGACGTGTAGACGCGACCGTTGTAGGTGAACGCCGGGACGCTCGCGTTGAGCAGGTCCTCGTCGCCGAAGGCGTTCGGCGCGATGCCGAAGTCCGCGAGGTCGAGGTAGCCCGCCGGGGACCCGTCCACGACGTCGTCCACGGACGGCACGCCCGGGACGGCACCGGAGAGGGTGGCCGTCTCCGCCGTGGTGCCCCGGAGCTTCCCGGTGCCCTGCGTGGTGGCGGTGACGGTCTGCTCGTTGAACGACTCGTTGGTCGCGGTCACGGTGCAGGTGACCGTCTCGTCGGTGGTCATCGTGGTCTTGTCGCACGACTGCGACGCGACGACGTTGCCCTGCTCGGGGACGAACGCGACGGGGATGTGGCCCTTGCCGTGGTTCGTCCGGAAGGTGATCGTGCCGAACTTCTGCTCACCGCTCGCCGACGTGTCGGTGATGGTGATCTCGAACGACGCCGACGCGCCCGGGCGGACGGTCGCCTGCTTGGGCGTGACGGTGATCGTGGAGCCGTCCGGGGCGTCCGCCTTGGGGGTGACGACCAGCGTGGACCCGGAGGTGTTCTCCAGGGTGCGGGTGGTGGTGACCCGGCCCGGCATGGTCGGTGCGTTGACCGACGGGATGTTCAGGTCGATCGCGTGCACCGGGTCGCCCGTCAGCGCGACGTAGTTCTCGGTGGTCTCGCTGATGGTGAACGGCGCCTTGAGGGACTCGCCGACGTCGACGCGACCGGCGCCCATGTCGAACGGGTCGGCCGGCGTGGCGAGGTCCTCCTTGAGGATGTCGGTGAGCGACTGCGTCATGATCGCCGACTTGATCTGACCCGGGGTCCAGTCCGGGTAGACGGCCTGGAGCAGCAGCGCCACGCCCGCGATGTGCGGGGACGACATCGACGTGCCGGAGATGGCCTGGTAGTACCGGCCGGCCGGACCGCTGTCCGTGGACAGCGGGGTCGGGGTCATCGCGGCGAGGATGGACACGCCCGGTGCGGTGACGTCCGGCTTGAGGACGGGCCCGGCGGGTCCGCGCGAGGAGAACGCGGCCATGACGTCGCCCTGGCCCTCGCCCTTCGACCCGGCCGGGAACGATCCCGTGATGCCGGTGTGCGAGTCGAGGTAGGCCTTGAGCTCGGTGCCGTCGGCGACGTGCACGGTCGGGAGGTAGTGGTTGTCCGTGGCGACGTCGGCGAGGGCCGGGTTGTACAGCACCATGCCGGCCGCGTCACCGGCGAGGACGTGGTAGCCCTTGGCCACGCGGGCGTTCTGACCGCGCTCGCAGACGACGATCTTGCCCTCGAACAGCCCTGCGGGGGCCTCGGTGAGGCACAGGGGGTCGGAGTAGGGGGCGTCGGCGGCCTGCACGACGGGCGTCGGCTCGGTGATGCCACCGGTGAGGGACGCGCCCTCGACGACGAACGAGGAGCCGTCGTCGGCCTCCAGGGTGAGCGTCGTGGTGAACGCGCGGTCCTGGGTCGAGGCGGCCACGGTGGTCACCCACGGGCTGACGTGGTTCGCCGTGGCGGCGCCGGGCCCGTCGTTGCCGGCCGAGGCTGCCACGAAGATGCCGGCGTCGACGGCGTTGAGGAACGCGATCTCGATCGGGTCGGTGGCGTTGCTGCCGCCGGAGATCGAGTAGTTGATCGCGTCGACGTCGTCGAGGATCGCCTGCTCCACGGCGGCGACCAGGTCGGAGGTGTAGCCGCCGTCCGGGCCGAGGGCCTTGTACTCGACGATCTTCACACCGGGCGCCACGCCCTGGACGCGCTCGACGTCGGCGTCGATCGTCGGGTCCTCGACGACGTTGCCCGCCGTCGTGCCGGAGGTGTGCGACCCGTGGCCCTCGGCGTCGCGCGCCGTGCCCTGGTGCAGGTAGTCGGGGTTCAGCAGGTCGTAGAACTCGGTGAACGAGTAGCCGCCGACGAGCTTGTCGTTGCACTCGAAGGGGTCGATCTCGTCGGTGAGCGGGTTGTCGCCGTAGTCGCACGCCAGGTCGGGTCCGTCGTAGGGCGACAGGTTGCCCAGGTCCTCGAACGACTCGTGCTCGGGCCACAGGCCGGTGTCGATGTTGCCGAGCACGAGGCCGTCGCCCGCCTCGGCGGTGGTGCCGAGCTCCTGGTAGGCGGCGGGTGCGTCGATGAAGTCGGTGCTGGAGTCGGTGAGCGGCTGTTCGAGGGTGTTCTCCTGCACGGCGACGACGCCGGGCACCTCCAGCAGCGCGGGGATGTCGTCGCCGGGCACCAGTGCGGCGACGCCGCCGTACACGGTCTCGAACTCCTGGACGATCTCGGTGCCGGGCACCGCGTCGGTGACGTCGGCCGTGATGTCGCTCGACTCGCGCTCCACGAAGCCTCGGTAGGACCGTTCGGCAGCACCGCCGTCGAGTGGTTCGCCCGTCAGGGCGGGGCTCGTCGCCTCGAAGTCGGGCAGCGTCCCGCCGTAGGAGGCGACGGCGTCGAAGTCGTACTTGATGAGGACCGGCACCTTCTTCGGTGACGACAGCCTGAGCAGGCTGGGGGTGGTCTCCACCAGGGCGCTCGTGGGCGCCTTGGAGCCGTCCTTCTCGTGGGACGTCACCGTGGGCTGGGTCGGGGCGAGCTGCAGGTCCTCGGGGTCGACGGTGTCCGCGCTCGACGCCGTGGCGGTGAGCGAGGTGAGGACGAGTGCGACGCCGGAGGTGGTGGCGGCGAGCCGGATCAGGGACGGGTGTTTCCGCAAGCGCACGTTTGCGCTCCCTTCGTGTCGGTCGTTGACGTGACGCCCGGGTCGGTGGGTCACGGCGATGTGACCTGCCGGCGACGAGCGTCTGAAGGAAACGTAAAGCATCTGTGATGCGGGCAACATTCGGAATGGTTACCGGGGTGTTTCCCGGGGTCGTGCAGCAGGGTCGTCTGATGCCGCGGAGGTCGTGAGAGGTCCTGACGGAGAGCGCGGAAGCGTCTTGAACACAGGGTAGGCATGCCTAACAACAGGTGTTACGGTATGGCCAGGTCCTGACAGATTGTCACGACGGTCCGTCATGTCGTGCCCCAGGAGGTCACCCCATGTCCGCCATCGCCCCCGAGGCAACGCTCTCCCTGCTCCTGCGCGAGGGGACCCGTTCCGAGCACGAGCAGGCGGAGACCGAGGGGTTCGTCTCACGGCTCATGGGCGGGGACCTCGACGTCGCCGCGTACGCGGACCTCGCCGCCCAGCAGCTCGTGGTCTACACGGCGCTGGAGGAGGCGAGCGCGGCGATCCGGGCCGACGCCCGCGGCGCGACCCTCGTGTTCGACGAGCTGACGCGGGTGCCCGCCATCGAGCGGGACCTCGCGCACCTCCACGGCCCCGGCTGGGCGGACGAGATCCGCATCCTGCCGGCCACCGAGGCGTACGCCGCCCGGCTGCGCGAGGTCGCGGGCAGCCTGCCGCACTACGCGGCCCACGCCTACACCCGCTACCTCGGTGACCTGTCCGGCGGGCAGATCATCCAGCGCATGATGCAGCGCCACTACGGCATGGGCACCGCCGGGCTGGAGTTCTACGACTTCCCCGAGATCCCCAAGGCGAAGCCGTTCAAGGACCTGTACCGCGAGCGCCTCGACGGCCTGGCCCTCGACGCGGCCGAGGTCGACGCCGCCGTCGGCGAGGCGCAGGCAGCGTTCCGTCTCAACCGTGCCGTCTTCGTCGAGCTGGGTCGGGCGCACCTGCCCGGCTGAGCACGTCCCAGGGATGCCGGTCGACCCGCAGGTCGGCCGGCGGCCCGCCCGCACCCGTCGTCCTGCGGTCCGTGCTCCTGCCCGTGATCCATCCCACAGGGTCGACGCACGTCCGCAACTTGTGAGATGAGGACAGCCTCATCTAACTTTGGTGAGGCTCGCCTAATGTGGTGGCCACGAAGGAGATCCCCGCATGTCCCCGGCTCGCCGCCGCCCCACGCTCGCCGCCCTGACCGCCGTGACGGTCGCCCTGCTCACCGCCTGCGGTGCCGTCGGGCACGCAGACGACGGCGACACCACCCTCGCCCAGGGTCCGCCCCTCGCCGAGCTCGCCGGCAGCGAGGACCACCTCACCGACCCGAAGGACTGGACCGGCGAGGTCGTCGTCCAGGCCGCCGGGACGCCCGTCGACCCGATCGTCACCGACGCGCGGCCGGAGCTCCCGGCCACCGTCACGGACGCCCAGGGCACCGAGGTCACCGTCACCGACACCAGCCGCATCCTGGCCCTCGACCTGTACGGCACGCTCTCGCGCACCGTGTTCGAGCTCGGGCTGGGCGACAGCGTCGTCGGTCGGGACACCTCCTCGACCTTCCCCGAGATCGCCGACCTGCCCGAGGTCACCTCCAACGGCCACGAGCTCACCGCCGAGGCGATCCTCGAGCTCGCTCCCTCGGTGATCCTCACCGACACCACGCTCGGCCCCTGGGACGTCGTGCTGCAGATGCGCGACGCCGGCATCCCCGTCGTCGTCGTGGACCCGCACCGCAGCGCCGACAACGCCGGCGACCTCACCCGGGCCGTGGCCGACGCCCTCGGCATGGCGGAGGCGGGCGAGCAGCTCGCCGAGCGCACCCAGTCGCAGATCGACGACACCGTCGCCCAGGTCGCCGCCCTCGCGCCGACGGACGACGCCGACCGGCTGCGCGCCGTCTTCCTCTACGTGCGCGGACAGTCCGGCGTCTACTACATGTTCGGCGACGGCTCCGGGGCGGACTCCCTCATCGAGTCGCTGGGCGCCGTCGACGTCGCCGGGGAGATCGGCTGGACGGGCATGCGGCCCGTCAACGACGAGGGCATGGTGTCCGCCCAGCCCGACGTCGTCCTGATGATGTCCGGTGGGCTGGAGTCGGTCGGCGGTGTCGACGGCCTGCTCGAACGACTGCCCGCCATCGCCCAGACCCCCGCCGGGCAGAACCGCCGCGTCGTCGCGATGCCCGACAGCCAGATCCTCGCCTTCGGCCCCGCGACCGCCGGGGTGCTCGACTCCCTCGCCCGCGGCCTCTACGCCCCGGGGAGCCTCGGATGACCGACGTCGACCGGGCCGCCGCGCCCGCCGCCCCCGCTGGGCCCACCGTGCCCGTCGCCGTGCCCGTCGCCGTGCCCGTCACCGGCGGCCCGCTCCCCGGTGCGCCGCGGGAGTCCGCACCGCTGCCGCCGCGCCGCACCGGACGCGTCACGTTCCTGTTCGTGCTGCTCGCCGCCGCGCTCGGCGTGCTCGCCGTGGTGTCCGCGGGATCGGGGCAGCTGCACGTCGCACCCGCGGAGGTGCTCGGGGCGCTCGCCCGGGGTCTCGGTCTGGAGATCGGGCCCGAGCCGACCCACCCCAACGGGTACGCCGCGCTGTGGACGATCCGCTTCCCGCGGGTCGTCATGGCCGTCCTGGTCGGCGCGGCGCTCGCGGCGGCGGGTGCCGTCATGCAGGGGATCTTCGGCAACCCGCTGGCCGAGCCCGGCGTCGTGGGCGTCTCCTCCGGCGCGGCGGTGGCCGCCGCGGCGACGATCGCGCTGGGGCTGACGAGCCTGGGCCCGTGGACCACCGCGACCGCCGCGTTCCTCGGCGGGCTCGTCGCCACCTTCGCGGTCTACGCGATGGCGCGCTCCGGCGGACGCACCGAGGTCGTCACCCTGCTGCTCACGGGTGTCGCCGTCAACGCGATCTGCGGTGCCGGGCTGGCGCTGTTCACGTTCCTCGGTGACACGCAGGCGCGCGAGGAGATCGTGTTCTGGCAGCTCGGCTCCCTCAACGGCACCCGCTGGGTGTACGTCGCGATCGTCGCCCCGCTGGTCGTGGTGGGGCTGGTCGCCTCGATGCTGCTGGCCCGCCGCCTGGACCTGCTGTCCCTCGGGGAGCGTTCGGCCCGCCACCTCGGCGTCGACGTCGAACGGCTGCGGGTGGTCGCCGTCGTCGTGGTGGCCCTGCTCACGGCCGCGGCCGTCGCGTTCTGCGGGATCATCGCGTTCGTCGGCCTCGTGGTGCCGCACCTGGTGCGCATGGCGGTCGGCCCCGGTCACCGCGTGCTCGTGCCCGCCAGCGCCCTGGGTGGTGCCGTGCTGCTGCTCGCCGCCGACCTCGTGGCGCGCACCGCCGTGCCCTACGCGGAGCTGCCCATCGGGATGCTCACCGCGCTGGTCGGCGGGCCGTTCTTCCTGTGGCTCGTGCACCGCACCCGCCGCCAGGCAGGAGGCTGGGCATGAGCCCGACGAACCTCGCCGCCACGACGCTGCTGACGGTCCGCGGGGCGCGCGTGCGCATCGGTGACGCCACGCTGCTCGACGGCGTCGACCTGGAGGTGCGCACCGGCGAGATCCTCGTGGTGGTGGGCCCGAACGGCGCCGGCAAGTCCACGCTGCTGTCCGTCCTGTCGGGCGACCGCGTCCCCGACGACGGCGACGTCGCGTGGGAGGGCACCCCGCTGGGGGCCGTCCGCCCGAACGAGCTGGCCCGGCTGCGCGGGGTGCTGCTGCAGGAGAACCATGTCGCCTTCGGTTTCCGGGTGGTCGACGTGGTCCGCATGGGTCGTGCGCCGTGGGAGGGCACCGCGGAGCAGGCCCGGGACGAGGCCGTGGTCGCGGGGGCGCTGGACTCCGCCGACGTGCGCCATCTCGCGGAGCGCCGCTTCCCGACGCTGTCCGGCGGCGAGAAGGCCCGCACCTCGTTGGCGCGGGTGCTCTCGCAGGAGCCGCGCCTGCTGCTCCTCGACGAGCCGACCGCCGCTCTCGACGTCAAGCACCAGACGCGCGTGCTGGCGCAGGCGCGCCGCCACGCCGACGCCGGGGGTGCCGTCGTCGTCGTCCTGCACGACCTGCCGCTCGCCGCGGCGTGGGCGGACCGCGTCGTCGTGGTCGCCCGAGGGCGGGTCGCCGCCGACGGCGCGCCCGCCGACGTCCTCACCTCCGACCTGCTCTCCGACGTCTACGACCATCCGGTCGACGTCCTCACCCATCCTGTGACGGGCGCGCTGCTGGTGCTGCCGCGGCACGGGACGACCACCCGGGAGGTGGCCGCGCCGTGAGACGGCTCGCCGCACTGATCGCCCTGACCCTGTGCACCGCGCTGGCGGTGCCGGCCCTCGTCCCGCACGCCGCCCCTCCCGCGCAGGCCGCGGCGCGCGTGTCGGTCTCCGGCGTCGACGGCGCCGCGCGCGCCTCGGCGGAGGGCGCGACGACGCTGAAGCTCTCCGGTTCCGGCTTCCAGTCGGTGCCGAAGGGGTTCGGCGGCATCTACGTGCTGTTCGGCTGGGTGCAGGGCGGTTCGTGGGGCCCGAGCGAGGGCGGCGCCACGGGTGCCACGCTGCGCTACGTGCCCGACGCCGAGACGGGCGCGAACGCCGGGTACCAGCGGTTCGTCGCCTTCCCCGGGTCGAGCACGGCGGGCGAGGCGAACGGCGGGCTCGTCGACGCCGACGGCACCTGGTCGGCCACGTTGATCGTGCCCGGGCCCGTCTTCACGGCGCAGGACCGCGCGGGCGACCCCGTGGAGGTCGACTGCCTGGCGGTGACCTGCGGCGTCATCACCATCGGTGCGCACGGCGTCGCGAACGCCACCAACGAGACGTTCACCCCGGTGGAGTTCGTGGGGTCCGCGAGCGCCGACGCCGGTTCCGGCGGCACGGCCGACGGCGACGTGTCGGACGGCGGTGACGGCGAGTCGGCGGGCGGCGAGGCCGGCACGTCGGCGGGTTCCTCCGCGGGGGCCGCGGGTGGCGACGGCGCGCCGTCGCCCTCCCCGTCGGCGTCCGCCGCGACGGGTCCGGCGACCCTCGGGTTCGACCAGGGCACGGCCGTGGCGGGGCGGGTGCTGAGCTTTGCCGGGCAGGGGTTCGTCCCGGGCGAGCAGGTCGTGGCCGTGCTGGACGACGGGGTGATCGCCGTCGGCCCGATGACCGCGGGCACGCACGGCGAGATCGCGGGGCTGATGGAGCTTCCCGACGACCTGCGGCTCGGCACGCACGTGCTGAAGGTGACCGCGGCGTCGTCGGGCAAGCAGCCCGAGGTGGAGGTCACGGTGACCCGTGACCCTGCGGACGTCGCCGCTCAGGAGGCGCTCGTCGCGTCGGCCGCGGGGCCGGGCTCCCCGGCTGCGAGCGCCTGGGGCAGCGGGTACACGTGGGGCGAGCTGGCGGCGGGGGTGGCGCTGCTGGTGCTGCTGCTCGTGGTGGTGTCGTCGGCGATCACGGCTGCCCGTCGTCGTCGCGCCGTCCGTGCGCCCGCCGCGCCGTCTGCGCCCACCGCGCCGGCGGCGCAGGGCGTGCCGCCCTCGCGGGACGTGCCGTGAGCGCGGCGCGGCACGGCGTCGGACTCCGGACGGCGGTGCGCTCGGCGCTCGTCGGGCTGGTCGCCGTGCTCGTCTCCGGTGCGTCCGGTCCCGGTGTGGCGGCCGCGGACGACGAGCTGCCCCCGCCGGTGCGGGTCGGCGGTGACGTCGAGGTGGAGGTGACCGTCCCGGACGTGGGACAGGGGACGACGCCGCCACCGACCACGGGTGCGGCCGAGCTGACGGACGCCGAGCTGCGCTGGGGTCTGAACGAGGAGTCGGGCACGGCCTCGCACCTGTCCGGTGCCTGCAACTTCGTCATGGCGGGCGTGCCCGGCGACGGCGGCGACGCGGGCGGCAGCCGCCTGTGGTCGGCCTCCGACGACGACCTGTACCGCGCGGCGCAGGGCGACGTCGAGATCCTCGTGCCGACGGCGGACGGGCGCGGCGAGCGTCGGCCGACGTTCGCGACCCGCTGCCAGGACCCGCAGGGCGACCCGGTGGTGCGCGACCGGTCGACGAGCGGGGCGGAGGTCGTCATCGACGGCGGTGTCGGCACGCGAGCGCAGGACGGCAGCGTGGACATCGCGTGGACGGGCACGTTCACCGTGGTGTTCTACAACGGCCTCACGTACTGGTGGGCGTCGGACCCGCACCTGGTGCTGGACGAGAACGGCGACGGTGCGCTGACCGCGACCCTCGGCGGCTACGGCACGTCCCGCGAGGACCTGACCGAGTGGTCGCGGCTGACCGAGCGCGAGGTCGAGCTGGCGACGTTCCACGACGGCCGGTTCGGGGCGACCGACGGCGTGCTCACCCCGGACTGGTGCGGGGTGGACGTGGGTGACGTGGTGGCCGACCAGTCGCTCGTGTCGGTGCCGGGCACCACGTGCGGGGGGTCGTTCCCGCGGTCGTTCGTGGCGTTCCAGCGGGACACCGGGCAGGCGCCGTTCTGGTACTCGACGGCTCCGGAGGCGGGCAACGCGGCGAAGCAGCCCTACCCGATGACGGTCAGCTTCGACGCGTCCGTCAGCGGTGGTCGCACCGAGGTGCCCGACCCCGGTACGGGCGACGACGCCGACGACCCGGGCACCTCGACGTTCGTGCCGCAGGACCTCACGGGGTCCGCCGCCGATCCGTCGACGTCGTCCGCGGCGGGCGGTGGCGCGTCGGCCACGTCGGCGAGCGGTCTCGGCGTGCCGGTGCGCACCGCCGCACCGGCCGCCGGTGCGCAGCCGGTGGTGTTCCCGGCGGGCGCGGTCGGCACGCTCGGCCTCGGCAACGACGACCTCGTCCCGTCCCTGTCCGCCGGCGGACGCGCACCGGGCGAGCTGCTGCCCTGGGGCGTCGCCGCCGTGGCGCTGACCGCCTCCGGGAGCATCGTCGGCTTCCGCCGCGGCTGGCTCGTCCTGCCGTTCACCTGACGGCACCACAGACCCCCGACCCCGCCCCACCCACTCATGGAAGGCAACGAACTGATGACCACCACCCACCGCCCTGCCGCTCGCGGCCGGGCAGTCGCCGGGCTCGGCGTGCTCGCCCTCGGGCTGGGCACCGCCCTCGTGACGGTCGCCCCGGCCCAGGCGGCCGAGACCCGTGACGTCGTCGCGGAGTCCGGGTCCGTCTCCTGGGGCTTCCGGGAGAGCTTCCGCCGGTACGTCGGGCTCCAGACGGCGGCGCTGCCGCCGGTCGGTCCGGTCGCCGTCGGCGAGCGCATCACCCTCGAGGCTCCGGCCGAGTTCGACCTCGACGGCACCCCGGCGGCCACGGCCGACACGACGCCGCCGAACGAGACCCTGCCGTACCTGCTGCCCGTGGCCGGCGGCAGCGTCGCGGACGAGGACAACCTGTCCGTGTCGTCGACGGGCGGCGCGGTCTTCGCGTTCCCGTCGCACGCCTTCACCGTCACGGTGGAGAACGTCGGCATCGACGTCACCGACGGCACCGGCACGATCGTCGGCGACCTGAGCGTCGTCATCCCGGACAACAACCTCGGCCACGACGCCGGCACCTACGGTGGCGACGACGTCGTCCTCGGTGACGTCGCGACCACGACCGTCTCCGTCGCGGACGACGAGGTCTCGGTGACCGCCGCGGGCGTCACCCTCACCCCCGCGGGCGCGACGGCCCTGCAGGGCTTCCTGGAGGCGGGTGCCGAGCTCGACGACCTGACCGTCACGGCCGACCTGGACGCCGCACCGGCTTCCTGGAGCCCGGCCGTGCAGGTGTCGAGGACGTCCGGCTTCGACCCGGCCGCCACCTCCGCCCTGACGGTGGACGGCTCCGGCTTCGACCCGGCCGCCAACCTCAACACCGGTGGGCGCCCGCCCGTCGCGAAGGACCAGCCGGCCGGCGTCTACGTCGTCTTCGGCAAGTTCGCCTCCGACTGGCGTCCCTCCGCGGGCGCCGCGTCGTCGGCCCGCACGGTCGTCTCCCAGAAGTGGGCGATCCCGGAGCCGTCGTACAGCCAGGTCAAGGCGGCGTTCCCGAACGTGGCCGACCAGCTCGTCCTGATGAACGACGACGGCACGTTCACGGCCGAGCTCGAGGTGCGGACCGAGGACTCCGTCGACGGCGTCTACGGCGTCTACACCTACGCGGCAGGCGGTGCGGCCGCCAACGCGGCGCAGGAGCTCGCCACCGCCGTCACGTTCGCGGCGCCGGACGGCTCCGGAGAGGGTGACGTGGACGTCGACGTCGAGGTCCCGGAGCTGGAGGAGCCGGTCGACCCGGGCGCGTTCTCCTGGACGATCTCCGGCACCGGCGCGGTCAGCCTCGGCACGGCCGTGCAGGGCGACTCCGCGTTCACCGCCACCGGTGCGCTGCACACCGTCACCGTGTCCGACACCCGCCCCGAGGGCACCTGGACGATCAACGGCCAGGTCGGCTCGTTCGTCGGTGGCGCGTCGTCGTTCTCCGGCTCCGCGCTGGGCTGGGCGCCGACGGTCACCGACGGTGCGGCGAACGTCGGCTCGCCCGTCGTCGCCGGTTCGGACCCGGGCCTGACCACGACGTCCCTGCTCGCCTCGGGCGCCGGAGCCACCGGCCAGGTCGATGCCGTCCTCGGTGCCGACCTGACGCTGTCGATCCCGCTGGACACCCCGGCGGGCGACTACTCGGGCGTGCTCACGCTCACCGCGGTGGGCTGACCGGACCGTGCGTACCCGCCTCACCCGCGCGCTCGCCCTGGCGGCCCTCGTGGCCGCCGGGGCGGGCGGCGCGGTCCCCGCCGCCGCGGCAGTCCCGCCGTCGTCCACCGTGCTCGCCGCCGTGCCGTCCACCGTGCTCGCCGCCGTGCCGTCCGCCGTGCCGTCCGCCGTGCCGTCCGCCGTGCCGTCCGCCGTGCCGTCCGCCGTGCCGACCTCGGCCTCGACCTCCGCCGACGAGCTCACCTGGGCCCTCGCACCGGGACGCGGGCCCGACCCGACCGACACCGCCGTCGGCTCCACGGGACGCGACCGCGCCAACTACGCCTACGTCGTCGACCCCGGTGACGAGGTCGCGGACACGCTCGTCATCACCAACCGGTCCACGACGCCGCTCGACCTCGCCGTCTACGCCGCCGACGCCACCACGACGCGTGACGGCAGCCTCGACCTGCTGCCCGCCGACGCCGAACCGGTCGACCTGGGTGCCTGGCTCACGCTCGACGTCCCCGACGGCGGGCTCACCGTCGGACCGGGCGAGACCGAGCGCGTCCCCTTCACGCTCGCCGTGCCCGACGACGCCCGCCCGGGCGACCACGCCGGCGGCGTCGTCACCTCCCTGACCCAGGCGGTCGGTGACGGCGCGCTCGCGATCGACCGGCGGCTCGCCCTGCGGGTGCACGCCCGCGTCTCCGGTGCGCTGAGCCCAGGGCTCGAGGTCCGGGACGTCACCGTGGAGTCCGCGACCGGCGTCAACCCGGTCGCGCCCGCCACCACGACGGTCACCTACACGCTGGTGAACACCGGCGACGCCCGCGTGGTGCCCACCGAGACGGTCACCGTCGCCGGCCCGGGCGGCAGCGCGCCGCAGGTCGCAGGCGGGGCCCTCGACGAGCTCCTGCCCGGTGCCGAGGTGGCCCGCACCGTCGAGGTGCCGGGCGTGCGGCCGCTGCTGCGCGTCGCCGCCGACGTCCGCGTCGACGGCGCCGTCGTCGGCATCGGGGGCGGGGGTGCCACCAGCGCCACCGGCAGCGACACCGGCTGGTCCGTGCCGTGGGCCGCGCTCGGCGTCGTCGTCCTCGTGGTGGCGGGCGCCGTCGTGTGGTTCGTGCGCCGACCGCTGCGGCCGTCCCCCGCGTCCGCACCGGCGGCCGGGTCCGCACCGACGGCCGGGTCCGCACCGACGGCCGGGTCCCTGGGGACGTCGGACGACGGTGGTACCGGGGGTGTCGACGCCGGGGGTGACTGACGCTCAGCGCACGCGCGCGGCCAGGATCGCGACGTCGTCGCGCTGCGGCTGCGGCACGAGCTTCTCGCCGAGCAGCACCGGCAGGTCCACCGTCGGGCATCCCGCGAGCCCGGCCAGCACGGACCGCAGCTCGGCCGCCCGCTCCTGGTAGGGCACGGTGCGGGACTCCACGAGCCCGTCGGTGTGCAGCACGATCGTGTCGCCCAGCCCGAGGTGAGCGGTGTGGTCGTGGCGCGGGGCGTGCTGGTCCACGCCGAGCAGCAGGTCGGGACGGCCGGCGAGCTCGTCCACCGTGCCGTCGGCGCGCAGCACCACCGGCGGGGGATGGCCGGCCGACGTCCACCGCACCTGCGCGCCGTCGTCGAGGCGTTCGACCCGTGCGACGAGCAGCGTGGCGCTCGCCCCCACACCCAGGCCGTCGTTCGCCTCCTCCAGGTCCCGCAGCAGCCTCGCGGGCGAGGAGTCGCAGCCGGACCACGTCAGGGTGCGCAGCATGGAACGGAGCTGACCCATCCGGGCGGCCGCGCGCATGTCGTGCCCGGTGACGTCCCCGACGGTCAGGACGGCACGGTCGCGGTGCCGCGCGATCGCGTCGTACCAGTCCCCGCCCACCTGGTCGGTGCGGATCGCCGTCGAGTACGAGGCCGCCAGCTCCAGGTGCTCCACCCGGGGCAGGTCGGTGAGCATCGCGGCCTGGAGGGTGGACGCCACCCGGTGACGGTCCTCGAGGACCTGCACCCGGTCCAGGGCGTTCGCGACGCTGCGCACGATCGTGGCGCACAGCTCACGGGTCTCCGCGTCGTGGTGCGCCGGCTCGGGCCACCCCAGGGCGACGACCCCGCGGGCCGACCCCTCGCCGTCGAGGGGGAGGTAGGCGTGGGCGCCGAGCTCCGGGTGCACCCACCGTGTCACCCGCGGCCACCGGTCGATCACGGCGGCGCCGTCCTCGAACCAGTGCGCCGTGGCGGTGCGGACCGCGTGACAGGCCGGCAGCTCGTCGTCGAGCCGGATGCGGACCGGCACGTCCGTGGAGGGCGTGGGCATCAGCAGGGTGCCGTCGCGCACGATCTCCAACGACGTGCCCGCGGCGTCCAGGAGCGCCAGTCCCGCCCACGTCGCGCCGACGCCGCGCCCGGCGTGCTGGACGGTGGCGACGACGTCGGACAGCGTCGTCGCGCGGGCGAACATGTCGGTGATCTCCAGCAGGATCCGGGTGCGCCGCCCGGCCCGCAGCGCGACCTGCTGCATCTCCTGGGCGCGGAAGCGCTCCTGACGCAGGCGGATCTCGGCCGAGCAGGCGACCGCGAGGTCCTCCAGGGTGTCCAGGTCGTCGTCGGACCAGGTCCGGGCGGTGTGGTGCATCGCGCACACCGTCCCCACGGCCCTGCCGGACCGGTCGAACACGGGGTGGCCCGCGTAGGCGTGCACGCCGAGACCGGAGACGAGCGCCGCCGCCTGCGGGGAGTCCTCCCGGGTGAGGTCGGTGAAGGACAGCGGCTCACGCCGTCGCACCACCTCGGAGCACATCGCGTCGTCGAACCTCGAGCGGCGTTCGGTCTGCAGCGGCTCCGGCAGGCCGAGCGCCCCGGGATAGTGCTGGGCGTCCGCGACGACGACGGAGACCAGCGCCGTGGAGACCCCGAGATGACGGCGCACCAGCCGCGCGAAGCTGTCGAACGTGGGATCGGCGCCCGCCCCGTCCAGGCCGACGTGCGCCCACGCCGTGTCCGGCTCGTCGGTCCGCGCCTCCATGAACCGATTCTGCCATGCAGCGCAGGGACCGCCGAGGGCGCGGCCGGTAGGGTGCGGCCATGACGGCCCGGCTCGCAGCAGCAGCCCTGACCTGTGGTGCGGCGGTCCTGCTCTTCGCGGTGCACGTGCGCCCCTGGGGCTACCTGCCCCTCGTCGCCGGCATCGCGCTGGGGCTCTGGGTGGACCGTCGCCTCGGCCGTGACCTCGCCCTGATCGGGCTCGGCATGGCCATCGTGTCGGCGATCCCGCTGCAGGCCGACCTCTCCGACGCCGGGATGGCGCGCTTCACCGTCGCGCTCTCCCTGGCGGTCCTCGTGCCGTGGGCGCTGTCGAAGTTCGTCGTCAAGGACGACGACGGCGCGGGGGCGGTGCGCTTCCCCGTCGCCACCGGGCGGGCCTGGAGCCGTGGGCAGTGGATCTACCTCGCCGTGGTGGTCGTGGTGGGCTACCTGGTGCTGCCCTGGTACTTCCTGTCGTCCGGGGCGTACCTCAACTGGCCGGCCCTGGAGGGCGACGGCGACATCGCCCGGCTGTTCGTGGGCGTCAACGCCGTCGGCATCTGGGACGAGCTGTTCTTCATCTGCACCGTGTTCGCGCTGCTGCGACGCCACTTCGGGCTGCAGGTCGCGAACGTGCTCCAGGCCGTGGTGTTCGTGTCGTTCCTGTGGGAGCTCGGGTACCGCGAGTGGGGGCCGGTCCTGACCGTCCCGTTCGCGCTGGTGCAGGGCTGGATCTTCGCCCGCTACAAGTCCCTGCCGTACGTGGTGACGGTGCACCTGCTGTTCGACGCCGTGGTGTTCGCCGTGCTGGTGCACGGCCACCACCCCGAGCTGTTCGACGTGTTCGTCACCGCACCCTGATCGGTTGCTGACGAGGATCGACGCGCAGGCCGGGCTGCGGAGGTGGCTCGCGTCAGAGGTCCGCGAGCAGGTCCTGCATGCGGCCGATCTCCGCCTGCTGACCGGCGCCGATGTCCGTGGCGAGCTCCTCGGCCCGTTCGTCCGTGCCGTCGGTCATCACCGTCAAGGACATCTGCACGGCGCCGTCGTGGTGCTGGATCATGCCCTCCAGGTAGAGCCGGTCGAACTCCGGGCCGGACGCCGCCGCGAGCTCCGCCATCTGCTCGTCCGTGAGCATGCCCGGCATCGACGCCGAGCCGTGGTCGTGCTCCGCGATCCCGTCGGGCAGTCGCGGGCCCTCGCCGTCGCCCTCCTCCAGGTCCACCGGGACGGGCAGGTCCCGCTCCTGGAGCCACGCGGCCAGGCCGTGGATCTCCGCCGCCTGGACGTCGTGGATGCGGTCCGCGATCGCGAGGACGTCGGGGTCGTCGGTGCGGTCCGGCGCGAGCTCGGACATCTCCAGGGCCTGGCGGTGGTGGTGGATCATGTCGGCGAAGTAGTCGACGTCGACCTGGTTGGGGGCCGCGGCCTCGAGGCCGGGACGGTCCTCGTCCGGCGCGACCGTGGCGGCCGTCTCCCCGGGCCGGCCGGGCTGCACGACGACGCTCTGCGGGGGTGTCGCCTCCTCGTCGTCGGACCCGGTGCACGCCGCCGTCGTCAGGGACGCCGCGAGCAGCGCGAGGACCGCGGGCACGCGTGCGGCCCGTCCGCTGCCGGTGGACGGGCTGGGAGTCGCCTTGACCTGCATTGTCACCACCCTGTTAATTTCCTGCGTTTCCACTGGTGAGGAGGATCACAGTGGGTGAAAGTGGGGGAACACTACCAAGGAGGTGTGACGCCCGTGCGTCCCAGGACATCACCGCAGAGTCGCCGTGCACTCGGGGCAGGAGCGCTCGCCGGAGCCATCGCCGTCGGCTCCCTCGCCCTCGCCGCCCCGGGTTTCGCCGAGCCCGGGGACGGGACCGAGCTGCCCGCCCAGAGCATCGCCGCCCTGGACGACTCGGCCGTGCCCGACTCGCTGAGCCTGCCCGGGACGTCGGACGACTTCCGCATGGACCTGCTCGCCACCATCCCCAAGAACGGGGACTTCGCGGCGGAGACCAGCTACAGCTCGGACCTCGCCTTCCAGGGGAAGTACGCGTTCGCGGGCAACTACAACGGCTTCACGATCTACGACATCAGCAGGCCGAAGTCTCCGAAGCAGGTCGTGCAGGTGCTCTGCCCCGGCTCGCAGAACGACATCTCGGTCTACGACGACCTCCTGGTGCTGTCCACCGACTCCTCCCGCAGCGACGACTCGTGCGCCAGCACCTCCCAGTCCGCCACGGTCAAGGACTCGTGGGAAGGGCTGAAGATCTTCGACATCTCCGACGTGCGGAACCCGCAGTACGTCGCCGCCGTCGAGACCGCGTGCGGCTCCCACACGCACTCGCTCGCACCGTCGAAGAACGGCCGCGACCTCTACGCGTACGTGTCCTCGTACAGCCCGAACGGCGCGTTCCCCGACTGCCAGCCTCCGCACGACCTCGTCTCGATCGTGAAGATCCCGGTCAAGGCGCCGCAGCGGGCCGCGGTCGTGTCCACGCCGGTGCTGTTCCCCGAGGGCGGGTACACCAACACCTCCGGCTGCCACGACATCACCACCTACGTGGAGCTCGACCTCGCGGCCGGCGCCTGCATGGGTGACGGCATCCTCATGGACATCTCCGACCGGGAGAACCCCGTCGTCGTCGACACCGTGCGGGACACGACGAACTTCGCGTTCTGGCACTCCGCGACGTTCAACGACGACGGCACGAAGGTCGTGTTCACCGACGAGCTCGGCGGTGGCGGCGCGGCGACGTGCAACCCGGACGTCGGCCCGACGCGTGGAGCGAACGGCATCTACGACATCGTCGTGGACGACACGGCGTCGGCGAAGAAGTCGGGCAAGGGCAAGGGCAAGGGCAAGGGGCACGACAAGCCGCAGATCGAGGACCTCCGGCTGGAGTTCGCGAGCTACTACAAGATCCCGCGCACGAACACCAACACCGAGAACTGCGTCGCCCACAACGGCTCGCTCGTCCCGGTCAAGGGCAAGGACGTCATGGTCCAGGCCTGGTACCAGGGCGGCATCTCCGTGTACGACTTCACGGACTCGGCGAACCCGAAGGAGATCGCCTGGTTCGACCGCGGTCCGCTGTCCACCGAGCGGCTCGTCCTGGGCGGGTCGTGGTCGGCGTACTACTACAACGGCTACGTCTTCTCCAACGACATCCAGCAGGGCTTCGACGTCCTGGAGATCAGCGACCGCGCGGTCGGCAAGCAGAAGACCCACACCTACCGCGAGTTCAACCCGCAGCAGCAGATCAGCTTCCACTGACCGCCTGCTGCGCTCGACCCGCCCGGAGGTCCGGGCGCGACGGCCCGTCCTGCTGCGCAGGGCGGGCCGTCGCGGTCGCCGCGCCGTGTCGCGGTCAGCGGCGCCCGAGCAGGCGCGCCTCGACCAGAGGGACGACGACGGCGACGAGCGTCAGCGCGGCGCCCGCGTACATCGCGGCCCCGGGGGCGGCCGCGTCGGGGACGACGGCGTCCAGCACCAGCGCTCCGACGATCTGCCCGGCGATCATCCCCAGCCCGAGCAGGAGCACTCCGATCCGGTGCACCACCGCCGCCTGGATCGCGATGAAGCAGATGCCGAGCAGGCCGCCGGCGTAGAGCACGAGGTCGAGCGGGAGGTCGGTGGGCAGCGAGCCGGTCGGCGCGCCCACCACCAGCACGGACACGCCGAGCGCGACGAGCAGCACCACCGTCCCGACGAGGAAGTTCCCGAACGTGGCCGCCGCGACCCCGGCGAACGGTGACGACGACGTCGTCTCCGCGGCGCTGCGGACCCGCCCGTTGACCGCCTGCTGCCACGCCTGGCCCGCCCCGGCGAGGAACGGCACGACGGCGATCCAGAGCCGGTCCACCTGGTCGAGGGACCCCGACACGGCGATCCCGACCGCGACGACGGCCAGCACCGGGCCGAGGGCACGGCCGAGCGTCACGAGCCGCACCCCGCCCGGTGCGATCCCGAGCCGGTCCACCAGCAGCGAGCTGACGGACTGCCCCGCCACCACCGCCACCATGAACAGGGCGACCCCGAGGGTCCCCACCGTCAGGCCCTGCGCCGCGACGTAGAACCCGCCGGCCGCACCGCCCAGCACCTCCCACCAGCGCAGCCGTCGCGCGCGCAGGGCGGCCGCGACCCGCCCGACCGCGGCCCGCGCGGCCGGCCAGCACGCCAGCGCGAGACCGAGGACCAGCAGCCCGGAGCCGAACGAGACCACGGCGGCGGCGAACCCGGAGCCGACCTCCTGGGCGAGGGTGCCGTTGACGCGGCTCTGCGCCGCGGCGCACAGACCGGCCACGACGGCCGCGGCGACGCCCACGACGACGGAGCGGGCGGAGGAGGTCACCCGGGGGAGTCTAGGCACCCGCGGCGTGCGCGCCCCCGTCCGGCTGCCTGCGGATGGCACCATGCGGACCGTGAGCACCGACGTCGACCCCGCGCGCGCCCGCCACGCCCGTTCCGGGCGCCCCGAGCGCCCCGCCGAGGAGCTGCCGGTGCACGCCCACTCCCACGGCGGGCCGGTGCCGCCCGCGCCGTGGCGCACCCGGGTGGTGCTCGCGTGCCTGGTGGTCCCCGCGATCCTCGTCACCGCCCTGGGCCTGTGGGCGCTGTGGCCGTCGGCCGCCGACGTCCCGGAGCGGGTCCCCGTCGTGGTGGAGGGCAGCGAGCTGGTCGTGGTGACCGTCGTCGGACCGTTGGCGGAGTCGAACGGCGACTCGTGGCCGACCGTCGAGGACGCCACCGCGGGGGACGTCGAGGTGCGCCTGCCCGACGGGTCGACGTCGGGCATGCAGGCGGACCCGCGGTTCGCCCTGGAGCCGGGCGACCGGGTGACGGCGCTGTTCATCGGCGACTTCGCCGAGTCGGTCACGCCGTACGTGTTCATGGACCACCAGCGCGACGTGCCGTTCGGGCTGCTGGCCGCCGCGTACGTGCTGGTGGTCCTGCTGGTGGCGCGCTGGCGCGGACTGGCGGCGCTGGTCGGGCTCGGTGCCGCGTTCGCCGTGTTCGTGTGGTTCACGTTCCCGGCGCTGCTCGCGGGGCAGGACGCCCTGGCGGTCGCGCTGGTGACGTCGGCGTCGGTGATGCTCGTCGTGCTGTACGTGGCGCACGGGCTGACGGCGCGCACCACCGTGGCGCTGCTCGGCACGCTGGCGGGGCTGGCGCTGACCGCGGGGATCGGCGCGTGGGCGACGGGAGCCGCACGGATCAGCGGTGCGTCGGACGAGATGGCCCAGAACCTGCCCCTCATCGCGCCCGGGGTGGACCTGCGGGGCATCGCGCTGTGCGGGTTGGTGCTCGCCGGGATGGGTGTCCTCAACGACGTCACCATCACCCAGGCGTCGGCGGTGTGGGAGCTGCGGGCGATGGCTCCGCACGCCCCGCGTCGCGTGCTGTTCGCCCGCGCGATGCGGATCGGCCGGGACCACATCGCCTCGACGGTGTACACCATCGCGTTCGCCTACGTGGGGGCCGCGCTGCCGCTGCTGCTCACCGTGTGGCTGCTGGACCAGTCGCCGCTGATGTCGTTGACGTCGGGGGAGATCGCCGAGGAGGTGGTGCGGACCCTCGTCGGCTCCATCGGGCTGGTGCTCGCCATCCCGGTCACGACGGCGATCGCCGCGGTGGTGGTCCCCGGCGGGCCGGTCGACCGTGCTGCTGAACCTGCTGAACCTGCTGAGCCCGTCGAGCCCGTCGGGGGCGTCGGTGGCGACGAGCGGGCCGGGGCGGCGCGGCTCGGGTGAGTCGGATCAGGTGAGACGGATCACGTGAGGTCGTCGAAGTCGCCGCGCGCCCAGGCCGCGTGGCGTGCGGCGGAGCGCAGGACGACGTCGCGCGCGTCCGCGGGGACGACGTCCGCGAAGTTGTTGTAGAGCCGGTCGAACGGCCGGCGGGCGACGTGCTCGGCGACCCGTGTCGCGACCGCCCCGGACAGCAGCACGCCGCGGCCGTCCGCGCCGCCGGCCCAGTGCACGACGGCGGAGCCGGGGAAGTGGCCGCCGGTCTGGCTCAGCGTGACCCCGGGAAGGATCTGCCGCTCGCCGGACCAGAGCTCGACGGCGTCCCTCGGCGGCGAGCTCGGCGAGGGTGGCCCACCGCTGGCCGGAGGCGGGGACCCACTGGCGTTCGTCGGCACAGGTGGCGCAGGTCTCGGGCCGATCCAGTGTTTGAAAATGGTTATCACTCGTGCTTAGATCGGGGCAGTTCTGCGAACGGTTCTCATTCCTGGATCCGGTTCTCGCGCTGCCCCGACACGGAAAGACATCCATGAGCACCCGCACCCGCCGCGCCACCACGGCGCTCGCCCTCGCCCTGCCGCTCGCCCTGGTCGCCGCCTGCGCCGACCCGGACACCACCGGCGACGAGGCCGCCGGCGCCGCCGCGCCGTCCGACACCGCGGCCGCCGGCACCGACGCGGCCGGCGAGGCGACCGAGGTCCAGGCCCGCACCCCACGGCTCGCCGTCACCTACGACGGCGGTGTCAAGATCCTCGACGCCCAGACCCTCGAGGAGGTCGGCGACGTCGAGCTCGCCGGGTTCAACCGGCTCAACCCCCTCGGCGACGGCCGGCACCTGGCCGTCTCCACCACCGGCGGCTTCCAGGTGCTCGACCTCGGCACCTGGGGACAGGGCCACGACGACCACCACCACTGGTTCACCGCCGCGCCCGCGCTCACCGACGTCACCTACGCGGCCACCACCCCCGGCCACGTCGTCGTGCACGACGGCGTCACCGCGTTCTTCGACGACGGCACCGGCACGGTGCAGCTCGTCGCCTCCGCGGACGCGCCCACGGCCGGCGCCGCCGTGGAGACCGTGGAGCTGCCCGCCGCACACCACGGCGTGGCCGTCCCCCTGGACGACGACACCCTCGTCGTCACCGAGGGCACCGAGGACGAGCGCACCGGCATCCGCGTGCTCGACGCCGCCCGCGAGGAGATCGCCGCCAGTGACGAGTGCCCCGGCGTGCACGGCGAGACCGTGGCCGCCGACGAGGTCGTCGTGGTCGGCTGCACCGACGGGGCGCTCGTCGTCGACGACGGGACGATCGCCAAGGTCGACACCCCCGACGACTACTCCCGCATCGGCAACCAGGCCGGCACGCCCGTCTCCCCGATCGTGCTCGGCGACTACAAGACCGACCCCGACGCCGAGCTCGAACGGCCCACCCGCGTCAGCCTCGTCGACACCCGCGACGCCGGCATCCGCCTCGTCGACCTGCCCGCCTCCTACACGTTCCGCTCGCTCGCCCGCGGCGACGACGGCGAGGCGCTCGTGCTGACCACCGACGGCGCGCTGCAGGTCATCGACCCGGAGTCGGGGGAGATCACGGCCTCCATCCCCGTCATCGAACCGTGGGAGGAGCCCACCGAGTGGCAGGACGCCCGCCCGGCCGTGCTCGCCCTCGACGGGTCCGTGTACGTCACCGACCCCGCCACCGACTCGATCCACGCCGTCGACCTCGTCGACCAGGAGGTCTGGCTCTCCGGCGAGATCGGGGTCACGCCCAACGAGATCAACGGCGTCACCGGGCTGCCGGAGGCCGACGGCCACGAGCACGCCGACGAGCACGACCACGAGGCCGACGCCGACGAGCACGACCACGAGGCCGACGAGGCCGACGAGGACGATCACGAGGACGACCACGACCACTGACCACGGTCTCGCGGCGCGGACTCCGTCTCACGACGGATCCGCGCCGTCGTCGTCGTCCCTAGGCTGAGGCCATGGTCCATCGCACCGTGGAGGCGCTCCGCACCTGGTTCGCGCTCGACACGGACTTCGAGCGCCGGCCCGCGGACCCCCGCGGGGCCTACCGGCGCGACGTCTGGCTCGGCCTGACCCTGACCGCCCTGTCGGTGGCAGGCGTGGAGCTGGCCCGCTCGGCCGGGTTCCTGCAGGACGACACCACGCCGGTGTGGCTGCTCTACCTGCTGTCGGCGGCGGGCGCGCTCCCGCTCGTGCTGCGCCGGCGCTACCCCCTGGCCGTCCTCGCCGTGGTGTACACGCACTTCCTGCTCGTCGGGCTCACCGTGCCCGCTGTGGTGCTGACGCAGGTGCTCCAGGTCGTCTACTTCCTCACCCTGTACACGGCGGTGGCCTGGGCACGCGACCGGCGCGCGATGCTCCTGGTGGTGTCCGCCTGCCTGGCGGTGATGTTCGGCTGGCTGTTCTGGCAGCTCGTCATCAGCACGTCCCTGCAGGACTACCTCGCCGCCGAGGGGCTGCTCGACGACCCGCCCGGCACGGTCTCGCCGCTCACCGCCATCGTGCTCGTCAACTGGCTGACCAACATCGCGTACTTCTTCGGCGCGGTCGCCGTCGGCCAGGTCGGCTGGAACAGCGCCCGGCGTCGCGCACAGCTCGCCGAGCAGGCGCGCACCATCGCCCGGCAGGCGGACGCGCTGCGCGAGCAGGCCGTCGTCACCGACCGGCTGCGCATCGCGCGCGAGCTGCACGACGTCGTCGCGCACCACGTGTCCGTCATCGGCATCCATGCCGCGGCCGCGCGCCGCGTCCTGGCCCGGGACGGCGCCGGACCGCAGGACGCCCAGGAGTCGTTGACGACGATCGAGTCCGCGTCGCGCGACGCCGTCGAGCAGATGCGCGGGCTCGTCGGCACGCTGCGCCGCGCCGACGACGACGCGGGGCCGCGCAAGGACCGGTCCCCGGAGCCCGGCCTGGCCGACATCGCGGACCTCGCCGCCGGGGACGACGGGCTCGACGTCGAGTACCGCCTGGTCGTCGCGCCCGACGGCGACCCGCCCGCGGGCGCAGCACCCGACGTCCCCGCCTCCCTGGGCCTCAGCCTGTACCGCACGGCGCAGGAGGCGCTCGCCAACGTCCGCAAGCACTCCACCGCCAGGACGGCACGCGTGACCGTGCGGGTCGAGCGCCGCGGACTGCCCGACGACGCCCGGTTCGCCCACGGGTTCGCCGAGGTCGAGGTGCTCGACGACGGCCGCCCCCGACCGGGGTCCGGCGGTACCGGGCTCGGCCTCATGGGGCTGCGGGAGCGGGTGGCGGTGCACCACGGCGCAGCAGAGATCGGGCCGCGGGTGACCGGTGGCTATCGTGTGCGGGTCCGCCTGCCGCTGCCCGAGGAGTCCGCGTGACCACCGTCCTGCTCGTGGACGACCAGCAGCTCGTCCGGTCCGGGTTCCGGCTCATCCTCCAGGTGGAGACCGACCTGGAGGTCGTCGGCGAGGCGACCGACGGTGCCGAGGCGGTGGCCGCCGCCCGTGAGCTGCGCCCCGACGTGGTGCTCATGGACGTCCAGATGCCCGTCATGGACGGCATCGAGGCCACCCGCAGGATCGCCGCCGAGGACACCGCCAAGGTGCTGGTGCTGACCACGTTCGACGACGACGCGTACGTGTTCGACGCGCTCGCGGCCGGGGCGTCGGGATTCCTGCTGAAGAACGCCGACCCGCAGCACCTCGTCGACGCCGTGCGCACCGTGGCGTCCGGGCAGGCGCTGCTCTCCCCGGAGGTCACCCGGCGGGTCGTGGACAGGATGGTCTCGGCGGCCTCGAAGGCGTCGTCAGCGTCGTCAGCGTCGTCCGGGGAGTCGACGGTCTCGGCGGCGACCGAGGTCTCCGCCGGGTCGCGGCCCCCGGCGACCGGGCTGGACCGGCTCACACCCCGCGAGCGCGAGGTGCTGGTCCACGTCGGGCGGGGGATGTCGAACGCGGAGATCGCGGCCGCGCTGTTCCTCGGCGAGGCCACGGTCAAGACCCACGTCTCCAACGTGCTGGCGAAGCTGCACCTGCGTGACCGGGTGCAGGCCGTCGTCCACGTGCACCGGCACGGGCTGATCGAGACGGACTGACGAGGCTCCCGACCGGCGTCGTCATCCACCGCCGGACGGACTGCCCAGGTTCCGTCCCGAGGGGGATCCGCCGGCGGCCCGGGCGCCCTAGGTTCGTGGTCATGACCACTCTCGAGGTCCGAGACCTGACCCGCACCTTCGGCGAGCGCCGTGCCGTCGACGGCATCTCCTTCACGGCCGAGGGCGGCCTGCTGACGGGGTTCGTCGGTTCCAACGGCGCCGGCAAGACGACCACGATGCGCATGATGATGGGCGTGCTGGCCATCAGCTCCGGCGAGGTGCTGATCGACGGCCGCCCCCTGACCCGTGCCGACCGTCGCAGCTTCGGCTACATGCCCGAGGAGCGCGGCCTGTACCCGAAGCAGCCCGCCCTCGACCAGCTCGTCTACCTGGCGCGCCTGCGCGGCGTCCCCGCGTCGGCGGCCCGCACGGAGGCGCTCGACCTGCTGGAGCGGCTCGGGCTCGGCGAGCGCGTCAAGGACCACGTCGAGAAGCTCAGCCTCGGCAACCAGCAGCGGGTGCAGATCGTGGCCGCGCTGATGGGTCGCCCGCAGGCCCTCGTCCTGGACGAGCCGTTCTCGGGGCTCGACCCGGCAGCCGTGGACGGCATGGTCGACCTGCTGCGCGAGCACACGGCCCGCGGCGTCCCGGTGCTGTTCAGCTCCCACCAGCTCGACCTCGTCGAGCGGCTCTGCGAGCGTCTGGTGATCCTGCGCTCCGGCGAGGTCGTCGCCGACGGCACGCCGGACGAGCTGCGCTCGGCGGGCACGGTCCGTCACCGGCTCGTCGTCGGGTCCGACGCCGGGTGGGTGCGCGGTGTGCCCGGTGTGCACGCCGTGGACGTCGACGGTCCGACGGCGCTGCTCGAGCTGGTCGACGACGCCGCGTCGCAGCGTCTGCTCGCCGAGGCCCTGGAGCGCGGCCCGGTGCACGAGCTCAGTCCCGTGAGGCCCTCGCTGGCCCAGATCTACCGTGAGGTGACGGCATGACCACCCTGGCCCCGACCCCCGAGTCCACCTCGTCGCGGGCGAGCGTCCCGGCCGAGGCACCGCGCGGTGCGTGGCTGCTCGTCATGCAGCGCGAGATCGTGGTGCGCGCCCTCAACAAGTCGTTCGCCGTCGGGCTGGTCGTCTCGCTCGCCGTGCTGGCGGCGCTGGCGGGCTTCTTCGCCTGGCAGGGCTCGCGCGTCGAGACCTACACCGTCGCGGTGAGCAGCGCCGACGCGGCCGGGGCGGCAGCCGTGGCGACGGCGCAGGAGCTGGCGGCCGCGGAGGACTCGACCGACGAGATCGTGCCGTTGGCGGTGGCCGACGACGCGGCCGCGCGGACGGCCCTGACCGACGGTGACGCGGACGTGTGGCTGCACCCCGGTGACGACGGCTGGGTCCTGACGGGCGAGGGCGAACCGGACGGCACGTTGACGCGCCTGCTGGGCGCGAGCATCGAGCAGCAGGTCGTGAGCGAGAACGCCGCGGCGGCCGGGACGTCCGTGGCGGAGCTGAGCGTCGGGGCGACCCTGACCACCGAGCAGCTCGACCCGGGGGCGATGGGCGAGCAGATGCTGTTCTTCGCGTCGTTCGCGCTGTCCCTGCTGTTCTTCACCGGGGCGCTCACGTCCGGCACGATGATCGCCGGCTCGGTGGTGGAGGAGAAGCAGTCGCGCCTCGTGGAGATCATCGCGACGGCGGTGCCGCTGCGTCAGCTCCTGGTCGGCAAGATCCTCGGCAACTCGGTGATCGCGCTCGCCCAGAATCTGCTGTTCGCCGCGGTGGGGCTGGTCGCGATCGCGGTCTCACCGGTGTCCCTGGCGCTGCCGGCCGTGTCGACGTCGCTGATCTGGTTCGTCGTGTTCTTCACCGTCGGGTTCCTGGCGCTGGCGGCGCTGTTCGCGGTGTCGGGCGCGCTGGCGAGCCGCCAGGAGGACCTGCAGCACACGATGACCCCCATGATGGTGATCGTCTCGGGGATCTACTTCGTGACGTTCACCGCCTCGGGCACGTTCCTGACGGTGCTGTCCTACGTGCCGCTCGCGAACGTGGTCGCCATGCCGGTGCGGGTGCTGTCCGGTCAGGCGTCGTGGTGGGAGCCGGTGGTCTCCCTGGTGATCCTGGCCGGGTTCGCCGTCGGCGCGCTGCTGGTGTGCGAGCGGGCGTTCCGCGGGGCGCTCCTGCAGTCGGGCGGACGCGTGTCGTGGAAGCAGGCCCTCGGCGCGGAGGCGTGACGGGTAGGGGTATCCCCCGGTTCTGGTCGGGGTCAGCCCCCGAATACCCCTGAACAGGCTCCTCGACGGCGGTGGTGCGGCCTAGCGTCGGTCGCATGACCGCCGTCGACGCCCTCCGGACCCCGCCGTGAACGGGGTCGCCTGGGGGCTTGCGCTGGCAGTGCTCCTGGTGGGGTGGCTGCTCGTCGAGGGTGCGGGGCAGGGCCGGTGGCGGGGTGGGGTGTGGCTGCTCGCGGCCGTCGGCCTGCTCGTCGGTGCGTTCGGCCAGGTCGCCGCGGTGCTGTGGGGGGCGGGCCGTCCCCTGGTGGTCGTGCTCGCGGTGGCCTGGGTGCTGGGCGCCGCCGCACCGTGGATGAGCCGCCGTGCGACGGCTCGACGCGGCACCGGACGGACGGCGTGGGACGCGACCGGACGCGCGGCCGGGTCGGTGCTGGTGGCGGCGTTCGGCGGCCTCCTCGGCGTGGCGTGGTGGGAGCTCGCCCTGCCGCACGGGCGTGACGTCACCGGCCCGGGCGCCGTCGTCTTCGCCGCCGCACCCCTGCTGCTCGCCGGGCTGTGCGTGCTGGGGGTGCGCGTGCACGGCGGCCTGAGGCGCGCCGCACGGCTGCCGGCCACGAGGTCCGACGACGCGGAGCAGGCCCGCCGGCAGGTCGGCGCGTCCCTCGGGCTGTTCACCGTGGTGGCGGGTCTCGGGGCGCTCGCGGCCCTGGGCGCCTTCGGGTCCGGGGCGGCGGGCGCGGTGCTCGGGGCGGTGCTGCTGCTGCTCGCGGCGGTGTGGGCGCTGGCGGCGTTGTTCGACCTGGACCGGCAGGCGCCCGGCGCCGCGACGGTGCGCGCGGCAGGGGTGCTGACGACGGTGCTGCCGGTGGCGGCCACGGCGGCGGTGGTGGGTCCGCAGCTCCTGGCGAACGCCTCTCTTTGACCCGGAACAGGCCGGTAGATTACCGCCATGGCACGACGGCGTGACTCCCGCCTCATCATCGAGATCGACACCGGCCCGGACGTCGAGGACGTCACGGCGCACGACGGCGGCACCGGGGCCGCCGGCGAGCCGCCTCGCCGCTCGCGGTTCCGGTCGTGGTCCACCGCGCACGTCACAGGTCCTGTCCGCGCCCGGTGGGCGGCGGTGCCGCGCCGCACCCGGATCGGCGTCGTCGCCGCCACGGCCACCGTCGCCGTGGCGGTCACGGGGGCAGCGGTGGTGCTCGACCACCGCGCCGACGCCGCGCACGCCGCGCGCATGGCTGCCCTGCCCGGCGGGGTGGTGGACCTCTCGGTCCCGCTCGTGCAGACCTGGCAGGTGGAGTCCGACGGCGGCGTCCTGGCCGAGCTCGACGGCGGCCTGCTCGTGCTCCGGGACGGCAGCGAGGTCCTCGCCGTGGACGCCGTCACGGGGCAGGAGGCCTGGCGCCACGACCTCGGCCGTGACCTGCAGTGCGGGAGCGCCTACGACGGCTGGACGTACGGCTCGGACCTGGAGCCGCAGGACAGCGTCGTCTGTCTCGTCGGGTCGCCGCAGCGCACGGCGGTCGTCGTGGCGGCGGACGGCGAGATCCTCGGACGGCGCGTCCTCGGGGAGGTCGGCAACGCCACCGCCGGGGACCAGCGGGACGGTGAGGTGGCGCTGGTGATGAGGGAGGGGGCCGTCGCCGTCGGCGACGTGGTCGACATCGAGGTGACCGGAGACGACCCCGCCGACGTCCTGGCGGAGCTCGACGCCCGGCGGGCCGCCGGCGAGTGGCACGACCCGGCCCTGCGGGTCGAGGACGCCCTCACGGGCGAGGTGCGTGGCCGCGGCGAGCTGACGGTGGACAGCGCCGTCGTGCTCGACTGCCTGGGCGACACGGGGACGGGAGGCGGGTCCAGCTGGGTCGGCACCGGACCGTACGCCCAGGCCGACGGCATGAGCACCTTCCTGGCGGTCTGCAGCACCGTGCTGAGCATCGCCGCCGACGGCACGGTCACCGAGGGGACCTGGAGCCGGGAGCGGGAGTCCGACGGTCTGCGGTTCGCCTACACGGAGGACGGCACGACCGTCGAGGGCCCGGACGGCAGCCGCTTCTCGGTCCCCGGGTACGTGATGGAGGTGAGCACCACCGACGACGTCGACGCACCGCTCCTCGCCGTGGTCGCCGACGGCATGGCGGCCTACGACAGGGACGGCACCCGCCGGTGGCACACCGAGGGCGAGCCGCGGATGACCCGCGCGTTCCTGCAGGCCGCCGGGACGTTCGTCGTCGCGCAGGACGACGGCGGCCCGCTCGCGCTCGACGTCGAGACGGGGGAGGTGCTCTGGCGCAGCGAGGAACGGCTCGGGCCGGGCAGCGGCGGCCATCTCGTGTCCGGCCTGACCGACGGACGGGTCGGGCTCCTGGTGACGTCCGGCGTGGAGAGCGGAGCCGAGCTCTTCGCGCTCGACCTGGGGGACGGCGCCACGCGCTGGTCGATGGAGCTCACGGACCCCCTGGCCCAGGTGATGGCCGTCGACGGCCACGTCGTGATCGCCGAGACCGGCGACGGCGAGACGTACGACGCCCGGACCGGTGCGCCGACCACCGACTCGACGGTGCGGGGCTACGCCACCCCGTAGGGTCCCGGGTCCGCTGCGACGGCAGGAACCGGTCGCCCGGTGTGCGGGCCGGAGCCGCGCTACGGTCGCAGGATGGGGCGGCGACGCGGTCCCGAGGGGGCGTACACGTTCGACCTGGTACCCGACGAGGGGGAGGCCGGACCCGACGCCGTGCCCGACGGTGACGGTGGCGGCGGGGACGGCGCCGGCGGTGGTGCGCCGCCGCGGGGACCCGGCCGGTGGCAGACCGCCTGGCGACGCACGTCGCGGCGGACCCGGCTGACCGTGCTGGTGGTGGGCGTCGCGCTGGTGGGCACGTACGGCGTCGTGCGCGAGGTCTCCGACCGCGACCACGTCGCCGAGCTGCGGGCCGCTGCGGGTGGCGTGCTCGACCTGTCGGTCCCCCCGCAGGAGATCTGGCGGGTGGAGGACCTCGAGGAGAGCGCCGACGTCTCCCGGGGGCTGGTCGCCGTCGCCGGTGACGTGGCCGCCGTCCAACGTCTCGACCACCTGATCGGCCTCGACCTGGCGACCGGCGAGCGGCGGTGGACCGTCGACCTGATGGACCCGTCGGGCACGTGCGGGCCGGGGATGGAGTTCTGGTCGGAGCGCGTCGAGCTGAACCCGTCGGAGCAGGTGGTGTGCGTCGGGGAGTCGGGGGCGGGCGAGCAGACGGTGACGGTCGTGGAGCCGGACGGCACGGTGCTGGCGCGGCGTGCGATCGGCGACGGGTACGACCTGGCGGTGCCGGGACCGGGATCCTCCGTCCTCACGGCGACCTGGGTGGGCGAGCCCGACGACGTGGACGTCAGCCTCCAGGGGGACCCGCTCACGGACCTGCGGGTCACGGGCGAGATCGACGACGGCTACGACCTGGAGGTCACGCTCGTGGACGCCCTCACCGGGGACGAGCGGTGGACGTCCGTGGTGCCGTTCGGCGAGGTCCTCGACACCGACCAGTGCGTGCGCTGGTCGGCGGGCGGCCGCAACGCCGAGCTCGACCGGGCGGGCACGATCGACCACGTGGTCGGCGAGCGGCTCGTGGGGGTGTCGGGGTGCGGGATCCTCGCGTACCTGACCCCGACGGGCAGCCCGCTGGACCTGTCGGGTCTGCAGAGCTCCGCCGACGAGGTCGTGCGCCGGGTGCGGCCCCTGGCCGACGGGGGCTTCGCGGTGTCCGCGGGCGGGTGGGGTCGCGCGGCGTGGGACCAGGACGTCCTGGACGCCGACGGGGTGCTCCGGTTCTCGGTCGAGGGCCGGCTGCTGGACCCGTGGGCGACGGACGGAGCGGCCGACGGGGTGGCGGGGGACCGCTGGCTGGTCGCGCGAGCGGACGGGACGGTCGCCGTCGACGGCACGGGCGAGGAGGTGTGGTCCAGCGACGTGCAGGCCGTGGAGGTGCTGGCCCGCACGGCGCGCACGGCGGTGGTGATGGACGTCCGGGACCGTCTCGTCGGGCTGGACCTGGCGGACGGCACGGTGCTCTGGGTGCGGCCGGACGTCGTGGACGAGGTGGCGGCGACGACCGGTGAGGCCCGCCACGGGGGCGTCCGGTCGGTGTTCACCGACGGTGCCGTGGTGGCTCTCGTGGTGCCCGTGTACACGGACGCGAGCGTGATCTCCCTGTGGCGTGCGGTGGACGTGACGACCGGGGAGGACCTGTGGTCCTCGCAGCAGGTCGAGGACGGGTGGGGTGTCGAGGTCGCCGTGGACGGGCACCTGCTGCGGTGGTGGCCGAAGGGCCTGGCGGCCCTCGGCGCCACCTGAGGCGAGGGCCGGTGGTCACTCGGCGAGGAGGAGGTAGACCTCGCGCCGAGCGGTGGTGAGGATCTCGACGGCCTTGGCCGTCTGTTCCGGGGTGCCGGTGCGACCGACCTGCTCGACGGCGCCGTGCAGCGCGTGCAGCGCGGTGCGCAGCTCGCGGTGGCCGCCGCGTCGCGGGTCGTCGGTCTGTTCCCACGGGGTGCCGAGCTCGTCGCGGTGCGACTCGAGGTAGGTGCGGCCGGCGTCGGTGAGCGACGCGAGGCGGCGACCGCCGTCGTCCGCCACGGACACCAGACCTTCGTCCTGGAGCTGGGCGATGGCGGGGTAGACCGCGCCGGGGCTGGGCTGCCACGTGCCGTCGGAGCGTTCGGTGATGTCGGTGATGATCTGGTAGCCGTGGCGCGGCCCCTCGTCGAGGAGGAGCAGGACGGCGGCGCGCATCTGGCCGCGCCCGCGCCGCGAGCCGCGATGTCCGGGGCCGCGACCGCCGGGGCCGAAGCCGCCCGGGCCGAAGCCGCCGGGACCGAGACCTTCGGGGCCGAAGCCTCCGCGGCGTCCGCGGCCGCCGCGGGGGTGGTCACCCGGGCGGCGGGGGTCGTCGGTGAAGCTGTCGGTGAAGTCGTCGCTGGGCCCCTCGGGGCGGGTGAAGGAGTGGTGGGGGGTACGCATGGTGTCTCTCCTGAGATCGTTGTGGGCGGTGGTCGGAGAGCAGGTCGCTCCATCCGACGTATCGAAGATACATCAACGATATATCGTTGACAACAGTTCGACAGAATGTCCTCGTGACCGGCTACGACGCCCGCTTCCTCGGCCCCGACGACGCCCTGAACGTCCCGCTCCCCACCCCCGTCGCACCCGACGACGGCGCCCCGCCGCGCCCGCTGCGACAGCTCGACCACCCGCACTTCAGCATCCTGCTGGACCCGCACCGCCGCCTCGCGGCCGTCGCCGCCTGCCTCGTCGACGGCGCCCACCTGCACCCCCTGCGGCGCACCGGCAGCTGGCGGCTCGACGCCCAGGCGCCCCCGCAGGAGCAGGCCGGCAACGAGCTCTACCGCGACAACCCCCTCGACCGCGGCCACCTCGTGCGGCGCCTCGACCCGATGTGGGGCACCGAGGCCGAGGCCCGGGTCGCCGGCGAGGCCACGTTCGTCTACACCAACGCCGCCCCCCAGGTGGACACGTTCAACCAGTCGAAGGAGCTGTGGAACGGGCTCGAGGACCACGTCCTCGCCTACGCCGACGCGAACGACCACCGCCTCGTCGTGCACACCGGCTGCGTCTTCGACCCCGCCGACCCCGCGTACCGCGGCATCGCCCTGCCCCGGCAGTTCTGGAAGGTCGTGGCCTGGGCCGACGGCGGCACGGTGCTCCGGTCGGCCGCGTTCCTGCTCGACCAGAGCCCCCAGCTCGACGCCGCCGACCTGCGCGCCGCGTCGGCGCGAGCGCTCGCGGTCGGCGACGTCCCGCCGCTCGGCCCGTACCGGACGTTCCAGGTGCCGGTCGCCGACGTCGAGTCCCTGACCGACCTCGACCTCGGCCCCCTCGTCGCGGCCGACGTGCTGCCCGCCGCGCGTCGCGCCGTCGGCCCGCTGCGCGTCGGCACCGTGCCGCACGGCTGGACCCCGGTCGACTCACCCGCCGACCTCACCCTCACCCCCGCGAGGTAGCCCCGCGGCGCGAGGTGGCGCCCGCCCCGCGAGGCAGCGCCCGGCCGGACGCGCTGCGGGCGGGGGCGACGGGGCGCGCCTACCGTGAGGTGCATGGACGTCATGCTGGTGGCGGTCGCCTCCGTCGCCGTGATCATCGCCGTGTCCGCGCTCGCGCCGCGCGCAGGGGTCGGCGCGCCGCTGGTCCTGGTGCTGATCGGTGTCGTGGTGAGCTTCGTGCCCGCCGTCCCGGCGCTGGAGGTGGAGCCCGAGATCGTCCTCGCCGGGGTGCTGCCCGCGCTGCTCTACGCGGCGGCGGCGTCCTTTCCCTCGATGGACTTCCGGCGAGACCTCGGTGCGATCTCCGGGCTGAGCGTGCTGCTCGTCGTGGTGTCCGCCGTCGGCCTCGGGTTCGTGTTCGCATGGATCATCCCCGGCCTCGACCTGGCGGCAGGCATCGCGTTGGGCGCGATCGTCAGCCCCACGGACGCGGTGGCGACGTCGATCATCAAGCGCCTCGGAGCGCCGGCACGGGTCGTCACGGTGCTCGACGGCGAGGGCCTGCTGAACGACGCGACCTCCCTGGTCCTGCTGCGGTCGGCCGTCGCGGCGACGGCCGCGAGCGTGTCGTTCTGGTCCGTCGTCGGCGACTTCGTGTGGGCGGTCGCCGTCGCGGTCGTCAGCGGGGTGGTGGTGGGTCTCGTCGGGCTCCGGGTCCGACGGCGGTTGCCCACCCCGGCGCTCTCGACCGGCGTGTCGTTCCTGGTGCCGTTCGCGGCGTACCTGCCGGCCGAGGCGTTGGAGGGGTCCGGCATCGTCGCAGCCGTGACGGCGGGTCTGGTGACCGGGACCCTGTCCGCGCGCTTCCTGACACCTCAGGTCCGCACGGCGGAGAGGACCAACTGGCGCGCCGTCGAAGGGCTGCTCGAGGGGGCGTTGTTCCTCGTGATGGGGCTGGAGTTCTTCGCGCTGGTCACGGACGTCCGGGAGGTGCACGGCTCCCTGAGGCTGGCGTTCGGTGTGGCGGTGGTGGCGGCCGTCGGGGTGGTCGTGATCCGCGCGGCGTTCATCCTGCCGCTGCTGCGCCTGCTCGCCCGCCGCAGGCGGCGCGGTGCAGCGCGACGCGAGGCGTACGTGTCCATGCAGGACCGGATCGACACGAAGCTCGCCGCCCACGACCCGGACCGGCCGCTGAACTCGTCGGAGATGATGGACGCCCTGAGCGAGGCCCGCCGTCGGGCGCGCCTGGTGGACCGGATCGACCAGTTCCGCCGCCGGCTCACGCGACGTGTGGCGGACATCGACTACCTGGCCGCCGCACCGCTCGGCCCTCGCGAGGGCGTGGTGCTGGTGTGGGCGGGGATGCGGGGCGTGGTGACGCTCGCTGCGGCGCAGACGCTGCCCGCGGACTTCCCGCAGCGGTCCTTGCTGGTGCTGGTCGCGTTCGGCGTCGCGGCCGGGACGCTCCTCGTCCAGGGCGGGACGCTTCCCTGGGTGGTGCGCCGGCTCGGCCTCGCGGGTGTGGCGTCGCCGAACGCCGAGGATCATGCGGCCGGTCTGCGCGCCGTCGTGCACGACGCCGCCGCCGACCTGCTGTCGGGCGTCGGGCCGCGACGTCCTGACGGTTCCCCGTACGCGCCGCCGGTGCTCGAGCGTGCCCGGCGCGCCATCGTCAAGCAGGAGTCGGAGCAGGACGAGGCCGCCGCTCGGTCCACGGACCTGTCGACCCAGCTCGTCGAGCTGCGGGTGCGGATCATCGAGACCCAGCGGGAAGCCCTGCTGCGTGCCCGCGCGGACGGCACCTTCGACTCGGCGCTCCTGTCCCGCATGCTCGATCAGCTCGACGCCGAGCAGATCGCCGTCGAGATGCGTGGCGAGATCCTCTGAGCCCGACCTGTCGCTCGCGCCCGAGTGCACGGTGCCGACCCGCTCGCGTCGCAGTCGGCGGGCTCGAACCGCCCTCGCCCCTGGGGCGTCGAGCGGGCCCGGGTGCCCCTCGGCTCGAGGGTCGACCAGCGGGCCCGCTCGGTGCGGGACGGAGGTCAGGCCGTCTTGATCTCGCCGCGCAGCACCCGCCAGACACCGATCGCCATCGGCAGGCCGACCCAGATGAGGGTGGCGGTGGCGATCTGCGCCCACATCTCCCCGCCGCTCGACATGCCCATCTCGACGGCCAGGTCCGGATCGACGGCCAACGGAGCGGCCGCTGTGCTGAGGTCGATCCACGGCCACACGTCCGCCCACGCCGTGACGAAGAGGGCGACCGTGCTGACCACCACCGGCAGCACCAGATAGGTGACGATCGCCATCGGGGTGCTGAGGAAGGCGAGGCCGAAGGCGATGCCGCCGATCATCCACAGCACCACCATGAGCAGCGTGCCGTACGTCAACCGGGTGACGTCCCAGTCGGCGTCCGCCCCCCGGAAGGACACGACCCACAGGTGGGCGAGGGCGGCGAGGCCGACGGCGACCAGGTAGAAGCCGACGCCGGAACCCACGGCGGACAGGGTCTTCGCGCCGATCACGCGAAGCCGTCGCGGCTCGAGCGTGAAGGTCGTCAGAGCGGTGCGCTGCGACCATTCGGACGTCGCGGCGAGGATGGCCACGATGGGCAGGAGCATCCCCAGCGGGGTCGTCGTGCCGATGAGGAACGCCTCGAACGACACGTCGCCCGAACCGACCGCCCCCATGAGCAGCATGACGCCCGCGGTGACGATCGCGATGACGATGAGCAGCCAGCGCCCGGCGCGGGTGTCGAGCTGCTTGCGCCACTCGACCAGGACCAGGCGGGAGAACGGCACGGCCTTCACGTCGCTGCGGCTCGTCAGCGTGGCCGGGCGGGACAGGGCGGGGTCGACGGTGGTCATGCCGTCACCTCCTCACGGGCGTGCTCGGCGGTGAGCTCGAGGAAGAGCTCCTCGAGCCCACGGGACGAGGCCTCGCGCAGCTCGACGACGACGACGCCGGCGGCCGAGGCGGTACGGGCCACGAGCTCGGCGTCTGCCGTCGCGACGACGCCACCGCCGACGCGGGTCTGGGCCTCGATGCCGGCCGCCTGCAGCGCCGCGGTCAGCGCGGCGTCGTCCGTGGACCTCACGAACGTGCCGTCTCCGCGCAGCAGCTCGTCCTTGGTGCCGTCGGCGACGATGCGTCCGCGGCCGATGACGACGATCCGGTCCGCGATCACCTCGATCTCGGCGAGCTGGTGCGACGAGAGCAGCACGGTGCCGCCGTCGTCGGCGAAGGCCGCCAGCAGGTCGCGCATCCACCGGATGCCGGCGGGGTCGAGGCCGTTGGCGGGCTCGTCCAGGACGAGGACCTCCGGCTCGCCGAGGAGCGCTCCGGCCAGGCCGAGGCGTTGGCGCATGCCGAGCGAGTAGGTGCCGACCCGGCGCGCGGACTCCGCGGTGGTGAGCCCGACGACGTCGAGCACCTCGTCGACGCGGGAGCGGCCGACGCCCGTCAGCAGGGCAGCGAGCGCCAGCACCTCGCGGCCGGTGCGTCCGGCGTGCTGGGCGGAGGCGTCGAGGAGGACGCCCACGCGCCGACCGGGGTTGCTGAGCGCCGCGTACGGCAGACCCAGGACGCGCACCGATCCGGAGGTGGGGGGCGTCAGGCCGCACAGCATGCGCAGCGTGGTCGACTTCCCGGCGCCGTTGGGGCCGAGGAAGCCGGTGACGAGCCCTGGTTCGGCGGTGAACGAGACATCGTCCACGGCGACGACCGGTCCGTATCTCTTGGTCAGGTGCTCCACGGTGATCATGGCTCCACCCTGGCCGTCGGGGTGGTGCGGGCGCATCGCCCGGAAGGTGGGTTCCGGTCGGCCGTGAGGATGTACCTGGTCATCCTTTCGGCGGAGGCCGCGAGGTGCGCTCGAGCCGCACGGTGGATACCCGTGGCTCGCGGACGCGCCCTACGCTCGGTGGGTGACCGCTGCGCCTGCTGAGTCCTCCCGGCCGGCTGACCGATCCAGGGTGGCCGTCGTCTGGTCGGAGACGTGGCGGCTCGGGACGGCGCTGTTCATCAGCGTGCTGATCTTCGGGTTCACGATCGCGGAGGTCGACGCCGGACGGCTCGACGTCTCGGACGTCGAGCTCACGGTGGACCTCCTGGTGGGTCTGCTGTGCTTCGGGGCGATCGCCGTCCGGCACCGCTGGCCGACCGTGGTCGCCCTGGTCGTGTGCGCGGCGGGTGCGGTGTCGACGTTCGCCGTCGGGCCGGTGGTGCTGGCCGTGGTCTCGGTGGCGACCCACCGCAGGTGGTGGCGCATCGTCGCCGTCGGTGCGGTGTTCACGGTCGCGCTGGTGACGTACGAGGTGCTGTACCCCTCGACCGTGGAGACGACGTGGCAGCTCGCGGTCGGCGCGGGGGTCGGCATGTTCGCGCTGCTGGTGTGGATCGGCGCGTACGTCGGTCTGCGTCGCGAGCACGTCGCCTCCCTGTACGAGCGGATCGCGACGGCGGAGCGTGAGCAGGCGAGCCGTGTCGCCCAGGCACGGTCGAACGAGCGGGCCCGCATCGCCCGCGAGATGCACGACGTGCTGGCGCACCGCATGTCCTTGGTCGCGATGCACGCGGGGGCGTTGGCCTACCGGACCGATCTGCCGCCCGAGCAGGTCGCGGCGTCGGCGGCCCTGGTGCGGGACAGCGCGCACGAGGCGCTCGGCGAGCTGCGGGAGGTCCTCGGGGTGCTGCGTGGTCTCGACGGTCCTGCCCCGGACGAGGGAGCGAGGGCCGGTGCGCCGGAGCGGCCGCAGCCCACCCTCGGTGACCTGGACGACCTGGTGGCGGCCACGACCGCCGCCGGGACGGCCGTGCGGGTCACCGATCGCGTCGCCCAGCCCGGTCTCCTTCCGCGGGCGATGTCGCGCAGCGCGTTCCGCATCGTGCAGGAGGCGCTGACCAACGTGCGCAAGCACGCGCCCGCCTCGACCGCCTCGATCGTGCTGCGGGGCGCGCCCGGCCAGGGCCTGTGGGTCACGGTCAGCAACCCGACGCCGGCGCGCGGTCCGGCCGGGCGGGACGGGGTGGAGGGGCGCGACGGGGCGGTGGGCCCGCCGTCCTCCGGGCTGGGGCTGCTGGGACTGATGGAGCGGGCCGAGCTGGCCGGCGGCACGCTGTCGGTGCGCGACGGCGACGGCAGGTTCGTGGTGCAGGCATGGCTACCGTGGGCGTCATGAACGTGGTGAGCGTGGTCCTCGTCGACGACGACGCGCTGGTGCGGGCCGGGCTGCGGCTCATCCTGGGCGGCGCGTCCGAGGTGCGGGTGGTCGCCGACGCCGCCGACGGCGCGGAGGCCGTCGAGGTGGTGGGACGGGAGCGTCCGGACGTCGTCCTCATGGACATCCGGATGCCGCGGGTGGACGGGCTGGAGGCGACGCGCCTCCTCATGGCCCTGCCCGACGCGCCCCGCGTCCTCGTGCTGACCACCTTCGACACGGACGACCTGGTGCTCCAGGCGCTGCGTGCCGGGGCGGCGGGCTTCCTGCTCAAGGACACCCCGCCCGAACGGCTCGTCGCGGCGGTGCTCGCCGCTGCGGCCGGCGAACCCACGCTGTCGCCGTCGGTGATGGCACAGCTCATGGCGCGGGTGTCGGCGGAGGTGCCGGATCCCGTGGTCCGTCCGGGTTCCGCCGCGCAACGCGTGGCGTCGTTGACGGACCGGGAGCGGGAGGTCGCCGTCGTGCTGGCGCGCGGGTCGTCCAACGCGGAGATCGCCGCCGAGCTCTTCATGAGCGTCCCCACCGTCAAGACGCACCTGTCACGGATCCTCGACAAGCTCGGCGTCGCCAACCGGGTGCAGGCGGCGATCATGGTCCACGAGTCGGGGCTGGGCGCGGGGTAGTCCCGGGCGGTGGTGGTCCTCGGGGCGCCTCGGTGCGGTCCCGACCGTCCGGCGACTCGACCGCTGGCCTCGGACGGCGTGGGTGTTTTTCAGGGGTGTCAGCATCGCGGGATTCCCGACCTCACGAGGGGACGCAATCCCGGTGGGCGCGAAACTCCTGCTGAGCGTGATTCGCGACGCCTCGTGCGTCCCGAGTTCGGCGGTGCTGACACCCGCACAAGACAAGCATCATGACCTCGGACTGCCGGGTGGTTCGTCACGCGTCGGCGTCGGCGTCTTCGGCGAGCCGGTCACCAGACGGTGCGGCCGCGGATGTCGGGTGCCTCGCTGACGAGCTCGACGACCCGGCAGTCGAAGAGCTGGGCGAGGCGCCCGATCTCGTCGAGCGTCCACGGCGCGTGCCCCCGGAACCGCGCCGAGACGGCGGTGCGGGAGAGGCCCAGCTCGAGGGCGAGGTCCTTCTGCGACAGACCGCGTCGCGCGCTCTCCAGGCGCACCGCCCCGGCGGCCACGACCGCCAGGCCGTCCTGGCGGAGCCGAGGGGTGCGGAACCGCCGCTGACGGGCGAGCGCGTCGCTGTCGCTGCAGGATCCACCTTCCGCGTCGTCGAGGTCGACCATGAGCTCGATGGCGGGCTTGGGCTCTTCGTCGTGCAGCATCGTCACAGCGTGACGGGTCTCGACCCGGTCGTGGAGGTTTTCCACAGGGCAGCCTCTTTCCGAGGCCGGGGCCTCAGAGTCGTTCGCGCAGCCACGCGATGTCGGTGCCGACGTCGCCCTTGGTCTCGCAGATCACGGGTGCACCCGCCTCGCGCACCACACCGACCAGCAGGTCCTCGGGGATCTGTCCGACGCCGAAGTTGGTGTGGCGGTCCGCCCCCGAGCCGGCGGCGTCGCGCGAGTCGTTGGCGTGGACGAGGTCGATGCGTCCGGTGATCGCACGGACGTCCGCGACGGCGGAGGCGAGATCCAGACCACCCGCCCAGGCGTGGCAGGTGTCGAGCGTGAAGCCGACCTCCGACCCGCCGTCGGCCTGCTGGATCGCAGCCCAGAGCTGCTCGATGCGTTCCAGGCGCCGCGCCATCGAGAAGTCGCCGCCCGCGGTGTTCTCCACCAGCACCGGCACGTCGGTCTCCAGCGAGTCGATCGCCTTGCGCCAGTTGTCGAACCCGGTCGCCGGGTCGTCCTTCGCGGTGACGTGCCCGCCGTGGACGACCACCCCCTTCGCCCCGAGCTCGCCCGCCCGCGTCATGACCTGCTGGAGCAGCTTGCGGCTGGGGATGCGGATGCGGTTGTTCGGCGAGGCCACGTTGATGACGTACGGCGCGTGCACGTAGACGTCGATCCCGGCGTCCGTCACCGCGGACCGGAACCCCTCGGCGCCACCCGGGTACTCCAGCGGCGGCACCTTCCAGGACTGGGGATCGGAGACGAACACCTGGACGACGTCGGCCCCGAGCCGCCCGGCGTCCGCGACGGCGTCGTCCAGGGACACGTGGGCACCGATCCGCTGGGCACCGTTCTGCTCGCTCATGCCCGTCAGCCTAGGCCTCGCCACCGACCCGGGGGCCCCGCGCGTGTCACATCGCACCGAAGAACCTCGACGAGCCGCCGTCGATGACCGGTCCTGCTGCTCTCGCGCCAACGGTGCGGGCCCTCGCCCGCCGCACCCCGCACCCCGCACCCCAGCACCCAGCACCCCAGCACCCCAGCACCCCGCGCACCCGCGCACCACGAGCGGCGCGCGTACCCTGGGAGCATGCCCAGCACCCCTCCGCTCGCGTTCGTCGTCGCCGGTTCCGAGGCCACCGGTGGCGCTGGTATCCAGGCCGATCTCAAGACGTTCCAGCAGCTCGGCGCGTACGGCGTCGGCGCACTGACCTGCATCGTCTCGTTCGACCCCGCGAACGACTGGGCCCACCGGTTCGTCCCGGTGGAGCCGCAGGTCATCGCGGACCAGATCGAGGCGGCCACGGCCACGCACGATCTCGACGTCGTCAAGGTGGGCATGCTCGGCACCCCCGCCACCGTGGACGTGGTCGCGGCGTCCCTCGGCGCGCGCACGTGGCGCCACCTGGTGCTCGACCCGGTGCTGATCTGCAAGGGACAGGAGCCGGGGGCGGCCCTCGACACCGACACCGCGCTGCGCGAGAAGGTGCTGCCGCTCGCCACCGTGGTGACGCCCAACCTCTTCGAGGCGCGCACGCTGGCCGGCATGGAGCACGTCCTGAGCATCGCCGACCTCACGGAGGCGGCCCGCCGGATCCACGCCCAGCTCGACACGAGCGCCGGCCGGCGCTACGTCGTCGCCAAGGGCGGGGCGGAGCTCCCCGGGCCGGACGCCGTGGACGTCGTGTTCGACGGCGAGGAGGTCACCGTGCTCTCCTCGCCGAAGATCGGCGAGGAGCGGGTGTCGGGTTCGGGTTGCACGTTCGCCGCGGCGATCACCGCCGAGCTCGCCAAGGGAGCCGACGTCCCCGACGCGGCCCGGGTCGCCAAGGACATGGTGACGGCCGGCATCGAGGCGCGCGTCACGGCACGGACCCCGTTCGCCACGGTGTGGCAGGGCGCGTACCCCCCGGTGGAGGGCTGAGCCGACCCGGACGGCGCGCGCCCGGCCGTGGCGCCCGCCCGGCCGAGCGACCGCACAGCGGACGCGAACTATGTCTCCTCGGACGTTCGGCATAGTCTCTTGGGCGTGAGCGACACTTACGGACAGCAGAGCCCGAGCACGGGCGCGATCGAGCGTGTGGTCGCCCGGCACGAGATGCCCGACCCGCTCCGTGACGACATCCGCCTCCTCGGCGGGCTGCTCGGCACGGTCCTGCGCGAGGCCGGCGGACAGGACCTGCTCGACGACGTCGAGCGCCTGCGCGAGCTGACGATCCGCGCGTACGGGGTCGACGACGGCGGTGCGGTCCTCGCGGAGGCCGCGGACCTCGTGGCCGGTTTCAGTCTCGAACGTGCCGAGCAGGTGGCACGTGCCTTCACCTGCTACTTCCACCTGGCGAACCTCGCCGAGGAGTACCACCGGGTGCGCGTGCTGCGCGCCCGGGAGGCGGAGGCGGGCGCCGCGATCGAGGAGTCCCTCCCCGCGGCGTTCACGCAGCTCGCCGAGGAGGTCGGCCGCGAGGAGGCGCTGCGTCGTCTGGACGGGCTGGAGTTCCGCCCGGTCCTGACCGCGCACCCCACCGAGGCACGCCGTCGTGCCGTCTCCGGTGCCGTGCGCCGCATCTCCGGCCTGCTCGCGGAGCGCGACGTGGTCCGTCTCGGTGGCACGTCGCGCACGGAGAACGAGCGCCGCATGCTCGCCGAGATCGACACGATGTGGCGCACCTCGCCCATCCGCGCCTCGAAGCCGACCGTGCTGGACGAGGTCAAGACGGCGATGGGCGTGTTCGACGCCACGCTGTTCGACACCTTCCCGGAGGTCTACCGCCGGCTGGACGACTGGCTCCTCGACGGGGAGGCGGGCAGGACGACGCCGCTGGCCAAGCCGTTCGTGTTCCTCGGTTCCTGGATCGGTGGCGACCGGGACGGCAACCCGAACGTCACGGCGGAGGTGACCCGGCAGGCCGCGACCCTGGCCGCCGAGCACGCGCTGACCGCCCTGGAGAACGCGGCGCGGGAGACGGGCCGCAAGCTCACCCTCGCCGAGGCGATCACCCCGGCGTCCGCCGAGCTCAAGGCCCTGTGGCAGCGGATGCGCCAGCTGTCCGACCAGCTCACCACCAGGGCGGAGGCCGAGTCGCCGAACGAGCCGCACCGCGCCGCCGTGCTGGCGATCGCCGGGCGGATCTCGGCCACCCGCACCCGCGACGCCGACCTGGCGTACGCCGAGCCCGAGGAGCTGGAGGCGGACCTGCGGGTCGTGCAGGACTCGCTGGTCGAGGCCGGGGCGAACCGGTCGGCCTACGGCGACCTGCAGCGCCTCGTGTGGCAGGTGCAGACCTTCGGGTTCCACCTGGCCGAGATCGAGGTCCGTCAGCACTCGCAGGTCCACGCGGCCGCCCTGGCGGAGATCTCCGAGAAGGGCGTGCACGGCGAACTGTCCGAGCGCACCCAGGAGGTGCTGGACACGTTCCGTGCCCTGGGCGCGGTCCAGAAGCGGTTCGGCGTGCGCGCCGCGCGCCGCTACATCGTGTCGTTCACGCAGGCGCCGGAGCACATGGCGGCGGTCTACCAGCTCGCCGAGGCCGCGTTCGACGGGTCGGACGACGCCCCCGTCATCGACGCGATCCCCCTGTTCGAGACCTTCGCGGACCTGGAGAACTCGGTCGACATCCTCGAGGCGATGCTCGAGATGCCGCAGGTGCAGCGTCGCCTCGACGCCAACGGTCGTCGGGTCGAGGTCATGCTCGGCTACTCCGACTCCTCCAAGGACGTCGGTCCGGTGGCCGCGACCCTGGCACTGCACTCGGCGCAGTCCCGGATCGCGCAGTGGGCCGAGCGCCACCACATCACGCTGACGCAGTTCCACGGTCGCGGCGGTGCACTCGGCCGTGGCGGCGGCCCCGCGAACCGCGCGGTGCTGGCTCAGCCGCCGCACTCGGTGGACGGCCGCTTCAAGCTCACCGAGCAGGGCGAGGTCATCCTGGCCCGCTACGGCGACCCGACGATCGCGGCCCGGCACATCGAGCAGGTCGCCGCGGCCACGCTGCTCGCGTCCGCGCCGTCGACGGAGGAGCGCAACGCCTCGACGGCGGAGCGTTTCGCCGGTGTCGCGACCGCGCTGGACGCCTCCAGCAGGGCCCGGTTCCACGAGCTGGTGAAGTCCGAGGGCTTCCCGCAGTGGTTCGCCCAGGTGACGCCGCTGGAGGAGGTCGGTCTGCTGCCGATCGGTTCCCGGCCGGCCAAGCGCGGGCTGTCGGTCAACTCCCTGGACGACCTGCGGGCGATCCCCTGGGTGTTCTCCTGGTCGCAGGCGCGCATCAACCTGGCCGGCTGGTACGGCCTGGGCACGGCGCTGCAGTCGTTCGCGCAGGGGGAGGGCAGCCTCGACGAGCTCAAGGCCGCCTACCTCGAGTGGCCGCTGTTCGGCACGCTGCTGGACAACATCGAGATGTCGCTGGCCAAGACGGACGAGCGCATCGCCCAGCAGTACCTGGCGCTCGGCGACCGTGACGACCTGGCCGCGATGGTGCTCACCGAGCTGCGTCTGACCCGCGAGTGGGTCCTGAAGATCACGGGCAACGACTGGCCGCTGGCCGGGCGGCGCGTGCTCGGCCGGGCCGTGCAGCTCCGCTCGCCCTACGTCGACGCGCTCTCCCTGCTCCAGGTGCGTGCGCTGCGTGCGCTGCGCACCCAGGGGTCCAGCGAGGGCCTGACGGTGGACGACGGCGAGTGGGTCGACGGCGGGTACAAGGACCGCTGGCAGCACCTGCTGCTGCTCACCGTGAACGGCGTGTCCGCCGGCCTGCAGAACACCGGCTGACCTGCCCTCGCGTCGGCCTCAGGTGGCGATGAGGCGGAACCGGCCGCCGGTCGGGTCGCTCACCGTCACCTGACGGCCGAACGGGGTGTTCACCGGCTCGTCGTGGACGGTCCCCCCGAGCTCGCGGACACGAGCGGCGGCCGCGTCGACGTCGTCGGTGCCGAGGTAGACGAGCCAGGCGGACCCGCCGGGCCCGACCTCGGCGGCGGCGTCGAACACACCGGCGGTGGCGTCCTGCTCAGGGCCGTTGGTGGCGTAGCGCATGTCGTCGCCCGGCATGTCGTGGGTGTCCCAGCCGAGGGCGTCGCGGGCGAAGCTGAGCGTCGCGTCGTAGTCGGCCGTCCAGATCTCGAACCAGCAGGGTGCGCCCGGTTCCATGACGCGGGCGAACCCGTCGTGACCGTCCGGCTGCCAGAACCCCAGCGTCGTGCCCGCCGGGTCCGCCGCCATGAGGAAGCGGCCCTGGCCGGGGACGCCGTCAGGCGGCACGAGGACCGTCCCGCCGTGGGTCGTCACCGCGGTGGCCGCGGCCTCGACGTCCGAGGTGGCGAGGTACACGCACCACTCGCTGGGCTGGTCGGCGGGCTGGCTCGGGCCGACCCCGGCGACCGGCGCCCCCTGGTGCAGGAACTGGCCGTAGTGGCCGAACTCCGCCCCGAAGTCCTGGTGCTCCCACCCGAACAGGGCGGTGTAGAAGGTGACGGCGGCCGCGAGGTCGTCCGTCCCCAGGTCGATCCAGATCGGTGCGCCGTGGTTGACGACTCCGCGTGCCGGCATGGCTCCTCCACAAGATGTCTCGGTCCTGGTGCTGAGCCTCGCCAGTCCAGCACGAGCCCCCGACAGTCGCGCGCGGAGCCCCAGCGGTCAGCGTTCGGCGAGAGCGCGCAGCACCCGGTCGACGCTGGACCGCACGCCCCAGCGCTCCACGAGCGCCGTCAGCGCCTCGGTGTCGCGCGGGGCGCGGGGCAGGGCGTCGTCCACGTCGCCCACCGGGGCGTCCGCGGCCACGCGCACGACGCCGGGAGCGACCGCGAGGTAGTCGGCGGCCGCGGCGATCTTGCTGCGCTGCGACGGCGTCACCCCCGGCTCGCCGGCGGCGGCAGCCTCCAGCACGCGGTCCAGGGTGCCGAACGTCGCGAGCAGCTTCGCCGCCGTCTTCTCCCCGATGCCGGCGACGCCCGGCAGCCCGTCGGAGGGGTCGCCGCGCAGGACGGCCATCTCGGCGTAGGCGGTGCCCGTGGGAACCGCGTACTTCTCGACGAGCCGCGCCTGGTCGACGACGTCCGGGTCGCGGATCCCGCGCGCCGGGTAGAGCACGGCGACACCCGCGGCGTCGTCGACGAGCTGGAACAGGTCGCGGTCGCCCGTGACGATGCCGACCAGCGGCCCGCCCTCGTCCTGCCCGCCCGTCCGGGGTGCGCCGGCGCCGACCTCGCGGGCGACGAGCGTGCCGATGACGTCGTCGGCCTCGTACCCCGGCGCGCCCACCCGGCAGATCCCCAGCGCCTCCAGGAGCTCGACGATGACGGGGACCTGGGCGCGCAGGTCGTCCGGCATCTCCTCGACGTCCGGTCCGTCGTCGCGACGCTCCAGGACGCGGTGCTCCTTGTACGAGCCGATCGCCTCGACGCGGAACGCCGGTCGCCAGTCGTCGTCCCAGCAGGCCACGAGACGCTCGGGGCGGTGCTCCGTGACGAGGAACGCGATCATGTCGAGCAGTCCGCGCACCGCGTTGACCGGTTCCCCGGCGGGGGAGCGCAGCGAGTCGGGCAGGCCGAAGTAGGCCCGGAAGTAGAGCGACGCGGTGTCGAGCAGCAGCAGGCGCATGGGGTCAGCCTGCCAGGTGGCGGTGACGGCCACCGGGTCAGGCCCGGGTCAGGACAGCCGGCCGAGGAGGGCGTCGGCCAGCCAGAGCCCGACGACGACGGCGGCCACCGACACCAGCAGGGTGCTCAGCGCGTGCACCACGGCGTACCGGTGCCGCCCGTCGCGCAGGATCGTCACCGTCTCGACGACCGCGGTGGAGAACGTCGTCAGCCCGCCGCAGAACCCGACGACGAGCAGCAGCTGCCACTCGTGCGCCGCCCCGGCCAGGACGATCCATCCGGTGGCGAGGCCGATGAGCAAGGAGCCGACGGCGTTGACGACCCACGTCCCCCACGGGAACCCGTCGGGGCGCAGAGCCTTGATCGAGTCGGCCACCCAGAACCGGGCGGCGGCGCCGAGCCCACCGCCGACGCCCACGAGCACCGCGCCGAGCAGCCCGCTCATCCCTGGCCCTCGCGATCCCCGCCGTGTCCGTCGCTCCGGGGTTCGACGACGTCCGCGCCGTCCCGCGCCCCCGGCCGGTTGCCGACGTCGGTGACGTCCGCGTCGTCGTCGGTGTCCGCCGTGTCCGCGGCGTGCAGCAGCCGCCCGGTGGTGCTCGGCGTGGTGCGCGACCCGAGCAGGACCCCCAGCAGGGCCGCGACCGTGCCCAGCAGGAGGGTGGCGCCCGCGTAGACGCTCGCCACCACCCAGGTGCCGCCGTCGGCGAGGTGGGTGACGTCGAGCGCGAGCGAGGAGTACGTCGTGAAACCGCCGAGCGTCCCGGTGCCCGCGACGAGGCGCACCCGGCGTTGGCGCGGTGTCTCCGGGCCGCGTCGTGCCAGCGCCTCCAGCAGCCAGCCCAGCAGGAAGGCCCCGATGACGTTCACGGTGAACGTGGACCAGGGCCAGTGGCCGTCGGCGTGCGGAAGCGCCAGTCCCACGGCCCAGCGCAGGCACGACCCGACGGCTCCTCCGGCGGCGACCAGCGCGACGAGTCGCACGTCGCGGTGGGGAGGTCGGGTGGCGGGCACCGTCCTATCCTGGCCCGGCGGGCCCGACGCGTGCTACCTCGCGGGCAGGTGGTCCGGCAGCCCGAAGCGGGGGAACCACGTGGCGGTGTCCAGGAACGTGGTGATGCCGGTGATGCGCCCGGCGCCGTCGTCCTCCAGCACGACCAGCCCCCAGGGCTCCCAGCCGCCGCCCGGCGACGCCCGGTACTGCCCGAACGCCATCGAGGCGTTGGCGTGCACGCGCAGGCAGCGCGATCCCCGGCACCCGTGGCCCGGCCCCAGCATCCAGCGGGCGATCTCCGCCGGCCCCGAGACCCACAGGGTGTACGGGGGCATGTTGAGGACGGCGTCCTGGTGCAGCAGCTCGACCAGCGCCTCCATGTCGTAGCGTTCGAACGCGTCGAGGTAGCGCTGCAGCAGGGCGTCGTCGACGGTGCCCCACTGCTCGGCGTCACGGTCCAGCGCCTTGGTCCCCAGCGTGGCCCGTGCCCGCTGCAGGGCGCTGTTCACCGAGGCGACGCTGGTGTCCAGCAGGTCCGCGGTCTCCGCGGCGGACCAGCGCAGGACCTCGCGCAGCACGAGCACCGCGCGCTGGCGGGGCGGCAGGTGCTGCAGGGCCGCCACGAACGCGAGCCGCACCGACTCGCGGCCCACGGCCATGTCCGCGGGGTCGCCCTCGCGCGGCAGCACGGCCTCGTCGGCGACGGGCTCCACCCAGCGTTCCTCCGCCAGGGTCTGCCCGAAGTTCTCGATCTCGGCGGGCTGCGCCGCGCCGAGACCCATCGGTCGCTCGCGGCGCTTGGCCGACGCCAGCGCGTCGAAGCAGACGTTGGTCGCGATCCGGTAGAGCCACGACCGCAGGGAGGACCGTCCCTCGAACCGGTCGTAGGCGCGCCACGCTCGGATCATCGTCTCCTGCACGGCGTCGTCGGCGTCGGCGGACCCGCCGAGCAGGCGGTAGCAGTAGCCGGTGAGCTCGCGCCGGTGACCCTCCAGGAGAGCGCCGACGTCGGGCGCCTGGGTCATCTGTGTCATGGATCACACGCTACGACCAGGCACCGACAGCCGCCAGGGCCCGTCAGGTCCGACGACGGCGCGCCTCGTCGCGCGTCCACGGCAGCACGCGCTCGACCAGCGGTATCGAGCTGGTCGCCGGGCTGGAGCGCCGCACCACGGGAACCGTCCCCGTGAGCGGCGTCGCGGTGCGGTCGATCTCGAACCACACCGTCTTGCCGTCCCCGAGGGAGGTGTGCCGTCCCACGAGGTCGTCGCCCAGGTGCTGCTCGACCCCCCAGCGGGACGCCAGCCGCTCCAGGAACTGCACCCCGCGGCCCGACAGGTCCTGCGGCTGCGGTGCCTGCAGGACGGGTGGGCGGGTGCAGCCGTCCCGGACGCCGACCCGCAGCCGACGGTCGTCGACCTCGACGCGCACCGTGATGGGCCCGGTACCGTGCTCGAGCGCGTTGGTGAGGATCTCGCTGCTCAGCAGCATGGCCGTGCGGCGCTGCTCGGAACCGATGTCGCACGACTCCAGGACGTCGTCCACCCAGCGTCGGGCCGGCCCCAGGTCCTTGAGCGTCTCGGCGACCTTCCGCTCGGCCCGCGCCGGCCCGTCGTCGGACGGCGGACCGGACGGCGCGGGCACGCGCGCACGGACCGCCAGGACGGCGACGTCGTCCCGCTGGGCGTGCCCCACGAGACGCCGCACCAGGGCGCGCGGCAGCCCCGCCGTCGACTCCCCGTGCAGGTCCGCCAGGACGCCGACGAGGTCCTCGGTGCGGTCGGTGATCATGACGCCGCGCTGCTCGACCAGCCCGTCGGTGTACAGCACGAGCGTGTCGCCGGGCAGCAGCCGGGTCGAGTGGTCGGTGCGCGGGAACCCCGGGTCGATCCCCAGGAGCATGTCGGGCCGGGACGTGAGCGTCTCCACCGTCCCGTCACGGCGCAGCACCAGCGGCAGCGGGTGCCCGGCGTCGGACCAGGTGAGCGTGTACCCCCGCTCCGGCTGCCCGTCCGGCCCGGTGTCGCCCTGCGGCTCGACGTCGTGGTCGAGGCGCACGACGACGGCGGTCGCCAGGGCGTGCGGGCCCAGCTCGGCGTTGGCGCGGTCCAGCCGCGTCAGCAGCGCCGCGGGCGAGCCGTCGTCGCTCCACGCGAGCGCCCGCAGCATGGAGCGCAGCTGTCCCATCTGGGCGGCGGCGCTGACGTCGTGCCCGGTGACGTCGCCGATCATCAGCACGACGTTCCCGTCGTCGCGGACCACCGCGTCGTACCAGTCGCCGCCCACCTGGTCCGTGCGGGCCGCCGGGGCGTACGTGGTGGCGATGTCGAGGTGGGCGACGGCGGGCGGGTCGGTGAGCAGGGACTCCTGCAGCGTGGTGGCGACGCGCCGACGGGCCTCCAGCAGGGCGACCCGCTCCAGCGCCATCGCGACGTACCGGCTGACCGTGGTCTCGAGCGCGGCGGTGCCGGCGTCGTGGTCGCGCGTCTCCGCCCAGACGCAGATCACGACGCCGATGACGTCGTCCTCCACGATGATGGGCAGGAACGACCGGGCCCCGGCCGACATCAGGCCGATGCCCGCCATCGCGGGGTACGCCTCGATCATCTCGGTGTGGTCGCGGTAGAACAGCGTCTGGCGCTCGCGCACGACGGCGGTGTCCGGGCGGGGTGCGTCCAGGCGGGCGCTGCGCATGTCGTCCGGGAACCCGGGCTCCTGGTGGCCCACGGTGACGTAGCGCAGGTGGCGGCGGTCCGCGTCGACCAGCGCCAGGGAGCACCACCGCGCCCCCATGCCCGTGCCGACCACCTCCGCGATGGTCTCCTCGACCTCCTCGATGGTGGTGACCCCGGCGAAACGTTCCGACAGCCCGAGCAGGAACTGGGCGCGCTGGTGGGCGCGGAACGCCACCTGCTCGGCACGGCGGGCCCGTTCGCGCTCGGCCCGCAGCCGCAGCTCGCCCGAGCACGAGGCCGCGAGGTCGGACAGGGTCGCGAGGTCCTCGTCGTCCCACTGGCGCGGCGCGAGGTCGACCGCCCACAGGGCGCCCACCACGGTGCCGCGACCGTCCTCCACGGGGAAGCCGGCGACGGCACGCGCGCCCAGCTGCCGCACGAGGTTCTTGTCGACGACGCGTTCGTCCAGCTCGGTGTCCTCCACGACCAGGGCCGTCCGGCTCGCCACGACCAGCGCGGTGGCCGGGTGCTCGAACTGGAAGTGCCGCGTGGCCTGCGCCTCGGCGGGCAGGCCCACCGCCCCGGGCAGGTACTGGCCGTCGGGCGTGACGACGACGAACGCGGCCGCGGGCACGCCGAGGTTGCGGTGGACGAGCCGCACGATGCGGTCGAACACCTCGTCGGCTGCGCTGGTCACCGTGGAGCCCTGGTTCGCCGAACCCAGGACCTGCGTCTCGGGCATCGCACCCAGTATGGCCCCGAGATCGCGGATTACCCGTCACTCCGGGCCCGAAAGTGCCGATAATTCGCCCGTCGGCGCCTCTCGGGGCCGCCCTCGGAGCGTCCGGGCGGGTCCGCGGGACCGCCCGGCACCACCGCCCGGCACCACCGCTCGTCGCCGCTAGCCGTTGCGACCTGGGTCACACCGCGCGCACTATGGAGCCAGGACCGATACGGGGGTGGAACCGTGGACCGAACCGCTGGAACGTTCGATGCCCTGCCCATGCTGGGCCGTGGAAAGCACCGGAACCCGAAGAAGGGCGCCTGCTTCATGGAGCTGGCGTCGTTCCTCGCGGGGGAGCGGTGGAGCGATCATCCGCAGTGCACGCACCCGCTGCTGGCGATGCTCGCGCGTGCCGTGAACGACCTGACCTCGGACGCCGCGCGCCCGAAGCTCGCGACCATGATCCCGTCGGTCATCGGGCTGAACAGCGACGACCCGCGCTGGGACGTGCACCTCGCGCTGCGGGCCGCCCGCACCGCGCTGCCCGTCGCGCCGTCGGACCGTCAGCAGACCCTCGCCGTCGCGATCTACGGCGGGGAGCGGATGCTCGACGTCCTCGACGGTCGCGAACAGGGCACGATGGCCCCCGAGAGCGTGGAGGCGCTCGCCACCGTCCCGACGACGGCGGCGTGGGCGCGGCAGTTCTGCGCGGGCACGCACGTCAAGCCCAAGCGGTTCGTGCGCGACGCCGCACCCTCGGTGGTCTCCACCGCGGTGCAGGGCATCAGCGAGGCGTACGTGACCGACGTCGACGACAGGCTGCGCGGACTGCTCGCGGACGCGATCGCCGACGCCCGTCGGTGGGCCGGCCACGACGCCGCGGGCGCGGACCTGCGCCCGGAGCAGTGGGCCGAGGTGGTCCGCCCGGCCGAGGTCCGCGCGGGCTGACGTCCGACCGGTCCGACGGCGGGACGGTCGGCCCGAGCGCGATCCGGGTGCGATAGAGCCGGGTGCGGCCGACGTCGCCGTGGGTTCGGTCGCGCGGCGGTGGCTCGGCCCGGTGGCGCCCGGTCTGGTAGACCGGGAGCATGACCGATCAGCCCTGCCCGCTCGACCAGCTCTCCGTGGCCGACCTGCGTCGTCGGACGTCCGTGAAGTGGCGCGCCTACCCCGAGGACGTGCTGCCCCTCTTCGTCGCCGAGATGGACGTGCCGCAGGCGCCGTTCGTCGTGGACGCGATCGCGCGCGCGCTGGAGATCGGCGACACCGGGTACGACGTCGGCACCGGGTACGCCGCCGCGCTCGCGCCGTTCGCCCGGCGCCGCTGGGGCTGGACGCCCGACGAGCGCACGAGCCGCACGCTGCCCGACGTCATGGTGGCGATCGTCGAGATTCTGCGCGTGCTCACCGCGCCCGGCGACGCCGTCGTCGTCACCCCGCCCGTCTACCCGCCGTTCTACGGGTACGTGCGCAACGAGGGCCGCCAGATCGTCGAGGCGCCCCTGGACGACGCCGGACGGCTCGACCTCAGCACGCTGGAGGCCGCGTTCCGCCGCGCCACGGGTGCCGCCGCGCACGGCAGCGGACCCGGGTCGGGGCGCCGCGCCGTCCTGCTGCTCTGCAGCCCGCACAACCCCACCGGCACCGTCCACACGGCGGGGGAGCTCGAGGCCGTCCTCGCCCTCGCGGAGCGGTACGGCGTGCGCGTCGTCGCCGACGAGATCCATGCCCCGTTCACCTTCGCCGACCTGCGTCCCGGCGCCGAGAGCTTCACACCGCTCCTCGCCGTCGCGGGCGGCGAACGAGCCATCGCCGTCCAGTCGGCGTCCAAGGCGTTCAACCTCGCCGGCCTGCGCGCCGCGACCGCCCTCGCCGGTGCGGACGCCGCCGCGGACCTGCGCCGGATCCCCGAGGAGGCGGGCCACGCCGTGAACCACCTCGCCGTCCTCGCGCACGCGGCCGCCTACGCCGAGGGGGACGCCTGGTTGGACGCTCTGCGCGCCGGGATCGTGCGCAACCGGGCCCTCGTCGAGGAGGCCCTCGGTGAGCGCGCCCCCGCCGTCCGGGTGCACCCGGGCGACGGGACCTACCTGTGCTGGCTCGACGTGCGCGACGCGGTCCCTGCCGGCGCCGATCCGCACCGGCACGTGCTCGACACCGCGAAGGTGGCGCTCGGTGACGGCGCGCACTTCGGCGCGGGGGGACGCGGGTGGCTGCGACTGAACCTCGCGGCGTCCGAGGGGCTGCTCACCGAGGCGCTCGACCGGCTGGTGCCCGCCCTGAGGCCCTGAGGCGCTGACGCGCTGACGCTGTGGTGCGGATCGGCCGTGTCGGGCTCCCAGGGAGCGGTCAGTCCGCTTCGCCGAACGCTTCCTCGAGGGTGAGGCCGGTGGTGTCGAGGTAGGCGGCGAGGTCCTCGCCGACGTACCGCAGGTGCCACGGTTCGGCGTCGTACCCGGTGATCGCCTCCGCGCCCGCCGGGTAGCGCACCACGAACCCGAACCGCCACGCGTGCTGCGCCACCCAGTCCGACGCCGCCGTGCCCCCGAAGTCCGTGAAGTCGACACCCTCCTGGGTCACGTCCGCCGCCCAGCCGGTCTGGTGCTCGGAGTGGCCGGGCCGTGCCGAGAACCGGTCCGCGCCGTCGGTGCCGTGCTGCGCGGCGTACCGCGCGAACAGGGACTTCTGGTACGCGGCGGACCGGAACCCCGAGACGAGCACGAGCCGGTGCCCCGTGGCCTCCTGCGCCGCCGTGGCGAGATCGGCCAGCGCGTCGGCGGCCACCGGCTGGAGCCGGACGTGGCTGCCCGCGGCGGTCATGGCGGGCACGGTCAGCTTCGCGGGCCGCCAGCCCGAGGGCTCCACCGCGTGCGACTTGTTCACCAGGACGGCCGGGTCGGCCGGGTCGGTGGACGCGCGCCACGTCGTCGTGACCCGCTTGACCTTGCTGGTGATCTCCGCCAGGCCGTCGGCCGCCGGCACGTGCAGCCGCCACAGCGTGGTCGGGGCGTGCGACCACTGCGACGTCAGCTCGACGGTGAGCAGGTCGGTGCGGGTGGCCGCCAGGGGCAGGGTGCGGCGGACGACCCAGGCGCCGTCCGTCCAGTGCTGGAGCTCGGCGGAACGGCCGAGGGCGGCGGACACGACCACGGCGTCGGACCACGTGGTGCCGGCGACGCGGTGCTCGTCGGTGTCCCAGCCCACGATCGCACCGGCCGCCTCCGTTGCCGTGCCGGTCGGGTCGGGCGTGCTGGATGCCGCGCTGCTGGTGACCGGGCTGCTGGTGACCGGGCTGCCGGACTCCGGGGTGACCTCCGCCGGGGCATGGGCACCCGCAGCCGGAGAACCGGCGAGTGCCGTCGCCAACGTCGCGGCGAGCAGGGCTCCGGCCGCGCGCGGGACTCTCGGAAGGGTGGGCACTCCCACCAGAGTGCCAGAAGGACCGCTACGCTCGCCACGTGCAACGACGGACAGCTCTTGCCCTGGCCGCCCTGACCGCTGCCGTCCTGCTGGGCGGATGCACCGGACCTGACCGCCCCGAGGCGTCGGACGCCGCCGCGGCGCTCGCGAGCGCGCTCGCAGCCGGGGACCTGGACGGGATCGTTCTGGAGACGGAGACGTCGGCGGACCCGCAGCAGCACCTGGCCGAGACCACCGCACCCCTGCGCGAGGCGGCCGAGGCGTCCGGCGTCGAGCCGTCCGTCACCGTCGCACGGACCGTCGTCGACGAGGAGGCCGAGATCCCCACCGCGCAGGTCACCCTCGCGTGGTCGTGGCCGCTCACGGCGAGCGCGACGTGGGAGTACAGCACCGAGACGGAGCTGGACTGGGTCGAGCCGCCGGAGGGCTCCGAGCAGCCGGGGCACTGGGCGGTGCTCTGGGACCACGACCTGGTGGTGCCGGGGCTCGGCGCGGGGGAGCGGCTCGAGATCGACCGGGCGAGCGCCGACCGCGGTGAGATCCTCGACGTGCACGGCGAGCCGCTGGTCACCGAGCGGGACGTCTGGCGCATCGGCGTCGACAAGACGTTCGGCGAGGCGGACGAGTGGGACGAGCAGGCGCGCGACCTCGCGCTGCTGGTGGGACTCGACCCCGACGAGTACGCCGCCCGCGTGGAGTCGGCCGGCGACAAGGCGTTCGTCGAGGCCATCACCATCCGTGCCGAGGACTCCGGGGTGTCGTTCGCCCCGGGCGAGGCGCGGACCCTGGCCGGGGTCAACGTGGTCGCCGACACGATGGACCTCGCGCCGACGTCGTCGTTCGCCCGGCCGATCCTCGGCCGGTCCGGCGAGGCGACGGCCGAGATCATCGAGGAGTCCGGCGGAACGATCGTCCAGGGTGACGTCGTCGGGCTGTCCGGTCTGCAGAGCGAGTACGACGTGGCGCTGCGCGGCGCGGACGGCCTCGTGGTGACGGTCCTGCCCGCCGAGGTCGACGCCGACGCCGGCGAGGAGCCGCGTGAGCTGTTCCGGGTCGATCCGACGCCGGGCGCGGACGTCACGACGGCGTTCGACCCTGACCTGCAGGTGCTCGCCGAGGAGGTGCTCGAGGACGTCGAGTCGGCCAGCGCCGTCGTCGCGATCCAGCCGTCCACCGGTGACGTGCTGGCCGCGGCGAGCGGTCCGGGCAGCGAGGGGTGGTCGACGGCAACGCTCGGCCAGTACGCCCCGGGGTCGACGTTCAAGATCGTCGACGCTCTCGCGCTGCTGCGCTCCGGCGTCTACGGCGAGGACACGGTCCGGTGCCCGGACACGCTCACCGTGGACGGGCGCACGTACTCCAACGTGCCGGGATATCCGACGTCCGCGCTGGGCGACGTGTCGCTGCGGACGGCGTTCGCGCACTCGTGCAACACCGCGTTCATCGGGGCGACCTCCGAGGTGGAGCCGCAGGTGGTCGTCGACGCGGCGGCCGACCTCGGGCTGACGGTCCCGCCCGGCACGGGTACGGCGTCGTTCCTCGGCGAGGTGCCGACGTCGTTCTCCGGGACGGCGCAGGCCGAGGCGCTGATCGGGCAGGGTGAGGTGCTGGCCTCCCCGCTGGGGATGGCGACCGTCGCGGCGAGCGTGGCGGCGGGCGAGCAGGTGGTGCCGCGCATCGTGGTGTCCGTCGACGGCGGTGTGCCGGACGCCGACGGTGCCGGGGGCGCTGTGGACGACGGGGCGAGTGCTGCGCCGTCCGGGTCGTCCGGGCCGTCCGGGTCGCCTGCGCCGTCGGCGGGGACGGCGGACGGCCTGACCGCGGGCGAGGCGGCGGACCTGCTCGACCTCATGGGAGCCGTGGTCAGCGAGGGCAGCGCGGACGAGCTGGGCGACATCCCCGGCGTCGTCGGTGCCAAGACCGGCACGGCGCAGTACGGCGACGGTTCGGCGCAGCACGCCTGGATGCTGGCGGTGGCGGACGACCTCGCGGTGGCGGTGTTCGTCGAGGACGGCGAGTTCGGGTCGACGACGGCGGGTCCGCTGATGGGGAGGTTCCTCGCCGGCCGGTGACGGATCCCGGTGCCATCCGGGCCGCCGGACGGCCCTCGGTTCGCGGGCCCGGATCTACGCGGCACCTTGATGTCGATTCGGCAGTTTGAACTGCCGATCAGATCAGAAACTGCCGCACTGATCGATTGCCGCGTTGGACCGGTTGCCACGTTGACCGGTTGCCGCGAATGATCGGTGGCCAGATGATCGACACTGCCGCGGTGACCGGCTCGGCTGACGGCGCCCTCGGTCTCTGCGGAGGCCACCGGGGTGGGGGAGGACTCCTGCTCCGGCACGGGGTGCGCGCAGGGGCAAGCCCCGACGGTGCGGGGGCAGCAGAGATGGTCGTGGTGACGGCTCCGAGGGAACGCCTAGGAACGATTCGACTACGTCGGGCGCCCGTCAGGCAAACCCGTGACCTGGCGTGTGACGTGTCTCACATCCAAAGGGTCGGCTGCCGCAGGTCACTGCTCGGACGGCACGTTGGCCTCGATCTCGGCGAGCCAGGCCGCGGGCGACGCGTCGGACGGCATCCGCCAGTCCCCGCGCGGCGAGAGGCTCCCGCCGGGCGACACCTTCGGCCCGTTCGGCAGCGCCGACCGCTTGAACTGCGAGGAGAAGAACCGCCGCACGAACACCACGAGCCAGCGGCGGATCTCGGCCAGGTCGTAGGTGGAGCGCTCGTCGTGCGGGTAGTTGGGCGGCCACTCGCCGGCGTCGGCGTCCCGCCAGGCGTGCCAGGCGAGGAACGCGATCTTGGACGGTCGCAGGCCGTGCCGCAGCGTCCAGTAGAGCGTGAAGTCCTGCAGGGCGTACGGCCCGACGACGGCCTGCGTCGACTGCGGCGTCTCGCCGGATCCCACGGGCACCAGCTCGGGGGAGATCTCCGCCGACACCACCTCGCGCAGCACGTCGCCCACCTCGTCGGGGAAGTCCCCCGAGTCCGCGACCCAGCGGATCAGGTGCTGGATCAGCGTCTTCGGCACCCCCGTGTTGACCGCGTAGTGCGACATCTGGTCGCCGACACCGTAGGTGCACCAGCCGAGCGCCAGCTCCGACAGGTCGCCGGTGCCGAGCACGATGCCGCCGCGGTGGTTCGCGATCCGGAACAGGTAGTCGGTGCGCAGACCGGCCTGCACGTTCTCGAAGGTGACGTCGTAGACGGGCTCGCCGTCGCCGAACGGGTGGCCGAGGTCGCGCAGCATCTGCGTCGCGGCGGGGCGGATGTCCAGCTCCTCGAACCGGACGCCGAGCGCCGTGGCCAGCCGCGTCGCGCGCTCCTTGGTCTCCGCCGACGTCGCGAAGCCGGGCATCGTCACCGCGTGGACGTCGGTGCGGGGCCGCCCGAGCCGGTCCATCGCGTTCGCCGCGACGAGCAGCGCGTGCGTGGAGTCCAGCCCCCCGGAGACGCCGATGACGACCTTCGGCTGCCCGATCGAGGCCAGCCGCTGCTCCAGGCCGGTGACCTGGATGTTGTACGCCTCGTAGCAGTCACGGGCGAGGCGCTCGGCGTCGTCGGGCACGAACGGGAACCGGTCGACCTTGCGGCGCAGGCCGACGTCGCCCGACGGCGGCTCGACGGACCACTCGACGGTGCGGAACCGGGCGGTCCGCTCCCCGAGCGCCCGCCGGTTGTCGTCGAAGGTGCCCTGGCGCAGACGTTCCTGGCGCAGCCGGTCGAGGTCGACGTCGGCCACGGCGCGCCGCGGTCCCTCGGGGAAGCGTTCGGTGCGGGCCAGCTCGTCGCCGACCTCGTAGAGCATCGTCTGACCGTCCCAGGACAGGTCGGTGGACGACTCGCCCGGCGAGGCCGCCGCGTAGGCGTAGGCGGCCAGGCAGCGGGCGGAGGCCGACCGCACCAGGAGCCGGCGGTCCTCGGCGCGCGCGATGGTGATGGGGCTCGCGGACGGGTTGAGCAGCACGGTCGCGCCGGCGAGAGCCGCCTCCGCGGACGGCGGCACGGGCACCCACATGTCCTCGCACACCTCGACGTGCACCACGAGCCCGGCGACGTCGCGCGCCCGGAACAGCAGGTCGGGACCGAACGGGACGTCGTCGTCGGCGAAGGGCAGGCGGACCGAGCCGCCCCCGGTCCGCGCCCCGGCGGCGAACCAGCGCTGCTCGTAGAACTCGCGGTAGGTCGGCAGGTAGGACTTGGGGGCGACGCCGAGCACCCGCCCGCCCTGGACGACGACGGCGCAGTTGTGGACGCGGCCGTCGACCTCCAGCGGGGCGCCCACCACGAGCAGCGGGCGCAGGTCCGCGCTGGCCTCCACGATCTGCTCCAGGGCGTCGTGCACGGCCTCCAGCAGCGTGTCCGCGAGGTGCAGGTCGTCCAGCGCGTAGCCCGAGACGGACAGCTCGGGGAACACGGCGACGGCGACGGCGTCGTCGTGGCACGCGCGCGCCTCGGCGAGGATCGCGGCGGCGTTCGCCGCGGGGTCCGCGACGGTGACGGGCACGGTGCAGGCGGCGACGCGGGCGAACCCGTGGGCGTAGGCGTTGCGGAAGTCCACACCCCGAGTGTGCCCGACGTCGCGGCCCACGCGTTCGCTGAAGGTCGGTGGGCGGCGCTAGGGTCGCCTGCGTGGCGCAGAAACCTGCGGGCCGCGTGCCCGCCGATCCCCGGCCCGGACCTCGTCCGACGACGTCCGACGACTCGTGGCGGCCCGTGCGGCCCCAGGGGCGACGGCGGGTCGTCGCGGCGATCGTCGCGCTCGCGATGCTGCTGACGGTGCTCGGCGGCACGGCCGTGACGATCATGACGGCGTTCCCGGCGAGCGCCCACGACAGCCTCGTGTCGTCGGACCCGAAGGACGGCGCGGAGCTGGACGAGCCGACCGGAACGATCACGCTGACGTACAGCGCCGACATCCTGCCCGACGGCACGATGGTGGAGGTCACGACGCCCGACGGCGACGTCACCGCCGACGTGACGGTGGACGGCAAGGACGTCGTCGCCGACCTGGGCGAGCAGACGTCCGGCGGGGAGTACGCGGTGCGCTGGCGGGTCGTCTCGTCCGACGGCCACCCCATCGAGGGGGAGCTCGACTACACGGTCGCCGACCAGCCGGAGGCTGCCGAGAGCCCCGGGTCGAGCCCGGAGGCCGGCCCCGCGGCGAGCCCGGAGGCCAGCACTGGAGCCGGTCCCGCGCCGAGCCAGGAAGCGGCGGAGCCGGCGGAGTCGCCGTCCGCGGTGGCCCTCGACGCGTCCGCGGACGGCGACTCGGACGGCTCCGGTGCGCTGCCGTGGGTCTACGGTGCGGCGGTCGTGGCGGCGATCGGTGTCGCGCTGGCGCTGGTGGTGCGGGCGCGCCGTCGTCCCCAGGACCCGCAGGGCGCCCCCGGCCAGGAGGGGCCGCAGGACTGAACTGACGTCCGACGGGCGATCTGGGGCGCGCCGACGCGCCGAAAGGTCGCAGAAACCCGCGGATGTTCCTTAGTGTGTTCCCGGTCCGCCGGTTCGAGAGGCGGGACCGAGAACGTGACGACGTGCCAGACGTGCACGTCGTGATCCGGAGAAGGGATGCACATGTCGCTCAACAAGTCCGAGCTCGCCTCGGCCATCGCCGCCAAGGCCGGTCTGACCAAGGCGCAGGCCGAGGAGGCCCTCAAGGCGTTCCAGGACGTCCTCGTGGAGTCCCTCGCCAAGGGTGAGGCCGTCAAGGTCACCGGTCTGCTGTCGGTCGAGCGCGTCGAGCGCGCGGCCCGCACCGGCCGCAACCCGCGCACGGGCGAGGAGATCCAGATCCCCGCGGGCTACGGCGTGAAGGTCAGCGCCGGTTCGCTGCTGAAGAAGGCCGTCACCAGCTGACGACCCCCGCGCACGTGCCGTGGGCACGGGACGTGCGGGCCAGGACCTGTCCTGACCCGCACGTCCCGTGCCCACGGTGCTTTCCGGGGCGGGTGCGCGGGTCGGTGCGCGCGGGTGCGCTCGCGCTCGGACGGCGCCCGGTCAGAGGTCGCCCTTGCGCTCCAGGTAGCGCATCGCCGCCCAGCCGAAGGGCACCCGGCCCCAGTACGTCACGAGCCGGAACAGCACGGTGGTGGACAGGGCGATGGACGCCGGCACCCCGGCGGCGGTGAGTCCGGCGGTCAGCGCCGCCTCGACGCCGCCCAGACCGCCGGGCGTCGGCACCAGCGCGCCGAGCGCGTTGCCCACGAGGTAGACGACGGCGACGTCGACGAGCCGGAGCGACTGCCCGAAGGCCGCCAGGGCGGCGTCGAACGCGAGCACGTAACCGAGCGACATGATGACGTTGCCGCCCAGACCGAGCGCCAGGCGACCCGGTTGGCCGAGCATCTGCGACAGGCGGGGCCACACCTGTTCCAGGGTCGGCCGCGCCTTCTCCCAGACCCAGCGGCGGATCGCCGGGACCAGCAGAGTCGCCACGACGAGGACGCCGACGCCGGCGATCGTCAGCAGCACGGTGATGGACGGCAGCTCGATGAGGCCGCCGGAGCCGGTGAAGATCGACAGCACGACGAGCAGCAGCACGGTGACGACGAACTGGGAGACCTGCACGAGGGCGACGGTGGCGACCGCCATCGGGGTCTCGACGCCGCGGCGGGTGAGCATCCGCAGGTTGAGCGCCGCCGGTCCGATGCCGGCGGGGGCGGCCAGCGACACGAAGGACCCGGCGACCTGCGTGAGGGTCGCGCGGAACAGCGGCAGCGGCTTCGGTGAGAACGCCACGAACGTCAGTGCCGCGCCGAACCACGTGATCGCGGCCAGGAGGAACGCCCCCACGACCCACCACGGGTTGGCCTGCGTGACCGCGGCGGTGATCTCCTCCAGGTTCATCGTGGTGACGAGCGCGGTGACGACCACGATGACGAGCGCCAGCATCACCACCGTGCGGGCGCCGAACCGGGTGATGTTCTGCGGCTGGACGTCGACCTGGGGCAGCCGAGCCACCAGCGCCTCGCGCAGCGCGTTGAGCAGGCCCTTCTCGTGGCGCACGGCGACCCGGGTGGCGGGCGGCAGGGCCACGGACTGCAGGAGCGGTCCGACGGCGGCGATGTCGTCGTCGGGCAGTGCCGCCACCCCGGACGCGACGGCCCGTTCCGCGCCGACCCGCAGGGCCAGCAGCGCCATCATCTGCGTCAGGTCGAGTCGGCGTCCCAGGGTCGTCGAGGCGATCTCGCCCTGCTCCCACCCGGTGAGCCACACCTGGGGCTCGCCGTCGTCGGAGGTCCCGACGAGCAGCACGTCCGGGACGAGGGCGTGGTGGGTGAGCCCGGCGGAGTGCGCACGGCGGAGCTGGGACCAGGCCGCGGCGAGGATCGCGTCGCCGCGCTCCCCGGCGAGCGCCTCCTCGGGCAGGTCCGCCCAGGACACGGTGCCCTCGGCGTGCTGGGTGACCAGGACGATGGAGTCGGCGGCCTCGCCGACGCCGAGCAGCCGCGGCGTGCGCACGCCGGCCGCGGACGCGGCGTACGCGAGCAGCGAGTTGCGTTCCGCGACGGCCTTGAGGGAGACCTGGGCGCGACCTTCCAGCCCGCGCAGGCGCAGGGCCCGCCAGGCCCGGGTGAGCATGCCCAGCACGTGCCGGTCGCCGTCGAGGACGACGACGTCGCGGCGCACGCCGTCGGCGGTGAACATCGCGTACACGCGGGCGTCGCCCGCACGTGTCAGGGCGATGGTGGCGGGGTCGGCCAGGGTGCCCGACGTGGGCAGCTCGTCCGGGACGGCGTCCCCGCGTGCGGCGCGTCCCCCGCGGGCCCGGTTGCGCAGCATGGCGCGCAGGGTGGTGCGTCCGGTGACGACGCCGGCCGCGTCCACGTGCGTGACCGTCTCGTCGGGCATGGTGTCGAGGCCGGCGTCCGGCGGGGCGTCGTCGTGGCCGTCGTCCTGGTGGTCCTCGGCGGGGGCGGAGACGGCACGCACGCGCACCAGCGCGGTGGGTCGGAACCCGGCGCGCCGCACGGCGGTGACGAGCTCGCCGCCGTACGCCCGCTCGGACCGCACCCCGGAGACGTACTGGACCGTCTGCCCGGCGAAGCGGCCGAGCAGGAGCGCGACGAGCACGCCGGGCAGGGACGCCTGGCCGGTGATGAGGGCGATGACGAGCGCCAGGTACAGCACGTTCCAGGACCATCGCACCGTGCGCCGCCGGGTGCGGGGGCCCGCCGTGGTGAGCAGGGCGGCGATCGCGGCGACGTAGCCCGGGATGGTGATCTCCCAGACGCCGTCGCGCGCCACCGACAGGGTGCGGACCAGCTCGTCGGACCCGAGCCAGTCGACCGTCAGCACGGCGACGACGCCGAGGGAGAGGCCCAGCGTGGCCGCGACGATCGACTCCACGACCTGCCGGCCCAGCCGCCGCATCCCGAGCTCGGCGAGCACCGCGACGGGCACGAACAGAGTGACCAGGCCCTCCAGCAGCGCCACCGGGATGACGAGCAGGTCCGCCAGGAGCGTGTTGAACTCGCGCACGTCCGCCGTGACGCCCTCCGTGGTGCCGTGCGCGACGACCGCCAGGACCAGCACGAGCGCCACGCCGAGCGCGCTGCCGATGAGCCCGAGCAGGTCGGAGGGGTGGCGCACCCGCACCTCGGGGGTGTCGACCACCCGGACGAGCCCGGCGTCGTCGTCCCGCGTCGTGCCGCCCGCGAAGAGCGCGCGCAGCGCGCCGGTGGGAGGGTTCGAGTCGTCGCCGACGAAGGAACCGACGTCGTGCACCGCCGTCGCAGGTGTGCGAGGGCCGCCGACGGCCTCCCCGCTCGCTCCGGACATGTCCGCGAGTCTAGGCGCGCGAGCGCCTGACGGCCCGGGCGGACGTGACCTGGGACGGGAGTGTCACCGCTGCGTGACACACTGGTGTGATCTGACAGACACAGTCGCCTGGTAGAAACGCCGCCATGACTGATCAGGTACGCGGCGATCCCGTGTACCTCGGCGAGGAGGAACACGAGAGATGACGATGACCCGAGGCATGCGGCGGACCGCCGCGGTCACGGCCGGGACGGCGGCGCTCGCGCTCGTCCTCACGGCCTGCAGTGGGAGCAGCACCGACGAGGGTGCGAGCGACGGCGACGGCGGGGCGAGCGAGTCCCTGACGATCGGCACCACGGACAAGATCACCACGATCGACCCGGCGGGCTCCTACGACAACGGCTCCTTCGCCGTGATGAACCAGGTCTACCCCTTCCTGATGAACACCCCGTACGGCAGCCCCGACGTCGAGCCCGACATCGCCGAGTCCGCGGAGTTCACCGCCCCCACCGAGTACACGGTCGTGCTGAAGTCGGGCCTGAAGTGGGCCAACGGCAACGACCTCACGGCCTCGGACGTGAAGTTCAGCTTCGACCGCCAGGTCGCGATCGCCGACGAGGCCGGGCCGTCGTCGCTGCTGTACAACCTCGACTCCACCGAGGCCGTGGACGACACCACCGTCGTCTTCCACCTCAAGGAGCCGAACGACCAGGTCTTCCCGCAGATCCTGTCGTCCCCCGCCGGCCCCATCGTCGACGAGGACGTGTTCGCCGCCGACGCGCTGACGCCGGACTCCGAGATCGTCGACGGCCAGGCCTTCGCCGGCCAGTACACGATCACCAGCTACGCGCTCAACGAGCTCGTCACCTACGAGGCCTACGACGGCTACCAGGGCATCCTGGGCGCCGCGAAGACCCCCGAGGTCAACGTCTCCTACTTCGCCGACGCCTCCAACCTCAAGCTGGACGTGCAGCAGGGCGCCGTCGACGTGGCGTTCCGCTCGCTGTCCGCCACCGACGTCGAGGACCTCCAGGGCGACGAGAACGTCAAGGTCGTCGAGGGCCCCGGCGGGGAGATCCGCTACGTCGTCTTCAACTTCGACACCCAGCCCTACGGTGCCGCGCAGGACGACGCCGACGAGGACAAGGCGCTCGCCGTGCGGCAGGCCGTCGCGCACCTCATCGACCGCGAGACGATCGCCGAGCAGGTCTACAAGGGCACCTACACCCCCCTGTACTCCTACGTGCCCGCCGGCCTGACGGGTGCCACCGAGTCCCTCAAGACGATGTACGGCGACGGCGACGGCGGCCCGGACTCCGCTGCGGCGGAGCAGGCGCTCGCGGACGCGGGCGTCGAGACGCCGGTGCAGCTCAGCCTGCAGTACTCGAACGACCACTACGGTCCGTCCTCGGGCGACGAGTACGCGCTCATCAAGGACCAGCTCGAGTCGTCGGGCCTGTTCACCGTGGACCTGCAGACCACCGAGTGGGTGCAGTACTCCAAGGACCGCACCGCCGACGTGTACCCGAGCTACCAGCTGGGCTGGTTCCCGGACTACTCCGACGCGGACAACTACCTGACGCCGTTCTTCCTCACGGAGAACTTCCTGGGCAACCACTACTCGAACCCCACGGTCGACGACCTCATCGTCTCCCAGGGCGTCACCGAGGACCCGGACGCCCGGGCCGGGATCATCGAGGAGATCCAGGAGACGGTGGCCGCGGACCTCTCCACGGTGCCGTACCTCCAGGGTGCGCAGGTCGCCGTCGTGGGCTCCACGGTCGAAGGCGCCGAGGACACCCTCGACGCCTCGTTCAAGTTCCGCTACGCGGCGCTGAGCAAGGGCTGACCGAGGGAATCTCCGCGACGTGGCTGCCTCACCCGCAGCAGGAAGCGCACTGGGACGCTACATCCTGGTGCGCTTCCTGCTGATCATCCCCACCGTCTTCATCCTGGTCACGGCCGTGTTCGTGCTCATGCGCGCCACGGGTGACCCGATCACGGCCGCCCTGGGCGGTCGTCTCACCCAGGACCAGCTCGCCGAACGGATCGCCGCCGCCGGCTACGACCGGCCGATCCTCGTGCAGTACATGGAGTACCTGCGCGGCATCTTCACGGGCGACTTCGGGCTGACCATCTCCGACAACCGACCCGTCACCGAGGTGCTGGCCACCTACGGTGCGGCGACGCTCGAGCTGAGCCTGTACGCCGTCCTGGTCGCGCTCGTGCTGGGCATCCCGTTCGGGATGATCGCCGCCTACCGTCGCGACCGGCTGCCCGACGCCGTCCTGCGGCTCGCGGCGATCCTCGCCTACGCGACCCCGGTGTTCTTCGCGGGTCTGATGCTCAAGCTGATCTTCTCGGTCTGGCTGGGCTGGTTCCCCGTGGCGGGCCGCGTGTCCGTCGCCGGGGAGATCGAGATGCGCAAGGCCGGCGCGGACTCCGGGTTCATGCTCGTGGACGCGTTCGCCACCGGCGACCCCGCCGTCGTGCTCGACGTGCTGTCGCACGCCGTCCTGCCGGCCGCGGCCCTCGGGCTGCTCACCGCCGGGGTGTTCCTGCGGCTCGTGCGCACCAACATGATCGGCACCCTGGGCGCCGAGTACGTCGACGCCGCCCGCTCCCGCGGGGTGCGTGAGCGCCGTCTCGTGACGGCGCACGCGTGGCGGCCGGCACTCATCCCCATCATCACGGTGGCGGGGATGCAGATCGCCATGCTCCTCGTCGGTGCGGTGCTGACCGAGACCACGTTCGAGTGGCGCGGCCTCGGCTTCCAGCTCGCCGAGTACCTGCAGGCCCGGGACTTCGTGGCCGTGCAGGGCATCGTCGTGGTGATGGCGGTGGTGGTGGCCGTGACGAACTTCCTGGTCGACGTGATCGCCGCACTGGTCGACCCGAGGGTGAGGTACTGATGACTGCCCCCGAGCTGGCCGGCGCGACCGCCGGCCCCGCGTCCCCCGAACGGCTGACCGGGCGGGGCGCCTGGTTCCGCCGGCTGCCCGTCGTGCACCAGGTGCGCCAGAGCGTCGGCCTGCAGCGCGGCATGCTGGTGGCCGGGCTCGTGCTGTGCGTGGTGTTCGTCGTCGTCGCGGTCGGCGCCGACCTGATCGCGCCGTACGGCTGGTCCCAGCTGCGCGACGCCGAGCAGACGTTCGGCGCCCAGCAGCCGCCCAGCGCCGAGCACTGGTTCGGCACCACCGTCGGCGGCTACGACGTGCTGTCCCGGGTGGTGTGGGGTGCTCGCACCGCCCTGCTCGTCGTGGTGGTGGCGGTGCTCGCCTCGATCGTCGTCGGCGTGGCCCTCGGCCTCGTCTCCGGGTACTTCGGCGGCTGGCTCGACCGCGTGCTCGTGGTCGTGGCCGACGCGATCTACGCGTTCCCGTCGCTGCTGCTGGCCATCCTGCTCGCCATCGTCATCTCGGGCGGGCAGTCGAGCATGTGGGGCGGCATCCTGGCCGCCGCCCTGTCCATCACCGTGGTGTTCGTGCCGCAGTACTTCCGGGTGGTCCGCGCGGAGGTGGTGCGGGTCAAGGCCGAGGCGTTCGTCGACGCGGCGCGGGTGCTCGGCACGCCCCACCGGCGGATCATGACCCGCCACGTGCTGCGCAACTCGGTGCGCACCCTGCCGCTCATCGTCACGCTCAACGCCTCCGAGGCGATCCTGACCCTCGCGGGCCTCGGGTTCCTCGGGTTCGGCATCGAGCCGACGGCGGCGGCCGAGTGGGGCTACGACCTGCAGCGCGCCGTCGCGGACGTCACCAGCGGCATCTGGTGGACGGCCCTGTTCCCCGGCCTGGCGATCGTGCTCGCCGCCATCGGCATGACCCTGGTCGGCGAGTCGCTCAACGACCTCGCCGACCCCCGCCTGCGCACGCGGGCCCGTGCCGGCCACGTGTCCGGCACGGTCGCCGAGACGTCCGTCGGTCCCCAGGAGGAGTCCGCATGACCGCCACCACGGGTCCCACGAACGGTCCCACGAACGGTCCCGCCGCCGGTCCCGCCGCCGGTCCGGCACCCGTCGCCCGCATCGAGGACCTCGCCGTCTCGTTCGCCACCGACGCCGGTCCCGTGCGAGCCGTGGACGGGGTGAGCCTCGACGTCGCACCCGGTGAGGTCCTGGCCGTGGTCGGGGAGTCCGGCTCCGGCAAGACCGTCACCGCCAAGACGATCCTCGGGCTGCTGCCCGAGACGGCCACCGCCCGTGGCGCCGTCGTGCTGTCGGGGCGGGACGGCGGCAGCACCGACGTCGTGCACGCGTCGGCGGCCCGGCTGCGCGCCGTGCGTGGTCGTGACGTCGCGATGGTGTTCCAGGAGCCCTCCACGGCCCTCAACCCGGTGCAGACCGTCGGCTGGCAGATCGCCGAGGGTCTGCGCGCCCACGGCCGGGTGTCCGCCAAGGAGGCGCGACGTCGTGCCGTGGAGGTGCTGGGCACCGTCGGCATCCCCGACCCGGCCGAGCGGGTCGACCACTACCCGCACCAGTTCTCCGGCGGGCAGAAGCAGCGCATCGTCATCGCGATGGCCCTCGTGCTCGGTCCCGGTCTCATCGTCGCCGACGAGCCGACGACGGCGCTCGACGTCACCGTCCAGGCGGAGATCCTCGACCTGCTGCGTCGCCTGCGCGACGAGACCGGCACCGCCATCGTGCTCATCACGCACAACATGGGCGTCGTGGCCGACCTCGCCGACCGCGTGGCGGTGATGTACCAGGGCAAGGTCGTCGAGCAGGCGACGGCCACCGACCTGTTCGCCGCGCCGCAGGCCGACTACACCCGGGCCCTGCTGGGTGCGGTGCCGCGGGTCGGCGAGGGGACGGCCCGTGCGCGCGAGCGGGCCGCGGCCCGGCCGGACGGGTGGGCGGACACCGCGCCCGTCGTGCACGCGGAGCACCTGACCATCACCTACCCGGGGCGGTTCCGCCGGCCCGGGTTCACCGCCGTCGACGACGTCTCCCTGACCATCCGCCCGGGCGAGGTCCTCGGTCTGGTGGGGGAGTCCGGGTCGGGCAAGACGACGATCGCGCGAGCCGTCGCGGGCCTCACGGCGGTCACGGACGGGTCCCTGACGGTGCTGGGCACGCAGATGCGCGGCGCCCGCGGCCGGGACCTCGCAGGGGTCCGGCCGCGGCTCGGGTTCGTGTTCCAGGACCCGGCGACGTCGTTCAACCCGCTGCTCACCATCGCCGAGTGCGTGGCCGAGCCGCTGGTGGTGAGCGGGCGTGCCGGCGACCCCGGCGCGGCGCGGGGACGCGTGGACGAGCTGCTCGAGGCGGTCCAGCTCCCGCGGTCCTACGGCGACCGCTACCCCCACGAGCTGTCCGGCGGGCAGCGGCAGCGGGCGTCGTTGGCGCGCGCCCTGGCGCTGGACCCGGAGCTCCTGATCGCCGACGAGCCGACGTCCGCGCTCGACGTGTCGGTGCAGGCCCGGGTGCTGGAGCTGTTCGCGCAGCTCCAGGCCGACCTGGGGTTCGCCTGCCTGTTCGTGTCGCACGACCTGGCGGTCGTGGACCTGGTGGCCGACCGGATCGCGGTGCTGTACCGCGGCCGGCTGGTCGAGGAGGGCACGGGCGAGCAGGTGCTCGGTGCGCCGCGCGAGGACTACACGCGTCGCCTGCTGGCGTCGCTGCCGGTCCCGGACCCGGTCGAGCAGGCTCGACGGCGGGGTCAGGTCACGCCGAGCGCCTGAAGCCAGGAGTCGGGCACGTACGCGTACCCGACGAACGCGACGACGTCGAGCAGGGTGTGGGCGATCACCAGGGGCAGCACGCGGTGGCGACCCCACCGGGAGGTGTAGAACCAGGAGAAGACCACGCCCATGACGACGTTGCCGAGGAAGGGCCCGAAGCCCTGGTACAGGTGGTAGGAGCCGCGCAGCAGGGAGCTCACGACGACGAACCTGACTCGGCCCCAGCCGAGGTCCGCGGTGCGCTCGTGCAGGTAGGCCACCGCGATCACCTCCTCGAGGAGACCGTTCTTCAGCGCGGACAGGATCAGCACGGGCACCGTCCACCAGTACGGGTCGAGCGCGCTGGCCTGGATCGTGACGGTGATGCCGAGCGCCCGCCCCAGGGCGTAGAACGCCAGCCCGGGGATGCCGATCCCGGCGGCCAGCGCGAACCCCCACGCGGTGTCCCGGCCGGGGCGTGCGGCGTCGAGCCCGATGCGCCGCAGGGTGCCGGGCCCGCGGCCGCTGAGCAGGTACAGCGCCAGGACGACGGGCAGCAGGGCGAAGGCGATGCCGAGCACCTGGTAGGTGAGGTCGAGGTACGGGCGCGGAGAGCGGGAGGCGTTGAGGGTGGCCGTCTGCTCGCTGAGCGCGGTCGAGCTCGCGAGCGCGTCGTAGACGCGCACCCCGATCGCCACGAGCGCGTACACGGCGCTCTGGCCGAGGCTCAGCCCGAGGACGATCCAGATCTCGGCCCCGGTCCGACGTCGGTCACGGCGCTCGGTCACGGGGGCGGCGGCCGGTGGGGGAGTCCAGGGCGGGTCGGCCGGCGCGGTGGTCATCGTCCGGTTATAGCACTGCGACCTCGGGGGAACCTGTCGCGGCAGAGACCGAGGTCACAGTCTGCGTCGTGAGGCGGGGGGGGGGCGTCTCCATTGCGGGAGGCAACCGGAGGTGGGACGGTCACCTCGGACGAGCGGCGTGCCGCCGTCCATCCCCGGAACGCGTGCCGATGACGGCCGCGCCGCTTCGTCGCGCGCGGAAAACGCGTTCCCGGCCTGTCTGAGCGACCGAAGGAATCACCGTGCGACGCACCACCCGTCTGGCCCTGCTGCCGCCCTCTCGCTGAGCCTGCTCCTCGTGGGCTGCTCCGGCGACGAGCCCGCCGAGGACACCGCCACCGAGGCTCCTGCCGAGGAGACCGCCGAGGCCGAGCCGTCCGAGGAGGCGACCGAGGAGACTGCCGAGGAGGAGGCCGCCGCGCCGAGCGGTGACGTCGCCGCCCCCGGCGACACCGCCGGCCTCGGCGAGTGGCTGTCCCTGCCGTTCGAGGTCGCGGGCGACGACGGCGGCTCGGCCGTCATCGACGTGACGGTCACCGAGATCGAGGCCGCCCCCGACGCCGACCAGAAGGCGCTGCAGGAGGAGATCTCCCAGCTCAAGGGCATGACGGTCTACTACCTGTGGGCCGACATGAAGAAGAACTCGGGCGACGAGGTCGCGTACAGCTCGATCGCGTCGGAGTTCTACGCCGTCGACGAGAACAGCGAGCAGCTGCAGAACATCTCGCTCATCGGCTGGGACAGCTGCCCGAGCGAGTCGTTCACGACGGAGTTCGACGAGGGCGAGACGCTGAGCACGTGCTTCGCGGCCGCGGTGCCCGACTCCCAGCCCGCCCCCGCCGGCGGTGCGTGGAACGACTTCGAGGACTACAACATCTACGACGGCAACGCGCTCTACTGGCTGCAGTGACGTCGTCGGCCGCCCGGGTCACCCCTCGTGACGCGGGCGGCCGGGACGCCGCGCCGGGCCGACGTCGCGCGGCAGGCGACCGGCGTCGGCCAGCGCGCGCCGGACCACCATGTCGATCTGCGCGTTGACGCTGCGCAGGTCGTCGGCGGCCCACCGTGCGAGCGCGTCGTGGACCGCCGGGTCGAGGCGCAGGAGCACCTGCTTGCGCGCGGGGCGACGGCGAGGGGTCGCGGCGCCGCCAGGGCGCGTGCCCTCGACGTCCTCCCCGCGAGCGCCCTCGACGTCCTCCCCGCGAGCGCCCTCGACGTCCCTCGCGCGGGTGCCGTCGTCGGGCGGGGACGGCGTGGCCGCCTCGTTCACTGGTAGAGGGAGCCCGCGTTGACGACGGGGGTGGCCCGGCTCTCGCCGCACAGGACGACCAGCAGGTTGGACACCATGGTCGCGCGGCGCTCGTCGTCGAGGGCGACGACGCCGTCGGACTCCAGGCGGGACAGGGCGTTCTCCACCATCGACACGGCACCCTCGACGATGCGGGACCGGGCGGCGATGATGGCGCCGGCCTGCTGGCGCTGCAGCATGGCCTGGGCGATCTCCGGGGCGTAGGCGAGGTGGGAGATCCGGGTCTCGACGACCTCGACCCCGGCGACGGCCACGCGTTCGGCGACCTCGGCGGCGATCTCCTCGGACACGAGCTCGGTGGCTCCGCGCAGGGATGCGACGTCGTCGGCGCCGTCGTACGGGTGCGACATGGCGACGTGGCGCAGCGCGGACTCGGCCTGCACGACGACGAAGTCGTCGTAGTCGTCGACGGCGAAGCTCGCCCGGGCGGTGTCGGCGACCTGCCAGACGACGATGGCGGCGATGTTGACGGGGCTGCCGTCGGCGTCGTTGACCTTGAGCTCGCTGGTCTCGAAGTTGCGGACGCGCACGGACACGCGGCGCCGGGTGGTCAGGGGGAGCGCGGTGACCAGGCCGGTGCGCCGCACGGTGCCGACGTAGCGCCCGAAGAGCTGCACGACGAGCGTCTCGCCGGGGCTGACGACGGCGATCCCGGTCAGGGAGACCACGGCGAGGGCGAGCATGACGACGCCCGCGACCGTGCCGGGGGTTCCGCCGCCGACGACGGCGAGCACGCCGCTGGCCGCCAGGGCGAGCGCGAGGGCCACGGTGGCGACCGTGCCGCCGGCGCCGAGCGACCAGGCGGTCCGTTCGGCGATGTCGACGCGGGTGCCGGCGTGGCCGACGGGCTGGCCGGCGGGCGCGCCGCCGACGGAGTCCTGGGTGACGGTGGTCTCGGTCATCGATGCTCCTGGTGTCGTCGCGCCGGGCTCGTCCAGCGCTAGCAAATTGATATCACATTAACGGCGGAGGCGGCGACGGCCAGGTCGGCGGTCCGACGGCGTCGAGGGGGTTGTGGGGACCGGCCGCAGGTGCCATGCTGGACAAACAACTTTGCACCACAAACCTCATCAGGAGCAGAGCATGAGCCCGCAGAGCGGCGGACCGCACGACGACCGGACCGGCCCACCGGCGCACGACGACCTCGCGCAGGCGCGCCTCGACGTCGCCGAGTCCCGGCGGCTCATCGAGGACTCGCAGCACCGCGTCCGCACCCGCACCGAGCCCGACGGGCGCCTGCTCTTCGGCACCTGGGCGGTCGCCTGGGGGGTCGGCTACCTCGTGCTGTGGCGCAGCGCCCGCAGCGACGGCGTCCCCGACGCCGTCGCCTTCGCCGTCTTCTTCGCGCTGCTCGTCGCCGCCGTGACGATCACGATCGTGCACACCGTCCGCCGCACCTCGGGCCTGCGCGGACCGGGGTCCCGGGCCGGGACGCTCTGGGGGCTCGGATGGCCCCTCGGGTTCTCGGTGTACCCGTTCGTCATGGGCGGCATCGCGGACGCCGGCGCGTCCGACGACGTCCTCGGGCTGGTGGCCAACACGCTCGCGTGCTTCATCGTCGGCCTGATGTACATCGGCGGCGGGGCGTGCTTCCTGGAGAACCGCCTCTACGTGCTCGGCGTGTGGATCCTGCTGGTCGGCGGCGTCTCCACCGTCGCCGGGATGCCCGGCACCTACCTGGTGATGAGCGTCGCGGGCGGCGGAGGGTTCCTCGTCATGGGCGTCGTCGACACCGTGCTGACCTCCCGCCGCCGGGCGCGGGCGTCCGCGGAGGCGACGGGCGCCGTCCGGCAGGACGAACCGTGAGCGACCTCGACCCGGTGATCCACGCCCCCGCCCGGCTGCGCGTCACCGCGACCCTGGCCGCGCTGGCGGTCGGCGAGGAGATGACGTTCCCCAAGCTGCAGCAGGTGCTGGGGATGACGGCCGGCAACCTGTCGACCCACCTGCGCAAGCTGGAGGACGCCGGCTACGTGCAGGTCACCAAGTCCCACAGCGGACGCAAGCCCGTGACCTACCTCGCGCTGACGCTCGTCGGGCGGCGCGCGTTCGAGGACTACACCACCACGCTGGACGCCCTGCTGAGAGGAGCGGGATCATGAACGTCATCCGACTGGAGGGGGTCACGCGCCGGTTCGGCGACGTGACCGCCCTCGACGGGGTCGACCTCGACGTCGAGGCCGGCGAGATCGTTGGGCTGCTGGGACCCAACGGGGCCGGCAAGTCGACGCTGCTGTCGCTCGTCAACGGACAGCGCCGGCCGGACACGGGCACCGTCCGGCTGCTGGGCGGCGACCCCCGGGACGCCGGCAGCCGGGTCGGCCTCGGCGTCACCCCGCAGGAGACCGGGCTGCCGGCGACGCTGCGCGTGGCGGAGGTCGTGGACTTCGTGGCCGGGCACTTCCCCGACCCGGTCCCGACGGCACGGCTGCTGGAGCAGTTCGGGCTGGCCGGGATGGCCCGCAAGCAGACCGGAGCGCTGTCCGGAGGGCAGAAGCGCCGTCTCGCGGTCGCCCTGTCGATGGTGGGACGGCCCCGCGTCCTGCTGCTGGACGAGCCCACGACCGGGCTCGACGTGTCGGCACGCCAGGAGCTGTGGGACGCGATCCGCGACTACCACGCCGGCGGCGGCACCGTGCTGCTCACCAGCCACTACCTGGAGGAGGTCCAGGCGCTCGCCGAGCGCGTCGTCGTCATCGACCGCGGGGTGGTGCGCGCGGACGACACGATGGCGCAGATCCTGCACCGCGTCGGCCTGCGCCAGGTGGTGCTGCGCAGCCCGCAGGACCTGTCCGCGTGGACGCTGGTGGTCCGCGGGTCGTACCGGCCCGACGGCGCCCAGGAGCTCTACACGACCGACGCCGACGCGCTCGTGCGCGACCTCGTGCTGGCCGGCGTCGAGTTCTCCGACCTGCAGGTGCGCGGGGCCAGCCTCGAGGAGGCGTTCGCCCAGATGGTCGCCGACACCACCACGCAAGGAGCCCCGTCATGACCGCGTCCCCGAGCCCGACCCTGCCCGCCGTCCCGTCGCCGGGCAGCCCCGTGGCACCGTGGCGCCTGGCGTGGCTGCACCTGCGCTTCCAGTTCCTGGAGACGGTGCGCATCCCGGTCGCCGTGATCGGCAACCTCGTGTTCCCGGCGCTCGCGCTGGGATTCTTCGTGGTGCCGCAGCAGACGGTCGCCCAGGACCCGTTCTTCGCGACGACGGCCGTCGCCTCGCTGTCGGTGTTCGCCGTCATGTCCTCGAGCCTGTTCTCCCACGGTCTCGGTGTGTCCGAGGACCGTCAGCTGCCGTTCGACCCGTTCGTGCGCACGCTGCCCGCGGGTCCGTGGCCGCGGATGGTCGGCAGGATCGGCAACGGGACGGTGATGTCGCTGCTGGCCCTCGTGCCACTCCTCGTCGTCGGCTGGATCTTCACGGCCGCCGCGGTGACGGTGGTGCAGCTGCTGGGCGGGATCGGCACGGTCCTGGTCGTCGGGGTCCCGTTCGTGCTGCTGGGCCTGGCGATCGGCTACTCGATGCCCGCCAAGGCGGCGATCGCCGTCGTGCAGGTCATGGTGTTCCCGCTGGCGTTCGCGGGCGGGCTGTTCCTGCCGCCGATGATGTTCCCGGCCTGGCTGGACACCGTCTCCCGGTTCACGCCGTCGCGCGCGGGGCGGGACCTGGTGGTCGAGGTGACCACGGGCGTGCCCGCCTACGGGGGCGCGTGGCTGGTGCTGCTCGGCTGGACGGCCGTGTTCGCGGTGCTCGCCGTGCTCGCCTACCGCCGCGACGAGGGCCGCCGCTTCTCCTGACCCTGCTGCCCCTCCCGCCCCCGGCTGCCGAACATGCCCTGGCGGCCGGTCCGGACGAGCGGACGGGCCGCCAGGGCATGTTCGACCGGTCAGAGGGCATGTTCGGCACCCGGGCGCTGTGCCGCCGGTCCTCCGGTGGCACAGAGGGCATGCTCGGCGGGAGGTCGCCGCGCTTCAGCCTGCGCGGCGCAGCCGCAGGGAGTTCGCGACGACGATCACCGACGACGCCGCCATCGCCGCCCCGGCGATCATCGGGTTGAGCAGCCCGGCCGCCGCGAGCGGGATGGCAGCCACGTTGTAGGCGAACGCCCAGAACAGGTTCTGCCGGATGATCCGCAGCGTGCGCCGCGAGATCCGCACCGCCGTCGCCGCGGCACGCAGATCGCCCCGGACCAGGGTGAGGTCGCTCGCCTCGATCGCCACGTCCGTGCCGGTGCCCATCGCGAGCCCGAGGTCGGCGGTCGCGAGCGCCGCGGCGTCGTTGACGCCGTCGCCCACCATCGCCACCACGCGTCCTTCGTCCTGCAGGCGCCGGATCGTGGCGGCCTTGTCGGCGGGCAGGACCCGCGCGATCACCTCGTCGATGCCGACCTCGGACCCCGCCGCCCGGGCGGCGCCCTCGGAGTCGCCGGTGAGCAGCACCGGCGTCAGACCGAGGTCGCGCAGCTCGCGCACGGCCTCGGCGGAGGTCGGCTTCACCGGGTCGCGCAGCACGAGCGCGGCGCGGGCCGTGCCGTCCCAGGCGACGACGACGGCGGTCGCGCCGTCGCGCTCGGCCCGCCCGACGGCGTCGCGCACCTCGGTGGGGACGTGCACGCCGACGTCGTCGAGCCAGGAGAGCCGCCCGACCGAGACCCGTCGGCTGCCCAGGCCGCCGGGGCCCGTGGCCAGGCCACCGACGCCGCCACCGAGGCCGGAGTGCGCGGTCCGCACCACGGCCTCGACGCCACCGCCCGCGGTGGAGCGGAAGTCGAACACCTGCAGCGCGCCGATCTCCACCCCGTCGGCTCCGACCGCGCCGGTGTCGGTGTCGCTGCCGGTGCCGGTGCCCGTGCCGGTCGGGGCCGGTGCTTCTGCTGCGGGCGAGGGCACGGCCGGGGTCGACGTGCCGTGCGTCGCGGCCTCGACGACGGCGCGGGCCACGGGGTGCTCGCTGCGGGCCTCGACCGCCGCCGCGAGGCGCAGCGCCTCACCGGCGTCGACGCCGTCGGCGGCCTCGACCGACTCCAGCGCCATCGCGCCCTGGGTGACGGTGCCCGTCTTGTCGAGCACGACCGTGTCGACGCGGCGGGTCGACTCCAGGACCTCCGGCCCCTTGACGACGATCCCGAGCTGGGCGGCACGCCCGGTGCCGACCAGCAGTGCGGTCGGCGTCGCGAGCCCGAGGGCGCACGGGCAGGCGATGATGAGCACCGCGACCGCCGCGGTGAACGCGAACTGCAGCCCCGCGCCCGCGACGAGCCATCCGGCGAAGGTCGCCACGGCGAGGACCAGCACGACCGGCACGAACACGGCCGAGATGCGGTCCGCGAGCCGCGCCACCGGGGCCTTGCCCGTCTGGGCCTGGGACACGAGACGGCCGATCTGGGCCAGCGTCGTCTCCGAGCCGACCCGGGTGGCCCGCACGAGCAGGTGTCCGGAGGTGTTGACGGTCGCACCGGTGACGGCGTCACCGGCGGAGACGTCCACGGGGACCGGCTCCCCGGTCAGCAGCGACGTGTCCAGCGCCGACGTGCCCTCGACCACCTCGCCGTCCGTGGCGACCTTCTCGCCCGGGCGCACCGTGAACAGGTCGCCGACGTCCAGCGCCGAGATCGCGACCCGCTCGGTGACGTAGCCGTCGCCGCGGGTCAGCGGGCTGCCGTCCTGGCCCGAGGTGACCCGGTCGACCTCCTTCGCGCCCAGCTCCAGCAGGGACCGCAGGGCGTCCCCGGCCCGACGCTTCGAGCGGTGCTCGGCGTACCGGCCGGCGAGGAGGAACGTCGTGACCACGGCCGCGACCTCGAAGTACAGCTCCGGCGTCGCGCCGTGCTCCCGTGAGGGCAGCAGCGACACGTCCATCCGCATGCCGATCTCGCCGGCACCGCCGAGGAGCAGCGCCCACAGCGACCACAGGGTCGCCGCGACCACGCCGATGGACACGAGCGTGTCCATCGTGGAGGCGCCGTGCCGGGCCGCCTTCGCGGCGGCGCGGTGGAACGGCCACGCCCCCCACGTCACCACGGGCAGCGCGAACGCGGCGACGACCCACTGCCACCCGTCGAACTGCCACGCCGGCACCATCGACAGTGCCAGCACCGGCACGGTGAGCACGGCGGAGACCCGCAGGCGCCGGCGCAGGTCGTCCCCGCGGTACTCGGTGTGGACGTGCCCGGACCCGGTGTGGTCGGCGCCGTCTGGCTCTGCGCCGTCGGGCTCGTCGTGCATGGCGCCGCCCGACGTCGGCCCCGGGCCGAGCGTGCGGGTGCCGGTGACCGTCGCGCTGTACCCGGCGGCCGAGACCGCGGCGAGCAGGGCGTCGTCGTCGTGGTCCTGGCGCAGGACGACGTGCGCGGACTCCAGGGGGAGGTTGACGCTCGCCTCGACGCCGGGGAGGCGGGCGAGGCGCTTCTCGACGCGGGCGACGCACGACGCGCACGTCATGCCCTGCACGGCGAGGTCGACCTCGCGCAGCGGCTGGTCGTCGGTGGTGGTGGCGGTCGGGGTGGTGGGGGTGTTCGGGGTGCTCACGGGGTGACTCCTGGGTGGGGCGTGCGGAGGTCACCGGCGACGGCCCGGGGTGTCGGGCGTCGGAGGTCGGGTGCCCGTCGGGCACGGCGCGGAGGGCCTGCGCGGTCCGACGCCGGGGCGTCGGACCGCGGGACGGCAGGCGTTCCGCGGGGGTGCGGGGCCCGGGGTGTCACGCCCGGGGTCCGCGGGGTCGGCCGGGAGGAGTGCTCCGGGCCGGACGTCTCAGTGGCGGGGTGCGGCGTCGTCGTGCGCCTTCTGCCGGGCCGGTGCCTGCTCGGCCTGCTGGGCGGCCATCGCGTTCGGCTGGATCTCGAAGGAGGCCACGGCGTAGTCGTCGCCGGCCTCGGAGACGGCGGCGCGCAGGGCGTCCTCGTCGACGGGCTCGTCGGAGAAGACGGTGACCTCGGACTCGCCGCCGTCGTTCAGGACGGTGGAGACGTGCTCGACGCCGTCGACGGCCTCCAGCTCCTCGGTGACGTGGGCGACGCAGTTCGCACAGGTCATCCCGGTGACTCCCAGGGTGGTGACGGTGCTCATGGGTTCTCCTTCGGTTGGCGGACGAGCGGTTCAGCGGACGAGTCGGCCGATGGCGGCAGCGGCTTCCTTGACCTTGGCGGCGCCGGCCTCGTCGGACTGCCGGGCGGCGTCGACGACACAGTGCCCCAGGTGGTCCTCGACGAGCGCGAGGCTCACCGACTGCAGGGCCTTCGTGACGGCGGCGACCTGCGTGAGGATGTCGACGCAGTAGACGTCCTCGTCGATCATGCGGGCGATGCCACGGACCTGTCCCTCGATGCGGCGCATGCGCTTGAGGTAGGCGACCTTGTCGGAGGCGTAGCCGTGCGGCCCGTCGTGCTCGTCGACGGGTTCGGGCAGGGTCGTCAGGGCCTCGGTCATACGTCGACTATACCCCTAGGGGGTATGAGCGCAAGCCTGAGGATCAGGGCAGGATGACGTAGGAGTGGACGTCCACGACGCCCTCGGTGCCCACCAGGCGCAGCTTGCCCCAGCCGAAGTCCTTGCGTGGATCGACCGTCACGTACTTGACCCTGCGCTTCGAGGACCGTGCGTCGACGTGCCCGATCTTGCGCTTGCCGACGTAGACGTCGAGCTCGCCCGCTCCCGGCGAGGCGGCGACGCCGATCCGCACCGCTCCGCCCTTGACCTTCCAGCTCCCGCCCATGGTGACCTGCTGGTTGCGCCCCTGCCCGACGGTCGTCCGCGCATTGCGGTAGGCCGAGGACGTCTGCGGACCGAGCAGGTCCGAGCCCTGGACCGGCATCGTGGTGCAGCGCTTCGGCGTCCAGGCGCTCCGCTGCCCGGCGGTGTCGACGGCACGGGCCTGCACGCACAGGGTGCGTCCCGCGTACACCCACGGCCGGTACGACGACGAGGCGGTCTCGCCCGACATCGTCTGCCATCCGGTGGCGTACCCCTTGCCCGGTCGGGCGCCGAAGAACTCGCGCACCCGGACCTCGTAGCGCAGGCCGGCGCGGTCGTCCTGGCCGGCCCACCGGAACGTCGGGCGGCGCCACGTCTCCGTCTCGGACTGGCGCTTCGTCGCCTTCTTGCGCGCCAGGTGCCGCTTGGGTGTGTGGGACCACCGGATCGTCGGTGGAGCGTCCTTGGTCGCCGTCACCAGGGTCGACGTCGGTGCCGCGGCACTCACCGCCCCCGCCGGTACGACCGTCCCTGCGGCCAGCACCGCGCACAGCACGGCCACGACCCCCGTCCGCCACGCCTTGAACTCGCCGCGCCTCATCGGTCCGCCTCCGGTGTTCGGTGACCCGGTGCGAAACCCCAGGTCCGGGCACAGAATAGCGGCGTCGACGGGCGGCCGGTGCTACTTCTTCTTCTTGCCCTTCTTGGACTTCTTCGCGTCCTTCTTCGAGGGCTTGGCCGACGACTTCTTCGAGCCCTTCTTCGGGTCCTTCGTCGGGGCCTTCGCGTCCTTCGCCGCCGTGGCGGCGGACTTCTTGCCCCCGGCCTCGCCGGCTTCGCCGGGACCTTCGTGCCGCTGTCGGTGCTCGGGCGGGCGCCCTGCCGCTCGCCAGGGTCCGCGGACGCCGTCCCCGTGACGACGGGAGCCGGTGCACCCTCGCCGACGCGCGCCTTGAACGCCGCCCCGACACGGAATCGGGGGACGACGGCTGCCGGAACGTCGATCGTCGAGCCCGTGCGCGGGTTGCGGGCCGTGCGCGCCGCGCGAGCCGCGCCCTCGAACGTGCCGAAGCCGAGCAGGGTCACGCGCTCCCCGGAGGCGACGGCCGTGGAGATGGAGTCCAGGACGGCGTCCACCTGCCGGCGAGCATCGGCGGGGCTGGCGCCGGTACGTTCTGCGACGGCTGCCGCGAGCTGGGTCTTGTTCATGCCTGCCACCTTCCGTGGTGCCTTGCCTGTCGGACCTGCCGTGCCACCGAACCTACTCTCGGCACGCCCGGAAAGGCAGGTCAGCCACGCCGCGAGCGGGCCGGTCGCCACCTTCGCCGACGGTCGACGTGCTCGCCGGTCATCGACGTTCGTGCCCGCTGAGCCCCGACGTCGTCGTGCCGGTGACCGGCTCGTGGACGAACCCCGGCACCGCTTCGGGGGCGCTACGAGCGAACCCCTCCACGACGTCGACGACGAAGCAGGTCTCCGCGTGCGCGGGTGGTGCGTCGAACCACGGGCGCTCGGCGATGCTCCGCGCGTCCGCCGGCAGGCCGGGGGCCGCCAGGTCGCCGTGCCACCAGACGTGCGCACGCCGGGCCTCGGTGACACGCAGCCCGGGGAGGACTGGGTGTCGTGGGCGGTGCCGAGGAACGTCATCGCGGTGAGCGCCACGGCGGTCAGGAACTTCATCAGGGATCTCCTCGAGCGGCTGACGGTTCACCACCAGGGTTCCGGACCAGGGAGCGTCGCGCGTCCCCCGGCACAGGCGATGTGCCGTGCTGCGTGCAGCAGGTGCCGGCGATGGCCCGCGGACGTCGTCCACCCGCCTGCTACGCACGCAGCAGAGTCAGGTGTCTGCGACGGGAGGACGCGTGGCGACGGTCACGAGGACGGCAGTGGAGTCATCGCCAAACATCCCAGAACGGGGTGCTGTGCCGCAGCCGATGGTGAAGGTGCCGTACCCGGCCGTGATGGCGCCGACGCCTGGACGACCGCAAGGACGAGGGTGGGCAGGTCGGGGTCACCCGCGGCGATCGACGGCCCGACGAGCAGCAGTGCGAGCACTCCGGCGCCGACCGCGTCCCGGCGCCACCGTTGCCCGACCATCGACGCTCCTCATCTCGGTGAGGACATCATGGCCCGTCACGCCGCCGTCGTCCTTCCGAGCGGTGACGGCGGCGCCCGGCGGGCTACGCGGTCGTGGTCGCGGCTGCGGCGGCCCGCGCCCCGGCGGGCAGGGCGTCGAGGATGCGTCCGACGGCGTCGTCGTCGTGCGCGGCGGAGCAGAACCAGGCCTCGAACACCGACGGCGGCAGGTTGACCCCCGCGTCGAGCATGGCGTGGAAGAACGGGCGGTGGCGCCACACGTCCTGCGCCTGGGCGTCGGCGTAGGTGCGGACACCGTCGCGGGCGGCCGCCTCCCCGAAGAACACGGAGAACAGCGAGCCGACGCGCTGCACCCGGTGCGGCACACCCTCGGCGTCGAGGGCGTCGCCGAGGGCGGCCGACACGACGCTCGCGACCTCGCGCACCCGGTCGTACACGGCGTCGTCCGCGAGGCGCAGGGTGGCCAGCCCGGCGGCGACGGCCACCGGGTTCCCGGACAGCGTCCCGGCCTGGTAGACGGGGCCGAGCGGCGCGAGCTGGTCCATGATGGCGGCCGGGCCGCCGAGCGCCGCGACGGGCATGCCGCCGCCGATCACCTTGCCGAAGGTGAACAGATCGGGCGTCCAGTCCTCGCCGTTCGCGCGGGCCAGACCCCAGTACCCGGCCTCGGACAGGCGGAACCCGGTGAGCACCTCGTCGAGGACCAGCAGCGCCCCGTGCGCGGCGGTGATGCGCCGCAGCCCGGCGTTGAAGCCGTCCGACGGCGGCACGACGCCCATGTTGGCGGGCGCGGCCTCGGTGATGACGGCGGCGATGCGGTCGCCGTGCTCGGCGAACGCGGCCTCGACGGCGGCGAGGTCGTTGTAGGGGAGCACGAGGGTCTCGGCGGCGGACGCCGCGGTGACGCCCGCGGTGCCCGGCATGGCGAGGGTCGCGACGCCGGAGCCCGCCTCGGCGAGCAGCGCGTCGACGTGCCCGTGGTAGCAGCCCGCGAACTTCACCACCAGGGGACGCCCGGTGACGCCGCGCGCGAGACGGACGGCCGTCATCGTCGCCTCCGTGCCCGTGGACACGAGCCGCACCCGTTCCGCGGCGGGCACGCGACGGCGCACCTCCTCGGCGAGCTCGACCTCCGCCACCGTCGGCGCACCGAACGACAGGCCGCGGGCGGCGGCCTCCTGCACGGCGGCCACCACCTCGGGGTGGGCGTGCCCCAGCAGCGCCGGACCCCACGACCCGACCAGGTCGACGTACTCGCGCCCCGCCACGTCGGTGACGTACGCGCCGCGCGCCGAGGTGAGGAACCGCGGGTCGCCGCCCACGGACCCGTACGCCCGCACCGGGGAGTTCACCCCACCGGGGATCGCGGCCTGCGCGCGCAGGAACGCCGCATGGTTGTCCGCCGGGGCCGTGGTGTCCACGAGCGCCGCCTCGACCTGGCCGAAGCCTGCCGTGTCCGTCATCGTCGTCCTTCCGTCGTTCTCGAGAGCAGTCGGTCCAGCCGGTTCGACGTCAGTCGAGCCAGGAGGCGATCTCGACCGCCCAGTAGGTGAGGATCAGGTCCGCGCCGGCCCGCTTGATGGCGAGCACCGACTCCAGCACGGCGCCGCGCCGGTCGATCCAGCCGTTCGCGGCAGCCGCCTCGATCATCGCGTACTCGCCGGAGACCTGGTAGGCGGCCACGGGGACGTCGGTCCGGTCGGCGACGCCGCGCAGCACGTCCAGGGACGTCCCGGCGGGCTTGACCATGACCATGTCGGCGCCCTCGGCGAGGTCCAGGTCGGCCTCCCGCAGGCCCTCGCGGGCGTTGGCGGCGTCCATCTGGTACGTCCGGCGGTCCCCCTGGAGCGCGGAGTCGACGGCCTCGCGGAACGGGCCGTAGAACGCGCTCGCGTACTTCGCGCTGTAGGCCAGGATCGACACCTGCTCGAACCCGGCGTCGTCGAGGGCGTCCCGGATGACGGCGACCTGGCCGTCCATCATGCCTGACGGCGCCACGACCTCCGCGCCCGCCTTCGCCTGGGCGACGGCCATGGTGGCGTAACGCTCCAGGGTGGCGTCGTTGTCGACCGTGCCGTCGGCGTCCAGGACGCCGCAGTGGCCGTGGTCGGTGAACTCGTCCAGGCAGGTGTCCGCCATGACCACGGGTCCGGGCCGGCCCGTCTCCGTCTCCACGGCCGCCACGGCCGCGCGCGCGAGGCGGATGCCGCGCTGCAGGATGCCGTCCGGGTCGTCGCCGGCGGAGCCGCGCGCGTCGCGCACCGCGGGGATGCCGAACAGCATCACGCCGCCGACCCCGGCCCGCGCCGCGTCCGCGACGGCGTCCGCGAGGGTGTCCTCGGTGTGCTGCACCTGGCCGGGCATCGAGGTGATCGGTGCCGGCTCGGCGAGGCCCTCCTTGACGAACAGGGGGAGCACGAGGTCCGCGGCGTGCAGCCGGGTCTCCGCCACGAGGCGTCGCACGCGCGGCGTCGCACGCAGTCGACGCGGCCGGTAGACGATCCCGGAGTTGCTCATGAGGGCTCCTTGAGTGCGGTGATGACGGCGGCGGCGAGCGCCGTGTCGGTCGGGGTGGCGGCGACGGCGGCGACGGTGAGGCCGACCTGGCGGGCGACGGCGGCGGACGGCGCCCCGATGGCGACCACGGGTGCGTCGGTGCCGAGCTGGGCGGCGATCTCGCGGGCCACCGAGCCGGACGTGACGACCACGAGGTCGTGGTGGCGGGCGACGACGTCGGGCGGCAGCGCGGAGGTGACGGTGCGGTACGCGGTGACGACGTGCGGCGTCCAGCCGGCGGCGGCGAGCCCGTCGCGCAGGGTGTCGGTGGCGAGGTCGCCGAGGGGGAGCAGCACGTCGGTGGTCCCGGACCCGGTGCCCCCGGCCGTCGTGGGCGCCGGGAAGGTGGCGACCAGCCCCGCGGCGGACGCGTCGTCGGGCACGAGGTCGGCCGTGACGTCGATCGTGGCCAGAGCGCGCACGGTCGCCGGGCCGACGGCGGCCCACCGGGTGGGCGCGGCACCGAGGACGGCGATCGGCAGGTCGTCGGGGCGGGCCGCGCTCAGCGCGTCGACGGCGTTGACGCTGGTGATGACGGTCCAGGCGTACCGCCCGGCGACGACGTCACGCACCGCTGCGGTGAGCGTTGCGGTGTCGTGGGCGGGCGCTCGTTCGATGACGGGGGCGACGCTGACGTCGCCGCCGGCGTCGCGCAGCAGCGCGGCGAGCCCGGCCGCGCGCGCGGGGGCGCGGGGCAGCAGGATCGACCGGCCGTCCAGGGGTCCGCTCACGCGCCCTCCGGGTCGTCCGTCCCGGTGGGGACGTGCGGGGCGGCGCTCGCGGGGGCGGGCGGGGCCGCGGTGAGCGGGGCGAGGCGGGCGGCCCCGTCGGCGAGGAGGCGTTCGGCGACCCGGACGCCGAGGTCGTACGCCGCGCCGTCAGCGGGGTCGGCCAGATCGGTGGCGCCTGCGGTGGCGGCCGGGACCACGGGGTCGACGGCGACGCGGGCGACGTGCTTGAGCTGTTCGGTGCCGTCGACCTTCGCCACGACGGCGGAGAGCACGAGCTCGCCGTCCTCGACGCGTCCGTACGCCCCGATGGGGGCGGCGCAGCCGGCCTCGAGGCGGGCGAGGACGGCCCGCTCCGCCATGACGGCGAGCCGGGTCGCCCGGTGGTCGAGGGCGGCGAAGGCGTCCGCGAGGAGGGTGCCGGCCAGGTCGCCGGTGCGGGCCTCGACGGCGAGCGCGCCCTGACCGGGCGCGGGCGCCACGACGACCGGGTCGAGCACCTCGCTGACCACGGCGGTGCGGTCGAGGCGGTTCAGCCCGGCGAAGGCGAGGACGACGGCGTCGAGGTCGGCGTCGGGTCCGAGCGCGCGGGCGAGCCGGGTCTCGACGTTGCCGCGGATGTCCACGACGTCCAGGTCGGGCCGGGCGGCCCGCAGCTGTGCGGCACGGCGCGGGGAGCCGGTGCCGACCCTGCCGCCGCGGGGCAGCGTGTCGAGGGTGAGGCCGTCGCGGGCGCAGAGCGCGTCGCGCGGGTCCTCGCGCTCGGGGGTGACGATGGTCAGCTCCGGCGGCTGGGCGGTGGGCAGGTCCTTCAGGGAGTGCACCGCCACGTCGCAGCGTCCGTCGAGCAGCGCCTCGCGCAGCGCGGTGACGAACACCCCGGTGCCGCCCAGGGAGGCGAGCGAGCTGGTGCGGTCGGCGTCGCCCTGGGAGGTGATGTGCACGAGCTCGACGGGGCGTCCGAGCAGCTCGGTCAGCCGCCTCGCGACCATCGACGACTGCGTGGTGGCGAGCGCGCTGGCGCGGGTGCCGAGACGCAGGGCTGCGGTGGGGGTGCTCACCCGTCCAGTCTCTCGCAGGACTCCCGGTCGTCCACAACCCCGCGGGTGTTCCGAGGTCGATCTCACAGCGATCTCCGGCCCGGAGTCGCACGTCCACCAGGGTTTCGGCCGACTCGTGTCCGCTCAGAGCCCGGCGACGGCCGCCTGCGCGTGCCCGACGATCGCCGCGAGCCCGGTGCCCGCCACCCAGCCGCCGGTGACGGCCAGCCCCGGGGTGTGCCCGACGGCGCCGCTCAGCTCGGTGACGGCCGCCCGGTAGGCCGGCGTCGGCGGGGGCAACGACCCCTGCCACCGTTGGGCCAGGTGGTCCAGCACGCGGTCCTCCAGCGGCACGCCCAGCAGCACCGAGGCGTCCCGGGCGGCCTCCGCGGGATCGGGCGCCGCCGTCGGCTCCCCGATCCGCCCGTACGACAGCCGCACCACGTGGATGCCCGACCCGGCCGCCGCGGCGACCCGCTGGGCCAGCCACGGCCACTTCGCCGTCGAGTGCGTCAGCGCCTTGGCCCGCACCGGGCCGGCGTCCGGCGCGACGAGCATCCCCGTGCCCCGCGGTGCGGCGTCCAGCGCGGGCGCCTCCAGCAGGAGCGTCAGCAGCCGGATGTCGGCACCCTCCTCGGCGCGCGGCACGACGCCGGTCCACGGTTCGAGCATCGGCGCGACCGCGGGCGTCGTCACCACCAGCCGCGGGGCGACGACGGTGTGCTCCGACCCGCGCCCCCCGCGCACCCCGGCGACCGTGGCCCGCGTGCGCACGTGCCAGCCGTCGCCGGCGCGCTCCACGCCGATCACCTCGTGACCGAGCCGCAGCGTGGTGTGGATGGGACCGGTGGCGTCCGTCGTGGGCGAGTCGGTCCAGTCCTCGGCGCTCGCGGCGACCTGCCCGGCGAGCGCCTCGACGATGGTGTGCATGCCGCCCGCGATCCCGCGCACCGCGGACCCGGCGGGCGCCGCCGCCCGCAGCGACGCGACGGCGCGCGAGAGCGAGCCCTCGACGTCGAACCGGCCGCGCAGGCCCGGCGCCACGGCGGACACGGCGAGGCGGTCCAGCGGGGCGGAGTGCACGCCGGAGGCCACGGGCGCCACCAGGCGGTCGGTCACGCGCGCCCCGAGCCGGGCGCGCACCAGCGAGCCGAGGTCGTCCGCGCGGGCGCCGACGAAGCGCGGCAGCACCCGGTCGAGCGACGCGCGCGCCACCCCGGGCCAGCCGATCGCCCGGCGCACGTCCGGCGCCCAGGGCACCGACGGGATGCCGAGCACGCCCGCGGCCGGCAGGGGGAAGGACTGCCCGGCGGCGTACCCCCAGGCGGACAGCGGGGCGGGTTCGACGACGTCCAGGTCGAGCGTCGCGGCGAGGTCCCCGACGGCGCTGCCCCGGGCGGCGAACGACTCGGCGCCCAGGTCGACGGGCACGCGGGGCAGCGACTCGAACGACCCGCCCCGCACCGGACCGCCCAGGCGGGTCGTGGACTCCAGGACCACGGTGCGCAGACCGCGCTCGATCAGGGTGCGAGCCGCCACCAGCCCCGCGATCCCGCCGCCGACGACGACGGCGTCGACCTGCTGGCTCACAGCGAGTGGACGAGCTCGACGACGCGCGTCAGGACCGTCGGGTCGGTCTCGGGCGGCACGCCGTGCCCGAGGTTGACCACGTGCCCCGGGGCCCGGCGCCCCCGGGCGACCACGTCGCGCACGTGCGCGGCGAGCACCTCCCACGGCGCCCCGAGCAGCGCCGGGTCGATGTTGCCCTGGACGGACACGCCGTCGCCCAGCAGCGTCGAGGCCTCGTCCAGCGGGGTGCGGTAGTCGATCCCGACGGTGGGGTGCGTGACGCCGGCGCCCGTCAGGACGTCGCGCAGCGCCTCCAGCAGGTGACCCGTGCCCGTGCCGAAGTGGATGCCGGGCACGCCCGCGCCGTCGTCGTCGGCCCGCAGGCCGGCGACGTGCCGCAGGGCACGGGCCGACGACGGCGCGACGTGCGACGTGTAGTCGGCCAGCGAGAGGGAGCCCGCCCAGGAGTCGAACAGCTGCACGGCGCTCGCCCCCGCCAGCACCTGGGCGTGCAGGAACCGTCCCGTGAGGTCCGCCGTCCAGGAGGTGAGGCGCTGCCACGTCTCGGGGTCGGCGTGCATGAGCGTGCGGGCCGCGAGGTGGTCCCGCGACGGTCGGCCCTCGACCAGGTAGGCCGCCAGCGTGAACGGCGCACCGCCGAACCCGATGAGCGGCGTCCCGGCCCCGGCGCCCGCGGGGGACAGCTCGGCGACGGTGCGCTGCACCGCCTCGCGGATCGGCGCGAGGGCGGCGTCGTCCAGCTCCCGTGAGACCAGCTCGTCCACGTCGGCGGCGGTGCGGTACGGGCGATCCATCACCGGGCCCACCCCGGCCTTGATGTCCACACCCACCCCGGCGAGGCGCAGCGGCACCACGATGTCGCTGAAGAAGATCGCCGCGTCCACCCCGTGCCGCCGCACCGGCTGCAGCGTGATCTCCGACGCCAGCTCCGGCATCAGGCACGACTCGATCATCCCGACACCCTGTCGCACCTGCCGGTACTCCGGCAGGGACCGGCCCGCCTGTCGCATGAACCACACCGGGGTCCGGGACGGCTCACCGCCCCGCAGGGCCGTGACCAGCGCGGACGTGGTCGTCCGGCCGTCCACCAGCGGATGGGAGGCGGGCAGGTCGCTGACGTTCGCCGTGGGGGATGTCACGGTCCATGATTCTGCCTCCTGCCCCGCCGGATCATAAAGTGGGGCCACTGTGGTTCTGATCTCCCTCACCGCCTCCCACCGCGAGCTGGACCTGGACGCCCTCGAACGGCTGTCCTCCGGCTCGATGTCCGTGGGCCGCACGATCGTGGGCACGTGCCGCCCCGTGCAGGGCTCCGTGGTGATCTCCACCTGCAACCGCTTCGAGCTGTACCTCGACGTCGACGCCCCCCTCGACGGCGACTCCGTGCGGCACGCCACCCGCCACGTCGCCGACATCGTCGCCGCGTCCTCGGGCATCACCCCCGAGGTCGCCGTCGACTCGTTCACCGTGCGCACCGGCACCGAGGTCGCCGCCCACCTGTTCGCCGTCGCCGCCGGACTGGACTCCATGGTCGTCGGAGAGCGCGAGATCGCCGGGCAGGTCAAGCGTGCCCTGCACGAGTCCCGCCACGACGGCACCACCTCCAAGACCCTCGAGCTGCTCTTCCAGACGGCGTCCCGCACCTCCAAGCAGGTCGCGCACCGCACCACCCTCGGCGGCACCGGCCGCTCGCTGGTGTCGCTCGGGCTCGACCTCGCCGGCGAGACCCTGCGCCCCTACCCGGCCGCCCGAGCCGTCATCATCGGCACCGGCGCCTACGCCGGCGCGTCCGTCGCCGCCCTGCGCGCCCGCGGCTGCACCGACGTGCGCGTCTTCTCCGGCTCGGGACGCGCCGCGGACTTCGCGGCCTCCCACGACGTCGTCGCCGTCGACGTCGGCCCGGAGTCCCTCGTCGAGGCGCTCGCGGACGCCGACGTCGTCGTGTCCTGCTCGGGAGCGCGTGCGCGGCGCGGTGCGGCCGGTCCGGACGCCGAGGTCTCCATCGAGTACGTGCTGGACGCCGCGGCGGTGGCGCGGGCCCGCGAGCGCGCCGCCGCCCGGGCCGAGGACCAGCCCGAGCCGGACGCCCTGGTGATCCTCGACCTGGCCCTGCACCGCGACGTCGACCCGCAGGTCGCGGACGTCGAGGGCGTGCTGCTGTACGACCTGTCCACCCTCAAGGCGAACGCGCCCGCGACCGAGGTCGCCGTCGTCGAGCGCGCCCACGACATCGTCTCCGTGGCGGCGGGACGCTTCGAGGAGACGCGACTGGGCCGGGCGGCCGACGCCGCCGTCGTCGCGCTGCTCGACGAGGCCGAGGCGACGGTCGCGGCCGAGGTCGAGGCGGCCGTGCGGCGGCTCGAGGCGGAGCTCGGTCCGTACGGCGGGGCCACGGAGGACGACGTCGAGGCGATCGCACGCGGGGCCCGGCGGCGGGTCCACGCCGCCCTGCACGACCGCATCGTCGAGGTGCGGGCGGCGGCGCTCGCCGCGGCCCGCGAACGGGAGGCCGCCGTCGTGCGCGGGGCCGAGGAGGCGCTGCGCGGAAGCCGAGCGGCTGAAGAATCTCGGGCATAGGGATCTATGTCGGGCGAATACCGGCATCCGCCAGTAGGTTGACGAGTGCACGCCTGCATACGGTGACCGGCGAGGGCCGGGGAACCGGCCCGTCGAACACGTCGCTCTGTCGAAAGGACCCCGCACATGGACGGCTTCTGGGACTTCTTCTGGTTCCTGATCTGGATCTTCCTGTTCATGGCCTACCTCATCGTCCTGTTCCAGATCCTCACGGACCTGTTCCGGGACGTCGATCTTTCTGGCTGGTGGAAGGCCGTGTGGGTCTTCTTCCTGATCTTCGTGCCGATGCTCACCGCGCTGATCTACCTGATCGCCCGGGGGCGCGGCATGGCGCAGCGCAGCATGTCCGCCGCGAAGGAGGCCAAGTCGGCCACGGACGACTACATCAAGTCCGTCGCGACGCCCGCCTCGCCGGCCGACCAGATCGCGTCCGCGAAGAAGCTGCTCGACGAGGGCACCATCACGCCCGAGGAGTTCGCCTCCCTCAAGGCCAAGGCTCTCGCCTGACCGCGGGCCCCAGGTCGCAGGGCCCGTCGGCCCTCCAGGACGGCCCGCCACGGATCTCCGTGGCGGGCCGTCCTGCTCCCCGGAGCCCGGCACGTCCCGGGGCGCCGACCGAGTAGGTTTCCCCCATGCGACTGGGCGTCATCGACATCGGCTCCAACACCGTCCACCTGCTGGTGATGGACGCCCGCGAGGGGGCACGGCCGGTCCCGCAGGCCAGCCACAAGACGGTGGTGCGGCTCATGCGGTACGTGCAGCCGGACGGCGCCATCTCCGCCGAGGGCGTCGAGGCGCTGTGCCGGGCGGTGCAGGACGCCGCGGACGTGGGGCGCGAGCACGACGTCGAGGGGTTCATGGCGCTCGCGACCTCCGCCGTGCGCGAGGCCCGCAACGGCTCCGCGGTCCTGGCGCGGCTGGAGAAGTGCGCCGGGGTGCCGATCGAGGTGCTCGACGGCCCGGAGGAGGCGCGCCTGACGTTCCTCGCGGCGCGGCGGTGGTACGGCTGGGGCGCAGGGCGGCTGCTGCTGCTCGACATCGGCGGGGGGTCGCTGGAGATCGCGACCGGACTGGACGAGACGCCCGAGGTGGCGCTGTCCGTCCCGCTCGGCGCCGGCCGGATGACCCGCGAGTTCCTCCCGGACGACCCGCCCCGCCCCGAGGACGCCGAACGGCTGCGCCGGCACGTGCGCCAGGTCCTCGACGACGCCGTCGGCCCCGTGCGCGACGCCCCGACGCCCGACCACGCCGTCGCGACGTCCAAGACGTTCCGGTCCTTGGCCCGGCTCGCGGGGCTGCCGCGCCAGGTGCTCGGTACCGGCGAGCGGTGGCGCATGCGCCAGGACCATCTCGCGGACTGGCAGCCGCGCCTCGCCAAGCTGTCCTCCGTGGACCGCACGGTGCTGCCGGGGATCGGGGCGAACCGCGCGCTGCAGATCGTGGCGGGTGCGGTCGTCGCGGAGGAGGCGATGCGGGCGCTCGGCGTGGAAGAGGTCGAGATCTGCCCGTGGGCGTTGCGCGAGGGCGCGATCCTGCAGTTCCTCGACCGGCTCTGATCCTGGCGGCTCTGGCCTGCTCGGCGGTCCTCAGCCCCAGCCGGGCTCGTCCGACCCCCAGGGGTGCGCGGGCGAGGGGTAGTCGTCCACCGGCAGCGCCGGACGCGCGGTGGTGACGCCGTCGTGGGTGACGGTGAGGGAGCCCGACGGCGTCGCGGGAGTCCGGTGGTACGGGTCGCGGCCCGGGGCGTCGAGCAGCCAGGTGGCGGTGCGGGCGAGGGACGCCACGACGTCGCGCCCGACCCCGTCGCGGGCGACGGCCGTGAGGGCGTCCACGACGCCGGCCGCCAGCAGGTAGCCGGTGGCGTGGTCGAGCGCCTGGGCGGGCAGCGCGCCCGGGGTGACGCCGTCGGCGGACTCGACGAGGGCGATGCCGCAGGCCGCCTGCACGATCGAGTCGAAACCCCGCCGCGCCGCCCACGGGCCCCCCTGCCCCCACGCGGACACCCGGGCCCGCACGATCCCCTCCGGGCGTCGCAGTCCGAGCCGCTCGATCGCGCCGGGCCGATAGCCGGTGACCAGCACGTCCGCGGCGTCCAGGAGCCGTTGGGCGACGTGCCGGTCGTCGGAGTCGCGCAGGTCGAGCACCACGGTGCGCTTGCCCTGGCCGGTGTCGAGGTGCTGGACGCCGATCTCGGCGGGCTCCGGCGGGTCGACCCGCAGCACGTCCGCGCCGAGCAGCGCCAGCGTGCGCGTGGCGACGGGCCCGGCGACCACCCGTGTCAGGTCGAGCACCTGGATGCCGGCCAGCGGCTGCTCCCCGGACCCGATCCGCACGGGCCGGTCGGCGCGCCCGTCGGTGCGCGGTTCGATCCGCACCAGCGGACCGAGCGCCGCCGCGCGCCCGGCCGGGCTCGCCCGCCACTCCGCCTCGGTGCGGACCCGCACCGCGACGGCCCCCTCGGCGCAGGCGGAGTCCTCCACCGCCTGCGCCGACGACGCCGCCAGCCGGGCGGCGATCTCGGTGCGGCCCGCGGCGTCCGGCAGGTCCAGGCTCCGCAGCAGCCGCACGCGGTGGTGGGGGTAGTTCGCGTGGGTGCGCACCCAGCCGTCGCAGGTGCGGAAGAACCCGGAGTGCGGGCCGAACGGCACCCACGCCTCGCCGTCGAGCCGCAGCAGACGGTCCGAGGCGAACGATGCCGCGACACGGGCCGGATCCAGCGGGGCGTCCACGACCGGGCCCTCGGCGCCCGCCCGGCGAGCCGCAGCACGGACGGCCTCGACCGCACCGAGCGCGAGGTCCAGGACCGGCAACGTCGCGACGAGCCCCCTCATCACCCCAACGTATCCCCGTCGTCCCACCGTCGGTACTACCTCGCGGGAATGCTCGTTAGGATCGGGCGCATGGCCAAGTCCACCGCTGAATTCGTGCTGCGTCCGTTCGAAGGTCTCCCCGGGGAGGCCGACTGGGTCTCGATGCGGGAGATCGTGCCCTCCGCCACGGCCACCGCGCGGACCGTCGCCGCGCACGGTGGCCGCGACGTCGTCGTCACCACCGTGCTGCCCGGCGGCTGGGCCGCGCTGCACCGCGACGACGGCACCGTCCTCGTCGCCGTGCAGGGAGTCCTCGCCTCGGACGACCTGAGCCGTGACCTCGCCGCCGTGCTCCTCGCCGCGATCGACGCCGAGCCCGGCAGCGGGATCTTCCCCGACCAGCTCGACACCGCCCCCGACGCCCCCCGCCTGCAGGACGTGCTCGACACGTCGGTGCCCTTCGAGGTCACCGTGCACGAGGGCTACGACTACTGGATGGACGCGAGCTCCGAGATCACCGACGACGTGCGCGCCGGCCTGGACGAGGCCGCCGAGCAGACCGTCCCGACCGTCAAGATCGACGGTGTCGAGGCCGCCTACTGGTGCCGCATGAGCCGCGAGTTCGTCCGCTGGGCGCGCACCGAGGACGAGGACCAGGTGGTCGACGCGATCGCCCGCCTGCACGCACGCCGCGACTCCGGCCTGGCCGGCGGCAAGTTCCTCGGCATGTTCCGCGCCTGCGGGCTCGTCGTCCCCGTCTGGGAGCTGCCCCGCGGCACCGAGGCCGACGAGCTCACCGAGCCGGTGCAGGATCTGGGCCGCCGGCTGGACGAGGCGCTCGCGGTGACGGAGCCGCTGGACGCCACCCAGCGTCGGGCGCGGGCCGGCATCGTGTCGCGTCAGGTGACGCTGCGCTGATCCTCGCAGGATCTCCACGCGGTCTTCGTCGGCCCTGCGTTGCGATGTCGAAAGTCGCCGTACCAGGGGAGTAGGATTCCGAGGGAAGTTCTTTGCATTTCCGATCCACGGGACTCCGTGGATCTCATCGACCGCCAGGGGCAGGGAGCTGTGGACGCGGACCAGGGTGTCACCCGCACGGGTGAGGACGTGACCTCTGATGCTGCGATCAGCAGCCCGACGGCTCGGCGCAGCGGCATGCCGGTCGCGCGGACGCCGCGGCCGCCGTCGTCCCGGGACGGGCGCAACAGCCAGCGCGTCGCGGTGATCATCCCGGCCAAGGACGAGTCGGAGCGCATCGCCGCCACCGTGCGGTCGGCCCGCGCCATCCCGCACGTCGACCTCGTGCTCGTGGTCGACGACGGCTCCGACGACGACACCCAGCACGTCGCCCGCGACGCCGGTGCGGTCGTGGTGCGGCACTCGCACAACCGCGGCAAGGCCGCCGCGATGGAGACCGGGGCGGCCGTGGCGGCGATGCGCGACGTCGACGGGCGCGCCGCCCGCCTGCTGCTCTTCATCGACGGCGACCTGGGCGACACCGCCGTCAACACCGCACCGCTCGTCGGTCCCGTGCGCGAGGGCGTCGCCGACGTCGCGATCGCCCTGCTGCCCAAGCAGAGGGGCGCCGGTGGCCGGGGCATCGTCGTCGGGGCTGCGCGCCGCTCCATCCACAACCTCACCGGCTGGAGCCCCACCCAGCCGTTGTCCGGGATGCGGTGCCTCACCCGGGAGGCGTTCGAGGCGGCGACGCCGCTGGCCCGCGGCTGGGGTGTCGAGACGGGGATGACGATCGACCTGCTGCGCGCCGGCTACGTCGCGGTCGAGGTACCGTGCGACCTGCGCCACCGGGCGTCGTCGAACGACCTCAAGGGCCAGCTGCACCGGGCCGGCCAGTACCGGGACGTCATGCTCGCGGTGAACGCCCGACGTGTGCGCCGCGCGGTGGGCGCCGTGGGCCGTGCCGGCAACCGGACAAAGCGCCCTTGAACTCCGATGTCACCCCAAGTGCTCTGATATCTGCGCAGGATCGCCTTTGTCGGCCTTTATGAACTGATTCACCGCCCTCCATTCGGGTGAAGTCCGTGCGAATATCGACTTGAAGGGCGGTTCGCTGCGACCTATGTCACCCTTGCTGAAGTTGTTGCCTCATGACATGCATCTCTTCGGCAGGGGACAGAAATGCGCGCACGGGACAAGACCGGAACGACCCGGACGACTCGACGCAACGTGGCGTCGGCGACCGCGGCTTCCTTCCTGCTGGCCGGGGGGCTCACAGCCCTCCCGGTGGTGATCGAACCGCTGGCAGAGGAGGCGTTGCCGCAGGCCGCGGCGGTGCCCGGGAACCCGGGTGTGATGGAGGCGCCGAGCGACTTCTACTTCGAGAACTTCGAGAACGTCACCTGGCAGGAGCCGGACGAGGCCGGTGCGGGATCGAACAGCAACGACTGGGACGCCGGCGACTTCGTCCAGACCCTCACCGAGTTCCCCTATGGCGCGGACGGCTCGGAGGAGAACTACCAGCCCGGGTACGTGAACGCGGACGGGGTGACCACCTACACCGCGGACAACGACTGGGCGGCAGGCAATTACTGCAACGGCATCATCGTCGCCACCCACGGCGCCATCGCGTTCGCCGGCACCCAGTACGACTCCCCCAGGCCGCAGTACTGGGCCGATCCCCTGCTCAACCCCACGGACGGCTGCATCCCGACCGGCAACCAGTCAGACAACACCTGGTGGAACCGATTGCGCGCGATGAGCAACGCCATGGGGCAGTGGCACCAGAACGCGAAGTACCCCTACCTCGACCAGGTCGAGCCGCAGGACGCGAGCGAGAACCACATCGTGTCGTCGTACACCAACGCCGGCACCGGCAACACGGTGGAACCGGGTGCGATGCTCGAGTTCGAGCAGCCGCTCCCCGTCGATCCGGGCCGGTACTACCAGTTCTCCATCGACGTGGCGAGCCAGAGCTGCAACGTCTCCGGAGCGGTCGGTGCGCAGCCGCAGTTCCTCCTCACCCAGGCCGACGGGTCGACGACGTCGGCCTTCAGCAGCCCAGTGAACACCTGCGACATCGCGCGCGACGCCGCCTACGGCATGGTGCTGCCCGCCGCCAGCGTCAGCAACCAGTCGCGCCAGACCCGCATCGGCACGTTCCTCGGCGACACGTCCCTGCGTTCCACCGGCGACTCCATCGGCGTGCAGATCGTCAACCAGCAGGCGGGCGCCAACGGCAACGACACCGCGTTCGACAACATCGTCATCCTCGACACGACGCCGAAGATCGACAAGGAGTTCTCCACCGGCCCGTACCCCGTGGGGACGGACGCGACGCTCACCTACACGGTGACGAACACCTACGACCCGCTGGTCGACGAGAGCACGCCGTCCGGCCCCAAGGAGGACTTCTCCTTCACCGACGTGTTCAACTCCGAGGACCTCGTCCTGACCGGGGACGCCGAGACGACGTGCGGCGACGGCGTCGTCACCGCCGAGGCGGGCACGGGCACCGTCTCGCTGGAGGGTGGCGACCTGGTCGACCCGGACCTGGTCACGTGCACCATCACCGTCGGTGTCACCTCCGACACCGTGGGGACGTACACCAACGGCCCCGACGACTTCACCGAGCTCTTCGGACTCAACCCACCCGGGGACACGGACGTCACCTTTATCGACGATGCGTTCCAGTGCGACGCCGGCGCCTATCTCTTCCAGAACACGCCGGTCGACGCCTATGGAATCAACCTCATCACGGGTGATGCCGAGGAGATCGCGAGCGATTTCTCGGAGCAGGGCATCAACGGGGTGGGGTACAACACGCTCGACGACTATCTCTACGGATCCCTCACGGGGAGCAGCCCGACGGAGATCGTCCGGATCACCGCGAGCGGTGAGGTCCAGAACCTCGGGACACCGGGCAACTGGTCCACGGTCGGAAGTCCCCAGACCATCTACAACGTCGGCGAGTTCGACGAGGAGGGACACCTCTGGCTCGCGAACGGTGGAAGTGCTTCGCCCCTCTACTGGGTAGAACTGGACATGAACCCGGACTCCTCGACCTACTTCGAAGTCCTCGACTCGGGCCAGGTGGGCTTTCCGGGCGTGTCAGCGGGGGTGTACGACTGGGGCTTCGACCCTGGCACGAGTACCTTCCTGGCGATGACTCCCGCAACGGCCGGGGGACCGAGAATCGTCCGCTTCGACCCGGCGAACGGTTCGTTGACCGTTGTCGGGGTCCCGGGACAGTTGGTCGGCCCAAACGGCGTCGCGAACCCGCAGACCAGCGCGTGGGGTGCGGCATACACGACACCCGACGGCTATCTGTACATGTCGAACAACAACACGGGGCAGATCTGGCGGATCGACATGGCTGATCCGACGACCGCGGAGTTCTTCTCGTACGGTCCGCCGTCGAGCAGCAATGACGGCACTCGGTGCCCGACTGCCCCGCTTCCTATCGACTATGGCGACGCGCCTGACTCGTACGACACCTTGCTGGCCTCCGGTGGGCCCTTCCACGGCGTGACGAACGACCCCGACGACCCGTTGCTCACGATCGGTGACTCGGTGACGACCGAGGTCGACGGACAGCCCGACGCCTCGGCGGCGCTCGACGAGGACGACGCGTTCACCCAGGATCCAGTGGTGTCGATCGACAGCGCGGAGACCAGTCTCAGCGTCCCGATCACCAACGACTCCGACGTGGCAGCGGCTCTGGTCGGCTGGATCGACTTCGACCTGAGCGGCACGTTCGAGGAGGATGAGCGCTCGGAGGTCGACACGGGGACGGGGTCGGGCAATGACAACCTCACGTGGAACGTCCCTGCCGACGCGGTGCCGGGCGCGTCCTACCTGCGGTTGCGGGCCGCTCTTCTCCCGCCCGACGGCCTGCCCACGGACACTTCCGAGGTGGGGCCGGGTGTCGACACGGGTGAGGTGGAGGACTGGCCGGTGGAGCTCGTCGAGCTCCCCGTGGACTACGGCGACGCACCCGACTCCTACGGGACGCTCGCGGAGTCCGGCGGGGCGAGCCACGCCGTCGTCGACCACGACGAGACAACCAGCACCGCGCCGCTCATGCTCGGTGACGAGAACACGGTCGACACCGAGGACGACGGCGTCCCCACGGCGGGAGCCGACGGCGACGACCTCGCCGGGGTGGACGACGAGTCGTCGATCACCGAGCCGGTGACGGCGGAGCTGGGCCAGGACGTCACCCTCGACGTGCTCGCGACCAACGACACCACGACCGACGCCACGCTCGTCGCGTGGATGGACGGTGACCAGAACGGCACGTTCGACCCGGGCGAGGCCAGTACCGCGGTGACGGTCCCGGCCGGCAGCGGATCGGACACCTACCCGGTGACGCTGCCCGCGGCGAGCGTGCTCGGCGAGTCCTACCTGCGCGTGCGCCTGTTCGACGGCGCCAACGACGACCCGCAACCCACGGGAAGCTGGACGGGTGGCGAGGTGGAGGACTACGTCGTCACCGTCGTCGAGCCGGAGCTGACGGTGGTCAAGACGTCCGACGCCGGGGAGACCGTCTCGCCCGGAGACGTCGTCACCTACACGGTCACGGTGGAGAACACCGGGACGGCCGACTACACGGATCCGGAAGATCCTGCGTCCCTGACGGACGACCTGTCCGACGTGCTCGACGACGCGACCTACAACGGTGACGCCGCGGTGGACCCGGACCAGGGCACGGTGGACTTCACCGACCCGACGCTCACCTGGTCCGGTCCGCTGGCCGTGGGCGAGACGGTCACCCTGACGTACTCGGTCACGGTGGACGACCCGCCGGGCGGCGACGGCGTGCTGAGCAACACCGTCGTGGCACCGGACTCCACGTGCGACCCGGACGTCGACCCTGCGGACCCGGACTGCACCACGACGACGCCGGTGCGGTCGCTGGAGATCGTCAAGACCTCCGACGCGGTGACGACGCTGACGCCGGGCCAGGACATCGAGTACTCGTTCACGGTGACGAACACCGGCGGCTACGACTACACGGCCGACGACCCGGCGACGGCCGACGACGACCTCTCGGCGGTGCTGGACGACGCGGTCTACAACAACGACGCGGCGGTGGATCCCGACCAGGGAACCGTCGGCTACGCCGAGCCGGTGCTGTCGTGGAGCGGCCCGCTCGCGGCCGGGGAGTCCGTGACGATCACCTATACCGTGACGGTGAACGACCCGCTGTCGGGCGACGGTGAGCTGCTCAACGTCGTCGAGGGCCCGCCCGAGTCGAACTGCGACCCGGACGCCGTCCCCGCCGACCCGGACTGCACCGTGGTGCTGCCCGCGCCGGGGCTCGACATCGCCAAGACGGCCACGCCGTCCTCCGACCCGCTGCTGCCGGGCGGCACCGTGACCTACACCGTCGAGGTGACCAACACCGGTGCGGCCGACTACACCGACGCGGCTCCTGCGGACTTCACCGACGACCTGTCGGGAGTGCTGGACGACGCGACGTACAACGACGACGCGGCCGTGGACCCGGACCAGGGCACGGTGGACGTCTCCGGCACGGAGCTGTCGTGGTTCGGCCCGTTGGCCGCCGGCGAGACGGTCACCATCACCTACTCGGTGACGGTGAACGACCCGGTCACGGGCGACGCGGAGCTGACGAACGTGATCCTCGGTCCGCCGGAGTCGAACTGCCCGGAGGGGTCGGTGGACCCGGACTGCACGACGACCACGCCGGTGGCGGCTCTGGACGTGTCGAAGGTGGTCGACTTCAACGGCGAGGTCGAGCCGGGTGACACGGTGGCGTACACGATCACGGTGGAGAACATCGGTGGGGTCGACTTCACGGACGTGCTGCCGGCTGAGGTGTCGGACGATCTGTCCGAGGTGCTGGACGATGCGACGTGGGACGACGACGTCACGGTGGTGCCGGATCAGGGGACGGTGTCGTTCACGGATCCGGTGCTGAGCTGGTCGGGTCCGTTGGCCGTGGGCGAGCAGGTCCAGATCACCTACACGGTGACGGTGGACGATCCGTTGGAGGGTGACGGGGTGCTGACGAACGCCGTGGTGGGTGGGGACTGCCCGGACCCGGCGGTGACGGATCCGGCGGACCCGGCGTTCGATCCGGAGTGTGTGACCAGCACGCCGGTGGCGGCTCTGGACGTGTCGAAGGTGGTCGACTTCAACGGTGAGGTCGAGCCCGGTGGCACGGTGGCGTACACGATCACGGTGGAGAACATCGGTGGGGTCGACTTCACGGACGTGCTGCCGGCTGAGGTGTCGGACGATCTGTCCGAGGTGCTGGACGATGCGACGTGGGACGACGACGCCGCAGTGGCGCCGGATCAGGGTGCGGTGGACTTCACGGACCCGACGCTGACGTGGTCCGGTCCGCTCGCTGCGGGCGAGACGGTCACGATCACGTACTCGGTGACGGTGGACGACCCGTTGGAGGGTGACGGGGTGCTGACGAACGCCGTGGTGGGTGGGGACTGCCCGGACCCGGCGGTGACGGACCCGGCGGACCCGGCGTTCGACCCGGAGTGTGTGACCACCACGCCGGTGCGTGCGTTGGAGATCGTCAAGACCTTCGACGCCGAGACCGAGGTGCAGCCGGGCGACACGGTGGGCTATACGGTCGAGGTGACGAACGCCGGTGGCGTGGACTACACGCTGCTGGATCCGGCCACGGCGACGGACGACCTGTCGGACGTGCTGGACGACGCGACCTACAACGGTGACGCGGCGGCAGACGCCGGGTCGGTCGCGTTCGCCGACCCGAACCTGACCTGGTCCGGCCCGCTGCCGGTGGGCGAGACCGTGACGATCACGTACTCGGTGACGGTGGACGACCCGCCGGGCGGCGACGGCGTCCTGACGAACACGGTGACGGGCCCGCCGGAGTCGACTTGCGTGGACGGCACCGAGGAAGGCTGTACGACGACGACGCCGGTGGCGTCGCTCGAGGTCGTCAAGACGTCCGACTCGCCCACGGGCGTGGTCGCGGGCGACCAGGTCACGTACACGATCGAGGTGACCAACACTGGCGGGTTCGTGTACACCGTCGACGACCCGGCCGTGGTGTCGGACGACCTGACCGAGGTGCTCGACGACGCGACGTGGGACGACGCCGTCACCCTCGACCCCGACCAGGGCACGGTCGACTTCACCGACCCGACGCTGAGCTGGTCCGGCCCGCTCGACGTGGGCGAGACGGTGACGATCACGTACTCGGTGACGGTGAACGACCCGGTGAGCGGTGACGGTGTGCTCACCAACGCCGTCGTGGGCGGCGACTGCCCCGACCCGGCGGTGACGGATCCGGACGACCCGGCGTTCGACCCGGACTGCTCCACCGAGGTGCCCGTGCTCGAGCCCGGCCTGACCGTGGAGAAGACGTCGGACGCCGCGGGCGAGGTGCTGGCGGGCGACACCGTGGAGTACACGATCACGCTGGAGAACACCGGTGAGGTGGACTACACCCTGCTGAACCCGGCGACGCTGGCCGACGACCTGTCGGACGTGCTGGACGACGCCGCCCTCGACGAGGACTCGATCGTCGTCGATCCGGACCAGGGCACGGTCGACTTCACCGACCCGGTGCTGAGCTGGTCCGGCCCGCTCGCGGTGGGTGAGACGGTGACGATCACGTACTCGGTGACGGTGGACGACCCGCCGACCGGGGACGGCGTGCTGACGAACACCGTGGTGGTGCCGGGCTCGGAGTGCCCCGAGGGGTCGCAGGACCCGGACTGCACGGTGACCGACCCGATCAAGGCGCTGGAGATCGTCAAGACCTCCGACGCCGCCGAGGACGTCGCACCCGGCGACACCATCACGTACACCGTGGAGATCACCAACTCCGGTCAGGTCGGCTACACCGAACCGGACGACCTGGCGACCTTCACCGACGACCTGTCGGGCGTGCTGGACGACGCGACGTTCGACACCGGGTCGATCGTCGTCGATCCGGACCAGGGCACCGCGGGCTTCACCGATCCCGAGCTCACGTGGTCCGGGCCGCTCGCCGTGGGGGAGACGGTGTCCGTCACCTACTCGGTGACGCTCGACGACCCGCCCACGGGCGACTCGATCGTCGCGAACGCCGTGGTCGGGCCGCCGGAGTCCAACTGTGACCCTGACCAGGTCCCCGAAGACCCGAACTGTTCGACGACGACCCCGTCGCCGGCCGTGGAGATCGTCAAGACCTCCGACGCCGCGGGCGAGGTGGTCCCGGGTGACGTGGTGACGTACACCGTCGAGGTGACGAACTCCGGTGCCGTGGCGTTCACGGACGACGACCCCCTGGTGGTCACTGACGACCTGTCCGGCGTGCTGGACGACGCGACGTACAACGACGACGCCGCGGCCGACCCGGACTCGGGGACGTTCGCCTTCGCCGACCCGAACCTGACGTGGACCGGTCCGCTGGCCGTCGGGGAGACCGTCTCCCTGACCTACTCGGTGACCGTGGACGACCCGCCGGGACTTCTCGCGGACGGTGAGCTCACGAACGCGGTCTCCGCGCCGGGCTCCAACTGCGTCCAGGACGCTGATCCGGCGGACCCGGACTGCACGACGACGACGCCGGTGCGGTCGGTGGAGATCGTCAAGACCTCGGACGCCGCGGGCGAGGTGCTGCCGGGTGACACCGTGGAGTACACGGTGACGATCACGAACACCGGTGGCGTCGACTACGTCGACCCGGACTCGTTGCTGACCATCTCGGACGACCTGTCCGGCGTGCTGGACGACGCGGCCTACAACGACGACGCGGTGGTGGACCCGGACCAGGGCACCGCGGACTTCACCGACCCGACGCTGACGTGGACCGGTCCGCTCGCCGTGGACGAGACCGTGACGATCACGTACTCGGTGACGGTCGACGACCCGCTGCCGGACGACGGCGACGGTGTGCTGACCAATGCGGTGACCGGTCCGCCGGAGTCCACCTGCGTGGACGGCACCGACCCCGGCTGCACGACGACGACGCCGGTGCGGTCGGTGGAGATCGTCAAGACGTCCGACGCCGCGGGTGAGGTGCTGCCGGGTGACACCGTGGAGTACACGGTGACGGTCACGAACACCGGTGGCGTGGACTACGTCGACCCGGACTCGTTGCTGACCATCTCGGACGACCTGTCCGGCGTGCTGGACGACGCGTCGTACAACGACGACGCGGTGGTGGACCCGGACCAGGGTGCGGTGGGCTTCACCGATCCGACGCTGAGCTGGTCGGGTCCGCTCGCCGTGGGTGAGACGGTCACGATCACGTACTCGGTGACGGTCGACGACCCGCTGCCGGACGACGGCGACGGGGTGCTGACGAACGCGGTGACCGGTCCGCCGGAGTCCACCTGCGTGGACGGCACCGACCCCGGCTGCACGACGACGACGCCGGTGCGCTCGCTCGACGTCGTCAAGTCTTCGGACGCCGCCGGCGAGGTGCTGCCGGGCGACACGGTGGAGTACACCATCGAGGTCACGAACACCGGTGGCGCGGACTACACGGTCCTCGACCCCGCGGAGGTGTTCGACGACCTCACCGAGGTGCTCGACGACGCCACGTTCGGCGACATCAGCACCGACCCGACGCCGCCCGACGCGGAGTTCGACGGCGACTCGATCAGCTGGTCCGGTCCGCTGGCAGCCGGGGAGTCGGTGACCATCACGTACACCGTGACGGTGAACGACCCGCTCACGGGTGACGGGGTGCTCGACAACACCGTCGTCGGCCCGCCGGAGTCCGGCTGCGACCCGGCGCAGGACCCGGCCGACCCGGACTGCACGGTGACCGTGCCGGTGCGGGCGGTGGAGATCGTCAAGACGTCCGACCCGGTCACCGGTGTCGCCCCGGGTGAAGAGATCACCTACACGGTGGCGATCACCAACACCGGCGGCGCGGACTACGCCGACCCGGACTCGCTGCTCACGGTCACGGACGACCTGTCCGCCGTGCTGGACGATGCGACCCTCGACGAGGGCTCGATCGTCGTCGACCCGGACCAGGGGACGGCGTCGTTCACCGACCCGACCCTGACCTGGACCGGGCCGCTGGCCGTCGGGGAGACCGTGGAGATCACGTACACCCTCACGGTGAACGACCCGCCGTCGGGAGACGGGACGATGACGAACTTCGTCGTCGGGCCGCCGGAGTCGAACTGCGACGAGAACGCCGACCCTGTCGACCCGAACTGCTCCACCGAGGTGCCGGTGCTGGAGCCGGGCCTGGGCATCTCGAAGACGTCCGACGCGGGCGACGAGCTGCTTCCCGGGGACACGGTCACCTACACGGTGACCGTGGAGAACACCGGCGAGGTGGACTACACGGACGCCGATCCGGCCGTGGTCTCCGACGACCTGACCGACGTGCTGGACGACGCGACCTACAACGGCGACGCCGCAGTGGACCCGGACCAGGGTGCGGTGGACTTCACCGATCCGACGCTGACGTGGACCGGTCCGCTCGCCGTGGGCGAGACGGTGACGATCACGTATTCGGTCACCGCGGGCGACCCGCTGCCTGAGGACGGTGACGGGGTGCTGACCAACGCGGTCACCGGGCCGCCGGAGTCGACCTGCGTCGAGGGCACCGAGGAGGGGTGCACGACGACGACGCCGGTGCGTGCGTTGGAGATCGTCAAGACGTCCGACGCCGCGGGTGAGGTGCTGCCGGGCGACACGGTGACCTATGAGGTGACGGTGACCAACACGGGCGGCTTCGTGTACACCGATGCCGATCCTGCCGTGGTGTCGGACGACCTGTCGGACGTGCTGGACGATGCGACCTACAACGACGACGCCGGGGTGGACCCGGACCAGGGTGCGGTGGACTTCACGGACCCGACGCTGACGTGGTCCGGTCCGCTCGCTGCGGGCGAGACGGTCACGATCACGTACTCGGTGACGGTCGACGACCCGCTGCCGGACGACGGCGACGGGGTGCTGACCAACGCGGTCACCGGGCCGCCGGAGTCGACCTGCGTCGAGGGCACCGAGGAGGGGTGCACGACGACGACGCCGGTGCGTGCGTTGGAGATCGTCAAGACGTCCGACGCCGCGGGTGAGGTGCTGCCGGGCGACACGGTGACCTATGAGGTGACGGTGACCAACACGGGCGGCTTCGTGTACACCGACGCCGATCCTGCCGTGGTGTCCGACGACCTGTCCGAGGTGCTGGACGACGCGACCTACAACGAGGATGCGGTGGTGGACCCGGATCAGGGTGCGGTGGACTTCGCCGACCCGACGCTGAGCTGGACGGGTCCGTTGGCCGCCGGGGAGTCGGTGACCATCACGTACTCGGTGACGGTGGACGACCCGCCGGCCGGTGACGGGGTGCTGACGAACGCGATCCTCGGTCCGCCGGAGTCCAACTGTGTGGAGGACGCCGATCCGGCAGATCCGAACTGCTCGACCACCACGCCGGTGCGTGCGTTGGAGATCGTCAAGACCTTCGACGCCGAGACCGAGGTGCAGCCGGGCGACACGGTGGGCTATACGGTCGAGGTGACGAACACCGGTGGCGTGGACTACACGCTGCTGGATCCTGCCACGGCGACGGACGACCTGTCGGACGTGCTGGACGATGCGACCTACAACGGTGACGCGGCGGCCGGCGCGGGGTCGGTGGCGTTCGCGGATCCGCTGCTGGCCTGGTCCGGTCCGCTGCCGGTGGGTGAGACGGTGACGATCACGTACTCCGTCACTGTGGGCGACCCGCTGCCGGATGATGGCGACGGGGTGCTGACGAACGCGGTGACGGGCCCGCCGGAGTCGACTTGCGTGGACGGCACCGAGGAAGGCTGTACGACGACGACGCCGGTGGCGTCGCTCGAGGTCGTCAAGACGTCCGACTCGCCCACGGGCGTGGTCGCGGGCGACCAGGTCACGTACACGATCGAGGTGACCAACACTGGCGGGTTCGTGTACACCGTCGACGACCCGGCCGTGGTGTCGGACGACCTGACCGAGGTGCTCGACGACGCGACGTGGGACGACGCCGTCACCCTCGACCCCGACCAGGGCACGGTCGACTTCACCGACCCGACGCTGAGCTGGTCCGGCCCGCTCGACGTGGGCGAGACGGTGACGATCACGTACTCGGTGACGGTGAACGACCCGGTGAGCGGTGACGGTGTGCTCACCAACGCCGTCGTGGGCGGCGACTGCCCCGACCCGGCGGTGACGGATCCGGACGACCCGGCGTTCGACCCGGACTGCTCCACCGAGGTGCCCGTGCTCGAGCCCGGCCTGACCGTGGAGAAGACGTCGGACGCCGCGGGCGAGGTGCTGGCGGGCGACACCGTGGAGTACACGATCACGCTGGAGAACACCGGTGAGGTGGACTACACCTTGCTGAACCCGGCGACGCTGGCCGACGACCTGTCGGGCGTCCTGGACGACGCCGCCCTCGACGAGGACTCGATCGTCGTCGATCCGGACCAGGGCACGGTCGACTTCACCGACCCGGTGCTGAGCTGGTCCGGTCCGCTCGCGGTGGGTGAGACGGTGACGATCACGTACTCGGTGACGGTGGACGACCCGCCGACCGGGGACGGCGTGCTGACGAACACCGTGGTGGTGCCGGGCTCGGACTGCCCCGAGGGGTCGCAGGATCCGGACTGCACGGTGACCGACCCGATCAGGGCGCTGGAGATCGTCAAGACCTCCGACGCCGCCGAGGACGTCGCGCCCGGCGACACCATCACGTACACCGTGGAGATCACCAACTCCGGTCAGGTCGACTACACCGACCCGGACGACCTGGCGACCTTCACCGACGACCTGTCGGGCGTGCTGGACGACGCGTCGTTCGACACCGGGTCGATCGTGGTGGACCCGGACCAGGGCGCCGCGGGCTTCACCGATCCCGAGCTCACGTGGTCCGGGCCGCTCGCCGTGGGGGAGACGGTGTCCGTCACCTACTCGGTGACGCTGGACGACCCGCCGGCGGGCGACTCGATCGTCGAGAACGCCGTGGTCGGGCCGCCGGAGTCCAACTGCGACCCCGACCAGGTTCCCGAGGACCCGAACTGTTCGACGTCGACCCCGACTCCGGCCGTGGAGATCGTCAAGACCTCCGACGCCGCCGGCGAGGTGGTCCCGGGCGACGTGGTGGCGTACACCGTCGAGGTGACGAACTCCGGTGCGGTGGCGTTCACGGACGACGACCCTCTGGTGGTGACCGACGACCTGTCCGACGTGCTGGACGACGCGACCTACAACGACGACGCCGCGGCTGACCCGGACTCGGGGACGTTCGCCTTCGCCGACCCGTACCTGGCGTGGTCCGGTCCGCTTGACGTCGGGGAGACCGTCTCCCTGACCTACTCGGTGACCGTGGACGACCCGCCGGGACTTCTCGCGGACGGTGAGCTCACGAACGCGGTCTCCGCGCCGGGCTCCAACTGCGTCCAGGACGCTGATCCGGCGGACCCGGACTGCACGACGACGACGCCGGTGCGGTCGGTGGAGATCGTCAAGACCTCTGACGCCGCGGGTGAGGTGCTGCCGGGTGACACCGTGGAGTACACGGTCGAGATCACGAACACCGGTGGCGTCGACTACGCCGACCCGGACTCGCTGCTCACGGTGTCGGACGACCTGTCCGGCGTGCTGGACGATGCGACCTACAACGACGACGCCGGGGTGGACCCGGACCAGGGTGCGGTGGACTTCACGGACCCGACGCTGACGTGGTCCGGTCCGCTCGCTGCGGGCGAGACGGTCACGATCACGTACTCGGTGACGGTCGACGACCCGCTGCCGGACGACGGCGACGGTGTGCTGACGAACGCGGTGACCGGTCCGCCGGAGTCCACCTGTGTGGATCCGGAAGACCCGGGTTGCACCACGACGACGCCGGTGCGTGCGTTGGAGATCGTCAAGACCTCCGACGCCGCGGGTGAGGTGCTGCCGGGCGACACGGTGACCTATGAGGTGACGGTGACCAACACGGGCGGCTTCGTGTACACCGATGCCGATCCTGCCGTGGTGTCGGACGACCTGTCCGGCGTGCTGGACGACGCCTCGTACAACGACGACGCCGCAGTGGCGCCGGATCAGGGTGCGGTGGACTTCACCGACCCGACGCTGAGCTGGTCGGGTCCGTTGGCCGCCGGGGAGTCGGTGACCATCACGTACTCGGTGACGGTGGACGATCCGCCGGCCGGTGACGGGGTGCTGACGAACGCGATCCTCGGTCCGCCGGAGTCGAACTGTGTGGAGGACGCCGATCCGGCAGATCCGAACTGCTCGACCACCACGCCGGTGCGTGCGCTGGAGATCGTCAAGACCTCCGACACCGCCGGTGAGGTGCAGGCGGGTGACACGGTGGGCTACACGGTCGAGGTGACGAACACCGGTGGCATGGACTACACGGACGCCGACCCAGCCACGGCCACGGACGACCTGTCGGACGTGCTGGACGATGCGACCTACAACGGTGACGCGGCGGCCGGCGCGGGGTCGGTGGCGTTCGCGGATCCGCTGCTGGCCTGGTCCGGTCCGCTGCCGGTGGGTGAGACGGTGACGATCACGTACTCCGTCACTGTGGGCGACCCGCTGCCGGATGATGGCGACGGGGTGCTGACGAACGCGGTGACCGGGCCGCCGGAGTCCACCTGTGTGGATCCGGAAGAGCCGGGTTGCACCACGACGACGCCGGTGCGTGCGCTGGAGATCGTCAAGACCTCCGACGCCGCGGGTGAGGTGCTGCCGGGCGACACCGTGAGCTACGAGGTGACGGTGACCAACACCGGCGGGTTCGTGTACACCGACGCCGATCCTGCCGTGGTGTCCGACGACCTGTCGGACGTGCTGGACGACGCCTCGTACAACGACGACGCCGCAGTGGCGCCGGACCAGGGTGCGGTGGACTTCGCCGACGCGTCGTTGACCTGGGAAGGTCCCTTGGCCGCGGGGGAGTCGGTGACGATCACGTACTCGCTCACCGTGAACGACCCGGTGAGCGGGGACGGTGTCCTCACCAACACCGTGACCGGCCCGCCGGAGTCGACCTGCGTAGAGGGCACCGAGGAGGGCTGCACGGTCACCGACCCGGTCCGTCAGCTCGACATCGTCAAGACGGTGACCGATCCGGTCGAACCGATCGAGGCCCTGGCACCGGGTGACGAGATCACCTACTCGGTGGAGATCACCAACACTGGTGGATTCGACTACACCGCGGAGGACCCGGCGTTCATCGAGGACGACATGACGAACGTGCTCGACGACGCCACGCTCGACGAGGCCTCGATCACGATCGACCCCGACGTGGGCGAGGTGACCTTCGACGACCCGGTCCTGCGCTGGGAAGGCCCGCTGGCCGTCGGTGACGAGGTGACCATCACCTACACCGTGGAGGTCGACGACCCCCTGGCCGGTGACGGCGTGCTCGTCAACTCCGTGACCGGACCCCCGGAGGGGCCGTGCGTGGAGGGCAACGAGGACGGCTGCACCGTGTCGGTGCCCGGGCGGGACATCGACGTCACCAAGTCGGCATCGCCGGAGACGACGTTGCCCGGTGGCACGGTCGAGTACACGGTGGAGGTGACCAACACAGGGACCGCCCCGTACACGGACGCGAGCCCGGCGCAGGTCATCGACGACCTGACGAACGTGCTCGACGACGCGACGTACAACGAGGACGCGACCGTCGATCCCGAGGCCGGCACCCTGGCGTACGTCGAGCCCTACCTGGCGTGGTACGGACCGCTCGAGCCGGGCGAGACGGTGACGATCACCTACTCGGTGACCGTCGGCGACCCGTTGGCCGAGGACGGTGACGGCGTGCTCGACAACATCGTCCACCACCCGGGCCCGTGCCCCGGCGGCTTCTGCGCCCCCGAGCCGCCGAACCCGCCGGAGCAGTGCGAGGACGGTCTGACGGAGGACGGCCAGCCCTGCGGTGCGACGTCGACCCCCGTGCGCGAGCTCGACATCGTCAAGTCGGTCGCCACGGAGTCCGGTGAGGACTGGACCGGCCCGACGCAGGACGTCACCTACTCGGTGACGGTCGAGAACACCGGCGCCGGCGACTACACCGCCGACGATCCTGCGATCGTCGCCGACGACCTGTCCGACGTCCTCGACGACGCCACGCTCGACGAGGACTCGATCATGGTCGGGCCCGACCAGGGCGAGGTGACCTTCGACGACCCGATCCTTTCGTGGTCCGGCCCGCTGGCGGCCGGGGAGTCCGTGACGATCACGTACACCGTGTCCGTCAGCGACACGGTGAGCGGTGACGGCGATCTCGTCAACGTGGTCACCGGTCCGCCGGAGTCGAGCTGTGTGGACGGCACCGAGGAAGGGTGCACCACCGAGACTCCGGTCCGGGCGCTGGAGATCGTCAAGACCTCCGACGCCGGGGACGAGGTGATGCCCGGTCAGACGGTCGGGTACACCGTCGAGGTGACCAACACCGGCACGTTCGTCTACACCGACGACGACCCGGCCGTGGTCACTGACGATCTGTCCGCGGTGCTGGACGACGCGACGTACGACGACGACGCGGCGGCCGACCCCGACGTCGGGACGCTCGACTACACCGCGCCGGAGCTCACCTGGACCGGACCCATCGAGCCCGGGCAGACGGTCATGATCACCTACTCGGTGACGGTGGACGATCCGGACACCGGTGACGGGGTGCTCGACAACGTGGTGTCCGGTCCGCCGGAGTCCACGTGCGCGGTCGACCCGTCGATGAGCCCGGCCGGGATGTCCGCGGTGGTGCCGATCACGCTGCCGACGCTGCTGGCCGCGTTCAACCCGGACTGCTCGACGAGCGTGCCCGTCGTCGAGCCGTCCTCGCCGGAGCCGTCGGCACCGGGATCCCCGGGTACGCCCCCGGCGACGTCTCCGCCGTCCGGGTTCCTCCCGCGCACCGGCGCCGAGTGGGTCGCGCTGGCCTCGGTCGCGCTCGCGCTGATCGTGGCGGGCGGGCTGCTGTACGGGGTCCGCCGTCGAACCGGACGTGAGGACGACTGATCCGCTGACGCGAGGACGCATCCCTGCGCAAGGCGAGGTGCTGGCCTACTTCGAGGTGCCGCTGCGGCGGGCCGACGCTAGCGTGCTGGGCATGGCAACCCAGGCGCCGGAGCAGCGCGCATGAGCCGTGAACGGTTCCCCCGCTGGGTGTACGCCCGGGGCACCGAGCCGGACGCGCGGTTCTCCCTGGCGAACGAGCGCACGATCCTCGCCTGGCTGCGGACCTCGCTGGGCCTCATCGCCGGGGGACGGCGCTCGAGGCGCTCGACCTGCCGATGGAGCCGACGCTGCGTCTCGTCGCCGCGATCGTCCTGCTCGTGGCGGGCACCCTGACCCCGGTGGTCGCCTGGGTCGAGTGGGCCCGGGTCGAGCGTGCGATGCGCGAGCACGCCCCGCTGCCGGGCGGCCGCACGGGGATGCTGCTGGTCGTGACCGTCACCGTGGTCGGCGTGCTCGTCCTCCTCGCGACGCTGCTGCGCTGAGAAGGCCGACATGGACCGCCCCGACCCGCCGCTCGTCGGCCCCGACCGTGACCGAGGGCTGCAGGCCGAGCGGACGTCGCTCGCGTGGCGCCGCACCCTGCTGACGTTCGCGTCGGCCTGCGGGGTCGCGTGGCAGACGCTGCCGTTCGTCGAGGGGCCGACGATGCTGGTCGTCGCCGTCGCCATCGCGATGGTGCTCACCCCGCCGCTGTGGTGGTTCGCCAAGCGGCACGCGGAGCACACGGTGCACCACCTGGGGCACGAGGAGCCCCGGCTGCGGCACGGACGCCGCATCGCCGTCATCTGCACCGGGACGGCGTTGCTCGGACTCGGCGGACTCGTGGCGGTGCTCGTCTTCTAGGCGTGTGGACGGGCAGCATCCGCAGGTGTCAGCCGAGACGCGACGGGCGACCCCTGACCACCATGTCGTCCTCCATGCCGTACCGGGCAGCCGCCGGCCCGGCCGTCAGCCCGTGCAGGACGACGGAGCAGGCCACCGTCGTCGCGATGGTGGCGACGGCGACGGAGACGGCCTCGGACTCGCCGAGGCTCTCGACGGTGAGCAGGGCGAAGACGACGGACGCGAGCCCGCGCGGGCCGAACCATCCCAGGAACAGCACGTCCCGCCACGGCAGCCCGGAGCCGGGCATGGACAGCACCACCGGCACGATCCGCACGACCGTCAGGGACAGCAGGGCGTAGCCCACGATGGCGAGGCTCGCGTACTCGATCACGAGCGGGATCAGTGCGGCGCCGAACAGGAACCACACGACCAGGGTCATCAGCTCACCACCGAGCTCGGACAGCGCCGAGAGGTTCTGGTCGTCGCACTGGGCGCGGTCGGCGACCAGGCCGAACACCAGGCCCCCGACGAACGCCGCGATGAAGGCGTTCCCGCCCGCGGCCGTGGCGAGGGTGAACGCCCCGACACCCGTGGCGAACGTCGCGATCCGCAGCGCGTCGGCGTCGGCCCAGCCGCGACGCGACGACACGGTCACGCCCCAGGCACCGATCAGCCCGAACCCCCCGCCGACGGCCAGGCCGAGCCCGAGCTCGAGCAGCGCACCGCCGATCCCGGCCCTCTCGACCGTACCGAGGCCGAGCACGGTGGCCGCGAGCGCGATGGCGAGCGCCACCACGGGCGTGGCCATGCCATCGTTGAGCCCCGACTCGACGTTCAGCGCCACCCGGAGCCGTCCCGGTACCCGCTTGTCGCCGACCACCTGGGAGCTCAGCGCCGCGTCGGTGGGCGCGAGCGCGGCGGCGACGAGCAGCGCGAGCTCCCACGGGAGGTCGCTCAGCAGGAGCAGCGCCGCACCGAACCCGAGCGCCATCGTCACAGGGAGGCCGACGAGCAGCAGGCGCGCGGGCAGCGCGGCGTGCCTGCGCAGCCCCCTCAGGTCGATGCGGACGGCGTCCGAGAACAGCACGAGGGCGAGCGCGATCTCGGCGAGGGCGTGCACCGAGGCGGTCTCGACGGCGATGGGGAACGGACCCCAGGCATCGTTGGCGAGCAGCGCACCAGCCGTGACGAACACGAACGGCCCGGTGATCTCCTGACGCTGCAGCGCACCGGACACGAACGCCCAGCCGAGCACGAGAACGGCCAGCGGTGCGAGCGACTCGATGTTCATGAGACCTCTGGTGGCAGTGGCAGACCGCGCACGGAGGTCCGCCGGGGCTCAGGGCGTGACGATGGCGAAGTCCGGGTCGCCGGGATCGAGAACGGCGGCCAGTCGTGCCAGTACGGTGGGATCGGTGATCTCGATCCCGGCGTCGGCGAGCCTGTCGGGGGCGAACCCGCCGAGCGCCAACGTCGGCAGTGCACGCTGGGTCGTGGTGATGACGGTGTCCGCCGCACCCTTCTGGGGCGCTGACGTGTGGGTCAGGACACCGTTCGCAAGACGGAGGCGGTAGCGCGCGTTGAGGTCGGTGAGCACGACGTCGATCGTCAGGGCCTCGTCCCACGCGCGGGGGCCGTCGACCTGGATGGCGATGGCGTCGAAGAGCATGGAAGGCGTGAGCTGAGCGACGACGTCCGAGGACGCGGAGACCACGGGGGTGCCGAAGCCGCCGTCCCGGAGCTCGGTGGCGCCCGAGAGGTAGGCGCTGCGCCAGGTGCCGTTCTCGGAGCCGTAGCCGAGCTGCTCGTAGGTGTCGGCGAGCAGCTCACGGGCGCCCCTGTGGTCAGGTTCGGCGAACACGACGTGGTTGAGCACCTCGGCCACCCAGCGGAAGTCGCCCGCGTCGAACGACGCACGGGACTTCTCCACGACGGCGTCAGCGCCGCCCATGAACTGGACGTAGCGCCGGCCTGCCTCGACGGGGGGATGCTGCCACAGGTGCGCAGGATTTCCGTCGTACCAGCCCATGTAGCGCTGGTAGATGGCCTTCACGTTGTGGCTCACCGATCCGTAGTAGCCCCGGGCGTGCCAGGCGTTCTCGAGCGCCGGTGGCAGTGTGATCGTCTCGGCGATCTCGATGCCCGTCAGGCCCTGGTTGAGCAGTCGGAGCGTCTGGTCGTGCAGGTAGGCGTAGAGGTCGCGCTGGAGGCTGAGGAACTCGACGATCCTCTCGTTGCCCCAGGTAGGCCAGTGGTGGGAGGCGAACACGACCTCGACCTCGTGGCCCACCAGGTCGATCGTCTCGGTCAGGTACCCTGCCCACGCGTGGGGGTCGCGCACGACGGCCCCCCGGATCGTCAGGATGTTGTGCAGGGTGTGGGTAGCGTCCTCGGCCGTGCACAGTGCCTTGTGGTCGGGGAGATGGACGAGCATCTCTGAGGGGGCCTCGCTGTCCGGAGCCATCTGGAAGTGCAGGCGTACTCCGTCTACCGTCTCGACCTGGCCGGTAGCAGTGATGTCGAGGGTAGGCGTGATGAGGGTGATCTCCCCGGTGGCGGTGGTCTGCCCGAGCCCGGCACCCACCTGGCCGTAGGGCCCCCTGTCGAGGGTGGCGCCGTACATGTAGCCCGACCGCCGGGCCATCGCGGTACCCGCATAGACGCTCTCCGAGACGACATGCTGCGTGAAGCCCTCCGGAGCGATCACGGGGACGCGTCCGGCGTCGACGTCCGCCTGGCTGGTGACGCCCTTGACCCCCCCGAAGTGGTCGACGTGGGAGTGCGTGTAGATCACCCCTGTGACAGGGCGGTCGCCTCGATGCTCGCGATAGAAGGCGAGCGCCGCCGCGGCAGTCTCCCGGGTGAGGAGAGGATCCAGGACGATGACACCCCTGTCTCCCTCGATGAAGGTCACGTTAGAGATGTCGAACCCGCGAACCTGGTAGATGCCGGGTACGACCTCGAACAGGCCCTGTTCGCTGAGCAGCCGACTCTGGCGCCAGAGGCTGGGGTTGACGGTGTCGGGGGCGTCCCCCTCCAGGAAGGAGTACGTGTCGTTGTCCCAGACAGGGGTGCCGTCGTCGGCGCTGATGGCGTTGGGCTCGCGTCGGGCGACCAGACCGCGGGTGGCGTCGTCGAAGTCCTGTGTGTCGTCGAAGGGAAGTCGCTCGCGGAGCTCCTGCTGCTGGCGCGCGACGGTGGGCGAGGCGGGTCTTGGCTGCGACATGCCTCCAGACTGCCAGCGCGGGACGGGGCTCGCCCGCCCAAGCCCTATTGCTTCTCCGAGGTCGTCGTGGTGCCACGCCGGCGTCCCAGCTCGGCGGCTGTGCCGAGCAGCGCTGCGGTCAGGACGAGGCTCGCGACCAGGACGGTGACCAGCACCTCGGGGGTGTCCATGAAGCTCGTGCCCGCGATGAGCAGCGCGGCCGACAGGTTCCGCTGCGCCGTCCCCAGCGCGGTGACGACGCGCTGGTCGCGTCCCGAGCCGCCCAGCAGGTAGCCCACCAGGAGCAGCACCACGACCATCAGCAGCGTCGCCAGGATGACGCCCGTGCCGACCTGGTCCCAGATCTGGGGCAGGGCGACGACGATCCCCGCGCCGATGCCGAGCGCCATCGACGCCGACGAGATCTGGTTGAACCGCGGCGCCAGGTCGGCGGACTGCGGATAGCGGGCCCGCACCACCAGCGCGACCGCCAGCGGCAGCAGCATCAGCGTCAGCAGAGGCCGGGCGATGTCCCAGGCGCTCACCGCCACGCCGTCGACGAGCAGCGGCAGCACCAGCGGCACGTACCCGACGGTGACGACCATCAGCAGGATCATGAGGGCCACCGAGTAAGGCACCTCGCCGTGCGCCATCTGGGTGAGCTTCGGCAGGAACGGCGCCCCTGCGGCCACACCGAGCAGCAGCAGTCCGAGGGTCGCGCTGTCGCTCAGCCCGAACACCGCGGCGATGCCCCACGCGAGCGCGGGAGCGACGACGAAGCTCAGCACCAACCCCAGCACGACCTTGCGGGCGTCCTTGAGCGGGTCCAGGATCTGACGCACCGTCAGCGACAGGCCGAGACCGATCATCGACGTCAGGACGAACACGAGGATCGCGACCTGCGCGATCGTGGTGAGGACGTCGGTCATGGGCTCTCCTTTTCGGGTCGGCCCGGCCGGTCGGTCGGGCCGGCGGGGCCTCGGTGGGTGGTGGCGCTCGCGGCACGACGTCGCCCCTCGGCCAGGTCGTACGCCTCGCGGACGGTCGCGAGCACACCGCCCTGGTCCCCGATCACGGAGTCGCGCAGCCGCTCCGAGACGCCGCCGCGGTCGAAGCGGCGGCGCTCCTCGTCGGGCACGCCGCAGATGACGACCTGGACGCCCTGGTGGTGCCAACGGTCGAGGAGGCGGTCGAGCGACTTGAGGAACGTCGTCGAGGGGACGCCGGCGGATCCCCGCAGCGAGATCACGAGGGCGGCGTCGTGCGTCCCGGCGGCATCGGGCCACTGCTCCTCGAGGCGGTTCACCTCGGCGAAGAACCCGGACCCGGCGTAGTGCAGCACGGTGGTGCGGCCGCTCGGCAGGACGGTGGGGGCGTCCGCGATGGTGAAGTCGCCGTCATCCTGGGCGACCAGCTCCAGGACCCGGCCGCGCAGCGCCGCCTGGACCGCGAACAGGACCATCGAGAGGCCTGCCCCGAGGAAGATGGCCCGCTGCAGAGGAAGCTGCGTGGTGGCGGCGAAGGTGATGATCATGGCGGCCGCCGACAGCCAGGACGTTCGTATCACGAGCCGGATGTCGCGCCGGCGGCCGGCGACGAGCTCTCCGCCGATGACGAGCAGCAGCCCACCGATCACCGCCATGGGGATCGCGCCGGCGAGCGGCCCGAGCACGAGGACGAGGAGGATCAGCCACGCGCCGGCGAAGATCCCGGCCCACCGGGTCCGCGCCCCGCCGCTGGTGGCGACTCCGGTGCGAGACAGTGAACCGCCGGTGGGCAGCGCCCCGAAGAACCCGCCGGCCACGTTGGCCAGACCCTGGGCGGTGAAGTCCTTCGAGGCGTCGGCGCGGGATCCGTCCGGGTTGGGGACGGCGGCGCTGATGCCCGCGGCCTGGGCGAGGGCGATGAGGGCGATGGCCAGGCCGCCCCACGCGAGGTCGGGCAGCGCGCCGACGTCGGGAAGCGTCAGGGGCGGCAGCGAACGGTGGATCGCGGCGATGTCGCTGACCTTCTCCACCCCGACGCCCGCCACGGCCACGACGACGGTCACCACGACGAGGGAGGCCAGGGTGGCCGTCTTGCGCAGCCGGGGCACGAGGCTGAGTCCCGCCCACACGGCGACGGTCGCTCCGGTGACGGCGACCGTCGGTCCGTCCCACGCCCCGACGTGCGCGACCGCCTCGACGAGCTTGCCGACCGTGTTGTGGGACTGCGGGGCGTACCCGGTGGCGTCCTCGACGACGCCCGCCACGATCTGCACGGCGATGCCCGCGGTGAACCCGGTCATGACGGCGGTGGAGACGAACGACATCACCGAGCCCAGGCGCAGCACGCCCAGCAGCACCATCCACAGGCCCACGACGAGGGTGAGGGCGGCGACGGCGCCCAGGTCGCCGGGGTCGAGGCCCGCGTCGGTGAGGATGCTGCTCGCCGACAGCGCGATGGCGCTGGTCAGGGTGGTGACCATGAGGACGCTGCGGGCGAAGATCGAGCCGATGACGGTCGGTACCGCCCCCGACCACAGGCCCATCGGTGCGGCGAACCCCCCGACGGTCGCGTACGCCATCCCCTCCGGGATGGAGAACAGCCCGGTGACGAACCCGGAGACGACGTCACGGGGTGTCGGGCGGGTCGGCCGCGTCACTCGTACCGCCTCTCACGGGGGTCGTCGGTCCTGGCAGCACCCTGCCGCACCGGGCCCGCCCTCGCGAGCGGTGACCGGACCGTCGGCCCGGTCTCGGGTCCGCTCCCGGCAGGTGGTTTCGCGTGGAATGCCGGGTCTGCGTGGTCACGACCCCGGCAGTCCGCCGGAGTCACCCCTTTTCGCCGCGCCAACTGCGGTGATGTCTGGCACCGTCGTGGTGAGTCTGCGCGGCAGGGGCCGCGCGGGAGGTGACACGGACCTCGTGGAGGGGCACCGATGGGGGATCGTCGCGCGTCGACGGGTCGAGCAGAGGCCCGTCACGGCAGGATGCGCGGCAAGCCCAGGGTCGGCGGAGCGCGGGGCAGGTTCCGGCGCGGATGGTCGGTGCTGGCGGTCTTCGCGCTCGCTCTGCCGATGGTCGCGATCCCGGCGACGACGGCGTCGGCGGCCACCCTGGGGGTCTCCAAGGTGGTAGAGGGGGAGGGCCCCTTCCAGCCGGGGGAGCAGGTGTCGTTCGACATCACGGTCGCCTGCTCGGACCCGGTCGAGTCCTGCACGGGCACCGTCCTGACGGACGCCCTGCCCGACGGGCTCGAGCTGGTCAGCGCCACCATCGCGAGCGGTCCCGAGGGCGGGACGATCGACGCCGACACCGACACCGACACTGCCACCGCGCAGTGGGACACCTTCCCCAACGGGCAGCAGGCCGTCGTCACCGTGGTGGTGCAGATCGACCCCGACCTGCCGTACTCCGCGAGCGGCGTGCCGATCACGAACACCGCGGACGTCGTCGCCGACAACGCGTCCGAGCAGACCGCGACCGCCGACGTCGTGCCCGAGGTCGAGCTCGTCCTGGACTCCGACACCGCCAAGACGATCACGCCGGAGGGGGCGCTCGCGTCCCCGGGGACGAGCGCGACGGTCACCGTGGACGCGACCAACACGTCGAACGACCCGGTGGACACCCTGGTGATCCAGGACCCGGTGGACCCGACCGCCGACCCGAACCCGTTCGAGTACCTGGACTACGCGGGCACGGGAACGATCACCTACCCGCCGGACGCGGACACGGTGGTGGCGGAGTACTGGGACGGTGACTCGTGGGAGCCGCTGGACGACACGGTGGACCCGGCCTCCGTGCAGGGCGTCCGGTACACGTTCAGCGGCGACATCCAGCCGGGTGCGACGGCGAGCGTCCCCATCGAGGTGGTGCAGAACGACGACGTCGAGGAGCTCACGGACCCGACCACGGTCACGAACGACGCCTCGTCGTTCGTCACGCACCCCGACACGGAGCCGTCCGACCCGTCCACGGACGACGACACGTACGTCATCACGCCGCCGAACAACAGCGTGGACGCCTCGAAGAGCTTCAGCCCGAACCCGGTCAGCGCGGGCGAGCCCGTCACCGTGACCCTCGGCGCCGAGAACACCGGCACGCCGGTCGACCACCTGACGATCACCGAGCCGTCGGAGGGCACGCCCAGCCCCTTCGAGGGTGACGACTCCCTGGCGTTCACCGGCTTCGGCCCGTCCGGTGACGGCACGGGCGTGACCTGGCCGGCCGACGCGACCGCGGCCGACGTGACGTTCACGTGCGCGGACGGCGACACGCCGACCAGCAGCACGACGACGGTCGGGACGCTGCCGAATCCTCCGGACGGCTGCGAGGTCGTGGGGTTCACGATCGAGTTCACGGGCGACATCGTCGCCGGCGGCGAGGCCTCGATCCCGTTCACGGCGGACACCGACCCCGACCAGACCGACCCGGACGTGGACCACCCGAACGAGATCACGGTCGACGTCCCCAACGCCGAGGGCACGGCGTCCGACACCCTCGTCACGCTGAACGACCGTCTGGCGACCGACACGGGCAAGGTGATCTCCCCGTCCGAGTTCCCTGCCGTCCCGGGGCAGAGCGTCATCGTGCAGCTGCCGAGCCAGCTCCTGCCGTTCGGCCCGGACGGGTCCACCACGAACGCCGACCAGGTCGTCATCTCCGACCCGACCGACCCGACCGACTCCAGCTCGTTCTGGGACCACTTCACCGCCGGCTCCGTCCGCACCACCGACGTGCCGGCGGACTCGACGCTGACGATCAACTACTGGGACGGTTCGGCCTGGGTGCCCGCTCCGGGCTGCGGCCCCTACACGGGGCCGGCGACGGCGAGCTGCGACCTGCCCGACGGCGCGCAGGGTGTGCAGTTCGTCTACGACTCCACCGGCGACGGCTTCCCGCCCGGCACCCAGTTCCAGCCGAACTTCGTGGCCGAGTTCACGGGCCCGGACGACTGGGACGACCCGCTGGAGAACTGCGGCGCCTCCAGCGCGTCGGCGGTCGCGGTGGACCCGACGGTGCCTGCCGAGGGCTGCGCCACGGTCGACCCGTTCCCCGTGGACGGCGACGGTGACGTGGACCTCGTGGAGAAGAACTTCCTCGGGGACGCCCCGGTGAGCGTGCTCGCCCGGTCGGACGACGAGGCCACCGCGCGGCTCACCTGGTCCACGGGGGGCTTCTCCGGCGTCGACCCGCTGGTGCTGTCCGACGTCGCGGACCCGGAGGGCACCGACATCGCCGACTCGTTCTACGACGCGTTCGACCTGGTGCGCGTGGAGGCGATCGACTCCTCGACCGACCCGTTGATCGAGTACGACCAGGTGGAGTCCGTGGAGCTGTACATCGGTGGCGCGTGGGTTCCGGCGTCGGGCGACCCGTGCCCGTGCGCCGGCTCGTTCCCCGGCTACACGCTGACGGCCGACGAGCAGGACCAGGCGACCTCGGTGCGGCTGACGTACACCGAGAACCCGGACCGTCCCACGACGGACCCGCTGGCCCCGCAGCCCGGTGACGGGGTGGCGCGGTCCACGCTGGACGACGATCGCCACGTGGACCTGACGTTCCGGGTCCGGGACACGAAGCGTTCCGACGGCTCGCCGGCCCTGGGGTCGACCAACGGCACGCTGTACAACACGGGCGACCCCGGCCTGGTGAACGACACCGTCGAGGCGGTGGGCACCTACGAGGGTGAGGAGTACACCGACACCGACGGTGACGACGTCCTCATCATCGACCAGCCCCTCAACGTCGGGGTGACGAAGACCTGGGACGACGGCCCCGTCTCGGTCCCGCCCGCGGAGACCCCGATCTCCGCCTACCCCACCACCGTCGCCACGATCACGGGGACGAACAGCTCCAACGCGAAGGTGGACCAGCTGCGCCTGGTGGAACCGGGAGCGCCGGGGGAGAACGATGCGCAGACGGCTCCGGAGACGTCCCCGTTCGACGCCTTCACGCTCACCGGCATCACCGTCACCCCGCCGCCGGGCATGTCGCCGGACGCCACGACCACGGTGACGGTGCACCACGAGGACGGCACGACGACCACGCATAACGAGGCGGAGGCGGAGGCGCTGACCCCTCTCGAGCTGCTGGACGTCGTCGGCGTCGAGGTGGCGTTCGACGGCCTGGTGCCGGCGGGCGCGTCGGGGTCGATGGAGCTGTCGCTCAAGCTGCGGGTGCTCGACCGGTACGACGGCGAGCAGGTCTCGGTCGGCGAGTACTCGCCGGTGCCGAACGGGGCGGTGGCCACCATCGACGACCCCGGTGGTACCGGGGAAGACGTCCGCGACGCGTACGACGACGCCGAGATGGTCCTCGAGAACCCGTCCATCGAGCTGCGGGTGGCGAAGGCGTTCTCTCCCGAGCAGGTCGTCGAGCCCTCCACCGGCCCGGTCACCATGACCCTCACCGGGCAGCCCCTCGGACCTTCGCGGGCCGCCGAGATGGTGCTCGTCGACGACGACCCGCAGTTCTGGAACCAGTACGACTTCGTCGGCTTCGACGGGGCGTCCCTGACCGCCCCGATCCAGCAGGTGCAGGTCGACGCCTTCGTGGGCGGGACGTTCAGCGGCGACCCGGGGTCGCCCGACCCGGTCACGGTCAGCGGCGGCGACTGGGTCGAGGGGACGCCGTCGGCCACGTTCGCCCTGCCGGACGGGGTTACCGCAGGTGACGTGCAGGGGCTGCGCTTCACGTTCAGCCGCACGGACGGCTCCATCTGGGAGAACCCCGCCCTCCCGGTGCAGGACGTCCCGGTCACGATCGAGCGTCGCGAGGACATGCGCACCGGGGGACCGGTGCTGCCGGACCTCGCCGCCAACCTTCCGGGCCCGGGGGAGACGTCTCCCGGCCTGGCGAGCAACAGCCTGCAGGGCACCGTGACCGGGATCGAACAGGTCATCGACCCGGACACCGGAGAACTCGTGGCCGTCAACGACGCGGCCGAGGCCGAGGCGGACCTGGTGTACGTGCACGCCAGCAACGAGGTCGTCATCGTCAAGGACTTCGACGGTGTGGTCACGGGCGGCACCAAGACACCGACCTCGACGTTCCCGATGAACATCACCGTGGAGAACACGGGCGACCGGGCGATCGGGGACCTGGTGATCAGCGACGTCATGCCGGTGGACGACGACGGCCCCCAGCTCACCCTCGCCGAGGTCGACGAGCCGTACACGTTCACCCTCTCCGGGCCGGACCCCGACCCGGCCGAGGGCACACCGCTGCCGACCACGGCGGGTGGGCCGGACGGCGTCGTCCTCGACCAGACGGGAGACCTCGAGAGCATCGAGGTCTCGTTCCCCGACGGCTCCGTCCTGGGCGTCGGGCAGACCTACACGATCACCGTGCAGGTGAACTTCCGGCTCGGGCTGTCGTCGCAGATCACGGTGGAGAACACCGCTGCCGTGGTGGGGGACCGCCCCTGGGACGAGTGCACGACCCGTCTGGACGACGAGTCCGGGGCCTGCGAGGCGGACGCGGACGTGCGCCCCACCGAGTCGGCGGTGCTCAACCAGACCAAGCTCGTCAAGGCGACGGACGACGACGAGATCGACGTCGTCCTGGCGCCCGGCGCCGACCCGGACACCGTCTGCACCACGGACGCGGACGGCTTCTACTCCTACCCGTGCACGCCGGTGATCCCTCCGGGCCACGACCAGACGTGGCGGATCAACATCGGCAACGTCGGCAACGACCCGTTCACCAAGATCGTCGGCTACGACCGGCTCCCCACCCCGGGGGACACGGGATCCTACGCGGACACGCCACGTGACTCGGCCTTCGGACCCATCCTGCGGGGAGACCCCCCGCCCCGGCTCGTCAACGCCCCGGAGGGCACCGGGGTCACGTTCTTCTACACCACCGTGGACGACTACTGCCTGGACGACATCGAGGACCCCCTGAACGAACCGATCTGCCCGACCGACGACCCGGAGACGGGCTGGGTCGCACTGACCGGAGACGAGCCGACCGAGCTCGTACGGCAGATGACCGCGATCAAGTTCGTCCTCACCTTCCCCGAGGACGAACCGTTCCAGCCCGGACAGTCCGTCTCCCTCGAGGCGACGTCGACGACCCCGCCGAGGGTTCCCGAGGCCGGTGACCGGTCCATCGGGTTCAACTCCGCCGCCGTGTCGGCGGTGTACGAGCGCGAGGACGGGACCCTGCGCAGCCTGCTGCCCGTCGAGGGCAGCGAGGTGGGCATCGCGACCGCCAGCGGGCCGCTCGAGGTCAACAAGTTCGTGACCGGCGCGGGCGTCGGCTACGCCCCCGACTCGATGGACCTCCAGGTGCTGTGCACGTCGGCGGTGGGTTCGTGGGTCGAGACCGAGCTGGACCCGATCTCGATCACGATCACGCCGGGAGAGCCGGTCCTGGTGCCCAACCTTCCCTACGGGGCGGAGTGCACCATCGCGGAGGACCCGGCCAACGGGCAGACCGACGTCGTCGTCGTGCCCTCGTCGGTCACGATCGCCGAGGAGCCGGACGTCACCGACATCTACGTGGTCAACGTCTACCGGCTGGCGGGACTGGAGCTGTCGAAGACGGTCGAGAGCGACGCCGTCGACGCCGACGGCGACCCGATCGCCTACGGTCCCTTCGAGGCGACGGTGGAGTGCACGTTCCTCGGCGATCCCGTGTACGCCGACGGCTACGGCGCGGACACGCCGATGGTCGTGCCGCTCGAGGACGGTGCCGACCCGGTCGCCCTGACGGGGCTGCCCGCGGGAGCGGAGTGCACGATCACGGAGACGGGAACCGCTGGTGCACCGTCGACGTCCATCACGGTGACGCAGGACGACGCGGACCCGGTGACGACCGACGGCACGTCGACCACGGTCGTGCTGGAACCCGACGTGGTCACCACCGGCGCCCTGCGCAACGAGGTCGAGATCACGAACACCTTCGACACCGGCACGCTGGAGATCACCAAGACCGTGGACGGTGAGGGTGCCGGGTTCGGGACCGGCCCGTTCACCCTGGACGTCGTGTGCCGGCTCGACACGGGTCAGGGCGAGACGGAGGTCTACAGGGACACCGTCTCGCTGACCGGCGGCGAGTCGGTGACCATCGAGGACGTGGCGGCGGGGGCCTCCTGCACGGTCACGGAGTCCGAGGACGGCGGCGCGACGACGGTGGACGTCTCGCCCAGCCCGGTGACGATCGAGGCCGACGGCACCGTGACCGTCACCGCGACGAACACGTTCGACCTCGGGGCGATCGAGGTGTCGAAGGCGGTGGACGGCGCGGCCGCCGACTTCGGGGTCGGGCCGTTCGAGGTCACCGTGGAGTGCACGTTCCAGGGAGCCGACGTCCCGGTGGACCCGTCGTCGCAGACGCTCGTGAGCGGGGAGACCGTCACGTTCGACGGCCTGCCCGTGGGCGCGGAGTGCACCGTGACGGAGACGTCGACGGGCGGGGCGACCTCGACGACGCTCGCCGTCGACGGCGGCACCCCGGTGGACGGCACCACGGTGGACGTCGTGGTGCCGCCCGGTGCCGACGGGGGCGGCACCGTGGAGGTCGTCGCGACGAACACGTTCGACGCGGGAGCGGTCGAGGCCACGAAGACGGTCGACGGGGACGGCGCGGAGTTCGCGCAGGGCCCCTACGAGCTGACGCTGGAGTGCACCTTCGAGGGCGAGCCGATCGACGTGCCCGGCGGCGCGACCCGGACCGTCACCGACGGCGGCACCGTGAGCTGGGGCGGGCTGCCGATCGGCGCCGAATGCGCCGTCTCCGAGTCCGACCCGCGGCAGGCCACCTCCGTCGTGATCGACCCGGACACCGTGGTCGTCGGGGGTGCGGACGGCACCACGGACGTCGTCGAGGTGTCCGTGACCAACACCTACGACCTCGGGTCGTTCACGGTGGAGAAGGTCGTGGACGGCGACGGCGCCGCGTTCGGCGTCGGCCCGTTCGAGGTGTCGGTGACGTGCACGTTCGAGGGTGCGGAGATCGCCGTCCCGGGCGGTGCGACGCAGACCCTGACCCCGGGCGGGTCCGTCACCTACGACGGCCTGCCGGTGGGTGCCGAGTGCGTCGTCGCCGAGACGGAGGACTACGGCGCGACCGGCGTCGAGATCTCCACGTCCGTGGACGGCGGCGCGCCCGGCGACGTCGTCGTCCCCGCGGACGACGCCGACCCGGTGACCATCACCGCGACGAACACCTACGACGTCGGCACCGTCCAGGTGGACAAGGAGACCGCCGGGCTCGGAGCGATCCTGTACCCCGTCGGCCCGTTCGACGTGACGCTGGAGTGCACCTTCCAGGGGGAGCGGATCGAGGTTCCCGGCGGTCCGGTGCGGGAGCTCGAGGTGGACGCCCCCGCCGTCTACGAGGGCCTGCCCGTCGGTGCGACCTGCACGGTCACCGAGACGGACGACTTCGGTGCGACGTCCACGACGATGACCGTCGACGGGGGAGACCCCGTGCCCGGGACCTCCGTCGACGTGGTGGTCCCGCCGAACCAGGGCGGGGCGCCCTCCACCGTGACGGTGACGGCGGAGAACACGTTCGCCATCAGCCCGCTGCTGGTGAGCAAGGTGGTGGACGGCGAGGGTGCCGCGTACGGCACCGGGCCGTTCGAGGTGACCCTGGAGTGCATCTTCCAGGGCTCTCCGATCGAGGTGCCCGGCGGGCCCGTCCGCGAGATCGACGTGGTCGACGGTCTCGGGGTCGCCGTCTACTTCGGCCTGCAGGACGGTGCCGAGTGCACCCTCGCCGAGACCGGCCAGGGGGGCGCCACCGAGGTGACGATCCAACCGTCGATGGTGACGGTCTCGGAGCGTGACCCCGGGGACCCGCTCGAGATCGTGGTCACCAACACGTTCGACCTCGGCGAGATCACCGTCACCAAGGTGGTCGACGGTGACGGGGCCGCGTACGGCACGGGGCCGTTCGAGGTGGAGCTGGAGTGCACCTTCCAGGGCACGCCGATCGACGTGCCGGGCGGCGCGTCGCGCCCCCTCGTCGGCGGGGAGACCGTCACGTACTCCGAGCTGCCCGTCGGTGCGGAGTGCCTGGTGACGGAGACGGACGCGGCGGGGGCGACGTCGAGCACCGTGTCCACCACGGTCGACGGCGGTGCGCCCGGCGAGGTCGTCGTGCCCGGCACCGACGCCGGCCCTGCCGAGGTCACCGTGACGAACGAGTTCGACCTCGGATCGTTCGACGTCACCAAGGAGCTCACCGGCGGGGCGGCCGAGTTCGGCGTGGGCCCGTACGAGGTCACCGCCGAGTGCACGTTCCAGGGCGAGCCGATCGACGTCCCCGGCGGCGCCGTCCGCACCTTCGGTCCCGGGGAGACCACCACCTACGACGAGCTCCCCGTGGGGGCCGGGTGCGTCGTCACCGAGACCGACGCGGCGGGCGCGACGTCGTCCACCGTGTCCACCCTCGGCGAGGGAGCTGGGCCGGGCGAGGTCGTGGTGCCCGCAGCCTCCGCCGACGCCGACCCCGTGGTCGTGACCGTCACCAACGACTACCCCGCCGGCGCGCTGCGGGCCACGAAGGTGGTGGACCTGTCCGGCGGCTCCTTCGAGACCGGTCCGTTCGAGGTGTCCCTCGCGTGCACGTTCGAGGGGCGCGACCTCGACGTGCCGGGCGGCGCGACCCGCGACGTCGAGGCGGGCGAGACCGTCACCTGGTCGCCGCTGCCGGTGGGCGCCGAGTGCGTCGTCACCGAGACGGACGCCGGTGGTGCGGCCCTCAGCGAGGTGTCGAGCATCGACGGCGGCGAGCCCGGCGTGGTGACGATCGCCGCCGGGGACGCCGCCACGATCACGGTGACGAACACGTTCGACCCGGTGCCGCCACCCCCGCCGGCCCCGGGCGGCGACCCGCTGCCGCGGACCGGCGCGTTCGTGCTGCCGCTGCTGGGCCTGGCGGTGCTCCTGGTGGCGGTCGGTGGGGTGCTCACCTTCCTGCGTCGCCGCGGGCAGGCCTGACGCGTCAGGGCCGCTCGGACGCCGAGCCGGAGGACCCGTCGGCCCTGGCGTCGCCTGCACCGTCGGCCGGTGTGCCGGCTGACAGCCGGAGGTCGCGCGCCTCGGCGATCGCGTCGCGGCGCTTGCCCGCCTTCTTGTCGCTGGCCCTGGTGTCACGGGGCGGGAGCTGCAGCGTCTCCTCGGCGGCGATGCCGCCCTGGAGCTCTCGGCTGCGCTCCAGCTCGGAGTCGAGCTCGGCGCCGAACAGCAGCGCGAGGTTGGTGATCCACAGCCACAGCAGGAACACGATGAACGTGCCCAGCACGCCGTAGGTGGAGCCGTAGCTGCCGAAGTTGGTGACGTAGAACCCGAAGGCCGCCGAGGCGACCACCCAGGTGAGGATCGCGACCAGCGCGCCCACGCTGATCCACCGGAACTTCGGCTGCTTGACGTTGGGGGTCAGGTGGTACAGCAGCGCCACCACGACGACCACGAGGAACAGCGCGACGGGCCACTTGGCGATGTTCCACACGGTGAGGGCGGTGTCGCCCAGGCCCACGGAGTCGCCGATCGCCTGCGCCACGGGGCCGGAGAGCACCAGGCTGGCGACGATGACGACGGCGAGCAGCACCACGATGACGGTGACGCCCAGCATGACGGGGCGGAGCTTCCACACGGGGCGGCCCTCGTCGACCTCGTAGACGCGGTTCATCGCCCGGCCGAACGCCCCGACGTACCCGGAGGCCGACCACAGGGCCAGCACGAGCCCGAGCAGCAGGGCCCAGCCCGCCCCGGTGGCGCCGACGGCGTTCTCCACCAGGGGTTGGACGATCGCCAGCGTCTCCTCGGGCAGGAACTGCTCGACGGTGGACAGGATGGAGTCGATCGCGGCCTCGGCGTCGGCGACGAAGCCCAGCAGCGACACCAGGGCCAGCAGCGCGGGCGCGGACGCCAGCACGGCGTAGTAGGTGAGCCCGGCGGCGAGGTCGGTGGCCTGGTCGTCGGAGAACTCGCGCAGGGTGTTCTTCAGGGCCAGCCCCCAGGACGGCTTGGCCAGGTCGCTGGGGGAGGCAGGCTTGCGTGCGTCGTCGGGGTCGGGCTCGGTGCCTGCCGTGGCGGTGTGGGTCATCGCGGTCTCCTCGTCCTCGGCCGGGGTCCCCGGCCTCCCCAGCGTCGCCGTCCGGGCACGGTCGTGCAACGCGGGGCGCGGGACGAGGGAGGTGGCCGGCCGTCGGCCGACCGGGTCCGTCGCTCCGCCGGGACGGTCAGGCGGCGACGTCGACCTTGCGTCGGCGGTCGGGGGCGACGTGCGCTCCGTCGGGGACGACCTCGTCCGGCAGGACGACGGCGCCGGGTTCGACCCGGACGTCGCTGCCGAGGCGTGCGTGCGCCCCGATGCGGGCGCCGGCACCGATCCGGCCGCGCACGCCGACGTGGGCGCCGCTGCCGACGTGGGCCCGGGGTCCGACGACGGCGTCGACGTCGACCCAGCCGTAGCGGCCCACGCGGGCGAGGGCGGCCACCTGGGCGCCGGCCTCGACGTAGGCGCCGGGCTCGAGCCGGGCCTCGCGGTGCACGGACGCCTGCGGGGAGGCGTAGCCCTCACCGTTCTCGTGCTTGACGTACCGGGTGACGTTGCCGGCGGCGTCCTCGATCTCGACCTTCCGGGGAATGCGTCGCACTGCTCTCCTCGTTCGTTCGGCGGTAGCTGGTGACATAACGTGCGACACGCCGTGATGATTCCCGCGTCATCGGCGCGTCGCCGTGCTCGCCGACGTCCGGACGGGCGGGGCCGCAGGTCAGTGAGCGCGATCGGTGACGATACGCTCCGACGGCTCGTCCGTCAGGCCCGCCCGCAGGACGAGAAGCCCGATCATCGGCACGGCCGGGAACAGCATGATCGTCACCACGCGGATGCCGTAGTCGTTGACGAGCGCACCCCCGACGCCGGCGACCAGCATCGCCACGAGCACCGCCCGCAGCAGCGGCCAGGCGTCCTCCGCCTGCTCAAGCCAGCGGGCACGGAACCGGCGGCCGCCCCACAGCACGAGCACGACGCCCACGAGCACGGCCAGGGACAGCCAGGCGGGCGGTCCCGCGTCGAGGGACCGCAGGGCGTAGCCGGCCTTGCGCCACACCGTCTCGAACGCCGTCCCGTCGATCACGGACTGCACGAACGCGCCCAGGTGGGAGCGTTCGTCCGCGGGCCGCAGCCAGTCCAGGACGCCGATCACGGCGACCAGCAGCACGCCCGCACCGCCGGCCACCAGCAGCCGCTGCCAGGTGAGACGTGCGCCGAGCACCGCCAGCACGACGACCGCGAACACCGGGACGAGCACCAGCCCGCCGCCGACGTCGACGCCGAACGTGGGCCACACGGTCACCACGAGGGTCACCACGCCGATCACGCTCGCCGTGACCGCGGCGGCCACCCGGTTCCAGCGGCGGGCGACGAGGGACGCCAGCCCCGCCGCGCACAGCACCGCCACGACCGCGTACACCGAGTACGTCGGGTTGCCGAAGCCGTAGAACCGGCCGCCCAGCGTCGGTGCGGCACCCAGCGGGCTGCCCCGGTGCAGGGGAGTGCCGAGCACCGCGTCGACCGTGAGCACCACGAACGTCACGCTCGCGACGAGCACCGTGCCGCCCCAGGCCGGGCGGCGGGACGCGAGCGTCCCCACGGTCGCGACCAGCAGGGTGCCCCCGGCCAGCGCCAGCCAGAGCCCCGCCGTCGGGTCCGGCAGGCGCCACCACGACCAGGTCGTCATGAGGAACGACGCCGCCGGGACCGCGGCGCACACCAGCAGCACCGCCTCCAGCGACCGCGTCCACACCGCCACCACGCGGGCCGGACGCCGTCGTCGTACCCGCGGCAGGACGAGCGCCACCAGCGCGAACGCCACGAGCGCGACGTACGTCGGCACCCCCGTGACCGTGCCCGTCACGACCCGCAGCGAGTGGTCGCGCTCCGTGAGCGCGGACAGGTCGCGCACCGTCGTACCGGTGCTGCTCGGCCGCTGGTCGGCGAGGCCGATCGGCGCGCCGGAGAACTCGGTCGGGCGGGCCAGGCCGAAGTCCTCCACCAGGGACGGCGGGAGGTCGAGCAGGCGGACCACGCCCAGCCAGCGCGTGGACGCCGACGCCAGGTACGACGGCGCGGCCTCCGCGTCGGCGCGCACGATCCCGACACCGAGCGCGGGGCGCGTGGGAGCGGGGTTGCCGACGTCCGTCACCAGGACGGTGACGTCCTGCGGCGCCGCGGCCAGGACCTGGCGCACGCGGGAGTCCACGGCCCGCAGGGCCTCCTGGCGCAGCGCGCCGTCGCCGGTCGCGTCGTCGGGCACGGTCCGGTTCCCGGAGCCGTTCCCGCCGGGGTGGTACGGGGCTGCCCCGGCGTCGACGAACGTCACGGGGCAGGAGAACGCGTCCGCCGGGTCCGCGAGCGCGGCGTCCAGGTCGCGGTAGCGGGCGACCTGTCCGTCGCCGGTGGCCAGGGCGAGCGCGGCGCCGGGGCCGACGGCGGTGGTGCAGATGCCGCCCGCGGCGAACGTGTCGCCGAGGACACCCAGCCGTGGCCGGTACTCCGACGACGACTGCAGCGCGGCGAGCTCGTCCCAGCCCTCGACGGCCGCAGGCCCGGCACCCTCGTCCGCACCCTCGTCCGCACCGTCGGCGTCCACCTCCCAGGGCGCGCACGTCCAGGTGCCGTCGACGACCTCACCGGTCACCGGGCTGCGCCCGGACGACAACCCGAGCCAGCCCGCGGCGGAGCAGTCGCCGGACGCCCCGGTGACGGCGGCGGTCACCCCGCCCGCGCTCCCGCCGTCGCGCAGCATGTTCCACAGGGTGGGGGTGGCGGCCGGGGAGACGTCCTCCCAGCGGACGCCCTCGGTCCCGACGACCACCACGGGCTCGTCGTCGGTCAGGACGGGGTCGCCGCCCGTGGTGACGTCGCCGGCGTGGGAGAGCCCGGAGGCGGGCAGCGCGACACCGCCGAGCTGCATCGCGATCACGAGCGCGGCGGCCACGCCGGCCAGGTGCCGGGCGGTGCCGCGACCGCCACCGGGGGCGTCGGTCAGGCGCGCCTCCAGGGCGCCGGCGAGCAGCAGCGGCACCGACATCAGGACGACGTACCCGGCGACGACGACACCCGAGTCGTTGAGCAGCGTGCCGACGACGCCGACGGTGACGACGGCGACGACGGTGCGGCGCAGCAGGGGGTCGGCGTCGTAGGCGGCCGCCAGGCGCTCCAGCCGTGCCCGGCGCGGGTCGAGCACGGCCCAGGCCGTCACGACGCAGACCACGGCGGCGAGCGCTCCGACGGGGTTGGCGACCGTCGCCCACGCGCCGCCGGCCTTGCCGGCCAGCACCTGCCAGGCGGCGCCGTCGAGCACGGACTGCACGAACCCGCCCAGGTGCGTGGCGGGCGGCACCGCCCAGTCGACGATCGCGACGACGGCCACGATCCCGACGGCGAGGCCGCCGACGAGCAGCACGAGCCTCCAGGTGATCCGGACGCCCGCGACGCCGAGCACCAGCACGCCGAACGCCGGGACCAGTGCGAGGATGCCGCCCAGGTCGGCGCCGAACGGGGGCAGCCCGTCGACGACCACCGTCACGGCCGCCACCGCGGACGCCGCGAGCACCTGGGTGCGCCGGCGGGCGCCGGCGGCGCGCAGGATCGCGACGGTGCCGCCCGCGAGGACGAGACCGACCACGGCGTAGATCGCGAACACCGTGTTGGAGAAGCCGTAGAACCGTGCGCCGAGCGACGGGGCGGGGCCGAGCAGCGAGCCCTGCTGCAGGGTGGTGCCGGTCAGTCCGTCGACGGTCAGCACGATCCACGTGGCCGCCGCGAGCGTCGTGGGCAGACGCCACCGGGACGGGGGAGCAGCAGCCGTGCCCACCAGGCCGCCGCCGCGACGAGCAGCGCGATGCCGGCGACCGCCAGGGACAGCACGGTCACGGGCGCCGGCCCGACCCACCAGCGGGTCAGCGTGGCGAGGGTCGCGGCGACGGGCACGACGGCCGCCACGACGAGGGTGGCGAGCGCGAGCCGCGTGCCGTGACCGGTGGGCGTGCGCCGCCGGGACAGCCCGAGGGAGACGACGACGGCGACGACGGCCAGCGCCATCGCCCCCACGAGGACGGGGGTCATGCGCGGCAGCGTCTCGGTGAGGACGGACAGGTACTGCCGGTTCTCCACGGTGCGCGCGACGCTGAGCCGGCGGTCCTCCCCGCGCTGCAGGGGCGACCCGGTGAACGCCGCGGCCGCCTCGGTCACCGCCTCGTCCTGCTCGTACTGCTCGTCCTGCTCGTCCTGCCCGCCCTGCGGGTCCGCCTCCTGCAGGAGCGCGTCCGCGAGCGTGGCGGACAGGTCGCCGGTGACGACCACGCCCGGCCAGCGGGACGACGTCGAGCTCAGCCAGGTCGCGGACCCGCCCGGCGCGGTCCAGTCGACGACGACCTGGAGGTCGGCGGGCCCGAGGGGGGTGTCGGCGAGCCCGGCGACGACGAGCCGGCCGCCGTCGGGCAGGAGGTCGGCGAGACGTCCCACGGCGTCGTCCACCTCGGCGACGGCGTCGATGCGTTCCGCGGCGGTGTCGGGCAGCTCGCCGAGGTCGACCACCGTCACCGGGCAGGCGGCGACGTCCACGTCCGTGAGGTCGGCCGCGTCGGTGACGTAGCGCTCGACGTCGCCGTCGGGGTCGGCGAGCGCGAGCGCTCCGCCCGGTCCGGCCGCCGTCGTGCAGGTGCCGACCGTCTCGGCCAGCGCACCGAGGGCGCCGGGGGAGGCGCTGGTGGGGAGCTCCTCGTCGTCGACGAGGGTCGACCAGCCGGGTACGCGGGTGGGTTCGGGCGTGGTCGAGCCGGGCGGCACGGGCAGCGGCGGGCACGAGGTGAGGGTCTGCTCGGTCTCGCCGTCGCCGTCGCCCTCGCTGTCGTCGCCGCTGTCGTCGTCGCCGGCCTGCGGGTCCTGGGCGTCGTCGGTGACGACGCGGCTGCCGGCGGACAGGGACAGCCAGGCGTCGCGGGGGCAGGTGGGGGTCAGGGTGCGCACGGACACGGACGCGACAGACCCGCCGCCCACGAGCCGCCACAGGTTCGGGGTGCGGGCGGCGTCGACGTCGGTCCACTGCAGTCCCGCGACCCCCGCGAGCACCAGGGGGGTGTCGGTGGGTGTCTCGGTGTCGTCGGCGTGCGCGGCGGTCGGCAGCAGGCTCAGCGCCAGGGCGCAGAGCAGGCCGAGGACGACGGCGAGGGGACGGACGGGGTGACGCACGCGGTCAGCCTATGCGGCGCCGACCTGCGGGCGGGCTCTCAGGCGGTGGTGCGCACGACGAGTGCACCGGGCTCCACCCAGGTCTCCACCTCGAGGGCGCGTCCGAGGACGTCGCCGTCGACCTGGGCCTGCTCGCCGCCCTCGACACGGATCGTGGCCCGGCGGGCGCGGGCGTGGTCGATGCGGCCGATCTTCATCTTGAGGTCGTTCTGCATGCCCATCCCCTGGGCGACGACCTCCCCGAAGAGCTGCGCCCACCCGGCCAGGCCGCCGCGGGTGTCGATGGCGGCGATGTCGAGCACGCCGTCGTCGATGAGGGCGTCGGGCAGCAGCGTGATGCCCCCCGGCAGCCGGCCGCAGTTGCCGACCATGATGGTGCGCAGGCGAGCCTCGACCGGGGGCAGGTCGTCCACGGTGATGCGGGCGTGCAGCCGGCGGCCGTGCAGGTGGCGTGCCCCGGCGAGGAAGTAGGCGACCCAGCCCATCTTCGCCTTGAGGACGTCGTCGGCGTCGGCGACCATCGCGGCGTCGAACCCGAGGCCTGCGATGACGAGGAACAGGTGGGCGGGCTCCTCGGCGGGTGCGTCGTGCGCCCGCTCGTCGTCCGCCGTCCGAGCCGCACCGTCGGAAGCGCCGTCGTCGGAAGTGCCGTCGTCGGAAGTGCCGTCGTCGGAAGTGCCGTCGTCGGGAGAGGCGTCGTCGGAACCGTCGTCCGCCGACTCGTCGTCGGCGGGGCGCTCGGTGACCCGCAGACGACCGACGTCGATGGTGCGGTCGATCCCGCCGAGGACGATCGCGAACGCGTCCTCGATGTCGGTCAGCGGCAGGTCGAGGTTGCGTGCCAACAGGTTGCCGGTGCCGGCGGGGATGATGCCCATCGGTCGGCCGGTCCCGACCATGCCGTCGGCGACCGCCCGGACGGTGCCGTCGCCACCCGCGGCGACCACGATGTCGGCGCCGTCCGCCAGCGCCTCCTGGGCCTGGCCGGTGCCCGGGTCCTCCACGGTGGTGTCGTAGAACCGCGGTTCCGGCAGGGCGGCCTCCGCCGCCATGCGACGCACGGTCGCGGCGACCTGCCGCGTGTGCTCCTTGGAGGGGTTGACGACGACGGCGACCTGCGGTCCGGCGGGCCGTGCCGCGGCCGGCGCGGCGGGAGCCGGCGCGGACGACGGGCGGTGCCGCCGCAGCAGGACGAGCGAGAGTGCGAGCGCGGCGAGGCCGACGACAAGTGCGACGATCCCGACGATCAGCTCCCATGGCATGTCCGCAACATAGGGCGAAACGCCCACCACCGCGACCTGCCGCTCCACCCGACCGGTCCGAGAGCACCCGAACCGTGCGGCGGCCCGGGAGACCCTGAGCCGGGAAACCACGGGTGGCCCGGGAACCCGGACCGATAGGCTGGCCGGGTGATCGACATCCGCCTCCTGCGTGACCAGCCCGACGTCGTCCGTGCGAGCCAGCAGGCCCGCGGCGCGGACACCTCCCTCGTGGACGCGGCGATCTCCGCGGACTCCCGACGACGGACCTCCCTGGCGGAGTACGAGTCGCTGCGCGCGGAGCAGAAGGCCATGGGCAAGCAGGTCGCCCAGGCCTCGGGCGACGAGAAGTCGGCTATGCTCGCCCGCACCAAGGAGCTCTCGGAGCAGGTCAAGAGCCACCAGGCGGCCGCGAACGACGCCGAGGCCGAGCTCGACGCGCTGCTGTACCGGATCCCCAACGTCGTCGAGGGCGCGCCCCCCGGGGCGAGGCCGACTTCGTGGAGCTCAAGCACGTCGGCACGCCGCGGGACTTCGCCGCCGAGGGCTTCGCCCCGCGCGACCACCTGGAGATCGGCGAGGGTCTCGGCGCGATCGACACCGCTCGCGGCGCGAAGGTCTCCGGCTCGCGGTTCTACTTCCTCACCGGCGTCGGCGCGCGCCTCGAGCTCGCGATCCTCAACGCGGCGATCGACCAGGCCCTCCAGGCCGGGTTCACCCCGATGATCACCCCGACGCTCGTCACCCCGGACACGATGCGCGGCACCGGGTTCCTCGGCGAGCACGCCGACGAGATCTACCGCCTGGAGCGCGACGACCTCTACCTGGTCGGCACCTCGGAGGTGGCGCTCGCGGGCTACCACGGCGACGAGATCATCGACCTGTCCGACGGCCCGCAGCGGTACGCCGGGTGGAGCGCCTGCTACCGCCGCGAGGCGGGCTCGCACGGCAAGGACGTGCGGGGCATCATCCGCGTGCACCAGTTCCAGAAGGTGGAGATGTTCAGCTACTGCTCGGTGCAGGACGCCGCGGCCGAGCACGAGCGTCTCCTCGCCTGGGAGGAGGCGATGCTGGCGAAGGTCGAGCTGCCCTACCGCGTCATCGACACGGCCGCGGGCGACCTCGGCACGTCGGCGGCCCGCAAGTTCGACTGCGAGGCGTGGCTGCCCAGCCAGGAGCGCTACCTGGAGCTGACCTCGACGTCCAACTGCACCACCTTCCAGGCGCGCCGCATGAACGTGCGCGAGCGCACGCAGGACGGCACGCGCACCGTCGCGACGCTCAACGGCACGCTGGGCACCACGCGCTGGATCGTCGCGATCCTGGAGAACCACCAGCAGCCCGACGGCTCGGTCCGCGTCCCGGAGGGCCTGCGGCCCTACCTGGGCGGGCTCGAGGTCCTCGAGCCGGTGCGCTGACCGGTGGCGACCGAGGGCGGCGGCGACCGGTACCTGGTCGCGCTCGACATCGACGGCACGCTGCTGTCCTACGACGGCGTGATGGCGCCGGTGGTGCACGACGCCGTCCGCGCCGTGCGGGACGCCGGCCACGAGGTGGTGCTCGCCTCGGGGCGTTCGCTGATCTCGATGCTGCCCGTCGCGGAGCACCTGGGGATCGGGTCCGGCTGGATGGTGTGCTCGAACGGTGCGGTGACGGTCCGGCTCGACTGGGACCTGCCGCAGGGCTGGGTCGCGCAGGACGTCGTCACGTTCGACCCGCAGCCGGCGCTCAGCGTGCTGCGTCACGAGCTCCCGGACGCGCTCTACGCGGTCGAGGACCTCGGCGTGGGCTTCCGGATGACCGACAGCTTCCCGGAGGGCGAGCTGGAGGGCGTGCACGTCGTGGTGCCGCTGGAGGAGCTGTGGGCCACGGAGGTGACCCGGGTGATCGTGCGCAGCCCGGAGTCCACGTCCGAGCGGTTCCACGAGCTGGTGGATCACCTCGGGCTCGACGACGTCACCTACGCCGTGGGGTGGAGCGCCTGGATGGACCTCGCGCCGCTCGGCGTCTCCAAGGCGACGGCGCTGGAGCAGGTCCGACGCCGCACCCACGTCCAGCCGCACCGCACGCTCGCTCTGGGTGACGGCCGCAACGACCTCGAGATGCTGCGCTGGGCCGCGCGCGGGGTGGCGATGGGCCACGCCGACGACGTCGTGCGCGGCGCGGCGGACGAGGTCACGGGCACGATCGACGAGGACGGCGCAGCGACGGTGCTGCGCGCCCTCCTCGGGTGAGGCTCAGTCGCGGGCGGTCAGGACCAGCGGGCCGTCGGCGGTGATCGCCACGGTGTGCTCGCTGTGCGCGCCGCGCGAGCCGTCGGCCGAGCGCAGGGTCCAGCCGTCGTCGTCGGTGTAGATCTCGTCGGTGGTCTCCAGGAACCACGGCTCGATGGCGATGACGAGGCCCGGTCGCAGGGGGTAGCCGCGCCCGGCGCGCCCGTCGTTGGGCACGTGCGGGTCTCCGTGCATGGTGCGCCCGACGCCGTGGCCGCCGAAGTCGGTGTTGATGGAGTACCCCGCCTCGCGGGCGACCGCGGCGATCGCCGCGGAGATGTCGCCGATCTTGCCGCCGGGCTGCGCCGCGGCGATGCCGGCGTCGAGGGCGAGCTCGGTGGTGCGGATGAGCTTCGTGTCGGCCTCGCCGCGCTCGGTGGTGGTGGGCTCGCCGACGACGAACGACAGGGCGGAGTCGGACACCCAGCCGTCCACCGCGACGGCGAAGTCGATGCTGAGCAGGTCGCCGTCGACGAGCGTGTAGTCGTGGGGCAGGCCGTGCAGGACGGCGTCGTTCACCGAGGTGCAGATGACCTTGCCGAAGGGGCTGGCCCCGAACGACGGGTGGTAGTCGATGTAGCAGGACTCCGCGCCGCGCTGCTTGATCAGCCGGTGGGCCAGCTCGTCGAGCTCGAGAAGGTTGACGCCCGGCCTGGCGGCCTCGCGCACGGCGGTGAGCGTCTCGCCCACGAACCGCCCGGCGGGCCGCATCTCCTCGACCTCGCGCGGGGTCCTCAGCTCGATCATGGGTGTCCTTCCAGGGTCCGGTCCGGGGGTGCTGGCTACAGGGTGTCATGAATTGCGGCACGGCTCGTGGCAGGGGTCGTGGCAGGGGGCGTGGCACGGATCACGGCAGGCTCGTGCCGCGGATCGCGACGCTTTCGGGCGCGTGGATCGTCACCGCATCGTGATCCTGGGACACCGCTTGTCCGGTTGCGCTCTCAGCAACGTTGCGGTCTGCTTTACAAAGGGTGCGAGATCGACCTGTCCGGGACAAAGTGGACCAGGGACTCGCCCAGGTCGACGGCGACCGTCGTCGGTGACCACACGACGCAGTGGAGGGGTTGGCATGACCAGAAGCACGACGACACGACGGCGCGGAGGTGTCGTCCTCGCGGGCGCAGCGAGCCTCGCGCTCATCCTTGCCGGCTGCAGCGACCCCGACGGTGAGGGCGGCGTCGGCACCGACGAGGAGTCCGGCGAGGCCATGGAGTCGATGGTCGACTGCGCCGACTACGAGGAGTTCGGCGACCTCGAGGGCACCGAGGTGAGCGTCTACACCTCGATCGTCGAGCCCGAGCAGGCCACCCAGGAGGCGTCCTACGACGCGTTCGAGGAGTGCACGGGCGTCACGGTGAACTACGAGGGTTCCCGCGAGTTCGAGGCGCAGCTCCTGGTGCGCGTCCAGGCGGGCAACGCCCCGGACATCGCCTACCTGCCCCAGCCGGGTCTGCTCAACACGATCGTCAACGACTACCCGGACGCCATCGTCCCGGCCCCCGACGCGACCGTGGCCAACGTCGACGAGTTCTTCTCGGAGACGTGGAAGGGCTACGGCACCGTCGACGACACGTTCTACGCGGCCCCGCTCGGCGCGAACGCCAAGTCGTTCGTCTGGTACTCCCCGCAGATGTTCGCCGACGCCGGCTACGAGATCCCCGAGACGTGGAGCGACCTCATGGCGCTCACCGAGACCATCGCCTCGGACCAGGAGACCCTGCCCTGGTGCGCCGGTGTCGAGTCCGGTGACGCCACCGGCTGGCCGGGCACCGACTGGATCGAGGACGTCGTCCTGCGGACCGCCGGTCCCGACGTCTACGAGCAGTGGTACACCCACGAGATCCCCTTCAACGACCCGCAGATCGTCGAGGCGTGGGACACCACCGGGGAGATCCTCAAGAACGACGCCTACGTGAACGCCGGGCTCGGTGGGGTCGACTCCATCGCCACGTCCCCGTGGACGGACGCCGGGTTCCCCATCCTGGACGGCAACTGCTGGCTGCACCGGGCGGCGAACTTCTACCAGACGCAGTGGCCGTCCGGCACGGAGGTCGCCTCCGACGGTGACGTCTTCGCGTTCTACCTGCCGACCGACCAGACGGACATCAAGCCGGTCCTCGGCGGCGGCGAGTTCGTGGCGGCGTTCGACGACCGTCCCGAGGTGCAGGCCTTCCAGACCTTCCTCTCCAGCGACGACTGGGCCAACGAGAAGGCCATGGCCACGCCCGACGGCGGCTGGGTCAGCGCGAACACGGGCCTCGACCCGGAGAACCTGCAGACCGAGTTCGACCAGCTCGCCTGGGAGACCCTGGCCGACGAGAACGCCGTCATCGCGTTCGACGGTTCCGACCTGATGCCCGGCGACGTCGGTGCGGGCACGTTCTGGACCGGGATCGTCAACTGGCTGACCGGTTCGGACACCCAGGAGGTCGTGGACACGATCGAGAGCTCCTGGCCCGAGTGATCCGTCCGCGGCCGGTCCGGGGCGCCCGAGGCGTCCCGGACCGGCCGCGCCGTCCCTGAAGGAGGTCACCCGTGTCCTGGTTGCTGGAGCCGTCCAACCCCGCCGAGAAGTTCCTCGTCATGTTCGTGGCGATCCTGCTGTTCGTCGCGATCATGAGCATCGTCCTCTTCGCCGTGGACCGACCGAAGCGCATCCCCAACTGGCTCGTCGCGCTCGGGTTCGTCGGTCTGCCGCTCGCCTTCCTCGCCTACGGGCTGCTGCGTCCCGCCGGGATCACGTTGTGGAACTCGTTCCTCAACCGCAACAGCACCGAGTTCGTCGGGCTCGACAACTACGTGACGGCGTTCACCACGCCGCAGTTCCAGAAGGTGCTGCTGGTGACAGCGGCCTGGGTCGTCCTTGCGCCGCTGCTGAGCACCGTCATCGGGCTGGTCTACGCCGTCCTGGTGGACCGCACCCGGTTCGAGAAGCTCGCCAAGGCGCTCGTCTTCATCCCGATGGCGATCTCCATGGTCGGCGCGTCCATCATCTGGGGATTCGTCTACGAGTTCCGGCCCGACCAGGCCGGCATCCAGCAGATCGGTCTGCTCAACCAGGTGCTGGTCTGGCTCGGGCTGCCGCCGCAGCAGTTCCTCATCGGGCAGCCGTGGAACACCGGGTTCCTCATCGTCGTGATGATCTGGATCCAGACCGGTTTCGCCATGACCGTGCTGTCCGCCGCCATCAAGGCCATCCCCGACGACATCGTCGAGGCGGCCCGCCTGGACGGCCTGCACGGGATGCAGATGTTCCGGTACATCACGGTGCCGAGCATCCGTCCCGCCCTCGTCGTCGTGCTGACCACGATCGCCATGGCGACGCTCAAGGCCTTCGACATCGTCCGGACCATGACCGGTGGGCAGTTCGGCACCCAGGTCGTGGCGAACGAGTTCTACACCCAGGCGTTCCGGCAGAACAACCAGGGGCTCGCCGCGGCGCTGGCCGTCGTGCTGTTCATCCTGGTGGTCCCGATCATCGTCTACAACGTGCGCCAGATGCGGAAGGCGGAGGACATCCGATGAGTACCCCGACGCCCGTCCCCACCCACGCCGTCGACGACGACACGGCCGCCCAGGCGCCCCCGCGCAAGCTGTCCCGGCTCGAGAAGCGGGCCATCGCCACCAAGGGCCGGCTGAGCTCGCCGTGGGCGTCCGGGATCGCGATCCTGCTGGCGATCCTGTGGACCATCCCCACGATCGGCCTGCTCGTCACCTCCGTGCGGCCCGAGCTCGACATCCGCAACAGCGGGTGGTGGACCGTCATCCCCGGCATCTTCACCGGCGAGGCGGAGTTCACGGCCGACAACTACAACGAGGCGCTCTACGGGAACTCCTCGAACCTGGCGACGTTCTTCGTCAACTCGTTCGTCATCACCATCCCCGCGGTGATCATCCCGCTCACGCTGGCCCTGCTGGCGGCCTACGCGTTCGCGTGGATCCCGTTCAAGGGCCGTGAGGTGCTGTTCGTGGCGGTGTTCTCGCTGCAGGTGGTGCCGCTGCAGGTCGCCCTCGTCCCGCTGCTGTCGGACTACGTCGACTGGGGGATCAACGGCTCCTTCTGGACGGTGTGGCTCTCCCACTCGATCTTCGCCCTGCCGCTGGCGATCTTCCTGCTGCACAACTTCATGCGGGACATCCCGCCGTCGCTCGTGGAGGCGGCGCGGGTCGACGGCGCAGGCCACGTCAAGATCTTCTTCCGCGTCCTGTTCCCGCTGCTCGTGCCGGCGATCGCCTCGTTCGGGATCTTCCAGTTCCTGTGGGTCTGGAACGACCTGCTCGTCGGCCTCACCTTCGCGGCGCGCCCCTACCAGCCGATGACGGTGGCCGTGGCCGAGCTGGCGGGCTCCCGGGGCGGGGACTGGCACCTGCTGACGGCCGGTGCGTTCATCTCGATGATCGTGCCGCTGGTCGTGTTCATCGCGCTGCAGCGGTACTTCGTGCGCGGGATGCTGGCGGGGGCGGTCAAGGGCTGATCACCCGGTCGGCACCTCACCGGTCGGCACCTCACGTCGGCGCCTCACCAGGCCGACGAACGGTGGGCGGAGGTTCTCCTCCGCCCACCGTTCATGGGCAGCCCCTCGCTCCGTCGTCGCCCCGAGGGGGACGGCCGGAGCATCCGGGCGTGGTCAGGCTCCGGCGGGGTACCCGGGAGCGACGGCGCCGCGCGGGTCGGCGCCGTACTGGTTGGGTCCCCGGGTGCCCTCGAGCAGCCAGAAGACGAGCAGGACGATGGCGCCGACGACCGGGATGAACGCCAGCAGCAGGAACAGGCCGGACTTGTCCTGGTCGTGCAGGCGGCGCACGGCCACCGACAGGGTGGCGATGAAGAAGTACACCCACAGGGCCAGCAGCGCCAGACCCAGGACGACACCGACGGTCCAGGTCAGGGCAGGGACGTCGATCGCGGCCATGATGCCGCTGATGGCCCCCGCCACGATGCCGACACCGAGCCCCACCAGGGCGCAGAAGAGGTACCACCACCAGAACTCCGAGCGTCGCGACCGCCCGGTGAAGGTCGTGAGGTTGGTGCGGACGGACGTGACGGCCTCGCCGAATCCCATGGTGCGCCTTTCGAGGTGGGGCCGCGGCACAGGCGTGCCACGGACCGTGAACATAGGGTCTGTGCCCACGTGGCGTCCAGACATTCGCCATGATTTCATCACACGCTCGGTTCAGCGAGACGGTCTCGCCCCGCCGCGGACGTAGGCTCCCCAGGTGCCCGACGCGACCGCCCCCGTGCCGCCCGGTCCGCCGTCGTCGACGCGCGTGCCGGCGCTCGACCGGGTGCCCGCGCCGGCCCTGTTCGTCGTCTCGGGGCTGACGCTCTATCTCGGGGCGGCGGTGGCCGTCGGGCTGTTCGACACGCTCGGTGCACCCACCGTGAGCTGGTGGCGGATCGTGCTGGCCGCCGTCGTCCTCGTCGCCTGGCGGCGCCCGTGGCGCCGCCGCTGGACGCGGCACGAGCTGCTGGTCGCCGCCCTGTTCGGCATCGCGCTGTCCGCGATGAACATCGTCTTCTACGTGGGGATCGACCACCTCCCGCTCGGCGTGGCCGTGGCCATCGAGTTCACCGGGCCGATCGCCGTCGCCGCCGTCACCGGCCGGGGCTGGCGCGAGCGTGGCGCGATCGTCGTGGCAGCCCTCGGCGTCGTGCTGCTCGCGGGCGTCACGCTGGAGGGTGACCTGCCGCGCGACGACGTCGTCGTGGGCCTGGTCGCCGTGCTGACGGCCGCGGCGTGCTGGGCGGGCTACATCGTGCTCGGCAAGCGTGTGGCCGGGGCGGGCGGCGGGATCGACGCGCTCGCGGTCGGCATGGTCGCGGGCGCGCTGGTGTTCGCGCCGTTCTTCGGTTCCTCGGTGGCCGTCGTGGTGCCGGACGTGGCGCTGCTCGGCTTCCTGCTCGTCGTCGCCCTGTGCTCGTCGGTGGTGCCCTACGTCCTGGACCAGGTGGTGCTCCGGCGCGTCGGGACGGCGACGTTCTCCGTGCTCCTGGCGATGCTGCCGGCGACGGCGACCGTCGTCGGGGCCGTCGTGCTGCAGCAGCTGCCGACCTGGCCCGAGCTGGTCGGGCTGGCCCTGATCAGCGGGGCCATCATGATGACGGCGACCGGCCGCCGCTGAGGGACGGCCGGGTCGTCGGGGCACCGCGTCGGCGGACGACGTCAGGGGATGAGGAGCACCTTGCCGAACACCTCGCCCGACTCCATCAGCGTGTGCGCCGTCTCGGCGTCGGCGAACGGCACCCGGGCGTGCACGACCGGCCGGACCTGCCCGGCCTCGATCATCGGCCAGACGTGCTCCACGACGTCGCTGACGAGACGGGCCTTCTGGTCGGCGCTGCGCGGGCGCAGCGTGGTGCCGGTGACGACCGCCTGCTTCGCCATGAGCGCACCGAGGTCGAGCTCGCCGCGACGGCCCCGCTGCAGCCCGATGACGACGAGTCGGCCGCCGGGCGCGAGGGCTCGGACGTTGTCCTGCAGGCCGCCGCCGCCCAGCACGTCGAGGACGACGTCGGCACCCCGCCCGCCGGTGGCGTCGCGGACCGCCTCGACGACGTCCTCGGTGCGGTGGTCGACGACGACGTCGGCACCGAGGTCGCGGCAGCGGGCGGCACGGTCGGGGCCACCCGCGGTCGTCACGACACGCGCACCGAGCGCGGCCCCGACCTGGACGGCGATGCTGCCCACGCCCCCCGACCCGCCGTGGACGAGCAGGGTCTCCCCGGGCCGCAGGCGGCCGGCGTCGACGACGTTCGCCCAGGTGGTGCACACGGCCTCGGGAAGGCCGCCGGCGTCCACCAGCGGGACCCCCGCGGGCAGGGGCATCGTCTGGCTCGCGCGCACCACCACGTGGTCGGCGTACCCACCGCCTTCGAGGAGCGCGAGGACCGGTTCACCGACACGCCGGGAGGACACGCCAGGCCCGAGCCGACGGACGATACCGGAGATCTCGAGACCCGGCCACTCGGGTGCGCCGGGCGGCGGAGGGTAGTTTCCGGCGCGTTGTAGCAGGTCAGCACGGTTGACGCCACTGGAGGCGACCTCGACCAGGACCTCGCCCTGGTCCGGTTCGCGAAGTTCCGCCCGACTCGTGGTGAGTTTCCCTGAGGGCTCCTGGACCGTTATCGTGACCGCTCGCACACCGATTGAGCCTACCCGCGCGCGATGTCGAGCAAGGGAGCGGTCCCAGGCGGTTGCGGCGTACACCGACGGCGCGAGGGGAAGACCCTCCCGTGCCGCCGAACGATCAGTGATGGAGAGAGGTCCCCATGCTCCGCAGGTTGGGCGTTCGCGGGAAGATCCTTGCGACACTCGCCGTGCCGATCTTCGTCCTGGTGCTCGCGGCGTCCTACATCTCGTGGGGTGCCGCGCAGGACGCGGTCGAGGCTCGTCAGACGTCCGAGCTGGTCGACAGCCTCGAGCTGCAGGACGCGGCGGGAACGGCCGTGGCGACGGAACGTGCCGTCGCGATGGCGTTCCTGAGGGGTGTGCCCGACACCGCGGAAGCCCTCGCGCAGGCGCAGGAGCAGACCGACATCGCCGTCGACGCCCGCAACGAGCGGCTGCGCGACCTCGACACGAGCGCCATGAGCCTCAACGTCCGGGACGCGATCAACAAGACCCTCGCGGACCGCAGCGTGCTCGACGAGCTCCAGGACCGCGTCGCGAACAGCCCCATCTCGGAGTCCGCGGCCACCGAGCAGTACACCGCCGTCATCGAGAACGCGCTCGACGTCCCGCGCAGCGTCTCGGCCTCCGCCGAGGACGTCGGGCTGTCGGAGCGGCTCAACGCGTACATCGCCATGGACGACGCCATGCTGGCCAACACCTACGAGCGTCCGCTCATCTCGCTGGCCATCGCGGACATCGCCCAGGCCCGCCTCAAGGACGAGGACAACCCCGTCTACGACACGCAGCTCACCCAGCGGGTCGTGAGCGCGATCAAGGAGACCGACGAGCTGCGCGGCGAGGCGCAGGAGCGGCTGAGCGACCTCGGGATGGGCGACCTGCCGGCGCTGTCCGAGGACCTCAACGACCTGCGGTTCGCGCTCGAGTTCTGGAGCCCGACGAGCATCGACCCGGCCGCGGCCGCCCGCGCCGCGGAGCTCTCCCAGGAGTGGATCTCCGCGATGCAGCCGGTCCGCGACGACGTCCGGGCCGAGACGGTCGGCTACGCGACCGACCTGTCGTCGAACGCCCGGAACCAGGCCATCGGCACCATCCTGGCGACCTTCGGCATCGTGCTCCTCTCGCTCGTGATCGCGCTCGTCATCGCCCGCCGGATCGTCACGCCGCTGCGTCGCCTGACGACGGCGACCGCCGAGGTCCGTGACCGCCTGCCCCAGATGGTCGAGCAGATGGCCGTCCCCGGTCAGGCGCCCGCCATCGAGCTGGTGCAGATCCCGGTCGAGTCGTCCGACGAGATCGGCCGCCTGGCCAACGCGTTCAACGAGGTGAACGAGACCACGATGGAGGTCGCCCGCGAGCAGGCCGCCCTCCGTGGGTCGATCGCGGAGATGTTCGTCAACGTCGCCCGCCGCGACCAGGTGCTGCTCAACCGGCAGCTCGCCTTCCTCGACGACCTCGAGCGCTCCGAGGAGGACCCGAGCACGCTGTCCAACCTCTTCCGGCTGGACCACCTCGCGACCCGGATGCGCCGCAACGCGGAGTCCCTGCTGGTCCTCGCGGGCATCGACTCCGGTCGGCGTGTGCGCAACCCGATGCCGGTCTCCGACGTCATCCGTACGGCGTCGTCGGAGATCGAGCTGTACGACCGGGTCCGACTGAACCTGATGGTCGACCCGCAGATGCTGGGCCACAACGCGCTCAACGCGGCGCACCTGCTGGCCGAGCTGCTCGAGAACGCGACGATGTTCTCCGAGCCGCACACCCCGGTCGAGGTGACGACCACGCGGGACGCCCGCGGTGTCGTCGTGGCGGTGCGCGACCACGGCCTGGGGATGTCGGCACAGGAGATCGCCGACGCCAACGTGCGCGTCGGCTCGTCGACCGCGTCGGACGCCGTCGGCGCCCAGCGCCTCGGCCTCTACGTCGTCGGACGCCTGGCGGCCCGCCTCAACGCGCGGGTCGAGTTCAGCACCGGGATCGAGGGCAAGGGCACGCTCGTGACCGTCGTCTTCCCGCCCGAGCTGTTCCTCGCCGACGAGGCCGTGCCCCTGCCGCAGCCGACCGACCCCCTGGAGGCGGCGACGCAGCGCTCCGTGGCGGCCCTGGGCACGGCGCCCGCGGTGTCCGAGACCCCCGTGCCGACCGCGTCCGACGACGCCCCCGTCGCCCGGCCGCAGCCCTCGCCCGTCGCCTCGGCGAGCGCGGACAGCGCGGCGCCGACCGCGTCGGCGCACCCGACCACCTCGAGCTTCGGCCTGGCCGAGCCCGAACCTCCGGTCGTGGAGGCGGTCGACCTCGACGCGCTCACCGACGGCACGACGACGAGCGGCATGCCGCGCCGTCGCCGCAACGACACCGAGACGCCCACCGAGGCCATCGTGCTGCCGCCGCTCGCGACCCCCGAGCTGGACGAGTCCTCGCTGCCGGCCGAGCTCGACGCGCAGTGGAGCCCGCCCAGCGACGTGGCCGCGCAGAGCGGGTCGCTGCCGAGCCGTTCGCTGCCGAGCCGGCAGCGGTCCGCGCAGTCGAGCACCGAACCGCCCGCCGTCTCGGGGACCATGCCGCTGATCGCGCCCGACGTCGAGAGCCCGCTGGAGTCCCTCGGTGTCGAGCAGCGCACCGGGCTGTTCTCGAGCTTCCGGTCCATGGAGCGACTCGAGGAGAGCCCGCAGGAGAGCACTCTCCAGCTCGACGCCGTCACCGACGACCCGGCGGACCTCCCGGCGAGCTTCGGCGAGGAGTCCCCGGCCGAGCACGCACCCGTCACCGCGCCGGACGTCGACGCGGCCTCGCAGTCGGCGCCCGAGCCGACGCGCGTCCCGGCGCCCGAGCCGACGCGCGTCCCGGAGCCCGAGCCGGTGCGCCCGGTCGAGTCCGAGCCGGTCGCCGAGACCGGGTCGGCTCCCGAGTCCCGGGAGGAGCAGGAGTCGCAGGGATACTCCGCGCTGCCGGCGTTCGAGGACCTCATGTCGGACCTGCCGAACAAGCGGGGCGACGGTCAGGCTCCGACCAGCCGCAAGCGCGGCCTCTTCGGCCGCAAGCCGGCCGTCGACGCGGTCGCCCCGGACGATGTCGCGGACTCGACGCAGCCGATCGGATCGCTCGACGGCAACGACCCGCTCGGCGAGCGCTTCGTCCCCGAGGCCGAGCCGAGCTGGGCGTCCGCCGCTGCTCCGGCCTTCGACGAGTCGTTCGATCCGCGGCCGGCGTCGTCGGGCCCCGACCGATCGACGCCGGAGTCGGTGCCGTACCCGTCGTGGATGGCGCCGCAGTCCTCCACCACACCTGCCCCGCCCGCCGAGTCGACGCCCGCGCCGGCCGCGGACCTGACCCCCGCGGTCGAGGAAGTCCCCTACGCGCAGGTGGCCCCCACACCGGCCCCGGCGCCGGCGCCCGCGCCCGCGCCTGCGCGGGCCGACGAGCCGGAGCCGACCGCCTATGCCGGATCGACGGGCTACGGCGAATCAGTGCTGCCCCTGCGCTCGACGAGCGGCCGACCCGCCGATCCGTTGGACTCCCCGTACACGCACGACACCGTCGAGGCGCGCTCGGAGTGGATGGCGTCGGCGGTCCTCTACGAGGAGATGTCGACGCTCATGCAGCGGGGTGTCTTCCAGGAAGGAAACGTGACGACCAGCAATCCCGAGCCCACCTATGAGCCCACCACCGTGGTCCCCGCCGGCCCGGGCCTCTCACGCCGCAACCGCAGCGCCGAGCAGGTCGCGTCGAACGATCGTTTCACGGCACGGATCGAGCGCGACCCGGAGCAGTTGCGCGCGCGTCTCTCGGCCTTCCAGTCCGCCACAGCACGTGGTCGTTCGGAAGTCACGGAGGACGGGGCCTCGACGGATGGGGCCTTCACGATGAATGATGTCCATGGATCTGCTCCGCACCAGCGGTGACCTGCGCGCACACGCGCACCTGACGAGGAGGAAGCGTGACCCTCAGTACTGAAGCAACCAACTTCGGGTGGCTTCTCGACAACTTCGTCCGGACCGTGCCGGGCAGCCGCCACACCCTGGTGGTCTCTGCCGACGGTCTGCTCATGGCGATGTCGGACCAGCTCGACCGGACGAGCGGTGACCAGCTCGCCGCGATCGTGTCGGGCATGTCGAGCCTCACCCGTGGCGCGTCCCGCCAGCTCAACGGCGGCAACGTGCGCCAGGCGATCATCGAGATGGACAACGGGTTCCTGTTCCTGATGAACGTCTCCAACGGGTCCGTGCTCGCGGTCGTCGCCGAGGCGACCTGCGACATCGGTCTCATCGGCTACGAGATGGCGCTCCTGGTGTCGCGGACCGAGGCGACCCTGACCCCGCAGCTCATCTCGGAGATGCGTGGCAACCTCCCCGTCGACGGCGCTGTCCGCTCCGTGCGGGTGGGATGAGGCAGCCATGGCACACGCACCGTTCGGTTCCCAGGGCTCGCAGACCGCGGACAGCTACGAGGCTTCCACGGTGCGTCCCTACGCGGTCACTGGTGGCCGCGTCCGTTCCTCCATGTCCGACCTGCCGCTCGAAGCGCTGGTCGAGGTCATGCCGGGTGCTGTGAGCAGCTTCGGCCTGACCCCTGAGAAGCGGGCCATCCTTCAGCACGCGGCGCACACCTACGTGTCGATCGCCGAGCTCTCGGCACTGCTGAAGCTTCCTCTCGGTGTCGTCCGCATCCTCGTGGCGGACATGCAGGAGGAGGGCCACATCACCGTGCACACCTCGGCCCCGGTGAACGTCCACACGGGCCACGGCAGCAACCACTCGGGTCTTTCCCTGAGCGTCTTGGAGAGTGTTCTCAATGGCATTTCCGCCCTCTGACAGCGCGGCGCCCCAGGGTTCCGGCGCCATGGCCCCTGCCTGGGCGCCGGTCTCGCAGCCGTCGGGTGTGTGGGCCACACCGGCGCCTGCGCCGGCCGCGGCCGTGAGCCCTGCTGCGGCGCCGAGCACACCGGCGCGTCAGAGCGTGCTCGGTGGTACCACGGGGACGGCCCGCAACCAGAGCGAGTCGGCCTCGAGCCCGGCCGCCGCGTCGTCGACGGGCGCCGCCCCGGCCGCGACGCTCGACGCGTCGCCTGCGGTGCAGGCCGACGACCGGGCGGGCGCAGCAGCACAGCCGCAGACGCCGGCACAGTCGCAGGCCCCTGCTCAGCCGGCCGCGCAGGCTGCCCCGGCCGCTGCGCCGACCCCCGGCACTGCCGGCGCGGCTCCGACGGTGACCAAGATCGTGGTCGCGGGCGGGTTCGCGGTCGGCAAGACGACCTTCATCGGCTCGATCTCCGACGTCGAGCCCCTGAACACCGAAGCGGCGATGACCGAGCACTCGGTGGGCGTCGACGACGCGGGTGGCGTGACCGACCGGAAGACCACCACGACGGTGGCGATGGACTTCGGGCGGGTGTCGCTGCCCGGCAACCTCTGGCTCTACCTGTTCGGCACCCCTGGCCAGGACCGCTTCCTCTTCATGTGGGACGACCTGGTCCGCGGGGCGATCGGTGCGGTCGTCCTGGTGGACACGGACCGTCTCGAGCAGTGCTTCCCGGCGATCGACTACTTCGAGCAGCGCGGCGTGCCGTTCGTGGTGGGCGTGAACTGCTTCGACGGCGTGGCGAAGCACCGCCTGGAGGACGTCCGTGAGGCGCTCCAGATCCCGGCGCACGTCCCCATGCTGTACACCGACGCGAGGTCACGCGCTGCGACGAAGCAGACGCTCATCTCCTTGGTCCAGCTCGCCATGCGCCAGCTGCGGACGGGCGGCACGGCCAGCTGAGCACGAGGCCGACGGTGGCCGTCGGGGTCGGAGCACCGACCCCGGCGGCCGCGTCGGCCTCGCTTGCGCTCCGGATAGAATCCGGAGCCTGGAGGGCTGACAGAGCGGCCGAATGTGACGGTCTTGAAAACCGTTGTTGCGCGAGCAACCGCGGGTTCGAATCCCGCGCCCTCCGCCAACTCGGCCGGGGGCGTGGCGTCCGTGGACGCCGCGCCCCCGCACGCCGGACAGGTCGAGCTGGGTCGGTCTCGGCTTGGCGCTGTCCGCACTGACCTGAGGTGCTGACCTGGGGTGATGACGCGTGGCGGGTGCGCCGGTCGTGCGTTTTGCCCCAGAGGACGGTCGGCCGGTACCCTGGTCGCTGCGGCCCCTTGACGGGGCCTTGTCATGGAGACGTCGCATAGTCTGGTCTAGTGCGCCACCCTGCTAAGGTGGTAACGGGGCAACCCGTTCGCGGGTTCAAATCCCGCCGTCTCCGCCAGGAAGGCTCCGGTGCTCGTCGCCCGGGGCCTTTTCTGTTCCCGCAGGTCGGTCCAGGTGGCCTGGGTCACGTTCGCCGGATCGGGTTTGGCGCTCGGCGCCCGGCGCGGTAATGTTCTCGTCGGCCGGTACGCGAGTTCCGGCCGGTAGGCGCCCGTAGCTCAACGGATAGAGCATCTGACTACGGATCAGAAGGTTGGGGGTTCGAATCCCTCCGGGCGCACACGCAGACCAACGGCTCGATCCCACCGGGGATCGGGCCGTTCGTCGTTGTCGGCAACCGGGCCATGCTTCCCCTCGAAGCTTGCGGCGCGGCAGCGCCGGTGGATGCCGATCAGGCCGTCGGCGTGATCGCCTGCTCGCTCGAGACCCCGCCCACCGCCGTCCTGGCTCGAGGACATTCCCTGTCGCCGGCGTCGCGATCGCGGCTTCGACGACCGCACTCGGCCGATGATCAGCTCGCAGCTCGGTCCTGCGTCCAGTGAGCGCTCCGTACGGCCGTCGGCCGGTGCATTCGCCTCTCCTGTTCGGGCACACCCGGCACCTCAAGAGCTGCAACGCTCCGGAGCTGCCTGCGCCGGGTGCCGCTCGTCGCCGGGGATCAGCCGGTGCCCCCGCGGCCGGCTGACGCCCGGTGCTGTCTGAGGGAGTGCGCGTCGCCCGCTTCCATCGGGTCGCCCGAACGGGGTGCCCGCCCGCTGCCCTGGGGTCGCCCAGGAGGCTGCCGCCCGTCGCCACGGAAGTGCTCGATGCCGGGGGCTGTCTGAGCGGGAGGGTGCACTGCCTGTGCACGGCAGGCGCCGCGGCGTGGAAACGACCGTGGTGAAGCGTCGGCAGGCAGACCGGCCAGGTTGCGCCGGACGATCCGGGGCCCGCGAGACCAGCCGGCAAGGATTCCGCCTCCAGCGCCTGCCACCGAGCCGTCGCCCGGCGTCCAGATCGACCGGTGGTGCGACCGACGATGACGGCATGACGGGTGAGTACCCAGGGAGGTGTCGAGGGAGTGGCGCGCGCCACGCTGCACCGCGTTGACTTCCGACGGAAGACGTCTGTAATGTTCTCTGAGTCAGCCCGACAGGCCGACGGACACCGAGGAGACAGCCGAGAGGCTGGGTACCGGTGGCCGGGCCGGAGCTGGCCACCACATCCTTCTGGACCGGGACGTATTGCGTTCTGGTGACGTGGGGCGTGTTCCTTTTGTCAGGAATGGCGAGGATCTACGGATCCGAGCGATTTGCGAAGACAATCCGGAACTGCTAAGTTAGAGGGGTTGCCCCGGAGGGGGTCGGGACGGTTGTTCTGGCTTCTGATGGTGTGTGTCGGTTGTTTGAGAACTCAACAGTGTGCTTGATAGTCAATGCCAAATTTTGAACCTTATTGGTTCCTTTGGACTAGATTGGACAGCTAGTTTTGCTAGTTTGTTTGGTCTGGCCAGTATCGATTGGCATCGCGCATCTTTCGGGGTGTTGTGGTGTTTTCTCTCTTTTACGGAGAGTTTGATCCTGGCTCAGGACGAACGCTGGCGGCGTGCTTAACACATGCAAGTCGAACGGTGAAGCCCAGCTTGCTGGGTGGATCAGTGGCGAACGGGTGAGTAACACGTGAGCAACCTGCCCTCCACTTCGGGATAAGCCTTGGAAACGGGGTCTAATACCGGATATGAGCCTGCATCGCATGGTGTGGGTTGGAAAGTTTTTCGGTGGGGGATGGGCTCGCGGCCTATCAGCTTGTTGGTGGGGTGATGGCCTACCAAGGCGTCGACGGGTAGCCGGCCTGAGAGGGCGACCGGCCACACTGGGACTGAGACACGGCCCAGACTCCTACGGGAGGCAGCAGTGGGGAATATTGCACAATGGGCGAAAGCCTGATGCAGCGACGCCGCGTGAGGGATGACGGCCTTCGGGTTGTAAACCTCTTTCAGCAGGGAAGAAGGCTTCGGTTGACGGTACCTGCAGAAGAAGCGCCGGCTAACTACGTGCCAGCAGCCGCGGTAATACGTAGGGCGCAAGCGTTGTCCGGAATTATTGGGCGTAAAGAGCTCGTAGGCGGTTTGTCGCGTCTGGTGTGAAAACCTCAGGCTCAACCTGGGGCGTGCATCGGGTACGGGCAGACTAGAGTGCGGTAGGGGAGACTGGAATTCCTGGTGTAGCGGTGGAATGCGCAGATATCAGGAGGAACACCGATGGCGAAGGCAGGTCTCTGGGCCGCAACTGACGCTGAGGAGCGAAAGCATGGGGAGCGAACAGGATTAGATACCCTGGTAGTCCATGCCGTAAACGTTGGGCACTAGGTGTGGGGCTCATTCCACGAGTTCCGTGCCGCAGCTAACGCATTAAGTGCCCCGCCTGGGGAGTACGGCCGCAAGGCTAAAACTCAAAGGAATTGACGGGGGCCCGCACAAGCGGCGGAGCATGCGGATTAATTCGATGCAACGCGAAGAACCTTACCAAGGCTTGACATGCACCGGACGCTTCCAGAGATGGTTGTTCCGCAAGGTCGGTGCACAGGTGGTGCATGGTTGTCGTCAGCTCGTGTCGTGAGATGTTGGGTTAAGTCCCGCAACGAGCGCAACCCTCGTCCCATGTTGCCAGCGGGTTATGCCGGGGACTCATGGGAGACTGCCGGGGTCAACTCGGAGGAAGGCGGGGATGACGTCAAATCATCATGCCCCTTATGTCTTGGGCTTCACGCATGCTACAATGGCCGGTACAGAGGGCTGCGATACCGTAAGGTGGAGCGAATCCCAAAAAGCCGGTCTCAGTTCGGATTGGGGTCTGCAACTCGACCCCATGAAGTCGGAGTCGCTAGTAATCGCAGATCAGCAACGCTGCGGTGAATACGTTCCCGGGCCTTGTACACACCGCCCGTCAAGTCACGAAAGTTGGTAACACCCGAAGCCCATGGCCCAACCGGTTTTCCGGGGGGAGTGGTCGAAGGTGGGACCGGCGATTGGGACTAAGTCGTAACAAGGTAGCCGTACCGGAAGGTGCGGCTGGATCACCTCCTTTCTAAGGAGCACGTGGCCCTGGTGGTCTCGTCGGCGTGTGCTCGCCCGTTCGGGTGGGTTGCTGGTGGGGCTGGTAGCTGGGGTCCATGCAGGCCGCTCGAGGCACCGTTCGTGTGTCTGGTGGCTGCTCTGGGTGGAACATTGACCGTACGGTCGGCCCTGGTGGTCGAGGCGTCCAGTACAGCTGGTGGGTTCCTTCGGGGGTCTGCTGGTGGGAACGGGTCTCGGTGTCGGGGTTGGCTGGGAGAGCACACTGTTGGGTCCTGAGGCAACCGGCCATGGTCGGGGGTTTCACGACGCGGGTCGTCGGCTGGTGTCATACCGCCTGGTGCTGGGTTCTCTTCCCTGGAGGGGAGGGGGTCTGGTCGCGGGGTTGGTGGCACGGGGGCCGGCGGGTTCGTCCGTTGCTTGAGAACTGCACAGTGGACGCGAGCATCTCAGATGTTCAAGCGGCACCTCTTCTTTGAGGGGGTGCTTGTTTCTTGGATTTCTGTAGCAATTTTGTAGAGTGTGTCGAAGTTTCTTAGGGCACACGGTGGATGCCTTGGCACTAGGAGCCGAAGAAGGACGTGGTAGCCTGCGATAATCCTCGGGGAGCTGGCAAACGAGCTGTGATCCGAGGGTGTCCGAATGGGGGAACCCGGCCCAAGTCATGTTGGGTCACCTGCATCTGAATACATAGGGTGTAGGGGGGAACGCCGGGAAGTGAAACATCTCAGTACCGGCAGGAAGAGATATTCCGTGAGTAGTGGCGAGCGAAAGCGGATGAGGCCAAACCGTGCACGTGTCAAGCTGTCAGGCGTTGCGTGTGCGGGGTTGTGGGACCTTCTTTCAGGATCTGACAGTCCTGGGACCAGTAAGAAAGCCGTGTCATAGTCGAACCGCATTGAAAGGCGGACCGTAGAGGGTGTGAGTCCCGTAGACGAAATGGTGCGGCCTGGTGGAGGGGATCCCAAGTAGCACGGGGCCCGAGAAATCTCGTGTGAATCTGGCAAGACCACTTGCTAAGCCTAAATACTACCTAGTGACCGATAGCGGACCAGTACCGTGAGGGAAAGGTGAAAAGTACCCCGGGAGGGGAGTGAAATAGTACCTGAAACCGTGTGCCTACAATCCGTCGGAGCCTCCCTAGCAGGGGTGACGGCGTGCCTTTTGAAGAATGAGCCTGCGAGTTAGTGCTCGGTGGCGAGGTTAACCCGTGTGGGGAAGCCGTAGCGAAAGCGAGTCCGAATAGGGCGATACAGTCGCCGGGTCTAGACCCGAAGCGAAGTGATCTAGCCATGGGCAGGTTGAAGCGCCGGTAAGACGGCGTGGAGGACCGAACCCACTTAGGTTGAAAACTGAGGGGATGACCTGTGGTTAGGGGTGAAAGGCCAATCAAACTTCGTGATAGCTGGTTCTCCCCGAAATGCATTTAGGTGCAGCGTCACGCGTTCCTTACCGGAGGTAGAGCTACTGGATGGCCGATGGGCCCCACCAGGTTACTGACGTCAACCAAACTCCGAATGCCGGTAAGCCAGAGCGTGGCAGTGAGACTGCGGGGGATAAGCTTCGTAGTCGAGAGGGAAACAGCCCAGACCACCGGCTAAGGCCCCTAAGCGTGTGCTCAGTGGGAAAGGATGTGGAGTTGCACAGACAACCAGGAGGTTGGCTTAGAAGCAGCCACCCTTGAAAGAGTGCGTAATAGCTCACTGGTCAAGTGATTCCGCGCCGACAATGTAGCGGGGCTCAAGTACACCGCCGAAGCCGTGGCACTCACACAATATCCCAGCACATCCTTGAGGTGTGTTCAGGAGTGTGGGTGGGTAGGGGAGCGTCGTGTGGGCAGTGAAGCCGCGGAGTGATCCAGCGGTGGAGACTACACGAGTGAGAATGCAGGCATGAGTAGCGAATGACGGGTGAGAAACCCGTCCGCCGAATGACCAAGGGTTCCAGGGCCAGGCTAATCCGCCCTGGGTAAGTCGGGACCTAAGGCGAGGCCGACAGGCGTAGTCGATGGACAAGGAGTTGATATTCTCCTACCGGCGAAGAACCGCCCATACCGAGCCCGGTGATGCTCAGCACCCCAAGACGTCAACCGTCACCTTCGGGTGACACCTGACGAGGCGGCGTGCGACCCAAACCGGTAGTAGGTAAGCGTATTAACAGGGGTGACGCAGGAAGGTAGCCCGGCGTGGCGATGGTAGTCCACGTCCAAGGCTGTAGCCCGCTCTGTAGGCAAATCCGCAGAGCATCAAGGGTGAGAGCTGACAGAGAACCCGTACGGGGGAACTGGGTGATCCTATGCTGCCAAGAAAAGCCTCGACGCGAGGTTCTAGCCGCCCGTACCCCAAACCGACTCAGGTGGTCAGGTAGAGAATACTAAGGCGATCGAGAGAATCGTGGTTAAGGAACTCGGCAAAATGCCCCCGTAACTTCGGGAGAAGGGGGGCCTGATCCGTGAACCCACTTGCTGGGGGAAGCGGTGAGGGCCGCAGAGACCAGGGAGAAGCGACTGTTTACTAAAAACACAGGTCCGTGCGAAGTCGCAAGACGATGTATACGGACTGACGCCTGCCCGGTGCTGGAAGGTTAAGAGGACGGGTCAGCTTCGGCGAAGCCCAGAATTTAAGCCCCAGTAAACGGCGGTGGTAACTATAACCATCCTAAGGTAGCGAAATTCCTTGTCGGGTAAGTTCCGACCTGCACGAATGGCGTAACGACTTCTCCGCTGTCTCAACCACGAACTCGGCGAAATTGCACTACGAGTAAAGATGCTCGTTACGCGCAGCAGGACGGAAAGACCCCGGGACCTTTACTATAGCTTGGTATTGGTGTTCGGTGCGGTTTGTGTAGGATAGGTGGGAGACTATGAAACCCGCGCGCCAGCGCGAGTGGAGTCGCCGTTGAAATACCACTCTGACCGCATCGACCATCTAACCTCGGTCCGTGATCCGGACCAGGGACAGTGCCTGGTGGGTAGTTTAACTGGGGCGGTTGCCTCCCAAAATGTAACGGAGGCGCTCAAAGGTTCCCTCAGCCTGGTTGGCAATCAGGTGTCGAGTGCAAGTGCACAAGGGAGCTTGACTGTGAGACCGACAGGTCGAGCAGGGACGAAAGTCGGAACTAGTGATCCGGCGGTGGCTTGTGGAAGCGCCGTCGCTCAACGGATAAAAGGTACCCCGGGGATAACAGGCTGATCTTCCCCAAGAGTCCATATCGACGGGATGGTTTGGCACCTCGATGTCGGCTCGTCGCATCCTGGGGCTGGAGTAGGTCCCAAGGGTTGGGCTGTTCGCCCATTAAAGCGGCACGCGAGCTGGGTTTAGAACGTCGTGAGACAGTTCGGTCCCTATCCGCTGCGCGCGCAGGAAACTTGAGAAGGGCTGTCCCTAGTACGAGAGGACCGGGACGGACGAACCTCTGGTATGCCAGTTGTTCCGCCAGGAGCACCGCTGGTTCGCTACGTTCGGAAGGGATAACCGCTGAAAGCATCTAAGCGGGAAGCCTGCTTCAAGATGAGGTTTCCATCCCCCTCGAGGGGTGAAGGCACCCAGCTAGACCACTGGGTAGATAGGCCGGAAGTGGAAGACAGGACCAAAGACTGTCGCAGCTGACCGGTACTAATCAGCCAACAACTTCACACACCACAAAACATGCTACGCGTCCACTGTGCGGTTCCCGAGAAACGGGCACCACCCCCCCCCAGGCCGGCCAGGCCGTCAACACACCCGTTGACACCAGCCACCACAACAAGGGGGGAAACCCGAACAACTCGACAACGTTACGGCGGTCACAGCGAAGGGGAAACGCCCGGTCCCATACCGAACCCGGAAGCTTAGCCCTTCAGCGCCGATGGTACTGCCCTGGAGACGGGGTGGGAGAGTAGGACGCCGCCGGACACCATTCACAACAAGGCCCCCCAACCACCGGTTGGGGGGCCTTGCTGCATTCCGGGCACCCCCCACGATCGCAGCTCTGCGCACCTCGCAGGCGAACCCGCCACCAGCAGCACGGCAGCACGGCAGCACGGCAGGACAGGTCAGCACGAGGTGGCGCGACAGGGAGGATCCGACCAGGGCTCCCGCACAGCGGGTACTGAAGCGCTTCAGATGGATCCGGCGCGGCCGCTAGGATGTCGTGGTGAGCAGCGACGGAGCCCTGACGTCCTTCCCCGGTGTGCGCACCGCGGCACAGCGCAGGGAGCACTTCCGGTCCCTGGTCGATGTGGCTGGACGTTCGCTGCGTCAGGACGGTGCTGCGTGCTGGCTCGACGACGACCTCGAGCCGCTCCTGGATCGTCGGGTGGACACATGGATCACGGCCCGCATGGCGCACGTCCTCGGCCTCGGCGCCATCCTGGGTGTCTCCGGTGCGGCCGAGGGGGCTCGCTCGACGATCGGAGCGCTGGCCGACATCCTGCACGACGGGACCTACGGCGGATGGTTTGCGTCAGTCGGTACCCCGGATGAAGACGGGGACGCCACCAAGCAGGCGTACGCCCACGCCTTCGTGGTGCTCGCCGCCTCGACGGGCGTGCAGGCCGGCGTGGACGGCTCGCGGGAGCTCCTGGACTCGGCGCTGACGTGCCTGGACCGACGCTTCTGGGAGTCGAGGGCCGGGCTCCATGCGGACGAGTGCTCACGGGACTGGTCGACGATCGCCCCCTACCGCGGCGTCAACGCGAACATGCACGCGGTCGAGGCGTTGCTGGCTGCCTTTGACGCGACGGGGGACACGGAGTGCATCGCCCGGGCCGTGGCCATCGCCGATCGGGTGGTGGGGTGGGCCGCGCAGAACTCCTGGCGCATCCCCGAGCACTTCGACACCGGGTGGAACGTCCTGCTCGACTTCAACGCGGACCACCCCCGTGACCCGTTCAAGCCCTTCGGGGCGACCCCCGGTCACGGTCTGGAGTGGGCGCGCCTCCTGCTCCAGCTCGACGTCGCCGGCGGGACGCCCTCCCACCGGACCGCGGCCGCGGTCGCGCTCTACGACCGTGCGGCCGCCGACGGTTGGGACCCTGCGGGCGGCTTCGTGTACACGACCGACTGGTCCGGTGCGGCGGTGGAGGCACGACGGTTCCACTGGGTGGCGGCCGAGGCGGTGGCCGCGGCGGACGTGCTGGGACGGGTGACCGGTGAGCAGCGGTACGAGGACGACGCGGCACGCTGGTGGGAGTGGATCGACGACCACCTCGTGGACCATGAGGGCGGCTCCTGGTTCCACGAGCTGGACGTGGACAACCGGCCGTCGGGGCGGACCTGGATCGGCAAGCCGGACGTCTACCATGCTGCTCAGGCTGTCATCCTGCCGGAGCTGCCCCTGGCCGGGTCCTTCGCGGGCGGCGCGCGCACGATCGGGCAGCTGTTCGCGCTCGGTGGCGACGTCACCGGCTGAGAGGCGACCGAGAGGACCACTGGTGAGAGTTTCCGCGAAGGCCGACTACGCCGTTCGCGCCACCGTCGAGCTGGCGGCTGCGGGAAGCTCCGATCCGGTCTCCGCCGAGGCGCTGGCGACGGCGCAGCACATCCCGCACCGCTTCCTCGAGGCGATCCTGAGGGACCTTCGCCGCGACGGCATCGTCGTGAGCCGGCGGGGGGCGCGCGGGGGGTATGCCCTGTCGAGGCCGGCGAGCGAGGTGACGATCGCCGACGTCGTCCGGGCGGTGGACGGGCCGCTGGTGTACGTGCGGGACGAGCGGCCCGCGGACCTCGAGTACACGGGGGCGGCGCTGTCGCTGCTGGACGTGTGGGTGGCGCTGCGCGCCAACGTCCGCGCGGTCCTCGAGCAGGTCACCGTGGCGGACATCGCTGCGGGCGCGATCCCGGAGTCCGTCCGGCTGCTGGTGCAGGACGCCGACGCCTGGGAGAACCCCTGACGGCACCGGTCCGCCGGCGCAGGGTGAAGTCGTCCTCGTCCTGAGATGACGGTGGACGAGCGCGACCACCTATGTCTAGTATCCCTACATGTCTGGTCGGTTTACTACCTGGGAGTCATGATGAAGACGCTGGTCCTCATAGCAATCGTCGGTTTCGCCGCCCAGCTCGTCGACGGCAGCCTCGGCATGGCCTACGGCGTCACCTCGACGACGTTGCTGCTGGCCATCGGCACCAACCCCGCGATGGCCTCGGCGACGGTCCACCTCGCCGAGGTGGGGACCACCCTCGCGTCGGGGATCTCGCACTGGAAGTTCGGCAACGTCGACTGGAAGGTGGTCGGCAGGATCGGCGTCCCCGGTGCCGTCGGTGCCTTCGTGGGTGCCACGTTCCTCTCGTGGCTCGCGACCGACCTCGCCAAGCCGCTCATCTCCGTGATCCTGCTCGCCCTGGGCCTCTACGTGCTGCTGCGCTTCACGTTCCGCGGGCTGCGCACCGACCGGCTCGGCACCCCGCTGCGCAAGCGGTTCCTCACCCCCCTCGGCCTGGTCGCCGGGTTCGTCGACGCCACGGGTGGCGGTGGCTGGGGTCCGGTCGGCACGCCGGCCATCCTGGCCAGCGGGCGCATGGAGCCGCGCAAGGTGATCGGGTCCATCGACACCAGCGAGTTCTTCGTCGCGATCGCCGCGAGCCTCGGGTTCTTCGTCGGTCTCGGCACGGCGGGGATCGACGCCGGATGGGCCGTCGCACTGCTCGTCGGCGGCCTGGTCGCGGCACCGATCGCGGCCTACCTGGTCCGCATCGTGCCGCCCCGGGTCCTGGGCTCTGCCGTGGGCGGCCTCATCGTCCTCACGAACGCACGGACCCTGCTCACCACCTTCGAGGTCGACGGCTCCTGGTTCGCCGGCACCCTCACCCTGATCGCCGCGGTCTGGGCCGCCGCGGTCGTCTGGTCCGTGCGGGCGCACCGTGCGCAGAAAGCTCTCGCGGAGCCGGTCCCGGCCGCCGTCGGAGCGTCGGCGCAGGCCGTCGACGGGGTCGGGCCCGAGGTCTCGCGCGGGTGAAGGATCGGCCCCGGGTGGCGCTCATCGGCACCCGGGGTACCGTGGGCGCAACCGGCAGCGGCTACCGAGGGCCGCGTTGACCAAGGGGTGACCATGACTGCGCCGACGTCGCACAGGACCCAGGCCGCAGGCCTCTCGGCCGTCGCGGAGGTTCTCGCCACCGGGACGCAGCTCGTGGTCGGCCGGTATCGGATCGACGTCGAGACCGGTCGGACGTGGTGGTCGGACGAGGTCTACCGGTTGCACGGGCAGGAGCCCGGCGAGCTCGAACCCAGCATCGACGTCATCCGCGCACGCACCCACCCCGACGACCGCTCGCGGGTGTTCCGGACGGCCGCGGTCGCCCTGCGCGGCGGACGTCCGTTCGCGAGCGCGCACCGGATCGTCGACCCGCACGGCAAGTCCCGCACCGTCGTCGTCACCGGGCAGGGCAAGTACGACTCCGACGGCACCACGGTCCAGGTGGTCGGCTACGTGCTGGACATCAGCCCCGTGACGCGCGAGGCGCTCGATCGCGAGTCGCAGCGGGCCGTCGGCCGGGCGATGGTCGCGGCGTCCGCCGTCGAGCAGGTCAAGGGCGCCCTGATGATCGTGCGCGGTGTCGGGGAGGCGGAGGCGGGTGCGTCCCTGGCCGACCTCGCCGCGCGGGCGGGCGTCCCGGTGCAGGTCGCCGCGGCCCAGGTGGTGGCGGCGTGGAGGACCGAGGGCGAACCCGTCGACCGGCTGGAGGGCGCCCTGGCGTCCGTGCACCCGGTCGACCGGCCGAGAGGGCACGAGGCCCAGCTCGCCCGGCGGCGGCCCAGCGACTCCTGACTCAGACGACGGACACCTTGTCCGCGCGGCGGTCGAACGCCTTCGAGACGCCCTGACGCGCCAGGCGCCGGGCGAGGACGGCGACGCCACCGGTGACGGCGGCGAACACGATGGCCTGGACGACGGGGATTTCGTCCGCGTCGACGTCGATCGGGGCCTCGCTGCCGGTGGCCTTCTCCCACGCGACCTTGATGAGCTTCTGGGCCACCCAGCCGGCGGCGAACGTGGCCGCGACGGTCCCGATCTTGACGGCCAGCGTCGGCTCGCCGTGCTCCTGCAGTACCACGGGTCCTCCTGAGGGTCGATGGCGTCGCACGTGCCCGGAGGCGTCCGCACGACGGACGGGCTCCACCGTAGCGTGCGCGCCGGTAGTAGGCTCGGGGTGAACGACAGGGGAGCGCCCGCGGGCGCTGAGAGTGCGGGCCACCGCAGACCCTCGAACCTGATCCGGTTAGCACCGGTGGAGGAAGTCGGGCTTCTCGAACCCGTCGGCGCGTGCCCGGCCGACGGCATCCCCTCCAGCACCTTCAGGAGGACGCATGACCATCAGGACCCCTCGGACGACAGCGGCCGCCCTCGGCGTCGTCGCGCTGCTCCCGCTGCTCGCCGCCTGCGGCGGGGACGACGCCGGCGAGCAGCCCGGCGGGTCGCCCTCGTCGGACGGCGCCGCGGGGGAGCTCTCCGGGACGGTCACGCTCGTCACCCACGACTCGTTCGCCCTGAGCGACGGGCTGCTCGCCTCGTTCGAGGAGTCCAGCGGGCTGACCGTCGAGCACGTCGCGGTCGGCGACGCGGGCACCCTGGTGAACCAGCTCGTCCTGACGGCGGACTCGCCGCTCGGCGACGTCGTGTTCGGCATCGACAACACCTTCGCGTCGCGCGCGGTGGGGGCCGGGGTCTTCGAGGCGTACCAGCCCGAGGACCTCGACCCCGCGGCGGGCGCGCTCGCCGGCGACGGCCTCGAGGCGCTCACGCCGATCGACCAGGGCGACGTCTGCGTCAACGTCGACACGGCATGGTTCGAGCAGCAGGACGTCGAGGCGCCGACCACCTTCGAGGACCTGCTCGACCCCGCCTACCAGGACCTGACCGTCGTGCCGAACCCCGCGACGTCGTCCCCGGGCTTCGCGATGCTCCTGGCCACGATCGACGCGCTCGGCGAGGACGGCTGGGAGCAGTACTGGTCCGCCCTGGCGGACAACGGCCTGAAGGTGACCGAGGGCTGGTCGGACGCCTACTACGCCGACTTCTCCGGCGCGGGCGAGGGCGGTGAGCGACCGATCGTGCTGTCGTACGCGACGTCGCCCGCCTTCACCGTGACCGAGGACGGCAGCGAGTCGACGACGGCGGCGCTGCTCGACACCTGCTTCCGGCAGGTGGAGTACGCGGGCGTGCTGGCCGGCACCGACAACCCGGACGGCGCGCGCGCCCTCGTGGACTTCCTCGCCTCGGCGGACGTGCAGGCCGACGTCCCGGGGAGCATGTACATGTACCCGGCGGACCCGCAGACGGCGCTGCCCGCCGAGTGGGAGCAGTTCGCCCCCCTCGCCGCCGAGCCGTTCGACGTCGCGCCGGCCGAGATCGACGCCCACCGCGACGAGTGGATCCAGCGGTGGACGGCCACGGTCATCGGGTGAGCGAGAGGTCCGGACCCCGGCCGGGGCCGGGCGCCCGGATCGCCTGGGGGCTGGCGGCGGGTCTGCCGCTGCTGTTCCTGGGCGTGTTCTTCGTCTGGCCCGTGGTCGCCCTGGTCGTCCAGGGCTTCTTCTCCGACGACGGCGCCGGCGGACGTGCGCTCGACCTCAGCGGGTTCGCGGAGGTCCTGTCCGAGCCCCGGACCTGGCGGGTGGTCGGCCAGACTCTCGCGCAGGCCACGGCCGGGACGGTGCTCAGCGTGCTGCTGGGCCTCCCCGGTGCGTACCTGCTGTACAGGTGCCGGTTCCCGGGACGTACGCTCCTGCGCGGCCTGGTGACCTTGCCGTTCGTGCTGCCGACCGTCGTCGTGGGCGTCGCCTTCCGTGCCGTGCTGTCGCCGTCGGGACCGCTCGGGTGGCTCGGGTGGGAGGAGAGCTTCGCCGCCGTCGTCGCCGCCCTCGTGTTCTTCAACTACTCGGTGGTGGTGCGCACCGTCGGCGGGCTGTGGGAACGCCTCGACCCGCGCGCCGAGCAGGCCGCCCGCGCGCTCGGCGCCACACCCTGGCGCGCCTTCCGGACCGTGACGCTCCCCGCGCTCGGGCCCGCCGTCGCATCGGCGGCCTCCGTCGTGTTCCTGTTCTGCTCCACCGCCTTCGGGGTCGTGCTCGTGCTCGGCGGCCTCCGCTACGGCACCATCGAGACCGAGATCTGGGTCCGGACCACCCAGTTCCTCGACCTGCGGTCGGCCGCCGTCCTCAGCGTGCTGCAGCTCGTGGTCGTCACCGCGGCACTCCTCGTCAGCGCCCGCCTGCGCCGTGGTCGCGAGCGCGCGCTGCACCTCACCAGCGACAGGTCCGGCGCCCACCGGTGGCGCTGGACGCCGTCCGACGTCGTCCCCGCAGCCGTCACCGCCGTCGTCGTCGGCGGCCTGCTCGTGCTCCCCATGGCCGGGCTCGTCGCCCGGTCCTTCCGGGCGCCCGACGGGTCCTGGGGGCTGCACAACTACGTGGCCCTCGGCACCACCGGCGGACGCAACGCGCTCACCGTCACGGTCTGGGAGGCTCTCGCCACCTCCCTGCGCACCGCCGCGCTCGCCGCGCTCATCGCCGTCGTCGTCGGAGGGCTGGTCGCCCTCGTGGTGTCCCGCCGCCCCCGCTCGCGCGGCCTGCGCCGCGCCGTCGGCACCCTCGACACCGTGTTCATGCTGCCCCTCGGGGTCTCCGCCGTGACCGTCGGGTTCGGGTTCCTCATCACTCTCGACCGCCCGCTCGGGCTCGACGTCGACCTGCGCACCTCCGGCCTGCTGGTCCCCGTCGCGCAGGCCGTCGTGGCGATCCCGCTGGTCGTGCGCACCGTGCTGCCCGTGCTGCGCGCCATCGACCCCCGGCTCCGCGAGGCCGCCACGACGCTCGGCGCGCCTCCGGGACGGGTGCTGCGCACCGTCGACCTCCCCCTCGCGGCACGGTCCCTGGGCCTCGCCGTCGGGTTCGCGTTCGCGGTCTCGCTCGGCGAGTTCGGCGCGACGTCGTTCCTCGCGCGACCCGACGCCGCCACCCTGCCCGTGGTCATCTACCGGCTCATCGGCCTGCCCGGGGCCGAGAACTACGGGATGGCGCTCGCGGCGTCCGTGGTGCTGGCCGTGCTCACCGCGAGCGTCATGATGGTGGCCGAACGACTGCGCGGCGACGCCGGCGGAGGGGAGTTCTGATGATCGAGCCCGGTGGGCTCGCGATCCGCGACGTCGTCGTGCGCTACGGCCGGTCACGGCGCGACACGACGACGACGGCGGTGGACGGCGTCACGCTCGACGTCGCGGGCGGCGAGGTGCTCGCCCTGCTCGGACCGAGCGGCTGCGGCAAGTCGTCGCTGCTGCGGGCCGTCGCGGGGCTCGAACCCGTCGCCGCCGGCACCATCGAGTTCGACGGCGAGGACCTCGCCGACGTGCCCGTGCACCGACGCGGGTTCGGGCTGCTGTTCCAGGAGGGGCAGCTCTTCCCGCACCGCGACGTCGGACGCAACGTCGCCTACGGGCTGGAGATCCAGAAGATGTCGCGGGCGGACCGCGACGCGCGGGTCGAGGAGCTCCTCGAGGCGGTCGGGCTGACCGGGTACGCCCGGCGCGCCGTGGCGACCCTGTCCGGAGGGCAGCAGCAGCGGGTCGCCCTGGCGCGCTCGCTCGCGCCCCAGCCCCGGCTGCTGCTGCTCGACGAACCGCTCTCCGCGCTCGACCGCCAGCTGCGCGAACGCCTCGCCCACGACGTGCGCCGCACCCTGAAGGACACCGGCACGACGTCGGTGTTCGTCACGCACGACCACGCCGAGGCGTTCACCGTCGCCGACCGGGTCGCCGTCATGGACGCCGGTCGGCTGCTCCAGGTCGACACCCCCGACGCGCTGCGGACCGCGCCGGCGTCCGACCGGGTCGCGGAGTTCCTGGGGATCTGAGGCCCACCGGCCCGCGGGTCGGGCACGGCTCAGCGCAGGCAGGCGGGTACGGTGCAGCCGGGCTCAGCCGCCGAACGCGACCCGCGCGTGGGCCATGAGGATCACCAGGGGTTCGCGGCGCGCCTCGAACTCCGGACCCTCCACCAGTCCCAGCGCGTGACGCCGGTGCAGCATCGCGAGCTCGGTGGCGGCCTGCTGGAAGTCCGCCATCGCCCGGGCCGCGCCCCGGCCCCGCCGGGCACGCACCTGCTCGCGGGCACGGCGCCGCCCGCCGAGGGTGCTCAGCATGACGACGTCGCGGTCGGTGACCACGCCCACGGCCGCGTACGGCGGCAGGTACGTCCGCACGAGCCCCACGATCCGGCGTCGGTCACGGTGGAGCACCACGGCCAGGCCGACCAGCACCGCCAGGCCGACGACGTACCCCCAGGCGAGGCCGCCGAGCCCGAACGACGCCGCAGCGTTCCACACGGCGTGCAGGCCGACGGCGCCGGCGAAGCCCGCGACCACCGGAGCGACCCGGCGACCCCGAGGTCGCAGCGCCGCGGTCGCCACGCCGATGCCGATCAGCGACGTGCACAGCGGGTGCAGCAGCGGGGAGACGACGCCGCGCAGCACGAACGTGGCGGCCAGCGCCCCGGGCGGCGCGAACGCGTAGTAGCTGATGTTCTCCACCGTCGCGAACCCGAGGGCGACCATGGATCCGTAGATGATCCCGTCCGTGGGCCCGTTGAGCTCCTGGCGCCGGAACCACAGCAGTCCCACCAGCACCGCACCCTTGGCCAGCTCCTCGACGACGGGGGCGCCCACCGTGACCGTCGCCAGCATCCCCGCCTCGGCACCGAGCAGCGGCGTCCAGAGCAGCTCGGTGCCCGCGGTGTTCACCAGGAGCGCCACCAGCACCGACACCCCGGCACCCCACCCGAAGGCGGTGACGAGGGCGTCCGGCGGCTCGGGCTCGAGACGGTCCAGGGCGAGGATGCCGGCGAGCAGCGCCGGGAGCGGGACGAGCGCCAGCACGACGGACGTCCCGATGCCGGAGGCGCCGCCGGCCAGCATGACGACGAGCGCGACCACCAGGCACACCGACGACACGGCGATCGTCACGACCGTACCGACGGACGGGCGTGCCGTGGGGCGTCCGGCGAGGATCGCCCGCGGGTCGAAGGTGGCCACGAGCAGGACCCTAGCGATCCGGCGCCCCGCCGGGCGATGAGTTCCGCCCGTCGGAAGGGTCGACCCCCGCATGACCCTCGTGATCTCCACCCTGTTCATCGCCCTGGACGGCGTCGTCGAGCCGGACGAGACCTGGCACTTCCCCTACTTCGACGACCGCGTGGGGGCCGCCGTGGCCGAGGACTACGCCGGGACCGACGTGCTGGTGCTCGGCCGTGTCACCTACGACAGCTTCGCCGGGGCGTGGCCCGAGCGGGAGACAGCCGGCGAGCAGGACGCCGCCTTCGCCGCCGAGCTCGGGGACCTGCGCAAGATCGTCGCGACGCGCGGCTCCCAGGACCTCGGCTGGCGCAACGTCGCCGCGTCGTCGGACGTCGTGGCCACGGTCCGCGAGCTCCGGCAGGCCGACGGGATCGACAAGATCCTCGTCGCCGGGTCGGTGAGCGTCGTGCGTCAGCTCCTGGCCGCCGACCAGCTCGACGAGCTGCGCCTGCTGCTGCACCCCGCCACCGCCGGTGGCGGGAGGCTGCGTCTGTTCGGCGACGACGCCGCGTCGCGGGCGTTCGCCCTCGTGGCGAGCGAGGCGCTCCCCACCGGCGTCGTGCGGCTCGTCTACCGGCCGGTCGCGGCACCCCCGACGAAGACGTCCGAGGACGTCGTCGCGCAGGTTCCCGACGCGCAGGTTCCCGACGCCCGAGGACCCCGCACGCAGGGATCCGACGCGCAGGTTCCCGACGCGCAGGTTCCCGACGCCCGAGGACCCCGCACGCAGGGATCCGACGGGCAGGGATCCGACGGGTAGGGACCCGGCCCGCAGGGACGACCGGGCGGCGGCCCTCAGGCCCCCGGGTCGGTGCGCCGCACGGCGACGATGGCGACGTCGTCCTCCCGCTCGCCGTCGTCGAACCGGTCCAGGAGGTTCCGGCACGTCTCGTCCGCGGCGAGCCCGGCGAGCCCGGCCGCCGCCTCCAGGAGACGCTCGATGCCCGCACGGAGGGTGGAGCCGCGACGCTCGACGAGACCGTCGGTGACCAGCACGAGCAGGTCTCCCGGTGCGAGCACCGTGCGGTCCACCGGGCGGACGTCCGGGGCCGGCAGGCCCAGGAGCCGCGACGGCGCCTTGAGCGACGTCGTCGTCCCGTCCTGGCGCACCACGACCGCCGGGAGGTGCCCCGCGTCCGTCGCCTCGAGCGCGCCCGTGGCCGGGTCGACGACGCACACGCACACGGTGACGAGCTCGGCGTGGTCCTGGCGCAGCGAATCGCTCAGGAGGTTGAGCGCGCGGCCCGCGTCGTGGCCCTCGCGCAGGTACGCCCGCAGCGTCAGACGCACCTGCGCCATCACGGTCGCCGCCCGCAGGGAGTGGCCCTGGACGTCGCCGATCACGACGGCCATGCGGCCGTCCGGCAGGCCGAACGCGTCGTAGAAGTCGCCGCCGACGTCGAGGCGGTCGTCGGACGCCTCGTAGCAGGCCGCGACGTCCAGCCCGGGCAGGTCCGGCAGCTGTGCGGGCAGCATCGCGTGCTGCAGGGCCGTGATGATGCGGTGCTCCTCGGCGAACGAGCGCAGGTTCGCCAGGGCGACCGACGTCGCCTCGACGAAGCGCCGGACCACCCGCTGGTCCTCGGCGGCCGGCGTCTCCTGGCCGGGGGCGACCTGCACGGCGAGCCCGCCGACGAGGTCCCCGGCGCTGTCGCGCAGCCAGACCGTCCACCACGCGGCGGGAGGGAGGGCGGCGCGGTCGATCAGCGGGCGCCACGCCGGCGGCACCTCGTCCGCCCGGAAGACCGTCTCGGACAGCGGGCCGGGAGGCAGCACCGGCGCGGTGCCCCGCCCGCGCACGAGCGGGGCGTCCGGCGCGACGCAGAGCGACCGCAGCACGGTCTGCGGCTCCGCGACGACCATCGCGATGACGGGACGCCCGAGCACGGCCGCGGCGCCGCGCGCGACCAGGTCGGCGGCGCGCTCCGGCGAGCGGGCCTCGTGCAGCGGGACCAGGGCCTCGCCCAGCGCCTCCAGCCGGCGAGCCGCGCGACCCATGCCCCGCTTCTCGGCGTGGTTGCGGCACAACGAGTCGATGGTGGCGAGGAACTCGGCCCGGTCGAGGGGCTCGGGCAGGTAGGCGTCGGCCCCGCCCTGCAGGCCGGCGGTGCGCGAGGCCGCGTCGATCGACGTGGCCGACACGTGCAGCACCGGGACCTGGGACGTGGTGGCGGCCTCCTTGAGGCGTCGGCACACCTCCCGGCCCGGGACGTCCGGCAGGTTCACGTCGAGCACGACGGCGTCCGTCGCGGCGGTCGCCAGGGTCAGGGCGGCGCCGCCCGTCGACGCCTCGACGACGTCGTACCCGGCGTTCCGCAACCAGGTCGCCATGACGTAGCGGTGCGCATCGGTGTCGTCGACGACGAGCACCGTGCGGGGTGTCGTCAGGTTCGTCACCGGTCCGGCCGCTCCTGGTCCTGCAGGGCTGCCACCAGCGAGGGGCGGTCCATCCCCGACTTGGGCAGGAACGCGAAGGGCCCGGCCTGGTCCGGGACCTCGGGCGGCGGCCCGCTCGACATGAGCACGGCGGGGATCGCCGGCTGGGTGGCGCGCACCCGGGAGAGCAGGGTCGCCCCGTCGATCCCGGGCATGCACACGTCGAGGACGACGGCGTCGGCCGGGCCGTCGCGCAGCAGCGCGAGCGCGTGGCGAGGGTCGTGGGCGACGCTGACCTGAGACGCCTCGTCCCTCAGGAATCCGGCGACGACGGCGCCGAACGCCCGGTCGTCGTCGACGACCAGGACGTGCCCGAGCGAGGGCGCGGGTGCCGCGACGGGCACGGGGGTCGGGGCGGCGCCGTCGGGAGCCGTGCCGTCCGTGCCGGCACCCGAGACCGCCGGGGCGACGACGTCGGGAGAGGCCTCGAGGGAGGGCAGCGTCACGGTGAACGTGCTGCCCTCGCCCGCCTCGGACCGGGCGACCAGCGACCCGCCGAGCGCCTCGGCCGTGCGCCGCGCGTACGGCAGGCCCAGGCCGGTGCCCCGCACGCTCGGCTGCAGGTGGTTGGGCACCTGGACGAACTCCTCGAAGATGGTCGCCACCTGGTCGGCGGGGATCCCCACGCCGGTGTCGCGGACGGTGAGCACGGCCCGCCCGACGTCGTCCGTCGTCGCGTCGAGGCGCACCGACCCCGCCTCGGTGAACTTCACGGCGTTCGTCAGCAGGTTGCGCAGCACGCGGGCCAGCAGGTCGCGGTCGCTGACCAGCGACACCCCGTGCGCGGCGGCCACGACCAGCTCCACCCCGGGGCGCGTCAGGGGTGCGATGGTGCCGCGCAGCTCGTCGAACAGGGCGGTCAGGTCGATCGGCTCGGGGGTGACGTCCTGGTGCCCGGCCTCCGCGCGGGCGAGGTCCAGCAGCTCGTCGACGAGCGTCAGGAGCGTTCCCGCACTGTCGCGGACGTAGGCGACCTGCTGGGTCTGGTCGCCGTCGAGCGGTGACTCCGCCAGGAGGGAGGCGAGCCCGATGATCGAGTTCACGGGGCTGCGCAGCTCGTGGCTGACGTTGCGCAGGAACCGGGACTTGGCCTCGTTCGTGGCCTGCAGCTCCTGGCTGCGTTCGTCGAGCTCGGCGTAGAGCGCGACGACTCCGCTGTTCGTCTCCTCGAGCTCCGCGGAGAGCTGGTCGTACATCGCCCGGGCGTGCCGGTTCGTCTCCTGCAGCTCGGCGTTCAGGCGCCGCAGCTCCTCCTGCTGGACGCGCAGCTCGTCGTGGGCGCGCAGGAGGTCGGCGTTCTGCAGGCGCAGCTCGTCGAGCGCGTCGGTGGCAGGCCCTGCCGAGACGGACCGGGCGAGCAGCTCCACGGCCGCGTCGTCGAGGCGCACGGACGCGCCGAGCTCGACGGTCAGCACGACGCGGCGGCCGTCCGCGGAGACCTCGACGGAGTCCACGAGGCGGCGGGCGGCGGGGAGGCCGCCGTCGGCGGGGTCGCCCGACGTCTGGAGCGCGGCGGCCGGACGCAGCTCGGCCTGCAGGCGGACCGTGCCGTGCCGCCGCGCGGTCCGCAGCTCGACCTCGACCGGCCCGACGTCGAGCGCGGCCCGCCCGAGCTCCGAGAGCGCGGTGGCCAGCCGAACCTGGGCGTGGGCGTCCAGGCCCAGCATGCTGCAGATCTCGCGGCCCGCCCGGCGCAGGGCGAAGAGGGCGGCGTCGTCCGTGAGCACCGTGGAGAGCAGGGTCGTCATGCGGCCTCCCAGACCGGCAGGACTGCCACGCAGGCGTCGTCGGGTCGGACGGCGAGGTCGCGCATGAGCACGCCCGCCACCACCAGGGGGACGTGGGTGGCCAGTCCCGGGTAGGCGCCGAGGTCGACCCGGTTGGTGAGCCCGTCGCTGAACAGGGTGACGACGTCGCCCGGGGACACCGGCAGGGCCGTCTCCTGCAGGGAGGGGGCGTGCGACCCGGCGATGCCCGGCTGGCTGAGCAGGCTGCGCGACCGCGCGCCGTGCAGGGTACCGGCGATGTTCCCGAGCCCGGCGTGGTGCAGGGTCGACCCGCGCAGCTGGGCGATGGCGACGGCGGCGCCCCGCGTGCCGCCGAGCGCGCGGTGGACGTGACGCAGGATCGTGGCCGGCGTGTCGAGAGGCGCGTCGAGGAACGTGCGGACCGCGGCCTGGGAGGCCGCCGCCGCCAACGGCCCGTGACCCAGCCCGTCCGCCACCATGAGGGTCCGCACGCCGTCGTCGTCGCGCTCTGCGTGGGCGTCGCCGCACACCTGCTGCCCGGTCATCGCCCGGGTGATGCCCGTGGTCCGGTCCAGCCCGGGAGCTCCGCCCGGGGACGAGAACGACGCGGCCACGACGGTCCCGAGGCCGGGCGAGGACCAGGCGTCCCACGCCGTGGTGAGCCGGGGCAGGGTGCCGAGGCCGATGCCGAGCGTGCCCCGTGAGGACACGCCGTCGCGCATCGCCGCCGTGACGTCCCGCATCCCGGGGCCGCCGTCGACGGCGAGCACCTCCAGGGCGGCCGCCGACGCGGACCGCTGCACCCGGATCAGCACCGACCCGCCGCCGGCGTGACGCGTCTGGTTGGTGGCGAGCTCCGACACGACCAGGCCGATCTCCGCGGCACGGGACTCGCCGAACCCGAGGTGCAGCGCCGACACGGCGGCAGCACGACGCACCCCGCCCACGGCCGACGGGTGGTCGAGGGTGTACCAGGCACCGTTCTCCAGCACCCGGCCGGGTTCCTCGGGGTCGACGACGCCCGTCATCTGGACCAGGTCGCGATCTCGACGCGCGTGCCCAGCCCGGGAGTGGTGTCGATGGAGAAGTGCTCGACGAGGCGTCGCGAGCCCGACAGGCCGAGGCCGAGGCCGCTGCCGCTCGTCCAGCCGTCGGTGAGGGCGAGGTCGAGGTCCGCGATCCCCGGACCGGAGTCGGAGAAGACGCAGCGCACACCCGTGCGACGGGCGTCGCTCACCAGGGTGACGATGACGTCACCGCCCCCGCCGTAGACGAGGGTGTTGCGCGCCAGCTCGCTGGCGGCCGTGACGAGCTTGGTCTGGTCGACGAGGGTGAGCCGGGCCTGCTGGGCCACCGTGCGGACGAGCTGACGGACGTGGACGATGTCCGAGTCCGTGGCGATCGGCAGCCGCTGAGCGGTCGCCGGCAGGACGGTCGTCATCCTTCCTCACGTTCGACGGCGCGGAGCAACACCTGTTCCGCGGACTCTTCGGAGGGGGCGACCAGGGCCAGCCCACGGTCGACGTCGAGCGCGGTGCTCACGCCGCCGAGGGACAGTCCGAGCTCGACCATCGTGATGGCCACGGCCGGGCGCATGCCGACGACGACGGTCCGCGCGTCGAGCACCCGGGAGATGGCGGCCACGGACGCGAGCATCCGGCCGATGAAGCTGTCGACGATCTCCAGGCCGGAGATGTCGATGATCACGCCGCGCGCACCGGTCTGCGTGATGCGGTCGGCGAGGTCTTCCTGCAGCTGCAGCGCGGTGTCGTCCTGCAGGTCGACCTGGATCGACACGAGCAGGGTGGACCCGATCTTGAGGATGGGGACGGCGTCGGTCACGCTGACGTCCCGAGCGCGGCGGTGCGGTTCCCGGAGCGCAGCGCGTCCACCAGGGCGTCGGCCAGCGAGGCGCGGGTGGTGATGTCGCCGAACTCGATGCCGAGAGCCACGATGGTCTGCGCGATCTGGGGGCGGATGCCGCTGATCGTGCACTCCGCGCCCATGAGGCGGGCCGCGACGACCGTCTTGAGGAGGTGCTGGGCGACCTGGGTGTCGACCGCGGGGACGCCGGTGATGTCGATGATGGCGTGCTCGCTGCCGGTCTCCACCAGGGTGTTCAGCAGCTTCTCCATGACGACCTGGGTGCGGGCCGAGTCCAGCGTGCCGACGAGCGGCACCGCGACGATGCCGTCCCAGATCTTCACCACCGGCGTGGACAGCTCGAGGAGCTGTTCCGCCTGCTCGCTGATGATCGCCTCGCGCGCGGCGGCGAAGGACTCGAAGGTGAACAGGCCGAGGTCGTCGACCAGGCGCAGCAGGGCGCTGATGCCGTCGCCCCGGACCGCCCCCAGGGAGTACAGGCCCTCCTTGAGGGCGAAGACGGCCACGGCCGTCTCCCGCGGCGTGAAGCCCAGCCGGGCCCGCGCGGAGGAGACGTCCGCGAGGATGCCGCGGAGCTGGTCGAAGGCCGGGGTGTCGAGGGCGACGCTCCCGGCGTCCAGCCCGTCGACCAGCGCTTCGTAGATGTCGGACTGCTCACGCTCCAGCTCCCCGCGGGAGGTGCGTCCCCGCAGCTCCGCCGCGGCGGTGTCCAGCCAGACGGCGCGCACGGCCTCGGCGTTGTCGCGGAGGGTCGAGGCGAGGGCATCAGGGGCGACGGTCGTCATCGCGGGACTCCTTGCTGGAGCGGGGGGTTGCGGCGGCCGTCTGCTCGACCGCGGCCCCAGTGTACTGACGCGGGCGACCTCCGAATGTCCGCTCTGTGAATTCTCTCCGTGGCCGGCCGGCGAGCGTGAGAGGCCTCCTGCCGTGCGGCAGGAGGCCTCTCGACGACGGTGCTGGTCAGGCGCGGTGCGCGCGGTAGTACTCCACGAGCCGGCGGGTGGAGGAGTCCTGGGAGGCGAGGACGTCGCCGTCGCCGGACACGGCGGGCGCGATCTCCAGCGCGAGCTTCTTGCCGAGCTCCACGCCCCACTGGTCGAAGGAGTCGATGCCCCACACCACGCCCTGCACGAACGTGATGTGCTCGTAGAGCGCCACGAGCTGACCCAGGACCGACGGCGTGAGGGCAGGCGCCATGATCGACGTCGTCGGGCGGTTGCCCGAGAAGGTCCGCGCGCTCACGAGCTCCTCCGCCGTGCCCTCGGCGCGCACCTCGTCCGCCGTCTTGCCGAAGGCCAGGGCCTTCGTCTGGGCGAAGAAGTTCGCCAGGAACAGCTCGTGCACGTCGGCGCCCGGACGGACGTCCTTGCCGTCCCCGGCGGCGTCGACCAGGGGGTAGGCGGGCGTCGCGAAGGCGATGAAGTCCGCCGGGATCGTGCGGGTGCCCTGGTGGATGAGCTGGTAGAAGGCGTGCTGGCCGTTGGTGCCGGGCTCGCCCCAGAAGACCTCGCCCGTCTGGGACGTGACGGGCGAGCCGTCGGCGCGCACCGACTTGCCGTTCGACTCCATGGTCAGCTGCTGCAGGTACGCGGGGAACCGGTGGAGCTGCTGGGCGTAGGGCAGGACGGCGTGGGTGTGCGCGCCGAGGAAGTTGACGTACCAGACGTTGAGGAGGCCCATGAGGGCGGGCACGTTCTGGTGCAGGGGGGCGGTGCGGAAGTGCTCGTCCATCGTGCGGAAACCGGCCAGCAGCTCCCGGAAGACGTCCGGGCCGAACGCGATCGCCAGTGACGTGCCGATCGCCGAGTCCACCGAGTAGCGACCGCCCACCCAGTCCCAGAAGCCGAAGGCGTTGGCGGGGTCGATGCCGAACGCCTCGACCTTGTCCAGGGCGGTCGAGACCGCGACGAAGTGCTGCCCGACGGCGGACTCGCGGGCGGCGTCGGAGTTCTCGATCGCACCGGCGGCGGTCAGCGTCTCCCAGAGCCACGCACGGGCGAGACGCGCGTTCGTCAGGGTCTCCAGCGTGCCGAAGGTCTTCGAGGCGACGATGAACAGCGTCGTCTCCGGGTCGAGGTCCGCCGTCTTCTGCGCGACGTCGGTGGGGTCGATGTTCGACACGAAGCGCGCCTCGAGGTCGTCGCGACCGTACGGCTTGAGCGCCTCGTAGACCATGACCGGCCCCAGGTCGGACCCGCCGATGCCGATGTTGACCACGGTGCGCACCGGCTTGCCGGTCACGCCCGTCCACTGGCCGGAGCGGACCTTCTCGGCGAACGCGGCGACCTTGTCGAGCTCTGCGGCGACGTCGGCGTCCACGTCCTGGCCGTCGACGACGAGCCGAGGCTCCGTGCCCGGGGCGCGACGCAGCGCCGTGTGCAGGACGGCGCGGTCCTCGGTGACGTTGATGTGCTCACCGGTGAACATCGCCTCGGTACGACCCGGCAGGTCGACCTCCTCGGCGAGGCGGACCAGCAGGTCGAGGGTCTCGTCGGTGGCGAGGTTCTTGGACAGGTCGACCAGGAGGTCGCCCGCGGTGCGGCTGAGGCGCTCGGCGCGGCCCGCGTCGGCGGCGAACCAGCCGCGCAGGTCGCCGCGGAACTCGCGGTGGTGGCGTTCGAGCTCGGCCCAGGAGGACGTGGCGGTGGCGTCGACAGGGGTGGTCGTCATGGTCCCTACGGTAATGACCCGCGCCCGCGCGTGCGTGGCCGTCCGGCGGTCGGTCACGTGTTTTCTCCTGCTGTGGCGGCATTCGTCCCCCGGTGTCAGGATCGAGGCGGTCGGCCCGCGACGGGACGCGACAGCACGCGGCACGAGGAGGACTGCGCAGATGGCAATTTTCACGGTGTGGAAGTTCGAGGACACGGAAGGTGCGGCCCGTGCCGCCCAGATCGTCAAGGACGCCGCCGCCGACAACCTGGTCACGATCATCGACCACGCGGTCGTCGAGTGGCCCGAGGGCGAGAAGCAGCCCAAGACCCACGGCATCAACGACGACGCCGCCAAGGCCGGGGGATGGGGTGCGCTGTGGGGCCTGCTCATCGGCGCCCTGTTCTTCATCCCGGTCGTCGGGGCCGTGGCGGGTGCGGCGATCGGCGGGCTGAGCCGCGCGCTGTCCGACGTCGGCATCCGCAAGGAGGACCTCGAGGCGATCAAGTCCGAGATCGTCCCCGGCACCTCCGCCCTCTTCCTGGCGTCCGAGCAGGGTGACGTCGACCGGTTCCGGGAGCGTCTGCACGGCATCAAGGCGACCCTGGTCAGCACCAACGTCTCCGACGTCGAGAGCCGTGAGCTCCGGGAGATGTTCGGCGCCTGAGCGCCGTCCCCGCACGTCCCGCACGTCCCCGCACCCCCCGGTCCGCACGGACCCGGGGGGTGCGTCGTCGTGGGCGTCCGGTGCACCTGCTGCGTACCTGCTGCGTACCGTCGAGGACGAAGGTGCCGTCGTCGTCCGGCGTGGTGAACGGGCGCCGCGGGCCGGTTCTGGCGAGGATGGTGCGATGGCACAGAACGATCTGGATCTCCTGACCGGCGAGGACGCCACCGAGCTGCTCGCCACCGCCGTGTCGACGGCGGGCGGGGAGCTCGTCGACTGGTCGGTCCGGCAGGTGGACCACCGCCCGGGTCGTTCGACCACCGTGGCCTACCGGGCCCGCGTCCGCTGGGCGAGCACCGGGGACGGCGCCAAGGTCCGCACGGAGACGCTGGGCGCGTCCCTCGGACGACCGGGCGACCAGAAGGTGCCCGGCGTGCTCACCCTGGACGACGGCGAGCACGCGGTCGCCGTGTGGAGGTTCCCCGGCGATCCCGCGCTGCCCGCGCTGGCCACGGCCTACGACGCGTCGGCCGTCGCCGCCCTGCTCGGCGACCTGGGCGTCCCCGAGGTCGCGCGCGGTCCCGTCACGCTCAAGGTGCGCGCCTACCGCCCGACCCGGCGCGCCGTCATCGAGGCCAGCACCCCGGGTGCCCGGGTGTTCCTCAAGGTGGTCCGCCCGGACAAGGTCGACGACCTCCACGCGCGGCACGCCCTGCTGGCGAACGCGGGGCTGCCCGTGCCCAAGCCGCTGGGCCGCAACGCGGACGGACTGCTCGTCATCGCGCCGCTGGCGGGGGAGTCGATGCGTCACGCGGTGCGCGACGGCGGCCCGGTCCCGAGCGCCGAGGAGGTCGTCACGCTGCTGGGCCGCCTGCCCGACGCCGTCGCGGACCTCCCGCTGCGGACCTCGTGGAGCGAGAACGCGGCCCACTACGCCTCCGTCATCGGGGCGGCGCTGCCCGCCGAGGCGGACCGGGCCGCCCATCTCGCCGAGGCGATCGCCGCCCGCATCGCCGGCCAGCCGGCGGACCAGCCCACCCACGGGGACCTCTACGAGGCGCAGGTGATGCTCGACGCCGGGCACATCACCGGCCTGCTCGACGTCGACTCCGCCGGTCCCGGTCGCCGCGCGGACGACCTCGCCTGCCTCGTCGCGCACATCGAGACGCTCTCGCTGCTGCGGGGCTGGGACGAGCCGCGCCTGCACGCCCTGGCCGTCCGGTACGCCCGGGGTTTCCAGGACGTCGTCGACCCGGCCGAGCTGTCGGCGCGCATCGCGGGGGTGCTGCTGTCCCTGGCCACGGGTCCGCACCGGGTCCAGGAGGCGGACTGGCCGGCCCAGACCTCGAACCGGCTCGACGCCGTCGAGCGCTGGTTCGCCGGGATCCCCGGCTGAGCCCTGGGCCGGTGGAACCCCGCGTCAGCGGGTGAGCCCTGCGGTCCTCACTCGGTAGGCGCGGGGCCGGTGCTGGAGCGCACCACGAGCGAGGTCGGCAGGCGCAGGTGCTGCTCGCGGGGGGTGTCGTGCAGGATGTCGAGCAGCATGCGCAGGGCCTCGGCGCCCATGCGGTGCAGGGGCTGGGCGACGGTGGTGAGCGGCGGTTCGACCATCGCCGTCTCGGGGACGTTGTCGAAGCCGACGACGGAGAGGTCCTCGGGGATGTGCAGCCCGAGCTCGGCGGCGACCTCCACGACGTGCATCGCGGACAGGTCGTTGGCGGCGAAGACGGCGGTGGGGCGTTCGCCGCGGGGTGCTGACAGCAGCTCGCGGGCGGGGGTGTCGGCGGTGTCGGAGCGGTAGCCGCCGACGCGCACGAGCGTGGGGTCGACGGTGATGCCGGCGGCGTCGAGGGCCTGGCGGTAGCCGAGCTCGCGCAGGCGAGCGGACTCCAGGTCGGTGCGTCCGCCGAGGTGCGCGATGCGTCGGTGGCCGAGCGCGATGAGGTGCTCGACGGCCTCGCGGGCGCCGGTGGTGTTGTCGGAGTCGACGGTGTGGGTGCCCTCGGGGCCGGTGTGCGGGTCGATGGCGACCACGGGGATCCCGTTGGCCTCGGAGAGCACCATCGTGGGGGTCACGACGATGGCGGCGTCGATGAGGGTGCCGGCGAGCCGGGACAGGGAGCGTCGTTCCCAGCCGCCCAGCGCGCCGCCGTCGGACCCTCCGGAGTAGGCGAGCAGCTCGTAGCCGGTGCCGTCGACGGCGGACGAGATGCCCTTGAGGAGCTCGGTGGAGTACGGCTCGAACTCGGCGACGAGCACGCCGATGACGTTGGTGGACTGCCGGCGCAGGCTGCGGGCCACGAGGGAGGACTCGTAGCCGAGGTCGGCGACGACGCCGAGGACCCGCTCCGCGGTGGAGGGCGCGACGCCGTACCGGTTGTTGACGACCTTGGAGACCGTGGCGACGGAGACCCCCGCGACCCGGGCGACGTCGGAGATCGTCACGCGACCGGTGTACTGGCGCGGGTCTGTGCCCGCGAGGGGCGGGTCGGCAGCGGTGCTCACACACAGGAGCGTAGCGGTCCGTCGCGCGGGGCGACGGACGGGACCGCTCGTGGCGAAACCGTTATCGAAAACGATTGACGAACGATGGACGCACCTGCCAGTCTGAGATCTGCACGGCAGGCCGGCGTCTTGACGGCCCGTCCACCACAGGAGTCGACGACGACCGAGGGGTTCCACGATGACGAGGAAGATGCGGGGCGCGAGCGCCCTCGCGCTGGGGGCGAGCATCGCCCTGCTGGCCACCGCCTGCGCAGGACAGGGCACGGCGGACCAGGACGACGACGAGACCACCGCCTCTGCCGGCGGGGACACCACCGTCGAGTGGTGGCACAACTCCAACACCGGCGAGGGCAAGGAGTACTACGACCAGGTCGCCGCCGACTTCGAGGAGGCGAACCCGGGCGTCACGGTGCAGGTCGAGGCCATGCAGCACGAGGACATGGTCACCAAGCTGCAGGCCGCCATGCAGGCCGGGTCCGACGTCCCGGACGTCTTCATGAGCCGTGGCGGAGGCGAGCTGGCGAACGACGTCGACGCGGGCCTCCTGCGCGACCTCACCGACGACGCCGCCGACACCGTCGAGACGGTCTCCGCGTTCGCCGGGCAGTACTCGATCGACGACCGCGTCTACGCGCTGCCCTTCTCCATGGGCATCGTCGGGTTCTGGTACAACCAGAACCTGTTCGAGGAGGCCGGGATCACCGACGTCTCCCCGAGCCCCACCATCGAGGAGTTCGCCGGCTACGTCGACCAGCTCGAGGCGGCCGGCATCGACCCGATCTCCGTCGGCGCGGGCGACAAGTGGCCCGCCGCGCACTACTGGTACTACGGCGTCGTCCGCGAGTGCGCCTTCGACACCGTCGAGGCGGCGATCGAGTCCGGGGACTACTCCGACGAGTGCTTCCTCCGGGCCGGCGAGGACGTCCAGGAGATCCTCGCGAAGGAGCCGTTCAACCCCGGCTTCCTGGCGACCGGGGCGCAGGAGGGCCCGACGTCGGCCTCCGGCCTGCTCGCCAGCGAGCGCGTCGGCATGGAGCTCGCCGGCCACTGGGAGCCCGGTGTCGTCGGTGGGCTGCGCGAGGACGGCGAGGTCCCCGACTGGATGGGCTGGTTCGCCTTCCCGACCTTCACCGGCCAGGCCGGCGCGCCGACCGACCAGATGGGCGGCGGTGACGCCTGGGCCGTGTCCCAGGACGCCCCCGACGCCGCGGTCGACTTCGCCGCCTACCTGCTGTCCGACGAGGTGCAGACCGGATTCGCCGAGCTCGACATGGGCCTGCCGACCAACCCGGCCGCGACCGGCTCGATCTCCAACCAGACCCTCGCGCAGCTCGTCCCGGTGCGTGACGGCGGCGGCCAGACCCAGCTCTACCTGGACACCCGTCTCGGCCAGAGCGTCGGCAACGCGATGAACGACGCGATCGCCCTGATGTTCGCCGGCGAGGCCGGCCCGCAGGACGTCGTGGACGCCATCGAAGACGCCGCGGCAGCACAGCAGTGACCGGCAGGGCAGACGACGCCGTCACCACGACGGGCACGGCGTCGCCTGCCACCTCCCCGCGCCGGCCTGCCGGAGCCGCCCAGCCGGGCGGCCCGGCGGACCGGCGTCCGGCAGGAGGTCGGCGGGCGGACCGCTCCGAGCTGCGCAAGCGCCTCGAGATCGCGTTCTTCGTCACACCGGCGCTCGCGATGCTCGTCCTCTTCGTCGCGTGGCCGGTCATCACGGCCGTCCAGATGTCGGGCTACCGGTGGAACGGACGCGGGCCGCTGGTCGACTTCGTCGGGCTCGCGAACTACGTCTCGGTGCTCACCGACGACGTGTTCGTCGGCTCGCTCGTCAACAACCTGGTCATCGTCGTGGCCTCGATCGCCGTCCAGCTCCCGCTGGGACTCGCGATCGCCCTGCTGCTCAACCGCAAGATGTGGGGCCAGGGCCTGCTGCGGACCATCATCTTCGTGCCGTACGTCCTGGCGGAGGTCGTGGCCGGCGTCGTGTGGTTCCAGCTGCTGCAGCCCTACTACGGCGTGCTCGACACGATCCTGCAGGGCATCGGCCTGGAACCGCCCGCCCAGGGCTGGCTCGGCGACCCCGACCTCGCCCTGTGGACCGTCCTGGCGATCCTCACGTGGAAGTACCTCGGCCTGGCCGTGATCCTCTTCCTCGCCGGGCTGCAGGGCGTGCCCGACGAGCTCTACGAGGCCGCCCAGCTCGACGGCGCCTCCTGGTGGCAGGTGCAGCGGCGGATCACCATCCCCCTGCTCGGCCCCACCATCCGCACCTGGGGGTTCCTGTCCATGATCGGCTCGCTGCAGCTGTTCGACATGGTCTGGATCCTCACCAAGGGCGGCCCCGCCAACTCCACCAGCACGATGGCGATCTTCCTCGTCAACGAGGGCACCCGGAGCAACAACTTCGGGATCGCCGGCGCCGCCTCCGTGATCCTCTTCATGATCGCGCTCGTCATGGCGGTGCTCTACCAGCGACTCATCCTGCGCCGAGACGCCAAGGGGGTGGCGTGATGACCACGTCGACTCAAGCACCGACCACACCGCCACCCACCTCACCACCGGCGGCACCACCGACCGGACGCCGGCGCCGAGGCGCGGCCGGCAGGTTCCAGGGCGGCAACCCGGTGGTCTACGCGGTGGCGTTCGTCGTCGTCTGCGCCACCCTCGGTCCCGTCGTCTACGGCGTGCTCGGCGGGTTCCGCAGCAACGCCCAGCTCACCGAGGCGCCCGCCTCCCTGCCGGACCCGTGGATCTTCACCAACTACACGGGCGTGGTCACCAACCCGTCGTTCTGGCAGTACACGGCCAACTCGGTGATCGTCGCCGTCATCACCACCGCCATCGTCGTGGTGTTCGGGGTGATGGCCGCCTACCCGCTGGCCCGCTACCGGTTCAAGGGGCGCGAGGCGCTGTTCATGGTGTTCGTCGCCGGGCTGCTCTTCCCCGCCACGGTCGCCGTCATCCCGCTGTTCATCCTGCTCACCCAGAACTTCGGGCTCGGGAACACCTGGTGGGGCGTCGCCCTGCCTCAGGCCGCGTTCGCGCTCCCCATGACCGTGGTCATCCTGCGCCCGTTCCTGGCGGCGCTTCCCCGGGAGCTCGACGAGGCCGCCCAGCTCGACGGCACCAGCCGCATCGGGTTCTTCTGGCGGATCCTCCTGCCGCTCTCCGGGCCCGGCATGGTCACCGTCGGCGTGCTCGCATTCGTCGGGTCCTGGAACGCCTACCTGCTGCCCCTGCTGCTCCTGCAGGGCGACAAGAAGACCCTCCCGCTCGGCGTGGCCGACTTCTCGTCAGAGCACTCCTCCGACACCGCCGGCGTCTTCGCCTTCACCACGCTGGCCATGATCCCGGCCCTCGTCTTCTTCCTGGCGATGCAGAAGCGCATCGTCAACGGACTGCAGGGCGCGGTGAAGGGATGACCGTGCAGAAAGAGGTACCGATGTCCGACACCACCGTCGCGGCGATGCCGCACGTCTCCGACCGGGTCGCCGCGCTGCACGCCCGCATGACCCTCGAGGAGAAGCTCGCCCAGATCGTCGGGTACTGGCTCGACAAGGGCGGCGACGTCGTCGCGCCCCTGCAGGGCGAGATGACCGCGGGGCAGCAGGGCACCGACCGGCTCGGGGAGATCACCCGCCACGGCATCGGCCACTACACGCGCGTGTACGGCACCCGGCCCGTCGACCCCGTGGAGCGCGCCGACTGGCTGTGGACCGAGCAGCGCCGCCTGCGGACCGAGACCCGGCTCGGCATCCCCGCGCTCGTGCACGAGGAGACCCTCACGGGCCTCGCCGCCTGGAAGGCCGCGACGTTCCCCACGCCGCTCGCCTGGGGCGCCTCGTTCGACCCCGGTCTCGTCGCCGAGATGGGAGCGCTCATCGGGGAGTCCATGCGCACCCTCGGCATCCACCAGGCCCTCGCGCCCGTGCTCGACGTCGTGCGCGACCCCCGGTGGGGACGCGTCGACGAGTGCATCGCCGAGGACCCGTACGTCGTCGGCACCCTCGGCACCGCCTACGTGCGCGGCCTGCAGTCCCAGGGCGTGCACGCCACCCTCAAGCACTTCGTCGGCTACTCCGCCTCCCGCGGGGGCCGCAACCACGCGCCGGTCTCCGCCGGCCCGCGCGAGATCGCGGACGTGTTCCTGCCGCCCTTCGAGATGGCCGTCGTCGACGGCGGCGTGCGGTCCGTCATGGCCTCCTACAACGACATCGACGGCGTGCCCCAGCACGCCTCCGCCGAGTACCTCACCGGGATCCTGCGGGAACGCTGGGGGTTCGACGGCGTGGTGGTCGCCGACTACTTCGGCGTCGCGTTCCTCGAGGTCATGCACCGCGTGGCCGCCGACCGTGCCGCCGCCGCCGCCCAGGCGCTCGCGGCCGGGCTCGACGTCGAGCTGCCGTCGGGGGACGCCTACCTCGACCCGCTCGCCGAGGCGGTGCGCGCGGGCCGCGTCGACGAGGCCCTGGTGGACCGGGCCACACTGCGGGCGCTGGCCCAGAAGGAGGAGCTCGGGCTGCTGGAGGACGACGCGTTCGCCGACGACCCGCCCGACGTCGTCGACCTCGACTCCACCCGGCACCGGGCCGTGGCGCGCCGCCTGGCCGCCGAGTCCGTCGTGCTGCTGACCAACGACGGGCTGCTGCCGCTGTCGGCGTGGACCACGTCGCCGCAGCGGGTCGCCGTCGTCGGACCCAACGCGCACCGGGCCGAGGCGCTCATGGGGTGCTACTCGTTCGCCAACCACGTGCTCGCGCACCACCCGGAGCGGGAGCTGGGCTTCGAGGTGCCCACCGTGTTCGACGCCCTCGGCGGCGCGTTCGCCGCCGCGGGCGCGCCCGCTCCGGCGCTCGTGCACGCCCGGGGCTGCGACGTCGAAGGGGCGGACACCTCCGGGTTCGCCGAGGCGGCCGCCGCCGCGTCCTCCGCGGACGTCGCCGTCGTCGTCGTCGGGGACCAGGCCGGGCTGTTCGGCCGGGGCACCGTGGGGGAGGGCAACGACACCGAGTCGCTCGACCTGCCGGGCGTGCAGCGCGGCCTCGTGGAGGCCGTCGTGGCGACCGGGACGCCCGTGGTGATGGTGGTGCTGTCCGGCCGGCCGTACGCCGTCGACTGGGCGCTCGACGGCGACCGCCGTCCCGCGGCCGTGCTGCAGGCGTTCTTCCCGGGCGAGGAGGGCGGCACCGCGATCGCCGCGATCCTCACCGGTGCCGTCAACCCGTCCGGCCGGCTGCCCGTCTCCCTGCCGCGCTCCGCGGGTGCCCAGCCGTACTCCTACCTGCACCCCGTGCTGGGCGGCGCGAGCGACGTCACCTCGACCGACCCGACGCCGCTGCGCCCGTTCGGGTTCGGGCTGTCCTACACGTCGTTCGCCTACGCCGACCTCCGGGTGCCGTCCGAGGCCGCCACGGACGGCTCGCTCACCGTCGCGGTGCGGGTGACCAACACCGGCGACCGCACCGGGACCGACGTCGTGCAGCTCTACGGGCACGACGTCGTCGCCTCCCTCGCGCGACCCGTGGCGCAGCTGCTCGCCTACGAGCGCGTCGACCTGGCGCCGGGGGAGTCGGCCACCGTCACCTTCGAGGTGCCGACCTCACGGTTCGCGTTCAGCGACCGCCGGGGCGTGCGCGTCGTCGAGCCGGGCGACGTGGAGGTGTGGGTCGGCTCCCACGTGGCGGCCGTGGCGGAGCCGCCGACCGACCTGCGCGACACCACGGGCGGGGCGATCAGCAACGAGAAGTCGGCCCGCAAGCAGGAGCTGCCCGGGTCGGCGACGCCGCGCGCGGTGGCCCGGCTCACCGGCGGCGTCCACGAGGTGACCGTCAGCGATCCGCGCGTCGCCACCGCGACGGTCGCGAGGTAGCGCGGCGCTGGGGTTCGTTCGGCACTTCGCGCTTCGTTCGGCAGTACGAACTGCCGAACGAAGCGCGAAGTGCCGAACGAACCCGCTGGCCGACGCGCACTCCCGTCGCCGACGGCGGCGGTCACCACCCGGGATACGGCGTCGTCGCGTCGGAGCGGACCTGGGGGAACGCGCCGACGGAGAGGCGGCGCAGCCCCGTCGCGAGCACCCGGTGGGCGCAGTACCCGGCGTCCCGCACCCGCGGGGTGGTCACGTCGACGGTCACGACACGGTCGGCAGTCGCGACCAGCCGGACGAACGGCGCACCGTCGGCCCGCGGCTCGTCCGGGGCGTCGCCGAGGGCCCGGGTACGACGGCGCACGTCCGCGACCACCGCGGGGTCCAGCCCGTACTGGACGTGGCACATCGGGTCGATCAAGGACCTCCGGTCCGCGAACGTCTCGCCGTAGCGTCGATCCGGGTCGTGCGGCGCCAGCCCGGCCACGCCCCCGTTCCCGAGCACCGGGGCTCGACGGATCAGGCTCTCCTCGACCGCCAGGTCGCGGGCCGAGGCGTGCTGGACGAGCGCTTCGCCCACGGCGAGCTCGGCGGCGACGGTCGCATCGACCGCGCACCCGTAACCGAGCGCGACGACGTCGTCCTCGGGATCGTCGGCGACGGCGAGCCGGACCGGCACGCCGGACCTCGTCGGCACGGCCAGCACCCGGACCTCGACGACCGCGCCGTCGTCACCGACCCGCGGCGGCGTCGGCACGCCAGGTAGCGGCGCACCGCCGTCGTGCCACCACCGGGCCACGGCGTCCTGGGCGAGCAGGCGCCCGGCGGCCCGGTCGAGTGCTTCGTCGCGGCTGCGGCCGGCCTCGAGACCGACGAGGTTGTGCCCGTTGGTGGCAGTCAGCCCCTCCAGCCGGGCGGAGAGGTATCCGGCGTGCACCAGGCTGAAGGGCGCCCAGCAGGGCGCGGGGCCGTCCTCGGCGTGCTCGGTCCCGCGCAGCCACCAGGCGCGGTCGTCAGGTCCGGACGGGACGAACGGGAATCCCGGCATGCCGTCGAGCGCGGGGTCGTGGGGACGCCACTGCGTCACCGTGAGCACCCGATGCCCGGTGGCGGTCAGCTCCGCAGGGGTGGCGCGGCGCAGCTCACCCTGGCCGAGGTGGGCGCCGCACAGGTGCGCCAGACCGGAGAGCACGGCGGCCCGGTCGGCGTCGGCCCCGAGGGCACCGGCCGGTGCGAGCAGGTCGGGCTGCCAGCGCGCGTCGACGCTCGCCAGGTACGGCAGCTCGGCGTGCAGGTGGACGAAGCCGCTCGGAACCCGCGGATCGGCACGGCGGCGTACCACCCGGTGCAGCAGCCCGGTCACCGGGTCGACGACGGCGGGCGGGTCGACGGCGTGGGGACGCCACCCGCCGTCGGTCCACCGTTCCAGGAAGCCGGTGGCCGGTCCGGGGCCAGGGCTCCGCGAGCCCGCACCGGAGCCCGGTACCGCGACCGTGGCCGGGCCCGCCACGATCGCCACCGGGTCCTCGACGAGCGCACGGGCCTGCTCCGGGTCGGCGACCGTGGCCCGCAGCAGCGCCGAGACCGTGTCCGCCAGCTCGACGGCCCGTCCGGCGCGCAGACGTACCCGGTAGGTGGACCCGGCGAAGGGCCAGCGCACCACACGCTCCGACGCCTCACGCTCCGAGGTCCCACCGTCGGAACCCTCGCGGTCCAGTGCGACCGCGACCTGCGCCAGGCCCCGCAGGCTCGCTGCGGCGACGTCGGGGCCCGGCGGCGGACCGGTGACCGGCTCGCCGTCGGCGACGGCGGCCAGGGCGTCCAGCGCGGAGCGCGCCGCATCGCCCTCCAGGCCGTCCGCGCCGACGTCGAGCACCCAGCGCCGTCCGTCGTCCCGGCACGCCAGGACGCGGTCCTCGCCCAGCCGGTGCACGGTGAGTCTCATGCGTGCGGGATCGGGAAGTGGTTGAGGTCGTCCTCCGCCAGCGCCGTCGTGCGCCAGCCGAGCTCGACCGCCAGGTCCTGCACCCGCCGTCGGCCCAGGAACGGGAAGGCTGCCGGGGCGTTGCCGACCGTGCCGGGAACGATCGCCCGGACGACGCGCATCCCGGTGGAGGCGACGTCCGGGGAGGTGACGTCGACGACGATCACCTCGTGCCCGGCGGCCTCCAGCGCCGTCCGGTAGGCGTCAGGTGTGCGCTCGGGCAGCGAGGGCGTGTCCGAGAAGGTCCGGGTGACCGGTCGCTCCAGCAGCGGCGCCACGTGGGTGACGGCACGCGGGTCCAGGTGCACCTGCTGCTGGACCATGAGGTCGTCGCAGTCGCGCATGTCGGCGCGGTAGGAGTCGAGGTAGCGGCGGTCGGCCCGCCACGGCTTGAACGACCTGCTGTTCAGCTCGCCGTGCCGCATGGCGTCCCAGTGCGCGCCGTCCGCACGCAGCAGGTCGCGGCTGCCCTCCTGCAGGGTGCAGGCCTCGGTCCAGGCCTTCGAGGCAGCGGCCTGCGGGGTGTCCCGGCAGGCGAAGCCGACGTTGACCAGCGTGTCGACGTCGTTGTGCAGCACCCCGGCGGCCACAGGGATCCCGAACTCGTTGTCGAGCATGATCAGGCTGGGCCGCTGCCCGTGCTCGGCGGGGACGTCGTCCCACAGCCGGGCCAGCTCGCCGGGGTGGGTGGCGTCGATCGGCTGGGCGTTCAGCCACCACACCATGGTCGCGTGGCGTTCGACGACCTCCTCCAGGGCGGAGGTGACGGCGTAGTCCAGGGAGGGGCCGGCGGCGATCCCGGCGAACGGGCAGAAGTTCGTCACCGGGGCGGCCGAGTACCCGGCGGTGAACCAGTTGACGTACACCGTGCTGGCGGGCACCAGCAGCTCCTCGCCGGTGGTCAGCGAACGGCCCGGCACCCAGTGCAGCTCCAGGTCGGGCGTCATCCGCACGAACGGGAAGCCGGGGGTGTCGTACTGCTGCTCGGAGTAGAGCACCAGCTCGGCCGGGTCGAGCACGCGGGTGCCGCGGCGGCGCAGGTCCGCGAAGCTCCCGACGGTCACCGGCAGGGTGTCGAGCAGGTTCCCGCAGTAGCGTTCGGCGGCCTCGCCGACGGCGCTGGCGCGCGCCTGGGCGGGGTCGCCGAACGCCGAGCCCTGGCACGAGGTGTTGTTGGCCCACCGTGACACGCGGCGCATGTTGCACACGTCGCTCTGCGCGGTCGCCAGCGACGGCGGGAGGCTGGGGTGGTGGGTGACGTCGCGGGTGCGCTGGACCAGCCCGGTCAGCGGGTCGACGAGGTCGCGGGGGGTGTGGGACCGCGAACCGCTGAGGATCCGGGTGGGCAGCGGCAGGACCGGGTGGGTGGTCGCGGTGCCGTCGGCGGCGATCTCCCACACCAGGTCCCCGGCGGGTCCGTCGCCGTCGGGTCCGGGCGCGCCAGGACCGGCAGCGGGGGACCTCGCCCCGGCCAGCAGGTCGAGAGCGGTGCGCAGGGCGTCGGCGAGGTGCCTCGGCGGCGCGCCAGCGTCCCCGCCCACGGCGGGGAGCGCAGCGCCCGGTGGGACTCGGCGTCGTACGCGGCGGCGGTACGACGGTCCGCCAGGTCCTCGTAGCTCGCGCCGACGCCGGGCGTGACGAACGGGCCGAGCCAGACGACGGACCGGGTCACCTCGAGCGCCACCCACGGGGTGCGGGCGTCGGCGCAGAGCCGGTCCAGGGCGACGAGCGTCGCGTCGTCGCCGCCCCGCACGACGTGCACGAGCAGCTCGCCCGTGCGGAAGGCGCGGTGGACCACGCGCTGCCAGTCGTCGGCCGGCACGGCCCGGACGGTGACCTCCGGCCGAGCGGTCCGCGCGACCGTCTGCAGCGCCGCGACCACGGCGGGGTCGCCGGAGAGCAGCAGGTCCCCGGGCAGCGCCGCGTCGATGTCGTCGTACGACGGCGAACCATCGCCGAGGTCGGGACCGGCCACGGCAGCCGGGGTGAACGCCCCGTCGCGGTCCAGGACGTCCCGCAGCACGGCGGCGGCCGCTTCCCAGCCGTCGGGCAGGGCCGGGCTCGCCTGCCCGGTGGTCCAGGCGTCGAGGATCTGCAGCACCCGTTCGGCGGGCACGTCGAGCACGAACGACGCACCGACCGGGGTGGTGACGAGGCTGCGGCCCGCCGTGAGCGGACGGACCTCCACGCGGGGCGTGAGGGTGAGCGAGGGGGTCGGCACGGGCAGGTCCTTCCGGGACGGCGGGTGGGGAGACGGGGGACGGGTGTCCCCGGTGGGCCACCGGGGACACCCGCTGCCTGGTCAGGACCAGGCGAAGGCGGTCGACACGTGACCGTGGTTGTTCGCGTTCGGGGCCAGGATCTGGTCCTCGGACCGCTCCGTCGCCACCGCGACGAGGGTGATCGTCGTCATGGGTGCTCACTCCTTCCTTCTTCTCGGTTCGAACCGGCCAGGACGGCCGGCTCCGGTTCTCCGGCGTCTGCTCGACCTGAGGACAGGTCGAGCAGACGCCGGTAGTCGGGGGAGGTGCGCAGCAGGTCGGCGTGGGTGCCGTCGGCGGCGATGCGCCCGCCGGCCAGCAGCACGACCCGCTCGGCGCGGCGGATGGTCGAGACACGGTGGGCGATCACCACCGTGGTGCGGCGCCACCGCGCGACCGTGTCGGCGAGGTCCTGCTCGCCCACCGCGTCGAGGTGCGCGGAGGCCTCGTCCAGGACGAGCACGGCCGGGTCGCGCAGCAGCGCCTGCGCCACGGACAGACGTTGCCGCTGCCCTCCGGACAGCGTCGCCCCCCGGTCGCCCACCGGGGTGTCGAGCCCGTCGGGTCGCGAGCGCACCGTCGCCGCGAGGCCGGCGTCCTCCAACGCCTGCCACAGCGTGGCGTCGTCGGCCCCGGGCGCAGCGAGCAGCAGGTTGCTGCGCACGGTGCCGCGGAACACGAAGGGATGCTGGGACACCATCGCGACCCGTCGGCGCAGCTCGTCGGCCTCGAGGGAGCCGGTCTCGGCGCCGTCGAGGAGGATCCGCCCGCCCTGGGGGGCCCACAGCCGCGTGAGCAGCCGCGCGAGCGTGGACTTGCCGGCACCGGAGGCCCCCACGAGGGCGACCTGCTCCCCGGGCCGGATCTCCAGGTCGACCCCGTCCAGCACGGGCGGGCCGTCGTCGTAGGCGAACCGGACGCCGTCGAGCCGCAGGTGCCCGCGCCCGGTCGAGGAGCACCGGGGTCCGGGCGCACCGGCGAGGGCGTCGCCGCCCTCGACCGCGGTCCGGGCACGATCACCCTGGTCGATCAGGTCGAGGACCCGCTGCGCCGCCGCGGACATCTCCCCGAGGCGCTGCACCATGGCGAACGCGCCGACGGCAGGGGAGACCGCCGCGGCCAGGAGCACCGCGGCCGGAGGGATGAGGACCGCCTCGACGGCGCCGACGAGGGAACCCTGCACCAGGGACACGAGGAACAGCAGGCTGGTGGCCGCCACGACGAGGTCCGCCAGGGCCGACTCCCCGGCGGCCCGCAACGCGAACCGCCGCTTCGCGTCCTGCACGGCGTCGGTGCCGGCGAGCACCTGGGCGCGGTGGTGCTCGGTGAGGTCGAGCGCCGCGAGCTCCCGCCGCGCCTGCGCTCCTTCGAAGGCCACCGCCTGCAGGGCGCCGAGCTCACGCCGGATCGCCGCGCCCTGCCGACGCTGCAGCGACGCGAACACCCAGGGCACCGCGAGCAGCACGGCCACCCCCGCGGGCACGATCAGCCCCCGCGGACCCACCAGGGCCACCAGGGCGACCGAGACGAGCACGGGGGACAGCACGGCGTTCAGACCGGCGCCGAGGGTGTGGGCGTAGAACCACTCGAGGATCTCGACGTCGTTCATCGCCGTCCCGGCGACCTCTCCCGCACGACGGCGCCCCGACCGCGCCGGGACGATCTGCTCCACGGCGTCGTAGACCCGCACCCGCAGCGCGTCGATGACCCGGTAGGCGAGCACGTGGCTCAGCCAGGACTCGATCCAGGTGAGGACCGCCACGGCCACGACGGCCGCGGCGAGGGCCGCCAGGAGCAGGCCCACCATCGAGGGGTCCGATGACACGACGAGCGAGGCGACGGCAGCGCTGAGACCGGCCGCGGCCGCGGTGGCCACCTGGTAGCCGGTCATGGCGGCCGTGGAACGCAGCAGCAGCGACCGTTCGTCGCGGACCTCGCCGAGCAGGCGGACGACGGGGCGCAGCAGGGAGACGGTGGTGGCGTTCGCGCTCATGCGCCGACCTCCTCGGCCTGGGCGGCGTGCAGCCGCGCGAACGTCCCGCCGGCGGCGGCGAGGTCGTCGTAGGTGCCGTCCTCGACGATGCGGCCGTCGTCGACGACGACGATCCGCTCGACGTCCCGGACCGCGCTGAGCCGGTGGGCGATGATCAGCAGGGTCGGTGCCTCGGGGCCGGAGCGCAGGGCCGTCAGGAGGCGGCGCTCGCGGTCGGCGTCGAGGGCGGAGGTCGCCTCGTCGAGGACGAGCACGGGGGAGCGGCGCAGCAGCGCACGTGCGACGGCGAGACGTTGGCGTTGTCCGCCGGAGAGCAGGCTGCCGCCCTCGCCGACCTCGTCGTCGAGGCCCGCACGGTCGGTGCCGGCGAGCTCGGGCACCTGGGCGCGGCCGAGGGCGTCGACGAGCTCCGCGTCGGACGCCGTGGGGGCGACGAGCAGGAGGTTGTCACGCACCGTGCCGCCGAACAGGACGGGGTCCTGGGAGACGAGGGTCACCGGCGGGGTGTCGCGCTCGGACGCCCGGACGGTGACCTGCCCGGACTCCGGGGCCAGCAGTCCGAGGACGAGGTTCGCCACCGTCGACTTCCCTGCGCCGGACGGGCCGACCACGGCGGTGACCGAGCCGCGACGCACGTGCAGCGTGAGGCCGTCGACGGCGAGCCGGTCGGCGCCGGGGTAGCGGGCGCGGACGTGGTCGAGCGCGACGACGGTCGCCGGGTCGCCGGTGGTGGCGACGGTCGACGGCGCGGGTGCCGACGGCGCGGGCTCCGCTGCGGTCAGCCGTTCCAGCAGCCGGGACCCGGCGGAGACGCCGAGGTAGCCGGCGTGCCAGTGGTTGGCGAGGTCCCGGAAGGGTCGGAACACCTCGAACGCCACCAGGGTCACGGTGAACAGGGCCGGTGCGGCCAGTGCGCCGGAGTCGACGCGCAGCACCCCGACGGCCAGGGCCAGTGCCGGCCCGGCGACCAGGAGGAGGCCGGTCAGCCCGGACTCCACCAGGGAGAGCCGGAGCTGGCGCAACGTGGACCGCAGCAGCCGGGCGCTCGCGGAGACCAGGTGCTCCCGTCGCCGGGAGGTGGCACCGAGCAGCTTGAGGGTCTCCATCCCGCGCAGGGAGTCGACGACGTCGGCGTGCATGCCGGCGTAGGCGTCCCAGTGCTCGTCCCCGCGGGACCGCAGCGCGTGGTCCCACAGGCGGGGGAGCAGCGGGACGAGGGCGGCGGTGAGGCCGGCGGTCAGTCCGACGACGGGGTCGACGGCGAGCAGGATCGACACGGTCACGGTGGCGGTCACCGCGGTCACGACGACCTGCGGGACGTATCGGGTGACGTAGGGCTCGAGGTTCTCGACGCCGTCGACGAGCTCGGAGTGGCGACCGCCGACGTCGTCGGAGGTGCGGGCGAAGGGACCCCGGGCGACCTCGGCGTCGAGGAGCCGGGCGCGCAGGCCTCGCTTCATGCGGCCGGCGACGGCGTGCGCGGTCAGCTCGCGCAGCGCCGTGCCGACGGGGCGCAGCAGCAGGGCGACGGCCAGGAGGCCGAAGGGTGCTGCGAGGTCCGCCAGGGCTGCCTGGTCGAGGATCCCGGCGAAGAGTCGGGACATGGCGATCGCCTGGGCGACCGCGAGGCCGCTGAGGAGGAGCCCGACGACGACGCACCAGGTCTGACCTGGGGCGACGGATCGCGTGAGGCGCCGGAGGCGGAGGTGGATCACAGGTACCTGCTATCGTGAGAGTGAGAATCATTCGCACTACTGGAGGTCCTTTGTACACGATCGACCGTGAGGGGCGCCACAGGTGACCGTCACCGAGTCCGTCCTCTCGGCAGCAGCGAGCGCGACACGCCGACGGCACGCCCTGCTGCTGGTCGCGCTGTCCACCGGCCTGGCCGTCGTCTGCGTCGTCGCCGTCGGCATCGGCCCCGTCGCGATCGCGCCGTCGACGGTGGCCGACGTCGTCCTCGGTCGCCTCGGCCTGGCCGACACGGCCGGGACCGGCGCCGCGGACGACTCGATCGTGTGGCTGATCCGTGTGCCCCGCGTCGTGCTCGGCGTCGCCGTCGGGGCGGCGCTCGCCCTGGCCGGTGTCGTCGTCCAGGCGTTGGTGCGCAACCCGCTCGCCGACCCCTACCTGCTCGGCATCTCCTCGGGCGCCTCGGTCGGGGCCGCCGCCAGCATCCTGTTCGGTGTGGGCGGCGGGGTGCTCGCCCTGACCGGCAGCGCGTTCGCCGGGGCCCTGCTCGCGATCGTCCTGGTGCTGTCCGTCGCGCGGATCGGCGGCCGGCTGATCGTGTCGCGACTCGTCTTCGCCGGGATCGCCGTGGGCTTCGCACTGACCGCCCTGACGAACTTCCTGGTGTTCGCCAGCGAGTCCCGCGAGGGCGCCCGGGCCGTCATGTTCTGGACGCTGGGTTCCCTCGCGCAGTCCCGGTGGGAATCCGTGCCCCTGGCCGTCGTCGCCGTCCTGGCCGCCACGGCGGTCTTCGTCGGCTGGTCCCGCCGGCTGGACGCGCTCGCCATCGGCGACGACACCGCGCTCGCGCTCGGCACGGACCCCGTCCGGTTCCGTTCCGCCGCCGTCGTCCTGGTCAGCCTCCTCGTGGCCGTCGCGGTCTCGGTGTCCGGGCTCATCGGGTTCGTCGGCCTGGTGGTCCCGCACATCGCGCGCCGCCTCGTCGGCGCCGGCCACCGGATCGTCCTGCCCGTGTCCGCGCTGCTCGGCGCACTGCTCCTCGTCTGCGCCGACGTGCTGGCCCGCACCGCCTTCGCCCCTCGTGAGCTGCCGCTCGGCATCCTCACCGCGTTGATCGGCACCCCGCTGCTCATCGCGCTCGTCCGACGATCCCTCACCCGCTGAGGATCACCCCACCCAGAGACGGAGACCTCTCCCATGCTTCCCCCTGCCCCCCTGCGCCGCCGCGGAACCGCCGTGCTCGGCCTGCTCGCCCTCGCAGCGCTCACCGCCTGCTCGGGTGACGCCGACGCCTCGTCCCGGGCCGACGGCACGGTCACGCCGCCGGCGAGCGAGACCGAGGCCACCGTCTACCCGGTGACCGTCCAGAACTGCGGCGAAGAGCTCGAGATCCCCGCAGAGCCCGAGTCGGTGCTCTCCGTCGGGACCTCCGCCGTGGCGCTGCTCGACGCCGCAGGAGCCTCGGAGCGGATCGTGGCGCGCGCCGGCGAGTTCGGCGCCGACCTCCCCCCGGACCTGACGAACCCGCCGTCCGACGCGCCCGTGCTCGACCCCTACGACCCGACCATCGAGGTGATCGTCGGGGCCCAGGCCGACATCATCGTCGGCTACGGCCTGTTCAACACGGCCACCGAGGACGTCGAAGCGGCCGGCATGACCAGCGTGGTGATCGACGGCGAGTGCAGCCACGACTCGGCGCTCACGGCCAGGACCGACTTCGACGCGATCTTCGCCGACGTCGAACGCCTCGGCACCGTGTTCGGCACGCAGGCGACCGCGGCCCGGAACGTCGCGGCCCTGCGCGACGAGCTCGACGAGCTCACCGCTGCCGCTGGTGAGCGGTCGGGCGGCGAGGAGTCCGCAGCCGTCGTCTACCACTTCTCCGCCGAGGCCTCCCTGTCCGCCCGGGGCGGGCTGGGCATCGCCGACGACGTGCTCGCCCGCGCCGGCCTCGACAACGTCTACGGCGACGAGGCGTCCGTCTACCTCGAGGTGAACGTCGAGACGCTGCTCGACGCCGACCCGGACGTCGTGGTGCTGGCGTACGGCCTGTACGGGGAGAGCTACGACGACGCGCTGGCCACGTTCATGGGGGAGCCCGGCGTCGAGGACCTCGTCGCGGTGCAGGAGGGCCGTGTCGTCGGCGTGCCCGCGGCGGACCTCGCGCCCGACCCGGGGTCGATCCGCGGACTCGAGGCCGTGCTCGCAGGCACCGGCGAGCTGGACCGGTGACGCCCTGATGATCGGTACGCGACGGCTGACCGTCCGGTACGGCCGGACGGTCGCCGTGGCGGCCGCGGACCTCGCGGCCGCCGACGGGCGGACCCTCGGCCTGATCGGTCCGAACGGGTCCGGCAAGTCGACCATGCTGCGCGCCGTCCTGGGTGCGGTCACCGCCGAGGGAGCGGTGACGGTGGACGACGACCTCGTGCGGGACCTGACCCCGCGTCAACGCGCCGACCGGATCGCCGTGGTGGCCCAGGAGGAGCCGAGCGGGCTGCCCCTGACGGCCTGGGAGTCCGTGCTGCTCGGCCGCTCCGCACGACTGTCCGGGTGGAGCCGGTACCGCCCCGAGGACGAACGTGCGGCGCACGAGGCCATGGCCCGGGCCGGTGTCACCCACCTCGCCCACCGTCCCGTCGACGACCTCTCCGGCGGCGAACGGCAGCGCGTCCTCATCGCCCGGGCGCTGGCGCAGGGTTCGAGCCACCTGCTGCTGGACGAACCCACCAACCACCTCGACGTGCGCTACCAGCACGAGGTGCTCTCCCTGGTCCACGGGCTGCCGCTGACGACCATCACCGTGCTGCACGACCTCAACCTGGCGGCCCGCTACTGCGACGAGCTCGTGCTGCTGTGCGCGGGCCGCGTGGTCGCGGCAGGGGTGCCGGCTCAGGTGCTGGTGCCGGAGGTGCTGGAGCCGGTGTACGAGATCGCGGTGCGCCGGCTCGACGTCGACGGCGTGCCGCAGCTGGTCTTCGGTCTCGGCGCCCGGGACGGCCCCCGCGCCCCGGTGCGAGGGCGGGGCGTGCGAAAGTAGGCAGATGCGGATCGACATCTGGCTGTGGGCGGTGCGACTCTTCAAGAGCCGTTCGGTGGCCGCCTCCACGCTGCGCTCGGGGCGGGTGCGCATCAACGGGACCGTCGCCAAGCCGGCCAGCCAGGTGCAGGTCGGCGACCGCGTCACGTGGCGCGACCCCCTGCGCGACCGCGTCGTCGTCGTGCGCGAGCTGCTGCCCAAGCGGGTCGGCGCCCCGCTCGCCGTCAAGGCCTACCTCGACCAGAGCCCGCCCGTGCCGACCCGCGCGGAGCGCGCCGAGGTGGGCCTGCGCGACCGGGGCGCGGGGCGCCCCACCAAGCGGGAGCGCCGCGAGATCGACAAGCTGCAGGGACGACGGCGGTAGCCCGGCCGTGCGGACCAGTGCGGGCCTGCTGCTCTACCGTGTCCGGCCGGACGGCCTCGACGTCCTGCTCGGCCACATGGGCGGGCCCTACTGGGCCCGCAAGGACGAGCGCGCGTGGACGATCTTCAAGGGCGAGGTCGACGACGGCGAGGAGCCGCACGCCGCCGCCGAGCGGGAGGCGGCCGAGGAGCTCGGGCTCGAGCTGCCGCCGTCGGGCCGGGACGTCGACCTGGGCGAGGTCCGGCAGAAGGCCGGCAAGCGGGTGCTGGCCTGGGCGCGCGAGTGGCCGGACCCCGGGCCCGACCTGAGCCGGGTGCGCAGCAACACCGTCGAGATCCGGTGGCCGCCACGTTCCGGCCGTGTGCTCGAGGTCCCCGAGATCGACCGGGTCGCCTGGTTCGCCCCTGACGACGCACGCCGGATGGTGGTCGCGGCGCAGGCCGCGCTGGTGGACCGGCTCGGCGAGGCCCTGGCGCGCTGAGCCCGGCTCACAGGTCGCGCAGCAGCCCGATCAGCTCGTCGGCCATGTCGAGCTTGCGGGCCAGGTCGGCGCGGCGCTCCTGGGCGGCGACGACGTACTCGTCGAGCCGACGGCGCAACGCCGGACCGCCGTCGTGCCCGTCGTGCTGCCCGGCCGCGAGGCTGTGGGCGATCTGCAGCAGGTCGGCCATCTCGTCGAGGGAGAACCCCAGCGGCTTCATCCGCCGGATCAGCAGGAGGCGTTCGACGTCGGACTCGGTGTAGAGCCGGAACCCGCCCTCGGAGCGGGCCGACGGGGGCAGCAGGCCCACCTCGTCGTAGTGCCGCAGCGTGCGCAGGGACAGGCCGGTGCGCTCGGCGACCGCTCCGATGTGGATGGTCCCGGGCGTGCTCATGGCTGGATTCTCGCGCGTGCGGGCACGAAGGTGAACTCTACCCTCACGTGAGGGTAGAGTTGCGCGAGCCGCGAGCGCCCATGCCCAGGTGGCGCTCGCGGCACCTCACCTTCTCCGCGCCACGTCGCGCCCCCGTCCGTGCCCGGCGCGCCCCGCTGCGCCACCACCGAGAGGAAGACGCCCTCGTGCCTGACGACCTGCGTGCCTCCCTGCCCGACCCGGCTCCCGTGCCGGTACCCGCCTCGGGGGCTCCCGAGGCGACGTCGTCCGGCTCGTTCCGTGCGGCGTTCAGCTCGGCGACCCGGCTGCGCACCGAGGTCCTCGCGGGCCTGGTGGTCGCGCTGGCCCTCATCCCCGAGGCGATCGCGTTCTCGATCATCGCGGGCGTGGACCCCAAGATCGGCCTGTTCGCGGCGTTCACGATGGCGGTGACGATCTCGTTCGTCGGCGGCCGGCCGGCGATGATCTCCGCCGCCACCGGGGCGATCGCGCTGGTCATCGCGCCGGTGGTGCGCGACCACGGTCTGGACTACCTCGTGGCGACGGTCATCCTGGGTGGGCTGATCCAGGTGGTGCTCGGCGTGCTCGGCGTCGCGAGGCTCATGCGGTTCATCCCGCGGTCGGTGATGGTCGGGTTCGTCAACGCGCTGGCGATCCTCATCTTCTCCTCCCAGCTGCCGCACCTGTTCGGGGACAAGGTGACCGCGGACAACCGCTGGTGGATCTACGGGCTGGTCGCGGCGGGCCTGGCGATCATGGTGTTCTTCCCGCGCCTGACCCGGGTGGTGCCGGCGCCGCTGGTCGCGATCGTGCTGCTCACGCTCGTGTGCGTGGCGGCGACGATCGCGGTGCCGACGGTCGGTGACGAGGGCGAGCTGCCGTCGTCGCTGCCGACGCTGTTCTTCCCCGACGTGCCGCTGAACCTCGACACGCTGCAGATCATCGCCCCCTACGCGCTGGCGATGGCGCTGGTCGGGCTCATCGAGTCGCTGCTGACCGCCAAGCTGGTCGACGACGTCACGGACACGCACTCGAACAAGACGCGCGAGTCGTGGGGTCAGGGCGTCGCCAACCTGGTCACCGGGTTCTTCGGCGGCATGGGCGGCTGCGCGATGATCGGCCAGACGATGATCAACGTGAAGGTCTCGGGGGCGCGGACGCGGTTGTCCACGTTCCTCGCCGGGGTGTTCCTGCTGGTCCTCGTGGTGGTGCTGGGCGACGTGGTGTCCATCATCCCGATGGCGGCCCTGGTGGCCGTGATGATCATGGTCGCGGTGGGCACGTTCGACTGGCACTCGGTGCGGCCCTCCACGCTGCGCCGCATGCCCGTGCCGGAGACGGTCGTCATGCTCGCCACGGTCGGCGTGACGGTGTGGACCCACAACCTGGCCTACGGCGTCATCGTCGGCGTGGTCGTCGCGGCGGTGCTGTTCGCGCAGCGGGTGGCGCACATGACGACGGTGACCCGCCTGGACGCGTCCGACGAGGACGGTGTGCGGGTCTACGCCGTCGACGGCGAGCTGTTCTTCGCCTCGTCGAACGATCTCGTGTACCAGTTCGACTACGCGGGCGACCCGGAGCGCGTCGTGGTGGACATGTCCGCGGCGCACGTGTGGGACGCCTCGACGGTGGCCGCGCTGGACGCCGTGCAGCACAAGTACGCGGCGCACGGCAAGACGGTCGAGTTCCGGGGCCTCAACGAGGACAGCCGGGCGCGGCTGGACCTGCTGGCGGGTCGGCTCGGCGCCGGGCACTGAGGTGCGTCGTCGGGTGCGCGCGCACGCCGTCGGGCACCGGTGGGGCGGAGAGGTTCAGACCTCGAGGGAGCGCGCCGACCAGCTCAGCCCGAGCGCCTGCAGCACGTCGGACGGCTCCCGGTCGGTCGCGTCGGAGTAGGCGCGCAGGGACAGCACGGACGCGGTCAGCATGGTGGTGATCACCTGCCGGGCGAGGCGCGGGTCCCCGGTCGCCTCGTCGAGCAGCTCTTGCACGACGGCGGAACGTATCCCCAGGTCGTCGTCGGAGCACGCGGTGAGCAGTGCGATGGTCGTCGCTCCGGCCTCGGTCCCCATGGTGTCCCCCCGGGTCAGTTCCTCTTTGCACCGGTCTACCTGAGGTGGGCCCCACCCGCGAGCCGAGCGGGCGCGCGATCACTGAACCGATCAACAAATGTCCCGAGCAACCGGTTGCCCGCTTCGGTGGGCCGCGTCACGATTCCGTCTCACCGTCCACAGGGCCGCCCACGGGCCCCCGCGCGATCGCTAGGGTTGGACGGCGGTCACGGCGGCCGCCGCAGGACCGACGGGGCGCACAGTGCAGCAGACGGACACTTCTCACCAGGGACGCCTGCGCTCCCTGGTCCGCCGGTCCGCCACGGCGGTGTGTGCCGTCGGGCTCGCGCTCACCGGGTTCCTCGCACCCGGCGTCCTCGCCGGAGGTGCCGGCCCGAGGGCGTCCGCCGCGAACGGCCTCACCGAGGAGTCCCGCGCCACCTACGTCGTCGGCGCGAAGGGCAAGGTCACCGCCGAGGTGACCACCACGATCACCAACGTCACCCCCGACCGCGGCGACCGGTACTACTTCTTCGTCGACTACAGCATCCCCGTGCCGCACTCCGCGAAGGACGTCACCGCCACCAGCGGCGGCACCGACCTGCCGGTGCGACTCAGCGCCTCCGACGACCCGAGCACCCGCTACGCCGAGGTGAGCTTCGCGCCCCTGCGGTACGGACGCACCCGCACCATCGAGTGGACCTACCGGATCGCCGGCGACCCGATCCGCGACGACGAGCTGTGGACCCGCGTCGGACCCGGCTACGCCACCTTCCCCGTGCAGGCGTGGGGCGACGACGGCCGCACCCGCGTCGTCGTCCAGGCGCCCACCGGCTCCACCTTCGACGCGACCGACGAGTTCGACGAGAAGGCGGGCGACGAGCGCACCACCTACACCCTGCGGGAGAACAACGGCGACGGCGGCATCTGGTCGGCCGTGTCCGTGCGGGACCCGGAGAGGTCCGACGAGAAGCAGCTGGCCGTCGGCGACGGCGACACCCTCACCGTGCAGAGCTTCCCCGGCGACGACGCCTGGCTCACCTTCGCCGCCGAACGCATCGAGACCGGGATGCCCGAGCTGGAACGCCTCATCGGCGACCCGTGGCCCGGGCGCATCGACGTCGTGCGCGAGGACGTCTCGCCCCAGGTCCTCGGCTACGCCTGGTTCGACGACCACGGCGACGAGATCGTCGTCGGCGAGGAGTTCGACGACGCGACGCTCTACCACGAGCTCGGTCACGCCTGGTTCGACGGCGAACGCTTCACCGGCCGCTGGCTCTACGAGGGACTCACCGAGGTCACCGCCTACCGCGTGCTCGACGCCCTCGGGTCCGACGACGCACCCCGGCGCGCACCGGACCGCGACCACGCCGACGCCTTCGCCCTGCTCGACTGGACCGACACCGAGTGGGACCGGGAGGCCGACGACTACGGCTACCCGGCCGCCTACACGGCCGTGCAGGCCGTCCTCGGCGACCTCGACGACGAGACCTTCACCGCCGTCGTCTCCGCCGCGTTCGCCGGCGAGGACCCCTACGCCGCACCGGGCAGCGACCGCATCACCCGCGCCGTCGACTGGCAGCAGTTCCTCGACCTCGCCGCCGAACGCGGCGGTGTGGACGGGACCGAGGCGATGCGCACCTGGGTGGTGGGCTCCGAGGACGCCGCCCTCCTCGACGAGCGGACCGACGCCCGCGCCGCCTACGCCGCCTACGACGACGCCGACGGCGACTGGCAGCCGCCCCGAGCCCTGCGCACCGCCATGACGAGCTGGCGCTTCGCCGCCGCCACCGACACCGTCGACGCCCTCGCCACCACCGCACCCGTCGCCGCCGCGGTCCAGGACGCCGCCGAAACCACCGGCCTGCCCGTCCCGGCGGCCGTCCTCGACGCCTACGACGGCGCCGAGACCGCCGAGGACCACGCCGCGCTCCCCGAGCTCCTCGGCGAGGCGGCCACCACGATCGGCGCGGTCGGCGCCGCACGCGACACCGTCGCCGCCCAGGACGACCCCGTCACCGAGCTCGGGCAGACCCTGCTCGGGACCGCCGAGACCGCTGCCGACGCCCGCACCGCCCTCGCCGACGGCGACCTCGACCGGGCCCGGGCGCTCGCGGCCGACACGCAGTCCGCCGCCGACCGGGCCCCGTGGGTGGGGGCCGCCGTCGTCGTGGCGGCGCTGGCGCTGCTGACGGGTCTGGTCCTGCTGTCCCTCGGTCGGGTGCGGCGCAGGAAGCGACGGGCCACGGCGGAGGCCGGGGGACCCGACACCGACACCGACACCGGCAGCGACACCGACGCCGACACCCACGTCGAGGCGGGCGCCGACCAGGCGGCCGGTGACGATGCGGTCGAGGTCGGCGGTCACCCGCGGTGAACGGCGCCCGGCCCCGTCCGGTCAGTCGTGCAGGATCCGCTGGAAGAGCACGTGGTCCTGCCAGCGCCCCGCGATCTGCAGGTACGCGGGGGCGTAGCCGATCTGCTCGAACCCGGCGCGCGCCAGGACGTGCTGCGACGGCGTGTTGTGCGGCAAGGTCGCGGCCTGCAGGCGGTGCAGCCCGAGGACGTCGCGCGCCTGGACGGCACTCGCGCGGACGGCGGCCGTCATGACCCCGTGCCCGGTCAGGTCGCTCGCGAGCCAGTAGCCGACGTGGGCGCTGCAGAAGGCGCCGAGCACGACGTCGCTCACGGTGAGGCTGCCGACGATCCGCCCGTCCTGCTCCAGCACGTACGGCACCAGCCGGCCGGCCCGGTGGCCGTCGAGCTGGTCACGGATGCGGTCGACGTGCTGGTCGACGTCCTCGAACCCCTCGGGTCGCACCGGCTCCCAGGGGGCGAGGTGCTCCCGGTCCCGCCGTCGGGCGGCGGCCAGCGCCGGACCGTCGTCGATCCCGACGAGCCGCAGCGTCACGCCGGCGGGCAGCGCGACCGGGGTGACGCCGTCGGGCACCGTCAGATCTCCTCCGAGCGCAGCCGGGGTTCGGTGCGCAGCTCGGGACGGTACCCGGCCTTGTCGGCGTAGAACTCGCGGATCCGGTCCATGTCGCCGCCCACGTCCCCGGTGAGCCGGATGGTGGGGCCGAGTCCCGTCGTCATCGTCGTGCGGTCCACGTAGCCGAGCGTGACGGGCAGGTCGGCCTCGCGGGCGATGCGGTAGAAGCCGGACTTCCAGCCGTCCCCGGACCGGGTGCCCTCCGGGGTGACGACCAGGTGGAACACCTCGCCCGCACGGACGTGCTCCAGGACCTCCGCGACGACGCCGCTGGGGTCGCGGCGGTCCACGGGGATCCCGCCGAGGGCGCGCATGAGCGGTCCTTTCCACCCGGCGAACAGGCTGTGCTTGCCGAGCCAGCGCACGTCGAGGCCGAGGCGCCAGGAGATGGCGAGCATGAGGACGAAGTCCCAGTTGGACGTGTGCGGGGCACCGATGAGGATGCCGGCGTGCGGGGGTGCGGGTTCGGAGTGCAACCGCCACCGGCTCAGGCGCCAGAAGGCCGATGCGACGCCACGCCGGAGCGAAGAGAGCATCCGCCGATTCTACGGCCGGGAGCCTGCCCCGTGGGCGATGCCGGGCCCCGTGCTCCCGGCGGCGACCAGCGGGGTCCTGCTACGCAGGTTCGGGCGCCGACGGAGGCTGCGGAGCGACGTCGTCGGCCGGTGCGGCCTGCAGCGCACGGAAACGCTCGACGACCTTGATGAGGATCGCCACCACCGGCGTCGACAGGGCGGCGCCCAGCAGGCCGAACAGGGCCGCGCCCGCGATGGTGGACCCGAGGATGACGATGGGGTGCAGCTTGAGGGCGCCCTGGGACATGAAGGTCTGGATGATCGTCTGCACGCCGTTCTGGGCGATCAGGATCATGGCGAGCATGATGACCGCGGCGGTGATCCCGCCGGAGCCCAGGGCGATGAGGACCGCGAACGCGCCGGAGACGATCGCCCCCAGGAACGGCACGTACGCGGTGGCGAGGGTGACCACCGCGATGGCGAAGGCGAGCGGCAGGTCGAGGAACACGGCGGTGAGGCCGACGATGATCGCCACCACCAGGTTCGACACCGTCAGCACGAGGAAGTACTGGCGCATCGCCCAGGAGCTGTCCTCGATGATCCCCGCCCCGACGTCCTCGGCGACCCCCAGGTGGCGTGACGTCCAGCGGGTCAGCAGGTCCCAGTCGGCGAGCACGAAGTACAGCAGGAAGATCCCCACGAACGTGCCCATCACCAGGGCGGCCGTCCCTGAGAACACGTCGCCGAGCTGGGCGGTGAACCCGGACAGCAGCGACGTGCCCCACTCGGGCAGGCCCTCGGAGGCGTCAGTCAACGAGGGCATCGTCACCCCGGTCTCGGCCAGCCACACGGCGAGCGCGTCGAAGCCCCGGGAGATCTGCTCGCCGATCTCCGCGGACTGCTCGACCACGCCCCGCACCGCGACCCACAGCGTCCCGACCGCGACCGCGACCAGGCCGACGAGCACCACCAGCGCAGCGGCCGGGCGCGGCATCCACCGGCTGAGCACCACGCACACGGGCGCGAACAGCGCACCGACGACGAGCGCGATGACGAGGGGGACCACGAGTCCCGAGATCATCGACATGCCGAGGTAGACGGCGATCGCCGCCAGGACGATCCCGACCACCGCCCAGGCACGGCGACCCCACCGCAGAAGCGTCGAGCGCTCGCGCACGGGACCGGGGCGGACGGCTGCCATGGGCCGAACCTATCCGAGCAGGTCACCACCCGCGCCCCGACGCTCGGGTGCCGACGGCGGCGTGCTCAGCCGGCGATGCGATGCAGCGCGTCGAGATGCCTGGCCAGGGCGGAGCGACCCGGGCGGGTCAGGCGCAGCCAGGTGCGGGCATAGCGGCCGATCGCGTCCTTGCGGACCGCGACGTAGCCGACGGTCTCGAGCCGGCTCACCTGCTTGCTCAGGGCCGAGTCGCTGAGTCCGACGGTGTTGCGCACGACGCGGAACTCCGCCGCGTCGACCGACGCCAGTGCCGCGACGATGCTGAGGCGGACGGGGGAGTTGAGCAGGGGGTCGAGGTCATGACGCGGGTGTGGAGCGTCCGACTCGTCGGGCGTCATCGAGGTGCCCGCGCGACCCGGGCAGCGGCCCAGACGGCCGGGGCGGCGACACCGACGGCGATCGCGAGCGCGGCCGGCAGACCACCGGCGCCACGGTCGACGGTGGGGAACGCGGCCACCAGGAACAGCAGGCCGGTGCACAGCGCGCCCACCATGGCGGTGCGACGCACGCCGCGTGGAACGGTGCGGACGCGACGTTCCCGGTGGACGACGAGGGCGATCAGCGCCACCAGGGCGACCACCTGGAGAGCGGCTGTGATCAGCCCCTCCCATCGCGCACCCGCCGTGGCCCAGTAGGCACCGGCCCACAGTCCCCACAGGAGGCCCACCGCGGCGACCGAGGTGGCGTGGGTGCGCCGGTCTCCCGGACGTTCCACCGTGGTGGCTCCCGCCTGCGAGAGCAGGTGCGAGGCATCGCGGTGCGTCGGTGCGCCCTCGGGCCCCTGGAGGTGTTCCATGGTGGCACTTTAGGCAACTACTTTCCAACCCGGCAAGTATGTGCGTCGTCGCTCACATTCCCTGCGCTGCCGGGGCGCAGGGGAGGCTCCGGGCACGCGCCGGCAGTTCTGTCGGGGACACTGGGTGGCAGCAATGTCTGACGAGTGAAGGAGTCTCCGTGCCCCAGGGAACAGTCCGATGGTTCGACGCCGACCGAGGGTTCGGCTTCATCGACCTCGGGAACGAGGGCGACGACCTGTTCGTGCACGCGTCCGAGATCGTCGGCGACGACGGCCCGAAGCAGCTCCGCGAGGGGCAGGCCGTCGAGTTCGAGATGGGCGAGGGCGACCGCGGCCCGCAGGCGCGCCGAGTCCGCGTGACCGGCGACCTGGCCGCCGACGCGCCGCTGGGAGTCCTCGGCACCGTCAACTGGTACGAGCCCGCCAAGGGGTACGGCTTCGTCACCCCCGACGACGGCCGCACCGAGATCTTCGTCCACAGCTCGGCCATCGTCACCGGTGGCGTCATCGCCGAGGGTCAGCGGGTGGCGTTCCTCGTCGTCGACGGGGAGAAGGGGCCGCAGGCGGACAACCTGCTGCCGCTCGGCGCCCAGGCCGCCGCACCCGCGGCGGACGGCGCGGACGGCACGGTGACCTGGTACGACGACGTCAAGGGCTTCGGGTTCATCGCTCCCGACGCAGGCGGCGACGACGTCTTCGTGCACGTCAAGGCGCTCGGCCGCGGCCTGACCGAGCTCGACGAGGGCGCGCGCGTGACGTACGACGTCGTCGCGGGCGACAAGGGCCCGAACGCTCGCAACGTGCAGGTCGTCGGCGGCTCCCGCGGCGCTCGCGGTGGTGCGGACCGCGGCCGCCCGGGGCGCCCGGGTGCGTCGGGCGGGCCGGTGCGCGGTGGCGAGGGCACCGTGGCGCGCTACGACGAGGACCGGGGCTTCGGCTTCATCACGCCCGACGCCGGGGGTGAGGACCTGTTCGTGCACGTCTCGGTCGTGCGGGGATCCGAGATCCTGGAAGAGGGCGACCGGGTCCGGTACAAGGTCCGCCAGAGCGATCGGGGGCCGCAGGCCGACGGCGTCGAGATCGTCTGAGCCGGCATCGTCCGAGTCGAGCTCGTCGGAGCGACAGGGCACCGGAACGCCCGCGGCGGTCATCGCCGCGGGCGTTCCTGTGCCCCGGCTGTAGGTTCGCGCGGTACCTGTCGGACGAGCGGGGCTGTGGCCTGCAGCTTCGCGGTAGCGTGTCGTAGCCGGGTTCTCATTAGGGTGGCGAGTTCCTCAGACGGCAGACCCGCGGTGCGCTGGTACTCAACCGTCGCATGTGCGGGACTCCTGCCAGATCAGATGATGATGCTCCTATGGGTGTCAAGCGGCCCTGAGGAGGGCGCGGTAGGCGGTCGCCAGCTCTGCGTTGGGGGCGTCGTCCGCGTTCGAGTTCGCTGATTCGCGCGGGCTCCACGGCCAGGATCGCGGCGACCTGGGCGAGGGTCTTGCCCTGCTCGTGGCGTAGCTGGCGCAGGTCACCGGTCGCGGGGACTGGGTCGGGTCGGACGAGAAGTCGGAACGCTTCGCGAGCGATGGCGCGCTTGAGGCAGCGCAGGACGTCCTTGGTCGACTTTCCGCTGGCGCGCAGGCGCGTGGAGTAGGACTTCGTGCGCGGGTCGGCGGAGAGTGCGTTCTGGTGCAGCGCCCAGTTCGCCTGCCGGTCGCCTCCGCGGTTGAGTCGGTGCCGGTGCGTCTTGCCGGAAGATGCCGGGATCGGTGATGCTCCGCACAGGGCGGCGAACGAGGCCTCCGACCGCAACCGGTCAGGGTTGGCCCCGGCGGTGACCAGGAGCGTGGCGGTGGTGATCACGCCGTAGCCCTTGGTGGCGATCATGGCGGGAGCCGTGTGCTGGACCAGCACGCGCAGGTCGTCCTCGAGCTCGTCGATCTCGGCGGTGAGGTACTGGTGGCGGCGTGCAAGACGTCGCAGGGCGGATCCGGTCGCCGCGGTCACCGAGTCGGTGGCCGAACCGGGTCGGGTGGCCGCGATCGTCTCGATGAGTTCGGGCTCCCGGTACCGTGACCAGCGCACGCGCTGCGCCTCGGGGGCAGTGACCAGCATCGATCTGATCTGTCGGATCACGGCGACGCGTGCCTTGACGGCACTGCGCCGCACGATCAGCAGCACGCGGATCTGTTCGACGGCACTGTCGCCGGCCTTGGCCAGCGGAAGCGATTCGGGTTCGGCCAGCGCCTGGGCAGCAGCGGCGTAGGCGTCGATCGGATCAGACTTGCCCCTGCGACGCTGGGCGCGGCGAGGACGGATGACTTCCCGAAACGGTACGCCTTCACCACTCAGGAAGCGGGCGAGCCCGGCCCCGTAGGAGCCGGTGCCCTCAACGCCGATGAGGCCGATCTGACCGAACGAACGCACGAACCGGAGCAGCTCGTCGTAGCCGGCTGCCGTCGCCGGGACGGCCCGGTCGCCGAGCTTGGCTCCCGTTGCCGACAAGACGGCCACGTGATGCGTCTCGGAGTGGGTATCGACGCCCGCGACGATGGTGGGCGCCCCGATGACGTTAGTGACGGAAGTAGTCATGATGGACCTCTGGCCGACATGCGTCGGACCGGCGCCCACGCCGCCCGAGCGTGGACGGATCAGTTCCAAGACAGGCCCTCGGTCGTCAGTCACCGACGGGGTCACACGCTCGGACGACGCGGACCCCTACACCATCAACGTCACCTATCCGTGCAGCAGTCCCTGACGTGACCGCTCGTCGTGGAGTGGTTTCGGGCCGGGGCCCAACTCAACGACGAGCGGTCACGCCATACCGTCTAGGGCCCGTCATGTCCAGAACTCAGGCCCTACTCGGTCACCGCTCGGAGAGAAGCGGCGACATCTCGAGAGATGGGGTTCTCGACTCCAACAGATGTGAACGTCGAGTCGCTGCTCTTCGCATAGATGGACTGTGCACTGTTTAGGGGCTGATAAGGTGCGCCCTCGAACGCGGCGAGATAGAACGCGGCGTCCTCGTTCAGCGCGAGTGGGTCGATTCCCTCAGCCTCACGGTAAGTGACGCCCCCCATCGTGCCCCCCAGGATCGCAACTTCCACGGTCTCGCCACGGCGTGCATCGCCCTGCAAGACCTGGTCGACCTCGACCTCGTAGACCGTGTACGTCAACAGACTCGACAACTCCTCACCTTCGACATCGCCAGAGCCAGGATCAAGTTCCGAGTCTCCTGGCACGGGTGCCTCTGCCGCAACATCGATCTGCCGTACTTCACTGGATATCGGTGTACCAATCACAATGAGGTCCGAAGATGATTCCAGATCTTCGACACTTGAGTAGACCGGATACGAAGCGTGGTAGACCACCTCGTCGCCGCTAGATGCGGGTGAGCATCCAGCAATCGACGCGACCGATGCGCCCAGGCCGACGCCGACGAGTGCGGTGCGGATCAGTTTACTCATCAAATCTCCCTAGTAAATGCGAATGACTTCGTCGAGGTCATAGCTGAAAAGGCCAGTAGACGGGTTGGACGACGAGGAAAGATACTTCATGACGGAGGACCGACTGGTGCTTGGGTTGTCAGCGAGCGAGAGTCCGTGACCTAGCTCGTGATTGGAGACCCACTGTGCCCAGCGCGCAAATGTGCCACCGGTCATGTCGTTAATTCTCGTCGCGTTTGCCTTGATCGTAAAGGAGCGATCCGAACGAGTACCTCCCGGCGTGTACAGGCCGAGCCAGGTAGTACTGTAGTTGGACGCCGTCATCTTCTTGTTCGAGCTTGATGAGTTCGCGATCGAAGTCCCCGTTTTGCTGTAGGTGTTGCTCCACGTGGTGATCCCATGCTTCAGGTATCCATTCCACGTGCTGTTCACGCCCGTGATTTGGACCGAGAAGATGTTGTCGCCAACACCGCCGGAGTAGTAGGTGGCTGACGCGGGAAGGCTTGAAGCCAATGCAAGCCAACCCGCAGCGACAAACGCTGTCACAGCCATTCGAGCATTCTTTCTACTTGCGTGAGTGGGCACCCGAGGTCCTTTCGTTGGGGTGGTTCGCCGCTTGGGATTCTGGTGCCACCCATGAGGGTTGTCAAGTGTTGGGCGCAAATCTTTCATGTCAGGTCAGGTGCGATTTGGGCATGGCGTTTCGACCCGTGTGTGGCGCTCACGCAAGATCTGATTTTCGCGGGGTGAAGGGCGGCGCCTCGCGAGGCTTGCTTGTCGCCTATACGTTGCCGTCGGCAGCAGAACATTTCACCGGCGCCTCGATCGTTACCGAATCGTGACTGACCTCGGGCGTTTCTCCCAACTCCGCGCGCGGCGGTGGCGGCGGACTCTCGGCCGTGAGCCGTTTCCAGATCCTGACGAACAAGCAGTGGAAGCGGATCGAACCGTTGCTGCCGTCGAACGCCGGAGAGGTTGGTGGCTCATCGCAGATGAAGGTGTAGCAGCGGTCTGAAGCCGCCGGCTTCCAGGAGGGATCGGGCGATGTAGTGGGCCAGGTTGCGAAATCCGAGGGCGGAGCCGCGTAGGTGCTCGAGCCTGCCGTTGATCGCCTCGGTCGGACCGTTGCTGGTGCCGGGTAGGTCGAAGTAGGCCAGGACGTCGGTGGCACGCTTCGTGAGCGTTCGTCCGAGTCGGCGCAGCTCGACGAGGGCGGCGGGCACGGACTTGCTGACGGAGTTGATGACCGCAGTCATGAGCTCGCGGCCGCGGGCCTTGTCGGGGTGGCGGTAGGCGCTGATCATCCGCTGGTAGATGCCCCAGGTCGCCTCGACCTCGATGTGTTCCTCGACGGCGAACAGTGCTTCAAGTCGAGCGTGCTGCTTGTCGGTGAGCAGGCTGGAACCGGTGTGCAGGGTCCGCCGGGCCCGGTAGAGCGGATCCTTGGATCGTCCGCGGTGGCCGTGCAGGTCTTGCTGGACTCGGCGTCGGCAGCGGTCCAGGGCGTCGCCCGCGAGCTGCACGACGTGGAAAGGGTCCATCACCGCCGTCGCGTCGGGCAGTTCTTCGGTGGTGGCGGTCTTGAAGCCGGTGAAGCCGTCCATCGCGACGACCTCGATGCCGTCGCGCCAGGTCTTCGGGCGCCCGACCAACCACTGCTTGAACGCGTTCTTCGAGCGGCCCTCGACCATGTCGAGCAGGCGGGCAGGTCCGGCGCCGTCGCGGATCGGGGTGAGGTCGATGATGACGGTCACGTACTTGTCGCCCCTGCGGGTGTGTCTCCATACGTGTTCGTCGACGCCGATCATCCTGACGCCGTCGAACCGGGTGTCGTCGTCGATCAGGACGCGCTGGCCCTCGGCCAGGATGGCGTCGTTCGCGGTGTGCCACGCGACCGCCAACGCTTCGGCCACCCGGGCGACGGTCAGGTGCCCGACGACCAGCCCGACCAATGCCCAGCGCACCGCCGCGCGCGACAGCTTCGCCCGCGGTCCAGCAGCCTTCGTGGTGTCCTGGCGCCACACACGCGAGCATCCCGCACAGCGGTAGCGGCGCACCCTGATCAGCAACGTCGTCGGACGCCACCCGAACGGCTCATGCGCCAGACGCCGCGTCACGGTGTCTCGGATGACGCCCTCGGCGCCGCACCTGCGGCAGAACGGATCGTCCTGCCGGCCTGCGACACGGCAGTCCAGCACCGCCCGGTCGGGCTCCACGTGCTGCCCGACAGCGACGAGGCCGAGCTCGTCCAGGCGCGCGAAGGTGGTCAGGTCAGGAGCAGCGAAGGTAGCGTCACGCACGTCGAGGTCTTCCGGATGGCCAGTGTGAGAACTTCCATCCTGGGGGACCTCGACCCCTGCCCGGACGCCGTGTCACCGTGTGTCGCCCTGCGCACCTCATGCAGAAGCGCGTCGGACTGCCCGGTCGAGCCGCCAGCGAGAGTCGAGTGCCATCGACCTCGCAAGACGTGGAGACTTATCGGATGAGTGCACCAACGGAGAAGTTCTCAGTTCACGACGAGCCGGCCTGGCGCGAGCGCGCGAACTTCATCGTCAATGCCGCACTGCCCGAGCAAGAACGCTACGAACAGCTGTGGTGCCGCCAGGTCAGCGACGACACCTTCGAGGTGTGCTGCATCCCGTTCTTCCTGTATGACGTTGCACTGGGAGACCTGGTGCAGACGGCTCCGCAGGCGGAGCGCGAGTACGTCGTAGCAGGAGTGCTGCGCCGATCCGGTCGCTAGGGACTGCTGCACGGATAGGTGACAGCGGGTGTCAGGCGGCGAGTGCGACCTGAGTGGTCATGATGGCTTCGTACTCGATGGGGGTCAATCGTCCGAGGCGGGCCTGGCGGCGGCGTCGGTGGTAGGTGCGTTCGATCCAGGTGATGATCGCGATCCGCAGGTCTTCGCGGGTGGTCCAGCGGCGCCGGTTCAGGACGTTCTTCTGCAGCAGCGCGAAGAAGGACTCCATGGCGGCGTTGTCTCCCGCGGAGGCGACCTGCCCCATGGATCCGCGCAGGTCGTGACGGCGCAGCGCGGCCAGGAATCGCCGGCTTCGAAATTGCCCGGGCTCAACCGGTGGTCGCAACACCCGAGGTCAGGAGGGTGTTGTGGGACGACCGTCGAGATGGGTGACGGAGGTGGCCAAGCGGGGGCCGATGCGGTCTCCGGGACATCCGGGCCATCAGCGCGCGGTGGAGCGCGCGTTCTGGGATGAGGTCGCCACCGGGAAGCTGCCGCGGGAGGCCGCAGAAGCCGTGGGTGTGGCGCAGGCCGTGGGGCAGCGGTGGTTCCGCCACGCTGGCGGGATGACGCCGTACTCCTGGCCTGCCCCGTCGGGCCGGTATCTGTCGTTCGCAGAGCGAGAGGAGATCGCGATCCTCAACGCGCTCGGCAAGGGCGTTCGCGAGATCGCCGGCGCGCTCGGGCGGAGCCCGTCGACGGTCTCGAGGGAGCTACGCCGCAACGCGGCAACCCGCGGCGGCAAGGTCGAGTACCGGGCGTCGGTGGCGCAGTGGAAGGCGGAGCTGTACGCCCGCCGGCCCAAGGCCGCAAAGCTCGCGACGAACCCCGAGCTACGGAAGTACGTCGAGGAACGCCTCGCCGGACAGATCCGCCTGCCGAACGGTGTGATCGTGCCCGGTCCGACCGTGCGGGAGTGGAAGGGGCTGAACAAGCCGCACCGTCAAGATCGCCGGTGGGTCAACGCGTGGAGCCCCGAGCAGATCTCGCACCGGCTCAAGATCGACCACCCCGATGATGAGTCCATGCGGATCAGCCACGAGGCGATCTACCAGGCCCTGTTCATCGAGGCCAGGGGCGCGCTCAAGCGCGAACTCATCCTCTGCCTGCGCACCGGGCGGGCACTGCGCATGCCTCGCGCCCGCTCCAAGCGGGCGGCCTGGGCGCACGTCACCCCCGACGTCCTGATCAGCGAGCGGCCCGCAGAGGCAGACGACCGGGCCGTTCCAGGTCACCACGAGGGCGATCTGATCATCGGGATCAACAGGTCAGCGATCGGGACCGTCGTCGAGCGCACAACAGGCTTCACGACGCTCGTCCATCTACCGCGAGAGGTCGGGTGGCGCGAGCAGCCCATCGTCAAGAACGGGGTCTCGCTCTCGGGCTACGGCGCCATCTCGATGAACAAGGCGTTGGCGGCGGCGCTGGCATCGATGCCTGACGATCTGAAGCGGTCACTGACTTGGGACCGCGGTAAGGAGATGTCGGCCCACGCGCAGTTCACCATCGACACCGGCCTGAAGGTCTACTTCGCCGACCCCCGCAGCCCTTGGCAGCGCGGAACGAACGAGAACACCAACGGGCTGCTGCGCCAGTACTTCCCCAAGGGCACCGACCTCGCCCGGTGGAGACCGGACGACCTCCAGGCCGTCGCTCACGCTCTGAACACTCGCCCCCGCAAGAGACTCGGCTGGCGTACCCCCGCCGAAGCCTGGAACGAGCACCTACTATCCCTGGAACAGCAACGTGTTGCGACGACCAGTTGAATCCGCCTTGGCTGCCCCTGTCGGAGTGGACGATGCAGCCGGCCACCGCGCGGCCCTCCACGGTCCGTCTGGCGACGGCGTTCTCCAGCGCGGCGACGGCCAGACAGGACTTCATGCGGTCGCTGATGGAGTAGCCCACGATCCGGTTGGAGTAGACGTCCTTGATCGCGCAGAGGTAGACCTTGCCGGTGCTGGTGGGGTGCTCGGTGATGTCGGTCAGCCACAGCTCGTTCGGCGCGGCCGCGGTGAAGTTCCGCTGGACGAGGTCGTCGTGCGCGGGCGGGCCGGGCCTCTTGCCGTTCTTCGACCGCTTCTTGCCGAACACGCTCCACCAGCGCCCGTCGCGGCAGACCCGCCACATCGTGCGGTCGCACGCGACATGGCCCGCCTCGCGGGCCTCGTCTGCCAGCAGCCGGTACCCGTACTCCGGGTCATCGCGGTGGGCGTCGAACAGGGTGTTGGCGAGATGCGCCTGGGCCAGCTCACGGGCGCTGACCGGTGCGGCGAGCCACCGGTAGTACGGCTGGCGGGCAAGGTTGAGGACCCGGCACGTCACCGCGACGGGGATCCCGTCTTCGGCGAGCTCTCGGACGAGCGGGTAGCTCATTTTCCCGGCAGGTGCGCCTGGGCGAAGTACGCCGCCGCGCGGCGCAGCACCTCGTTCTCCTGCTCGAGGAGCTTGTTGCGACGCTTGAGATCGCGCAGCTCGGCCGACTCGGACCTCGTCACGCCGGGCTTGGCACCGTCCTCGACGTCAGCGGCATGCAGCCAGTTGCGCAGGCACGACTCGGAGATGCCGAAGTCCTTCGCGATCTGCTTGATCGGAGTCTCGCCCTGGCGGGCGATCGCCACGACGTCGTCGCGGAACTCCTTCGGATGGGGTCTGGGCACGGGACACATCCTTCCAACAGCACCCGCAGGCACCACAGGTCAGGTGTCACCTATCCGTGCAGCAGTCCCAGTTCCACGATGACGCCCGTCAACCGTTCGATTCGGGCTCGCTCGGTCTTTGGCACCATCGACAGTGACAGTGCAGAGTCGGTCACGTCGTCGGTGTCGTCGTCGGACGGTGGTGCAGCGTCGATCGTCAGCTGAGCGAGTCGGTTGACCGAGACAGATGCGGTGCTGCCGCCTCGCTTCAGGGTCGCGCGGCCTTCACCGAGGGCGCACAGCTCCCAGTACGCCCCTTCCCACCAGACTTGCCCGCCGATCTGCATCCGCGTCGTCTTCGGAGCGTTCATGCCACCCCGATCCAGCTGGACCTCGCCAGCGGGACTGTCATGTCGCAGCGAAGGCGGCCCTTCCACAGGGCGGCAAGGATGGCGAGCCGCGGTAGCGACGTGAGGTCCGGCTGCGACAGCAGGCGGCGCTCAAGCTCCTCGATCGTTGTCGTGGAACGGGCCTCGCGGACGACCACCTCAAGTGACTGCTCGTCGCACACCCAAGACAGGCGACCTGCGGCGATCATCTGGATGTTGCGGAGCACTGTCCGACTCGCCCCGGTCCAAACTTCGTAGGACCAGCCGCGCTCCTCGATCACTCGCCGGGTCCAATCGAGCGCCGTCGTGACCTCGGGCTTGCTCAGAGCCTGCGGCGCTTTGACATCGACGACGTGCACGCGGCCGTCGACCGCGAGACACATGAAGTCTGGAAACCGAGTGCGCTTGGCGGCACCATCAAATCCTTCGATCAGGATGGGCTGAGCGGCGATCCTGACGACGGAGGGGTCGAAGTCGGCAGTCCACAACCAGTCCCTCTCGAGGAGGCTCTCGTAGACGACGTGGCGTCCCATGGTCGACGACCAAAAGTGCCCGGGGTAGTGCCTCTGGCCGACGTACGAGGGCGGCATCCGGACAGGCAGGCCGTCGGCGACCTGCCGAGCATCGATCGAGTCGAGAGGCGCCGAGCGTTCCACGCCGTCGCCGTCGACGTAGGTAGCACGAAGAGTGGACGAAACGGTCACAAGCCGCATCATGCCCGATGACACGCTAACGCGAAATATGCCACGACCATGACACGGTAACGCTAAATATGACAGGTTCAACGCGAACCTACACCGGCATCGCTCAGGGCGAACGGGGCGCCTCACTTGCAGGAATATCCGTCTCTGCGCCGAGGTTGAGCCAGGTGGACTCAACTTTGAGCGTCTCGACTGGACATGCTCCGGGTCGCGTCCTAAGTTGAGTGCAGACGACTCAACCCCCATCACGAAGGAGCGCCAACATGGCTCGAGCAGTCGGTATCGACCTCGGAACCACCAACTCGGTGGTCGCCGTCCTGGAGGGCGGCGAGCCCACCGTCATCGCGAACGCCGAGGGCGCGCGCACCACCCCGTCGGTCGTGGCGTTCTCCAAGACCGGTGAGGTCCTCGTCGGCGAGGTGGCCAAGCGCCAGGCCGTCACCAACGTCGACCGCACGATCAGCTCGGTCAAGCGCCACATGGGCACCGACTGGTCCACCCAGATCGACGACAAGAAGTACTCCGCGCAGGAGATCAGCGCCCGCGTGCTCGGCAAGCTCAAGCGCGACGCCGAGGAGTACCTGGGCGAGCCCGTCACCGACGCGGTCATCACGGTCCCGGCGTACTTCAACGACGCCGAGCGCCAGGCCACGAAGGACGCCGGCCAGATCGCCGGACTCAACGTGCAGCGCATCGTCAACGAGCCCACCGCCGCCGCGCTGGCCTACGGCCTGGACCGCGGCAAGGAGGACGAGCTCATCCTCGTCTTCGACCTCGGTGGCGGCACGTTCGACGTCTCCCTGCTCGAGGTGGGCAAGGACGAGGACGACTTCTCCACGATCCAGGTGCGCGCCACCTCCGGTGACAACCGCCTCGGTGGTGACGACTGGGACCAGCGCGTCGTCGAGCACCTCATCAAGCAGGTGAAGAACACCGCGGGCGTCGACCTGTCCAAGGACAAGATCGCCCTGCAGCGTCTGCGCGAGGCGGCCGAGCAGGCCAAGAAGGAGCTGTCGTCCGCGACCAGCACCAACATCTCGATGCAGTACCTCTCGATGAGCGAGAACGGCCCCGTCCACCTGGACGAGAAGCTGACCCGCGCCCAGTTCCAGCAGATGACGCAGGACCTGATCGACCGGACCAAGGCGCCGTTCCACGCGGTCATCCGCGACGCGGGCGTGTCGGTCTCGGAGATCGACCACGTCGTGCTCGTCGGTGGTTCCACCCGCATGCCGGCCGTGACCGACGTCGTGCGCGAGCTCACCGGTGGCAAGGAGCCCAACAAGGGCGTCAACCCGGACGAGGTCGTCGCCGTCGGCGCCGCCCTGCAGGCCGGTGTCATCGGAGGTGAGCGCAAGGACGTGCTGCTCATCGACGTCACCCCGCTGTCCCTCGGCATCGAGACCAAGGGTGGCGTGATGACGAAGCTCATCGAGCGCAACACGGCCATCCCGACCAAGCGCAGCGAGATCTTCTCCACGGCCGAGGACAACCAGCCGTCGGTGGCGATCCAGGTGTTCCAGGGCGAGCGCGAGTTCACCCGGGACAACAAGCCGCTGGGCACGTTCGAGCTCACGGGCATCGCCCCGGCCCCCCGCGGCGTGCCGCAGGTCGAGGTCACCTTCGACATCGACGCGAACGGCATCGTGCACGTGTCCGCCAAGGACCGCGGCACGGGGACCGAGCAGTCGATGAAGATCACCGGCGGTTCCGCCCTGCCCAAGGAGGACATCGACCGCATGGTGAAGGAGGCCGAGGAGCACGCCGAGGAGGACAAGAAGCGTCGCGAGGAGGCCGAGACCCGCAACCAGGCGGAGTCTTTCGCCTACTCGATGGAGAAGCAGGTCGCGGACAACCGCGACAAGCTCCCCGCCGACGTCGTCTCCGAGGTCGAGGCGGACGTCGCGGCCGTCAAGACGGCGCTCGAGGGCGACGACGCGGACGCGGTGAAGGCCGCCTACGAGAAGCTCGGGGCCTCCTCGCAGAAGATCGGTGAGGCGCTGTACGCGGCGGAGCAGTCCGCCGGTGCGGACGCCGGTGCCGAGGGCGCGACGGGCGGCGCCACGCCGGAGCCGGAGAGCTCCGACGAGGACGTCGTCGACGCCGAGATCGTGGACGACGAGGACGACAAGGACCGCAAGTGACGGCGGACGAGACCAAGGGAACCCCCGAGCAGCCCGAGGGCGGCTCGGGGACTCCCCCTTCCACTTCACGGACAAGCGCAAGGTCGACCCCACCTCGGGCGAGAAGCGCGACGCCCCCGACGTCGGCACCCCGGCCGAGCAGGACGCCGACGCGTCCGCGACGTCGGACCCGCTGGAGGCGCTCGACTTCGCCCCGGAGGGCGAGGCCGCCGAGGACTCGGAGCTGCTGACCGCCAAGGCACAGGCCGCCGAGCACCTCGACGCCCTGCAGCGTGAGCGGGCGAGCTTCACGAACTACCGCAACCGGGCCCTGCGCGACCAGGAGGCCGCGCGGACCCGGGGCACGCAGGACGTGCTGGCCGCGCTGCTGCCGGTGCTGGACGACATCGAGCGCGCCAGGCAGCACGACGAGCTCTCCGGGCCGATGGCCGCCATCGCGGAGAAGCTCGACGCGTCGCTGACGAAGTTCGGCGTCGAGCGGTTCGGCACCGTCGGGGAGGAGTTCGACCCGACGGTGCACGAGGCCCTCATGCACAGCACCGACCCGGAGGCCGCGTCCACCACGGTGAACCTGGTGGTCGAGCCGGGCTACCGCATCGGTGACAAGGTGGTCCGAGCCGCCCGCGTGGGCGTCGTCGGCCCCGAGTGACGGCAGGGGTGGGGTCCGGGTCTCGCGCACGAGGCCCGGACCCCACCCGTACTTCCCAGGGAGCAGAGAGGTGTCATGACCGGTCAGGACTGGATCGAGAAGGACTTCTACGCCGCGCTCGGCATCTCCAAGGACGCCGACCAGGCGGAGATCAAGAAGGCGTACCGCAAGCTGGCGCGCCAGTACCACCCGGACCAGAACCCGGGGGACGACGCCGCCGAGGCGCGCTTCAAGGAGATCGGCGAGGCGTACGCCGTCTTGTCCGACACCGAGCAGAAGCAGCAGTACGACGCGATCCGGTCGATGGCGGGCGGTGGCGCCCGGTTCGCCGGCGGGCCCGGTGGCGGGCCCGCGGGCTTCGAGGACGTCTTCGGCTCCATGTTCGGCGGCGGCACCGGCCGCGCCGGCGGGCCGGGCGGTCCTCGCGTGCAGTACCAGCAGCCCGGTGGCTTCGAGGACATCCTCGGGCAGATGTTCGGCGGCGGTGCCGGACGGCGTCCCGCCGGGTTCGGCGGACCGCAGCAGCGCAAGGGCGCCGACATCGAGCACAAGGCCTCGCTGTCGTTCCGCGCGGCGGTGCAGGGCACCACGGTCGAGCTGACCGTGGACGGCAAGGACCTCACCGCGCGCATCCCCGCCGGTGTGCACGAGGGGCAGAAGATCCGGCTGCGCGGCCGGGGCCGCCCGGGTGTCAACGGCGGACCGGCCGGCGACCTGCTCATCAAGATCAGCGTGGAGCCGCACCCGGTGTTCAGCGCCGACGGGAACAACCTGCGCATGACGCTGCCCGTCACGTTCGCCGAGGCGGCGCTGGGCACGACGGTCGAGGTGCCGACGCTGTCCGGTGAGACGGTGCGGCTCAAGGTCCCGTCCGGGACGCCGTCTGGCCGGACCCTGCGGGTCAAGGGCCGAGGGGTCCCGGCGAAGCATCCCGGCGACCTGCTGGTGACCGTGCAGGTGGCGGTCCCGCAGAAGCTGAGCCGCGCGCAGAAGAAGGCGCTGGAGGAGTTCGCCGCGGAGGTGGACGGCGAGGACGTGCGGGCCGGTCTGGCCGAGCGCGCGGCGCGGTAGCGCCGGCAGCGCGCAGGCCCCGCAGTAGCCTCGCACCAGGAAGGACGTCGGGAAGGAGGTCGGCATGGCCACGGACGACGTTCCCGTGCTCACGATCTCCCAGGCGGCCGAGCTCGCCGGGATGCACCCGCAGACGCTGCGGCAGTACGACCGGCTCGGGCTGGTCGTCCCGCGCCGCACGCGGGGCCGTGGACGGCGCTATTCGCGTCGCGACGTCGCGCGCCTGCTCGAGGTGCAGCGGCTCGCGCAGGACGAGGGCATCAACCTCGCCGGCATCAAACGGATCCTCGAGCTCGAGCAGCACGTGTCCGTGCTGGAGCACCGGCTGGCCGAGCTGGCCGGGCTCATCGCCGAGCGCCGGCAGGCCGACGGCCGGGTGTTCGCGGCCGGGACCAGGGGCGACGTGGTCGCCGTCCCGCTCGGCCGCCGGGTGAACCGGACCGACCTGCGGTTCGAGATCGAGGCGCGGCGGGAGTCCGCCGGGGCGCTGGTGCTGTGGCGGCCGTCGCCGCACCGAGAGCACGAATAATTACGAAATGGCGATGTTTCGTAACTCAAATTCTGTGCGGTAAGGCTTTCCTTAATTCTTTCGGGTTAGCATATCCTGCCTAGGCAGGATTCGAATTCGCGCCTATTGTGGTGTCATCGGTCACGACGAGTTGCCGTCACGACGAGTACCGACCCGAGGAGCGAACATGTCGACCCTGATGGAGATGCCCGAGGTCACCGAGTGTTCGGTGGAGGGCTGCGGCTACAACCACGACCACGACTGCCACGCCGGTGCCGTCACCATCGGCGGGGTCCCCGGCGACGCCGCCTGCGCGACGTTCATCCCGCTCGGCACCAAGGGCGGCCTGGACAAGGTGGTCGCCCACGTCGGCGCCTGCCAGCGGCAGGACTGCGTCCACAACGAAGGCCTCGAGTGCGCCGCGAGCTCGATCCGCGTCGGCTCCGGCCCGCAGAGCACCGACCACGCCGACTGCCTGACCTTCCAGACCTCCTGAGTCCCGCAGCGGCAGACCGCACGATCACGAAGAGCCCGGACGGATCCATCCGTCCGGGCTCTTCGACGTTCGTGGCCGGTGACCCGCGGCCCGCGGGTGGTGGCGGCGTCGCGCGGTCGCGCTCAGCGACGCAGGTGCTCGAGCAGGTCCACGGCGCTGCCGTGCGTGGCGGGCAGCCGCTCCATCCACACCCGGACCGGACGGCGCATCGTGTCCGCGACGCCGAGGATCTGCGCGTTGCGCTCCACGATCCGGCGCACCGACTGCGACAACCGCGCCACGTCCGGGGTCCGCTCGCACAGGACGGCGAACACGCCGTCGCTCAGCGACGCCATCGGGTGCCCGGGCCCGAAGACCTGCTCCAGGGTGCGTCCCACCGACGCCGCACGCGCCATCCGCTGCCAGGCGTCGAGGTCGTCGATGGCGACGTCGATGACCACCAGGCAGTGGGAGTCGGCCACGGACTGGCACGTCCCCTCCGTGCGTCCGTACGTCTCGCGCAGGCGCTCGCTCAGGTAGTCCGCCGTCGGCAGGCCCGTCGCCGGGTCGCGGACGCCGGCCAGCGACGGCTCGCGCTCGCGCCCCTGCACCCAGCCCAGGGCGGCGCCGCGCACCACGTCGACGTCCACGGGGGCGCCGACGGAACGGTAGAGGCAGGCCACGTCCTCGAGGGTCTCGTCCAGGCCGATGCCCGCCGAGCTGCGCGCGCACCCGAGTCGGTGGGCAGGAGCCTCGGGGAGCGGCCGTCGATGATCGCCTCGACGACGGCGTCGACGGCAGGGTGGTACCAGTCGCCCGGGCGCAGCCAGACTTCCGTGAGGCTGGCGGCGCGCCAGCGTTCGCGGGTGCTGGTGGCAGGAGGGCCACCGGTCGGCGTGGTCATGCTGTTGAGACTCCCATGAGGTACGACTATGACGCGATTTCCGGCATCCGGGTGCGGGTGAAACGTTCTGACCAGACTTTCACCCGGTCGGCCCTGACGCGAGTCGTCCTGGGGGCCAGTAGAGTAGCGCCGTCCCGCACCGATCTGGCGTCGGGACGACTGACGGCACGAGAAGCGGGAAAGGCGTGACCGACGTCTACGTAGGTTCGGACGGATCAGCTCCCAGCGACGGCGAGCTGATCCTTGAGGTGCGCAGCGGCAGCCTCGACGCCTACGGAGCCCTGTACGCCCGCCACGCCGCCGCAGCCAAGGCGCTCGCCCGCCAGTACGTGCGCAGCGAGAGCGACGCCGACGACGTCGTGGCCGAGGCCTTCCACCGTGTGCTCGGCGTCCTGCAGCAGGGCAACGGGCCCGACACCCACTTCCGCGCCTACCTGTTCACCGTGGTGCGCCGGCTCGCCGCCGACCTGGCCAAGGGCGCGCGGCGGTTGCGCCCCACCGACGACGACGGCACGTTCGAGCTGGCGCTCGGCCCCTCGTCGTCACCGGAGGACCCTGCCCTGGCGGGCTTCGAGAGCTCGGTCGTGGCCCGTGCCTACGAGGGGCTGCCCGAACGCTGGCAGGCGGTGCTCTGGTACACCGAGGTCGAGGGCATGTCCCCGGCGGACGTCGCCCCCATCCTCGGGCTGACGGCGAACGGGGTCTCCGCGCTCGCCTACCGGGCGCGCGAAGGCCTGCGCGTCGGCTACCTCCAGGAGCACCTGACCGCCGAGCCCGCGGACACCTGCCGCACCGTCAACCCGCTGCTGGGCGGGTACGTGCGCGGCAGCCTGTCGCGACGGGAGATCGGCAAGGTCGACAAGCACCTGGAGGACTGCGGCGGGTGCCGCACCCTCGTCCTGGAGCTGGGCGACGTCGCGCACGGGATGCGCACCGTGATCGCCCCGTTGGTGGTCGGCATCGCCGGGCTGGCACTGCTGGGCGCACTCCCGCTCGGTGCGGCCGTGCTGGGCGCCGGAGGAGCCGGTGCGGGCGCCGCGGCGGGTGCCGCCGGGGCAGCGGGGACCGCCGCCGGAGGCGTGGGTACCGCGACCGGTGCCGGGACCGTCGGAGCGGGTGCGAGCGGCGCGTTCACTGGTGCCGGTGCCGGTGCGGGTGCCGGGGTCGGGACCACGGCAGGGGCGGGCGCCACGGTGGGTGCCGGTGCGACGGCCGGCGGGACCGCCGCGGGCGGTGCCGCCGCCGGAGGTGCTGCGGCCGGAGGCGCTGCGGCGGGCGGTGCGGCTGGTACGGCCGCCACCGCGGGAAGCGCCGCGACGATGGCCACCGCCGCCACCGCGACGACCGCGACCGCCGCGACGGCGTCGACGGCCACCTCCGTGGCGACCACCGCGGTGCTCGCCACCAGCACCGCAGGCATCTCCGGGGTGACGGTGGCCGCCTCCACCGGCGCCGTGGCCGCCGCGACAGTCGGCGTCGTCACCATGCTCGGCGCCATGGGCGGCGGGGAGCCCGCCGAGCCCCCGGCGGCCCCGCCGGCCGCCGAAGCCGCACAGTTCCCCTCCGAGGAGGCGGTGCTGCCCACCCCCACCGCCTCGCCCGCGCCCGAGCCGAGCGCCGACCCGACCAACCCGGCCAACGTGCCCGCGCTCGTCGACCCCGACGTCGTGCGGGCCGTGGCGGTCCCGGCGCCGGCGGCCGTCGGTGTCAGCGTGGCCGACGCGGGCGACGTCCTGCAGCCCCGCGTCGCCGAGGGGATCGACCTCACGGTGTCCAACTCCGGCGGCACGACGGCGCACGACACCCTGGTGCGTGTCGACCTTCCGACCGGCATGCGGGTCGCGAGGACGGCGTCGTACGGAGGCTCCGCGGCTCCCGCCGCCTCGACCCCGGGCTCCTCGACCTCTGGGACGTCAGCCGGCGGGTCCTCGGCGGGTGGATCCTCCACCGGCGGCTCCACGGCGGGCGGCTCCTCGGCCGCGGCACCGCTCGACGTGACGACCCTGCCGTGCACGCCCACCGACGTCGCGGCCCAGGCGCTCTGCCGCATCGGCACCCTGGAGCCGGGAGCGACGCGCACCGTGACGGTCCCCGTCAGGGCCGACGCGGGCGGCTCGTACGACGTCGCGGTGAAGACCTGGGCGGACGGCGTCGAACCGCGGACCGCCACGCTGCCCTCCGCGCAGGTCGCCTACTTCGGTTCCGAGCTGACGGCGACCACCGGCGCCGTCGCCGCCGTCGTCAACCCCGGACGCGCCGACGTCACCTTCCGCGTCCAGAACACCGGCGACCGTCCCGCCGCCTCCGGCTGGGAGACCCGCGTGCGGGTGCCCGCCGGGCTCGTGCCGCAGTCGATCACCGGCGACCTCGCCTGCGAGACCGACGCCACCGCGAAGGACTCCGGCACGAACGTCTGGCGCTGCACGGGCGCCGAGCTCGCCCCGGGAGCCTCGGTCGCCGGTGTCGCCACCGTCGTCGCCGACGGGACGACCTCCGAGGGCGACTACGAGCTCGCGGTCGTCCCGGTGCTGCCGGACGACCAGCCCGCCCTGCGCTCCGCGGCCACCGTCTCGGTCGGCCGGGCGTGGGCGGGTGCGGCCTCGGGCGGCGGACCCGCCGCCGCGTCCTGCGCCGCGACCGGTGGCGTCGGGGTCGCCGACGCCGTCGTGACGAGCACCTACCGCAACCAGACCGCGCTCACCCTGCGCGTGCGCATGGGGGCCGCCGGGAGCTGGGCGTCCGCGGGGGAGCCGCTCGCACCGGGCGACGCGGTCACCGTCGTCGTCCCCGACGGCCTGCGGGTCCCGGGCGGGACCGTCACGTGGAACGTCTCGACGAGCGTCGCCGGCACGACGTACGAGCGAGACGTCCTGGGCGGCCGGCACGAGCAGGCCGAGTGCTACTCCCCGAGCTGGAAGGTCGAGTCGTCGGCCGAGGTCGTCAACGACGGCGGCCGGGTGCGGGTCGAGGGCACCATCACCAACCAGGGCAGCGAGCCGATGCAGGCGTCGATGTCCGCTGCCGGTGACCGGTCCGGTGCGGCGCGCCTCGGCGGCGGGGAGACCCTGACGTTCGGCATCACCACCGACAAGACCGCCCTCGACGCCGGGTCGGTGACGTTCGACCTGTTCCGGTGGGTCACGGACTTCGACGGCGACCAGCCCTCGGCCGGCGTGGTGCCCGCGACCACCCCCACCGCCACCTACCGCGGCGCCACGATCGCCCCCGCCGCCGGGCAGGCCGACCGTGCGGGCGAGTGCACGTACGACGCGTCGCAGGAGACCTCGACGCGCGCCTTCACGGTGCCGCTGGACAACTCCGGGTCCACGCTGCCGGTCGCGTTCGTCGTGCGGGCCGGCGGGGACCCGGTGCGGGTCACGCTCGGCGCCGGCGAGAAGAAGACCGTCGAGGTGCAGGTGCCCTGGGGTACCCGCACCGGGACGGTCACGGCGGACGGACGCGACCTGCGCACCCTGGACGTGGGCTTCGGCTCCTGCGCGCAGAGCCCGGGATGGCCGGGATCGGTCACCGTCTCCACAGCACCGCAGTGCACGGACGGCGTGGCGTCGCTCGCGGTCGACGTCGTCAACTCCGGCGGTCGGACCTGGCGGGCCGTCGTCGAGCGGGGCGACGAGAGGCTCGGGTCGACGACGCTGAGCGGCGGTGGCTCGGCCGGGTTCACCGGCGGTGCCGGCAAGGCGTGGCTGAGGTCGGGCAGCGTCACCGTGAAGCTCTCGCGGAGCATCGAGGGCACCGAGTTCACCGTCGAGAAGGTCGTCGACCACGACCGCGTCCGCTGCGTCGTCGTCGACCCGCGGGCGCGGATCGACGACGGCGAGGTCCAGACGGACCGGTACGACGCCTACGTGACGTCCTGGCGCAAGGTCGGCGTCGTGCTGGACAACACGCGGTCCACGGTGCCGGTCACGTTCCAGGTGATCGGGCCGCACGGCCTGGACGAGTCGACCAAGGTGCCGGCCGGTGAGACCCGGACGGTCGAGGGCCCCCGCGTCGACGGCCGACAGGGCGCGTCGTACACGGTGAAGACCCGCACCTGGTCGACCACCCTGGAGACGGGCACGTTCACCGCCGCCGAGTCCGGGTGGTGCGCCGAGCGCATCGCCTGGGGGACCGAGTACCAGGCCGGCGACGTGCGCTCCTGGAACGGGTACGCCTTCCGGTACCAGGGCTGGTCGGGGACCCCGCCGGAGGGCGCCGCCGCCGAGGGCGACGGAGCACGCTGGTGGAAGGACGGCCGCTGGAACGGCCAGTGGCGCGAGTGGGAGAAGCTCTCGCTCTGCGAGTACCGCTGACGACGGTCGGTCAGACGACGCCGTAGAGGCGGTCCCCGGCGTCCCCCAGGCCCGGCACGATGTACTTCTTGTCGTTGAGGCGCTCGTCGACGGCGGCGACGACCACCTGCACGTCCACGCGGTCCCCCACGGACTCCTGCACGACCTGGATGCCCTCGGGGGCGGCCAGCAGGCAGACGGCGGTGACGTCGTGGGCGCCGCGTTCCAGCACGTAGTCGATCGCGGCGACGAGGGTGCCGCCGGTGGCCAGCATCGGGTCCAGCAGGAACACCTGCCGGTCCGTCAGGTCGTCGGGGAGCCGGTTCGCGTACGTGACGGCCTCGAACGTCTCCTCGTCGCGCTGCAGGCCGAGGAACCCGACCTCGGCGGTCGGCAGCAGCCGGGTCATGCCGTCGAGCATCCCGAGGCCGGCGCGCAGGATGGGGATGACGATCGGGTTCGGTGAGCTCATCGTCACGCCCGTCGTCGTGGTGACCGGCGTGGTCACCTCGGTGGGCTCGACCCGCACGTGCCGGGTCGCCTCGTAGGCGAGCAGGGTGACCAGCTCGTCGACGAGCTGGCGGAAGACCGGCGACGGCGTGGTCCTGTCGCGCAGGACGGAGAGCTTGTGGGCCACCAGCGGGTGGTCGGCGACGTGAAGGCGCATGGTGCCACGGTACCGGGACGACGACGGGCCCGGCACGGAGAGCTTCCGTGCCGGGCCCGTCGTGGTCAGCCGCTCAGCGGCTCACGGGTGACTCAGCGCTGCGCGAGGCGGCGACGCACCAGGAACAGCGTCACGCCCGCAGCCACGAGCAGAGCGGCCACGCCGGCGGCGATGCCGACCGTCGCGCCGGTGCGCGGCAGCTCGGCGGCCGTCTGGGCGGCCACGTCGGCGTCCGCCACGTCGTCGCCCGTGGCGTCGACCGCGGTCTCCTGGGCGGCGAGGCGCACGTCCGACGGCGGGTTGGCGCAGTCGGCGGTGGCCTCCGGGTACTCCACGACGGTGGAGTAGTCCGGGTTCACCTCGAAGAGGACCTGGACGCCGTCACGCGTCCACGCGAAGTTGCCGTCCGTCTCGACGTACTCGCCGTCGACGAGCTCCCAGCCCGGCCACTGCAGCGGCTCGGTGGCCGAGGCGCCCGGCCACAGGAGACGACCCTCGAGCGGGAGGTCGGTCGTGACGTGGTTCTCGCCGTCCGGGTTGAGGAAGGTGACGGTCAGCGGGGAGTCGCCGTCCACCTCGACACCCTCGGGCAGGCTCACGGCGTAGGCGAGGTAGGGGACGTCGGACTCGCACACCGCGGCGATGTCGCCGGGGATCAGACCGCAGGCCTCGTCGGTGAAGGCGGACTCGTCCACCGCGAAGAGGGCCGTGGACGCGTCCACGGAGGTGAAGCCCTCGGGCAGCTCGCCCAGGGTGGCGCCCTCGGCGGCCGTCGCGAGGACGCCCTCGTCGACCGAGGAGTAGGTGATCTCGTCGGTGTTCGCCGGGACGACCAGGCCGTCGTTCTCCACGCCGCACAGGTCGGTCACCTGCGGCGCCTCGGGGGTGACGACGACGGGCTCGGTCTCGCAGATCTCACCGGTGAACTCGAAGGTCCACTCGGTGACGGTGTCGGGGGCGAGGACGACGCCCTCGGCCGGGGTCGCGGTGACGGTCACCTGGGTGCGCTCGTCGTTCCACTCCTCGGTGTACGCGGCGTCCTCGGTCTCGGGCAGCGTCACGCTGTTCTCGGCGTCGCAGACCTCGACCGGCGACGGGGCGGGCAGGGTGACGGGCTCCCCGGCGTCCTCCCCGCACTCGGGCAGGAGGTCGGCCAGCTCGCTGTGGCGGTGCCGCACGAGCTTCTCGAAGTACGGACCCTTGGGGTAGGTGATGTGCTGGTAGTCGGCCCAGTCGAAGCCACGGTGGATCCCGACGACGTCCTGCTGGACGCCCCACGATCCCTCGCAGACGTCGGCGGGCAGGTCCGCGACGTCGAACAGGTCGCCGGGGTAGTTCTCCGGCAGGGTCTCCCAGAACTCGCCGCCGTCGCGCGTCGCGATGAGGGTCTGGTAGCCCGAGTTCGCCCAGGCCGCCGGCTTGTCGGCGTCGAGCTTGGGGTACACGTAGAAGGCCGTCTCGACCTTCTGCTCCGTGGAGCCCTCGACGCAGGGCTTGATGGTGCCGCGCTTCTTCGCGTCGTAGCGGCTGCCGTCCACGGCGTCGACGACGACGCTCCACTCGTGCTTCTCGTCCTTGGTGAGGGAGAAGCTGCGCTCGATGGAGCGACCGAAGGACTCGGCCAGCAGCGTCTCACCGTCGACGACGACCTTCACGGTGTTCGCGTTCCCGCCGCGGTCGGAGTACTGGGTCAGGTTGATCGACAGGGCACCACAGGTCGCGTCGACGTTCGGGGTGTGGGCGGCGGCGGTCGTCGCGGTGGCGACGAGCCCTCCGAGGGCGAGCGTCGCGGTCGCGACGGCCGCCAGGATCCTCTTCACGGTGGGGGTGATTCCCTTCGACGGGTGCGAGCACCGGCACGGCGCCCGACGGAGACAGCGGGGGACGGAAGCCATCCCAGCAGTTCGGGGTGAAAAAGTACAGAAGAACGGCATGTCAGAAATATTGGTCACGATCGTCGACGTCCGGCAGGGGCCCCGCATCGTCCCTACGCTGTCCCTGCACGGGTCCGTCCGGACCCGCCGATGCCGGACCGGAACAGAGGTGGTGGGCGTGGCCGACAAGGAACGAGGCCTCGCGCTGCCCTGGGCCGACGGCACCTTCCCGCCCGCGACGATCAGCGGGCGCCACGCCGTCTGGCGCCACCTCATGGGGCTCGCGCTGCACGAGGCGACGCACGCGCTCGCCTCCGACGACGTCCCCGTCGGCGCCGTCGTCGTCTCCCCGGACGGGCGGCTCCTCGGCGTCGGGCGCAACCGGCGCGAGCTGACCGGGGACCCCACGGCGCACGCCGAGGTCCTCGCGCTGCGCCAGGCCGCGGCGTCCTGGGGGCGCTGGCGTCTCGAGGGCTGCACGCTCGTGGTGACCCTCGAACCGTGCGTCATGTGCGCGGGCGCGCTCGTCGCGGCCCGCGTCGACCGGCTGGTGCTCGGCGCCTGGGACCCGAAGGCCGGCGCCACCGGGTCCGTGTGGGACCTCGTACGCGACCAGCGTTCCCTGCACGCCGTCGAGGTCATCGGTGACGTCCGCGCGGACGAGTGCGCCGCCGTCCTGCAGGACTTCTTCGCCGCACGGCGCTGACCCGCCGGGACCGCCGGTCGCAGCGCCGGGCCGCGCCGGGCCGAGGGTAGGGCAGGCCCTACCCCGAGGAGGTGGGCGCACCGCATGTCGTGCCCGCCCGCCGCTCCGTAGTGTCGAGGGCATGACGACCCACCCGCCCACGACCGCCCGCGTCGCGCCGGCACTGACGACCCTGCGCGACCTGCGTCGCGCGCCCTGGGCGTCCGCCACCTACGACGGGATCGCCCAGGTGGTCGTCGGCTGGATCTGGCTGCTCGTGGGAATCCCGGTGTGGGTCCTGGTCGTCACCGCGGCCGGGCTCGTGCCCGCGCTCGGGCTCGGACTGCTGCTGCTGCCGCCCACGCTCGCGCTCACCCGAGGGTTCGTCGCCCTCGAACGCCGCCGGATCGCCGCGCAGACCGGCGTCGTCGTCCCGGCGCCCGCCCGCCGGGTCCCGGCGCGGCCCGGCTGGTGGTCGTGGACGTGGGCACAGCTCGCGGACGCGCGGAGCTGGCTCGCCGTCGCCTACCTGATGGTCGCCTACCTGGCCTACTCGCTGCTGTTCGCCGTCGTCGTGGAGCTGATGGCCGGCGCCGTCGCCGCCGTCGTGCTGGGCGTCCGCGCCCTGACCGACGCGGACCCGCTCGGCCTGCTCGCCGTCCCCGCCGCCGTCGTCCTGGTCTGGACCGCCGCGCTCGCCGCCCAGACCGGCAACCTCGTCACGGTCGCTCTCGCGCGAGCCATGCTCGGACCGCCCGCCGACGCCGAGGCGCGCGCCGCCCAGCAGGCCGCCGAACGGCAGGCACGTGCCGCCGCCGCCGAGGCGCGCGCCGCCGAGACCGCCGCCGAGACGGCCCGCCGGCGCGCCGACGTCCTCACCGAGACCCGCACCGCAGCCCTCGAGGCCGCCGACACCGAACGACGCCGCATCGAGCGCGACCTGCACGACGGCGCCCAGCAGCGCCTCGTCGCCCTCGGCGTCGCGCTCGGCACCGCCCGGCGGGAGGCCGAGCGCGACCCCGGCGCCGCCGTCGTCGCGCTGGAGCACGCCCACCACGAGGTCAAGGAGACCCTGGCCGAGCTGCGCGACCTCGTGCGCGGCATCCATCCCGCCGTGCTCGCCGACCGCGGGCTCGACGCCGCACTGTCGGCGCTCGCCGCCCGCAGCCCCGTGCCCGTGCGCGTCGAGGCCGGTCCGGGTCTCGAACGGGCCGGCGCGACGGCGCAGGCCGCCGCCTACTTCGTCGTCGCCGAGGCGTTGACCAACGTCGCCCGGCACGCGGCCGCGCAGCACGCCGTCGTGCGCGCCGTCGTGACCGGCCCGGCCGACGGGGACACCGGACCCGAGGGGACGGACGCCGCCGGGCGGCTGCGCATCGAGGTGGTCGACGACGGCGCCGGTGGGGCCGAACCCCGTGCCGGCAGCGGCCTGGCCGGCCTGCGCGGGCGCGTCGCCGCGCTCGACGGCACGTTCGACCTGACCAGCCCGGCCGGCGCCGGCACCCGACTGACCGTGGAGGTGCCGTGCGCATCGTGATCGCCGAGGACTCGGTCCTCCTGCTCGACGGCCTCGCCCGGCTGCTCCGCTCCGAGGGGCACGGGGTGGCCACGTACCGCACCGCGGAGCCGATGGTCGCCGCGCTGTCCCGGGACGGAGCGGAGCTCCCCGACCTCCTCGTCACCGACGTCCGGATGCCGCCGTCGCACACCGACGAAGGCCTGAGGGCCGCCGTCCACCTGCGCTCCGTGCACCCCGACCTGCCCGTGCTGGTGCTGTCCCAGTACGTGGAGCAGCGCTACGCCGCCGAGCTGTTCGCCGCCGGGACGCGGGGCCTGGGCTACGTGCTCAAGGACCGCGTGGCCGACGTCGAGGAGTTCCTCGCCGCCGTCGACCGGGTCGCCTCCGGCGGGACGGTCCTCGATCCCGAGGTGGTCTCGCAGGTCCTGGCCCGGTCGCGCAGCGACCTGGGGGGTCTGACCCGCCGCGAGCGCGAGGTGCTGGCGCTCATGGCCGAAGGGCTGTCCAACGCGGCGATCGCCGAGCGGCTCGTCGTCGGGCTGCCCGCCGTCGAGAAGCACGTCACGAACATCCTCACCAAGCTGGGGCTCCCGCCCGACGCCGACACCCATCGGCGCGTGCTCGCGGTGCTGCGCTGGCTCGACCTGAACGGAGACCTGCGATGAACGACACCCAGCCCCTCGACCGGGCCGGTACGGCATCGTCCTCGCACCCCACGACCCCGCCGCACCCCACGACCCCGCCGCAGTCCGCAGCGCCGCAGTCCACGGTGCCGCCGTCCGGCTCGACGGGTGAGGCCGCGGGCCCTGCGCCGACGGGAGGCCGCAGCGGTGCGGGGCGGGTGCTCCTCGTCGTCGGCGTGACGGTCGCGGTGCTCGGCGCCCTGTGGGGTGGCGTGCACCTGGTGGACCTGGCGCTCAGCGGCACCGAGCACCGCCAGGAGTCCTTCGATGCGACGCAGCACCTCGAGCTGGTCGCGGACGGTGAGGTGACGGTCCGTGCGGCCGAGGACGCCACCGGTGTCGAGGTCGACGTCGAGTCCCGCGGCGGGCTGGCGACACCGGCCTACTCCCGGCAGGAGGTGGGCGGCGACCACCTCGTCCTGACCAACGAGTGCCCGGCGTGGGCGGGCCTGGTGTCGTGGACGTGCTCGGGGCGGCTGCACGCCGTCGTCCCGGCGGGGACCGAGGTGACGGTGCGGACCTCGAACGGCGACGTGCTGGCCGCCGGGCCGGTGGGTGACACGGACATCGACACCTCGAACGGTCGCGTGCGGGCCGAGGACGTCGACGGTGACGTGCGGGCCCGGTCGTCGAACGGCGACGTCGAGGTGCGGGGTGTCGCCGGCGACGCGGTGACGCGCTCGTCGAACGGCGACATCGAGGTCTCCGGGGTGAGCGGACGCCTGGAGGCGCAGTCGTCCAACGGTCGGATCGAGGTCGCGCAGGTGGGCGACCGGGCCGTGGTCAGGACGTCGAACGGCGACGTCGAGGTGCGCGACGTCGGCGGGTCGACGGACGCGCGGTCCAGCAACGGGTCCGTCGACGTGGCGGCGGTGGCGGGCGACGTCTTCGCGAGGACCTCCAACGGTCGGGTCACCGTGGTGGGCGACGGGGAACCGGTGGCGCTGACCATCGACACGTCGAACGGCGAGCAGGTCGTCGAGGGGCCGACCGACCCGGCGGCGACGAGGACGGTGGAGATCCACAGCTCCAACGGGGACGTCGCGTACCTCGCGCCCTGACCTGGCGCGCTCGGAGACGTGCGGCGTCAGAGCAGGTCGGCGAGCTCCACCAGCGTCTCGGTGACGCCGGCCTCGACCTTGACGGTGGCCAGCGCGTCACCCCGGGTGACGCCCCGGTTGACGATCACCACGGGCATCCCCGCCTTGGCGGCGTGGCGCACGAACCGCAGCCCGCTCATCACCGTCAGGGACGTGCCGGCCACGAGCAGCGCGTCGGCGGAGTCGACCAGGTCGAACGCCCGCTGCACGCGGTCGCGCGGCACGTTCTCCCCGAAGTAGACGATCTCCGGCTTGAGGACGCCGCCGCAGAACTCGCAGTCCGCGGGCCGGAAGTGGGAGGTGCGCTCGACGACGGCGTCGGCGTCCGGGGCGACCTCGATGTCCGCGACCGTGGTGCCGCCCTCCAGCACGGACTCCACGAACCCCGGGTTGAGGGCGTCGAGGCGTTCGGCCAGGTGCTCGCGGGAGATCACGCGGGAGCACTGCAGGCAGATGACGCGGTCGTAGCGTCCGTGCAGGTCGATGACGGTGCGGGAGCCGGCGTCCTCGTGCAGCAGGTCGACGTTCTGGGTGATGACGCCGCGCAGGATCCCGCGCGCCTCCAGGTCGACGAGCGCCCGGTGGCCGGCGTTGGGGTGGGTGCGGCGCACGTGCTGCCAGCCCACGTGGTTGCGGGCCCAGTAGTGCCGCCGGAACGCGTCGTCGCTCACGAACTGCTGGTAGGTCATCGGGTTGCGCGGCGGGGAGTCGGGGGAGCGGTAGTCCGGGATGCCGGAGTCGGTGGAGATCCCGGCGCCGGTGAGCACGGTGAGCGTGCGGCCCTCCAGCGCACGGGCGGCGTCCTCGACGGTGCCGTGGGCCACGACCGCGTCCGGTGGCAGGGACCAGTGACGCTCCTGGTACGTGGGGGCGACGGGACGCACGACGGGTTGCACTCCTCGAGGGTACGACGGCGGCTCGTGGGGCGTCCGGTGCGTGGCCCCGCTGACGGGCCCGGGACGGGGTGGCGCACGGCGCCGGTCACGATCGGGTGAAGGAACCCCGAGGGCGTTGACGAACCGTCGGGATAGCGGTTACCTTGATGAGAAACCGGTTTCTCGCGACGCTCACCGCAGAACGACGCAACATCTCGACGAGGAGATCCATGACACCGATCGGGCGGAGCTTCCGCACGTCGCTGGCCGTGCTGGCCACAGCGGCACTGACTGTCACGTCCGCGCTCACGGCAGTCGCCGTCGGGCCGGACGACGCGCTGGACGCGAGCGACCTCGCGCCCGGCGACTACGCCACCGTCACGGACACCGGGACGGACTTCACCCTTTACGCCACCGACGCCAAGAAGGTGTCCGTGGACTCCACCGACCGCATCTCCGACCGTGGCGACGTGTTCACCCAGCGGATCAAGCTCAACGGTTCCGGCACCGCCGAGAGCCGTTCGCTGCACTTCACCGTCGGCGCCGACGACGTGCCCACCCAGGTCGTCGTCAACGCGCGCAGCAGCGGCAGCAGCGACCGCGCGATCGCCCTGTACGACGCCACCGGTGAGGTCGCCCGCGTGCCCGCGCTCGGCGACGACGAGAACGTGCCCGTCGCCACCGCCACGATCGACGTCGAGGCCGCCGGTGACTACTACCTCGCCTCGCCGAGCTCCGGTGTCAACGTGTTCTACGCCCAGCTCGGGGCTCTCGACCTCGGCGACCGCGCACCCTGGGCCGACGTCGCGGCGCCCACCGTCGACGCCGTCACGCTCGACCCGGCCGACCCGGGCACCCTCCTGGTGGACTACACCGGTCTGCTCGGCACCGACGGCGGCGACGTCGCCCACGCGGCGCTGTACGACGCGACCGGCGCGGTCGTCGACCAGGCCATGACCGTCACCGACGGGCCGGACGGCACCATCGCGCTGAACCCGCCCGCCTCCGGCGACTACGAGGTGGAGGTCGAGCTCACCCGGTACGGTCAGGACGCCCCGCTGACCTCGGAGCGCGTCGCCCACGACGGGTTCACGCTGCCGCTCGCCGGCCCCGAGGTCACCGGTGCGCTGACGACGGCCGTGGCCGCCGGCACGGCGACCGTCACCGTCGAGTGGGGCGCCGTGGCCGAGGCCGAGGCGTACTCCGTGCAGACGGCGCAGGGCGGGGAGTTCACCACCGCCGTCGCCGACGTCACCGGCACCACCGCCGACGTCCCCGGGCTGACCCCGGGCGCCACCTACCAGGTGCGCGTCGTGGCCCAGCGCGGCACCGACACGACGGCGGGCGAGCCCGTCGAGGTCGCCGTCGCCGCCGCGGTCGAGCGGTGGAAGAGCTCCGACATCGGCTCGAACGCCAACTCCGGCGGCGAGATCGTCGAGAACGCCGACGGCACCATCACCTTCGACGCGCGCGCCAGCTCCACCAAGCTCGCGTCCTCGGAGGACGGCTTCCAGTACTACTACACCGAGATCGACCCGACGACGGAGAACTTCACGCTCACCGCGACGTTCACCGTGGACGACGCCGCCACGAAGGACAACCAGTCCGGCTTCGGCGTGCTCGCCGTCGACACCCTGGTCCCCGGGGAGTCCGCGGCCCGCTACATGAACTCGGCCGGCGCGCTCATCACCCGGTACGGCGAGGGCACCGGCAGCGTCACCGACGGCATGCCCGGAGCGCGGTTCGTGCAGGGCTACACGGGTGCGCCGACCGACAACACCGCCGGCGCGCGCGACTCGTCCGACTCCGAGGTCTTCGACCCCGCGTGGCGCTCCGAGGTCGCGACCGGGCCGAAGTTCGCCACCGGCGACGTCTTCACGCTCAGCCTGCGCAGGTCGAACACGGGCTACCACGCCACCTGGCACCGCGATGGCGAGGACCTCGAGGTCATCCAGTACGACCCCGACATGCTGCTCCAGCAGGACGGCGACCGGCTCTACGTCGGCATGGCCGTCGCACGCAAGATCCAGGTGACGGTCTCCGACTGGGAGCTCACCACCATCCACCCCGACGACGACGAGGCACCGCTGGAGCCGCCGACGGAGTACGTCCCGGCCACCCTCGGGGTGGACATCACCTCGACGACGCCGCAGGACAGCCTCGACGTGCCGTTCGTGGCGAACATGTACGGCACCGGCCAGATCCTCGACGCCGCAGGAGACGTCGTCGTGGACGACATCGCGCTCGCCCCCGGGGAGCGTGCGCTGGCCACCGTCGACCTGGAGCCCGGCGTCAACGAGCTGACCGCGCGCCTGCTGCCCGACGCCGAGCAGCCCCACCTCGGTGAGCGCGAGGAGATCGAGTCCACCGACCCGGTCGACGTGCGCCTGAGAATCACGGTGCACTCCTACGGTCGGCCGGGCCAGGCCATCTGGGTCGCCCCGGACGGTTCCGCGGACGGCACCGGCACGCAGGCCGACCCGCTCGACCTGCACACCGCCGTCGGGTTCGCCCAGGCCGGTCAGCAGGTCGTGCTGGCCGACGGCACCTACGCGCTGGAGCGCAAGGTCGTGGTGGAGCGGGGGCGTGACGGCACCGCCGACGCCCCGATCACGCTGATGTCCCAGCCGGGCGCGCGCGCCACGCTCGACCTGGCCGGCTCGCCGGACGGCGGCCTGGTGCTGCGGGGCGACTGGTGGCACGTGTACGACCTGGAGATCACCGGCTCGCGCGACAAGGCGAAGCCGATGCTCATCGAGGGCAACCACAACGTGGTCGAGCGCGTCGAGTCGCACCACAACGCCGACACGGGCATCCAGATCTCCGGTCGCTCCGCGGAGCCGCCGTCGATGTGGCCGTCGGACAACCTGGTCGTGTCGTCCGTGTCGCACAACAACGCGGACCCGGGCGGCAACGACGCGGACGGCTTCGGCGTGAAGCTCACCGTCGGCGAGGGCAACGTGCTGCGGCACAACATCGCCCACCACAATATCGACGACGGCTGGGACCTGTACGCGAAGTCGACCACGGGACCGATCGGGACCGTGATCGTGGAGGACTCCGTCGCGTACGACAACGGCCGCCTCGAGGCCGACCCGTCGAGGACCGGTGAGGGCAACGGGTTCAAGCTCGGCGGCGAGTCCATGCCGGGCGACCACCTGCTGCGCAACTCGCTCAGCTACGGCAACCTCGGCACCGGCGTCACGTCGAACTCCGGCCCGGACGTGCGGCTCGACGGCGTCACGTCGGTCGCCAACGACCGTGGCGTGCGGCTCGAGACCAACGCGGCCTCGACCGCGTACGAGGCCACCGGCGCCGTCTCGTGGCAGAACCCGACCGTCGACCTGCTCGCCCTGAAGCAGGCGGACACGTCGCTGCTCACCGACCCGTCGAACCACTGGAACCTCGGTGGCGCGACGACGGTGGACGCGTCGTGGTTCGTGTCGACCGACGTCGACGCCGTGACGCCGGAGATCGCGGCCGACGGCTCGATCGACATGCACGGCCTGTTCGAGCTCACCGAGGCCGCGCCCGCCGACGCCGGGGCACGGTTCGCCCCGGTCGAGGAGCCGACCGTCATCGACCTGCTGCCCGAGGTCTCGGACGCCGAGCCGGGCCCGGACCAGTGGTTCGCCTCCACCGTGTACGTCCGCGGTGACGTGGTGCAGCACGACGGCGTCGTCTACGAGGCCCGCTGGTGGACCCGCAACCAGGAGCCGGGCACGTTCCTCGGCTTCGGTCCGTGGGCGGAGGTCGGCCCGGCCGACGCCGCCCCCGCGGTCGCCGAGTGCGCCGCCGCCTGGGACGCGGGGACCACCTACACCGGGGGTGAGGTCGTGTCGTTCGACGGCGTCAACCACCGGGCGATGTGGTGGACCCGTGGGCAGGAGCCGGGTGCGAGCGTCTGGGGGTCCTGGTCCGCCGTGGAGCTCTGCCGCTGACGCCGGCACGCACGGCCCGAGGGCCGGGAAGCACCCCACGGTGCTTCCCGGCCCTCGGGCCGTGCGTCGTCCAGCCTCGCTCAGGCGGTGCCGGACGTCGTGCCCGACGTCGTGCCGTCGGTCGCGCTGCCCGGCACCTGGCCGTCCTGCGGCACCTGGCCGTCCTCGGGCGGGACCCCGCCACCAGGCATCTGGCCGTCCTCCGGCGGGACGCCGCCACCGGGGCCCCCGGCGCCACCGGCGCCGGGTCCGCTGCCCGTCAACGTCTCGACGGCGGTCGCCTCGGCGACCTGCTCGCCGTCGACCGAGACGCCGTAGGTCTCACCGCTGGTGATCCCCTCGGCGGTCGCGGAGACGGTCGTCGCGTCCGTGCTGAGCTCGGCCGTGGCCACGACCGTGCCGTCGGCGTCCGTCACCTCGACCGTGCTGCCGGCCGCGACCGACGTCTCGACCGAGATCCACCCGTTGGTGCTCTCGAGCGTGCCGGTGTTGGCGTTGCCGACGGTCACGATGGTGCCGCCCGTGACGGTCGTGGTGCCGCTGGCGTCCAGCGCGCCGTCACCGCCGACGCCCGGCGCCGACTCCACGACGAGGTCGCCGCCGCTGATCTCGGTGACACCGTTGGAGTCGAGCCCGTCGAAGCCGGCGTCGATGTTCACCGTGCCGCCGGTGACGGTCAGCGAGGCGCCCTCCTGCGCCGGCTCCTCGCCGCCGCCCGGGCCGGGGCGGGCGCCCATGGCGTTCCCGTCGGCCGTGTCGCCCGTGTCGCCGGGCACGGCACCGGGCACGTCGCCCGTGGCGTCGTCCTCGGTACCGGTGGTACCGGTGGTGCCGTCAGCCTCCGGTGCGGCCGGGGCCGCCGCCGAGTCCTCGGGCACCGTGCCGTCGTCGGCCACGGAACCGTCGGTCGTCTCGTCGGTCGACTCGTCGGTCGTCTCGTCCGTGGCCGTGTCGTCCTCCGCGTCCTTGACGGTGGCGTTGATGCCGTCGTCGGAGGCGGTGATGTCCACGACGCCGTCGGAGATCGCGACCACCGCGGCCTCCAGGCCCTCCTCGGACTCGGTGACCGTGACGTTGCCGCCCGCCACCGCGATGTCCGTGAACGCCTGCGCGCCGTCGGATCCCGCGGCGAGGGTCACGTCGCCGTCGAGCAGGGCGATGTACCCGGCGGTGGCGTCGGAGTCGTTGTCCGCCTTCAGGGCGTCGCCGCCGGCGGTCACGTCGATCGTGCCGCCGTCCACCACGAGGTAGTCCTTGCCGCGGATGCCGTCGTCGACCGCCGTGACGTCCACGGTGCCGCTGGTGATGGCGAGCCCGTCCTTGCCGGTGATGCCGTCGTTCGCGTTGCCGACCACCTCGAGCGAACCCTCGCCCGAGATCGCCATGTCCGCGGTCGAGTACAGCGCGGCGTTGGCGGCGTTGTCCTCGTCCGTCTCGGTGTACTCCTCGGCGTCCTCCAGGCGGTTCGTGGAACCGTCGGCGAGCACCACGGACACCTGGTCGGCGTCCTGGACGTCGATCGCGGCACCGGTGGAGGACGTGATGTCCGCACCGTCGAGCACGAGCCGCACCACGCCGTCGTCCGGGGACTCCACGACGACCTGCCCGGCGAGCGTCCCGGAGAGCCGGTACGTGCCCGGTGCGGTGATGGTGACGGTGTCGCCGTCCACCTCGACACCGTCGGCGGCGGACGGCGAGTCGAGGTCGACGGCGATCTCGTCGGCCTCGTCCCACGTGCCGTCGGCGAGCGCGACGGTCTCGCCGGCGTCGAGGTTCTCGGCGAGGACCTCGGCGGCCGTCATCCCCGCGGACGACGTCGCCGACACCTCGCTGGTGGTCGTCGAGGATGCTTCGGTGGCGGTCGCGTCGTCGGTGGAGCACGCCGCGACGGCGCCCACGGTGAGGACGCCGGCGGCCGCGACGGCCACCGCCTTGGTCCAGGGGGTGCGTGCCCAGCGGGGCAGGTGCTGCGGGTTCATGGGTGATCCCTTCGGGGTCGGGGGCGTACGGGTCAGGCGGCCAGGCGCTCGCGGCGCAGGCGTCGCCAGGGATGGTCGGGCAGCTCGGGCCGGAGCACGGCGAGCCCGGTGGCGTACTTGGAGATGCGGTCGGGTCGGTGCCCGGCCCGCCACAGGAGGCGGTCCACGGACGACGGCGCGGTGCCCGCCTTGGTCTCGACGACGACGAGGCCGCCGACGTCGGCCCAGCGGGCGACGCCGTCGGGCCCGGGGGCGAGCCGCCAGGTGAGGTCGGTGTCGAGGGTGACGCGGGCGTCGTGCGTCAGCAGGGTGGTGCGGCGGTAGTGCGAGGAGAGCACGGGTGCCAGGTGCGACGACGGCGGTGCGGCGATGCGGGCGGCGGCGAGTCGGTCGTCGACGAACCGGGCGGCCTGCGGTGCGAGCTGCGGGCCGGCGTCCGCCGTGGGCACGCGTTCCTTGACGGTGACGCCGCGGGCGGCGCGCGTCTTGACCTCGAGGAAGGTGCCGCCGGTGTCGACGTAGGTGCGCATCCGCACCTTGTAGCGGCGACGACGACGGCGGGCGGCCTGGTGGAACGTCACGAGGTCGGCGGTGTCGTAGTAGGTGGAGGCGTAGGTGAAGGTGCGGCTGCCGTCGATCTGCAGGACGCGCACGCCGGGCCCGATGCCGGCGAGCAGGTCGGCGACCTCGCCGGGGGTGAGGACGTACTTGCGGTCCACGCGGGTCTGGAGCGCGGCGGTCGCGTCGAGCTCGGTGAGGGAGACGGGCGTGCTGTCCGCGAGGGCGTGGGTGACGACGTCGGTGGAGGTGGGGCAGGGCTGGGTGGCGGTCGGCGGGATGGTCATCGGGTCACCGCCAGGTCGCCGCTGCGCGCCGAGACGTCGTCCTCGATGGGGCGGGCCTGTGCGCGTCCGCGGGTGGAGGTGGTGCGGTAGCGCACCTCGACGGCGGTGGTGTCGTTGGCGAGGTCGAGGCGTTCGACGGACACGCTGTGCACGTGGGCGCCGAGCAGGTGCTCGAGCTCGGCGACGAGGACGCCGTGGTCGGTGACGGCCCGGTCGAGGACGACGCGCTGGGTGCGGTGCCCGGCGAACAGCCGGGGGCTGTCGGCGAGCGCCATGACCAGGACGATCAGGGCCATGCCGGCGACGGCGAGCCAGCCGACCGACGAGCCGAGCCCGCCGAGGAGGCCGAGCGCGAGAGCTGCGAAGTAGTAGGCGACCTCGTGCTGGGAGAGCTCGGTGGAGCGGAGCCGGATGATGGACAGCACGCCGAACAGGCCGAGGCCGAGGCCGGCGCCGACGCTGCTCTGTGCGAGCACGGTCGCGACGGCGAGCACGCCGACGTTCACGCCCAGGTAGGCGACGACGAGGTCGCGGCGCCGGTGCCGGGGGAAGTAGAGGGCGAACGTGAGGATCGTGACGGCGACCGCGTCGATCGCGTAGAGCAGGTAGGGCGACATGGGGCTTCTCCGGATGTCGTGTGCGGGTGGGCCGCGACGGGGGCGTACGGGCTGATGAACACCGAGTGAACACGACCAGACTTCGGCGGAACTGGGCTGGACCTGCGGCTTTCCTGGGAACGCTGGGAGGCCCATGCCAGCGCCGGTCTGTGAGGGTAGGTAACGAATAGGTGACGACCGCGGTGTGTCCCTGGTCACACCGTGCGCCCGCCGACTAAATTGCAGGAGTCCGAACAAACTCTGTCTGCCAGTGAGGCTCACCGATGAGACACCGTTCGACCCCGGGCCACCGCACCGCGCTCGCCCTCGCCACCGCCACCACGCTCGTCGTCGGCACCGCGGCCGCCGCCGCGGCCGCACCGACCGCCCCCGACGCCGGCTCCACCCACGACGCCGACGGCGTCAACGGGTTCCGCACCCTCGGCTACTTCCCCGGCTGGGGAGTGGGCGACAGCCACGACTACGAGGTCGCCGACCTCGTCAAGACCGGCGCCGTCGCCGACCTCACCCACCTCACCTACGCCTTCGGCAACGTCACGAGCGACCTCGTGTGCGACGCCAGCGACGACGTCGTGCCCGACGACGGGATCGACCCCGGCACCCCCGAGGGCGACCCCGAGAACGACTACCTGCGCCTCGTCGGGGCGAGCGACGCCGTCGACGGCGTGGCCGACACCGCCGACCAGCCGCTCGCCGGCAACTTCAACCAGCTCCGCAAGCTCAAGGAGCTGTACCCCGACCTGCAGATCACCGTCTCGCTGGGCGGCTGGACCTGGTCGGACAACTTCTCCGAGGCGGCGCTCACCGCCGAGTCCCGCCAACGTCTCGTCGACTCCTGCCTGGACGTCTACCTCGACGGCGACCTGCCGGTCTACGGCGCACAGGGCGGCGAGGGCGTCGCCGCGGGCATCTTCGACGGCTTCGACATCGACTGGGAGTGGCCCGCCGCCTCCGGCGAGCACGCCTCCCCGAACCCCGACGTCGACAAGGAGAACTTCCTGTCGCTCATGGAGCTGTTCCGCGCCGAGCTCGACGAGCGCTCCGCCGCCACCGGCGAGGACTACCTGCTCACCGGGTTCGCCCCCGCCGGCTGGTCGCCGCGCACCAACGGCGGCTGGGTCGACCCGCGCCTGGCCGAGGTCGTCGACTTCCTCAACATCCAGGGCTACGACTACCACGGCACCTGGGTCGCGGACCGCACCGGCCACCAGGGCAACCTGCACCCCTACGCCTGGCCGGACAACCCCAGCGCCAACTGGGGGCTCGCCGCCGACGGCCTGCTCGGCGCCTACCGCGCCGCCGGGTACGACGACGACCAGATCGTCCTCGGGCTCGCCGCCTACGGCCAGGGCTGGTCCGGCATCGACGACCCGACGCCCGGCGCCGCCGCAGGTGCCGCCGTCGGCGTGAAGAACTACTCTGAGCTGCGCACCCTCGGCACGGAGTACTACGACGGAGAGGCCGTGGCCGCCTACCGCTACGACGGCGACCAGTGGTGGAGCCTCGACACCCCCCGGTCCGTGGCCGCCAAGGCCGACTGGATCGCCGAGAACGGGTACGGCGGCGCCTACTTCTGGGACATCGCCGGCGACTACCGCAACGAGCTCGGCGGCACCCTCGCCGACACGTTCCGCGCGGCCGCACCCGGACCGCTCGTCGCCGACGGCGGCGCAGCGCCCTGGTACGCCACCGGCGTCTACACCACCGGTGACGTCGTCTCCCACAACGGGACCGAGTACTCCGCGAAGTGGTGGACCCGCAACCAAGAGCCCGGCACCTCCCCGCACGGCCCGTGGGCCGTCGTCGGAACCCACGGCGACCACCCCGCCGCCGTGGAGGAGTGCGGTGCGGCGTTCGACGCCGGAACTGCCTACACCTCCGGTGACGTCGTCTCCAAGGGCGGCGTCAACCACACCGCCATGTGGTGGACCCGAGGATCCGTGCCCGGCGCGGAGACGTGGAACGCCTGGGACGCCGGGACGCCCTGCGCCTGAGGTCGCCGATGCGCCGGTCCGGCAGCACGACGACGAAGAGACGTGGGACACCTCGGTCCCCGCGGATTTCGTCGTAGGGCTGCTGGTCCGGTAGCATCGTCGGGCCGGTCCGTCCGGCGGAGGTAGCGTGTCCGAGCGGCCTAAGGAGCACGCCTCGAAAGCGTGTGTGGGTGCAAGTCCACCGTGGGTTCAAATCCCACCGCTACCGCCACCCGAAGGGCCCCACCCGCAGAATCATGCGGATGTGGGGCCCTTCGTCGTTCCCAGGTCACCGGAAACTCACCACTTTGGCTCCCGCGCTGCGTCATCATGGCGGAGTGAACGAGGGAAGCAGTCTGTGGAAGAGCACGGTGTCGGGCGTACTCGCCCTGCTGAACGACGTCGACCCCTACGGTCTGGAGCCCGGCCTCCCGGACGGCGCTCCGCTCGACGAGTACGAGCTCGAAGCCGAACCCATCGCCCGGCACCTCGTCGACGACGGATCGATCACGGTGGAGCAGGTCGACGCGATCTGGCTCCACTGGTTCGACGAGTCGCTCTCGGGTCGGCTCAAGCGGCGCACCCTGAAGAAGTTCATGGTGAGCCTCAACGAGCTGGCGAGCCCGATCCAGCCGTCGTCTTGATTCTCTAGTCGTCACCGGGATCACCGACCTCTCGGCTGTTCCCGATCTCCGACGTCGACGCCTGGGTGATGAGCTGGTCGATCACCGTTCGCAGGTCCGGGGCGACGTGGGTCCGCTTGACGTAGTGCCGCACGGTGGTGCCCTCGTCGGCGTGACCGAGCAGCGCGGTCGCGTTGGCGATGGTGGTGGAGTTGGCGACCTGGGTAGCGACGGTGCGGCGGAAGTCGTGCGGCGTGACCTTGGTGCCGGGCATCGGCCTTCGTGCCGGTCGACGTCTCGCCGACCACCTACGTCGACACCCTCGGAAAGTTCCTCATTGAAGGACTGTCGGCTGAGCCCGGGATCCCCCTTACCGACCTGCTGGCACAGGCGATCGCGGCCACCGCTTCGCAACTCGACCTCTGCCCGGGATCATCGCCATCGAGCACGGTCGCCATAGTTCGGCAGGACGGCGAAGCCGTCGACCTCCTGGTTCTGGGCGACACCCAGATCGCCACGCCGAACGGCATCTACGTCGACGACCGAATCGCCCACATCGCTCAGCAACAACGAGCGGCGTACCAGGCACGTCTTGCGAACGGGTACGGGTACGATGAGACGCACACCAAGATCCTCGCGACCCTACAGACCGAGCAGGCTAGACATCGAAAGGTCGATGGTGGCTACTGGATCGCTGAAGCCGATCCTGCCGCGGCGCAACGCGCAATCATGGTGCAGGTCGGCCTCGAGACCACGCCCTGGTTAGTCCTCGCTACTGATGGCGCCCATCGGCTTGCGCAAAAGCTCGGCCTCGACAACTGGGCCGGTATTGCAGCCAAGAGCAGCATCGAACTCGAGCGGCTCCTCAATAATCTCTACCGCTGGGAGTCAATCGAGGACCCAGGCAGCAAAGAATTTCCCCGCGCGAAGCGGCACGACGACAAAGCTATTGCCGCCGCCCGCCTTAGGTGATACCCGCCTTCCGGGACTGCAATCGACGCCGGAAGCAGCTTCTTGTAGCGCATCAGTCTGGTACGATCTCGCGAATTCCTGCAGGAGCATTGAGAAGAGCCATTGCTTGCGAGCGGGCACTTCTCACGCCATGCACCAGCTTCTCCGCCTTTCCGTCGACAATTTCGACGAAGCTTCGCGATACTAGGACGTCGACAGCGGCTGGTACGAGGTCGCGAAGCTCCGGGGGCAATCCTCGGCGCAGTGCGGAGAACTTCCGAGCACTACCAGCCTGCATAAAGACCTTTCGGAGGACCGTCAGTGCGACACGTTGCACCCCGGTCAATTCTAGAGCCTTAATCTCCGAGACATTCGAACCACCCGGCGAGAATGCTCCAATCTCGCAGTTAGAAAAATGACTGGCCAGTGCTGGCGGGATCTGCGCCCAGCCTTCGATGCTTCCGATAAGTGTGTCGACCAAATGCGGAAAGTCGCCGACGCCCCCATGATCGGCAACGTCAAGAGTCTCGATCACGCAACTAGTCCACGTCGTACCCGCCAACGTCGATGCTTCTTCGCTTACGCTAATTCGCTCGGCAATAACGCCAGTGACACTCGAAGGCGCCTTAGGTGCGGTCATGCCCATCGCGTCCGCAATGCCGATCAGATCGGCTAGGACCGCATCGTACTTCCCGCCATCCATCCGTTGCTTTATGGCGCCCGTGACGATTGCCGGCGAGAACCCCTTTGCGGTCAGCTCATCTGAGCAAGTTTCCCAGACCAGCGTTCCGCTAATTGTGGGCCAACCGGCATCCTCACCGAGTGGGTGATCGGAGTACGGAGCCTGCGCGTAATCTGCCATTCCCAGCCCGAACGCCGCGTCCGCGAGATCTCTGTCGACGAAGAAGCGGACGTCTTCGGTGCCATTGTAAGTCGGTGGGGCGGCAAGACCAGGCAGTCGGAGAAGTGCCTGGATTCCCTCCTCTTCCGGCTCGTACCCGCAAACTTCGACGAACGCCCGGCTCATGTTCGATATGGAGATCCGTTCGCCGCCGGACTCTATGCGCCCATAGACGGCGATTCTGGCGAGCAGTTCAACAAACGTGCTCTCGTCAATCGAGTCAACTCGTTGCGCCTCACGAGTCGCGACCATCCGAATGAGATCGCGCCAGCCAGTCACAGCTCCGCGAGATTGCGGAATTCCTGATACTGCGCTCTCGGAGCGGGTGGACTCGCGGAAAAATGCGATCGCGAGGGGGCGTGTCGGAAGCCATTCAGGAAGTTGGACGCCCTGAGCCAATTGACGAGCCCGAGCATCATCAAAGTCCGCAAGCCGAAAGATTTGATTCTCGTCAATGGCGAGGCACTTGGAGAGCTCTTCGTGATCTCCAAAGTACTGATTTCTCCCTGAAACCGCGACGCCAGCTTCCAGCGGAGTCTGCTCGATCAGTTTTCTTGCGGCGGCGAGAGCGTTCCAGCGCACCTGTCTGAGGTTCTTCACCGAACCAACCCATCGGGTGGGGACCAGTTCGTCGAATCCATCCAGCAGGAGGTGCACACGGCCTGCTCGCCACGCCGAAACTAGCCCAGAGGCACCTTCGAAGCCGATCTCTTCTGCGTGTCGCCGCAGGATCTCGTTCGGAGTTTTGAGGCCGATGCAGTCGCGCAGATTGATGTGTACCGGGAAGCAGCGCTCGTCCGGCGCGCGGAAGTACCGCTTCCGAAGTCGAAAGAATAACTCGCGAAAGGCCGCGCTCTTACCGATTCCGTAATCCCCTGTAACCGCCACTCGTGACGAGGATTCGATTAGGTCGACCAGATCGTTTAGACGCAGAATCTCATTGACGCCACCTTGAAATTCGGGCTCGACGTAGTCCGTGGAAGACGTGTTCGGATACTCGCTGTCGGCAAGATGTGTGGAGGCGCTACCGAAGGGTGCATTTTGGCGGAGACGGATGTATGATTCGATATCAACCAGTAGCTTCTGAAGTACAATAAAACTGAGTGCGCGAATCGTGACGCCTGATTGTTTGGAGATGTTGACGGCCACGGAGCGTTGTTCCGCGGTGGGCTCATCTCTCGTGACGAAGTACCCTGTGGCGCTCTTGAATCGGTTGTCGGGCTGTGATTCTAGGTGCTTCACCAGACGTGCGATTTTTCGAACGTCTTTTTCGGCTTTCGCCTTTGATCTTAGGGTCGTAAACTCGTAGACGCTGATTGAAGTCCCGTCAACGAATGCGCCGTCGTGCTCCGCGCCTTCGAACATGATTGCACCTTGATGACCGAGTGGGTCATGTCGAGCGCGCGCAAGTGCGATCGCCCGCGTTTCAAAGTCGGGGCCATTATCCGATGGGGTGGGGGGAGTCACTTGACCTCCGTATCGCGGGGACCGGCTGCGAACCTCCTGGGAGGTTACTCGTGCAGCGACTCGAATGTAGGTTTTACTCGGAAGTTCACCCACTTTGGCGCGATGCCCGGCGTGTCCGCGACCGCTGGCCGTGTGAGGAGTTTCCTTACTGACTCAAGCGCGCGGCTCCGCCGCGCGTAGAGCAGTCGTTCGGTCGGGGCCCCGCGCTCCGCTCGCAAGCTCGCTGCGCGCACCCCACCCGAACGACTGTCCCGGCGCGTGACGGAGGGCGGGCCCGATGTTCTGGAGCCCGCCCTCGATGGTCCTCGTGTCAGCCCTGCCGACGCTACGTCGATGCACTCCCACACCTACGCCCCGTCCTGCGGGCCTCCGCGACGCCGGCGCCAGAGCCTACGCAGGTCGCCAGGGCGCGTCGGACAGGGTGTGTGCGACTTCGCGGACGTCGTTGGGGAGCGCGCGGAGTTTGCGGAGGTCCGTATGGACGACGGCCTTGAGGCGGCTTCGCCAGGTGCCAGGGTTAGGATCGCCGCGTCGGCGCGCATGACGCCCGATGTGCGGATGGTCGTCGTCCGGCATGGTGAGATCGTAGGACGCCGTGGCGCATCGTGGCTCGATGACCGGTCCCGCACCGAACGCCGACGCGGCGGCCGAATGACGTCAGCGCGCCTCGCCCGTGTCAGAGGGGATCGCCGCACGTGAGGCGAGGAGCCACTCGTCAAGGCTCGGCGTTTCCTCCCAAAGTTCGTATAGCTCAGACTCCTTGCTTCCGGCCAACGCACGATCAATCTGAGCGCGGGTCCATGCGACTCGTTCCGCAGTGACGTGGCTTGCGAAGCTCGCGAGGTTGAACCCCTCCGGAACCTCTGTGCCTGGCTCACCACGAACTGCCCGGACGAGTGCCCCGAGGGCGATCGCGAACACGCCGCCAACGACGCCAAGGTACTCCGGATCGTCGAACGCCCACTGAAGGTCGTCGAAGGCGAACTCCGGCGAAGCGATCTCATCAAGGAGGTCCAAGGCAGTGTCATTGTCAAAGGGTCCGGTGTTCCAAGTTCCCATGGTGGCGATGCTAGCGAAGCTGCTAACGCGAATGACCGGCGATGGCAGCGGAAGCGGCGCCGACGTACGTTCCGGCCCCGCACCGATCGCCGAGCATCCGGCCGGCTCCGGCCCGCGTCAAGGGCGCCTGCGGCGTCGCTGCGCGATGGCCTGCGGCCACCCTTGACCCGGACCTCCGCCGGCCTCTGCTGCTCCGCTATCGGTACGGCGCCTCGGAGTGTCCCCGCCCGGAGGGGGGCCGAAAGGTCTCCGGAATGCCTCCGCTTTCGTCGCCGCATCCGTCCCCACGGGTGCAAGATCGTCCAAGGGTCAGCACTGCGAAAAACCAGGTCAGATGCCAGAAGCACCCAGCCGAGCAGTGCCAGCCAACCCGCTGTTCTCAAGCCCACCGCTACCGCCACCCGAAGGGCCCCACCCGCAGAATCATGCGGCTGTGGGGTCCTTCGTCATCTGCGCGTCGGTGCACGCCGTCCGGGCTCCGTATCATCGACATACTCGCCGGAAGCGGGCAGCGGACGTCTTCGGCAATCGCGCGTCAGGACATGCGGGCTTCGAGTGCAGGCAGTAGTCGTGCACGCAGTGCTGCCGCGTGGCCGTCGACGTCGTCGATCTCGTCCAGGGCGGTGGCGAACGCGCCAGGTGCACCCTGGCGCATCGTGTGGACTCGTTCGAGCAACTCTTCGGTGTCCAGCCGGGCGGACTCCGCGAACTCCGCCCAGTGGCCAGCAGTGATCGAGTCGGCGTCGAACGTGCCGCCGACGCTCATCGAGAGAGCCCGGCGCGATCCTGGCCGCATCTCGTACGCGAGCCCGGATGCGACGTCGTAGAGCGGCGCGAGTCGGACGTCGTCGCCTTTCAGCAAGACGGCGTAGTTGCGGGCATGCGCGTCAGGCGCCGCGACGACCGTGTTGAAGACGAGCCCGTCCACGAATCGGTCGACGTTGCGTCGAGCTGTGGCCGCCGTTGCCGCGGCGTCGCGCAGAAGGGCCACGATCTCGATCGGCGAGGGCCCGCCGAACTCCTCGTACTTCTCAACGTTGCCGAGGGCCTGGCACAGGTCCTCCTGGTGGAGCCTCTCCACCGTGCCGTCCGTTCGCCGTCGTCGGTCGAAGCGGGTGACGACGATGGCATCCTCGCTCTTGAAGGACGTGAACTCCGTGTCCGCGACGTCGACGCCGAGCAGCCGAGCGGCGCGCATCGAGACGTGCTCGAGCAGCGCCTGCGCCGCCATCCGGCGAATCCCCGGCTTGATGATGTGGGTGGTGGCCGCGGCGCCTTGGGCGACGTACCACCCGTCAGGTTCCCGTGGCAGCGCGATTTTCTGCTGCGTCCCGCCGAGAGACCAGTGCTCGCCTGCCATGGTCCATGCCGTGTTCTCGTCGGTGTCCATCTCGGCGAGGCGCATCTCGATGTCGATGGTCGTGCACTCCTCCAGGGTTCCGGCGCGCTCGATGGTCTCGTCGATCTCGTCCTCGGGGCAGAACTGCACCGCGCCGGCACAGTCCTTGCCGATCGCGGAGAGCACCTGGAGCACGTCGTCCGCGTCGACGCCGTGACGGCGCGCGATCGCGCGAAGCGCTCCGGGGTGATCGGGTATGAGGCCGCGCACGAAACGTTCGACGGCGTCTCCGCGGTGCGTGGGTTCGCTGGTGGGCAGGGAGAGTGAGAGGGGAGTGGCGCTGGGTTCGCGCGCCTCGTCGAGATAGTCGAGGCGAAGCCTGCCCGACCTGGTGCGTCGGAGGTTCGCGACGTGGCGGCCTTCGAGCAGGACGGCGAGGTGGTTCGCGCCGGCCATCTCAGGCGCTCTCGTGGTCGTCGCGGATGGTGAGGCTCGCGTCGAGCTGGTCGAGCACGCGCAGGAGGAGCGACATCTCCAGACCGGGGGTTCGGCCGCTCTCGAGCCCCACGAGCCACTGCCGGGACACCCCGGCAGCCCGCGCGAGCTCGGCCTGGGTCAGGCCTCGATCGTGGCGCAGGCGGCGGACCGCTGCACCCAGCCGAGACAGCGACCTCGCGTTGAGCAAGGACGGGGAATCCATGTTGTCAACGTACGGCGACACCGCTGCCGTGTCAACGTGCGGCGACATGGGTCACCTGTCGCTGTATGTTGACATTCGACGAGCGGCCCGGGCGGCAGGGAAGTGTCGGCAGGCGTTCCGCCCCCGCTCAGTGGAGGGCGAACAACACGGCGAACGCCACGAGCGCGGCGGCGGCGGCGACCCCCGTCGCGGCCAGCAGCCGAACGCCCCGGCGCCAGCTGTTCCCGAGCACCAGGGTCGCACCGACGACGCCGGCACCGAGGATCAGTCCGTCGGTGATGCCGTCGTCCGGGTAGCCGACGCCCCACGACACCCAGGCCGCCGTCGCCAGCCCTGCGACGGCCCCGGCCGCCCACAGGGGCAGCTCGACGTTCGTGAAGACCGCGACGAGACCCACGACTGCGAGGGTCGCGAGCATCGGGAGCAGCGCCCAGATCAGCAGGGAGTAGACGACGAAGACCGGCATGGCGAAGGTGAGGTTCCGCCAGACGACCTCAGCGCGCGTCCCATCGTCGTCCGCGCCGAGTTGACCCAACGCGCGCGCAGCGGCGTCGGGGCACTCTGGTTCGCGGTCACCGGTCCGACGCTATCGGGCTCGTGACGTCGACGTCGTGCGGCACGGACCTGCCGCCCGACAGGCTGCGCACGGCGAGCGTGAGGGGGAGCGCGGCGAAGAGCAGGGCGAAGAGGCCGAAGGGCAGCACCGTCCCGACGAGCACCACCATCACGCAGCAGACGGCCAGGGCGCTCGCGAGGAGCGGGCGCCAACGCCCCGACCGGACGCCGGCGACGACGGCGAGGACGACGGCGACCAGGCCTGCGACCGCAGCGGCCCACGCCGTCGCGGACTCGAAGACGCCGCCGGGCCGGTACGCCTCGAAGTCGTCGTCCTGGCCGCGCGCTGCCGCCAGGTCCTCGAGCCGGAAGGTGTCACGCCAGCCGAGAGTGCCCTCGCACATCAACCACGTCGCCGCCATCACGGCGACTATGACGGCACACGTCGCCACCGTGGCCCAGCGTTCCTGCGTCGAGCTCATTCTCGATCTCCTGTCCCGTCGGTGACCACAGAGTTCCACGTCGACAGTCGGAATGTCCTGATCTGTGCCCGCCTCATCGCAGAACATGCCCCGGCGTCGGACGCTACGGTGAGCGCACCCGCACCGAAGGAGGCCGCATGGACGCGCACCCCGGTGAGTCGAGCGCTGCGACCGCCGACAAGCCCGGCACGCCGGCGCCTGGCGCGTTCCGCGGGATCATGCTGATCTTCCTCGGTCTGGTCCAGGTCGGTGTCGCGTGGCTGTTCGCCGGCCACTGGCTGGAGAACCTCGGTCCGCGCCTCGACGGGGTCGCCACCGTGCCCGTCTGGGTGAGCGCAGCCACGATGGCGCTCGCCGTGGGGGCCGTGGCCGTCGAGGCCGTGCGGTTCCTGCGACGTCGACGGGATCCTGTCCAGGTCGCCCTGACGGCCATGGTCCTGCTCCAGGTCGCCATGCTCGTCGAGTCCGCCCTGGTCTCCTAGAGGCTGAACGGGTCAGGAGCTCTCGGCGAAGGTGTTGCGGTCGCCGCCGTCGGTCACGTCGCCGACGGTCTCCGCCCCGACCTCGTTGTCGTTGCCGTGCACGGCGACCGCCGTGACGTCGTCCTCCACCGACACGACGTTGCGGTCGCCGTGGATCTCCACGGTCCCGAGCTGCACGCCCTCGATCGTGTTCTCCTGACCGGAGATCCGCACGGCCTCCGGCACGGCGTCGGCCACGACGTGGTTGCGGTCGCCGTTGATCTCGACCTGCTCGACGTCGACACCCGTGACGTCCACGGTGGTGTCGGTCCCGCTGATGCGGACGAGGGCGCAGTCGTCGCCGAGCTCGAGGTCGAGGCCCGTCCCGAGCTCGACCACGCCGTCGACGCACGCGACGCCGTCGTCGTCGGAGCAGGACGTGAGGGCGAGGGCCGCCGTCGCCACGGCGAGCACGGTCAGCAGGGGGCGTCGCATGGCAAGCATCACCCGAGGGTAGGGCGCCGGCCCCGGTCCGTCGCGTCGGCCGGGCGGCTCAGGCGATGAGCGACTGGCCGCCGTCCACGAACACCTCGGTGCCGGTCACGTGGCTCGCAGCGTCCGAGACGAGGTAGGCGATGGTGTCGGCGACCTGCGACGCGGCCCCCGGCTCGCGTCCCGTGAGGGGAATCTGCCCGTCGGGGAAGTCGGCCCGCACCCCCAGCCCGTCGGTGTTGCGCTGCTCGGTGTTGTCGTCGATCTCGGTCTCGATCGCGCCCGGGCAGACGGCGTTGACCCGCACCCCGCGCGGCCCGAGCTCCACGGCGGCCATGCGCGCGAACGCGACCTGACCCGCCTTGCTCGTCGCGTACGCGGACGCCCCGGAGTTGCTGAACGTGCGCGTGCCGTTGATGGACGCCACGACGACGACGGCACCCCCCTGGCGCAGCAGCAGCGGCAGCGCGTACCGCACGGTCAGGAACGTCCCCGTGAGGTTGGTGGTGATGGTGCTCGACCACTCTTCAGGCTCCAGCTCCTCCAGCGGCGCCCAGACGCCGTTGACCCCGGCGTTCGCGACGACGACGTCGAGCCGGCCCAGCTCGTCCTCCACGCGGGCCGCCACCGCGCGCATCGCGTCCGCGTCCCCGACGTCCGCGGCCACGGGCAGCACCGTGCCGCCGTCGCGCCGGATCTCCGCGGCGACGTCCTCCGCGCTCTCCTGCCGGTGCCCCAGCGCGACGATCGTGGCGCCGTCCTGCGCGAGGCGTACCGCCGTCGCCCGTCCGATCCCCGAACCCGTGCCGGTGACCAGCGCGACCTTGCCGTGCAGCGTCACGATGTCTCCCTTCGTCGTCCCTGCTGTCGCCCTCGACGCTAGCCACCGCGTCCCGGTCGCGCATCGGCAATGAGCTGTCCGCGCCTGGACAGCCCTGGGAGAGTGGTCGTGTGAGCGACACCTTCGACGCCCTCCTCGACGCCGGCGCGTCCGCGGACGTGTCCGGCTGGGACTTCTCCTGGCTGGACGGCCGCGCGACGGAGGAACGGCCCCCGTGGGGCTACGCCCGCCTGATGGCGCAGCGCCTCGCCACTGCGGAGGCGTCGCTCGACCTCCAGACCGGGGGTGGGGAGGTCCTCGCCGAGGCGACGACGTTCCCGCCGACGGCGGTGGCCACCGAGTCGTGGCCGCCCCACGTCGCCCGTGCGACGCAACGCCTGCACCCGCGGGGCGTCGTCGTGGTCGCCGACCCGGACGAGCCGCCGCTACCGTTCGCGGACGGCGCCTTCGACCTGGTGACGAGCCGCCACCCGGCGACGATCTGGTGGGAGGAGGTCGCCCGCGTCCTGCGCCCGGGTGGCACCTACCTGGCCCAGCACGTCGGCCCGGGCAGCGTGTTCGAGCTCATCGAGTTCTTCCTCGGCCCCCAGCCGGCGGCACACCGCGGCCGCCACCCCGACGACGAGACCGCCGCCGCCCGGGTGGCGGGCCTGGAGATCGTCGACCTGCGTACCGCCCGCCTGCGCATCGAGATCCACGACGTCGCCGCCGTCGTCTACCTGCTGCGCAAGGTGATCTGGTGGGTGCCGGGCTTCACGGTGGAGGCGTACCGGGACCGGCTGCGAGACCTGCACGACCTCATCGCCGCCGAGGGCCCGTTCGTCGCGCACTCGACGCGGCACCTGGTCGAGGCCAGGCGTCCGTGACCTGCCAGGGCCGAGGTGCTCTCCGCACGGATGTCAGCGGCGACCCGGCCGTTCGACGTCGTACAGCGTCGTGGTGCCGGACACCTCGTTGGCGACGGCGAGCATCGGCCGCCACGTCGGGGAGGCGTACCAGGGCACGAACGTGATGCCCTCGGGCCCGAGGTCGCCCGCGGCGGCCAGCGTCTCGCCGACGTCGGCACCGTCGTCGAGCGCGTCCTCGACGGACACGGAGTAGTCGCGGTTGGACACGTACGACACGAACGACGTCTCACGCGGGCGCGAGATGTCGAACGTCACGACGCCGCCGGCGCGCTCCAGCCCGACGAACGCGTACGTGCGCCCGGACACCTCGCCGATGGTCAGCGCCTCCGGCTCGGGGCCCTTGTCGTCGCTGCGGCCCTCGAAGCTCGTCTCCGAGTGGTTGGTGTTGAACGCCTCGCCCAGCGCCTCGACGGTCACCTGCTCCAGCGTCTCCCCGGAGTCGAACACGAGGTCGCCGTCCGTGGTCCAGATGGAGAACGAGCGGCCGCCCATCGCGTACAGCTCGGCGTAGCAGGAGCCGTCGGCGCGCAGCCCGGAGGCGGTGGTGACGTTGAGGCGGCCGAGGCCGGCGTCGTCGAGCAGCGTCGCGGCGGGGGAGTCCTCGCACACGGGCGCGAGGCCGTCCTCACCGAGGTCCTTCACCCGGGCGGGCTCCACGTAGTCGCCCCACTCGCGGGCGTCGCCCTCGTTCGCGGTGACGAGGTACTCGGTGCCGCGCACGGAGTACGACGCGATCGTGTCCGGCATGTACAGGCCCTTGACGGGCACGGTGCGGACGTTCGCGGCGCCGTCCCGGTCGCTCGGGTCGATGCCCTGCCCGGCGACCGAGTGGTCCTTCGACCCCAACGACCAGACGTCCTCCACCCGCGCGCGCCGGAGGTCGACGACGGCGATCGCGTTCGCCTCCTGCAGCGTCACGTACGCGGTGCGCGAGTCCTTCGAGACGGTCACGTACTCGGGCTCCAGGTTGCGCGAGACACGGTGGGCCAGCGAGCCCGACGCGTCCGCGACGTCCGGCCCGAAGACGCGCACGCCGTCGGGCAGCGCGTCGCCCTCGAAGGCGTGGAAGTCCGCGATGCTCACGTCCTTCTGCCGGATGCTGCCGGCCTTGCGCTTGAGCCACGGCAGGTCGACGACGGCGACGGACCCCTCGGGGTCGACGCTGTAGTCGTCCGCGGGCTCGCCCTCGTTCGCGACGACGGCGGTGCGGCCGTCGGGGGAGACGGTCACCATGTCCGGCAGGGCGCCGACGCGCACCGCACCGAGCGCGGCACCGCGGCCCGCCGCGTCGAAGAACACCAGCCAGCCGCGATCGGTCTTGACGTCGGACTCCACGGCGACGACGCCGAGCCCGTCGGGGCGCACCACCACGGAGTTCGCGACGGCGCCGTCCGGGACCGTCGAGCCGTCGGCGGCCTGCACGCCCGTGGTCTGGACCGTGAAGAGCTCGGTGGGCTTCGTCGGGTTCCGCACGTCCAGGGCGCGCACCTGGGCCGCGTGCGCGTCGACGGTGAACATGCGCCGGGTCAGCGCGTGGTAGGCGACGATCTCCTGCGCGGACTCGTCGAACACGCCCGTGGAGTAGGTGCCCAGCGGGTCCAGGGTGAGGGCGGCGCCGTCGGCCAGGTGCTCGACCGGCTCGAGCCCGGCCGCGGAGGCCGGCAGGGCGAGGGGCAGCGACAGGGCTGCGGCGGCGGTGAGCGCTAGCGCGGCTCGGCTGGTGCGTGACAAGGAGGTCCTCCGTGGTCCCGGGGCGCGCGCAGGCCGCGACGCCCGTCGCTCGCACGCTAGGGACGGCGGGTAGCGGGCCGGCCCCCGTCCGGTGAACCGGTCATGTCCCGGCGATGAACGCCTCGGCGGCGTCCCGCTGCGGCGACGTGGACAACAGGTCGGCCGTGGACAGCAGGTCGGCCGGGGGCAGCAGGGCCGGCGCGGGGGCGGTGCGGCGCAGGTCGTCGACGACGGCGCGCACCAGCCCCGGCAGGAAGTCGCGTCCCCGGTTCATCAGCCACGGCACGCCGGCGACCGCCAGCCAGCCGGTCCGGGCGGCCACCGACGGCGCGGGCGGCGGCGCGGGCAGCCGGTGGACGTGCCCGTGCAGGTCCCCGCCCGCCAGGCGGTGGTACGCCCCGGCCGCGAGGTAGCGGTGCCCCAGCGCCGACGGATGGACCCGGTCGACGTGCCACGCCGCCGCACCGATGCCCTGCAGCGACCCCGCGACGTCGAACAGGGCCGTGCGGTCCACCGCCGCGCACGCTGCCGCGCACATCCGCACCGCGGCGTTCACCGCGGCGATCCTTGCCCGCATGACGCGCCGCACCCGCCCCGGGAAGAGCTCGAACAGACCGATCGGCGGCAGCGTCGCCAGGACGACGACGGCACCGCGGGCGTGCAGCTCCCCGACGGCGCGCGACAGGTGGCGCGCCACCTCGGCGGGGCAGAAGTCGCTGCGGAGCGCGTCGTTGCCGCCCACGACGAGCGTGACGACGTCCGCGCGCAGGGCGAGGGCGTCGTCGAGCTGCTCCTCGACGACCGTCCGGGCTCGCGACCCGTCCCGGGCCAGGTTGGTGAACGCCGCCGCCCCGACGAGGGTCGCCAGGTGCGCGGCCCATCCGGGCCCGTGCGGGGCGACCGGTCCGACGGCGTCCCCCACCCCCGAGGTGATGGAGTCGCCGAGCGCGACCATCGTCGGGCCGCTCATCGTGCACCGCCGTCGCCGACCCGCGCCACGGGTCGCATGTCCGCCCGCGGGGGTGGGCCCGTCCGGGCCGACGGTCCCGCGCTCGTCGCGTGGTGCAGGGCGAGCATCGCCTCGCCCGTCGCGGCCCACCCGAACAGCTCGGCCCGTGCCCGCGCCGCCGCCCGCCGTGCCGCCACGGGCCTGTCCAGCACCTCGCGCACGGCCAGCGCCAACGGTCCCGGTTCGGGGGACGCCCACGCGCCTGCCGCGCCCACGACCTCCGGCAGCGCGCTCGTGGCGCTGCACACCACCGGCGTCCCCGACGCCAGCGCCTCCAGCGCGGCCAGCCCGAACGTCTCGATCGGCCCCGGGGCGACGACGACGTCGGCGCTCGCCAGCAGTGCCGCCACCCGGTCGCGCTGCGGCACGAACCCGCAGAACCGGTGGTCGATCCCCAGGCGCTGCGCTCGCCGGCGCAGTGCCGTCAGCTGCGGCCCGCTGCCCGCGACGACCAGACGCACCCCCACGCCGTCGGCCACCAGGCGACCCACGGCGTCGACGGCCAGGTCGACCCGCTTCTCCCGCGAGAGCCGGCTGACCACCAGCACCACCGTCTCCCCGCGCGGGGCGAGGCACCGCCGCAGCGGCGCCTCGAAGCGGTCCGGGGTGAAGCGGTCGAGGTCGACGCCGAGCGGCACCCGGTGCAGCGGCGGCAGGCCGTGCGCGCCGTCCTGCCCGCCCGGGCCTGCCGGACGCCGTCGTGCCGCGAGGCGCTCCACCTCGCCCGCCGCGAACTCCGTCGTCGCCACCAGCCGGTCGAACCGGCCGAGCGTGCGGGCGTTCCAGGCGTCCGCCACGACCGGGGTGAGCGCCCGGACCGCGCCCGCCGGGCGGGCTCCGCTGCCCGCCCCGGGCCAGAACGCCGCCAGGACGCCGTCGAGCCGTTCGTGCAGCATCACCAGAGACGGCACGCCGGCGTCACGCGCCCACAGACCCAGCCCCGTCAGGGAGGCACGGTCGGACACCTCGAGCCGGTCCGGCGCCAGCGCCTCCAGCACCGAGCGCACCACCGCCGGCCGCACCACCATCCGGTACCCGGGCGCGCCCGGCACCCGGGGCGCCGGGACCTGGACCACCCGCACGCCGGCGGCGTGGTGCACGTGCGCCGTCGGGCCGGGCACCACCAGGACCGGCTCGTGGCCGCTCCTCAGGTACTCGTGGGCCAGGGCGTGCATCGCGGTGCGGATGCCGCCCGACCGCGGCGCGTACGCGTTGGCGACGTGCACGATGCGCATCTCAGACCCCCGCGGGCAGTCGGACCGCCTCGTAGTGCTCCAGGAGCTCGTGGCACACCTTCGCCCAGGTGCGACCCAGTGCGCGCTCGCGGGCCGCCTGCCCGAACGCACGGCGCTTGCGGTCGTCGCCCAGCAGGTCGGCGACGTGGGACCGCATGGCCGCGAGGTCGCCGGGCGGGTAGAGCCAGCCGGTGTGGGAGTGCGCGACGACGTCGACGGGCCCGCCCGCGGCCGGTGCGACGACGGGCACCCCGGAGGCGAGGGCCTCCTGCAGGGTCTGCCCGAAGGTCTCCAGCTCGCCCGGGTGGACGAACACGTCGAGGCTCGCCATCGCGCGCGCCAGCTCGGCGCCGCGCAGGAGCCCGGTGAAGTGCGCACCGGGCAGCAGCTCCTGCAGCAGCGCACGCTCGGGGCCGTCGCCGACGACGACGAGGCGGACGTCGGGCAGGTCGGCCAGGGCGCGCAGGTCCTCGACCTGCTTCTCCGCGGCCAGGCGGCCCACGTAGCCGACCAGCCGGGGGCGGCCGTTCCCGACCTCGTGCCGCCAGTCCTCGTCGCGGGCGCCGGGGTGGAACTGCACGGTGTCGACGCCGCGACCCCAGCGGTGCAGCCGGGGGATGCCGCGGGCGCGCAGGTGGTCCATGGTCGGGGTCGAGGGGGCGAGGTTCACGCTGGCGCGCAGGTGCAGGTTGCGCACGCGGCGCCACAGCAACGGTTCGAGGTGGCGCATCCCGTACCGGGCGGCGTAGCCGGGGACCTCGGTCTGGTAGACCGCGACGGTCGGCACCCCGAGCGCCTCGGCGGCCTGCAGGCCGCGGTAGCCGAGCATGAACGGCGAGGCGAGGTGGACGACGTCGGGCCCGAACGCGGCGAGGGTGCGCTCGATCCGCGCCCGCTGGCCGACGACGACCCGCACGTCGGGGTAGCCCGGCAGCCCGACGGCCGGCACTTCCACCACGGGGGCGCCGTGGACGAACGGCGGGACGTCGCCGTCGTCGCAGTCGGGTGCCAGGACGAGTGCCTCGTGCCCGGTACCGCGGAGATGGTCGAGGACCCGCAGCACGGAGTTGGTGACCCCGTTCACCTGCGGGAGGAAGGACTCGGCGACGATCGCTACCCTCACGTCTTGCACTGTGGTGCCGGGGAGTGACCGGCGGGGGTGCGTGCGGCGACGTGTCGGGGTCGAGTGGCCGAACAGACGGCGAACGTTCGCCCCGAAGCGCGCGGACCGGGCGCTACGGCGCGGGTTCGGCGACCGGCCGCTCGGGGGCGAGGAGCCCGACCCGCACGATCCGGGCGACGGCACCGATCATCAGCGCCACCAGGGCGAGGTTGCGCAGCGCCTCGACGACGATCATCCAGGACTCGCCGTTGAGGAACGGCCCGTACGCCACCGGGTAGACCAGGTAGGTGCCGTACGCGACGAGCACCATGCCGAGGGCGGGCGGCCACCACCAGCGCAGGGGACGCCCGGCGGGCACGGCGGCGAGCGCGACCGCCACCGGGGGCCCGATCCAGGCGATGAACTGCGGCGAGCCCACCTTGTTGAACACGATGAGCGCCACCAGCAGCGCGGCGGCGGACAGCAGCGTGAGCTCGTAGCGCTGGGTCGGTCGGCGGCGCGCGGACCACCAGGTGACGGCGGCGATCGCCAGCACGGCCAGGACGAGCAGCCAGTCGAGGGCGTCCGCGACGGCACGGGCGGAGTCGCCGGTGAACTCGTAGGTGAAGATCTCGTCGTTGTACTCGATGGTGACGCTCGGGTCCCACCACCGCGACATCGAGAACCAGGTGCCGGCCACGGACTCGGCCTGCAGGGTGCGGGCGCTCTGCTGGCCGAACACGCTGAGCGCGCGGGTGCCGGCGCCGCCGGCGAGGGCGAGGCCGACCACGACGACGGACACGATCGCACCGGGCACGACGACGGCGCGCAGCAGGTCGCGCAGGTCGCGGCGGGTCGCGGCGATCGCGACGACGACGGCGCCCGGGGCGATCTTGATCCAGGCGCCGGCCGTGGCGATGGCGGTGGCGACCCGCGGGTGGCGCAGGGCGAGGACGAGGGCGACGAGGATCAGGGGTGCGACCACGCCGTCGAGCCGCCCGAGGAAGATGGGGCCGAGCGCGAGCAGGAACACGAGCCACCACCACGCGCCGAGCGCGCCGCGCGGGGTGGCCCGGACGAGGACGATCGTGGCGACGGCGTCGAGCGCGACGATCATCGCGGTCCACAGGATCTGGTAGCCGACGACGCTGTCGGTGAAGACCGCGGGCAGCACCACCGGCACGAGGGCGCCCGCGGGGTACACCCACTCGTAGTCGAGGACGGGCCACTCGCCGACGCTCTGTCCGTGGCGGGCCCACCACTCGTAGAGGGTGACGTCGCCGAAGATCGTGTTCTGCCAGGTGATGGCTTCGTGGACGAGGCGGGCGTGGACGACGACGAACGCGAGGGTCAGCAGCCAGGGGCTCGCCAGGAGCCGGCCGCCGCGGTCGGCCTCGGTGGCCACCGGGGGAGCGGGGTCCGGCGGGTGGGTGGGGCGGGGGTCCGCGTCGTCGGGCACGGGGAACATGGTGGCAGACCGGGGCGTCCGGCGGGAGGACGTCCGTCCGGGCGCGGGCGCGGACGGCTTCGGCAGGGTGATACCCCGTATCGCTTGACTGATACGGAGTCGCGGGAGCATGATGAGAGAAGACCGGCGCCGCTGCCCACCAGCCTCGGGCAGCGGCGCCGTCGTCCACGCGCTGCAGAGAGAGAACCTCATGAACCGCCCCGCCCCCGCCCTGCTCGGCGTCACCGCCCCCGACTACGACGTCGCCACCCCCTCCGACGTCGACTACGCGGCCGCCTTCGCCGACGTCGCCCCCGAGGTGCGCGCCCACCAGCTCGCCGTGCGGGCCTTCGTCCAGGACGAGGTGCTGCCCGTCATCGACGGCTACTGGGAGCGTGCCGAGGTCCCGTTCGACCTGGTCAAGAAGCTGGGCGAGCTCGACCTCCTGCGCGACGGCGTCGACGTCCCCGGCCACGAGCCGGTGAGCTTCATGGCCGAGGGGCTGGCCAGCATGGAGATGTCCCGCGGCGACGGCTCCGTCGCGACGATCTGCGGCGTCCAGGGCGGGCTCGCCCTGCGCTCGATCGTCATGCACGGCTCGCCCGAGCAGATCGAGCGGTACGCCGAGCCCATGGCGCGCGGGGAGATCCTCGGCGCGTTCGCGCTCACCGAGCCCACCCACGGCTCGGACTCCGTCTCGCTGGAGACCACCGCCCGCCGCGAGACCCGCGACGGCGTCGAGGGCTACGTCATCGACGGCGAGAAGAAGTGGATCGGGTTCGGCTCCTGCGGCGACATCACCGTCGTGTGGGCCCGGCTCGTGGGCGAGGACGGGGACAACCAGGTCCACGGGTTCATCGTCCCGCAGGACACCCCCGGCTACACGGGCACCACCATCGAGGGCAAGCTCGCGCTGCGCGCCATCTGGCAGGCGCACATCGTGCTCGACGACGTGTTCGTCCCCGCCGACGCCGCGCTGCCCGGCGCGACGTCGTTCAAGGCGACGTCCCAGGTGCTCTTCGCGACCCGGCTCTCCGTCGCCTGGTCCGCCGTCGGGCACGCCGTGGCCTGCTACGAGGCCGCCGTCGCGTACTCCCGTCAGCGCATCCAGTTCGGCAAGCCGCTCGCCGCCAAGCAGATGGTCCAGGAACGGCTCACGCGCATGCTGTCGACGCTCACGCAGATGCAGCTGCTCGTGGGGCGCCTCACCGAGCTCGCCGACGCCGGGCAGCTCACCGGCGAGCAGGCCTCGCTCGCCAAGTACACGTGCACGCGGGGGGCGCGGGAGATCGCCTCGGTCGCCCGCGACATGCTGGGCGGCAACGGCATCCTGCTCGCCAACCGGGTCGCGCGGCACTTCGCCGACGTCGAGGCGCTGCACACGTACGAGGGCACCGAGTCGATGAACGCGCTCATCGTGGGCCGCGACATCACCGGTGTCTCCGCGTTCGCCTGAGGTGCAGCGCAGGGTGAGGGCCGCAGCGGAGCAAGGCACTCGCCTGGAGCGGAGCCGACGGCGAACGCGGTTCTCCACGGTGTTCGCCTGAGGTGCAGCGCAGGGTGAGGGCCGCAGCGGAGCAAGGCACTCGCCTGGAGCGGAGCCGACGGCGAACGCGGTTCTCCACGGTGTTCGCCTGAGGTGCAGCGCAGGGTGAGGGCCGCAGCGGAGCAAGGCACTCGCCTGGAGCGGAGCCGACGGCGAACGCGGTTCTCCACAGCGTTCGCCTGAGGCGGCCGCCACAAGTTTTCCCGACTGTTCCCGGCGTGGGTCGACGCCGGCAACACGTGCGCCGGGGCGCGGGTCACCAGCCCTGCTGCCCGGCGCACCCCTCGGCCGGGCGTCGTCCTGTATCCCCGGGACGGCGCCCGGCTTCTCTCGTGCCGCGCGGCGCGGGTCAGCTCGAGATGATGGTGGCGGTCGTCAGCGGCAACATCACGGCGACCATCACGGCGGCGTTGACCGCCTCGACGGACCTGGTCACGGCGGTGTTCGCCCAGGACCCTTCGCTCAGCTCCTTGACGCGGGCCTCGGCCTGCTTGCGGTGCTCTGCGGGGACCAGCGTCTTCACCAGGGACGTGCCGTGGGTGAGGGAGAGCAGTGCTGCCGTCGTCGGGCTCGGCGCCCGGTGCCCGAGCAGCACGTCCGCGCACTCCGCCCGCAGCGCGGTCTCGTGCGACGAGTCCGTGGCGGGCCACGAGGTGGTGGGGAAGATCCCCAGGAAGCGCCCTTCCTGGCGGCGCAGGATCCGCCGGTCGGCGAGCCCGGAGAGCAGAGCCTCGGTCACGCCCTTCGCCAACGGTGCCACGAGGTTCTCGGGCTTGCGCGGCTGCCGCCCGACGACGTCGAGCGCACCGTCGAGCACCGGGTGCCCGGTGGGCGACGGGTCGAGGACGACGACGGTGCCGGGCTTGGCCGCTGAACCTGCGGACGTCGTCGTGCCCGGTCCGGCGACGTCGACCCGCCCGGCCAGGGCGAGCTCGAGCAGGAGCGCGCCGGCGACCCGGTGCTCCAGGTGGGTGAGCCAGGCGTCCGGCTTGCCGGTCGTGTCGTCGTAGGCGAGCAGCAGCAGGTCCTCCGCGATGAGCATGGCTCCATCATGCCCATCTGCGGACGCCGGGCACATCCCCCGTCAGGCGGTCAGGCCGGCCTGCTCGCGCCGGTTGACCCGCCACCACACGAAGAACCCGACGAGCGTGAACGCGCCGTAGAAGATGTACATGAGCGATGTCGCGAAGTAGCCGGCGTCCCACAGCAGGGGCACGCCCACGACGTCCACCGCGACCCAGATCAACCAGAACTCCACCCAGCCGCGCGCCATCCCGTACGTCGCGAGCAGGGAACCCATGAAGATCCACGCGTCCGCCCAGACCGGCTCGTACGATCCGAGCACGCGGAACAGGGGGGTCAGGGCGAGGGTGCCGCCGACCAGCGCGACGACCAGCAGGACGCGTTGGCCCCAGGTGGCCCACTGCGGGTGCACGCCCTCGCCGCCCGACGACGGCACCCTGCCGTCCGCGCGGACCTCCAGGGCCTGCTTGCGGGTCTCGCGCCAGCGCATCCAGCCGTAGACCGACACGGCGATGAACATGACCTGGCGGCCCGCCTGGCCGAGCATGTTCGCGCGGTCGGCGTCTCCGAACTGCGACCCCATGAACACGGTGAACAGCAGCACGTTGCCGACGATCCCCACCGGCCAGGCCCACACCTTGCGCCGCATGCCGCCGAGCGCGGACGCGAGGCCGAACCCGTTGCCGATGACCTCGCGCCACAGGATCTGCTCGTCGCCGACGGTGAAGGTCGCGCTGAACAGCCAGTCGATCATCTCGGCTCCCGGGAGGTCAGGCGAGCACGTCGCGCACGGCGCGCGCGACGTCGTCGGGTCCGGCGCCGTGCTCCAGGACGGCGACGACGACGCGACGTCCGGCGACGGCGGACTCGTCGGGCGTCGTCGACGACCCGGGTGTCGTGGAGGACGGCGCGGCGGCCGCGCGGCGCAGGTCGGCGAACGCCTCCTCCAGGTCGGGGCGCAGGTCGAGGTGGGGGTTGCGCAGCCAGCGGCGCAGCACGGCGTTGTGGACGGCGACGACGGAGGCCGCGAACGCGATGGACATGGTCGTCATCGAACGGTCGGGCGGCAGGGTGTCGCGCAGGTAGGCGGTGAAGGCGCGCTCGTAGCGGTGCGTCGTCACGAGCTCGCGGTCGCGCAGCGCGGGGACCTGCTGCAGCAGGGCGTGGCGGGCGAGGGACGTCTCACGCTGGCCGACGTGGTGGTCGAACACGAGCCGGGCCGCACGGCAGACCTCCAGGTAGGGGTCGACGGCGGGGTCCCAGGCGGACTCGCGGCTGCGGTTGATCTCCTCGCTGGCGCGCGCCTCCGGCCGGGTGGCGGCCAGCATGACCACGACCTCCTCGAGGAGGAGCTCGTGGTCGGCGAAGACGACGTCCTCCTTGGAGCGGTACCGACGGAAGAACGTCGCGCGGCTGACCCGGGCGGCGTCGGCGATCTCCTCGACCGTGGTCTGCTCGTAACCCTGGCGGGAGAACAGGTCGATGGCGGCGTCGACGGCCTGGGCGTGGGTGTGCGTCCGGACGGCGGTCATGGCAGGAGGCTACTCCGGGGTGAGACTGCGTCGCGCGCGGTCCGCCGGCCGGGACGCCTGCGGCCTAGATGTACTGACCCGGGACGTTGTTCACGCGGTCGATGGGGCGTAGGCCGCCGATGCCGGTGTGATCAACGGCGCGGGTCGTGGGCGTCGGTCTCGAACCGGTCTCGCTGCGCGGAAGCCCCTCCCCATCCGCGTGAGGTTTGCCTATCCTGTGTCCGTGACCACGTCCCTGCTCGAGCTGCGCGGCCTGCGCGTCCGGCACCACCTGCCGGACGACGACGGCGCGTACCGGCTCGGCGCCCCCGCGCCCTGCGGGGTCGACCTGGAGGTGCGCCCGGGCGAGGTGGTCCTGCTGCTCGGCCCGTCCGGCTGCGGCAAGTCCACGCTCGCGCTGGCGACGAACGGCCTGGTGCCGCACGTCGTCGCCGCCGACGTCGAGGGCACCGTCACCACCGCCGGGCACGACGTCGCCGCCCGGCGCACCCCCGAGCTCGCGGGGGACGTCGCGATGGTGTTCCAGGACCCGGACGCGCAGGTCGTCACCGGTTCCGTGCTCGACGAGGTGTGCTTCGCCCCGGAGAACCTCTGCGTCCCGGCCGACGAGATCCTGGAGCGCGCGGAGCAGGCGCTGCGCACCGTCGGGCTGTGGGAGCGGCGCGCCGACGACCCGGCCGTGCTGTCCGGGGGAGGGCGCCAGCGCCTCGCCCTGGCGTGCGCGCTCGCGGCGGGCGCGCGCCTGCTCGTGCTCGACGAGCCTACCGCCAACCTCGACCCGGCCGGCGTGGAGGAGGTCTACGCCGTCCTGCAGGGCCTCGCGGCGGCCGACCGTGGCGTGCTGCTCGTCGAGCACGACCTCGACGCCGCGGTGTGCGTCGCCGACCGGGTGGTGGTGCTCGACGGCGAGGGGCACCTCGTGGCGGACGGTCCCGTCCGGGAGGTCCTGACCGGGCAGGCGCAGCAGCTCGCCGACCTCGGCGTGTGGCTGCCCACGGCGACGCTGGCCGCGCTGCGCCTGCGTGCCGCGGGCGTCGTCGCCGACCCGTTGCCGCTGCACCCCGAGGAGCTGACGGCCGCGCTCGACGCGCTGCCCGGTCTCCCCCCGCCGTCCGCACGCCCCCGGGTCGCCGCCCGTCCGGGCGACGGTCCGGCCGGGCCGGTCGTCAGCGTGCGCGGCCTCAGCGTTCGCCGCGGCGGACGCACGGTGCTGGACGACGTCGACCTCGACGTCGAGCGCGGCGACCTGCTCGCGCTCGTCGGGGCCAACGGGGCGGGCAAGACGACGCTCGCGCAGGTCCTCGCCGGGGTGCTGCGGCCCCGACGGCGCGACGTCGCCGGCACGGTGCGCGTCGCCGGCCTCGACCCGCGCCGGGCACCCGTGCGCGACCTGACCGACGCGGTCGGCTTCGTGTTCCAGAACCCCGAGCACCAGCTCGTGACGTCCCGCGTCGACGACGAGCTCGCGCTCGGCCTGCGCCGCCGAGGCCTGCCCGAGGACGAGGTCGCCGCCCGCGTCGACGACGTGCTGCGCCGCTTCGGGCTCGCCCACCTGCGCGACCGGCACCCGTTCTGGCTGTCCGGCGGGCAGAAGCGCCGCCTGAGCGTCGGCACCGCGATCGTCAGCCGCCCCGACGTCCTCGTCCTCGACGAACCCACCTACGGCCAGGACCGTGAGCGGGCCGTCGAGCTCCTCGACCTGCTCACGGGGCTGCACGACGACGGCACCACCGTCGTCGTCGTGTCCCACGACATGCAGCTCGTGGCCGAGCACGCGACCCGAGTCGTGGCGCTCGCCGGGGGTCGCGTGGTCGCCGACGGACGGCCCGACGTCGTCCTCGGGGACGACGCCGTGCTGGCCGCCGGGCTGCGGGTGCCGCCCCTGGCGCGGGCGATGCGGTCCCTGCGCGACCCCGGCTGGCGGGGCGTCACCCGGCTCGCGGACCTTCCGGACGTGCAGCTCGTCGGGGCCGAGGCATGACCGCCGTGCCGAGCGACGCGCCGACCAGCGTGCTGACGAAGGTGCCGACCGGCGTGCCGACAGCGCCCGCGAGCGCGCCGGGCCCGCGCTCGGCGGCCGTGCCGCGGGGGAGCCTGACCGACCTGCGCTCCTACAACCCGCTGGTGAAGATCCTCGGACCGTTGCCGGTGATGGTGTTCGTCGTCACCACCCGGGACGTGCTGACCCCGGCGCTCGTCGCCGCGGCCGTGCTGGTCACGATCCTCGTGATGGGCCGCCCCCGTGGGCGCGTGCTGGCCGGCCTGCTGCTCGGCCTGCCCGCGCTGTGCCTGGTCATGACGTTCTCCTTCGGGCTGCTCACCGACCCCGCGACCGTCGACGACACCCGCCTGCTCGCCGTGGTGGGCCCGTTCCAGGTGTGGTCCGGGGCGCTCGCCGTCGGCCTCGCCACGGCGCTGCGCACCGCCGCGCTGCTGCTGCTCGTCCTGCTCGGCGGGCTGACGACGTCGGGCGCGGACCTCGTGCGGTCCCTCACCCAGCAGGCCCGGCTGCCGTACCGCGTCGGGTACGCGGCGCTGGCGGCGCTGCGGTTCGTGCCGCGGTTCGGCCACGAGCTGGAGGTGATCCAGGGCGCGCACCGGGTGCGCGGCGTGGCGTCCGGGCGGGGACCGCTGGCCGCCGTGCGGCGCTGGCTCGCCACCGTCGTCCCGCTCCTCGCCGGTGGGATCCGGCACGCGGAGCGCGTCTCGCTGGCGATGGAGGCGCGCGGTTTCGGCGCCCACCCGCGGCGCACCGAACGTGTCCTCGTCCCCTTCGGCGTCCGCGACGTCGTCCTGCTCGTCTCGATCTGGGCCGGCGGTGCGCTGTGCGCCGTCCTGGCCGCCGTCCTCGTCTGAACCTGGCCGCCGTCCTCGTCTGAACACTGGAGTCCTCATGCAGTCCGTGACCACCCGCTACCTCATGACGTGCGCCGCCATCGGCGCCGCCCTGGGCGTGCTGCTCATCCCGGCGAACTTCGCCAGCGCGCCGCTGGCCGCCGCCGCCCCCATGGCGTACGCGCCCATGGTCGGGCTGTGGATCATCGGGCCGGTGCTCGCGCTGGCGCTGATCCGCCGTCCGGGCGCGGCGGTGCTCACGTCGTTCGTGGCCGGCGTGGTGTCCTCCGCGTCCCCGGTGGGCGCCTGGTCGATCGTCACCTGCCTGATGGCGGGCGCCGCCGTCGAGATCGCCTTCCTGGTGACCCGCTACCGGGTGTGGAAGTCGTGGCTGTTCTACCTCGACGCGCTCGTGTTCGGGGCGTTGTACATCGCCTCCGGCTGGGCGGCGTTCAACATGGCGGCCATGTCGCCGGTCGTGCTCGTGGTGTTCGTCGCCCTCATGCTGGGCAGCTTCGTGGTGTGCACCGCCATCGGTCTGCTGCTCGCGCGGCGGCTCGCGAAGGCGGGCGTCGCCCGGGGCCTCACCCCTCGTCCCGTCGCCGCCTCGGCACCGGTGGCCTCCTGAGGTAGCCCTCCTGAGGTAGCACGGGCCGGCCGGCCGGGACGGCGGCCGGGGCCTACCGCGGCGTGCTGCGCCGGTCCGGCTCGTCGAACCCGGCCGGACGGCGCAGCGCGCGTTGCAGGTAGCGCACCTCACGGACGGCGACCCCGGCGCACAGGACGAACGGCAGCCAGGCCCAGGGCCGGCCCCGCAGGGCTGCGACCAGGGCGACCAGAGCCAGGAGCCCGGCGCCGACGACGGTCGCCACGCTCGCCCAGCGCACCGACCGCACCGCCGCCACCGCGTTCCTCAGCACCCCGCGAGGCTACCGCGTCCGCGACCGGGCGCGACGGCGGAGTACCGTGCGAGGGTGACTTCCACCGACACCACCGCCACCTCCGCACGACCCGTCGTCGACATCTACGTCGACCCCATGTGCCCCTTCGCGTGGGTGACCTCGCGCTGGGCCCTCGAGGTCGCGGAGCACCGCGACGTCGAGCTCACCTTCAAGCTGATGAGCCTCTACCTGCTCAACATCGACAAGGACATCCCCGCCGACTACCGCGAGCGCGTGCTGGCCGGCCGGGGGCCGGGCCGCGTCGCCGCCGCCGTGCAGACCGACCACGGCCCGCAGGCGCTCAGCCGGTACTACACCGCGTGGGGCACCCGCTGGCACGACCAGAAGAACAAGGACGTCGACGTCGTCGTCGCCGAGTCGCTCGCCGAGGCCGACCTGCCCGCCGAGCTCGCCGACGCCGCGACGTCGGACGCCTATGACGACGCGCTGAAGACGAGCCACCACGCCGGGATGGACCCCGTGGGCGACGAGGTCGGCACCCCCACGTTCCACGTGGACGGCGTCGCGTTCTTCGGCCCGGTCCTCACGCGCGTGCCGCGCGGCGAGGAGGCGGTCCGCCTGTTCGACGCCGCCGTGACGCTCGCGGGCAACCCGCACTTCTTCGAGCTCAAGCGCACGCGGACCGAGTCGCCGGTCCACGACTGAGGCGCACCCGCACCCACGCCTCGCCCCTCACCGGGCCCGCCCGGACAGAACCAGCCAGGAGCACCATGACCCTCGACCTTCGTGTCTTCACCGAGCCCCAGCAGGGCGCCTCGTACGACACCCAGCTCGCCGTGGCGAAGGCCGCCGAGACCCTCGGGTTCAGCGCGTTCTTCCGCAGCGACCACTACCTCGCCATGGGCGGCGACGGCCTGCCCGGCCCCACCGACGCCTGGACGACCCTCGCCGGACTGGCGCGCGACACGTCCACGATCCGGCTCGGCACGCTCGTGTCCTCGGCGACGTTCCGGCACCCGGGCGTCCTGGCGATCCAGGTCGCCCAGGTCGACGAGATGTCCGGCGGGCGCGTCGAGCTCGGTCTCGGCACCGGCTGGTTCGCCGCCGAGCACGCCGCCTACGGCATCCCCTTCCCGGACAAGCGGTTCGGCATGCTGACCGAGCAGCTGGAGATCCTCACCGGCCTGTGGGGCACCCCGGTGGGCGAGACGTTCGACTTCGCGGGCGAGCACTACACGCTGACCGACAGCCCCGCGCTGCCCAAGCCCGCCCAGGCGCAGGTGCCGATCATCGTGGGCGGCGGCGGCCCGCGCCGCACCCCGGCGCTCGCGGCCCGCTTCGCCACGGAGTACAACCAGGCGTTCCCGGAGGTCGACGCTGTCGGCCCGCGCATCACGGTCATCGAGGAGGCGTTGTCCGACGCCGGCCGCACGGCGGACTCGTTGACGCAGTCGGTCGCGCTGGTGCTGGCCGTGGGCGCCGACCCCGCGGAGTTCGAGCGACGTGCGGCGGCGATCGGCCGGGAGCCTGCCGAGCTGCGCGAGCACGGTGTGGCCGGCACGGTCGCGGAGGCCGTGGACCGGCTCGGGGCGCTGCGCGACGTCGGCGTCCAGCGGGTGTACCTGCAGGTCCTGGACCTGCAGGACCTGGACCACCTGGACCTGGTCGCCCGGGAGATCGCCCCGCAGCTCTGAGGTGCACCCGCGGGCGGCCCGGGAGGGGTCGAACCGCTGCCCGCGTGTGAACGCCGGGTTGCGGGCGGTGCACTCCGTGATTGCCGGCTGGTGGAGGTTTCGGCAGCAAGCGCTTAGAGGAGTGACAGGCGCCACAGGTGTGCTTACGTTGCTCTCAGACGAGGAAGTGGGTTCCCCAACGCGGGGGACCCACTTTCTGCGTCCTGGGGGCGACGTCCCCGATGTGCAGTGCAGTACCTGGAACGCACGTCGCAGCTCGCGAAAGGGACCTCACGATGACCACCCTCGACACCCGCGGCCGGGAGCTTCCGTTCCCCGTCGGTCCACCCTCGGAGCCGACCACCATCCAGGGCGACCCGCAGGCCGCCGCACGGCGGCGCGACGCGAACGCCGCCGCGCACTCGCCGTCCCTGATGCTCCTCATGCTGCTGGCCACCCTCGGTGCGGTCGCCTACGCCGTCTTCCTGCTCAACCCCGACAACCGCGGTGACCTGCTGCCGTACGTGCTCGTCGTCACCGCCGAGTCCGTGCTGCTCGGCCTGGCCCTGCTGGCCATGTGGACCGTGCTCTCCTCGGGCTACAACCCGCGCGACTTCGCCTACCACCAGGCCCGCGAACGCCTCTTCGACCCGCCGGAGATCCTGCGCGACGGCGCCACCGACGACCCGACGCGCTGGCGGCTGTTCCTCCAGGACCGGCCCGCCACGGTCGACATCTTCATCACCACGTGCGGCGAGGACCTCGACACGATCGCCACGACCGTGCGGGCCGCCGTGGCCGTGCACGGCGACCACCGCACCTGGGTGCTCGACGACGGCCGCAGCGACGACGTGCGGGACCTGGCGGCCACGCTCGGCGCCCGGTACATCCGCCGGCTGTCGAGCGGCGGGCAGAAGGCCGGGAACGTCAACCACGCGCTCAGCATCGCCAAGGGGGACTACTTCGTCATCCTCGACGCGGACTTCGTGCCGCGTCCGGAGCTCCTGACCGAGACCGTCCCGTTCTTCGTGCGCGACGACGTCGCGTTCGTCCAGTCGCCGCAGACGTACGGCAACATGGACTCGCTCATCTCCCGCGGCGCGGGGTACATGCAGGCCGTGTTCTACCGGTTCGTGCAGCCGGGCCGCAACCGATTCAACGCGGCGTTCTGCGTCGGCACCAACGTCGTGTTCCGCCGGGCGGCGATCGACGACATCGGGGGCATGTACACCGACTCCAAGTCCGAGGACGTGTGGACGTCGCTGCACCTCCACGAACGGGGCTGGCGCAGCATCTACGTCCCGCAGACGCTGGCGGTCGGGGACACCCCCGAGACGATCGTCGCCTACGCCAAGCAGCAGCTGCGCTGGGCGACGGGCGGCTTCGAGATCCTGCTGCAGCACAACCCGCTGTCCCCGCGACGCAACCTCACGATGGACCAGCGCCTGCAGTACTTCGTCACCTCGACGCACTACCTGTCGGGGATCGCGCCGCTGCTGCTCCTGCTCGTGCCGCCGCTGCAGATCTACCTGGACCTGACCCCGATGCGCCTGGACGTGTCCGTGGGCACGTGGGCGCTGTACTACCTGGGCTTCTACGGACTGCAGATCGCCCTGGCGTTCTTCACGCTCGGATCGTTCCGGTGGGAGGTGCTGCTGCTCGCCGCCGTGTCCTGGCCCATCTACGTCAAGGCCCTGTGGAACGCGCTGACGGGCAAGCAGCAGGCGTGGACCGTCACGGGCCGCGTCGGGGGTGCGACGTCACCGTTCGAGGTGATCGTGCCGCAGGTGCTGTGCTTCGTCTTCCTGCTGGTCACCTCCGTGGTGGGGGTGTGGAAGCACTGGGGCGACCCGGGCCTGCCCGGCCTCGCCGTGGCGTGGAACGTCACGAACACCGTCATCCTCGGCGGCTTCATGGTGACGGCGGTGCGCGAGCACCTCGTCGCCGTCGCCGAGCAGCGTGAGGTCCGCCGGGACGCGCGCCGCGCCACACGCCGCGCCACCGGCCGCACCACCCGCAGCACCACCCGCCGTGCCGACCGTCGTCGTACCCCTGTCACCTCCGGAGGTGCCGCATGACCTGGTCCACCCGCATCAAGCTCGCCGTCGGCGTCGTGGTGATCCTGGCGCTGTGCGCCACCCTGACGCTCGTGCTCAACCGCCGCCTCAGCCAGGCCACGTCCGCGCAGGCCACCATCGTGTCCGAGGAGATCTCCGTCGGCACCGACTACGCCGGCACCGTCGTGGAGTCGTTCGTCGAGGAGGGCGACGTGGTCGCCGAGGGCGACCCCGTGTTCACCATCCGCAGCCTCGTGCTCGCCCACGACCTGTCCATCGGGATGGTCTCGCGCGAGGCCGCCACCTACGAGGTCACCGACGACGGCGAGATGACGATCACCGCGCCGTCCGACGGCGTCGTGGCCGAGCTCGACGCGACGCCCGGCGGGTTCGTGCAGTCCGGCGAGGTGCTGGCGACCATGCAGCGCGAGGGCACCACGTACGTCGACGCCAAGCTGTTGCTCGACCCGGCGGACTTCGCCCGCATCGCGAAGGGCTCCTACGTCCGCATCGTGCTGCCCGACCAGTCCGAGCTGCCCGGCGAGGTCGCCTCCATCGCCGTGCAGAGCACCAGGAACGAGGCCGAGGCGACGATCAAGGTCACCAGCGCCTCGCTCGTCCAGCAGGCCGGTGAAGGGCTCGTCATGCCCGGCACCCCGGTGCAGGCGAGCGTCGCGCTGCGCGACGACGGCCCCCTCGCCGGACCGGACCTGGCCTTCCAGCGGTTCCTGCAGAGGATCGGCCTGTGACCCGCCGTCCCGGCGAGTCCCGCGCGCTCGGTGCCGCCGGCGCGCTCTGCGCCGTCGCCCTCGTGGCCGGCTGCTCGGCGAGCCCCGCACCCACCACCGCCGCCGCCGAGACGGCCACCGGCGTCGCGATGGCGGACGCGTCCGCCCCGGACGTCGACCCCACCGTGCTGCCCGAGGCCGACGGACCGGACGTGCCGATGCGCCTCGCACCCGGCCTGTCGCCGCCCACCAACCGGTGGTTCTCCGGACTGGTGTTCGGCGACGTGCCGCAGCCCGTCTTCCCCCTGCCGATCTCCGTGGGGCTCACCGCCTCGGGGTTCACCTACGGGCTGCCGCAGGTCCGCACCGACGGCTCCCTGATCGCCGGGGCGCACACCCCCCAGGTGCAGGCCGACCTCGGCGAACCGGTCACCGGCGTCGTGGTCGGCTACGACGCCGCCACCGTGGCCGTCGACCTCGTCGCCGGGGACGACACCGTGCTGGGCCACCTGCGGCTGACCCGCGGGTCGCCCGTGCTGAGCCTCACCGCCACCGGGGACCGCGACCTGACCCTCGGGCCCGCCTTCACCGCCGCCACGGGCGACCTGCCCGACGACGTCGCCGTCACGACGATCGACGGCCGCGACCACGTCCTGGTCGGCGCCGACGGGCTCGACGTCACCACCGCGCTCTCCCAGGACGGCACCACCCTGGCGCTCGCCGACGGCGACACGGTCTCCTGGCTGCCCGCCCCCGACGACGCCACGGCGCTCGGCGACCTCGTCGACGCCGCGCGGGACACCGTGACCTCGTCGGAGGTCGCGCACGAGACCGGCGACGACTCGGTGACCACCTCGGTCACGTACGCCACCGCGGGCGGCGGGGACGCCGTCGTCGTGCGCTGGCCGCACCAGCGTGACGCCGCCGACTCCGCGACCTGCGGCCTGGGCTCGTACGCGACGGTGCTGGGCACGGTGGACGTGTGCCTCGCCTCCACGCTCGGCTGGCGCTCGCCCGGGCAGGCCCCCGCACCCGACCTGGACGTCTCCGGGCTGGGCGAGGACGAGCGCGACGAGCTGGCCGACCAGGTCCGCGCCGACGCCGCCGAGGTGCTGGCCGAGGTCCGGCCCGCCGACACCTACTTCGGCGGCAAGGCGCTCGCGCGGGACACGAACCTGTGGATGCTGGCCCGCGACCTGGGCCTCGACGCCGTCGCCGCGGACCTGCACGACAGCGTGACGGCCGACCTGCTGACCTGGGCGGAGCCCGAGGGCTGTGCCGAGCGGGCCGAACGCTGCTTCACCTTCGACCCGCAGCTGCGCACCGTCGTCGGGCAGGCGGCCTCCTTCGGGTCCGACGAGGGCAACGACCACCACTTCCACTACGGGTACTTCCTGTACGCGGCAGGCGTGCTCGCCGCCGACGACCCGGACCTCGCCGCCCAGGTCGCCCCGGTGCTCGACCTGCTCGCGGCCGACGTCGCCGCCGCCGCGGACGTGCCCGTCGACGGTGGTGCCCCCCTGCCCGCCCTGCGGGTCATGGACGTCGTGATGGGGCACTCGTGGGCCTCGGGGACCTCGCCGTTCGCGGACGGCAACAACCAGGAGTCGTCGTCGGAGGCGGTGTCCGCCTGGCACGGGCTGGCGCTGTGGGCCGACGCGAGCGGCAACGACCCGCTGGCCGACCAGGCGCTCTGGATGCTCGCCCTCGAGGCGTCCTCCGCGCGGGCCTACTGGACCGACTTCGACACCGCGGACCCGGTCACCGAAGGGCTGGACGCCTCGGTCACGTCGCTGGTGTGGGACGGCAAGCGCGAGCGGGCCACGTGGTTCTCCGCGGAGCAGAGCGCCGCGCTGGGGATCCTCGTGCTGCCCGTCACCGGGATCTCCACCTACCTGGGAGACGACCCCGAGCGCGTGCGCGTCAACCTCGTCGAGGCGCTCGGCACCGACGACCTGTGGCAGGACGGCGCGACGTGGGACGTGATGTTCGGCGACCAGCTCCTCATGTACGCGGGGCTGCTGGGCGCCGAGGACGCGGCGTCGGCGCTCGACGTCGCCCGGGACCTGCCCGCCGAGCGCATCGACGACGGGTCGACCCGCGCCTGGATGCTGGCCTGGCTGATGACCCGGGCGGGGTAGTGCCCGGGACTACTCGGGTGCCACCTCGGTGACGTCGGCGTCGGGCTCGCGGCCCAGGCCGTACTCCCGCTCGACGGGGGTGAGCTGGTCGGCGGGCAGGCAGCCCGGCAGGTTCTCCATCGGCTCGCCCGCGGCGAGCGGGACCTGGTCCTCGGGGAGGGGCTCGACCCACTCGGGGCCGACGACGAGGTCCACGACGCCGCCCTCGCGGTCGTCCAGGATGAGCTCGATGTCACCGAACTGCGCCGCGAGCGTGTACGCCTCGGCGACACCGGTGAGGCCGTAGCGGATCTCCGAGGTTCCGACGATCAACCGGGAGAAGTCGCCCGTGTCACGGATGTCGAAGCCGCGGTCGGCGAGCACGTCCTCGTTGGCGCCGGCGAGGGCGAACCGGGGGTCGGCCCCGTTGTAGACGCGCACCCGGACGTCCTCGTACGGGACGGGCGGGGTGCCGTCCGCGGTCTCGGGCAGGCAGACCGGCTGCATGGTCGCGGTGGGCGGGCTGGGGGACTTGATCGGCTCGGAGAAGGGCGCGGTGATCGTGCCCGAGTAGATCGCCGCGGCCCCGAGGCCGGCGATCACCAGGAATGCGATCAGGACCCCGAAGACCACGGCCTGCCGTTCGTGCTTGCGGCGACGGCGAGAGACCCGTACGGGGTCCTGGGCTGGTGTGGTCACGCGACGAAACTACCCGAGTTCGCCGAAATCAGAGGGGTCAACTCACGGTGAGGACACGTGCGTGCAGGATGGGGCGCTGCTGCAGCGCGGCGCGCACGGCCCGGTGCAGTCCGTCCTCCAGGTAGAGGATGCCGCGGTACTCCACGACGTGGGCGAAGAGGTCGCCGAAGAACGTCGAGTCGTCGGCGAGCAGGGCCCCCAGGTCGAGGTTGCGCTTGGTGGTGACGAGCTCGTCGAGGCGCACCTGGCGCGGCGGGACGTCGGACCAGTTGCCGCTGGCGTCGCGTCCGTGGTCCGGGTACGGGCGCCCTTCACCTACGGCCTTGAAGATCATGGCTGCCATCGTAGGGGCAGCGGCAGCCCGACCGGGTGAATTATCTTCAAGAGGCGATGACGATACGGCCACGTATTCTGTCGAGACGTCATCCGTCGGTCGATCCTAGGTCAGGCGCGGTCACGAGCGTCACAAGGGGGGCGGCGGCGCCGTGCAGCTCCAGCACCACGACCTCTTCACCGGAACCTCGCACGAGCGGCCCGGGCACGTACAGCGTCCGGGCCGGACCCGCGCCGGTGTGACGGCCCAGGCAGAAGCCGTTGAACCAGACCACCCCCCGGGTCCAGCCGTCCAGGCGCAGGAACAGGTCGACGCCCGCCGCGACCCGGCCCGACGGGACCTCGCCGTGCGCCAGGACCGGGCCGGCCACGGGTCGCGTCGTCGCCGGAGCGTGCGGAGCCGGGTCGTCGTGAACGGGGTCGTCCTGCGCCGGACCGTGGGTCGGTGCGGCGCGCAGCGCGTCCGCCACCGCGGGGTCCAGCGCGTCGTCGACGTCGAACCGCAACGGTCGCACCTCCCACGCCGTGAGCTCGCGCCGAGCCGTCCGGACCGGCCCGACGACGCCCTTGGCCTCGCCGATGCGCGGCCCGTAGTTCACGCGGCCCTGGTCCTCGACCAGCAGCGTCAGGGTTCCCGCGCGCGGCGGCAGCGCGACGGCGAACGCGTGCGTGGTGCGGTCCAGCACGCCGACGGGGGAGTCGTCCAGGAACACGATCGCGCGGTCGCGCACCTCGTCGACCACCAGCACGGCGTCGTCGGCCGAGACCTGCGTGCGGTACTGCACGAACCCGTCCCACGCGCCGACGTCGTCGTGCGACGGCAGCCGGTCGGCGGCGGTCCACGGGCCCAGCAGGTCGTCGACGTCGGTGAGGCGCAGGGTGCGCGCGAGCGCCACCGGCACGTCGACGCCGCCGGAACCGCCGTCGACGGCGGCGGGTGCCGGGCTCGCGGATGCCGCGGGCGCCGGGCTCGCGGGCGCTGGGCCGGCCCCGGGGCGGGGCGCGTACCGGGCGATCACGTCACGCAGCGCCGCGTACTTCGGCGTCGGGGCGCCGTGCTCGGCCAGGGGGGCGTCGTAGTCGTAGGACGTCGTGACGGGCAGGTAGGTGCCCTGGTGGTTGGCGCCGGAGGTGAGACCGAAGTTGGTGCCGCCGTGGAACATGTAGAGGTTCACCGAGGCGCCGGCCGCGAGGAGGTCGTCGAGGTCCCGGGCGACGGCGACAGGGTCGGTGACGTGGTGGGGCTGACCGACGGTGTCGAACCAGCCGTTCCAGTACTCCATGCACATCAGCGGCCCGTCCGGCTGGTGGCGTCGCAGGGTGGCGAGCCGTTCGGTGCTGCGTGAGCCGAAGTTCGCCGTCGTCAACAGCTCGGGCAGCGAGCCCGCCGCGAGATGGTGGTCGTTCGCCTGGTCGGAGGTGAACAGCGGGACGTCGATCCCGAGGTCGCGCAGCATCGCGGCGAGCGTGCGCAGGTAGCGGCGGCGCTCCTCGACGGGGTCCGTGCCGTAGGCGCCGTACTCGTTCTCCACCTGGACCATGAGCACGGGGCCGCCGCGGGATGCCTGCCGGGGCGCGAGGATCGGCGCGAGCGACGCGTAGTACTCGCCGATCGCCGCCAGGAAGCGTGGTTCTGCGCGTCGCACCCCGACGTCCGGGTCGGCGAACAGCCAGGCGGGAAGCCCGCCGCCGGTCCACTCGGCGCAGATGTACGGCCCGGGGCGCACGATGGCGTGCAGGCCCTCGGCGGCGACCAGGTCGAGGAACCTGCCCAGGTCGCGGCGGCCGTCGGTGCGGAACGTGCCGGGGTCGGGGGAGTGGAGGTTCCAGGCGACGTACGTCTCGACGGTGTTGAGGCCCATCGCGCGGGCCTTGCGCAGGCGGTCCGCCCACTGGTCGGGGTGGACGCGGAAGTAGTGCAGGGCGCCGCTGATGATCTGCAGGGGCTCGCCGTCGAGGAGGAAGTCTTCGGCACCGATGTCGAAGGAGCGCATGAACCGATTCAATCATGGACGTCGTGCCCTGGAACGACGTTGACGTCGAACCTGCTCGGGTGTTCGATGAAAGGACGCCATGTGCAGCGGTCGCCACCGCTCTTCGACGGGCCGGCGTCGACGGTCACGTCCACACACGCTTCAGAGACGTGTTCAGCCGTTCAGTTCCGCAGCGCCCGGAGGGCGAGGACCGATGAATGAGCTACTCGTGGCCAGGATGACCACCTATATCCACCCCGCACTGCACTGCTACTTCCGTCCGTGCTTCGATCCGGACGACTTCGAACCCCCGATCCCCCCCGACCTCTTTCCCTTCCCGTGGCCGGAATCTCATGGTGGACCGCTGCCGGACCCTTGGGGATCACGCGGTGGACGGCGCGACGACGATCGACGTCTGCAGTTCTCGGTGGTTCAGCTGGCGATGCGTCTCGCCGATGCCGCGTCGGTGGTGCAGGCGCAGTCAGGTACCGGGCATGAGTTCTTGCGTTCGGTCATGGATGACGGATGGGGGATCGAAGGCCGCCCGCCCGGTCTCGTCCTGCCGGCTGGATGGTGGCGGCTCGTTCCGTGGGAGAGGCCCCCACGGCCGCAGGAGGACGTTCACCTACGACTCGGCGCTGCCCTGGTCGCCGGCGGACTCACCTTCGAGGCGATGGCACGGACGATCCGGCTGCCTGAGCTGCAGGAGGCCCTGAGAGAGGCGGCGGTGCGGTCGATCGAGGCGGCCTCCATCGACGAGTAGGGAGAGTCGACGCGGGCGGGTCAGCGACGCAGGTCGCGTCGCATCAGCACGCGCGGGAACCCGTTGAGGACCGACGACGTGTCGGCGGCCCAGGTGAAACCGGCGTCGGCGAACATCGCCCTGGTGCCGACGTACGCCATCGTCAGATCGACCCGTTCGGTGCCGTTGTCGACCGGGTAGGCCTCCACGACGGGCGCCCCCGCGGCGCGGGCGAACTCGACCGCTCCCTCGATCAGCGGACGGGTCAGCCCCTGCTTGCGGTGCCCGGGGCGAACGCGCACGCACCACAGCGACCAGACGGGCAGGTCGTCGACGTGCGGGATCTTGCGGTTGGTCGCGAACGAGGTGTCCGACCGCGGGTGGATCGCGGCCCAGGCCACCGGCTCGCTGCCGTCGTACGCGATGACGCCCGGCGCGGGATCCTCGGCGCACAGCTCGCGGACCCGGTCCGCGCGTGCCGTCCCGCGCAGGTCCTGGTTCTCGGCCGAGCCGATCCGGTAGCTCAGGCAGAAGCAGACGTTCGCGCCCGGGCGCTTCGGGCCGACGAGGGTCCGTACGTCGTCGTACGTGCTCGCCGGCCGGACCTCGATGTCCGTGCTCATGGGTCCCTCCTGGAGGGCTTGCCTGGAGAACTCGTCATTCCAACGTACCTCTGCACGCCCCGGGTGGGTGCGTCGGGCGAGAGCCGTGGGGGTGGGCCCGCGGGCCGAGCCGTCGGCGGGCGCCAAAAGGCCCCGGGAACCTTGCGGTTCCCGGGGCCTTCTCGGCGGAGGATGGGGGATTCGAACCCCCGAGGGCGTGAACCCAACACGCTTTCCAAGCGTGCGCCATAGGCCGCTAGGCGAATCCTCCTCTGGTGCCGCCCACAGCACGTCTGCGCAGGCAACCTGAGAAGGATAGCCGACACCGGGCCCCGACTTCGAATCGGCCGGATGTGAGGTGCGCGACCCGACGACGTCGGCGGTTTCGGGTTGGCGGCAGGTCTCCGTTAGGGTGGGGGCAGACCCCTCGTGCGGCACCATCTCGCCGAACTCCCCCAGGGCCGGAAGGCAGCAAGGGTAAGTGAGCTCTGGTGGGTGTGCGAGGGGTCCTCTCTTTGCCCAGAAGGGGTCCGAGGGCCGCTTCACGAGTGGCGTCCCTCACACCATCTCGCGATATGAGCGCGCCTATGTCCGCGATGCGAGATTTCACCGTGGGTGAGTTGGTGAACCGCGAATCCGCGTGATCGCCTGGGGCCATGACCCGCCACGCCTCCCGCACACCGAGCAGCGCGCCCATGGCCGCGCCCTGCGCCCTGTGCTGTCGGGCGTGCCTCGCGGGGCGAATGTGCGTCGTCCGCTGACCTGCTGCTGACCGCACGACGACGGCACCGCCGTCGTCCCGGCCCGGTTCGCCGGGCACACCCGCGCTCGCCCCGCGCTGATGGCCGTGGCTGCCGCACCACCCTGCCTCGGGCACCACCCTGCCCATCCGCGAAAGGACCCACCATGTCCCGCTACGCCGCCCGCCCCGCCGCCCGCCCCGCCGCCCGGACCGCCGTTCGCACCACCGTGCGCACCGCCACCCGCGCCGGGATCGCGCTCGCCGCCGTCGCGCTCACCCTCACCGCCTGCGCAGCCCCCGGCAGCGACGTCGCCGCCGAGGGCTCGGCCGCCGGGTCCGCCGAGGACCCGATCCGCATCGGCGTCGTCTCCTCCGGCGAGGACTACTGGACCACGTTCACCGAGGCCGCCGAGGCCGAGGGCATCGCCGTCGAGATCGTGAACTTCTCCGACTACCAGCTGCCCAACCAGGGGCTCACCGACGGCGACCTGGACCTCAACCAGTTCCAGCACCTGCAGTTCCTGGCCGGCTACAACGTGGCCTCGGGCAGCGACCTCACCCCGATCGGGGCCACCGCCGTCTACCCCCTCGCCCTGTACTCGGCCACCCACGGCTCCGTCGAGGAGATCCCCGAGGGCGGCGAGGTCGCCATCCCCAACGACGACACCAACCAGGCGCGCGCCCTGCTGGTGCTCCAGGAGGCCGGACTCGTCACGCTGGAGGACGGCGGCAACTCGTTCTCCACGCCGTCCGACGTGATCGCCGAGTCCTCGAAGGTCACCGTCACGCCCGTCGACGCCGCCCAGACGGCGCTCGCGCTGCAGGACGTCGACGCCTCCATCATCAACAACGACTTCGTCGGCGAGGCCGGGCTCACGTCCGACGACGCGATCTACTCCGACGACCCCGACGCCTCCGCGGCCGAGCCGTACATCAACATCTGGGTGTCCCGTGCGCAGGACGCCGACGACGAGACGCTCAACCAGCTCGTGGACATCTACCACTCTCCGGAGGTCACCGAGGGTGTGCTCGAGGCGTCCGGCGGGACCGGCGTCATCAAGGACAACGACGCCGCCGACCTGCAGGGCATCCTCGACGAGATCGAGACCGACCTCGCCGCACAGTGACCGCTGCCCTCCCCGCCAGGCAGCAACCGCCCCGCGAGGTGGCACCGGAGGCACTGCTCCCGTGCCACCTCGCGGGCCGTCGAACAGGAGAGTCGTGAGCGAGCCCATCATCAGCTTCCGCGAGGCCACGAAGGTCTTCGCGTCCCGGGGCAGGGACGTCGAGGTGCGCGCCGTCGAGAGCGTCACGCTCGACGTCCGTGCGGGGAGATCTTCGGCGTCATCGGGTACTCCGGTGCCGGCAAGTCCACCCTGGTGCGGCTGGTCAACGCCCTGGAGGTGCCGACGAGCGGCGCCGTCGTCGTCGACGGCGTCGACCTGACCGGACTGTCCGAGGCCCGTCTGCGCCCCGTCCGCGCCGGGATCGGCATGATCTTCCAGCAGTTCAACCTGCTCTCGTCGCGCACGGTGACGGGCAACGTCGCCTACCCGCTCGAGGTCGCCGGGTGGTCCCGGGCCCGCCGTCGTGAGCGGGTGCGCGAGCTGCTCGACTTCGTCGGCATCGCCGACAAGGCCGACGTCCACCCGTCGCAGCTGTCCGGCGGGCAGAAGCAGCGCGTCGGCATCGCCCGGGCGCTGGCGACCGACCCGAAGATCCTCCTCGCCGACGAGGCGACGTCGGCCCTCGACCCGGAGACCACTGCCGACGTCCTCGGGCTGCTCCAGCGCGTCAACCGTGAGCTCGGCATCACCGTCGTGGTCATCACGCACGAGATGGACGTGGTGCGCTCCATCTGTCACCGCGTCGCGGTGATGGAGCGTGGCCGGGTCGTCGAGCTCGGCGACACCTACCAGGTCTTCAGCGCCCCTCGCGAGCCGGTGACGCGCCGGTTCGTGTCCACCGCGCTCAAGGACCGGCCGTCGGCGGCCGTGCTCGGCCGGCTCCGCGAACGGCATCCCGGTCGCCTCGTCACCGTCGGGGTCGACGACGTGAACGGCTCGTCCGCGCGCGTCGCCCACGTGCTGCGCGAGCACGACGTCGACGGCACCGTGGTGTTCGGCGGCATCACCGAGGTGGCCGAGCGTCCCTACGGTTCGCTGACGCTTGAGCTCGTCGGCGCCGACGCCGCGGTGGGGTCGGCGGTGGCGGGCCTGCGGGCCGTCACGGACCTCGCCGACCACGGGACCGTGCGCGCTCCGCGTGACGAGACCACCGCCGTCGTGCCGCGCACGGTCGGCGCCGTGGAAGGGGGCGTCCTGTGAGCACCGACTGGGCCCGGCTCGGGCCGCTGCTGTGGGAGGCGTTCCTGCAGACGTGGTGGATGGTGGGCATCGCGATCGTGGTGGGCGGGTTCTTCGGCCTGCTGATCGGCCTCGGCCTCTACCTGTCGAGGCCGGGGAACCTGCTGGCCCACCGGGGCGTGTTCGCCGTGATCGACGTGGCCGTGAACATCGTGCGGCCGATCCCGTTCATCATCTTCCTCGTCGCGCTGGGGCCGGTGACGAGGACGGTCGTGGGCTCCACGATCGGCATCGAGGCGTTCACGTTCGCGATGTGCGTGATGGCGTCGTTCGTGTTCGCGCGCCTCGTGGAGCAGAACCTGGTGTCCATCGACCCGGGGGTGGTCGAGGCGGCACGCGCCATGGGTGCGTCCCCGTTGCGGATCGTGCGCACCGTGCTGATCCCCGAGGCGCTGTCGCCGCTGATCCTCGGGTACACGTTCCTGTTCGTCGGGGTGCTCGACATGTCGGCCATCGCGGGGTACCTGGGCGGTGGCGGGCTGGGCGACTTCGCCATCGTGCACGGCTACCGGCAGTACGACTGGGCGACGACGGCGATCGTCGTGGTGATCATCATCGTGATCGTGCAGGTGGTCCAGGGGCTGGGGAACCTGCTGGCGCGGCGGGCGCAGCACCGCTGACCCGCCCGGCGGCGCGGATCCTCCTGCTCCCGCGGGGCGCGGAGCGTGAGGATCGGCGTCGCCGGTGCGCCCGGAGCGGGTGAGGACCGTCTTGACGGGCAACTGGTTCCTCCCTACTCTGAATCCATTCAACGCGGGGAAAGGCTTTCCCAGTGCCGACCACGGCGGTCGGACGGAACGGACCGGGTGAGGACCGCCTCGCCCATACATCGATGGAGATGAGGAGGGGCCATGACGGCCACGTCGACGACCGCAACGGTCGACACCAGCGCACGCACGATGCCCCGCTGGTACGAGACGGTCGACACCATCGTGTTCGCCGGGGTCCTCAACCTGCTCCTGATCGTCTTCACCCTCGCGGGCGGCGTCGTCCTCGGCTGGGCACCTGCCCTCGCAGCAGCCGCCGCCTGCAGCCGTGACCGGCTCCGCGGCCGCCGCGTGCTGCCCGTGCGAGCCTTCGCCCGCGCCTGGGCCCGCGGCTTCCTGCACGCCAACCTCCTCACCGCCCCCGCCGCCGTCACCCTCGCCCTGCTCGCCACCAGCCACCTGGCGCTGCAGGGCACGGCCCCGGCGCTGCTGGTGGTGGGCCTCGCCGTCGTCGCCGCGCTCTGCGTGCTGCACGTCCTGCTCACCCTGACCATGGACGCCCACTACGACCTGCGTCGCCGCGACTGCGTGCGCCTCGCCTGGGCCTTCATGATCCGGTTCCCCGGCGCGCCGCTCCTGCTGGCCGCCACGACCGCGCTCGCCGTCGTCGTCACCGCGATGGTCCCCGGCCTGCTGCCCGTCATCTCCCTCGGCGCCTGGGTGTACCTCTGCACCGCGCTGAGCCTGTCCTTCTACGCCGCCAACGACCGGAACGTGACGGCCACGACCCCCGAGTGATCGACGACGACGCTCGAACGAAAGGAAGACACCATGCGCATCCGACGTCTGGCACCGCTGGCGGCCCTCGCCGCCGGCAGCCTCGTCCTGACCGCCTGCAGCGGCGGCGACACCGAGGGCGGCGGCTCCGACGGTGCGGCCCTCGAGTCGCTCACCGTCATGTCGCCCTACTTCTCCGCCGTCCCGCCGGAGGACGACGACGCCGTCGGCGCGGCGCTCGCCGACCTGGTGGGCATGCCGCTCGACGTGCAGTGGGTGCCGAACGCGGAGTACGGCGAACGCACCAACGTGGTCCTCGCCGGTGACAACATCCCCGACGTCATGGTCGTCCAGGGCAAGGACCAGAGCTTCGTCTCCACCGCCGAGGCCGGCGGCTTCTGGGACCTCACCGAGTACCTCGCCTCCGGCGAGTACCCCCACCTGGTCCCGGAGACGCCGGAGGTCCAGGAGGCCGCCAGCGTCAACGGCAAGGTGTACGGCATCTACCGGGCGCGCGACGTCATCCGAACCTGCGTGATCATCCGCAAGGACTGGCTGGCGAACCTCGGCCTCGACGTGCCGGAGACCACCGACGACCTCATGGAGATCGCCAAGGCCTTCACCGAGGACGACCCCGACGGCAACGGCGAGGACGACACGTACGGCCTGATCGTGCCGCAGTGGCCCGGCGGCATCGGGTCGTCCAGCCCCTACGACACGCTCGAGGTCTGGCACGGCGCCGGCAACGTCTGGAAGGACGACGGCGGCGAGCTCGTCCCCACGTTCACCACCCCGGAGTGGAAGGAGGCCGTGGAGTACGAGCGCGAGCTCGTCGACGGCGGCTACATCAACTCCGACTACGCCACCATGGACCCCGCCACCTGGAACGAGCCGTTCCTCAACGGCAAGGGCGGCATCATCATCGACGTCCAGTCCCGCGCCTCGCAGCTCGCCGGGCTCTTCAAGGACGAGGACCCGGACACCTACGACGAGAAGGTCGAGCTCGTCGGCCAGCTCGAAGGCCCCCACGGGACCTACGCCCTGCCCACGGCGGGCTACTCCGGCTTCCTCGCGATCCCGAAGACCAACGTCCGGACCGAGGAGCAGCTCGAGCAGGTGCTGAAGGTGCTCGACACCCTCAACACCAAGGAGGGCCAGGACCTGATCACCAACGGCATCGAGGGCGAGACGTACACCGTCGAGGACGGCTACGCCGTCGTGCCGCCGGAGCAGGCCGAGTACCAGGAGCAGGTCGCCGGATCGTGGGCGCAGCTCGGCATGAACGTGCCCGGCACGCTGAACTACCTCCCCGAGCCGGAGACGGAGTACGACCAGGAGCTCGCCCAGGAGCGCCTCGACCTCCAGGCCGAGGACCTGCAGAACGCGGTCTTCAACCCGGCCGCCCCGCTGATCTCCGAGACGTACATGAGCCAGGGCGCCCAGCTCGACCTCATCGTGGCGGACGCCCGCGTGCAGTACCTCGCCGGGCAGATCGACGAGGCCGGGCTCGACGCGGCGATCCAGCGCTGGCGCGAGACCGGTGGCGATCAGGTCACCACCGAGATCAACGAGCTCTACGCCGAGCTCGGCTGACGTGGGTGCCGGGCGGCCGCACTGCTGCGGCCGCCCGGCACCGCCTGATCGCTAGGAGACATCGTGACCACCGTCGCCGACGTCCAGGCCGCCGCCGCGGCCACCTCGACACCACCCGCACCACGCCGTCGCAGCACGGTCGTGTCCCGCGTCGTTCGCTACCGCTGGCTGTTCCTGATGATGCTCCCCGGCATCGTCTACTTCGTCCTGTTCCGGTTCTGGCCGATGTGGGGCGCGCGCATCGCGTTCAAGGACTACGTGCCGTTCCTCGGCATCGACGGCAGCCCGTGGGTGGGGCTGAAGCACTTCGAGGACTTCTTCACCAACCCGGACTTCCCCCGCCTGCTCGCGAACACCCTCATCCTCGCGGCTCTCGGGCTGTGCATCGCGTTCCCGCTGACGATCATCCTGGCGCTGCTGCTCAACGAGCTGCGGCTGTCGATCCTCAAGCGCACGGTGCAGACGCTGGTCTACATCCCCCACTTCCTGTCCTGGACCGTGGTGGTGTCCCTGACGACGCTGCTCTTCGCCGTCGACACGGGCCCCCTGTGGACGTCGTTGAACGGGATCTTCGGCACCAACACCGACTTCCTCACCGACCCGGACTGGTTCCGGCCGCTCATCCTGCTGCAGGGCATCTGGAAGAGCACCGGCTGGGGCACCATCATCTTCCTCGCGGCGCTCGCCGGCGTGGACCAGGAGCAGTACGAGGCCGCGATCATCGACGGTGCGGGACGTTGGCAGCGCACCTGGCACGTCACGCTGCCCGCGATCCGCCCGACCATCGTGGTCATGCTCATCCTGCAGACCGGCGAGATCCTCAACACCGGGTTCGAGCAGATCTACCTCATGTCGAACGCGCTGAACCGGTCGGTCGCCGACGTCTTCGACACCTACGTCTACTTCACCGGTATCCAGCAGGGCGCCTACAGCTACTCGACGGCGGTGGGCCTGTCCAAGGCGATCGTCGGCGTGATCCTCATCTTCGGCACCAACTGGCTCGCCAAGCGGTTCAACCAGCAAGGGATCTTCTGATGGCATCGACGACCTACCAGCGCTTCAACACGCGCGCCGGGCGTGCCTTCGACGTCGTCAACGTCGTCGTGCTCGTCGTCGTCGGGCTCGTCGCGCTCCTGCCGTTCCTGTACGTGCTCGCGGGGTCGTTCGCCACGGAGTACGAGATCACCACCCGGCCGTTCTTCCTGTGGCCGCACGAGTTCACCAGCGCGTCCTACGAGTCGATCCTGTCGTCGGAGATCTTCGTGCGGGCGTTCGTCACGACCGTGGTCGTCACGCTCGTCGGCACGCTGATCCAGCTCGGCCTGACCGCGCTGATGGCCTACCCGCTGTCGAAGATCGACCTGCCGGGCCGGCGGACGTTCCTCAGCCTGATCGTCTTCGCGATGGTGTTCAGCGCGGGCATGATCCCCACGTTCCTCGTGGTCAAGGACCTGGGCCTGCTCGACTCGTACTGGGCGTTGTTCCTGCCCATGGCGATCAACCCGTTCAGCCTCATCATCATCAAGAACTTCTTCCAGCAGCTCCCGCAGGAGCTGGAGGAAGCCGCGAAGATCGACGGCGCGAACGAGCTGAAGGTGCTGTGGCACGTCGTGCTGCCCCTGTCGAAGCCGGTGCTGGCGACGTTCGCGCTGTTCTACGCCGTCGGCATCTGGAACGACTACATGTCGCCGCTGCTGTACCTCAGCGACACCAGCAAGTGGACGCTGCAGATGATCCTGCGGCAGGTCACGGCGTCGGCGTCGTTGTCCGCGGAAGACCTCAACACCGAGGTCCCGCCGCCCGCTCAGGGCATCAAGTTCGCGGTGGTCATCATCGCGACCATCCCCGTGCTTCTCGCGTACCCGTTCCTGCAGAAGCACTTCGCCAAGGGCATGCTGATCGGAAGTGTGAAGGGCTGATGACCATCCATCTCGCGGGCGACTCCACCGTCGCCCCCACCGACGAGGGCCGCACCAGCGGCCACCCCGAGATCCCGCTGCTGGGCTGGGGCGACGAGCTCGCCGCCCTCGTCCCGCACGACGTGCGCAACCATGCGATCGGCGGGGCGACCACGAAGTCGTTCCGTGACGAGGGCCGCTGGGACCGGCTCGTCGCCGAGCTGGGGCCGGGCGACACCGTCGTGATCCAGTTCGGGCACAACGACCAGAAGGACCCGGACGAGCTCGCCGCCGAGGGCGGGTACCGGCGTCGGCTCACCGAGTTCGTCACGGAGGCGCGCGCCGCGGGCGCCCGGCCGGTGCTGGCCACCAGCGTGGAACGGCGACTGCTCGACGACGACGGGTCGCTGCGCTGGTCGCACGGGCCCTACCCGGCCACGGTGCGGGCGCTCGGCAAGGACCTCGACGTGCCCGTCATCGAGCTGACGACGTTCACGCGGTGGCTGTACACCTGGCTCGGTGCGGAGCGGTCCGCGGCACTGTTCTGCCACGGCGCCGCCGCGGACCTCGGCCTCGAGGTCGACGCGGCGCTGGCCAGGGACAACACGCACTACACGACCGCCGGTGCCCGGGCGGTGGCCGGGTACGTCGCCGAGGCGCTCGGCGCGATCGACGGCTCGCGCGATTCCGCCGAGCCGCTCGGCGCCTGGCTGGTCCAGCCGTGACGTCGGTGTACCGCAGCACCCTGGCGCGGCCGTCGGACCTCGACGGCTGGGTCGCCGAGGGGCCGGTGGCGATCGAGCACCGCGACGGCGGGATGGTGCTGTCCAGCAGCGCGGACGAGGCGGAGCTGGTCGCCGCCGACCGGGGCGACCACGCGCACTTCACGCTGTGGTGTCCTGAGGTGTTCGCCGCGGACGTCGAGATCGCGTGGGACGTCCGGCCGCTGGCCGGGGACGGCCTGGCGATGCTGTTCTTCGCGGCGACGGGCACGGACGGGCGTGACCTGTTCGACCCGTCGCTCGCCGAGCGCACCGGCCACTACCCCCAGTACCACTCGGGCGACGTGTCGACGCTGCACGTGTCCTACCTGCGCCGCAAGTGGGCCACGGAGAGACGGTTCCGCACCTGCAACCTGCGCAAGAGCCCCGGCTTCCACCTGGTCGCGCAGGGCGCGGACCCGCTGCCCGGCCCCGACGACGCCGACGGGCACTACCGCGTGCGCGTCACCAAGCGCGGGGCGGCCGTGCAGTTCGCGATCGACGACCTGACCCTCTTCACGTTCCACGACGCGGCGCCGCTCGGCGCCGGGCGCCTCGGCTTCCGCCAGATGGCGCCGCTCGTCGCCCACTACCGCAACCTCGAGGTGACCCCCCTGTCATGAGCACCACCACCGTCCCGGACACCGACCGCGGCGAGCGCACGGAGGGCGTCGTGGACGTCCCGCTGCGCTGGCTGGACGACGCCGCCGCCGACCTGACGACCGGAGGCGTCACGTGCGGCGTCCCGGTGCGGCCGGGCGTCGTGCTCGACGCGGCCGCGCTGGCGGTGGTGGACGACGACGGCACCCCGGTGGCGGCGCAGACGTGGGCGCTGGCGACCTGGCCGGACGGCAGCGTGAAGTGGGCGGGGGTGGCGCTCGGCGCCACGGCTGCGGCGTCGGACGGCTACCGGGTGGTCGGTGGCGAGGTCGCGGCCGCGCGCGGCGGGGCGGTCGACGACGGCGCGGGCGGTGTGTCCGTCGTCGAGCGCGACGACGAGATCGAGGTCGACACCGGGGCCGTCGTCGTCGTGGTCGGACGTTCCGGCGAGGCCGTCGTGCGGTCGCTGCGCGTCGACGGCGTCGAGGTCGCCCGCGACGGGCGGCTCGTGTCGAGCCGCCAGGACCGGCCCGAGCCCGACCTCGCCTCCCGCCGGGAGGCCGTCGGCGTGGTGCACGACACCGTCGTCGAGCAGGCGGGGCCCGTGCGCGCCGTCGTGCGCGTCACCGGCGTGCACCGCGACGCCGAGCGGGAGTGGCTGCCGTTCACGGTGCGCCTGGTGCTGGCGGCCGGCGCACCGACGTTCCGGGTGGTGCACTCGTTCGTGTGGGACGGCGATCCCGACGCCGACTTCCTGTCCTCGCTGGGCCTGCGGTTCGACGTCCCGCTGCGCGAGGCGCCCTACGACCGGCACGTCCGGCTCGCGGGGGCCGACGGCGGCCTGGTGCGCGAGGCCGTGCAGGGCGTCACCGGTCTGCGCCGCGACCCCGGGGCGGAGGTCCGCACCGCGCAGGTCGAGGGGCGGCCGACGCCACCGCTGGACACGTGGTCGTCGCGCGTGACCGACCGCCTGCACCGGGTGCCCACCTGGTCGGACTGGTCGCTGCGCCAGCTCACCGCGAACGGGTTCACGGTGACCAAGCGCACCGCGCCCGACCGCCCGTGGATCGACGTCGCGCAGGGCACGCGCTCGCAGGGGCTCGCCTACCTCGGTGACGTCGGCGGCGGCCTCGCCGTCGGGCTCACCGGCTTCTGGCAGTCCCACCCGACGGGGATCGACGTGGCGGGCGCCGCGGGCGAGGTCGGCTCGCTGACGACGTGGCTGTGGTCGCCCGACGCCGCCCCGATGGACCTGCGGTTCTACCACGACGGGCTCGGGCAGGACTCCTACGACGACCAGCTCGACGCGCTGGAGATCACCTACGAGGACTACGAGCCCGGCTTCGGCAGCGCGCACGGCATCGGCCGCACCCACGAGCTCACCGTCACCGCGTTCGGTGCCACGCCGGACGCCGGGACGCTCGCCTCGCTCGCGGCCGCCACGGCCACCCGCCCGCAGCTCGTGCCCACGCCGGAGGCGCTGCACGCCGCGGGCGTGTTCGGCGACTGGGACCTGGTGGACCGCAGCACGCCCGAACGCGCCGAGCTGGAGGACCGCCTCGCCACCATGCTCGACTTCTACGTCGGGCAGGTCGACCAGCGGTCCTGGTACGGGTTCTGGAACTTCGGCGACGTCATGCACGCCTACGACGGCGACCGGCACGTGTGGCGCTACGACGTCGGCGGCTACGCGTGGGACAACTCCGAGCTGTCGCCGGACCTGTGGCTGTGGACGTCGTTCCTGCGCACCGGCCGCGCCGACGTGTTCCGGCTGGCGGAGGCGATGACGCGGCACACGGGGGACGTCGACGTCTACCACGCGGGCCCGTGGCAGGGCCTCGGGTCCCGGCACAACGTGCAGCACTGGGGCTGCAGCGCGAAGCAGGTGCGGATCTCGACGCCGGCCTACCGGCGGTTCCACCACGTCCTCACCGGCGACGAGCACACCCGCGACCTCATGCTGGAGCTGCGGGACTCCGACCGGAGCTTCCTCGGCCTCGACCCGACGCGCAAGGTGCGCCCCGACGCCGCCACGTACTCCCCGCGGCGCGACGCCCTCGCCGTCGGGCTCGGCACCGACTGGAGCGCGCTGGCGGCGACGTGGCTGGCCGACTGGGAGACCACGGGCAACGAACGGTCCCGCGACCGCCTGGTCGGCACCATGAGAGACATCGGCGCGCTGAAGCACGGGTTCTTCACCGGCGAGGGGCTCTACGACCTGGACACGGGCCGGTTCGCCACCGACCGGGACCGTGTCGTCGTCTCGCACCTGTCCGCCGTGTTCGGACTCGTGGAGATCTGCTCGGAGCTGGTGTCGCTCATCGACACCGGCCAGGTCGAGGCACCCGGCTTCAAGGAGGCGTGGCTGCAGTACTGCCGCCTCTACCTCGCCGCGCCGGAGGTGCAGGAGGCCGAGCTCGGCGTCGCGCCGGCCGGCACCCACCTGGAGCAGGCGCACTCACGGCTCGCCGCGTACGCCGCGCGCCACACGGGTGACGACGCCCTGGGCGACCTGGCCTGGACGTCCTACTTCCGCGGCGGGGAGTTCATGGGTCCCGAGGCGTTCCACCCGGTGCGCCTGCTGCCGCCGGAGGTGCTCGTGCCGCTCGACGAGGCGCCCACGCTGTCCACGAACGACGCCGCGCAGTGCAGCCTCGCCACGATCCAGAACCTCGCGCTGGTGGGGGAGCGGCTCGGCCGCCACGGCTGACCTCCGCGACCGGCGGCCGTCACACGTCGGTGAGGCGGCGCCACCGGACGACGACGGCGGCGCAGGCGGCGGGAGCGACGGCCGCGGTGAGCACCAGCGCACCGGGGCCGACCGAGGCCGCCGCCTGCGCCCCGCCCGTCCCCGTCCACAGGGAGGGCACGGCGTAGGGGAACCAGGCGCCCGCCCCCAGCATGACCACCACCTGGGTCAGCGCCACGACGCCGATCAACGCACCCACCGTGGCCAGCGGGCTGCGCGTCCACGACGCCACGACGGCGAACGGCGCGGCCAGCGCGACGGACAGCGGCCCGGCGACCACGGCACGACCCGCCGCCTGCCAGTGCGCGTCGCCCCAGGCCGTCCCGGGATCCAGGGCCGCCGTCGTCGCCGCGCACCCGGTCACCACCACGACGGCGGCCAGGGTGCCCGCCGCCGTGGCGGCCAGCACCACGAGGCAGCGGGCGAGCGCCGTCGTGCCCCGCGGCACCGCCAGGGCGAACCAGCTCCCCGCCCGGCCGTCCGCCAACGGCCCGCCGAACGCCGCCGCCAGCGCGAAACCACCCGCGAGCAGCCCCGCGACCGACACCACCTGACCGACCGCCACGAGCTGGTCCGTGGCAGCGTCCGCGCCGCCGAACCCGCTGAGCTTGGCCCCGCCGGCACCCACCAGCGCCCCGGACCGCGCCAGCGTCACCAGCCCGACGCACGCCGCCGGCAGGAGCAGCGCCAGCAGCAGCGCTGCCACCCGGGCGACCCGCGACCTGCGCCAGACGATCTCCTCCACGCGCAGCGCCGTCCCGAGGCCGCTCACCGGTCGGCCCCCAGCGCCGCCCCCGTGTCCGCCGCGAGCACCGCCGCGAAGAAGCGGCGCTCCATCTCGGGCCCGGGTTCCAGGTCGCCCACCACCCGCCCGGCGTGCATCACCACCACCCGGTCGGCGACCCGGGCGACCTCGTCGAGATGATGCGACGACACCAGGACCGCGGCGCCGTCGTCGGCGAGCAGCCGCACCGAACGCCGCACCAGGACGACGCCCTGCGGGTCGAGGGTCGACGTCGGTTCGTCGAGCACCAGCGCGTCGGGGGAGTGCACCACCGCGCAGGCGATGCCCAGCCGCTGCGCGTTGCCCGCCGACAGCGCGCGGGCGTGGGCGTGCGCCCAACCGCCCAGGTCGAGCCGGTCGACGACGACGGCGCTCGCGGCGGCGACGTCGCCGCGGGGCAGTCCGTGGAGCAGCGCGGCGGCGTGCAGGTTCTCGGTGACGGTGAGGTCGGGGGAGACCAGGCCGGTGCCCACGCAGTGCCCGAACCGGCGCGCTGCGTCCGGCCCGAGGCGGGCCGGGTCCTCACCGTGGACGCGTGCGCTGCCGCCGTCGGGGCGCAGACGGCCGGTGAGGACCCGCAGCGCCGTCGTCTTGCCCGCGCCGTTGAGGCCGACGAGCGCGACGACCTCCCCGGCGGCCACGGTCAGGTCGAGCCCGTCCAGCGCCGGCCGCGCGGCGAACGCGTGGTGCACGCCGCGCAGTTCCAGGGCGGTCATGACGTGGCACCGAGGGTGTCCGTGGGGCGCAGGACGGCGAGGGCACGGATGACGCGGGCGTGCAGCGAGCCCGGCGCGGTGGTGTCGTGCGCCGGGGCCAGGAGTGCGGCGGTGCACGCCGCCAGGCACGCGGCCGCGGCGACGGCGGCGTCCAGCGCGGGGGTGCCGTCGGCGACGAGCCGCTCGACGATCGCGGTCTCGGTGGCGGCTGTCGCGGCGACGACGGCGGGGCGCAGCGACGGTTCGGCGGCGACGACGGCGACGCGTCGGCGGGCGACGTCGTCCGCGTCGGGTGCGACGTCGTCGAGCGCCGTGAGCAGGCCGCGCCGGACCCGCTCGAACGGCGCGAGCTCGCGCGGCTGGGCGATGACGGCCTCGGCGATGAGCGGGTCGAACGGGTCGGTGACCACGACCGCGTCCTTGGTGGGGAAGTGCCGGAAGTAGGTCATCGGGGTGACGCCCGCGGCGTCGGCGATCTGGGTCACGGTCGTGGCCGTGTAGCCCTGGCGCTCGAAGAGCGCCAGGGCGGCGGTCTGCAGCCGCTCGTGGGTACGGCGGGTGCGCGGGGACGGTGCCACCCGACCATCGTACGACCGAATGTTAGTGACTCACATGGTGGCCGCCGGTGCAGATCAGTCCCGCTGCAGCTTCTCGACGTCCTCCGGGGCGACCGAGAAGGTGACCTCGCCGGTCTCCACGTCGACGGCAGCGATCAGCGGGACCTTCCGCGTCACCCGCTTGCCGGAGGAGACCGCGACCCGGTAGGAGCTCGCGGCGTACACGTCCAGACCCTCGATGCGCTCTGTCATGCCCGCACGCCAGCGGTCTCCTTCCCGGACGGCGGGGCCCGTCCAGCAGGTGGCGTCGGGCGGCGACGTGGACAGGGTGTTCGTGTCGGCTCCGGCGTCTAGGGTTGGCGGGGTGACCACCGCTCTGTACCGCCGCTACCGGCCCGAGACGTTCGCCGAGGTGATCGGCCAGGAGCACGTCACCGCGCCGCTCATGCAGGCTCTGCGCAGCGGGCGCGTCAACCACGCCTACCTGTTCTCCGGGCCGCGCGGCTGCGGCAAGACGACGTCGGCGCGCATCCTCGCGCGCACGCTCAACTGCCACCGCAACACCCCCGAGAACCCGATCGACACCCCCTGCGGCGAGTGCCCGTCGTGCGTCGAGCTGGCGCGTGGCGGCCCCGGCTCGCTCGACGTCGTCGAGATCGACGCCGCGAGCCACAACGGCGTCGACGACGCCCGTGACCTGCGTGAGCGGGCCACCTTCGCGCCCGCTCGCGACCGGTACAAGATCTTCGTGCTCGACGAGGCCCACATGGTCACGTCGCACGGGTTCAACGCGCTGCTCAAGATCGTCGAGGAGCCGCCGCCCCACATCAAGTTCGTGTTCGCCACGACGGAGCCGGACAAGGTCATCGGGACGATCCGCTCCCGCACCCACCACTACCCCTTCCGCCTGGTCCCGCCGGACGTGCTCGGGCCCTACCTCGACCAGCTCTGCACCGCCGAGGGGGTGGAGCTGGGCGCCGGCGTCGTCCCGCTCGTCACCCGCGCCGGGGGCGGTTCGGTGCGCGACACCCTCTCCGTGCTCGACCAGCTCATCGCCGGTGCGGCCGGCAGCGTCGAGTACGACGCCGCCGTCGCGCTCTTGGGCTTCACGCACGCCACGCTGCTGGACGACGTCGTGGACGCGATCGCGGCACGCGACGGCGGCTCGATCTTCCGCGTCGTGGACCACGTCATCGCGACCGGGCACGAACCGCGGCGATTCGTGGAGGACGTCCTCGAACGGCTGCGCGACCTCATCGTCATCGCGGTCTCCGGCGACGCCGCCGGTGCCGTGCTCCGCGACCTCCCTGCCGACCAGCTCGAACGCATGCGTCACCAGGCCGGGAACCTGGGTGTCGCGGAGCTGTCCCGCGCGGCCGACCTCGTCAACGCCGCGCTCACCGAGATGACCGGCGCGACCTCGCCCCGCCTGCACCTGGAGCTGCTGTGCGCACGGCTGCTCCTGCCCGGCGCCGACGACGGCACCGACGGTCTCGCCGCGCGCATCGACCGCCTGGAGCGCGGCGCGGTCGCCTCCGGTGCGGTGGTGCCGGCCGGTGGGGCGGCGCCCGTGGCGGCCGGGTCCGCGCCGACCGCGCAGGGCTCTGCCGGGCCAGCGGGTCCTGGCGGGCCCACCGACCTGGGCGGTGCGGCCAACCTGACCGGCCCCGCCGCGGTGCGCGCGGCGCTGCAGCAGAGCCGCGCGGCGCGCGGTGCCACCTCGGCGTCGTCGGCAGGCTCGGCGACGGCGGCGCCCGCTCCGGCTGACGCTGCTCCGGCTGACGCTGCTCCGGCACTGCCCGCTCCGGCCGTGCAGGAGGTGTCGGCTCCGACCGTGTCAGCCCCGACCGTGTCAGCCCCGACCGTGTCAGCCCCCGCGTCGTCCGCTCCTGCGGAAGCCGCGCCGTCGCCCGCGCCGTCGCCGGCAACCGGACAGGAATCGACCGCCCCGGTCGCTCCGTCCGCAGCCGTCGACGACGGTGCTGCCGACGACGGCGCTGTCGACGAGGGTGCTACCGACGACGGCGCTGTCGACGAGGGTGCTGTCGACGAGGGTGCTACCGACGACCGCGCTGCCTCGGCGTCCTCGGTCGCATCGGCGCCGACTGCTCCGGCAGCGACCGCCGCCGAGCAGCCCGGCATCGAGCAGCCCGGCATCGAGCAGCCCGCTGAGACGCAGGCCGCGCCGGGTGCCGGCGGGGTGACGGCCGAGGAGGTCCGTCGGCGCTGGGACGAGGTCGTGGCCAACCTCGGCAGCCCGGTGACCCGCGCCCTCGTCAGCGACAACGCGCAGGTGGCCTCCTTGACGGGGGACCGGGTCGTCCTGGCCTTCCGGACCGAGGGCCTGGCCCGCAACTTCTCGCAGCCGCGTCACCTGGAGTCCTTCGCCGAGTCGCTCTACCAGACCCTCGGTGTGCGGGCCCAGGTCGACGTCACGGTCGGCGTCGAGGGACCCGGGGACCCGGCAGGGGTGCAGGGCGGCCGGGAGCGGTCCGACGGTCCGCCGGCGTCCCGCTCCGAGCCGGACGACGAGCCCGACGACCCCGACCTCGGCGACCCGGGCCCGGACACCGCTCCTACAGGACCGCCCGGACCCACGGGCCGTGCCGCCTCGGGCGCGGACCGCGCGGCGACGGCCACGCCGTCGTTCTCGGGCCAGGACCCGTCGGTGAACCCTGCCGGGTCGCCGGGAACGGCCGTGCCGCCGGTCGACCGTGCGCCGGGGGAGCGAGAGGCCGCCGCAGCGAGCGCGATGTCCGCCGCGGACGCCGCGGACGCCGCCTGGCTGGCCGGTGAGCCGTCCTCGACGGCGTCCGGCAGCACCGCCGCGGACGCGCCGTCGTCGGGCGGCGGACCCGACCCTGCCCGACCGGACCCTGCCGCCGCGCTCGCGTCGGCACGCACGGCGCCCGGGGTCCCGGCGGCGTCGTCGGTGGCACAGCCCACGACGGACCAGAACCAGGCCGCCGGGAACGAGGGCACCCAGCCGGGGACCTCGGACCCGGGGCAGGCCGCGCCGTCCCAGCCCCGAGCGGCACCGTCGCCGCGCCAGGCCGCGGAGGACGCCGCACGGCAGGCGCAGCGCTTCGGTGGTCGACCCGCCCCGCCCGCCCCGCTCCCGCCGAGCGCACCCGCCGGGGCCGCGACGACCGACTACGACGACGTCTCCGACGACGACCCGGACATCACCTCCGTCGGCCTGGTCGGGGTGCCGCTGGTGGTCAAGGTGCTCGACGGGACGGTCGTCGAGGAGGTGACCGACCAGCCGTGACGACGCTGCACATCGTCGCGGCGGTCATCGTGCGCGACGGGCGGTTCCTGCTGGTGCGCAAGCGCGGCACGACGGCGTTCATGCAGGTGGGCGGCAAGATCGAGCCGGGCGAGGCGCCGGATGCCGCCCTCGTGCGCGAGTGCGCCGAGGAGATCGGTCTCGACGTGCCGGTGGCGGCGCTGGTACCCCTCGGACGTCGCGCCGCGGTCGCCGCCAACGAGCCGGGGCACGTCGTGGACGCCCACGTGTACGCCGTGCCGCTGCCCGGCGGGTTCGAGCCCGTGGCGCGCGCCGAGATCGACGAGGTGGTGTGGGTCGACCCCGCCGCGCCGGGCAGCCTGCCGGTCGCGCCGCTGTCGGTGGACCTGCTCGCGGTCGCGGCGTCGCAGGCCTGATGGCCGTGGCCGTCGTCGGTCGCGGCGCGTAGGTTCGACCCGCAGGCCGAACGTCACCGATCAGCGGAGATCACCGATGCCCTTCCTTCCCTCGCACCCCCTGTCGACGGGTTGGACGCTCGATGCCGTCGAGCTCGCGGCGGATGCCCCGCAGGCCGTGGCGCACGCGCTGCGCGAGGGGATCCCCGCCACCGTCCCCGGGGAGGCGCACCTCGACCTGGTGGCCGCCGGGCTGATCGACGACCCCTTCGACGGGGACAACGAGGCCGCCCAGCAGTGGATCGGCGACACGTCCTGGCGCTTCTCGACCACCTTCGCCTGGCAGGACGACGGCGCGAGTCGTCACGACCTGGTCGCCGGCGGCCTGGACACGGTCGCCACGGTCGTGCTCAACGGCACCGAGGTGGCGCGCACCGAGAACATGCACCGCTCCTACCGGTGGGACGTGCGAGAGCTGCTGCGCGCCGGTGACAACACCCTGACGGTGACCTTCGCGGCCCCCGTGCCGGAGGCCGCGGCCCGTGCCGCCCGCCACGGGGCGCTCCCGCGGGTCAACCACCACGAGTACAACCAGCTCCGCAAGATGGCCTGCTCGTTCGGCTGGGACTGGGGGATCGACGTCGCGGGCGCGGGCGTGTGGAAGCCGATCGGCGTCGACGCCTGGTCCGGGGTGCGGCTCGTGTCGGTGCGCCCGCTGGTCGACGTCGTCCCCGCGGGCGCCGGCGAGGGGTTCGACGGCGTCCTGGCCGCGCACGTCGAGATCGAGCGTGACGGCGTCGGACCGGACGCGGACGTTCCCGTCGTCGTGCGCGTCACCGGACCCGGCGGTGCCGCGGTGGAGGCGACCGGCGTCGTGGTGGCGGGCAGCACGTCGGCCGGGGTGAGCGCCCGGGTGGCGGGGGTGCGGCGGTGGTGGCCCGTCGGCCACGGCGACCAGCCGCTCTACGACGTGGAGGTGACCGCCGGGGTGCCGGGGACCTCCGTCGCACCCGGCCACGACGCCGCGCGCTGGACCGGGCGGGTCGGGTTCCGCACCGTCGAGCTGGACACCACCCCGGACGCCGCCGGCGCCCCGTTCCTGCTCAAGGTCAACGGCGAGACCGTCCTGGTGCGCGGCGCCAACTGGATCCCGGACCACGCGTTCCTCACGCAGGTGGACCGCGACCGGTACGCGCGAAGGCTCGACGACGCGCTGGAGGCCAACCTCAACCTGCTGCGCATCTGGGGCGGCGGCGTCTACGAGTCGGACGACCTGTACGACCTCGCCGACGAGCGGGGCCTGCTCGTGTGGCAGGACTTCCCGTTCGCGTGCGCGGCCTACAGCGAGGACGAGCCGCTGCGCTCGGAGATCGAGGCGGAGGCCCGCGAGAACGTGACGCGCCTGAGCGTGCACCCTTCCCTGGTGCTCTGGAACGGCAACAACGAGAACACGTGGGGCTCGGTCGACTGGGGCTGGGCCGGCCCGCTGGAGGGCCGCGGCTGGGGGGACGCCTACTACAGCGACCTGCTGCCGCGCGTGGTCGCCGAGCTGGACCCGACGCGCCCCTACTCCCCGGCGAGCCCCTTCTCCTTCGGGGACTACCGTCACCCGAACGACGAGCGCTACGGCACGATGCACATCTGGGACGTGTGGAACCGCGAGGACTACACGGTGTACCGGCGGTACCGGCCGCGGTTCCTGTCCGAGTTCGGCTTCCAGGGGCCGCCCGCCTGGTCGACGCTGGCCCGGGTCGTGCACGACGAGCCGCTCGCCCCGTTCGGCCACCAGATGCTCGTGCACCAGAAGGCGAACCTGGGCAACGCGAAGCTGGAGCGCGGCTGGCAGGGGCACCTGCCCGACCCGGCCACGATCGAGCAGTGGCACTGGACCACCCAGCTCAACCAGGCGCACGCCGTGCGGTTCGGCATCGAGCACGCGCGCTCGCTCACCCCGCACAACACGGGCGTCGTCGTCTGGCAGCTCAACGACAGCTGGCCGGTGGTGTCGTGGGCGGCCGTCGACCACGACGAGCACCGCAAGCCGCTCTGGTACGCCCTGCGCGCCGCCTGCTCGCCACGTCTGGCGACGTTCCAGCCACGGGTCTCGCCGCAGGCGTGGCAGGAGGCGTGGGAGGGCGTGGAGCCGGAGGCGGACACCCTTGCGCTGGTGCTCGTCAACGACACGGGCGACGCCGTGGACGAGTCCTTCACGGTCACGCGCGAGACGGTGGACGGCGCGGTGCTCGCCACCGTCGACCTCGTCGCGCAGGTGCCGGCGCGCGGCGCCGTCACGCTCACCGTGCCCGACGACGTCGCCACGTTCGACGACGCCTCGGTCGAGCTCCTCGTCGCCGTGGCGGCGCACCGGACGTTCGAGACCGCCGTCGTGCACGGTGCGGAGGTCGTGGACCAGCGTCTCGACCCGGACGCCCTGACCGTCGAGGCGAAGACCGTCGACGACGGGTGCGAGCTCACCCTCACCGCGCACTCGCTGGTGCGGGACGTGTTCTGCCACGCCGACGTCGTCGACCCGTCCGCCCGCGTGGACGGCGGGCTGATCACGCTGCGGGCGGGGGAGACCGCCACCCTGCGGGTGTCGTCGACGTCGGGGGCCGACGCCGTGGCCTTCGCCGCCGCGGTGGTCTCGGCGAACGACCTGCTCCCGGAGCGCCCCGCGGAGGCTGCGGCACAATGGCCGGCGTGACGACGACGCGACTGCTGCCCCGAGCCACCCCCGAGTCGCAGGGCGTCGACCCGGCGGCGCTGACCCGGCTCGTCGAGGTCCTCGACGAGATCCACGACGTGCACAGCCTCATGGTGCTGCGCCACGGCCGGGTGGTCGCCGAGGCGTGGTGGGACCCGTTCACCGCGGACGAGCCCCATCGGATGTACTCGGTGTCGAAGTCGGTGACCGCCACCGCCGTCGGCATCGCGGTGGGCGAGGGCCTGCTGACCGTGGACGACCGCGTGGTCGACCTGCTGCCCGACGACGCCCCGGAGCATCCGGACGCCCACCTCGCCGCGATGACGGTCCGCGACCTGCTGACGATGACCAGCGGGCACGCCACGGACACCATGAGCTTCACGCTGCACAACCTGCACCGGCCCGGGTCGAGCTGGGCGCGCGACATCCTGGCCGCCCCGGTGACGTACGAGCCCGGCACCCGGTTCGTCTACGACACGGGTGCGACCTACCTGGTCGCCGCGATCCTGCACCGCCTCACCGGTCAGCGGCTGCTCGACTACCTGACGCCGCGGCTGTTCGCCCCGCTCGGCATCACGGGCGCCACCTGGGAGCAGTGCCCGCGCGGGATCGACGTCGGCGGGTACGGGCTGACGCTCACCACCGAGCAGCTCGCCACGCTCGGTCAGCTCTGGTCGCAGCGCGGCCGCTGGGGCGACGACCAGCTCGTGGACGCCTCCTGGGTCGACGAGATGACGTCCGCGCAGGTGCCGAACGGTCCCGACGAGAACGTCGACTGGAACCAGGGCTACGGCTACCAGTTCTGGCGCTGCCGGTTCGGGGCCTTCCGGGCCGACGGCGCGTTCGGTCAGTTCGCCGTCGTCCGCCCGGACCTCGACCTCGTCGTCGTCCTCACCAGCGGGACCACGCGCACCGCCGAGGAGCTCGAGGCCGTGCTCGAGCTGCTCGGTCCGGCGTGCACCGACGTCCCGTCGTCGGCCCCGGGCGCCCCGTCGTCCGTGCCCGACGGCGGCGCGCCCTTCACGCTCGACGAGCTCGCGGTCGCGGTGCCCGGCGGCAGCGCCTCCACCCTGGTGGGCGCGATGGTCGAGGGCTCCGAGTTCCTGCTGCAGCACCACGACGGCGCCGCCGTCGACGAGGGCGGGCACGGTCGGGCCTTCCTGCGCTGGCACAGCGTCGCCGTCCGGCACGACGCCGACGTCATCGAGCTGTCCTGGACCACCGGGGCGCACGGCTCGCCGCGCACGGTGCGGTGCGGCGCCGGGCACTGGGTGCGCGGCAGCGTCGAGCTGGACGGCGAGCCCCTCCCCGTCGCCGCGGCCGCCGCATGGACCGCGCACGACACCCTCGTGGCGAGGATGGTCTGGCAGGGCACCCCGTTCGCGCTCGACGTCACGCTGCAGTTCGGCGGGGACGGCGAGGGCCGCCACGTGGAGGTCGCCGTCGACCAGAACGTCGCCTTCGGGCCGACGGCACTGCTGCGCGCCACCGGACTCGGCGTCTGATCCTGGCCGCATGACGTCTGTCACGGCCCGGCCGTGACGACCGCACACGGACCGGTGACGCGCCGCACTACCTGACGCGGCACCGTCCGACCAGGCTGGAGGCATGACCAACCAGCCGATCCTCACCGTCCGCGGGGTCCGCCGCAGCTACGGCCAGTTCGAGGCCGTGCGCGGGGTCGACCTCGACGTCCGCCGCGGCGAGCTGCTCGCCCTGCTCGGCGTCAACGGCGCCGGGAAGACCTCGCTCGTCGAGCTCGTCGAGGGCCTCGCCCCGGCCGACGCCGGCGAGATCCGGATCTTCGGCCGCGACCCGTACGCCGAGCGGCAGCACGTGGTGCCGCACCTCGGCATCATGCTGCAGGAGGCCGGGTTCTCCGGCGACCTCACGACCGCCGAGACGATGCGCATGTGGGCGGGCACGCTCGCCGACCCGCGCGACGTCGACGACGTGCTCGCCTCCCTCGCGCTCGACGGCCGCGCCGACGTCCGCGTCGGCAGCCTCTCCGGTGGGGAGCGCCGCCGCCTCGACCTCGCGATGGCGATCCTCGGTCGTCCCGACCTGCTGATCATGGACGAGCCCACCACCGGCCTCGACCCCGAGAGCCGCCGGGCCGTCTGGGCGCTCGTGCGCGGCCTGCTCGACGACGGCGTCACCGTCCTGCTCACCACCCACTACCTGGAGGAGGCGGAGGAGCTCGCGGACCGCGTCGCGATCATGCGGGCCGGCCGCGTCGTGCGGTCCGGCACGGTCGCGGAGACCGTGTCCGCCGAACCAGCCCGGATCGAGTTCGTGCCGCACGACTCCGGCGGGGAACGGTTGACGCTCACGCCGTCGGACCTGCCGCTGCTGTCCGGGCTCGTGGGGGCCGACGTCGTCCGCGCCCGCGTGCTGCTGCAGACCACCGCGCTGCAGCACGACCTGGAGGACCTGCTGACCTGGGCGCGCGAGCGCGGCGTCGTCCTGGAGGAGCTCGAGGCGCGTGCCGCGTCGCTCGAGCAGGCGTTCCTGACCCTCGCGCAGGGCGCCGACGTCGACGAGGAGGTTGCCGCATGAGCACCACGACCCGCACCCCGACCACCGACCGCACCGCACGCCCGACCGCACCACGGCTGCGCCGTCTGGCCGCCCTGACCCGCGCCGAGGCCGTGCTGCTGCTGCGCAACCGCACCGCCCTGCTGTACGCGCTGGCCCTGCCCGTGGCGATGGTGCTGCTGTTCACCACGATGGGAGCCGTCGGCGGCGACGGGGGGCGCCTGACCGCCGTCGGCGTCCTGAACACGCTGCTGGTCGTGGCCCTCGTGTTCGTCGTCTACTACAACGTCACCACCGCCTACGTGGCACGCCGCGAGGACCGTGTCCTCCAACGGCTCCTCACCGGGTCGTCGACGCGGCTCGACGTGCTGCTCGCCCCGGCCGTGCCGCCGGCGGTCATCATCCTGGTGCAGCTCGTCCTCGGCTACGTGGCCGTCACCCTGCTGGTCGAGAACCCCGGCATGGTGAACCCGGTGCTGGTGATCCTCGCCGGGCTCGGCGGAGCCGCCGTCCTGTCGGCGCTCGCGGCCGCGACGGCAGGCATGTCCCGCACGGTGGAGTCCGTGCAGTTCACCACCCTGCCCGTCATCGTCCTGGTGCTGCCCTTCGCCGGCATCTTCCCGATGCCCCCGGACGGCACGATCGGCACCGTCGCCCGGTTCACCCCGCTGGCGCCCGTCACCGAGCTGATGCGGCTCGGTCTGGCCGGGCAGGACGTCGACGGCGCCACCCTCGGCGTGGCCGAGACGTTCGCCGCCGCCGCGCAGCCCGTGGGCGTGCTGGTCGTGTGGACGTGCCTGGCCGGGCTCGCCGCGAAGCGCTGGATGCGGTGGGCACCGCGTCGATGAGTCGTCGCGACCCGAGGACGTGGCAGGCTGGCGCGGTGAGTCCGCACCGGCCTTCCGCGTCCCTCGCCGGGGGTGCCCGTGGCGTCGAGCTGTACACCCGCGTGACCCTCTACCTGTTCGTGCCGCTGGAAGCCTTCTTCTACCTGTACGCCGTGCTCGCACTCCTGGAGAGCGGTGCGCCGCTGCCGTCGCAGGCGGCGCTCGGGACGGTGGCCGTGGTCGCCCTGGTCCACGTCGCCGTGTGCTGGTGGACCGTCCACGTCGGGTTCGACCGTCCTCTGGTCTCCGGCGGTCGGGCCGAACCAGCCCTCGTCGCGCTGGCCGTCTGCACGGCGCTCCTGGTCGGGCTCGTGCTGGTGCTGCTGCCGGGCGGGTCCGACTGGTCCGACGGGCGCTCGGTGACGATCGGCGTGTGCGGGGCCGCCACCTTCGGAGCCCTGGCGACCGGCTTCCCGTTCCGTCGCCTGGCGGTGTCGGCGCTCGCGGTGCCCGTGCTGGTCGTGGCGGCGTCCGCGCTGGAGGGCTCCGTGCCCGCGGGCACGATCTCGCTCGCGGTCTTCCTGTACGCGGCGACCCTGTTCTGGCTGGCCACGGTGCGGCTGTCGATGTGGGTGCTCGAGGTGGTGCGCGAGCTGGAGGAGGCGCGCGCCGTCGCCGGGCGACTCGCCGTCGCGGAGGAACGGCTGCGCATCGCCCGCGACATGCACGACGTCGTCGGTCGCGCGCTGTCGGCCGTGGCCGTCAAGAGCGAGCTGTCGGCGGCGCTGGCCCGACGCGGCGACCCGCGCGCCGCGGACGAGATGGACGAGGTCCGCACCCTCGCGCACGAGTCCCTGCGGGAGGTGCGGGGCGTCGTCGCCGGCTACCGGTCCGCCGACCTGGCCACCGAGCTCGCCGGTGCGCGTTCGGTGCTGCGTGCCGCCGGGATCACGGTGCGCGTCGTGGGGGAGGTGCCGGCGCTCGACCAGCCGCGCCAGGAGGCCCTGGCGTGGGTCGTGCGGGAGGCGGTGACGAACGTCGTGCGCCACTCGCGGGCCACCCGGTGCCGCCTCGACCTGGACGACGACGGCGGCGCGGTGGCGCTGCGGATCGTCAACGACGGCGCCGCGGCCGACGGCGGCCGCAGTCCCGACGGCAGCGGCCTCGCCGGCCTGCGCGAACGACTCGCCGCCGTCGGCGGCACCCTCGACGCGACGGCCGACGGTGAGGAGTTCACCGTCGTCGCGAGCGTCCCGACCACCGGAGCGACCCCATGATCCGCATCGTCCTCGCCGACGACGAGACCCTCATCCGCGACGCCGTCGCGCGGCTGCTCGACCTGGAGGACGACCTGGAGGTCGTGGCCGTGGCGGGCAGCGGGACCGAGGCGATCGCGATGCTGGGCCGGCACCGCCCCGACGTCGCCGTCCTCGACCTGCAGATGCCCGGAGCGGACGGGATCGAGGTCGCCGAGGCCGTGCGTGCCGAGGTGCCGGGCTGCGGCGTCGTCATCGTCACCGGCCACGGCCGGCCCGGGCACCTCAAGAAGGCGCTCTCGGCGGGGGTGCGGGGGTTCCTGCCGAAGTCGGTCTCCGCCGCCGTCCTGGCCGACACGATCCGCCAGGTCGCCGCCGGCGGCCGGTACGTCGACCCGGAGCTCGCGGCCGACGCGATCTCCGCCGGCGACTCGCCCCTCACCGCCCGGGAGGCCGACGTCCTGGAGCTCGCCGCGGACGGCGCCCCCGTGGAGGACGTCGCCGTGCGGGCCGCGCTCGCACCGGGGACCGTGCGGAACTACCTGTCGTCCGCGGTGGCGAAGCTCGGCGTGACGAACCGCCACGAGGCCGCCCGGGCGGCGCGGGCAAAGGGCTGGATCTCCTGATCCGGTCAGCGGCGGCCGCTCAGCACCTCTCGCAGCACCCTGCCCTCGCTGCCGGACGGCGGTTCGATCCCGAGCAGCGCCGCCATCGTCGGGGCGAGGTCGACGTGCCGCGGACCTCGTGGCGAGCGTCCGTCGCGCACGCCGGAGCCGGCGATGACCAGGGGCACCTGCAGCTCGGTGGTCGCGCCGTGCCGTCCGACGGCGGTCGCCGGGTCCGTGCCGAACGACCAGCCCGGCTTCGGCTCGACGATCAGGTCGCCGTGGTGCGGGCTCATGTGCATCAGACGCTGCGCCGTCTCGCCGTAGACGGCGCGCACCTGCGGCAGCGTGGCGAGCGCCCGACGGATCCGGAGCTCGGCCCTGCGGTCACCCGCCGCGTCGCCGAGCAGAGTGAGGTCGGCGACCCCGCCGACCACGATCGCGACGTCGGTGCTCGGGGCGGGCGCATGCCCTGCCGTGAGGATCTCCGCCTCGTAGCCGACGTCGGAGATCGCCGCCAGCGCCTCGTCCGCGAACCCGCGGTCGAACGTGGTCATGCCGTGGTCGCCGGTGACGATGAAAGCCGTGCGCCCGTAGATCCCGGCGTCCTTCGTGGCCTGGACCAGTCGGCCGATCTGTGCGTCGACCTCGGTCAGGGCGGCGGCGAGCGCAGGGTCCTCGGCGCCGCCACGGTGGCCGATGGCGTCCAGGGTGTCGCAGTAGACGGTGAGCAGCTGGGGCACCACTTCGGTGGTCACCATCGCCCCGCCGGAGCTGACGGGTTCTCCGGCGATGACCGCGACGGCGTCGTCGACGCGCCGTGAGCAGTCACCACCCGGCTGGGTGTACAGGCCCTGCGGGTCGCCGTAGGTGACACCGTAGTCCTGCAGGATGAACCACTGGGCGGAGAACACGGTCCCGCCCTGCTCGCGGACGGCCTGGGCGATGGTCGGCACGGCGAGATCACGCTGCTGGCCCCGGGCGGTCCCGGATGTCGGGTCGAACCAGTACGCGGTGTTGTGGTGGGTCGAGGGCCAGGCGCCGGTCGCCACCGACGACCACGAGGGGTTCGTGATCGACGGCATGACGCCGGTCGACGTGGTGAGCGAGCCGTTCTCGACGAGCGCGTCCAGGTGCGGCGTCGGAGCACGGCCGACGTAGTCGGCGTCGAAGCCGTCGAGCGCGACGAGGACAACGTGATCGGCCGGTGGGTGGTCGTCCGCCTGGACGACGGTCGCCGAGGTGGCGGTCAGTGCGAGGGCGGAAAGGACGGCGGTGGCGGCCGTGATCGGCCGTAGGGTGCGGCGACTCATGAGCCGGAACCTAGGCGGGCGTCACGATGGATGCCGTCGGACGCACCACGGTTCGACGGACGGCCATCGAGTCGTCGTCGTCCCGATCGTCGACGGACACCCGGGCGTCATGCACCGCCGGCGCCGTGCCCTCGTGCCGGTGATCTGGTCGGCAGCTCGTGATCTTTTCGGCAGGAGCGACTGCCGAACAGATCACGAACTGCCGACCAGATCGTGACGGGCAGCGCAGGCGGGCAGCGCAGGCGGTGTCGGCTGCGGGCCGTACGCTGAGCACGTGTACGAAGGCGCGGTCCAGGACCTGATCGACGAGCTCGGCCGGCTTCCCGGCGTCGGGCCCAAGAGCGCGCAACGCATCGCGTTCCACCTGCTCGCCACCGACGCCGCCGACGTGCGGCGCCTGGTCGACGCGCTCACCGAGGTCAAGGCCCGCGTGCAGTTCTGCGAGACGTGCGGCAACGTCGCCGAGTCCGCGACCTGCCGCGTCTGCGCCGACCCGCGCCGCGCCGACGACGTCATCTGCGTCGTCGAGGAGCCCAAGGACGTCGTCGTGGTGGAGCGCACCCGGGAGTACCGCGGGCGGTACCACGTGCTCGGCGGCGCCATCAACCCGCTGGAGAACGTCGGCCCCGACGACCTGCGGATCAGCCAGCTCATGACCCGCCTGGCCGACGGCGTCGTCACCGAGGTCATCCTCGCCACCGACCCCAACGTCGAGGGCGAGGCCACCGCCACCTACCTGTCGCGGCTCATCGCCCCCCTGGGCGTCACGGTCTCTCGCCTGGCGTCGGGGCTGCCCGTCGGGGGAGACTTGGAGTACGCGGACGAGGTCACCCTCGGACGCGCGTTCGAGGGCAGAAGGGTCGTCGCGGGCTGAACCCGGCGCGCAGGCCCCCCGACAGGATCAGGTGAGCACCGTGCCAGAGATCGCCGCAGACTCCGAGCTCCGCGACGTCGCGGTCCAGATGTCCACCGAGGCGCGCACCTTCCTGTCGACGACCAGCCAGGTCGCCTCCGGCGGGTTCCCCGGCGCCGAGCTCCCGCTGCTCCTCCTCGCCACCTCCGACCTGCTGGCCACCGGGGCACGCCTCGCCGCGATCGTCGACGTCGTCCCCGTCGAACGCTTCGAGCCCGACGCCGGACGCGAGACCGACGTCGACCCGTTGCGCACCGCCCTGGCGCAGATGTTCGACGGGTTCGACGACTACGTCGAGGTGTCCGACCCCGTGCTCAGTGCCGACGTCTCCGCCGCGTCGGTCTCCGGGGACCTGGCCTGCGTCGCCGCCGAGATCGCCAAGGGCCTGCAGCACTACGACGACGGTCACGAGCTCGAGGCCCTGTGGTGGTGGCAGTTCTCCTACCTGTCGTGCTGGGGGAGCGGGCGTCGTCCGCGCTGCGCGTCATCCAGGGCGTGCTGGCCCACCTGCGGCTCGACGTCGACGACGACATCGCCGCCGAGGCGGAGTACGACGCCCTGCACGCCTGAGCCCGGCGCCGCGGCGACCGGCTCCGCCTAGGATCGGCGGGTGCTCGATCTCGACCTCACCACGGTCCTCCTCCTCGTCCTCGCCGGCCTCGCCGCCGGGTGGGTCGACGCCGTGGTGGGAGGTGGCGGGCTCATCCAGCTCCCCGCGCTGCTGCTCGTGCCCGGCATCTCGCCCATCCAAGCGCTGGCCACCAACAAGCTCGGCTCGATCATGGGCACGTCGGTCAGTGCGCTCACCTACTACCGGCGCGTCGGACCGGACCTGACCACGGCGGGCCCGATGGCGCTCGCGGCGCTGGTCGGTGCGTACGGCGGGGCGGCGCTGGCCAGCCAGATCCCGGCGGAGCTCTTCACGCCGATCATCCTGGTGGTGCTCATCGGTGTCGCGGTGTTCACGATCCTCAAGCCCGGTCTCGGCGCCCACGACGACCTGCGCTGGGAGGGCAACCGGCACCGGTGGACGGCGGCGGGGATCGGTGCCGTCATCGGCGCCTACGACGGACTGCTCGGCCCCGGTACGGGGACGTTCCTGGTGATCTCGTTGGTGAGCATCCTGGGCTACGCGTTCCTGCCGGCCTCCGCCCTGGCGAAGATCGTCAACTTCGCGACCAACCTGGGCGCGCTGGCGTTCTTCGTCCCGCACGGTGCGGTGCTGTGGGGGCTCGGTCTGGCGATGGGGCTGGCGAACCTCGTCGGCGGGTACGTGGGGGCGCGGATGGCGGTCGCGAAGGGCAGCGGGTTCGTGCGGATCGTGTTCGTCGTCGTGGTCGGGGCGCTCATCTGCAAGCTGGGGTACGACGTCCTTGACGACCTGCTCTGAGCGCCGCCGCTGCACGGTGCAACTGACGCCGAGGTGGCCTGCCGCTACCATGTTGGGCGCAAGCATCAGCCCCGGCGGACCGTTGAGAGAGACGGAGGCCGGCGACAGGAAGCAGCACACATGGCACTCATCGTGCAGAAATACGGAGGGTCGTCCGTCTCGGACGCCCAGTCCATCAAGCGGGTGGCCAAGCGCATCGCGGAGGCCAAGCGCGCGGGCAACGACGTGGTCGTGGTGGTGAGCGCCATGGGCGACACCACGGACGAGCTGGTCGACCTCGCCGCCCAGATCAGTCCGGTTCCTCCCCAGCGGGAGATGGACATCCTGCTCACCGCGGGCGAGCGGATCTCGATGTCGCTCCTCGCGATGGCGATCACCACCCTCGGTGTGAAGGCCAAGTCCTTCACCGGCCAGCAGGCGGGCGTCTTCACCGACGCCGTGCACGGCAAGGCCCGCATCGTCGACGTCGTCCCGTTCCGCATCCGCGAGACCCTCGCCAAGGGGCAGGTCGCGATCGTGGCGGGGTTCCAGGGCGTCAGCTCGGGCAACGACGTCACCACGCTCGGGCGCGGCGGTTCCGACACGACGGCGGTCGCCCTGGCCGCCGGGCTCGGCGCCGACGTCTGCGAGATCTACACCGACGTGGACGGCGTCTTCACCGCCGACCCGCGCATCGTCCCCACCGCCCGCAAGATCGACCGCACCACCTACGAGGAGATGCTCGAGCTGGCGGCCTCCGGCGCCAAGGTGCTGGCCCTGCGCAGCGTGGAGTACGCGCGGCGCTACGACGTCCCCGTCCACGTGCGCAGCTCGTTCTCCGGTGCCAAGGGCACCATGGTGACGGGCACCCACGGTGACCAGATCGACCCGAACGCGTCGCACGACGAGCAGGAGGAAGCAGTCATGGAAGACCCCATCATCTCCGGCGTCGCGCACGATCGCAGCGAGGCCAAGATCACCGTCGTCGGCGTGCCCGACGTGCCGGGCCAGGCGGCACGCATCTTCGAGGTCGTGGCCGGGTCCGGCGCGAACATCGACATGATCGTGCAGAACGTCTCCGCCGCGTCCACCGGCCTGACGGACATCTCGTTCACCCTGCCGCAGGGTGACGCCCGCTCGACGATGGCGGCGCTCAACGCCGTCAAGGACGAGCTGAAGTTCGACGAGCTCCAGGTCGACGACCAGATCGGCAAGCTCTCCCTCGTCGGTGCCGGCATGAAGTCCCACCCGGGTGTCTCGGCCCGCCTGTTCGGCGCGCTGCGCGACGCCGGGGTGAACATCGAGATGATCTCCACCTCGGAGATCCGCATCTCGGTCGTGACCCGTGCCGACTCGCTGGACGAGGCGGTGCGTGCCGTGCACACGGCCTTCCAGCTGGACTCCGCCGACGGCGAGGCCGTCGTCTACGCCGGAACGGGTCGGTGAGCCCCCGATGGCACTGATCAACGAGTCCGGCGTGGACGTCGCCGTCGTGGGTGCGACCGGCCAGGTGGGCGGCGTCATGCAGCGCCTGCTGGCCGAGCGGTCCTTCCCCGTGCGCGACCTGCGCTTCTTCGCGTCGTCCCGTTCGGCCGGCTCGACGCTGTCCTACGAGGGCGTCGACATCGTCGTGGAGGACGTGGCGGCGACCGCCACGGACGACCTCGCCGACATCGACATCGCGATCTTCTCCGCCGGTGGCGGCACGTCGCGCGAGCACGCTCCCCGGTTCGCCGAGGCGGGTGCCGTCGTCATCGACAACTCCTCCGCGTGGCGTCTCGACCCGGAGGTCCCCCTGGTGGTCTCCGAGGTGAACCCCGAGGCGATCGCCGAGGCCGGCAAGGGCATCGTCGCGAACCCGAACTGCACCACGATGGCGGCGATGCCGGTGCTCAAGCCGCTGGCCGACGAGGCCGGGCTGGAGCGGCTGCGCGTGGCCACCTACCAGGCGGTGTCGGGGTCCGGGCTGGGGGGCGTGCGCGAGCTCGCCGACCAGGCGCGGGCCGCGGTCGCCGGCGACCTGGAGGGCCTCGCCCACTCGGGTTCCGCCGTCGACTTCCCCACGCCGGAGAAGTACGTGGCGCCGATCGCGTTCGACGTGATCGCGCTGGCGGGGAACCTGGTGGACGACGGGTCGGGCGAGACGGACGAGGAGCAGAAGCTCCGTCACGAGTCGCGCAAGATCCTCGGTCTGCCGGACCTGGCGGTCGCCGGCACGTGCGTGCGGGTGCCGGTGTTCTCGGGTCACTCGCTCGCGATCCACGCGGAGTTCGCCGCGCCGATCACCCCGGAGCGGGCCCGCGTGCTGCTGGCGGGCGCTCCCGGCGTCGAGCTGGCGGACGTCCCGACGCCGCTCGCGGCGGCCGGCGCCGACCCGTCGTTCGTGGGGCGCATCCGCACCGATCAGTCCGTGCCGGACGGTCGTGGGCTGGTGCTCTTCGTGGCGAACGACAACCTGCGCAAGGGCGCCGCGCTCAACGCGGTGCAGATCGCCGAGCTGGTCGCTGCCGACCTGGCCGAGCTGGCGACGATCGATCTCGCGGAGGCGGCGGCGGGTGCCGACGTCTGACGCGAGGTAGCACGTCCATCGCGAGGTAGCACCTCTCTCGCGAGGTGGCAGGGCCCCATGACGGTTCGTCCGTCGTGGGGCCCTGTGTCGTCCCGGCCGGCGGATCGCCCGGAAGGAGTTGACGCCGTCGTGGATCCGTGGTTCATTAGTTGAGTAATGAACCCCAGCACTAGAGAACCATCGTGAGGAGGCCCGCGTGTTCGACGGACCCGAGCCGATCTACGTCCAGATCGCACAGATGATCCGGGCGCAGGTGCTCGCCGGTGAGCTCGCGGAGGAGGAGCAGGTCATGTCCACGACCCAGTTCGCCACGACGTTCCGCATCAACCCCGCCACGGCGGCCAAGGCCTTCAGCGGCCTCGTCGAGGAGGGCGTGCTCTACAAGCGTCGCGGCCTCGGCATGTTCGTCGCCCCCGGCGCACGGCAGCGCCTGCTCGACCAGCACCGCTCCGCCTACTTCGACGAGGTCCTCGCCCCGGCGCTCGCCCAGGCCGCCGTCCTCGGCATCAGCACCGAGGAGATCGTCGCCCACGTCCGCGGCACCCACCCCACCCCGACGGAGGAGTCATGACCCCCGCACCCTTCGGCGCACGGCTGGACGACGTCGTCGTCCGGTTCGGCAAGCAGCGTCGTATGACGAAGGAGGGGAGCCTCGTGGCGGACGACGCCACGACCGCGCTCGACGGCGCGAGCCTGCACCTCCGGCCCGGGGTGATCACCGGGATCCTGGGGCGCAACGGGGCCGGGAAGTCCACGATGCTCTCCCTGCTCGCCGCGTTCACCCGACCGACCGAGGGCACCGTGCGCCTCGGTCCGGACGGTGCCGCCGTGGAGGACTGGGAGGACCCCTGGGAGAACCCGTGGGTCACCTCCAACGTCCAGCTCGTGCGCGAGAGCGGCGACCTGCAGGACGACGAGAAGGTCTCCGAGACCCTCAAGTACTACGCCGACCTGCGCCCCGCCTGGGACGCCGACCTCGCCGGCCGCCTGCTGGAGATGTTCGAGGTCAGCACCCGCAAGAAGCCTGCCGCGCTGTCCCGCGGCAAGCGGTCCGCCGTCGGAGCCACCATCGGCCTCGCCTCCCGCGCCCCGCTGACGATCTTCGACGAGGTCTACCTCGGCATGGACGCCCCCACCCGGTACGCGTTCTACGACGAGATCCTCGCCGACTACGCGGAGCACCCGCGCACCATCCTGCTGTCCAGCCACCTCGTCGAGGAGGTCGAGCGCCTCTTCGAGGACGTCGTCGTCGTCGACCGCGGCACGGTGCTCCTGGCCGAGACGGCCGAGGAGATGCAGGCGCGCGGGTTCAGCCTCACCGGGCCGACGACGGCGGTCGAGCGGATCGCGGGCGCACGGCGCGTCCTGCACCGCCAGCAGCTCGGCTCCACCGTCCAGGTCACGCTCGAAGGAACACCCGACGACGACGACGTGACCGGCGCTCGCGCAGCCGGCGTCGAGATCGGCTCCCTGCCGCTGCAGGACCTGTTCGTCCGCCTCACCGACCCGCGGCGCGACCGCGGCACCGACCCTGCGAGGGCTGCACGATGAGCGTCGCCACCACGCGCACCGAGCGCGACACCTTCACCGCCCGGGCGCACGCCCGCGCCGTGCGGCGGGTCGTCAGGTCCGTCGCGGGCTCCTCGATGATCGTCGGGGCCGCGTTCTGGGTGATCTTCACGCTCGTCGCCGTGGCGGTACCCCTCATCGTCGACCGCGCCGGCAACGACATGCGCAACGGCGTGCTCGTGGGCGCCGAGTACAGCGCCCGCTGGTTCGCGTTCACCCTGGCGATCATCATGGTGGCGACGATCACGACGAACCACGTCGCCGCCGGCGGGACGCGCCGGGCCCTGTTCGCCGGGTCCGTCGTCTCCTCGGTCGTCGTCGCGGTCCTGTACGGCGCGGCGAACGTCGCCGCGCTGCTCATCGAGCGCGCCGTGTTCGGCGCACTGGGCTGGACCTGGCACGCCCCGATCGACGTCGTCGACCCGGGCGTCGGCTGGTTCGTGCACAACGGACTGTCCGAGGCGGTCGTGACCGTCGGGTACGTGCTGGTCGGTGTCGCCGTCGCGACGGCCTACCAGACGCACGGGGCGATGCGCGGCACCGTCCTGCTGGTCCCGTCCCTCGCGATCCTCTTCGTGCTCGAGCTCGCCACCGGGACCGGCTCGGGCGACGACGTCCTCGGCCGGCTGCGTCCCGACACCGGGTCGACGGGCGACCTCCTCTGGCTGGCCGGCTCCGTCGTCGCCGTGCTCCTGGCGGCCCTCTGGGCCCGCTACCACCTGTCCCGGCTCCGACTCCGCCCGACGAGGTGACCGCCATGACCTCCACCCCGGTGCAGGCACCACCCGCCGGCGCCGTCCGCGACCTCGTCGCCGCCCGTGCCCCGCGCCGCAGGTTCGTGCGACAGCTGCTCGTCTCCGGCGCCTGGTTCTGGGGCGTGTGGGCCGTGTTCGTCGCCGGTGTCCCCGCCGCGATCGACCGGTGGGGCGGTGACATGGTCGGGCTCACCTACGAGCTCGCCGGAGCACCCGCACGCTGGGTGGCGCTCGCCGTCGGTGCGGTCGTGACCGATGGCGTCCTGCGCCTGCACCTCGCCGCCGGTGGCACGCGCCGGTCCCTCGTGACCGGCGCGACGACGGGCGCCGCCCTCGTCGGCCCGTTGTTCGGGGTCATGGCGGTGCTGCTCACCCTCGGTGAGGAACGCGTCTTCGACGGGCTGGACCGCCCCTGGCCGGGCGGCGCCACCCCGCTGCCCCTCGAGTCCGTCACGAACGTGGTGGTCACCGTCGCGGGCGAGAGCCTCGTCGTCGTCACGTACACGCTCGTCGGCGTCGCCGCCGTCGCCGCCGTCGCCCTCGCCCGCACCCGGCTGCTGATGTTCGGCGCGGTCCTCTTCCCCGCGCTGCTGATCCCGTGCGTGCTCGCCGACCTGGCCACCCGCACGGGCATCTTCGCCACCGCGCTCCGCGGCGGGTACCACGACGTCGTGCTCGGCATCGTCGGCACCCTCGGCGGGGGACTGCTCGCCGCGGCCCTCGCCGTCCTCCTCGCCCGCCGTCTGCTCCACCACGTCCAGCTCCGTCCGTGAACCACCGCACCCACCCAGAAGGAGGCACATCATGACCGCACCCGTCGTGGAGGTGAGCAACCTCCGCAAGACCTACGGCAGCAAGGTCGCCGTGGCCGACGTGTCGTTCTCCGTCCAGCCCGGGGAGATCTTCGGGATCCTCGGCCCGAACGGCGCCGGCAAGACCACCACCGTCGAGACGCTCGCCGGGCTCCGGGTCGCCGACGGCGGCACCGTGCGCGTCGCCGGGATCGACACCCAGAAGCACCCGCAGGCCGTCCGCGACATCCTGGGCGTCCAGCTCCAGGAGGCGATGCTGCACGACAAGATCACCGTCGGTGAGGCGGTGCGGCTCTTCGCCGGGTTCTACGCCGACCCCGCCGACCCGGACGAGCTGCTCGCCATGCTCGACCTCACCGAGCACGCCGGACGTCAGTTCGCCAAGCTGTCCGGCGGGCAGAAGCAGCGGCTGTCCATCGCTCTCGCCCTCGTGGGCAACCCGCGCATCGCCATCCTCGACGAGCTCACCACCGGCCTCGACCCGCAGGCCCGGCGCAGCACGTGGGACCTCGTGGAGCGCGTCCGCGACACCGGTGTGACGATCCTGCTCGTCACCCACTTCATGGAGGAGGCGGAGCGTCTCTGCGACCGGCTCGTCGTGATCGACGGGGGCGCCGTGGTCGCGGCAGGGACCCCGCGAGGACTCATCGAGGGCCTCGACGACGACCGCACCGTCGTCGTGCGGTTCGGGGCCGACGACGTGGAGCGCGCCCGGGGCGTGCTCGAACGGCTCGCCGACGCCGACGCCGACGTGCAGCGGGTCGGGACCGTCGACGGGTCGTCCGACGAGATCGCCGTCACCGGGACGCGGCGCGTGCTGTTCGCCGTCGTCCCCGCGCTGGCGGAGGCCGACCTCGTGCCCGACGACGTCCGCACCGTCACCCGGTCCCTCGAGGACGTGTTCCTCGCCGTCACCGGCCGCAGCTACGACGCCGGCACCGAACCCGGCACCGACGCCGCCGGCACCACCCCGAGCACCGAGCCCGCCCTCGCCCGAGAAGGAGCCCGACCATGACCACCACGACCGTTCCCGTACGCAAGGCCGGCAACGGCTGGCGCGGCTTCGGGCGCCTGCTGCGCATCGAGACCGTCGTCTGGATGCGCGACGTCTCCTCGGTGTTCTTCGGGGTGGTCTTCCCGTCGGTGCTGATGATCGGCGTCGGCTACGCGATCCCCGGGATGCGCGAGCCGATGACCGAGGGCATCCCGCCGGACTCCGCCTGGTACGCTGTCACCCCGATCGCGGCCTACCTGCCCACCGTGCTCGCCATGGCGATCGGCACCCTCGCCGTCCTGTCGCTGCCGGTCACGTTCGCGACCTTCCGCGACAAGGGGGTGCTGCGGCGGCTGTCCACCACGCCGCTGCGCCCGCAGGGGATCATCGTCGCCCACCTGGGCATCAACATCGGCACGACCCTGGTCGGCGCCGCCCTCGCCCTCGTGGTGGCGCAGCTGGCGTTCGGCATCGTGGCTCCCACGCAGCCGGGCGTCGTCGTCGGGGCGTTCGTGCTGGGGATCCTGTCGATGTTCTCCCTGGGGATGTTCATCTCGGCGCTGGTCAGCAAGCCGTCGACGGCGAACGCGGTCGGGTCGCTGGTCTACTTCCCTCTGCTGTTCCTGGCGGGGCTGTGGACGCCGGGTCCGATCATGCCGGACCTGTTGCGCGACATCGGCGTGTACACCCCGATGGGGGCGGCGGCCCAGGCCATGGACACCGGCTGGTTCGGCGACGGGGTCCCGGTGCTGCCGTTCGTCGTCATGGCCGTGTGGACGGCGGTGCTCCTGCCGCTGGCGGTCCGGCTGTTCCGCTGGTCCTGAGGGTCCTGGCGCGCGTGGGCATCCACGCGTGCCGGGACTCGGCACGCACCGCGGCGTGCTGAGTCCTACTCTCGGGGGCATGAAGCCGTTCCTGCTGCTGGCGACGCGTGCCGAGGACGTCGCCGCGGACGCCGAGCTCGCGGCGCTCTGCCGGTTCGGCGGGCTCCGGCCGGACCAGGTGCACCGGGTCCGGCTGGAGTCGAGGCCGATGCCGGCCGTCGACCTCGACGACTACTCGGGGATCCTCGTCGGCGGCGGGCCCTTCAACTCCTCGGACCCCGACGACGAGAAGTCGGCCACCCAGCGGCGCGTCGAGCAGGAGATGTCCCACCTGCTGGACGAGGTGGTCGACCGCGACTTCCCGTTCCTCGGCGCCTGCTACGGCGTCGGGACGCTCGGCGTCCACGGCGGGGGAGTGATCGACCGGGCGTTCGGCGAGGGCGTCGGCCTCGCGACGATCCAGCTCACCCGGGAAGGGGCGCAGGACCCGCTGCTCGCCGGGCTGCCGCCGGCCTTCACCGCGTTCGTCGGCCACAAGGAGGCGGTGCGGGTGCTGCCGCCCGGCGCGGTACGGCTCGCGTTCTCGCCCCGCTCCCCGGTGCAGATGTTCCGGCTGCGGCAGAACCTGTACGCCACGCAGTTCCACCCCGAGCTCGACCTGGAGGGCCTGACCCAGCGCGTACGGGTGTACCGGGAGTACGGGTACTTCGCCCCCGAGGACGCCGACGCCGTGATCGGGCGGGCGTCGACCCGCCCGGTGACCCACCCGATGCGGATCCTGCGCAACTTCGTCGAGCGCTACCGGCGCTGATCCGTCGCCGCACGACGGCGGTCGGTAGGGTCACCGCATGCCGATCCCCGACTTCGTCGCCTCCCTGCGCTCCCGCATCGGCACGGACCTGCTCTGGCTCCCGGGCGTGAGCGCCGTCGTGCGGGACGACGACGGACGCCTCCTGCTGGGCCGTCGCGCCGACACCGGGCAGTGGGCCCTGCCGAGCGGGATCCTCGACCCCGGCGAGGAGCCGGCCGTCGGGATCGTGCGCGAGGTCGCCGAGGAGACGGCCGTCGTCATCGAGGTGACCGCCGTCGTCGGCGTGTTCGCCACCCCGGTGATCACCTACCCCAACGGGGACCGGTCCGCCTACCTCGACACCCTGTTCCTGGGCCGGCCGGTCTCCCCGGCCGCGGCCGCGGGCGTGCGCGTCGCGGACGACGAGTCCCTCGAGGTCGGCTGGTTCGCGCCCGACGACGTCCCGGACGACCTCGCGCAGTCCTCGCGCGAACGGCTCGACCTGGAGCGGGAGTTCCTCGCCTCCCCGGACCGTGCGGCCCTGTTCGCCCGGACCTGACGCGCCGTCGTCGACGGGTGCGCGCCGTGGATCGCGCGCCGTCGCTCGCGCGGACGACGTCGTGGCGGACGACGTCGTGACCGGGCGGCCGCACCGGGTGATGCCGGGCCGAGGCGGCTGGTGGCCCGGATCGTGGACACGCCTGGACGGTGTGCGCGCCGCCGCGTACTCTCGGCGTCGTGAACATCCGTTGGTATTGGCGCTTTACGCCGGCTCCGCTGGGAGCTCGGCGGGCTCGCGCCTGACCGACACCTTCCACCGGAGCCAGCACAGGGCCTGCGACGCGTACGCGTCCGGGCCCTTCGTCGTCGGACGGGCTCCCGGTCGGGATGGGAACGCGTGCGGCGACGTGCCGGAACCGGCCGCCCCGACCACGCACCGCACGACGACCCAGGAGCACCGCCATGAACAGCACCACCGCCGCGCGCGCCGCCGGATCCGCACGAGATACTGACCTGATGGCCGAAACCTCTGACCTGCGCGTCCGCGCCCTCGACCCGCTGCCCGCCCCGCGCGCCCTGCGGACCGAGCTGCCGCTGGGCACCACCCGCAGCGACCTCGTCACCACCTCGCGCCGGGAGGTCCGTGAGGTGCTGCGCGGCGAGGACGACCGCCTCGTCGTCATCGTCGGGCCCTGCTCCGTGCACGACCCGGCCGCCGCGCTCGACTACGCGGGCCGGCTGGCGCCGCTGGCGCGCGAGCTCGCCGACGACCTCGTCGTCGTCATGCGGGTCTACTTCGAGAAGCCGCGCACCACCGTCGGGTGGAAGGGCCTCATCAACGACCCGCACCTGGACGGCTCCCACGACGTCCAGCACGGCCTGCGCCTGGCCCGCGAGGTCCTGCTCGGGGTGCTCGACGCCGGTGTGCCGGCCGCGTGCGAGTTCCTCGAGCCGACGTCGCCGCAGTACATCGCCGACGCCGTGACCTGGGGTGCGATCGGTGCGCGCAACGCCGAGTCGCAGGTGCACCGCCAGCTCGCGTCGGGGCTGTCGATGCCGGTCGGGTTCAAGAACGCCACGGACGGCGACGTGCAGATCGCCGTCGACGGCTGCATCACGGCCGCGAGCGAGCACACCTTCTTCGGGGCGGACTCCGAGGGCCGCGCGGCCGCCGTCGAGACGGCCGGCAACCCGGACTGCCACGTGATCCTGCGCGGTGGGCGCGGCGGGCCGAACTACAGCACCGACGACGTCGCGGGCACGCTCGCCGTGGCCCGCACCTCGGGCCTCGGCGGCAGCGTCGAGGCGGGCGTGGTCGTCGACGCCTCGCACGGCAACTCCGGCAAGGACCACGTGCGCCAGGCCGAGGTGGTGCGGGAGATCGCGGCGCGTCTGGCCGACGGCGAGCGCGGCATCTCGGGTCTCATGCTGGAGAGCTTCATCGAGGCCGGCGCGCAGAAGCCGGGTCCGCTGGACGGGCTCGTGTACGGGCAGTCCGTGACGGACAAGTGCATGGACTGGGGCACGACGGCGGAGCTGCTGGAGGTCCTGGCCGCCGCCGTCCGCACGCGCCGCGAGTCCTGAGCCGGTCACCTCGTCCGCGAGCGTCTCTGCGCGTCCCTCATGGGGCGTCCGGAAGAAGACGCGCAGAGACGCTCGCGCATCACGGCACGTGCAGAACCGTCCCGGCCCGAGGTGTCGAGGCGGTTCTGCCGCGCACGGTCCCGGTAGACGGCACGGGGTGTGGAGTGGACGTCCTGACCGTCGACCTGGACCAGCAGGGTCGTGCCGTCGACCAGCCCGAGGACGGCGGCCCGCCGTCGTCGGTGGCGTGGCACGGGTCGAGCGAAGCAGGACCCCGAGGTCCCCGGGCAGGTTATCCACAGGCTCCACCGCCGTCTTCCCGCTGCCGCTGCGCGCGAGCGTCTCTGAGCGTCGTTCATGGGACCGGTGGAAGGAGACGTGTGGAGACGCTCGTGCGTGGGTGCGTGGGTGCGGGCCGACGACGGCGGGCGGTGTGAGCGGGGCGACACGCCGGTGGACCCATCCGGAAGCCGATCGGCACCGAACCACAGGTGTCCCGGACGGTCCGGGACGGTGGTGGAAGGACGCAGATCGACCCGGAGTCCATCGTGCGGCACACTGTTCGAGTGCCAGCACCGGGGACGACGCCGATCGACGACGCGCTCGTCGCGTGCGCTGTCGGCGACCCCCAGGCGTTCGGGCCCGTCTACGACGCGCTGGCCCCGGTCGCTCACGGCACCGCACTCGGTGTCCTGCGGGACCCGGACCACGCCGCCGAGGTGACGCAGGAGGTGATGGTCGAGGTGTGGCAGACAGCAGCACGGTTCGACCCTGCCCGCGCCTCGGCGCGCACCTGGGTCGCGACCCTCGCCCGCCGTCGCGCCGTCGACCGGGTCCGTGCCGAGCAGTCCCGCCGCGACCGCGACCAGCGGGACCTGGACAGCACGCTCGCGGCGACCGGCCGTGACGTCGTCGCGGAGGACGTCGAGCGCCGGCTGGAGGGCGCCGCCGTCCGCCGCTGCCTGGAGTCGCTCACGGCGACCCAGCGCGAGGCCGTCGTCGACGCCTACTACGGCGGACGCACGTACCGCGAGGTCGCCGACCGGCTCGGCGCAGCCCTGCCGACCGTGAAGTCCCGCATCCGGGACGGCCTCGGCCGCCTGCGCGACTGTCTGGGGGTGAACCGTGACTGACGACACCCGCGACGCCTGGGACCTGCTGCCCGCGTACGCGCTCGACGCCGTCGACGACCTGGATCGTCGTGCGGTGGAGCGCCTGCTCGCCGTCGACCCGGCCGCCCGCCAGGCACTCGACGAGTACCGCGACGTGGTCGCGGCGTTCACCGTCGAGGCCGATCCGCCGCCGCAGGTGCGTGACGCCGTGATGGGGCGCATCGCCGGCGGTGCACACGGTGCGGCGCAGGCTCCGACCACCGACCGCCGTGTCCCGGCCGTGGACGACCTGGCGTCGGCCACCCCCGACGAGGTCTGGGAGACGCCCGACGGCGTCACGCCCATCGATCGTCCGCGTCGCCGTCGCCGCTGGGGTCTGGTGGCGGTCGCGGCCGCCGCCGTCGTGGCGGTCGCGGTGCCCACGACCGTCGCGATCCAGGCGACGCAGGAGCAGGCGCGTCTGCAGGAGCGGGTCGACGCCGTCGCGAAGATGATGGCGGACCCGTCGGCCAAGCTCATGACCGGTGAGGTCTCCGGCGGCGGTGCCGCCTCGGTCCTCGTCGCGGGCGACGACTACCTGTTCAGCGCCAGCGACCTGCCCGGTCCGGGCGAGGGGCAGGACTACCAGCTCTGGGTGGTGGGCGCCGAGGGCGACGTCGTACCCGCCGGTGTCCTGACGACCCACGACGGGGAGGTCGAGCACCTGGTGCACGGCATGCCCGGCGTCGGCGTGGCTGTGACGATGGAGCCCGAGGGCGGGTCCGAGCAGCCGACGTCCGACCCGATCGTCGTGCTCGCCGAGGGCTGAGCCGGAGCGAGCCTGCGAGTGCAGGCGTGGCCCGACCACCAGTTCTGTGGGCTGAGCCGGAGCGAGCCTGCGAGTGCAGGCGTGGCCCGACCACCAGTTCTGTGGGCTGAGCCGGAGCGAGCCTGCGAGTGCAGGCGCACAGACGAACGGCCCGCCTCCTCGGGGAGAGACGGGCCGTTCGGACGAGGGAGGTCGAGCGCGCTCGGCGCACCCGGCCCGGGATCACATCGGCGGCATGAGCACCGAGTCGATGAGGTAGACGGTCGCGTTCTGCGTCATGACGCCGCCGCAGACGACGTTGGCGCCGTTGACCATGAGCTCGTCACCGGAGCCGGTGACCTCGACGGTGTCGCCCTGGACGGTGGCGTGCTCACCGGGCAGGTCCTCGGGGAGCGTCTGGCCCTCGACCACGTGGTACGTCAGCACGGAGGTGAGCAGGTCGGCGTCGGTGGACAGGGTGTCCAGGGTGTCGGCGTCGACGGCCTCGAAGGCCTCGTCCACCGGGGCGAACACGGTGTACTCGCCACCGTTGAGCGTGTCGACGAGGTTCACGTCGGGGTTGAGCTCGCCGCTGACGGCGGACACGAGCGTGGTGAGCAGGGGGTTGCTCGAGGCGGCCACCGCGACGGGCTCGGTGGACATGCCCTCGATGGAGCCGGCGCCGTCGGGCACCTGGGAGGCGTAGTCCTCACAGCCGGGGCCGACGAGGTGCGCCGCGGGGTCCATCGACATGTCGGAGTCCATGGACTCGTCGTCCATGGGCTCCTCGGACATGTCGTCCGACATGTCCTCGTCCATGTCCTCTTCCATGGGCGTCTCGGTCATGGACTCCTCGGAACCCGACATGTCTCCGCTGTCGTCCGACGAGCAGGCGCCCAGCGCCAGCAGAGCCAGGGTGGCGAAGCCGGCGGCGGCGGTGCGGGTGCGAGTGGATGCCTTCATCGTTCTCTCCTTGCCTCGTCGCCCCGACGGTCTCCGGGGCGCTTCACCGGGGGTTCGGAGCGGTCGGTGGGGTGGATGGGTGGATCGCCGAAGTTTTTTTCGCGGACTTCGGGCACGCGCGTGGGCACGCGGGTGGAGCCGTCTGGCGGCAGACTTCTCGGATGGTGCAGGAGCGGCGGTTCGAGGGGCGGATCCTCGGGGTGGGGACGGCGTCGGGCACCCGCGTCGTGGTCGGGTGGTGGGACAGGTCGCCGTTCGGCGCGTTCGCGGACGCGATGGTGCAGGACGTGACCGGTCGGCGCACGCTCGTGGCCCCTGAGGCGGTCGCCGGGTTCGTGGCGTCGACCTACGACTTCGACGACGTCGTCGTCGCGGGGGTGCGGGCGCGCTGGCACGACGACGAGCGTGGCGCACCGGCGGTTCGCCCCGGCCGAGCTCTCCTGGTCGAGGGGGGTCCGCTGCGGCTGCGGGCCGTCGTCGGACGCCGCACCTGGCTCGGTGGGGCGCTGCGTCTCGTGCCGGCACGGGTCGCCACCGCTCCCGCGTTCACGCTGCTCTCCGACCCGGTCGCACGGGTGGTTCTCGACGGCGTCCGGACGCGCGGCGGCGCTGGTGGCGGACGCCGGGAGACGTACGGCGCGACGGACGTCCACGCCGTCGTCGGGGTGCGTGCGACCTGGGACGACGTGGGGCTCGGGGCTCTCGCCGACGTCGACCCGCCGGTGCGGTTCGGGTTTGGTTCCACGCCGCGACGGCCGGCGCTGACCGACGTGACGACGACGGTGCGGGGGTAGCGGGGGCCATCCGTCGGGGCGTCGGCTCCGAACTCCTGCCATGGAGACCCTCATCCTCATCGGACTTCTCGGTGGCCTGATCACCGGGATATCGCCCTGCATCCTGCCGATGCTGCCGGTCATCTTCTTCGCCGGTGGCGTCGAGGGTGCGCGGGAGCGTGACCTCGCCGACCGGGCGTCCGGTGCCGATGCTGCCGACGCCGACGCCGACGCCGGTGCGGCGGGACGTTCGTCCGGCGTCGATCCCGCGATCTTCGCCGGTGCACCGGCCGTGCGGGTCACCGGCGCCGGCCGCGTGGTCAGCGGGACGTCGGGCCGGCGTGGCGGTGCGGTCACGCTGCCGATCTCGTCCGACGGCGGTTCGTCCGACGGCGGCGCGCCGTCGGCCGCCGTCACCTCGCCCGAGGCTGCGCCGTCGGAGACGTCGACCGATCTGGCGGCCCGCCGTCGTCGGGCGCGCTCGTGGCGCCCGTACCTGGTGATCGCCGGGCTGGTGGTGAGCTTCAGCGTCTTCACGCTCCTCGGTGCGTTGATCCTCGGGGCGCTCGGACTGCCGCAGGACCTGCTGCGCTGGGCGGGGATCGTGCTGCTGGTCGCGATCGGGGTCGGCATGATCGTGCCGCGGTTCGAGGAGGTCCTGGAGCGACCGTTCCAGCGCATCGCCGCGCTCGGCTCGCGCCGCGGTGCCGCCCGCCAGGACCGCGGGGCGTTCCTGCTGGGCCTCGGTCTCGGGGTGCTGTACGTGCCGTGCGCCGGACCGGTGCTGGCCGCGATCACCGTGGCGGGCGCGACGGGGGACATCGGGCCGGGCACGGTCGCGCTCACGGTGAGCTTCGCCGTCGGCGCGGCGATCCCGCTGCTGGTGTTCGCCCTGGCCGGCCGCCGGGTCGCCGAGCGGGTCCGGGGTTTCCAACGCCACCAGCGGGGGATCCGCATCGCCGGGGGCGTCGTCATGATCGCCCTGGCCGGTGCGCTGGCGCTCAACCTGCCGGCGCAGCTCCAGCGGGCCCTTCCGGACTACACCGGGTCGCTGCAGGAGCGTCTCGACGCGGACGAGTCCGTCCAGGAGGCGCTCGAGCTGGGCGGGATCGTCACCGACGCGAACCGAGAGCTGTCGAACTGCACGAGCGGCGCGACCGAGCTCGCCGACTGCGGCACCGCACCGCCCCTGACCGGCATCACGCAGTGGCTGAACACCCCGGACGACACCGCGGTGGACCTGGCGGACCTGCGCGGCAAGGTGGTGCTCATCGACTTCTGGACCTACTCGTGCATCAACTGCCAGCGCGCCCTGCCGCACGTGAACGCCTGGTACGACAGGTACCAGGACGCCGGGCTCGAGGTGATCGGCGTGCACACCCCGGAGTTCGCGTTCGAGCGGGAGACGCGCAACGTGGTCGCGGGGGCCGAGGACCTCGGGGTGGACCACCCGATCGCGCAGGACAACTCGTACTCCACGTGGACGGGGTACCGGAACCGGTACTGGCCCGCGGAGTACCTGATCGACGCCGACGGCACGGTGCGGTACCTGAAGTTCGGCGAGGGCGACTACGCCACCACCGAGCAGCACATCCGGGACCTGCTGCAGGCCGCCGACCCGGACGTCGACCTGCCGGATCCGACCGACACGCAGGACACCACCCCGGGCGACGACCGGACCCCGGAGACGTACCTGTCCCTGAACCGGGTGTTCAACTACGCGGGGCCGACGCCGTACGACAGCGGCGAGCAGCGGTACGAGCCCGCGGACGACCAGCCGGTGGACACGTTCTCGCTGGCGGGCGCGTGGGACGTCGACTTCCAGGGTGCGACGTCGGCGTCGGACGACGCCCGGCTGCGGCTGGCCTACCGGGCCACGGACGTGTACTCGGTGCTCGGTGGCGAGGGCACGGTGACGGTCCGGGTGCTGGACGACGACGGCTCCCTCCGTGAGGAGCAGGAGATCGAGGTCGAGGGGAACCCGACGCTGTACGACGTGCTGCGCGGGGACGGCCCTTCGTCGGGCACGATCGAGCTGGACGTGCCCGACGGCGTCTCGGTGTACACCTTCACCTTCGGGTGACCTGCTCCGCGCCGAGCTCGCTCGACGGGCGAGCGGGGCTACGGGACCGACCAGCCGTCCGCGGCCTGGACCCAGGGGCTGACCCGCACCTCGGCGCCGTCCAGCACGTCCAGCACGCTCGGTGCGGTCTGGTTCCACGTGAACCGGACGGTCGACACGTCGGGGCGGGCGGCGACGGCGGCCACGAGCTCGGCCGTCGCGGTGCGGGGCACCAGGCCCGCGTCGTACACGACGACGACGGCGGTCAGGGCGACGGGGTGCGGCGGCTCACGTCGGGAATCCTGGCACCCGGGCCGTCGCCGCAGGTGACGACGCCGTGCAGGACCTGTGCCGACCGCCTCGGCACCCGGCGGCCGGTGTCAGGAGACGAACCGCTCCAGCTCGGAGCGCTCGACGGTCCCGGGACGCCGGATCAGCTCCTCGGCGTCGTCCATGCGGTCCCACACGTCGATGCCCATCGCGCCCTGGACGCGCCCGCCGTCGACCCAGAACAGCACGCACTCGCGGTCCGCGGCGGAGCCGCTCACGACGACCTCACCCTCGGTGATCCCCTTGGCCTCCATGCCGAGGTCGAACTGGTCGGAGAAGAAGTACGGCAGCACGTCGTACGCCTCGCCCGAGCCCAGCACGGAGCGGGCGACGTGCTTGCCGGTCTCGTCTGCCGTGGCCCAGTGCTCGAACCGCAGCAACCGGTCGTAGCGTCGGGACGGCACGGCGGCGATGTCCCCGGCGGCCCACACGTCGGGTGCGGAGGTGCGCAGCGTGCCGTCGACGACGACGCCTCCGCCGGCGTCGCCGGGCAGCACCTCGATCCCGGCCCCGCTCGCCAGCCCGACCTCGGGCGTCACCCCGATGCCGACGACGACGGTGGCGGCCTCCAGCTCGGTGCCGTCGTCGAGCCGCACCCCGGTGGCACGGCCGGACCCGAGGACCTCGGTGACGGTGCGGCCGTGCAGCAGCCGGACGCCGTGGTCGGCGTGGACGCCCGCGAAGATCGACGCAGCCTCCTCGCCCAGCATCCCGAGCGGGTGCGGCCCACGACCCACGACGGTGACGTCGCGGCCGAGCTGGCGGGCCGACGCCGCGACCTCCATCCCGATCCAGCCGTCGCCCACGACGACCACGGGACCGTCCTGGCCGAGCGCGTCGGCGAGGCCGTCGGCGTCCGACACGAGCCGCAGGTGGTGCACGCCGGGCGATCCGGCGCCCGGCACGTCGAGGCGCCGCACCCGCGATCCGGTGGCGAGCACCAGGCGCGAGTACCGCAGGGACCCGCCGGGCGCCGTCGTCACGGAGCGGGCGCCGACGTCGAGCGCGGTCGCCGTCGTGGAGGTGCGCAGGTCGACGCCGTGGTCGGCGTACCAGTCGGCGTCGAGCGGGAACAGGGCGTCGCGCCCGGCCTCGCCGCGCAGGTAGTCCTTCGACAGGGGAGGGCGTTCGTAGGGGGCCTGCGGTTCGCCGGCCACGACCACGAGGTCTCCCTCGTAGCCTTCTGCGCGCAGGGTCTCGGTGGTTCGCGCGGCGGCGAGACCGCCTCCGACGACGACGATCGGTTCCATCGGTCCTCCTTCGTTCGTGCGTCGCGGGGGAGAGGTGTCGGGGTGCGGGCGCAGGCGCCGAACCCGTCGCCGGGGTTGGCGAGCCACGGCGGACGGCCCGCGAGCCCGTCACGGACCGACGGGACCGCCGGTCAGGCCGGCGGCGGAGGTTCGTCGTCGGACGCGAGGGCCGTGGCGTCCTGCGCGGCCGGTCGGGCGGTGTCGTCGCCCCGGGCGGTTCCGCGCCGGTCGAGGTCCTTCTGGCGGGTGGTCGTGGAGAGCCCGCCGACGGCGAGCACGGCGCCGGCCATGACGAGGTAGAGGCCGAGCAGCAGGGCGATGGTGACGATGTCGTCGGTGGGCCGGGTGAGGAACGCGATGCCGAGGACGATCCACAGCACGGCGTTGACCAGCTGCCAGTCCCAGGCGAGGTTGCGGGTGACGCGCCCGCGCAGCCCGGCGACGACGCCGAGGACGCCGGCGACGCAGGCCCAGACGCCGACGAGGAGCATGACGGCAGGCCCGGTCATCGAGGGCCAGAACACGATGAGTGCGGCGGCCACGATGCTGACGATGCCGGCGACGAGGCGCCACGACTGCCCGTCGTCCTTGGCGGTGCGGGCGGCCTGGCCCTCCAGGGTGAGCAGGATGCCCTGCGCCGCGATGGCGATGGCGACGAGCCACTTCAGGGCCTGGAGTCCGCCGTCGGGGTTGACGAAGAGCATCACCCCGACCACGAGGTAGGCGGCCGCGCGGACGTAGACGAGTCCCCAGAGTCTGCGGGCGGTGCCCATGGTCCGCTCGGAGAGCGGTGCGCTGCTGTCGGACATTCGAGGGCCTCCTCGTCGCCGGTCCTTCGGTGATGGTACGAGGACGGGCGGCGTCCCGCGCCCTGAACCGGGTGCTGCGGTGCGGCGACGGTGCAGGTGGGGTACCTCTTGCGGTGGTCCTCGTCGCGGCCCTACGCTCCACGTGACACGAGTCACCATCAACGGAGAGGAACTCGCATGTCGAACCCGACCGTGCACGGCCCACGCCGCGCACTCGCCCTCGGAGCAGCACTCACCATGGTCATCGCCACCGCCGGCACCGCCCAGGCGGCATCGCACGGCTCCAAGATCGACCCGCGCAACCCCGACCTCGGTCCCCACGTCGTCGTGGTCGACCCCGCGACGCCGCAGGACGAGATCCAGCAGACCCTCGACGACCTGGCCGAGCGCCAGACCGACGCCGAGATGTCCACCGACCGCTACGCCGTCCTGCTCAAGCCCGGGTCGTACGGCTCGGCCGAGGACCCCCTGCAGGCGCGGATCGGCTACTACACCGAGGTCTCCGGACTCGGCGAGAACCCCGGGGACGTCGACGTCCGCGGCGCCCTCGAGGTGTACAACCGCTGCCTCGGCGACGACGCGGCCCCCAACTGCATCGCCCTGGTGAACTTCTGGCGCACCATCTCCAACCTGCACCTCACGGTCGACTCCGGCGGCCAGGACGGCTGCCGCGCCACCGCGAACTTCTGGGCCGTGTCGCAGGCCGTGTCGATGCGCCGCCTCGACGTCACCGGCCCCGTCTCCCTCATGGACTACTGCACCGCCGGGCCGCAGTACGCCTCCGGTGGTTACATCGCCGACTCCCGGTTCGACTCCGCCGTCACCAACGGGTCCCAGCAGCAGTGGCTGACCCGCAACTCCGAGCTCGGCGGCGGCTGGTCCAACGCGGTCTGGAACCAGGTGTTCTCCGGCGTCGTCGGCGCCCCGGACGACTCCGCGTTCCCCGACCCGCCCTACACCACGCTCGACACCACCCCCGTCAGCCGGGAGAAGCCGTACCTCTACGTCGACGGCAAGGACCGCTGGAAGGTCCGCGTGCCCGCCGCGCAGACCGACTCCAGCGGCGTGAGCTGGGCCGACGGCCCCACCGCCGGTCGCTCGATCGGCATCGAGAACTTCTACATCGCCGAGCCCGGGGACTCCGAGGGACGGATCAACGCCGCCCTGCTGAGCGGCAAGCACCTGCTGCTCACCCCCGGCGTCTACGACATCGACCGCAGCCTGCTGGTCACCCGGCCGAACACCGTCGTCCTCGGCATCGGGCACGCCACCCTCACCGCCCGCAAGGGCGCCGTGCCGCTGCGCGTGGCGGACGTGCCCGGCGTCGTCGTCGCCGGCGTGACCATCGACGCCGGGGAGAAGGAGTCGCCCGTCCTGCTGCAGGTCGGCAGCGGGGCCCGCGACCGCCTCGACGGGCGCTTCGGCGGCCTCGGCGACCTCATCGACGCGTTCAAGGGACGCCACGGGCTCGCCGCGGACCCGGCGAACCCCGTGACCCTGTCGGACGTGTACTTCCGCGTCGGCGGTCCGCACGTGGGCTCCGTGGACACCGCCCTGGAGGTCAACAGCGACCACGTGCTCATCGACCACACCTGGGTGTGGCGCGGCGACCACGGCGTCGAGGGCTTCCCGACCGGCGGCGAGAACGGCGTCAACGGCGACACGGTGCGCTGGAACACCAACGTGGGACGCACCGGCGTGCGCATCAACGGTGACGACGTCACCGCGACCGGGCTGTTCGTCGAGCACTTCCAGGAGTTCAACACCGTGTGGAACGGTGAGCGCGGCACCACCGTGCTCTACCAGAACGAGCTCCCGTACGACCCGCCCACCCAGGACGACTGGACCCGCCCCGACGGCACGCTCGGCTGGGCCGGCTACAAGGTGGCCGACGACGTCACCGAGCACACGCTGCACGGCGGCGGGGTGTACGTGTTCAACCAGAACAACCCCGACATCGTCACCGAGAACGGGTTCGAGGTGCCGGACGTCCCCGGGGTGAACCTGCACCACGTCATGACGGTGAACCTGTCCGCCGGGACGATCGAGCACGTGGTCAACGGGGTCGGCGACGCGGTGCCGCCGTCGACGTCGGGGGCACCGGAGTACGTCACCCGGTATCCCGCGCCGTAGCGGGGGCCGGGCGGCTCAGGTGGACGCGCGCTGGACGACGCGGCTCGGCTCCGTCGGTGACGGCGGCTGGGGCGCGCCGTCCAGCACCGCCTCCACGCACGCCGCCAGGTGCCGGGCCTGGGCCGCCGCCGGCTGGCTGATGCTGGTCAGCGGCGGCTCGGACAGCGCCGCGGACGGGGCGTCGTCGAGCCCGATGACCGCCAGGTCCACCGGGACGGTGACGCCGGCCGCCCGTGCGCCCGCCAGCACGGACAGGGCGACCTCGTCGTTGTAGCAGGCGACGGCGTCCACGCCGGCCGCCGCCCAGCCGCGCACCGTCTCCACGGCGGGCAGGTGCAGGTCCAGCGTGACGCAGTCCGGTGCGGCGAGGCCGCGGCGGGCGCACTCCGCCCGGATCCCGACCGTGCGCAGCTCGGCGAACTCGCGCAGCCGCGCGTCCGGGGTGGTGGCGATCGCGATCCGGCGGCGCCCCCGACCGACCAGGTGGTCGACCTGCAGCGCGCCGAGGCGGCGCTGGCTGTCGGCGTCGATCCCGGGGTGGGCGCCGTCGTCCGCGTCGCCCGCCCCGACCACCTCGATGCCCGTCTGGCGCAGCGCGCGCAGGTCCTCGGCGGGGAAGTGGGTGAGGCCGACGACGACGCGCGGCGTCACTGCCCGCCACAGGTCCTTCAGGGGGCGGGACGGTCGGTGGTGGTGGACCAGCAGGAACAGGCCCCGGTCGGCCAGCGCGTCCGTGAGCAGGTCCAGCACGGTGTCGACCACGGGCCCGGTGGGCCAGTCCGGAAGCACGCACACCACGAGGTCGCTCTGGCCGCGGCGCAGCGCGCGGGCCGCCGCCGAGGGCGCGTAGCCGAGCTGCGCGGCAGCGGCCCTGACCCGTTCACGGGTCGTCTCGGAGACACTGACTCCCGGGGTGTCGTTGAGGACGTAGCTGACGGTCGTCCTCGACACCCCGGATGCTCGCGCGACATCGGCGCTGGTGACGGGCATGCACAACCTCCGGGCGTCTGGCCGCACTCTACGCCGCCGCGGGCGTCGTCGTCGTCGCCGTCCGCAAGCGCTCTCCGGCCCGGCAGGGGTCGACGTCGTCCCTCAGGTGCGCGCGGCGAGCTCCGCACGCACGTGCTCGACCACGCCGTCGGCCGCCGCCTCGATCTCCGCCATCGTCGTGCTGAACCCGGCCTCGTCGCCGTACCAGGGGTCGTCCACGTCGAGCAGGTGCTCGTCGAGCGGCCCGGCCTGCGGCGCCGCCGGGTCGAACGAACGGTAGAGCCGGACCACCGCGGCACCCGGGCCCGCCATCGCGCGCAGGCGCCGGGCGTGCTGCGACGTCATGGCCAGCACCAGGTCGCGGGCCGCCAGCTCGGACGGCGTCACCTGACGCGCACGGTGCCCCTCACCGGTGGGGTAGCCGTGGTCCGCGAGGACACGGACGGCGCGGTCGTCCACCGGGTTGCCGTGCTCCTCGTCGCTGACCCCGGTGGAGTCGACGACGACCTGGTCACCGAGGCCCGCGGCCTCGAACCTGTCACGCAGGACGATCTCGGCCATGGGGGACCGGCAGATGTTGCCGGTGCAGACGGTCATCACGCGATACGGGGTGCTCATCGCCCCATCCTCGCCGATCCCGGGGCCTCCCGGTGACGCGGGAACGGCAGAAGGCCCTCCGGCCCGCACTGCTGCGGGCCGGAGGGCCTTCTGGTGGTCGGGGTGACAGGATTTGAACCTGCGACCTCGTCGTCCCGAACGACGCGCGCTACCAAGCTGCGCCACACCCCGAGGGTTTGCACCCGCACCCCAGGAACCTGCCCTGCGTGCGGAAGCCTGCTCAGAATAGCCGACGATCGGCCGGGAACGAAAACTCAGCTCGCGCCGCGGGCGGTGAACGTGATCAAGGTCGCCTCCGGCCGGCACGCGAACCGTACCGGGGCGTACGGCGAGGTGCCCGCACCGGCCGAGACGTGCAGCCACGTCGAGTCCTCGCCGCCGTCCGCGTCGGGTCGCGCGCCGGGCCAGCCGTGCAGCCCACGGGCACGACGCCGGTCGATGTCGCAGTTCGTCACGAGCGTGCCGTAGAACGGCAGGCAGAGCTGCCCACCGTGCGTGTGCCCGGCGATGATCGCGTCGCAGCCGTCGGCGTGCATCCGGTCCAGGACGCGGACGTACGGCGCGTGCGTCACCCCGAGGCGCAGCAGCGGCTCGGCCGGCTCGCCCGTCGGGGCGGGGAACTCGTCGCGGTCGATGTGCGGGTCGTCCACCCCGGCCAGGGCGACGGGACGGCCGTGGACCTCGACGACGTCGCGCCGGTTGCTCAGGTCGGCCCACCCGGCAGCGCTCAGCGCCTTCGCGAGCTCGTCCGCCGGGAGGTCAGGGGTACGACGCACCGGACCGCGGGCGTCGGGCAGCAGGTACCTCGCCGGGTTCTTGAACGTGGGGGAGTAGTAGTCGTTCGACCCCATGACGAAGGCGCCGGGCCGCTCCAGCAGGGGTTCGAGGGCGTGCAGCAGCGGATCCAGCGAGTCGGGGTGCGCGAAGTTGTCCCCCGTGTCGATCACCAGGTCCGGTTCCAGCGCGGCGAGCGAGCGCACCCACTCGATCTTGCGGTGCTGGCCCGGCGTCAGGTGCAGGTCGGAGACGTGCAGCACCCGCACGTCGCGCTCACCGGCCGCGAGGACCGGGACGCTGACGCGCCGGAGCGTGAAGAGCTTGGTCTCCAGGTGGGCGTAGGCGAGGCCGGCGGCACCGACCGCGGTCAGTCCCCCCAGGACCTTCAGCGCGCTCAGTCGTCGTCCCCGTCGTCGCCACGGCCGTTGCCGTTGCCGCCACCGTTCCCGTTGCCGGGACCGTCGTCGTCGCTGTCGCTGTCGCTGTCGCTGTCGCTGTCGTCGCTGTCGGCGTCGTCCCCGCCGCCGCTGTCGCCCGACGGCTGCGACGTGACCGGCGCGGACCCGATGAGCGAGGGGTCCGGGGCGCCGAAGTCCTTCACGGGCATGCCGTCCACGGCCTGGTCCATGAAGGTCTTCCACGCGGGTGCCGCGACGGTGGATCCGTACAGGGGGTCGATGTACGAGCCCTTGAGGTAGAAGCCGTTGATGTGGTTCTCGTTGGGGTTCTCGACCGATCCGACCCAGGTCGTCGTCGCGAGCTGCGGGACGAACCCGGAGAACCAGGTCTGCGCGGCGACCTGCGAGGTGCCCGTCTTGCCGGCGACCGGCCGGCCGTCGTCGAGCCCGCCGAGCTGGTAGGCCGTACCGCGCGTGAAGACGTTCTCCATGGCGTAGATCATCGTGTTCGCGATGTTGCTGGGCAGCGCGTTCTTGTCACAGTCCGAGGCGGGGACGTCGTACTCGTCACCGGCGGGACCGGTCACCGCGGTGATCGCCACGGGCGTGCAGTAGGTGCCGCCCGAGGCGATGGTCGCGTACATGGCGGCGAGGTTCAGGGGCGAGGTCTCCTGCGTGCCGAGGACCATCGGAGCCTGGATGTCGATGTTGTTCTTCGAGACCGAGCCGGTGTTCAGCGGCCCCACTCCCGACTGGCTGGTCGGGCGGAAGCCCATGTCGAAGGCCGTGGTGCGCAGGTCGCAGAGGTTGATCTTGGACCCCATGGACGCGTACGCGGTGTTCACCGACAGGTAGGTCGCCTCGAGGACGCTCATCATGCCGCCCTCGTTGCCCTCGGCGTTCCGGGGCTCCCAGGTCTCGGTGCCGAGGCTCCCCACGCACGGCGTGTTGAAGTTCCCCACGACGTACGAGTTGTGGTTCGCGCTCACCTGCTCGTTGAGGGTGTGCCCGCTGCGCAGCCACTCGGCCAGGACGACCGGCTTGAAGTTCGAGCCGGGCTGGAACCCTCCTGACGCGCCGTGGATGTAGTCCGCGTTGTAGTTGACGGTCGTGGCGCGGCTGGCGTCGTCGGCAGCCTTGGTGCCGGAGTAGGGGACGTTCTGCGCCATCGCCTTGATCTCACCGGTGCCCGGCTCGACGGACACGATCGACGCCTCCAGGTTGCTCTCGTCGTCCTCCGGCACGGCGTCGACGATCGCCTTGTAGGCGTCCTTCTGCATCGACCAGTCGAGAGTGGTGTGGATGTCCAGACCACCGCGGTAGAGCAGGTTCTGCCGGTCGCCCCGGGTCTCACCGTAGGCAGGGTCCAGCAGCACCTCCTTGATGACGTAGTCGCAGAAGAACGCCGCCTGGTTCGCCGACTGGCACCCGGCCGAGACGGGGGTGACGTCCAGGGTGTCCTCCAGCGGGGTGGCCTGGGCCTCGTCGCGCTCCTCGGTGGAGAGGTAGCCCTGGTTCCACATGTTCGTCAGCACGAGGTTGCGGCGCTTCTCCGCCTCCTCGGGGTTGCGGGTCGGGTCGAAGGTGCTGGGCGCCTTCGTGACACCGGCGATCGTGGCCGCCTGCACCGGGGTGAGCTCCGCGGCCGAGGTGCCGAAGTAGTAGCGGGCCGCGGCCTCGACGCCGTAGATGCTGGCGGAGCCGAACTGCGCCACGTTGAGGTAGCCCTGGAGGATCTCGTCCTTCGACATCTTCTTCTCGATGGCGACCGCCATCTTCGCCTCGCGCAGCTTGCGGTTGAGCGAGTCCTCGTGGGCGTCGATGACCGCGAACGGGTCGTCGTCCTGCAGGGCCGACTCGATGAGCATGTTCTTCACGTACTGCTGCGTGAGGGTCGAGGCGCCCTGGGTGTCCTCGCCGCTGAGGTTGTTGAGCGCGGCACGGGTGATGCCGCGGGCGTCGATCCCGTTGTGCTCGTAGAAGCGCTCGTCCTCGATCGCGATGACGGCCTGCTCCATGTAGTCGGAGATCTCGTCGAGCGGCTTCACGATGCGGTTCTGGTAGTAGAACGTGGCGAGCAGGCGCCCGTTGCTCGCGTAGATCCGCGACTGCTGAGACAGCGGGCGCGGCTCGAGCTCGTCCGGCACCTCGTCGTAGATCGCGACGGTGGAGTCGGCGGCGGCGTTGGCGCCGGCGACCGCCGGGATGACGAAGCCGGCGGCGAGCACGCCACCTGCCGTCGCGGCCAGGACGAAGGCGAGCAGCAGCGCCACCATCTGCGTGGCAGGAACGGTGCGCGTGATGCGGCGGGAGTCAGGGGTCGCCATGGTCTACAGGGTAGTTGGTGGGCCCCGCCGGTCGACCGGAACCATGCGGACCACGTGTGCAGGTCCTGTGGATTGGTGGTCACCGGCCGATGGTGGACGTCGCGTGCGGCGTCGTCGGGCTACGATCGCGCCATGGCTACCACCACGTGGGAATACGCGACGATCCCCCTGCTCATCCACAACACGAAGGCGATCCTGGACCAGTGGGGCGCCGACGGCTGGGAGCTCGTGCAGGTCGTCCCCGGCCCGGACGGCACGGGCCTCGTGGCCTACCTCAAGCGGCCCGCCGGCGAGTGACGGGCATGAGCGCCGTGAGCATCGACGCCCGGCTCGTGGAGCTCGGCATCACCCTGCCCGACGTCGCCGCACCGGTCGCGGCGTACCAGCCGGCCGTGCGGTCGGGCCGGTACGTGCACACCGCCGGTCAGCTCCCGTTCGTCGACGGCGCCCTGCCGGTCACCGGCAAGGTGGGCGAGGGGGACGGGCTCGTCGACGCGGAGGTCGCGGCCGGCCTGGCGCGCACCTGCGCGCTCAACGCCCTGGCCGCGGTGCGCAGCGTCGCGGGGACGCTCGACGGCGTCCGCATCGTCAAGGTGACCGGCTTCGTCGCCAGCGATCCGTCCTTCACCGGCCAGCCGAGCGTCCTCAACGGGGCGAGCACGGTGCTCGGGGAGATCTTCGGCGACGCGGGCACCCACGCCCGGTCCGCCGTCGGCGTCGCGGTCCTGCCGCTCGACGCCCCCGTCGAGGTCGAGATCCTCGCAGAGCTGCCGGCCGAGCTCCCCGCCTGAGCAGCCCAGGCAAGCAGCACCAGGAACGGCGGGGCGAGGTGCTGCCGAGCGGTCGTCGGGCGCCGGGCGCGAGGCGCCCGTCAGCGACCGCGCGCGCACGGCAGCATCTCGCCCCGCCGTCCGAGGCGGAGCAGGGCGCTCAGCGGGCGCGGCGCTCCAGGCGGTCGAGGTCCAGCAGCACGACGGCCCGGCCCTCACGGCGCACCCAGCCACGGGTCGCGAAGTCGGCCAGCGCCTTGTTCACCGTCTCCCGCGACGCGCCGACGAGCTGGGCGAGCTCCTCCTGGGTGAGGTCGTGCGCGACCCGCACACCCTCGTCGTTGGTCTCGCCGAACCGGGTCGACAGGTCGAGCAGCGCCTTGGCGACACGGCCGGGAACGTCGGAGAAGACGAGGTCGGCGAGGGTCTCGTTGGTGCGGCGCAGCCGGCGGGCCAGCGCGCCGAGCAGCGTCAGGGCCACCCGCGGGTGCGCGTTGATCCACTGCACGAGCGCCTGGTGGCGCAGCTCGTAGACGACGGCGTCCGAGACGGACGAGGCGGTCGCGGTCCGCGGGCCCGGGTCGAACAGCGACAGCTCGCCGAACATCTCGCCCGGTCCGAGGATCGACAGGAGGTTCTCCCGGCCGTCGCTGGAGCGGCGTCCGAGCTTGATCTTCCCCTGCGCGATCACGTAGAGGCGGTCTCCCGGCTCTCCCTCACGGAACAGCACGTCCCCGCGGCTCAGCTCCACGGCAACCATGGACTCGAAGAGCGCCTTGGACTCTTCGGTGTCCATGTCCGCGAAGAGGGGGGCGGCGAGCACGACGGTGTCGTCCACAGCATTCCTCACGTTCTCTTCATGGACCCGCCCGACCAGGTCAGGGTCCGTCATGTCGACATGTGTTCTGGGTCTCAGTCTGCCTCACAGCACGGAACTGTGCCCGGACATGGGGTCTCGGTCGGCGTACGGATGAACGAACGACCACCGCTCGCGGTTCCCCGCGACCCGCCTCGGGCCGACGTCGTCGGCCGCGGATACGCTGCAGAGGTGTCCTCCCAGAAGCCCTCGCAGCCTACCCCGACGGGGGAGTCGCCCCTCGCGCTGAAGCGTCGCGCACGGCGGATCGACCGGGTGCTGGCCGAGACGTACCCGGACGCCCGCGCGGAGCTGGACTTCTCCACGCCGCTGGAGCTGCTCGTGGCGACGGTGCTGTCCGCGCAGACCACCGACGTGCGGGTGAACGCCACGACGCCGACGCTGTTCGCGCGCTGGCCGGACGCCGCCGCGCTCGCCGGCGCCGACCCCGGCGAGATGGAGGAGGTCCTGCGTCCGCTGGGCTTCTTCCGCGCGAAGACCCGCGCGACGATCGGTCTGGCGCAGGCGCTCCTGGAGAGGTTCGACGGCGAGGTGCCGGCCCGTCTGGAGGACCTGGTGACCCTGCCCGGCGTCGGGCGCAAGACGGCGAACGTGGTGCTGGGCAACGCGTTCGGGGTCCCGGGGATCACGGTGGACACCCACTTCGGCCGGTTGTCCCGGCGGCTGGGCCTCACGACCGAGGAGGACCCGGTGAAGGTCGAGCACGCCGTCGGGGCGCTGTACGACGCGAAGGACTGGACGATGCTCAGCCATCACCTGGTGTGGCACGGTCGGCGGGTCTGTCACGCACGACGACCGGCCTGCGGCGTGTGCCCGGTGGCGCGCTGGTGCCCGTCGAGCGGGACGGGCGAGCAGGATCCGGTCGCCGCCGCGAAGCTGCTGCGGCCCGGTCCGCGCGGCTGACGCCCACCGGGAGGGTGTCCGGCTCGCGGACGGCGCTCAGCCGATGTCGAGGGAGCGGCCCAGCCAGTCGGCGAGGAGCTCGGTGACCTGCTCGGGAGCCTCCTCGGCCAGGAGGTGCCCGGCGTCCTCGACCACCTCGAAGCGGAAGCGGCGCGCCAGGGCGGCGCCGTCGACCTCCACGCCCTCCAGCCGCAGCAGGCCGTCCATGGTGCCGTGCACCTGCAGGACGGGCACCTCGACCGGGTTCCGGAGCGCCGCGAGGTAGCGGCGCCCGTCGGGCCGCAGCGAGGCCCGGGCCAGCCAGCGGACCGCCTCGACGGAGGCGTGCGCGGCGAACGGGATGCGCAGCACGTCGCGGTAGCGCTCGACGACGTCCGTGGGCAGGGGGCGTGCGGCACCCGCCGCCAGGACGACGTCGACGCCGTCGCCGCGGGAGAGGCGACGTTCGGGGATCGACGGGAGCTGGGAGTACGCGAGGAGTCGGCGTCCGGCGGGGGTCGTGAGCCGGCGCCCGGGGACGTGCAGCCGCAGCGGGTGCGGTGCGCCCAGGGCGGCGACGCCCGCGGTGACCGCGGGCTGCAGCGCCCCCATGGCCCAGGCGAGCAGCCCGCCCGTGCCGGACCCCACCACGACGGCCTGCTCGTGCCCGAGGGATCGGACGACGCCGGCCACGTCACGGGTGCGGGTCAGGACGTCGTAGCCCGAGGGGGGCTTGTCGCTGGCCGCGACGCCGCGCAGGTCCATGGCGGCCACCCGGACGCCCGCCTCGGCGAGGGCGGCGAGCTGGTGGCGCCAGGCCCACCAGAACTGGGGGAAGTCGTGCAGGAACAGCACCAGGGGGCGGCGGTCGCCGTTGGTGCGGACCGGCCCGGCGGTCGCGACGTGGAACCGGGATCCGTTGGCGGGGACGAACTCGTGGCGCCACGGACCGTCGACCAGGGCACTGCTGTAGTCGGTGGCGTCGGACATGGCGGTCACGGCCGCAACCTACCCGTTCAGCTCCCGGAGGACATCTGGGCGGAGCCCTTGGAGCCCGTCCCGGACCCGGAGGGGTCCTCTCCGCGGGGCTCCTTCGGCGGGTCGAAGCGGTAGCCGACGTTGCGGACCGTGCCGATGAGCTGCTCGTGCTCCGGCCCGAGCTTCGCCCGCAGGCGCCGCACGTGCACGTCGACGGTGCGCGTGCCGCCGTAGTAGTCGTAGCCCCAGACCTCCTGGAGGAGCTGGGCGCGGGTGAAGACCCGGCCGGGGTGCTGCACCAGGTACTTGAGGAGCTCGAACTCCTTGTAGGTGAGGTCGATGGGACGCCCTCGCAGCCGGGCCGTGTACCCGCCGGCGTCGATGGCGAGCTCGCCCGCGGAGATCTCCTGCGGGGAGTCCTCGGCGGGTCCGTGCGCGGAGCGTTCGACGACGAGGCGCAGCCGGGCCTCGACCTCGGCGGGGGAGGCGGTCTCGAGCAGCAGGTCGTCGGCGCCCCACTCGTGGTTGACGACCGTCAGGCCGCCCTCGGTGAGCACCAGGACCAGCGGCACCGTCAGCCCGGTGGCGTGCAGCAGGCGGCACGTGGTGCGCGCGGCGACCAGGTCGCGTCGCGCGTCGAGGAGCACCACGTCCGAGTCGGGGGCGTCCACCAGTGCGGACGGTTCCATGGGAAGGACACGCACCTTGTGCGTGAGCAGCCCGAGCGCGGGCAGCACCTCGACCGATCCGCCTGTCGCGGGGGTCAGGATCAACAGCTCGGCCACGTGCACTCCTCCCGTTGCCGGTGGTGGCAAAGGTACCGTGCCCTGCCGGGATGGTCACAACGGACCATCATGGGAGACTCGACCGCGTGACCGTGACCTCCCGCGCCGTGACGACCGCCGTGCTCGCCGCCCTCCTGGCGGTGGCGGCCTACCTCGGACCGCTGTGGGTCGCCGGGGCGGCGTGCCTGCTCACGGTGCTGCTCGCGGTGGGGTGGGCGCGGCTGCTGCGGCTGCCCGCCGCGGGCGCGACGGCGGTGGTCCTGCTGGTGGCGGGGTTCGGCGGGGTGGCCGTCGCCTGGGCCACGCCGGACGAGCCGGTGCTGCGCAACCTGCCCGTGGTGATCGCGCTGTCCCTCGTGCTGGCGTTCGTCGCTCAGATGCTGCGCCGTGGTGGACGGCCCCGCCTGGTGGAGTCGGTGAGCGGGACGACCGCCGGCATCGTGGCCGCGGTGGCGTCGACGGGCTGGGTCGCGGCGGTGCGCACCGACGGCGGGGCGGACCTCGTGGTCACGAGCGCGGTCGCCCTGGCGGTCGCGTCGGCCGTCTCCGCGCTCCCCGTGGCCGGCGGGTGGGCGGGCTCGCTGCTGGCGGCCGCGCTGGGTGCCGCGGCGGGTGCCGGCACCGCGACGGCCCTGCCCGGCGTCGAACCGGTCGTCGGGCTGCTCGTCGGCGCCGTGGCGGGGGTGGTCGCCGGGGCGCTGCGCTTCCTGCTCGATCGTCAGCCTGCTCTCGCCGGGCGGCTCGCGGCCGTCGCCGCGGTGGCGCTGCCGGTCACGGTCACCGGGATGCTCGTGTTCGTCGTCGGCCGCCTGGTGCTCTGAGCACGGTCAGTGCCTGCGCACGGTCAGCGCCTGAGCCCGGTCAGGCGGCCGCGGTCCGGATGGCCTCGCCGGCGAGCTCGATCCGTACCTTCTTCGCCACCAGCACGCCGCCTGCCTCCAGGGCGACGTTCCAGAGCAGCCCGAAGGCCTCGCGCTCGAACTCCGCGGTGGCGCTGAACCCGAAGATGTCCTGACCGAAGGGGTCGGCGCCGGCTCCGCCGAACTCGGCGTCCAGGGCGATGGGCCGGGTGATCCCGCGGATCGTGAGGTTGCCGTGCAGCACGAACCTGGTGCTGGTGGCGGGGGCGTGGCCGACGGTGTCCGCACGGCCGGGGTTGCGGCCCTTGAGCGCGGCCCAGGAGAAGATCGGGTCCGGCCGGGGCTGCCAGTCGATGCCGGTGGAGCGGAACTCGATCGTCGGGTGGTTCTCGACGTCGAGGAAGTCCGCGCTGCGCAGGTGGGTGTCGCGGTCCTCGTGGTGCGTGGTGATCGAGTCCGTCGCGATGGTCGCCGTCACCCAGGAGTCCAGCGGGTCCTCGGCGACGTGGACGGTGGCGGACCCGGTGCCGAACTCGCCGCGCACGGGGCTGACCATCATGTGCATGGCCAGGAAGCCGATCCGCTTGTGCGACTGGTCGAGCTCGTAGCTGCCGGGCGCGGGGATCACGAGATCGTTCCAGGTGCGGGTCGGGGCGTCGGTCATCTGATCCTCCAGGAGGCTCCGGGCAGGGGCGGGAGCAGCGGGAACGGCCGGGGGCGCGGTCTGACCGCGCCGCTACGGCACGAGGAACTTCCATGCAAAACGATATGTTCCCACCCGCCGCCCGCTGCGGCGCCCGCGGGGTGCCGGCGTCGGGTCGCCCCGGGCAACGGGCAGCGTGCTCACCGCGCTCCGGGCACTTGTGTGGTCTTGCCCACAGCGGCGCGTCGGCCCGGCGTGTCCGGCGTGTCAGACGTGTCCGGTGCGTCCGGCGCGCAGCGTCAGTAGACGAGCGCCTGCGCCCCCGGGCGGAGGCTCTCCTCGACGAACAGCGCCGCGCCGGCGATCCGCACGCCCGCCAGCACGTCGTCGGGCCCGATCCCGCGCCGCGCCGCGCACTGCGAGCACACCGTCACCGTGCCGGCGGCCAGCACGGCCTCCACCAGGTCCGCGGCGGGCGCCGCGTGCTCCAGCACGAGCTCGTCCGCACGGTCCGGGACGCCGAACCACGCGGCCTCGCCCGTGAGCCACAGCGACACCTCGACGCCCGCCGCGACGGCGGCCGCAGCCACGGTCAGCGCCTGGTTCGCCGCCTCCGGGCGGTCGGTGCCGGACGTGGACTTGACGACGAGCGAGCGGGCGGGTGTGGTCTCGGTCATAGGTCCGACCCTAGCGGCGGCACGATGGGTACCATCGGACCATGTCGATCCATGCTCTCGAGCTCTTCTTCACCGGTCTGCTGGTCGCCGCCGTCCTGACGATCACGTGGTTCGCCGGCTACGTCGTCTACAAGCTGTTCCAGGGCCAGCGCTGATGACCTTCGCCTTCCCCGACGGCCTCGCGCCCGAGGTGTACCCGCTCGCCTGGCTCGTCGGGCAGTGGTCGGGGACCGGCGTGATCAAGTACGAGGGCATCGCCGAGACCTCCTTCACCCAGGACCTCGTGTTCGACCACGACGGCGGCCCCTACCTGAGCTTCACCTCCACGCTGCGCGTCGACGACGCCGTCTGGTCCACCGAGACCGGCTACTGGCGCGTGGCCTCGGAACGACCCGAGGGCCTCGGCGAGCAGCAGCACCCCCTCGAGGTGCTCGTCGCGGACGCCTCCGGACGGATGTCCCTGTTCCTCGGCGTCGCCGGCGACGGCCGCGTGGACCTCGCCACCGACTTCGTGGCCCGCACCTCCACCGCCGTCGAGGTCACCGCCGCCAAGCGCCTCTACGGCAACGTGGAGGGCCGCCTGCTCTGGGTCGAGGAGCTCGCCGCGTTCGGCCACCCCATGGGCTCCTACGCCTCCGGGGAGCTGGACCGCCGATGACGTACCGCAGCCCCCTGCTGGACCGCACCGGCGCCGTGGCCGCCACCGGTGCCGACGCCGGCATCGCCTGGCACTACGGCGACCCCGTCGCCGAGCAGCGGGCCCTGGTGCGCGGCGGCGCCGTCGTCGACCAGTCCCACCTCGCCGTGGTGCGGCTGACCGGGCCCGACCGCCTCACCTGGCTGCACTCGATCACCTCCCAGGACGTCGCGGCACTGCCGCCGCGCACCTCCACCGAGCTGTTCGTGCTGTCCCCGCAGGGGCGCGTCGAGCACGCGCTCGGCGTCGTCGACGACGGCACCTCGACCTGGCTGGTCACGGAGCCCGACCACGTCGACGACCTCGTCGCCTGGCTCACCAAGATGCGGTTCATGATGCGCGTCGAGATCGAGGACGTGACCGCCGGCTACGCCGCGATCGGTGAACCCGTCGCCGCCGAGGGCACCCCCGACGAACCCGTCACCTGGGTCGACACCTGGCCGACGGTCGCACCCGGCGGCACCCGCTACGGCCCGCCGCCCGCCGAGCACCCCGGGGCGGACCGCGACTGGCGCCTCGTCCTCGTCGACCGTGCCCGCCTCACCGACGCCGTCGCCGAGCGGGAGGCCGCCGGCTGGCGGCTCGCCGGCACGTGGGCCACCGAGGCGCTGCGCGTCGAGGCCTGGCGTCCCCGGCTCGCCCGCGAGGTCGACGAGCGCACCGTGCCCCACGAGCTCGACTGGCTGCGCACCGCCGTCCACCTCCACAAGGGCTGCTACCGCGGCCAGGAGACCGTCGCGCGCGTGCACAACCTCGGCCGGCCCCCGCGCCGGCTCGTCATGCTGCACCTCGACGGGTCCCAGCACGTCGTCCCCGAGGCCGGCTCCGAGGTCCGCCTCGGCGGCCCCGACGGCAAGGTCGTCGGCACCGTCACCACCGTGGCCCGCCACCACGAGCTCGGTCCCGTGGCGCTCGCCGTCGTCAAGCGCAACGTGCCCGAGGACGCCGAGCTCGCCGTCGTCGGCACCATCGGCCAGGGAGCGGACGCCCAGGAGCTCGCCGTCGCCGCCGCCCAGGAGGTGGTCGTGCCCGGCGAGGGCGTCTCGAGCGACCGGCCCGAAGGACGCGGCGACACCATGCGCGGCCTGACCCCCCGCGGTAGCGACGGAGCCCCGAGCCTGCTGTGATCGTCGGGTGAGCCGTCCTGGGACACCCCCTGCCGACGACCCCGGCGCAGCAGGCCACGGTCCCCGGCGCCTCGCCGGTGCCGCCGTCCGGTCGCTGACCCGCCGGATCCGCCTCCGCCAGGGCATGTCCCGGGTACGGACGGGGTTCTGGCCGATCGTCCAGGCGTCGGCCGCCGCCGGCGCCGCCTACGCCGTCGCCCACTACGGGCTCGGCCACGACCAGCCGTTCTTCGCCGCCGTCGCGGCCTGGGTGTGCCTCGGGTTCTCCTTCGACCGGGAGCTCCGTCGCGTCGCCGAGGTCGCGATCGGGGTGGCCGTCGGCGTGTGGATGGGCGACGTCGTCGTCCACCTCATCGGGTCCGGCTGGTGGCAGCTCACCGTCGTCCTGCTGGTGTCCGCCCTGCTCGGCCGCTTCATCGACCGCGGACCGCTGCTCGTCACCCAGGCGGGGGTCCAGGCCATCGTCGTCGTCGGGCTGCCCGCCGCGGTCGCGGCCGAGGGGGCGATCGGGCGGTGGACCGACGCCCTCGTCGGCGGCCTCGTGGCGCTCGCCGTGACCCTCCTGACCCCGGACGACCCCCGACGGCGGTTGCGCGCGCTCGCCGCGGAGGCGACGACGGAGCTCGCCGACACGCTCGAGTCCGTGGCTCACGGCCTGCGCGACCAGGACGTCGACGAGCTCGCCGCCGCGCTCGTGCGCGGCCGGGCGTCGGAGCCGGTGCTCGCCGACTGGGGCCAGAGCGCCCGCAAGTCCGCCGAGGTGTCGCGCGTCAGCGTCAACCGGGGCCAGCACGTCGACATCCTGCGCCTCGCCGACCAGGCCGTGCTCGTCGACCGGGCGATGCGCAGCGTGCGTCTGCTCGCCCGCCGCGCCCCGACCGTCGTCGCAGCGGACGGCACCTGGCCCGACGTCGACGCCCTCGCCGCGCTCGTCGAGAGCTTCGGCGAAGGGGTCCGGCTGCTGGCCGACGACCTGGCCCGCGGCGGCGCCGGGACCGAGTCGCAGGCACGGCTGCTCGACGTCGCCGCCCAGGCCGACCCGCACGTGCTCGGGCACGGGGACCTGCGCGTCGGTTCCCTCGCGGTCCTGCTGCGCTCCCCGCTGGTCGACCTGCTGGAGACCTCCGGCGTCGAACCGCTCCCCGCCCGCGAGGCGCTGCCCGAGCTGTAGCCGTCAGTCCCGGGCGGCGTCCGCCAGCAGGTACTGCTCGACCTCGGCGGCCAGGTCCGCGATCTCCGGCTCGTCACCGGGCCACTCCCGCAGGACCACCTGGATGCGCCGACGCTCGGCCTCGCGCAGGATCTCCGCCGCCGCGCCCGTCTGGTCCGTGGCGCGCACGGTGTCGCCGGCGACCTCCACCAGGCCGCGGGCCGCGAGACCGGTGGCCACCTCCCGGACCCGGTCGGGCGAGACCCCGGAGTGCTCCGCCATGACCGGCACCTGCCGCGATCCCTTGAGGGCGACGCGGGTGACCATCCAGGCCTCGCCCGGCTCCAGGTCGGCGTCCGCCGCCGTGATGCGGTAGACCGCCATCGGGTCGGCCGCGCCCACCCGCCGCCAGAGGATGAGGCGCAGCTCCTCCAACGACGTGCGGCTCGACGGCAGCGCGAACGCGTCGCCCGCGGCCTGGCCGGCGGCGGACGTGGGCTCCGCGTCCCGGGTGGCCGTGCGCAGCTCTACCTGCGGCAGCAGCCACGACAGCGCGAACGCCAGGACGCCGACCGGCACCGCCCACAGGAACACCGTCTGCAGCGTCGCGGCGTAGCCGTCGAGGAACCAGTCCTGCACGTCGGGCGGGCACTGCGCGAGGCCGGACACCGACACCTCCAGCGCCTGGGGCCCGCACGCGCCCTGCGCGTCGGCCGGCACGCCGGTCGACAGGTTCGTCGCGAGCCCGTTGGCGAAGACCGTGCCGAAGACGGCGACGCCGACCGACGAACCGATGGTGCGGAAGTACGTCGTGCCCGACGTCGCCGTGCCCAGGTCCTTGTAGGCGACGGCGTTCTGCACGGCGATCACCAGCACCTGGGTGACCATGCCGAGGCCCATGCCGAGCACGAACATGCTCAGACCGGCCTGCACGGTGCTGGTGTCACGCCCCATGAGGGACAGCAGGTACAGCCCGGTCGTGGTGACCGCCGTGCCGAGGATGGGGAAGACCTTGTACCGGCCGGTGCGGCTGATGAGCTGCCCGGAGCCGATCGACGTGATCAGCATGCCGACCATCATGGGCGTCATCTCCAGGCCCGACTGCGTCGGGGTGGAGCCCTTGACGGTCTGCAGGTAGAGCGGCAGGTAGGTGATCGCCCCGAACATCGCGAAGCCGACCACGAACCCGACGACGGCGGCCACGGAGAAGACGCGGTTGCGGAACAGGTGCAGGGGAAGGACGGGCTCGGCGGCGTGCCGCTCGACGACGACGAACGCCACGACGCCGACGACGGCGAGGGCGATCATCGTGTACACCTCGACCGAGCTCCAGCCCCACGTCGTGCCTCCCAGCGAGGTGACCAGCACGATCGCCGTGGAGATCAGGGCGAGCAGCCCGATCCCCGCGTAGTCGATGCTGGGACGCCTGTCCGAGGTGATGGTCGGCAGCACGGACGCCACGACCAGGAACGCCACGACGCCGATCGGCAGGTTGATGTAGAACACCCACTGCCAGGACAGGTTGTCCACGAACCAGCCGCCGAGCAGCGGGCCCGCCACCGACGAGACGCCGAACACCGCGCCGAAGACGCCCTGGTACTTGCCCCGCTCCCGCGGGGAGACGACGTCGCCGACGATGGCCTGGCTGAGCACCATCAGCCCGCCACCGCCGACGCCCTGCACGGCCCGCCACGCGATGAGCTGCCCCATCGTGGAGGACGTGCCGCAGAGCATCGACCCGGCGAGGAAGATCCCGATGCAGATGAGGAACAGCATCTTGCGGCCCATGAGGTCGCCGAGCTTGCCCCACAGCACCGTGGTGGCGGTCGACGCCAGCATGTAGGACGTCACCACCCAGGAGAGGTGGTCGGCGCCGCCCAGGTCGCTGACGATGGTCGGCAGAGCCGTGGCGACGATCGTCTGGTCGAGGGCCGCCAGCAGCATGCCGAGCATGAGGCCGCCGAAGATGGCCCAGACCTTCCGCTGGGGCAGTGCTCCGGGTTCGGTGGTCTGCGCCGACACGAGATCGTCCTCCCTGGTCGTCCCCCGCAGGGACGTCGGGCCGATGGTGGATCGCCTGGTCGGCAGCCTGCCACGGGGGCCCTGACGGCGCTCGCCGGACGTCGGTGCGGCCCTCTGTTCGGAGCGGGACGTCTGCGGTAGCGTCGTCGCTCATGGACGTCCCCGTCAGCACCCTGCGTGCCGAGCTGAAGTCGTGGATCGAGAGGGCACGCGCGGGCGAGGAGGTCGTCGTCACGGACCGGGGGATCCCGGTCGCCCGGCTGACCGGCGTCGAGAGCGCGGACCTGGTCACCGACCTCGTCCGCGACGGTCTCGTCACCCCGGCCCAGGTCTCCCGGCCGGAGCACCTGCTCCCGGCGGCGCAGCCCGCCGCCGGCAACGGTGCGGCACGGCCGGCGTCGGGCCTGTCCGGGCTCGTGCGCCGGATCCGTCGCTGAACGGGGAACGGTCGTGGCTCTCGTCCACTTCGACGCCAGCGCCCTGGTGAAGCTGTGCGTCCCCGAGTCCGGCTCCGACCTGGCGTCCGCGCTGTGGAACCGGGCCTACGTCGTCATCACCTCCCGCCTGGCCGACGTCGAGCTGCGCGCCACCCTGGCCGCCGGACGGCGCGCCGGCGTCCTGGACACCACGACGCACCGGCGCGCCGTCGAGCAGTGGGACACCCTCTGGCCGGCGCTGCACCGGGTCGAGGTGACCGACCGGCTCGCCGCCGACGCCGCGGAGCTGACGGCCGGCCCCCACCCGCTGCGGGGCGCCGACGCCGTCCACGTCGCGAGCGCCCTCGCGGTGGCGCGGGGCGCGGGCATCGTGGCGGCCTGGGACGAGCGGGTCGCGACGGCCGCGCGCTCCCACGGGCTGCGCGTCCTGCCGTAGCCTGGGCGCGTGCTCGGGAACCTTCAGCTCTACGTCCTCATCGCCCTCGCGGTCGTCGTCTTCGTCGTGCAGGCGTACGCGTTCTTCGACGCCGCGCGCCGGCCGGCCCAGGGCTACAAGGCCGAGGGCAAGCTCACCAAGCCCATCTGGCTGCTGATCCTCGGCGTCGCCCTGGCCCTCGGGTTCCTCGGCCTGCCGCCGATGATGCTCACCTCACGAGGCTTCCTCAACCTCATCGCCGTGGTCGCCGCGATCGTCTACCTCGTGGACGTGCGCCCGCGCCTGCAGCCCTACAGCAACGGCCGCGGGCGCCCGCAGCGTCCGAGCGGCTGGTGAGCGGGCCCGTGGGCCTTCCGGCCGAGCCCACGGTCGCCGTCGGCGCCGAGCCCCTGGCGCAGGTGGTCCGGGGCGGCCTCGTCGAGTCCGTGCACCTGGGCCACCTGGTCGTCCTCGACGCCGCCGGTGACGTCGTCGTCGCCGTCGGCGACCCGGAGGCCGTGATCTGGCCCCGGTCGTCCCTCAAGCCGCTGCAGGCGCTCGCCATGCTGCGGGCGGGCCTCGACCTGCCGCCCGCGCACCTGGCGCTGGCCACCGCCAGCCACGACGGCACCGACGAGCACCTCGCCGTCGTGCGCGAGATCCTCGCCGCCGCCGGGCTCGGCACCTCGGCGCTCGCCAACACCCCGGACCTGCCGCTCGACCCGGCCGCGGTGCTGGCGTGGCAGCGGGCCGGGCACGGCCCGGCGAGCATGACGCAGAACTGCTCGGGCAAGCACGCCGCGATGCTCACCACCTGCCTGGCCGCGGGCTGGCCCACGGACGGCTACCTCGATCCCACCCATCCGCTGCAGGAGGCGGTGCGGGCCGTCGTCGCCGACGTCGCCGGACCGCACGCCGCCCGGCACGCCACCGTGGACGGCTGCGGCGCACCCCTGTTCTCCACCACCCTGACGGGGCTCGCGCGGGCGTTCGCGCACCTGGTCACGGCGCCGGCGGGATCGCCCGAGGCGCGCGTCGTCGCCGCGATGACGTCGCACCCCGAGCTGGTGGCGGGCGAGCACCGCGACGCCACGCAGGTCATGCGCGCCGTGCCCGGGGCGATCGCGAAGGACGGGGCGGACGGCGTCTACGCCGCCGCGCTGCCGGGCGGTGCGGCCCTGGCGTTCAAGGTGCTCGACGGCGCCTCCCGGCCGCGGCCCGCCGTCCTCGCCGAGGCGGTCCGCCTGGCGGGGGCGCTGCAGGTGCCGGGTGTCGACGCGGGCGCGCTGGACCGGCTCGCCGAGGTGCCCGTGCTGGGTGGTGGACGCCCGGTCGGTGGCGTGCAGGCCGTGTTCGGTCCGGGCTCGTGGCCCGGTGACGAGGAGGAACGATGAGAGCGGTGGTGCAGCGGGCGACGCGGGCGAGCGTCACGGTCGACGGCGAGGTCGTCGGGTCGTTCGACGGGCCCGGTCTCGTCGCGCTCGTCGGGGTGACGCACGACGACGGCCCCGACGACGCCGCGACCATCGCGCGCAAGATCGCCGACCTGCGCATCCTGCGCGGCGAGCGCTCCGCGGTCGACGAGGGCGCGCCCGTGCTGGTGGTCAGCCAGTTCACGCTCTACGGCGACGCCCGCAAGGGACGCCGTCCGACCTGGCAGGCGGCCGCGCCCGGTCCCGTCGCCGAGCCGCTGGTGGACGCGGTGGTCGCCGACCTGCGTGCCCGGGGCCTGGAGGTGTCCACCGGTGTGTTCGGCGCCGACATGGCCGTCGAGCTGGTGAACGACGGACCGATCACCCTGCTGCTGGAGACCTGAGAGGCCGCCGGGAGACCTGGCGGCCCGCCGGAGTCCTGAGGGAACGACGACGCCCCGGTGACGCGCGAAGCGTCACCGGGGCGTCGTCGTCCGGTCAGGAGTGCTGGTCGGTGCGGCGGCGGCGCGAGACCCGCACGGCCACGAAGCCCGCGACGAGCAGCCCCGCGGCGAGAGCGGCGAGCCCGGCGACCTGCGGTCCCGTGACCGGCAGGGTCGACGGCGGGGTGGCGGAGGTCGGCGGGTTGCCCCCGTCGGAGCCCACCGGGACCACGGGCGGTTCGTCCAGGCAGTTCTCGGTCTCTGCCGGGTACGTGACGGGCACGGTGACCTCGGGGTTGACGGCGAACGTCACGTTCACGGTGCCCACCGCCCACCCGAAGTCACGGGTGTTCTGCCACATGTTGTTGACGAGCTCCCAGCCGTCGTCCGCCGACAGGTCGACGAACCGCTCCGGGTAGGCCCCGGGCCACAGGACCCGGCCCGTCAGGGGCAGGTCGGCCTGCACGACGTCGTCACCGCCCGGGTTGTCCCAGGTGAGGGTCACGGTGTCGTTCGGCGTGCCCGTCACCGAGACCGCGTACTCGAGGTAGGACACGCCGGCGATGCACGTCGGGGTCAGGACGTCGACGTCGATCGTCGGCTCGGGGGAGCCGGGAGGCGTGGCACAGGCGGGCGACGACTCCGGGTAGCCGACGGACGCCGTGGCCGTCGGGTTGACCTCGAACTCCAGGGCGACGCTCGGGCGCACCCAGTCCCACTCGTCGCCGGGGACCCACTCGCCGCCCTCGAGACGCCAGCCCGGCCAGTCCACCGCGTTGCCCGCGCCGTCGACCTCGGCGCCCGGCCACAGCACCCGGCCCGACAGGGGCAGGCCGGACTGGACCACGTTCGCGCCGGACGGGTTGACCCAGGTGATCGTCACGTCGTCGGCGGGCTCGTCGAGGCCCTCCGCGGAGACCGCGTACTGCAGGTACGGGACGTCGCCGTCGCAGATCGGCTCCAGGACGTCGACCGTCAGGGCCGGCTCGGGCTCGTAGCCCACCTCGTCGGAGTCGGCGCTGGTGCTGGGGCTCGGGCTCGGCTCGACGAGGTCGGCCGAGGCCGTCGTCACGCCCCCGAGGGCCAGTGCGGCACCCAGGCCGAGCACGGCCAGCACGCGTGCTTGCGCACGGGTTCCTCGGTTCATGACATTCCCCTCACGTCGTGGCGCCGTCCGTCAACCAACGCTAGTGAGACAGAGGCCCGCCGTGTCAGGATCGTGCGGGTGAAAAGCGCGGGATGGAGTGCTTTCACCCGCAGAACGGGACGTCGAGGACGTGCAGCCCCGCGGAGGTGGACGTGGGCGTCGACCACACCTCGACGGTGGCCGGGCGGGCGGACCCGGTGCCGCGGGCGGCAGCCGCCGACGCGGGCACCTCGACCTGCAGCACCGTCGACTCACCGGGATCCAGGACCACCGTGACCGCCACGCGCTGACGCCCGTGCACGCCGGTCGTGTCGCCGCCCGTCGCCGCGCCGTCCTGGGACAGGCGCGGGGTCGCCCCGTCGCGCGGCCCGTACGCGCTGACCACGTAGGTCATCCGGCCGCGGTCGGGGGCGTCCACCGGTCCCGCGACGTACGTGGGCAGATCGGCCGCCGCCGCGTCGTCGAGCGTGTTCGTCAGGCTCAGCGCCACGGTGTCCGTCCTGCCCTCACCGGTGCACACCGAGCCCTGCAGCTCGACCGCGGTGTCGAGGTAGGCGCTCAGCTTGCCCACCACGGCGTCGTCGAGGAACACCCCGACCGCGTCCGCGGCCCGGTCGTCGCCGAAGGTCCCCGCGAGCAGCGTGCTGTCCAGGAGGTCCTGCTCCGCCGGGGTCGCCGACCACACGCCGAGGCGGTGCTCCGCCGCCGCCCGCTCCAACGCCGGCAGCAGGTCGGCCGGCGTGACGTCCGACGTCGACAACGCCTCGAACACCGTGGCTGCCACGAGCGCGAAGAACCGGTCCGACTGCTGCGCGTCCAGCACGTCGTACGCGCGTCGCAGCAGCAGGTCCACGACCGTCTCCGCCTGCACCTCCAGCTCGTCGGTGCCGACCAGCGCGGCGAGACGTGGCGGCAGGTCGACCGTCACCGGCCCGGTCGCAGCGAGCAGGTAGGACAGCGCCACCGGGTCCGTGGCGAGCACGCCGTCGACCTCGACACCGTGGGACTCCTGCCACATCTGGACCGCGACCCCTGCCGTCGTCGGGAAGTCGGGCGTGAGGGTGACGTCCTGGACGAACCGTCCCAGCCGGTCCGTGTACGCCGCCTCGTCCTGGGGGTCCAGGGCGATCGTGCCGGGGGCGAACGGCCCGACGTCCCCGCTGGACGCCTGCGTGCCCACCCCGACGCGACCGCCGTCGACCTCGAGCTCCATGAGCGAACCCGTGATGCCGCCACCGGTGCGCAGCTCGGCGTTGGTCAGCCCGAGCAGGAGGTAGCGCCGGGGTGCGTCGGCCCCGAGCATCGGGGGCAGCAGGGACGTGGCGCGCTCGGCGCTGGCGAGCAGGCCGTCCAGGGAGGCGAGCTGCGCGTCCAGCGTGATGACGGGTTCGACGAACACCGGCTGGATGGCCGTCGGGTCGATCTGCGACAGCGAGGTCCGTGAGCCGGCGAGGACGTCCCGGGCGGCGGAGACCTCCGGTGCGACCTCCGCGATCGCCGCGAGGTCGATGGTGCCGTCGTCGGCACGTGTGGTCAGGCGTGCGGCGTCCGCCGTCATGGCCAGAGCCGGCACCACGACGTCGGCGACCTCGTCGATGACCCGCGACATGGTGGTCGCCGCGCCGACGGACTGGCCGACGACGGGCAGGCGTGCGGCGAGCCACCACAGCGGCCCGTCGGTCGCGGCACGGGCCTCCGCGGTGCTCTTCTGGAGTGAGGCGAGCGCCGGGTCGTCCGCCAGCAGCGGAGAGTCCTGGGCGGGGTCGTCCAGGCTCTCGCGGAGCGACTCCTGCACGGCGGGGATCTCGGCGGCGGCGCGCTCGAGGGCGTCGCGCGCCGCGAAGGCGTCCCTGACCAGCAGGCCGGCGCACACGGCGACCACGACGGCGACCGCGACGACGCCCAGCAGGATCCAGCGCACGGTCCGGCGCCTCCTGGTCGCGGCAGGGCTCGCGTCCGCGGTGCCGGTAGGGGCCGAGGCGTCCTGCGGCGCGAGGGGCATGTCGGCACAGTACGTCGCGGACGTGGTGCTCCGGGACACGGGGGCGGGTGAAACCGTTGCTGAGGTGGGCCGTCGTCGTGTGCAGGTGGTGCAAGGGTGGACGCACCCGCGACACAGGAGGGGTGAGGGCGCACCCGCGCCCGCGATCGACGTCGACCGCGACCGCAGGAGGACCGTTGACCACGACGACGGAGGCACCGCCGCACGACGGCGCCTGGTTCGACGCGCTGTTCACCGCGCACGCCGCGGCCGTGCACCGCTACTTCGTGCGTCGTCTCGCGTCGTCGCGGGACGACGCCGAGGACCTCGCGGCCGAGGTGCTGGCCACCGCCTGGCGCCGTCGTGACGACGTGCCGGTGGGCGGTGAGCTGCCGTGGCTGTACCGCACCGCGGGGTTCGTGCTCGCGAACCACCGGCGCAAGGTCCGTGCGCTGCCGGTGGCCGTGGTGCCCGACGAGCCCGATGACGTGGACCCCGCCGATCTCGCCCTCGGCGACGACCGGGTGCGTGCGGTGCTCGCACGGTTGTCCGTCCGGGACCGGCGGATCCTCCTGCTGGTCGCCTGGGACGGCCTGGGTGGTGACGACCTCGCCGCGGTCCTCGGCGTCACCCGTGGTGGCGCCGACGCCGCGCTGTCCCGCGCGAGGGCGCGTCTGCGGACGGCGTGGGCGCAGGCGGGGCGGGTGCCCGACGACGTGGACCGGGCGCCGGAGGGCGCCCCGGCAGCACACCGGGCGGCACGAGCCGCCGACGACGAGGCCTGAGGAGGACGGCGAGATGGACGCACGGGACGAGGCCTTCGACCGGCTGACGGGCGCCGACCCCGCGGACGGGACCGAGACGCGCGAGGGTGTGCTGCGGGCGAAGGTGGACGCGATGATCGACGCTCCCGGCACGGCGGACGGTGCCGGAGAGCCTGGCGCCGGTGCCGTGCAGGGGGCGGCACCGGGCACGACGGCGGACGACCTGGCGGTGCGCCGCCGCCGTCGGGTACCGCTGCTGGTGGCGGCCGTCGTGGCCGGCGCCGTGGTCGTCGGCGGCGGCGGGTACGCCGTGGGGTCCGCGACGGCGGGAGGCGAGTGGTCAGGGCAGGACGCGTTGCCGCCGATCACGCTCGGCGGCGGGCAGGGCGGGGCCGAGGGCGGCGGCCGTGGTGCCGCGGCCGACGGTCCGCCGGCCACCACCGACGCGGCGGGCGGTGCGGTGACCGAGAGCCGGGCGGCGACCGGCATGGCCTACCCGGGCTGGTTCGACGGCCGGGCGACGTTCGACCAGCAGGGCCTGGCCACGAGCGGCGCGGAGGCCACCGCGTACGCCTACGACGCGACGTCGGCGGCGACCGAGGCGAACGCGTCCGAGGTGGCCGCCGCGCTCGGCGTCGACGGCGAGCCGCGGTGGGAGCACGGCTCCTGGGCCGTCGGTCCGCAGGACGGTGACGGTCCGAGCCTCTGGCTGTCCGTCGACCCCTCCGCGTCCTTCAGCTACAACGACCCCGGGGCCGACCCGTGGCGGTGCGAGGAGGCCGCCACGGCGACGACCACGGAGGGCGGTGCGACCGGGGCGGCCTCGGACGCCGTCGAGCCGGCACCCGCGTGCGCCCCGCCGGAGGGGCAGGTGTCCGGGCGTGCCGCCGTCGAGGCCCTGAGCGCCACGATGGAGAGCCTCGGGGTGGACCCGGGCCGGTTCGAGTTCGAGCCCGCCGAGGAGGGCGAGGGGTCGCGCTGGGTGAGCGCGTCGGAGGTCGTCGACGGGCGCCGCACGGGGGCGGCGTGGAGCGCCACGGTCTCCGAGGACGGCGTCGCCTGGCTGGACGGGTTCCTCGCGACCACGGTCGAGCTCGGCACGTATCCCGTGATCAGCCCTGCCGAGGCGGTCGAGCGTCTCGCCGACGTGCGGTTCGGGCAGAACGCGTGGCCGGTCACGTACGGTCCGGCGGCGGAGGCCCGGCTCATGGCGCCCGGCGACGAGCGCACGGAACCGGACGAGGCTCCCGCGCCGCCGTCGGCCGGGGCGGACCTGCCCTGGGACGTCTCGGACGTGACGATCACCGACGCCCGGCTGGGGCTGGCGCAGGAGTACCGCGAGGGACAGGCCACGCTGCTGCTGCCGGCGTACGAGCTCGGTGACGCCGAGGGCAACGTGTGGACGGTGGTCGCCGTCGCGCAGGACGCGCTCGACATGACGGGGCCCTGACCGTGCCGTGCGGCCGTCGCGGGGTACGGTCGGAGAGTCCCTGCCGTACCCGCGAAGGAGTTCGTCATGCCCACTCGTACCGCACGCACCGCCTGGAACGGCACCCTGCAGGAGGGCTCCGGCCAGCTCGAGCTCACCAGCTCCGGCGCCGGCACGTTCGACGTGTCCTTCCCGCGCCGGGCCGCCGACGACGCCCAGGGGGTGACCAGCCCCGAGGAGCTCGTGGCGGCGGCGCACTCGTCGTGCTTCGCGATGGCGTTCTCCAACGAGCTCGGCCAGGCCGGCGGCACGCCGGAGCAGGTCGAGGTCTCCGCCGAGGTGACGCTCGGCGCGGACGCCGACGGCGCGCCCGAGATCACGACGATCGCGCTGACCGTGCGCGGCTTCGCCTCCGGAGTCGACGAGGCGGCGTTCAAGGCCGCCGCGGACGCCGCGAAGGCCGGCTGCCCGATCTCCAAGGCGCTGACCGGCGTCGGTGAGATCACCCTCGACGTCACCTGGGAGGGCTGAGCGCCCTCGGACGCCGGCGCCCCTGCGGCGCCGAGCCTGCCGTGGCGGCCCGTCCCGTTCCCGGGGCGGGCCGCCACGTGCGTCGGGCGGTGCTCAGCTCGACGGCGGTGCGCTCGACGGCGGTGCGCTCGACGGCGGTGCGCACGGCGGCGGTGCGCACGACGGCGGTGCGCACGGCGTCCCCGAGGCCGTCCGCAGGGTCAGGGGACCTGCTCGAGCGCCGCGGGCAGACCCTCGGGGTCGGGGGTCGTGGGGGTGCCGGCCAGGGCCTCCTCGCCCGCGGCGTCGGCCAGCCCGGTGAGGTAGGACTGGGCGTCGAGTGCGGCGGCGCAGCCGGATCCGGCGGCGGTGATGGCCTGGCGGTAGGTGTGGTCGACGAGGTCGCCGCAGGCGAAGACGCCGTCGAGGTTGGTGCGGGTGGTGCGGCCCTGGACCAGGACGTAGCCGTCGTCGTCGAGGTCGATCTGCCCGGCGAGGAGCTCGCTGCGGGGGTCGTGACCGATCGCGACGAACAGGCCGGTGGCGTCCAGGGTGGACTCGGTGGCCGTGGTGGTGTCGCGCAGGCGCACGCCGGTGACCTTGTCCTGGCCGTCGATGCCGATGATCTCGCTGTTCCACGCGAAGGAGATCTTGGGGTCGTGGTGGGCGCGGTCGGCCATGATCTTGGAGGCGCGCAGGGCGTCGCGGCGGTGCACCACGGTCACCTTCGAGGCGAACCGGGTCAGGAAGGTCGCCTCCTCCATCGCGGAGTCGCCCCCGCCGACCACGACCACGTGCTGGTCGCGGAAGAAGAACCCGTCGCACGTGGCGCACCAGGACACCCCGCGCCCGGACAGGCGCTTCTCGTCGTCGATGCCGAGCTCGCGGTAGGCCGACCCGGTCGCCAGGACCACGGCCCGCGCCCGGAACGTCTCCCCACCACCGGTGACGATCGTCTTGACCTCACCGCGCAGGTCCAGCGACTCCGCGTCGTCCCACAGCACGCGCGCACCGAACTTCTCGGCCTGCTCACGCAGGGAGTCCATGAGGTCCGGGCCCTGCACCCCGGTGGGGAACCCGGGGAAGTTCTCCACCTCGGTGGTGTTCATCAACGCCCCGCCCGCGGTCACCGACCCCGCGATCACCACGGGCGACAGACCCGCCCGCGCCGCATAGATCGCCGCCGTGTACCCGGCAGGCCCAGAACCCACGACGACGACTTCCTGGATCTTCTGTATCGACATGTGTCTATATTTACATAGATCAATGTGGCCCGCAGCAGTCGTCCTCGCGTCCGTCGCCCCTGCGCTCGCCTTCGCGCTCGTCCTTGCGATCGCCCTCGCGCCCCTCGTCGGCGCACCCCTCGTCGGCGCACGCGTCGTCGGTGCAGGCGCCGCCGGTGGCGGTCCCGGTGTCGGTGTCGGTGTCGGTGTCGGTGGTGAGGAGCGCCCCGACCGGCGTGCAGCAGGCGTCCCCGCGCCAGGCCTCCACGCCCTCCTTGACCGCGAAGCCGGCGATGGCGAGCGCGGCGAGCGGGTCGGCCCACCACCATCCGAGCGTGGAGCTCAGGACGAGCCCGACGAGCAGCACCGCGGACAGGTAGGTGCACAGCAGGGTCTGCCGGGAGTCGGCGACGGCGGACGCGGATCCCAGCTCCCGCCCGGTCCGGCGTTCGAACCAGGACAGGAACGGCATGACCGCGAGGCTGACGGCGGCGAGGACGATGCCGACGGTGGAGTGGTCGGGCTCGGCGGCGCCGAGCAGGGTGCGGACGGCGTCGACGGAGACGAACGCGGCGAGCGCGAAGAACGAGCCCGCGATGACGCGCAGGGTCACCCGTTCCCGCCGGTGGGGGTCCGGGGCGGCGAACTGCCAGGCGACCGCGGCGGCGGACAGCACCTCGACGACGGAGTCGAGCCCGAACCCCACCAGTGCTGCGGAGGAGGCGATGCGTCCGGCGGTGATCGCGACGACGGCCTCGATCACGTTGTAGGCGATCGTGGCGGCCACGATCCATCGCACGCGGCGTTCGAGGACCGCGCGCCGGGCAGGCGTCGGGGGGCGGGGGGCGAGGGAGATCGCGGTCATGAGCAGGTGCACCCCTCGGGCGAGCAGCACGTCGGGTCGACGGCCACGACCAGGCGCAGCAGCTCGTCGAGGGCGGGGGCGAGGTGGGCGTCCGCCAGCCGGTACCAGGTGCGCCGTCCGTCCGGGACGGCCTCGACGAGTCCGCAGCCGCGCAGGCAGGCGAGCTGGTTGGACATCACCTGCCGGGACACGCCGAGCGCGTCGGCGAGGTCCGCGGGGTGGGCGGGGGCCTCGCGCAGCGTCAGCATGATCCGTGTGCGCGTCGCGTCCGACAGGGCGTGCCCGAGCCGAGCGAGCGCGGCGTTGTGGGTGAGGGTCACCGTCTCCATGGGCCGACAGTACACGGAATCGTGTACTGACAGAAGGGTCCCGGGGGAGCTACTTCGCCTTCTTCGCCAGGGCCGGGGTGTCGCCGGTGGCGCCGTCCAGGACGCCGCCGAGGACCTCGCGCAGGACCTCGCCCTGACTGCGTGACGGTTCCCAGCGCAGCACGGTGCGCGCCCGGGAGGAGTCCATGACGACGTCCGCGGCGGCCATCTCCAGCCAGCCGGGGTCGATCGGGACGGCGCGCACCGCGGAACCGATCCTCAGCCCGCACCGGGCCAGCGACAGCGGCACCGGGACGCGCCGCCCGTCCGCGAGCAGGTCGGCCAGGTCCTGACCGGAGAGCGCGCCGTCGGGCGCCAGGTTGAAGGCTCCGCCGTGGCGTCCGACGACGACGGTCCGCACGGCCGCGGCCGTGTCGTCCGGGTGCAGCACCTGCAGGCGCACCCCCTCGGGGAACGGCACCAGCGGGAAGAGCGGCTGCTGCTCCGGCTCGGCCTCGCCCTGCCAGCCGCGCACCAGACCGCCGACGGCGTGCCCCGCGGGTCCGGCGGCGACCTTGAGGCCGATCTTGCCGAGCGGCCCCAGGAAGTAGCGGCCGATCTCGGCGCCGGCCTCGCGCTGCAGCATGATCGCCGGCCGCAGGCGGGTGACGGTGAGCCACCCCTGCTGAGCCTCCACGGCGTCGAGCATCGCCTCGACCTCGGCCTTGTCCTGGGCGTAGGGGGAACCCGGCACGCCGTCGGTGGGCCAGGACTCGTCGATCGCGTGACCGTCGGCCGGGCCGGGGGAGTAGACGCCCGACGCCGACATGAAGATCAGGTGCGGCACGTGGTTGCGCACGACGGCGTCGGTCACGGCGCGTGCTCCGCCGACGTTGAGCGCGTGCAGCACGTCCGGCTCGCGCGCCGGCTGGATCGCCCAGACGAGGTGGACGACGGCGTCCGCGCCGGCCAGGGCGTCGTCGAGCCGGGCGTCGCGGGACTCCGTGTCGGCGAGGTCCACCCGCACCCACTCCGCCGCGTCGAACGGCGGGGTCACGGTGCTGGAGCCGTCGGCGCGCGGCACCCGGCGGGCGACCCCCACGATCGAGGTCACGGCAGGTTCCGCGACGAGCGCCCGCAGGATCGAGGTCCCGACGTTCCCGGTGGCTCCTACGACGACGACGCGCATGCCCCGACGCTATCGGCGCACCTCGCGGTGCGCACGACGACGCGTGCGCGAGCGTCTCCGGACGTCCGTGATCATCGCTCGATGCCGGACGCCCGGAGACGCTCGCCGGGCGCGGGGCGGACCCTCCCACGGCGGTCGGGCGGGCAGTGGCAGAATCGGCCCGTGCCTGCCCAGCCGACCTCCACCTCGACCCCCGCCACCTCGACGCCCGCCGCGGCCCCGGACGCCCCCGGCCCGCAGGACGCGCAGGCCGCGGCGGTCGCCGCCCAGCGCGAGGCGGAGCAGGAGGCGCGCCATGCCGCCGCCGAGGCGCGCGAGGCGGTCGCCCAGGCGCTGCGCACGGTGATGGCGGGCACGGTCGACACCACCACCCGCCGTCGGGCCGAGTACTCCACCGACGCCTCGAACTACCGCGTGGTGCCCGACGTCGTCGCGTTCCCCACCACGACGGACGACGTCGTCGCCGCCCTCGACGTGCTGCGCGAGCTCAAGGTGCCGGTCACGGCGCGCGGCGCCGGGACCTCGGTGGCGGGCAACTCGGTGGGCCCCGGGGTGGTGCTGGACCTCTCGCAGCACCTGCACACCGTCCACGAGCTCGACGCGCAGGCACGCACCGCCGTCGTCGACCCGGGCGTGGTGATGTCGTCCCTGCAGCGCGAGGCCGCGCCGCACGGGCTCCGGTTCGGGCCGGACCCGTCCACCCAGAACCGCGCCACGCTCGGCGGCATGGTCGGCAACAACGCGTGCGGCCCGCACGCGGTGGCCTACGGGCGCACGGCGGACAACGTCGTGGCGCTGGACGTGGTGGACGGCCATGGTCGCCGCTTCACCGCCGGTCGGGGCGACGCGACGTTCGCGGCGGTGCCCGGTCTCGCCGAGCTCGTGCGCGCCAACCTCGCGCTGATCCGCACGGAGTTCGGGCGGTTCGGACGGCAGGTGTCCGGGTACTCCCTGGAGCACCTGCTGCCGGAGAACGGTTCGGACCTGGCCAAGATGCTCGTCGGCACCGAGGGCACCCTCGTCACGGTGCTGTCCGCGACGCTCGAGCTCGTGCCGGTGCCGAAGGCGCCGACGCTCGTGGTGCTGGGCTACCCCGACATGCCGTCCGCCGCGGACGACGTGCCGGTGCTGCTCAAGCACGACGTGCTGGCCATCGAAGGGCTGGACGCCCGGCTCGTCGACGTCGTGCGGCGCGCCAAGGGTGCCGACTCGGTGCCCGCCCTGCCCGAGGGGGCGGGCTGGCTGATGATCGAGGTCGGCGGCACCTCGCCGGGCGAGGCGCGCGAGGTCGCCGAGATGATCGTCGAGGCGGCGTCGGCCCTCGGTGCGGCCATCTACCCCGCAGGACCCGAGGCCACGAAGATGTGGCAGATCCGGGCCGACGGCGCCGGGCTGGCCGGGCGCACGCCGTCGGGCGAGCAGGCCTGGCCGGGCTGGGAGGACTCCGCGGTGCCGCCCGAGAAGCTGGGCGCCTACCTGCGCGACCTGGACGACCTGATGGCGCGCTACGGCGTCGACGGTCTGCCTTACGGGCACTTCGGCGACGGGTGCGTGCACCTGCGCATCGACATCCCGCTGGAGGCGTCGGGCTCGGTGCTGCGCACCTTCATGACCGAGGCGGCCGTGCTGGTCGCGAAGTACGGCGGCTCGCTGTCCGGGGAGCACGGTGACGGCCGCGCCCGCTCCGAGCTGCTGCCCGTCATGTACTCGCCCGAGGCGATCGCGCTGATGGAGCAGGTCAAGGCCCTGTTCGACCCGCAGGACGTGCTCAACCCCGGCGTGGTGGTGCGCCCCGCCGCGGTGGACGCGGACCTGCGGCGTCCGGCAGCGGCCGCCCTGTCGTCCAGGGCTCCGGTCGGGGAGCGCGGGCTGCTGGGTTCCGGCACCCTGAGGGGCGTCGCGAAGAAGGCCGGGTACGCCGGCTTCAGCTTCTCCCACGACCACCACGACCTCACCACGGCGGTGCACCGCTGCGTCGGCGTGGGCAAGTGCCGGGCGGACAACCACGCCGCCGGCGGCTTCATGTGCCCGTCGTACCAGGCCACCAAGGACGAGAAGGACGTCACCCGGGGCCGGGCGCGCGTGCTGCAGGAGGCGGTGAACGGCACGCTCGTGGGCGGGCTGACCGCGCCCGAGGTGCGCGAGTCGCTGGACCTGTGCCTGAGCTGCAAGGCGTGCTCGTCCGACTGCCCGGCCGGTGTCGACATGGCGCAGTACAAGTCCGAGGCCCTGCACCGCACCTACCAGGGCAGGCTGCGCCCGATGGACCACTACGCACTCGGCTGGCTGCCCCGGTGGGCGCGGCTCGCCGGGTTCGCGCCGCGCACCCTCAACCGGCTGCTGTCCGTGGACTGGGTCCGGCGCGCCGTGCTGTGGGGCGGCGGCATGGACACCCGCCGCCAGATGCCGCAGTTCGCCGAGATGCCGTTCCGTCGCTGGTGGAAGCTGGGGTACGCGACCCAGGGCGTGCCGGGGATGACGCACCGCCAGCAGCCGGGCGTGCCGGCCGGGACGGGTCGCCCGAAGGTCGTGCTGTGGACGGACTCGTTCAGCGACTCCCTCGCGCCGTCGGTGCCGCAGGCCGCGATCAAGGTCCTCGACGCGGCGGGCTACGAGGTCGTCGTCCCCGACCGTCAGGCGTGCTGCGGGCTGACGTGGATCTCCACGGGTCAGCTCGACGGTGCGCGCCGTCGCCTCACGGACCTGCTGGGCGTGCTGGGGCCGTACGCCGTCAACGGCATCCCCATCCTCGGCCTGGAGCCGTCCTGCACGGCGGTGCTGCGGTCCGACCTGCTCGACCTGTTCCCGGACGACCCGCGTGCCGCCGCCGTGGCCGGTGCCACGAAGACCCTGGCCGAGCTGCTCACCGACCCCGCCACCGCGCCGGGCCCCGAGGCGGGCTGGCAGGTGCCCGACCTCAGCGACGTGACCGCCGTCGTGCAGCCGCACTGCCACCAGCACTCCGTCATGGGCTTCGCGGCCGATCGTGCCCTGCTCGCCGAGGCGGGCGCCACGGTCACCGAGCTGGCCGGGTGCTGCGGGCTGGCGGGCAACTTCGGGATGCAGAAGGGCCACTACGAGACCTCGGTGGCGGTCGCGGAGAACGCCCTGCTGCCGGCGTTGCGCGCCTGCGGGGAGGGTGACGAGTTCATCGCGGACGGGTTCTCCTGCCGCACCCAGGCCGTCCAGCTCGAGGGTGTCGAGGGCCGGGCGCTCGCGGAGGTCCTGGCCGAGCGTCTCTGACGGGCCGGGGGTCAGGGGGCGGTCGACATCCTCCGCGTGAGGTCGACGACGGCGGACCGGGCCGGCTCGGGCAGCTCCGGGACGAGCACGACGAGGCTGGCCACCAGGAGGCGTTCGAGCTCCTCGCGCTCGACGTCGCTCCCGGCGAGCCACGCGGCGGTGAGGTTCTCGACGAGCGCGACCCAGCCGTCGGCGAGCAGCCGGAGCCGGGCGCTCGGGGTGAACCCGAGGGTGTCGGCGGTGGCGACCATGCGGGCCAGCAGCCGGCGTCGGACCCCCTGGAGGGCGGCGTCGGTGGCGGGGTCGTCGGCGAGGGTGCCGCGCCAGATGCCCTCCCAGACGTGCCGGTGGGCGGTCACGGAGTCCAGGAACCGCGACATGACGTAGGCGGGGCGTCCGGCGAGGGGCCGGTCGTCGGGTTCGAGGGCGGCGTCGAGGTGCTCGACGGCGTCGAGCGCGACGGCGTGGCGGAGCCTCGCGGTGGAGCCGAAGTAGTGGAAGACGAGGGCCTTGGAGGCGCCGGCGGCGTCGGCGACGCGCGCGGGGGTGAGGGTGTCGAGCCCGTGGGCCTCGGCCTGGTCGCGGGCGACGGCGAGGAGCTGGCGCCGGCGGTCGTCCGGGTCCTGCCGTGTGCGCGAGGTCATGGTCCTGTTCTACCGCTGTTGTTGACCGCCGGTCAACAGGAGGCGTAGCGTTGTTGACTTCAGGTCAACAAGGGAGGGTCGATGCGGGTCGTGCTGGACGGCGTGACGGTCGACGGACGTCGCGAGCCGCTGCTCGCCACGATGAACCTCGGCTGGTCGACGCACGAGGCCGTGCTCGCCGCCGCCGAGCCGGGGCACGGGCACACCGCCCTCGCGCTCGTCGCCACCGGACGGCTCGCACCCTCCGCCGGGCACGTCCTGCTCGACGGTGTCGACGCCACGCCCGCCGACCTGCGCGCGGCCAGCGCCGTCGTCGACGTCCCCGGCGTCAACGAGCCCGACGACGCCCTCACCCTCGCCGACGTCGTCGCCGAAGGGCTCGCCCTCGCCGGGCAGCGCTCCCGCCCCCGCGACGTCCAGCGCTTCCTCGACGAGCGCGCGCTCGGGGGCGACCGCGACCGGCGCGTCGACCAGCTCCCCGGCGCCGTGCGCACCGCCATCCTCGCCGGGCTCGCCACCGCCGACCCCGCCGTCCGCCTCGTCGTGCTCACCCTGCCCGACCGGCACGGCGGCGACCCCGTCGCCTGGTGGGACCTCGCCCGCAGCCTCGCCGCCGCCGGACGCGGCGTCCTGGTCGGCTGCACCCGCTCGTCCGCACGAGACCTCGGCGTCGACCTGGCGCCCGCCGTCGGCGACTCCCGCCACGAGCCGCCGCGCGTCGTGCGACGCGCCGCCTTCGCCCCCGAGGAGACCTCGTGACCGCGCTGCTCACGCCCCTGCGCCTCGCCGCCTCCGAAGGGCGCCGGCTGGCAGCGGGCACCATGCCCCGGCTGGCGATCCTGGCGATGGCCCTCATCCCCACCCTGTACGCCGGGCTGTACCTGTTCGCCAACCACGACCCGTACGGCAACCTCGAGGAGGTCCCCGCGGCGCTCGTCGTGCTGGACGAGGGCGCCACGACCACCGACTCCGTGACGGGGGAGACCACCGAGCGGACCTTCGGCGAGGACGTCGCCGCCGACCTGCTCGACGACGGCGGCTTCGGCTGGGTGGAGACCACCCAGCGCGACGCCGAGACCGGCGTGCGCTCCGGCCGGTTCGACGCCGCCCTCGTCATCGGCCCCACCTTCTCCGCCGACCTGGTCTCCTCCGGCGAGCTCGAACCCCGGCAGGCGTCCCTGACGCTCCTCACCAACGACGCGAACAACTACCTGGCGGGCACCATCGCCGACCAGATCGTCGGGCAGGTGCGCGACGCCGTGGCCCAGGAGGTCGGCACCGAGGCGGCCGACGAGTTCCTGCGCGGCTTCGCGTCGATCCACACCAACCTCGCCGACGCGGTGGACGGCGCCGAACAGCTCCTCGACGGGTCCCAGGACCTCGCGGACGGCGCCCGCGACGCGGACGACGGCGCCCACGACCTCGCCGACGGCGCGACCCGGGCCGCCGACGGCGCCGCCGTCCTGGACACCCGGGCGGCACCGCTCGCCGACGCCACGACGCGGCTCGACGACGGCGCCCAGCAGCTCGACGACGGGCTCGGCGACCTGCAGGACGCCACGTCGTCCCTGCCGTCGTCCACCCGCGAGCTCGCCGACGGTGCGCAGCAGGTCGCCGACGGCAACGCCGAGGTGGCCGCCACCGGGCGCCAGGCCGCCGACGCCGCCGCGCAGGTGCTGCCCGCGCTCGACGGCGCCCGCGACGACGTCGACGCGGCGCTCGCCGACGGCCTCGACGCGCTGGTCGCCGACGGCACCCTCACCCAGGACCAGGCGGACGCGCTGGCCGCCGACGTGACCGACCGCGTCACCCCCGCGCTCGACGACGAGCGCGACACCGTGACCGACGCCGTCGGGCAGGTCCAGGACGCCGCGGACCAGCTCGACACGCTCGCCGACGGGGCGCAGCAGGTGGCCGACGGCGCGGCGGAGCTCGCCGCCGCCACGCCCGACCTCACGGACGGCATCGCCTCCGCGGCCGACGGCGCCGGGGCGCTCGCCGACGGCACGGCCGAGCTCGCCGGTTCCACCCCCGCCCTGCTCGACGGGGTCTCGCAGCTCGCGGACGGCACCGCCCAGGTGGCGTCCGGTGCCGGCGACCTCGCGGACGGGACGGGCCGGCTCGCCGACGGTGCCGGTGACCTCACCGACGGCACGACCGAGCTGCGCGACGGTCTGGCCGAAGGCCTCGGGCAGGTGCCCGACGTCGACGACGACACCCGCACGGCGACGGCCGACACCCTCGGCAACCCGGTCGAGGTGCGCGACGAGGCGTTCGCGTCGGCCGGCACCTACGGGGGCGGTCTCGCGCCGTTCTTCCTGTCGCTGGCCACGTGGATCGGCGCGTACGTGCTGTTCCTGCTGGTGCGCCCGCTGTCCTCGCGGGCGCTGGCCGCCGGCCGGTCGGGGCTCGCCGCGGCGCTCGGCGGCTGGCTGGTCCCGGCCGTGCTCGGCGCCGTCCAGATGGCGGTGATGCTCGGCGTGACGACGTTCGCCCTCGACATCACCCCGGAGCACGGGCTCGCGACGGCGGCGTTCCTGGTGCTGGTGTCCGGCACGTTCGTGGCGGTGCTGCAGGCGCTGAACGTGTGGTTGGGCGCGGCGGGGCAGTTCCTGGGGCTGGTGCTCATGCTGGTCCAGCTCGTCACGGCGGGCGGCACCTTCCCCTGGCAGACCATCCCCGAGCCGCTGCGGGCGCTGCACCAGTTCCTGCCGATGACGTACGCCGTGGAGGGTCTGCGTCAGCTCCTGTACGGCGGCAGCCTGACGACCGCCGCGGCCGCCGCCGGCGTGCTGGCGGGCGTGCTGGTGGTCGCCCTCGGCGCCACGACGCTGGCCGCACGGCGGCAGCGGACGTGGTCGGTGACCCGGCTGCAGCCCGAGCTCGTCCTCTGAGCGTCGCTGTGCTCGCCCGCTGCGCTCGCCCGCTGCGCTCGCCCGCCGGGCCGCCCGCCGGGTCGTCGCGCGGCGGGCGGGTTCGGCATGCTGGGCCCATGGATTTCGGTGAGGTGGTCCGACGGCGGCGGATGGTGCGACGGTTCGGCCCGGACCCGGTCGCGCCCGAGGTGGTGGACCGGCTGCTCGCCCACGCGGTGCGGGCGCCGAGCGCCGGGTTCACGCAGGGATGGTCGTTCCTGGTGCTCGAGGACGCCGCGGACCGGGACCGGTTCTGGACGGCCGCCACCCCGGCGTCGTCGACGCGCGACATGTCCGCGTGGCTGGACGGCATGCGCACCGCCCCGCTGCTCGTCGTCGCGCTGGCCTCGCGGGACGCGTACGTGGGCCGGTACGCCGAGCCCGACAAGGGGTGGACGGACCGCGACGAGGCCCGCTGGCCCGTGCCCTACTGGCACGTCGACGCCGGGATGGCGTCCCTGCTGATGCTGCAGACCGCCGTCGACGAGGGCCTCGGGGCGTGCTTCTTCGGGATCGCGGGCGGTCAGGTGGGCGCGTTCCGGGAGGCGTTCGGCGTGCCGTCCGAGTGGGCGCCGACGGGCGTGGTCGCCGTCGGGCATCCTGTCCCCGGTGGTGCGGCCGGCTCGCCCGCGCGACGTCGGCGCAAGGCGATGGACGACGTCGTGCACCGCGGGGCGTGGTGACGGCTCACTCGTAGGCGGCGAGCCAGCGGCGCAGGATCCGTTCGAGTGCGGCCTGGTCGGCGGGGGCGAGCTGGTCGACGAGCCGTCGTTCGTTGGTCATGTGCTCGGTGAACGCGGCGTCGATGACGCGCAGACCCTCGCGCGTGAGCGCGACGACGCGCCGCCGGCCGTCGCCCTCGGCGGGGCGTCGCTCGACGAGCCCCGCGGCCACGAGCCGGTCGAGGCGCTTGGTGACGGCGCCGGTGGTGACCATCGTGTGCTGCGCGATCTCGCCGGGGGCTCGTTCGTAGGGCGCGCCGGCGCGTCGCAGGGTGGCCAGGACGTCGAACTCGCCGAAGCCGAGGCCGTGGCGGCCGTAGACCGTGTCCAGCTCGTCGTCGAGGTGCGCGGCGAGCCGGTGCAGGCGGCCGATGATCCCCTGCGGGGCGACGTCGACGTCGGGTCGTTCCCTCCGCCAGGCGTCCTGGATGCGGGCCACGCGGTCGAGGGTCTCGCTCATCCCCGGAATATATCTTCCATGGAAGGGATTAATGGCTTCCGTGGAAGCGAACTGGAAGTGGGTGGCCCTCACCGCCGTCGCCCCGATCGCCTGGGGATCGACCTACGTCGTCACGCGGCAGCTCCTGCCGCCCGACCAGCCCCTGTGGGGAGCCGTGCTGCGCGCCCTGCCCGCCGGGCTCCTGCTCCTGGCCGTCGCCCGCCGGCTCCCGCGCGGCGACTGGTGGTGGCGGTCACTCGTCCTCGGCACGCTGAACGTCGGGGCGTTCTTCGTCCTGGTGTACGTGGCCGCGACCCTCCTGCCGTCCTCGGTCGCGTCGACCGTCATGGCGGCGTCCGCCCTCGTGCTGCTCCTGCTCGCCTGGCCGCTGCTCGGCGAGCGCCCCACGGGGCGGGGCGCAGTCGGGGCCGTCGTCGGCATGGTCGGCGTCGTGGTCCTCGTGGCCGACGCCGGGGCCGGCGTCCCCGTCGCCGGGGTGCTCGCCTCCGGCGCCGCCATGCTCATGTCGTCCGTCGGGTTCGTCCTCACCAAGCGGTGGGCGCCCGCCGAGCCGATGGTCGCCGTCACCGCCTGGCAGCTCACCGCGGGCGGCCTGCTCCTGCTGCCCGTCGCGGTGATGGTCGAGGGCGGGCCGCCACCCGTCGACCCCGTCGCCGTCGGCGGCTTCGCCTACGTCGCCGTGATCGCGACCGCCCTGGCCTTCCTCGCCTGGTTCAGCGGACTGCGGCACCTCCCGGCGGGCACCGTCGGGCTCGTCGGCCTGCTCAACCCCGTCACAGGCGTCCTGCTCGGCACCGTGCTCGCCGACGAGACGTTCGGCGTGCGCCAGGCGGTCGGGGCGGCACTCGTGCTCGGCGGCGTCCTCCTCGGCCGGCGCGCGGGAGCGCGTCGTCGGCCGGCCGGCAGGCGGCGGCGTGGTCGGGCCGTCAGGCCGGACCGGCTCCGACGACGGCGCGCAGCCGCGCCGCCTCGTCCGGCGGCAGCTCGTCCCAGTCCCTGAGGGTGTCCAGGTCCAGGGCGGTGCCCGTGCGGTCGACGACGGCGCACGACAGGTCGCGGTCCCGGGCCTGCGCCGTGTGGGCGGCCCGGGACTCCTCGCCGAACCGGAAGGTGAACGCCGCGTCGGTCGGCAGCGCGAGCAGGTTCGTGCCGACGCCGTGCCGGTCGGTCGCGACCACCACGTCGGCGGCGGGTGCGAGCACCGCGCCCACGTCCGCCCCGGTGAGCAGCGGCAGGTCGGCGTGCGCCACGAGCAGGCGCCCGGGCCCGGCGGGCGTGGCGGACGTCGCACGCACGTGCTCGCGCGCGTGCTCCAGCGCGGCGTTCAGCCCCGGCCGGCCCGGCGGCTCGGCGATCACCACGGTGCCGAACGCGGGGGTGGTGGCCTGGGTCGGCACCTGAGCCAGCACCTCCCGGGCGAACGCCGGGTCGGCCGTCACGACCACCACACGGTCCACCCGGTCGGCGGCCGTGAGCACCGTCACCACGCGGCGGGCCAGCTCGACGACGAGCCGCCGTCGGGCCGCCGGGTCCAGCGCCGCCGCCAGCCGCGACTTGCCGGTCACGCCGTCGCGCAGCGGCACGACGGCGGTCACCGCAGCAGGGCGGCTCACCGAGCGACGAGCCCGACGAGGTCGCGCGCGAGCCGCTCCCGGCCGTCCGCGCCCACCATGATCGTGTCGGTGACGACGACGTCGAGACCCAGGTCCGTGATCGACGCGGTCAGCGCGGCGTCCGCGTCGTCGATCACCATGACGTCCACCAGGTCCGCATAGAGCCGGGCGACACCCAGCGCCGACACGTCGTGCCCCAGGGACTCCAGGATCTGCGCGGCCGGACCCTTGACCGCCCGGCCGCCCACGATCGGGCTCACCGCGACGCGGCGCGCACCGGAGCCCAGGACCGCCTCGCGCACGCCGGGCACGGCCAGCACCGGCTCGACGGACAGGAACGGGTTCGACGGCGCGACGACCAGCAGGTCGGCGTCCCGCACGGCGTCGAGCACCCCGGGGGCCGGGCGCGCCGCCTCGACGCCGTCGAACCGCAGGTCGAGCACCGCGTCCGCGTGCCGACGGCGCACGAAGTACTCCTGGAACGCGAGCGTGCCGGACGGCGTCCCGACCAGCGTGCGCACCGGGTCGTCGGTGACGGGCAGCAGCCGGGCGTCCACGCCGAGCGACGCCGCCAGCCCCGCGGTGACCTCGCTCAGCGGCCGCCCCTGCCGCAACCGGGCGGTGCGCACGACGTGCGTGGCGAGGTCGCGGTCGCCGAGCGTGAACCAGGTGTCCTCGCCGAGCCGCGCGAGCTGGTCGAGCACCGCGTACGACTCGCCCGTCACGCCCCAGCCGCGCTCCTCGTCGTCGAGCCCGGCGAGCGTGTACATGACGGTGTCGAGGTCGGGGGAGACGTGCAGGCCGTGCCGCTCGGTGTCGTCGCCGACGTTCACCACGCACGTCAGGTCGCCACCGGGCAGGGCCCGCGCGAGACCGTGCGCGAGTCGCGCTCCGCCGACCCCGCCGGCCAGGACCGTCACCGAGATGCTCACCCGACGAGCCTAAGCGCCGCCGGTGCCGCGGGACGCCGGAGGGTGCAGGATGGGGCGATGGCCGTCTTCGCGTTCTCCGTCGCTCCGCTCGGCGCGGGCGAGTCCGTCACGGACTCCGTCGCCGAGGCCGTCCGCATCGTCCGGGAGTCGGGCCTGCCGAACCGGACCACCTCGATGTTCACCGAGATCGAGGGGGAGTGGGACGAGGTGATGCCCGTCGTCCAGCGCGCCACCGAGGCCGTCGGCGCGGGCGGGCACCGGGTGTCCCTCGTCCTCAAGGCGGACATCCGTCCGGGCCGCACCGGACAGCTCGACGCGAAGGTCCGGCGCGTCGAGGACGCCCTCGCCCGGGACGCCGACGAGGTCGGTCACGCCTGATCCGAGGGATATGTCCGGTTGGGTCCGAATAGGTTTCCTGACCGTTCTGTGACGTGAGCCGCCTCACCTACCAGGCGTGTTGCAGATCACCGGAGGGGCCGCCGTAGGCTATGGCGATCACGGCCGTGCGGGACGTGAGGAACCCGGGGAGTCATCGTCATGCCACTGTTCGAGGTCGACGCCAGCAGGCCGCTCCTCGTGCAGACGGGGCGGTCGGCCGGGGCGGTCGAGCCGAGCCTCGGCACCACGGCGCACCGGGTCGTCGACTCCCACATCGACGGCCTGCTCGGTGAGCAGATCTTCCCCGTGGCGCAGGGCGTCGGGCCCGACGAGCCGCACCTGCTCGCGCTGGACGCCACGGGCTCGCCCGTCGTCGTCGAGCTCGTCGCCGAGCTCGACCGCGGGGCGCTGACCAAGGCCCTCGACCACGCCGGATGGGCCGGGCGCCTCACCCGCGGGGAGATCGCCTCGCGCTACCACGGGGGGCCGAACGCGTTCCAGCGCGACGTCGCCGCGTTCTACGACTCCGTGCCCATCACCCGCTCCCAGCCGGGCCGGTCGAGCGCCCGCCTCATCGTCATCTGCCAGGAGGCCGGCGAGGAGATCCTCAACGCCGTGGACTTCCTGCGCCAGCCCACCATGCCCGTCGAGGTCCTCAAGATGGGCGTGATGCACAGCCAGGACGGGCGCCGGTTCGTCGACGTCTCGCCGCTCGTCATCCACCCGGCGTCGGGGGCCACGTCGCCGCAGCTGTCCGGCGTCGCCCCCGCCTCGGCGTCGTCGGCGTCCGGCGGCGCGGCGGAGGACGGCACGTTCGCCGACGGCGTCAAGGTCGGGATCGCGCTCACCGACCGGAGCCCCGCCGCCGCGGCACCCCCACGCGGCGCGACCCGCGCCGACGTCCCGGGCACGTCCGCGCAGCCGATCGTGCCGCGCCCGGCGTTCGCCCGGTCGGCCGCCACGAACGCCCCCGAACCTGCCGAGCAGCCGGCGGACGAGCCCACGACGAGCCAGCGCGCCCGTCGGACGGCGGCACCCGCCGTGGGCTCGGCTCCTGCGGCACCCGGTGCGGGACCCGGGCGAGGTCGTGAGGACGAGGCGCCCGGGCAGGCCCCCCAGCGGCGCAGCCGCGCCGAGCGCCGCGCGCAGGCGGGGACGCCGAGCCTGTCGATCCCGCAGGTGGGCTCCGCCCCGCACGCCCCCGACCTCCCGCCGCCCCCGCCGCCGGCAGCCCCGACGTCGTCCGGCCCGGCCCCCGCGCCCTTCGCCGCGCCGAGCAGGCACGCCCCCGTCCCGCCGCCGCCGGACGGGCCCACGTCCCCGTCGACGTCACGGTCCGGCGGGCACCGGGAGGCTCCCCGCGACGACGCTCCGCAGGCGCCGGGCCGGCAGCAGGCGGACCCGCCGCGGCGTCGCACCCGGGCGGACCGGTTCCGCGCGTCCGAGCCGTCGGAGGTCTCCCCGGAGCTCGCCGCGTTCACGGCGGCCTCGGCGGCGTCCGCCCAGGACCTCGATCTCGCGGAGCTCGCCCGCCGCACGACGTCGCCCGCCAGCGCCGACACCCCGGGACTGGGGGAGGACTTCGCGCGGGTCGCGGCGTCGTCGTTCCCCGTCGCCGGTGGACGTGCCGCACGCCGTGACGCCGAGCGCCGTGACCTCCCGCGTGAACCGGCACCGCGCGAGCCCGCGCCCTGGGACCCGCCGGCCCCGGGGATCGACCCGCTGGACTCGCGCGTCCCGCTGTCCGCCATGGACGAGCGCGAGTGGGAGCCGTCGACGCCGGACCGCTGGACCAGCGCCTCCGACGACCTGCCGCGCCTCTCCGTCCCGCCGCTGGAGGCGCCGTCGTACACCCCGCCCCCCGAGCGCGACTACTTCGAGCCCGCCCCGGGCGTGGCGGCACCCGTCGAGGAGGTGGACGGCGACCTGATCGCCCTGGCGAGCATGCTCGCCGCGCCCGCCCGGCTCGTCTGGTCCCGGCCGCGTCGCCGCCAGCACTTCGAGGCGGTGCTCACCCCGGAGGGGTTCATCGTGCTCCCCGACGGGTCACGCTTCCAGCATCCCGACCGCGCCGCGACCGTGGCGTGCGGGATGGAGACGGACGACGGCTGGAACGTGTGGCGGATCGAGCCCGACGGCATCTCGCTGCTGGAGGCCTACCGCGCCCGGTTCGCCTGAGCCGACGTCGTCCGGAGCGTCACGGCACGACGACGATCTTGCCCGTCTGCTCGCCGGCCGCGAGCCGGCCCAGACCGGTGGCGACGTCGTCCAGCGCGACCTCGGAGTCCACGACGGGTCGTACGCCGGTCCGCTCGCAGAACCGCAGCAGCGCGGCCAGGTCGTCACGTGACCCCATCGTCACCCCCTGCACGCGGATCTCGTTGAAGAACACCCGGGTCAGCTCCGCCGCGGGAGCGTCGCCGCTCGTCGCCCCGCACACCACGATCGTCCCGCCGGGCCGCACCGACCGCACCGAGTGCGCCCACGTCGCCTGGCCGACGGACTCGACCACCGCGTCGACCCGGCCCGCCGGCAGCCGCCCGCCCGGTTCGAGGGCGTGCACGGCCCCGAGCTCCAGGGCCCGGTCCCGCTTGGCGGCGTCACGCGACGTCGCCGTGACCTCCAGCCCGGCCGCCGCGCCGAGCACGATCGCCGCGGTGGCCACCCCGCCGCCCACACCCTGCACCAGCACGAGGTCGCCCGGTCGCAGGGCGGCGGCGCCGAACAGCATCCGATAGGCGGTGAGCCAGGCGGTGGGCAGGCAGGCGGCCTCGGCGAACGACAGGCCGGCCGGCTTGGGCACGAGGTTCGCGGTGGGGACGGCCACCTTCTCCGCCAGGGTGCCGGGGTAGCGCTCGGACAGCAGCGAGCGGCGCTCGCGAGGTCCGACGCCGTGACCGTCCGCGCCGATCACCCCGTGCACCACGACCTCGGTCCCGTCCGGGGCGACGCCCGCGGCGTCGGTGCCGAGGATCATGGGGAGCTGTTCGGCGCTCAGGCCCACGCCCCGCAGCGACCACAGGTCGTGGTGGTTCAGCGCGGCCGCCCGCACCTCGACGGTGGTCCAGTGCTCCCGCTGCTCCGGTTCGGGCCGGTCCGTCACCTCCAGGCCGTCGAGGGGAGCGTCAGGGCTGAAGCGGGCGACGGTGGCGGCGAGCATGCTCCCAACGTAGACGACGCCACCGACCGGTACCCGGAACCCGGGCCGGCGCACGCAGGCCCTGGCCGCCGCCGAGGCCCGGTTCCGCTCCGCGGTCGGCGCGGCGGGCGCCGAGCAGGACCTGCGCGCCCTCGAGGGCGACGCGAGAGGATCCTGGTCACCTCGGCCGGTTGAGCCCTGGCGTCACTGCGCGCCGACGTTGAACATCCAGGTGACGCCGAAGCGGTCGGTGAGCTGGCCGTAGTAGTCGCCCCACGGCGCCCGCTCGAACGGCAGGACGTCCGCCGCGCCGTCGGACAGCCCCGCGATCATGCCGCGCACGTGGTCCAGGTCGTCGCCGTCGCCCGTGATGGCGACGGTCATGCCGGAGGTGGGGGCCACGTACGTCATGGACGACGGGGTGTCGGCGGCCATGAGCGTGAGGCCGCCGTCGGTGTCGAGCTGGCCGTGCATGACGAGCTCGGCGTCGGCCGGGTCGTCGGTCATGCCGGGCACGGAGCCGAACGTCGTGATGTCGAGCGAGCCACCCAGCACGGACCGGTAGAACTCCAGGGCGGGGCGGGCGTCGGACCGGAAGCTGATGTACGGGTTGAGCTTGGCCATGGTGACCTCCGAGGCGCAGCGTCGCGGGCGCCGTCGTCGACGCCGGGCACCACGCTAGGCGGCGCCACCGACGCTCGCTCGTGGTGCTCCGCGGGCCCGTGGTGCGTCGCAGGCCGGTGCAGGCCGGTGCTGCCTCGTGCTATCTCGCGGGGCGCTGGACCGGCTCGGCGAGGAACTCGCGCACGAGCGGCCCGAGCTGCTCGTGCTCGACGAGGAACCCGTCGTGGCCGAAGTCGGAGCGGATCGTCCGCACGCCGTCGGCGCCGGGCAGCCCGGCGGCGAGCCGCTCGGACTGCGCGGGCGGGAACAGGCGGTCGGAGTCCACGGCCACGACGAGGGCGCGGGCGGTGATCTGGCGCAGTGCGGCCTCGACGCCGCCCCGGTCGCGTCCGAGGTCGTGCGTCATCATCGTCTCGGTGAGCCGCACGTAGGAGTTGGCGTCGAACCGGCGGGCGAGCTTGTCGCCGTGGTGGTCCAGGTAGGACTGCACGGCGAAGCGCCCGTCGACCAGGGGGTCCTCGCCGCCCTGCGGGAGCCTGCCGAACCGTTCGTCGAGCTCGAGGGCGGTGCGGTAGGTGGTGTGGGCGATCTGCCGGGCGATGGCCAGGCCTGCGTGCGGGCCCTCGCCGTCGGGCGCGTCGTAGTAGTCGCCGCCGTTCCACCGCGAGTCGGAGCGGATCGCGCCGAGCTGGGGGTGGGCCCAGGCGATCTGGTCGCCGGAGGACTGGGCGCAGGTGGCGATGGCCGCGATCGAGCGGACCTCGATGCCGGCCTCCGGTCCCAGCACGGCCCACTCCAGCACGCGCATGCCGCCCATGGACGCCCCGACCACCGCCTCCCACGAGGTGATGCCGAGCTGGCGGGCCAGCTCGATCTCGACGGCGACCTGGTCGCGCGTGGTGATCCGGGGGAACCTGCCGCCCCAGGGGCGGCCGTCGGGCGCGGTCGACGCCGGCCCGGTGGTGCCCTGGCAGCCGCCGAGCACGTTGGGCGCGACGACGAAGTAGCGGTCCGTGTCGAGCGGGGCGCCGGGTCCGATCATGGACTCCCACCAGCCGGCCGTGGACTGGCCGGGGCCGGCGGACCCGTGCACGTGGGCGTCGCCGGTGAGGGCGTGCAGGACGAGGACGGCGTTGGACCCGTCGGGCGCGAGCTCGCCGAACGTCTCGTAGGCGACGCGGACGTCCGGGAGGCGACCGCCGGCCTCGAGGTCGAACGTGCCGACGTCGCGGAACTGCCGGTTGGCGACGGGGTCGCCCTCGCGCCAGGCGCCCGAGGCCGGGACGCTCGTGGCCGGCACGCGGCGCGCACCGCGGGCGGTGCCCGGGCCGGGGGCGGTGCCCGGGGGGCGGGTCGGCGTCGCGGTCATGGTCTCGACGGTAAGCCCCGCCGGGGCACCTGCCCACCGCATCTCACGATGCGGGACCATCATGTGAGACGGTCACGGCCGCAGCAGCACCTTCGTCGCCCGCCGCTCGTCCATCGCCGCGTACGCCTCGGCGACGTCCGCCAGCGGCATCTCGACGTCGAACACCCGGCCGGGCTCGATCGCCCCGGACAGCACGTCCTCCAGCAGCGTCGCCATGTGCGTGCGGGCCGGCGCCATCCCGCCACCGACCGTGATGTTGCGGCCGAAGAGCTGACGGATCGGCAGGTTCGCACCGCCGTGCGGGACGCCCACGAAGCCGACCCGGCCGCCACCGCGCACCACGCCCAGCGCCTGCGCCATCGACTGCTCCGTGCCCACGCACTCCAGCGCCGCGTCGGCCAGATCGCCGCCGAGCAGGTCGCGCAGCGCCGCCACGCCCTCGTCACCGCGCTCGGCGACGACGTCGGTCGCGCCCAGGTCACGGGCGAGCGCCGCCCGGTCCGCGTGCCGCGACATCGCCACGACCCGACCGGCCCCGAGGCGCCGCGCGGCGATCACGCCGCACAGCCCCACCGCGCCGTCACCGACCACCACGACCGTGTCCCCGGCGCCGACCCCGGCCGACACCGCGGCGTGGTGCCCCGTCGACATCACGTCCGACAGGGCGAGCAGGTGCGGCACCAGGCCCGCGGCCTCCGCGTCCGCCTCCGACCGCCCGACCGGGAACAGGGAGTGCTGCGCCAGCGGGATGCGCACCCGTTCGCCCTGCGCGCCGTCGACGGGGTGGCCGTCGCGGTCGGTCGACCCGAAGAACGTCACCACCGCGCACGCCGAGGGGAAACCGGCCCGGCACGCCTGGCAGGACCCGCAGCTCAGGGAGAACGGGACGACGACGAGGTCGCCGGGCCTCGCCGAGGTCACCTCGGACCCGACCTCCTCGACCACGCCGACGAGCTCGTGGCCGATCGGGTGCGGAGCCTTCGTGGGGGTGACGCCGCGGTACGGCCACAGGTCGGACCCGCACACGCACGCGGCCAGGACGCGCACGACGGCGTCGCCCGGCGCGCGCAGCACGGGGTCGGGGCGCTCCTCGGCGCGGACGTCATGGGCGGCGTGGATCATCGTGGCGAGCATGGGACCACCGTAGGCCGCCCGCCGGGACACGCGTCGTCGGCCGCGACGGGAGAAGCCGTCTCAGTCCGGAAGGAGCCGCCGGACCAGTGCGAGCCGGCCGGCGTCGAGGGCGAGCCCCGCCTGTTCGGCGCGAGCGGGCTTCGAGGCCGGCGCGGGTCCCTCCCGGCCGCCCACCGCCGCCGACCATGCCTTCTGAACGGTCGAACATGCCCTGGCGGCCCGTCCCGGAGTCGGGACGGGCCGCCAGGGCATGTTCGGCACGTCAGGGTGCCGGGGTCAGTGGTTGTAGTAGCCCGCGTCCTTGGCGCGCTGGAACGAGCGCTCGATCTCGGACTCGGCCTCCTCGCGGCCGACCCAGTGCGCGCCCTCGACGGACTTGCCCGGCTCCAGGTCCTTGTAGACCTCGAAGAAGTGCTGGATCTCCAGGCGGTGGAAGTCCGAGACGTCGTCGATGTCCTGGCGCCACGCGGCACGCTGGTCACCGAGCGGGACGCACAGGACCTTGTCGTCGCCGCCGGCCTCGTCGCGCATGCGGAACATGCCCAGTGCGCGGCACTTGATGAGGCAGCCGGGGAACGTGGGCTCCTCGAGGAGGACCAGCGCGTCCAGCGGGTCGCCGTCCTCGCCGAGCGTGCCCTCGATGAACCCGTAGTCGTCCGGGTACCGCGTCGAGGTGAAGAGCATGCGGTCCAGACGGATGCGACCTGTCTCGTGGTCCACCTCGTACTTGTTCCGCTGACCCTTCGGGATCTCGATGGTGACGTCGAACTCCACTGTTCCTCCAGTCGTGGGGCGTGCGCCGATCAAGGTGCGTGCGCGTCCCCAGTGTGCCATGCGGGCCCCACCCCGACCCGGCGTCGTGCGCGTCCGGGGCGGGTGGAACGTGCGAGAATACGGCCCGTACGAGCCTGCTTGTGACCAGGTTCACGACTTCTGGAGGATCGGATGAGGTGGCGGCTCAAGGTCGGCGCCACCGTGGCGTCCGTCCTGGCGCTGTTCTGCGGCTACCTCGTGGCCGACGCGTACGACGTCGTTCCGGGCATGGTCACCCTCGCCGCACCGTACGACGCCCCCGCCCCGTTCCCCGACGCCCCGGGCGCCGTCCCCGGCCCCAGCCCCGAGGTCGCCGTCCCCGCGCTGCCCGAGGCCGCGCCCGTCCCGGACACCGACCGGATCGGTGACCTCGTCACCGCGCTCGCCGAGGACGACCGGCTCGGCAAGCGCGTCGGGGTGCTCGTCACGGACGCCGCGACCGGCGAGACCCTGGGGGAGTCCGCGGCCGGTCGCCAGCAGGTCCCCGCCTCCACGCAGAAGATCCTCACGGCCGTCGCCGCGTACGCCGGTCCGGGCGGCGAGGTCACCCTGCCCACCCGTGCCGTGCTGGAAGGGGACTCGCAGGTCGTGCTCGTGGGCGGGGGAGACATGATGCTCGCGCCCGACGCCGGCGACCCCGACGCGGTCAACGGCCGGGCCGGCCTCGGCGACCTCGCCGACCAGGTCGTCGCCCAGGTGACGCTCAGCGGCCGTGACTCCGTCTCGCTCGCCGTGGACGACACCCTCTTCAGCGGGCCCGACGTCTCCCCGACGGTGCGGGACTCCGACGTCGCCGACGGCTACGTCGCACCGGTCGCCGCCCTCGCCGTCGACGTCGCCCGGCTCACCGACGACAAGTACGCCAAGCGCGAGAGCGACCCGGCGATGGCTGCCGCGGACCAGTTCGCCGCCGCCCTCGAGGACCGTGGCGTCACCGTGTCCGGCAGCATCTCCCGCCAGACCGCCGCGTCCTCCGCCCGCGAGATCGGCCGGGTCGACTCGGCGCCGCTCGGACAGATCGTCTCCTACCTGCTGGAGGAGTCGGACAACACGCTCACCGAGGTGGTGGGCCGGCTCGTGGCCGTCGACGCGGGCCTGCCCGGCTCCCAGGAGGCCGCGATCAGCGAGGTCGTCGCCACCGTCGAGAGCCTCGGCGTCGACCTCACCGGTGCCGTCCTGACCGACCTGTCCGGGCTCGGCACCGGGTCGTCGACGAGCGTGCGCCAGCTCGTCGACACCCTCGCCGTCGCCGCCCAGGACCCGACGATGCGCGAGGCCGTCACCGGGCTGCCGATCGCCGGGATGGAGGGCACGCTCCACGAGCGCTTCGCCGAGGGCAACCCCGGCCGCGGCTACGCCAGCGCCAAGACGGGCTCCCTGCCCGACATCCGCTCGCTGGCCGGGACCGTCGTCACCACCGACGACCGTCTCCTGCTGTTCGCCGTCACCGCCGACGCCATCCCCGAGGGCGGCTCGTACGGGGCCAACATGCTCTTCGACGAGTTCGTCGGCGACCTCGCCGCCTGCGGCTGCACCACCGACGCCCCGTAGGCCCGCCGGCACGGCGCCGCGCCGCGACCCGGTCGCTACGGTGGACCCGTGACCTCACCCAGCCCCGCCGCCGTCGACTGGACCGCCGCCGCACAGATCGCGCGCCGGGTCGCCCGGCCGGGGCCCGTGGCCTCGCGCGACCAGCTCGACGACCTCGTCGCAGGTCTGCGGACCGCGGCGGACGACGCCGTCGACCACGTCCTGGGAGTCACCCGCATGACACCCGCGGGCTCGCCGGCAGGGCCCGGCCGGGGCCGCGACGCCGCCGGACGGTTCGCCCGCCTCCGCCCGCCGGAGCGGCCGGACCTCGGCGACGTCCGCGTCGTGGACCGCGCCACCTGGGCGCAGGCCAACACCCGGTCGATGGCACGCCTGACGGAGCCCGTCCTCGGTGCGGTCGGCGACGGCGGGCGGCTGCCCGAGTCGGCTGCCGCCCGGCTCGCCGGCGCCGCCGAGGTCGGCGGTCTGCTCGCGCTGCTGTCCAGCAAGGTCCTCGGCCAGTTCGACCCGTACACCCCGGGCCGGCCCGTCCTGATGCTCGTCGCCCCCAACGTGCTGGCCGCCGAGCAGGCGATGCGGCTCGACGGCCCCGACTTCCGGCTGTGGGTGTGCCTGCACGAGCAGACCCACGCCGTGCAGTTCGCCACCGCCCCGTGGCTCGCCGAGCACCTCGCCGGTCGGCTCGGCGCGCTGCTCCAGGACGTGGCCACCACGTCCGTCGGGCTGAGCCGTGCCCCGGTGCGGGAGAAGGTCGCGCTGCTGGGCCGCACCGTCGTCGACGCCGTCCGCGGCGACCTGACCACCCCCCTCGACCAGGTCTTCGGCCCCGCGCAGAAGCGGGAGCTGGCGCAGATCACCGCCGTCATGGCACTCCTCGAGGGGCACGCCGACGTCATGATGGACGCCGTCGGCCGCCGTGTCGTACCCACCGTGCGCACCATCCGCGCCCGGTTCGAACGACGCCGCGACGGTGCCGGGGCGCCCCGGCTCGACGTCGTCCTGCGGCGGCTGCTCGGCATGGACGCCAAGCTCGCCCAGTACCGCGACGGCGCCGCGTTCGTCCGCGCCGTCGAGACCTCGGTGGGGCGTGACGGGCTCAACGCCGTGTGGGCCGCCCCGGAGCACCTCCCCAGCGATCGTGAGATCGCCGACCCGCGCGCCTGGGTGCGGCGCGTGCACGGCTAGGGCGGGCGGCCGGTGGGGCACGTCGACGCCGCGCTCGCCGCCGCGCGCACGGCCGTGCGGGCCGACCTCGCGGACCTCGACGCCGGTGACCTCGTGCTCGTCGCCTGCTCGGGAGGGGCGGACTCCCTCGCGCTCGCGGCCGCCGTCGCGAGCGAGGCGCGCCGGGTCGGCCGGTCGGTGCGTGCGCGCGGGCACGCGGTGCGGGCGGGGGCCGTCGTCGTCGACCACGGCCTGCAGCCCGGCTCGGCCGACGTCGCGTCGCGGGCCGCCGCGCAGTGCCGTGACCTGGGCCTCGACCCGGTCCTGGTGCGGCGGGCCGACGTCGCACCCTCGCCGGACGGCGGCGAGGCGGCCGCGCGCGACGCCCGGTACGCCCTGCTCGACGACGTCGCCGTGGAGCTCGGTGCCGTCGCCGTGCTGCTCGGCCACACCCTCGACGACCAGGCGGAGCAGGTGCTGCTCGGCCTCGCCCGGGGCAGCGGGGCGCGGTCGCTCGCGGGGATGCCACGACGGCGCGGCCGGTACCGGCGCCCGTTCCTCGACCTGCGGCGTGCCCAGACCGAGCGGGTGTGCGCCGTCGTCGGCGTCGAACCGTGGCACGACCCCACGAACGCCCCCGACGGCGGACCCCTGCGGTCGGCGGTGCGAGGCAGGCTGCTGCCCGAGCTGACCGCCGTGCTGGGTCCGGGCGCCGTGGAGGCGCTCGCGCGCAGCGCCGCGCTGCTCCGCCAGGACGCCGACCTGCTGGACGCCCTGGCGGCCGACCTGCTGGACGCCGCAGGTGCTACCGCGGCCGACGGCGGGACCGTGCTGGACGTCACTGTCCTCGCCGACGCGCCCCCGGCGCTGCGTCGTCGCGCCCTGCGTGCGGCCGCGCTCGCGGCGGGCTGTCCAGCAGGGACGACGACGTCGGGGCACGTCGACGCGCTCGACGCCCTGGTCGTGCGCTGGCACGGGCAGGGTGCGGTGCACCTCCCGAGCGACGCACGGGCGTGGCGCGCGTGTGGCAGGCTGTTCCTGCGCCCGTCCGCCACGGGCCCGCTACCCCCCTTCACGCATCCTGAGGAGTAACCCCGTGGACCAGTCGGACGTCGCCGGCGACCTCGCCGAAATCCTGCTCACCGAGGAACAGCTCGGGTCGCGGCTCGACGAGATGGCTGCCCAGATCGACGCCGACTACGCCGGCAAGGACCTGCTCCTCGTCGGGGTGCTCAAGGGCGCCGTCATGGTCATGGCGGACCTGTCCCGTCGCCTGCACCACCCGGTCCAGATGGACTGGATGGCCGTGTCCTCCTACGGGTCGGGCACCAAGTCCTCCGGCGTGGTGCGGATCCTCAAGGACCTCGACGCCGACCTGTCGGGGCGCAACGTCCTCATCGCCGAGGACATCATCGACTCCGGCCTGACGCTCTCGTGGCTCGTGCAGAACCTGCGCTCCCGCGGTCCGAAGTCCGTCGAGATCGCCACGATGCTGCGCAAGCCCGACGCCGCCAAGGTCGACGTCGACGTGAAGTACGTCGGGTTCGACATCCCGAACGAGTTCGTCGTCGGGTACGGCCTCGACTACGACGAGAAGTACCGCAACCTGCCCTTCATCGGGACGCTCGCCCCGCACGTCTACGCCTGAGCTTCGACGCCGTGGGCGAACACCACGGGGAACTCTCCGGCCGGGAGTGTAGTTTCGTGTGTCGAACCACCGCCCGAACGAAGGGATGCGGGGCAGCGCCCCGTCACGGATGAACCTCAAGAAGATCTTCAGCGGCCCGCTCGTCTGGATCGCGCTCGGCCTGATCGTCGTCGCGCTCGCGTTCTCCGCGTTCTCCGGGGAACGGGTCGAGCGCATCGAGACGTCCGAGGGCCTCGAGCTCCTGGCGGGGGACACGGTCGACCACGCCCTCATCATCGACGGGGACCAGCGCGTCGAGCTCGAGCTGAGCGAGCCCTACGTCACCGGCGAGGGCGACGACGAGGTGGACTACGGGGAGAAGGTCGACTTCTTCTGGGTGGCCCCGCAGGGCGAGGACGTCGTGACCGCCGTGACGGGCGCCGACCTGCCCGAGGGCTACGACACGAACGTGCCGCAGCCGTCGTTCCTGAGCTCGCTGTTCAGCTTCCTCATCCCGTTCCTCATCATCCTGGTGATCTTCTGGTTCGTGCTGTCCCGCATGCAGGGCGGCGGCAACCGCGTCATGGGCTTCGGCAAGTCCAAGGCCAAGCTCATCAGCAAGGACATGCCGCAGGTCACGTTCGCCGACGTCGCGGGCGTGGACGAGGCCGTCGAGGAGCTCCACGAGATCAAGGAGTTCCTCGCCGAGCCGGAGAAGTTCCAGGCCGTGGGCGCGAAGATCCCCAAGGGCGTGCTGCTGTACGGCCCGCCCGGGACCGGCAAGACCCTGCTGGCGCGTGCCGTCGCCGGTGAGGCGGGCGTGCCGTTCTACTCGATCTCCGGGTCCGACTTCGTCGAGATGTTCGTCGGTGTCGGTGCCTCGCGGGTGCGCGACCTGTTCGAGCAGGCCAAGACGAACGCGCCGGCCATCATCTTCATCGACGAGATCGACGCCGTCGGTCGTCACCGCGGTGCCGGCATGGGCGGCGGTCACGACGAGCGCGAGCAGACGCTGAACCAGATGCTCGTCGAGATGGACGGCTTCGACGTCAAGACGAACGTCATCCTCATCGCGGCGACCAACCGTCCCGACATCCTCGACCCGGCCCTGCTGCGCCCGGGCCGCTTCGACCGGCAGGTCGCCGTCGAGGCGCCCGACCTCAAGGGCCGCGAGCGGATCCTCACGGTGCACGCGCAGGGCAAGCCGATGGTCGAGTCGATCGACCTCGCCGCCGTCGCGCGCCGCACCCCCGGGTTCACCGGTGCCGACCTGGCCAACGTCCTCAACGAGGCTGCCCTGCTGACGGCACGCTCCGGCGCGCAGCTCATCGACGACCGGGCGCTCGACGAGGCGATCGACCGCGTCATCGCCGGGCCGCAGAAGCGCACCCGCGTGATGAACGTCAAGGAGCAGAAGATCACGGCCTACCACGAGGGCGGCCACGCCCTGGTGGCCGCCGCGATGCGGTACACCGACCCGGTCACGAAGGTCACGATCCTGCCGCGCGGGCGTGCGCTGGGCTACACGATGGTGATGCCCACCGAGGACAAGTACTCCACGACCCGCAACGAGCTCCTCGACCAGCTCGCCTACGCGATGGGTGGGCGCGTCGCCGAGGAGATCGTGTTCCACGACCCGACGACGGGCGCCAGCAACGACATCGAGAAGGCCAGCGCGATCGCGCGCAAGATGGTCACCGAGTACGGCATGAGCGACAAGGTCGGGGCGATCAAGCTGGGCAACGGCTCGGGCGAGCCGTTCATGGGTCGCGACATGGGCCACCAGCGCGACTACTCCGAGGCGGTCGCCGGGACGGTGGACCACGAGGTCCGCCAGCTCGTCGAGGCCGCCCACGACGAGGCCTGGGAGGTGCTCACCCAGTACCGCGACGTCCTCGACGACCTGGTGCTGCGCCTGCTCGAGGCCGAGACCCTCAACCAGGCCGAGCTCGCGGAGATCTTCGCCCCGGTGACCAAGCGCGACGCGCGGGACGTCTGGCTCTCCTCCGAGCAGCGCACCGTGCACACCCGTGGCCCGGTGATGACCGAGGGCGAGAAGGCCGCCTACTCGACCGACGGCACCACCGGCGGGCTCCCGCAGGACGAGGCCGCCGTCGTCGGGAACCCGGAGGCCGAGGAGTCCGCGGGACGCGACGTCGACGCCCCGGGCACGGGCTCCTCCGAGGAGGGCGCGTGACGGACCGCGACCTTCCGCTGAGCCGGGTGTCGCTGGAGGGTCGCGCGCCCGCCGACGTGCCCCCCTACGACGAGCCGCGGGCCGAGGCGGCCGTGCGCGAGCTGCTGCTCGCCGTCGGCGAGGACCCCGACCGCGAAGGGCTGAAGGACACCCCCGCGCGGGTGGCCCGGGCGTACCGCGAGATCTTCGCCGGGCTGCGTCAGGAGCCCCGCGACGTGCTGACCACCACGTTCGACCTCGGCCACGAGGAGATGGTGCTGGTCAAGGACATCGAGGTGTTCTCCACCTGCGAGCACCACCTGGTGCCCTTCCACGGTGTGGCGCACATCGGCTACATCCCCAGCACCGACGGACGCATCACCGGGCTGTCGAAGCTCGCCCGGCTCGTGGAGGTGTACGCCCGGCGCCCTCAGGTCCAGGAGCGGCTCACCACGCAGATCGCGGACTCGCTGGTGCAGATCCTCGAGCCGCGCGGCGTGATCGTCGTCGTGGAGTGCGAGCACCTGTGCATGTCGATGCGCGGCGTGCGCAAGCCGGGCGCCCGGACGGTGACCTCGGCGGTGCGGGGGCAGATGCAGACCGCCGCCACGCGCGCCGAGGCGATGAGCCTGATCCTGGGGCGTTAGCCCATGACCTCCCGCGACGCCGTGGTCGCCGGCCTGCCGGAGCTCACCGGCACCGGCCGTTGCCTGGTGATGGGCGTCGTCAACATCACCCCGGACTCGTTCTCCGACGGCGGGCAGTGGTTCGAGCCCGACGCCGGCGTCCGGCACGGCCTCGACCTGCTCGGCGAGGGCGCGGACGTCCTCGACGTCGGCGGGGAGTCCACGAGGCCGGGTTCGGCCCGCGTCGACGAGGCGGAGGAGCTGCGCCGCGTCGTCCCCGTGATCGGTCGGCTCGCCGCCGCCGGGGCCGTCGTGTCCGTCGACACCACCCGCGCCGCCGTGGCGGCGGAGGCGGTGGCCGCCGGGGCGAAGATCGTCAACGACGTCTCGGGCGGGCTCGCCGACCCGGCGATGGCGGACGTGGTGGCCGCCACCGGCGTCGCGTACGTGGCGATGCACTGGCGTGGCCACGCGGACGTGATGGACGACCTCGAGGTGTACGACGACGTCGTCGCGGAGGTCCGCGACGAGCTGGGTGCGCGCATGGCGGCCCTGACCGACGCCGGTGTCGCAACCGAGCAGATCGTCCTCGACCCGGGTCTGGGGTTCTCGAAGGCCGGCGCGCTGAACTGGCCCCTGCTCGCCCACCTGGACGCCCTGCACTCCCTCGGCCGGCCGGTGCTGGTGGGTGCGTCGCGCAAACGCTTCCTCGGTCACCTGCTCGGTGACGCCGGTCCCACGGGCGCCCCGGTCCCGCCGTTGGAGCGCGACGACGCGACGGCGGCGATCTCGGCGCTGTCCGCGCAGGCCGGAGCCTGGTGCGTGCGCGTCCACTCCGCTCGTGCCAGCGTGGACGCCGTCCGCGTCGCCGCGGCGTGGGAGGATGCCGCCCGCACGAACTCAGACCCACCCCCGGTGCACGCCGCAGCGGCCGGGGACTCGACGACGGAGGCAAGCCCGTGACGTACGCCGACACCGTGCCAGGTCCGGACGGCCGGCCGCTGGACCAGATCCGGCTGACCGGGGTGAGGGCGCTGGGGCACCACGGCGTCCTGCCGCAGGAGCGCGCCGACGGCCAGACGTTCGTCGCCGACGTCGTGCTGCACCTGGACACCCGTGCGGCGGCGACGTCGGACGATCTCGCGCGGACGGTCAGCTACGCGGAGGTCGCCGAGGACGTGCACGCCGTCCTCGCGGGCGAACCCGTCGACCTGGTGGAGACGCTCGTCGAGCGGATCGCCGCGGTGGTGCTGGACCGTCCGGCGGTGCAGGCGGTCGACGTGCGCGTGCACAAGCCGCAGGCGCCCATCGAGGTGCCGTTCGACGACGTCGAGATCGTGGTGCGGCGGGACAGGGTGAACCTGCCCGCCGTCGCCTCGCCCGCCGCGGGGGTCCCGGCGGCGCTGCTGACCCCGGAGCCCGCCGACGTCCCTGCGCCGCACGACGTGCCCGCGCCGCCGGTCCCGGTCGCGGACGCCTTCGCGGCGCAGGCGCACGGCACGGACGAGGCGGACGCCGACCCGGGCGAGGTCCGGGAACCGCTGGAGCACGTCGAGGACGCCGTCGAGCCGACGCCCCTCGACCCGCTCGACGAGGCTCCCTCGTCGCCCGTGGGGGCCGTGCTCGCTCTGGGGGCGAACGTCGGCGACCCGCAGGGGACGCTGCGCGCCGCGGTGACGGACATCGACCGCATCCCCGGCGTGCAGGTCATGGAGGTCTCGCCGCTGGCCCGGACGGTCGCCGTCGGGCCGGAGCAGCCGGACTTCCTCAACGCCGTGCTGCTGGTGCGGACCACGTTGCCGCCGCGCGACCTGCTCGGCGCCTGCCAGGAGGTCGAGCTCCTGCACGGCCGCGTCCGCGACGAGCGGTGGGGGCCCCGCACGCTGGACATCGACGTCATCACCTACGGGGACCTGACCTCCACGGCCGAGGACCTGGAGCTGCCGCACCCGCGGGCCCGCGAGCGGGCGTTCGTGCTGGTGCCGTGGGCCGAGCTCGACCCCGAGGCGGTCCTCGGCGGTCTCGGTGGCGGGCCGGTGTCCCAGCTCGCCGCGACCGCTCCCGACCGTGGCGGGATCCGCTGGCTCGCGCTGGACTGGCTGACCGAACCGGCCTCCACCGGCGCGGTGCAGGTCCAGGCCGCGCCGGACGTCGCGCCCCAGGACGTCGCGCCTCAGGACGATGCGCCTCATGACGCCGGGGCCCCGGGTTTCGAGCCCCAGGACGTCGAGCCCCACGACGTCGAGGAGCCCGGCCACGCCGAGCAGGCCCCGTCCGAGCACGCGCCGTTCGAGCACGCCCCGTCCGGGCCGGTGCCCGTCGCGCCGGAACCTGCCGCGTACCCGCCCTCGGTCGACCCGACGTCGGACGACGCGAGGCGGGAGCGGCCCGTGACCGACCAGGCTCCCGCCGTCCCCGCGCCGACCGACGGACCGTTCGGTGCGCCGGGCTCCCTCCCACCCGCGCCGCACGCCGCGCTGCCCGCGGACCCTGACCTGCCGCCTGCCGGGTCGAGCCTGCCGGGCGCGGAACCGCAGGCGCACGTCGTCCCGCCGGCGCCGTGGGCGTACGAACCGGTGGAGACGATCTCGGCACCGCAGCCTGCGGCACCGTCGGCTCTGCCACTGCCCCCGCCCGAGCCTTCGCAGGTCGTGCCTCCCCAGCCCGTGGCCCAGCACCCCGCGGCCCAGCACCCCGTGGCCCAGCAACCTGCGGCCCCGCACCAGACCTCGGCCGGGCCGTCGACCGGGGAGGCCCCCTGGGCGACGCCGGCGCAGGGGTTCTACCAGCCCGAGGTGCGGGTCTACGAACCGTCGCCGGCCGTGTCGCAGGCACCCGCGGCGCGTCCCGCCCCGGAGGCGTCGGCACCCGAGCCCTACGAGCCGACCGCGTACGAGCCGACCGCGTACGAGCCCACCTCATACGAGCCGACCGCCTACCAGCCGACCGCCTACCAGCCGACGGCTCACCCGCCCGAGACCCGCGGGTCCGTGCCGCACGCCGATCCCGACGTCTACCCCCCTGAGCGGGAAGGTCCTCCGGCCTACGTCCCGCAGCCGCTGAGCGGGCCGCACCAGGTCGCCCCCGGATTCGTGCAGCCCGGATTCGTGCAGCCCGCCGACCCGCCGAGCCCCTTCCACCCCGACCGCTACTCCGACGACCCGGATCGCCGGACACCGGGTCACGGCTGACGTGCGGCGCACCCGGGTCCGGGCCCTGCTGACGCTCGCGGTCGCGGTCGCGGCCTTCGGCACGGTGCTGCTGCGGCTCCTGGAGTCCCGCGGCACGTACCTCCCGGGCGCGGCGTTGGTCGAGGTGGTCGCGCTCGCGCTCCTCGCGGGCCTGGTGCTGTGGGCCGGCTGGTCGGTGCGCGCCTACCTGCGCGGGGACAAGCCGGACCTCGACCCGTTGCGTGCGGCACGCACCTTCGCCATGGCCAAGGCCGCGGCCTGGACGGGCGCTCTCCTGGCCGGCCGGTACGCGGCCGCGGTGCTCGTCGTGCTGCCCCAGCTCGACGTCGAGGCGCGGCGGGACCAGGCGATCGTCTCCGGGGCGGCGCTGGTGGTCTCCGTGGTGCTCGCCGTCGTCGGTCTGGTGGTCGAGAAGTTCTGCGAGCTGCCGCCGGACGAGGACGACGGCGAGGCCGACGCGGTCACGTCCTGACGTCGTCGTCCCGCTGACGGCGGCGCATGGCCTGCCCCCGCTGGTGGGAGGATAGGGCCATGACCAGCATCGAACCCGAGCCGCAGGCCGGAGCCGTGCCGGACGTCCCGTCGGCGCCCGCCCCCGCAGGCGACCCGTTCCAGCCCGCGGGAGTGACCTGGGACCGGGTGTCGACCCGGCTGATCCCGGCGCGTCTCATCCTGGTGGGCCTCTGGCTCGGGCTGCCGCTGGTGCTGTGCGCGGTGCTCGCCGTGATCCTCACGCCGTGGCTGTGGATCCCGGTCGCCGTCCTCGCGCTGCTGGCCCTGTGGGTGGGTCTGCTGATCCCGCGCCAGGTCCGTGCAATGGGGTACGCGGAGCGCGACGAGGACCTGCTGATCCGCAAGGGCATCCTGTTCCGCCAGCTCGTCGTCGTGCCGTACGGGCGCATGCAGTTCGTCGACGTCACGGCCGGGCCGCTGGCCCGCCGGTTCGGCATCGCGACGGTCCAGCTCCACACCGCGGCCGCCAGCACCGACGCGGAGATCCCCGGGCTTCCCCCGCAGGAGGCGGAGCGCCTGCGCGACCGTCTCAGCGCGCACGGCGAGGCGAGGCTGGCGGGCCTGTGACCGGCGTCGAGACCCCCGTCCGGGAGCAGCAGTGGCGGCGGGTGCACCCCGTCACGCCCCTCGTGCGGGCGTGGGCGGTCGTGGTCGCCCTGCTCTTCGTCCTCGGCAGCCAGATGCTGGACAGCATCGAGTACGCGGGCGAGGTCGCCGGGCAGGTCGCCCGGCTGTGGTGGGTGGCGCTGCTCGCCCTGGTCGTCTTCCTCCTGGTCGTGGTGGGCTTCACCTACCTGGCGTGGCGGATGACGTCGTACGCCGTGGACGACGACGCCGCACACCTGCGCAAGGGGATCCTGTTCCGCCAGCAGCGGCACGCGCGCCTGGACCGGCTCCAGGCGGTGGACGTGCGTCAGCCGCTGCTCGCGCGGCTGTTCGGCCTGGCGGAGCTGACGCTGGAGGTCGCGGGCGGGTCGGACTCCGGGGTCGCGATCGGGTTCCTGCGCCTGGAGGACGCGAACCAGCTCCGTGCGGAGCTCCTCGCGCGCGCGGCGGGCGTCAAGGCGCGTCGTGCCCAGCAGGCCGCAGGTCCGCCCGCGGCCGGGTCGGGCGCGTCGGGCACGGGCGCCCCGAGCGCGGAGGGCCCGGCGGTGGACGCGGCGGCCGGCGCTGCCGCTGCGGTCGGTGCGACCTCGTCCGCCGGGGTCGACGGTGCCGTCGATCCGACGGTCGCCCCCGGGGGGCCGGGGGACCGGGGCGTGCCGGTCGACCTCGACGTCCCGGCGCAGGAGGCGCCCGAGAACCTCGTCTACGAGCTGCCGCCCGGTCGGCTCGTCTCCTCGCTGCTGCGGCTGCCCGCCATCTGGATCCTGCTGGTCGTGCTGGTCGGGCTGGGCGTCGCCGTCGGGGTGACACGCAACTTCGGGTTGCTCGGGTCGATCCTGCCCGGCCTGCTCGGTGCCGGCGCCTACCTGTTCAGCCGGTTCGCCGGGGAGTTCGGGTTCCGGGCGGCGATCTCGCCCGACGGCATCCGGCTGCGGCACGGACTGCTGGAGACCCGCGCCCAGACCATCCCGCCGGGGCGCGTCCAGGCGCTGTCGATCTCGCAGAGCTTCTGGTGGCGCAGCAAGGGCTGGTGGCGGGTCAAGGTCAACGTCGCCGGGTACGGCGTCGAGGGCCCGAACCAGACCCAGCACGTGCTGCTGCCGGTGGGTCCGCGGGACGAGGCGCTCACGGCGCTGTGGCTCGTGCTGCCCGACCTCGGCAGCGACGGGGTCGAGGCGGTCGTCGACGAGGGGCTGACGGGGGACGCGCGCACCGACCGCTTCTTCACGACGAGCCCTCGCTCCGCCCGGCTGCTGGACCCCATCAGCTGGCGGCGCAACGGTTTCGCGGTCGCCGACCGCGTCCTGCTGCTGCGCACGGGTCGGCTGACCCGGGTCCTGACGGTGGTGCCGCACGAGCGAACGCAGTCCCTCGGCGTCGCCCAGGGCCCGTGGCAGCGTCGGCGCGGGCTCGCGTCGTTCACCGTGCACTCCACGCCCGGACCGGTCACGCCCCAGGTGGCGCACCTCGCGTCCGACGACGCCGCGGGTCTGCTGTCCGAGCAGTCGGTCCGTGCTCGCACGGCCCGGGCGCACCAGCCGCCCGAGCGCTGGATGGAGCAGGTCGTGGCGCTGGCGCCCGCGCTCGGGATCGACGTCCTCGACCCGGACGAGGACGACCACGGTGCCGGCTACGACGGTGATGGCCGCGACGGGGGTAGCTCGTCCCGGCGAGAGGTGGACGCATGAGCGGGGTGACGCCGTCGGGCCTGCCCGGCGGGGACCCCGGCGCGCGTCCGGGGCGGCTCGGGGTGGGCGTCGTGGGCGCGGGTCGCGTCGGTGCGGTGCTCGGCAGCGCGCTGCGCTCGGCCGGGCACACCGTCGTCGGCGCGTCCGGGGTGTCCGAGGAGTCCCGGGAACGCATCGAGACCCTGCTGCCCGGCGTCCCGAACCTCACGGTGCCGGAGGTCGTCGAACGTGCCGAGCTGGTGCTGCTGGCGGTGCCCGACGACTCCCTGGCGGACCTCGTCGCCGGTCTGGCGGAGGTCGGCGCCTGGCAGGGCGGTCAGCTCGTGGTCCACACCTCGGGCCGGTACGGCACGGGCGTGCTCGCCCCGGCCCAGCGGGCGGGTGCGATCCCGGTGGCGCTGCACCCCGCGATGACCTTCTCCGGCATGTCCCTCGACCTGGCGCGGATCGAGGGCTGCACGTTCGCCGTCACCGCGCCCGCGGCCGTGCTGCCCATCGGGCAGGCGCTGGTCGTGGAGATCGGCGGGGAGCCCGTCGTCGTCGACGAGGGCGCGCGCGAGCTGTACCACGCCGCCCTGGCGCACGCCTCGAACCATCTGGTGGTGCTCGTCGCCCAGGCGGCGCAGGCGCTGGAGGCCGCGGGCATCGACCGGCCCGGCCGGGTGCTCGCCCCGCTGCTCGGCGCGGCCCTCGACGGCGCGGTCCGGTCGGCGGACGTGCGCGACGACGTCGGCCCGGGCGCCATCGCGGCCCTGACCGGACCCGTGTCCCGGGGCGACGCGGGGACGGTCACCGCCCACCTGGAGGTCCTGGAGGACCTCGCGACCCGCACGGGCGCGACCGACGTCCCCGCCACGTACACCGAGCTGGCCCGCGGGGCGACCCGCCGGGCCCTCGCGAGCCACCGCATCGACGACGTCGCCGCTCGCCGGCTCCTCGACGTCCTCGACGAGTCACCGAAGGAGCACCCATGACGGACGAACCGGAGACGCCGTCTCACCAGTCGACCCAGCCGACCCAGTCGACCCAGCCGGCCCGGCCGGCCCAGCCGGCCCAGCCGGCCCAGTCGACCCAGCCGACGGTGCCGAGCGCGCCGGAGGGCGGCGGTCCCGTCGTCGTGCGCACCCGCGACGAGCTGCGCGACGCCCAGACGGCCTGGACGCTGAGCGGTCCGGAGCCGACGGACCGGCGCGCCGTCGTCATGACGATGGGCGCGCTGCACGAGGGCCACCTCGACCTGGTGCGGCGTGCGCGCGAGGAGGCGGGGCCGACCGGTCAGGTCCTCGTGACGATCTTCGTCAACCCGTTGCAGTTCGGTCCCGGTGAGGACCTCGACGCCTACCCGCGTGACCTCGACGGTGACGTGGCCCGGCTCGCGGGCGTCGGCGCGGACGTCGTCTTCGCGCCGACGCCGGACGTCGTCTACCCGGACGGCGACCCGGTCGTGCGCGTCAGTGCAGGTCGGATCGGTGAGGTGCTGGAGGGCGCGTTCCGCCCGGGGCACCTGGACGGCGTCCTGACGGTGGTCCTCAAGCTGCTGCAGCTCACCCGTCCTGACGTGGCGCTGTTCGGGCAGAAGGACGCCCAGCAGCTCCTCGCCGTCCGACGGATGGTGCGCGACCTCGACCTGGGGGTGGAGATCGTCGGCGTCGCCACACGACGGGACGACGACGGCCTCGCGATGTCGTCGCGCAACGCCTACCTGTCCGACGCCGAGCGGTCCTCCGCGCTGGCCCTGTCCGCCGCGCTGGCCGGGGGCGCCCGCCAGGCCGCTGCCGGCGGTGGCGCGGCGGCCGTGATCTCGACGGCGTCGGGAATCCTCAACCAGGTTCCCGACGTTGTGGTGGACTACCTCGCACTCGTCGACCCGGCTACCGTGGAGGAGGTGCCTGCCGAGCACACCGGGCACGCGCTGCTGCTCGTCGCCGCACGCGTGGGCACCACCCGACTGATCGACAACCAGGCCGTGGACGTCGTCGCGCCCCCGCAGCAGGGGGAGCCCGCAGGCCAGGAGGCAGAAGAACGTGACTGAGCTGAACCCCGCCGCGGCGGACCCTGCGGACGCCCGCCGGGCCCCGGCGCGCCGTCCCGCGTCCCTGACGCGACCGATGATGATCGGCAAGATCCACCGCGCCACGGTGACCCAGGCGGACCTGCACTATGTGGGATCCATCACCGTGGACACCGACCTGCTGGAGGCGGCCGACCTCATCCCCGGTCAGCAGGTCGACGTCGTCGACGTCACCAACGGCGCGCGGCTGACGACGTACGTGATCCCGGGCGAGCCGGGCTCCGGCCAGATCAGCATCAACGGTGCCGCGGCCCACCTGGTGTCCCCGGGCGACGTCGTCATCATCATCGCCTACGGCATGCTGTCCGACGCGGACGCCCGCTCCTTCCTGCCGAACGTCGTCTTCGTGGACGAGCACAACCGGATCGTCGAGGTGCACGACGACCCGGGCCAGGTGCCCGACGGCTACGGACTGGTCGCCTCGGGACTCCCGCTCGGCGCCCGGTGACGCCAGCCCGTCTCGCCCGGTCCCTCGCGGCCCCGGCTCCCGGCTGGACGACGCGCGCCGACGCCGTCGTCGTCGGGTCCGGCATCGCCGGGCTGACGGCCGCGCTCGAGCTGCGCACCAGGGTGCCGCGGGTCCTGCTCGTCACCAAGGCCGAGCTGTCCTCCGGCTCGACGGTGTGGGCGCAGGGCGGCATCGCCGCCGTCCTCGACCCGGACGACACCCCCGCCGCGCACCTGCACGACACCCTCGTGGCCGGCGTCGGGCTGAGCGACCCGGCGGCCGTCGAGGTGCTGGTCACCGAGGGCCCGGACCGGGTGCACGAGCTGGTCGCCCGCGGCGCCACCTTCGACCGCGCGGACGACGGCGGGATCGCCCTGACCCGCGAGGGCGGGCACCGGGCGGACCGCATCGCCCACGCGGGCGGGGACGCCACGGGTGCGGAGATCTCCCGGGCGCTGGTCGCCCAGATCGAGGCGGTCCAGGACGACCCCGGCATCGAGGTCATCGAGAACGCGCTCGTGCTGGACGTCCTCACCTCGGCGCCGTCGGCGACGGGCGAACGGGCGGTGGCGGGCGTGACGCTGCACGTGCGCGGCGCCGGGTCCCGCGACGGGGTCGGGGCGGTGCTCGCACCGGTCGTGGTGCTCGCGACCGGGGGAGTGGGGCAGGTATTCCGCTCGTCGACCAACCCGCCCGGGGCGACGGCGGACGGCATCGCGGCCGCGCTGCGTGCCGGGGCCGTGCTGGGCGACCTGGAGTTCGTGCAGTTCCACCCCACCGTGCTGTGGCTCGGCGCGGGCGCGAGAGGTCAGCTCCCGCTCATCAGCGAGGCCGTCCGCGGCGAGGGTGCGCTGCTGCTGGACGTGCACGGGCACCGCTTCATGCCGGCCGTGCACGAGCTGGCCGAGCTCGCGCCGCGCGATGTCGTCGCGCACGCGATCGTGCGGCAGATGGCCGCCACGTCGTCGGACCACGTCCTGCTGGACGCCCGGGGGCTGGGTGCGCAGTTCCTGCAGCGCCGGTTCCCCGGCATCTCGGCCCGTCTGCGCCAGGCCGGGCTCGACTGGGCCGAGGAGCCCGTGCCGGTGGCCCCCGCGCAGCACTACCACTCGGGCGGGGTGGTGACCGACCTGCGCGGACGCACGTCGGTGCCGGGGCTGTACGCCGTCGGCGAGGTCGCCTGCACCGGTGTGCACGGTGCGAACCGGCTGGCGTCCAACTCGCTGCTGGAGGGCCTGGTGTTCGCCCACCGGGCCGCGCACGACGTCGCCGCCCGGTTCGACACCGGCGAGCTGGGCACCGCGCCCGAGCCTGCCGAGCGTCCGGGCGGGGCGGCCCTCGTGGCGGCCGCGGCGCGGTCCCGGGTGCAGCGGATCGCCTCGGACGGCGCCGGGCCGATCCGCAGCGCCGAGTCGCTGGACCGTGCGGACGCGCTGCTCGCGGACGTCACGACGACGGCGCACGGCGCGGTCGGCGTCGTCGCGGCCCCGCAGGCCGCCGAGTGGGAGACCACCAACGTCCACCAGGTCGCCCGCGCGCTGGTGCGGGCGGCAACCGTCCGCACCGAGAGCCGCGGAGGACACTTCCGTGCCGACCACCCGCACCGGGACCCGGCCTTCGAGCGGCGGATCACGGTGCGGTTGGACGACGACGGCGGTCTCGTCGTCGCCTAGTCCCCGGCGCGGGCCGGGACCCCGGGACGGTGGCGGCCGCGGCCGCGGCCCGGCCGACGGCGGGCGACGGGCACTGCCCGCGCCACGGGTCGTCGCTCAGAGGCGCCGCTCGCGCCGGTACAGCACGCGGGCCCATGGTGGGCATGGCCGTGCCTCCGGGCGGGACGCGTGCAAGGTGTCGGCGATCAGGCGAGCGGTCGCCGGACGACGACGTCGCCGTAGCCGGTGCCCGCCCGGAGCTCGGCGGTGGACTCGTCCGCCACGGGGCCCTCGGTGGGGGTGAGCTGGTTGCGGACGGTGCCGTGCTCGCAGCTCAGGTCGAGGTACGCGGCGGTGCCCTCGGGGACGCCCACGTCGATGGTGCCGAACGAGGTGGTGAGGTCGGCCGTGCCCGCCTCGAGGCGGTCGACGCGGATGGACGCGTGCGCCGACCTCGCCGTGACGGTGCCGAGCGACCGGCTCACGGAGATGTCGCCGTTGGAGCCGCGTACGGTCAGGCTGCCGGTGACGGTACCGACGCTGACGGTGCCGTTGGCGGCCTTGACGGAGCTGTCCCCGCTGACGTGGTCCAGGCGGACGGAACCGGCGCTGGCGGAGATCTGGGCGCTGCCGGACGTGCGGCCGACGGTCACGGAGCCCGCCGCGACCTTCAGGACGAGCCGTGCGGCGTCGTCCACGCGGGCGTCGCCCGCGGCCAGCGACATCTCCACGACCCCCAGCGCTCCCTCGGCGTACAGGGAGCCCGTCTTTCCGCGGAGCTCGGAACCGGCGGGCAGCTCGACGCTGATGTCGGCGGTGCCGGCGGCGAACGGCAGGACCCACTGCTTCCAGGAGCCCGGGTAGCTGATCGTGACGGTGTCCCCGTCACGGTCGACGCGGATCTCCTCGGCGGCCCTGACGCTGCCGGACCTGCCGGGATCGCTGGGCACGGCGGTGACGACGACGTCGTCCCGCTCGGAGGCGACGACGTGCAGGTTGGCGAAGGGGACGTCCACCTGGAGGTGGACGGGGTGGTCGACGGCGAACGTGGGCATGACGGAGCTCCCTCGGTGGTGTCTCGGTGGTGTCAGGGGTGTCAGGGGGTGTCGCGCGGACGGTGCGCCGGTGGGTGGGTGGGCGGTCAGCGCACCCAGCCGGTGACGCGGCCGGAGCCGCGGGTGTCGGGGCGTGGCGGTGCGGCCGGTCGGCCGGTGCCCTGTTCGAGGGCGCGGGCCACGGCTCGGACGAGCCAGGTGTTGACGGAGACCCCGTCGCGGGCGGCGGCGGTCTCGACCTGGGTCTTGAGATGGTCCGGCAGTCGCAGCGTCGTGCGGGTGGTGGAGCCCTCGGCCTCGGTCGGGGCGGGGGCCGCCTCGGTCGGCGGCGGGTTCGAGCCGAGGTCCGGGTCCGGGGCGGGCGCGGTGGTGACGACGAACTCGGGGGAGCCCTGGCGCAGCCGGACGTCGACGGAACCGGGGGCGAGCTCGGCGGAGATCTCTCCGGCGGCGTCGGAGAGCGCACCGAGCAGGGCGAGCCGGGCGGCGGCGTCGAGAGGGCCGGTCAGGCGCCCGGCGAGCTCGCGGGCGTCGTCCCCGCCGGCGGCGGCTGCGGTGGCGAGCTGCTGCTGCAGCTCGGCGACGTATCTCGTGAGGTCCATGACGCCATCATGACACCATCATGGTGTCATTGCAAGAGGTATGGCGTCAGATGTGGTGTCAGCGCAGGTCGAGAGCCAGGTCGAGGATCGGCGCGGAGTGCGTCAGCGCCCCCACCGAGAGGTAGTCCACGCCGGTCGACGCCACCTCGCGTGCCCGTGCCAGCGTGAGGTTCCCGGTCGCCTCCAGCTCCACGTGCTCCGGCACGCCGCCGCGACCCTGGCGCCCGCGCACCGCCGCGACCGTCGCGGCGAGCACCGGCGTCGCCATGTTGTCCAGGAGCAGGAAGTCCGCTCCCGCGTCCAGCGCCTCCATCGCCTGGTCGGTGGTGTCGGCCTCCACCTGCACCAGGACGTCGGGGAACGTCGAGCGCACCGCCAGGATCGCGGCCGCGACACCCCCTGCGGCGATCACGTGGTTGTCCTTGACCATCGCGACGTCGAACAGGCCCATCCGCTTGTTCGTCCCGCCCCCGGCGCGCACCGCGTACTTGTCGAGCGCGCGCAGGCCCGGCGTCGTCTTGCGCGTGTCGAGCACCTGCGCCCCCGTGCCGGCGAGCTCACGGGCGAACGCCGCCGTCGCCGTCGCGACGCCCGAGGCGCGCGAGGCCAGGTTCAGCAGCGTGCGCTCCGCGACGAGCAGCACCTGCGTCGGACCCGTCAGGGACGCCAGCACCTGGCCCGGGACGACGACGTCGCCGTCCTGCGCGTGGAACGTCACCTCGGGCGTGGGCAGGCCGAGCCGGTCCGCCGTGCGGCGCAGGGTCTCGGGCACCAGCACGAGCCCGGCGACCGTGCCGGCCTCGCGGGCGACGAGGTCGGCGGTGCCGGTGGCCGACGCCGGGATCGTCGCCTGGGAGGTGACGTCACGGCCCGGAGCGGTGCCGAGGTCCTCGTCGAGGGCGACCTCGACGGCGCGGGCCACCCACGCCGGGTCCAGCCCCGGCTCGACGGTGGAGGCGACGGGGTGCACGGGCAGCGCAGCGGCGGGACGGTCGTCAGGGATCACCCCCTCACGCTACTGGCCCGCCGCCCGCGCGCCGTCCGCCCCGTCCCCCTCGCGTCGCCCCCTCGTGTCGCCCCCTCGTGTCGCCCTCTCGTGTCGCCCTCTCGTGTCGCCCTCTCGTGTCGCCCTCTCGCGTCGCCCCCGGGTTCTCGCAAGGTGGTACCGCGGTGAGAGGGACGGTGGAGGTGGCGGTGGGGAGCGGGGGAGGTGCTGCGGGAGGGGCGGGGCCACCTGGCGCCGACCGTAGAATCGACGGGTGACCACCCCTGAGAACCTCGACGCCGCCGCGCCCGACGACCTGCCCGAGCAGCTGAGGGTCCGCCGCGAGAAGCGTGATCGCATCATCGCCGACGGGGGTGAGGCGTATCCCGTGAAGCTCCCGGTCACCCACACGATCGCGCAGGTCCGCGCGGCGTACGGGCACCTGGAGGCCGGTGAGGAGACCGACGACGTCGTGGGCCTGGCCGGCCGCGTGGTGTTCCTGCGCAACACGGGCAAGCTCTGCTTCGTGGCGCTGCAGGACGGCGAGGGCAACCGTCTGCAGGCGATGCTCTCCCTGAACGCCGTCGGGGAGGACTCCCTGGCGAGCTTCAAGGGTGACGTCGATCTCGGTGACCACCTGTTCGTGCACGGCCGCGTGGGCTCGTCCCGCCGCGGCGAGCTGAGCGTGTTCGCCGACGCGTGGCAGATGGCGGCGAAGGCGCTGCGACCGCTGCCGGTGCTGCACAAGGAGCTGTCCGAGGAGGCCCGGGTCCGGCAGCGCTACGTCGACCTCATCGCCAGGCCCGCCGCGCGCGACATGGTGCGCCTGCGCGCGGGAGTGGTGCGTTCGCTGCGTGAGAACTTCCACCGACGCGACTATCTCGAGGTCGAGACGCCGATGCTCCAGGCCATTGCCTCGGGCGCCTCGGCGCGGCCATTCGCGACGCACATGAATGCCTACGACATGGACCTCTTCCTGCGCATCGCGCCGGAGATCTTCCTCAAGAAGGCGGTCGTCGGAGGTGTGGAACGGGTCTTCGAGATCAACCGCAACTTCCGCAACGAGGGGGCGGACTCGTCGCACTCCCCGGAGTTTGCGATGCTCGAGGCGTATGAATCGTACGGCGACTACGACACGATGGCGGCGCTCACCCAGGATCTCGTGCAGACCGCGGCGCAGGACGTCCTGGGGACGACCCTCGTGACGCTCGTCGACGGCGAGGAGTACGAGCTCGGTGGTGAATGGGCTTCGTTGACGATGTACGGATCGCTCTCCGAGGCGATCGGCGAGGAGATCACCCCGCAGTCCTCGGTCGAGTCGCTGAGTCGACTGGCCGAGAAGTCCGACCTCTCGGTCGACCCGAAGAAGGTCAGCCACGGCAAGCTGGTGGAGGCGCTGTGGGAGCACCACGTGGGCGACCACCTGCACGCCCCGACCTTCGTGCGCGACTTCCCGGTCGAGACCTCGCCCCTGACCCGCGACCACCGCACTGTCGCGGGCCAGGTCGAGAAGTGGGACCTGTACGTCCGGGGCTTCGAGCTCGCCACCGCGTACTCGGAGCTCGTCGACCCCGTCGTCCAGCGCCGGCGGTTCGAGCAGCAGGCCCGCATGGCGGCGGGCGGCGACGACGAGGCGATGCTTCTCGACGAGGACTTCCTGACCGCGATGGAGTTCGCGATGCCCCCGGCCGGTGGTATGGGTATGGGCATCGACCGGTTGCTCATGGCGATCACCGGTGCCGGGATTCGCGAGACCATTCTGTTCCCGCTCGTCAAGCCGTCGAACTGAGGACCTGAAGATGGACACATTCTGGGCCGTCATCGCCGGTCTGATCCCGTCGGTCGGGGTCGGCCTGCTGTTCTGGTTCGCGATGCGGAAGATCATGCGCGCGGACCGTAACGAGCGTGCCGCGCTCGAGCGTGAAGAAGATTCTGTGCGCGCCACGGTTCCCGGAGCGTCAGACCAATGAATTTCGCCGCGCGCTGAGTTGACAATTGAACCGACGAACGGGCATGCTCGAATCGTCGGGAACAATTGAGGCATCAGAAAGGTGGCGGTGTGGTTCAGAAGACTCAGGTCGTGCTGATCGACGACATCGACGGCACGCAGGGCGACGAGACGGTGTCGTTCGCCCTGGACGGAGTGGCATACGAGATCGACCTCACGGCGGCGCACGCGGCAGAGCTGCGCGAGTCCCTCGCGACGTGGATCGGTCACGGCCGGAAGTCGGGCGGTCGTGCCGCGCCGCGTGCGGCAGGTCCGCGCCGCGGTCGGACGGATCGTGAGCAGCTCCAGAAGATTCGCGAGTGGGCCCGCGACAACGGCCACAAGGTCAACGAGCGAGGCCGCATCCCCGGACGCGTCCTGGAGGCCTACGAGGCCGCTCACTGACGAATCTCCTCGTGCCTGCGCCCCGGTCGGATCATTCCCGGCCGGGGCGTGGTGCTGTCCGGACCGGGTCAGAACTACCCTGGTCGCATGACGTCCCCGAGCACGCATCGCCTGTGGATCGGCACCTACCCCGGTGACGGTCGTGACCCCGGAACCGGCGAGGGCGTCTGGCGCGTCACCGTCGACGTCGCGACGGGAGCGCTGGACCACGCGGAGCAGGTGGCCGTGGTCGGCTCCCCGGCGTTCCTGGCCCGGCACCCGAGCGCCCCGGTGCTGTGCGCCGTCACCGAGACGACGCAGGGTTCGCTGACGGCGTGGCGCCTGGCCGACGACGGCGGGCTGGACCACCTGGTGACCCTCGACTCCGGCGGTGCCGGCCCCTGCCACGTCGTGCTGGACGAGCGGGCCTGCTGGGTGACGAACTACGGCGACGGCGTCGCCGCCGCCTACGGGACGTCGTCCGACGGCGTCCCCGTGGCCGCGCACCGCTCGCTGCACCTGGGGTCCGGTTCCGGGCCCGTCACGGACCGCCAGGAGGGTCCGCACGCCCACCAGGCGACCGTCGTCGGCGACCACGTCCTGGTCACCGACCTGGGGGCGGACGTCGTGCGCCGCTACCCGGTGGACCCGTCGCCCTCCGACCAGGGCGAGACGGCCGCGCAGCTGCCGGCAGGCACCGGCCCGCGCCACCTCGTGGTCCTGCCGAGCGGCGCGCTCGTGGTCGCCGGTGAGCTCGACGCCCACCTGCACGTGCTGGTCCCCACCGAGGACGGCTGGGAGCATGCGGGCAGCGTGCCCGTGTCGCCGTCGGCCGAGGGCGAGGCCTTCCCCGGGCACGTGACGCTGAGCGCCGACGGACGTCGCCTCCACGTCGGTCTGCGCGGCCCCGACGTCCTCGCGGTGCACGACGTGCACGACGGCGCCCTGCCGCGCCTCGAGCACGTCGCCGACGTCGCGCTCGGTGCGGGCGGGTGGCCCCGCCACCACGAGGTGGTGGCCGACGACGCCGGGACCGAGCTGCTGGTCGTGGCGCTGCAGCGCACGTCCGAGCTGGTCAGCGTGCGGGTGTCGCCCGCCGGGACCGGTGAGGTCGTGGCCCGCGCACCCTGGGCGACGCCGCCGTCGTGCGTGCTGGTCGAACCGTGACCGACGCCTCCGGCGAGCGTTGCGCACCGCGGGTCGCGATGCTCTCGGTGCACACCTCGCCGCTGGACCAGCCCGGCACGGGGGACGCCGGGGGCATGAACGTGTACGTGCTGGAGCTGTCCCGCGCGCTGGCGCGGCGCGGTGCCGAGGTCGAGATCTTCACGCGTGCGACGTCGTCCGCGCAGCCGCGCGTGGTGGACGCCGAACCGGGGGTGCGTGTCGTCCACGTCCCGGCCGGTCCGTTCGAGGGGCTGGACAAGAACGAGCTGCCGGGCCAGCTGTGCGCCTTCACCGCCGGCGTGCTGCGCGCCGAGGCCCACCGTCCTGCCGGGTGGTACGACGTCGTGCACTCGCACTACTGGCTGTCCGGCGAGGTGGGGTGGCTCGCGGCCGACCGCTGGGACGTCCCCCTCGTCCACACCATGCACACGATGGCGCGCGTGAAGAACGCGGCGCTCGCGCCGGGCGACGTGCCGGAGCCGCAGGGCCGCGTCATCGGCGAGGAGCAGGTGGTCGCCGAGTCCGACGCCCTGGTCGCCTCGACGCGCGAGGAGGCCGAGGACCTCGTGCGGTTCTGCGGGGCGGACCCGGACGCGGTGCACGTCGTCGCCCCGGGTGTCGACCTGGACGTGTTCGCCCCGGCCGCCCCGGCCGACGGGGGAGCCGGGCCGGCGGCGCGGACCGCGCTGCGCGAGCGACTGGGACTGCCCACCGACCGCCCGGTCGTGCTGTTCGCGGGGCGGGTCCAGCTCCTCAAGGGCCCCGACGTGCTCGTGGGTGCGCTCGGCGAGCTGGAGCGCTCCGGCGCCGAGCGCCCGCTGCTGGTGGTGCTCGGGGGAGCGAGCGGGCGTCCGACGGCGGTCCGCGAGCTCCGGGCGCTCGCGCACACGCTGGGCGTCGCGGACGACCTGGTGGTGCGGCCCCCGGTGGCGCGGGCCGAGCTCGCCGACTGGTACCGCGCCGCCGACCTGGTCGCGGTGCCGTCCCACAACGAGTCGTTCGGCCTGGTGGCCGCCGAGGCGCAGGCGTGCGGCACGCCGGTCGTGGCCGCGGCGGTCGGGGGACTGCGGACCGTGGTGGTGGACGACGTCTCCGGGGTGCTCGTCATGGATCACGAGCCCGCGACGTGGGCGCGCGTCCTGGGTGGTCTCCTCGCCGATCCCGGGCGTCGTGACCGGCTGGCGGCGGGGGCGCGGCGGGCCGGCGAGCGCTTCTCCTGGGACCGTGCCGCCGCCGCGATGCTCGACGTCTACGCCCAGGCGGCCAAGACCCACCGCACCGCGAGGTAGCCCGCTCCGTCCCCAGGCCGCAGGCTGCCGCGAGGCAGGAGGCTCCTGGAGGCGGCACGGTCGGGAATGCCGTCGTCGGCCGGCGACGTTGCCCTGAGCATGCCGATCACCGGAGAGTACGTCCCCAGCCCGTCCGCCCGTGCCGCCGACCAGGTCGAGGAGTACGAGTCCTCCGGCGGCACCCGTGGCACCACGATGCGGGGCAAGCCCGTCGTCGTGCTCACCACCGTAGGCGCGAGGAGCGGCAAGGTGCGCAAGATCCCGCTGATGCGCGTGGAGCACGACGGCGCCTACGCCGTCGTCGCCTCGATGGGCGGCGCACCGCAGCACCCCGTCTGGTACCACAACCTCGTCGCGCACCCGCAGGTCGAGCTGCAGGACGGCCCGGCCAAGCACGACTACGTCGCCCGCGAGGTCACCGGCGAGGAGAAGGCCACGTGGTGGGAGCGGTCCGTCGCGGCCTGGCCCGACTACGCCGAGTACCAGAAGAAGACCGACCGCGAGATCCCGGTCTTCGTGCTCGAGCGCGCCTGAGGACGTCCGGACGTCGCCGTCCCGTCATCCGACCCTGGGTGCGCGGCGGGCCGCAGGCAAGGCAGGATGGAGCCATGACCTACACCCTCGTGCTGCTCCGCCACGGCGAGAGCGAGTGGAACGCGAAGAACCTCTTCACCGGCTGGGTCGACGTGCCGCTGTCCGAGAAGGGCACGGCCGAGGCCAAGCGCGGCGGCGTCCTGCTCCAGGACGCCGGCGTCAGCCCCGACGTGCTGCACACCTCGCTGCTGCGCCGCGCCATCATGACCGCGAACCTCGCGCTCGACTCCGCCGACCGCCACTGGATCCCCGTGAAGCGCTCCTGGCGCCTCAACGAGCGCCACTACGGTGACCTCCAGGGCAAGGACAAGAAGCAGGTCCGTGACCAGTACGGCGAGGAGCAGTTCATGCTCTGGCGCCGCTCCTACGACGTGCCGCCGCCGGACATCGAGCTCGGCTCGGAGTTCTCCCAGGACGCCGACCCGCGCTACGCCGGCGAGCCGATCCCGCGCGCCGAGGCCCTCAAGCAGGTCCTGGACCGGGCTCTGCCGTACTGGGACGCCGAGATCGTGCCCGACCTGCAGGCCGGCAAGACGGTGCTCGTCGCCGCCCACGGCAACTCGCTGCGCGCGATCGTCAAGCACCTCGACGACATCGACGACGAGACCATCGCCGGGCTGAACATCCCCACGGGGATCCCGCTGCTCTACGAGCTGGACGAGGACACCCTGAAGCCGACCAACCCGGGCGGCACCTACCTGGACCCGGAGGCTGCGAAGGAAGCGATCGCAGCGGTGGCGAACCAGGGCAAGTAGGTCCTGCCGAGGCGGTGGGTCGAGGGCGGAATGCCTTCGGCCCACCGCCTTCGTCGTCCCGGCGGGGCCGGGTCGTCGAGGGCGGTGGGCCGATGGAGGGTCCCGGGACGACGACGGGGCGTCAGACCTCGGCGGGGGACGACGCCGGGCTCGTCTCCGCCTCGAACGCCCCGGTGACGAGGAACGTGATGCGGCGTGCCACGGACACGCCGTGGTCGCCGAACCTCTCGTAGTAGCGACCCAGCAGGGTGACGTCGACGGTCTCCTGCGCCGTCCCGGTCCAGTCGGGCGACAGGGTGGCGGCGAAGGTGTCCTGGTGGAGCTGGTCGATGGCGTCGTCCCCCTGCAGGATCTCCTCGGCCAGGGCGACGTCGCGGGTGGCGAGCAGCTCGGTGGTGCGGCGCGCGACGAGCCCTGCGGCCTCGTTCATCGCGACGAACGTCGGGCGGGCCGACGCCGGGATCGCGAGCGCGGGGTAGCGGCCACGCGCCACCTCGGCGACGTGCTGGGCGAGGTCGCCCATCCGCTCGAGGGTGGCGCTGATGCGCAGGGCCGAGATGATGACCCGCAGGTCGGTGGCGACGGGCGCCTGCTGGGCGAGCAGGTGCACGCACCGCTCGTCCAGCTCGTTCTCCAGCCGGTCGATGGCGTGGTCGGACGCGATGACGCCCTGGGCGAGCTGGTGCTCGCCGTCGAGCAGCGCTGCGCCGGCCCGCGTGATCGCCGACTCGACGAGACGGCTCATCTCGATCAGGCCGTCGCCGACCTGCTTGAGCTCGGCATCGAAGATCTCTCGCATGGGTGTCCTCTCGAAATATGTGGCCGAGACAGCCTCGCAGGCGCCCCGGACACCGAGGTGAACGCCGGGCGGTGCGCAGGTGAACAGTGGGCGACGCGCCAGAGAGCAGTTGCCACAGTGGCACGGCGTGGTGCTCGGCGCGACCTAGGCTGAGGTCCGTGGAGGGAATCATCCAGGGTGCGACCGCCGTCGTCGCCGGCGTGCTCGGCGTCGTCGTCGGCGTCGTGGCCGCGCTCGCCTTCCGCTTCTCGGACCGGGTGCAGCGGCGGGACGGCGACATCCCCGCGGCGGAGCTCGACGAGGGTCTGGTGCGCGTGCTGTCGGTGCTGCGCTCGGCCGCCGTCGTGGTCGACGACGACGACGAGGTGGTGCGTGCCTCCCCGCCGGCCTACGCGCTCGGCATCGTGCGCAACGACGCGCTCGTGCACGTCCCCATCCAGGAGCTGGTGCGCGAGGTGCGCCGCGACGGCGTCATCCGCGAGCAGGAGCTCGAGGTGCCGCGCGGGCCCATCGGCTCCGGCACGGTGATGCTGCAGGTGCGGGTCGCCCCCCTGGGCATGGACAAGCTGCTGGTGCTCGCCGAGGACCGCACCGAGGCGCGCCGCGTCGAGGCGATCCGCCGCGACTTCGTCGTCAACGTCTCCCACGAGCTCAAGACGCCGGTCGGCGCGCTGGCGCTGCTGGCGGAGACCGTGCAGGACGCGGCGGACGACCCGGTCGCCGTGCGCCGGTTCACCGGACGCATGCAGGCGGAGGCGACCCGCCTGTCGGCGCTGGTGCAGGAGATCATCGAGCTGTCCCGCCTGCAGGTGGCCGGTGCCCTGCAGGCCATCCGCCCGGTGCCGGTGCGCGACGTCGTCGACGAGGCCGTGGACCGGGCCCGCACGACCGCGCAGGGCAAGAACATCACGATCACGGTCGGTGGTTCGCGCGACAGCGTCGTCTTCGGGGACCACAACCTCCTGGTGACGGCGGTGCGCAACCTCCTGGACAACGCGGTCTCCTACTCGGGGGAGAACACGCGCGTGGGCGTGGGCGTGCACGAGCGCGGCGGGCTCGTCGAGATCGACGTCGTCGACCAGGGCATCGGGATCTCCACGGAGGAGCAGGCCCGCGTCTTCGAACGCTTCTACCGTGTCGACCCGGCGCGCTCCCGTGACACGGGAGGGACCGGGCTCGGTCTCAGCATCGTCAAGCACGTCGCCGCCGACCACGGCGGGGACGTGCGGGTGTGGTCCGAGCCCGGCAAGGGCTCGACCTTCACCCTGCGCATCCCGGCGGCCGACCTGCCGGCCGACGGGCTCGGCATCGACTCGTCGGACACGCCCGCACCGGGCGAGGAGCCGGACGACCTGCACTCCCCGTCCATGTCGCGACCGCGACGCGGGCGGGACGAAGATCACGGCGCCGTCGGTGCGCCGTCCGACAAGGAGGTAGGCGCGTGACGCGCATCCTGGTGGTCGAGGACGAGGAGTCCTACCGCGACCCGCTGACGTACCAGCTCACCCGTGAGGGCTTCGAGGTCGTCGCCACGGCGAACGGCAACGACGCGCTCGACCGGTACGACGACGGCGGTGCGGACCTGGTCCTGCTCGACCTGATGCTGCCGGGGCTCAGCGGCACGGAGGTGTGCCGTGAGCTGCGTCAGCGCGGCGACGTGCCGATCATCATGCTCACCGCCAAGGACTCGGAGATCGACAAGGTCGTGGGCCTGGAGCTGGGCGCCGACGACTACGTCACCAAGCCGTACTCGTTCCGCGAGCTGCTCGCCCGCATGCGTGCCGTGATGCGGCGGCGCGGGGCCGCGGCGGAGCACCCGGGCGCGTCCGCCGACGACAACGGCGACTCCGTGCTGGAGGTCGGCGTGGTGCGGATGGACGTCGAGCGGCACACGGTCGCCGTGAACGGCGAGGCCGTGTCGCTCCCGCTCAAGGAGTTCGACCTGCTGGAGCTGCTGCTGCGCAACGCCGGTCGGGTCCTCACCCGCGGCCAGCTCATCGACCGCGTGTGGGGCGCGGACTACGTGGGCGACACCAAGACGCTGGACGTCCACGTCAAGCGCATCCGCTCCAAGATCGAGCCCGACCCGGGCACCCCGACCCTGCTCCTGACGGTCCGCGGGCTGGGCTACAAGTTCGCCGACGGGGAGTCCTGACGCCCCACGACGGCGTCGGCTGATTGCCCTCGGGCAACGGTCGCGACAATCTGCCCACGTCTGTTCATGCGTCGTTCATCTTTTCCTGGTCGCCGGTCCACCTGGGGTCCTTAGCGTTCCCGACGAGCGCCGGCGACCGCCGGTGGCATCACCGTGAACAGGATGGAACGACTCGTGAACCTCAGCCGATTCACCCGTGCCGGGTCCGCCGTCGCCGTCGGCGTGCTGGCCCTCAGCCTCGCAGCGTGCGGCTCGGACCCCGCGCCCGCCGACGCTGGCGAGACCGCCGGGACGGACTCCGGCGAATCCATGGAGGGCGGCCTGACCGGCGAGCTCTCCGGTGGCGGTGCGTCCTCGCAGGAGGCCGCGATGAACGCCTGGCGTGCCGGGTTCCAGCAGGCGAACCCCGACGCCACCGTCAACTACGACCCGGTCGGTTCCGGTGGCGGTCGTACCGGCTTCGGTGACGGTTCCTTCGTCTTCGCCGGCTCGGACGCCGCGCTCGACGAGGAGGAGATGGCTGCCGCCGAGGCCCAGTGCGGCGAGGGTGGCGTCATCCAGTTCCCCGGCTACGTGAGCCCGGTCGCCATCGCCTTCAACCTCGAGGGCGTCGAGACGCTGAACATGTCCCCCGAGACGATCGCGAACGTGTTCCTCGGTGAGATCAGCACCTGGAACGACGAGGCGATCGCGGCGGACAACCCCGACGCCGAGCTCCCGGACACCCCGATCACGGTCGTGCACCGCTCGGACGAGTCGGGCACCACGGAGAACTTCGAGGAGTACCTGTACACGGTCGCCCCGGACCTGTGGACCGCCGAGCCGTCGGGCGTCTGGCCCGTCGACGGCCAGGAGTCCGCGCAGGGCACCTCCGGCGTCGTCGGCGCCGCGCAGGCCGGCGAGGGCACCATCACCTACGCGGACGCCTCGCAGGTCGCCGACCTGGGCACCGTGGCCGTCGGTGTGGGTGACGAGTTCGTCCCGTACTCCGCCGAGGCCGCCGCCGAGGTCGTGGCCCAGTCGCCGCGCACCGAGGGCACCGGCGAGTACGTCTACACCATCGAGCTCGAGCGCGACATCCCGGGCACCTACCCCGTCGTCCTCGTCTCCTACACGCTGGCCTGCGGCACCTACGCCGACGAGGCCACCGCCGAGCTCGTCAAGGGCTTCGTCTCCTACGTCGCCAGCGAGGAGGGCCAGCAGGCCGCCGCGGACGCCGCGGGTTCCGCTCCGCTGTCCGCCTCGATCCGCGACGCCGTGCAGCCGGGCATCGACGCGATCGCCGCGGGCTGACGACCCGCACCCGACGACGGCGCGACGGCCGGGCGGGGCGCTCACCGCAGCGTCTCCGCCCGGCCGCCGCACCGGCGTCGGACCACCACCAGGGACGAGCCACGCCCGAGCATGAACGAGGTACTTGAGTGAGCATCACCGACAGTCCACCCCGGGTGGGCTCCCGTGCGGTCCGTCGACGCCGGTCGTCCGACCGAGGCTTCAACCGCGCCTTCCGCTGGATCGCCGTCGGGTCGGGCATCCTGATCCTGGGTGTCCTGGCCGCCGTCGCGCTCTTCCTGCTGTGGCAGGCGTGGCCCGCGATCACCGCAGGGTCCGACGAGCTCGCCGCCGCGGTGCCGCGCTACCCCGAGGACACCTCCCTCGTCGCGTACGTCGGCCCCCTGGTCTTCGGCACCCTGCTCGCCGCGATCCTGGCGCTCGCGGTGGCGACGCCGCTCGCCATGGGCGTGGCGCTGTTCATCTCCCACTACGCGCCCCGCCGGATCGCGCAGTTCCTCGGCTACCTCGTCGACCTGCTGGCCGCGGTGCCGTCCGTGATCTACGGGCTCTGGGGGATCTTCGTGCTCGCGCCGCTGGTCGCCCCGGTCTGGGGCTGGCTCAACGAGTACCTGGGCTGGTTCCCCCTGTTCGCCGGGACGCCCTCGCCGACCGCCCGCGTGCTCGCCACGGTGGGGATCGTGCTGGCGGTGATGATCCTGCCGATCATCACCGCGGTGTCCCGCGAGGTCTTCCTGCAGACGCCCAAGCTGCACGAGGAGGCCGCCCTGGCCCTCGGTGCGACGCGCTGGGAGCTCATCAAGACCGCGGTGCTGCCGTTCGGGCGCTCCGGCGTGATCTCCGCGGCGATGCTCGGCCTCGGCCGCGCCCTGGGCGAGACGATGGCGGTGCTGATGATCCTGTCGCCCGGCTACCTGTACTCGTTCCACATCCTGGAGAGCGCGCAGCAGCAGACGATCGCCGCGTACATCGCCCTCGACTTCCCGGAGGCGAGCGGTCTCGCGGTGAACACGCTGATCGCCACGGGCCTCGTGCTGTTCGTCATCACGCTGGCCGTCAACATGGGGGCGCGCGCGATCGTGGCGCGCCGCAAGGACTTCTCGGGGGCCAACTGATGACCACGACGACTCCCCACCCGCCGACCGCGGAGAGCACGGAGAGGGTGCGCGCGCTGCTGAGCGTCGTCGACACCCGCCGCAAGCGTGTCGACGTCACCATGACGACCCTGATCTGGGGCGCGTTCGCCCTGGCGATGGTCCCGCTCGTCTCGCTGCTGTGGACCGTCACGTCCAACGGCATCGGCCGCATCAGCATGGACTTCCTGACGCTGTCGATGCGCAACGTGTTCGGCGGCGACCCGAACGGCGGCATCTACCACGCCATCATGGGCACCCTGATCATCACCGGGCTCGCGGCCGTGATCTCCGTGCCGATCGGCATCCTCACCGCGATCTACCTCGTCGAGTACGGCAAGGGGTGGCTGGCGCGGTCCGTGACGTTCTTCGTCGACGTCATGACCGGCATCCCCTCGATCGTGGCGGGTCTGTTCGCCGTGGCGCTGTTCACCCTCGTCGTGGGCCCGGGCGCGCGCTTCGGGTTCATCGGCGCGGTGGCGCTCTCGGTGCTGATGATCCCCGTGGTGGTGCGCTCCTGCGAGGAGATGCTCAAGCTCGTCCCGAACGAGCTGCGGGAGGCCGCGTACGCGCTCGGCGTCCCGAAGTGGCTGACGGTCATCAAGGTCGTCCTGCGGACCTCGGTGGCCGGCCTGACCACGGGCGTGCTGCTCGCGGTCGCCCGCGTCATCGGGGAGACCGCGCCGCTGCTCGTCGCGGTGGGTGTCACCGACTCGATCAACATGAACCCGTTCGAGGGTCGCATGATGACCCTGCCGGTGTTCGCCTACCGGCAGTACAGCCAGGGACAGGCTCCCTGCCCCGCGGGTGCGTCCGCCACGTGCGTGCCGGACATCGCGATCCAGAACGCCTGGGCCGCCGCCCTCGTGCTCATCGTGATCGTCCTCGCCCTCAACCTCGTCGGCCGTCTGGTGAACCGCTGGTTCGCCCCGAAGCTGCGCTGACGCGCACGCCCGCCGACCCGCAGCACGAAAGAAGGAACAGACGATGGCACAGCGCATCGACGTGAAGGACCTGAACATCTACTACGGCGACTTCCTCGCCGTGCAGGACGTCACCATGACGGTCGAGCCCCAGTCCGTGACGGCCTTCATCGGCCCGTCCGGCTGCGGCAAGTCGACGTTCCTGCGCACCCTGAACCGAATGCACGAGGTCATCCCCGGCGCCCGCGTCGAGGGCAGGGTCGAGCTCGAGGGCGTCGACCTGTACGGCTCGGACGTCGACCCGGTGGCCGTGCGGCGCAACGTGGGCATGGTCTTCCAGCGGCCGAACCCGTTCCCCACGATGTCCATCAAGGACAACGTGCTGGCCGGCGTGAAGCTCAACAACCGCCGCATCTCCAAGGCGGACGCCGAGGACCTGGTCGAGTCGTCGCTGCGCGGCGCGAACCTGTGGAACGAGGTCAAGGACCGGCTGGAGAAGCCGGGCTCCGGGTTGTCCGGCGGTCAGCAGCAGCGTCTGTGCATCGCCCGGGCGATCGCGGTCAAGCCCCAGGTGCTGCTGATGGACGAGCCCTGCTCGGCCCTGGACCCGATCTCGACGATCGCCATCGAGGACCTCATCGGGGAGCTGAAGAGCTCCTACACGATCGTCATCGTCACCCACAACATGCAGCAGGCGGCGCGCGTCAGCGACCGGACGGCGTTCTTCAACATCGCCGGCACGGGCAAGCCGGGCAAGCTCATCGAGATGGACGACACGGCGACGATCTTCTCCTCGCCGTCCGAGAAGTCGACCGAGGACTACGTCTCCGGTCGCTTCGGCTGAGCCGGCTCCACCCGGCACGACGAAGGCTCCTTCCCGCTGACCCAGCGGGAAGGAGCCTTCGTCGTGCGACGTCCTGGACGCCGCCGGTGGTTCGCTGAGGCTCTGGCTCCGCGTCAGGAGGCGGAGGACGCGTACTCGGGGTTGGCGGCGTCCATCACCGGCAACGCGAAGTCGGAGCTGAGGTCCCCGGCGGTGAGCGTGGCGTCGAGGAAGCCGCCCGGGATCGTGGCCACGGTGTCGAGCACGACCTCCTCGCCGTCCGCGGTGCCGAGGTAGACGGTGTCGTTGGCCGGCACGCTGACGCTGACGGGTGCCGCGCCCTCGGTGCTGAGGACGAACTCGACGTCGTCACCGGAGGCGTTCGACAGGGCGCCCAGGACGCGGCCGGAGCCGCCCTCCTCGGCGCTGACGACCATGAGGTTGAGGCCGCGCGAGCTGGAGTCCTCGAAGTCCACCCGGGTGCCGTCCGACGGCGCGTATCCCAGCTCGGTCGTGACGGGGGCGCACGCGCCGAGCAGCAGTGCGCTCGCGGCGACGACGCCGACGACGGCGAGGGGGCGGGCAGGACGGGCGGAGCGGGCCACGTGCTCTCCTTCGGCTGGAGCTGTGCGCTGGGCTGGGGCGGTGCGCCGGTGCCGTGCGCGGTGCTCACAGGTCCGTGCACACAGTTGTGTCACTTGTCTGGAGGCGCAGGAGCGCCCCGGACCATCCTAGTGCGGTCTGTCGTTCGTTACCTACACGACCTTCCGCAAGTCTCTGACCTGGGGGGATGCCCTTGCGGGCCGGTCGGTCGCGGCGTCCGGGCACAGGGAGGGCGCAGCCTACCGTGTTAGACTCGGTCACTGGGAAAGGGGACATCTACAGATGACGTTCACAGTAGGCGAGACGGTTGTCTACCCGCACCACGGCGCCGCGCTGATCGAAGAGGTCAAGACGCGCAAGATCCGTGGCGAAGAGAAGATGTACCTCAAGCTCAAGGTCGCCCAGGGCGACCTGACCATCGAGGTCCCGGCCGAGAACGTCGACCTCGTCGGAGTGCGCGACGTGGTCGACCAGGAAGGCCTCGACAGGGTCTTCGACGTCCTGCGTGCCCCGTACACGGAGGAACCGACCAACTGGTCGCGTCGCTACAAGGCCAACCTGGAGAAGCTCGCGTCCGGCGACGTCATCAAGGTCGGCGAGGTCGTGCGCGACCTGTCGCGCCGTGACGCCGACCGCGGGCTGAGCGCCGGCGAGAAGCGCATGCTCGCCAAGGCTCGTCAGATCCTGGAGTCCGAGGTCGCACTGGCCGAGGGCGTCGACGAGGAGCGGGCGGGCGCGATCATCGACGAGGTGCTCGCCTCCTGACGGCACGGTCGTCCACGTACGGCCGTCCACAGCACGACTCCGAAGGGTGACCGTCCGCAGGGACGGTCACCCTTCGTCGTGTCGAAGGCAGATGCCGGCGGCGGACATGAGCGGCGGACATGAGCGTCGGACGTGGGGGTCGGACGTGGGGGTCGGACGTCGGCGGCGCACCTCGTGAGCCGTGCCGCCGGGGTCGGGGCTAGGGTGTCGCCGTGCCGACTCTCGCCGTCCTGACCGCCGCCGGATCCGGGACACGCCTCGGGCTCGACGTCCCCAAGGCCCTCGTGGAGGTCGACGGGCTTCCCCTGGTGGTGCACGCCGCCCGCAACCTGTGCGCGTCGGGCGTCGTCGACGAGATCGTCGTGACCTGCCCCGCCGGCCTCGTCGACCACGTCGACCTCCTGCTGCGCGACGACCCGGGTGTCGACCGCCCGGTGCGTGCCGTCGTCGGCGGCGGGACGCGCCAGGAGTCCGTCGAGGCGGGGCTGCGTGCGGGCCTCGGCCGAGCCGCCGGCACCGACTCGGGCACGGACTCCGACGCAGGTGCCGGCGGTGCCGCGGGCGTCGACGTGGTCGTGGTGCACGACGCCGCCCGCCCCGCCGCGTCCCCCGACCTCGTGCGCCGCGTCGTCGCGGCCGTGCGGTCCGGGCACGTCGCCGTCGTGCCGGGACTGCCCGTGGTGGACACCATCAAGCGCGTGGAGCCGGGCGCCGACGGCGTCGGTGCGGAACGGGTGACCGCCACCGTCGACCGTGACGTCCTGCGGGCGGTGCAGACGCCGCAGGCGTTCGACCGCGGGGTGCTGCAGCGGGCGCACGCCGAATCCGTGCACCGCGCCGGCAGCGAGCACCTCGCGGCGACCGACGACGCAGGCCTGGTCGAGGACCTCGGCCTGCCCGTGCACGTGGTTCCCGGCGAGGTGAGCGCCGCCAAGATCACCACCGCCGAGGACCTGCACCTCGCCCGCTGGCGGGCCGGGCACGCGGCCACGCGGGACCGGTGAGCGGACGCGAGCACGCCGGGCGGCTGCTAGCGTGACGGGCATGCAGGCCGAGCCCGTGGAACGCACCGTGACGACCTGGATCGCCGTGTCGTTCTCGGCGTTCCTCCTCGGTTCCGGGCTCGCCGTGGGCGTGCTCACGGGGGAGTGGTGGGCGCTGCTCTGCGCGTCCGGTCTGGTCGTGCTCCCCCTGTCCGTGCGACGCGGCGCCCGATGACCGGACCTGTTCCCTCGGTGCCGGGTCTGCCCCGCACCGGCCTCGGTGTCGACGTGCACGCCTTCGCCCCCGCGGGCTCGGAGCGCGAGCTGTGGCTCGGTGGCCTGCACTGGCCGGGGGAGCACGGGCTGGCTGGCCACTCCGACGCCGACGTCGCGGCGCACGCCGCCGCCGACGCCCTGTTCTCCGCGGCCGGGATCGGCGACCTCGGCACCCACTTCGGCACGAGCGAGCCGCAGTGGGCGGGTGCGGCCGGGACGACCCTCCTGGCGGAGGCGGCGCGGCGGGTGCGCGAGGCAGGCTTTGTCATCGGCAACGTCGCGGTGCAGGTGGTGGGGAACCGGCCCAAGGTGGGGCCGCGGCGCGCCGAGGCGGAGGCCGTGCTGTCGCAGGCCGCCGGAGCGCCCGTGTCGCTCAGTGCGACGACGTCGGACGGCCTGGGTCTGACGGGCCGCGGCGAGGGTGTCGCCGCGATCGCCACCGCGCTCGTCGTCCCCGCGCCGCCGCCGGCCTGAGTCCGCCGCGCCGCCGGCGCGAACCCGCCGCGAGGCTGCGACCGGTCAGGCCTGCGGGGTACCGAGAACGCGGTCGACGTAGTCGTTGGTGAACACGCCCGTCGGGTCTGCCGCGGCCCGCACCCGGGCGACGTCCTGGAGCGGGTAGTGCTCGGCGAGGTCGGCCGCGGTGCGGGAGTGCAGCTTGCCCCAGTGCGGTCGTCCGCCCGCGGCGACGAAGATCTGCTCGGCGGCGTCGAAGTAGTCCCGGTACGGCATCCGGTGGTACTGGTGCACGGCGACGTACGCGCTGTCCCGACCGCGAGCGGTCGACAGCCAGACGTCGTCGGCCGCCGCGCAGCGCACCTCCACGGGGAACGCCACCGGCTCCCCGGTGGACCGCAGCCAGGCCGCGAGCTCGCCGAGCACGTCCCGCAGCGCGGCGCGCGGCAGCGCGTACTCCATCTCCACGAACCGCACGCGACGGCGGGTCACCATCACGGCGTCCGACGGCGCGACGTGCGTGCGGTCGCTCAGCACCGACGCGCAGAGCCGGTTCAGCCGGGGGACCGCGCGCGGCGCCCGGGTCGCCACCTGCATGACGGCGCCGAGGGCCCCGTTGGCGAGGACCTCCTCGTCGACGAACGACCGGGCGGCGCCGGCGCCACGCCGGACCAGGCCGGCCACGCCCCGCCGCGAGGCCCGGTAGCGGGCGCTCGCGTCGTCGTCGACCAGGTCGTGCGTCCACGTGAGCATCCGGTCCGTGCCGGGGAACCAGTAGGCGTCCGTGCGGTGGTGGGCGTCGAAGAGCTCGTCGAAGCCGTCCACGACCTCGTCCCAGGGCCGCACCGTCTCCACCGACCGCAGCAGGTAGGAGGGCACCACCTCCAGGGTGACGGCCGAGAGGATCCCCACCGAGCCCAGACCGAGCCGTGCCACCTCGAACAGGTCGCGTCCGGCCGTCCCCGGGGCCTCGGCGCCGGACACCGCGACGACGGAGCCGTCGGCGCGCACCACCCGCAGGGCGCGCACCTGCGTGGCCAGGCCGCCGAGCCGCGCGCCGGTGCCGTGCGTGCCGGTCGAGATCGCCCCGGCGACCGACTGGCGGTCGATGTCTCCGAGGTTGCGCATGGCCAGCCCCCAGATCGCCAGGAGCCGGTTCAGGTCGTGCAGCCGGGTGCCCGCGCCGACGGTCACGAGGGCACCGCCGTCGTCGAGCCGCTCCACCGACTCGATGCCGCTGAGGTGGTCCAGCGACAACAGCACGCCGTCCGTGACCGCGGCGTCGGTGAAGGAGTGGCCCGCGCCGACGGCCCGCACCCGCAGGCCCTCCGCGGCGGCCCGGGCGACGATCTCGCAGAGCTCGGCCTCGTCCGCCGGCTCGGCCCGCCGCGCAGGGGCCGCGGAGTGGGTCCCGCCCCAGGTGGTGAAGTTCACAGCGCACACTCTGCCACGGACCGGACCCGGTGTACCGTGCCGACATGACGAGCACGGACCGGCTCACCCGGGCGGCGGCCGGGCTGCCGGGTCCTGTCGCCGTCGTCGATCTCGACGCCTTCGACACCAACGCCGCGGACCTGCTGCGCCGGGCAGCCGGCAGACCGGTACGGGTCGCCGCCAAGTCCGTGCGGGTGCGGTCGCTCATCGAGCGGGCGCTCGACGCCGGGTTCGCCGGTGTGATGGCCTACTCGCTCGTCGAGGCCCTCTGGCTCGTCGGGCAGGGCGTGCGCGACGTGCTCGTCGGCTACCCGAGCGTCGACCGGTCCGCACTGGCACGGCTCGCGGCCGACCCGGCGGCACGCCGGGAGATCACGCTCATGGTCGACGACCTCGCGCAGGTCGAGCTGGTGCGCGCCGCCCTGACCCAGGCCGCCGGTGCGGAGGCGACGTCCGCGCCCGCCGACGTCGCCGTCTGCCTCGACGTGGACGCCTCCCTGCGCGTCGGCGTCGGACCGCTGACGGCCCACCTGGGCACCCGGCGCTCGCCGCTGCGCACCCCCGCGCAGGTCGCCGACCTCGCCGCGCTCGTCGACCGCAGCCCGGGGCTGCGCGTGCGCGGGCTGATGTTCTACGAGGCGCAGATCGCGGGCCTGCCCGACACCCCCGCCGTCCGGGTGGTCAAGTCGCTGTCCGTGCCCGACGTCGAACGGCGACGCCGTGCGGTGGTCGCGGCGGTGACCACCGCCGTCGGGCGCCCGCTCGAGCTGGTCAACGCCGGGGGCACGGGCTCGCTCGAGGTGTCCGCGGCAGGCGCCGACGTCACCGAGGTGACGGCCGGGTCGGGCCTGTACGTGCCCGGCACCTTCGACCGCTACCGGTCGTTCACGCCCCGCCCGGCGGCGTTCTTCGGGCTCGACGTCGTGCGGCTGCCCGGGCAGGGCTGGGCGACGGTGTTCGGCGGCGGGTACGTCGCCTCCGGCCCGGCCGGTCCGTCGCGGCTGCCCCGGGTGGTGGCCCCCGGGTGGTCGCTCACGCGCCGCGAGGCGGCCGGCGAGGTGCAGACGGTGCTGCGCCGGGGCCGTCGCGCACGCCCCCTGCGGATCGGCGACCGGGTGTGGTTCCGGCACGCCAAGGCCGGCGAGCTCATGGAACGGTTCGACGTCGTCCACCTGGTCCGTGGCGAGCAGATCGTCGAGACGGTGCCGACGTACCGCGGCGAGGGGCGCTGCTTCGGCTGAGACGCCGGTCACGGCGGGTTCCGCCGGGCGTTCGGCCGGTACCCTTGACCGGTGACCTTGCATCTCTACGACACCGCCACGCGCTCCGTGCGCGAGCTCGTCCCTCGGGAACCCGGCAAGGTCGGCATCTACCTGTGCGGCGCGACCGTCCAGTCGGCACCCCACGTGGGGCACCTGCGGCCCGCCGTCGCGTTCGACGTGCTGCGCCGCTGGCTCACGCGCCAGGGCGTCGACGTCACGCTGATCCGCAACATCACCGACGTCGACGACAAGATCCTCGCCAAGGCCGCCGACGCCGGTCGTCCCTGGTGGGCGCACGCCGCCATCTACGAGCGGGCCTTCACCGCCGCCTACGACGCGCTCGGGGTGCTGCCCGCGACGTACGAGCCGCGCGCCACCCAGAACATGCCGCAGATGATCGAGCTCATGGAGCGCCTCGTCGAGCGGGGCCACGCCTACTCCACCGGCGGCGGCAACGTGTGGTTCGACGTCCGGTCCTGGCCGCAGTACGGCGCGCTCACCCGTCAGCGGCTCGAGGACCTCAACCCCGAGCCCGGGGACGACGGCGCCGGTTCGGTCAAGCGAGACCCGCACGACTTCGCGCTGTGGAAGGCGCCGCGCCCCGGCGAGCCCGCCACGGCCGCCTGGGAGACGCCGTTCGGCCGCGGCCGGCCGGGCTGGCACCTGGAGTGCTCCGCGATGGCGCACCGCTACCTGGGCGAGGCGTTCGACATCCACGGCGGCGGGCTCGACCTGCGCTTCCCGCACCACGAGAACGAGCAGGCGCAGTCGCGCGCCGCCGGCTACGGGTTCGCCGACCGGTGGATGCACTCCGCCTGGGTGACGCAGCAGGGCGTCAAGATGAGCAAGTCGCTCGGCAACGGGCTGCTCATGGACGAGCTCCTCGACCAGACGCCGGCCGTCGTGGTGCGCTACGCGCTCGCCGCCGTGCAGTACCGCTCCATGCTGGAGTGGGGCCCGGAGACGCTCGCCGAGGCCAGCGCCACGTGGGACCGGCTGAGCGGGTTCGTGTCCCGGGCCTCCGAGCGGGTCGGCGTCGTCGACCGCAGCGAGGTCGCCGGCGCCGAGCTCCCGGCCGCGTTCGTCGCGGCGATGGACGACGACCTCAACGTCCCCGCCGCGCTCGCCGTCCTGCACGAGACGCTGCGCGCCGGGAACTCCGCCCTCGCGGCCGGCGACGACACGGCGGCGCGCAGCGCGCTCGTCGTGCTGCGCGGGATGCTCGACGTGCTCGGGCTCGACCCGGGCGACCCGCACTGGACCACCACGACCGACACGCGCGTCGCCGACGCGCTGGACGCCGTCGTCCGCGCCGAGCTCGACGCCCGGGCGGCCGCCCGGGCGGCGAAGGACTGGGCCGCGAGCGACGCGATCCGCGACCGCCTGGCCGCCGCCGGCGTCGTCGTGCAGGACTCACCGGACGGCGCCCGCTGGGCGCTGGCCGACTCGAAGGGGGACTGACCATGGCAGGCAACTCGCAGCGACGTGGCGCCAAGCGCACCGCCGGCAGCAAGAAGGGCGCGCAGGTCGGCACGGGCGGGCACAGCCGCAAGGCGCTGCAGGGCAAGGGCCCGACGCCGAAGGCCGAGGACCGCACCTACCACCCGGCGTACAAGAAGAAGGTCGCCGCCGAGAAGCGTGCGGCGGGCCGCGACGCGACCGACGCCCGCAAGGGCGTGGCACGGGGCACCCGCAAGGCGACCGGGGGCGCCGAGGTCGTGGCGGGACGAAACGCCGTCGTCGAGGCGCTGCGTGCCGAGGTGCCGGTGACCGCCGTGCACATGGCCGAGCGCATCGACCACGACGACCGCACCCGCGAGATCCTCGAGCTCGCCTCGATCCGGGGCGCCCGGCTGCTGGAGTCCTCGCGCGGGGCGCTCGACCAGCTCACCGAGGGCGCGGTGCACCAGGGCGTCGCGATGGAGGTGCCGCCGTACGAGTACGCCGAGGTGGACGACCTCCTCGACGCCGCGGCCGACGCTGGCGTGCCGCCGCTCGTCGTGGCGCTCGACTCCGTCACGGACCCTCGCAACCTGGGGGCCGTGCTGCGCTCCGCCGGGGCGTTCGGTGCGCACGGCGTGATCGTGCCGTCGCGCCGCTCGGCGTCGTTGACGGCGTCGGCGTGGAAGGTGTCCGCCGGTGCGGCCGCCCGCGTGCCCGTGGCGAAGGTGACGAACCTGGCCCGCACCCTGACCGAGCTGAAGAAGTCCGGCGTGTTCGTCGTCGGTCTCGACGCGGGCGGGGACGCGACGGTCCGTGACCTGGCGTTCGCGGGCGACCCGCTGGTGATCGTCGTCGGCTCCGAGGGCAAGGGGCTGTCGCGGCTCGTGCGCGAGACGTGCGACGCCGTCGCGTCCATCCCGATCTCCTCGGACGTCGAGTCGCTGAACGCCGGTGTCGCCGCGGGGATCACGCTCTACGAGATCGCCCAGACGCGCGCTGCCGCGGCGCCGGCTGCCGAGTCCTGACGCCGAGGTAGCACGCACCCGGCGAGGTAGCACCCACCCGCCGCGGTAGCCGGCGAGGTGGCGTGCTACCGCGCGGTGCCGGGGAAGGGCTCGGGCACCTCGTCGTCCTCGTCCTCGTCGTCGGGGTCGGCCGCCGCGTAGTGGAAGTAGTCCGACTCGGGCCCCTCGGCAGGCTCGTCCCCGGGGGCGAGGCCCAGGATCGCCTTCTCGTCGGGCCGGTGCTGGAGCACGTTCTCGACGTAGGAGGCGACGGTCTCCGGCAGGGGCACGTCCCGCTGGGCCTGCTCGGAGATGTACCACCGGTGGTCGAGGATCTCGTGGTACAGCTGCGCCGGCTCCAGCTTGCGCCGCAGCTCGCGCGGCACGGCGCGGACGGTCGGCTGGAACACGTTCTGCACCCAGTCCTGGGCGACGATCTGCTCGTCGTCCTCCTGCCGGTCCGTGGCGGCCTGGAACGAGTCGAGGTCGTTGAGCAGGCGGCGGGCCTGGTTGTCCTGGACGTCGAGGCCCGTCAGCCGCGAAAGGCGCCGCGAGTGGTGCCCGGCGTCGACCACCTGCGGCTGGATCTGCACGGTGGTGCCGTCGATGTCGGTGGTGATGGACAGCTCGCCGACGTCGAAGCCGAGCTCGTTGAGCCGCTCGATGCGTGCCGCGACGCGCCAGCGCTCGTCGGCGTGGAACGCCTCGACGCCGGTGAGCGCCTCCCACAGCTCGCCGTACCGCTCCACGAGGGAGTTGCCGACGGAGATCTCGTCGATCTCGGCGTCGAGCAGCTCGCCGGCCGCCAGGTCCATGAGCTCGCCGATGATGTTGGTGCGGGCCAGGTCGACGTCGTACTCGCGCTGGCCGCGCGTGAGCTCGCGGTGCAGGGCGCCGGTCTCGGCGTCGACGAGGTAGGCGGCGAACTGCTCGGCGTCACGCCGGAACAGCGTGTTCGACAGCGACACGTCGCCCCAGAAGAACCCGACGAGGTGGAGGCGCACGAGCAGCACGGCCAGGGCGTCGATGAGCCGGTTGGCGGTCTCGTCGCGCAGCCACTGGCTGTAGACCGAGCGGTACGGCAGGGAGAAGGCGAGGTGCTCGGTGACGAGCGCCGCCTCCAGCGGCCTGCCGTCGTCGGCCCGGCGCCCGGTGACGACACCGATCGGCTTCACCGACGGGATGTCCAGCTTGCGGAGCTGGCGCAGCATCGCGTACTCGCGGAACGCGATCGCCTCGCTGATCTCCTTGATGGCGAGCACCCGGCCGTCGAGGCGGACGAAGCGCACGACGTGCCGGGAGATGCCGCGGGGGAGGGCGGCGAGGACGTCGGCCGGCCACTGGGCGAGCGGTTGGCGCCACGGCAGGTCGAGGAGCGCCGAGTCCGGCGTCGCCGAGGTGATCTGCAGCTGCTCCACGCACGTCTCCTGAGCTGTCGGTGCTGTGGGCACGGGATCGACGACGCACGGGCGCCGGGCCGGTCTTGTGCCCACGACGAAAGGGTGGTGCCAGCCTAGACGCCGACGGGGCGGGCCCGGCCGAAGCCGGACCCGCCCCGTCGTTCCGGTGGCGTGATGCTCAGAGGCGGTTGCCCGTGGCGGCCGAGAAGACGTGCGCCTGGCCGGGCTTGATGGTGACGTGGACCGTGTCACCCTTCATCGGGACGTCGCGCGGGTTGATCCGCACGATGACCTGGTCGGACGAGCCCGAGTGGAGGTCGCCGGTGGCGCCGTCCGTCTTGAGCGAGCCGTAGACGAACGCGTCGGAGCCGAGCTCCTCGACGAGGTTGACCTCGACCTGCAGGGCCTCGGCCGTGCCGGCGGGGACGACGTCGAGCGCCTCGGGACGGAAGCCGACCGTGATGCGACCGCCGTCGGCGTCCGTGAGCTGGCCGACGACCTCGCGCTCGAGCGGGACGCCGCCGTGACCGACGACGGCACGGCCGTCGCGGACGTCGAACGTGCCGAGGTTCATGGCCGGGGAGCCGATGAAGCCCGCGACGAAGGTGTTCGCCGGGGTGTCGTACATCTCGCGCGGGGTGCCGACCTGCTGGAGCAGACCGTCCTTGAGGACCGCGATGCGGTCACCCATGGTGAGGGCCTCGGTCTGGTCGTGCGTGACGTACACGGTGGTGACACCGAGACGGCGCTGGAGCGAGGCGATCTGCGTACGGGTCTGGACGCGGAGCTTGGCGTCGAGGTTCGACAGCGGCTCGTCCATGAGGAACACCTGCGGCTGGCGCACGATCGCGCGGCCCATGGCGACACGCTGGCGCTGGCCACCGGAGAGGGCCTTCGGCTTGCGGTCGAGGTAGGCGGTGAGGTCGAGGATCTTCGCGGCCTCCTCGACGCGCTGGCGGATCTCCGCCTTCGGCGTGCCGGCGATCTTCAGCGCGAAGCCCATGTTGTCCGCGACGGACATGTGCGGGTACAGCGCGTAGTTCTGGAAGACCATCGCGATGTCGCGGTCCTTCGGCTGGACGTCCGTGACGTCGCGGTCGCCGATGTAGATGCTGCCGCCGTTGACGTCCTCCAGGCCGGCGAGCATGCGCAGCGAGGTGGACTTGCCGCAGCCCGAGGGGCCGACGAGGACGAGGAACTCGCCGTCCTCGACCTGCAGGTTGAGCTGGTCCACGGCCGGGCGCTCCGTGCCCGGGTAGACGCGCGTCGCGTGGTCGAAAGTAACCGATGCCATGATGTTTCCCTCCACCGGCAGGTACGTGCCGGACGATCCGTTGTGGTCGGGTGTGCAGCTTCACGACTGGCGTGTCAGCGGCGACACATTCTGTTGTCCGCGTTCTGTTGGGTGCGCCCGCCCCGGTTCGTCCCGGTGCACGGCGCTGGTCGATAGTACATGGCCGTGATGTCGATCACGTCATCGCCCAGGTCAGCCGCCGGGCGCGGTCTCACGCCGTCGGCGTCAGGGCGTCCGCCACGCGGTCGACGACGAGGGCGACGTGCTCCGGGCCGGGCACGCGGTGGCCCGCGAGGGTGTCGCCGCTGCCCACCTTGAGCGACAGGTCGCCCTCGCCGAGCACGGCGAACGCGCGCTCGTCGGTGGTGTCGTCGCCGGCGTAGAGCACGCGCACGGCCGTGGCTCCCAGCTCGTCGGCGACGACGTCGCGCAGGCGCCGCAGCGCCTCGCCCTTGGACGTGTGCAGCACGGCGACCTCCACCACGTCCTTGCCGTGCAGGGCGTCCAGACCGTAGTGCTCGGCCGCGGCGTCGGCCCCGGCGATCGCCGCCGCGGAGTCCACCGGCCCGGCCTGCCGGGTGTGCAGGACGGCGGCGCTCGGCTTGCGCTGCACCCACGCGCCGTCGCGGCCGACGACGACGGCGTCCAGCGCCGCGGTCAGCCCGGCCAGCGCCGCGCCCTGCTCGGCCGTCAGCTCCAGCGGGACGGTGTCGCAGCCGTCCGCCGTGGCGTGCCCCGTCTCGGCGCCGTGGCTGCCCACCACGTACGCCCCGACGGGGGGATCGGCCCGGGCGCCGAGGTCGGCGAGGTCGCGGCCCGAGACGAACGCGAGGCGGGCCCGCCCCGCGGCGGCCCCGTCGTCGTGGGCGAGCGCGCCCAGGCGGTCCACGGCGCGCCGGGTGGCGGGCAGCATGCGCGAGGCCGTCGGGTCGTCCACCAGCGGGGCGAGGACGCCGTCGAAGTCGAGCGCGACGAGCAGGGCGGCGCCGTCGTCGGCGCAGAAGGCCGACAGCGCGTCCTCGAGAGCGCCGTCGAGCGCGTCGTCGGGAGCGGGGCCGGGCTCAGACATAGATGTCTCGCGCGGGCATCGCGGTCAGCACGCCCAGGAACGACTTCGACCACTTGGCGACGTCGTCGGACATGACCTTGCGGCGCAGGTTGCGCATGCGCCGCCGCTTCTCCACCGACGACATCTCGGCGGCACGGGCGATGATGTCCTTCATGCCGTCGATGTCGTGCGGGTTGCACAGCAGCGGCCCGGGCGCGAGCTCGTCGGCGGCCCCGGTGAACTCGCTGAGCACCAGCACGCCCCCCAGGTCCGACCGCGCCGCGATGTACTCCTTGGCCACCAGGTTCATGCCGTCGCGCAGCGACGTGACCAGCATGACGTCGGCCGCCAGGTACAGCGCCGCCATCTCTGCCGGCGGGTAGGAGTGGTGCAGGTAGTGGATGGCGGAGTGGCCGATCTCGCCGTACTCGCCGTTGATGCGCCCCACCAGCACCTCGACGTGCTCGCGCAGCTCCTGGTAGGCGCCGACGTTCTCCCGCGACGGGCTGGCCACCTGCACCAGCGTGGCCGTGGCGGGGTCGATGCGGCCGTCCTGCAGGAGCTCGCCGTACGCCTTGATGCGGTGGCGGATCCCCTTGGTGTAGTCCAGGCGGTCGACGCCCAGCATGACGATCTCCGGGTCGCCCAGGTCCTCGCGGACCTCCTTGGCGCGGGCCTGCACCTCGGGGCTGCGCGCCAGCTCGTCGAAGAAGGCCGTGTCGATCGAGATGGGGAACGCGGCCGCGCGGACGCTGCGCCCCGGCGTGCCGTCGTCGTTCTTGATCGTCACCATCGAGCCGCGCGTCGTGTGCTCCGTCAGACGACGCACCGACCGCAGGAAGTTCGAGGCGTCCCCGCCGCGCTGGAACCCGACCAGGTCCGCGCCCAGGAGGCCCTCGACGATGCTGTGACGCCAGGGGAGCTGCTGGAAGAGCTCGACCGCCGGGAAGGGGATGTGGTCGAAGAAGCCGATGCGCAGGTCCGGGCGCAGCTCGCGCAGCATCTTCGGCACGAGCTGGAGCTGGTAGTCGTGCACCCACACCACGGCGCCCTGCGCCGCCTGCGCCGCCGCCGCCTCGGCGAACCGCTGGTTGACCTTGCGGTAGGAGTCGAACCACTGCCGGTGGTAGGTGGGCGGGGCGATGACGTCGTGGTAGAGCGGCCACAGCGTGTCGTTCGAGAAGCCCTCGTAGTACCGCTCGATCTCGCCCGCCGAGAGCGTCACCGGGACCAGCAGCATGCCGTCGGCCTCGAAGGGCTCGTGGGCGAGGTCAGGAGCGCCCGACCAGCCCACCCAGGCGCCGTCGGCCTCCTTCATCACCGGCTCGAGCGCACTGACCAGACCGCCGGGGGACCGCTGCCATTCCACCTCGCCGTCCGAGCCGACCGAGAAGTCGACCGGCAGCCGGTTGGCGACGACGACGAGGTCGTAGCCCGCGTTGGACGAATCCTGACCTGACAAAGGTGCACACTCCCCAGATAGTGGACGACGGCCGCCTGACTCGAGCACGCCCGGTTCGCACCTTACCCAGGGGCGCGTCAGGACGCGCCGTGACGGGCGTGGCGCTACGGTGTGGGCCATGGGTACGGGGGACGACGCACAGGTGCTGACCTCCACGGTCCGGGTCGGGGGCGCCGACGGTGCGCTCGCCCCCGGGACCGACGTCGGCGGCTACTCCGTGGTGTCCGTGCTCGGCCGCGGCGCGATGGGCGCGGTCTACGAGGCCGTCGACGGCGGCGGGCAACGCGTGGCCCTGAAGGTGCTGCACGCCCACATCGACGCCAACCCCGCCGGCCGGCAGCGCCTGCGCCGCGAGGTCGCCGCCCTGCAGCGCCTGCGCCACCCCGCCGTCGCGCAGGTCCTGGACGCGGAGTTCGAGGGCGCGCAGGCGTTCGTCGTCACCGAGCTGGTCGACGGGCTCACCCTCGAGGAGGAGGTCGACGCCCGCGGACCGCTGGACCTCGCCGACCTCTACTCGCTGGCCGACCAGCTCGCCGACGCGCTCGAGTCGGTCCACGCCTCCGGCGTCGTCCACCGCGACCTCAAGCCCTCCAACGTCATGGTCACCGGCGACGGCCCGTCGCTCATCGACTTCGGCATCGCCCAGAGCCCCGGAGACGCCCGCGCCACCATGAGCGGGTTCGTCATGGGGACTCCCGGGTACATCGCCCCCGAGCTCCTCGACGGCGCCGACCCCGTCCCCGAGACCGACTGGTGGAGCTGGGCGGCCCTGCTCGCCTTCGCGGCCACCGGACGCTCGCCCTTCGGCGTCCGGCCCACCGACCTGGTGCTCCGGCGCTCCCGCGAGGGGCGCGCCGACCTCGTCGGCGTACCGCACCGCACGGCGCAGGCGCTCGCGGGCGCCCTCCAGTCGGACCCGGCCCGACGCTGGGGTCCCACCGAGGTGGTCCGGGCGATCCGGCGGGACATCGACGACGGCGGGACCGAGGTCGTCGGGGCGCCCACCGACCCGCACGCCACGCAGCGGATCGTCGTGGCCGCCGGGGCGGCCACCGCGGCGGTCGCCGGTGCCGGGTACGCCGCGTCGTCGGCCGACGGCACCGCGGACGACCTCAGCGCGGGCGACGCGACGCCTGCCGGCGAGCACGGGGAGCACGACGTCCCGCCCGGCGCGGCGGTCGGGGCGACCCAGGTGGTCGCGACCCTGCCCGTGGCCGACGGCTCCGCCGACGCGCCGCCCTCGGTGCCGCCGTCGGTGCCGCCGTCGACGCCGCCCCCGGACGTCACGGCGCCGATGACCGCGGTCGACCGGGAGCGCGCCCTCGCGCAGGACGGGTCGACGCAGTCCGTGCCCGTCGGGCCCCAGCGCTACCAGACGTACGACGAGATCGCCGAGGCGTCACCGGCGTCGTCGGACCTGCGCGAGACCGAAGCCGCGGTGCCAGCCGGGCCCTACACGCCTCCCGTGTACCGGCGTCGCTGGGGCACGGTGCTGGCGCTCGGTGTGCCCTTCGTGGTGCTCGCGGCGGTGTACCCCCTGGTGGCGTTCGGGGTGTTCTGCGGCGTCACGGTGCTCTGCCGGATCGTCGGGGTCGCGGGGCGCCGGTTCGAGGAGCGGCGCCAGGACAAGGGCGTGCGCGGCTCGGACGGGCTGGTCGCGACGCTGCTGCTCCCGTACCACGCCGTCGTCGGTGCGCTGGGGATCATCCCCGCCGCCCTGGTGGGCGGGTGCGTCGGCCTCCTGGCGATGATGGCCGGCTACTGGCTGTTCGGGGACGGCAACTGGATCGTCATGCCGCTGACGGACATCGAGTCCCGCTCGGTCGGGGGGCGCAACGACCCGTCGCTGTTCGGGATCGTGCTCGCCGGGGCGATGGTGGCGGCCGTGCTCGCCACCTGGTTCGGGCCGGCCGGCTCGACGGCGCGCGAGGGCGCGCGACGCATCCTGGACACGCTCGCCCCGGGCCTCGTCGGTGGCGCGGTCGTGGTCGTCGTCTGCCTGGTCGGCGCGTGGATCCTGTTCGGCCAGATCGTCACCGAGCCCTACCAGGTGCAGTGGTGGCCGATGGACGGTCCGCCGTCGTTCTTCTGAGCACCGGACGCTCGCGCGATTCCCAGGGTTCTCCCAGGAGGTGCCGTTACGGTGCGCGCACGCACCGCTGCACCGTCGTCGGCGCCCGCTCGGTAGGCTGACGCCGACGTTCCCCGACCGTGCCACCGACCCGAAGGACCGCCACCGAGATGTCCCAGCAGAACAAGACCGAGCGCCGTGAGGCCGCGCGCGCCCAGGCGCTCGCGCTCCAGCAGCAGCAGGCCAAGAAGGAACGACGCAGCCGCTTCATCGTCTTCGGTGCGCTCGCTGCCGCCATCGTGGCGCTGGTGGCCGTCGCCGCGGTGATCCTGATCGGTGAGGCCGGCAAGAAGAACGTGGAGGACATCCCGCTCGCCGAGGTCGCCACGGTGCCCTCGACGGCGCTGGAGACGGGCGGCATCCCGATCGGCTCCGACCTGGTGGCGGGCGGCGAGAACGACGGCGCCCCGGTGGTCGACATCTACGTCGACTACATGTGCCCGGTGTGCGGCCAGTTCGAGGACATCAACGCGGCCGACGTCGAGGCGATGGCCAGCGGCGGTGAGGCCACCGTGGTGCTCCACCCCGTGTCGATCCTGGACCGCGCCTCGAACGGTGCGGAGTACTCGACGCGTTCCGCGGCCGCGGCGTACTGGGTGGCCGACCGGGCCCCCGAGCAGTTCTTCGCGTTCCACAACGCGCTCTTCGCGAACCAGCCCGACGAGAACACCGAGGGCATGGACGACGACGAGCTCGCCGCCGTCGCCGAGGGTGCGGGCGTGCCCGCCGACGTCGCCGCGGGGATCGCCGACGGCACCGCTCGCTCCACGTTCGGCCAGTACGCGTACTCCCTGACCCTGGACGCGTCGGCGAACCCCGACCTCGCCAACGCCAACGGCGGCTTCGGCACGCCGACCGTGATGGTCGACGGGACGCGGTTCGAGAGCTGGAACCAGCCGGGCGCGCTCCTGGCCGCGGTGCAGGGTGGCGACGCGGCCGCCGAGCCGTCCGAGGACCCGTCGGCCGAGGCCTCCGAGGAGCCTGCGGCCGAGTGACGTCCGGCGGGGACCGTCGTCTCGGTACGATGGTCCCCGCCTCGCCGCCTTAGCTCAGCTGGTAGAGCTCCCGTCTTGTAAACGGAAGGTCGTCGGTTCGAACCCGACAGGCGGCTCCACCGAACGGCCCGTCGGTCTGCGGAGACGTGGATCGGCGGGCCGTTCGCCGCACCGCTGCTCGCGTGCGATACATAGATCGTGATCGATTCTCCACCGTGAGGTCAGCCACCGTTCATCTCCCGTTTTCATAGACCGCGTTCTATGTATCTCGTCCGACAGGAAACCGGGCGGGAACAGTCCCGCCTGCACAGCAGACGGGATCAAACACGTGCACAAGTACCTCAACCGGGCCGCGGCTCTGGTCGGCACGGCCGGCGTGGTGGCAGCCCTGGCCGCCTGTGGTGGCGGTCAAGAGGCCGCGACCGGTGCCGGCGAGTCCGGCGACGGGCTGAGCGGGTCGATCGCGGTCGACGGTTCCTCCACGGTGGCACCGCTGACGTCCGCCGCGGCGACGCTGTACCGGGACGTCGAGCCGGGGGTGAACGTCACCGTGGCCACGTCGGGCACCGGGGGCGGGTTCAAGTCGTTCTGCGCCGGGGAGACCGACATCTCCGACGCCTCGCGTCCGATCCACGACGAGGAGATCGCGGCCTGCGAGGAGGCCGGCGTCGAGTACACCGAGATCGTCATCGCGAACGACGGCCTCTCGGTGGTGGTGAACCCGGAGAACGACTGGGCCCAGTGCCTCAGCGTGGAGCAGCTCAAGACGATCTGGGCGCCCGAGTCCGAGGGCGAGGTCACCAGCTGGAACCAGGTCGACCCGTCGTTCCCGGACGAGCCGCTCGACCTGTACGGGGCGGGCACCGACTCGGGCACGTTCGACTACTTCACCGACGCGATCAACGGTGAGGAGGGCGCGACCCGCGCGGACTACACCCCGTCCGAGGACGACAACGTCACCGTGCAGGGTGTCTCGGGCTCCTCGGGTGCGCTGGGCTACTTCGGCCTGTCGTACGCGGAGGAGAACAGCGACCTGGTGAAGCTCGTGGACGTCGACGGCGGGGAAGGCTGCGTGACGCCGTCCTCGGAGTCGGTGCAGGACGGCTCGTACACCCCCCTGGGACGACCGCTGTTCATCTACGTCAACAACGCCAAGTACCAGGACAACGAGGCGTTGCAGAGCTTCGTCGACTTCTACCTGGAGAGCGAGGAGGACGTCGCCGCCGAGGCGCTGTTCATCTCGCTGACCGATGAGCAGGCGGCCACCGCCCGCGCCGAGCTGGACAGCCTGAAGGGCTGACGATGAGCTCGGTTTCGACGACGGCCGGTCGGGCGACCATGCCCGGCCGGCCCACCGGGGCGGGGATCCTGCGCTCGGGGTCCCGCCGGGGCGAGACGATGGTGCGCGCGGTCCTGCGGGCCGCGGCGTTCCTGAGCGTGGCCATCACGGTCGGGATCGTGATCGCGCTCCTGGAGCCGGCGCTGGCGTTCTTCGCGCAGGTCCCGCTCGGCGAGTTCCTCACCGGCACGCGCTGGACGCCGCGGTTCGCGGACGCCTCCTACGGCGTGCTCCCGCTGGTGACCGCCACCGCGTGGACCACGCTGATCGCCATCAGCGTGGCCGTCCCGTTCGGCCTCGGTGCGGCGATCTACCTGTCCGAGTACGCCCCGGAGCGGGTGCGGCGCACGCTCAAGCCGATCCTGGAGCTCCTCGCCGGGATCCCGACGGTGGTGTTCGGCTTCTTCGCCCTGACCTGGTTCGCGCCGGTCGTGCTGCAGGGGTTCCTCAAGCTCGACGTGGGGCCCTTCTCGATCCTCTCGGCGGGGGCCGTGATGGGTGTGATGATCATCCCCACGGTCGCCTCGCTGTCCGAGGACGCGATGTCAGCCGTCCCGCAGTCGCTGCGGCAGGGGTCGGCGGCCCTCGGGGCCAACCGGATGCAGACCTCGCTGCGCGTCGTGGTCCCGGCCGCGTTCTCCGGCATCGTCGCGGCCATCGTGCTGGGGATCTCCCGCGCCATCGGCGAGACCATGATCGTCACGATCGCCGGCGGCCAGATGGTGCAGATGGTGAGCTCGCCCCTGCAGCAGGGCGCCACCATGACGACGTTCATCGCCAACGCCGCTCTCGGCGACTCGCGTGTGGGCTCCCTGGAGTACGACACCCTCTTCGCGGTCGGGCTGCTGCTCTTCGTCCTGACGCTGATCGTCAACCTCGTCGCCATCCAGCTCGTCCGCCGCTTCCGACAGGAGTACTGATGGCCCTCTACTCGCCGGCGACCGCCGCGCCCGAGATCCGTCGTGCCGTCCTCGCGACGGACGGTCGGTCCAGGGAACGCACGCCACGCTCGGTCGTCTTCGTCGCGCTCCTGTGGCTCAGCCTGCTCGTCGCCTTCGCGACCCTCGTGACGCTCCTGGTCTACACGTTCGTCGACGGTCTGCCCCGTCTCGACTCCCGGTTGTTCACCGAGTACCCGTCCTCGCGCCCGGAGGAGGCCGGCGCCCGTCCCGCGATCCTGGGCTCGCTGTGGGTGATCGGCACGACGGCCGTGCTCGCCGTCCCGCTCGGGGTCGCCGCCGCCGTGCACCTGGAAGAGTTCGCCAACCGAGACCGGTGGTGGAACCGACTCATCGAGGTCAACATCTCCAACCTCTCCGCGGTCCCGGCGATCATCTACGGCATGCTCACCCTGGGCATGCTCGCCGCGCTCGGCGTGCAGCAGAAGAACATCGTGATCGGCGGCGCCGTCGCGCTGGCCATGCTGATCCTGCCGGTCATCATCATCTCGACGCGCGAGGCCCTGCGCGCCGTGCCGCGCGAGCTGCGCGACGGCTCGCTCGCCGTCGGCGCCACCGAGCTGCAGACCACCTGGCGCATCACCCTGCCCGCGGCGCTGCCGGGAATCGCCACGGGCACCATCCTCGCCCTGTCCCGAGCCCTGGGAGAGGCGGCCCCGCTGCTGCTCCTGGGCGGGCTGGTCTTCCTGTCCTTCGACCCCAACGGCCTGCTGAGCCAGTTCACGACGATGCCGATCCAGATCTTCAGCTGGACCAGCCAGCCGCAGGCCGAGTTCCACACCCTCGCCGCGGCCGCATCGATCCTGCTCATGGTGATCCTGCTGGCCATGAACGGCGCCGCCATCTACATCCGCAACCGCTTCCAGAAGCGATGGTGACCCGCAGTGACGCCCGACCCCACCCCGTACCCCGACGACCCCACCGCGTCCGGCACGCCGGCGCACGACCCGGAGGCACCCGCCATGACCCAGGCCGCCGCGACCACCCCTCGAGCGGGCGCCCAGGACGCCATCGAGGCCGAGCTCGCCCACCAGCAGGCCCGCTACCGGGAGATCCCGGACGCCCCGAACCCCGTCATGCAGGTGGACGGCGTCAGCGTCTTCTACGACGGCTACCAGGCCGTGCGTGACGTCTCGATGACGATCGGGCACAACGAGATCACCGCCCTCATCGGTCCGTCGGGCTGCGGCAAGTCGACGATCCTGCGCTCCCTGAACCGGATGAACGACCTCATCCGCGGGGCCCGTGTCGACGGCGTGGTCAGGTACTGGGACCAGGACATCTACGCCCCGGGTGTCGACCCGATCGAGGTGCGCCGTCGGGTCGGGATGGTCTTCCAGAAGCCCAACCCGTTCCCCAAGTCGATCTACGACAACATCGCCTACGGTCCCCGGGTCACCGGCATGAAGGTCCCCGACATGGACGCCCACGTCGAGCAGGCGCTCACCCGGGCCGCACTGTGGGACGAGGTCAAGGACAAGCTCAAGCAGTCCGCCTACGGTCTGTCGGGCGGCCAGCAGCAGCGGCTGTGCATCGCGCGCACCATCGCGGTCGAGCCCGACGTCATCCTCATGGACGAGCCCTGCGCCTCGCTCGACCCGATCGCCACGCTGCGGATCGAGGAGCTGATGGCCGAGCTGCGCGACGTGTACACGATCGTCATCGTCACCCACAACATGCAGCAGGCGGCCCGGGTCGCCGACCGCACGGCCTTCTTCACCGCCGCGATCGACCCCGCGACCGGCGAGCGGCACGGTGAGCTCGTGGAGTACGACAAGACGACGACGATCTTCGAGCGGCCCGCCGACTCCCGCACCGAGGGGTACATCAGCGGGCGGTTCGGGTGAGGGCGGCACGACCATGGCTCTGACCCGCCCCCCGGGGACGGCGCAGCCCCGTCCGCCTGCGTACCCGATGAACGTGCCGCTGGTCGTCCTCGTCGACCCGCAGCTCGAGCCGGGCGACGCCCTCCCCGCACGGCTGCGCGAGCACGGCGTGGCGCTCGAGGTCTTCACCGATCCCCTGCGAGCCCTCGCCCACATCGCGTCGCAGCGGCCGGACGTCGTCGTCCTTGCCGCGCGGCTGGGTGCCACCCTGGCGGCCCAGCTCACCGAGGTCGTGCACGAGGAGTTCGGCCTGCCGGTCCTGCTCGCCGACGACTCCGCCGACGTCGACCTGATCGGTCCGGCCGTGCTCGTCGGCGCCCGGCCCCTCGTGCGCATCCCCTACGACCCCGTCGGCATCACCGACGCGCTGCGCCAGGTCCAGGTCACCCGGCGCCGCCCCGAGGAGGTGCGCGTCGGGCCCCTGGAGCTCGTGCCCGCGGGCTACGACGCCCACCTGCACGGCAGGGGCATCGATCTCAGCGTGCTCGAGTTCGAGGTGCTCCTCGAGCTCGCCGTGCACCACGACCACGTCGTGGCCAGGGTCGTGCTGCTGCAGATGTGGCCCGAGTCGGCGGACCCGGAGGAGAAGCTCGTCGGCATCATCAGCCGCCTGCGCCGACGGCTCGCGCCCTTCGGGGTCTCCGGCGCGATCCACACGGTCCGTGGGCTGGGCTACCGCCTGGACTCCCACGTGCTGGCGTCAGGCCGCCCCGGACGGAAGCTCGCGGAGCAGGTCGTGCACGCGTGAGGTGATGTCGTCGACGATCCGGGCGACCTCGCCTGCCGGCCTGCCGGAGGGATCGGGCACCGCCCAGTCGACGTACCGGCGGCCGGGCAGCACCGGGCAGGCGTCGCCGCACCCCATGGTCACCACGACGCCCGAGGCGCGGACCACCTCGTCGGTCAGCGGCCTGGGCAGCTCGGTCAGGCCGGTCAGGCCGCGGCGGTCCAGCTCGGCCCGGACGATCGGGTCGAGGCGTGCGGACGGTGCGGACCCGGCGGTGCGGACCCGGACCCGGCTGCCTGCCGCCGACCGCAGCACGGCGGCGGCGATCTGCGACCGGCCCGCGTTGCGCACGCACACGAACAGCACGTCGCGGGCCGGGGCCGAGGTCCCCGCGCCGGTCGACGTGACGAGCGCGGCGAGCCGGTCGGCGGCGAACCGTGCGGTGAGCGCCGGCAGGTGCCGCCGCACCGTGGCGCGCGAGGCCAGCAGCTCGTAGCTGTCCGAGACGAAGCGCGCCACCGTCTCCGGGGCCAGCACGTGGGCATGGTCGGCGGCCAGGTCGAGCGTGATCCGGGTCAGCAGCCGAGCGTGGTCACCCGGGTCGACCCGCTCGGGCCGCGCCGGACCGGGCGAGCCGAGGGCGGCCCCTCCGAACCGGACGATGGCGTCGGGGGTCGGGCGGAACCGGGTCTCGCCGTCCGCGGCCGGCAGTGTTGCGAGCAGACCCGCCTCCGCCATCGAGCCCAGGTGCGCGCGCACGGCGGCGAGGTCGGGGGCGGACGCTGCGGGCCCGGCGAGGTGGGCCGCCGAGGGTTCTCCGCTGCGATCCGTCATGATCAGCGCCAGCAGGCGCAGGCGGTCCGGGTCCGCCATGGTGGCGATCTGCAGCATCCTCAGACCGTCCGGGCCGACGTCGGGGGGCCCGCGGTGACCGTCGTTCACGGGCAGGACCGATGCAGCGGGCGGTGGCCGCGCAGGCTCAGCGCAACAGGTCGGCGATCGCGGAGAGGCGGGTGGGCTCGATGCCGTACCAGACCTCGCGACCCGTGGGCTCGCGCGTCAGGACGCCGGCCTCGGTCATCACCTTGACGTGGTGCGACACGGTCGGTTGCCGCAGGCCCAGCGCCCGGGTCAGGTCCACGACGCGGACCCGTCCGTCGTCGGCGGTGTGCACCAGGGAGAGGATCTGCAGCCGGGTCGGGTCCGACACCACCCGCAGGACCGCCGCCGTGCTCTCCGCCCGTTCCCTGCTCAGGACCTCGCGCACGCCCGCCGCGGAGGGCGGGTCGGAGGGCGCGGAGCGCGCGGGCTGAGGAACGGGCACTCCGCGATGTTACCTTCCGATCGGTCGTCATCGATCGTTCCCCCGTTGTCCCCCGCTCTCGCGGCCGTTCCGCCGCGCTCGCGCCGTGCTCAGCGATCGGTCCGTGCCCGGGCCGCCGCCTGATAGTTGGTGTTGCCGCCGGACAGGTTGCGCACGTCGGAGAAGCCGATGCCCTGCAGGACGTTCTGTGCCGCGTTCCCGCTCACGCCCTTGTTGCAGTAGGTCACCGTCGGGACGGCCGGGTCCAGCTCGCCCGCCCGCTCGCGCAGCTGTGCGAGCGGGATGTGCACCGACCCGTCCACGCAGGACTTCGCCCGGTCCTTCGCCGACCGCACGTCCACGACCTGGATCGCCTCGCCCGTGGACAGCCGGTGCTGCAGCTCCTCCGGGGTGATGAGGCGCGCGGTGCCGCGCACCGCGTTGTCGAGCGCCATGCCGGTGTAGTGCACCGGGTCCTTGGTGGTGGCGTAGGTGGGGGCGTAGGCCAGGTCGAGGTGGAAGAGGTCCTCGGCGTGGGCGCCGAACGAGATCGCGGTCGCGAGCACGTCGATGCGCTTGTCCACGCCGGCCGGCCCGATCGCCTGGGCGCCCAGGAGGAGACCCGTGTCCCGGTCGGCGATCGCCTTGATGATCATCTCCCGACCGCCCAGGTAGGCGGGTCGGTCCGGCTTGATGTTGTGCATGACGACGACGTCCCGGCCTGCCGCGCGAGCCCGGGCCTCGGTCAGCCCGGTCTGAGCGACCGCGAGGTCGAAGACCCGCACGATCGACGTGCCCAGGATCCCGCGGTGCTCGAGGTCACCACCCGTCATCGCGTCCCCGGCGATCCGGCCCGTCTTGTTGGCGGTCGAGCCCAGCGGGACCCAGGCGGGCTCGCCGGTGGCGCGGTCGAAGCTCTCCGCGACGTCCCCGACCGCCCAGACGTGCGGCACGCTCGTGCGTTGGCGGCGGTCGACGGCGATCGCGCCCGTCGGTCCGATCTCGACACCGGCGGCACGGGCCAGGTCGAGGTTGGGCCGCACCCCCACGGCGACCAGGACCAGCGAGGCGGGAACGGTGCGCGGCGTGCCACCGGTGTCGTCCTGCACGACGACGCCGGTCACCGCCCCGGCCGTGCCCTCGAGGGCGACGACCCGGGTGTCGGTGAGCAGCTGCACGCCGTGCGCGCGCAGCTCGGCGTCGACCCGGGCGGACATGTCGGGGTCCATGCGCGGCATGGCGTGGCTCATCGCCTCGACGACCGTGACCCCCAGGCCGCGGCCCACGAGCTGTTCGGCCGTCTCCAGCCCGATGTACCCGGCTCCGACGATCACGGCGTCGCGCACGTCGTGGAGCTCGATCCGGTCCCGCACGGCCCGGGCGTCGGACGGCGTGCGCAGGACGAAGACCCCGTCGAGGTCGGTGCCCGGTACGGGCGGGACGACCGGGGACACGCCGGTGGCGAGCACCAGCTCGTCGTAGGTGTCGGTGAACCTCGCGCCGGTGGCGAGCTCGACGACGTCGACGGTGCGCGCCGCGGGGTCGACGTCGACGACCTCGCGGCCGGTGCGGATCTGCACGTTGTACCGCTTCGCGAACCAGGTGGCGTCCCGGGGCGTCAGCTCGTCGAGGGTCTCGACCTCCCCGCCCACGTAGTACGGCAGGCCGCAGCCGGAGTAGGAGATGTCCTGGTCGCGCTCGTACACCGTGATCTGCGCGGACTCGGTGTTGCGGCGTGCCTTGGCGGCCGCCGAGGTGCCCGCGGCCACCGATCCGACCACGACGATCTTCGGCGCCGTACCGCCGGTGCGCGGCTCGCCGCCGACGCCATCCTGGACCCGCTGTATCGACATGCTTCTATATTGACATACCTCAATGTCGTTCGGCTACCGGCTCGACGTTTCGCCCGGCCCCGTCGTGAGATGGGCCGGGGCCGGTGGCAGCGTGGCGGGCGTCAGCGCTCCGAGGGCGGCCAGGGCTGCGCGGTCGCCCACTTGGCGGCGCGCCCGTCCCCGCTCGACGTCCCGCGCAGCCGGCGCTGCATCCAGGGCACCACGTGCACGCGCACCCACTGGGCGTCGTCCCGGGTCCGCCGGGCGAGCCGTTTCGCCGCGGCGGCCTCGAGCGGCTCGTCGTACGCGGGGTCGTCGGGCTCCAGCCCGAGCCCGACGAGCGCGGCCTGGGCGATGCGGCGGTGGCCCTCGTCGGTGAGGTGGATGCGGTCGTCCGACCACAGCCGCCAGTCGTACAGCGAGCGCAGGCCCCACGTATCCAGGACGTGGGCGCCGTGGCGGCGGGCGATCGTCCAGATGTTCGCGTTGTACACGCCCACGCGCCCCTGGGTGAAGCTCAGGGCGCCGGCGGTGCGGAACCCGGTGGCCATCAGCACGTCCGCCCCGGTGGCGCGGATCCGCATGACGGCCTCCTCGAGGCGTCGCGTGATCGCCGGGATGTCCGCCTGCGGGCGCAGGATGTCGTTGCCGCCGCCGATCAGCGAGACCAGGTCCGGTTCCATCGCGAGGGCCACGTCCAGCTGCTCGTCGACGATCTGGGCGAGCTTCTTGCCACGGATCGCGAGGTTCGCGTACTCGAGCTCGCCGTCGCCCCGCCGCGCGGACAGGGAGTCGGCGAGGCGGTCGGTCCAGCCGCGCAGCACGGCGTCCGACGCCGTGCCGGCGGGCGCGGGGGAGCCGTCGGCGTGCGGGTACGGGTCCCACAGGCCCTCGGAGAACGAGTCTCCGACGGCGACGTACCGGGTCCAGCGGGGTGCGGGGTGAGGAGCGGTCACCTCGTCATTCTGCACCTGTTGCTCAGGGCAGGCGCCAGTCCACGGGCGCGGCGCCCTGCTCCTGCAGGAGCGCGTCGACCCGGGAGAACGGCCGCGACCCGAAGAACCCGCGGTACGCGGCCAGCGGGCTGGGGTGCGCCGACTCGACCACCGCCGTGGCGCCGAGCCACGGCTTGAGGGAGGCGGCGTCCCTGCCCCAGAGGATCGCGACCAGCGGGCCGCCGCGGTCCACCAGCGCCTTGATCGCCGCCTCGGTGACCGCCTCCCAGCCCTTGCCCCGGTGCGACGCCGCCTCGCCGGGGCGCACCGTGAGCACCCGGTTGAGCAGCATCACGCCCTGGTCGGCCCACGGGCTGAGGTCGCCCGACGACGGCGTCGGGGCGCCGACGTCGTCCGCGAGCTCTCGGTAGATGTTCGCCAGCGACTTCGGGACCGGGCGCACGTGCGGCTGCACCGAGAACGACAGGCCCATGGGGTGCCCGGGGGTCGGGTAGGGGTCCTGGCCGACGACGAGGACGCGGACGTCGGCCATGGGGCGGCGGAACGCGGCGAACACGTCGCCCGGGGCCGGCAGGTAGGTGCGTCCCGCGGCGACCTCGGCGCGCAGGAAGTCGCCCATCGCGTGGATCTGGGGCTCGACGTGCGCGAGGGCGGCCGCCCAGTCGGGCGCCATCACCTTGGTCAGGGCAGGTGCGGCGGCGGGCTGCGGCGTCGTCGTCTCCACGCCGTCGACGCTAGCGCACCCGCGGACGCGAAACGCGGTGCAGGGTGCCCGGATCTGCGTCCCAAGTGCCCCATACTGGGGCGCTATGAGCGAGATGCTGGTCCAGGAGGTCGACGTCCCGGCGCACGCACCGTCGTCGGACGCCGAGACCGCACTGTCCGACCGCGACCGCGAGATCCTCGCCTTCGAGAAGCAGTGGTGGAAGTACGCCGGCTCGAAGGAGCAGGCGGTCCGGGAGCTGTTCGACCTGTCGGCGACGCGGTACTACCAGGTGCTCAACGCCCTCATCGACACGCCGGAGGCGCTGGAGCACGACCCGATGCTCGTCAAGCGGCTGCGCCGCATGCGGGCCACGCGCCAGCGGGCACGGACGGCACGCCGGCTCGACGGCACCCAGGGCTGACCGGCCCGTGACGCGATTCCCCCCGCTGGGTGGTAGGCCATCGGGGAGCAAACCGTTACCCTGTCCGGCGTGACCAAGAGCCAGTACCCGTACCCGCCCGACGAGTTCGACGTCCGCGGACCGGAGGGGGCGCCGGTCGGTGTCCACCGGGAGCCGCGCAGCGGCTGGAGCTCGGTCTGGCCGTTCCTGCTGGTCGCGGTGGTGTTCGCCGGTCTGGCCGTGGGCATCGTGTCCTTCCTGTCGAACGACGACAGCGGCACGACCAACCCGCCGGTCGCGTCCGAGCAGTCGGCCGGCACGGACGGCTCCGCCGAGGGCGACACCGCCGAGGGCGACACCGCCGAGGAGCCCGCCGAGGGCGAGTCCGCCGACGCCGGTGACGGCGAGGGCGAGGCCGACCCCGCGGAGGAGGAGCCCTCCGAGGAGCCCGCGGAGATGCCGGGCGACGCCTCGGCCGCCAACCTCGCCGCCCGGGTGGTCGTCTGGAACGACATCGACGGCGACGGAGCCGCCGGTCAGGCCGGGGCGGGCCAGACGGCGCTCGGCGAGGCCGGGTTCACCGACGTCGGCGCCGACGACGCCGGCGAGGGCCTCACGGGCGTCTACGACGCCACCACCGTGCTCTACGGCGCCGACCGCGCCGACACCGCGACCGCCGTCGCGGAGGCGCTGGGCGTCGACGCCGCGAACGTCCAGGAGTCGGACGACGTGACCAACCACGCCACCGACGCGGTCTGGGTCGTCCTCAAGGAGCCCGTGGGCTGACGCCGAACGGGCCGTCGGGGCGTTCGTCGGACGCAGATCGGGACATACCGGACAACGGGCTTTCCCTGGCGTGACCTGCACCACTAGTCTCCTGACCGGCGCTGCGCACCTGCGCGGCGGATCAGGACGACGAGGAGAACGACATGGCCCAGGGAACCGTGAAGTGGTTCAACGCCGAGAAGGGGTTCGGCTTCATCACCCCTGAGACGGGCGGGCAGGACCTGTTCGTGCATTTCAGCTCGATCCAGACCGACGGCTACCGCACCCTCGACGAGGGGCAGCGCGTGGAGTTCGAGGTCGGGCAGGGGCAGAAGGGACCGCAGGCCGAGCAGGTCCGCCCCCTGTGAGCTGACGCGGTCTCCGCGAAGGCCGGTGCCCGATGACGCAGCGATGCGCCGGGTGCCGGCCTTCGTCATGCAGGTGGGGCGCCACGGGGCGCCACGGGGGCCACGGCGGCGCTCGTGCGCCCTCGGCGAACGTCTTGCACTCTCGGGGGAGAGTGCCAATAATGGGTTAGCACTCTCGCCTGTCGAGTGACAGCGGAGTGAGCAAACTCGGTCGTACGGTGAGGCTCGTCAGCGCGCGTGATGTGAACGTCGCGAGGGTGGGTCGTCCGTCGCGGGCACCGGCCGACCACCGACACGCCACAGCGGAGGATCAGTCCCCATGGCCAAGATCATCGCGTTCGACGAGGTCGCTCGTCGAAGCATGGAGCGCGGGCTCAACCAGCTCGCCGACACCGTCAAGGTCACGCTCGGCCCCAAGGGCCGCAACGTCGTCCTCGACAAGAAGTGGGGCGCCCCCACGATCACCAACGACGGTGTCTCCATCGCCAAGGAGATCGAGCTCGAGGACCCGTACGAGAAGATCGGTGCGGAGCTCGTCAAGGAGGTCGCCAAGAAGACCGACGACGTCGCGGGTGACGGCACCACCACCGCCACCGTGCTCGCCCAGGCGCTCGTGCGCGAGGGCCTGCGCGTCGTCGCCGCCGGCGCCAACCCGATCGCCGTCAAGCGCGGCATCGAGAAGGCCGTCGAGGCCGTCACCGAGCAGCTGCTCAACGCTGCCGTCGACGTCGAGACCAAGGAGCAGATCGCCGCCACCGCCGCGATCTCCGCCGGCGACCCGGCCATCGGCGAGCTCATCGCCGAGGCCCTCGACAAGGTCGGCAAGGAAGGCGTCATCACGGTCGAGGAGTCCAACTCCTTCGGCCTGGAGCTCGAGCTCACCGAGGGCATGCGCTTCGACAAGGGCTTCCTCGCGCGCTACTTCGAGACGGACCCGGAGCGCCAGGAGGCCGTCCTCGAGGACCCGTACGTCCTGATCGTCGAGTCGAAGATCTCGAACGTCAAGGACCTGCTCCCGGTCCTCGACCAGGTCATGAAGTCGGGCCGCTCGCTGCTCATCATCGCCGAGGACATCGAGGGCGAGGCCCTGGCCACCCTGGTGCTGAACAAGATCCGCGGCACCTTCAAGTCCGTCGCCGTCAAGGCCCCGGGCTTCGGCGACCGTCGCAAGGCCATGCTGCAGGACATCGCGATCCTGACCGGTGGCCAGGTCATCACCGAGACCGTCGGTCTCAAGCTCGAGAACGCCACGCTCGAGGAGCTCGGCCAGGCGCGCAAGGTCGTCGTCACCAAGGACGAGACCACGATCGTCGAGGGCTCCGGCGACGCCGACCTCATCTCGGGTCGCGTCCAGCAGATCCGTTCCGAGATCGAGAAGTCGGACTCGGACTACGACCGCGAGAAGCTGCAGGAGCGCCTCGCCAAGCTCGCCGGCGGCGTGGCCGTCATCAAGGCGGGTGCGGCCACCGAGGTGGAGCTCAAGGAGCGCAAGCACCGCATCGAGGACGCCGTGCGCAACGCCAAGGCAGCCGTCGAGGAGGGCATCGTCGCCGGTGGTGGCGTGGCCCTCATCCAGGCCGGTGCCGCAGCGTTCGCCAAGCTCGAGCTCGAGGGTGACGAGGCGACCGGTGCGCAGATCGTCAACGCGGCGATCTCGGCCCCGCTGAAGCAGATCGCGATCAACGCCGGCCTCGAGGGCGGCGTCGTGGCGGAGAAGGTCCGCAACCTCACCCCGGGTCACGGCCTCAACGCCGCGACCGGCGAGTACGAGGACCTGCTGGCCGCCGGCGTCAACGACCCGGTCAAGGTCACGCGCTCCGCGCTGCAGAACGCCGCGTCGATCGCCGCGCTGTTCCTCACCACCGAGGCGGTCGTCGCCGACAAGCCCGAGCCGGCCTCGGCTCCGGCCGGTGACGGCGGCATGGGCGACATGGGCGGCATGGGCTTCTGACCCACGCCTGACCGGCGCGCTCCCGGCGCGCCGTCCGGTCCACGACGACGGCCGGTCACCTCTGCGGAGGTGGCCGGCCGTCGTCGTGCGCGGGTGGTGCTCCCGGACCGCCAGCCCGGGCTGCGTGCCTCAGCGGGGCGCGAAGAGGCGTGCCGCCTGCGACTCGGCCTCGGCGTAGGTCGCCGACGCGGACTTCAGCGCCGCCGTCACCGAGTCCAGGGCCGTCTCGACCTGCGTCTGGGCGGACTGCCACTGCGTCATCACGCCGGCGAACGACGTCGCCGCGCTGCCGTGCCAGCTCGACTGCAGATCCTGCAGGTGCCGCATCATCGCCCCCACCTCGGTCCGGATGACCCCGACCGAACCGTTCACCGCCGCGCTCGCCTGCGCGACCCGCTCGCTGTCGACCTCGTACCGCACGTTCGTCTCCTTCGTCGTCGTCCCCGGACAACCGGGCTGACGCCGACGTTAGGGCGCGGGGAGGGATGCGCGCCGGCGTCGTCCACAGCCTGTGGACGACTCGGCGAGGTCAGCGTGGCGAGGTCAGTGCGGCGAGGTCAGTGGGTGGCAGGTCCCGACGGGACCTGTTCCGCGAGCCGACGGCGCTCCTTGGCCAGGCGGTGGAGCTCGGCGTCGAGGTTCTGGCGCGCCGAGTCCTCCCAGGCGTGCCCGAGCGGGCTCGAGTACAGGCGGGGACGCGCCAGCAGCTTGGTGATGACCTTGATCCGGGCGTCGAGGTAGTCGGGCAGCGGGATGTGGGCGTACTCCGCGCGCACCTCCGCGACGTAGGCCTTGTAGCGCTGCGGCTCCGCCGCGAGCATCCCGAGGTCGGCGTCGTTGAGCACCGCGGAGTCGAAGTCGTTCGGCAGGGGCTTGTGGCGGGCGAGGTTGTCGACCAGCTCACCGACCCGGTCGGCCGCCGCCTGCGGGACGCCCAGGGCGACGAGCTGCGTGCGCGCGAGGTCCGCGCTCAGCGTCGTCTGCTCACCCCCGCGGGTCGCGTACGCCACCTTGCGGTCGGCGTCGAAGACCGCGCCGTGGTACCAGGCGGCGAGGCGGACCAGCTCCGGTTCGTGGGTCTCGTGGGCCAGCTCGTCCACGCGGTGCAGGACCGCGGCGAGGTGGCGCAGGTTGTGGAAGTGCCGGTGCGGCTCCTGCCAGCGTTCGATGAGCTCCGACCCCGTCGCGCGGACGGAGTCGTCGTCCACCGTGGCTCCGGCCCCGCGGCAGGAGCGCACGAAGGATCCCAGGAGCCACTGCGGTGCGTCGGCGCTGAGCACGCCCATCGCTATCAAGACCTTCGGTAGGAACGACGATGCGGTCTCCTCCCAGCCTACGGCCGTCCGCCCACGCTCGACGGGCGCCCGCCACGAGGAGGACCGTCACGCATCGTAGTCGCCGGCACGCGGCAGGAGAACCCGCACCGTGAGTCCGCCTCCCGGAGTCTCGTGCACCGAGGATCGCCCGCCGTGCGACCCCAGGATCGCCGCCACGATCGCCAGCCCCAGCCCGGACCCGCCCGAGCTGCGGTTGCGGGAGGAGTCGGCACGGTAGAAGCGCTCGAAGATCTTCGCCTGCTGCTCGGCCGTCACACCCGGCCCGTGGTCGCGGACCTCGACCATCGCGGCGCCCTCCGGCGTCGTGCCCAGCGCGATCTCCGCCGGGGACCCGGCGGGCGTGTGCCGCGCCACGTTGCCGACCAGGTTCGTCAGCACCTGGCGCAGCCGGTCCGCGTCCCCCACGACCACCAGGGACGACGGCGCCGCGACGTCGCGCAGGCCGCGCACGGTCACGGTGCGGGTCGGGTCGAGCGCGTGCAGGTCCTGGGCGGTGTCCCGGGCGAGCGCCACGAGATCGACCCGGTCGCGGCGCATCGGCCGGCCCTCGTCGAGGCGCGCCAGCACCAGCAGGTCGTTGACCAGCGTGCCCATGCGTCGCGCGGAGTCCTCGATGCGGACCATCGTGTCCTCGACCTTGTCGTCGGTGTCGAGGGCACCCATGCGGTACAGCTCGCCGTACCCCTTGACGGTGGCCAGCGGGGTGCGCAGCTCGTGGCTCGCGTCGGAGACGAACCGTCGCATGCGCTGCTCCGAGGCCTCCTGCGCGGCGAAGGCCGCCTCGATCTGGGTCAGCATCGCGTTGAGGGAGTGCGACAGCGACCCCACCTCCGTGGAGGGCGGTTGCTCCGGGACGCGCTGCGACAGGTCGCCCTCCGCGATGGCGGCGGCGGTCGCCTCGATCCGGCGCAGGGGCTGCAGCGAGCGCTGCACCAGCCAGAACGACACCGCACCCCCCACCAGCACGATGACCAGCCCGATCCACAGCAGCGCGTTGCCGAGGTACTGGCTGGTCTCCTGGACGCCGGCCAGCGGCAGCGCCACGTAGACGACGCCCTGCTCGGGGCCGTCGGCGGTGCTGATCGGGACCGGCACCGACACCACGCGCCACTGGGTCGGCGTGGCGCCGCCCGTCGCGTCCGTGGTGAACGGCGCCGACCCCCGCGCGATCGCCTCCTCGGTGGTCTCGTCGGGGATCTGCGGGCTCCCGTACTTCTGCTCCGTCTGGGGCCAGGACCGCGCCGGGTACGTGTCCCCGTCGGCGTCGCGCAGCACCACGACGTAGTCCGTGGGGACGCGCGCCCCGCTCGCGTCCGGCTCGAAGAAGCTCTCCACCCCGCGGGCGGACTGGGTGAGCTGGGTGTCGAGCTGGTTCACCAGGTAGTTCGACACGACCGTGCGCGTCGAGATGCCGGCGGCGACCAGGCCGGCGCCGAGCAGCAGCACGATGATGGCCACGAGGCGGGCGCGCAGCGGCACCCGGGAGATCAGGCCCCAGCGTCTCGGGGCGTCCTCGCGCTGCCGCGGTGCTGCCGGGCTGCCGGACGTCGTCGTGCCGTGCGCCGCGTCGCCCGGCGTCGCAGTGCCGTACGCGGTGCCGCCGTCCGCGGGGGAGCCGGAGGTGGCGTCCGGCGCCACGAACCGTGGCTCGTCCTCCGGGACGGACCCGCCGGGCCGGGACGCGGCCGTCATCGCTGCGGGGGCCGCAGGAGGTAGCCCACGCCACGCTTGGTGTGGATCAGCGGCGGCAGCTCGACCTCTCCACCGGGGCCCGGGACCACCACGTGGTCGATCTTGCGGCGCAGGTAGGAGATGTACGACTCGACGATGTTCGCGTCCCCGCCCCAGTCGTACTGCCACACGTGGTCGAGGATCTGCGCCTTCGACAGCACGCGGCCCGCGTTGAGCATGAGGTAGCGCAACAGCTTGAACTCGGTGGGGGACAGGTCGATCTCGACACCGGCGCGCCGGACCTCGTGCGAGTCCTCGTCCAGCTCCAGGTCGCCCACCCGCAGCACGGCGCCGTCGTCCGGTTCCGTCCCGGCCGTACGGCGCAGCACCGCACGGATGCGCGCCACGACCTCCTCGAGGCTGAACGGCTTGGTGACGTAGTCGTCCCCGCCGACCGTCAGCCCCTGCACCTTGTCCTGCGTGTCGTCGCGAGCCGTGAGGAACAGCACGGGCGTGTGGCGGCCGGAGGACCGCATCCGCCGCGTGACGGTGAAGCCGTCCATGTCCGGCAGCATCACGTCGAGCACCACGAGGTCCGGCTCGGTGTCACGGACCAGGGCGAGCGCGCCCGCGCCGTCGCCGGCGGCGTGCACCTCGAACCCGGCGAAGCGCAGGGACGTGGACAGCAGCTCGCGGATGTTGGGTTCGTCGTCGACGACGACGAGTCGGGCCTCGGGTTCGCTCATGCCTCCAGTGTGCGACTGCTCGCTGGGAGACGCCTGGGAACAGCCTCGGTGAACGCCTGTGTCGAGCGTCGACCCGTTCGACCGGCGAGAAACCGCGGGCGTCGGTACGCTCCGAACGACATCCGTGACCAGGGGGGACGTGCCCGTGAGCAAGCAGCCGACCAGCGGTGACGCTCGACCAGGCGGCGCCCGCCGCTGGATCGCCGGGGCGATGGTGGTCATCACCACCCTGCTGGTCATCGGCTCCAGCGTGGCCGTCTGGGCGCACCGCACCGTCTTCGACACCGACGAGTTCATGCAGACGGTCGAGCCCGCGCTCGACGACCCGGCGCTGTACGAGGCGCTCGCGGACAACGTCTCCGAGCAGGCGCTGCTGGCCCTCGACCTCGACAGCCGGGTCTCCGAACGACTCACCCAGCTCGACGGGGTGCTCGCCGCCACGCTCGCCGAACGCCTCGACGTCGAGCCGGGACCGCTGCTGGAGGCGCTCACCACGCGGATCGACCGGCCCTCCCTCGCGGCCCTGACGCCCACCGTCGTCGGGCCCGTCGAGGACCGGATCGACACGGTCATCCACCGGTTCTTCGCCCGCGAGGAGTTCCAGGACCGCGTCCCCCAGATCGTCGCGCGCGCCCACGAGGCCGCCATCGGCCTCGCCCGGGCCGAGGGCGACGACTACCCGAACGTCTACCTGACCGACGACGCCGTCGTGCTCAACACGGTCCCGCTGATCTCCGAGGCGCTGCAGGAGTCCCTCGCCGGGCTCGGTGACCTCCTGCCGGACGTCGAGCTCCCCGACGCCGTCGCGGAGCAGGCCCCGGAGGCCCGGGCCCAGCTCGGTGACGCGCTGGGGCGCCAGCTCCCCGAGGACTTCGGGCAGGTGGAGCTGCTGGACCGTGAGACCTTCGAGATCGTCCAGGACACGGTGACCACCGTGGACCGCGTGGTCTGGCTGCTGGTGGCCCTCACCGTCCTGGCGATCGTCGTGACCCTCTGGGTCTCCCCGCAGCGACGCCGCACGGCCGCACAGCTCGGCATCGGCGTGCTCGCCGCGCTCGTGATCGTCTGGGCGCTGATCGGCCAGCTGCGCAACCTCGTCGTCGACGTGGCCGTGACCCCGGACGGCCAGCACGTCGCCGGGTCGCTCTTCGACGCGGTCTCCGGCGAGGTGCGGGTCATCTTCCTGCTGGTGGGGCTGGTCGCCGCGGTCACCGTGGTGCTCGCCGTGCTGTCCGCCCACGGACCCCGATGGGCGGAGCAGGCGGGGCGGCGCTGGCCGTGGGTGCGGCAGGTCACGGACGCCGACGGGTCCGCCGCTCGGTGGGTCGGCGCGAACGCCGACGCCCTGCGGGTCGCCGTGCTGGTGGTCGCCGTGCTGGTCATCGTGCTCGCGGGCTTCCACTGGGCGGCGATCCTCGTGGTCGTCGTCGGCGGAGCCGCGGCGCTGTGGGGGATCGCCGTCGCGCGGCGCACGGCCGCCGTGCCGGGCCGGCGCCGGGTGGACCCCGAGACGGCAGGGCCCGTCCCGGACACCCAGCCGGTGGCGACCGGGCCCGGCGACGACGTCACAGATAGCGCAGCGGGTCGAACTCCTCGATCGGAATGATCCGCACGCGCGGCAGCGGGCTGGTGAACGCGTCGACGTCGCCCTCGAGGTCGAAGATCTCCAGGCCCTCGTCGACCAGCGCCGTGAGCTGGAGGTTGACGAACTCGCGGAACGCCAGCAGGCCGACGCGACGGTCCTGACCCACGAGGCGCTCGACCTGCGGCAGGAAGTCGCCGTCGTGGCTGGCCAGCAGCACGTCGCCGTCGCGGTCGAGGATGGCTTCCAGCGTGCGCTGGATACCGACGTCGACGACCTTCTCGTCGCCGCTCGCCGCCAGGGGGATCGGCCGGTAGCCCATCGCCAGGAGCGCCTGCACGAACGACATCGGCATCTGGCCGCTGGTCGCGTTGAGGAAGAACAGCGGGACGACGTCCTGGCCCCACACGCGCTGCGCGAACCCGGTGATCCGGTCCCATCGGGGCCGCTCCTCCGGGTTCGGGCGCCGGTTCAGCACGTTCATGCCGAGCGTGGCGTCGATGTTCTCGCCGTCCACCAGCAGGTAGGTGGTGCGCGCCGACCTCGGCGCGGCGGCGGACGGGTCCGTGAAGGGGGAGGCCATGGCCTCAGCGTACGCGGCCGGGGGCCGGGGCGGCCTCGTGGGACGGGGCGCCGCACCGCACCCGCGCCCGGCGGATCTGGACGGCGTCCCCGCGGCGGGAGTAACGTCTGCCGCCGTGGCAGAGACCTCCTTCGCGGCACCGCGCGTCACGGTGCTGCAGCACAGCTCCGACGTGCCGCCGGACCGGTTCACGGGCCGGCTCGGCGACGCCCGCGTCGTCCACCTGTACGCCGGTGAGCCGGTGCCCTCCCTGGCCGACTGCGGCGACGGGCTCGTGGTGCTCGGCGGGCAGATGAACGCCTACGCCGACGACGTCGCGCCCTGGCTGCCCGCCGTCCGAGCCCTGCTCGCCGAGGCGGTGGCCGCCGGCCTGCCGACCCTGGGCATCTGCCTCGGCGCCCAGCTGCTGGCCGTCGCCGGTGGTGGGAGCGTGGCCATCGCGGCGCCGCCCGGGCGGGAGGCCGGTGTCGTGGACGTGTTCTGGCGGGCCGAGGCCCTGCAGGACCCGGTGCTCGGGCCCGTGGTGCGTGCCGCCGGTGCGCACGACGCCACCGACGTCGACGGTCCAGGGTGCTCCACACCGGTGGTGTCCATGCACGCCGACGCCGTCATCGAGCCGCCGAGCGGGGCCCGGTGGCTCGGCTGGTCGCAGACCTACCCCTACCAGGCGTTCCGCTGGGGCTCGGCGCTGGGTGTCCAGTTCCACCCCGAGGCGAGCCCCTCGCTCGCGGTGCGCTGGGCGCTCGGGCACACCGACGTCGACACCGCCGTCGTGCACGAGCAGGTCGTCGCGCGCGACGGCGAGCTGGCCCGGACCGGCGAGCTGATCGCCGCGGCGTTCCTCGACCAGGTGCGTGCCGCCGTCGTCCCGGTCGAGGTCCGGGGCGACATGGACGACGTGGGCGCTGCGACCGCCGCCTGACACGACGTACTGCCTGACCCGCGAGGCAGCGCCCGGCCCGTGGGGCAGCGCCGGTTCCGCGGGGTAGCCCGGGGGACGGGTGCTACCCCGCGGTCGGGGTTACTGCTCGATCTGGTGCGTCGGCGTGGAGCCGGACTTCAGGGCAGCGAGACGGGCCTCCAGCTCGACGTCCTGCATCGACCCCTCGAGCTCGGCGAACTGCGACTCGAGCGACGACGCCGCGATCTCGGCCTGACCCATCGCCTGGGCCTCCTCGCGCCGCACGGCCTCCTCGAAGCGGGACAGCTCGCTGGTCGGGTCCATCACGTTGATCGAGCCGATGGCACCCTGCACCGCCTGCTGCGCCTGGGCGGCCTTCTGGCGGGCGACGAGCTGGTCGCGCTTGCCCTTCAGCTCGACGAGGCGGTCCTTCATCTGGGCCAGACCGGTCTTGAGCTTGTCGACGGTGACGCGCTGCTGCTCGATCATGGGCTGCGAGGCCTTGACCTCACCCTCGGCGTCCATCTGCTTGCGCAGCGCGACCTTGGTGAGCTGGTCGAACTTGTCGGCGTTGACCGGGTCGCCCGCGGCGCGGTACTCGTCCGCCTTGCGGGAGGCGGCCAGCGCCTTGGCGCCCCACTCCTGCACCGACTGGACGTCCTCGTGGTAGTCCTGCTCGGCGAGGCGCAGGTTGCCGATCGTCTGGGCGATCGCCTGCTCGGCCTCCGCGATGTTGTTCGAGTAGTCGCGGATGAGCTGGTCGATCATCTTGCCCGGGTCCTCGGCGCGGTCCAGCAGCGCGTTGATGTTGGCCTTGGCGAGCTGGCTCATGCGGCCGAGGATGCTCTGCTTCTGGGTCATGACGTACCTTCCTGGTGCTGATCTGCTGGTCGAGATGCCCTTGCAACGTACAAGCGGGACGAATCGTGCCTCAGAACCGTCCGCCACGGCCTCCGCGTCCGCCCCCGCCGCGACCGCCGCCGAAGCTGCCGCCGCGTCCTGCGCGACCACCGCCGAAACCACCGCCGAAGCCGCCCACCCGGGGCGCTCCGCGCCGAGAGGCCCCGCGCCGGGAGGAACCGTGCCGGGAGCGGCCCGCCGCGGAGTCGAGCAGGATCCCTCCGAGGATCATGCTCCCCAGGTCGGGCGAGCGCCGCCCGGCACCCGAGATCCCGCCGGGCGTGCCCCCGTGGCGCATGTCCCAGGCGGCCGTGTCGGAGCGGGCCATCGAGCTGGCCTGCTGCGCGAGCTTCTCCGCCTGCTGAGCCGTCGCCAGCGCCTGCTGCGGGTCGGTCGGCAGGAGTGTCCGCGCCTCGCCGAGGAGTCGGCCCGCCTCCGCCAGGCGGGTGCGTGCGTCCGCCCCGACGGCGCCGCGCCGGGTCGTGACGAACGACTGCGTCGCGCCGAGGTGGGACTCCGCCCGCCCGACGACGTCACGGGCCAGCGCCCGCGCGCGGGCGTCGGACTCGGCCTGCTGCCGGTAGCTGGACAGCGCGGCGTCCAGCGCCGCCTCGGCGGCGGCGAGCCGCGACAGCGCGGCCAGCGGGTCGCCGCCCTCGCGGGCCTCCCGCCCGCGGGCCGCCGCCTGGCGCGCCTCGACCAGCACGTCGACCAGGGCCGGTGATCCCGGGGCGAGACGGTCGGCGTCGGCCATGTCCTGGGTGATGGACGCGACGGCCCTGTCGAGGTTGGTCCCGGCGGCGGCGAGGTCCGCCCCGGCCGACTCGACCGCGTCCAGGAGGTGGGCGGCCTGGCCGAGCGCGTTCTGCGCCGCCCGGGCGTCCGCGACGGCGACGGCCTTCTTGCGCTGGGCCAACGCGCTGCGACCCGACTCGACGGCGGTGCGGGCGTCGGCGACGAGCGCGGTCACGAGCTCGGGGTTGCGGCTCACGGACGCGAGGGCCGACGCCGGGTAGGTCGCGCCGAGACCGGCCAGGGTGCTGCGGGCCACCTCGACCATGGCCTCGATCTCCCCGGCGCGCTGCGCCGCCTCGTCCAGCACCTGCGGTGCGCGCGACCGGAGCGTGCGCAGCTCGTCGAAGGCGTCCGCCTGCGCGTCGAGGGCCGCGTCGGCCGCCTCGCACCGCCGCACGACGTCGGCCAGCATCGCGCGGTGCGCCCCGCCGTCGGCCGGGGGAGCGTCCTCGACGGCCTGCCGGAGGCGGAACGCCTCGGCGACGTCGGCCCGCGCCTGCTCCAGCGCGGCGCTGAACTCCCGCGTGGCCTCCAGGCCGAACTCGGCCTGGGCGAAGCCGAGCTCCTGCTCGGACGTCTTGACGGCGTCGTCCACCGCCACCAGGGCGCGTCCGGCGCGTGTCGCGAGCTGCTCGGTCGTGAGGTTGGCCAGCGGGTCGGCGTCGGGCCCCCCGGCGCCGGTGCGGGCCGCGGCCGCCGCCGCACCACGTTCCGTGAGGTCCCGGTCGCGGCGGCGGGATCGACGCCAGAGCCAGAAGGCCACGCCCGCCACGGCGAGGAGGCCGAGGGCGAGCGCTGCGCTGCCGCCGGGTAGCGACGTGCCGCCGTCCGCCTCGTCGTCGTGCGCTCCGCCGTCGAGGGCCACGAGGGTGTCGACCGCGGCCACGGTGGCTCCCGCCCAGTCGTCGTCGCGCAGCGCGTCCTCCGCGGCGTCGCGCACGTCGTCGAGCTCCGCGTCCGACAGGTCGACGTTCAGGTCCCAGCTGAGGTCGTAGAGGCGGTCCTGCGTGGCGACGGCGAGCAGCAGGTCGTCCGTGCCGAGCTGGGCGTTCGACGCCGTGGTGTCCGCCCAGGTGCGGCCGTCCGTGCCGCCGAACGTCTCCACGTACACCACGAACAGCTGGTACGAGGTGGCGTCCGCGAGCTCGTCCAGCGACTCCTCGACCTCGGCGACGCCTTCGTCGTCGAGCACTCCCGCCAGGTCGGTCACCTCGCCGTCGAGCTCGGTCAGCGGCGGTTCGGCCCACGACGACGTCGCGGTGGCCAGGGCGCCGGCGGCGGCGAGGAAGAGCGCGAGGATCGCCGCACCGACGGGCGAGGCCGCCGCACGTCGTCGAGCGGTGTCAGGGGACGGCAGCACGCCTCGCATCGTTGCGCGTCGTCGGACACGACGCAATCCCGGCCCGGGTGACGTTCACCGACGTCGCGCCGTCGGCCCGTGCGTGTCGCGGCGCCGAGCGGAGCACGAGACCTGTCACATCACGCCGTCGGCCCGCCGTTCGTCGACCGTGCGTGCCGCCTCCCGGGCCGCCCGCATGTTGCGTCGTCCCCGCCGGGTGCGGGGGTCTCGTCCTCGACGTGCGAGCCCGACGTCCTCGGCTCGGGGTCCCGCAGCATGTCGGAGTCGACCAGCTCGTGGCGGGTCAGGTAGGTGTTGCCCACCGCCTGGATCGTCGCCGCGATCGGCAGGGCGAGGAACGCGCCCAGCGCCCCGAAGACCGCGCCGAACGCCAGCACCGCCACGAAGCTGACCGCCGGGTTCATCTCCAGGGCACGCGCCGAGATCTTCGGGGAGAAGTACAGGTTCTCGAGCTGCTGGTAGCCGATGATGAAGGCGAGCACGCCCAGGCCGTACGGCAGTCCCTGGGAGGTGAGCGCCACCGCCACGGGCAGCGCGCCGCCGATGTACGTGCCGATCGTCGGCACGAACTGCGAGACCACCCCCGTGAACAGCGCGAGGGGCAGCGCGTACGGCGTGCCCAGGATGACCAGGAACACCCCCGTGAACGCCGCCGACAGCGCCGCCAGCACCACGCGCGAGCTGATGAAGTCCGAGACCTTCACCTGCGTGATCTCCCACAGGCGCAGCACCTCCGTCTGGCGGTCCGGGCGCAGCCACCGGCACACCGCCACCCGGAACTGCGGGCCTGCGGCCATCAGGTAGTACGTGACCAGGCCGATCGTCAACGCGCCGAACACCACGCCGACCAGCGTGGCCCCCACCGCGAGCGTGCCCGTCGCCACGTCCGTGCCGTACTCGGACACGAGCTGCTCGAGCAGGTCGTCCGACGGCGGCAGCGTCACGTCGAGGCTCGCCTGGAGCTCGCGCCGCACCGCCGCGTACAGCTCCGGCAGGGCACCCACGAGCTGCAGGAGCTGCTGGACGAACAGGTTGCCGAACATCGCCAGCACGACGCCGGCCACGATCACCGACCCGAACAGCGCCGTGCCCGCCGCGACCCCGCGCCGCCAGCCGTGCCGCACCAGCCAGACCACGATCGGCTCCAGCGCCAGCGCGACGAAGAAAGCGATGAGCAGGTACACGAAGATGGTCGACAGGTCGCCCAGCGCCGTCCACGTCCAGATCGCGACGAACACGCCGACGGCACCCATGACGAACACCCGCGGAACCCACCGCGGCGGGCGCTTCGAGTCGTGCTGCAGCGGGCGGTCCGGCCCGACGAGGGGCGACCCGGGCTCGCGGGTCGAATCCCGCGCCGGGGCGGACGCGTCGTCGTCGGCCATGTCTGCACCGTAGGGCGCCGGTCGCCCGTTGTCGCGCCACCGTGCCGAACATGCCCTCTGAACGGACGAGCATGCCCTGGCGGCCCGTCCGGACGAGCGGACGGGCCGCCAGGACATGCTCGGCGAGAAGGGGGTCAGGCGACCTGGTCGAGGTCCTCCGCGTCCACGATCCGGTAGGCGTACCCCTGCTCCGCGAGGAACCGCTGGCGGTGCGCGGCGAAGTCCTGGTCCACCGTGTCGCGGGCGACGACGGCGTAGAAGTGCGCCGTCCGGCCGTCCGCCTTCGGACGCATCACCCGACCCAGGCGCTGCGCCTCCTCCTGACGGGACCCGAACGACCCCGACACCTGGATCGCCACCGACGCCTCCGGCAGGTCGATCGAGAAGTTCGCGACCTTCGACACCACCAGCCGGGAGATCTCCCCCGACCGGAACGCGCCGAACAGGCGCTGGCGCTCGCGGACCGTCGTCGCCCCCGTGATGAGGGGCGCGTCCAGGTGCGCCGCCAGGTCCTCCAGCTGGTCGATGTACTGCCCGATGACGAGCACCTGGTCGTCCGGGTGGTCCGCCACCAGCCGCTCCACCACACGGTTCTTGCCCGGTGCGCACGCCGCGAGCCGGTACTTGTCCTCCGGCTCGGCCGTCGCGTACACCATCCGCTCGTGCTCCGGCAGGGTGAGCCGCACCTCGACGCAGTCGGCGGGCGCGATGTACCCCTGCGCCTCGATGTCCTTCCACGGGGCGTCGTACCGCTTGGGCCCGATGAGGGAGAACACCTCGTCCTCCCGGCCGTCCTCGCGCACCAGCGTCGCCGTCAGACCGAGCCGACGGCGCGCCTGCAGGTCCGCCGTCATGCGGAAGATCGGTGCGGGCAGCAGGTGCACCTCGTCGTAGACGATGAGGCCCCAGTCGCGGGCGTCGAGCAGCTCCAGGTGCGAGTAGACGCCCTTGCGCTTCGTCGTGAGCACCTGGTAGGTCGCGATGGTGACGGGCCGGATCTCCTTGCGGGACCCGGAGTACTCTCCGATCTCGTCCTCGGTCAGGGACGTGCGGCGCACCAGCTCGTCGCGCCACTGGCGGGCGCTGACGGTGTTGGTGACCAGGATCAACGTCGTCGTCTTCGACTCGGCCATCGCGCCGGCCCCGACGATCGTCTTGCCCGCCCCGCAGGGCAGCACCACGACGCCCGACCCGCCGTGGAAGAACCCGTCCACGGCCTGCTGCTGGTACGGCCGCGGGCTCCACTCGTGCGACTCCTCGCCCGGGGTGACCGGCAGCGTCGGTGACCTCAGCGCGATGGGGTGCTTCTCGCCGTCGACGTACCCGGCGAGGTCCTCGGCGGGCCAGCCCAGCTTGACCAGCGCCTGCTTGAGGTTGCCGCGCTCGGAGGGGTGCACGACGACGGTGGTCTCGTCCACCCGTTCGCCCACCAGGCCGCTGGTCCGCTTGGACTTCAGCACCTCGGCGAGCACGGCCCGGTCGGTGGACTCGAGCACGAGCCCGTGCACCGGGTGGGAGTGCAGCGTCAGTCGGCCGTAACGGCCCATCGTCTCGGCGACGTCGACCAGCAGCGCGTGCGGCACCGGGTACCGGGAGTGCTCGATGAGGGTGTTCACCACCTGCTCGGCGTCGTGCCCGGCAGCTCGCGCGTTCCACAGGCCGAGGTTGGTCAGCCGGTAGGTGTGGATGTGCTCCGGGGCGCGCTCGAGCTCGGCGAAGGGGGCGATGGCGCGCCGGGCGTCACCGGCCCGGGGGTGGTCGACCTCCAGCAGGATCGACTTGTCGCTCTGGACGATGAGGGGGCCGTCTGGCATGGGTGTCCTTCCGCGTCAGGGAACCAGGTTGCCAACGCGCCCGGTGGTCGTCCTGTTCCCGCGCCGTCGTCGCGGTGGGCTCACCCGGCGGGCTCGACGGCGGCGATGCGGTGCACGGCGACGGTCAGCTCCGCCTCGCGCTCCGTGTCGAGCGCGCGCAGGCGCCCGCCGTCCAGCCGCAGCGGCTTGAGCTCACGACGCTCGATGGCACCGGTGCGGCCCGCCATCTCGATCCACACCCGCCGGCCGTCACGGATCGCCTCGTGCAGCAGCGCGAGGGCGTCGCCGGGCTCGCTCACCGGTCCGGCCCCGGGTGCCGTGGCGCCGTCGTGCAGGGCCCCGGCGCCCGCCCCGGGCGCCCGGGGTGCGGGGGCGGGGGGAGGACCGGGCACGTCCTCGCCGGGGCGTGGGCCAGTCGGCGCCACGGACGACGTCGTGCCCCGCATCCGCGCCACGATGCCGGCCCGGGCGGCGTCGTCGGTGCCGCGGACCGGCGCAGGGCTGCGGCGCACCCAGCCGGAACGGTCGAGCCGCGGTGCCCGGGCGCGACGTCCGACGGCGCGCCCGTCGGGGCCCTCGAGGGCGGAGAGCAGGCCGCGCTCGCGCAGCGCCTCGTGCAGCTCGGCGGGCGGGACGGCGGCGGCCACGACCGTCGGGGCGAGCCGCACCAGGCCCAGGGCGGCGAGCCGAGGGTCCTCGGTGAGGCCGGCGAGCACGGTCGGGTCGGCGGAGCGCACGTACGACACGGCCGCACCCACCCGCAGCGCGTCGTGGCGCCGGGCGGTGTCCTTGACGAGGTACTCCAACGGCTGGGGCACCGGGACGGGGGAGCGCTGCGCCAGCTCGGCGAGGACCTCCTCGCCGGTCCGCCCGTGATCGAGCGCGCGGGTCACCGACGCCGTGGTGAACCGCACGGTGGTGGCCGCACCGCGGGACTCGACGTCGGCGGTCAGCGCGACCAGGCGGGCGAGGTCCGGGGCGGGGCGGCCCGGCACGATGCCGGTGAGGTCGCCCTGCAGCAGGATCTCGTGGACCTCGGCGGGCAGGGCGAGGCGCATGCGTGCGGCGAGATCGGACTCCAGGTCGGAATCGGCGGGGGACCCGGTGAGCGCTGCGCCCGGCGTCGACAGCGCGCCGGCGCCGGTGACCCCGAGCAGGGTGGCCTCGGCGAGCAGACCGGCGACGGCCGCGTCCGGGGGCACCGAGCGCGGTGAGCGCCAGCGCAGCACCTCGGCCACGGCCGTGGTGTCGAGGCTCTCGTCCGGCTGGGCGGCCAGCACCTCCAGCACGGCGGCCCGCAGCAGGGGCACCCACGGGCGGTGCAGGTCGGCGGACAGCGGCGCGCGGACCGTCCCCCGCTCGTCGCGGGAACCGATCTGCCAGGGGGTGCGGCGCGACGTCGACCAGGCCACCACGAGCGCCGCCCACCGGCCGGCGTCGTCGGCCTCCTCCCAGCGGTCGGCGCGGACGGTCGGCACGTACGTCGCGGGCGACTCCCCGTCGTCGGCGACCAGGCCCGCCGTGGCGGCGAGCTCGACGACCAGGGCCGTGGTGGTCTCGTCGGTGTCGAGGAGCTGGGCGGTGCGGCGCAGGTCGCGCACGCTCAGCCCGCCGGCGCGCAGGGCGCGCGGGGAGTCGTCGCCCCAGGCGTCGACGAGCCGGGCGACGTGCCGGACGACGGCGAGACCTGCGGTGGCGGCCTCGGCGTCGACGCCGACCCGCGGGGCGGGCCGGCCGGGCGGGCGGGGAGGGACGAGCTGCGGCGCACGGTGGGTGCGTCCGCCGCGCAGCGCCAGACCGACGGCGCGGGGCAGCTGGACGTGACGGGCGTCGGTGCGCAGCAGGAGCCCGTCGGCGAGGAGCGAGTCGACGGCGCTGCGGGCGGGGGAACCGACGGGCGGGACGATGCCGACGGGCGGACCCCACGTGAGGGCGTCGAGGACCTGCTGCTCGCCGGGCGTCCGCTCCTCGGCGCCCGTGCTGCCGAGGCCGGTGCTGCGGGTGCTGCCGGTGGCGGGTCCGCCGGGGCCGAGGCCCGCCGGGTACGGCCCGAGGACCTCGCCGAGACCGGGGGCGGGGCGCAGGCCCGAGGCGTCGTCCCAGACCAGGGCGGCGGTGCGCGCACGGTCGAGGAGCTGCTCGACGACGTCGGTCGCCTCGGGGGCGCCGACGGCGGCCGCGAGCGTCACGGCGGTGACAGGTGGTGCGGTGACAGGTGGTGCGGTGTCGGACGGTGCCGCGGTGACGTCCGGTGCCGGGGCGTCCGGTGCTGCGCCGTCGGGCGCCGCGTCGTCCGAGGTGTCGTCGGCCAGCGCGACGAGTGCCTCGAGGACCTGCAGCGTGCCCGCGTCGAGGTGGGCGACGGCGCGCTCGGTGCTGGTGCGGCTGGAGGCGCGAGCGGCCAGGGAGCGCAGCGTGGACGGGGCGGGGGTGCCGAGGTCGGGGCGTGCCGCGAGCAGGGCGACGAGCTGAGGATCGGTGCGTCGCCGCACCCACTCGCTGAACGTGGCGGCCATCTGACCGATGCTACGCGGGTGCACAAGGGGCGACGGTCAGCCTGCGGTGGCTCGGCACACCTCGCCCCACGGGGTCGGCTCGATGCCGAACCGCTGCTGCGCCGCGGTCGAGTCGAGCACGTAGGGGCGTTCCCACTGGTAGGCGAGCTCGCGGATCTCGCGCACCAGCGGTTGGACGAGGGCGACGGCGGCGAGCACGGGGCCGCGCAGGGACCGGACCTTCACCGGGGGACGCCCGACGGACGCGAGGACGTCGCGCAGGGCGTGGGCCTGGGTGACGGGCGGGTGGGAGGGCACGTGCCAGGTGCGGCCGTGGGCGCCGGGGTCGGCCGCCGCGGCGACGAGCGTGCGGGCGACGTCGCGCACGTCGGTGAACGTGTGCGGCAGGTCCGTGCGCCCGATCATCGTCACCGGCTTCCCGCGCAGGGCGGCGGGGACGACGCGTGACACGTGACCGTTCTGCCCGACGCCGGGTCCCACGTGGTCGGATCCTCGCACCTCGACGGCGCGGACGCGCCCGGCCTCGTGGGCGGCCAGGGCCTCGGCCCAGATCTGCGCGCGCAACCGACCTTTGTGGTCCCGGGCGGCGTCGGGAAGATCCTCGGTGAGGGGGCCGTCGACGGGGCCGTAGGGGTACAGGTTGCCGGTGATGGCGTAGACCGCTCCGGTCCGCTCGGCGGTGGTGAGCAGGGCGGCGGCGAGCGGGGGCCACACGGCGTCCCACCGGGTGTAGTCGCCCGGGTTGGCGCAGTTGTAGAGGACGTCGGCGTCGGGCACGACGGCGGTCAGGGCGTCGGGGTCGGAGGCGTCGGCGGAGACGTGGTGGACACCGCGAAGGCCGGTGTCGCGGCCGGAGCGGGTGGCGACGGTGACGTCGTGGCCGGCCTGGGCGAGCAGCCGGGCCACGGCGGTCCCCACCGGGCCGGCGCCGACGACGAGGTGTCGTTCCATGAACGTTGTTCCAATCCGAGAGCACTGCTCACAACGAGGGCGGCGTCAGATTCGCACGGTGGAGGGTCGATGTGCAAGAGCGGTGCTCTCGGATCTGTGGAGGCGCCGCCCGGCCGGCCCCGGGCGCATGACGCCGTCCAGCGGGTGAAAAGCGGGTGAAAGTACCCACAGGGGGACGTGGGTGAAAAGGCGGGTGAAAGGACGTGTAGAGGTCACTACGAAGGGGGTCGGCGCTCCTAGCATCGTGTCCAGTCGGTGACGAGCAAGGAGTCCACGTGTCGATCGTCGAGGTTCGGGAGCAGGCGCGCAGCACCCTCCTCGGTGCGCGCGCACGGCGGCTCGACGAGGTCCGCGACACCTTCCGCCGCCAGCGGTGGCAGGTCGGGTACCGGCGTCGGCTCATGATCACCGACGCCGTGCTCATGGCCCTCGCCGTGGCGCTCACGGTCGCCGTGCAGGCGATGTGGGTCGGTGGTGGCACGAGCGGCCTCACCGTGACCCAGCTCGTCAAGCTGACCGCCGTGGCCGCCGCCCTGCCGGTGTTCGTCGCCCTCGCCAAGGGGTACGACGCGCGGGTGTTCGGATCCGGCCCCGAGGAGTTCCAGCGGGTGTTCGACGGGACCTGGCGGGTCTTCGCCGTCCTCGCCGTGGGCGCGCTGGTGATCGACCGAGCCGGGCTGCGCACCTTCTTCCTCGTCGCGTTCCCCCTCGCGCTCGGGCTGCTCCTGCTGGGGCGCTGGGCGTGGCGTCGTGTCCTCGTCCGGGAGCGGAGCCGCGGCGGGTACACGACGTCCGTGCTCGCCGTCGGACTGCGCGACCAGGCCGAGCGCCTCATCTCCGAGCTGCACGCCCGCAGGTCCGGCTACCGCGTCGTCGGGGTCTGCGTCGCGGGCGACGAGATCGTGCCGGGGGAGGACATCCTCGGTGTGCCGATCCTGGGCGACCTCCGCAACGCCGCCGCGGTCGCGACCGACACCGGCGCGGACTGCGTCGCCGTCAGCGGGTCCGACGTCATCACCGCCGACGTCGTGCGCCGGCTGGGGTGGGAGCTCGAACCCATCGGCGTGGACCTGATGCTCACGGCCGAGCTGGCCGACGTCGCCGGCCCTCGGATCACCGTCACGCCCGAGCAGTCGGTCTCCCTGCTGCACGTGGACGCACCCCGGTTCGCCGGCCCCAAGTACGTCGCCAAGACCCTCATGGACTGGTGCGGTGCCCTGCTGGTCACGTTGATGGTGCTGCCCGTCATCGCCGTGGTGGCGCTCGCCGTCGCCACGACGAGCCGCGGGCCCGTGTTCTACCGACAGGACCGCGTCGGTCGGCACGGCACGACGTTCCCCATGCTGAAGTTCCGTTCGATGCGGGTGGGCGCCGACGCCGAGCAGCTCGTGCTCGAAGGGGAGAACCACGCCGACGGAGCGTTGTTCAAGCACCGTGACGACCCCCGCGTCACCCGGGTCGGCAAGTTCCTGCGCCGGTACTCCCTCGACGAGCTCCCCCAGCTCTTCAACGTGCTGGGCGGGCAGATGTCGCTGGTGGGGCCGCGCCCGCCGCTGCCGCACGAGGTCTCCCGCTACGAGGCGCGCATGCGTCGTCGCCTCCTGGTCAAGCCGGGCATCACCGGGCTGTGGCAGGTGGGTGGGCGCTCCGACCTCCCGTGGAAGGAAGCGGTCCGGCTCGACGTCTTCTACGCCGAGAACTGGACGCCGTTCGGCGACCTGCTCATCCTGGCGCGCACCGCCAAGGTCGTGCTGACCGGTCAGGGCGCGTACTGACCTTCCGGTCCGGTCCCGGCTCGACGGTGCGAGCGCCGCGCTGCTTCGCGAGCAGTGCTCACGCATGGCACGCTGACCGCCATGAGCGCACGCACCGCCCGCGAGCTCGCCCGGGCGACCATCACCCGGCAGATCCTCGACGCCGCCCGGGCGCATCTCGCCGTCGACGGGCCCGCCGCGCTGTCCCTGCGGGCGGTCGCCCGGGACGTCGGCATGGTGTCCTCGGCGGTCTACCGCTACTTCCCGAGCCGGGACGCCCTGCTCACCGCCCTGCTGGTGGAGTGCTACGACGAGCTGGGCGACGCCGTCGAGCTGGCCGACGCCTCCGTGGACCGCACCGACCACGCCGGGCGCTGGCTGGCCGCGTGCCGGGCCGCGCGGACCTGGTGCGTGTCGCACCCCGGCGAGTTCGCCCTGCTCTACGGCACGCCCGTGCCCGGGTACGTCGCGCCGCAGGACACCGTCGGCCCTGCCGTGCGGGTGGTCATCGTCCTGGCGGTGATCGCGGTGGAGGCGGCGGGGGACACCGGTCCGCCGGTGTCCGACGTCGGCGCGCTGGTGGACGGGGCGACCGGGTTCTTCGTGGGACGCGGGTGGCCCGAGCCCGCACCGGAGGTCGTGACCCGGGTGCTCATGGCCTGGGCCGAGGTGTTCGGCACGATCTCCTTCGAGCTCTTCGGCCACCTGACGAACGCGGTCGCCGATCCCGCGGCCTGGTTCGACGCCGTCGCGGCCCGCCTCGGCGCCGACGCGGGCATCCGTCCCGTCTGACGCACCGCACCGCACCGCCCGACGTCGCGGATTTCATACCCCCGACAGGGCGGGGGCGATGCGGCGGCAGGCTCTCGGCGCCGGTACTCTGGGACACTGCCTCGACACCCGTCGACGGCGAGACGGACGAACGAGCACGAAGAGGTTCAGGTGCCCACCGGCAAGGTCAAGTGGTACGACGCCGAACGCGGTTTCGGTTTCATCGCCAGCCAGGACGGCGGCGAGGTGTTCCTGCACGCCTCCGCGCTGCCCGCGGACGTCCCCGCACCCAAGCCGGGCGCGCGCGTGGAGTACGGCGTGGCCGACGGACGCCGCGGCCCCTCGGCCCTGGCCGTGAAGGTGCTCGACGCCGCCCCGTCGGTCGTCAAGGCCAAGCGCAAGGCCCCCTCGGAGATGGCGGGCATCGTCGAGGACCTCATCAAGGTGCTCGACCGTACGGGCGACCAGCTCAAGCGTGGCAAGTACCCCGAGGCCGAGTCCGGCCGGCGGGTGGCCACCATGCTGCGTGCCGTCGCCGACAACCTCGATTCCTGATTGCGAGAGAACCCATGGCAACCGCCGACGCGCCCGCGAAGGCCCGCCGCGTGAGCTCGCGCGCCCGCAACGACGCCGTCCTGCTCGGCGCCGTCGACGTGGCACGCGACGCCGCGCGTGACGTGGCCTCCTCGCCCGACGACGTCGGCGAGCACCTGGGCACCACCACCGAGGCCGACCGCCTCATGTCGCACCACTTCGCCGCGACGATGCGGGGTTACCACGGGTGGCACTGGACGGTCACGCTGGCGCGGGTCCCCCGTGGGCGCGTCGCCACCGTGTGCGAGGTCGAGCTGCTCCCCGGTGACGAGGCGATCCTCGCCCCGGCGTGGGTGCCGTGGTCGGAGCGGCTGCGCCCCGGCGACGTGCGCCCCGGTGACACGCTGCCGTTCCTCGCGGACGACCCGCGCCTCGAGCCCGGCTGGACGCCGTCGGGCGACGAGGAGCAGGACGCCGTCGCGATCGACGAGCTGGCCCTCGCCCGGCAGCGCGTGCTGTCCCCGCAGGGCCGCGACGAGGCCGCCGAGCGCTGGTACCGCGGCACCCGCGGGCCGACGGCTCCCGGCGCGGTGGCCTCCGCCTCGGAGTGCATGACCTGCGGGTTCGTCGTCCCGCTGCAGGGCCCCCTCGGCCAGCTGTTCGGTGTCTGTGCGAACGCGTGGTCGCCCGACGACGGCAAGGTGGTCTCGCTCGACCACGGGTGCGGCTCGCACTCCGAGACCGACGTCGAGCAGCGACCCAGCGAGTGGCCGGACAGCGCACCGCTCATCGACGAGTCGACGGTCGAGGCCGTCACGCTGCCTGCCGCCGAGAAGGAGCGGCCGGCCGTCGAGGCCGACGCGTCCGCGCCGGACGAGCCTGGCGCACCCGCGAAGGGCGAGGCCGACGCGCCCGCCGACGAACCGGCAGGTGATCCGGCTCAGTGACCGACGACGTCTTCGGGACCGCCTCCCTGAGGCACACGGTCACGGAGGCGTGGCTCGGATCCGCCACCCGCTTCCGTGAGGACGCGAACTCCGAGGAGGACCACGCCCGCGGGCACTACCGCGACCGTGTCGTGGTCGAGCTCCTGCAGAACGCGGCCGACGCCGCGTCCCGCGCCCAGGAGGGCGGGCACGTCCGCCTCACGCTGGACCGTGGCACCCGCACGCTCACGGTGGCCAACACGGGAGCGCCGCTCGACGCCACGGGCGTCGCGTCCCTGGCCTCCCTGCGCGCCTCGGCCAAGGCGTCGCACCACGGTGCGGTAGGCCGGTTCGGCGTCGGGTTCGCCGCGGTGCGGGCCGTGTCCGACGACGTGACGGTGCGGTCGCGCACGGGCGGCGTGCGGTTCTCGCTGGAGGGGACGCGGGCCGCGCTGGCGGAGGTCACCACGGCGGCCCGGCCGGACGGTGCTGCGCCGTCGGACGACGCCGTGCGGCTCGCCGCCGACGTCGCCGCTCGCGGTGACGACCTGCCGGTGCTGCGCCTGCCGTTCGCCGCGCCGGCCCTGGACGCGGGGCTCGACGACGGGCTCGACGCGGACACCGTCGTCGAGGTGGTGCTGCGCGACGACGAGGCCGTGGCCGCCGTGCGTGCCCAGCTCACCGACGTCGACGACGCGCTCCTGCTCGCCTTCCCGAGCCTCGCCGAGGTCACCCGGAGCGTGGCGGGCGACGGCGACACCGTCCGACTGCGTCCGGTGCCGGTCCGGCGCCGTTCACGGTCCGGCCGTCTCACGCCCGAGGAGCTCTCCGGACTGCCCCACGAGCACCGGCGCGCCGACTGGTCGCTCACCTGGGCGATCGTGCCCGGTGGTGCGGGGCGGGGCGTGCTGCGCGCCCCGACACCGACCGACGTCGGGATCGACCTGCCGGCCGTCCTGACGGCCACGTTCCCCGTCGACGCCGGACGACGCCACGTGCTGCCCGGCGCGGCCACCACGCTGCTCGCCGTCCAGGCGGGCGAGGCCTACGCCGAGCTCCTGGGCGACGTGGCCACCGACGGTGGCGACCCGCTCGCGCTCGTCCCGACCGGACTGCCGGCGTCGGACCTCGACGCCGCGATCCGGGGCGCCGCCGTCGACGCGCTGCGCGGGACGCCGCTGCTTCGACCCGCGGGGGATCGGCTCGACGGCGATCCGGCCGACGGCGCCACCGGCGATCCGGCCGGCATCGGCACCAGCGACCCGGCGGGCGGATCCGGCGAGGACGTACCCGACCGGCCGGCGCTCGTGCCGCCGTCGGACGCCCTGGTGATCACCGGCGCTCCCGGCGACGACCCCCGGTTGGTCGCCGCGCTCGCCCCCGTGGTCCCCGGCCTGGTGCGCGTCGCCGCCGAACGTCAGGCGACCGTGCGGACGCTGGGCGCGACGACGGCACCGCTCGCCGACCTCGTCGACGACCTTCCCGTGGGGCTGCCGGCGGGGCGGTGGCACGCGCTGCTCGACGCGCTCGAACCGCACGCCCACGAACCCGGCGCCCTCGAGGCGCTCGCCGGTGCACGCATCCCCCTCGCGGACGGCCGGGCGGCCGGGGTGCGCGGCTCCATCGTGCTGCTGGAGGACGCCGTCGACCCCGGTGACGAGGCCTCCCTCGCGGCGACGGCACGCGTGCTGGGCCTGCGGGTCGTGCACCCCGACGTCGCGCACCCGCTGCTGGTCCGGGCGGGTGCCGTCGCCACGGACGCCCCCCGCATGCTGCACGACCCGGAGGTGCGGCGGGCCGCCCTGGACGCCGCCGAGCGGGTGCTCGACGGCGACCGCGACGACGTCGCCACGGAGATGGTGGCCTCGGCGCTCGCCCTCGTGCGGCTCACGGCCGGGGCGGACGCGCCGTTCTGGACGGGTGAGCTGCCCGTGCCGACGTCGGACGGCGAGCTCGTCGCGCTGCGGGAGACGACCCTGCCGGGGACGTGGGCGGCCGGCGTGCTCGACGGGCTGGCGTGCGTCGACGTCGAGCAGGTGGCCCGCTACGGTGCGCCCGTCCTCGCCGCCGCGGGCGCGCGCACGCAGCCCGAGGTCTACACCGTCGCCGACGTGGTCACGCCCGACCCGGACGACCCCGACGACGAGGCCGGTCCTGACGAACCGGCCGGCTGGCTGGCCGGGTGGTCGGACTACCTGCGCCTGCTCGCGTCCCGGCTGGGGGTCGGGGTCGCCGTCGGTGACCTGGAGGCCGTCGCGGACCTCGATGCCGTCGCCGACGACGCGTGGCCCGACGTGCTCGCCCGCCTCGCCGGCGACCCCGCGACGCGTCGGGCGCTGCTGACTCCCGTGCGTCGCGGTCGCGGTACCGCGCCGTCGTACACCGCGTGGTGGTTGCGCGAGCGGCTCGGGGCGCCCTTCGCGTTGCACGACGGCGTCCCCCTCCTGCCGTCCGCGCCGCCGGAGACCACGGGGCTCGACGTCGCCACGCGGCGTGCGCTCGGCGGTGTCGACGCGCTGAGCGACCTCGACGCCGCGGACTGGCCCGCCGCGCTGGAACGCCTGCCACGCGTCGGCTCGTCGATCCCGCTGCGCGACGCCCTCATGGTGTGGCGCGGACTCGCGAACATGGCGACCCGACTCGACCCGGCCGATCGGTCGTCCGCGCTGGACCCCCTGCCCGACCGGCTGCCCGCGCTCGACGCGAGCGACGTCGTCGTGCACCGCGCGGACGACGTCGAGGTGGCCGGGACGGCACGCTGGGCGGCGCTCGGTGCCGTCCTGCCCACGCCCGCCGCGGACGCCGACGCGCTCGCCGACCTGCTCGACCTTCCCCTCGCCGGTCAGGACGGGCTGCCCGCACCGGACCTGCCCGGCGACGAGCGCGGGCTCGACGCACGGGTCGCGGCGCTGGACCACCGTCTGCCGCCGGTGTGGTTCGCGCACGAACGACTGTCCGTGGCGGGGCGGCCCGTGCCGTGGTGGGTGGACTCCGCCGGGCGGGTGCACGCGACCTCTCCCGCTGGCCTCGCCGCCGGACTGGCGGACGTGCTCGGCCGGCCGGACCGGACGGCGCTGGTGGCCGCCGTGCTCGCCGATCCGGAGCGCGCCGTCGCGCTCTGGGTGACGACCGCCTGGGGCTGAGCTCCTCTACCTCGACTCGGGGTGGCGGCTCGTCCAGAGCAGGCCGAGACCACCGAGGATCAGGCCGGCGACGCAGGTCGCGACGATCTCCCCGGCGTCGTCGACGCCCGCGGCCAGGGCGATCACGGACGCGACGAGGGCCACGGCCCAGGCAGCGATGCCGAACCAGATGACGCGTCGCAGGTTGCTCGGTGGAGGCTCCGGCGTCGGGCGACGCCGGTCGGGGTGGAGCAGCAGGCTGACGACGGAGGGCACGGGTCGATCGTACGGCGGTGTGCTGCCGCGCCGCCTGGGCGCCGGCTCGTTCGGCAGTTCGCGCTTCGTTCGGCAGTTCAAGGTGCCGAATGAGGCGCGAACTGCCGAACGAGGCCGGGTGGCGCCGGTGGGTTGTCCACAGGTTGGGCCGGGGGTGCCGGGGCGGGTCCGGGTTTGGCTAGGTTGTCGGGGTTCGTCACCGTCGACCGCCGTCTGCCGACCGTTCCCTGCTGAGCCTGATCTGCGTGCTCGGCAGGTGAAGGAGCCCCGATGACCCGCGCCCGTCACGCCCTGGCCGCCGCTGCTGCCGCTGCCGCTGCCGCCCCTGCCGCCCTGATCCTGTTGCTCGCCGGGTGCACCGGCCCTGGTTCCACGCCTGCTTCTGGTCCGACGCCGGCCGCCGAGCCGAGCGCATCCAGCGCGGCACCCGCCGAGACGCCGTCTCCCTCGCCCTCACCGACGCCGAGCGTGGAGCCTCCTGAGCGACCGGTCGCCTTGGACGACGACGGCGTCGAGGGCGCCAAGGCCGCTGCCGAGTACTTCGTTGCGCTCGACAGCTACATCATGGCGACCAACGACACCGCGGCGTACGAGCAGTTGTCTCATCCCCTGTGTGAGACCTGCGCGAACCGGCTCGACCAAGCGCGGGAGATCGCTGAGGGTGCCTACGAGTTCACGGGCGGAGAAGGAACGACTCGCATCCTTGAGGTCTACCAGCAGGACGAGTCCACCCGGATCTGGCCCATCGACGTGGAGGTCACGGTCGATGAGGTCACGATCACGGACTCGGAGGGAACGGTGCAGTTCAGCGAGGACGTGACCGTGGACCAGCAACGTTTCGAGGTCGTGATGGGCGGTCAGGGATGGAAGATCGTCGCTGTCGTCGACCTTGACGAGGTCGACGCATGAGGGCGGTGCTGACGGTCGTCATGGGCGGCGCACTCGCAATCGTCGCCCCGACGGCGGTGGCACCCTCGGTGCACTCCCACGATTCGGCACAAGCACACACCACGTCGCCAGACTTCACGGGCTACACCTCGGGCGAAGAGGGCACCACGGGAGTCACGGCGGTGAGGCAGGATCAGACGACGGCTTTCGACGACGACTCGGAGGGACCGACGGACCGGTACATCCGAGCGGACGGATTCACATGCAGCCTCTTCCGCGGGTTGGACCTGGCCCAGTACGACCGATTCCTCGAGACCTGCCCCGACGGCGCCGTGACGATCGCTGACGGCGGGACCGACTGCGGTCCAGAAGCGGTGGAACTGGCTCCACTGTGGGTCGAGCGGTTGGGCGAGGACGGGCAGTACCAGGCCGGAGAGCTGGTCCAGGAGGGCGGCTGCGTGACACCGGGGGATGTGGCGGCGGAGGCGGAGAGGGCCTTTGCCGCACTGCAGGTGACGGCTCCGCGAGCGACGGTCCAGGCGACGCGGCCGTTGCTGGTGAACGTGCGCTATCCGGTGCAGGCCAACGCCGAACCGTTGGAGGAACAGGTCACGCTGCTGGACGTCCCGGTGCTGATCCGTGCCGAGCCGGTCGAGTACACGTGGGACTTCGACGACCCGTTCACCCCGGGTGGTGGCACGTTGACCACCACGGACGAGGGGCGATGGTGGCAGGAGGGGCAGGACGAGCCCGACGATTCCTGGGTCGGGCACACGTACACCCACCTGGGGCACCCGGACACCGATGCGGGAACCCGGCGCGACGACGAGGGCGACTGGTACCGCGACGACGTCACCATCACCCTGACCACGACCTGGCAGGGCCGCTTCCAGCTCGTGGGCACCAGCACCTGGACCGACATCGACGGCACCATCACCACCACCAGCACCATCGACCCTCTGCGCGTCACCGAGGCCCGCGTGCGCCTGGTGTGCACTGACCTCAACGGCAACACCACCTGCTGACCCCCGGGGGCCGACATCCCGGCCTCGTTCGGCATCTCGTGAAACGTTCGGCGCAAGGTGCCGAACGAACCCGGTGCGACGGCCGTCGTCGGGCACGTCCAGCGCGTAGGATGAACGACCAGCGAACGGATCCTGTCGCGCCGGTGACACCACGAGGGACGAGGCATGAAGCGAGTCATCACCTACGGCACCTACGACCTGCTGCACTACGGGCACATCGAGCTCCTGCGGCGCGCCAAGGCGCTGGGTGACTACCTGATCGTGGCGCTGTCGTCCGACGAGTTCAACGCGGGCAAGGGCAAGAAGTCGTACTTCACGTTCGAGGAGCGCCGCCGCATGCTGGAGGCGATCCGTCACGTGGACCTCGTCATCCCGGAGCACACCTGGGAGCAGAAGGCGACGGACATCCAGCTGTACCACGTCGACACCTTCGTCATCGGTGACGACTGGGCGGGCAAGTTCGACGAGCTCAAGGAGCACTGCGAGGTCGTGTACCTGGAGCGCACCCCGGAGATCTCGACGACGCAGATCAAGGCGGGTCTCGCCGCCAAGGCCTGACATGGTGCCGTGACGTCGGCCACGACGCCGACGGCCGACCTGCACTGACGCACGCGTCGTCTCCGCAGCACCTTCACACCTCTGGCACGATTGGCCACATGGCCAACCAGACCACCGCGCCCGCGTCCGGGCAGAGCGGCCTCGACCGCTACTTCAAGATCACCGAACGTGGCTCGACCGTGGGGCGGGAGATCCGCGGTGGTCTCGTCACGTTCTTCGCGATGAGCTACATCATCGTCCTCAACCCGCTGATCATCGGTACCGTGCCGGACGGTACGGGGCAGGTGCTCGGCGGGGGTGCGGCGCCCACACCGGAGTCGCTCGGCATGGTGGCCGCGGCGACCGCCCTGGTGGCGGGTGTGGTCACCATCCTCATGGGAGTCTTCGCCAACTTCCCGATCGCGCTGGCCGCCGGCCTGGGCCTCAACGCCGTCGTGGCCTACTCGATCGCCGGGCTGCCGAACGTGACGTGGGCCGACGCGATGGGTCTGGTGGTCATCGAGGGAGCGATCATCCTGCTCCTGGTGCTGACCGGCTTCCGGGAGGCCGTGTTCAACGCTGTCCCGTTCGAGCTCAAGACGGCGATCTCGGTCGGCATCGGTCTGTTCATCGCCCTGATCGGCTTCGTCAACGCGGGCTTCGTCGTCCCCGGCGCGGGCACGCCGCTCGCCCTCGGCAACCTCGGCACCTGGCCGATCCTGGTGTTCGTCGTCGGTCTGCTGCTGGTGATCGCCCTGTTCGTGCGCAAGGTGCGCGGAGCCATGTTCATCGCGATCCTCACCGCGACCGTCCTCGCCGTCGTCCTCGAGAACACGCTGCACATCGGCACCAAGGCCGAAGGCAACCCGAACGGCTTCAACCTGAACGCCCCGGCGTTCGACGGCGTCGCCACGGTCCCCGACTTCGGCCTGCTCGGTCAGTTCTCGCTGCTCGGCTCCTTCGAGAACATCGCCGCGGTCACCGTGGTGCTGCTGGTGGTCTCCCTGCTCATCGCCGACTTCTTCGACACGATGGGCACGATGGTCGCAGTGGGTGCCGAGGCCGACCTGCTCGACGAGAAGGGAAACCCGCCGAAGACGCGCGCCATCCTGGTCGTGGACTCGCTCGCGGCGATGTTCGGCGGCATGGGGTCGGTGTCGTCGAACACCGCGTACGTCGAGTCGACGTCGGGTGTCGGGGACGGCGCTCGCACAGGTCTCGCCTCGGTGGCCACGGGCGCCGCCTTCCTGCTGGCGACGTTCCTCTCTCCGCTGGTCGCCCTGGTGCCCTACGAGGCCGCCGCGCCGGCACTCGTGTTCGTCGGCTACCTGATGATGGTGCAGGTCGCGTCGATCTCGTGGCGCGACGTGGAGATCGCGATCCCGGCATTCCTGACGATCGTCCTCATGCCGTTCACGTACTCGATCGCCGACGGAATCGGGGCGGGCTTCATCGCCTTCGTCGTCATCAAGCTCGCGCTCGGCAAGGTACGACAGATCCACCCGTTCATGTGGGTCGCCTCGGCGATGTTCGTCGTGTACTTCCTGCTGGAGCCGATCCAGGCCGCGATCGGCTGACCTGTCCGCTGCTTCGTCTACCGGCAGCATGGAGCACCCCTCGGGCCCTCTTCTGGCGGGAACTTCTCCTGTCGTCGGATTGCCGCGGCGGGTGGATCGTGTCGTCGTCGACGCACGGACGGAGCCGGTGTGCGTGGATGGGAGCGGCGTCGTTGCTGCCCAGGCTGTCCGTCTTGTCGTCATGATGCCGGTTCGGTCGTTCACGGGCCCAGGAACGACGTGCTCCCGCAGGCGGAACCTGCTGGTGCTCCATAGCATGACGACGGAGCGACCGACCCCTGACCAGCGACGAACGGCTGCGGACGTATGCGATCGTGGGCTACGACGACCCGGAAGGCGCTGTGGCACCTCCGCCACGGCGGTCCCTCCCAGGTGCGCGAGTTCATGCGTCGACGCAAGGCGCTCGGTGTCGGTGAGCTCATGGGGCAGGCCCGTCGTACCCGGCGAGGCCTCACCTATGAACCGTGGCCGAATCCGGCACGTGGGCCGCGTCGCGCACTGCGTGTGGGCGTCATCCTCGACGACTTCTCCCTGTTGGCTCTTGAGTACGAGTGGGAGCAGGTCATCTTGCGCCCGTCGACGTGGCGAGAGCAGCTGGACACGCTCGACCTGGTGTTCGTGGAGTCGGCCTGGAAGGGCAACGGAGGAGCGTGGCAGTTTCAGCTGACGGGCCCGAGCTCACCGTCGGACGAGCTGGTGGCCCTGCTCCATGCGGCGCGCGAGCGGGGGGTGCCCAGCGTCTTCTGGAACAAGGAGGACCCGGTCCACCTCGAGGAGTTCCGGCAGACCGCGTCACTGTTCGACCGTGTGTACACGACCGATGCCGACTGTCTCGACCGCTACCGAACGTTCCTCGGGCACGACCGCGTGGGGGTCCTTCGCTTCGCGGCGCAACCCGCGATCCACAACCCGGTGCGGCTGCACGGACGCGGACCGGGTCGGGACGTCGCCTTCGCGGGGACCTGGTTCGCACGAAAGTACCCGGAGCGGCGGGCGCACGCCGACATCGTCCTGGGTGGCGCGCTCGATGCCTGCCGGACGATGCCGCACGGGCTGGAGATCTTCTCGCGGTTCAGTGGCAAGGGTGACCAGTACGAGTTTCCTGAGCCCTACTCGGAGTATGTCGTCGGCTCGCTGGACTATCGGCAGATGCTGACCGCCTACCGAGACTATCGAGTCTTCCTCAACGTCAACGCGGTCATCGACTCCTCGAGCATGTGCTCGCGACGCATCGTCGAGATCACGGCCTGCGGAACTCCCGTGGTGACCTCGCCGAGTCGTGCGACGTCCACGTACTTCTCTCCGGACGAGGTGTTCACCGTCACCAGCCGCGCCGAGGCCGCAGACATGGTGAGTGCGCTCGTTCGGTCGCCCGAGCTACGGGACCATGCGGTCCACCTCGGCCAGCGACGCATCTGGCGCGAGCACACCTACGCGGCGCGGGTCCAGAAGGTGCTGCACGACGTGGGCCTGGCCGGGTCGCCCGACGTCGCACGCCCGAGCGTCAGTGCACTCGTCTCCACGAACCGACCCCACCGGATCGCCGACATCCTTGCCACCGTGGGTGCACAGCGGCGTGCCGAGGCCCAGCTCGTCCTGCTCACGCACGGGTTCGTCGTCGACGACGAGACAGATCTGCGGCTCCGCGCGAAACGGGCGGGGGTCGAGGATCTCGTCCTGCTCACCGCGGACGTCGACGTCCCCCTGGGGCGTTGCCTGAACAGGATCGTCAGAGCAGCCGAGGGCGACGTCGTCGCCAAGATGGACGACGACGACCTGTACGGACCGAACTACCTCTCCGATCAGCTCGACGCCCTGCAATACTCCGGTGCGGACGTCGTCGGCAAGCAGGCGCACTATCTCCACCTCGAGGCGCATGACGTGACGTTGTTGCGCCACGGCGACCGGGAGCACCGGTTCACCGATTTCGTCATGGGTCCCACGATCGTGACGCGCCGCGAGATCGCGGCCGACGTCGAGTTCGGTGAGACGTCCTCGGGGGAAGACACCGCGTTCCTGCGCCGCGCCGCGGCCCACGGCCTGCGTACCTATGCCGCGGACCGTTTCAACTTCGTCCAGGTGCGTAGCGGTGGGGACCAGCACACGTGGGCCGTGTCCGACGTCGAACTCCTGGCCCGCGGCCAGGTCGCCTTCTTCGGACCGGCCGAGCAGCACGTGATCTTCTGACCCGTGGGGGGTGAGCAATGGCGATCAACACGGTCTGCGTCGTCGGACTGGGGTACATCGGTCTTCCGACGGCCGCGATGCTGGCCTCCAAGGACGTCAAGGTCATCGGTGTGGATGTCGACCCGGCAACTGTCGATGCCGTGAACTGTGGCGTGGTGCCGTTCGTCGAACCAGACCTCGCCACGTACGTGGCCGGGGCCGTGCGGCACGGGACGCTGCGCGCGACGCGGTACCCCGAACCGGCCGATGCCTATGTCGTCGCGGTCCCGACACCGCTGGGCGACCGCCGCGAGCCCGATCTGTCCGCCGTCGAGAAGGCGGTGCGCGCACTGGCTCCCGTCCTCCGCGGGGGAGAGCTCGTCGTCCTGGAGTCGACGGCGCCGCCCGGGTGCACGCAGCGCGTGGCGGACTGGATCGTCGAGGAAAGGCCCGACCTTGTGGCGGGGCCCCACCGCGACGAGCACGGAGGCGCCCCTCTCCTGCGCGTCCACGTGGCCCACTGCCCGGAACGTGTACTCCCCGGACGGGTGATGATAGAGCTCGTGACCAACGACCGGGTGGTCGGCGGGCTGACGCCCGAGGCGTCCCGGCAGGCCCGGGAGCTCTACGCGGTCTTCTGCCAGGGGGAGATCCTGCTGACTGACGCTCGGACCGCCGAGCTGACCAAGCTCGTCGAGAACTCCTACCGCGACGTCAACATCGCGTTCGCCAACGAGCTCTCCCTCGTGGCGGACCGGATCGGCGTCGACGTGTGGGAGTTGATCCGGCTCGCCAACCATCACCCCAGGGTCGATATCTTGCGGCCCGGGCCTGGCGTCGGGGGCCACTGTATCGCCGTCGACCCCTGGTTCTTGGTTGACGCCGCCCCGGACGAGACCCCACTGATCCGGGCGGCGCGCGAGGTCAACGACGCCAAGCCTGAGCATGTCGCGCAGCAGGTGCTCAAGGCCGTCGAAGACGTCGAACGGCCGAGGATCGCGGCGCTCGGTCTGACGTTCAAGGCGAACGTCGACGACCTGCGTGGGTCGCCGGCCGTCGAGGTGGTGCGGCGCCTCGCGCAGGCGCGCCCCGACGCCCGGATTGCGGTGTCCGATCCGTTCGTCCGTTCGCTGCCGGAAGAGCTGGCACTCCCGAACGTCCGTCTCGTCTCGACGGCGTCCGCGTTGCGCGCTTCCGACAGCCAGGTCGTCCTGGTCGGCCACGCAGCCTTCGGGCCCGCGCTGTCCGGCCTGGTCGACGTGTCGGGCCTGGTCGACGTGTGCGGGATCCTCTGGTCGGACCCGAGACTTCCCGGTGGCGACGGGGAGCCGAGCTGTTGAGGCATGGAACGCGGTTGAGGCGAGCCACGGCGTCCGTCGGGACCGTCGTCCTCAACTATGACCGCCCGACGGACACGGCCGAGGCCGTGAGCTCGCTGTTGCGCAGTTCGCACCTCGACCATCACGTGGTCGTGGTGGACAACGCTGCCGACGAGGCGGCTCAGGATGCGTTGCTGGGGATGCTGCCGTCGACGGTGTCGTACCTTCCCACGGGGGAGAACCTGGGATACGCGGGGGGAAACAACCGGGGGATCGCGTTTCTCCTCGACGCGGGGGTCCAGTACGTCTGCCTGGTGAACCCTGACGCCAGGGTCGAAGTCTGTACGGTCGCCGGGCTCGTACTGGCAGCGGAAAAACACCGAGACGCAGGTTTCGTCGGACCGCGCCTGTTGCACGGTGGGTCGAGCCCGACGACCGTCCAGTCGGATGGCGGGCGGCTGGACTGGTCACGCGGAGGTGCGACGACCCATGTGAACGGTGACTCACGCCTGTCAGAGCTGCGGGGCGGTCGCTTCGAGGTGGACTTCGTGACGGGGGCCTGCGTGCTTCTTCGCCGCTCGATGCTCGAGGACGTCGGCCTCATTCCCGAGGAGTACTTTCTCTACTACGAGGAGACAGAGCACGCGTTGCTCGCTGCTCGCCGCGGCTGGGTCAGCCTCGTGGACCGTGACGTGCGGGCGAAACACTTCCGGCGTTCGACTGCTGCGTTCCCCACGCGCGCCTACCTGTACTACATGACACGCAATCGCGCCCTGTTCGCCGCTCGGCACGGCCCCGACGCCAACAGCGCCGCGTGTGGCCTCGAGGACCTGGACGAAACCTTCGTCGAGCCGTGGGCTCGCCGAGTCGCCGAGCGTGTTCCGGCCCTGGTGGAGGCGTTCGACGTGGTCGCGGAGTTGGCGAAGGAGCATGGTCGAGAAGGCAGGACTGGACGCTACGAAAGACTCGTCGACCACGCGGTCGACGGGATCCCGGGGTGGGAGACATGAGCATTGAGGTCGGGCCTGGTGACTGCGACACCGGTGATGCCGCGGCACAGCTTGCGGAGGCGCGAGACCGCATCGCCATGCTCGAGCGGTTGATCCGACAGGAGCGGGCGCAGTATCTCGTGGAGCAGCGACGCGCCGCCGATGCCATGAGCCGGCTCAGGGCGAAGGTCGCGACCGACGACGCCGACAGCCGTCTCAGGAAGGCTCAGCTGGAGATCGCGGAGCTGTCACGTTATCGGCGTCAGGTGGAGCGTTTGGAGAGCTCCCCGTTTTTCGGACCGGCCCACCGTCTGTGGCGAAGGTTCAGGGTGATCCGCGGGTACGACCAGAAGGTGGGGTGAGGATCCTGATGCCGACGGAGTCGAGCTCCTGGATCATCGCCGAGTACGGCGCGCTCGTCTCAGGTGTCGCGCCTCGAAGCGACGACGGTCTGCGGTTCGTGTTCCTCGTCGCGACGGCAGACTTCACCGAGGGGCGAGGCGACGTCTTCGTCGCGGCCGGGATGGCACGGGCCCTGGTCTCGCGCGGTCACGGTGCGGTCCTCGTGGGACCTGACCAGTGGTACGCGCCGCGATCCGACAGCGAGGTGGTCGTGGCGATGGTGGCCGACACCGATGTCCGCCGGATCCCCGCCGGACCGGTCGTCGTCGCGTGGGTCCGGAACCGCACAGACGACTGGGTGGCTTCCCCAGGGCTCGGGCTGTACGACACCGTCCTGGCGTCGTCCGAACTGAGCCGACGTGAGATCGTCAGAGTCTACGACGGGCCCACGGGCGTCTGTCGAATCGGCTTTGACGAGGACCTCTTCACGGACGACGGTCGGCGGCGGTCGGTCGCCGCGGTGTCGACGGCCAATCACTGGGGAGGGAACCGGGTCGTCCACACCGCGCTCCTGCACCTGGCGGAGCGTGGCGTAGCGGTGGAGTGGTTCGGGGTCGACCGATCGGGGTACGCGCCGCTGCAACAGGTCCATCAGGGCGCAATCGAGTACTTCGACGTACCTGATGTGTACCGCTCGGCACGGGTCACCATCGATGACCTGCAGGAAAGCTCGTTGGCGTACGGGAACATCAACAGCCGTCTCTTCGAGGCGCTGGCATGTGGTTCCCTCGTCGTGACGAACTCCGGGCTCGGACTTGCCGAGGCGGGTCTGGCGGACGTCCCCGTGTACCGGTCGGCGGACGAGCTCGAGGCGATCATCGATCGGGCGAGGGCCGGAGAGCTCGACACCCTCGCCAAGGACCTCCAGCGGCGAGTACGAGCGGGTCATTCCTTCGCACGACGTGCCGAGGAATTCGATCGGTTCGCTCGCGGGGCGCTGCGTGCTCGTGCTGCCCGCAGGTCACGGCGAGTCGTCAATTACTTCCCGGACTACACATCGACCAACCCCTTCCAACGGTTGCTCTACTCCGCACTGCCGGAGGTCGGCGCGGCAGCCTGTCCCTCGGCCGACATCTTCGACAACCCGGTCGCTCGTGACGACGGGGGGTCGTTGGCGGGGCACGTGCTCCACCTGCACTGGCTGAATGGCATCGTCCAACCCGGGGTCGACATCCTGGATGCCTTCGACCGGCTCGACTTGTTCAAGGCTGTGCTCACGGACCTGGTCGAGCGTGGCGTCCGCATCGTATGGACGGTGCACAACACGCTCGCGCACGAGGTGACGTATCGCTTCCTGGAGATCGACCTGTGTGCGTTCGTCGCTGAGATGGCTGACGTCGTCCACGTGATGGCGGAATCGACGCTGGCCGAGACGGCGGACCTGTACCTCATCCCACCGGAGAAGGTCGTGCGTATCGAACATCCGTCGTTCGACGGTTGCTACCCGGACCCGCTCGACCGGGCGGCAGCCAGGGAGCGACTCGGGCTCAACGACGATGACGTCACGTTGCTGTTCATGGGTGGTATCCGGCCGTACAAGGGGATCCCGTTACTGCTCGACGCGTTCGAGATGGCCGAGAAGCTGGATGCACGGCTCCGGTTGGAGGTCGTCGGAAGCGTCGGCGGCTCCATGGACCCCGGGATCGTCGACCGCTTGGCGTCCATGTCGCGTGTCCGGGCACATCTGGGGTTCGTGGACCCGGCCGAAGTCCATGTCCACCTGCGGGCAGCGGATGTGGTCGTGCTGCCGTACGAGAGAATTCTGAACTCCGGCACCGTCATGCTCGCGGCGACCTTCGGTGTTCCGGTGATCGCACCTCGACTCGGGCAGCTCCGCGAGCTCGTGGGTGCGGGGTTCGTGGACTTCTTCGAGGTCGGGTCGGCTTCGAGCCTCGCTGCAGCACTCGGCCGGGCGCCTGTCAGCGCATCAGAGCCCGCGCGGTCCGCCGCACGTGAGTTCGCCGAGCGGCGCAGCCCTCTCGCGGTGGGGCGGCGGTTCGCCGATGTCGTGGCAGGTGAGCCACGATGGTGAACCCCCGCAACGTGACGTCACCGGTCTCGCTCGTCGCCCATGGCCGGTCGGGGACGACGTTCATCACCAACGTCTTTCGCCGGCACCCGGACTTCCGGGCGATCGGGGAGACGGCCAACACCGTGTTCGCCACCTATCGATCCCTGGAGACGTCCTTGCCCTGGACAGGTCCGATCAGGGGCCGCCGTCCGGTCGAGGACGCGAGCAGGGATGCCGTCCATGCCATGCTCTTCGAGCTCTTCGGTGCGAACATGCCACGGTGGTTCCACAAGCCGATCGTGGTTCCGACCGTCACTCTGAGCGACGAGTTCCCCACGCACGCAGAGTTCTGCACGTGGTACTGGGAGACGTTCGACAGACTGTTCCCGGACGGCATGACCTTCACCGTGGTCCGCGATCCGGCCGAGACCGCCCGGTCGAGCATGATCCGCTGGGGCGGAACTCTCGTGGAGACCTACGCCAGGATGGAGAGAGCGTTCGAGCTCGTGCTCCATCCGCGTAGTCGTGTCGCACATGTCCTGGAGTTCGAGGCGTTGCAGTCCGACCCCGAACGTTTCATCCGTGACCTGCTCGCCATCGCAGACGCTCGCTTCGACCAGGCCTGCCTGACTGCGATCGACGGCCGGTTCGCGGTCAACCCCAAGTCGAGCCTTCCGGCACCCGAGTGGGTCGCTCCACGGGTGGCGGCGCTGTACGACGAGCTGCGCTCCCGAGCCATCCGTCCCCTCTAGCAGCAGAATGCCCACTACTCGACGATGCTCGTCACCGTACGATGCAGCCCTTCGTCGAACTTGACGGAGGGTGTCCATCCGAGCGTGTCCCGGGCCCGGGAGACGTCGAGTGCGATGCGGTCCACGTCGGTCGCGCGGGCGGGCAGCTTGTCGAGCGTGAGGCTGATGCCCGCAGCGCGTTCCAGGCCAGCGATCACCTCGAGGATCGTGCGGTGCTCGCCGGACCCGATGTTGACCGTGAGCTCCTGGTGGTCAGCTATGTCGGACGCCCGGACGACGGCGTCGACCACGTCGTCGATGTAGACGTAGTCCCGAGCTGCGGACCCGTCGCCGTAGACGGTGACGGGCAGCCCCTGCCGGTGTCTCTCGACGAGTGCCGGGATGAGGCCCTGTCCCGCTCGGACCACCTGCCCCGGGCCGTAGGGGTTCGCGACACGCAGGATCACGTGCTCCAGGTCGTCGAGGTGTGAGTGGAGGCGGATGAAGTGCTCCATCATCAGTTTCGTCACACCGTGAGACGAGATCGGATTCGTCGGGTGCGTCTCGTGGATCAACCGGTCCCCGGGCACAGGCCCGTACACCGCGCCACCCGACGACAGGAAGATGAAGCGGCGGACCCCGACGTCGACGCACTCACGCAGGAACGCCACGTGGGGGATCACGTTGTCCTGGATGTCCTGGGTGCTGTGAGCGATGCCTTGCGCGGGAGCTGAGGTGCCCATCAGCTGGATCACCGTGTCGACGCCGGAGAGCGCATATCTCATCGCGGAGCGATCGCGCAGGTCGCCGGCGATCGTCCGGACTCCGAGCCTGTCGAGGTCCTGATCGAATCGCCGGGCCACGGCCACGATCTCGCGCTGGTCCAGGGCGAAGCGTCGGACAAGGTGGGTGCCGATGAAGCCGTTCGCTCCGAAGATGCCGATCATCAGTCCTCCGTCTCGCGCTACCGCGACCGGTTTGCTCGAATCAGGCCTTCTGGAGGATGACGACGTCCTGACGGCTGGGAAACCGGTGGTGGTCCTCGCGCACATCCATGATCCGAGACCACATCTTGTGGACGTAATCGCGTTGGTAGAACACCTTGCTCGAGTAGGAACGGTCGGCGTACCAGCGAAAGACCATTCGCTCCTCGGGGAGCTCCTCGCGATTGGCGTGGTCGACGTAGGGAGCGAAATCCGGATGGTGTCGGAGTCGCTTGTAGAGGCCCCAGTTGTCGTTCATCGTCGCCCACGTGCGTTCGGTGTGCAGCGTGATCCAGGCGATCCCGCCTGGACGCAACACTCTGCGCAGCTCCATCAACCACGCCGTCTCGAACGCCTCGATGTGAGTGAAGACGGAGTACGCCGAGACAGCGTCGATGCTGTTGTCGGGCAGGGGAAGGGTGGGGATCGCGTGGTTCTGGAAGGCGATGGCGCTGGCCGGTAGGAAGCGATTGATCCAGTCGACGTGGCGACGGTTCAGATCGCACCCGTAAACCTCCGGAACGTCACCGGCGACGGCGAAGTGGCGCACTACCCTGCCGCTGGCGCAGCCGAGATCCAGGTATCCGCGCAAGTCGACCCCGAGTCGATCGCACGCTTCCCGCAGCAGTCTGGAGTCCCGGTAGCCGCTCGCCCAGTAGGAATAGTGAGACTGGCCGTAGTACCCCTCGCGATCCTCGGTTCGCGGCAAGGGATAGGTGTCCCGCCGGAGGGCAGTTTCAAGCCCGTCGCCCTCGGAGGACCAGTCGGTGTGCGTGTCGCCTTCTCTGTACTCGGCAGCTGGGCCGAGGACCTCGAACTGCGCCAGCCCACGCGAATTGAGAGAGATGAGGTCTTCCCAGATCGGCTGCGCCACGGTTGCTCCGTTGTCCGCCATGAAAGGGAGTCTGACATGTGCTCGACGGTTCGGCCCGACGAGCGCTCATTCAGGTGAGGCCGAGGTGTTCCAGCGCGTACGGCTCGTGAACGCGGTACAGCTCGTCGAGACTCTTGGAGACCGCGGCACACCCGGCAGCGGTCGGCAACGAGCACAAGGTCTCGGTCACTCTGCCGTGCGCCCGCGCGCCCCTCGGGGCGGGATTGACGATGCGGCGCCCGAATCGCTGGGCGACCTGTCGCATCTCGTCACGGACGAAGGGGTCGTCGTCCGACAGTCGTACGCAGGTCGCTCCCGCGGCGAACTCGGTGGAGAAGGCCTCGAACTCCGCGGATCGTTCGAACGGTCCGGAACTGCGCACGTAGGAGATCCGGAGGTGCTGCCCGGGCGTCCTACCGTGTTCCCGGTGGAAACGGACGTTGAGCTGACGCACCAGCTCGACACGCTCGGGAGTGAACGAGGAGTTCACGCGGGATCGGTCGCCGTCGAAGACCGGGGACTGTTCTCCCAGCACGACCTGGCCCAGGGCCTGGAAGAGGTCGCCGGCGTTCTCGTAGGAGATGACGGCCAGCGCATCTTCGCCGAACACCTCCGCCAGCCTGGCCAGCTGCCGGGCGGGAACAACGTGATCGTAGCTCCCTTCTATCCACCCGTTGACCCGGGCGATGTACTCCAGGAACGTCTGCGTGTTCCCGTGCTTGATCGTCTCCTGCCAGTGGGACGGCAGCACCTCGGTCAGGGAGCGCAGCACGAAGACGATCGTGATCTCGTGCTCCTTGAAGCAGCTGCGCAGCGTGGCGAGCTGCTCCGTGGAGAGAAGAACGAAGTTCTCGCTGGACAGGACCAGAACGTCGCGGTCGACCAGGGCTGTGAGCTCTTGCGCGGTGACCGGGGTGCTCCACCCCTTGAGTCGCCGGACCAACGACCCGTGTCCGAAGACCGGCGAACCGAGGTCCGGGTAGGACACACCGTGCTCCAAGAGGACGTCGGCGTGCTGTCGCAACTGCTTCTGGATGTAGGTGGAACCCGTCTTGTGCGGGCCGACGTGGATAAAGACCTTCGCCATCGGACGCATTCTTCCGTTCGCTGGTCGGACCTGGCCCGCATGCCAGGAGCGTGCCTCGAAGCCCCCGGCGTGCGGTCGGGTGTGTGGTGGATCACTATAGACCTGGCAATCGCCGACGGCGTGACGAACCACCCACCACCCAGGGGGAGAGATGTCGTACGAGACTGCGCTCCAGCGCACGATCGCGCGGCTGCACGAGATCTCACGGGACCATTCTCCGGCGGTCCTCGCGAACGCTTTCGGGCCAGAAGCGATGGTCCTCACCGACCTCATCGTCGAGAACGATCTCGGAATCGAGGTGGTCAGTCTCGACACGGGGCGGCTCCCGGAAGAGACATATCGGACGGCGCAGAACGTCCGAACGCGATACGGCCCTGTTGTCACGATGGTCTCCCCCGACGCGAGCGAGGTCCAGGACTGGGTCAGCCGCAACGGCCCCAACGCCTTCTACGACAGCGTGGCGTTGCGTAGGGAGTGCTGCGGGATCCGCAAGGTGCGACCGCTGGCAAAGGTTCTGATCGGTAAGCGCGCCTGGATCACCGGGCTGCGCCGCGAGCAGTCCACAGAACGTGCCGAGCTTCCCCTCCAGTCATGGGACGCCGGGTACGGGATCGTCAAGTTCAACCCGATGGTCGACTGGTCTAACGAAGAGGTCTGGTCGTACATCCGTCGCCATTCGGTGCCGTACAACGCCCTGCATGATCAGGGGTACCCGAGCATTGGCTGCGCACCGTGCACGAGAGCGGTCTCGCAGGGAGAGGCTCCTCGCGCCGGACGCTGGTGGTGGGAGCAGGAGGAGGCCAAGGAGTGCGGGATTCATCTCAACCCGGAGACGGGACGTCTGGAACGAGTCTTGACTCCGGATACCGCTGACGTCTTCACGGTCGCAGGTCGTGAGGGGACGGGACCGGAGACCGTCGGAGTCGGCGCGGGGCGTGTGCAGAGCGTGGCGGGCCCGCAAACCTCCGGGCATCGGCACGGACAACGGGAGAGGAACACGATGAAAGTTCTCATTCTTGGCGGCGACGGCTTCTGCGGATGGCCCACGGCGCTCCATCTCTCTGCGATCGGTCACGAGGTCGCGATCGTGGACAACTTGTCCAGGCGAAACATCGACATCGAGTTGGAGGTCGACTCGCTCACCCCGATTCGAGCGGTCGGGGAGCGGCTGCGTGCCTGGACGGAGATCACTGGACGGCGGATCGACTTCCACAACTTCGACGTCGCCGTGAACTATCATCGCCTGCTGTCACTGCTTGAGGATTGGCGTCCGGATGGGATCGTGCACTTCGCGGAGCAGCGCGCAGCGCCGTACTCCATGAAAAGCAGCTATCACAAGCGGTATACGGTGACCAACAACATCAGCGCCACCAATAATCTGCTTGCTGCAGTGGTGGAGAGCGGACTCGACATCCACGTCGCACACCTCGGGACAATGGGTGTGTATGGTTACGGTACAGCCGGCATGAAGATCCCCGAGGGCTATCTCCATGTGAAGGTGGAGGTGGGTGACGGTGAACTGGTGGACAACGAGATCCTCTATCCTGCTCATCCCGGGAGTATCTACCACCTCACGAAGACGCAGGATCAGCTTCTCTTCTACTTCTACAATAAGAACGATAAGGTGCGAGTGACCGATCTCCATCAGGGGATCGTGTGGGGGACCCAGACGGCGGAGACCAAGCTCGATGAACGCCTGATCAATCGCTTCGACTACGACGGGGACTACGGGACGGTGCTGAACCGGTTCCTGATGCAGGCGGCGGTCGGTCATCCGCTCACCGTCCACGGGACCGGCGGCCAGACCAGGGCCTTCATCCACATCCAGGACACGGTGCGGTGCATCCAGCTCGCCCTGGAAAACGCGCCGCGGCCTGGCGATCGGGTGGCGATCTTCAACCAGATGACCGAGACCCATCGCGTGCGCGACCTCGCAAGAATGATCGCTGAACGGACAGGTGTCAGCGTCGACAAGGTCGCGAACCCACGTCTCGAGGCCGAGGAGAACGACCTGCATGTAGCCAACGACAGGTTCCTCCACCTGGGGCTCGATCCCATCACGCTCAGCGAAGGGCTGATGGACGAGGTGCGCGAGATCGCAGTGAAATATGCGTACCGTGCCGATCGCTCGAAGATCCCCGCGACGTCGATGTGGAGGAGGGAATCCGCCGACGAGATGCTGGTGCGTGAGGTCGACCGGACGGGCGCCACGTCCGTCGCGGCGGTGGTCGGGGAATGACGATCGGGGAGGGGAAGGTGTCACCTGGGCGGACCTCCTCGATCGAGGACGACTTTCCTCAAGAGGTCTTCGACGCAGGCTTCTACCTGAGGACCTATCCTGATGTGAAGGCGGCCGGGGTCGATCCCTGGGCTCATTTCATGAGTTGGGGCCACAAGGAGGGAAGGATCTGGTCCAAGGCTGCCGAACCGTTGGCGCCGGCGCTCCGGGCGTGGGCCGCGCGGGTGCCACGCGACGAACGCCGACCCATCCTCGACCTGCTGGAGCTCATCCCGCCGGAGCATCGATCGACGTTGCTGGCAGACCCGCGCGCATGGCGCATGTTGCGAGAGATGACGCACCCGGTCTTCTACCGTATGCAGGAGGTCGTCGCCAAGGGTGCCTCAACCGGGGGCGGTGAGGACGCTGTCCAGGCCATCGAGAGGTCGCGCGCAGACATCCTTTCCTCCGCCCCGACGGAGTCCGTCGACGAGGTGCTGACGGACTTCCTCTCGGACGGCATCCACAGGGGCCTTCGCCATTCGGTCCTGTTCCACCCCGAGTGGTACACGTCGGTGGTGCTGGGAGATCTGGGCGGGCTGCCAGACGGACACCTGCTCTTCCACTGGCTCGCCGTGGGCTTTCCTGCGCGCGTGTCCCCCACACCGCTCTTCGACGAGGAGTACTACGAACGCAGTCACGCCGACATGGCAAGGCTCTCGACATGGAGCTTCGAGCACTTCGTGAGCAACGGGTGCTATGAGCTCTTCCGTGCGCCGAGCCCGATGGTCAATCATCGGTTGGGAACGGGAAAGCACTCTCGACCGCACCGTGTGCCGATCGTCGCTGACATCATCCTTTCCGACGAAGATCTCAGCGGTATATCCGGGACGTCCGTCGTCGAGGAACGAGCGCTGATGGCTCGAAGGCTCCTTGCACGGCTCGACGCCCCCGAGATGACCGAGCTGGTCGCCAGGGCCTACGAGATCGAGCCGATGATCCGCAAGCCCTACACAGCTCGGAAGGTCTCGCTGCCGCCGATGGTCAGCCACGCGCATGAGCTCTTCGAACGTGGAGAACGACTCCGTCGCTCGATGCCGGTGGTTCAGATCGACCAGATCGTCGTCCTGCCGCACGTGCGAATGGCCGGCTCGGCGAGGGTGGCGGGCGAGTTCGTCCAGGCGCTTCACGACCTCGGGCTCAGCGGGTCGACGATCGTCCTGACGACCGACCTCGACGAGTTCCAGCGGCCCGACTGGTTTCCCGAGGACGTGATCCTGGTCGATGTCGCTGCCCACTGCCGTGGGCTCCCCGACGAGGCCCGTGCTCGGCTCCTGCTCGATGTCGTCCGCGGGCTCCGACCTCGCAGGGTTGTCAACATCAACAGCGCCCTCTGCTGGTCGATGTATACGCTGTTCGGTCGGCAGCTCTCCACGATGACCGAGCTCTCGGCCTACCTGTTCACCTGGGAGATCGACAAGCAGGGCAACAAGGGGGGATACCCGATCAGAGCCCTGCAGGACTGCTTGTCGAACCTCACCGCCGTGCTCGTCGACAGCAAGCCGCTGCATGACGAGCTGACCTGGCGATACGGCCATTCGTCAGTGCTCCGACAGGCATTCCATCTCGTTCACACGCCCGCTGACTACGTCGAGGCCACCGATCATTCCGACGTCTTCGCCACCCGCCGTGAGCAGGGCAGGGTCCTGCGGGCTTTCTGGGCAGGTCGCTTCGACCGGCAGAAGCGGTTCGACCTCGTGGTGGACATCGCGACGATGCTGCCCGAGCTGGAGATCTGGGTATGGGGAAAGACGGTCCTGGGAGGCAGCGACATCGACTTCGCACACCTGCCGAGGAACATCAGGCTGCAGGGCACCTACGGGCATTTTGACGACCTGCCGGTCGAGTCTTGCGACTTCTTCCTCTACACAGCCGAGTGGGACGGTGTGCCGACGATCCTCATCGACGCCGCGGCCCGAGGCGTCGCTGTGGTCGCCAGCGCGGTGGGTGGGGTGGTGGACCTGGTCACAGAGGAGACGGGCTTCCCGGTCGCGGATGCCCTGGATCCGACCGCCTACGTCTCGACGATCGAGAAGATGCTCTCATCGCCCACCGAAGTGGGTCGCCGTGCGGCCCGGCTGCGCGACGACGTTCGTTCGATCTGCTCGCGGGAGTCGTACCGACGCAAGGTGGCCACCGCGCTGGGGTTGGACGATCCGCGGACGACCACCTCGGAGGAGGCCGCGCCATGACGGACATTTCGGTGATTCTGGCAGCGCACCACGAGGGTGCGCTCGCAGGACCGACTCTGCGGAGCCTACTGGATGCCGTCGAGCAGGCGGAGTCCGACGGTATCTCGGTGGACGTGACCGTCGTCCTCGACGACCCCAACCGTGCGACGCTCGATGTCTTTGCGGACGCTACCGAGCGGGGGTGGTCGGTGCTCCAGGTCGACGTCAAGGATCATGGGCTCGCGCGCAACTACGCCGCCGAACGCGTCTCGGGTGACATCATCGCTCACCTCGACGCCGACGATCTCTGGAGTCGGAACTGGCTTTCCGCCGGCTACGAGATGGTCCGGGCCGAAGGCGACGTCATCGTGCACCCGGAGGTGGACTGGTTCTTCGGCGAGAGCGCGAATCTGTTCTTCCATACCGATCAGCTCGATCCGTCCTTCGACCCGGCCTTCCTGCGCTTCAGCAACTACTGGGACTCGCTCTGCATGGTCCCCCGGCACGTGATGCTCGACTTCCCCTTGGCCGCACGTGACATCCCGGGCGGTTTCGCCTACGACGACTGGTTCTGGAACATCGAGACCGTCCGGGCCGGGATCGTCCACCGCGTGGCGGCCGGCACGATCCACTTCAAGCGTCGACAGAAGGTCTCGCAGAACATCCTGGCCGTCACGAACAAGTCGCTGACGCGATGGTCGCCGCTGCTGACCTACGAATACGCCCGCCAGGCCGAACGCGTATGACCTGCCGATCACGGGTCGCGGTCGTCGGCGCGGGGATCTACGGCTCGACAGCTGCGCTCCACCTCGCCGAGCGCAGGCACCATGTGGATCTCTTCGATCCACGCGGTGTGATGCGGGCGACGTCCGCCACGAACCAGTACCGGGTGCACGCGGGGTACCACTACCCGCGGAGCCCGGAGACCATCGAGGAGGTCCTCGCGGCGCGTGCGGAGTTCTCCGAGACGTTCGACGAGGCGGTCGTGCGGTCGACTCTGAACTACTACGCGATCCCGCACGAGGGATCCCAGACAACTCCGGACGACTTCGAGCGGACCATGGACACGTTCGGCCTTCCCCTGATGTCGCGCAGGCCCTCGTGGATCGACTTCGACTACATCGACCGCTGCTACGAGGTCGCGGAGGAGGTCTACGATCCGGACGTCCTGCGGCGAACAGTCGAGGAGAGGCTGGCGAGTGCCGCCGTGCGCCTGCGCCATGAGCGCTACGAGCCCCGGATGCGTGACCGCTTCGACGTCGTCGTCCATGCCACCTACGGGCTCGGGGCGAGCCGCGACATCTTTCGGATCGCCAAGGTGCAGGTGGCCGAGAAGGTGCTCATCGAACTTCCGCCGCACCTGCGCGGGATCGCACTGGTGGTCGCGGACGGTCCGTTCACCGGGTTCGATCCTTACGGGGCCTCCCCGCGGTCGCTGTTCGGTTCAGCACGGCACACGAACCACTGGACTGCCACCGAGCACGGGGCAGAGATCCCGGAGGCGTTCAGGTCGCTGCTCCAAGCCGAGGATTTCAGTCCTGTGCCGATCACCCGGTTCGCGCAGATGCGTGCGTCTGCAGCGCTGGCAGTACCGGAGTCCGCCAACGCCGGCTACGTGGGTTCCCGGTTCGCGGTCCGGGTGGTGGAGGACAGCCCTGCGGATGATCGTCGCGTGCTCCATGTGCGGGAAGGCGGCCCCGGCGAGCTGCACATCTTCTCCGGCAAGGTGGTGTCAGCGGTGACTGCGGCGCGGACCGTCGCCGAACTGGTCGATGCACGTACCTGACGGCACCCGGATCGGCATCCTCGGTCGCGGCAGGTGGGCGTCCAAGGTGGTGGGCATGCTCGTCGGGGCCGGCGTCGACGTCGTGCAGCTCGGACCGGCACGCCGAGAGGCTGGGGAGGACGCCGGAGCCTACGAGGCGCGGATCGCCACGGCCGTGCGCGAGGGCGGCTGTACCGATGTCTGGCTGTGCGTACCTCCTGGCGTGCACGTGCCCGTCCTGGTCAGGGCTTTGGGCCGGGAGGGGGTCGGTGTGATCGTGGAGAAGCCCTGGCCGTACCCCCGAACACGCTCGATCTGAGCGGACCAGCGTCCGCAGAGCGCCCCTCGCGTGTCGTCGTGTGCTTCGAGTACGTGCTGCTGGAGGCCGTCCAGCGGTGGCGCGAGTCCTGGAACGGAGGCGACGGGCTCGTCTTTCACGGGACGTTCTCCGTCGATTCCTCGGACAGGCTGGGCATTGCGGGCCACTGGAACATGGGCAGCCACCTGGTGGCGATCCGCGAGTGGGCTGTTCCACGTGCCTCTCTCGGCACCCTTCGCGCCGGCTATGACGCCACTCCGGAACGTCGGGTCTGGATCGAGGACGAGGCCGGAGTCACGGTGGGCGAGATCGACTTCCTCAGCACCAGTGAACCGATCCTGCAGCGCTTCGTGTCCGGGGCTGTTGCGGCACGTGCCCCGGTGCGCGATCTCGACCTGGAGTTCGCGGAGCGGGTCCGGCAGGTGCTTGAGAGCCTGGAGCCTTGGGCTGGTGGTCGCGTGACGGGTGGACTCGATCCTTGATCCATGACCGCTCCCGGGCCTGTTACGGCACTGAGCGTGGCGTGTCGATGTAGCCGGTGGCCTCCAGGACGGTCTGGAGCAGGTCGCTCACGAGGCCGGCCTCGTCCGTGGTGAGCCTGTCCACCCAGCTCGAGGTGCCGATGAGATCGGGCGGGGTGGTCGCACCGCTGAACGGTGTCCGTGTCACCTGCTGCTCCTCGAGGAAATCGTCGATCTCGGCCGCAGGATCGAGTCGGAGGAAGTCGAGGATGTCGGCGACGGTCCCCCCACCATCGTGGACCAGATCGGAGTAGCGGAGCTCGTGGTAGCGACGCGGACCGACCTTTCTGCCGATCCGCTGAGCCGTGGACACGTGGCGGTTCCAGATGTCGCACGCCTCCTCGAGGTCCGCCCAGCCCTTCTCGCGCAGCGAGGCGACGACGTCGCGCCCGTCTCGCGTGATGTGGACGAACTGCGACCGCGGGAATATCTCGGCGATGAAGCCCAGCAGGCCGGGGTCCGTCTTGGAGTCGGCGTAGTGGGGGAACTTATCGCCCCACCGGGTCTGCTCGTCGGCGCCGAGTTGGCGGTAGAAGTCCCGCACGATCGCGGGCATGTGCCGACGCAGGGTCTTGAGGAAGAGTTGGCGCTCCGTCATCAACGCCATCCTGTCCTTGCTGTGCCGGGTCAGGATCCGGTGCAGGTAGGTCATGACCCGGGTCTCGTTCGTCAACAGCACGTCGGGGTGACGATCGAGCACCTGGACGAGGTACGACGTCCCGGAGCGAGGAGCGCCGATCACGAAGAATGGCGGTTGCAAGGGCGCGCTCCTTCACGTCGGCCAGCAGGTCTGCGGACAGCCTACGAGGCAGGGCGCGGGTCGGCCTGTTGCGGTCGGGCACGGGTACCCGACCGCAGCACGTCGGACTGCACGGGTCGGCCCGCGGTGCCGGAGATCCGTCTGACCAGACGTAGGTAGACGGCCTCCGTGTAGTGAAAAGGAGCGTCGCCCCACCGGTGGTGCGGGCTGGACGACACGGCGTCGGGCCGGACCCTGATCAGGTCAGCGCCGAGGGCCCGAGCAGCCATGTCGGCGTAGTCGCGCAACACGGGGTTTGCCCGGTCGGCCGTCATGCCGAAGCTGTCGGGCGGTGCGGCGCCCGACTCCGACCGGGCCGCCCACGGCACGTCGAGCAGGGCGACGGGCACGCCCGGCAGGTGGTGCCGCAGCAGGTCGCCGACGACGTCGATACATGCCGCCCAGCGCTCCCGGTGCTCGGCGGCGCCGAACTTCAGGTGGCGCGTCCCGCCGGGAAGGTCTTGTTCCGCGCCGGAGGCGATCAGCTCAGGCGAGCGGGTGACGACCGTGCCGTCGGGCAGCAAGTGAACGCCAAGCCGCTCGTCCGTGAGGTCGATCAGCACCAGATCGGTCAGGTCGGCCTGCTTGGCGAGGCGGTGCTGCAGGTTGGAGGCGAAGTCCCCGCTCACCATGCGCTGTTGGAACGGCGAGTCCATCACCGGCGGCTCGACGGCGGTGACGGGTGGCGTCCCGGCGCTCAATGCGGACTGCCGCGCCACGTAGTCGATCATGCGGAACAGATGCGGGTCGAAACGCGTGAACGTGTCGCGCGAGACGCAGGACCCGTAGATGAAGACGCGCTGTCTGGTCATCAGGCTACTGAGCCTGCCAGGCCTCGGGGCGCGCCGTGCACCCGAGGAGGTGCCCGATGGCGGCCACCGACCGCTGCGCAGCCTTGCCGTCACCGTAGGGGTTCGTCGCCCGAGCCATGGTCTCGTACGCGGACCGGTCGACCAGCAACTTGGTGACCTCGCGGACTATCCGGGTCTCGTCGGTACCGACGAGCCGCACCGTCCCGGAGACCACCGCCTCGGGCCGCTCGGTGTTCTCGCGCATGACGAGCACGGGCTTGCCCAGGCTGGGTGCCTCCTCCTGGACGCCACCGGAGTCGGTGAGCACGACGGTGGCGAGCGCAAGGAGGCGGGTGAACTGACCGTAGGGCAGCGACTCGGTGACGGTGACGTTGTCGAGGCCGCATATCTGCGGCAGCACCGCTTCGCGGACCACGGGGTTGCGATGGGCGGGAAGCACGACCTGGACGTCGGGGAACGACCGGGCAAGGCGTGCGAGTGCCCGGCCGACCCCTTCCATCGCACGTCCCCAGCTCTCGCGACGGTGCGCCGTCACGAGCAGGATGCGGCGTCCTGAGTCGGCAAGGTCCTCCAGAGCGGGGTCGCTGAACCGGTGCTTCTTCTCCAGGGTCATGAGGAGTGCGTCGATGACGGTGTTGCCGGTGACGACCACAGCCTCCTCGGGCACGCCCTCACCGAGGAGGTTGGCCCGGCTCCTCTGGGTCGGCGCCAGGTGCAGTGTGGCGAGCCGTGTGATGATCCTGCGGTTCGCCTCCTCGGGGAAGGGCGAGGTGATGTCGCCCGACCGCAGGCCCGCCTCGACGTGGACCACGGGGATCCCGCGGTGGAAGGCGGCCAGCGCCGCGGCGGTCGACGTCGACGTGTCGCCCTGGACGACGACGGCGGCGGGCCGTTCTCGCTCCAGGAGCGGATCGAGTCCGTCCAGCACCCGTGCGACGATCCGGGAGAGCGACGCTCCGTGCTGGAAGATGTCGAGGTCGTGGTCGGGAGTGGTCCCGAAGGTGGCGTTGACCTGGTCGAGCATCTCGCGGTGCTGCCCGGTGGCCACGGTGACGGGGTCGAGCACAGGACTTGCCTCGAGCGCCTTGACGACCGCGGCGAGCTTCACCGCCTCCGGGCGGGTCCCGTAGACGGCCATGATCCGCGGCAGGGCCGTACTCACGGCGTCCCTGCCTGCTGGCTCTGGGCTCCGGGCTGTCTCGCGTGCCGGGGGTGGTAGTTGCGCGGCCGGCGCGGCCGGTCGATCTCCACGGAGGTCTGGTGGCGCTGGGCGAAGGCGTCCTCGATGATCCTCTTCGCCTGCTGCGGTTTGTCCTTGGCGATCGCCCACGCCCACTTGCGATAGCGCAGGGCGACGTCGTCGGCCGGGCCGTCGAGCACAAGGCGGCCGTAGTTGAGCCAGATGGCGCGGGTGCAGCTCTCCTCGATGGTCTGGGCGGCATGGCTGACGAGGAACACCGTTCCGGCGCCGGCCCGCAGGCTCTGCATCCGGGCGTCGCTGCGCTCCTTGAAGGCGGCGTCCCCGGTGGAGAGCGCTTCGTCGATGAGCAGGATGTGCGGGTTGGCCGCCGCAGCGATCGCGAACCTGAGTCGAGCCCCCATCCCGGACGAGTAGGTCTTCATCGGCAGGTAGATCGCCTTGCCGAGGCCTGCGAGCTCCGTCACCTCGGGAGTGGCGGCGTCGGCCTGTGTCGGGGTCAGGCCCATCGCCAGGCAGCCGAGGCGGATGTTCTCCTCGCCGGAGAGATCGGGCACGAGGGCGGCGTTCACGCCGATGAGCACGGGCGTGCTCTCCGCCAGCACGCGTCCTCTTGCAGGGGTCTCCAGCCCGGCGATGATGCGCAGCAGCGTGCTCTTGCCCGAGCCGTTCTGCCCGACGATCCCGACCTGCTCGCCCGAGTGCGCCACGAACGAGATGCCCGACAGGGCTCGGACGATCACCTTGGGGTCGTTGCCCAGGACGGTTCGGGCGACCCGCCCCAGCGCGTGCCGCCGTCGACGGCGTTCAGTGGCGTCCGTGGACGCGACGCGATAGCGGACGTGGACGTCCTGGACGGCCACAGTGACCTGCGCGAACGGATCGGTGACGTCAAGCACGGCCATAGGACTTCTCCGCCTGCCAGAAGACCGTGAACCCGACCAGCAGCATGCCCACGGACCAGGCGCTGAGCCGCAGCCAGGTCGAGGCCTCCGGGACCTGCCCGTACAGGAGACAGTCGCGTGCGGCGTCGAGCACCATGAACATCGGATTCGCCTCCATGATGCCCGTGATGCGGGGATATGCGGCGAACCGATCGATGGAGAAGAAGACCGCCGACGAATAGAGCCAGAACCTCATGAGAACGCCGATGACCTGGTTGAGGTCAGGGATCGCGGCGGCGATCCGGGCGAGCAGCAGGGCCAACCCGGTGCAGAAGACGACCTGCAGAGCCAGTACCGCGGGGAACAGCAGGGCGGCGGCGGTCCAGACCTCGTCCTCGGGCAGCGCGAGGAGGAGCACGAACATCGCACCGAGCACCGGGACGAGGTTGAGGATGCTGCGGAGCACGACCGAGATCGGCAGCGACGCCCGCGGGAACGTGAAGGCACGGATGAGGTTGCGCCCACCGGGGATGGACCGGGCGCCGCCCCTGGCGCACTGCGTCGTGAACTGGAAGAGGAAGACACCGATGATCAGGTAGCCGAGAAAGTTGTCGATGCCGCGGTCGGCGTCGAGGACCAGGCCGAAGATGAGGTAGTACGCGAGCCCGTTGAGGATCGGGTTCAGCACGAGCCAGACCTGACCGAGGATCGTCTCGCGCGTCCCGCTGGTGACCTTGGCGCGAGCCTCGGCCCACAGGAAGTGGCGCCGTCGCCACAGCTGGTCCAGATAGTCCCGGACCGGGGGGCGGGCTCCGACGAGCATCAGACGATCTGCCGCCACCACCTCTCGCGACGCCGGCTCGCGCGGAGCGAACAGTTCCGCGTACAGGTCGGACGCGTCAGTCCGGGGTTGGACGGGCGCGGCGGCGGGCGCGGGATCCGGGACGTTCATTGCGTGCATCGTAAGAAGGTCACCCGCAGTTCGCCTGGCGGGTGTGGGATCCTGGCTCACCGACGGCCCGACATCCACCCCGCGGAGATCCTTCAGTGCGAGTACTCATCACCGGCGGCGCCGGTTTCATCGGTTCCAACTTCGTCCACCAGACGGTGCGAGAGCGCCCGGACGTGCAGGTCACCGTCCTGGACGCGCTGACGTACGCCGGTGACGAGACGTCGCTGGCCGGTGTCTCGGAGGAGATCCGGTTCGTCGAGGGCTCAATCGCGGACACCGCCCTGGTGGACCGCCTCGCGGCCGACAGCGACGTCGTCGTGCACTTCGCGGCGGAGTCCCACAACGACAACTCGTTGAATGACCCGTCACCGTTCGTGCAGACCAACCTGATCGGGACGTTCACGCTGCTGGAGGCCGTGCGCAAGCACGGGGTGCGGTTCCACCACATCTCCACGGACGAGGTCTACGGCGACCTGGAGCTGGACGACCCGGCGAAGTTCACCCCGGAGACGCCGTACAACCCGTCGAGCCCGTACTCGTCGACCAAGGCGGGTTCGGACCTGCTGGTGCGGGCGTGGGCGCGCTCGTTCGGCGTCGAGGCGACGATCTCGAACTGCTCGAACAACTACGGCCCGTACCAGCACATCGAGAAGTTCATCCCGCGCCAGATCACCAACCTCATCGACGGCATCCGACCGCGCCTGTACGGTGCCGGGCTGAACGTGCGCGACTGGATCCACGTGGAGGACCACAACTCGGCGGTCTGGTCGATCCTCGACGGGGGCCGCCCGGGGGAGACGTACCTCATCGGGGCCGACGGCGAGACGAACAACCTCGACGTCGTGCGCACCCTGCTGGAGATCTTCGAGCGCGACGCCGACGACTTCGACCACGTCGCCGACCGTCCGGGTCACGACCTCCGGTACGCCATCGACGCGACCAAGCTGCGCGACGAGCTCGGGTGGTCCCCGCGGTACACGGACTTCCGGGCTGGCCTGGAGGCCACGGTGCAGTGGTACCGCGACAACGAGGCGTGGTGGCGGCCGCACAAGGCCGCCGTCGAGGCGAAGTACGCCGCCACCGGCCAGTGAGCAGAAGGGCCGCTCGTGGATCAGCGGCACGAGCGGCCCTTCGGCGTCGTGGATCAGGCGCGCAGCGAGGCGACGTACTTCTCGACGGCGTCGAGCGTCGGCAGCAGACCCCGCTGCTCGGCCTCGGCCAGCGTGGGGGCCACGGCGTCCTTGTCGGAGAGCTGCGGCGTGAGGGGCGAGCCGTCGCGGCCGGAGGTGGGCCAGTCGATGCCGATCGCAGGGTCCAGCGGGTGGATGCCGTGCTCGCCGCCGGGGTTGTAGCCGGTGGAGCACAGGTACAGCACGGTGGAGTCGTCCTCGAGGGACAGGAACGCGTGCCCGAGGCCCTCGCCGAGGTAGATGGCGCGGCGGTCGACGTCGTCGAGCAGCACGGAGTCCCACCGGCCGAACGTCGGGGAACCGACGCGGATGTCGACGACGACGTCGAGCACGGCACCCTTCGGGCAGGTGGCGTACTTGGCCTGGCCGGGAGGGACGTCGGCGAAGTGGATGCCGCGCAGCACGCCGGCCGCGGACACCGAGCAGTTGGCCTGCTGCAGGTCCAGCGGGTGGCCGACCGCCTCGGCGAACGGGCCCGCCTTGAACCATTCGAGGAACACGCCGCGCGGGTCGCCGAACTGCTGCGGGGTGATCTCGAACGCGCCGGGCACGGACAGCTCGCGGAACTGCACGGAGACTCCTTCATGACGGAAAGTGGTGCCCTAGGATCCTACGGTGACTGCCACCGCTGACCCCTCGGCCCGAGACACCGACCGACGCTGGCTCGTCGTGGGGGCGGGCGGGATGCTGGGTACGGACCTGATGGCCCGTCTGGCCGCCGCCGGCATCGACGCCCGCGGCCTGCGGCGCGCGGACCTCGACGTGACGGACGCCGAGGCAGCGCAGACCGCCCTGGCGGGCTACGACGTCGTCGTCAACGCCACCGCCTACACGGCGGTCGACGACGCCGAGACGCACGAGGCGGAAGCCTTCGCCGTCAACGCGACCGGCGTCGCGAACCTCGCCCGGGCCGCGCACGCGGCCGGCGCACGGTTCGTCCACGTCTCGACGGACTACGTGTTCGACGGCGGCGCCACCGCGCCGTACGCGGAGGACGCCGCCGTCGCGCCCCGGTCCGCCTACGGGCGCACGAAGGCGGCAGGGGAGTGGGCCGTGCGCGCGGAGGCACCCGATCACCTGGTCGTCCGCACCGCGTGGCTCTACGGCGCGCACGGCGGCTGCTTCCCGAGGACGATGGCGCGCCTCGCCGACGACCGCGACCTGCTCGCCGTCGTCGACGACCAGGTCGGTCAGCCCACCTGGACGCGCGACCTGGCGGACCTGATCCTGCGGCTCGTCGAGGCGGACGCGCCGGCGGGTACGTATCACGGCACGTCGTCGGGCCGGACGTCCTGGTTCGGCTTCACCCGGCGGATCGTCGCCGGCACCGGGGCGAGCGCCGTCGTCGAACCGACCACGAGCGACAAGTTCCCTCGCCCGGCGCCGCGCCCGGCCTTCTCCGTGCTCGGCCACGACGCGTTGCGCGCCGCGGGCGTCGCGCCGATCGGCGACTGGGCCGAGCGGTGGGACGCGGCCGCGGCCGAGGTCCTCGCCTGAGGCCTGGGCTCCGGCCGATCGTCAGTCGTCGAGCAGGCCGAGCAGGTAGCGGCCGTAGCCGGACTTGACGAGGGCCTCGGCACGGACGCGCAGCTCGTCGTCGGAGAGGAACCCGCGCCGCCAGGCGACCTCCTCCGGGGCGCCGACCTTGAGGCCCTGGCGGCTCTCGATGGTGCGGACGAAGTGGCTCGCCTCGAGCAGGGAGTCGAACGTGCCGGTGTCGAGCCAGGCCGTGCCGCGGGGAAGCACCTCGACCTGCAGGCGGCCCTGGCGCAGGTACTCGGCGTTGACGTCGGTGATCTCGTACTCGCCCCGTGCCGACGGCTGGATGTTCTTGGCGATCTCGACGACGTCGTTGTCGTAGAAGTACAGGCCTGGCACGGCATAGTTCGACTTCGGCACGGTGGGTTTCTCCTCCAGGGAGATCGCCTTGCCCGACTCGTCGAACTCGACGACGCCGTACGCCGTCGGCTCGGCCACCCGGTAGGCGAAGACGGCCCCGCCGTCGATGTCTCGGAAGCGGCCGAGCTGGTCGCCCAGGCCCTGGCCGTAGAAGATGTTGTCACCGAGCACCAGGGCCGCGGAGTCAGAACCGACGAACTCCTCGCCCAGCACGAACGCCTGCGCCAGACCGTTGGGCACCGCCTGCACGGTGTACTCGATCGAGATGCCGAACTGGGAGCCGTCGCCCAGCAGCCGCCGGAACTGCTCGGCGTCGTGCGGGGTGGTGATGACCAGCACGTCCCGGATCCCCGCCAGCATCAGCGTCGACAGCGGGTAGTAGATCATCGGCTTGTCGTACACCGGCACGAGCTGCTTGCTCACACCGAGGGTGATCGGGTGCAGTCGGGTGCCGGAACCGCCGGCCAGGATGATGCCACGCATGCCGAGCATGATCCCACGGCGCACGGGGACACGGCCGACCTGTCACACTTGCCGTGTGACGCGTGACACGCCGCCGTGCGAGCGTGCCTATCGCCGCACCCTCGCCCTGCTCACGATCGCCGTGGCCCTGTGGGCCACGGCCTGGGCCGTGCTGACCCCCGGCTTCCGGTCCCCGGACGAGCAGAACCACGTCAACTCGGTGGTGCGGATCGCCTACGGGGGCGGCTGGCCGGCGCCGGGCGAGGCGCACTACGCCCCGGTGACGACGCAGGCCGTCGCGGAGTCCACCTATCCGTCGGACCTGCCGGGCCGCGTCCGCGACCGGGACGACTTCAAGCAGTTCGTCGACCTCACCCCGGTCCCCGCGGACGAGCGCGTGCGCATCACGGCGGAGAACGCCCTGCCTGCGCCCGGCACGAGCGCCACCGTCGACCAGATGACTCAGCACCCGCCCGCCTACTACGCCCTCGGCGCCGCCGTCCTGCACGCCACCGGCACGGCGGACGCCCGATGGGACCAGGCGCTGCTCGTGCTGCGACTGCTCGACGTGCTGCTCTTCACCGCGACGGTTCCGCTGGCCGCCGCGGCCACGCGCCGTCTGACCGGCTCCCGCTCCGCGGCGCTCGTCGCCGCGCCGCTCGTGATGCTCGTCCCGCAGGTGGGCCACATCATGGGGTCGGCGAACAACGACGCGCTCGTCGTCCTCACCGGTGCGGGCGTCACCTACCTGGCGGCGCGCGTCGTCACCGGCGACCTGCGCCTGCGCACCGCCGTCGTGCTCGGCCTCGTGCTCGGCGTGGGCCTGCTGACCAAGGTCATGCTCGCGTTCGCGATCCCGACGGTCGTGGCGGCCTACCTCCTCGCACCGGGCCCGCGCAGCTCCCCGCGCGCCGGCCCGACGGCGTGGGTCCGGGCCGTGCGAGGGTTCGTCGCGCTCGCGGTCGCCTTCGTCGTCGGGGGCTGGTGGTGGGCGCGCAACTGGATCGTCGACGGCGCGGTGCAGCCCGTCGGCATGCCACGCGACTACGCGCACATGACGCCGGTCCCCGCCGACGAGGCACTCTCGACGGCCGTCGGCCGCACCGCGCAGGCGTTCTTCGGCAACCTGTCCTGGCTGGAGATCCGTCTGGCGGGCCACTGGGTGGTCGCGGGCTCGGTGGTGCTGATCATCGCCGGGCTGATCGCCGTCCTCCTCCCCGGTGCCCGGCGTGGCGCCGTCGCGCTCGCGCTGCTGCCCGCCGGTCTGTACGGCGGCGTGATCGTCAACGCGCTGCGCAACTGGTCCGAGACGGGCGTGCTCGTCGCACTGCAGGGGCGCTACGTGTTCGGCGGGCTCACGGCGCTCGCCGCCGTCGTCGGGATCGCGGTCTGGCAGATCTGCCTGCGCAGCGAGCGGCGCCTCGCGTGGGCGGTGCCCCTCGTCACCGCCCTGGCGGTGACCGCGGGCGTCGCCGGTCTCTGGTGGGGGTTCGGTGTGTTCTACCGCGGCCCGGGGGAGGCCGTGGGCGAGGCGTGGGAACGCTGGGCCTCGTGGAGCCCGCTGAGCGGCGTCGTGATCGCGGTCGTGCTCGCCGTGGTGGCCGCGGGGCTCGCCGCTGCCGCCGTCGCCGCGCTGCGGTGGCCGCGGACGTCCGGGCGAGCTGTCGGCACCCGCAGCGGCTCGAGCAGAGGCCGGGGGAGGCCTCGTCGAGATGGTCGTCGTGACCGCCCGCCCCTGCGCCCATCGAGGCAGGACGTCGTCGCGGTCGTCCCGGTGGCACTCCTCGGACCGTGACCGTGTGCTCCAGCTCCCACCCGGCACGCCTGGCTAGACTCACGCGCGTCGGCCACGTGCGCCGATGCCGCGTGGCCGCCGTCGTCGTCCCAGAGAAGGCCCGATGAAGCTCGTCGTCCAGATCCCGTGCCTCGACGAGGCCGAGACCCTCCCGCTCGTGCTCGCGACGATCCCGCGTCAGGTTCCGGGCTTCGACGTCGTCGAGGTCCTCGTGATCGACGACGGCTCCACCGACGGCACCGCGGAGGTCGCCCGCAACCTGGGCGTCGAGCACGTGGTGCGGCACACGGCCACCATGGGGCTGGCGCGGTCGTTCCGGGACGGCGTCGACCACGCTCTCGCGCACGGCGCCGACGTCGTCGTCAACACCGACGGCGACAACCAGTACCCGTCGGAGATGATCCCCGACCTGGTCGCACCGATCGTGGCAGGCCGGGCCGACATCGTGGTCGGGGACCGCCAGACCGCCACCATCGAGCACTTCAGCCCGTTCAAGAAGCGCATGCAGCGGTTCGGGTCGCGGGTGGTCAGCGCTGCCGCGCACGCCGACCTGCCCGACGCCGCCAGCGGGTTCCGCGCCTACTCGCGTGCCGCGCTGCTGCGCCTCAACGTCGTCACCCAGTTCAGCTACACGATGGAGACGATCATCCAGGCGGGCAACAAGCACCTGCGGATCGCGTCGGTGCCCGTGGTCACCAACCCCAAGACCCGCGAGTCGCGGCTGTTCCGCAACATCTGGCAGCACATGGGACGCTCCGGCCGGGCGATCGTGCGGTCGTGGATCATGTTCCGCCCGCACCTGGTGTTCCTGTCGCTCGCCGGCGTGTTCTTCCTGGCCTCGGCGGTCCCGGCGGTGCGGTTCCTGGTGTACTTCGTGCAGGGCGAGGGCGGGGGCCACGTGCAGTCCCTCGTGTTCGCGGCGGCGATGCTCGTCGGTGCGCTGCTGTGCCTGGCGCTGCTCGTCATCGCCGACCTGCAGCGCACCAACCGCACCCTGATCGAGGACTCCCTGGAACGGCTCAAGAGGATCGAGTACGGGTCGGGCGACGCGTGATCCTCACGTTCGGCACGTACGACGCCGCCCGGCAGCCGCGCGTCGGCATCCTGGTCTCCGGGCTGCGTGCCCGTGGACACCGGGTCGTCGAGCTCAACCGGCCGTTGGGGTTCAGCACCGCCGAGCGGGTGCGGATGCTCCGCCAGCCCTGGCGGCTCGGGCAGCTGCTGGTGCGTCTCGTCGGCTGCTGGGCGGCACTGGTGCGCGACGACGTCGCCCACCGCCGTGCCCACGGCGCCCCGGACGCGGTGCTCGTCGGCTACCTGGGGCACTTCGACGTCGTGCTGGCGCGGCTGCTGCACCCGCGCACCACGGTCGTGCTCGACCACCTCGTCTTCGCCGGCGACACCGCCGTCGACCGCGGCGCGCGCGGCCTGCGCGTCCGGCTCCTGCACGCCCTGGACCGGCTCGCGTGCGCCTGTGCCGACGTCGTCGTCGTCGACACCGACGAGCACCGCGCGCTGCTGCCCGCGTCGTCCGCCTCCCGACGGCGAGCGTCTCTGCGCGTCACTGACGCGCGTCCGGAAGGAGACGCGCAGAGACGCTCGCGCGGCCGGGGGAGCGTCGTCGTGCCTGTGGGCGCGCCGGACGGCTGGTTCGCGCCCGACGGCGGTGCTCCGGATGGTGCGCCGTGGCCCGACGGCGGTAGCCCGGATCGCGTCGGGCGGTCCGACGGCGGAGCCCCGGCAGCCCGGGACCCGCTGCGCGTCGTGTTCTTCGGCCTCTTCACGCCGCTGCAGGGCGCCGGCACGATCGCCGAGGCGCTCGCGGACGCCTTGCCCCGCGCCGTCACGGCGGGCCGCCCGATCCAGGCCACCATGATCGGCACCGGGCAGGACCACGCCGCCGCCCGGGACGCCCTGGGCGCGACGGACGGCGTGACCTGGCTCGACTGGGTCGAACCCGACGAGCTGCCGGCGCTCGTCGCGCACCACGACGTGTGCCTCGGCATCCTCGGGACCGGACCCAAGGCGCTGCGCGTCGTCCCCAACAAGGTGTTCCAGGGCCTGGCCGCCGGTTGCGTCGTCGTCACCTCGGACACCGCCCCGCAGCGCCGGCTCCTCGGCGACCACCTCGAGCTCGTCCCGCCCGGGGACGCCGCCGCGCTGGCCGACCGCCTCCTCGCGCTCACCGACCCGAGCGTCCTGGCCGCCGCGCGGGACCGGGCCCGGGCCGGACGCGCCGCCGTCCGGCCCGCCGCCGTCGTCGAACCGCTGCACCACGCCCTCGCCGCCCTCGGGATCCACCCGTGATCGCCCGCCTGGTCGCCGTGCTGCGCTCACCCTGGGTGCGGTGGGGATTCCTCCTGCTCGCCCTCGCCCTCGCCGTGTGGGCCGTGCTGGCGGTGCGCGACGAGCTCGCGGAGGCGGCCACGAGCCTGTCCCCGGCACGCCTCGTCGGCGCCGGGACCGCGTCGCTGCTGTTCGTCGGCGGAACCCTGATGGCCTGGCACTCCGTGCTGACCGACCTCGGCTCCCGGCTCGACCTGCGAGCCGCCGTAGCCGTGTTCGGCATCAGCCAGCTCGGCAAGTTCGTCCCCGGCGGGGTGTGGAACGTGGTGGCCGCCGCGGAGGTCGGTGCCGACCACGGCGTGCCCCGCCGCCGCACCATGACCGCGACGGCCGTCGCCACCGGCGTCGGCGTCGTCTCCGGGGCCGTCACCGGGCTCGTCGCCCTGCCGTTCCTCGCCGTCGACGCCCTCGGCCCCTGGGCGTGGGTGCTGTGGTTCCTGCCCGCGTTCGCCGTGCTGCTGCTGCCACCCGTGCTCAACCGGCTCGTCGCCGCCGCGCTGCGGCTCGCCCGACGGCCCGCGCTGGAACGCCCCCTGTCCTGGCGCGGCCTCGGCGCCGCGGCCCTGTGGTCCGTCGCCGGATGGGCCTGCGCCGGCGTGCAGGTCTGGATCCTGGCGACCGGCCTCGGCATGTCGGCCGACGGTCGCACCCTCGCCCTGGCCGTCGGCGGGTACGCGCTCGCCTGGACCGTGGGGTTCCTCGTCGTCGTGGTCCCCGCCGGCGCCGGAGCGCGCGAGCTGGTGCTCCTCACCGTCCTCGCCGGCACCATGCCGGAGGCCGCCGTCCTCCTCGTCGTCCTGGTCAGCCGGGTCCTCGTGACCCTCGCCGACCTGGTCTACGCCGCCGTCGGCGCCGCCGTCCGCCGGCGCAGCCACCCCCGCTTCGCGCCGCTCGCCCCCCACGCCTGGCTGCGCTGGGACGTCGTCCGCCGCGCCCTGCCCACCCGCCGCTCCCGCGTCCTGGAGATCGGCTGCGGCCAGGGCGCCGCAGCCATGCGCGTCGCCGCGCGGCACGACTACACCGCCGTCGAGCTCGACGCCGACTCCTGGGCCGTCGCATCGGCCCGCGTCCACGCCGTCGACGCCGACGCCCGCGTCCTGCACGGCGACCTCTCGGCGCTCGCGGGCGACGAGGAGTTCGACGTCGTGTGCGCGTTCGAGGTGATCGAGCACCTCGACGACGACGCCGCCGCGCTCGCCCAGTGGGTCGAGCGCCTGCGCCCGGGCGGCGAGCTGCTGCTGTCCACCCCGGCGTGGCGCGACCGCTTCGGGCCGTGGGACGACCTCGCCGGGCACTACCGCCGCTACGACCCCGACGACCTGCGCCGGGTCCTGGTCGGTGCGGGCCTCGTCGACGTCCGGGTGCGCTGCTACGACGCCCCGCTGGGGTACCTGCTCGAGGCGGTGCGCAACCCCGTCGCCCGCCGCAGGGCCCGCCGTCGTCCCGGCGCGACGGGGGCCCTGCCGGGCGCCCCGACCCCCGAGGCGCAGACCGCGCACTCGGGCCGGACCCTGCAACCGTCGTCGGTGCTCGTGGGCACGGCCATCACCGTGGCGATCTGGCCGTTCCGGCTGATCCAGCGCTCCCTGCCCCGGCACGGCACCGGTCTCGTCGCGCAGGCCCGCCGCCCCGAACCCCCGCACCGACCACCAGGAGGAACCACGTGAACGCCACACCTGCGCCACTGACCCCGTTCGGGACGCTGCGCTGGGACGTCGTCCGCCGCCGATTCCCACCGGCGTCCCGCGTGCTGGAGGTCGGGTGCGGCCAGGGTGCCGTCGGCGTCCGGCTCGCCGCGGCCGGGCACGACTACACGGGCGTGGAGCTCGACGGCGACAGCGCCGCGGTCGCGGCCGACCGGTTCGTCGCCGCCGGGCTCGACGGGCACGTGGTGCACGGGTCGGTCGCGTCGGCGGGGCTGGACGGCGGGTTCGACGTCGTGTGCGCGTTCGAGGTGCTGGAGCACCTCGACGACGACGCCGGAGCGCTCGCCGAGTGGGTCCGGCTGCTGCGTCCCGGCGGGCTGGTGCTCGTCTCGACCCCGGCGTGGCAGGCACGGTTCGGGCCGATGGACACCGCTGTCGGGCACGTACGCCGCTACGACCCGCCGCACATGCGCGAGCTGCTCACCGGTGCCGGGCTGACCGACGTCGGCGGGGTCCTGTACGGGATGCCGCTCGGTTACGTGCTGGAGGCGGTGCGCAACCGGGTGGCCGGGCGCCGACTGGACGACGCCGCCACGACGACGACGGCGGAGCGCACCGCCCGCTCGGGGCGGCTGTTCCAGCCGTCGTCGGCGCTCCAGGGAGTGGCGGTGCGGGCGGGGACGTGGCCGTTCCGGATGGTGCAGCGGGTGTTCCCGCAGACCGGTCCGGCGCTCGTCGCCTGGGGCACCGCGCCCTGATCGTCCGTCGGCAACCGCCGTTCGGGCGGGATGATCAGGGCGCGTAGTCCGTGCCGTACTCGATGACTTAGTCGGCCATCGTGTCGGTGCGGATCGCCTCGCCCAGCGCCGCGGTCTGCGGCTCGTCCACGAGGTTCACCGAGGCGCCGCCCACGGTCCCGAACCCGGTGATCGGCACCATGAGGCCGATGACGTCGTCGCGGTCGAGCTCCGCGGCCATCGGCACCAGGTCGACGAAGTCACGGACGTCCAGATCGCCCGTGACCTTGACGTTCCCGTGCATCAGGGCGATCAGCTCGGCGAGGAACACGGGGTCGTCGACGTGTGCGGCGATCCCGTCGAGCATCCCGACCACCGTGGCACGTTGGCGTTCGGCGCGGTCCAGGTCGCCGAGCGGCAGCCGTTTGCGCTCGCGCACGTAGATCAGGCCGTCCGTGTTCTTCAGGGCGATGCGGCCCTCGGGGAAGTCGACGACGCGCCCGGTCGAGAGCACCGTGACCGTCGAGTGGTGCGTGTTGACCACCTCGATGCCGCCCAGTGCCCGCGTCAGGTTGATGAAACCGTTGAAGTTCGTCTGCATGCCGACGCGCTGACGGTCGCGGTCGGCGCGGCTTCCCGGCTGGAGACGGACGGCGAGCAGGCTGCGAGCCCCAGCCCGAGCGAGGCAGTGACGGCGGCGGCGGTCGTGCGTGCCAGGCGGCGATGGGTCACGGGCTCAGGCGCCCTTCGGGGTCGGTCTCGGGATCTGACTCGGGCCTGCGGAGCGGGCGCCGACGGCCGCGCGGTAGGCGAGGTCGTAGCGCGCCACGAGGCGTGCCCAGGTCCGCAGGGCTGCGACTTCCTGCCCCGCGGCGACGCAGGCGCTCCGGCGGGCGTCGTCGTGCAGGAGCGTCCGGACGGCGTCGGCCCAGCCGGTGAGGTCGTCCGGTGCCACGAGCAGCGCGGCCGGGTCGCCGCCGTCGAGCGGGGAGCACACCTCGCGCAGTGCGGGCAGGTCGCTGGCCACGACGGGCCGGCCGAGCGCCATCGCCTCGACGGGCTTGAGCGGCGTGACGAGCCGGGTGACGCGGTCGGCACGGCGAGGGACGAGCACGACGTCGAGCGCCGCGACGTAGGTGCGGGCGAGGTCGCGGGGCACCCGGCCGGGCATGACGACGTGCTCGGCGATGCCGAGCGTGGCCGCGAGGCGCAGCAGCTCGGGGCGGGCGACGCCGTCGCCGACGACGAGCGCGCCGACGTCCTCGCCGTCGGCCCGCAGCCGGGCCACCGTGGCCAGCACGACGTCGAGTCCTTCGTAGCCGACCACGGAGCTGACGGTGCCGACGAGTCGGGCCGGGCCGTGCAGACCGAGGGTTGCGCGTGCCTGCGCGGGCGTCGGCACCTCGGTGTCGAGCAGCGCCGCGTCGACGGCGTTCGGCACGACGCTGATACGTCCGGCCGGCACGCCGCGCGCGACGAGCTCGTCACGCATCGTGCCGCTGAGCGTCACGACGTGGTCGGCGGCGAGCGCGAGCTCGGTCTCCTTGGCCCGGATCAGCGCGTAGCGCTCGGAGGTGGCGGCCGCGGCGCGCGTCTCGGGTGTCGGCAGTGCGGCGGCCCACGTCTCCTCGGGCAGCCCGCGCACCTCGTAGACCCAGGGGAGCCCGAGCCGTCCGGCGGCGTCGCGCGCTGCCTGGCCGGTGGTCCACGGCGTCGTGGCGTGGACGACGTCGGGACGGGCTTGGCGCACGGCCTCGACGAGCAGGGACGTGGCCGTGTCCGTGCGGTGCCGGGGGGCGGCGGCCAGGGACCGGGGGACGAGTCGGGCGTAGGCCACGCCGTCGACGACGTCCGTGCTGCGGGCACCGAGCGCACCGATCGTCAGGGGGTAGCCGGCCCGGGTGGTGGCCGAGACGCGCAGCCCGGCCGCCCGCTGCGCGACGAGGATCGCGTGGGTGCGCAGGGTGTAGCCGCTCTGGGTGTGCGGCAGCGAATTGGTCAGGTGGTGGTGGACGGCGAGCGGCGCGCGTGGCCCGGGCCGGACCTCCTGCTCGGTCTGCCGCGCAGGTGCAGCCGGGGCGAGGGAGTCGACCTGTGCCAGGAGGCTGCGCCGTACCGCCCGCTCGGTGCGGCCGCGGGGCTGCGTCGACCGGATCGTGCTGACGTCCCCGGCCGCCCAGGCGGCGCGCAGGCGACCCGCGCGCCCGCGCGAACCGTCCCCCAGGACGCTTTCCACGCGCGGGACGACGACGGCGCTCACCCGCGCCGGGAGCCGTCGGGCCGCCTGCAGCGTCAGCCAGACGGGGTCGGTGACGACGGCGCCGAGGACGAACGACGTCGTGAACCGCAGGTTGCGGAGGATCTCACCGGGACGACTCACCGCACCGTCCCTGGTCGTGCGGTCGCCAGGCCGGGGTCGAGGGGAGCCGCGACATCATCGGGCTCAGGGACGAGGGGGCGGAGCTGGATGCAGGACGGGCAGTCCGTCGGCGCATGCCGATCGGTCCGCTCCGGCGCTGGATGGCGGTCGGCGCGCACCAGGTGGTCGATGATCGCGACGTAGCGCGCACCCAGGACGTCGTCGTTCGCGTGCTCCGCGACCCAGGCTGCAGCGACGGGAGAGGCCTCCGGCACGAGGCCGTCGTCGACCCAGCCGCACCAGAGGTCTGCCAGGCCGACGGGATCACCGGGCGGCACCACGGACCCGGCATCTGTCTCCGTGACCAGGCGAGCTGCCTCACCGGCCACACAGGCTGTCGCGGGGCGGCCCGATGCCATGACCTCGTACAGCTTCGAGGGGATGGTCCATTCCAGCGGGACCCAGCCCTTGAGTGAGACGACCACGGTGTCTGCCCACTCGTAGAGCTCGCGGACCTCGGCATGGGGGACCGAGCCGCCGATCGTGACGGGCGCGCCGAGCTCGTCGATCAGCGCCTGCAGTGCATCGACCTCGGCGCCCGTCCCGACGATCCGTACCTCGACGGCGCGTGCGCGGTCATGCACCAGTGCCGCAGCCTCGACCACCGTGGCGAGGTCCTGGGCCCGCCCGATCGTGCCGGCGTAGACGGCGCGCAACGGCCGGTGTGCGAGCGGTCGGGCGTCGTGGTCCGGCGAGGCGCCGTCGGGCCGCTCCGCGGCGGGGTCCAGCGGCGCGAACGACGTCCCGTTGCGGACGACGGCGACCCCTCGGACGCCGCGATCACGGAGCACCTGGGCGAAGGTCTCCGTGGTGGTCACGACGGCATCGGCGTGGCCCTGCAGCCGGCTCACCGTCCGGTGCACGACGGCGCGCACGGTGCCGACGATGCGCCCCCTGAGCGTGCGGCGAGGCTTGAGCAGGCCCGCGGGCTCGATCAGGTCCGGCCAGGCATCCCGCATCTCCACCACGAACCGGGCACCCAGGGCGCGAGCCAGGACCCAGGCGGCGAACATCGACGGGATGCCCGGGACGGTGCCGACCACGACGTCGGGCCGCAGGCTCGGGCGTCGAAAGATCCGTACTCCCAGCCGCACCGCGCTCCACGCCGAAACGGCCTGATCGGCAGCCCGGGAGAGCAGCCGAGGTGAGTGCTCGCGGAACCGGGTGCGCACGATGCGTTCGCCGTGGCGTCCGGAAGACATGCGGCCGGGAGCGTACTCGGGCAGGTCCTCGATGACCATGCCCGACGGGTAGTGCGGGGGTGGGGCCAGGACGGACACCTCGACACCGGCGTCGAGCAGGCGCGGCGTCAGCGCGTCCCACCGGCGTTGAGGTGCTCCGTGCTCGGGCGCGTAGTGGTGGGTCACGAGCAGCAGGTGGTGTCGCTTCCCTCGCGGTGTGGTGCTGCGCATCCGTCGCTCTCGAATCGATAGGCCCGGTACGCACGGAAAGCCCGAAGTCGCCCCCGCACCTCATTGATCGTAGGGCGGATCGGTCTTGATTTCACGACGACTTCTCCTCTCGGAATGTTCGGCACAAGGTCAGGCCGTAGATTGTTTTCGTGACCACGCCGAATACGTCGGGCCCGCTCCTGCCAGGCTTTGGAGCCGACCCCCCGCCGCCCGCGGGCCGGCGGCGCAGGATGGGCACCACCTCGAAGGCGCTGATCGCCGTCGTGTGCCTGGTGGCGCTGCTCGGTGGCGTCGCCTTCGGTGGCCTGTGGTGGTTCCAGCAGAGGCTGGACGCGAACGTCGAGAAGCTCGGTGACCCGTTCGCCGCGGTCAGCGACCGGCCGGAGCCGGCTCCATCCGACCCGGCCGAGGAGCTCGGTGACGTCAACATCCTCGTCCTCGGTTCCGACTCACGGATCTCCGCGGGCGACCCGTCGCAGTGGGAGGCCGGGGCGCAGCGCACCGACGCGATCATGCTCGTGCACCTGCCGGCCGACCGGGAGTCCGCCGTCGTCGTGTCGATCCCGCGGGACTCCTGGGTGCCGGTCCCCGGCCACGGTCACGCGAAGATCAACGCCGCTTTCTCCTACGGGGGCCCGTCGCTCATGATCCAGACGGTCGAGGACCTGACGGGCGTGCACATCGATCATTTCGCCGTGACGGACTTCGAGTCGTTCACGGGCATGACCGATGCTCTCGGAGGGGTGCGGATCCGGGTTCCGGAGGACATCGGGGACGGTGACGAGGTCTTCTTCGCCGCCGGCGTGCACGAGATGAGCGGCGAGGAAGCCCTCAGCTACACGCGGCAGCGCCACGGGCTGACGAACGGTGACTTCGGTCGCGTGCAGCGGCAGCAGAACTGGATGCGATCAATCCTCGGCAAGATCAACAACAACCGCCGCGACGTGGTGATGATGGCCAAGTTCTTCGACGCCGTGAGCAGGTCGGTGGCGGCCGACGACGAGCTGAGCGCCGAACGGATGCGCGAGCTCTTCGACAGCGCTCGCGAGGTCTCCACGAACGACGTGGCGTTCATGACGGCGCCCTACGAGGGGACAGGACGGTCCGCCGACGGTCAGTCGATCGTCGTGCTCGACGAGGACTCGCTCGACCCGCTGATGGAGGCGATCGCCGAGGGCCGGGCCGCGGCGTACGTCGACGAGCATGCCGACGACCTTGAGCTGCTCCCGGCGACGGTGAAGTAGTCGCGCGGCACCGGGAATAACCTCGACCGGACGGCGGTTGCCCGGGGCAGATGGCTGCTACCTTCACCTCCCTGCGCTACCCGAACTACCGCCTGTGGTTCGGTGCTGCGCTCGTCGCCAACGTCGGCACCTGGATGCAGCGCATCGCCCAGGACTGGCTGGTCCTCACCGACCTCACCGACGACTCCGGCATGGCCGTCGGCATCACGACCGCCCTGCAGTTCCTGCCGTTCCTCCTGCTCGGCCCGTGGGCCGGGCTGCTCGCCGACCGTCTGCCCCGCCGTGGCCTGCTGATGTGCACGCAGGGGGCGATGGGTCTGCTCGCCCTCGGCCTGGGTGCGCTGGTGCTCAGCGGCGAGGCCGAGCTGTGGCACGTCTACGCGTTCGCGCTCGGGCTCGGGGTCGTCACCGCGTTCGACAACCCGGTGCGCCAGACGTTCGTGGCCGACCTCGTGCCGCCCGAGCGGCTCGCCAACGCCGTCGGGCTGAACAGCGCGTCGTTCAACGCGGCGCGTCTGGTGGGCCCGGGGGTCGCCGGGCTCCTCATCGCCGCCGTCGGTTCCGGCTGGGTGTTCGTCATCAACGGGGCGACGTTCGCGGCGACGATCGCGGCGGTCGCGGCGATGAAGCCTGAGCTCATGTGGGCGCGGGACCGGGTCCCGCGCGGCAAGGGTCAGATCCGTGAGGGCGTCCGGTACGTGCGCGGGCGCACCGACATCGTCGTGATCATGGTCGTGATGACGGTGGTGTCGGCGTTCGGGCTCAACTTCCAGCTGACGTCGGCGATGATGGCGCGGGTCGAGTTCGACCGGGGCGCGGGGGAGTTCGGGCTCCTCGGGTCGGTGCTGGCGATCGGGTCGCTGGCCGGCGCGCTGCTCGCCGCCCGGCGCGAACGTCCCCGGGTGCGCCTGGTGATCGGTGCGGCGTTCGCGTTCGCGATCGCGACGGCCGTGAACGCCCTGATGCCGACCTACACGACCTACGTCCTGACCACGATTCCCGTGGGGCTCGCGTCGCTGACGATGATCACCGCGGCGAACTCCGCGATCCAGACCTCGACGGACGCCGCGGTCCGGGGTCGCGTGATGGCGCTGTACATGATGGTGTTCCTCGGCGCGACGCCGATCGGGTCGCCGATCGTGGGATGGATCGGGGAGGCGTTCGGTCCGCGTGCGGCGATCCTCGTGGGGTCGGTGGCGACGTTCGCCGTCGCGCTCGGCGCCACCGTCTGGGCGGTGCGGAGCTGGCGGCTCAAGGTGCGCTACCGGCTGCGGTCCAGGCCGCACCTCGAGGTCGTCTACCTGGACGCGCCGGTGCCGGTGCCCGACGTCGTGCGCGCCGCCTGAGGCTCAGGCGATCTGCTCGACGACGTGGTCGACGCACGCCGTGAGCGCCGCGACGTCGTCCGGCTCGACCGCCGGGAACATCCCGACGCGCAGCTGGTTGCGTCCCAGCTTGCGGTAGGGGAACACGTCCACGATCCCGTGGGCCCGCAGGTGCCCGACGACGGCGCTCGCGTCGATCCGCGCGTCGAGGTCGATCGTGCCCACCACGGTCGAGCGCTCGGCCGGCTCGGCGACGAACGGGGTCGCCCACTCGCGGGCCTCCGCCCACCCGTAGAGGACCTGCGCCGACGTGGCGCACCGCTGCGCGGACCAGGCGAGGCCGCCCTGGGCGTTGATCCACTCCACCTGGTCGGCGAGCATGACGAGCGTCGCCACCGCCGGGGTGTTGAGGGTCTGGTCCTTGCGCGAGTTCTCCAGCGCCGTTGTCAACGACAGGAACTCCGGCACCCAGCGGCCCCCGCCGGAGCGCTCGACCTCGGCGGCGCGCTCCAGCGCCGCCGGGGAGCACAGCGCCAGCCACAGGCCGCCGTCGGCCCCGAACACCTTCTGCGGCCCGAAGTAGTAGACGTCGGTCTCGCGCAGGTCGACGGGCAGGGCTCCGGCGCCCGACGTCGCGTCCGTGAGCACCAGGGCGTCCCCGGCCGGCCGGCGCACGGGCGCCATGGCCCCCGTCGAGGTCTCGTTGTGCGGGGTCGCGTAGACGTCGACGGCGTCGGACGGCGCGAGGTACGCGACGCCGCCCGCGGGGGCCTCGACGATCTCGGGGTCCGTGAGGAACGGCGCCCGCGCCGTCGCCGCGGCGAACTTGCCGCCGAACTCACCGAAGACGGCGTGCTGGGCGCGGTCCCGCACGAGAGACGCCGTCGCCACCTCCCAGAACGCCGTCGACCCGCCGTTGCCGAGCACGACCTCGTAGCCGTCCGGCAGGTCGAACAGCGACGCCAGCCCCTCGCGGACGCGACGCACGACGTCCTTGACCGGCGCCTGGCGGTGGGACGTGCCGAGCACGGGACGTCCCGCCTCACCGGCCGTGACCAGCGCGTCGACCTGGGACGGACGGACCTTGGAGGGCCCGGAGCCGAACCGGCCGTCGGTGGGCAGCAGCGACGCGGGGATCTGCAGGGTCATGTCGGCTCCGTGGCTCGATGAGGCGAGGACGCCGCCCGTCGCCGGGCACGGCGAGCAGGGCGGGTGCGAATAGACTAGGCCCGGGCCTCAAGACGGGAGTGGACGTGACCGACCTGATCGACACCACGGAGATGTACCTCAAGACGATCTACGAGCTCGGGGAGGAAGGAATCCCCCCGCTGCGCGCGCGGATCGCGGAGCGTCTCGGGCACTCGGGTCCGACGGTCTCCCAGACCGTCGCCCGCATGGAGCGCGACGGTCTCGTCGTCGTCACCGGGGACCGTCACCTCGAGCTCACCGATGCCGGGCACGCCAAGGCGACGCGGGTGATGCGCAAGCACCGTCTCGCGGAGCGGCTGCTGACCGACGTCATCAAGCTCGACTGGGAGCACGTGCACAACGAGGCGTGCCGCTGGGAGCACGTGATGAGCGACCTCGTCGAGCGCCGCCTCGTCACGCTCCTCGACCACCCTCACCACGACCCGTACGGCAACCCGATCCCCGGCCTGTCCGAGCTCGGCGAGCAGTACGAGGAGGTCCCGTTCCTCGAGGGCGTGCAGTCGTTGACGGGGTTCCTCGCCACGGGTGCCGACACCTCCGGGCTGGTGATGCAGCGGATCGCCGAGCCGGTCCAGGTGGACGACGACTTCCTGGCCCGTCTCGCCGCCGTGGGCCTGCTGCCGGGCGTCCGGATCCAGGCCGAGCGGTCCGGCCACGACTACGTCGTGCAGGCCGTGGACGGCGACGAGGCGCTCGAGCTGCCCGAGGAGCTGGCCAAGCACCTCTTCGTGGCCGTCCGCTGACGGTCGCGACCGGACCGAGGATGCCGTGACCGGAGCGTGACATCGGCGTCGCGTTCGGGTACGGTCGGTCTCGCTCGCGGAAGCTGCTTGCGCGAGTGCCGGGTCGGACGCCGAGTCCTGCCGCCGCCCCGGTTCCCACGGAAGACCGCACGGCAGGAGCGGGGGACCCACATTCGGGCATCGGAGACGGTGTCCTCGGGGTGAAGCCGGACCGGACGCAAGTCCTGGACGGCCGGGTGATTTCTCCCACCCGAACCCGACAGCTGACCTCGTAGGCGAACGGAGAGGTTGAACGTGACTGCTCGCACCACGCGTGGCAAGCACCGCGCTGCACGTCGCCCGATGATGGCCGCACCGTCCGCCGCCGCCGGCCGTCGTGCCGCCGTCGTCGCCACGGCAGGTGGCCTGCTCGTCTCGACGATCGCCGGCGCCGGTGCCGCGCAGGCCGCCCCGGTCGACGCCGACGCCGCCAAGAAGCTCAGCACCGTGGACCTCGGTGCGCTGACCGACCAGGCCCGTCAGGCCCTGGAGGCCGCGCCGGTCGTGGCGGTCGACGCCGAGGCCAAGGTCGATGTCGAGAAGGTCACCGCCAAGGTGGTCGCCAAGGCCGACATCAAGGCCGCGCCGGAGCCCGTCGTGGAGCGCACCGTCGCCCCGTCGCGCTCGGCCGAGCGCACCGAGGTCTCCTCGGAGTCGACCGCGACGGAGTCGTCCTCCTCGACGGCGTCGATCCCCGAGTCGGCCGTCGGCTCCTCCGTGATCTCGGTGGCGTCCCGCTACGTGGGCGTCCCGTACGTCTCCGGTGGCACCTCGCCGTCGGGCTTCGACTGCTCCGGCTTCACGCAGTACGTCTTCGCCCAGGTCGGCATCTCGCTGCCGCGCTCCTCCTCCGCGCAGGGGTCGGTCGGCACCGTGATCCCCCGTTCGGAGGCCAAGGCGGGCGACCTGATCTGGTCGCCGGGTCACATCGCGATCTACGCCGGCGGGAACTCGCAGATCGACGCCCCGCGTCCGGGCAAGACGATCCAGTTCCGCAGCATCTGGCAGTCCAACCCGACGTTCATCCGCGTCGGCTGACACGCCGTCTCCCTCGACGAGAGGCCCCGTCGCACCTCGGTGCGTCGGGGCCTCTTGCGTGCTCCTGACGGGGCCCTGAACAGCCCGTGAGCAGCGTCGTGAACCAGCCCTGAACAAGTTCGTGATCGAAACGTGACATCGCTGCCGGGATCGGCTACGGTTCATCCGTCTGGTGGAGCACTCCACCAGATCCCCGCCGGACGCCGAGTCCTGCCACCGGTGGGGTACCAAGACTTCTGGCAGGAGCGGGGGACCCACTTTCGGGCATCGGAGACGGTGTCCTTGGGGTGAAGCCGGACGGGACGCAAGTCCTGGACGGCCGGGTGATTTCTCCCACCCGAACCCGACAGCTCACCTCGTAGGCGAACGGAGAGGGAAGACGTGAACGCACGCAACACCACGCGTGGGCGCCACCGCGCCGCACGCCGTCCGCTGATGGCAGCACCGACCGCCGCAGCGGGCCGCCGAGCCGCCGTCGTGGCCACCGCCGGCGGACTGCTCGTCTCGACCATCGCCGGCGCCAGCGCCGCACAGGCCGCCCCGGTCGACACCGACGCCGCCAAGAAGCTCAGCACCGTGGACCTCGGTGCGCTGACCGACCAGGCCCGTCAGGCCCTGGAGGCCGCGCCCGTCGTGGCAGTCGACGCCGAGGCCAAGGTCGACGTCGAGAAGGTCACCGCCAAGGTCGTCAAGAAGGCGGCCATCAAGGCCGCCCCGGAGCCCGAGCCCGTCGTCGAGCGCACGGTCGCCCCGTCGCGCTCGGCCGAGCGCACCGAGGTCTCGTCGTCGTCCTCGTCGTCGTCCTCCTCCGAGTCGACGTCGTCCGAGTCGACGTCGACGACGGCGTCCTCGAGCCAGGCTGCCAGCGGCTCCAGCGCCGTCTCGATCGCTGCCCGCTACATCGGCGTGCCGTACGTGGTCGGCGGGGCGTCGCCCTCCGGCTTCGACTGCTCCGGCCTGGTGACCTACGTGTACAACCAGCTCGGTGTCTCGCTGCCGCACTCCTCCAGCGCGATCCGCAGCGCGTCCAACACGACCGTCATCTCCGCGTCGGAGGCCCGCCCCGGTGACCTCATCTGGTCGCCCGGCCACATCTCCATCTACATCGGCGACGGCCAGCAGATCGAGGCGACCCGTCCCGGTGGCTGGACCGTGCGCCAGGCCGGCATCTGGCAGTCGAGCCCGACGTACCTGCGCGTCACCGGCTGATCAGTCCTCAGCGTCCACGACGCCCCGATGCTCCCTCCCGGAGCATCGGGGCGTCGTTCGTTTTGCTGCACCTTTCGGGCTGCTTTCGCTACTCTTGAACCAACGACCCCCGGACGTCGAGGTCCGGTCACGACGGGAGGCGCAAGATGACACGGCCTGAGGTTGTCCTGGTTGGCGTGGACGGTTCAGCCGCCAGCCTGCATGCTCTGGACTGGGCGGCGGCCTATGCGGAACGTGTGCGGTGGGGGATCCACGTGGTCTGCAGCTATTCGCTGCCGTCGTTCACCGCGGCGTCGCTCGACGGCGGCTATGCGGCGCTCGACGACACCGCGATCGCCGAAGGTGCGAAGGCCGTGCTGGACGAGGCGCGCTCCCGGCTCTCGGACCTGACCGTGCCGGTGCAGGGCACCGTGGCGACCGGCGACGCGGCAGGGGTGCTGGTCGAGCTGTCGTCCGAGCACAGCCTGGCCGTCGTCGGGACACGCGGACGCGGCGGGTTCACGGAACGACTTCTCGGCACGGTGTCGTCGGCGCTGCCGGCGCACGCGCACTGCCCGACGGTGGTCGTGCCCTATCGGGGCGAGCGGGACAGCACCATCGACCCTGCGCGGAACGACGGCGACGTCGTGCACGAGGTACGACGCATCGTCGTGGGCGTGGACGGTTCGCCGACGGCGGAGGTCGCCCTGCGGCACGCCGTCGGGCAGGCGGAGGCCTGGGGCGCCGAGCTGGTCGCCGTGGCCGGGGTGCCGCTGGGCAGCGGCGCCGGGGTGCTGGCGTGGCTCCCGTCCCAGATCGACCACGAGCAGGTGCTCGACGACGTCAAGGCGGGGCTCGACGTGATCGTCGACCGCGTCCTGGCCGAGCATCCGGAGCTCACGATCAAGCGGCACGTCCTCGACGGGTCGGGCGCCGAGCTGCTGACGGAGTTCTCCGAGGCGGCCGACCTGGTCGTCGTGGGTTCGCGGGGACGAGGCGGGTTCCGCGGACTGCTCCTCGGGTCGACCAGCCAGGCGGTGCTGCACCACTCGAAGTGCCCGGTGCTGGTCGTCACCCGCAAGTGCGACGAGGAGCTCCAGGCCGAGTCCGCCGCCTGACCGGATCGCGCCGCCCGCGCCTTCCGCAGCCCGCTGCCGCAACCCGTCGGCCCGGTCGGCGCGGCGGGCTGCGGCAGCGGGCGACGGGTCAGTGGCGCGTCCGGTAGAGGTGCATCGTGATGGGCGCGAAGACGGCGGTCATCACGACGGCGGAGATCAGCACGGTGACGATGTCCCCGGTGTCGGCGACGCCGGCCATCAGTCCACGCACGGCGGTCACCAGGTGCGACACCGGGTTGATCTCGACGAACGCCTGCAGTCCCGACGGCATGGTGGACGGGTCCACGAAGATGTTGGAGGCGAACGTCAGTGGCATCAGCACCATCATCGACACGCCCATGACGGCGTTGGGGGTGCGCAGCAGCAGGCCCAGGATGGTGAAGATCCAGCTCAGCGCGAACGCGAACACCAGCAGCAGCGCCACGCCGGCGACGACGCCGACGAACCCGCCGTCGGGCCGGAACCCGAGGATCAGGCCGAGCCCGATGCACATGACGGACGCGATGGTGTACCGCACGGTGTCGCCCAGCAGCGCACCGACGATCGGGGCGGGGCGCCAGATCGGCAGCGACCGGAAGCGGTCGAAGACGCCCTTCGAGATGTCGGTGTTGAGGGTGTAGCCCGTGTACACGGTGACGATGATGATCGTCTGCACCAGGATGCCCGGCAGCAGGAACTGGATGTACGCGTCGGTCGAGCCGGCCAGGGCCCCGCCGAACAGGTACGTGAACATCAGGGTGAAGATGACGGGGGAGACGAGCACGTCGAAGAGCTGTTCGGGCACGTGCTTGATCTTGAGCAGGGCACGCCACGCGAACGTCAGCGAGCAGGAGACGGCGGACGGTCTGGTCGGCCGCGCCTCCAGCGCGACGGCCTCGCGCAGCGTCGTGGTGGAGATCTCGGTCGTGGTCATCGGGACACCTCCTGGGTGGCGGCGGACGCGTCGGCGTCGGCGTCCTCGGGGAGCGGCTTGCCGGTGAGGGTCAGGAAGACCTCGTCGAGGCTGGGCTGGCCGAGTGCGAACTCCGGCACGCCGATGCCGGCGTCCGCGAGCTCGGGCAGGACGCGGGCGACGAGGTGGGCCCCGTCGTCGGGCACCCGCGCGGAGAGCGCGTACGGGTCGGTGGGCAGCGTCGGTGCGGTGCCCAGCACGCGCCCCACGATGGCGGCGGCCTCGTCACGTCGGCCCGAGTCCGCCAGGCGCAGGTCGACGGTGCCCTGCCCGACGGAGCGCTTGAGCTCGCTGGAGGTGCCCTCGGCGATGAGTCGGCCGTGGTCGATGACGCCGATGCGGTCGGCGAGCTGGTCGGCCTCCTCCAGGTACTGCGTGGTGAGCAGCACGGTGGCGCCGTCGCCGACGAGCACGCGCACGATGTCCCACACCTGGTTGCGCGAGCGGGGGTCCAGGCCGGTGGTCGGCTCGTCGAGGAACAGCACCTTGGGGGACAGCACGAGGGACGCGGCCAGGTCGATGCGTCGCCGCATGCCGCCCGAGTACGTCTTGACCTGGCGTGACCCGGCGTCGGTGAGGCTGAACGCCGCCAGCAGGTCGGCGGTGCGTCGCTTGGCGGCAGCGCCCCGGAACCCGTACAGCCGGGCCAGCATGAGGAGGTTCTCCGTGCCGGTCAGGTCCTCGTCCACCGACGCGTACTGCCCGGTGAGGCCGACGGCTCCGCGCACGGCGTCGGCGTCCTCGACGACGTCGTGGCCCAGCACGCGCGCCGTGCCGGCGTCCGGCCGCAGCAATGTGGCGAGCATCCGCACGACCGTCGTCTTGCCGGCACCGTTGGGCCCGAGGAGGCCGTAGACGCTGCCGGCGGGGATGGAGAGGTCGACGCCGTCGACGGCCTTGGTGGTCTTCTTGCCGGAGGTGAAGTGCTTGACGAGGCCGGTGGCCTCGACCGCGGGCGGCGGCCCGCCGGGTGCGTCACTCATGAGGTCTCCTCGGGTGTGTACGTCCAACCTAGAACCTAGGACGTGTCACCGACAGGGAATTCATCGCTGGGTCAGGATCGCGCGGACGAGGTCGAGGACGGCGTCGTCGTCCATACCGTCGGCGCGCGCCTGGGTGACGAGCGACCGGGCCGAGCGCAGCAGTGCCGGGTTCGCCGCGGGTCCTGCGTCCCCGGCCGGTCCCGTGCCCGGGGCGTGCGTGCTCCGGGTTCCCGCGCGTGCCGTCCCGTCGGCGACGACGGTCCCGGTGCGCCGCCGCGAGACGACGAGCCCGGCCTGCTCCAGCTCCCGGTAGGCGCGCTGCACGGTGCCGACGGCGATGCCCAGGTCGTGGGCGAGGTTGCGGGAGGCGGGCAGCCGGTCGCCGGCGGCGAGCTCGCCGACCGCGACGAGCCCGGCCACCTGGCTGCGGACCTGCTCGTAGACCGGGACCGGAGAACCGAGGTCGACCCGGATCCCGGTCACGGAGCCACTGCGCCCGGCGCGCGCGCCGGTCCGGTCGGGTCCGCCTGCCGGGTCGGGCCCGGGTCCCGTCGACGTGCCGCGCCGGCGGAGCTCAGGGCGGCGACGACGGAGGCGACGGCGACGACGAGGCCCAGCACGAGGGCGGCGGTGCCGACCCCGACGGCGAACGGGTCGCGCAGCTCCTGCCAGAGGCCGTCGACGGCGACGTGCGCGGTCCCCGCGCGCCGTGCGGCGGACCCGGCCGCCGCCAGGACGATGGCCGTCGCCGCGCCGGCGCAGACCTGGAGGACGGCCAGGAGGCGGGCTGCGGACGTGCGCCGCAGGAGGTCGTCCTCCATGTGGCCCAGCCCGTCCAGCGGCGCGCGCCGTACGACGACGCGCAGCGTCGCGGCCGCGCAGACCAAGGAGGCGACCAGGCCGACGAGCATCGGCAGCGCATACGGCAGGCCGGGGTACGGACCGGCCCCGCCGGAGACGGTCCCGCCACCGGGGACCGGACGCTCCGGGACGGTGACGGCGGTGCCGTCGGTGGCGGTGAGGCTCGTGGCGACCAGCACGGCGACGAGCACCAGGGCGGTGATCAGGAGCAGGGTCAGGCGCCACCCGGCGAGGTCGCGGACCGTCCGCCGGTGCAGCGGTGCGGTGCGCACCTGACCGGTGGGCCGCGGCCAGGTGAGCTCTCCGGCGAGGCGGACGAGGCAGGCGACCACGGCGACGGCGAACGGTCCGGCGGCGAGCAGGACGCCGGGCGCGGCCGGTGCGGGGAGGGAGGCCGCGGTCCAGGTCACCGGCAGCGAGAGGACGCCCACGGCGGTGACGAGCGCGGCGAGCACCGTCGTCAGGGTGATGAGCGAGTCGTGCCGGTGGGCGCCCCGGACCGCGGGCACGTCCCGGTGTGACGTCGCCGCCAGGACGAGCCCTGCGACGAGGGCCGGCACGACGAGGACGAGCCCGAGCGCCACCACGACGGCGACCAGGGCCATCACACCTCCCGATGATTGAGTCAATGCATTGCGTCATTCAACCATAGCGGTGACCACCCGCGCGCCGCAACGGTGCGGGCTATCGTGACGCCATGACCCCCACCGGCGCCGCCGAGCGCACCCCCGTCGCGACGTCGGAACACCTCAACGTTGCCTACCTGGGACAGTGGGTGGCGACCCAGGCGGCACGCCACCGGGTGCCCGGCGTGCAGTTCGCCGTCGCCGTCGACGACGAGGTCGTGCTCGACGGCGCGTGGGGCGTCACCGACCTGACCTCGGGGACATCGCTGCGCCCCGACCACCTGTTCCGCGTGGCCTCCCACTCCAAGACCTTCACCGCCACGGCGGTCGCGCGGCTCGTCGACGCGGGCGAGCTGCGCTGGGACGACCCGCTCGGCGCCCACGTCCCCGAGCTGGGGCGCACCAGCGTCGGGGAGGTCACCGTGCGCGAGGCGCTCGGCCACACCGGCGGGCTGCTGCGCGACGGCCGCGACGCCGACCACTGGCAGCTCGGTCTGCCCTTCCCCGACCGGGCCACGCTGCTGGACGCCGTCCTGGTGGACGGCGAGGTCTTCGGCCGCGGCGAGACCTTCAAGTACTCGAACCTCGCCTACGGGCTGCTCGGTCTCGTGATCGAGGCCGTGACCGGCGAGCGGTATGTCGACCACGTGCGTCGCGAGCTCCTCGAGCCGCTCGGCCTGACCGACACGTTCGGCGAGCTGGACGACGAGATCGCGCGGCGCGCCGTCGTCGGGCACAGCGCTCCCGCCCCGGCCACGCCGGGCCTGCCCGCCGTCTTCGCCGACGGGCGGCTCCCCGTCGCGGGGACCACCACGGGCGCCCTCGCCGCCGCCACCGGGTTCTGCTCCACCGCGCGCGACCTCGTCCGCTGGGCGATGGCGCACTGCGAGGGGTCGACCCTGCTGCGTCCCGAGTCGCGTCGGCTGCTGCAGCGCGAGGAGTCGGTGATCGAGCGCCCGCGCGCCGGACGCCGGGCCTACGGGCTCGGCTTCGAGCTCCGGGACGTCGACGGGCGGCGACTGGTCGGGCACTCCGGCGGGTTCCCGGGACAGATCACGCGCACCTGGTTCGACCCGTCCGCGCGCGTGGCGGTCTCGGTGCTGACGAACGCCATCGACGGCCCCGCGGACCCGATCGCGCTCGGGCTGTTCGCGCTCGTCACCACGGCCCTGGCGGACGGCGGCGCCCGTGCGTCCGGGGTCGCCGCACCCGGTGCGGGAACCGACGAGGCCGGCGACGACGCGCTCGACGCGCTCGACCGGTGGACCGGCCGGTTCGCGAACCTCTGGGGCCGCGTCGACGTCGTCCGGCTCGGGACCGGGCTGTGGCAGATCGATCCGCTGCGCGGCGACCCCCTCGACGGGGCGGAGCGCCTGCAGGTCGCCGGAGACGTGCTGCGGCCCGAGGCCCACGCCGGGTTCGGGCCCGTCGGTGAGCCCGTGCAGGTGCTGCGGGACGGCGCGGGCGAGCCCCACGCCGTCGTCGTGGGCGGGATGACGTCGTGGCGTGCCGACGAGTTCGAGCGGCAGCGGCGGGCGAACCTCCCGGGCTGAGCTGCCGGGAAGACCACGACGGGCGCGACCGACGTCGTCGGTCGCGCCCGTCGGGCTGGTGCCGCACCCGATGCGGATGCGGCACCCCGGTGTCAGCTCAGCTCCACGGGAGCCGCCGCTCAGAGACGTGGCGCGCCGACCAGGTCCAGCCGCGCGACCGCGAGCTCCGCGATGTCCGACGCGTCCGCGACCTCCAACCGGCGATCCACGACCACGGCCACCACGGCGACGTCCAGCGCCGTGCCCGCCGCGACGTGCCGGACGGAGTCCCAGGCCAGCGCCGGGCCCAGGCCGACGTAGTCGCCCACGCGGGTGAACCACGGGTCGGGCTTCTCGCCCGTCTGCACCAGCAGCAGCGTCGACCAGCCCGCGTCGGCCCGGCGCCGCACCGCCACCCAGGGGGAGGTGGAGCCGTGCACCGAGTCCTCGTCCTGCTCGTGGGGACCGAAGGCGTCCGTGTCGGGTGCCGACGGGAGTCGCCAGAAGAGACCGCCGTACCCGGCGCCCGGGCGGCCGTTCGTCGCCGGGCTGCCGATCGTGACGTCGTGGTGCTCCGGCCGCAGGGCGCCGTGCCAGCGCAGCGCCCAGGCGTCCACCTCCGGGATCAGGGCGGCGGTGAGCCGCCGCCGTTCCACCAGCTGCTCCTGGCCCCGCTCGTCCAGCCAGCGCACGTCCTGCTGGAGCGTGGCGCCGTCGTCGTGCACCACGACGTCGGAGACCTCCTGGCGCCCGTGGTTGGCCAGGAGCGTGGAACCTTGCTCGCGCACGAACGTGCGCCCGCCCCAGTGGCTCGTGCCGTCGACGTCCGCGACGGCCATCGAGACGCCGTAGTGGTGGCGGTGGTCCACCGGGCTCGTGGCGGTCATCGCCACACCGCCCAGCGAGTGCACGGGGTGCAGGTACGGACGCGGGCTGTGGACACCGGGCATCGACGTGCCGCTGGAGTACCGCGCCAGGACGCTGCCGTCGCCGGAGTCGAGGACCCAGCCGTCCTCGGCCGTGCCCCAGCGCGGGCGCACGGACGCGGGCGTCGTGATCGACCGGCCCGCCCGGTTGGTGGACGTGATGGCCAACCGTCGGCTCGGTGGCACCTGGCCGGTGCTCCCGCGCAGGATGACCGCCGGCGTCACGACGTCGTCGGGTTCTTCCAGGGTGGGCATGGAGGCGGCCTCCCGGCTCATGCGTTCGTGCAGCAGGTGCCAGGCGCGGCGTCCGAGCTCCGCCTGGGGCACTGCCGCAGTGGTCAGCGGGGGTGCGGAGTAGCGGGCCAGCTCGACGTCGTCGAAGCCGCAGACCGAGATGTCACCGGGCACCGCGACGCCGATCTCGCCGAGCCGGGCCAGCAGCCCGAGGGCCACGAGGTCGTTGAACGCGACGACGCCCGTGGCGCCGGTCGCCAGGACGGCGTCGGCCGAGCGGTAGCCCTCGTCGACCGTGGAACCGCAGTCCACCGTCGACACGCGCAACCCGGGGAAGCGCTCCCGCGCCGCGGCGAGCGCGGCGCGGCGCTCGGCGTCCGACGCGCTCGACGGCGGCCCCGCCACGTAGACGAGGTCCCGGTGCCCGAACGCGACGAGATGGTCGATCATGCCGCGCACCCCGTCGGCGTAGTCCACCCGGACGGTCGGCACGCTCAGCCCGGACACGTGCCGGTTGACCAGGACGACGGGTTCGACCTGGGGGAGCAGCTCGCGCAGGGACGCCTCGGACTCGCGCGGAGCCGCGAGGATCAGGGCGTCGCAGCGCTGCCGTGCCTCCAGCGCGACGACGGCCTCGTCCACCGCGTTCTCCGCGGTCTCGGCCACCAGGACGCGGTAGTCGAACGTGGACGCCGCGGCCATCGCGCCGCGCAGGATCCGCTGGAACAGCGGGTTGCCCAGGTCGGGCACCACCAGCGCGACGGTGTTGGTCCGGCCCAGGGACAGGTTCCGGGCCAGGCGGCTGGGGCGGTAGTCGAGCTCCTCGGCCGCCTGGCGCACCCGCTGGACGACGTCCGCGGACACGCTCTGGTGGCCGTTCATCACCCGGGACACCGAGGCCCGGGACACCCCGGCGGCGGCGGCGACCTGGTCGATCGTCGGGGTCCCTGCCCTGCGCGGCATCAGGCGTCCTTCCCGGCGACGGTGACGCGCACCGGGCCGAACGTGCCGCCGTCGGCGGCGTCGAGGAGCGCACCGGTGGGGGCGCTCGCGAACAGGCCGACCTCGGCCCCGATCCAGTGTCCGACGACGGCCCGCCACGTGCCCGGCACGCTCGCGAGCTCCGGGCGTCCGGGCCCGTCACCCGGCCCCCAGGACCACGTGACGTCGCCGGCGGCGTCGATCTCCAGGCGCACCACGAGCGCGCTGCCGGGGGCCGGTTCCCGGGCGACGTCCTGCTCTCCGGTCTCGGCGGTCCAGCGCCGGTGCACCACGTCGACGCCGCCGGCCGTGCGCTCCAGGCCGATCCACGCGTACTCGCGGCCGAGCACGACGACGCCCGCGCGGGTGCCGGGCGCGTCACCGGTGAGGCGGACGACCGACTCCCACGTGCTGGGCTGTCCGGGGAGCTGCTGGCACAGCACCGCGCCCTGGTCGCGCAGGTTGCCGAGCGGGGACGCCTGCGCCGCGAGGTGCAGGGTGCCGTCCCCGGGGGCGACGTACCAGTCGGCGGAAGGGTTGGCCTGCCAGTGCCAGCGCGGGGCCAGGCCCGGCCGGGCGAAGTCGTCGGAGCGCTCCGGCTCGGCAGGTTCGCCGCTGCCGGTCGGCGTCGGGTGGTGCAGCACGGCCTGACCGCGTCCCTCGAGGGTGGCGCCGGTGGTGTCGCGCGGCTCGCCGACGAGCGGGTCGCCCATGCGCGGCCAGCCGTCGTCGTCCCAGCGCATCGGCTGCAGGTGCACGACACGTCCGAACTGGTCGCGGTCCTGGAAGTGCAGGAACCAGTCGGTGCCGTCCGGGGTGTCGACCCAGGCGCCCTGGTGCGGGCCGTTGACCGGGGTCGACCCCTGCTCGAGCACGACGCGGTGCTCGTACGGACCCCAGACGCTGCGGGACCGGAACGCCGTCTGCCAGCCGGTCGAGACGCCGCCGGCGGGTGCGAAGATCCAGTACCAGCCGTCGCGCTTGGACAGCTTGGGGCCTTCCAGGGTGCCGAAGCCCGGCAGGGCGTCGCCGTCGACGACGGTGCGGGCCGGTCCGACGACCCGGTGCAGCGTGGGGTCCACCTCGACGACGGTGAGGCGGTTCTTGATGCCGGCTCGGCTCCGGGCCCACCCGTGCACGAGGTAGGTGCGGCCGTCGTCGTCCCACAGGGGGCAGGGGTCGATGAGGCCGCGGCCGGGCAGGACGCACCACGGCTCGGTCCACGGGCCGCGCGGGTCGGTGGCGGTCAGCACGAAGATGCCGTGGTCCGGGTCGGGGTAGACGATCCAGAAGAGACCGTCGTGGTGGCGCAGGCTGGGCGCCCAGACGCCGGAGCCGTGGCGCGGGAGCGCGTAGTGCGCGACCGGCGGGACCTGGGGGAGGGCGTTGGCGACGTGCTCCCAGGAGACGAGGTCGCGGGAGTGCAGCACGGGCAGCCCGGGCGCCCGGTTGAAGCTCGACGCGATCATCCAGTAGTCGTCGCCCACGCGGATCGTGTCCGGGTCCGGCCAGTCCGCATCGAGGATCGGGTTGGAGTACGTCGTCATGGGCCTCTCGTCACGTCGTCGGGACTGCCGGCAACTGTTCGAGAAACCGGTTACGAGTCGCCTTGTCACACTGTAGCAAGGCTGCAAGGACGAAAGGTAACCGACATCGGGGTGACCCTCGCGGCAACGGTGACGCGGGGTGCGAGCCGCAGGTCAGAGCTCGAGGGGGTCGAGCCGCGGCGCGGGGACGGGCAGCGGCTCCTCCAGGATCTCCACGTGCGCCTCGTCGGGCGCGAGCAGGCGGGTGACGGCGTCGTCCAGGTTCTCGCGGATCACCCGTTCCAGGCCTTCGGCGTCCCGCGCCTCCAGGCGCTCGACGATGCCGGCGTGCGACGCCGCCGCGTCCTTGCGCACCGCGTACTCCTGGCTGACGGTGAAGCTGGCGATGCGGACCTCGACGATGAGGGTGGTCATCCAGCGCAGCAGCCAGGGGTTGCCGCTCGCCTCGACGAGCGCCCAGTGGACGTTGAGGTCGGCGTCGCCGACGCGCAGCGCGTCCTGCGTGGCGTCCGCCCGCACGAGCGCGTCGTGGGCCGCGCGGACGCTCGCGACCTGGGCGTCCGTCGCGTTCTCGACGGCGAGGCGTCCCGCCGTCGTCTCCACCGTGGCCCGTGCGGCGTACAGGGGGCGGATGCGCTCGGCGCCGATCGTGCGGACAGACAGCCCGCGACCCGGGGTGGCGACGACGAGCCCTTCGGCGACGAGCCGTTGGGCGGCCTCGCGGAAGGGTCCGCGGCTGACGCCGAGCTGGCTCGCCATCTCGACCTCCCGCACCGGGCTGCCGACGCGCAGCGCGCCGGAGTAGATCGCGTTGCGCAGCTCGCGGGTGATGAGGTCGACCGTGGAGGGTCGCGTCACGGGCGACAGGGTCGGTGCTGCACCGAGGGGCGGCCGGGGCGACGAGGTCATAGGACTCCTTCCAAGGTCACGACATCACAACGATCGGTGGCGACGTCCGCGGAGCGTTGGACGGGCTTCCTACCTGCAATTCTCTCGTGCTGCGCCGCCCGATCAGGGCCTGATCCAGGATTGTAGACAATCAAACACGCCAACGTGCGGATTGTCGGATCGTCCACATCGGCGCTAGCGTATCGCCACGTCCGCACACCAAGCCCTGCCGGCCGACCGGCGGGTCACGGAAGGAGACCCCGTGCAGTCCACACGGACCACGAACCGCCGCCGCGCCCTCGCCGCGGCCGGATCTGCTCTTGCACTCACCGCACTGGCCGCCTGCTCGAGCGTCGACGAGGGCGGATCGAGCGACGGCGACGGTGAGGGCGGCTCGCACCTCGCCGAGCTCCAGGACGCCGGCGAGATCAACGTCGGCTTCTTCGGCGAGGTGCCCTACAGCTACGAAGAGGGCGGTGAGCTCACCGGAGCCACCATCGAGCTCGGTCGCCAGATCTACGGCGAGCTCGGCATCGACACCGTCTCCGGCACCCAGGTCGAGTGGAACGCGCTCATCCCCGGTGTGCAGGCCGACCGGTTCGACGCCGTGAGCGCCGGCATGTCGATCCTGCCCGAGCGCTGCGAGCAGGCCGCGTTCGCCGAGCCCACGATCATGTACACCACGGCGTTCCTCGTGCCCGAGGGCAACCCCGAGGGCCTCACCGACTGGCAGTCGGTCGAGGGCAGCGGCCTCACGGTCGCCGTCACCCAGGGTGCGATCGAGGCCGGCTACGCCGAGGAGACCGACGTCGAGGCCATGGAGGTCCCGGACCGCCAGGCCGGCCTGGACGCCGTCGTCAGCGGCCGTGCCGACGCCTACGCGCTCACCGGCATCTCGCTGCGCGCGCTCGCCGAGGAGACCGACCAGGCCGTCGAGGCGACCGAGGCGTTCGTCGCCACGATCAACGGCGAGCCGCAGATCGGTGCCGGCGCGGAGGTCTTCCGCCAGGACGACACCGAGCTCCTCGACGCGTACAACGAGCAGCTCGCCACGATCACCGGCGACGAGTCCGCCTGGCTCGAGATCATGGAGCCGTTCGGCTTCAGCGCGACCGAGATGCCGCCCGAGGGCCTGACCGCCGAGGCGCTCTGCGACCCCGACCAGGACCTCTCCGACCTTGCCGACGAGCTGGGGATGGACTACTGACCACATGTCCGATGACATCCAGGCACTGATCGAGAGACTTCCTGATCTCGGCAGCAGTGTCCTCGTCACCCTGGAGATGACCGTCGGCGGGGCCCTCCTCGCCATGGTCGTCGCAGTGGTCCTCGGATTCGGCTCGCGCACCCGGTCCCTCTGGGTGCGCGGGCCGTCCCGCATCGTCGTCGAGTTCTTCCGCGGCACGTCGCTCGTGGTGCAGATCTTCTGGATCTTCTACGTGCTGCCCGTCTTCGGGTTCAAGATGGAGGCGCTCGCCGTCGCCGTCGTGGCGCTCGGGCTCAACTACGGTGCGTACGCCTCCGAGGTGGTGCGAGGATCCATCGCGTCCGTCCCGCAGGGACAGTGGGAGGCCGCGACCGCGCTGAACATGAGCTGGTTGCACAAGGTGCGCCGCGTCATCTTCCCGCAGGCGTGGGCGCTCATGATCCCCATGCTGGCCAACCTGCTCATCCAGCTCATCAAGGGGTCGGCGCTGGCCTACTACATCACCCTGCACGACGTGAACTTCTGGACGGTCGAGCTGCGCAAGGCCACGAGCGACACGCTCTTCAGCTACGGCGCCGGCCTCATCGTCTACTTCGTGATCGCCTACCTGCTGACCTGGGGGATGAACCTGCTCGAGGAGCGGGCCAAGCGTCGCCTCGGTCGGGGCACCCGACCCTCCCTGCGTGAGACGTTCGGCATCCGGCCGAGCCCGAACGAGCGGCTCGCGAACACACAGATGCCCCCGGTCGGAGGAGGTGGCGGAGCATGAACGACAGCATCTGGGACTGGGAACGAGCCTGGGACGTCCTGCCCGACCTCCTGCGAGGCCTGGTCGTGACGATCGAGGCCACCGTCGTCGGCATGGTGATCGCCGCCGTCCTCGGACTCTTCATCGCCCTGGCGATGCGGGCTCCGTCGCGGTGGGTGCGGCTGCCGCTCAAGTTCGTCGTCGACTTCATCCGGATGACGCCGCTGCTGGTCCAGCTGGTGTTCGTCTACCTCCTGTCGCCGCCGGAGGTCCCGGCACTCGCCATCGGGTTCGCCGTGCTGGGGGTCCACTACGCGACGTACATGTCCGAGGTCTACCGCGCCGGCATCGAGGCGGTACCGCCCGGGCAGTGGGAGGCCGCCACCGCGCTGAACATGGCACGGGCGCGGACGTGGCGCGCGGTGATCATGCCGCAGGCCATCCGCAACACCCTGCCCGGCCTGGGCAACTACGCGATCTCCATGTTCAAGGAGACCCCGTTCCTCTTCGCCATCGGCATCGTCGAGATGTACACGGAGGCGCAGAGCTACGGTGCCAACACCTTCTCGTACATCGAGCCGCTCACGATGGTCGGTCTGCTGTTCCTCGTGATCAGCTACCCGACGTCGCTGCTCGTGCGCAGGATGGAGATCCGCCTTGCCTGACCCGACCATCTCCCCAGGGAGCCAGACCATGACCACACCCTCGACCGGCGCACCCGCCATCGAGTTCAAGGACGTCACCAAGCGTTTCGGTGACAACGTCGTGCTGGACGGGCTGAACTTCTCCGTCCCTCAGGGGCAGCGCATCACCCTGATCGGTCCGTCGGGTTCCGGCAAGACGACGATCCTGCGCCTGCTGATGACGCTCGAGGAGCTCAGCGGCGGCCTCATCCTCATCGACGGCGACCCGTACACGCACGAGTACAAGGGCGACAAGTGGACCGCCATCCCCGAGAAGCGTCGCCGCGTGGTGCGCAACCGGGTGGGGATGGTGTTCCAGCAGTTCAACCTGTTCCCCAACATGACCGTGCTCGAGAACATCATCGAGTCGCCGATCCACGTCCTGCGCAAGTCGAAGGACGAGGCGGTCGCCGACGCCGAACGGCTGCTCGAGAAGGTCGGCATGTCCGAGAAGCGCGACTTCCGGACGAACCAGCTCTCCGGCGGTCAGCAGCAGCGCGTGGCGATCGCCCGCGCCCTGGCGATGGACCCGGAGATCCTGCTCCTCGACGAGGTCACCTCGGCCCTCGACCCGGAGATCGTGGCGGACGTCCTCGACGTGCTGCGCGAGATCGCCGACACCACGGACATCACGATGCTCCTGGTCACCCACGAGATGCAGTTCGCCCGTGAGGTGTCCGACCGGGTCCTGATGTTCGACCAGGGCCAGATCGTCGAGGAGGCCGACCCCGAGACGATGTTCACCAACCCGAAGCACGAGCGCACCAAGGCGTTCCTCAAGGCCGTCCTGGGCGGGTGAGCACCCACCCGGCGCTCTGACGAGAGCCGCGAGGACGACTCAGGCAGGCCACCCGCACCGGTGGCCTGCCTGAGTCGTGCCCGCCCCCGCCGAGGGACGGTCGGGGTCAGTCGTCCGCGGTCGTCGCGGCCTCCGCGACCTCGGCGGCGGCGAGCAGGACGCACGTCGCGACGCCGTCCATGGCGACCTCGACCTCGTCCAGCGGCGGCATCGACGGCGCCAGCCGGATGTTCCGGTCCGCCGGGTCCTTGCCGTAGGGGAACGTCGCGCCGGCCGGGGTCAGCTTGATCCCCGCCTCGCCCGCCAGCTCCACCACGCGAGACGCCGTGCCCGGCACGACGTCCACCGACACGAAGTAGCCGCCGTCGGGGTCGGTCCAGGTGGCGACCGAGGCGTCGGCGAGCCGGTCGGTGAGGATCGACGTGACCGCCGCGAACTTGGGTGCGAGGATCCGCCGGTGCTCCGCCATGTGTGCGCGCACGCCCGCGGCGTCGCCGAAGAACGTGGCGTGCCGGAGCTGGTTGACCTTGTCGGGCCCGATGGACCGGAACGCGAGGTGCTGCTTGAACCAGGCGATGTTGCTCGGCGACGACGCCAGGAACGACACACCGGCGCCGGCGAACGTGACCTTGGAGGTCGAGGCGAACATGACCACACGGTCCGGGTTGCCGGCCTCGGCGGCGAGGTCGATGGCGTTCGCCGACTTCGTCTCGTGCTCGGTGAGGTGGTGGACGGCGTAGGCGTTGTCCCAGAAGATCCGGAAGTCGGGCGCCGCGGCGGGCATCGAGACCAGGCGTCGCGCCACGGCCTCGGAGACCACCGACCCGTCCGGGTTGGCGTACGTCGGCACGACCCACAGGCCCTTGACGCTCGGGTCGTCGGCGACGAGCGCGGCGACGGCCTCGGCGTCGGGACCGTCCGGCGTCATGGGCACCGTCACCATCCGGATGCCCAGCTCCTCGCAGATCGCGAAGTGCCGGTCGTAGCCGGGCACGGGGCAGACGAACGTGAGGGGCCCGGCGGCGGACCAGGGGCCGTCACCGCCCGGCACGCCGAACAGCAGCGCCTGCACGATGGTGTCCCACATGAGTCGCAGCGAGGCGTTGTCCTGGGCGAGGAGCTGTGCCGTGGGGACGCCGAGCAGCTCGGCGAAGATCTCGCGCAGCTCCGGCAGCCCGTCCAGGCCCCCGTAGTTGCGCACGTCCGTCCCGGACGCGTCGTGATGGTTGCCCTCCCCGGGGAGCGAGAGCAGGCGTTCCGACAGGTCGAGCTGCTCGGCCGACGGCTTGCCGCGCGTCAGGTCGAGCGACAGCCCTCGGGACTGCAGTGCGGCGTAGCGCTCGCGCAGCTCGGGCAGGCGAGCGGCGAGAGCAGGGTCGACGACGTTGGCTGGCGCTGGTGAGGTGCTCACCCTGGAGAGACTACGCGGCCGGGGTGGGCGACGTCGTCGTCGGAATCGTGCAGGATCTCCCCGCGGGGCGTCAGGAACCGATGACGTCGGGACGGTGCTCGATGACGACGGGGAAGCGTTCCGGCGGGGCCCCGAACGCCGAGCGGGACTGCGCGATGACGCCGTGCCCGAGCGACCGGCCGCCGGCGAAACCGATGACCGCGCCGACACCGAACGGGATCATCCGCCCGAGCGCCAGGGTGCCGTACTTCGCGGCGTACCGGCGCAGGAACCGGTGGGCGAGGACCTTGTTGACCCGCTTGATCGCCGGCTGCGGCATGGACGTCAGCAGCACCTTGCCCCAGGCGACCTGGGAGCCTGCTGCGGCACGCTCCACGTCGCGTGCGCCCGAGTCTCCCAGCACGGAGGCGAGCAGCAGCGCCCGACGGCGGGCGACGTCCTCGATCTCGATGCCGTGGACGTCGGCGACGGCCAGGGAGAAGGCCGCCGAGGACGCGAAGAACGTCGCGATGTCGCTCGTGGTGAGGACGGCGGCGGCGGTGGTGCCGACGGCGGGTGCCGCGGCGGCCGCACCGACGGCGCCACCGGTCGTGGAGACCAGGGCGAGGTACTCCTTCTCGAGGATCTCGATGATCCGCGCCGGGCCGGCCTCGGGGTTGCGCCGCCGGATCGAGTCGACGTGCTTGTGGATGGCCGCGGACGGGATGGTCACCGCCCGGTCGAGCAGCGCGTCGAGCAGGGGAGTGGGGCGGTACCTCGTCCAGGACTCGACGTCCTGACGGCTCGGGGCGACGTCGGGCGAGCCGTCGGGCGACGTGACCTGGTCGGCGTCGCCGTCGGGCACGCCGCGGGATCCTCGGGGCGACCTCATGGCGCCGACCTTACCCGCCGGACCTGCGCAGCTCGCGGGCGAGCCGGTGCAGGGACACGTGCAGCATGACGCGCAGCACGAGTCCGACGGCGCGCGCGTTGGCGCGGCGCGGCCACGGGCCGGCCAGGTACGCCTCCTCCCACCAGACCAGGCGGGTGCGCGCCTCGTCGACGGCGACGACGTCGAACCCGGACTCCCCGAGCAGCACCGGCCCGAGCTTGCGCACCCGGGTGCGACCCACCCGGCGCGTACCGGACGGGTCCGTGGCCACCGTGGGCGGGTCCAGCTCGGTCACGACCATGCGGTCGGTGAACCCGCGCCGGCTGCGCCGTACGGCAGGCCCGCTGACCATCGTGAACGCCTGCCCCACGTGGGGCGTCCCCAGGTCCCGCTCGGCGCACACCGTGAGCGGGATCCAGCGCGGGTGGGTGCGTGCGTCGGCGACCCACGCGAACGCCGTGGCGGCGTCCGTGTCCACGATCCGCGACGCCTCGACGCGGTACGGGGCGGCCATCGCGATCAGTCGGACGTGTCGCCGGAGCCCGGCTGCTCGTAGCTGACGGGCGGCACCAGCGCGCCGGCCTTGAGCGTGCGCCCCACGGTGCAGGCCCGGTCGATGGACCGCTGGGCGAGGAGCATCGTCTTGTCGCGGGTCTTCTCGTCCAGGCCGGACAGGTCGATCTCGAACCGCTCCGTCAGGACGGGGTAGAGGTCCTGCTCCATGTCCTTGGGGTCCTCGACGCGGATCGTCACGGCGTAGTCGTCGCCGAGCACGCGGGAGAACTTGGTGTCGCTCGACATGCCGGCGCACGCGGCCAGGGCGATCTTCAGCAGCTCGCCCGGGGTGAAGACGGCGCCCTCGGAGGCGGGGCCGATCTCGACGCTGGCGCCGCGCGCGGTGTGCCCGCGGTAGGTGCGGGTCCCGGTGCGCTCGACCCACAGCGGGTCAGTGGGCGTCGGGGTCACGGCGGCGGGGGCGTCCTCGGAGGTCTGGTCGGTCATGCTCCGATCCTCCCACTGGTTGCCCGCACCCGGTACGCCCGGGGGATCAGCGGGCGACGAGCGCCCGCACCTGCTCGACGGCGGCGGCGCGGTGGGCGGCAGACGGCCAGGCGCGGCCCACGGCCGACGTGGGCACGAGCTCCAGCTGCGCCGCGGCGTCGTGCAGCGTCAGGGAGGTGAGCCCGCGACCGCCGAGGCGGGTGCGGCCCTCGACGGCGGCCGCGGGCAGCGTCACCCACCACCGGGGCGCGTCGTCGCCGCGCACCCACAGCTCGACGCGGTCGCCGGGGAACGCATAGACGACGTGCTCGCGGTCGGGGGAGTCGGGCGGCAGGCCGCGCGTCCCGGCCCGCAGCGACCGCGCCTCGAGCGTCAGTGCCGCCGTCGGGCGTCCCACGACGAGCGGTGCGCCGGGGCGCAGGCGCCCGACCCTCTCCACCTGGGCTCGCACGCGCACCGCCACGACGCCGCACCAGACGGCCACGCCCAGCGCGGCGACGACGAGGAGCACCCCGAGCAGCGGCAGGACCCCCGGCTCGCCGAGGTGCCGGCCGATGTGGGTCGCGTACAGCAGCACGACCAGCACGCTCACGCAGGCGGCGAGGGCACCGGTGGTCACCAGGGGGCGGGAGCGCATGCGGTCACGCTAGCGGGAGCGGCCGCGCCGGCGGGATCCGAGGTGTCGCCGTGGCCCTGCGGGTGCGGGCTCGTAGACTCGGGTGCCATGACGTCCCCTGCCGCGGCCGAGCGCTCGACGACGATCCCCACGCCCTACGAGGACCTCCTGCGGGACGTCCTGGAGCACGGGACGGCCAAGGGGGACCGCACGGGCACGGGCACGCGCAGCGTGTTCGGCCGGCAGATCCGCTACGACCTGGCGCAGGGGTTCCCGCTGATCACCACCAAGCGGGTGCACCTGAAGTCGGTGGCGTACGAGCTGCTGTGGTTCCTGCGCGGCGACTCGAACGTGCGCTGGCTGCAGGAGCGCGGCGTGCGCATCTGGGACGAGTGGGCGGACGCCGACGGCGAGCTCGGTCCCGTCTACGGCGTGCAGTGGCGCTCGTGGCCGACGCCGGACGGGCGGCACATCGACCAGCTCGCGGGCGTGGTCGAGCAGATCCGGGCGAACCCGGACTCGCGCCGGCACCTGGTCACCGCGTGGAACCCCGCCGAGGTGGAGAACATGGCGTTGCCGCCCTGTCACGCGCTGTTCCAGTTCTACGTGGCCGACGGGCGCCTGAGCTGCCAGCTCTACCAGCGGTCGGCGGACCTGTTCCTCGGGGTGCCGTTCAACATCGCCTCCTACGCGCTGCTGACCCACATGGTCGCCGTGCAGACCGGCCTGGAGGTCGGCGACTTCGTCTGGACGGGTGGTGACGTGCACGTCTACGACAACCACGTCGAGCAGGCGCGCACCCAGCTCGGGCGTGACCCGTACCCCTATCCCACGCTGCGCCTCGCGCCGCGCGAGTCGCTCTTCGACTACGCCTACGAGGACATCGAGATGGTGGGCTACCAGCACCACCCGACGATCAAGGCGCCGATCGCGGTCTGATGATCGGTCTGATCTGGGCTCAGGCGCGCGACGCCGCCGGACGTCCCGTGATCGGTGCCGACGGGGCGATCCCGTGGCACGTTCCCGAGGACTTCGCGCACTTCAGGGCGACGACGGCGGGGCATCCCGTCGTCATGGGTCGGCTCACCTGGGCGTCGCTGCCCGTCCGGTTCCGCCCGCTGCCGGGCCGGACCAACGTGGTGGTCACGCGGGACCCCTCGTGGGCCGACGACGGCGCGGTGGTCGCGTCGTCGGTGCCGGCCGCTCTCGGGGCGGCGGCCGCGGCGTCGGGCGGTGACGAGGTGTGGGTGATGGGCGGCGGTCAGGTCTATCGTGCGGCGCTGCCGCTGGCGGACCGGTGCGTCGTCACCGAGGTCGACCTCGAGGTCGACGGGGACGTGTTCGCCCCGGCGCTGGATCCCGCCGAGTGGCGCGAGACCGCGGGGCCGGTGGGGGGCGACGCAGGGTGGCTGCCGTCGTCCGGGACGGCCCGGTTCCGGGTCCGCACGTACGCCCGACGCTGACTCCGGCGGAGCCTGCTCTCGATCCGGAAGGACCTGTGGCAAGCGCTTGCCCTCGGCGTCTACCGTGAGGTAGGTTCCCCGAGAAACCGGTTCCCAGGCCGCTCGGCCCGGACCCAAGAACCGGTTTCCGGAGCCGGATCTCAGGCCTTCTCCCCATGGTTGCCTCGGGAAGAACCGGTGATGTACGGTTCCTGAAACCGGTTACCGGGCGTTGAGGCCCGGTAGGACCAACGGCTCGATGTCGAGCATGGAAGGGCGCACCGATGGTGGTTGTGACGGACGCGGGAGTCGTGCGGTGAGCGCGGCGACGGCTTCGACGGCGGTGGCGGCGACGGCTGCTGGTACCCCGGTGCACGCGGGTGTTCCTGGTGGTTCGCGCAAGCGGCGTTCTTCGCTGGTGAAGCATCGGACGCTGTACCTGATGGCGGTTCCCGGTATCGCGTACTTCCTGGTCTTCAAGTACGCCCCGATGGGCGGTCTGGTCATCGCGTTCCAGGACTACATGCCGTTCCTGGGTATCGGTGGTAGCCCGTGGGCGGGGTTCGACCACTTCGTGCGGTTCTTCACCGAGGACACGTTCTTCATGTTGTTGAGGAACACGATCATCATCTCGGTGCTGATGCTCGTGTTCGCGTTCCCGGTGCCGATCGTGCTGGCGCTGCTGCTGAACGAGGTTCGTACGCGCAGCTTTCAGCGCACGATCCAGTCGGTGATCTATCTGCCGCACTTCTTGTCGTGGGTGATCGTGGTGTCGATCTTCTACGTCATGCTCACCACCGACGGTGGGAGCATCAACAACCTCATCGTCGCGGCGGGTGGTGAGCCGGTCCCGTTCCTGACGGATCCGGACTGGCTGCGGCCGATGTACATCATGCAGGAGATCTGGAAGGGCGCGGGCTGGGGCACGATCGTGTATCTCGCGGCGATGACCGCGGTGGACACCCAGCTGTACGAGGCTTCGGAGCTGGACGGTGCGAACCGTCTGCGTCAGACCTGGCACATCACGCTGCCGGCGATCCGTCCCACGATCATCGTGATGTTCATCCTGGCGATCGGTGACTTCCTCGAGCTGGGGTTCGAGCACATGTACCTGGTGCTGAACTCCCTGAACCGGGAGGTCGGGGAGATCTTCGACACCTACGTGTACACGGCGGGCATCCAGAACGGTCAGCTGAGCTACGCCTCGGCGGTGGGACTCTTCAAGGGTCTGGTCGGGCTCCTGCTGGTCATCATGGCCAACAAGATGGCCAAGCGCTTCGGCGAGGAGGGCGTCTACTGACGCCCCCGGGCGTCAGCTGGACGGTGCCACCATGTTCTCGTTCGAAGGATTCGTGCGGATCAACTCGGCTGCCACGGCCGTGTTCCGACTCGCGTACCTCAACCTCCTGTGGGTGGCGACGACGTTCCTCGGCCTGGTCGTGGTCGGTTTCGGACCGGCGTCCTACGCGCTGGCCGCCTACCTGGACCGCTGGGTGCGCCACGGCGAGACGCCGCCGCCGGCGCGGACCTTCTGGCGGCTGGTGCGTGAGCAGACCTGGCACGCGATCCTGCTCGGTTGGATCCTGCTCGGCGTCGGGGCCGTCGTGGTCACCAACGTGCTGCTGGCACCGAACGGCACCGTCCGGGCGCTGAACGTCGTCGCCCTCGTCGCCCTGGTGATCGTGGCGGCCTACGTGTTCCCCGTGATGGCCGCGACCGACATCACCTCGATCTGGCGCCAGCTCGGCTCGGCGCTGCTCATCGGGCTCGGTTCGCTGCACTGGACCGTGCTCGGCGCGACCGTTCTCGGGGTCGCCGCCTGGCTGACGTGGCACTTCGCCGCACCGCTGTTCCTGCTGTACGGGGCAGGGGTCCCGGCGCTCGTCGTCGCCCTGATCACCCGCATCGTCTTTCGTCCCCTGGTGCAGAGCCCGGAGCTTCCGGGACGCACCGCGCACCACCCCCACGACACACCTGTGACGGAGCAGGTGTCATGAAAGGAGCAAGAGCAATGAGGAGAGGTACTTTCGCCAAGGGCGCCGCGTCTGCCGCGGTCGTCGCTCTGGCGCTCACCGCCTGCAGCAGCGGGGCGGAGGAGACCGGTGAGGGCGAAGCCTCCACCGATCCCATCACCTGGATGACGATGCTGCACACGCCGACCACCCCCGAGCCGGGTGGCGTCATCGAGTCGGCTCTCGAGGAGCACACCGGCGAGCAGTTCGAGGTCCAGTGGGTCCCGGACGCCTCGAAGGAGGAGAAGATCAACGCCGCGCTCGCCTCCGGGTCGCTGGCCGACATCGTCTCGCTCACCCAGGTCGACAGCTCCACGACCCGCCAGGCCATGTCCTCGGGCATGTTCTGGGACGTCGAGGACTACCTCGCCGACTACCCGAACCTGTCGCAGATCGACCCGCAGACCCTCGAGTCCGCGCGCATCGACGGCCACCTGTACGGCGTGCCGTTCCAGAAGGTCCTGGCCCGCTACGGCGTCGTCATCCGCCAGGACTGGCTGGACAACCTGGGCCTCGAGACCCCGCACACCATCGAGGAGCTCACCGAGGTCGCCAAGGCGTTCACCACCGACGACCCGGACGGCAACGGCAAGGACGACACCACGGGCTTCATCGACCGTGAGGAGAGCTTCAAGGTCGGCTTCCGCTCCCTGGCCGGGTACTTCGGTGCCGGCCAGCTCTTCCAGGTGACCGACGACGGCCAGGTCGTCCCGTCGTTCACCACCGACGAGTACAAGGACGCGATGGAGTGGTACCGCGAGGTCTACGAGGCCGGCGCGGTGAACCAGGAGTTCGTCACCGTCCAGAAGCAGAACCAGCAGGACGCCATCGCCCAGGGCAAGGGCGGCATCGTGGTGACCGGCCTGTTCGAGGCGAAGAACTACATGGCCCTCGCCGAGAGCGCCGACCCCGAGACGCCGATGGCGTGGGCGCTGGTCAACGACATCACCGCCGGTGACGTCGAGCGCCGCATCCTCACCGACACCAACGGCGGCATGGGCGGGTGGCTCGCCTTCCCGAAGTCGGAGGTCGAGAACGAGGCCGACCTCAAGCGCATGCTCGCCTTCGTCGACAAGCTGATCGACGAGGAGGCCTTCGCCCTCATGACCAACGGCGTCGAGGGCACGCACTACGAGCTCGACGCCGACGGCGTGGTCTCCATCCTCGACCAGACCGCCTGGGAGCAGGAGGTCCAGCCGTACGCGTCCTCGCGTCCGTCGGAGAAGGTCATCACCTACAAGTCCTCGACGCCGTACGTCGACGAGGGCAACGAGAAGATGAAGGAGAACGAGGACTACGCCGTCATCAACCCGGCCCAGTCCCTGACCTCCGAGTCCTACGACCAGCAGTGGTCGACCATCGAGCAGAAGGTCAACGACGCCTACAACAAGTACATCACCGGCCAGATCGAGATGGCGGACTTCGACGCCGTCATCGACGAGGTCCGTGGGCAGGGCCTCGACGACATCATCGCCGAGTACTCCGCCGCGTACGCCGAGGTGAACGGCTGACCCTCACCCGTCGCTGAACGACCGGGGGTGCGTCCCGAGCCCGGGACGCACCCCCGCACCCGGCGGCCCCCAGGCCGTCGCCCCCCGTGACCCGCAGGATCTGGAGAAGCCCGTGCAGACCGAGACCGTCAACACCGTCGCCGACGGCGAGACCGAGATCGAGACCGCCCGGTGGCAGTCGGAGATCGACGCGGCCGCCCGGGCGGGCGGCGGCAGGGTCGTCGTCCCGGCCGGCACCCACCGCACCGGGTCCCTGCGGCTGCGCTCGAACGTCGAGCTCCACCTCGAGGCCGGCGCCGTGCTCCGGTTCGTGCCCGACCCCGCGCTGTACCCGCCGGTCGAGGCACGGTGGGAGGGCGCGCCCGAGACCATCCATCAGCCGTGCGTGTACGCCCGCGGCGAGACCAACGTGTCGATCACCGGGTTCGGCACCATCGACGGCCAGGGCGCCACCTGGTGGGACACGTTCCGCCACCGTCGCGACGAGCTCGCGCACCCGCGGCCCACCCTGCTCGGCCTGCACGAGTGCGAGCGGGTCACCATCCGCGACGTCACCCTGCGCAACTCGCCGAGCTGGACGGTCCACCCGCTGCTCTGCGACGGCGTGACCATCACCAACCTCGTCATCGTCAACCCGGCGGACTCGCCCAACACGGACGGGATCGACCCCGAGTCGAGCCGCAACGTGCGCATCAGCGACTGCCACATCGACGTCGGTGACGACTGCATCGCGATCAAGGCCGGCACCGAACGCTCCCCGCAGCGCGTGCCGTGCGAGAACATCACCATCACGAACTGCACGATGGTGCACGGTCACGGCGGCGTCGTCATCGGCAGCGAGATGACCGGCGGCGTCCGCGGCGTCGTCATCAGCAACTGCGTCTTCGAGGGCACGGACCGCGGGATCCGGTTCAAGGCGCGGCGCGGCCGCGGCGGCGTCGTCGAGGACGTGCGGGTCACGAACGTGATCATGCGCGGCGTGATGTGCCCGTTCGTGGTCAACCCCTTCTACTTCTGCGGCCCGGACGGCAAGCTCCCGCGCGTCGCCGACCGCGACCCCCACCCCGTGGGCGACGACACCCCCGTGTTCCGGCGCATCCACCTGGCCCACATCACCGCGCGCGACGTGCACGCGTCGGCCGGTCACCTGTTCGGCCTGCCCGAGGCGCCGCTGTCCGAGCTCACGCTCGACGACGTCACCGTCTCGTTCGCCCGCACGCCGGTGCCGGGCCAGCCCGCGATGGCGGCCTGGGTCGACGACGTCACCCGCCAGGGCTTCCGCATCGGGCACGTCACGGACTCGTCGGTGGTCCGGGTGCGCGTCGAGGGGCACGAGGGTGCGGCGTTCCAGGTGGAGGACAGCCCCACGCTGCGCCTCACCGAGTCGACCGGCTGCGACGACGTCGGCGTACGCGCGGGTGCGGGCTCGTGAGCATCGCCAGGCCGGGGCCCGCCGCACCCGTCGACGCCGATGCCGCGCCGACGGCGTTCCGCCGCACGGTCGAGGTGTGGGTGGCGGTGGCGGGCATGATCCTCACCACGGTGCTGGCCGGCGGCTACGCCCTGGTCGTCAACCGCACCGACGAGGCGACGTTCACCGAGTCGCTGCTGCCCGCGATGCGCGGTGCCGGCATCGTGGCCGACGGCGTCGCCGCGGAGGTGGCCCTCACCGGCGCCCGCACGCTGGCGGCGTGGTTCGGCATGACCGTCGTCGCCGTCCTCCTGATCGGCACGATCGGCATCTTCCTCGCCCGCCGTCGCCCCCGGCGGCGCGGTGCCGGCTGGTGGTTCCTCGCCGCCGGCCTGGTCTGCCTGCTGGGCAGCCAGCTCGTCCTCTACCCCGTCGCCTTCCTGTTCTTCGTCAGCGCCGGGTTGTTCGCCCTGCGCAAGCCAGACCCCGGGAGTACCCCATGAGCAAGTCCACCGCCGCGCCGACGACGTCCCGGCGGACCCGCAAGGACGGGTTCCGCCGAGACTCCACGAGCATGCGGGTGTTCCGCGTCGCGAACGGGTTCGTGCTCGTGGCGTTCGCGCTGATCTGCGTCCTGCCGTTCCTCAACGTGCTGGGCAGCTCGTTCGCGAGCTCGGGTGAGCTGGCGACACGGTCGTTCATCCTCATCCCGTACGACATCACGTTGGACGCCTACCGGTACATCCTGTCGACGTCGACGATCTTCCGGGCGATGGGGGTCTCGGTGTTCGTCACGGTGGTGGGGACGTTCGTGAGTCTGCTGCTGACCGCGTTGATGGCGTACGCCTTGTCGAAGCGGTATCTGCGGGGTCGGCGGGTGATCAACTTCCTGGTGGTCTTCACCATGCTGTTCTCCGGGGGCATGATCCCGACGTTCATCGTGGTGCAGAGCCTGGGTCTGATCGACTCGTTGTGGGCGTTGATCCTGCCGGTGGCGATCAACGCGTTCAACTTCGTCATCATGCGCAGCTTCTTCCAGGCCATCCCCGACTCCCTGGAGGAGGCGGCGCGGATCGACGGCTGCTCGGACCTGGGGACGTTCTTCCGGATCGTGCTGCCGCTGTCGCTGGCATCCATCGCGACGATCGGTCTGTTCTACGCGGTGGGGTACTGGAACACCTACCAGAACGCGATCCTGTACATCAACGACTCCACGAAGTGGCCCATCCAGGTGCTGCTGCGTCAGATCGTCATCGTGGCCTCCGGGATGAACGCCGACGCCTCGAGCGTCGACATCGTGCCGCCGGCGCAGTCGGTGAAGATGGCCGTGATCGTGGTGGCGACGCTGCCGATGCTGATCGTCTACCCGTTCATCCAGCGGTACTTCGTCAAGGGCGCGCTGATCGGCTCGGTCAAGGGCTGATCCCCGCCCCTGCCGCCACCCTGCACCAGGGCCGCCCGTCTCAGACGGGCAGCCCTGTCGCCGTGCAGGTCCAGCCCGGGTCGACGGCCTCGCCGAACCCCTGCGACCGGACGGTCACCTCCCCGTCGTCGTGCACCACGACCTGCAGACGCACGGTCGCGATCTCGTCGCCGACGACGGCGTGGCGCACCGTGAGCGAACCCGGTGCGGACCAGCCGCTGGTCACCACGGCGACGCCGGGAGCCGAGGCGTCCTGCACCACGGGGGAGCCGGGACGCAGGCGGAGCTCGACGGGAGTGCCGGCGTCCCAGCGCAGGGTGCCGTCGCCGCTGCCGGCGCCGTCGTCGTCGAGGTCGAGGTCGAGCGTCACGGGCGTGCCGCCCGGGGGCGTCAGCAACCATCGGCCGCGCACGGGGGCGGCGAACTCGGGCCGGTGGGCCGGGGAGGGCCAGTCGAGCGTGACGCCATCCTGGCCCGCGACCGATCCGGACCTGCCCCCGGACCTGCCCCCGGACCTGGAAGCGGGGGGACCGAGCAGGGGCAGGGCCTCACCGAGGAGGATCTCGGCCAGGCGCTGGTCCCCGGCCGGGCAGGCCTGGGTGTCCGCGGTGACGACGACGAGCCTTCCCGTGGCCGGGTCGCCGTGGACGATCTGGCCACCCATCCCGAACATCATCCAACCGCCGCTCGCGGGCAGCCAGGTCTGGTAGCCGTAGCCGCCGCGCAGCTCGGCGCCCCACGTCTGCAGGGAGGTGTCGGCCTGCGGGGACGTCATCGCGGCCAGGAAGTCGCCCGGGAGCAGGGCGGCACCGTCGTGCCGGCCGCCGTCGAGCACCATCTGACCGAGTCGTCGCAGGTCGCGCGCGCTGCACACCAGGCCTGACCCGCCGTGGGCGTGCCCGTCCTCGCCGGGCAGGAACCGCAGCTCACCGACGCCCACCGGGTCGAGCAGGCGCGGGCGCAGGTAGTCGGCCAGCGGGCGTCCCGAGACCCGTTCGACCAGCGCCGCCAGCAGGTAGGACCCGCTCGTGTCGTAGGTGAACAGGGCGCCGGGTCGGTGGGTCGGCACGGTCCGGAACCAGGACTCGACCCAGGGGCAGTCGTAGCGCTTGAACGTCGTGGACAGGTGCGGTCCGCGCATCGCCAGCAGGTCGCGCACCGTGGTCTGCTCGAGCCACGGGTGCACGGGGTGCTGCTCGGGGAAGTGTGCCACGACGAGGTCGTCGAGCCCGATCGCGCCCTCCTCGGCCAGCAGCCCCACGGCGAGCGCCGTGAGCGTCTTGGTGATCGAGTAGGTGCGGCGGGGTGTGTCGACGGTGAGGGGGAGCAGGCGACGCTCTCGACGACCTCGCCGTCCACCGCCACCTCGACGGTGTGCAGGGCGATGTCGAGCGGCCGGGTGCGTTCCCGGAGCAGGTCGGCGATCATCGCCCGGTCGGGTCGAGCACGCCCAGGTCGCCCAGCGCGGCGACGACGATCCCGGCGACGGCGCGTGCCCCGGTGTCGGACAGGTGCGTGTCGTCCTGCTCGCCGTCCGGGTAGCCGGGCCACTGCCCGCGCGTCAGCCAGAGGAACGACTCCTTGCTTCCCTCGGCGCCCTGGGCCTGCCAGAGCGCGCGGGTGGCGCGCGTGAGGTCCACCAGGGCGACGCCCTCGGCGGCGGCGAGGTGGCGCACCACCTGCGGGTAGGGGCCGTGGGTGCCGCGGCTGCGCTCGCCGTCGAAGCGGCGTCGTTCCACGGGGGTGACGAGGACCGGCGTCGCACGGCGGGCACGGACGCCGGCGAGCACGCGACGCAGGTTCGCCGGGTACTCGCGGTACGGGTCGGCGTGGCGTGCGTCGTCCTTGGCGTCGTTGTGCCCGAACCCGACAAGAACGACGTCGCCGGGGCGGACCTCCTCCAGCGCGGCGGCGAGGTGGCCGCCGGCGACGAGGCTGGTGGTGCTCATGCCGGACACGGCGTGGTTGGCGACGTCGCGGCCGCTGGTCTCGGCGAGCACCTGCCCCCACCCGGTGCGCGGCGCGCGCTCGGGGGTGTAGTCGCTGGCGGTGGAGTCGGACAGCACGTGCAGGCGTCCGGTGGGTGCGGGCGGGGCGTCCCAGCCGGTGAGGTGGTCGGCGACGTCGGCGCTGACGGGCAGGTCGTGCTCGGGGGAGGTGGCGACGGCGCCCTCGGCGAGGCGGGTGCCGGACTCGCCGAAGCGTGCGCCGTCGCGCCAGGAGTAGCCGCCCATGTCGGTCCAGCGGTCGGCGGCGACGTGCGGTCCGACGGTGCAGTCGACGAACAGGGCCTGGCCGACGGCCTCGGGGCGCCCGCCGGGGTGCCAGGGGCGGGCCAGGTGCACGCTGCCGGGGGCGACGTCGTCGTCCGCGGTGAGGGTGACGCCGTGGAACAGCAGGCCGCGCGGGTTCTCGACGACGGTGCTCGGCGCGGCGACGTACCCGGCGCCGCACGAGCGGATCTCGCCGCCCTCGATGAGCGCGGTGGCGCGGCCGTAGACGAAGTCGACGTCGCCCACGATCAGGCAGTCGCGCACGTGGACGTGGCTGACGGCGGCGAACGAGGGGGTGTCGAGCAGCAGGGTGTCCTGGCGGCCGAGGAGGTGGCAGCCCTCGACGGTGAGGCGCGTGCCGTGGGTGCGCAGGGCGAGCGCCTGGGAGTCGGGGACGTCCTGGCCGAGGCGCTTGTCGTAGGTGTTGCGCACGGTGAGGTCGCGCAGGGTGACGTCGTCGGCGTCGATGGTGAGGGTGGCGCAGTCCTGGACGAGGTGCAGCCCGTCGGCGCCGCGGTCCCCCTGGCGCAGGTCGAACGAGAGGATCGTGTCGCGCGGGTCGCCGCTGGCGGAGCGGATCAGCAGGGGCCGGCGCCGGGGTGCGACGACGACCTGCTCGACGTGCACGCCGGGGTGGACGACCACCTCGGTGACGTCGGGGTCGGCGAGCGCCAGGGTGAGGGACGGGGCGTGGTCGGCGTCGTCGCCGACGTGGATCGATCGGGGCACCGCCCCAGGCTAGCAACCGCTTTCCCTGGTGGAGACGGCCGGAGACACGGGAGGCCCTGGCGGATCGTCCGCCAGGGCCTCCCGTGGGGTGCTACCTCACCAGGAGGCGTTGCGTGCCAGCTCCAGGGCCATCTCCTGCCACCAGGCGCCGGCGCTCGGGCCGCCGTTGCAGCTGCCGTCCGACTCGCCGGGCAGCTTGACCCACAGCAGGGCGTCGAGCCCGGAGGCCTCGTTCACGACGGTGGGGCGCTCGCCCAGCGCGCGACCGCGCGGGTTGCACCACTCGCCGTTGGAGCCGTTGCCGTTGCGGGAGGTGTCGATCACGAACCGCGCTCCGCCGGTCAGCGCCGAGATCTGCTCGCCGTAGGCGCGCTCGGCCGCCGTCGTGTTGTAGTTCGACGTGTTGAGCGCGAACCCGACGGCGTGGTCGAAGCCGATCTGGTTCAGTCGGCCGGCCACCTCGGTGGGGCTGAGCCATCCCGAGTGTCCGGCGTCGATGTAGACGCGCCCGCCGGCCTCGGTGAGCTGCTCGGCCGCGTACTGCAGGTAGCCGACCCGGTCCCCCTGGCCGTCGCACGCACCGAGCTGGGCGAGGGCGTCGGGCTCGAGGATGATGTTCGGCTCGCCCTGGATGCCGGCGGCGACCTCGTCGATCCAGGCGGCGTACTCGCTCTCGGCGACACCACCGCTGGAGTGGTTGCCGCAGTCGCGGCCCGGGATGGCGTAGACCGCGATGGTCGGGGTGGTGCCGTCGGCGGCCGCGCGACCGGTGTAGTCGGCGACGGCCTCGCGCTCGGTCACGGCGTCGTTCCAGTTGCCCACCCAGTAGGCCTGCGGGGTCAGGGCGATCTTGGCGAGCAGGTCCTTGTCGGCGCCGCTCGCCGCCTGCCAGGCGCTGTAGGACTGGTTGGCGGTGTCCACGTAGAGGTCGCCGGCGGGCGCCGGGTCATCGGTGGGTTCCTCGCTCGGTTCCTGCGAGGGTTCCTCGGTGGGCTCCTGGGAGGGCTCCTCGCTGGGGTCGTCGGTGGGGTCCTGCGACGGCTCGGCCGTCGGTGTCGGGTCGGGGACGTCGCCCGTGCAGGCGGTGCCGTTCAGCGTGAAGGCGCCGGGCACCGGGTTCGACCCGTTCCACGAGCCGATGAAGCCGAACGTGGCGGTGCCGTCGGTGGCGAGACCGGCGTTCCAGGCGACACCGCTGGCGGTGACCGCCGATCCGGACTGTGCGACGGTCGCGTTCCAGGCCTGGGAGATGTTCTGGCCCGACGCCGCCGTCCAGCCGAGCTCCCAGTGGTCCACCGGTGAGCCGAGGTTCGTGACCGAGATCTCGCCCTGGAATCCGCCGGTCCACTCACCGACCACGCGGTAGTCGACGCTGCACCCTTCGGCGGCCGCCGCGCTCGACGCGACGACGGTGGCTCCGCCGACGGTGAGCAGGCTTGCGGCGGCGGCGAGGGCGGTCCAGCGGGTTCGTCGTCGTACCGGCTGCATTCGAGGCTCCGTTCGTGGGGCGTGGGTGTCGGGGACCGTCACGCTACGAGGACGCCCCGGACGACCCAAATGCCTAAACGTTTAGGATCCGGTGCCGTGGCGGGCCTCGACGACGCGACGACGGCCCGGCAGCCGTGGGGCTGCCGGGCCGTAGCGACCGTAGCGGTGATGAACACGCTCTGACCAGGCCTGTCGCGGAACTCGGACCTGCTGGAGCTCGGGCCTGCCGCTGGTCAGACGAGGTCGCGCACCGCCGCGTACTGCTCGCGCACCACGGGGCGCGGGTCCGCGTCCAGCGTCGTGGCGACGCTCGTGGCCCAGGAGGGGGCGTCGGCGTGCGGGTCGGACGCCGACGCCAGCACCCACGCCGCCTGGCGAGCCGCGCCGTCGGCGACGTACTCCCCGGGCTCGGGGATCGTGATCGGCAGGCCGAACACCTGGGTGGCGACCTGCTGGACGGCGGGGGACTGGGCGGCACCGCCGATCAGCATGACCCGCTCGACGGGGACGCCCTGCGCGCGCAGCGCGTCCAGCCCGTCGGCGAGGCCGCACAGCATGCCCTCGACGTGGGCGCGGGCGAGGTGCTCGCGCGTGCTGGTGGCGAGGCGGATCCCGTGCAGGGTGCCGGTCGCGTCCGGCCGGTTGGGGGTGCGCTCACCCTCCAGGTAGGGCACCAGGACGAGGCCGTCGGCGCCGGGCGGGGCTGCCAGGGCGAGGTCGGCGAGGGCGTCGAACCCGACGTCGAGGATCGCGCGGGCGGCGTCGAGCACGCGGGCCGCGTTGAGGGTGACGGCGAGCATGAGGGCGTTGCCGGTCGCGTCGGCGAACCCGTTGATCGCGCCGGAGCCGTCCGCGGTGCGGCGGGGCGCCACCGCGGAGACGACGCCGGAGGTGCCGATCGAGATCGCGATGTCGCCCGGCGTCATGCCGAGCCCCAGGGAGGCACCGGCGTTGTCCCCGGCGCCCGGGCCGAGCAGCGCGCCGCCGTGCGCGTCCCGGCCGGCCACCGACGGGTGGGCGACGCCCGCGCACTCCGCGGGGCCGAGCACGCGCGGCAGCACGACGTCGTCGCGCCCGAGCGCGAGGCGCAGCAGGTCAGGGCGGTAGGCGCCAGCGCCGTCGTCGGCCTGCGCGTCGTAGTAGCCGGTGCCCGACGCGTCCGACCGGTCCGTGGTCAGCCGGTCCAGCTGCGGGCCCAGGGGAGCGGTGGGGTCGTCGGCGGGCCCGTACCCGGCGATGCGCCAGGTCAGCCAGTCGTGGGGGAGCGCGACCGCGGCGACGCGGGCGGCGTTGTCGGGCTCGGCGTCGCGCAGCCAACGCAGCTTGGTGACGGTCAGGGAGGCGACGAGCACGGACCCCACGGCGTCGGCCCAGGCCTGCGCGCCCGCCTGCGGGTCGCCGTCGCCCAGCTCGGCGACGAGGTCCTGCGCGGCGGCGGCGGAACGGTTGTCGTTCCACAGCAGGGCGTCGCGGACCACGCGGCCGTCGGCGTCGAGCGCGACCAGGCCGTGCTGCTGGCCGCCGACGGCGATCGCGGCGACGTCGTCCAGCCCGCCCGCGGCGGCGGCCGCCTCGCCGAACGCCGTCCACCAGGCATCGGGGTGGATCTCGGTGCCGTCGGGGTGCTTGGCGGACCCGGAGCGCACGAGGGCGCCGGTCCCGGCGTCGCGGACGACGATCTTGCAGGACTGCGTGGAGGTGTCCACGCCGGCCACGAGGGGCATCTTCGCTCCAGGAAGTTCTCGAGAGCCGTCAGGCTCTCGCGCGGGCGCACCTGCGCGAGAGCCTGACGGCGCGGGGGGTGGTGGTCAGCCGATGAGGTGACGCAGGGCGAGCTGGTGCAGGCGCACCAGGCCGTAGTCGCGCTCGGCGGTGGCGTCGACGTCGATCCCCTCCACGGAGGAGTCCGCCATGAAGGCGTCGAACGTCTCGCCGGCGCCGAGCGTCGGCTCGTTCAGCTCGAAGATGCCGGCGTGGGTGAACGCGGCCTGCACCTCGGGGTCCTCGCGGTAGGCCTTGGCCTTGGCGGCCAGGAGGTCGTAGGTCTCCATGTTGGCCTTGGCCGACTCCCACACGCCGTCGAGGTGCTCGGTGCGCGAGGGCTTGTAGTCGAAGTGGCGCGGGCCCTCGTAGCGCGGCCCTCCGTTCGGGAACCCGTTCTCCAGCAGGTCGACGGTGAAGAACGCGTTGAGCAGGTCCCCGTGGCCGAACACCAGGTCCTGGTCGTACTTCGGGCCGTGCTGGCCGTTGAGGTCGATGTGGAACAGCTTGCCGCAGTACAGCGCGAGCGCGAGGCCGTGCGTGTAGTTCAGGCCCGCCATCTGCTCGTGGCCCGTCTCCGGGTTGAGGCCCACGATGTCGCCGTTGTCGAGGGTGTCGATGAGGGCGATGGCGTGGCCGATGGTCGGCAGGAAGATGTCGCCGCGGGGCTCGTTCGGCTTCGGCTCCAGGCCGATGCGCAGGTCGTAGCCCTTGGCCTTGATGTAGGCGGCGACGGTGTCGATGCCCTCGGCGTAGCGGGCGTGGGCGGCGTGCAGGTCCTTGGAGTTGTCGTACTCGGTGCCCTCGCGCCCGCCCCACATGACGAACGTGGAGGCGCCCATCTCGGCGGCGTTGTCGACGCTGCGCAGCACCTTCTTCAGGCCGAACCGGCGCACGTCGCGGTTGTTGGAGGTGAACGCACCGTCCTTGAAGATCGGGTGGCTGAACGTGTTGGTGGTGACCATCTCGCACACGAGCCCGGACTCCTGGGAGGCCTTCTTGACGGCGTCGATCCCGGCCTGGCGCTCGGACTCCGAGGCGCCGAAGGGGAACACGTCGTTGTCGTGGTAGGTGAAGCCCCACGCACCGAGGTCGGCGAGCTTGCGGATCGACTCGGCGGGGTCGAGCTCGGGCCGGGTGGCCGAGCCGAACGGGTCGTTGGCCGGCCAGCCGATGGTCCACAGGCCGAACGAGTACTTGATGTCGCTCACGGGTTCTCCTCGTCGAGTCGCACGCCGGCGTCCCCGGCGTTTGTTGTATGACTGAACTATTGCCGGTCGTTGGGCTAGAGTCAAGACGTGAGCGCTCACCCGACGACGACGCAGCACACGCCGGGCACGCCCGCGCAGCCTGGATCCAGCGCGTCCCGCCAGCACACGCTGCGGATCCGCAACCTGCGACTCGTCGCGCGGGCCATCTACGACGCCGCCGCCGGACCGGCCGGGCGGGACGGCGCCGTTCCACCGTCCCGCGCCGACGTCGCCGCCGCCACCGGACTCACCCGCGCGACCGTCTCCACGCTCGTCGACCGGCTCGTGGCCGCCCGGCTCGTCGCCGAGCTCGCGCCCGTCGCCGTCCAGCGCGCCGGGCGCCCCGCCGTGCCCCTCGTCCCCGCCGCCCGGACCGTCGTCGGGCTCGGCCTCGAGGTCAACGTCGACTACCTCGGCGTGCGCGTCCTCGACCTCACCGGCGACGTCCTGGACGAGGTCGTGGAGCGCGGCGCGTTCCACGACTCCGACCCCGCGGCCGTCCTCGGCCGGCTCGGCCACCTCGCCGCCGCCGTCGTCACCCGCGCCCGGGCCGAGGGGCTGCGCGTCGCCGCAGCCCGCCTCGCCCTGCCCGGCCTGGTCGACGCCCGCACCGGCGAGCTCGAGGTCGCCCCCAACCTCGGCTGGTCCTCCCTGCACCCCGTGCCGGCCCTCGGCCTCGGCGACCTGCCCGTCCAGGTCGCCAACGAGGCCAAGCTCGCCGCGCTCGCCGAGCTCGCCGACGCCGACGTCCCCGACTCCTTCCTCTACGTCTCCGGTGACGTCGGCATCGGCGCCGCCATCGTCGTCGAACGTGCCCTGTTCCTCGCCGAGCGCGGCTGGAACGGCGAGGTCGGGCACGTCGTCGTCGACCCCGCCGGTCCGCGCTGCTCCTGCGGGGCGCACGGCTGCCTCGAGCAGTACGCCGGCAAGGAGGCGGTGCTGCGGGCCGCCGGGCTCCCGGCCGACGCCCCGCTGGGCGACCTGATCGCACTGCTCCGGACCGACGGCGGGACTGTGGACGGCGGGACTGCGGCAGGGCAGGTGCGCGCCGCCGTCACCCGCGCGGGACAGGCGCTCGGGTCGGCGCTCGCGGACTTCGTCAACCTCACGGGGGTGTCCACCGTGGTGCTCGGCGGGGTGTACGCCGCGCTCGAGCCCTGGCTGCGCGGCCAGGTCGAGGCCGGGCTGAGCGAGCGGGTGCTGGCCGCGCCCTTCGCGCCGGTCGAGGTGCGGGCCGCGGCGGCGGGCGAGCACGCGGCGCTGACCGGGGGAGCGCGGGAGGTGCTGCGCGAGGTCGTCGCAGACCCGGCGGCCTGGACCTGATCCGTCGCGCTGTCATCATGCGCTGTCACCTCGCGCGATTGCCTCTCGCACGGGCTCGGACGCTAGGCTGTGGGGCGCACGCGCCTGTAGCTCAGTGGATAGAGCAACCCTCTCCTAAAGGGTAGGTCGGAGGTTCGAATCCTCTCAGGCGCACCATCCCGGCGGCCCGCTCGAGCAGGCCGAACCAGCGCGCCGGACCGGCAGGCCGAACCAGCGCGCCGGATCAGTCGGCCTCGGTGTGCGCGATGTTCGACAGGTGCCGCCACACCAGGACGAGCGTGAGCCCGGCGCCGACGAACGCGAACCAGAACGGCGCCGTGATGCCCCACAGGTCCGCGAGGACGCCACCGAGGGCGTTGCCCACGACGATGCCGCCGAACAGGCCGACCATGTAGACCGACCCCACCCGGCCCTGCAGGGCCGTCGGCACGGCGCGCTGGCGCACGGTGTTGGCCACGGTGCCCCAGACGAACGCGTACACGCCGAACACGAACATCACCACCATGGCGACCCAGCCGGTGGTGGCCAGCGCGAGCGCGAGGTGGAACACGACCTCCAGGGACAGCGACACCTTCATGAGGGTCGCCAGCGAGAAGCGGCGCTCGAGGCGGCCGTAGACCAGGGTGCCGACGATGCCGCCGACCCCGGTCGCGGTGGTGAGGAGCCCGTACCCGACGGGCCCCATGCCCAGGTGCTCCGTCGAGTACAGGACGAGCACGGCCCAGGGCGCCGCCCACGTGAGGTTGAAGGTGAAGATGACCAGCGCGAGGGTGCGCACGGGCGGGTTGGTCCACAGCCAGCGCAAGCCGTCGGCGATGTCGCGACGCACGTGCGTGGAGGCCTCGCGGGGCGTCCTGGCGGGCAGCGTCATCCGGCTGACGAGGACCACGGCGAGCAGGCCGCACACGAGCTGCACGGCGAACGGCCACACCGTGCCGACGGCGAAGAGGAACGCTCCGAGCGGGGGCCCGGCGAGCTGGTTGCCGGTGAGGAACCCTGCCTGCAGCCGGGCGTTGCCGGTACCGAGGTCCCGCTTGTCCACGAGCATCGGCAGCAGGGTCTGGGCGGCGGAGTCCGAGAAGACCTCGGCCGTCCCCATGAGCAGCAGGGCCGCGAGCACGACGACGATGCTCACCTGCCCGGTGACGATCGTGGCGCAGAGCACGGCGATGACGACGGCGCGCAGGAGGTTGGAGACGATGACGATCCGACGGCGGTCCCAGCGGTCCGCCAGGGCACCGGCCCAGAGCCCGAGCACGAGCCAGGGCAGGCGCTGCAGGAGTGCGGCGAGGGCCACGAGGGTCGCGGAGTCGGTCAGGGACGCCACCAGCAGGGGCCCGGCGGCCAGGGCGATCCCGTCCCCGATGTTGCTCGTCCAGCTCGACGCGAGCATCCAGCGGAACGGGACGCCCATCCGGGCGGGGACGACGGCTTCGAGGAGGTGCCTCACGTGACGACAGTATGCGGCCCGCGCACCCCCACCCGCACGAATATGTGCGGGGACCTGCGAGAACATCTCCGGGGACAAGTTTCACCCGCCGTGTTGACGTGGCGTGTGTCACCCGTGCAGACTTCCTGTGACAGCGCGCACCGCCCGCCCCCTGCGCGGTGCGCGCTGTCTTCATGCGCACTGTCCTGGTGGGGCTTGCCTTCCCGATATCACGGCTTCACGGGGCCTGTTCCCTCCCGCCCGCGGTGAGCCTCCCGTCGGCACTCTCCCCGCTGACTCCCCTCCGGAGACACCCTGCCCGCGATTGTCGGCGACACCGGCGCGCCCTGGCGGGTCACGTCCGAGCGCCGTTCTACCGTGCTGACGTGAGAGTGCTGCGTCGATCCACCGCCGCGGCCGCCGCCGCGCCCGCCGTCGAACCGCAGGAGGTCGAACCTCCCGCGGGAGCCGCCGCTGCGGCCGATCCCGCCGCCGCGCCCGAGCGACCCGCCGGTCCCGACACCGGGGTGCCGACCGGGCCCGACGCCGTCCGCTCGAACCCCGGTCCCACCACCACGACCCCGATGGTCGACGCCGTGCGCCGATGGCGTGCCGGGCTCGTCGACCTCGTCGGCGGGTCGAGCCTGGCCGACGTCGGACTGCTCGGCGAGGCCGTCGTCGACCTGTCCGCGGCCCACCCCTCCGGGGTCGCCCAGCTCTTCGCCGGACGCCCCACCCGGCTGTCCAACCTCGTGCGCGAGCCCGCCACGTTCCCCACCGCGCGCCGTCGGGCCCGCGCCGTCGCCGTCCGCTCCGCCGAGCACGCCGCACGCTACGGGCTCGCCCCCACCTACCTCGCGATCGGCGTCGCGACCTGGACCGAGCAGGTCGACGCCGCCGGCGAACCCACGGGCGACGGGCGCAGCGACCTGACGGCGCTCGCCGAGGTCGCGTCCTCCGCCACCGCGGCCAGCGCCACCTCCCCGAGCACCCCGCCGGCAACGGCGGACGGCACCGACTCGGCCGACGAGGCCGACTCCGGCCCGCCGTTGACGACGTCCATCCCCGTGGTCAGCGTCGCCCGGCAGGACGGCCCGGCCCGCCGCACGACGCCCGGTCCGATCGACGACGTCGTCGGCACCCGCACCGTCCACGCGCCCGTGCTGCTGCGACCCGTCACGATGACCCCTCGCGGCGACGGCGAGACCGACTACGAGCTCACGCTCGAACCGACCGCCGAGGTGAACCCGCTGCTCGTGCGCGCGCTGCGCGCCCGCGGCACCCGCCTCGACGCCGCCGGCCTCGCCCAGGCGACGTTCACCGCCGCCGGGTTCGTGCCCGACGACGTGCTCGCCCGCATCGGAGCCGTCGCCGCCGAGCAGCTCGACGACCTCGAGATCGAGCAGCGGGTGCTGGTCGGCACGTTCGTGCACCCCGGTCAGGCGCTCGTGGACGACCTGGACGAGCTCGCCCCCGCCCTCGGGCGGCACGAGGTCGCGGCGGCGCTCGCCGGCGCGGAACCGGCCCGCCGCAAGGTCGCGGACGTCGAGCTGCCCGCACCGCGTCGTGGCGACGCCGACCCGGTGCGCGAGCGCGGCGTCGGCGACCTGGACCCCTACCAGCGGCACGTCGTGGACGTGCTGGGCACGGGCAGCCACGTGTTCGTCGACGCTCCGGTGGGTGCCGACGTCGCCGGGACGGTCGCGGCGGTCGTCGCCGAGGCCGCGGCGGCGGGCCGCTCCGTGCTCTACGTGACGGGTCACCGCCGTGCGGCGGACCGTCTGGCCCAGCGGCTCGAGGAGCTCGGGCTCGAAGGGCTCACCCTGGACGTGACGCCCCGCCCCACGTGGCGCGAGGACATGGCCCAGCGGCTGCTGGAAGCGATGGCGACGGAACCGGAGCAGGTCGACCCCGCCGGGCCCGCCGCCGTCCGCGACGCCCTCATCGGGGCCCGCGCGCAGCTCACGGGCTACATCGACGCCCTGCACGTGCAGCGCGGGCCGTGGGGCGTGTCCGCCTACGACGCGCTGCAGGAGCTCGCACGGCTCACCTCCGAGCGCCCGGCGCCGTCCACGACGGTGCGGCTCGCCTCGGAGACGACCCTCGCCCTGGACGGGGACCGTCGCCACCGGCTCGCGACCGACCTGGAGCGGGCCGCCACGCTCGGGGCGTTCACCCTGCGTCCCTCGGCGACGCCCTGGTTCGGTGCGCACCTGCTCACGATGGACGAGGCGCGCGACGCACTGGCGCGCGTGCGCCGCCTCAAGGAGGCGACGCTGCCGCAGCTGCGCCGGCAGATCGCCTACACCGGGGAGGTCACCGGCCTCGAGACGCCGACGACGATCTCGCGGTGGGGCGCACAGCTCGGGATGCTCGCCGGGATGCGCAGCACGCTCGACGTGTTCCACCCGATGGTGTTCGAGCGCACCGCGACCGACATGGTCCAGGCGACGGCTTCGCGCGCGTGGCGCACCGAGAACGGCGTCGAGATGGGCTGGTTCACCCGGCGTCGGCTGCGCAAGCGGGCGCGGGACATGGTGCGTCCGGGCGTGCGGGTGCCGGACCTGCACGCCGCGCTCGTCGAGGTGTCCGCGCAGCGCGAGCTCTGGGCGGAGCACTCCTCGCGCGGCGGCTGGCCCACCCTGCCGGAGGGCCTGGCCACCATCGAGGACACCTACGAGGCGGTGCGCATCGACCTCGCCGAGCTCGAGCCGGTGCTGGCCCCGACGACGCACGGCGGTCGACTTCTCGACCTGGACCTCGACGCGCTCTCCGAGCGTCTGCACCAGCTGGTCTCCGACCCGGAGGCCCTGGAGACGCTGCCGGAGCGCACGAGCCTGCTGCGGCGTGCCCGCGAGGCCGGGGTCGGTGAGCTCGTGGACGACCTGACGACCCGACGCGTCGACGCGACCCTCGTCGCGGCCGAGCTGGACCTGGCCTGGTGGTCGAGCGTGTTCGAGCAGATGCTCGCCTCCGAACCGGTGCTGGCCGAGCAGGACGGCGCCGGGCTGGACGCGCTGGCCCGCCGGTTCCGGGACCTGGACGTCCGGCACCTGGCGTCGCTGTCGCAGCCGGTGCGCGTCGCGGCGCGCGCCCACCTCGGTGCGGCGATGCGGGAGGACCGCGAGAGCGCGGAGGCGATGTTCGCCGAGCTCATCGAGGGCCGGATGACGTCGCTGCGCGACCTCGTGGACCGGTACGGCGACGTCGCACGGCGGCTGCGCCCCGTCGTGCTCGCGACGCCGACCCTGGTGCCCCACCTGCTGCCCGCGCACCGCACCGTCGACCTCGTCGTGCTCGACGCCGTGCAGCACGTGCCCACCGAGGTGGTGCTCCCGGCGGTCGCCCGTGGCCGGCAGGTCGTCGTGGTGGGCGACGCGCGGACCGCGTCCGGGACCTCCGTGGCGGAGCTCGCGGAACTGCTGCCCGGCGTCTCGTTGCTGCCGCGCGAGAACCTGCGCGACCCCGAGCTGACCCGGCTCCTGGCCGCGCACGGCTACGGTGACCTGCTGCGTCCCGCGCCCGTGCCCCGCGCGGACGCCCTGGTCCGGCTCGACGTCGTCGACGGCACCGGCATGCCCGACCCGACCTCCGGCGCCGTCGAGAGCACCCGCGCCGAGGTGGAGCGGGTCATCGAGGTCTCCATCGAGCACGCGCTGACCCGCCCCGAGGAGACCCTCGGCATCGTCACCGTGACGGCCGCGCACGCGGACCGCATCCGCGACGCCCTGCTGTCGGAGGTCCGCTCGAACCCGGCCCTCGCCCCGTTCTTCTCCGGGCGCCGCCCCGAACCCGTGGTCGTCGCGGACATCACCGGCGTGGCTGGTCTTCAGCGCGACACGATCCTGCTGTCCCTCGGGTTCGGACGCACCCCGCACGGTCGGGTCCTGCACCGCTTCGGCGTGCTCGGCTCCGACGGCGGGGGAGCGATGCTCCTCGGCGCGCTGGGTGCCACCCGGCGCCGTCTGCACGTGGTGTCCTGCTTCGCCGCGGACGCGCTCGACCCGGACCGGTTGCGCGGCAAGGGCCCGCGCCTGCTGCGCGAGCTGCTGGAGCTCGCCGAGAAGCGCACCGGTGTCGCCGACCAGGTCGTGCTCGGCAACGGCGTCGACGTGGGGGAGGCGTCCGACCGCCTCGTGACCGACCTCGGCGAACGGCTGTGGCGTCTGGGCTACCTGGTCGAGGCGGACTACGGCACGGGCGACGGCGACCGCATCCCCCTGGCCGTCGGGCACCCCGACCTGCCGGGCGAGCTGCTCGTCGCCGTGCTGACGGACGACGCCGCCTACGTGGCCGAGCCGTCGGTGCGGGTGCGCGACCGGCAGCTCGCGCAGCGGCTCGAACGGTTGGGCTGGACCGTCACGCAGGTGTGGTCGGCCGCGGCGTTCCTCGACCCGGACGGGGAGGCCGACCGGGTGCGCCGGCTCGTGCAGCAGGTGCGAGACGAGCGGGTCGGCACGCCCGGCGGCGTGCCCGTCCCGCCGGAGGTCGTCGTCCCGGTGCTGCCCGACGAGGCGGACCCGGAGGGCGACGCGCCCGAGCCCGTCGTCGTCGATCCGGACGCCGGTCCGGACGCCGGTCCGGACGCCGGTCCGGACGCCGGTCCGGACGCGGACGACGGCGCGGCCGCCTCGCCCCGCTGAGCCGACCGTCGCGCGGCTCGCCGACGGCCCGAGGACGGCGGGCGCAGGAGGACAATGGGGCTCATGAGCGGCTCCGCCCCGAACTCGACCGACTCCTCCGGCACGCCCGCGGGCACGCCGGAGGACCTGCCCGGCACCCCTGCCGGCACACCGCCCCGCCGTCGTCCGCGTCGTGCGGTCCGCCGCGGCACCGAGCGGGAGACGGTGTGGGGCGCGACCGTCGACGACCAGGGCGACCACGGGTCGAACGACGACCGGCTGCAGCGGGACGTCCCCCGCACTGGTGAACCGGGCGTGCCGGTTCACCTGGGCCGTGGGGCTCAGCGGTCTTCCGGTTCAGTGACCGTCAGGCTCGGTGACCGTCGGGGTCAGCGCCGTTCGTGGTCGGCGGCCAGCAGGTCACGGATCTCGGCGAGCAGGACGACGTCGGGCTCGGGCACCGGTGCCGGCTCGGGCTCCTTGCCGCGTGCCCGGCGCTCGGCGAGGGCGTTCATGGGCAGCACCACGGCGAGGTAGAGCGTCGCGGCGACGATGAGGAACTTCAGCAGCGGGTCGAGGAACAGCCCGATGCTGAACTCCGCGGAGTTGATCGTGAACTCCCCGACCTCGGAGATGTCGGTCTGGCCGAACACCGCCGCGATGAACGGGTTGATCAGGCCGTCGAGCAGGCCGGTGACGACGGCGCTGAACGCCGTGCCGATGACGATGCCGACGGCGAGGTCGACGACGTTGCCGCGCATGATGAACGTCTTGAAGCCGGACAGCATCCGGGTGCTCCTCTGGTGGTGACGGTGGGTGCGGCCCATGGTTCGCCGAGAGCGGGGGATGGTGCAAGTCAGGTCCCGGTCAGGGCACGAGCACGGCGGCGGTGGCACCCCAGCCCGAGGCCGTGGACACCGCGGCGGCCTCGTCCGGGTCCACGGCCAGCAGCGTGACCTCCTGTGCCGTCGTGCGCGTCCCGACGCCGTCCAGCAGGCCGCCACCCTGCCCGGCGCCGTCGTCCCCACCGTCGAGGGCTCCGGCGAGTCCCGGCAGCACCAGTGCGCGCCGCGCCAGGTAGTCGCCGTCGTCGTCGGTGGCGACCAGGTCGACGCGGTCACCGGGCCGCAGCCAGGTCGCCTCCACGAGTCGCACCGCGACGACGACGGTGCCCGCCGGGGCCTGCGCCGCCAGCCCGCCTCCGGTCACCAGCGCGGTGTGCAGGGGAGCGCCGGCCGGGAGGGGACGGCCGGTGACCTGCCGACCGCGTCGTCCGGGTCGGTCACCAGGGTCGGTGCGAGGTCGGCGTCCACGGCGACGGTGGTGAGGTCGCCCGCGGTCAGCAGCGTCCCCGCCTCCACGGGTCGCGCCGTGACGACGACGTCGCGGGTCTGCGGGGGTGGCGGGCGCAGGGCGGAGACCGTCGCCGTGGCCGCGAGCCCGCAGCAGAGAGCCGCGACGACGAAGCGGGCGCGCCACGCGACCAGGCGTGCACGCCGCAGGAGCCGGGATCCGGCGGAGGTGTCCATGCCCGGCACGCTAGGCGCGGGCGGGCGGCCGTCTGCGGGACGTGCCGGCCACCTGTGGACGGCCGGCAGGTGTGGTCGACCTGCCGGGCGGTGATCAGGCGGAGGCGGTCTTCGACGCGCCCGTGGAGGACCCGCTGGAGGACGAGCCAGCGGACCCGCCGGAGGACGAACCACCGGAGGACGAGCCGCCCGACGTCGAGCCGGAGCCCGACGAGCCCGAGGACTTCGAGGCCGACGTCGAGCCGGAGGAGCTGCGCGAGTCGTTGCGGTAGAAGCCCGAACCCTTGAACGTGACACCCACGGAGCCGTACTGCTTGCGCAGCTGCCCGGCGCACTCGGGGCAGGTGGTCAGGGCGTCGTCGGTGAACGCCTGGTGGATGTCGAAGGCGTGGCCGCAGTCGGCGCACCGGTAGGCGTAGGTGGGCACGGGGGGATCTCCTCGAGGATCTGGCACTCAGTCGTTGCGAGTGCCAATCATACGCGGACGGTAGTCTCGCCTGCGTGTCATCGAGCGCCTCACCCGCATCGAACGAACCGGACCCGACCCCCGAGGTCGACGAGATCCAGGAGGACGACGTCGAGCAGGCTCCGCAGTCCCGCCTGCGCCGCACCGCCGTCGGGGTCGCCGTCGTCGTCGCGCTCGCCCTCGTCGCGGCCGTCACCTTCACCGTCGTCACGGTCCGCAAGCCGCTGCCGGAGGTGTCCGGCGAGCTGACGCTGCCCGGGCTCGGCGCCGACGTCACCGTCCACCGCGACGCCCAGGGCGTCCCGCAGGTGTACGCCTCGTCGTCCGCCGACCTGTTCGCCGCGCAGGGCTACCTGAACGCCCAGGACCGGTTCTTCGAGATGGACTACCGCCGGCACGTGACCGCCGGGCGCCTCGCCGAGCTCGTGGGCGACGTCCCCGCGGCGATCGAGGCGGACAGCGTGATCCGCACCATGGGGTGGCGGCAGGTCGCCGAGGAGGAGTGGAACCTGATCTCGCCCGAGACCCAGTCCTACCTGCAGGCGTACGCCCAGGGCGTGAACGCCTACCTCGCGGACCGTTCCCCCGAGGAGCTGGGACTGGAGTACACGGTCCTCGGCGCCACGGTCGACGTCGCCTCCCCGGCGCCGTGGGACCCGGTGGACTCGCTCGCGTGGCTCAAGGCGATGGCGTGGGACATGCGCGGCAACTACGACGACGAGCTCGACCGGGCGCTCGCGTACAGCACGCTGGAGGACGTCGAGCTGGTCGACGAGCTGTACCCGGCGTACACGGCCACCGAGAACGAGCCCATCCTGCGCAAGCGTGACCTGACGACGACGCCTCCGGCGTCCGCGGAGGAGGTCTCCCGGGCCGGTCAGGAGCTGCCCGTCGGCACCGACGGCCTCGACGCGGCCGTCGAGGCCGCGGACGCCGCCCTGGACGCGGTGCCCGTGATGATCGGGCGGGGCGAGGGAGCCGGTTCGAACTCGTGGGTCGTCTCGGGCGACCACACGGCGTCGGGCGAGCCGATCCTCGCGAACGACCCCCACATGGGCCTCAGCGCCCCCGGGGTGTGGACCCAGGTGGGCCTGCACTGCACCGAGGTGGGGGAGTCCTGCCCGTTCGACGTCTCCGGGTTCTCGTTCGCCGGGTTCCCCGGGGTGATCATCGGGCACAACGCCGGCCTGGCCTGGGGTCTGACCAACCTGGGCGCCGACGTCACCGACTTCTTCGTGGAGCGGGTGCGCGACGACACGTGGCTGCGCGACGCCGAGTCCGAGGACTGGGTGTCGATGACGACGCGGACCGAGACGATCCGCGTCAACGGCGCCGACCCCGTCGACCTGGAGGTGCGCGCCACCGAGCACGGGCCGATCGTGTCGTCCGTGCTCGACGTCGGGGACGTCGTCGGCTCCCCGACCGAGGCCGGCACGGAGTTCGGCGAGTACGCCGTCTCCCTCGCCTGGACGGCGCTGCAGCCGGGTCGCACGGCCGACGCGGTCTTCGCGATGGCGACCGCCGCGGACGCCGACGACATCGCGGCCGCCGGTGCGCTCTTCGAGGTCCCGTCGATGAACATCGTGTTCGCCACCACCGACGGGCACATCGGCTACCAGGCGCCCGGCAAGATCCCGGTGCGCGACGACGTGCAGGGCCCCGTGCCCAGCGACGGCACCTGGCCCCGCCCCGGCTGGGACGCCCGCTTCGACTGGCAGGGGTACGTGGACCCGGCGGACATGCCGCGGGCCCTCGACCCCGAGGCCGGGTACGTCGTGGCGGCCAACCAGGCCGTCCTGCCCCGCAACATCGGCCCGTACCTCACCGAGGACTGGGACTACGGGTTCCGGTCGGAGCGGATCCGCACGCTGCTCGACGAGCAGATCGCGGCGGGACGCCCCTTCACGGTCGACGACATGGCCGCCGTGCAGGCCGACGACTGGTCACCGTTCGCCGCCTCGCTCGTGCCGGTGCTCCTCGACGTCGAGATCGACGACTCCTACGACGCCGCCGGCCAGGAGATCCTCGCCGGCTGGGACTACCGCACGGACGCCGACTCGGCGGCCGCGGCGTACTTCAACGCCGTCTGGCGCAACCTGCTCGAAGCCACCTTCTGGGACGACCTGCCCGCGCAGGCGCTGCCCACCGGCGGCTCACGCTGGCTCGTCGTCGTGCGCGACATGCTCGAACGCCCCGAGGACCCGTTCTGGGACGACCGGTCCACCCTGAACGTCGTGGAGACCCGCGACGAGGTGCTGACCCGCGCCCTGGTGTCCGCGCGGCACGACCTGACCGTCGAGATGTCGAAGGACCCCGACGACTGGAGCTGGGGATCGCTGCACGAGCTCGCGCTCCAGCACCCCGTCCTCGGCGGCGACGACGTCCCCGCGTTCGTGCGCGACTACTTCAACCCCGACGCGCTCCCCATGCCGGGCGGGTCGTCGATCGTCAACGCGACCTCGTGGGACGCGTCGTCCAGCTTCGGCGTGACCACCGGGCCGTCCATGCGGATGGTCGTGGACATGGCGGACCTCGACGCCTCCACCTGGGTGGCGAGCACCGGCGTGTCCGGGCATCCGGCGTCGAGCCACTACGACGACCAGCTGCGGGCATGGGCGGCGGGGGAGACCTTCGCCTGGCCGTTCAGCCGCGCCGCCGTCGAGGAGGCGAGCCAGGACACCGTGACCCTCGTGCCGTGACTCCTGTGGCGTGAGGGTGCACGCCGTCACGGTCCCCGCAGTGCCGGCTACGGCGCGGTGACCTCGCTCCACCCGTCCGGGGTGGCCACGGCGTGCACCCGCACGTCGTGGCTCTGCGCGGGCAGAGGGCGGGTGTCGGCGTCGTAGAGCTCCTCGGGGAAGATCATCGCGATCACCGGGACCTGCGGTGCGAGCTGCTTCAGGGAGCGGTCGTACCAGCCGCCGCCCTGGCCCAGGCGGGTCCCGCTGGTGTCGACGGCGAGGGCCGGCGCGATGACGACGTCGGCCTCGGTGATGGCGGCGGTGCCGAGGGTGGGGCCGCCGGGCTCGGGCGGTCGGCCCGGGGCGCGCTCGAGGAGGTCGTCGCGGCCGGCGTACTCCGCCCAGTCGCGGGCCAGCCCGGCGCCCAGGACGGGCAGCAGGATGCGCACGCCCCGGTCGGAGAGCTGGTCGAGCAGGTGCGACGTGCTGGGCTCGGCGGGGCGTGAGGCGTACGTGGCGACGGTCCGGGCCTCCTGCATCGCGGGGAACGTCGACAGGACGTCGGCGAACGCGGCGGCCGCCTGCTCGCGCAGCCGCTGGGACCTGGTCTCGCGCTGGTGACGGATGGCGCGGCGCAGCTCGTCCTTGGCGTCCTGGGTCTCCATCCCGGCGACGAGCGGGTAGAGCTGGTGGGACGTGGGAGGCCTCAGGTCGCCGTGCATGCCCTCATTGTGGCAGGGTCCTGGCACGAACCCGCTGTCGGGGCGGACGGGGAGCGGATGACCGAGACGAAGAGGTGGGCCGTGACCAGGCCGTGGCCGGTGACGCTGCGTGAGGACACGCCGTCCGGCGTGGTGGTGCTGCGCCCGTTGCGGCGTCGCGACTCCACCGCCTGGGTGCGGTTGCGCCAGGCCAACGCGAGCTGGCTGGAGCGCTGGGAGGCGACGTCCCCGGACCAGCGGGGGGCGTCGGCGTCGTTCGCGGAGTACGTCCGCGCGCTGAGCGCGCAGGCGCGCGCGGGCACCGCGCTGCCGTTCGTCGTCGAGCTGGACGGCGCGCTCGTGGGTCAGCTCACCGTGTCCTCGATCCAGCTGGGGTCGCTGTGCTCGGGGAGCATCGGCTACTGGGTCGGTCAGGAGTTCGCCGGGCGCGGCATCATCCCGACGGCGGTCGCGATGGCCACCGACTACTGCTTCGCGATCGTCGGGCTGCACCGCGTCGAGATCAACATCCGCCCGGAGAACGCCGCGAGCCTGCGCGTCGTGGAGAAGCTGGGATACCGCGACGAAGGGCTGCGCGAGCGGTACCTGCACATCCAGGGCGAGTGGCGCGACCACCGCACCTTCGCGCTCACCACCGACGACGTCCCCGGGGGCCTGCTCGCCCGCTGGCAGCAGTCGCGCGACGACCACTGAGCCGGTCACGGACGGACGGTGGAGTCCAGGTAGCGGACACGCCGCCGCGCGGTACCGGCCCGGGTGCTTGCGCTCGCCTACCTTTCATCGTGTGGACACCTCGCCGGCAGGACTCGCAGCCCTCGCGCTGCTCGTCCTGTGGCTGGGCTACTGGGTCCCGCAGCAGCTCCGGCGCCGCCAGGTGCTCGCCGACGCCGGGCTCGACGACCGGTTCTCCGAGGGTCTGCGCGTGCTGACGGTGGCCGACAAGAGTTCGACGACGGCGGGGAAGGGGCGAGCGATGCGGGCGACCAGCACGACGAGCGCGGCGACCGGCAGCGTGCCGCTCGTGGCAGGCTCCACCGGGGTGCCGACGTCGGACACCGGACGGGAGCGCACGGCACGTCTGGAGGTGCTGGAGCGGCGCGCCGCGCGCGCTCGACGGCGTCTCACGCTCACGGTGCTGCTCGTGCTGCTGACCGCGGGCGCGTGGACCGTGGTGGGGCTCGGGTACGTGCACTGGGCGGTCGCGGCCGTGCCCTCCGCGCTGCTGCTGGCCGTGCTGGTCATGGGGCGCCTCGCCGTCGTGGCGGCGCGCCGCTCCGACGCCCGCTGGCGGGCCGAGCGCCGGGCGCAGCGTCAGCGCGCCACGCAGGAGCGCACCCTCGCCCACGGCGGCCCGTACGCTCCGCGCAACCGCGCGCGCATCACCGGACGTGCGGTGCACCCGTCGTCGACGCACACGCAGATGATCCCGAGGGTGCAGCCGGCCGGCACGGCCGCGCCGGCGGCCGGGCGTGAGCCCGCCCCGCAGGCCCGGACGTCGACCGACGACGGCGCGGCGGAGGCCGAGCCCGAACGTGCGGTCGTCGTCGGCACCGTCACCGCACCCGAGTCCCGCCGCCCCGTCGGCGGGGAGCCGTGGGAGCCGGTGCCCGTGCCGCTGCCCACCTACGTCACCAAGCCGGAGGCGCCGCGGCGCGAGCAGGCGACCACCGTGCCGACCACCCGACCGCGGGTGGCGCTGCCGCCCGTGTGGGACGTCCCGGTGCAGCAGCAGCCGGCCTCCACCCGCTCTCCCGCCGAGCGCGACACGGCGCCGGACGACTCCGTGCGGGCTGACGAGCCGCGCCCGCGGACCGAGACGCTCGGCCTGCCGCTGGAGCAGATCCTCGCCCGACGCCGCGCCGCCGGCTGACCTGCGACGCACGCCACGCCCTCCGGCGCGTCCGGTTTGGTGGGACGCCGCCCCGGGGTGCTAATGTTGCTCACGCTTCACGGGGCTATGGCGCAGTTGGTAGCGCGTCTCGTTCGCAATGAGAAGGTCGGGGGTTCGAATCCCCCTAGCTCCACCACAGAAGGGCCGGGATCACCACGATCCCGGCCCTTCGCCGTGCCGGGGTGCGATGGAACGTCCCCTCGGCGCCGTTCGTCCTTCAGGTATGGGGACCACGCGAGGTCGACGACTGCCTGCGATGGGTGCGCTCGTCGTCACCGCGCTGCTGCTCACCGCGTGCACCTCGCCGAGCGACGACGCCGACGCGACACCCGGTGCCACCGCGAGTCCCGGTGCCACCGCGAGTCCCGGTGCCACCGCCGGCCCCGGTACACCGTCTCCCTCTGCGTCCCCCACTGCGTCGGCGACGTCGTCGTCCGGCACGGTGCCGCCCGGCGCCCTGCCGACCACGCCCAGCGACGCCGGTACCAGGCTGCGCGTGATCGGCGTGGTGGTGGCCGTCACCGACGACCACGTCCTGCTGCGGGACGACGGGGGCGTCGAGTGGGCCCTGACCGGGGAGGCGGTCGCGGCCCTGCGCCAGGGCCAGGAGGTGCAGGTCACGGGCACGTCCCGGCCGAGCGCGGACCTGGACGGCTACCCGGTGGTGGTGGTCGACCGGGTGGACGACAGATAGCCCCACCCGGAGCATCCCGGAGCACCCGGGCACGACGAAGGGGGCGGGAACCGCGAGGTTCCCGCCCCCTTCGTCAGCGTGCGCCCAGGATCAGGACACGCGGATCTTCATCGTGGCGTCCTTCTGGTCGAGCACCTTGATCTTCACCCCGGCGCCCGCCACCTTGACACCCACACGCTGCAGGCCGGCCTCGGCGTACGGCGTGAAGTAGCGGTTCGGGTCGGAGTCGTCGAAGACCGCGTTGCCCTTGCCGCCGCGCACGTAGCTCGGCTTGCCGTTGACGTGCAGCGTGAACGAGTCCACGCGGTCGGTGCTGAACGTGGCGTCGTAGGTCTGGATGCGACCCCGCCACGGCTGGCCCTCCAGGTTGTAGCTCACCTCGGGGTTCGCGTCGACCGGCAGCACCAGGCCCTGGCCCGGGTGCTGGCTGGTGTTGTTGTCCGTGAACGAGGTGTCCCAGTAGTTGACGAGCAGACCGTCCTGGTAGGGGAAGTGCTCCGCCCGGTCGGGCTGGGCGGGGAACCCGAAGTTGTACGGTCCCGTCTCCAGGTAGCGGTCGTAGGACACGTAGGAGCGGTAGCTGGCCAGGTAGAACTGGTCGTAGACCGACACGTCCTGCGCACCGACGGCCGCGAAGCCGTCGAGGGTCCAGCCGTTCGGCGGGTTCTCCGCACCGTCGGCGAAGATCGTCTCCCCGCCGGAGGTCACGGTGATGTCGTCGACGAACAGGCCCGACCAGCCGAGCGAGGCGTCCTGACCCTGCACGGCACCGTCGGTGACGTAGCGGGCACGGAAGCCGATCGTCTGGCCCGCGTACGGCGTCAGGTCGTAGCTGAGGCCGACGTAGCCGTCGCTGACGCCGTCGAGCCCGGTCTCGGCCGTGGTGCCCTCGTCGGGGTCGATCTGGTCGGTGGGCAGCGCCGTCCAGCTCCCGCTGCCGGCCGGGACCTCGACCTCGAGGTGGGCGTAGTCGTAGTCCTCCTCGATGTTGTAGTTCACCTGGAGGTCCAGCTGGGCCCCGGCGTCCGGGACGGCGATGTCGGAGCGCGACATGCTCGACCGGTAGTCGTCGCCGGCTCCGCTGGACCACTGCTGCTCGCCCTCGGCGGGGGTGGGCAGGTCGACGGTGACCTCCTTGTCGGGAAGCACGACCGCCACGCCCTGGGCCTTCTTCGAGTTGTACTCGTGCGGGCCGAGGTCGATCGTGCGCTTCTGGCCGGCGACGACGGTCTCGTAGTCGAGCCAGCCCAGCTGCAGCTTGTCCCAGACGCCGAGGTCGGCGGGCCGGGTGCCGATGCCCTGGTCACCTTCGGCGGACACACGGCTCTGCGCCATGAGGGTCCACCAGCTGACCGGGTTGTCCCCGCTGGCCGCGGTGTCGTAGTGGTCGGGCAGGCCCAGGTCGTGGCCGTACTCGTGCGCGACGACGGACAGTCCGCCGTTCTCCGGCTGGACCGTGTAGTCGCCCACCCAGAGGCCGGTGTTGGCGATCTCGGTGCCGCCGGCGAGGTTGTCCGCCGGTCCGGTCAGGCCGAAGTCCTGGAAGTTGGTGTACCAGCGGTGGCTCCAGATCGCGTCCTCGCCGTAGATCGGGTCGCCGTCCGCCTGGTCGCCGCCGGCGTGCACCATCTGGAACCGGTCGATGTAGCCGTCCGGCTCGTCGAAGTTGCCGTCGCCGTCGAAGTCGTAGCGGTCGCGGATGTCGAACGTGGCGAGCTCGGCCTTGATCTCCCGGTTCGTCATGCCGGCGGCCCGCTGGTCGCGGACCCACTGGCGCATGCCGTCCTCGACGAGCGCCCAGGTGTTGTTGCAGACGTTGCCGCCGCAGTAGTCGCGCCCGTAGCGCGCCTGGTTGTACTTGACGCGCGTGAAGTCGGTGACGATCCCGTCGACGGAGTAGCGGCCCGACGACTGCTTCTCGTAGTACGTCTTCAGCGACTCGACGTCCTCGCCCTCGCCGAAGTAGAGGTCCTCGTAGTAGTCGGGGGTGTACTCGGGGCGCCACTGGGTGGTGTTGTCGTCGGGTTCGGGCTCGGGGATCTCGTTGAACCGGGGCCCGTCGTAGCGCACCGGCCCCGGGGTGTCGGGGTCGCTGTCCTCGTCGGGGTAGTCCGGGTGGCGCTGGTCGCCGTACTCGACGAGCAGGACGAACACGCGGTCGGTGCGCTCGTTGTCGAGCTCGACGTACTGGGGCTGCTTCTTCTTCGCCTGCGCCAGGCGCGAGCGGCTCTGCTCGGCGGTGGCGGCGGCGGGCTCGGACCCGAGCCGGACGACGGTGTTGCCGTTGATCGTCTCCGGCTCGGCCTCGCCCTGGAGGACCTGCGCGACGGCTTCGTTGCGCAGCTCGGCCTGCTTGTCGGCGACGGGGTTGGGCAGGGAGTCGGTCGGGGCGGCGCCGGCGGGGGCCGACGGGTCGCCTGCTGGGGGTGCTGCGGTGGCGGTCCCGCTCGTGGCGGTCATGCCGAGAACTGCGATGAGCGCCGCGGCGATCGCGCCGGCGGTCTTCCTGGGTGGTCTCACGCGTCTTCCCTCTTCTGGTGTGACGAACGACCCGCCGGGATGGCCGCCGGGCCGACGAACGCACACGACACTAAACGTGATCTGCGTCACGCGATAGACGAAACGGCAAACTCGTCGCCACGGGCGACCTTCCGCGTCTCGCTCCGGTCTCGCTCCCTGGCGGCGTGCGGCGACCGCTCAGGCTGGTGTCGGGCCGGTGAACACCGGTGAACTCCGGCCGAACAGTCGACGGCGAGATCCTTCGTGCCCGTGAACCCGGTGGCGCCCGGCAACATACTGACGCTCGTGCATGACGAGATCACGCAGGTCGCCCAGCATCGCCAGCTTCGCGGTGGCGCGCGCCTCGCCGGGATCGTCGCCGACCTGGCCCGCCCCCGCACGGTCGTCGGCTCCTGGATGCCGGTGGGCCAGCTCGAGGTGATGTTCCGCGACCCCGCGGTGACCTGCGTCGTCGTGCAGGACGACGAGAGCGATCGCATCGGCATGATCGTGCGCGGAGGGCTGACGGCGGCGCTCACGGGTCGTCTCGGGTACGGGCGGGCCGTCCTGGAGCGCAAGCCGGTCGCGTCCGTCACCGACTGGGACCCCATGATCGTGCGGCCCGGCGACGCCGTGTCGAGCGTCGCGACACGTGCCATGGAGCGGGTCGAGGCGCACCGCTACGACGACGTCCTGGTGGCAGGGTCCACCTGGGGCAGCGCGAGCACCGCCGACCTCATGCGCTCGCTCGTGGCAGCGCTGGCCGAACGGTCCACGCGGGACCCGCACACCCGGCTCCCCGGCCGCGGAGCGACGTGGCACTCCTTGGCCCGCCGCTGCGACCACGTGCGCGGGTCGGCGGCGCGGGTGTCGATCGTGCTGCTGGATGTGCGGGGCATGTCCCGCCTCAACGCCCGCCACGGCACCGCGACGGGGGACGCCGTCCTGGCGGAGGTCGCGGCCCGTCTGCGGACCGACCTGCCCCGAGGGTGCGAGGCGGGCCGCGTCGACGGGGACATGTTCGCCGTGCTCGCCGTCCTGCCGCCGATGGACGACGTCCACGCCGCCGCGTCGGCGGACCAGCTCCGGCGGCACGTGCTGTCCCGGCTCGTGGAACCGTCGGGCGGGATCGACGCGCTGGTGTGGCCGCAGCTGCGGTCGTCGGTGGTGTGGTCGGCCCAGGGCGACGCCGTCCCGGACGACCTGGTGCGCGAGGCCGAGGCGAGGCTCGCGGGGGACCGGCGCGACGACGCCTCGCCGACCTTCCCGGCGTCCCCGGCCTCCCCGGTCGCGCCGACGTCGCCGCCCTCGCCCGCCTCGGCGCCCGAGGGGCGGAGGTTCTCCGACTCCGTCCGGGTCGAGCCGCCCGCCGGCGGGGCTCCGAGCCTGCCCGTGCGCCGGGCGATCTGACGTCGTCGCTGGTCGCGACCCTGCAGTGCGGGCGACACGCTGGACCACCACGCCACGCCGGGAGTCGCGCGGACGGCCGCCCACGGCATCGACCTGGGCGTCGCGATGCGCAAGGATGGAGGTCGTGCGTGAGTGGTTCGTCCGATTCGTCCTGCCCGTCGTCGGCCTTTCGGTCCTCCTCGGGGGCTGCAGCGACCCCGAAGGCCCGGCCACGCCGGACGGCGGTTCCGCGGTCGTCCCGCAGGTTCGCCAGCCCGCGTCGCAGGCGGTGCTCCTCGACGCCTCCGACCCGTCCGAGCTCGCCCTGACCGCGAGCCAGCAGGTCTTCGAGGCGTCGCCGGTCGCCGTCGTCGCCGAACCTTCCGACGACGTGTCCGTCCGGCGCACGCAGGCGGCCGCGGCGGACCTGCTGGGCGCCCCGGCGCTCCTCGTCGGCGGTGCGGTGTCCGCCGAGGGGGTCTCCGCCGAGCTCGAGCGGCTCGGCGTGCAGGTCGTCGTCGCCGTCGCGGTCGAGCCGGTGGCGCCACCGGCCGACGAGGCAGGCGCCCGGGCCGCGTCGGCGGCGGTCGACGTCCTGGAGCGGACGGCCGGCCTGGCGGGTGCGGACCTCGTCCGCCTCGACGCGGCAGAGGAGCTCGGGGGCGAGGCGATGGCGGACGCGACGGGCGCCGGGTCCTCGAGCGCGGAGGACGAGGCGGCGCTGCCCGCCGACGACGCCGCACGTCTGGCCGACGAGGTGGACGCGGCGATGGCGGCCAGACCGGCAGGAGCGCCGTCGTCGGCTCCGTCGGCGTCGGGGCTGCGCGAGGTGCTGGCCCTCACCGACCCGCAGCCGGGCCAGGAGGCCGCGATCGCGACCCTGCGTGCGGGGGGCGCCGTCGACCTGGCGGTGCCGGGAGGGGACATCGCGGGATCGCCGGGCGCGATCGAGGAGATCGACCGGGCGCAGGCGCTGGCCGTGGTGGGCGTCGGTCCCAGCTTCGGCGACGCGGCGACGTTCGCGTGGCGGGTCTCCGCGGCCGAGAACGGCACGTTGCTGCCGACCGGTGACCAGTCGCTCCTGCCGGCGCGGTACGTGACGACGGCGGGCAGGTCCGGCGAGGAGCCCGCCGTCGTCGTCGAGCGGGCCGACGCCGCTGCTGCCGCGTACGACGGGCTGGAGGGCGGGCCGGTGGTGCCGACCGTCGTCGTGCCGGTGAGCCTGCGCGCCGCGTACGCGGGCGACGACGGGGACTGGGTGGCGGAGGTGTCGCTCGAGGAGGTGCGGCCGCTGGTGGAGGCGGCCCGCGCCGCGGGGCAGTACGTGCTGCTCGACGTCGCGGCGGGCTCGTCGGTGCTGCGCGAGGAGGTGGAGCCGCTGGCGGACCTGATCGCGCTCGGCGGTGTGGGCGTGGCGGTGCACCCGGAGGCGCGTCGGTCGGACGGCTCGGTGCCGGCGCAGGAGGTGTCGATGGCAGAGGTGCGGGACCTCCTGGCCTATATTGAAGGAGTGGTAACTAATCAAGGTCTGCCGCCGGCGCTGGTGGTCGTCCACCAGACCAGGCCGGAGTCGGTCGCCGACCGGCCCGAACTCGCCGACGCGGTCGCCGGCACCGACGCCGTCGAGGTCGTGCTGCTCGCGGACCGTACCGGGGCGTCCTCGACCACCCCGTGGGTCTGGGACCGCATCGCCGGCGACGTGCCCGCCGGCGTCCACCTCGGATGGTCCGGACCGACCCTGGACGGTTACCAGCGCCCCGACCTCGTCCCCACGGACCCGGCGCCGTTGCTCGTCGCCGCGTCCTGACCTGGAGATCCGATGCTGCCCCTCGTCCCCTGGCCCACCGAGGTCACCCCCGCCTCCGGCCCGTCGCTCGCCCTGCCCGCCGTGCGCGTCGACCTGCCCGACGGTCTGCCCGCCTGGTTCGGCGCCCGGGTGGCCGAACAGCTCGACGCCGCCGGCGTGACCGTGCGCGGCCACCAGTTCTCCGCCGGTGAGGCGTCCGACGGCGAGGTGCGGCTCACGCTCCGCCTGGACGACGCGGCCGGACCTCCGGCGCCCGGCACCGGCGCGGACGAGCCGAGCCCCGAGCGGTACAGCCTGCGCACCACCGACGGCGCGATCGTCGCGACCGCCGCCGAACCCGTCGGCCTCCTGCACGCCGTGCGCACCCTGCGCCAGCTCGTGCGCCCCGCCGACGGCACCCCGACCTCCGTCGAGGGCACCCCGACCTCCGTCGAGGGCGGGATCCCGACCGTGCCCGCCGTCGTCGTGCACGACGCCCCGCGCTTCGCCTGGCGCGGCCTCAGCGTCGACGTCGTGCGGCACTGGTTCGGCCCGGACGACCTGCGCGCCGTCGTCGACCTCGTCGGTGCGTTCAAGCTGCGCGTGCTGCACCTGCACCTCACCGACGACCAGGGCTGGCGCATCGAGATCCCGTCGCGCCCCGAGCTGGAGAAGGCGTCCGACAACCAGGTCGGCGGCGGCACCGCCGGCTACCTCACCGTCGACGACTTCACCGCGCTGCAGGACTACGCGGCCGAGCGCTACGTGACGATCGTGCCCGAGTTCGACATGCCGGGGCACGTCAACGCCGCCACCCACGTGTACGGCCAGCTCACCGCTGACGGCCTGGCCACCGACGCCTACGACGGCATCGAGGTCGGCTTCTCCCGACTGTGGTTCGACAACCCGGCCACCGAGCCGTTCCTGCGCGACGTCATCGGCGACCTGGCGCGCATGACGCGCGGTGAGTGGGTGCACGTCGGCGGCGACGAGGTGCTGACGATGGAGCACGAGGAGTTCGCGCGGTTCGTCGACCTCGCCGCGCGGATCGTGCGCGAGCACGGCAAGACGCCGATCTTCTGGCAGGAGGGTGCGCGCGGCCCCGTCGAGCCCGGCACGCTGCTGCAGTACTGGGAGCCCAAGGGTGAGGAGTTCGAGCGGTTCGTGGCGGCCGCCGACGCCGGAGCACGGTTCATCATGTCGCCCGGCAACCACGCCTACCTCGACATGAAGTACACCCCCGAGCACCCCCTCGGCCTGCACTGGGCCGGCTACGTCGAGCTGCGGGACTCCTACGACTGGGAGCCCACCGCCGTGATCGACGGGCTGCCCGCCGGCGCCGTCGCCGGTGTCGAGGCAGCGGTGTGGACCGAGACGCTGACGACCCGGGACGAGCTGTTCTCGATGCTGCTCCCGCGGCTCGGTGCGGTGGCCGAGGTGGCCTGGACGGCTGCCGCAGCCAAGGACTTCGACGGCTTCGCGGCCCGCACGGCGGGGCTCGCCCCGGCCTGGCGCGCCGCGGGATGGACGTTCCACCAGACCCCGCAGGTCGCCTGGTAGCAGCGTCCGGCCGCCACCCGCGCCCGACGGCGTGGGTGGCGGCCGACGCGGACGGTGCGGGTGGCCGGGTCAGATCCAGTTCTGGAAGCGGAAGATCTGGCGCCAGTAGTCGTACGGCACCTCCATCGCGGACCAGAACGGGTAGAACGCGACGGACACGGCGGTGATCGCCAGCATCACCACGGCGATCACCGCGACGACGCCGGCCCGCCCGCGCCGACGACCGGTGCGTTCGAGCGCCACCACCATGGGATACAGCAGCGTGAGGATCACCCACGGCGTGAACGTGATCGAGTAGAACGTGAAGATGGTGCGCTCCGTGTACTGGAACCAGGGCAGCCAGCCCGCGACGGTGCCGGACAGCACGGCCAGCGCGCGCCAGTCCCGCAACCAGACGCCGAGCGCGATCGTCACCACGATGGCGATCGCGGCGAGGTACCACAGCAGCGGGTTGCCGAGCGCGGTGACCGCGACCGCGCAGCCGCCCGTGGTGTCCGCCGGGCAGGTGCCCTCCCCGGCGGCGTAGCGCTCCCAGTGGAACGACGTCGGGCGCCACTGCACGATCCAGCCCAGCGGGGACGCGGCGTAGGCGTGCTCCGAGCTGAGGCCGGTGTGGAACTTGTACATCTCCTGGTGGTAGTGCCACAGGCTGGCCAGCCAGTCCGGCATCCAGCCGACGGCCTCGCCCGGGTTGTCCGCCGCCCAGGTGCGGTAGTAGCCGTCCTTGCTCGCGATCCACGAGAACCACGACGCCAGGTAGGTGAGGGCAGCGACGGGCACGATCACCACGAACGCCGGCAGGGCGTCGTGCAGCAGCGTGCCGGTCACCCAGCGCCGTACCCCGGCGCGACGGCGGGCCGTCAGGTCCCACAGCACGGTGAGCAGACCGAAGACCACGATGAAGTAGAGCCCGGACCACTTGACCCCGCAGGCCAGGCCCAGGGAGACGCCCGCGGCGAGCCGCCACCAGCGGAAGCCGAGGCGTGGTCCCGTCGCGGCGAGGTTCCCGCCCGCCTCCAGGACGCCGGCGATCCTGGCCGCGAGCCGACGTCGGGCCTGCTCACGGTCCAGCAGCAGACAGCCGAACGCGACCAGCACCCAGAACATGAGGAACTGGTCGAGCAGCGCGGTGCGGGAGTGCACGATCGCCTGGCCGTCGATCGCGAGCAGGAACCCGGCGGCGAGCCCCATCGTGGTGCTGGCGAACAGCCGCCGCGCGATCCGCGCCAGGAGGAACACCGCCAGGATGCCGACGACGGCGCTCGCCAGCCGCCAGGCGAAGGGGTTCGTCGCGCCGCCCCCGGCCTCCATGCCCAGCCAGATCATCCACTTGCCGACCGGCGGATGGACGACGTAAGAGGCCTGGTCGAGATAGGTGTGGACGTCGCCCGCCTCGAACGCCGGGTTCGGGTCGTCGGGCCACTTGCGCTCGTAGCCCTCGGAGCCGAGGGTGAAGGCGTCCTTGACGTAGTACGTCTCGTCGAACACCAGCGTGCCGGGCTTGCCGAGGTTCCACAGCCGCGTCACCGCCGCGAGCAGCGTGATCAGGGCGACGCCGATCCAGCCGTACGCGCGGGCCTGCCACGTCGCGCCCAGGGCGAGGCGACGCTCGCCGAGCAGGCGGACGAGCAGCGTGCGCTCGTCCACGGCGGGCTGCCCCGGCGCTGCCGGGGACGCGGCGGAGGACGCCGGGGAGTCCGGGGAGGCCGGGGACGCGGCGGGAGAGGCCGGGGTCGCGAAGGGGTCGTCGTCCGTCGTGGCGGTCGTGGCGGTCGTGGCGGTCGTGCTCGTCGTGCTGGTCGACGGCGCGGTGACGGTCGCGACGACTGTCCCGTCCGACGGGGTGCCGTCAACCGCTGCGCCGGGGGACGTCCCGCCGCTCGACGTGCCACCGGACGTCGGGGTCGACGTCGACCGCCCGACCGTCAGCTGTTCCAGCGCGCGCAGGGCGCCGGTGACGACGGGCACCCCGCGGGTCTCCGGACGATGCCCGTGGACGTCCCGTCGAGACGGGTACCGGCGCCCTGTCCCGGAGCCCGGGACGGGGCCGGTGGCGGGGTCCGACGCCGTGGTCCCGCCGTCGGCAGGGGACTGGTCACCGGGTGCGGGGGAGTCGACGTCTCGGGCGCTCACCTCGGTCACTCTAGGGGGTCGGCGACGCCCGTGGGACAGTTGTGCCCATGAGTGCTGTCCCCGAGGCCGGGTCCGTCGTGCTGGCCGCCACCCCCATCGGCAACGTGGAGGACGCCTCACCCCGGTTGCTGCGCCTCCTCGCCGACGCGGACCTCGTCGCCGCCGAGGACACGCGCCGCCTGCACGCCCTCGCCGCACGGGCCGGCGTCGCCGTCACCGGGCGCGTCGTGTCCTACCACGAGCACAACGAGCGCGACCGGGCCGACGACCTGCTCGACGTCGTGGCCGACGGCGGCACCGTCGTCGTCGTCACCGACGCGGGCATGCCCGCCGTCTCCGACCCGGGGTTCCGACTGGTTGCCCGCGCCGTCGAGCGCGGACTGCCCGTCACCGCCGCCCCCGGGCCGTCCGCCGTGCTCACCGCGCTCGCACTGTCCGGGCTCGCGACCGACCGCTTCACCTTCGACGGCTTCGTGCCCCGCAAGGCCGGGGACCGTGCACGCTGGCTCAGCGCCCTGACCGCCGAACCGCGCACCATGGTGTTCTTCGAAGCACCCCACCGCATCGTCGAGACCCTCGCCGCCATGGCCGAGGCGTTCGGACCCGACCGGCCCGCCGCCGTCTGCCGCGAGCTCACCAAGGTCTACGAGGAGGTGCTGCGCGGCACGGTGGGCGAGCTCGCCGACACCGTCGCCGACCGCAGCGCGACCGGGGACGCGCTGCGCGGCGAGATCTGCGTCGTCGTCGGCGGGGCGCCCGCCGCAGCGGCACCCAGCGTCGCCGACCTCGTCGGCGAGGTGCTGACCCGCGTCGCCGACGGCGAACGCCTCAAGACCGTCGTGGCCGACGTCGCCACCACCGCCGGTGTCGCCAAGCGCGACCTGTACGCCGCGGCGCTCGCGGCCCGGCAGGCGTAGCGCGCGCCGTCGTCAGTCCCGCTCGACCCAGCGGTCGATCGCCCACACGACCGCCAGGGCCAGGCCGACGTCCACGCCGTCGACCACGTCGAGGGTGTAGGCGTCGCGGATCGTCACCCACTTCTGGGTGATCTGGACGACGTGCCGTCCCCCGCGCTGACCGAGTAGTTCTTCTCGATGAACGACCCCTCGATGGTCCACGGCTCGCCGCCGGGGACCTCCATGGACATGCGGTCCTTGATCGGGGAGAACATCTTGGCGCGCAGGGACGCGATCTCGGTGCCGTCGGCCCCGGAGATCGTCATGTGCTTGGGGATGCCGAGCATGCTGCCGCGCACCGTGTAGACGACCGTTCCCGCGGCGTCCTGCACGTCGGCCTTGGGACGCACGCCCACCTTGCCGTCGACGAACCAGCGCTGCTCCTCCGTCGTCGGGTCCAGGACGGCGAAGTCCCGACCCATGCCGAACCTGCTCTTCATCACGAACCGGTTCCAGCCCGCAGGGGGAGGGGGCAACGGCATGGGGGCTCCTCGGTCGACGTCGATACCTGTGGTCACCTGCACGCTAGTGCCGACCGAAGCCGTCGGCGCGGCGAGGACGGGCCCGCCACCTCGCCTTCCGCGCCACCTCGCCCTCCGTGCCACCTCGCGGTGCGGGTGCCACCCGCGCTACCGGGGCCGCAGCTCGACGCCGGCGGCGGCGAGCTCGGTGCGGGCCTGCTCGCCCTGCTCCGCCGAGACCGGCGCGGTGAGGTCCGTGAGCACCCGGGTGGCGAACCCGGCGCGCACGGCGTCGAGCGCGGTGTGCTTGACGCAGTGCGACTCGGCGAGCCCGACGACGTCCACGGCCGTCACCCCCGCGTCGTGCAGCACCGCCTCCAGCAAGCGCCCGGCGGCGTCCGTGCCCTCGAAGCCCGAGTAGCCGTGGTCGTACTGGCCCTTGCGGACGGCGACGTCGGCGGCGAGGTCCACCAGCGCAGGGTGCAGCGCCGCGTGGGGGAGTCCGCCACCCCGTGCACGGGCCAGCTGTTCACGTAGTCGGGGGCGTCGCTGAAGTGCTCGCCGGGATCGATGTGCCAGTCCTGGGTGGTGACGACCAGGTCGTACCGGTCACGGTGGGCGGCGACGTGGGCGGCGACGTCCGCCGCGACCCGGTTGCCGCCCTCCACGGGCAGCTCGCCGCCCTCGCAGAAGGTGGGTTGGACGTCGACGACGAGGAGCGCACGGGAGCTCATGCGACTCACTCTGCCATCTCCGCACCGTCGCGGCCCAGACCGCCGGTGCGGGACGTGGCGCTCGTGAGACCCGGCGGTGGCCCCGGCGGCAGGACCATTAGGATTCGACCCATGACCCACATCCTCTCGGCCGTGGCATGGCCCTATGCCAACGGCCCGCGGCACATCGGCCACGTCGCCGGCTTCGGCGTTCCCTCCGACGTCTTCAGCCGGCACATGCGGATGGCGGGTCACGACGTGCTGATGATCTCGGGCACCGACGAGCACGGCACGCCGATCCTCGTGCAGGCCGAGCAGGAGGGCGTCACCCCGCAGGAGCTCGCGGACCGCTACAACCGCGTCATCGTCGAGGACCTCACGTCCCTCGGGCTGAGCTACGACCTGTTCACCCGCACCACGACGCGCAACCACTACGCCGTCGTGCAGGAGATGTTCCGCACGGTGCACGCCAACGGCTACATGGTCGAGAAGTCGACGATGGGCGCCATCTCGCCGTCGACGGGGCGCACGCTGCCGGACCGCTTCATCGAGGGCACCTGTCCCATCTGCGGCTACGACGGCGCTCGCGGCGACCAGTGCGACAACTGCGGCAACCAGCTCGACCCGATCGACCTGAAGAACCCGCGCAGCCGCGTCAACGGCGAGACGCCGAAGTTCGTCGAGTCGAACCACTTCTTCCTGGACCTGCCGGCGTTCGTCGACGCGCTGTCGCTGTGGCTGGAGGGCCGCAAGGGCTGGCGCCCGAACGTGCTGAACTTCAGCCGCAACCTGCTCGACGACGTCCGCCCGCGCGCGATGACGCGCGACATCGACTGGGGCATCCCCGTCCCGCTCGAGGGCTGGGAGTCCAACCCGAGCAAGCGCCTGTACGTGTGGTTCGACGCCGTCATCGGGTACCTGTCGAGCTCGATCGAGTGGTCGCGCCGCCGCGGGGAGCCCGAGGCGTGGCGTCAGTGGTGGACGAACCCCGACGCCCGCTCGTTCTACTTCATGGGCAAGGACAACATCACCTTCCACTCGCAGATCTGGCCTGCCGAGCTGCTGGGGTACGACGGCGGCGGCACGAAGGGCGGGCAGCCGGGGCGGTACGGCTCGCTGCAGCTGCCCACCGAGGTCGTCTCCAGCGAGTTCCTCAACGTCGAGGGGCAGAAGTTCTCCTCCTCGCGCGGCGTGGTCATCTACGTGCGCGACATGCTGGCGCGCTACCAGCCGGACGCGTTCCGCTACTACGTGGCGGCGGCCGGCCCGGAGAGCCAGGACGTCGACTTCACGTGGGACAGCTTCCTGCGGCGCACCAACGACGAGCTGGTGGCGGGCTGGGGCAACCTGGTCAACCGCACCGCGTCGATGGTGCACAAGAACTTCGGGCAGATCCCCACGCCGGGCGAGCTGACGGACGTGGACCGCGCGGTGCTCGCCACGACGCAGGCCGCGTTCGACGGCGTGGGCTCGCTCATCGAGGCGAACCGTCAGCGGGCGGGCGTCGCGGAGGCGATGCGCGTCGTCGGCGACGTCAACCGGTACATCTCGGAGACCGAGCCGTGGAAGCTGAAGTCGGACCCGGACCGTCTCGCCACCGTGCTGCACACCGTCACGCAGGCGGTCAGCGACTGCAACACGCTGCTGGCACCGTTCCTGCCGCACTCGGCGCAGTCCGTGCACGAGGTGCTCGGCGGGTCGGGTCAGTTCGCGCCGCAGCCGGTGATCGAGGAGGTCACCGACCTCGACGACGACTCGCGGCAGTACCCGGTCATCACGGGCGACCACGACGGGGGCTACGACTTCCCGGCGTGGGCGTCGGTGCCGGTCGTGCCGGGCACGCCGATCGACAAGCCGACGCCGGTCTTCACCAAGCTCGACGACTCGATCGTCGAGGAGGAGCTGGAGCGGCTGCGCGAGAAGGGCTGAGTCCTCATGGCGCGCAAGCGTGAGCGCGGGTTCCCGCCGGACCCGGAGCCGTTGCCGGTCGCCGTCGTCGACAACCACACGCACCTGGACGCGATCGGTGACGTGCTGGGCCCAGAGGTCGACCATGCCGTCCTGACGGCCGAGCATGCCCTGGACGCCCGTCTGGCCGAGGTGACGGGCCGCCAGGACATGGTCGGCGGGCAGCTGGCGCACGCGGCGGCGGCTGGGGTCGACCGGCTCGTGCAGGTCGGCGGCGACCTGCCGTCGGTCGAGTGGACCGACGTGTTCCTGCGGATCGCCGCCGACCATGCCGTCTCGACGGCCGAGCATGCCCTGGCGGCCCGTCCGGGTCAGCAGACGGGCCACGAGGGCATGGTCGGCGGGGGGCGGCAGGTGGCGCGGGTGCTCGGGGCGGTCGCGATCCACCCCAACGAGGCGGTGCTGCACGCCGGCGTGCGGGAGATCGGCCCCGACGGCCTCGAACCGGACCCGCAGCCGCACCACGCCACGAGCCTCGACGACGCGATCGCCCGGGTCGCCGCCGTCGCCCGCGACAACCCGCGCGTGCGCGCCGTCGGGGAGACGGGCATGGACCTGTTCCGCACCGGCCCGCAGGGAGAGGCGGCGCAGCGGGAGTCCTTCCGGGCCCACGTGGCGCTCGCCAAGGAGCTCGGGCTCGCGCTCCAGATCCACGACCGCGACGCGCACGCCCAGGTGATCGACGTCCTGCTGGCCGACGGCGCCCCCGAGCGCACCGTGTTCCACTGCTTCTCCGGGGACGAGCAGATGGCGCACCTGGCCGCCGAGCACGGCTGGTACCTGTCGTTCGCCGGGCCGGTGACCTATCCGCGCAACGAGCACCTGCGTGCCGCGCTGCGGGCGGTGCCCCTGGACCTCGTCCTCGTCGAGACCGACGCCCCCTACCTCCCGCCGCACCCCTACCGGGGCCGACCCAACGCCCCGTACGTCGTCGGGCACACGGTCCGGGCGATGGCCGAGATCCTCGACCGCCCGCTGGTCCAGGTGTGCGACGCCGTCTCGGCGACGTCCGAGCAGGTCTACGGGCCGTGGTGACCGGGCGGCGGGTCTTCCCCCTCGGCGACGAGTCGACTACGGTCTGGTGACCGTGACGACTTCCGGGGCACGACGACGCGATGCTGCGCGCCGCAGCGCCGCCGAACCGTTCGTCGGCCGCCGCGGACCGCTGCCGCGGGCGATGCGCACGCTGGTGCACGGGGCGATCCTCGCGGCGGTCGCCGTCGGGGCCTACGGCGTGGTCAACACCCATTCGCACCTCGTGATCGACGTCGACGGCACGGTGCGTTCGGTGGACGGCTACGGCCGGACCGTCGGCGACGTGCTGGCGTTCCACGGCATCCACCCCGGCCCCGACGACCTCGTGCAGCCCGCCGCCTCGGCGCCCGCGCCGCGCGACGGGCAGGTCGTGGTGCGTTCGAGCCGTGAGGTCACCCTGGAGATCGACGGCGAGCCGATGACGGTGCCGACCACCGCGCTGACGGTGGGGGAGCTGCTCGTCGCGCTCGGGCCGCGCGGTGCCGGGGCGGTCACGTCGGCCTCCCGCAGCTCGGCCCTGGGCCGCGACGCCGTGCGCGTCTCGACGCTGAAGACGGTGCACGTGTCCGTCGACGGATCGGTGCTGGCGCTGCGCACCACCGGCTCGACGGTGCGCGACGTGCTCACCGAGGCGGGCATCAGCCTCGGTGAGGAGGACGCCACGTCCGTGCCGTTGGGTGCGGCGGCCGTGGACGAGATGGTGGTCGTCGTCAGTCGGGGCGAGACGACGTCGGACCGGATCACCGAGGTGATCCCGTTCGAGACCGAGGAGATCGAGTCGGACGAGCTGCCCGTGGGCTACGAGACGGTGCGGACCCGCGGCGTGCCGGGGGAGCGGGTCTCGACGTACGAGGTACGGACCCTGGGCGGCGCGGAGTACGAGCGCGAGCTGGTCGACCGGTCGGTCACGGTCGAGCCGGTCACCGAGGTGGTGGTCGTGGGGACCCTCGACGTCTCCGACGTCCAGGTCGACCCCGGCTCCGCCAAGGCGATCGCACGGTCGCTCGCGGCGGAGCGCGGTTGGGGCGACGGGGAGTTCTCGTGCCTCGACAAGCTCTGGACCAAGGAGTCCAACTGGCGCTGGAACGCCGAGAACCCGTCGAGCGGCGCGTACGGCATCCCGCAGGCCCTGCCGGGGTCGAAGATGGCGTCGGCCGGCTCGGACTGGCGGACGAACCCGACGACCCAGATCTCGTGGGGGCTCGGCTACATCGACGGCCGGTACGGCACGCCGTGCTCGGCGTGGAGCCACTCGATGTCCGTGGGTTGGTACTGACCCAGGTCCCGCTGCCGGGCCTCGTGGGGCGTCGGCAGAACTTTTGCGCCATACCCCCGCATAACCGGACGTACCTATCGTAAAGGCTGTTGGAAGTCAATCACGATCAGGTTACGGTCTTCGGAGCCCGCCGGACCGACCTCGGACCCGACCCCCTTGTCGGACCCCCGTCGTCGAGCCGGAACTGCCGACGACTGGATCCTCGTGAACGACTCGCACCTCGACCCCGCCGCACCCGCCGACGCCGAGCAGACCGCTCGTCGTCGTCGCCGCTGGCCGCTGGTCGCCCTCGCCATCGTCCTCAGCCTCGGCGTCACCGGTGGCGTGGCCGCCGCCGTCTCCGAACAGCTCCGCAAGGACGTCACCATCGACGTCGACGGCGACCTCGTGAACGTCTCGACGTACGCCGCGACCGTCCAGGACGTGCTCGACGACCAGGGCGTCGACTACGGCGCCAAGGACGAGGTCACCCCCGCCGCAGGGTCCGACCTGCGCGACGGTGCCGTCGTCCAGGTCCGCTACGGCCACCAGCTCACCGTCGAGACCGACGGCGAGGAGCAGGACGTGTGGGTCGCCGCGCTCGACGCCTCCGAGGTGCTCGACGAGCTCAGCGCCCGCGACGACGCTGCCAAGCTGCTCCCCTCGCGCTCCGCCGAGCGGGCCTCGCTCCCGATCCGCCTCGACACCGACGGGCCCGTGGCCCTCGTCGTCGGCGGCGAGGAGACGATCGTCGACGACGGCGCCCAGACCCTCCAGGAGCTGTTCGCCGACCAGGGCGTCACGATCGACGAGGACGACGTCGTCCACGTCGAGAGCGTCGAGGCCGTCGAGCCCGGCGACCCGACCGTGCGCGTCGTCGTGCAGGTCGTCGACGTCGAGGACGTCACCACCACCAAGAAGGTCGCGTTCGACACCGTCACGGAGCAGGACTCCGACCGGTACGTCGACGAGGGCTCCTACGTCCAGACCAAGGGCAAGAAGGGCGAGCGGACGATCGTCCACCGCGTCACCACCGTCGACGGCGAGGAGACCGAGCGGGAGAAGATCTCCAGCAAGGTCACGACCAAGCCGGTCGACAAGGTCGTCGTCGAGGGCACCAAGGAGCGCCCCGAGCCGGAGCCGGAGCCCGAGCCGGAGCCCGCGACCTCCTCGAGCTCCTCCTCGAGCTCGTCCTCGGGCTCCTCGTCCTCCTCCGGGTCGAGCTCGTCGTCCGGCTCGTCGGGCGGCAGCGCACCCTCTGGGGTGTGGAGCCAGCTCGCCCAGTGCGAGTCCGGCGGCAACCCGTCGACCAACACCGGCAACGGCTACTACGGCCTCTACCAGTTCTCGCTGCCGACGTGGCAGGCGATGGGCGGGTCCGGGCTGCCCTCGGAGGCCTCCGCCTCCGAGCAGACCATGCGGGCCCAGAAGCTCCAGGCGCAGTCGGGCTGGGGTCAGTGGCCGGCCTGCGCGGCCAAGCTCGGCCTGCTGTAGAGCCTCGATCACGAAGGGGCGGCGTCCCCGGTCCGGTCTGACGACCGGACCGGGGACGCCGCCCCTTCGTGCTGTCCGCACCGGGCCGGCCGCCGTGCGGGCCGCGCGGTCGTCGTGTGGAGGGCGGTGAACAGGCCTGTGCATGCCCTGTGAAGGTGCCGTGCGAGCCGGTCAGAGGTGACCCGCACTTTGCGGTGCTGGATCACGAAGCGGTTACGGTCGGGTGTCTTTCGCGCACAACGGGAACGACCTGTTGTATGGCGCCGATCCTCGATCAGGGTCGACACGTACTCACGATGGAGCCTCATGACCCCCGAGCCCGAGAACTTCGGGTCCACGACGGCCGAGACCCGCGCCGTCACCCGGACCCGCCGCACCCGACGCCGCCGCGTCATCATCGCCTCCGCCACCGCCGGAACCCTCGCCCTGGGCGTCGGGTCGGCGGTCGGCGTCTCGAACGCCCACAAGACCGTCACCCTCGACGTCGACGGCGAGTCCCGCACCGTCTCCACGTTCTCCGGTGACGTCGCGGGCCTGCTCGCCGAGGAGGGCGTGGACGTCACCGACCGTGACGCCGTGACGCCCGGCCCCGACGCCGAGCTCTACTCCGACAGCGACGTCGTCGTGCGCACCGGGCGCGAGGTCGACGTGGAGGTCGACGGCGAGGAGCACACCGTGTGGGTGACCGCCGCGGACGCCGCCGAAGCCCTCAACCTGCTCAACCAGCGCGGTGACGACGTCCACCTCGTCGCCTCGCGCTCCGCCGAGCGTGCCGCGCTGCCGGTCGATCTGCCGTCCGACCAGCCGGTCGCCGTCGTGCACGACGGCGCCACCGACGTCGTCGACGGTCCCGAGGACCTGGCGGCCGCGCTCGACACCGTCGACGTCACTCTCGACGACGACGACCTCGTGTCCGTCACCGCCGCGGACGACGCCGGCGTCAGCGCCGAGGACCTCGCCGACGCCGACCTGCCCGCGGGCGCCGACCTGCCGCAGGTCGCCGTGGTCGTGGAGCGCGTCGAGGTCGAGACCGTCGAGAAGGTCAAGAAGATCGCGCACGAGACCACCACGAAGAAGAGCGACGAGCGCTACGAGGACCTCGACCCCAAGGTGCGGACCGAGGGCGCCGACGGCGAGCGCACCGTGGTGCGCGAGGTCACGACGATCGACGGCAAGGAGGTCTCGAACAAGAAGATCTCCTCCGAGGTCACCTCCGAGCCCGTCACCGAGGTCCTGGTGCAGGGCACCAAGGAGCGCCCCGAGCCCGAGCCCGCCGAGGAGTCCGGCTCCTCCGGCTCGTCCGGGGAGACGTACTCCGGGTCCAACCGCGACATCGGCCGGCAGATGGCTTCCGCGCGCGGCTGGACGGGTTCGCAGTGGACCTGCCTGGAGTCGTTGTGGACGCGCGAGTCGGGCTGGTCCCACACCGCCGCGAACCCCTCGTCCGGCGCCTACGGGATCCCGCAGTCGCTGCCCGGTTCGAAGATGGCCTCGGCCGGCTCCGACTGGCAGACCAACCCCGCCACGCAGATCACGTGGGGCCTGGACTACATCGCCGGCCGGTACGGCACGCCGTGCTCGGCCTGGGGACACTCGGAGTCGGTGGGCTGGTACTGACCCGTCCCGGCGGGCGATACTGCCACCCATGACCAACACCCCTGGCGCCCTGCTCGGCCCTGCGGAGATCCGCGAGCTGGCAGGGCGCCTCGGCGTCCGGCCCACCAAGACGCTCGGGCAGAACTTCGTGCACGACGCCGGCACGGTCCGCAAGATCGTCCGTGCGGCCGGGGTGCAGCCCGGCGACCGCGTCGTGGAGGTCGGCCCCGGTCTCGGGTCGCTCACGCTCGGGCTGCTGGAGGCGGGTGCCTCCGTCGTCGCCGTCGAGATCGACCCCGTCCTCGCCGGGCAGATCGCCGACACCGTCGAGCGGTACGCCCCCGGGGCGGACTTCGAGGTGGTGACCGCGAACGCCCTGGACGTCACCGCGCTGCCGGGCGAGCCGCCGTCGGCCCTCGTGGCGAACCTGCCCTACAACGTCGCCGTGCCGGTGCTCCTGACGTTCCTCGAACGGTTCGAGAGCCTGCGGTCGGTGCTCGTCATGGTCCAGGCCGAGGTCGCGGACCGTCTCGCGGCGCCGCCCGGGTCCAAGGTGTACGGCGTGCCGTCGGCCAAGGCCGCCTGGTACGGGACCGCCCGGCGGTCCCTGAACGTCTCGCGGCACGTGTTCTGGCCCGAGCCGAACGTCGACTCCGCGCTCGTCGCCGTCGACCGGGGTGAGCCGCCGGTGACGACGGCGCCGCGCGAGCGGGTGTTCGCCGTCGTCGACGCGGCCTTCGCCCAGCGCCGCAAGACGCTGCGGGCCGCGCTGGCCGGGATCTTCGGCTCCGGAGCCGCCGCGGAGGAGGCCCTGCGCGCCGCGGGCGTGGACCCGACGCTGCGCGGGGAACGCCTGACGATCGACGAGTTCGCGCGGATCGCCGAGCAGCTCGGCGCCGTACCTGGCACGGTGGTCGCGTGAACCGACTCACCGCCGCCCCGTCGCCGTCGGTGCGCGTCCGCGCGCCCGGCAAGCTGAACCTGTCGCTGCGTGTCGGCCCGGTGGAGGACGACGGCTACCACCCGCTGGTGACCGTGTTCCAGGCCGTCGCGCTGTACGAGGAGGTCACGGCCACCGAGGTGCCCGAGGGCACCGGCATCGCCCTGACCGTGGACGGCCCGCACGCCGACCAGGTGCCGCTCGACGCCTCGAACCTGGCGTGGCGTGCCGCCGAGCTCCTCGCGGAGCACGTCGGGGTGGGTGCGGACGTCGCGCTGCACCTCGCCAAGGGCGTGCCCGTCGCCGGGGGGATGGCGGGCGGGTCCGCCGACGCCGCTGCCACGCTGGCGGCGTGCGACGCGCTGTGGGCGACGGGGCTGTCCCGCGACGACCTCGTCGGCCTGGCCGCCCGGCTCGGCTCCGACGTGCCGTTCGCGCTCGTCGGGCACACCGCCGTCGGCACCGGGCGCGGCCACCTGCTGACCCCCGCGATGACGCGCGGCGAGTTCCACTGGGCGTTCGCCACCCAGGCCGAGGGACTGTCGACGCCGGCGGTGTACGGGCAGTTCGACGCGCGCACCGGCGGGCGGGCGCCCGCCGTCGACCCCGCCGACGACACCGACCTCATGCACGCGCTGCGCGCGGGCGACCCGGTGGCGCTCGGTCTCGCGCTGCACAACGACCTGCAGGACGCGGCGATCGACCTGCGCCCCGAGCTGGAGCGCACCCTCGAGATCGCGCAGAACGGCGGCGCGCTGGGCACCCTCGTGTCGGGGTCGGGGCCGTCCGTCGCGGCGCTCGCCCGGTCCCGGCAGCACGCGCTGGCGATCGCGGCGACGTGGACGGCCGAGGGTGCGGCCGACTCCGTGTGGTGCACCACCGGGCCGGCCGGGGGCGCGCGCGTCCTGTGAGCCGGGGCTCCGCGGCGTCGTCGCGGGTCGTCGCGGGTCGTGCCGGGTCGTGCCGTGGTCGCCTCAGGCGAGGTGCTTGCGCAGGAACTCCACCGTGGGTGCGAAGCGGTAGTGCTGCCCGCCCTCGTGGCCGTTGTAGGGGTAGACGTCGATGTGCTTGTCCTCGTTCGCCCACGCGTTGAACGCCGCGTACACGGTCGACGGCGGGCAGACGGCGTCCATCAGGGCGGTCGAGAACAGGCCGGCGGCCCGGGCCCGGCGGGCGAACGACACGCCGTCCAGGTAGGACAGGGTCCGCCACACCGCGTCCTCGTGCTCACGGTGCACCGACAGGTACTGGGTGATCTCGCCGTAGGGGAACGCGTCGGAGATCTGCACGGCGCGCCGGTAGTGGCACAGGAACGGCACGTTCGGTGCCGCGGCGACGACGTCGGGCAGCAGGCCGGCCACGGCGATCGCGATGCCGCCGCCCTGGCTCGTGCCCGTCACCGCGACGCGCGCCGGGTCGATGCCGTCCATCTGACGGACCGCGTCGACGGCGCGCACGCCGTCGGTGAAGACGCGCCGGTAGTAGTGGTCGGCCGGGTCCAGGACGCCGCGGGTCATGAAGCCCGGCGCGGCCGGGGCGTGCCCCACCGGGTCGGGCGTGTGACCGCCCGAGCCCCAGCCCGACCCCTGCCCGCGGGTGTCCATGACGAGGTGGGCGAACCCGGCCGCCGCCAGACCGAGGTGCTCGTGCGCCAGCCCCCGTCCGCCGCCGTAGCCCACGAACTCCACCACGGCGGGCAGCGGGCCGTCCGTGCGCGCGGGCCGCACCAGCCAGGCGCGCACGGGGTGACCGTCGAACCCGGGGAAGGTGACGTCGTCGACGGTGATCTCCGTCAGTCCGGACTCCACCCGCTCCACCCGGGGAGTGCCACCGCACCCGCGCGCCTGCGCGACGGTGCCCGCCCAGAAGTCGTCGAAGTCGGCCGGCTCGTCGATCTCGGGGGCGTACCGTTCGAGCTCGGGCACGGGAAGGTCGAACTGGGCCATGCGGGGGGTGCTCCTCGGGTGTCGCGACGACGGACGGCGGTGTCGCTCCGAGGGTAGCGCCCGCATCGGGGGCGACTACCCTGTCGAGGTGGCACATCTCCTCGGCGCGGACGGCATCGCGCTGACCATCGGCACCCGAACTCTTCTCGACGACGTCTCCCTCGGTCTCGACGACGGCGACCGGGTCGGCATCGTCGGCCCCAACGGCGCCGGCAAGTCGACGCTCCTTCGCCTGCTCGCCGGGACGGCCTCGCCCGACGCCGGACGGGTCACCCGGGTGGGCGGCTCGCGGCTCGGCATGCTCGACCAGCGCGACGACGCCGCCCCGGGAGCCACGGTCCTGGACCTGGTGCACGGCGACGGCGACACCCACGAGTGGGCCTCCGACGCCCGGATCCGTGGTGTGCACGCCGGGCTGCTCGCCGACCTCGACCTCGACCAGCCCGTGTCGACCCTGTCCGGTGGTCAGCGCCGTCGGGTCGCGCTCGCCGCGCTGCTCGTGGAGGACCCCGACGTGCTGCTGCTCGACGAGCCCACCAACCACCTCGACGTCGAGGGCGTCGCGTGGCTCGCCCAGCACCTGCGCCACCGCTACGGGGCGTCCGGCCGGCCCGGGCAGGGGGCGCTCGCCGTCGTCACCCACGACCGCTGGTTCCTCGACGAGGTGTGCAGCCGCATGTGGGAGGTGCGCGGTGACGGCAGCGGCGCCGTCGACGGGTACGAGGGCGGCTACGCGGCCTACATCCTGGCCCGCGCGGAGCGGACCCGGCAGGCCGCCACCGCCGCCGAGAAGCGCAACAACCTGCTGCGCAAGGAGCTCGCGTGGCTGCGCCGCGGCGCACCCGCGCGCACCTCCAAGCCGAAGTTCCGGCTCGACGCCGCCTCCGCGCTCATCGCGGACGAGCCCGCACCGCGCGACACCCTCGAGCTCACCCAGATGGCCACCAAGCGCCTCGGCAAGGACGTCCTCGACCTCGAGGACGTCACCGTCACCGTGCCGACGCCCGACGGCGGCCGGCGCACCCTGCTCGACGACGTCACCTGGCGCCTCGGCCCCGGCGACCGGTACGGCGTCGTCGGCGTCAACGGTGCCGGCAAGACGACGCTGCTGGCGCTGCTGGCGGGACGACGCCGGCCGGACGGCGGCCGCGTGCGACGCGGCAAGACGGTCGAGGTGGCCGAGCTCAGCCAGGAGGTGACCGAGCTGGACGAGCTCGGCCACCTCACCGCCGTCGAGGTCGTGGACCGCGAGAAGCGCACCGTCGTCGTGGACGGCAAGGAGCTCACCGCCGGGCAGCTCACCGAACGTCTCGGGTTCACGCGCGAACGCGCCCACACCGTGGTGCGCAGCCTCTCCGGCGGGGAACGACGACGCCTGCAGCTGCTGCGCCTGCTCGTCTCCGAGCCCAACGTGCTGCTCCTCGACGAGCCCACCAACGACCTGGACACCGACACCCTCGCCGCCGTGGAGGACCTGCTCGACGGCTGGCCCGGCACGCTCATCGTCGTCTCCCACGACCGCTACCTCCTGGAGCGGGTGTGCGACCGCCAGTGGGCGCTGCTCGGCGACGGCGCGCTGCGGGACCTGCCGGGCGGGGTGGAGCAGTACCTGGAGCTGCGCCGTGCTGCCGGGGGGTCGTCGGCGGCCTCCTCGACCCCCGCCCCGGCCGCCCCGGCGGGTGGCCCGGCCGGGACCACAGGGTCGGCCGGGACCACAGGGACGACGGCGACGCCGGCGGAGCAGCGCGCCGCCCGCAAGACGGTGCAGCGCCTCGAGAAGCAGCTCGGCCGGCTCGCGCAGGAGGAGGCCCGCCTGCACGACCGGATGGCCGCCGACCCGACCGACTTCGAGGCCACGGCGAAGCTCGACGCGCGGCTGCGCGAGGTCCTCGCCGAGAAGGACGAGCTCGAGCTGGAGTGGCTGGAGGCCGCCGAGCTCGCCGAGTGACCCGACGGCGCCCGACCTGACCGGTCGCCGCCAGGTCCCGGCGGTCAGGGAACCCGGTAGCCCGCCGCGCGGAACAGCTCGTACCACTCGGCACGGGTCAGCGGGACGTCCGAGCCCTGCGCGGCGCCCTCGACCCGCTCCGGCGTGGTGGTGCCCAGCACCACCTGCATCTGCGCCGGGTGCCGCGTGATCCACGCGACCGCGATCGCGATCGGCGGCACGTCGTACCGCGCCGCCAGTCGGTCGATGACGGCGTTGAGCTCCGGGTAGTCCTGCGAACCGAGGAACACCCCGGTGAAGAACCCTGCCTGGAACGGCGACCACGCCTGCACCGTGATGTCGTGCAGGCGGCAGTAGTCGAGGATCCCGCCGCCGTCGAGCGTGAGCGCCTGCTCCTCGCCCGCCATGTTCGTGGCCACGCCCTGCGCCACGATCGGCGCGTGCGTGATCGACAGCTGGAGCTGGTTCGCGACGATCGGCTGGCGCACCGACCTCTTCAGCAGGTCGATCTGGCGCGGCGTGTGGTTCGACACCCCGAACGAGCGCACCTTGCCCGTCGACTCCAGGTGGTCGAACGCGCGCGCCACCTCGTCCGGCTCCACGAGGGCGTCGGGGCGGTGCAGCAGCAGGATGTCCAGGTAGTCGGTGCCCAGCGCCTCCAACGAGCCCTCGACCGACGCCACCAGATGGTCGTACGAGTAGTCGAAGTACGGGCCCTCGGGCACGATCCCGGCCTTGGACTGGATCGTCAGCTCGGCGCGCTGCGACGGTGTGAGCTGCATCGCCTCGGCGAACCGGCGCTCGCAGCCGTGCAGGTCCTTGCCGTAGACGTCGGCGTGGTCGACGAAGTCGATGCCGGCGTCCCGGGCCGTGCGGACGAGGCCGCGGACGGCGTCGTCGTCCATGTCGGCGATGCGCATGAGCCCGAGCACGACGTTCGGGACGTCGCGGCCCGTGGTTCCCAGGGGGACGGTCCTCATGATCTTCTCCTGTCTCGGTCAGGCCGAGAGCTCGGCGAGCTCGTCGGCGGTCAGGGTGAGCTCGGCCGCGCGGACCGAGTCGGTGATGCTGGCGGGGCGGGAGGCCCCGGGGATGGGCACGACGACGGGGGCGAGCGCCAGCTCCCAGGCGAGCGCGACCTGGTGGGGGCTGACGCCCCGGCGCCCGGCGACGCGGCCGAACGCGGCGTGCGCCGACCCGAGGTCGCCGGCGCGGGCGATGCCGCCCAGCGGTGACCAGGGCAGGAACGCGACGCCGAGCGCGGCGCAGTGCTCGAGCTCGCCCAGGCTGGAGCGGAACGCGGGGGAGAACTGGTTCTGGACGGACGCGAGCCGTCCGTCGAGCACGTCGTTCGCCTCGTCGATCTGCGCGACGGACGCGTTGGAGATGCCGGCCCGGGCCACGACGCCCTCGTCGAGGAGCTCGGCGAGCGCGCCGATCGAGTCGGCGTAGGGGACGGCCGGGTCGGGACGGTGGAACTGGTAGAGGCCGATCGCCTCGACGCCGAGCCGGCGGGCCGACGCCTTCGCGGCGGCCTTGAGGTGCTCGGGGCGGCCGTCCTTCGTCCACGACCCGTCGCCGGGGCGCAGGTGCCCGCCCTTGGTGGCGACGAGGACGCCCGAGGCGTCGCCGCCCCAGGAGCGCAGCGCGCGGGCGATGAGCTCCTCGTTGTGGCCGACCTCGTCGGCGTCGCGGTGGTAGGCGTCGGCGGTGTCGATCAGGGTGACGCCGGCGTCGAGCGCGGCGTGGATCGTGGCGATCGACCGGGCCTCGTCGGGCCGGCCCTCGATGGACATCGGCATGCCGCCGAGCCCGACGGCGCTGACTGCTGCGTCTGCGATGGTGCGCTGCTGCACGGTGCTCCTCGTCGATGTGACTTCTCGGACCCGCCGGGTGGTGGACCGGGTGTGCTCTCGACGATAGGAAGGAGGAGGATGAGAAGTCCAACGGAAGATGCTCATGACATTGAGAAGCAGGAGTGATCGATGGAGCTGCGTCAGATGGAGTACGTCGTCGCCGTGGCGGAGGAGGGACACTTCACGCGCGCCGCGGCGCTGTGCGGCGTCAGCCAGTCCGGTCTGTCGGCGGCGATCCGGTCCCTGGAGAAGGAGCTGGGCGCCCCGCTGTTCCAGCGCACCACGCGGCAGGTGAGCACGACCGCGGCCGGGCGGGCCCTGCTGCCGTTCGCGCGGCGCATGCTCGCCCAGGCCGCCGGCGGTCGCGACGCCGTCGTCCGGGCCAGCCGGCAGCTCTCCGGACACCTGCGGGTGGGGTCCGAGCAGTGCCTCGGCGTGGTCGACGTCGGCTCGCTGCTCGAACGGTTCCGGCTGCGCTACCCGCTCGTGGAGATCCAGTTCGTCCAGGCCGGCTCGCACGAGCTCGCCGCCCAGCTGCGCGCCGGGGACCTCGACGTCGCGTTCCTCGCCGCGACCGAGCACCTGGGCGGGCTGGGCCGCCTCGAGCTCGGCCGGCGCGACCTCGTGGTGCTCACGCACCCCTCCGACCCCCTCGCGGGGGCCGCGGAGGTCACCTGGGAGGACCTGGCGGAGCGGGACTTCGTCGACTTCCGGGAGACCTGGAGCGTCCGGCGGCTCGTCGACGAGGCATTCGCCGTCCGGCACCTGCAGCGCCGCGTGCGGATGAGCGTCGACGACGTCCACACCCTGCTCGACTTCGTCCAGCGTGGCCTGGGCATCGCGGTGGTGCCCCAGCACGTGGCGACCAAGCCCCAGGCCGCCGGGCTCACGGCGTCGTCGCTGCCGGACCGGGGCCGTCCGCAGTGGGTGGTCTCGGCGGCGTCGTCACCGCTCGCGGCGCCGACGGCGGCGCGGTTCCTGGAGCTGCTCGTGGAGGCGAACCTGGAGGTCTCGCCCGCCGCGTGAGGGGCGACGCCTCAGCGGTCCAGGTACGTCGGGCGCGACGCCATCCAGAGCGCGACCGCCATGACCGCCAGCAGGCCGAGGACGACGCCCAGCGGGACGGTCCAGCCGCCGGTGGCCTCGTGGACCGCACCCAGCACGGTCGGCGCCGCGGCGGCGCAGGCGTAACCGGCGGTCTGGACGACGGCGGAGCCCCGGCGTGCCGCGGCGACGCTCGGGGAGCGCTGGGCGAGCAGCGTGAGGATCACGGTGAAGTTGCCGCCCTGCGCGGCGCCCGCGAGGCACACCCACAGCCACCACAGGTCGGGCGCGAGCAGGAGCCCCACCGGCAGGCTGATCCACATCACCGAGAGCGTCGCCGCGACGGCGCGGGCCGTGACCCGGCGGGACAGGGCGAACGGGACGAGGAACGCCCCGGCCACGGCCGCGAGCTGGAACGGGGCGGCGCCACCGCCGGCGGCGGCCGGGCCCAGCCCGACCCGGTCGGCCAGGATCGACGGCAGCCACGCCGTCATCGCGTAGTAGCCGCACGCCTGGCCCCCGAACGCCAGGCTGAGCAGGACGACGAGGCGGCGCTGCGCGGCGCGGACGGACGCTCCGCCGTCGGTCCCGTCGGTGCCGGACGGCCCGGGGGCGGCGTCCGCCTCCCGGGCAGCGTCCGCCGCGCGGTGGTGCGCGGCGAGCCCACGCCCGGCGGGTACCCAGGCGGCCAGGGCGACGACGGCGAGCACGCCCCACCCGGCGAGCGCCCACTGCCACCCGTAGGCCACGGCGAGGGGAACGGTGAGCAGGGTGGTGACGGCGGAGCCCGCGTTCATGGTGGCGGCGTAGGCGCCGGTGACGGAGGCGGCGCGGTCGCGGAAGTCGCGGGCGATGACGACCGGGACGGCCACGTTGCCGACGGTGATGCCGATGCCGAGCACCGTGGTGCCCACCATGGCGGTGGCGACCGAGCCCGTCGAGCGCAGCACGGTGCCGCCCAGGATGGCGAGGAGGCCGAGGGTGATCGCCTTCTCGGGGCCGATCCGTGCGGTGAGCGCGGACGCCACCGGGGTCAGGAGCGCGAAGCAGAGGACGGGCAGCGAGGTGAGCAGGCCCGCACCGGCGGAGGTCAGGCCGAGGGAGGCCGCGACGTCGTCGACCACCGGGGGCAGCGACACGATCGGTGCGCGCAGGTTGACCGCGGCGAGCAGCAGCGCCAGCAGCGCGAACCCGCCGGCGGCGGCGCCTGCCGCCCGGCCGGCGCCGCGGTGGGACCCGCCGTCGGCGGCGTCACTCATCGAACTGCGCACCCAGGGTGCGCAGCAGGGCGGCCAGGCCGGGGCGCTCGTCGGCGGGCAGGGCGTCGAGCACGGACGCCTCGACGTCGAGCAGGTCGCTCATGGCGGCGTCCACGCGGCTGCGTCCCGCGGCGGTGAGCTGGACGAGCACGCCGCGGCGGTCGTCGGGGGAGCGGTGCCGTTCGACCAGGCCGCGGCGCTCGAGGCGGTCGATGCGGTTGGTCATCGTCCCGGAGGTGACGAGGGTCTGCGCGACGAGGCGACCGGGCGAGAGGCGGTAGGGCTCGCCGGATCGGCGCAGCGCCGACAGGACGTCGAACTCCCAGGTCTCGAGCTCGTGACGGGCGAACGCGCCGCGGCGGGCGCGGTCGAGGTGGCGGGCCAGGCGGCTGACGCGGGAGAAGACCGTCAGGGGCTCGACGTCCAGGTCGGGTCGTTCCCGCTGCCAGGCGGCGACGATGCGGTCGACCTCGTCGCCGGTGTGGGTGCTCTCCATCCGGCCAGCCTAACGCCGGTATCTCGACGTCAAGACTCTTGACGGCTCAGCGACCGATGAGCCCGGGTCTCTTCTCCATGCCCGCCAACCCGTTCCAGGCCAGGTTCACCAGGTGCGCGGCCACGTCGGCCTTCTTCGGGCGGCGCGCGTCGAGCCAGTACTGGCCCGTCAGCGCCACCATGCCCACGAGCATCTGCGCGTACAGCGGGGCGATCTTCGGGTCGAGGCCGTTGCCCTTGAACTGGTCGGCGAGGATGTGCTCCACCTGCGTGGCGACGTCCCCGATGAGCGAGGAGAACGTGCCCGTGGCCTGGGCGACGGGGGAGTCGCGGACCAGGATCCGGAAGCCGTCCTCGGACGCCTCGATGTAGCCCAGCAGCGCCAGCGCGGTGCGCTCCACCATGACCTTCGGGTGCCCGCCCTCGGCCAGCGCCCCCGTCAGAGCCGAGGTCAGCGCCTGCACCTCGCGGTCCACGATCACCGCGTAGATGCCCTCCTTGCCGCCGAAGTGCTCGTACACGACCGGCTTCGAGACCCCCGCCGTCGCGGCGATCTCCTCCACGCTCGTCCCGTCGAACCCCTTCGTGGCGAACAGCCCGCGACTGACCGTGACGAGCTGCTCTCGGCGCTGGCTCGCGGTCATCCGGGCGCGGGGGGCGCGCTTCGTCTCACGGGCGTCGGCAGGCATGCACCCCATTGTGCCTGGTGGCCGGGGCTCCGGTCGCCCCGTGCGCCGCCCACCCCCGACGACCTGGCAGACTGAGACACGGACGTGTGACGGCGGGGCGCGGAAACCGGGCTCGCCGGCAGGTGCCGGGACCCGGCGCCGCGTCCGGTCCGCCTTGGTGTAATCGGCAGCACAAGGGTTTTTGGTGCCCTTGGTCCAGGTTCGAGTCCTGGGGGCGGAGCTCGCCCGAGATCCCGACAGAGACGGAGCAGCGGTGGTTCCCACGGCCCCGAACGGTGACCAGTCCACGCCGACGACGACGGTCCGACCGACCGCCGTCGTCGTCCTCGCCGCAGGGCAGGGCACGCGCATGCGGTCCGCGACCCCCAAGGTGCTGCACGCCCTCGGCGGGCGGACCATGCTCGGGCACGCGATGACCGCCGCGCGCGAGCTCGAGCCCGCGCACGTCGCCGTCGTCGTGCGGCACGAGCGCGACCAGGTGTCCGACGCCGCGCTCGCCCTCGACGCGTCCGCGCTCGTGGTCGACCAGGACGAAATCCCCGGCACCGGACGTGCCGTGCAGTGCGCGCTCGACGCGCTCGACACCCGGGTGCACGCCGCCCGCGCCGCAGAGCTCGCCCACACCGACGACCTGCACGGCGACGCGCACGACGACGACGCGCACGACGACGCACACGACGGCGATGGCGAGGCCGACCGGGCGCACCCGCTCGGGGACGGCATCGAGGGCGCCGTCGTCGTCCTCGCCGGCGACATCCCGCTCCTCGACGGCGCCACGCTCGCCGAGCTGCTCGCCGCGCACCACGCCGACGGCAACGCCGTCACCATCCTGACCACCGAGCTCGACGACGCCACCGGCTACGGCCGCATCGTGCGCGAGCAGGGCACCGGCGACGTCACCGCGATCGTCGAGCACGCCGACGCCACCGCCGACCAGCGCGCCATCCGCGAGATCAACTCGTCCGTGTACGTCTTCGACGCGGCCGTGCTGCGCCGCGGCCTCGGCGGGCTCGGCAGCGACAACGCCCAGGGCGAGGTGTATCTCACCGACGTCGTCGCCTCCGCGCGGGCCGAGGGCGGAGCCGTGCGAGCCCTGCTCAGCGACGACCCCATGCTCGTCGAGGGCGTCAACGACCGGGTCGCGCTCGCCACCCTCGGGGCCGAGCTGAACCGGCGCACCCTGGACGCCTGGATGCGCGCCGGCGTCACCGTCGTCGACCCCGCCACCACCTGGGTGGACGCCGACGTCGAGCTCGCCCGGGACGTCACCCTGCTGCCCGGCACCCAGCTGCAGGGCGCCACCACCGTCGCCGAGGGCGCCACCGTCGGGCCCGACTCGACCCTGCGCGACGTCGAGATCGGTGCCGGCGCGACCGTTGTGCGCACCCACGGCACGCTCGCCGTCATCGGCGCGGGCGCCACCGTGGGCCCCTTCGCCTACCTGCGCCCCGGCACCGTCCTCGGGGAGAGGGGCAAGATCGGCACCTTCGTCGAGACGAAGAACGCCGACATCGGCGCCGGCTCCAAGGTGCCGCACCTGTCCTACGTCGGGGACGCCACCATCGGCGAGGGCACCAACATCGGCGCCGCCTCCGTCACCGTCAACTACGACGGCGTCGCCAAGCACCGCACCGTCATCGGCGCGCACGCCCGCACCGGCGCCGACAACATGTTCGTCGCGCCCGTCACCGTCGGGGACGGTGCCTACACCGCGGCCGGGTCCATCATCACGCGCGACGTCCCCGCCGGGGCGCTCGGCGTCGGACGCGCCCAGCAGAAGAACGTCGACGGCTGGGTCGAGAAGCGTCGCGCCGGGACACCGGCCGCCCAGGCCGCGGCCGGAGCCCGCGCGAACGTCGAGACCGGGGGCCTCGGCCCGCAGGCGAAGCGCGAGCTCGCCGAGCACAATGCCCTCACGGGAGCCACCGGCGACGGGGCCCCCACCGGTGACGACGCCGGAGCCACGGAGTCCGGCGCGTCCGCGTGACGCCCGCCAGCAACTGAGCCGCCCGAGCGAAGGAACCCCCACAGATGAACACCTCGATCCCCGGCACCGGAGAGCGCACCCTCGTCCTCGCGGCGGGACGCGCCCACCCCGCGCTCGCCGAGTCCGTCGCCCAGGAGCTGGGCATCGGACTGCTGCCGGTCGCCGCGTACGACTTCGCCAACAGCGAGACCTACGTGCGTTTCGGCGAGTCCGTCCGCGGCGCCGACATCTTCCTGCTGCAGAGCCACACCGCCCCCGTGAACCAGTGGCTCATGGAGCACCTGCTCATGGTCGACGCCGCCAAGCGCGCCTCCGCGCGGTCCGTGACCGTCGTCGCACCCTTCTACGCCTACGCACGCCAGGACAAGAAGAGCCGCGGCCGCGAACCCATCTCGGCCCGCCTCGTCGCCGACATGCTCCGCACCGCCGGCGCCGACCGCATCATGAGCGTCGACCTGCACACCGCGCAGATCCAGGGCTTCTTCGACGGGCCCGTCGACCACCTGTGGGCCATGCCCGTGCTCACCGACTACGTGCGCTCCCGCGTCGACCTGACCAACGTGGCCGTCGTGTCGCCCGACGCCGGACGCATCCGCGTCGCCGAGCAGTGGGCCGCGAAGCTCGGTGGCTGCCCGCTCGCGTTCGTGCACAAGACGCGTGACGTCACCCGCCCCAACCAGGCCGTCGCCAACCGCGTCGTCGGTGACGTCGAAGGCCGCGAGTGCGTGCTCGTCGACGACCTCATCGACACCGGCGGCACCATCGCCGAGGCCGTCAAGGTCATCATGGACGCCGGCGCCAAGTCCGTCATCGTGGCCGCCACCCACGGCGTGCTCTCCGACCCGGCCCCCCAGCGGCTCAGCGAGTGCGGTGCCAGCGAGGTCGTCATCACCGACACCCTGCCCATCGCGCCCGAGAAGCGGTTCGACGGCCTCAGCGTGCTGTCCATCGCCCCGCTCATCGCCCGCGCCATCCGCGAGGTGTTCGACGACGGCTCCGTGACGTCGCTGTTCGACGGAAACAGCTGAGCCTCCCGCACGAACGTGCCCGACGGCGGTCGTCCCCTCCGGGGGGCGGCCGCCGTTCGCGTTCCACCGGTGTGACCGGGACCGCGCGGCCGGGACTTTCGTCCGGGGCGGCACGGCGGGTACAGTAGCCAGGTTGCCTCGGCGAGGGACGTCTGACGGGCGCCGGTCCACAGGGCCTGTGCGCACCGCAGAGCTGGATCCGTCGGATTTCCGTGATCGACTGGGCGGCTGCTGGTGTCGAGCCTCGCGCTCGCTCCTGCGGCGTCCACGGTCGCGTCCGTCACGTGTCCCACGCCGACGCAGCCGCCCGTCCGCGCCGGTCTCTCGAACCTGCGGACGAGCCGACGGCTCCCACTGGTCGTCGGCACACATCGACCATCCGCAGGAGTGATCCACGTGTCCGAGATCAAGCTCAACGCCGAGACGCGCACCGAGTTCGGCAAGGGCGCCGCCCGCCGCATCCGCCGCGCGAACAACATCCCCGCCGTCCTCTACGGGCACGGCACCGACCCGGTGCACGTCACCCTGCCGGGCCACGAGACGATGCTCGCCGTGCGTCACACCAACGCCCTCATCGAGCTGTCGTTCGGCAACGGCTCCGAGCTCGCCGTCGTCAAGGACGTCCAGCGCGACCCGGTCCGCAACGTCATCGAGCACATCGACCTGCTCATCGTGAAGAAGGGCGAGAAGATCGCCGTCGACGTCTCCGTGCACGTCACCGGTGAGTCCGCCCCCGGCACCATCCACCTGGTCGAGTCCCAGACGCTGTCCGTCGAGGCCGACGCGACCTCCATCCCCGAGTCCTTCGAGGTCTCCATCGAGGGCCGCGAGGCCGGCGACACCATCACGGCCGGCGACGTCGAGCTCCCGGCCGGCGTCACCCTGCTGACCGAGGCCGAGTACGCCGTCGTCCTCATCACCGAGCCGCGCGGCGAGGCCGCCGACGACGAGGCCGAGGAGACCGAGGCCTCTGCCGAGAGCGAGTCCTCCGCCGAGTGACCCCGCTCGCGGGCTGAGCCCACACCAGAACGCCCGACGGCGGCCACGCGGCCGGCGTCGGGCGTTCTGCGTGCCAGGACCCGTGCGAGACCGCCGCGCCCCGATGGAAGGATGGAGCACATGACCGACACCCCCTGGCTCGTCGTCGGGCTCGGCAACCCCGGACCGAAGTACGCCGGCAACCGGCACAACATCGGGCACATGGTGCTCGACCTCCTCGCCGAACGCACCGGCAGCCGGTTCACGAAGCACGCCCGCGCCCAGGCCGGCGTCGCCGAGGCGCGGCTCGGTGTGCTCCCGGGCGGCGCACCCGGCCCGCGGGTCGTCCTGGCACGGCCGACGACCTACATGAACACCTCCGGCGGGCCTGTCGCCGCGCTGTCGCAGTACTACGGGATCGAGCCCGACCACGTGCTCGTCGTCCACGACGAGGTCGACATCCCGTTCGACACCATCAAGCTGAAGACCGGTGGCGGCGAAGGCGGCCACAACGGACTGCGCGACATCTCCAAGGCCCTCGGCACACGCGACTACACCCGCGTCCGCGTCGGCGTCGGCCGGCCGCCGGGGCGCATGGACACCGCCGACTACGTGCTCAAGGACTTCTCGGCGACCGAGCGCAAGGACCTGCCGATCCTGGTGGACGACGCCGCCGACGCCGTCGAGATGGTGCTCGTCGAGGGGCTGCTCGCCGCCCAGGGGAAGTTCCACGCCGTACGCTGAGGTGAGAGGGCGCCATCGTCGACGGCACATAGTTGCCTGGAATGTCGAAATCGGGGTGATGAAACGGCGTCGTGAGCGATGTATTCTCCGGAATGTCCGGGCAAAAGGGTGCGCTTCGGTGAAGTTTCACCAAGACACTCTTCTCACGTCCGGTGGATGTCGTTATAGTTCCGTGATCGTCCGAGATCTCGAACCCTGGTGGTAATGATCCATGATCAGCTCATCTCGAACCCTGTCCGCGAGGTCGGCCTGTCGATCCCTCGTCGGCGGTGCTGTCGCCGCAGTGCTCACCTTGGGTGCAATCGCGGGCCCTGCTCGAGCTGACGGCGGTGACGAGGACCTCGTGGTGAACGGGGGATTCGATCGTGGGACGTTCGGATGGCGGACGACCGGAGCGACCGACCTCTCGATCAAGCCCGGTGGGATCGCGCGGATCGCAGCAGATCCAGGACGGGTTGCAGTGCTCAACGACGCACGACCGACGGTCGCACGCGCCGCTGCGGGTACCTCGTACGTCGTGACGGCGCGAGTGAGCGCTGACGTCGCCCCGCTCTCCGGCCAGCTGCGGGTTCGGGAGGTCGCCGGATCCGACGTCGTCACCCACGTCGAGCCCTTCGCGGTGGAGCCCGGCGAATGGCAGGACGTCACCCTGAAGTTCACCACGTCCTCCACCGCCAAGTTCGACCTCAACCTCTTCGGTTGGGGCGCAGGCGGGCAGTTCGGCCTGCTCGTCGACGACATCTCACTGTCGCCCGCCGCCAACCCGGTGCCCACACCCTCGCCGACCCCGTCCTTGACGCCGTCTCCCACGCCGTCGGTGAGCCCGTCCCCCACGCCGTCGGTGAGCCCGTCTCCCACACCGTCGGTGAGCCCGTCTCCCACACCGTCGGTGAGCCCGTCTCCCACGCCGTCGGTGAGCCCTTCCCCGACACCCACACTCGATCCGACACCCTCGCCCATGCCGACTCCGGAGCCGGCGGCCAGGTGGCACCTCACCGACGGCAGCACGGTCTCGGACCGGGGAATCCCCGACTCGGGGACCCTGGTCGGCGCCTCGATCGGCGGCAACGACGACCCCGCGGAGAAGGAGGCCCTGTTCGGCGCGACCCTGGGCGTGCACCGCACGTTCTACCAGGCGAACCAGGTGGACTACGCCATGAGTGAGGTCGCCAAGGACGTCACTGCGGGCCGGGTGCCGTGGATCAGCTTCAAGGCCCCGTACACGTGGGAGGAGATGGCGGCCGGCAAGGGTGACGCCTGGGCCCGTGACATCGCCGAGCGCCTCGACGAGATCGACAGTCCGGTCTGGCTGGCGATCCACCACGAGCCGGAGAACGACGGAGACATCGAGGCGTGGAAGGCCATGCAGCGTCGGCTCTCCCCGATCGTGAGGGAGACTGCGGACAACGTCGCCTACTCGATCGTCGTGACCGGTTGGAACCAGTTCTTCGGTCCTGCGGAGTACAGCATGGACAACATCTGGCCCGGTGACGGCTACGTCGATCTCGTCGGGTACGACCTGTACAACTTCTACGGTGCGGAAGGCGGCACCGTCGCACCCAGTCAGCTCGACATCGACACGGCCTATCTCGAGCCCATCAGCGAGTGGGCGACGGCGCACGACGTCGCCTGGGGACTCGCCGAGCTCGGCTACACGCACCAAGCGTCGGACGAGGACCCCGCATGGCTCACGCGGGCGCACGACGCGACCGTCGCACGGGGCGGTGTGGCCTTCACCTACTTCGACAGCACGGTGAGCCCGAACGGGCCGTGGGAGCTCGACCACGGGGCGAAGAGCCGGATGTTCGGCTCGCTCGTCCGCCTCGCACCGCAGCTCGACCGCCGCTGAGGCGTAGGGACGAGTGTCGATCCCGTCCCGGTGCTGTGGACGAACACGTTCTATCCCTTGGCGTCGCTCTTCAGCGAGCCGATGAAGAGCTTCCTCGTCCTGAGCGACGAGGGCCCGGAGTGCTGGGCTGCTTCCGATCACCCGGAGGTGATCGACGACGTGGAGCATGCGGGCGGCGCACGACCCGGCTGACGGCCCAGGTCGGTGGCGCCGCGCGCGAGCTGGCCGAGCGAGCCGGCGTGCGGGCGCTGGACGCTGTTGGTGTCCGGGCTTCGAGGGACACCGCACGTGCGAGCACTGCGCCGGATCCCGCTGCCGCCCCTGGCGAACGGCGAGATATTCACCCGGGTTAACCGGGCGTCGTCGCTCCGGCCCGGGACCGCGCACCCCTACGCTTGACCTGCGTGCAGGCCCGGAACCGGCCGGCGATCCGCTCCCGCCACGTCCGGACGCACGCGCACCACGGAGTCGGCGAAGGGAACGTGATGCTGAATCGAGAGTCAGCTCCTCGCACGACGGGATCGCCGACCGGCAACGCGCCGATCCTCGTCACCGGGGTGCCACGCTCAGGGACCACGTGGCTCGGGAGGCTCCTCGCCCTCGCGCCGGGTACCTCCCTGCCAGGACGCGAGCCCATGAACCCGCGGGGGAGGCAGTACGCGCTGGGGCACACGGTCGACGGCTGGGCCAGGCTCGAGGAGCTGTCCGGCAAGCAGCGACGCGCCCTGAGAAGTGCCTACGCAGGGCTCAACCCGTACGTCTACAGCCGCTACGGTTCCCGCCGATGGGCGGGGCCGCTGCCCTGGAGCAGGAAGATCGTGAAGGACCCGTTCGCGATGCTTTCCGTCCCGGTCGTCGCAGAGTGCACGGGAGCGATCCCTGTCCTCGTCTATCGGCATCCGGGCGCGGTGCTGGTGAGCTATCAGCGGATGGGGTGGAACCCCGACCTGGAAGAGCTCGGAGCGGTACGACGGGCGATCACCGAGCGGCACGGCACGAAGCTGCCGGAGCTCCCCGCACGGACGGTCTCGCCGGCGGAGGCGATGGCGATGTTCTGGACCATGCTGCACAGCGTGGCGCTGCCCGACCTGTCCCGGGTGCCCGGAGCGCAGGTGGTCGACCATGCTGAGCTCGCCACCTCGGGGGCCGAGGGTGGGCGACGGCTCTTCACGGAACTGGGCCTGAGCTGGTGCGACGCCGCCGAGGCCGAGCTGACCCGCATGGCTCGCGACCAGGGTCCGGTCGGGGAGGACTCTCGCGGTCAGACGTTGCACGAGCTCGGCCGATCGCCCGCAGCGGTCGCCGGAGCGTGGCGGGAGCGCCTGGGTGACGACGACATGCGTGTGCTCGACGACCTGGCGGGCGAAACCCTCGCCTCGCTGGACTCGGCACGTCTGGCCCTCGGCCGGCGGCCGTCCTCGCCATCCGCGTCCGAGCCCGGAGCGTGACCGTCTCGCCTCTGGTCGGATCGCAGTCGCGACCCGCCGGTGGTTCACCCGGGTGAACAACGCCGGGTTGGCGTCCGTCGACCTGGTCGACAATCTAGCGTTGGCGATTCACAGGAAAGTCCGAGGAGGCTCAGTGGCACTGAGAGGAGCACCGCACGCGAAGCGGTCCGGCCAAGAGGGCTCTCGCGCCGACCGGACGACCGTTCTCTACATCGGTGGCATCGGCCGGAGCGGGACGACCCTGCTGGAGCGCAGCATCGGCCAGGACGGCGAGGTCGTGCAGCTCGGTGAGGTCATGCACCTGTGGAAGCGGAGCCTCCGGTACGACGAGAGCTGTGGCTGCGGGTCGCCCTTCTCCGAGTGTGAGTTCTGGGGTGAGGTCGGTCGACGAGCATTCGGGGGCTGGTCGGAGGTCGACATCGATCGGGTGCTCGAGCTCAAGGCGCAGGTCGACCGCGCCGTGATGGTGCCCAAGGTCTTGCTCGCGAGCCCGGACTCGTCCTGGGGACGTGCCGTCGCCGAGTACGCGAGCTACTACGTCCGGATCTATCAGGCCGCCGCGCACGTGACCGGGGCGCGAGTCGTCGTGGACTCGTCCAAGCAGTCCTCGCTCGCCTACATCCTTGCCGGTCGGCCTGAGCTCGATCTGCGCGTGCTGCACTGCGTCCGCGACGCCCGGGCGGTGGCGCACGCCTGGGGCAAGGAGGTCGTCCGACCGGAAGCCCGCACAGCCGACGTCGCGCTGATGACCAGGTACCGACCGTCCCGACTCTCCATGTACTGGATGGTGCACAACGCTGAGATGGACGGCCTCGGGACGTTCGCCGGCGTGCCGAAGGTCCGGGTGCGCTACGAGGACTGGGTGACCGACCCACGGAGCACGGTGCTCTCCGTCCGGGAGTTCGCGGGTCTCGACGACGATGCCGGCGCTGACCACCTCGGCGACGGCACGGTGCGGCTGGAACCCTCCCACTCGTGCTCGGGGAACCCGTCGCGCTTCGCCACGGGTGTCATCGAGATCCGACCGGACCGCAGATGGATCCAGGACCAGTCGGTCCGCGCCCGTCGGACGGTGTCGCTGCTGACCTGGCCGCTCATGCTCCGGTACGGCTACAGGATGTCCGGAGGAGTCGCATGAGCACGGGACTGCCCAGCGTCGGCGTGGTGGTTCCCACGAGAGACCGACCGGAGCTGCTGGCACGGACGATCAGGTCCGTCCTGGCCCAGGACTACGAGGGCGTCGTCGAGCTGGTCGTCGTCTACGACGGCACCGAGCCGGACCGCTCGCTCGTCGCCGAGGGCCACCGGCCGGTCAGCGTCATGCAGAACCAGCGAGCTCAGGGTCTGTCGGGGACGCGCAACACGGGCATCCTCAGCCTGTCCACGGACCTGGTGGCCTTCTGCGACGACGACGACTGGTGGGCGCCGGAGAAGCTCCGCCTCCAGGTCGACGCGATGCAGGACGACGACATCATGGCGACCTGCTCGATCACGGTGGACTTCGAGGGATCCCGTACCTCGCGCACGGCCGGCAAGGCGCTCGTCGAGCGGTCGGACCTGCTGCGCTCGCGGATGTCCATGATGCACTCCTCGACCTTCGTGTTCCGCCGCTCCGCACTGCTCGGAGAGCTTGGCCTCATCGCCGAGGACGCGCCAGGAAGCCAGAACGAGGACTGGGACATCCTGCTGCGCGCCTCCGCGATCCGGCCGATCAGGCACGTCGACCGTCCCGCGGTGAGCGTCCAGTGGGGAAGGACCTCCTTCTACTCCCGGCGTTGGGAGTCACGGAACGAGAGCCTGCTCTGGATGCTCGACCGGAACCCCGACATCACAGGATCGCGCACGGGCTACGCCAGAGTCCTCGGCCAGCTCGCGTTCGGCGAGGCGAGTCTCGGGCACCGGCGTGCCGCATGGCGTCGTGCCTGGCAGGCGACCCGGGTCAAGCCCACCGAGTGGCGCGCGCCGCTGGCCGCGCTCGTCGCGGTCGTCCCCGCGTCCAGCGAGGTCGTGCTCGGCCTGCTGAACCGGGTGGGGCGGGGCGTATGAGCAGTTCGACGACGGGCCGGGACGCGTTGCTGGAGGCCCTGGTCGAGGCGTCCTTCCCGGCCGAGGGATCGACGTCGACCGAGACGTTCCTCGCCGTCCCGTCATCGACGGAACCACGTCTGCTGGTGCAGGTGACCGAACCTCGACGCGGTGCGAAGCTGCTGTGGGACTGGCGCTCCCCGCGGGGAACTGCACGTCGCTTGACCACCCTTGCCGCGTCGACGACGATCGCCGTCGGTCTCGGACGCCTTCTGGGCGACCGGGTCGTCGTGCCTGCCGGTGGCCCGGACGGGCTGGCTGCCTCCACAGGACGCCTGCTCGGTACCAGGACGAGCATCGGGATCGTGTCGTTGGGCCCGGCCCGGGCCAACCGCAAACCCGTGGTCCAGCTCCTCGACGACCACGGCTCGGACGTCGCCTACGTCAAGCTCGGTCTCACCGAGCTCAGCCGTGCCCTCGTCGAGTCCGAAGCGCGGACGCTGCGCGCTCTCGACGGGCGCACGCCGGGTCTGACGATTCCGCGGGTCCTGGATGCGGAGAACCGGCCGGGGGCGTCGTCCCTCGTGCTTCAGGCGTTGCCTCGGCGGTCTCAGCGCGACGTGACCATGAGCGACCTCGTCGAGGCGATGCGGGTGCTGCACGCGGTGCGGGCCGACGGGCTCCCGCAGGCCAGGTCCTTGCCGGAGCTCACCGACGCCATGTGGCCGGGCGACGGCGCGGCAGGACGATCGATCGAGCGGCGCCGCGGCGCTGCCACCGGCGCCTGGCACGGCGACCTCCATGACGGCAACATCGCCCACGCAGCCGCCGGCGGTCTCCTGGTGTGGGACTTCGAACGGTTCGAGCACGGAGTGCCCCTCGGGCTCGACCTGGTGCACGCCGAGTTCCAGAGGCGACTGAGAGGCAGGACCGCCGAGATCCTCCGTGGGGCTCGGTCGGTGGTCCGTGACGCGACGACGCTGCTCGCGCCGCTGGGGGTCCCGGCGTCCGACGCCACGGGCGTCGTCGCCGAATACCTCCTGCGCATCGGCGCACGATACGCGCAGGACTACCCTCGCGACGGTTCTCACCCCTTGGGGGACGTCGACTCCTGGCTGCGTCCCACGATCCACGACCTCGCCCACGAAAGGACACACCATGGCTGAGCGCGGGCCCCTCGCACAGTGGATCCACGGCCGTGCGCGGACCATGACGTCGACCTTCGGACGCCTCACCTCGGAGCTGCGCGTCACCCCGGACTTCCTGATCGTGGGGGCGCAGCGAGCCGGCACCACGTCGCTGTACAAGTCCTTGGTGCAGCACCCCGACGTCCTGCCCGCGGGCCTGCACAAGGGAGTGCACTACTACGACACCGGATACCGGCGTGGGTGGGCCTGGTACCGAGGACACTTCCCCCTGCGGACCACCGTCCGTCGCCACGAGCGCCGCACGGGTCAGCGCCCCATCACGGGAGAAGCCAGCCCGTACTACATGTTCCACCCGCTCGTCGCCGAGAGGATCGCCTCCTCCCTCCCCGAGGTCCGGGTGATCGTCATGCTGCGCGACCCCGTGGAGCGCGCCTACTCCGCCTACACGCACGAGAGCGCGCGCGGTTTCGAGACCGAGTCGTTCGACCGGGCGCTGGAGCTCGAACCCGCTCGACTTGCCGGGACCGCCGATGCCTTCGCCGCAGATCCGCACCACCAGTCGCTCGCACACCAGCACAACGCCTATCTCGCCCGCGGCCAGTACGTCGACCAGCTGGAACGTCTCGAGAAGGCGATCGGGCGCGACCGCATGCTCGTGATCGACTCCGACGAGCTCTTCGCCGACTTCGCTCCCCAGTTCCGTGCGGTGACCGACTTCCTGGGAGTCCGTCCGTGGCTGCCCGAGGAGTTCAAGCAGCGCAACTCACGCCCCCGCAGGGCGCTCGAGGGTGCTGCACGTGAACGTATCGAGCAGCACTTCCTGCCCTACGACCAGCGGCTGGCCGCCTGGTGGGGCCGAACGCCGAGCTGGCGGGCATGAACGCGGAACCAGCGTCCGTCCGACCATCTCGACCGACCGCGAGGTCGGCCGACATGACCGGTCTGGCCCGCCGTGGCCTGCTCAGTCTCGGGGGTGCCGCGATCAGTGCGGTCGCGAACTTTCTCGTCATCGTCGTGGTCGCCCGCGGGTTCGACCAGGTGACCGCCGGATACCTCTTCTCGACCACCTCGTTCTTCGTCATCGCGGAGTCCCTGTGCGCCCTCGGCACAGCCACCGGGATGGTGTACTTCATCGCGCGGGTGCGGTCCCTGGGGAAGGCTCACGCAACTCGCAGGCTCATCCTCATGGCCACACGACCCGTCTTCGTGGTGTCGGTCGTCGTCGCCGTCGCCATGTTCCTCTCCGCGCCACTCGTGGCCGGTCACCTGAGCTCGAACGGCACCGCCGACGACGAGGCGGTCCTGTTCATCAGGATCGCGGCGCTCTTCCTCCCGTTCGCCACACTCTTCCAGCTGTTCGTGGCGGCATCGCAGGGCTTCCACACGATGACGCCGACGGTCGTCCTGGAGAAGGTGGGGCGTCCGGTGCTCCAGCTGGGCGGGCTGGCGCTCGCGAGCGCCCTCGGACTGGCGTGGCTCCTGCCGGTCGCCTGGTGCGGACCGTACCTGCTGGGGGTCGCGATCATGGCGTGGTGGCTGGTACGCCTCGTGCGGCGTGACCCTGCCCCCTCGGCCGACGACCCGCCCGTCGTGGGTCGCCGCGAGTTCTGGAGGTACACGGCACCACGAGGCATCGCCAGCGCCGCACAGCTCAGCCTTCAGCGGTTGGACATCCTGCTCGTCGCGTTCCTCATCGGTCCGGGCGAGGCCGCCGTCTACACGGCTGCGACCAGGTTCGTGGTCGTCGGTCAGCTCGGGAGCCAGGCCGTTGCGCTCGCGGTCCAGCCGAAGTTCGCCCAGCTGCTCGCCCAGGACGACCGGTCCTCCGCCAGCCGGGTGTACCGGACCACCACGGCCTGGGTGATGGCCGTCACGTGGCCGGTCCACCTGCTCGTCGCGGTTCTGGCGCCAGTCGTCATGGAGGTCTTCGGCCCGGGATACGGCCGGGCATGGCCCGTCGTCGTCGTCCTGGCGGGCGCGATGCTGTTCGCGACGTCCTGCGGCATGGTCACGATGCTTCTGGTGATGGCGGGAAAGACCTCCTGGAACCTCATGAACGTGGGCGTCGCTCTGGTCCTCAACGTCACGCTGAACCTGGTGCTCATCCCGCAGATCGGCATCCTGGGTGCTGCCTTCGCCTGGGCGGCCGCGATCGTCGTGAGCAACGCACTGCCTCTGGTCCAGGTGAAGCGTCTGCTCGCGCTCGACCCGTTCGGTCGGGGGTCGGTGCTCGTCGCCGCGCTCGCGGTCCTCTGCTTCGCTGCGATACCTGCCCTGGGATGGTTCTTCGACGGCTCGACGATCGTGCTCGTCGTTCTCGTCGCCGCCGGAGCGATGCTCTACGTCGTCGGGCTCTGGAGGCTGCGCAGGACGCTGGATCTCGACGACCTCGTCGTGTCGCTGAGGCGTCGTCGCGTCGGCACTCGACCACGCTGAGCTCGTCCCCCGCGCCCGAAGGAGCCCGCATGTCGTTGTTCGCCCGCAGCCTCATCTTCTACGGGGTCCTCACCGTTGCTCTCCTGGCACTGGTGACCAAGGCTCATGCGCTCGTGCTGCCGGCAGGCCTGGCGAGTCAGGTCGGACACAACTCGGAGGCGTTGCTGTTCGCGCTGCTGGTGTGTGCCGAGGTCCAGTTCTTCAGGCCGTGGGCGCGTCGGACGGCTCGGCCCTGGTTCTGGACCGTCCTCGTGGCTGCCGTGATGTTCCTGGCGGCGTACCTGCTGCTCCACTCGGGGTGGACCTCGACGCTCGTCACTCTGAACGAGCCGATCTTCGGTGCAGCGCTCGTGCTGCTCTACGTGATGGTTCCGCGACCGTTTCGGCTCGCTCCGGTCGTTTCGATCGTCGTGCTCGCGTTCGTCGTGGTCGCCTTCGACACCGCGCTCGTCCTCGACCAGGCGGAGAGTCTTGTGCCGTTCATGCTCGCGCCGCTCGCGTTCGACGTCTTCGACCGGACGATCCTGGAACCGGAGCAGCCCGATCGACCCTCCCTGCGAGTCCTCTGGATCGTCCTGCTTCTGGCGGTGGGTCTGACGTTCATGCTCCTGGCGCCGTGGGCGCGCGAGGATCTCCAGGGTTGGCTCCGGTACGGGATCGACTACGGTCAGCGCGCTTCCGAGGCGTACTGGGGCTGGGTGCTCGTGCACGTCTACTTCGGGTACGTGCTCGGTGCGCGGTGGCGGCGAGCGGCACCCGAGGGGGCCCGGACGTCGTCCGTGGACCAGGCCTGACGCATTGATCGCCTGCTGACCGGGCCGGTGGTCGTCTGCGCCTCCTGCCGGGGCAGGATCGGACGTCGTGCCCTCCGGGCCACGTGCGCGCCGACGACGCTCTGGTCGCCCTGGTGCAACCATGCGGCCAGTTTCACCCTCTCGAAGGGGCGGTTCTGCGGATTTTAACCCGCTGCCCCCGTTCAGTTTCGCCCCGAGGGTGCTCACAATTCAGGGGTGACCACACGTCGAGTTTTCACCGCAGCGATCTCCGTCGTGCTGGCTGCAGCCATGTTGCCAATGGTTTCCGGCACTGCTGCCGCTGCCCCCGAGCACGACAGCGTCGTGTCCGATGCCCCGCCGGCGTGGACACCGGCGATCAACGACGGCTCCGTCGTCGGCGTCGCCGAGGTCGGATCGACCATGGTGGCGGTCGGCAACTTCACCAGCGTCACCCCGTCGGGAGGTGGAACGGTCGCGCGCGACAACGCCGTCGCGTTCAGCGCCACCAACGGTGCGTTGGTCAGTGGCTTCAACCCGAGCTTCAACGGCGCTGTCAACGACGTCCTGCCCGGCCCCACGGCCGGCACGGTCTACATCGTGGGTCAGTTCTCCCAGGTGAACGGCGTCGCCCGGAGCAAGGTGGCACTCCTCAACGTGTCGAACGGGTCACTGGTGACCTCGTTCAACCCGCAGAACATCAACGGTGCGGTCAACACCGTGGCCCTGTCCGGCAGCCGACTGCTCCTCGGAGGCAACTTCACTGCGGCCGGCAACCAGGCCCACGGGGGTCTGGTCGCGCTCAACGCGACCACGGGCGCCGTCGACCACGCGTACCTGGCGAGCAACGTGACCGAACGCCACAACGACTCCGGCAGCGGTGCGCAGGGCGCGGTGGGCGTGCGGGACCTGGAAGTGTCGCCGGACGGTTCGAAGCTCGTCGCGATCGGCAACTTCAAGCGGGTCGACGGCCTGGCCCGTGACCAGGTCGTCGTCATGAACCTCGGGTCGACGACGGCGCAGGTCGCGGGGGACTGGCGTACCCGGCGCTACGAGCCCTACTGCTTCAGCTTCGCCTTCGACACCTACGTCCGTTCGGTGAGCATCTCGCCGGACGGCACCTACTTCGTGGTCGGGTCGACCGGAGGTCACGTCGGCGGCACCCTGTGCGACACGGCGGCGCGCTTCGAGCTCGGCGCCACGGGCGAGGAGATCCAGCCCACGTGGATCGACTACTCGGGCGGTGACACCGTCTGGGCGGTCGAGGCCACGGAGACCGCCGTGTACGTGGGTGGACACCAGCGCTGGATGAACAACAGCCTCGCCGGTGACACCGCAGGTCCCGGCGCGGTGCCTCGTCCCGGACTGGCAGCGCTGGACACCGAGACCGGAATGCCACTCGCCTGGAACCCGGGCCGTAACCCGCGCGGAACCGCGGTCTACACGCTTGAGGCCACGAGCGCCGGCCTGTGGATGGGCAGCAACACCGACTATGTCGGGCCGGGCTACCGGTACAACCGGCCGAAGCTGGCGTTCTTCCCCGAGGCCAGCGGCGCACAGAAGGCTTCGGACGCGACTCCCGTCCTCCCGGGAACGGTCTACCTGGGTGCGTCGGCAGCGACGTCCAACGGCAACATCCTCTACCGCGTCAACGCTGGTGGTGGCACGGTGGGCTCTGTCGACGCGGGACCGGACTGGGAGGCGGACGACGGGTCGTCGAGCCCGTACCGCAACACCGGGAGCAACGCCGCAGGCTACAGCTCTGGTGCCACCTTCGACTCGACCGTGCCTACCAGCACACCCAACGCGGTCTTCGACGCCGAGCGGTGGTCCCCGTCCGACAACCCTGCGATGAACTGGTCGTTCCCGGTGCCGAACGGTGTGCCGCTGCAGGTGCGGATCTACTTCGCCAACCGTTGCAGCTGCACGGCGAGCGCCGGCCAGCGCGTCTTCGACGTCAGCGTCGAGGGATCCAAGGTCCTCGACAACTTCGACATCGTGGCCGCCACGGGCAACAACAACCGGGCGACCATGCGTTCGTTCGACGTCACCAGCGACGGCACCGTGAACATCTCCACCTCGCACGAGGTGGAGAACCCCCTGATCAACGCCATCGAGATCGTTCGTACGGACATGGCTCCGCCGAGCGCCGGCGCGAACTCGCTCACGGCGGTACCTCTCACGACGAGCGGTGCCGGGACCCCTGCGAGCGTCTCGACGCAGGGGATCAACTGGAACGACGTGCGCGGGAGCTTCGTGGCAGGCGGCAAGCTCTGGTACGGCAAGACCGACTCGATGTTCTACTCGCGGACCATCTCCGCCCAGGGTGCTCTCGGCGCCGAGACGGCGATCGACCCGTACAACGACCCGCTGTGGGCCGGGGTGAGCGCCGGTGCCGGGACCGGAACATACGACGGCAACCGCAACGCGATCTACGGCCAGATGTCGAGCGTCACGGGGATGGCCTATGCGGACGGCCGTCTTTACTACACCCGTTCTGGCGACAACAACCTCTACTGGCGCTGGTTCAGCACCGACAGTGGCATCATCGGTTCCGACACCTTCACGGCAAACGGTGGCCGTTCCTGGAACGGCACCTACGGGATGTTCATCGCGGACGGCACCCTCTACTTCGCGACCTCCAACGGCAACCTCAACCGGATGGCGATGTCGAACGGCACACCGTCCGGCAGCGTCACGGTCGTTGACGGGCCGTCGACGTCGGGCACGAACTGGCGAGCACGAGGGTTCTACCTGAACGGTGGGTCCGCGCCTGCCAACCAGTCGCCGACGGCAGAGTTCGGCGCGCCGGACTGTGACGACCTGTCGTGCACGTTCGACGGTTCCGGCTCGAGCGACCCGGACGGGTCGGTCGCCGACTACAGCTGGGACTTCGACGGGACCGGGACGGCCGACGAGGCCGAGCCGACGCACGAGTTCCCTGCAGCGGGCACGTACGAGGTCTCGCTCACGGTGACCGACGACGACGGTGCGACCGACACGACCACCCGGGACGTCACGGTGACTGCACCGCCGGTTCCCAACGAGTCGCCGGCGGCAGAGTTCGGCGCGCCGGACTGTGACGACCTGTCGTGCACGTTCGACGGTTCCGGCTCGAGCGACCCGGACGGGTCGATCGCCGACTACAGCTGGGACTTCGACGGGACCGGGACGGCCGACGAGGCCGAGCCGACGCACGAGTTCCCTGCAGCGGGCACGTACGAGGTCTCGCTCACGGTGACCGACGACGACGGTGCGACCGACACGACCACCCGGGACGTGACAGTCTCGGACGGGTCCACCGTCGGCGAAGACATCAGCTTCGTCGCCAGCGCGTCGTCGAACACGAACAGCACCACCTCCCGCGTGACGATTCCCAACGGAGTCCAGGCCGGTGACACCTTGCTGCTCACCGTGGGCGTGAGCAACAATCCTGAACCCTCGGTCCCGTCGGGGTGGAACCTGGTGGGTACCAGGACGACGACGGGCATGGCCAGCTACGTGTGGGAGCGCACGGCCGCAGCGGGCGACGCCGGTTCGGAGGTCGCCATCCAGTTCAACGAGATCCGCAAGGCCTCGACCATCGTCAGCGCTTACCGCGGCGTCGGTGACCTGGGCGTCGCGGAGTCGGCTGTCGATGCCTCGACGGACACGCACGCGACACCTCCGGTGAACGCCTCGACCGGTTCGTGGGTGGTGTGGTTCTGGTCGGACAAGGGACCGAGCACTTCCGCGTGGTCCGCGGGATCGGGTGTCTCCGAGCGGGCTTCGATCTTCAGCTCGGGCTCGGGCAGGATCTCCGCTCTCGTCGGTGACTCCGGCGGACCGCTCTCCGGCGCTGTGCCGGCAGCCACGGCCACGACCGACGTGTCGTCGTCCCGCAGCATCAGCTGGTCCCTCGTCCTCGAAGCCGCTTCCTAGAATCGATGATGGTGATGAACACGAAGAGAGCCGGGATCCCCGCCGGGGTGCTCGCCGTGCTCCTGCTCGCCGGGTGCACGGGAGAGGACGGCGAGGCGACCGGCGCGCCGAGCGTGACTTCGCAGGCCGACGCAGCGGGCGGGGCGTCGCCGGAGTCCAGCGGTGAGGCGTCGACGTCCGAGGACGGACAGCCGAAGGACGGGCAGTCGGAGGATGACGGCTCGAGCGCCGCACCGGAGGACGTCTCGGGCGAGGAGGTCGTCGAACCGAGCGGTGAGGTCGCCGAGACGGCACAGCCGTCGAAGGACGGGAAGCAGGAACCGCTCTTCAACCGGGTACCTGGCGACGAGTCCGGCAAGTGCCTGAAGGTGGGGGACGAGCGCGACGTCCGTTCCGGCGGCATCGTGGGTGGATCCTTCGATGACGCCCGCAAGTCCTGGGACGTCGAGCAGCCCGGCAAGCCCAGTGGAACGGCACGCCTCTACTGGATCCCGATGGACGCCAGCGAGATGCCGGGCGTCGAGGTCGTCGCCACGAACAAGAAGACGGGCGACAAGGTCGTCACGGATCAGGACCTCGTGAGCGATGCCGAGCAGTGGAGGTACTACGACACCTACATCGCGCTCCCTGCGGCGGGAGAGTGGACGTTCGAGGTCACTGCCGGTGAGGACACCGGTTGTTTCGTCGTCAAGCTGACCTAGTCGTCACGCTCGCAGAACGTCGAGAGCCCGCCGGTCGTCAGGACCGGCGGGCTCTCGACGTTCCCGGCAGCAGGTCAGGCCGTTCACGTGGCGGAGGATGACCCCTGCGTGTCGAGGAGGGGTCGCTGCTCACCAGTGGCCTGGGCTCGTCGACTCTCTCGCCAGAGGAGGCCCAGCGTGACGAACGGGACGAGCATCCAGGTCGCCGCGTCGTAGAAGAGACTGTAGAAGGCGGTCATGAGGATGACCGCGGTGCCGCCCAGGACGACCGGTGACCTGAGTCTTCGGCACTGCCACACCTGGACGGCGCCGAACGTGAAGAAGAGGGCGACACCTCCGTACCCGGTCGTCACCATGAGCATGTAGAGGTAGCCGTTCATGCCGATGCTCGCATTGCCGCACGTCGGGCATTTCGGGCTCTCACCCACGGCGATCGACGATGCGGAGCCCAGCGTGGAGCGTGTCGAACCCAGGCCGACCATGGGCGAGACGGTGACGAGCTCGAACGCCTTCTCCGTGGTGAAGGTCCGGATGTCGTCGCTCTTGCCGTTCTCCAGCCGCTGCTCGACCACCGCGCCGAGCGGCGTCGCGAGCAGTGCTCCCATGCCCAGCGAACCGATCAGGAGCATGGAGACCACCAGGACCAGGCGGCCGCGGAGGGCGAGCACGATCGCGACGTAGACGACCGCGACGGCGACCCCGATCCACGCGGCCCGGTTCAACGAGTAGATCAGGATGACGATGCCGGTCAGGACCAGGAGAGTGGGTCGGATCCGAGCCTTGGCCCCGGGGAGGAAGTACCACGCGACGACCGCCCACACCCCCAGGAGCGTGATCGTGAAGCCCCATTCGTTGGTGTAGGCGAACGGGGCGGACGGTCGGGGCGTCTCCGCGGCGAAGACCGACTGCACCTGGGAAGCGCGCGGATGAACGAGATTCTGCACGTAGTCGTCGCTCCTGATCGAGTGGGGGAGGACCATCTCGAACGGGGAGGTGAAGTGAAAGTGCGGGGCGAGGAGTCCGAGCAGACCGCCGGCGACGACCCAGGCGAAGAAGACACCGAGCAGGCGGACCAGACGACGGGTGGGGAGCTCCTCCTCGGTGAGGTTCCCGACGAAGAGCATGACGATCGTGACCGAGAAGTAGGAGAGCTCACGAACTCCGAACGCGATCAGGCGGCCCGAAGCGCTGCCGTCGACGTATCCGGCAGGATCGATGCCGAGGAGCAGCACGCCCGCCAGGGTCCAGATCAGGAAGACGCCCCAGATCAGGAACCCGCGGGGAAACTTCAGCGGGCGTCGGCGGTACAGGATCACCGCCATGGGAACGGCCATGACCGGCACGGCGAACTCGGAGAGCCCGAGCGCCCAGAAGACCGGGAATCCTGCGAGCAGGACGACGAGTGGCCAAGCCGGTCCTCGGAGCCATCGAGCCCGCGGTTCGCCACTCTCGCGGATGTCGACGCTGCCCTCGGTCTGCGGAGCGACGGGCTGGGGCCCCGTCATGGTCAGGTGGTCTTGGCCGTGCCCAGCAGGTCGCTGTCACGATCGCTGGGGTCGGTCTTGTCGCTCGTGCCCCCCGGCGTCTCACCGGGTTCGTCGGCGTCGTCGGCGGAGGCTCCCGACGACGGTCGTTGGTGGGCAGGGCCGGTGGCACGGTGCGGTGGGCGTGATCGGCCCTCGGGAGCCCTGCCGTGGCGCACGTCGTCGCGTCGGCTGTGCATGTTCGCCACCACCGAGCCGAGCACGGTGGCCGAGACGTGACGGAGCTGGTCCAGGGCGTCGGCGGCTTCCGGACGGGTGGTCCGCCGCGACGTCGCCACCAGGAGCACACCGGGACCCAGCGTGGCGAGGGACTGGGCGTCCGCGTTGACGCTGGTCGGGGCGACGTCGACGACCGTCACCTCGGCGTGCTCGGCCAGGGCTGTGATCACCGATCGTGCACGACCGCTCTGCAGCAGCTCCGAATAGATGCGTCCGTCCGCGCTCGCCGCCACGGCGCGCAGGTGCGGGACGTCCGGGACCTCGAAGATGGCGTCGACCTCGTCAGCCTTGCCGAGCAGGACGTCTGAGAGGCTCGCGCTGTCGCCACGGTCGAACACGTCGCTGACTGCGAACGCGGACGAGTTCGCCGAGACGAGGAGGGTCTCGACGCCGCTGCGCGCAAAGGTCGCGGCGAGGTGGAGAGCCAGCGCTGATCCGGTGGAGTCCGCGGACATGCCTGCGACGAGGACGCTGCGATCGCGGTGCATGCGTGCCAGGAGCGCGTTGCGGACCTGGTGCAACGAGTCGGGGTTCGTCCCGGCGCCGAGCCAGGAGAGCTCCGGGTTCGGCAGGTCCACGGCCGCCGCGAGAGTCTCCAGGCCGACCCTGTCGAGGTCACGACGTCCTCGGACACGACGGTCGGCGCGGTCCACGAGAACCGCTGCGAGCAGACCCGCGAGCAGGCCGCCGAGCAGGCCGCTGACGGCGAGGATCGTCACGTTCGGGCTCGAGGGTTCCGTCGGCAGCTGCGCCTCGGTGATGATCTTCCCCGCCTGCAGGTCGGTGGCGGCGAGGCTGATCAGCTGTCCGTTGAGCGTGGCGATCTGACTGACGAGCAGGTCGCGCTGCGACGTCTCGAACTCTCGTTCGTCCGAGTCTGCGGGCAGCTTGTCGATCAGTGTGGTCTGCTTCTTCAGCTCCTCCTGCAGCGCGGCGACCTGTGACTCGATCGCTTCGCTGTTGGCCGTGCGGCGGCTCTCGGCACCGGCCAGCCGGTTGGTCAGGTAGGCGTCGGCGAAGGCCGAGGCCCCGGCCTGGGCGTCGGCGGCGGTGCCGGCGGAGAACGAGATGTCCAGCACCGAGGTGTTGGCCGGCACGGTGACCATGACATGGCGCGCCAGCAAGCGGGGATCGGTCTCGATCGGGTCGTCCATCGACTCCATCGCGAGGCTGGACACGACGGTGGACGTCACCAGCTGCGCCTCGGTGTCGAGATTGAGGTCCCCGGAGGTGCGGCCGCCCTCGACGGAGGCGTCCTCGCCAGTGGACTGGACGAGAACCGAGGCCGTGGAGGTGTAGGTCTTCGGGATCAGCTCGGCCGCGATCGCGGCGACGCAGAGTCCGACCACGAGTCCGAGCACGAGGAAGACCCACCGGCGTCGGATGATCTCGCCGTAGTCGGCGAGCTCGACGTCAGCATCGGTCCTCATCATGCTCATGGCGCAGCCTTCCTGGCACCGGCAGTCGGCGGCGCCTTGGTCAAGGGTACGTGGGAGCCGTGGTGACACGCCGCGCAGCCCGGGTGAATGTCGCCGTGATCAGGGCTTCAGTCGACCAGCGTGAAGGAGCTCGGCCGGGCCTCGGTGGCGACACGCCCGCGTACCGCACGACGAAGGTCCCCCGCTTCCAACAGGTCCGCCCCGACGGAGACGGCGAGGCCGCGTTCGCCCAGCTCGTCCGCGATCATGAGCTGGTGGTCGTCGACGTGCTCGTCGTGGCTGCTGAGGCGCGGGACGAGGACGGGGCGCCGGCCGAGCTCCAGCGCCGTGAGCGCAGAGCCGATTCCTGCGTGGGTCACGACGAGATCGGCGGCGGCGATTGCGGACCGCAGCTCGGCGTGGGGCACTCCGGTCCGGACGTCCCCGAACGGTGGTCGGCTCGACGTCGCGCCGAGCTGCCAGAGGATCTCGGCGCCGGGTTCCACGACCTCGGGCAGCACCGTCACGAGGCGGTCGACGAGTCGCCCGAACTCGAACGTGCGCATCGTGCCCAGGGTCACCACCACACGCCGCACCGGTCCATCAGGAGCTTCGGTGACGTCGAAGTCGTCGAAGAGGGAGCCTCGATAGCTCCACCGCGACCCAGCCCAGCTCTGGTACTGGCTGTACAGACGGGTCCCGGGGATCCGGGAGGCCAGGCTGCCCGTCAGGCTCGGTCCGTCCGCACGGGCGGCGCTCTCGATGTAGTGACAGGGGACGCCTCGGGCGCGCGCTGCGAGGAAGAAGGGCAGGGCGATCCCTGCTCCTGTCGAGACGACCCGGTCGAATCGTCCGTCACGCACGATGCGGTTTGCCTGGGGAAGGATCCGCAGGAGGGCGGAGTAGCCGCGCGGCGGGACGTAGTCGACGTGCTCAACGACTTCTCCGGCGAGAAGGGACCGGGACTGGGGATCGTCATGAGTCACCCAGGTCATGGAACCACTGGGCGGCGAGAAGCGCCGGTGGATCCGGTACAGCTCCTCGAGGTGGCCGCCTGTCGCCGCCACCAGGAGGGTGCGCGCTGCCTGCATGGTGATCGACTCCCTGGGGACGAGGCACGGTGTTCATCTGCAGGGGGCGTTCCGTGCGGAGGGCCTGGTGCTCACCGGTCATTCAATCACTGCCGACTCATCGCCCACCGGGTGATTTCGGCCGCGGGCCCTTGAGGTGCGCCCGATCGCAGCAGCCCTGCGCGGAGCGGCCCGGTCCCGGCCGCGGCGTACCCTGGGAGGGCAAGCCCGCACGCCCGTCCCAGGGCGAGGTGGGCCCGTCGTCGTGCCCTGCGCGTCCGTCCCGCAGCGAACAAGGATCCCGCATGAACCTCACCGGCATCGTCCCCGCCCTCCTTGCCGACCCCGGCGCGGCCGCCGCCCTGGAGGCCGTCCCGAGCGGGGGAGAGGTCGACGTCGTCGGCCCGAAGGGCGTGCGCCCTCCGCTCCTGGCGGTGGCGGCGCAGCAGCGGCCTCTGGTCGTCGTCGCGGCGACGGGGCGTGACGCCGACGAGCTGGCGGCGTCCCTGCGTGCCTACCTGCCGGACGACCGCGGCGACGACGTCGCGGTGCTGCCGGCGTGGGAGACGTTGCCGCACGAGCGGTTGAGCCCGCGGGCGGACACGGTCGCGAAGCGGCTGGCGGTGTTCCGCCGTCTGGCGCACCCCACGGCTGCGGCGGGCCAGGCGGGCGAGATCCGCATCCTCGTGATGCCGGTGCGGGCGCTGCTGCAGCCCGTGGTGGAGGGCCTGGGCGAGCTGGTGCCGGTGGCGCTGGACGCGGGTGACACGGCGGACCTCACCGACGTGGGCGACCGGCTGGTGGCCGCGGCGTACTCCCGGGTCGACATGGTGGAGCGGCGGGGTGAGTTCGCGGTGCGCGGCGGCATCCTCGACGTGTTCCCCCCGACGGAGGACCACCCGCTGCGCATCGAGTTCTGGGGCGACGAGGTCAGCGAGATCCGCTGGTTCTCCGTCGCCGACCAGCGTTCGCTGGAGATCGCGGAGCACGGGCTGTGGGCGCCGCCGTGCCGGGAGATCCTGCTGACGGACGCGGTGCGGCAGCGGGCGGCCGACCTGGTCGAGGATCTTCCGGGGGCCACGGACCTGCTCGACAAGCTCGCCGCGGGCATCGCCGTGGAGGGCATGGAGTCCCTCGCTCCGGTGCTGGTGGACCGGATGGTGCCGGTCCTGGACCTGGTGCCGGACGACGCCCTGCTGGTGCTCGACGAGCCGGAGCGGGTGCGGCGTCGTGCCCACGACCTGGTGGCCACGACGGAGGAGTTCCTCGCCGCGGCGTGGACGAGCGCCGTGGCCGGTGCGGACAGCCCGATCGACCTGTCGGCGGCGTCCTTCGCGACGTTCGCCGACACCCGCGACGTCGCCGCTCGGCGCGGGCTGGGCTGGTGGACGCTGTCCTCGTTCTCCCTGGAGGCGACCGGCCCTGAGGCCACCGGCCCGGCCGACGCGGCCGGCCCGGCCGACGCGGCCGACGCGGCCGACGCGCCTGACGCGGCCGACGTGGCGGACCTCGGACCGGTGACGACGTCGGACCACGGCACGACGATCACGATCGCCGCCCGTGACGTGGAGTCGTACCGCGGTGACGTGGCCCGGGCGCTGGACGACGTCAAGGGTCTGCAGCGCGCGGGCTGGCGCCTGGTGCTGACCACGGAGGGGCCCGGCCCGGCGAAGCGCATGGTCGAGCAGCTCGGCGCGGTGGACACCGCCGCGCGGCTGTCCATCGATCTGGCTGCCGAGCCCGAGGGCGGCGTCGTGCACGTGGTGCCGGCGCTGGTCGGCAAGGGGTTCGTCGCCCCCGAGCTCCGGCTCGCCGTCTTCAGCGAGTCCGACCTGACGGGCCGGCAGGGATCGTCCACGCGCGACATGCGCAAGATGCCGTCCCGGCGTCGCAACGTCGTCGACCCGCTGCAGCTCAAGGCGGGCGACTTCGTCGTGCACGAGCAGCACGGGGTGGGGCGTTTCGAGGAGATGGTGCAGCGCACCCTCGGTGCGGGCGCGAACGCCGCGACGCGCGAGTACCTGGTCATCGAGTACGCGTCGTCCAAGCGGGGCCAGCCGGGTGACCGGCTGTTCGTGCCGATGGACCAGCTCGACCAGGTCACGAAGTACACGGGCGGGGAGTCGCCGTCGCTGTCGAAGATGGGCGGCGCGGACTGGAAGAACACCAAGGCGCGCGCCCGCAAGCACGTCCGGGAGATCGCGAGCGAGCTGATCCGGCTGTACTCGGCGCGCATGGCCACCGAGGGGCACGCGTTCGGGCCGGACACGCCGTGGCAGCGCGAGCTGGAGGACGCCTTCGCCTACGTCGAGACCCCGGACCAGCTCGTCACCATCGACGAGGTCAAGGCGGACATGGAGAAGACCATGCCGATGGACCGGCTGATCTGCGGCGACGTCGGCTACGGCAAGACGGAGATCGCGATCCGGGCGGCGTTCAAGGCCGTGCAGGACGGCAAGCAGGTCGCCGTCCTGGTCCCGACGACCCTGCTCGTGCAGCAGCACTTCGACACGTTCTCCGAGCGGTACGCGGGGTTCCCTGTGACGGTGCGCGCCCTGTCGCGGTTCCAGTCCGCCAAGGAGTCCGAGGACACGATCGACGGGTTGCGCACCGGCAAGGTCGACGTCGTCATCGGCACCCACCGCCTCATCACGGGTGCGGTGCGGTTCAAGGACCTGGGGCTGGTGATCGTCGACGAGGAGCAGCGGTTCGGCGTCGAGCACAAGGAGACCCTCAAGCAGCTGCGCACCAACGTGGACGTGCTCGCGATGTCCGCGACGCCGATCCCGCGCACGCTGGAGATGGCGGTCACGGGCATCCGGGAGATGTCGACGCTGGCCACCCCTCCGGAGGAGCGACACCCCGTCCTCACCTACGTGGGCGCCTACGAGGAGAAGCAGATCGGCGCCTCGATCCGGCGCGAGCTGCTGCGCGAGGGCCAGGTCTTCTACATCCACAACAAGGTGGAGACGATCGACCGGACGGCGGCCCGGCTGCGCGAGCTCGTGCCCGAGGCCCGCGTCGGTGTCGCCCACGGCAAGATGTCCGAGAGCCAGCTCGACCAGGTGATCCGCGGCTTCTGGGAGAAGGAGCTCGACGTGCTGGTGTGCACCACCATCGTCGAGACGGGCCTGGACATCTCGAACGCGAACACCCTCATCCTGGAACGGGCGGACACGTTCGGGCTGTCCCAGCTGCACCAGCTGCGCGGCCGGGTGGGTCGTGGCCGCGAGCGCGCCTACGCCTACTTCCTGTACCCGCCGGAACGTCCCCTGACGGAGACGGCGCACGACCGGCTCGCCACGATGGCCGCGCACACCGACCTCGGGGCCGGCATGCAGATCGCCATGAAGGACCTGGAGATCCGTGGTGCGGGCAATCTGCTCGGCGGCGAGCAGTCGGGTCACATCGCGGGCGTCGGGTTCGACCTGTACGTGCGCATGGTCGGCGAGGCGGTGCGGGCGTTCAAGGGCGACGGCGAGGCCGAGGAGCCCGAGGTCACCATCGAGCTGCCCGTGGACGCGCACCTTCCCGAGACGTACATCGCCACCGAGCGGCTGCGGCTGGAGGCGTACAAGAAGATCGCCTCGGCCCACGACGACGCGGCGCTCGCGGAGATCCGCGACGAGCTGCTCGACCGGTACGGCAAGCTGCCGGAGCCGACGGAGGCGCTGTTCGACGTGGCGACGTTCCGCAACCATGCCCGGCGCGCCGGCCTGACGGACATCACCGCGCAGGGCCGCCACATCCGGTTCGCGCCGGTGGACCTGGCGGAGTCCGCCCAGCTCCGCCTCAAGCGGCTCTACCCGGGCACGATCCTCAAGCCGGGCATCCGGGCGGTCCTGGTGCCGTTCCCGACGACGGCGCGCATCGGAGGCAAGCCGCTGCGGGGTGCGGCGCTGCTGGCCTGGGCGAAGCAGCTGATCGACGCCGTGGTCCTGGGCGAGGTGGCGGCGGCCGCGTCGGTGGGGACCGCGGCGCGCTGAGCGGGTGGGCGAGCTCGCGCCGACCGAAACCTTTCGTCGTCGCAACCTTCGCCTGATTCGTTGACAACGTTTTCGAACCCCTCCTAGCCTCGTCACCACGGGCATCGCACGTGCCCGCGCTGCGGCACCGGCGCCGTCGGCGGACTCGCGAGGGAGCGACGATGAGGCACAGGTTCTCAAGGACGGTGGCCGGCGCGACAGCGGCCGTACTGGCGACGGCGGGCACGGGTGGCGCCCTCGTCGCAGGATCGGCGGGGGCGTGGGCGGCGGACGCCGTCGTCCTCTCCAACGACTTCGAGACGTCGTACGAGCCGTGGGGCCCGCGCGGGCCGGTCACGCTCGCGATCGTCGACGACGCCCGCACCGGCGCGGGCGCGCTGAGCGTCACCGGCCGGACGGGCAGCTGGAACGGCCCGGCGACGTCGGTGGCGGGCGTCTTCGTGCCGGGCGGCGTCTACCAGGTGGAGGCGTGGGTCAAGCTGCCCGCCGACGCGACCGCCACCACCGGCGTCCACTTCACCGTCCAGGAGACGTCCGCCGACGGTGACGCCTACACCTGGGTCGGCGGCGAGGTGACGGCGTCCGCCGACGACTGGGTGCAGGTCGGCGGGACCTACACGATGCCCGAGGGACTCACGGGTGCACAGCTCTACCTGGAGGCCGCCGCGGTCGGTGGCGAGCACCCCGACCTCCTCGTGGACGACGTCGTCGTGTCGGGCCAGGAGCTCGGCACCGATCTTCCCGACGGGTTCGTGCCCGGCGGTGCCGTGGCGCCGACCGCCACGCCCGTCGTCGCCGCGCAGGCGGGCAGCAGCGCCGACGTCCCCGTCGCCGCGCTCACGTTCGACGACGGCCCGAACCCGGGCACGACGCCGGCGCTCCTGGACTTCCTCGCGGAGAACCACCTGCGGGCCACGTTCTGCGTCATCGGGCAGAACGTCCAGGCCGACGGCGGCGCGGAGATCCTGCGACGCATCGTGGCGGACGGGCACGTCCTGTGCAACCACTCCACCGGCTACGCCGACATGGGCTCGGCCACGCCGGAGGTGGCGCAGGCCGACATGGTCGCGAACCTCGACGTCATCCGCGACGCCCTCGGCGACCCGGACGCGAAGGTGCCCTTCTGGCGGGCACCCAACGGGTCCTGGGGTGCGACGCCGCAGGTGGCCGTGAAGCTCGGCATGCAGCCGCTGGCCGTGACGAACACGATCGCCGACTGGGAGACGCAGGACGAGGCCACGCTGACCGACAACCTGCGCGCCGCCCTCACCGACGGCGAGCTGGTGCTCGTGCACGACGGCGGCGGCGAGCGTGCCGGGTCGCTGGCGGCCACGCGCACGGTCGTCACCGAGGCGCTCGCCGACGGCTGGGAGTTCACGACGCCCGTGGGCACGCCCCCGGTGACGGGTCCGGTGCTGAGCACCGACTTCGAGGACGGCCTCGACGGCTGGGGGCCGCGCAGCGGCGACGACACCCCGCCCACGGTGGGGATCACCACCGACGACGCCGTCTCCGGCACGCAGTCGGCGATGGTCACCGACCGGGACAGCCAGGGCGACGGCATCGGCCGCGACGTCACCGACGTCCTGGCGCCGGGCGTGCGCTACGAGGTCTCCGCCCAGGTGCGGTTCGCTCCGGGCCAGGACACCGACTCCGTCTGGTTGTCCCTCGCCTCGACGGTCGAGGGCGCCACCACCTACTCGACGCTCGCCCAGTGGACGGACGTCACCGCGGACGGCTGGACCGAGGCCACCGCCACGTTCCAGGCCCCCGCCGCCGACGAGTCGTTCCTGTACCTGGAGACCGACTACAACGGCGCCAACACGAGCGACCTGCTCGTCGACGACGTCGCGATCACCGTGCCCGAGCCCGCCGTCGTGCAGGACCTCACGCCGATCCAGGAGACCGTGCCGTTCGGGGCCGGCGTCGCGATCGACTCCCGGGAGACCACCGGTGCCGCCGCCGACCTGCTGCTGCGCCACTTCGGCCAGATCACGCCCGAGAACCACATGAAGCCGGAGGCCTGGTACGACGACGACCGCACGTTCCGCCCCCACCCCGAGGCGCTCGCGCTCATGGACTTCGCCGCCGCGAACGACCTGGACGTCTACGGCCACGTGCTGACCTGGCACTCCCAGACGCCGGACTGGTTCTTCACCGACGACGCCGGCACGCCGCTGACCACCTCCGCCGAGGACAAGCAGGTCCTGCGCGACCGGTTGCGCACGCACGTCTTCGCCGTCGCCGCCTCGCTCGCGGAGCGCTACGGCGAGTTCGGCGCCGGTAACCCGGTCACCGCGTTCGACGTCGTCAACGAGGTCGTGTCCGACGGCGCGACGGACGACGGGATGCGTCGCAGCGAGTGGTACCGGATCCTCGGCGAGGAGTTCGTCGACCTGTCCTTCGAGTACGCCGACTCCGCGTTCAACGACGTCTACGCCGCCGACGGCTCCGACCGCCCGGTGGCGCTGTTCATCAACGACTACAACACCGAGCAGGTGGACAAGCAGAACCGCTACCGGGCGCTGGTGGAGCGGCTGCTGGAGCGTGGCGTGCCGGTCGACGGCGTGGGTCACCAGTTCCACGTGTCGCTCGCGATGCCGGTGGCCGCGCTGGAGGCGGCGATCGAGCGCTTCGAGGACCTCCCGGTCACCCAGGCGGTCACCGAGCTCGACGTCACCGTCGGCACGCCGGAGACGGAGGCGAACCTCGTCGAGCAGGGCTACTGGTTCCGGGACGCGTTCGGCGTCTTCCGCGACCACGGCGAGTCCTTGTTCTCCGTGACGGTGTGGGGCCTGACGGACGGACGGTCGTGGCGCGCCGACGCCGGTGCGCCGCTCGTCTTCGACGACGCCTACCAGGCCAAGCCCGCCTACCACGGCATCGTGGACGGCGACCTGCCGCCCCAGCAGCGCAGCGCGGACGTGTTCGCCGGTGACGTGCCTCTGGACGGCGGGGCGGCGGACTCGCCCCGGTGGGACCGCCTGCCCCTGCACCCCGTGGCCGCCGCGGGCGAGACGGTGGCACGGTTCCAGTCCCGCTGGGCTCCCGACCACCGCACGGTGTACGTCGAGGTGGACGACGACTCGCCGGACGCCGACGACGCCGTCGCCCTCGAGCTCGCCGGTGCGGTCGCGACCCTCGGACGGGACGGGTCGACGTCGGGCGACGTCGCCGCGGAGGTGACGGCGACGGACGCCGGGTACGACGTCGTGGCGCACCTTCCGCTGGACGCCGCGGCCGAGGGCGACACCCTCGCGCTCGACGTCCGGGTCACGGACGACGGCGAGACGACGGGCTGGAACAGCCCGGGCGCGACGGGCACGCTCACCCTCGTCGAGGAGCTGAGCTTCACCCGGGTCGCCGAGACGTCGACGGCCCCGACCGTCGACGGCGAGATCGACGGCGTCTGGGACGACGTCGAGGCGATCACCACGGCCAAGCAGCTGCAGGGCCAGGACGGTGCCGAGGCGACCGTGCGGACCCTGTGGGAGGGCGACACGCTGTACGTGCTGGCGGAGGTGGCCGACCCGAGCGTCGACGTCAGCGCCTCGGACCCGTGGGTCCAGGACTCGGTCGAGATCTTCCTCGACGCGGGCAACGCGAAGAACGGCGGCTACGAGGCGGACGACGCCCAGATCCGCATCAGCGCGGAGAACGAGGTGTCGTTCGGCACGGGCGACCCTGACACGCAGGCGGACCGTCTGCGGTCCGCCACGGCCCGGACCGACGACGGCTACCTCGTCGAGGCGTCGGTGACGCTGGTCGGTCTCGGGGGAGCGGGGACGTTCCACGGCCTGGACCTCCAGGTCAACGACGCGACCGACGGCACCCGGACGGGCATCACCACGTGGGCCGACCCCACGGGGACCGGCTACCAGTACACCGACCGCTGGGGCGTGGTCGAGCTCGTCGCCGCCGAGCCGGAGCCCGAGCCCGAGGGGCTGGTCAACACCGTCGCGCCCACGGTCCAGCCGGACCCCCGGCGCGGGACCGCCCCGGGAGCCGTCCTCGTCGTCGATCCCGGCGAGTGGACCACGCCCGACGGAGAGCGTGTGCGCCACAACTACCGGTGGTTGCGCGACGGCGAGCCGGTGGCACGCACGAACGGCACGGGGACCGACCTGGTGCGGCTCGTCCAGGTGGCGCTCCAGGTGCTGCACGGCCAGGGGGACCCCTCGGCGCTGCGGTCCGTCACCGGGTCCACCTACCTGGTCACCCGGGCCGACCGCGGGCACGAGCTGACCGTCGAGGTCACCGCGCACGCCCGCGGGTTGGACGACGTCACCGTCACCGCCGAACCGGTGGAGGTGCGCAAGTAGCGGCTGTGCCGCGCCCGACCGTGGTCGAGGCCCTCCCACCTGCGGCGATGCGCAGGAGGGAGGGTCTCGTGACGATCCCGTACGGGTATCGAGCACGGTCGGCCCGGGCCGTTCCGGCACCACCGCGCAGGTCGGTAGCATCGGCGACGCCGTCCCAGCCAGGAGGAACATGAGCCAGCCGCCCGGGTACCCGCCACCCGTCGAGCCCACCCGGGTGGTGCCCGCGCACGACGCGACGCAGGTGCTCCGTCCCGGGCCCCCGGCTCCGCCGCCTCTCGATGCCACCCGTGTGATGCCGGCGTGGGACCCGGCGCCCGCGCCTCCCTCTGTTCCGGTGGCGTCGGTCCCGGTGGCGTCGGTCCCGGTGGCGTCGCCCCCGCGACCGCTTCCGCAGTCGCAGTCCGCCGCGCGGCAGGCTCCGGTGCCCGTGCGGGCCCGTCCTGCGCCCGTCGTCGGCTCTGCTCCCGTCGTCCGTCCTGCTCCGGCCGTCCGTCCTGCTCCGGCGCGTCCCGGGACCGAACCGACGGCGGTCGCGTCCCTGGTCGCGGGGATCGTCGGCATCGTCGTGCCGCTGGTCGGGATCCTCGCGATCATCCTGGGCGGCATCGGGCGCGACCGGGCCGAGCGTCGGGGCACCCGTGGGCGTGGCCTGGCGACGACGGGCACGGTGCTCGGCGTCCTCCAGGTGGTCGTCACGACTGCTGCCGTCATCGGGGCGATGGCCTTCTGGAACGCCTACGGTGAGGACATCGAGGCGGGCATCGACCGTGCCAACGAGCTGTCGCAGACCGAGATCACGCTGCCCGACCTCGCCCTCGGGTCGTTGACCGGCGACTGGTCTCCGGGCGACCTGTCGCTCGACGGGCTCGGTGACCTGGCCGGGGCGCTGGGCGACCTCGGCCAGCTCGGCGACCTCGGCGAACAGTGTCAGGGCGGCGACGTCGCGGCGTGCTCCGACCTGCTGGGGTCCGTCAACCCCTGAGGGGTGCGCGTCAAGGCCGACGAGCTCTCCGACGAGGTCGCCGAAGATCTCCGACGAGGTCATGGAGTCGCTATTTTCGGGGTGTCAGGTTCGCGGGACTCGCGTGCGCTGCGCGATACGCCATCACGCTGAGCACGACATTCACGCTGAGCGTGACTGGGACCCGTTGAGGCGTCGACGATCCGGCAGACCGAACATCGCCACAAGACAGACCTTCCGACCGCCGGCCGATCGCCCGCCGTCCCGCGATCAACTGACTCGCTCCGGCTTCGCGGGCTCATCAGGGCTCGTCAGGACCTATCAGGACTCATCAGGATCCCGCGCGGACGCGGCGACGAGGGCGTCGGTCTAACCTGACCGGCATGGGCACGCCGGAGCGGGTCGTCATCCACGTCGTCGCGGACTCGACGGGGGACACCGGCGCGCGCGTGGCCCGCGCGGTCCTGCCCCAGTACCCGGACCACGACGTCGCCGTCGTGCGCCACCCGCGCCTGCACAGCCAGGAAGGGCTCGACGAGGTGGTCGAGCAGTTGCGCGCCGACCCCGCCCCGGCGGTCGTGTTCTGCACCGTGGTGGACGAGGTGCTGCACGGTCAGGTGCTGCAGCGGTGCGCCGAGCTCGGCATCCCGTGCGCCGACCTGCTCACCCCCGGGCTGGACGCCGTCACCGCGCGCACGGGCGCCGCGCCGACCCGGCTGGTGCAGCCGGTCGGGCTGGCGGCCGACTACTTCGAGCGCATCCACGCGATGGAGTTCGCCATCGCGAACGACGACGGCCACGTCAGCGACGAGAGCCTGCACGAGGCCCAGATCGTGCTGACGGGCGCCTCGCGCACCGGCAAGACGCCGTTGTCGATGTACCTGGGCTACCTCGGCTACCGCACGGCGAACATCCCGCTCGTCGCCGACGTCGCCCCGCCACCGGAGCTGTTCCGTGTCGCCGGCTGGAAGATCGTGGGGCTGACGATCGACCCGGAGCGCCTGCTCGCCATCCGGCGACGACGGGTCGACCTCATGGGTGCGGGTGCCGCGGACGGCGGCCGGCTCGGCGGTTACGCCGACCTCGCGCGCATCTACGACGAGCTCGACGAGATCGCGACGGTCCAGCGGAGGCTCGGCTGCCCGGTGCTGGATACGACGTCTCTCGCCCTGGAGGAGGCGGCAGGTCGCATCATCGACCTGGTGACAGCGCGGCGTCGGGCCCATACAGTCCTCGACAAGCACTTCGATCTGCCGACGACACCCGATCCGCCAGCAGCCGAGACGGAGACGCACGAGCCATGAGCGACCAGGCCCCCACCCCGCAGCCCACCCCGCAGCCCACCACCGGACCCGTGCCCGAGGGCACCCCCGGCCCCGACCCCCGCACCGCGGCGCACCGGATGGTGTACGACCTCGCCGAGGGCAGCGCCGAGATGAAGCCGCTCCTCGGCGGCAAGGGGGCCGGCGTCGCAGAGATGATCCGTGTCGGCGTGCCCGTGCCCGACGGCTTCACGGTGACGACGCAGGCGTGCGTCGCCGCGATGCAGGACGGCGGGCGCTGGCCCGACGGTCTGTGGACGGAGATCGAGGCCCACCTGGACGCGTTCGAGGAGCGCACCGGCCGGCGCCTGGGCGCCGCGCGACGCCCCCTGCTGGTGTCGGTGCGCTCGGGGGCCGTGGTGTCCATGCCGGGCATGATGGACACCATCCTCAACCTGGGGATCTCCGAGGAGTCCGTCGTCGGGCTCGCCGAGGAGTCCGGAAACCCGCGCTTCGCCTGGGACTGCTACCGCCGGTTCCTGCAGATGTACGGCGAGGTCGTCGAGGGTGTGCCGGCGCACGCGTTCTCCGACGAGATCGCGGCGCTGAAGAACCGGCGCGGCATCACCGAGGACACGGGTCTCACGGTCGACGACCTCACCGAGCTGGTCGCGACGTTCCGCACGGTGGCCCGTCATCACACGGGCGAGGAGCTGCCCACCGACCCGCGCGAACAGCTCCGCCGGGCCGTCCAGGCGGTGTTCTCCTCCTGGGACACCCCGCGTGCGGGGGTGTACCGCCGGGCGAACGGCATCCCGGACGACCTGGGCACCGCCGTGAACGTCATGCAGATGGTGTTCGGCAACCGGGGCGACACGTCCGCCACGGGCGTCTGCTTCACCCGCGACCCGTCCACGGGCGCCAAGGAGCTGTACGGGGAGTTCCTCGTGAACGCCCAGGGCGAGGACGTCGTCGCAGGGATCCGCACCCCGCGGCCCCTGGCCGAGATGGAGCAGGTGCTCCCCGACGCCTACCGCGAGCTGCTCGACACGATGGACCGCCTCGAGCACCACTACGGCGACATGCAGGACATCGAGTTCACCGTCGACGACGGCAAGCTCTACCTGCTGCAGACCCGCACCGGCAAGCGCACGGCCGCCGCCGCGCTGAAGGTCGCCCGCGACCTGGTCGCCGAGGGCGTCATCGACCGGGAGACCGCGCTGCTGCGCATCGAGCCCGCACAGCTCGACCAGCTCCTGCACCCCGGCCTGGACCCCGACCACGGCACCTCCCCGCTGACCCGCGGGCTCAACGCCTCACCGGGTGCGGGGGTGGGCCAGGTCGTGTTCGACGCCGACACCGCGGCCGAGCGCGGGGAGGCGGGGGAGGCCGTGGTGCTCGTGCGGTGGGAGACGACGCCGGACGACATCCACGGCGTCATCGCGGCGCAGGGCGTGCTCACGTCGCACGGCGGCATGACGTCGCACGCCGCCGTGGTCGCGCGCGGCATGGGCCGTCCGTGCGTCGCCGGTGCGGGAGACCTGCGCATCGACGTCGAGGCGCGCACCCTGACGATCGGGCAGACGGCCCTGACCGAGGGCGACACCATCACGATCGACGGCTCCACGGGCGAGGTCTTCGCCGGTGCGCTGGACCTGGTGCCGCCGCAGATCACCGACGACTTCACCGAGGTGCTCGGCTGGGCGGACGAGGTGCGTCGGCTCGGCGTGCGCGCCAACGCCGACACGGGCGCCGACGCCGCCAAGGCCCGCGAGCTCGGTGCCGAGGGCATCGGCCTGTGCCGCACGGAGCACATGTTCATGGACGCCGACCGGCTGCCGGTGGTGCAGGCGATGATCCTCGCCGAGAAGCCCGACGAGCGTGCCGCCGCCCTGGACCGTCTCCTGCCCATGCAGCAGGCGGACTTCACGGAGCTGTTCACGGCCATGAGCGGGCTGCCGGTGACGATCCGGCTCATCGACCCGCCGCTGCACGAGTTCCTGCCCGACCTGGTCGAGCAGTCCCTGCTGGTGCAGCGCCTGGAGGACGCGGGCACGGGCGGCGCGGAGCTCGAGGACGCGCGGACGCTGCTCGCTCACGTCAAGCGGCTCAGCGAGGCGAACCCGATGCTCGGCACGCGCGGCGTCCGGCTCGCGCTGCTGTTCCCCGAGATCGCGCAGATGCAGGTGCGCGCGATCGCCCGGGCCGCGCGCGCCGTGCGGGCCGACGGTCTGGACCCCCGCGTCGAGATCATGGTGCCGCTCGTCGGGTTCGCCGAGGAGCTGCGCCGCATGCGCGACGTCGTCGAGACGACGTGGGCCGAGGAGGTCGGTGCGGACGGCGGCGACCTGCCGCACACCGTCGGCACGATGATCGAGCTGCCCCGGGCGGCGCTCGTGGCCGACGCGATCGCCGAGCACGCCGACTTCTTCTCGTTCGGCACGAACGACCTCACGCAGACGACGGTCGGCATCTCCCGGGACGACGCCGAGGGGTCGTTCCTGCACACGTACGTGGACGCCGGGATCGTGCCGGCGAACCCGTTCGCGAGCGTCGACGTCGACGGCGTGGGCGAGCTCGTGCGGATCGGGGTCCGCAAGGGCCGCTCGACGACGCCGGGCCTGAAGACCGGGGTGTGCGGGGAGCACGGCGGCGACCCGGCCTCGATCGCCCTGTTCCACGAGATCGGGCTGGACTACGTCTCCTGCTCGCCGTACCGCGTGCCGGTCGCGCGCCTGGCCGCCGCTCAGGTCGCCCTCGGCTCCCGCTGACCCGGCCCCCCACCCGCCGACCGGCCACCCCCCACCCGCCGACCATGCCCTGATGGCCCGTCCCGGCAGCGGGACGGGCCATCAGGGCATGGTCGACGGTCCGGAGGGCATGGTCGACGACGGCGACGTCAGGCCGCCTCCGTGACCTTCCCGCCGGCGATCCGCAGCCGTCGCTGGGCGCGCCGTGCGACGGCGGAGTCGTGGGTGACCAGGACGATGGTCAGCCCCTGCTCCTTCCACAGCCCTTCGAGGAGCTCGACGATCTCGTCGCGGGTGGACTCGTCGAGGTTGCCCGTCGGTTCGTCGGCAAGGAGCACCTGCGGCTCCTTGACGAGGGCCCGGGCGATGGCGACGCGCTGCTGCTGGCCGCCGGACAGCTCGCCGGGCAGGTGGTCGGCGCGCTCGGCGAGGCCCACCGAGGCGAGCGCCTCGAGCGCGCGCCGGTCCCGTTCGGCCGCGGGCACCTTCGCGGGCACCAGGGCGGTGGCGACGTTCTCGGCGGCCGTCAGGGTGGGGATGAGGTTGTAGTGCTGGAACACGAACCCGATGCGCTGGGCGCGCGCCTTCGTCAGCGCGCCGTCGCCCAGCCGGGCGAGGTCGTCACCGGCGAGCCGCACGCTGCCCGACGTCGGACGGTCGAGCCCGCCGAGCATCTGCAGCAGGGTGGACTTCCCGCCCCCGGTGGGGCCCTGGACGGCGACGAGCTCGCCGTCGCCGATCTCGAGGTCGACGGACTGCAGGGCGTGGACGGTGCGCTTGCCGGTGTACGTCTTGGTGACGTCCGTGAGCTGGTACATGGTGGGGCTGCCTTTCAGGCGAGGGAACGGAGGGCTTCGGCGGGACGCAGGCGTGCGGCGCGCCATCCGCCGACCACGCCGGCGAGCAGGCCGCCGAGGACGGCCAGGCCGACGGCCGCGACGACGACCCACACGGTCACCGGCGCCTGCAGGACGACGTCGACGGCGCTGGTCGCGGCGTCGGCCGCCTGGCCGAACGGGCCGCCGCCCCCACCGCCACCGCCGGGGACCTGGCCGCCGCCGGCGACCTGACCCTGGCCGCCGCCCCGCGAGCCGGGCCCGCCGAGGCTGACCCCGCCGCCGGAGCTGCCGCTGAGCGTGATGCCGGCGAGGTTGATCGCGGCGACGGCGATCCCGCCGAGCACGATCCCGGCGACGCCGCCGATGAGGCCCTGGGCGACGGACTCCCCGGACACCTGGCCGACGACGCGGCTCTTCGACCAGCCGATGGCCTTGAGGGTGCCGAGCTCGCGGGTGCGCCGGTTCACGCCCGACACGGTGAACAGGATCGCCAGCCCGAACGCGGCGGCGAGCACGACGAGGCTGAGCCAGGTGCCGAGCTTGCCGACCAGGTCGGAGGCGGTGGACAGCGAGCCGGTGACGTCCCCGGCGAGGTCCGCCTGGGTGCTGACCGAGGCGTCGGGCAGGTCGGCGGCGACGGCGGCGGCGACGGCGTCGACGTTGTCCGCGGAGTCCACCGCGACGAAGACGTCGGTGACCTGGCCGGCCAGGTCGGCGAGCTCCTGGGCCTGCGCGAGCGGGATGTACACGTCGGACGCGGTGGCGACGCCCTCGCCGGTGGTGGACGCCACGGTGCCGACGACCTCCAGGTCGGTGCCGCCCACGGACACCGTGTCGCCGACGGCGAGCTCGGCGGTCTCGGCGTAGGTGGCGTCCAGGACGGCGGCACCGGTGTCGTCGGCGGCCAGGCTGCGACCGTCGACGACCTCGATGGTCGTCAGGGGTCCGACGGCTGCGGCCGACGGGTCGACGCCCGTGACGGTGAACGAGTCGATCTCGAACGCGCTGCCGCCCGCACCGTCGGCGCCGCCCGTGCGGGGGGTGTCGCCGTCCTGGCCGCCGGGCCCGCCACCGGCTTCGCGCTGCTCCTGCAGGGCCTCGAAGTCGGGCATCTCGCCGCTGAACGACGTGCTCGACAGGGTCAGGGTGGCGGCGGCGTCGGTGACGTGCTCGACGTCCTCGACGGTCGTCAGCGCGGTGTCGTCGAACGAGGCGCTCCCGCGCTCGACGGAGAGCTGTGCCTGGTCCAGGGACCGGGTGCCTTCGGCGTCGGCGTCGCCGGACTCGGCGTCGAACTCGAACCGGCCGGGTCCGCCGCCACCGCCGGGCGCGCCCGCCTGGGTGACGGTGACGTCGGTGCCGACGCCGTAGACGGACTCCAGGACGGCGCCCTGGGCGTCGCGTACGCCGGCGGACACCGAGGAGACGACCATGACCAGCGCGATCGCGACGGCGAGCCCGACGGCGACCACGGCGGTCTGCTTGCGACGGTGCCGCAGCTCGCGGCGCAGGTAGGTGAGGAACATGCCACTCCTTCTGGGCGGGCCGACGGCCCGGGGACGAACCGGCGCGCGTCGCGTCCGGTGCTCCGGAAGGTAGGGCTCGGACCTGGCGGGAACCTGCCGCCCACCTGTGACGATCCTGTGAAAGCCGGGCGGGCGGTGTCAGTCCGCCCGCTCGATCGCACCGGCGATGCGCTGCTCGATCGCGTCGGTGGCGGCGTCGGGCAGCACGATGATCCCCTCGAGCTCCTTGGTGGCGCGCCGGTAGGCCGTCTGCCGCTCGACCTGGGAGGCGCCGTCGTCGTCCGCGACCGCCAGCAGCTTCTTGGCGCGGTCGACGGCGCGCCGCTCGTCGTCCGTCAGCGACGACGCCCGCCGCCGTCGGGCCTCGCGCTCGGCGACGTCGAACCGGGTCTGCAGCTCGCGGACGGCGTCGCGGTAGCGGTCGAGCCGCCGCGGGTCGCGCAGCTCCTCCAGGTCGTCGGGGCGCAGCCCGTCGGCGTCGCGGCGCGCCCGGTGGAAGTCGACGGTGACCTGCTCGCGCATGTCCGTCATGACGGGGTACTCGAGGATCTTCACCGCGTCGAGCTCGTAGTCGAGCCAGCGGCGCAGCGTCTCGTCGTGCTCGGCGACGGTGCGGTCGATCTCGCTGGTCAGGGCCTCGGCGGCCTCCACCCGGGCCGCCTTGTCGGCGTACTTGAGCCGGTAGAGCTCGATCTTGTCCCGACGGCGCTTCTCGTCCCACTTGCGCGCACCCCGGAACCAGCCCCCGACGATCCCGCCCAGCGGGAAGACGAGCCACCAGTAGGAGCCGACGAAGTCCCAGAAGCCGTCCACCGCACTCACGATAGCGAGCGCGCCCCGGGTCGCACCCGGCACGACCGACAGGTGGGACCTGGCGCGCGCGGTCGCCGACGGGGCTACGCTGGGGGGCGTCAACCCTCCATCGTCGCGGGCTTCGGCTGCCCGGGCGCTTGTGCGCCGAGCACGGCAGCGACAGCCTGCGAGCCCTGTCAGAAGGAGCATCCGTGGCAAGCATCGAAGCCGTTGGCGCGCGCGAGATCCTGGACTCTCGCGGAAACCCCACCGTGGAGGTGGAGATCGCCCTCGACGACGGCACCTTCGCCCGTGCCGCGGTCCCGTCGGGCGCCTCCACCGGCGCGTTCGAGGCCGTCGAGCGCCGTGACGGCGACAAGGGTCGTTACCTGGGCAAGGGAGTCGAAGGTGCGGTCAACGCCGTCATCGACGACATCGCGCCCGAGCTGATCGGTTACGACGCCGAGGAGCAGCGCCTCATCGACCAGGCGCTCATCGAGCTCGACGGCACCCCGAACAAGGGCAAGCTCGGCGCGAACGCGATCCTGGGCGTGTCCCTCGCGGTGGCGAAGGCCGCCTCGAAGAGCGCGGGCCTGGACCTGTTCCGCTACGTGGGCGGCCCGAACGCGCACGTCCTGCCCGTGCCGATGATGAACATCCTCAACGGCGGGTCCCACGCGGACTCGACCGTCGACTTCCAGGAGTTCATGATCGCCCCGGTCGGCGCGTCGACCTTCAAGGAGGCGCTGCGCTCGGGCACCGAGGTCTACCACGCCCTCAAGGGCGTGCTGAAGTCGAAGGGCTTCTCCACCGGTCTCGGTGACGAGGGCGGCTTCGCCCCCGACCTGCCCTCGAACGTGGCCGCGCTGGACCTCATCCTCGAGGCCATCCAGAAGGCCGGCTTCACGCCGGGCACCGACATCGCCATCGCGATGGACGTCGCCGCCACCGAGTTCTTCAAGGACGGCGCGTACCACTTCAAGAACGGCGAGGTGCACTCGACCGAGGACATGATCAAGCTCTACGAGTCCATGGTCGACAACTACCCGATCGTGTCCATCGAGGACCCGCTGTCCGAGGACGAGTGGGGCGCCTGGACGCAGTTCGTCTCCGAGGTCGGCGACAAGGTGCAGGTCGTCGGCGACGACCTGTTCGTCACCAACCCCGAGCGCCTCGCCCGGGGCATCGAGGAGAAGTCCGCGAACTCGCTGCTGGTCAAGCTCAACCAGATCGGCACGCTCACCGAGACGCTGGACGCGGTCACGCTCGCGCAGCGCAACGGCTTCACCACGATGACCTCGCACCGCTCCGGCGAGACCGAGGACACCACGATCGCCGACCTGTCGGTGGCCACCAACGCCGGCCAGATCAAGACCGGTGCCCCGGCCCGTGGCGAGCGCATCAACAAGTACAACCAGCTCCTGCGCATCGAGGAGGCCCTGGACGACGCCGGCCGTTACGCCGGTCGTTCGGCGTTCCCGCGCTTCCAGGCCTGACCGCCGCCTCTGACGAGGCAGCACCCGGTCTGCGCGACGGCCGGTCACCCCTGCGGGGTGGCCGGCCGTCGTCGTGCCCGGGCCGTGCATGTCGTCGTGCTCGCCGTCGTGCTCGCCGTCGTGCTCGCCGTCGTGCTCGCCGTCGTGCTTGTCGTCGTGCTTGTCGTCGCGCTCGCCGGTGCGCCCGGCAGCGGCTCCCAGGCGCGCCGACGACGGTCCCCGGCCCGGGCGCGCGCGTTCGGCAGAATCGAGGCGTGCCGTCCCGTCGTCCTGCCGCCCCGAAGTCCCGCCGTCCTGCAGCGAGGCCGACGACGCGTCCGTCGTCGTCCGGGGCAGGACGCGGTGGCCGGACCCGGGCCACGGGGGCGACCAAGCGCGGCGGCTCCACGACGGCGACTCCCGGCAAGCCCGCCGGTGCCCGGCGTCCGGCGGGCCCGTCCCGTGACGAACGTCGCCGCAGCCGGCTCGGTCTGGTGCTGCCCGAGGTGCTCACCGTCCGCCTGCTGGTGCTCGCCGTCGTCCTGCTGCTGTCGTTCGTGCTGCTGCTGCCCACGGTGCGCGGAGCGGTCCAGCAGCGCGCCCAGCTCGACCAGCTGCAGGCCGAGCTCGACGCGAGCACGGCGGAGCGGGACGAGCTGCGCAACGAGCTCGAACGGTGGGACGACCGGTCGTACGTGGTGCAGCAGGCGCGCAGCCGGCTCAACTACGTGCTGCCGGGGGACACCGCGTGGCGGGTGGTCGACGCCGAGGAGATCGAGGGCGCGCCCGCCCCGGAGGCGGCCGTCCCGGGCCAGGTGACGGGATCGGCCACGACGGGAGCGCCCTGGTACCAGGCGATGTGGGAGTCCGTGCAGGTGACCGACCGGGCTGCCGTCGACGAGGATCCGACGGCCGACCCGAGCAGCCCCGACCCCAGCAGCCCCGACCCCAGCAGCCCTGGCCCCGGCGGCGACCCCGACCCGAGCGGCGACCCGGAGTCCTCGCCCGGCGGGTGACGGGTCCGACACGTGCGCGGCGGGGGCGGCGCGCCGACGTCGGGGACAATGGGGCGGTGACCTCCCAGACACCTGAACCCGGTGCCACCTCCGAGCCCGGGACGACCACCGGCCCCGGTGCCGACCCGACCGCCGTGACCGCGCACGACCTCGAGGTGCTGGCGGAACAGCTCGACCGCACCCCGCGCGGCGTCGTCGGGATCGCCGCCCGGTGCGTGTGCGGACGCCCGCTCGTGGTGCGCACCGCGCCGCGCCTGCCCGACGGCACGCCGTTCCCGACCACCTACTACCTCACGCACCCCGGCGCGGTCGCGGCCGCGTCGCGGCTCGAGGCCGAGGGTGTGATGAAGGAGATGACCGAGCGGCTCGGGCAGGACGCCGAGCTCGCCGCCGCGTACGCCGCCGCGCACGAGCACTACCTCGCCCGTCGCGCGGAGCTGGGCGACGTCGCCGAGATCGAGGGGATCTCGGCGGGAGGAATGCCCACGCGGGTGAAGTGCCTCCACGTGCTCGTGGGGCACGCGCTCGCCGCCGGCCCCGGCGTGAACCCGCTGGGCGACGAGGCGCTGGAGCGGGTGCGCGACCAGTGGCGTCCCGACCGCTGCTCGTGCTGACCGCTGCTCGTGCTGACTGCTGACTGCTGACTGCTGACTGCTGACCGCTGATCGTGGTCCGGCCCGGGCCGGGCGGGCCCCGGCCCGGTGGATGCGGGTCGCACGTGTCGGCGCCGGGTGAGAGGGTGCGGTGGTGATGAGCAGCACCCGTGTGGCCGCGATCGACTGCGGCACCAACTCGATCCGTCTCCTGGTGGCCGACGTCGCGGACGACGGCACCCTGTCCGAGCTCGACCGCCGCATGGAGATCGTGCGCCTCGGCCAGGGCGTCGACCGCACGGGCGAGCTGGCGCCCGAGGCGCTCGCCCGCACCCTGGCCGCCACCCGCGAGTACGCGACGGTCGCCGGCGAGCTGGGCGCGACCCGCGTGCGGTTCGTGGCGACGTCGGCCACCCGTGACGCCCGCAACCGGGACGAGTTCGTCACGGGTGTGCGCGCCGCGCTCGGCGTCGACCCGGAGGTCGTCACCGGGCAGGAGGAGGCGCTGCTGTCGTTCCGCGGCGCGACGAGCGGCTCGGCGTCCGCGCACCCCGGCCCCTACCTGGTGGTGGACCTCGGCGGCGGCTCCACGGAGCTCGTCCTGGGCACGACGACGCCGGAGGCAGCGATCTCGATGGACGTCGGCTCGGTGCGGCTCACCGAGAGGCACCTGCGTTCCGACCCGCCCACCGCGCACGAGGTCGAGCAGGCCCGCGCGGACGTGACGGCGGCGCTCGACGCGGCGTCCGCCGTCGTCCCGCTCGGCCGCACGGCGACGCTCGTGGGGCTGGCCGGCTCGGTCACGACCGTGACCGCGCACGCGCTCGGCCTGCCCGCCTACCGCCGCGAGGCCGTCAACGGCACCGTGCTGTCGGTGGGCGAGGTCCTCACGGCGTGCGACGACCTCCTGGTGCGCACCCGTGAGCAGCGCCTCGCGCTGGGCTTCATGCACCCGGGCCGTGCCGACGTCATCGGTGCCGGGGCGCTGGTGTGGGCACAGGTGGTGCAGCGGGTGCGCGACGCGGTCGCGGCCACCGGCGGCGAGCTCACGCAGGTCGTCACGAGCGAGAGCGACATCCTGGACGGCATCGCGCTGTCCCTCGCCGACTGACCCGCGGCCTGGCCGGGCAGGGCGCAGAAGGCCCGTTCCAGGGCGCGCGGGAAGGGGCACCGGCGTACGGTCGTAGACTGTGGGTATGCCTCAGAACGATCTGTCTTCGGACAACTCTGCCCTGAGCGTGGTGGAGACCACCTCGCGCCCGCGCAAGGTGCCTCGCGTCGTGGTGCTCGGCGGTGGTTCCGTCGGCCTGTACGTGGCGCGTCGCCTGCGCAAGAAGCTCGGCAAGCGGGAGGCGGCGATCGTCGTCGTCGACCCCCGCCCGTACATGACGTACGCCCCGTTCCTGCCGGAGGCGGGTGCCGGGTCGATCGACGCGCGCGACGTCGTGGCGCCGCACCGCATCGCGCTCAAGGGCATCGACGTGCTCCAGGGCAAGGTCGTCAACATCGCCCACGGTGACAAGAAGATCACGATCTCGCCGGAGGAGGGCCTCGACTACGAGGTCTCCTACGACCACGTCGTGATCGGTCTGGGCTCCGTCTCGCGCACGCTGCCCATCCCGGGGCTGGCGGAGGAGGGCATCGGCTTCAAGAACGTCGAGGAAGCCATCGCGGTGCGCAACCACGTCCTGAACCGCATGGACGTCGCGTCGTCCACGTGGGACGCCGACATGCGCCGCCGGATGCTCACGTTCACGTTCGTGGGCGGCGGGTTCGCCGGCATCGAGGCGCTGGCCGAGATCGAGGACATGGCGCGCTACGCGACCCGCAACTACCCGACGATCGAGGAGTCGGACCTGCGGTTCGTCATGATCGAGGGTGCCGGGCGGATCCTGCCGGAGGTCTCCGAGCCCATGGGCCTGTGGGCCCTGGAGGAGATGAAGAAGCGCGGCATCGAGTTCCACCTCAACACGTTCCTGTCCTCCTGCGTGGACGGGCACGTCGTGACCTCCACGGGCGTCGAGTTCGACACCGAGACGATCGTGTGGACGGCGGGCGTCAAGGCCAACCCGGTCATCAAGGAGAACTCCGACCTGCCGTTCGACCGCATGGGCCGTGTCACCGTCCGGGCGACCCTGCAGGTCGAGGACGAGAACGGCACGATCGTGCCGGACGCCTGGGCCGCGGGCGACTGCGCCGCCGTGCCGGACCTGCTCAACCCCGGCTCGTTCTGCCCGCCGAACGCGCAGCACGCGATCCGCGAGGCCAACCAGCTCGCCGACAACCTCATCGCCACCTTCAAGGGTGAGCAGCCGGTGGAGTACAAGCACAAGAGCGTGGGCGTCGTGGCGTCGCTGGGACTGTACAAGGGCGTCGCGGAGCTGTTCGGCTTCGTCAAGCTGCGCGGTCCGCTGGCGTGGCTGGCGCACCGCAGCTACCACGTGATGGCGATGCCGACCGGCAACCGCAAGCTGCGCATCCTGGTCGGCTGGATCGGCCAGTTCCTCATGGGCCGCGAGATCGTGTCGCTGGGTTCGCTGCACGACCCGCGCGACGAGTTCCGCAAGGCGTCGGTCCCGCCGAAGCCCGTGGGGGACAAGGTCGAGCAGAAGGCGGAGGCGTCGGCCGCGAAGGCCGAGCGCGGCTGAGCTCGCACGAGCCGTCCGAGCGGTCCGGCTCGGTAGTTCCGACCTTGGTCGGTACCTTGGGTGCCGAACGAGATCGAATCTGCCGATCCGGGCCGCTCTTCGCGTTCCCGGCCGTTCGCCCCCGTAGCCCAACTGGCAGAGGCAGCCGGCTTAAACCCGGCACAGTCCCGGTTCGAACCCGGGCGGGGGCACAGCGACGGACGTCACCCGCTCGGGGCCGCGTGCGTCCGGCGCTGTTGACCCGGCGCTGTTCATCCCGCGCTGTTCACCCTGCGTCGTGCCGGCGCGCGACGTCGTCGGCGGCACGACGCAGCGCGTCGAGCACCCGCTGCACGGCGCGCCGGCGGGCCCGGTCGGGACGCAGCACGGCGGACACGTGCCGGACGGCGCGAACCCCTGTCAGCGGGCGCAGGGTGAGCCGGTCGCCCGTGGGCGTGGTGAAGCGGGGCAGGACGGCGATCCGGTCGCCCGCGGCGACGAGCGCCTCCACGAGACGGTTGTCCACGATCCGCTGGCGCACGTCGAGCTGGGCGCCGGTGGCCTGCTCGATGCCGCGCAGGACGGTGTCGAACGGGTAGCCGCGCGGCACGCCGACCCAGGCCTCGCCGGCGACGTCGCCGGCGCTCACGGTGGTGTGCGCGGCGAGCGGGTGCCGCGGTGACATCGCGACGTCGAGGGGTTCGTCGGTGAGGTGGACGACGTCGAGCCCGTCGGTCCCGCGGGGCCGCACGCTGGTGAGGCTGTGGGCGACGACGACGTCGTGGTCGGCGGTGAGCGCCCCGAACTCGGCCTCGGCGAGGTCGACGTCGGCCAGGTGGAGCTCCACACCGGTGCCGGCGAGGTCCTGCTCGACGAGCGGCAGCAGGAAGGTGGCGGCGCTGGGCAGGGCCGCGAGCGTCACGACGCCCGCGGGTGCGCCGCGGAACGCGTCCCAGCGGGCCTGCACCTCGGCGATCGCGGCGGCGACGTCGACGGCACCGGTGGCGAGGAGGCGCCCGGCGTCGGTGAGGCGCAGGCCGCGGCCGTGGGGCTCCACGAGCGGTGCGCCCATCTCGCGCTGGGCGGTGCGCAGCTGCTGGGAGACGGCGGACGGCGTGCGGCGGGTCGCGGCGGCGACCGCGGCGACGCTGCCGCGGTCGGCGAGCTCGCGCAGCAGTTCCAGATGACGAACGTCCATGTAGGCAGCCTACGTGGTGGGTGAACAACAATTTGGTTGTCCTTCACGGTGGACGCACTCAGGATGGCCGCATGCCGATCCGCCACCGACTGCTCGCCGTCGTCGTCGCCCTGCTGTGGGGTCTGAACTTCCTGGCGATCGACGCCTCCCTGGCGCACTACCCGCCGATGTTCCTCGTCGCGCTGCGCTTCGCCGTCCTCGCGATCCCGACCGTGCTGCTCGTCCCGTGGCCCGGGGTTCCCGTGCGGTGGCTCGTCGGCTACGGACTGGGCTTCGGGGTGCTGCAGTTCGCGTTCCTCTACTGGGGGATGGCCGCGGGGATGCCCGCCGGGCTGGCCTCGCTCGTGCTGCAGACCTCCGGACCGTTCACGGTCGTGCTGGGGGCGACGTTCCTGCGGGAACGGGTCTCCGGTCGGCAGATGGTCGGGATCCTGGTCGCGGTGGCCGGGTTGGCCGCGGTCGGCTGGCAGCGCGCGGAGCACGCCGCGCTGCTGCCCTTCCTGCTGACCCTCGCCGGCGCGTTCGGCTGGGCGATCGGCAACGTCAGCAACCGGCTCGCCAGGCCGCGCAACCCGCTCCACCTCGTGCTGTGGATGTCCGTGGTGCCGCCGCTGCCCATGCTCGCCGTGTCCTGGGCGGTCGAGGGACCCGAGCGGATCTGGATTTCGCTGACCCGCTACGACGACCCCGCGGCGGCCGGGGCCGTCGTCGGCCTGGCGTACACCGTCCTGCTCGGCACCGTCGTCGGGTCGGGCCTGTGGACCTGGCTCATGGCCCGCCACCCCGCGGGCGTCGTCGCCCCGTTCTCGATGCTGGTGCCCGTGGTCGGGATGACGTCGGCGTGGATCGTGCTGGGGGAGTCCGTCACCGCGGCCGAGCTGGCCGGTGCGCTGCTGGTCGTGGCGGGGGTGCTGGTCGGCAGCTCGCGGCCCCGCCCGGTCCGGGTGCCCGGCACCGTCGCCCCGTGAGGCGCTCCCTCGCCCGTGACCGGGCGAGGCACGGGCCGGTCGGGATCGCCGGGGCGGGCGGTCGGGCTCAGCCGTGGGCGCGCTTGTCCGCGTCGAGGTCGTCGTTGAGGCGGGCCAGCAGCGTGGCGAGGCGTTCGCGGTCGCGGTCCGACCAGCCGTCCAGCACCCGGGCGTACAGCTCGCGGCGGTCGGCGCGGCGTGCGGCGAGCGCGCGGCGTCCGTCCGGGGTGGGGGTGACGACGACGGCGCGCCCGTCGTGCGGGTCGCGCGCGCGTTCCACGTGGCCCGCCCGTTCGAGCGCGGCGACCTGGCGGGTCACCGTCGAGCCGTCGAGCCCCAGGCGGTCCGCGAGCGTCCGGACGTGCTGGGGGCCGTCGTCGTGCAGGGTGTGGAGCAGGAGGTAGCCGGAGCGGTCCAGGTCGTGCAGGCCGCTGCGGCGGCGGGCGGCGGCGCCGCTGCGTTCGGCGCGGCGCAGGAGCTGGGCGAGCTCGAGCTCGAGGCGGGCGAGGACGTCGTCGTCCGCCCCGCCTTCGACGAGACCGTTTCCCTGGGCATCAATCACGGGTGTATTCTACCGGCAGGTACCTGCATCATGCAGGTAAATATGTGCATCAAGGAGCGAGACCCCGTGGCAGCCGCCCGCAACGAACCGAACAGGACCGCGATCTACGCCACCGCGCTCACCGCGTTCTTCGCCATCGCCGGCATCGCCGTCGTCGACCCGATCCTGCCGATCATCGGCGAGGAGATCGGTGCCACCACCTGGCAGATCGAGCTGCTCTTCACCGCCTACATCGCCGTCATGGCCGTCGGCATGATCCCCGCCGTCCTGGCCACGGGGAGGTTCGGCTACAAGAAGATCCTCGCGGCCGGCGTCACCCTCGTCGCCGTCGCCGCCACCCTGGCCGCGCTCAGCACCACCATCGGCCAGCTCGCCGCGCTGCGCGGCGTGTGGGGACTCGGCAACGCCATGTTCTTCGCCACCGCCATGGTGCTCCTCGTGTCCCTGGCCGACGACCGCGAGTGGGTCGTCGGCATCTTCGAGACCTGCGTCGGTCTCGGGTTCGCCGTCGGACCCCTCCTCGGCGGACTCCTGGGCGGCATCAGCTGGCGCGTGCCGTTCCTCGCCTGCGGCCTGCTCATGATCGTCGCGCTCGTGCTCGCCGTCACCCTGCTCAAGGACCCCGTCGACAAGCCCGGCCCCCTGCACGTCGGGCAGGTCTTCGCGCTCTTCCGCAAGCCCGCGTTCCTCGCCCTCGCCGTCGTCACCGCCACCTACAACTTCGTGTTCTTCGTCATCCTCGGGTACTCGCCGGTGTTCCTCGGCCTCGACGTCGTCCCCCTCGGCCTGGTGTTCACCGCCTGGGGACTCGGGCTCGCCGCCGGCATCCTCCTCCTCGGGCACCGCCTGGCCCACGCCCTGGGTGCCGTGCAGACCCTCGGCATCGCCGTCGGCGGCGTCCTTGTCACCACCGTCCTGCTCGCCCTCGGCCTGCCGACCGCCGGCTCGATCGTCGTCCTCGTCGTCGCCGGCGTCTTCATGGGCGTCGCGAACGCTGTCCTCACCGACCTGTCCCTCGCCCTCGGCGACCCCGACCGCCGCGTCACCACCGGGGCCTTCAACCTCGTGCGCTGGGGCTTCGCCGCACCCGCCCCCGTCATCGCCGGGCTCCTGCACCCCCTGGGCGCGACCGTGCCCTACCGGGTCGCCGCCGGCGTGCTCGCCGTCGGCGCCGTCGTGTTCCTCCTCACCGCCCACCGCATGGCCGCACCGCTCGGCGAGCGCGTGACGTGGTCACGCTGGAACCGCGCCGCCCGCGCCGTCGAGAACACCCCCGAGGAAGCCGCGTCCCGGCTCTGAGCGCGAACCTCGTCGTACCGGACGGGAACCGCACGGCGGTAGGCTCCGTTGAGAAGCCGTACGACTGAGCCGTCGTGCACTCCCCCCACCCTCTGGAGTGAGCGTGTTCCGCCTTGCCCGCTTGTCCCTGGCGAACCGTGCCGTCGTCGCACTGGTCACCGTCGGGATCTTCGTCTTCGGGGCGCTGAGCCTGACGTCCCTGAAGCAGGAGCTCATCCCCTCCCTCGAGCTCCCCGCCGGGGTCGTCGTCGCGACCTACCCGGGCGCCTCGCCCGAGGTCGTCGAGCAGGACGTCACCGAACAGGTCGAGGCTGCGGCACAGGCGGTCGAGGGCGTGGAGTCGATCAGCTCCACCGCCTCCACCGGGCTGTCGACCACCATGGTCGAGTTCGCCTACGGCACCGACATGGACGCCGCCACCCAACGGCTCACCACCGCCGTCACCCGCGTGCAGCAGCAGCTCCCCGAGGACGTCGAACCGCAGGTCATCACCGGCTCTCTGGACGACCTGCCCGTCATCCAGCTCGCTGCGTCGGGCGACGGCGACCTCGCCGCGCTCGCCGACGACATCGACACCGTCCTGGTCCCCGCGCTCGAGGAGATCGACGACGTCCGCTCGGTGGCCGTCACCGGCGCCGTCGCCGACCAGGTCCTGATCGAGGTCGACCCGGCCGACCTCGCCGCCGAGGGCCTGGAGCTCACCCAGGTCACCGAGGTCCTGCAGGACTACGGCGTCGTGCTGCCGGCCGGCACCGTCACCGAGGACGACGCGACCCTGTCCCTGCAGGCGGGCACCCGCCTGGAGAGCGTCGAGGACCTCGAGGACCTCCCGCTCGTGCCCACCGCCACCGCCGGGACCGGCGACCCCACCGGGGCCGGCACGGCCGACGGCGGCACCGGCGACGACGGCGCGACGCTCCCCGACGGCGCGGACGTGCCGTCGACCGGCACCGAGGACCCGACGTCCGCCGCCGAGGGCGGCGCGGGGACCGACACCGACGCCCTGCCGGACGCGAACGCGCCCCCGGCGGTCCCGGAGCCCGTCCTGCTCGGCGACGTCGCCGAGATCAGCGTCGAGCCCAGCGAGGCGACGTCGTACTCGCGCCTCGACGGCGAGCCCTCGCTCGGCATCGCCATCACCAAGACCCCGCAGGGCAACACCGTCGAGGTGTCGCACGCGGTCCAGGACGTCATCGACGACAACTCCGCCGAGCTGGCCGAGGCCGGCATCGAGACGGCGGTCGTGTTCGACCAGGCGCCGTTCATCGAGGAGTCCATCGAGGGGCTGGCCACCGAGGGCGGCCTGGGCCTCGTCTTCGCGATCATCATCATCCTGGTGTTCCTGCTGTCCGTGCGGGCCACGCTCGTCTCGGCGGTGTCCATCCCGCTGTCGCTGGCGACCGCGTTCCTGGTCATGCAGGCCACGGGCTACTCGCTCAACATCCTCACCCTGGCCGCGCTGACGATCTCCATCGGTCGCGTGGTCGACGACGCCATCGTCGTCATCGAGAACATCAAGCGGCACCTGTCGTACGGCGAGGACAAGTCCGAGGCGATCCTCACCGCCGTGCGGGAGGTGGGCGGCGCCATCGCCGCCTCCACGATCTGCACCGTGGCGGTGTTCCTGCCGCTCGGGCTCGTCTCCGGCATGACGGGCGAGCTGTTCCGGCCGTTCGCCTTCACCGTCGCCATCGCGATGCTGGCCTCGCTGGTGGTCGCCCTGACGATCGTCCCGGTGCTCGCGTACTGGTTCGTCAAGCCCCCGAAGGGCACCGAGGACGCCACCGACGGTGGCGAGGCGATCCGCGAGGCCGCCGAGAACAAGGAGCGCCGCGGCCTGTGGCAGCGGGCGTACGTGCCGAGCCTGGCCGCGTCGCTGCGCCACCCCTGGATCGCCGTGGTCATCGCGGTCGGCATCCTCGCGGGCACCCTCGCGCTGGTGCCGCGCCTGGAGACGAACTTCATCGGCGACTCCGGCCAGGACACCGTCACGGTCACCCAGTCCTTCGCCGACGAGACCTCCCTGGAGGCCCAGGACGAGGCGGCCGCCGCGCTGGAGGAGGCCATCACGGCCGTCGACGGCGTGGCCACCGTCCAGACGTCCGTCGGGGCCGGCGACGCCGCCGAGGCGGCGTTCTTCGGCGGCGGCGGGACGTCGGCGACCTTCTCGATCACCCTGGACGAGGAGGCCGACGGCGTCGCCGTGCAGGACGACGTCCGCGAGGTCGCCGAGGGCTTCACGGGCGACGGTCCGACGACGGGCGTCAGCGTCTCCGGCGGTGACTCCGGCTTCGGGTCGACCACCATCGACCTGGTCATCCGTGCGCACGACAGCGACGACCTGAACGCCGCGGCCCAGACGGTCCAGGACGAGGTGTCCGGGCTGGACGGCGTCGCCGAGGTCAGCAACGACCTGTCCGCCTCGCGGACCATCCTGCAGGTGAGCGTCGACCGCGAGGCCGCCGCCGAGGCGGGCCTGACCGAGACGCAGGTCTCCGGCCTGGTGTCCGCGACGATGAACCCCGAGCAGAACGCCGGCGAGGTCGACCTCGGTGACGGTCCCGTCGAGGTCGTCGTCGTGACCGGCGAGGCGCCGGCGACGATCGCGGAGATCGAGGACATCGAGATCCCGACCGCCACCGGCACGGTGCCGCTCACGGACGTCGCGTCCGTCGAGGAGGCCCAGACGCCGGCGTCCATCAGCCGCGTCGGCGGGGAGCGTTCCGCGACGGTGTCGGTGACCCCGGGTGCGCAGGACCTCGGCACGCTCAGCGCCGAGGTCACCACCACGATCGACGCCCTGGAGCTCCCGGCGGGCGCCAGCGTCGAGGTGGGCGGCGTCGCCGCCGACCAGGAGGAAGCCTTCGGCGACCTCGGGCTCGCGCTGCTCGCCGCGATCCTCATCGTCTACGTGATCATGGTGGCGACGTTCAAGTCGCTGATCCAGCCGCTCATCCTGCTGGTGTCCGTGCCGCTGTCGGCGACCGGTGCGCTGATCGCGCTGCTGGTCACCGACACCCCGCTGGGGGTCCCGGCGCTCATCGGTGTCCTGATGCTGGTCGGCATCGTGGTGTCCAACGCCATCGTGCTCATCGACCTCATCAACCAGTACCGCGAGCGCGGACGGGACCTCGACGAGGCGGTGCGCGAGGGCGCCCGCAAGCGTCTGCGCCCGATCGTCATGACGGCGCTGGCCACCATCGGCGCGCTCACCCCGATGGCCTTCGGGCTCACGGGCGGCGGGGCGTTCATCTCGAAGCCGCTGGCGCTGGTCGTCATCGGCGGCCTCATCTCGTCCACGCTGCTGACGCTGCTCATCGTGCCGGTGCTGTACGTGCTGGTCGAGGGGCGCAAGGAGCGCAAGGCCGAGCGGCGTCGTCGTCGGGACGAGCGCAAGGACCGCAAGCAGCTGGAGCGCAAGGACCGCGAGGCGGCCGAGGCCGCGTCGGCCCAGGCGGACTGACCTCGCACCGGTTCGGCACTGCGCCCCGGTTCGGCAGAACTTCCTGCCGCACCGGTGGCGCAGTGCCGAACGGGCGCAGTGCCGAACGCGCGCCGTGACGAACAGCGGGGGCCGTGCGGGAACCTGTGCGCGACGTCGCGCGTTGCCTAGAATGATGGCCACGGCCAGCGACCCGGCCCTGCCCGCGCGACGACCCGTCGTCGGGCACCCGGCAGCCGCGACCAGGAGGAGCTCATGAGCAACCCCGTCTTCTCGAACAGCAACGTGTTCGGCGAGCCTCGCCGCACCGGCCGCGGAGGCACCGCCACCGCGCCGCAGCAGGCACCGCAGGCGCAGTACGGCGCCTACGGTGCCCAGGCCGCCGACGCCGCGTCGCTGCAGAACATGTACGACGCGCCGGCCGCGACACCGGTCGACACCAAGCGCCTGACCTACACCGACGTCATCATGAAGACGGCCGGCCTGTTCGCGCTGCTGGTCGTCGCCGCGGCCGCCAGCTGGGCCGTCTACGACACGATGCCGCTGCTGTGGATCGGCGGCATGATCGTCGGTCTCGTGCTCGGCCTGGTCAACGCCTTCAAGAAGAACCCGAGCCCGGTGCTCATCACGCTGTACGCCGGCGCGCAGGGTCTGTTCCTCGGCGGGATCTCGGCCTGGTACAACACGATCGACCCCGGCATCGTGGGCCAGGCCGTGCTCGCCACGCTGTGCGTGTTCGCCGCCGCGCTGGGGCTGTTCAGCTCCGGCAAGGTGCGCGTCACGCCCAAGTTCACGCGGTTCCTGCTGATCGCCATGGTCGGCTACCTGCTGTTCTCCCTCGTCAACGCCGTGCTGCTGTGGACCAACGTGCTGTCCGGCTGGGGCCTGCGCGAGGGCGGCTTCGGCATCGCCATCGGCATCATCGCCGTCATCCTGGCGACGATGTCCCTCATGGTGGACTTCGACTCCATCAAGCGCGGTGTCGAGGGCGGTGCCCCCGCCAAGTTCGCCTGGTCGGCCGCGTTCGGCCTCATGGTCACCCTCATCTGGCTGTACCTGGAGATCCTGCGGCTGCTCGCGATCTTCCGCGAGTGACGCGACAGCACCACCGCCCGACGGCCGGTCACCCCCTGGGGTGGCCGGCCGTCGTCGTCGCGGGACAAGATGGTCCCCGGACGGTGTCGATCCGTCCGCCCGCCGTTCGACCTGGGGGTGAGGAGGTCGGCAGGCGACCTTCACCGAGGAGGGAACCACCATGGCGAAGTACATGCTGATCATGCGTGCCGGCGCTGAGGCCGAGCAGGCGTTCGCCGAGTCCGGGATGGACTTCGACGAGATGCTCACCACGATGGGCCGGTACAACGACGAGCTCATCGAGGCCGGCGTGCTCGTGTCCGCCGAGGGCCTCGACGACGCGAGCAAGGGCGTCGTCGTCGACTACTCCACCGAGGAGCCCACGGTCACCGACGGCCCCTACGGCGAGGCGAAGGAGCTGTTCAACGGCTACTGGATCCTGCAGGTGCCGACCATGGACGACGCCGTGGCCTGGGCCAAGAGGGCACCGCTCGCCGGACCGGGCATGAAGGCGGAGATCCGGCGCGTGCCGTCCATCGACGAGTTCCCGTCCGACAACGAGTACGTCCGCCGCGAGCGGGCCTGGCGCGAACGCACCGGCCAGCTCTGAGCCGGCCCGACCACCTTCCGGACGCGACCAGGAGCGACCATGGCGAAGTACATGCTGATCATGCGCGGGACCGACGAGGGCGCCACCGACCACGCCGAGACGGACCTCACGGAGGTCATCGCCGCGATGGGGCGCTACAACGAGCAGATGATGGACGCCGGGGTGCTCTCGGCGGGGGAGGGGTTGGCCGACGCGTCCGAGGGCGCCGTCGTCGACTTCTCGACCGACACCCCCGTCGTCACCGACGGCCCGTACGGGGAGACCAAGGAGCTGTTCAACGGCTTCTGGATCCTGGACGTGGCCTCGAAGGACGAGGCCGTCGAGTGGGCCCGCCGGGCGCCGCTGAGCGGGCCGGGCACCAAGCTGGAGGTCCGGCGCGTCAACGGCCCCGAGGACTTCCCGTCCGACGACGAGTGGATCGTCAAGGAGAAGCAGTGGCGGGCCGAGCTCGGGACCGAGTGAACGGCCCCCGGTGAACGACACCGAGCAGGACCGGCCCACGGCGTCCGGCGCCCGCCCCGCAGGCGGGGACGACGCCGGACGCCGCGCCGTCGAGGCGGTCTGGCGCATCGACGCCGCACGCATCGTCGGTGCGCTCGCCCGCTACACGGGCGACTTCGCGCTCGCCGAGGACGTCGCCTCCGAGGCGCTCGCCGAGGCGCTCGTCGCCTGGCCGCGCGACGGCGTCCCCCGCGATCCGACGGCGTGGCTCCTTGCGACGGGACGACGTCGGGCCATCGACGCCTTCCGACGCCGGTCGGGCCGCGACGCACGGTACGCCGCCCTCGCCCACGGGCTCGCCGAGGGAGGGGCGCACGGCGGGGCGGCGCCGTCGGACCACGACGAGCCGGACCTGCTGTGGGACCCGGACCGCATCGAGGACGACCGCCTCGCGCTGGTCTTCACCGCCTGCCACCCGGTGCTGTCCAAGGAGGCGCGCGTCGCGCTGACGCTGCGCGTCGTCGCCGGTCTGTCCAGCGAGGAGATCGCGCGGGCGTTCCTCGTGCCGGTGCCCACGATCCAGGCACGCATCACCCGCGCGAAGAAGACGCTCGCCGCCGCCCGCGTCCCCTTCGAGGTGCCGCCCGCCGACGAGCGCAGCGAGCGGCTCGGCTCCGTGCTCAACGTGCTGTACGTGATCTTCACCGAGGGGTCGACGGCGTCGGGCGGCAGCGACTGGATCCGCCTCGACCTGGCGCGCGAGGCGATCCGGCTGGCGCGCGTGCTGTTCCGCCTGGTTCCCGACGAGCCCGAGGTCGCGGGGCTGCTCGCCCTCCTGGAGCTCACCGCGGCGCGGTTCCCAGCGCGCACCGGGCCCGACGGTGCACCGGTGATGCTCGCGGACCAGGACCGGCGCCGGTGGGACATCGCAGCGATCCGGCGCGGGCGGGCCGCGCTCGGGCGCGCCGTCGCCGCCGGACGCGGTCTCGGACCCTACGGGCTGCAGGCCGCGATCGCCGAGCAGCACGACGTCGCGCCGTCGGTCGAGGAGACCGACTGGGAGCGGATCGTGCTGCTCTACGAGGCGCTGGGCCAGGTGGCGCCGTCACCCGTCGTGGAGCTGAACCGGGCGGTGGCCGTGTCGATGGCGCACGGGGCGGGCGACGCGCTGGAGATCGTGGACGACCTGGTCGCCCGCGAGGTGCTGTCCGGCTCCTACCTGCTGCCGAGCGTGCGCGGCGAGCTCCTCGCCCGGCTCGGGCGAGACGCCGAGGCGCGGGCCGAGCTGGAGCTCGCCGCGCGGCTGTGCGGCAACGATCGCGAGCGCGGCGTCCTGGAACGCAAGGCCGCGGCGCTGTCGCCGTGATCTCCGCCGTCACGTCCACCGTGACGTCCACCGTGACGTCCACCGCAGTGCCGGCGCCCGCCGCGGTGCCCGTACCCGTCTCCGCGTAGGCTGGACGGCGCACTGCCGCCGGGACGGCCCGGCGGCCCCCCGACCACGATGAGGTACACCGTGACCACGCTCCCCACCGCCACCGGCTCGTTCGGCGACAAGCCCGAGATCACGTTCCCCACGCCCGAGGCCCCCGCCGGCCTGCAGGTCCAGGTGCTGACCGAGGGCTCCGGCCCCGTGGTCGACGCCGGCCGCACCATCGTCGTCAACTACCTGGGCCAGACCTGGGGCGGCGACGTGTTCGACAACTCCTACGACCGCGGGGCGACCATCGACTTCCCGATCGGTGTCGGCGCCGTCATCGGCGGCTGGGACAAGGGTCTCGTCGGGCGCAACGTGGGCGACCGGGTGCTGCTGTCCATCCCCGCCGAGCACGGCTACGGCCAGCGCGGCGTGCCGCAGGCCGGCATCCCCGGCGGTGCGACGCTCGTGTTCGTCGTCGACGTGGTCGACGTGCGCTGAGCACCTGAGCACCTGAGCACCTGAGCACCTGAGCAGCTGAGCAGCTGAGCGTCATGCGGTGACGGCGGGGCGTCCTGCCCCGCCGTCACCGCCCGTCCGGTCGGCGTCAGGGCTTGCGGGAGCGCGTCACCGTGAAGCGCGGGTCCTGGGCCACGTGGTCCGTCGGCCCGACGGCGCGGCTCAACGAACCCCGGTAGCGCAGCCGCGTGTTGTACACGCACCACAGCTCGCCGCCCGGGCGCAGGATCCGGCCCGCGGTGGCGAACATGCGGTGCGCGGCGTCGGTGCTGACCGCCGTGCGGTCGTGGAACGGCGGGTTGAGGAGCACGACGTCGGCGCTCGCGTCGGCCAGCCCGTCGCCGGCGTCGTCCAGCAGCACCTCGGCGGTCAGGTCGTTGGCGGCGAGCGTCGCGCGGGTCGAGGTGACCGCCGCGGCCGAACGGTCCGTCGCCACCACGACCGCGTCCGGGTAGCGCCGCGACAGCACGGTCGCCAGCAGCCCCGTGCCGCACCCCAGGTCGACGGCGTCGTGCACCCGGGACGCGGCCGGCCAGCGCCCGGCGGTGCTCAGCAGGAACCTCGTGCCGTGGTCGAGCGTCGCCCCGGCGAAGGCCGCGCCGTGCGCGACGACGACGACGTGGTCCGGGCCGTGGGCGGCGGACGTCGGCGTGGCGGCCGCGAGGAGCTCGGAGTCGGTCAGCCGTTCGGTCACCGGGTAGAGCGGCGCCGCCGCACGTGCGTCGGGCCGCACCCCGGAGGCCACCAGCGCCCGTGACTTGCCGCGGCCCAGCGTGGCCCGCACCTCCCGGAACCGGTCGGCGAGCACGTCGTTCATGGTGCGGGACATGTGCTTGTCACGGCCTCCGGCCAGCAGGATCACGTCGTCGTGGGCGTACCGGGCCACCGCCTCGACGATCTCGGTGAGCTCGGCGAGCGACTTGGGGAGCTGGAGGAGCACGAGCCGCGCGCCCGCGAGCAGCTCCGGGCCGAGCGCACCGAAGGACCGCACCGGGCGCCCGACGCCGAGGGTCGCGGCGGAGTCCTCGAGGTTGCGGGCGATCGCCCATTCGGCGGTCACGGCGTCGGTGTGCCCGCGCAGGCCCGCCGCCCCGAGGGCGAGCGCCCCGACCGTGAGGGCACCGAACCGGTCCCCGAGCACGACGACGTCGTCCACCCCCGCGGCCTGGTCGCCGTCGTCCGCCCGTGACCGCCCGAGGCCGGCGAGCAGCGGCGCCGCCTCGGTGAGCAGGAGCCGGTCGGTGGCGTCGACCGCGACCGGGCCGTCGGCACGGGTGCCGTCGTCGGGCCACGGCACGAGGCGGTCCAGCGTGGCGGTCACGGACTCGGGGAGCACGGGGGGCATCACGACACGACCGTAGTCTGGGCGCATGACCGAAGCCACGTCGTCGGACGCCCGTGTGACCATCACCTACTGCACGCAGTGCCGCTGGCTGATGCGCGCGGCCTGGGTCGCCCAGGAGCTGCTGCAGACCTTCCGTACGCGGTTGGGCGAGGTCGCGCTGGTCCCGGGCGTCGACGGGGTGTTCCGGGTGGAGCTCGTGCGGGCGCCCGGCGAGGAGCCCGTGCTGCTGTGGGACCGCAGGACGCACGGCGGGTTCCCCGAGATCCCGCCGCTGAAGAAGGCGGTGCGCGACGCCGTCGCCCCGGACATGTCGCTCGGTCACACGGACCGGGTCGCCACCGGCGACTGAGCGTGCGCCGGGTCGCCCGCCGACGCGCTGACCCGCCCGGTACGTGGCGATCAACGCGGCAGTTCGTGATCCTCGCGGCAGTCTGTGATCAACTCGGCAGTCACGACTGCCGCACAGATCACCAACTGCCGCACAGATCCCGCCAGCGGGCCCGCGTGCACCCCGTCAGGAGCTCTTGCGCTCCGCGGCGAGCCGCTCGTCCTCGGCGCGCACCTTCGCCGCCGTCTCGCGCTCCTGCACGAGCCAGGCGGGCGGGTCGTCGCGCAGCTCGTTGATCTGCTCGGTCGTCAGCGGCTCGGTGACGCCGCCGCGCGCCAGCCCGGCGATGGAGACGCCCAGCCGACCGGCCACCACGGGGCGCGGGTGCGGACCGTTGCGTCGCAGGTCGGCGAGCCACTGCGGAGGGTTCTCCTCGAGCGCCGTGAGCTCGGCGCGCGTGATGCCCCGCTCCTGGAACTCCGGCGGCGTGGCGGGCAGATGGACGCCGAGCTTCTTCGCCGCGTTCATCGGCTTGAGCACCTGCTGGGAGAAGGGGGTTCCGGCCATGGGCCCAGCGTAGACGCGCGTGGGTCGCCCCGCCGACACGTAGCCTGGTCGCGTGAGCGACGACACGGCGGACGACGCCGGCACCCCGGCGGACGGGCCGCGCGCCTTCCGGCTCGGCTACGTCCCGGGCGCGACCCCCGGCAAGTGGGCGCGCACCTGGTCGGAGCGGCTGCCCGACGTCCGCCTCGACCTGGTCCAGGTGGAGGCGGCGGACGTCGCCGGGGCGCTGGCCGCGGGCGACGTGGACGCGGCGCTGGGCCGCCTGCCGGTGGACCGGGACGTGTTCCACGCGATCCAGCTCTACGTCGAGGTGCCCGTCGTGGTGGTCTCGCGCGACCACCTGCTCGCCGCCAGCGAGGAGAGCGAGCAGGCCGCGGCGTCGGAGCTGGCCGACGACGTCCTGTGGGTCCCGGCCGACGACGTCCTGTTCGGCGGGGACGCCCCCCGGCCGGGTCGCGCCCCCGAGGCGTACGACGACGGCACCGGCACGCTGGTGGAGCCGGCCCCGGCGTCCACCGCGGAGGCGGTCGCCTGGGCCGCCAACGGGTCGGGGATCGTCGTGGTGCCGATGTCGCTCGCGCGGCTGCACCACCGCAAGGACACGGTCTCGCGCCCGCTCGCCGACGGGCCCGAGTCGCCGGTGGGTCTGGTGTGGCGGCGCGACGGGCTGCCGGACGCCACCGCCGAGCTCGTGGAGGAGATGGTCGGCATCGTGCGCGGCCGCACGGCGAACAGCTCGCGCGGGCGCGCGCAGGCGACGTCCGGCACCGAGACGAAGCAGGCCCGCAAGCGGCGCGACGACGGCGAGGGCGGACGGCGGGGCACGGGCGCCGGCGGGCGTGCAGCAGGGTCGGGCAAGGGCGGTGCCGGCGGCCGGACGGCGAACCGTCCCGCGCGGCCGCGCGGCGGTGGGCGGTCGTCCGGGCGCGGCAAGCGTCGCTGATCTGCACGAGGCCCGCCACCCTCGTCGCGGCCGGATCAGCCGAGGTGGGCGCGGACGGCGTCGATCGTGTCCGCCTCGGCCGCGGGCTTGTCGTCGCGGTAGCGCAGCACGCGGGCGAACCGCAGCGCGACGCCGCCCGGGTAGCGGGTGGAGCGCTGCACGCCGTCGAACGCGATCTCCACGACCTGCACCGGCCGGACGGTGACCACCCAGCCGTCGTCGGCGGTCTGGAGCTCGCGGAACCGCCCGGTCTGCCAGGCGAGCATCTCGTCGGTCATGCCCTTGAAGGTCTTGCCCAGGAGCACGAACCCGTCACCGTCGCGGGCACCCAGGTGGATGTTCGACAGCGTGCCCTCGCGGCGACCGGAACCGCGCTCGACGGCGAGGACCACCAGGTCCAGGGTGTGGCGCGGCTTCACCTTCACCCAGGCGGCGCCCCGGCGACCGGCCGCGTACGGGGCGGCCGGATCCTTGACCACCAGCCCTTCGTAGCCCCCGGCGACCGCCCCGGCGAAGAACTGCTCGACCGCGGCGACGTCGTCGGTGACCAGGCGGGGAACCGCCACGTGCGCCGGCACGATCCGGTCCAGGACGGCGAGGCGCTCGCGGGCGGGCGCGTCGACCAGGTCGACGCCGTCGGCGTGCAGCACGTCGAAGAACCGGGCGGTGAGCGGGACCGCCGCGGCGACCTCTGCGACGTCGTGGGTGCCCGCGCGGGACGCCGTCTCCTGGAACGGGCGCGGCCGGCCGGCGTCGTCCAGCGCGAGAGCCTCGCCGTCCAGCACGGCCACGCCGACGTCGAGGGAGCGGGCGAGCGCGACGATCTCCGGCAGACGTGCGGTGACGTCGTCCAGGGAACGGGTCAGTACCCACACCTCGTCGTGGAGCTTGTGCACCTGCACGCGGATGCCGTCCAGCTTGACGTCGGCGACCACCTCGCCACCGCCCAGCTTGGCGACGGCGGTCGCGACGTCGGGAGCCGACGACGCGAGCATGGGCCGCACCGGGCGCCCGACCTCCAGGGCGAACCGTTCCAGCGCGTCGGCGCCGCCGGTGAGCGCGGCGCGGGCGATCGGGCCCGACTCCGCGCTGAACATCGCCGCCCGCCGGACCAGGGCGACGGGGACGTCGGCGGCGTCCGCGACGGCGTCGAGCAGCAGGGAGTCCAGGGCGCCCTGGCGCAGCTCGCCCAGGACCAGGCCGCGCAGGAAGCCCTGCTCGTCCGCCGTCGCCAGGCCGAACAGGTCGGTGACGGCGGCCGTGCGTGCGGCGGCCGAGCCCGGGCCGGACAGGTGGGACGCGGCCTCGAGGGCGTCGTCGACGTCGCGCGGCGTCAGGGAGGCGTCGGGGGCAGCGGGCGGCAGGTCGGCGAGAGATCGCCAGCCCACGCCCGTGCGGCGCTGGCGCAGCCGCCCGGAGAGGTACGACGCGACGATCTCGACCTCGTCGCCGTCGGGTCGGTCACCGTCGGGCTGGTCGGGCTCGACGTGGTCGGGCCGGTCGGGGTCGGTGTAGCCCGCGGCAGCGCGCAGGACGGCGGCCAGCTCGGCCCGCTTGGTCAGGCGCGAGCGCGTCGCGGCGACGGCGGCGTGGGCACGGACGAGCTCGGCGAGCAGCACCCCTCGATCGTGGCAGCGCCCTGTGACACCCGCGCGGGATGCCGGTCGTCCGGTCGGTCAGGCAGCCGGCCAGCAGGTCGGTCGGCGGTCGGGCGGTGAGGCGGTCGGCCGCGGGTCCGGGGCTCACGCATCGACCGACGATGCGTGAGCCCCGACGCCGCGGGGCCGGAGCCCCGACCGCGGTCACGCGGGGTACGGCACCCCGGTGGTGGCGTGGCAGCGGTAGCCGTGGGGGTTCTTGGCCGCGGACAGATACTGCTGGTGGTAGTCCTCGGCGTAGAAGAACGGCCCCGCCTCGGCCGCCGACGCCATGTCGGTGGTGATCGGGTCGTAGCCCTTGGCGGCCAGCACCTCGCCGTACCGCTCGGCCGTGGCACGCACGGCCTCGGCCTGCTCCGGCGTCGTCCAGTAGACCGCCGAGCGGTACTGGGTGCCGACGTCGTTGCCCTGGCGGTAGCCCTGGGTCGGGTCGTGCCGCTCCCAGAAGATCCGCAGCAGCTCCTCCTCGGACACGACGGACGGGTCGTAGGCGACCAGCGCCGTCTCGGTGTGGCCCGTGCGTGCCGAGCACACCTCCTCGTAGGTGGGGTTCGGCGTCGTGCCGCCCATGTACCCGACGGCGGTGCTCACCACGCCGGGGACCTGCCAGTAGATCTCCTCGGCACCCCAGAAACAGCCCATCGCCAGGTAGAGCACGCGCGTGCCGGGCTCCCACGGTCCGGTCAGGGACGTGCCCAGGACGGTGTGCGGGCGCGGGGCGGGCAGCAGAGGCGACTGCCGACCGGGCAGCGCCTCCTCCGGGGCGACCATCGTCGTCTTGCCGCTGCCGAACAGGTTCTCGAAGATCATCATTTCCCTCCTTGGGCGGGTGCTCGTGGCACCCATGATGCGCAACACGGGGCGACCGAACCGTGTTCCCTTCCCCGGGGTCGTGAGCTGCGGACACCAGGCAGCAAGGAGCAGGGATGAGTTCCGGGCGCCCGGACCGTCCACCCTGCCACGGACAGCGGCCGACGGCGCCGCGGCGGGAGGAGCACGGTCATGACGAAGTACCTGATCTCGTTCGACGACGGATCGATGGACGCGATACCGGACGCGGACCTTCCCGCCGTGGCCGAGGCGGCGCACGCGGTGACGCGCGAGGCGAAGGCCGCGGGGGTGTGGGTGTTCGGCGGCGGGCTGCAGCGGCAGCAGGCCCTGCTGGTGGGGACGGACGGCACGGTGAGGCCCGGTCCGAACCCGGAGACGAAGGCCGTCGTCGGCGGGTTCTGCGTCGTCGACGTGGCCACGAGGGACGAGGCGGTGGTGTGGGCGGCGAGGACGGCGGCCGCGTGCCGGTGCGTGCAGGAGGTGCGCGAGATCATGGACGACCCGGAGTCCTGACGGTGCCCGGGTCAGTCCAGGTCGCGCACGGCGCGGGCCTCGACGTCGGCCAGCACCTCGTCGGCGACGTGCGCGGTGACCGCGCCCTCGTTGCGGGCCCGCACGACGACGTCCCGCTCGACCTCCACGGCGTCGCGCAGCAGGGCGTCGACCTGCTCGCCGTAGTGGCCCTCGGCGTCGTCGCCCGCCCGCCGCGCCTCGGACAGCGCGAGCTGGGCGGTGAGGTAGCCCTCGTACTGCAGCGCGACGGCCTCGCGGACGGGACCGGGGACGTCGTCGCGGCCGCGGACGGCGTCGAGCGCGGCGCGGGTGGCCTGCTCGCGCAGCTCGGCGACCTCGGCCGCCTCGTCCGCCGTCGACCCGACGCCGAGGCGGCGCACCACCGGGGCGAGCGTGAGGCCCTGCACCACGAGCGTCGCCAGCACCACGACCAGTCCGACGAACACCAGGGTGGCCCGGTCGGTGAAGTCCTCGCCCGAGTCCATCACGTGCGGCAGCGCGAGCGCGGACGCGACCGAGACGACGCCGCGCATCCCGGCCCAGGACATCACGACGGTCTCGCGCCGGGTGAACGCCCCGATGCCGGCGATCTCCTCGGGCACCCCCTGCCGGCGGGCGCGGGCCGCCATCCCGCGCTCCAGCCACCACACGGCGGGGAACATCCACGCGAAGCGCACGACGATCAGCAGCACCACGACGGCGATCGCCAGCGGCAGGGCCTGCTGGGTGATGGGGTTGTCGTCGAGCACGCTCGTCAGCTCGAACCCGATCAGCACGAACACGACGCCGGTGATGAGGTAGTCGGCGTACTCCCAGACGGACCGGCCGAGCAGCCAGCCGCCGGACGTCACCGACGCGTGCGTCACGGACCGCAGCACCAGACCGAGCGTGAGGACGGCGAGCACCCCGGAGCCGTGGAGCTCCTCGGCGCCGAGGTACGCGGCGAACGGCAGCGCGATCGTCACGGTGGTCTCGGCGGCGGGGACGTGCAGGCGACCGAGGACCAGGTGCCCGAGCCAGCCGCCGGCCAGTCCGACGGCGACGCCGACGACGACGGCGAGCAGCAGGTCGAGCCCGACCTCCACGGCGGTGACGGACCCGGCCAGGACGGCGGCGACGGCGACGTGGTAGAGCACCAGCGCGGTCGCGTCGTTGAACATGCCCTCGCCCTCGAGCACCGTGACGACCCGTCCGGGCAGCCGCAGGCGACGGGCGACGGCGGTGGCGGCCACCGGGTCGGGCGGGGAGACGATCGCACCGAGGACCCACGCGACCGCCCACGGGGCGCCGGCGGCGTGGGCGAGCACGGCGACCAGGGCGGCGGAGGCGAGGGTGAGCCCGACCGCGGTGACGAGGATGGGCCGTGCCTGCTCGCGGAACTCGCGGACGGTCGCGCGCTGGGTGGCGGCGAACAGCAGGGGCGGGAGCACCAGCGGCAGGATGAGGTCGGGCTCCAGGTGCAGCGCGGGAGTGCCGGGCAGCAGGGGCAGCACGATGCCGAAGATCGTCAGGAGCACGGGCAGGGGCATCCGGATCCGGTCCGCGACGGGCGTGAGGACCACGATGCCCGCGACGATCAGACCCCACAGCGCGATCGTCGACATGCACCCTCCCCAGTTCCGCCCGCCGGTCGCGGCAAGTCTGCCGCGGGCGGCGGGCGTGCGCACGGGCTGGCCCGGGCGGGTGTCGGGGGTGGCGCCTACGGTCGTCCCATGACGTCGTCGCCGCAGAGTCCCCTGGTCCTGCCCGACGCCGCGGCCTGGCGTGCCTGGCTCGACGAGCACGAGGACACCGTGCCCGACGGCGTGTGGCTCGTGGTGGCCCGCAAGGGGCGGCCGGACGCGCCGACGACGCTGCTCCGTCCCGACGCGCTGGACGAGGCGCTGTGCAGCGGCTGGATCGACGCCCAGGCGCTGGGACGCGACGCCGACTCCTCCCTGCAGCGGTACTGCCCGCGGCGTCCCCGCAGCATCTGGTCGGTGCGCAACCAGGAGTTCGTGGCGCGGCTGACGCGTGAGGGCCGGATGCGTCCGCGCGGGCAGGCGGAGATCGACCGGGCGAAGGCGGACGGCCGCTGGGAGGCCGCGTACGCGGGCCCCGCCACCATCGAGGTCCCGGAGGAGCTCACGGTCGCGCTCGCCGCGAGCCCGCGGGCGACGACCGCCTGGGGGAACCTCACGTCGCAGAACCGCTACGCCATCCTGCACCGGCTGGTGACGCTCAAGCGACCCGAGTCGCGGGTGCGCAACGCCGAGAAGTTCACCGCCATGCTGGAGCAGGGGCGCACGTTCCACCCCCAGAAGCGGGACCTGGGTCTGCCGTGACCCGCGTGGCGCCCAGGACACGCACAGGACCTGCACGGACATCGCCGAGCGCTTGTTCCTCACCGGTCCTAGGGTGACGGGGTGAGCACTCCCGGCACCCCCCGAACCAGCGGTGGCGACACCGTCCCGTTGAGCGTGCGCGGGGCCGCGTCCTGGTCCTGGCGGCTGCTGCTCATCGCCGCGGGCGTCGCCGGCCTCGTCTGGGTGCTCGGCCAGCTCAAGACGATCGTCGTCCCCGTCGCCGTCGCCCTGCTCCTGACGATCCTGCTCGCGCCGATGCGCCGCGCGCTCGAACGGGTGAAGGTCCCGCGCGGCCTCGCCACGGCCCTGTCCATCGTCGGGCTGATCGCCTTCGTCGCCGGTCTGGTCACCCTCGCCGGGCAGTCGATCGTCAACGGCTTCCAGGACCTGTGGGACCAGGCCGTCGCCGGGTTCAACGAGTTCCTCGACTGGCTCTCCGAGGGCCCGCTCGGTCTCGACGGCGTCCGCCTCGACGAGCTCACCGACCAGGCCCAGGACCTCGTCGCCGGGCAGTCGAGCACCCTGATCTCCGGCGCGCTGGGCGCGGCGACCACCGTCGGTCACGTGCTGGTCGGCATGGTCATCACCATCTTCTGCACGATCTTCTTCCTGCAGGACGGGCGAGCCATCTGGACCTGGGTGGTCAACCTGCTGCCGATGTCCTCCCGGGAGAAGGTGCACCAGGCCGGCCGGCGCGGGATGGTGACCCTCTCGTCGTACGTGCGCACACAGATCCTCGTGGCGCTGGTCGACGCCATCGGCATCGGCGTCGGCGCGGCGTTCTTCGTGCCCTCGCTGGCCGTCTCCCTCGGCATCCTGGTGTTCGTCGGATCCTTCATCCCCATCCTCGGCGCGATCGTCACCGGCGCCATCGCCTGCCTCGTCGTGCTCGTCGCCGAGGGGTGGGTGTCCGCGCTCATCATGCTCGGCATCGTGCTGCTCGTGCAGCAGGCGGAGAGCCACATCCTGCAGCCCTTCCTCATGGGGCACGCCGTCTCGCTGCACCCCGTCGCCGTGGTGCTGGTCGTGGCCGCCGGAAGCCTCGTCGCCGGCATCATCGGTGCGCTGTTCGCGGTGCCGCTCGTCGCGGTCCTCAACACCGTCATCCAGTACCTGCACGGCCACGACAAGTTCCCCGAGCTCGGCACGGACGACCACGTCCCGCTGCTGAGACGGCGGCCGACCTTCGCGGACCTGCCCGGCACCCTGCTGTGGGCGAACCGCGGCGGTCACCCGAGCACGCCCGCCGCACCGCTCGCGGGCCCGCAGGACGCCGGGAGCGACGAGCACCACGACGGGGACGCTGCCGACGGCCCCCATACTGGACGACGTGACTGAACCGACGCCCCTGGACCGAGTGACCCTCGCGGACGTGCGGGCCGCCGCAGACCTGCTGGCCGGCACCATCACCCGCACCCCCGTGCAGCGCTTCCGTGCGCTGGCGCAGATCGCGGGCACCGACGTCGTGCTGAAGTGCGAGAACCTCCAGCGGGCCGGGTCGTTCAAGATCCGGGGCGCGTACACGCGGCTCTCGAGGCTGGGAGCCGAGGAGAAGGAGCGCGGTGTCGTGGCCGCGTCGGCCGGCAACCACGCCCAGGGGGTGGCGCTCGCGGCGCAGCAGCTCGGCATCCCGGCGCTCGTCTACATGCCGCTCGGCGCCTCGGTGCCCAAGCTGTCCGCGACGCGGGGGTACGGCGCGGAGGTGCGCCAGGTCGGCACCAGCGTGGACGAGGCGCTCGCCGAGGCGCGGGCCGAGGTCGCCCGGACCGGCAAGACCCTCATCCACCCGTTCGACCACGTGGACGTGGTGGCCGGTCAGGGGACGGTCGCGCTGGAGATCCTCGAGCAGGTGCCCGACGTCGGGACGGTCGTGGTGCCGCTCGGGGGCGGCGGGCTGGCGGCCGGCATCGCGACGGTGCTCGCCGAGGCGGCGCCCCACGTGCGGGTGGTGGGGGTCCAGGCGCACTCCGCGGCCGCCTACCCGGCGTCGTTGGCCGCCGGTCGGCCCCTGTCGGCGAAGCTGAGCGGCACGATGGCGGACGGCATCGCCGTCGGCACGCCCGGGGACGTGCCCTTCGAGGTGCTGCACCGGCTCGGCGTCGAGGTGGTGACCGTCACCGAGGACCAGATGTCCCGGGCGCTGCTCCTGGTCGCCGAGCGCGCCAAGCTGGTGGTGGAGCCGGCCGCCGCGGTGTCCGTGGCCGCGGTGCTCGCCGCGCCGGGCGCGTTCGCGGGCACGGTCGTGCCGGTGCTCACCGGCGGGAACATCGACCCGCTGCTGCTCCAGCGGGTGGTGCAGCACGGTCTGGTCGCCGCGGGCCGGTACCTGCAGATCTCGGTGCGGCTCGACGACGAGCCGGGCGCCCTGGCCTCGCTGCTGGAGACCATCGCCGCCGCCGAGGGCAACATCGTGCGGGTGGACCACCGGCGCACCGACACGACGCTGGAGGTGTCCGAGGTGCTGGTGACGCTCCAGCTCGAGGCCAAGGGGCCCGAGCACTGCGCCGCCGTGCTGGACCGGCTGCGGCGCGACGGGTACCTCGTCACCTGACGTCCGGCGACGGCACGCCCGGCCGCCGCCGAGATGAGTTCCTTCCGGGTGTCGATCTGCGCCGTCGCCGTTCGTCGTGCTGACGAGAGCGGCCACCAGGGCCGCCGCCGACCGGACGGAGAAGGCCATGAGGTTCCTGGAGACGATCCTGCGCCGAGGCCCGGAGGTGGAGCGCCACCGGCGCGCCGTCGCACAGCGGCGCTACGGTGTCGGGGACGGCATCGAGACCGCGGACGTGCTGCTCTACGGCCCCCTCGTGCTCCGTCCGGTCGACCGAGTCCGCTGAGGAGACGAACATGCGCTACCTGATGCTGGTGCTGTCCACGCCCGACGACCCCGACCTGACCGACGCCGACGCCGCGGGAGCGCCCTCCATCCAGGGATGGGTGGACCGCTACTACGGCGACGGGACCGCTTCGGCGGGCGACCGGCTGCGCCCGCCCGAGGACGCCGTCGGCGTGCGGGTGCGGAGCGGGAAGGTGCTGGTCACCGACGGGCCGTTCGCCGAGGCCAAGGAGGCGATCGGCGGTTTCGACGTCATCGAGGCCCCCGACCTGGACACGGCGATCGTCGTCGCGTCCGAGCACCCGATGGCTCACGCGGGGGCGATCGAGCTCCGTCCGGTCTGGCCGCTGGACCTGGACGGACCGGCCGGGACGGCGTGACGATCCGCCCGGCGCCGCGAGGGTGCGCGCCGTGACGTCCGCCGCGGTCGAGGACGCGTTCCGCACCGAGTGGGCGCGCGTCCTCGCCGCGGTGGCCCGCTCGACGGGCGACCTGGACCTGGCCGAGGAGTGCACGCAGGAGGCGTTCGCGACCGCGCTGCGCACCTGGGGCCGGGACGGCGTGCCCGACCGGCCCGGTGCCTGGTTGACGACGACGGCGCGGCGGCACGCGATCGACGTGCTGCGCCGTCGTCGGACCGAGGCGGAACGGGTCGTGACGGCGTCCCGCGCCGAGGAGCGCACGACGCCGTCGCAGGACCCGGCGCTCGTCGAGGAGCCGTCAGGGTTCGCGGGGGACCCGCACGACCCCGACGGCGACCTGCTGCGCCTCGTGTACACCTGCTGTCACCCGGCGATCCCGGTCGAGGGGCGGGTGGCGCTCACGCTGCGGTCGTTGACGGGCATGACGACGGCGCAGGTCGCGCGCGCCTTCCTCGTGCCGGAGGCGACGATGGCGCAGCGGCTGGTGCGTGCCAAGCGGCGGATCCGGCGGACCGGCATCGTGTTCCGGGTGCCGCCCCCGGAGCTCCTCGCGGACCGCACCGCGGGCGTCCTGACCGTGCTGTACGTGCTGTTCACCGAGGGCTACGACGCGTGGGCGGAACCCGCCGACGACGTGGCGGGCGCGGCGGAGCGGCGGGCGCTGGCCGGCGACGCCGTCCGGCTGACCCGGCTCGTGGTCCGTCTGCTGCCCGACGAGGCGGAGGCGCAGGGCCTGCTGGCGCTGATGCTGCTCCAGCACGCCCGGCGTGACGCCCGGACGGGGCGGGACGGCGCGGCCGTGGTGCTGGCGGAGCAGGACCGCTCGCGGTGGCGCGACGACGAGACGCGGGAGGGTCTGCGGCTGCTCGACGACGCCCTGGCGTCGCGCCGGCCCGGCCCCTACCAGGTCCAGGCGGCGATCGCGGCCCTGCACGCGCGGGCACCGCGGTCCGCGGAGACCGACTGGGCCGAGATCCTCGCGCTGTACGACGTGCTGGTCGCCATGACGGGATCACCCGTGGTCGCGCTGAACCGCGCGGTGGCCCTCGGGCAGGTGTCCGGGCCGGTCGCGGCGCTGGCGGCGCTGGACGCCGTGGCGGACGACCCGCGCCTGGCCGGCTACCACCTGCTGCCCGCCGTGCGCGCCGAGATGCTCACCCGGCTGGGCCGACGGGCTCCGGCGGCGTCGGCGCTGCGTGCGGCCCTGGACCTGGTCGACCGTGAGGGGGACCGCCGGCTGCTGCGCCGTCGGCTGGACGACCTGCCGGACGCCGCACCCTGAGACGGCGACGCTCCTGAGACGGCGACGACCCTCCGGCGGCGGCATCGACGGACGGTCGATCCGCCGCGAGAGGGTCGTTCCCGCGGGACGGAGGTCTCAGGCCTGCGCGGTGGCGGGCTCCGGCTCGGTGATCAGCGGGTAGACGCCGTCGGCGTCGTGCACCTCGCGGCCGGTGACCGGCGGGTTGAACACGCACACGCACGTGATGTCGGTGCGGGGGCGCACCTTGTGCTTGTCGTGGTCGTTGAGCAGGTACAGCGAGCCGGGGGCGAGCTGGTGCACCTCACCGGTGGCGAGGTCCTCGATCTCGCCCTCGCCGGACGTGATGAACACGGCCTCGATGTGGTTGGCGTACCAGAAGAAGCTCTCGGTGCCGGCGTACAGGGTGGTCTCGTGCACCGAGAAGCCGACGCCCTCCTTGGCGAGGATGATGCGCTTGGAGCGCCAGTTCTCGCTCTTGACGTCGGCGTCGGTGTCGGTGATCTCGTCGAGGGTGCGGACGATCATGGGTGGTTCTCCTCGGTCGTTCGGGTCGGCGGGCGGGTCAGGCCAGGACGGCGGCGAACGCGTCGTCCAGGATGGCCAGACCGCGGCGCAGCTCGTCCTCGGTGATGGTCAGCGGGGGCAGCAGCTTGACGACCTCACCGTTCGGCCCGGACGTCTCCACGAGGAGGCCGTGACGGAACGCGTGCTCGGTCACCTGGCCGGCGAGGTCGCCGTCGGGCAGCTGCAGGCCGCGGGCGAGGCCGCGACCCTTGGCGACGAGCTCACGCTCGGGGAAGCGCGAGACGACCGAGTTGAAGTGGCTCTCGATGAGCAGGCCCTTGGCCTTCACGTCCTTCTCGAGCGTGTCGTCGGACCAGTAGGTCCGGATCGCCTCGGACGCCGTGGCGAACGCCGGGGCGAACCCTCGGAACGTGCCGTTGTGCTCGCCGGGCTCCCACACGTCCAGCTCGGGACGCACGAGGGTGATCGCCATCGGCAGGCCGTAGCCGGAGATCGACTTCGACAGGCAGATGATGTCGGGCACGATGCCGGCCTCCTCGAAGGAGAAGAACCCGCCGGTGCGTCCGCAGCCCATCTGGATGTCGTCGAGGATCAGCAGGATGCCGTGCTCGCGGCACAGGTCGGCCAGGCCGCGCAGCCACTCGGCGCGCGCGGCGTTGATGCCGCCCTCGCCCTGCACCGTCTCGACGATGACGGCGGCGGGCTCGTTGAGGCCGGAGCCGCCGTCCTCCAGGAGGCGCTTGAAGTACTGGAAGTCGTCGACGTCACCGTTGAAGTAGTCGTCGTACGGCATCGGCGTGGCGTGGACGAGGGGGATGCCCGCGCCGCCGCGCTTCATCGAGTTGCCGGTGACGGACAGCGCACCGAGCGTCATGCCGTGGAACGCGTTGGTGAAGTTGATGACGGACTCGCGGCCCGTGATCTTGCGGGCGAGCTTGAGCGCCGCCTCGACGGCGTTGGCGCCGCCCGGCCCGGGGAAGACGACCTTGTGGTCGAGCCCGCGCGGCTGCAGGATCAGCGAGTGGAAGGTCTCGAGGAACTCCCGGCGGGCCGAGGTGAACATGTCGAGGGAGTGCACCATGCGGTCGCTGCTGAGGTAGTCGAGCAGGACCTTCTTCAGCACGGGGTTGTTGTGCCCGTAGTTGAGGGAGCCGGCGCCGGCGAAGAAGTCCAGGTACTCGGTGCCGTCCTCGGCGTAGACGGTGGCTCCGACAGCGCGGTCGAAGACCACGGGCCAGGCACGCGAGTAGCTCCGGACCTCGGACTCCAGGGCGGCGAAGCCCATCGGGTCGTCCATGGCCTGGGCGTCGGTCGGGGGGGTCAAGGTTGTCACGAAGGACACTCCTCTGAGGTGGTGCGCGCGGGTGCGTCGAGTGGAACGGGGGCTGCGTCGTCACCTGCGCGCGGGACCGGCGCAGCCCGGAGTCGTCGTCGTGCTCAGAACCCCGTGATCACGAGGAGCGGTTCGGCCTCGTGGCCGTCGGGGAAGTGTTCGGTGGTGAAGCCGTCGGTCTCCGCCAGCGTGGCGCCGCGTTCGTCGGCCCAGCGGCGGAACACCGCCCGGGACGCGAGGTTGTCCTCGGTCACGGTGGTGGTCAGCGAGGTGACACCGTCGAGGTCGTCGATGACGGCGTCGACGAGGCGTCCGGCCAGGCGCCGTCCGCGGGCGGCGGCGTCGACGGCCACCTGCCACAGGAAGTAGCGGCTGGGGTCGGCCGGCAGCCGGTACCCCGTCACGAAGCCGACGACGTCGTCGCCCAGGAGTGCGATGCGGCACGTGTCGGCGAAGTGGTCGGCCAGCAGCAGGTAGCTGTAGGAGGAGTTGAGGTCCAGCGACCCGGAGTCGCGGGCGACCCGCCACATGGCCCCGCCGTCGTGGACGGTGGGGCGGCGGATCACGAGCGGGGCACTGTCGGAGGTGTCCGCGTCGGAGTCGGGGGCGTCTGGGGCTGTGTCGAAGATCGTCATACCGTCACCGACCATAGACATACTTGTGAGAATTTCTCACCCTGACCATGACCGGAACCCGCCCTGAGACCCCCGGAGCGGGGGTCTCACCGCTGCTAGGTCGCGGATTGTCCGTCGATCTGCCCGCTTCGGCGTGTCGCGCCCCGGCGTGTCGTCCGGGAGGGTGCCGGACGCCGGTCCGTGGGCACCTGCGACGGCGCCCACGGACCCGCGCGTCAGCCCGCGAACGGGGTGGCGGAGGTGACCTCCACCGGGATCTCGCGACCGTTCGGCGCGGTGTAGCTCGCCTTGTCGCCGACCTTCTTGCCGTCGATGGCGGCGCCCAGCGGCGAGGTGGGGGAGTAGACGTCGAGCTCGGTCGTCCCCGCGATCTCGCGCGAGCCGAGCAGGAACGTCATCTCGTCCCCGGCGACCAGCGCGGTGACGACCATGCCGGCCTCGACCGTGCCGTCGTCGGCCGGACGGCCGACCTGCACGTGCCGCAGCTTCTCGGTCAGCTCGCGGATGCGGGCCTCGTTCTTCCCCTGCTCCTCGCGGGCGGCGTGGTAGCCGCCGTTCTCCTTGAGGTCACCCTCGTCGCGGGCGGCGGCGATGCGCTCGGCGATCTCGGTGCGGGCAGGGCCGGACAGGTGGTCCAGCTCCGACTTCAACCGGTCGTGAGCCTCCTGGGTGAGCCAGGTGACGTTGTCGGCCACGAGGGCTCTCCTTTCCTGGTGCTCGATGATGCCCGGATCGGGCCGCGCGAGGTCGTACCGACGACGTCGGCACGCGCGTCGGCTCGTGCGGGACTGGCGTGTGAATCCCTCAGGATAGCCGACACGCCGCAGATCTTGGCGCATCCGCGGCCGACGCGGGCGGGTGAACCCTGCGGGTCCACCCTCGGTCCGCCCTCGGTCCGGTCCTCGGACCCGTCGTCAGCGGTCGGTGGCGGTGCAGCCCGCCACCACGCCCGTCGTCGCCGTCTGCGAGGTGCCGACGGGCACCTCGTAGACGGTGGTGCGGGTCTCGGAGGGCCCCACCTCGACGTCGACGGTGCCGACCTGGGCGTAGCTGGGCGAGAGCGCCTCGACGGTGCAGACCGCCGTCGTGCCCGGCGGCATGTGCACCTGGAAGGTGACGTCGATGCTCTCCGCGCCACGCACGTCGAAGCCGATCATGTCGTGGGTGACGGGCTGGGCCAGCTGCTGGAGGAACGTGTACCAGGCGACCAGGCCCACCGCGACGGCCAGCGCCACGCCGATCGCGACCTTCCCGCCGCGGCCGAGGGGACCTCGATCTGCCCGGGGCGCCGCCCCGTACCGGCCGACCGGCGTGGTGGGGGACTGCGATGAGGACATGACACCATTGTCCCTGACTCCCAGGCAGCTCCGAACCCCCTCCAGGAGGACCCTTGTCCGGCGAACCACTGCGTCTCATGGCGGTGCACGCGCACCCCGACGACGAGTCGAGCAAGGGCGCCGCCACCACGGCGCGCTACGCGGCCGAAGGTGTCGAGGTGCTGGTCGTGACCTGCACCGGCGGGGAGCGCGGGGACGTGCTCAACCCCACCTTCGCGGTGCCGGAGGGCCACGAGTTCACCACGCTGGAGGCCAAGCGGGCGGTGCGCCGCCTGGAGATGGCTGCCGCCGCCGCGGCGCTCGGCGTGCAGCACCACTGGCTCGGGTTCGTCGACTCGGGGCTGCCCGAGGGCGACCCCCTGCCCCCGCTGCCGGACGGCTGCTTCGCCCTGCTCGACCTCGAGGAGGCCTCCGCACCCCTGGTCGAGCTGGTGCGGACGTTCCGTCCGCACGTCATGACCACGTACGACCCCTCGGGCGGGTACCCGCACCCCGACCACATCCGCTGCCACGAGGTCGCCTTCGAGGCGTACCACGCCGCCGGTGACGCGCAGCGGTACGTCGTCGAGGGAGGGGCCGAGCCCTGGGAACCGCTCAAGCTCTACTACAACCACGGCTTCTCGATCGACCGCCTGCGGGCCGCCCACGAGGCCATGCTCGGCGCGGGCCTGGAGTCGCCGTTCGGCGACTGGATCTCCTCGCGCGACGCCCGCGAGATCCCCGAGCGCGAGGTCACCACCCGGATCGAGGTCGCCGACTACTTCGCCCAGCGGGACGCCGCCCTGGTGGCGCACGCCTCGCAGATCGACCCGGCGGGGTTCTTCTTCGCCGTCCCCCGCGACATCGAGGCGGACGTCTGGTCCACCGAGGACTTCGAGCTCGCCGAGTCGCGCATCGACACCAGCACGCCCGAGGACGACCTCTTCGCCGGCGTGCGGAAGGAGTCCTGAGTGTCCCTCGCGCTGATCGGGCGGCTGGCCGCCGCCGTCGACCCCGCCCCGACCCCGAGCCCGACGGCACGCGTGCTGGAGGACTGGGAGGTGACGCCGGGTCTCGCGGGCTTCCTGGCGACGTTCGGCGTCGCGCTCGCCGCCGTCCTGCTGTTCCTGTCGCTGACCCGTCACATGCGCAAGGCCGACGCCTACGCCCGTGCGCACGGCATCGAGGTGCCCCGGCGCAAGGGGATCGGCTTCCGGCGCGAGGACGCGACAGCCGGTGCACCGGCGTCCGAGGCGACGGCAGGGTCCACGCTGGAGTCGCCTCCCGAGGGCCCCGACGGCCCGCCGAGGTCCGGCCCGGAGTCCGGCCCGGAGTCCGGCCCGGCCGGCACCCGACCGTCGGACGCGCCGTGACGGTGCGGGTCACGGTCGCCCAGGTGTCCGTCGCGGACGACCACGAGGCCAACCTGCACCTGGTCGCGGACGCGTTCGCGAGCGCGGCCGCGCTCGACGCCGACCTGCTGCTGCTGCCCGAGTACGCCTCGGGGTACCACCCCCAGGGCGTCGGCATCGAGCACGCGGAGGACCTGGACGGGCCGTTCGTGTCCGCGCTGCGACGCACGGCCTCCAGCACGGGGGTCGCGGTGATCGCGGGCATGACGCTGCCGGGCGCCGACCCCGGGCCGGGCGGTGGCCCGCGCAAGGGGGTCAACGCGGTGGTGGCGGTGGACGGCGAGGGCGAGCTCGTCGGGGTGTACCGCAAGGTCCACCTGTACGACGCGTTCGGCACGCGGGAGTCGGACCGTCTCGAGGCCGGTCCCGCCGACGCCGAGCCCTTGACGATGACCGTCGGCGACCTGACCTTCGGCGTCATCACCTGCTACGACCTGAGGTTCCCGGAGTCGGCGCGGCGCGTGGTCGACGCCGGGGCGGACGTCGTCGTCGTCCCGGCGGCGTGGGTCGACGGTCCGGGCAAGGCCGAGCACTGGAGCACGCTGCTCGCGGCGCGCGCGATCGAGAACACCGTGGTGACGATCGGTGTCGGCATGGCGGGCAAGGGCGTGACGGGCCGGTCGACGCTCGTGGGGCCGGACGGCGTCGTCGGGCTGGCGGCGGACGCCACGCCGCAGTACCGCACCGTGGATCTCGACGCCGAGCCGCTGGCCGCCGTCCGCCGGGCGAACCCGTCGTTGGCGAACCGCCGCTACGCCGTCGTCCCGCGCTGAGGCGGTCTCAGACGGTGAGCGAGGCGAGGTAGATGGCGACCGTGTGGCAGGTGAACCCGACCACGGTCAGGGCGTGGAAGATCTCGTGGAACCCGAACCAGCGGGGCGACGGGTTCGGGAACTTCGTGCCGTAGACGACGGCGCCGAGGGTGTAGGCGAGGCCGCCGGCCACGACGAGCCACACGATCGCGGGACTGCCGTTGACCCAGAACTGGTCGATGTAGGCGACCGCCACCCAGCCGAGGGCGACGTACACCGGGACGTAGAACCAGCGGGGGGCGCTCATCCACAGCACGCGGGTGAGCAGGCCGGCGATCGCTCCGCCCCACACGATGCACAGCATCGTCACGGCGCTGTCGTGGTCCAGGAGCGCGACGGCGAGCGGGGTGTAGGTGCCGGCGATGATGAGGAAGATGTTGGCGTGGTCCATCCGGCGCAGGACGGCGGCGACCTTCGGCGACCAGTTGCCGACGTGGTAGATCGCGCTGGTGCCGAACAGCATGAGGGCGCTGAGGCCGAAGATCGCGGCGGCGACCTTGCCGGCGACGGGTTCGGCCACGGCGACGAGCACGATGCTGGCGGCCAGCGCGAGCGGTGCGGTGACGAGGTGGATCCAGCCGCGCAGCCGGGGCTTGAGCCGCCGGGCGGTCTCGGCGGCGCTGGTGGTGACGTTGTGCACGGCACCGGTGACGGCACCGCGGGCGGTGTCAGTCGCGGTGGTGCCGACGTCGACGGGGTCGGGGACGTCGAAGCGACGGCCACGGGAAGTGGCTCCGGCCACGGGTCCTCCTCGGGCGAGCGGGTCGGTCACGAGCTCAGGTCACACGATCGGTCATGACCTCAGTCGCGGTATCGAGGTTACGGAAGCGTAGGTTACGTCACCGTAGGTTGTGTCCAGCCTAGCGACCGGGTGGGCCGCGGGGGACCGGCAGGCTGTGAAGATCGTGCGACGACTCCGCGCACCTCGCATCCTCCCAGGTACGGGACCTGCCGGCCGCGGTGTCGCGGTACCGTTGTGCCGATCCCTTTCCCGCCGAACGACCTCCGAGGACCGCGTGCGCCTGCCCCATCCGCTGTACAGCCTGTACGAGCGCCGACTGGCCGCCTCCCTCCCCGAGGCCTCGATGCCGCGGCACGTCGGTGTCATCCTCGACGGCAACCGCCGCTGGGCGCGGTCGTTCGGCGAGACCGCCGCGACCGGCCACCGGCGCGGCGCGGACAAGATCGCCGAGTTCCTCGGCTGGGCCTCCGACCTCGGCATCGAGGTCGTCACGCTGTGGATGCTCTCGACCGACAACCTCGCGCGCTCCGAGGCCGAGCTCACCGACCTGCTCGACATCATCTCCGACGCCGTGCGCGACCTCGCCGAGTCGGGTCGCTGGCGCCTGCGCATCGTCGGGCGCCTCGACCTGCTGCCCGCGCGGCTCGTCGGCGAGCTGCAGGACGCCGTCGCACGGACGTCCGCGAGCGACGGCCTGCAGGTCAACGTCGCCGTCGGGTACGGCGGCCGCCACGAGATCGCCGACGCCGTGCGCTCCTACCTGCGGGCCGCGGAGGCCAAGGGGGCCACGCTCGCCGACCTCGCCGAGAAGATCGACGTCGAGGACATCGCCGAGCACCTCTACACCAAGGGCCAGCCCGACCCGGAGCTCGTCATCCGTACCTCCGGCGAGCTGCGCGTGGGCGGATTCCTCATGTGGCAGAGCGCGCACTCCGAGCTGTACTTCTGCGAGGCGTACTGGCCGGACTTCCGGCGCGTGGACTTCCTGCGCGCCCTGCGAGACTTCTCCCAGCGTGAGCGCCGCATCGGGCGCTGAGCAGGGTTGCGCGGCGACGACGCCGGGACAGGAGAACGAGACATGAGCACGTCGAAGCGGCTGTCCGCGTCGGCCCGGGAGGCCGCGCGCACCTGGGAAGCCCTCTTCCGCACCCAGGTGGCGCTCATGCGCCGGTTCCAGGCCGACGCCGTCTGGGTCGAGCTGTCGATGCGGGAGTACGACGTGCTCTTCTCGCTGTCGACGTCGTCCGACGGCGCGATGCGCCTGCGCGACCTCAACGAGAAGGTGCTGCTGGCGCAGTCCTCGCTGTCACGCATGGTGGAACGGCTCGAGGCCCGGGGCCTGGTCACCCGGTCCGTGCCGGTCGACGACGCCCGCGGCACGCTCGTGACCCTCACCGACGAGGGCGGCCACCTGCAGCGCGAGGTCGGACGGCGGCACGTGCAGGCGATGGACCAGTACGTCGGCGACGCGCTCGACCAGGACGAACAGGCCGAGCTCACCCGCATCCTGGACAAGCTGCGCGCCGCGCAGTCGCGCATCCCGGACTGGTCGCCGCAGGCCTGAGGCGGGCCGCTATCCTCGGGCGCGTGACACCGTCGACACCTCCCGAGCCCCGCGCGTCGTCCCCGGTCGCGTCGTCCTCCGTCGCGTCGTCCCCCACTGCGTCGTCCCCCACTGCGTCGTCCCCCACGTCGTCGTCCCGGGCGGACGCCCCGCGCGCGGTGCACGTCGTCGTCGCCCCCGACTCGTTCAAGGGCAGCCTCAGCGCCGTCGAGGTCGCCGCGGCGATCCGCGAGGGCGTGCTCGCCGTGGCGCCCGACGCCCGCGTCACCAGCCTCGCCATGGCCGACGGCGGCGAGGGCACCCTGGACGCCCTCGTGGCGACCTGGGGCGTGCCGGTGCACGAGGTGAACACCTGCGACGCCGTCGGGCGACCCTGCACGGCGCGCTGGGCGGTCTCGCGGGACGGGCGCACCGGCGTCGTCGAGCTCGCCGAGGCGAGCGGCCTGCCCGCCGTGAGCGACGAGCCCCTGCAGCCGCTGCACGCGCACACCCGGGGCACCGGCGAGGTCGCCGCCGCGGTGCTGGACGCGGGCGTCGAGGAGGTCCTGGTGTGCCTGGGCGGGTCGGCGTCCACCGACGGCGGGGCCGGCATCCTCGTCGGGCTCGGTGCCCGGCTGCTCGACGCCGACGGCGCGCCGGTGCCGGACGGCGGCGAGGGCCTGGCCCGCGTCGCCCGCCTCGACCTCGACGGGCTGCACCCGCGGGCCCGCCAGGTGCGTTGGCGCCTGGCCGTGGACGTCACGAACCCGCTGGTGGGCGAGCTGGGATCCGCGGCGGTGTTCGCCCCGCAGAAGGGCGCGCGCCCCGGTGACGTGGCGTTCCTCGACGAGGCGCTCACCCGCTGGGCGAACCTGCTGGAGCGTGAGACGGGTGTACGGGTCCACGAGCTGCCCGGTGCCGGGGCGGCCGGCGGGGTGCCGGCCGCGCTCGCGGCGCTGCTGGGCGCGGTCCTGGAACCGGGCGCGGGTCTCGTGGCCGAGGCGGTGGGTCTGGCCGACGCCGTGAGCGACGCGGACCTGGTGTTCACGGGGGAGGGGTCGTTCGACTCGCAGTCCGTGCGCGGCAAGGTGGCCGACGGGGTGGCGACGGTCGCGGGGGCGTCCCCGACCCGCCCGCCGGTCGTCGTCGTGGCGGGGCGGGTGCAGCTCCCGGCGGACCAGGCGCGGGCCGCCGGCATCGCCGCCGCGTTCTCCGTCGCGCCCGGGCCGATCGCCCTGGAGGACCTGCTGCCCCGCACCGCGGTGCGCCTGGCGGAGGTGGCGGCGTCGGTCACGCAGCTCACCCTGAGTGCCGGACGACGGGCGTTCTGACGGTCCGTCCGTTCAACGTCACGTCCCATCTGGCGGGCGGTGCGGCGACCCGGGTGGAAGATGGAGGCATGCCGACGACCCCCCGGCCCGGTGACGCGAGCCCGTACGACGCCCTGCTGCTGTACTCCTTCGGAGGCCCGAACAAGCCGGAGGACGTGGTGCCGTTCCTGCGGAACGTCACGGCCGGCAAGGGCATCCCGGACTCCCGTCTGGAGGAGGTCGGCGAGCACTACTACGGCTTCGGCGGCAAGAGCCCGATCAACGACCAGAACCTCGCGCTGAAGGCGGCGCTCGAGGCCGAGCTCGCCCGGCGAGGCATCGAGCTGCCGGTCGTGTGGGGCAACCGCAACTGGGAGCCGTACACCACCGACGCGATCGACGAGCTGGAAGCGCTCGGAGCCCGCCGCGCCGTCGCGCTGGTGACGTCGGCCTACTCCTCGTACTCCGGCTGCCGACAGTACCGCGAGGACCTCGCGGTCGTGCTGGAGAAGCGTGGTCAGCTCGACGACGACGGTTCGACCGGCGTCGAGTTCGACAAGATCCGCTCCTACTTCAACCACCCCGGGTTCGTGCAGGCCAACCTCGACGCCGTCGCCGACGGCTTCGACGAGCTCGTCGCGCGAGGCGGTGACGCCCGCACCGCACGGCTCGTCTTCGTCACCCACTCCATCCCCGACACGATGGAGGCGGCGTCGCGCGTCTCGCAGGCCACCTACTCCGCGCAGCACCTCGACGTCGCGCGCAGCGTCGTCGCGGGCCTGGCGGAACGCCTCGGCCACGACGTCGCCTGGGACCTCGCCTACTGCTCCCGCTCCGGCCCGCCCAGCCAGCCGTGGCTGGAGCCCGACGTCAACGACCACCTCGAGGCGCTCGCCGCCGACGGCGTGCGCGACGTCGTGATGGCGCCCATCGGGTTCGTCTCGGACCACATGGAGGTCGCCTACGACCTCGACACGGAGGCCATGGCGACCGCCACCGAGCTCGGCATGACGGCGGTGCGGGCCGGGACGGTCGGGACGCGCGAGCCGTTCGTGCGCGGCCTGGTCGACCTGCTGCTGGAGCGCGCGGCGATCGCGCGCGACGAGGACGTCACGCAGGCGACCGTGGGAGACCTTCCCCCGTTCCGTTCGCAGTGCGTCCCGGGCTGCTGCCTGCGTCGCGACGGGGAGCCCAGCGGCGTCCCCGCGCTGTGCGGCACCGGCCTGTACTCGTGACACCCTGAGCCGCAGCCGTTCTCCCGGACCGATCCGCCCCGCCCGGCTCCGCCCCCGGGCACCACGAGAGGAAGCCCCTTGAGCACGCACGAGCACGGTGACACCGGCCACGACATCGACACGACGGCGATCAACGCGGGCATCCGGTACACGATGTGGTCCGTCTTCGCCCTCACCGAGACGCTGCCCGAGGACGACGACGAGCGGGCCGCGCTCGTCGCGCAGGCCGAGGACGCCGCCTGGGGCGCGCCGTCCGACGACGCACCGCGCGACGCCGCCGCCACCGAGGGCGACGTCGTCGTGCGCGGGTGGTACGACGTCGGCGGGCTGCGTGCGGACGCCGACCTCATGCTGTGGACGCACGGGCCCAGCATCGAGGCCGTGCAGGGCGCCTACCGGCGGCTGCGCGCCACGGCGCTCGGTCGCGGGCTCGAACCCGTCTGGTCGGTGGCGGCGCTGCACCGCCCCGCCGAGTTCAACCGGGGGCACGTCCCGGCGTTCCTCGCCGGCGAGACCCCGCGCGACTACCTGTGCGTGTACCCGTTCGTGCGGTCCTACGACTGGTACCTGCTGCCCGAGGGCGAGCGCCGCACCATGCTGCGCGACCACGGGATGGCGGCCGCCGGGTACAAGGACGTGCGGGCCAACACGGTCTCGGCGTTCGCGCTGGGGGACTACGAGTGGCTGCTCGCCTTCGAGGCGGACGAGCTGCACCGCATCGTCGACCTCATGCGGGACCTGCGCGCCACCGAGGCCCGCCGCCACGTGCGCGAGGAGATCCCGTTCTTCACCGGGCCGCGCACGACGCTGGCCGCCTGGGCGGACGCCCAGCCGCGGGGCTGAGGTCGCCGCCGTCGGGCGCTCAAGATGCTCAGCATGCTGACCTTTGTCATGCTGGAGGCATGACGCACGACAGCGCACCCCACGACACCGCACCGCACGACGGCGCCGCCCACGCCACCGCCGCGGACCGCGTCCGCCAGGTCGTCGTCCTCGTCGGCGCGCTCCTCGCCGTCGCGGCCGCGGCGATCGGCGCGGGCGCCTTCGGCGGCCAGCCCATCCAGGACGCCGCCGGCGGGGCGCTCTCGGCCGAGGCGACCGTCGTCGCACCCGACACCCCGGCGTTTCGCATCTGGTCGGTGATCTACCTCGGCCTGCTGGTGGTCGCCGTGGTGCAGGCGCTGCCCGGCCGGGCCACGGACCCGCGCTGGCGCGCCGTGTCGTGGTGGGTGCTCGCCTCCATGGTCCTCAACGCGGCCTGGATCGGCGTCGTGCAGGCCGGGGTGCTCTGGGGCAGCGTCGCCGTCATCTTCGTGCTCCTGGCCGTGCTGTGCGTCCTGCTCGTCCGGCTCGTGCGCGTCGACCCCACGCGACGCCTCGACGCGCTCGTGCTCGAGACCACCGTCGGCCTCTACCTCGGCTGGGTCAGCGTCGCCACCCTCGCCAACACCGCGGCGGCGCTCGCCGACTCCGGGGTGGGCGAGCTCGGCCTCGGCGCGAGCGTGTGGGGGTCGGTGCTCATGACCGCCGGCGCCATCGTCGCCATCTCCGTGGCCGTGTTCGCCGCTGCCCGACCCGCCCTCGCCGTCGGCACCGCGCTCGCCGTCGCCTGGGGGCTCTCCTGGATCGCCGTCGGCCGCTGGCAGGGGCCGCTCGAGGACCCCACGGTCGCGCTGTTCGCCGCGACGGCCGCCGCCGTCTCCCTCGTGGTGCCGCTCGTGGTCGTGCTGCGGCGCCGCTGAGCGCACCACCGGGGCCGCGCCGCCGAGACGACCGCCGCTGCCGCCGGGGGTTCCTTCGGCGGGTGGCCGTCAGACCGGTCGGGTCCCGACGACGACGGGACCGGCCGGGGCGTCCTCGTCGTCGTCGAGCACGACGCTCGCGACCAACCCCGCGCCCGCCATGACCTCGACCGCGGCCCGAGCCTGCGATCCGGCGGTCTCGACCAGCAGCGCACCGCCGGGCGCCAGCCATGCCGGTGCCTGCGCCGCCACCCGGCGTACGACGTCCAGCCCGTCACCGCCGCCGTCGAGGGCCACGCGCGGCTCGTGGTCGCGGGCGTCGGCGGGCATGGTCGCCAGCGCGTGCGTCGGGACGTACGGCGCATGGCAGAGCAGCACCTCGACGCGACCGGCGAGGGCGCGGGGCAGCGCGTCGAAGAGGTCGCCCACGTGGACCACCCCGCCCAGCGGGAGCAGGTTGCGCCGTGCGTGCTCCGCCGCGGCCGGGTCGATGTCGGCCCCGTGCAGCTCGACCCTGGTGCCGGCGGCACGCAGCGCCGCCGCGACCGCCCCGCCGACCGCCCCGCATCCGCAGCACAGGTCCACCACGACCCGCGCGGCTCCGGCGCGGAAGCGCAGCGCGTCCAGCCCGGCCGTCACCAGCAGCTCGCTGCGCCGACGGGGCACGAACACCCCCGGACCCACCGACCAGCGGCGTCCCGCCAGCTCCACCCAGCCGAGCACGTGCTCCAGCGGCTCGCCCGCCACGCGGCGGGCGAGCAGCCCCTCCAGCACCGCCGGCTCGGCCCGGGCAGCCTCCAGGAGGAGCTCGGCCTCCTCCTCGGCGAACACGCAGCCGGCGGCACGGAGCCGCCCGACGACGTCGTCGGTGACGGCGCCTGCCGGGCCTGCCGGGCCTGCCGGGACCCGGTGGTCCGGCGTCCTCAGGGGTACAGCCCGCGGATCTCGTGCGCCTCGGCGGTGCGCCGCACCCCGATCACGAGGGCGGCGTCCCGCAGCGAGATGCCGTCGCGGCGGGCCAGCGCCGAGACGTCCGCGTAGGCCGACGCCATGCGGCGGGCCAGCTTCTCGGCGATCTCCTGCTCCGACCACCAGTACGTCTGGTTCGCCTGCACCCACTCGAAGTAGGAGACGACGACGCCGCCGGCGTTCGCCAGCACGTCCGGCACCACCGTGACGCCGTTGGCGGCCAGGATGCGGTCGCCCGCCGTGGTCGTCGGGCCGTTCGCTCCCTCGACCACCCACCGGGCACGCACCGTCGGCGCCGTGACCTCGGTGAGGACGCCCTCCACCGCCGCGGGGACGAGCACGTCCACGTCCAGGGCGAGCAGCTCCTCGTTGCCGACCGGGTCCGCGCCGTCGAACCCGACCACCGACCCCGTGGCCTCCACGTGCGCCGTCAGGCGCTCCAGGTCGAGCCCGGCGTCGTCCCGGACCCCGCCGTACTGGTCGCTCACCGCGACCACGCGGGCGCCCCGCTCGGCGAAGATGCGTGCCGCGTGCCCTCCGACCTTGCCGAAGCCCTGGATGGCGACGCTCACCGCGTTCAGCGGGATCTCGGCCTCCTTGAGCGCGGCGGCCGTGACGTGCACGATGCCGGCGCTCGTCGCCGTGCCGCGGCCCAGCGACCCGCCCACGGCGAGCGGCTTGCCGGTGACGACCGCGGGGATCGTGTAGCCGCGGTTCACCGAGTAGGTGTCCATGACCCACGCCATCGTGCGGTCGTCGGTGCCCATGTCGGGCGCCATGATGTCGGTGTCCGGGCCGATGTTCGACATCAGCTCGGAGGTGTAGCGCCGGGTGACCCGCTCGAGCTCGTCCGCGGAGAAGCTGCGCGGGTCGATGTCGATGCCGCCCTTGGCCCCGCCGAACGGCAGGTCGACGATCCCGCACTTCCAGGTCATCCACATCGCCAGCGCCCGCACCTCGGAGATGTCGACGCTGGGGTGGTAGCGCAGCCCGCCCTTGCCGGGGCCGCGCGAGACGTTGTGCTGCACACGGAACCCGTGGAACAGCACCGTCGTGCCGTCGTCGCGCCGCAGCGGGACCGCCACGTGGATCTCGCGGCGGGGGGTGGCCAGCATCTGGTGCAGGCCGTCGTCATAACCCAGGTGCTCGACAGCGGTCGCGAGCTGGGTTCGGGCGGTCGCCAGGGGTGTGGCGTCAGCTGCGGGCGCCGTGCGGGTCGACGTCGTCGTCACCAAGATCCTCCTCGAAAGGTGGTCGCGTCCGGGTGGGGCACGACCGGGTGGTCCGGCCCGGGTCTCGGGCCTCAGGACGACCGTACCCGCCCGCGCCGGGGCGGGCTGCCGCAGACACGACGTCGACGCACGGCGCGTCCGAGTACGACTGCGTGGCGGTTCTGTCGCACAGTGGTGCCATGAGCAACCCCGCCCCGGACAACGACGCCGTCGACCACGGCTCCGACCCCGTCCCGGCGTCCGCACTCGTCGAGGACGCCGTCGCGCTGGCCCACACCTGGATCACCACCGCGCAGGACTCCGCCCGCCCCGCCGCCACCCGTGCGGACCGACGCACGCGCGCCACCGCCGAACGGTTGGGCGCCCTCGTCGCCGACCCCGCCGGCCTGGAGCTCGCCGTCGGCTTCGTCGACGACGTCGCACGCCCGCGCGACGTCCGGGTCGCGGCCCGGGCGCTGACCAGGCTCGGGCGTGACGCCGGGGCCGCGACGTTCCTCGGTCCGCTCGACCGGACGATGTTCACGGTCGGTGCACGGCTCGCGACCGTGCTGCCCTCCGTCGTCGTGCCCGCCGCGCGGGTGCGGCTGCGCCAGCTCGTCGGGCACCTCGTCGCCGACGCCGGGCCCGGGCTCGGCAAGCACCTCGCACGCACCCGCGCCCAGGGCTACCGGCTCAACGTCAACCTGCTCGGGGAGGCGGTCCTCGGCGACGACGAGGCCCGTGCCCGCCTGGAGCGCACCCTGGAGCTCGTGCAGCGTCCCGACGTCGACTACGTGTCCGTCAAGGTGTCCTCCGTGGCCGCCCAGCTCGTGACCTGGGACCTCGACGGCTCGCGGGAGCGGGTCGTGGAGCGGCTGCTGCCGCTCTACCGGGCCGCCCGCGAGCACGGCGTGTTCGTCAACCTCGACATGGAGGAGTACAAGGACCTCGCCCTGACCACCGCCGTCTTCCGCGACCTGCTGGACCACGACGAGCTGCGCGACCTCGAGGCCGGGATCGTCCTGCAGGCCTACCTGCCCGATGCCGTCGAGGTCCTCGACGAGCTGACCTCGTGGGCGCAGCGGCGCGTCGCCGCGGGCGGGGCGCGCGTCAAGGTGCGGCTCGTCAAGGGCGCGAACCTCGCGATGGAGCACGTGGAGTCCGCGCTGCACGACTGGCCGCTCGCACCCTTCGGCACCAAGGCGGAGGTCGACGCCAACTACGTGCGGGTCCTGGACCGTCACCTGGTCCCGGCGCGGACCGGCGCCGTGCGGCTCGGGGTCGCGTCCCACAACCTGTTCGACGTGGCCCTCGCCGTGCTGGCGGCCCGGGCGCGCGGGGTCAGCGAGGGCATCGACGTCGAGATGCTCCAGGGGATGGCCCCGATCGAGGCGCGCCTGGTCAAGCAGGAGATGGCGCGTGACGCCCCCGACCACCAGGGCCGTGTGGTGCTGTACACGCCGGTGGTGCGCGCCGAGGACTTCGACGTCGCCATCTCCTACCTGGTGCGTCGGCTGGAGGAGAACGCCGCGGAGCAGAACTTCCTGCACGCGTCGTTCGCCCCGCCGGCGCCGGTGCCGGGCGTCGAGGCCACACCGATGGAACGCCAGGAGGTCGCGTTCCGCACGTCCGTGATCCGAGCGGCCGAGCCCGTCGCCACCCGACCTCGCGGCAGCACCCCGCGCCCCGCCGCCGACGGCCCCGCGCCGGCCGCTCAGGGGTTCCGCAACGCGGTCGACACCGACCCCGCCGTGTCCGCCCACCGCGCGTGGGCCGCGCACGTCGTCGGACCCGACAGCGGGTACGTCCCCGTGCAGACCCCCGAGGTCACCTCCACCGCGCAGGTCGACGCCGTCGTGGCCCGCGCGGTCACCGTCCGCGCCGCCTGGGCCGGTGTGCCACCGTCCGACCGGGCCCGGGTGCTGCGCGCCGCCGCGGTCGAGCTCGAGCGTCGGCGCACCGACCTGGTGGCCGCCGCCGTCCACGAGGCCGGCAAGACCGTCGCCGAGGCCGACCCCGAGGTCAGCGAGGCGGTCGACTTCGCCACCTACTACGCCGACGCCGCCGAGGCGCTCGACGGCGTCGACGGCGCCGAGCACCGGCCGGACGGCGTCACCCTCGTCACCCCGCCCTGGAACTTCCCCGTCGCCATCCCGATCGGCGGCGTGCTGGCCGCGCTCGCCGCGGGATCGCCCGTCCTGGCCAAGCCCGCACCCCCCACGCCCCGCTGCCTCGAGATCTCCGTGGCCGCGGTGCACGCCGCGCTCGACGCCGTCGCCCCGCAGATCGGCCTCGAACACGACGTCGCCCACGACGTCGTGCAGCTGGTGCGGGCGCCCGACGGCGACCTCGGGCGGCACCTGGTGAGCCACCCCGACGTCGCCCGGGTGGTGCTGACCGGGGCGGTCGAGACCGCCGAGCTGTTCGCCCGCTGGCGTCCCGAGCGCCCCGTGCTCGCCGAGACCTCCGGCAAGAACGCGCTCGTCGTGACGGCGTCGGCCGACCTGGACCTCGCCGTGGCCGACCTGGTCCGCAGCGCGTTCGGGCACGCCGGGCAGAAGTGCTCCGCCGCGTCCCTGGCGATCCTCGTCGGGCCGGTCGGCGACCCGACGACGGCGACGGGCGAGCGGTTCCGCCGCCAGCTCGTCGACGCCGTGCAGACCCTGCGGGTCGGGCCCGCGACCGACCTGTCGACCGTGATGGGCCCCCTCACCGAACCCGCCACCGGCAAGCTGCACCGTGCCCTGACGACCCTCGAGCCGGGGGAGCGGTGGCTCGTCGAACCGCGCCGGCTCGACGACGTCGCCCACGCGGCGGGCATCGACCCCGACCGCCTGTGGACACCAGGGCTGCGCGAGGGCGTCGCCCCGGGGTCGTTCTTCCACCTCACCGAGGTGTTCGGACCCGTGCTCGGCCTCCTGCGGGCCGACACCCTCGCCGAAGCGGTCGCGCTGCAGAACCAGGTGGCGTTCGGGCTCACCGGCGGCATCCACTCGCTGGACACCACGGAGATCGACACGTGGCTCGACCAGGTCGAGGTCGGCAACGCCTACGTCAACCGGCACATCACCGGTGCGATCGTGCAACGGCAGTCCTTCGGCGGCTGGAAGGCCTCGTCCGTCGGACCCGGCGCCAAGGCGGGCGGCCCGAACTACGTCGCCCAGCTCGGCACCTGGTCCGACACGCCCGCCGCCGACGGTGGCCCCCCGTCGCGCGGCAACGACCCCGAGGGCTGGCTCGCCTGGGCGCGCCGGTCCGACGACGCCGCCTGGGCCGCCGAGCTCGGCGTGGAGCACGACCCCACCGGCCTGCAGGTCGAGGAGAACACGTTCCGCTACCGACCGGTCGACCACGTCACCGTCCGCGTCGGCGACGGCGCCCTGCCGGTGGAGGTGCGTCGCGTGCTCGCCGGGGCCCGCCGGGCCGGGGTGCGCGCCGTCGTCGTCCCCGACACCGACGCCGGCTGGGGCGTGCCCCACGAACCGCCGATGACGCACGAGGCCTTCGCCGCCGCCGTCGCCGACGGTCGCCATCCCGGCCGCATCCGGGTGATCGGCGCCGCACCGGGACTGCACGCCGCGGCCGCCGCCCGCGTCGCCGAGGTCACCGTGCTCGACGGGCCCGTCCTCGCGGCCGGACGACGTGAGTTGCTGACCTTCCTGCGCGAGCAGGCCGTCAGCCGCACCCGGCACCGCTACGGTCACCTGCGCGACTGAGCCCGCGCGGTGCCACCCCAGAGGTGCTGGGTGGCACCGCCCGTGGGACGATCACCGGCATGACGGTCGCGTTCGTGCTCGGTGGCGGAGGTGTGCGCGGCGCCGTGCACGTCGGGATGGCGCAGGCGCTCCTCGAGGCAGGGATCCGCCCGGACCTCGTCGTCGGCACCTCGATCGGGGCGATCAACGGGGCCGCGATCGCCGCCGACCCGACGGCGGCCGTCGTGGACCGCATGACCGAGGCGTGGTCCTCGACCGTGGCCGCGAGCGTTTACGGCGAACCGTGGTACCGCCAGGTCCGCCACCTCGCACGGTCGCGCACCCACGTGTTCGACCCCGACAAGCTGCGCCGGCTCGTCGCCGAGACGCTCGACGGCCACCGCACCTTCGCCGACCTCCAGGTGCCGCTGGTCGTCGCCGCGGCCTGCATCGAGAAGGCCTCCGAGCACTGGTTCGACGACGGTCCGCTCGTCGACGCCATCGTCGCCTCGGCCTCCGTGCCCGGAGCCCTGCCCGCCGCCGAGATCGACGGCCTGCACTACCTCGACGGCGGCCTCGTCAACTCCATCCCCCTCGGCGAGGCCGTCCGGCGCGGCGCCACCACCGTGTACGTGCTCCAGGTGGGACGCATCGAGGAGCCCCTCGCAGCACCGCGCACACCGTCCGACGTCGCCAAGGTCGCGTTCGAGATCTCCCGGCGTCACCGGTTCTTCCGCGAGCTGGCCGACGTGCCCGACGGGGTGCACGTGCACGTGCTGCCCTCCGGCGGCCCCGTCCCCGGCGACGAGAAGCTCGGCTCCTTCAAACGGCTGGACGCCACCCGACGACGTATCGCGCAGTCCTACGAGGCCGGGCGCTCCTACCTCGCGGAACAGTCGTGATCGCCCCGCCGCCCCGCTGGGTCCGACGCCTCGTCATCGCGCCCCTGGTCGTCGCCCTCGCCGTCGTCATGGTGCCCACCGCGCTCATGTTCGCGCTCGTCGTCGGCGCCGCCCTCACCTGGGTGCTGCCCGGGCGCCTGCGCGTCCTGCGGCTGCTGTGGATGGCCGCGTTCTACATCGCGTGGGACGCCGTGGCGCTGCTCGCGCTGCTCGGGCTGTGGATCGCCTCCGGGTTCGGCCTCCTCGCCGGGCGCCCGTGGTACCGGCACGCCCACGTGCGGCTCGCCCGCGGGATGCTCGCCCTGTTCTTCTGGCAGGTGCGCTGGACGCTGCGCCTGCGCATCGACGTCGACGTTCCCGAGGACGCCGAGCTGCCGAGCACACCCCTGGTGGTCCTCAGCCGTCACGCCGGCCCGGGGGACTCCTTCATCCTGGTCGACCGGCTGCTCGGCCTCGCCGGGCGGGCCCCCGCCATCGTCCTGAAGGACACGCTGCAGTGGGACCCCGCCATCGACGTGCTCCTGCACCGGCTGCCGTCCGCCTTCGTCACCCCGTCGTCCCGCCGGCCCCCCGGCCGACCCGGAGCCCGCCAGACCGTCCGGGCGCTCGCGGTCGACCTGACCGACGACGACGCGCTCGTGCTGTTCCCCGAGGGAGGGAACGTCACGCCGCGGCGGCAGGCCGCACGGGTCGTGGCGCTCCGTGAGGCCGGCGACCACGACCTCGCGCGGCGTGCCGAGAAGTTCGTGCACGTCATGGCCCCGCACGCCGGGGGCTTCTCGGCGGCGATGGAAGGTTCGCCCGACGCGTCGGTGCTGGTCGTCGCCCACACGGGGCTCGAACGGCTGGTGACCGTCCGGGACATCTGGCGCGAGCTGCCGATGGACAAGTCGATCCTGCTGCGGGCGTGGCTGCACCCGGCGTGGACGGTGCCCGAGGACCCGGACGAGCGCGAGTCGTGGTTGTTCGACCAGTGGTCCACGGTCGACACGTGGATCGGCGAGCACGGCCGTGCCTTCGTCCCCTGACGTCGCCGGGGGAGGGTCAGGCGGACTCGCCCTCGACGAGTCGCGGGACGAAGATCCGGGGCTCCGGGTAGACGATCTCGCCGGCCAGCATGTCGAGCAGCGTCGACGTCGCCGCCGCGACCATCTCGACCACCGGCTGCAGGACCGTCGTCAGACGCGGGTTCGTGCGCTCGGCACCGAGGGCGTCGAAGCCGACCACCGCGACGTCCTCCGGCACGCGACGCCCGTGCTCACGGAGCACCTGGAGCGCACCTGCCGCCATGAGGTCGGACGCCGCGAACACGCCGTCGACGTCGGGGTGCTCGGCCAGGACGGCCTCCATCGCCGTCGCGCCGCCGTGCAGGGTGAAGTCGCCGTTGGCGCAGACGTCCGTGGGCAGCCCGGCGCGCTGCAGCGTGCGCCGCCAGCCCTCGGCACGGTCCAGGGCCGCCGTCATGTCCTGCGGGCCCGTGATGGTCGCGATCTTGCGGCACCCCCGGTCGATGAGGCGCTGCGTGGCGACCCGGGCACCTGCCGCGTTGTCGACGTCGACGAAGTGCAGGCCCGCGCTGTCGAACGGTCGCCCGACGAAGACCCCCGGCAGCGACCCTGCGCGGAGCTCCGGCTCGAGACGGTCGTCCTTGTGGTGGGACGCGATGATCACGCCGTCCACGTGGCCGCTGTTGAGGTAGCGCGCCGTGTGCCCGGGGCGCTCGCCGGGCCGCGCGAGCAGGAGCACCAGCTGCAGGTCCGTGCCGCCCAGCCCCTCGCTCACCCCGCGCACGACGCCGGCGAGGAACGGGTCGGTGAGGATGCGGGCGTCCGGCTCCGGGACGACGAGGGCGATCGAGTCGGTGCGCCGGGTGACCAGCGACCGCGCGGCGCGGTTGGGTGCGTACCCGAGACGGGCGATGGCGGCGTCGACCGCCTGCTGGGCCTCGGGGGACACCCGGTCACCACCGTTGATCGCGCGTGACGCGGTGGACCGGGAAACCCCTGCTGCGCGCGCGACGTCGTCGAGCGTCGGTGCGATGTGCTTGGTGACCACGGTGAAATTCTGCCTTCTGCTCAGTCGAGCGCGGGGACGACGTTGTCTCGGGCCACTTCGGCGTACCAACGACCGGACGCCTTGAGGGTGCGCTCCTGGGTGGAGTAGTCGACGCGGGTGAGGCCGAAGCGCTTCGAATAGCCCAGTGCCCACTCGAAGTTGTCCAGGAGCGACCAGGCGAAGTACCCACGGACGTCCGCGCCCGCGTCGACGGCGTCCTTGACGGCGCGCAGGTGGCGGTCGATGAACTCCAGGCGGTCACGGTCGTCGACGGTGCCGTCGGCCTGCACGACGTCCGGGTAGGCGGCGCCGTTCTCGGTGACGACCAGGACGGTTCCCCGCGGGCCGGTGTAGTCCTGCTGGAGCCGCAGGAGCAGGCGGGTCAGCCCTTCGGGCTGGACCTCCCAGCCCATGTCGGTCGTCGGCAGGCCACGAGCGTGCGGGAAGATGCCGTCGGGCACGGGGTTCGGCGAGCGGGTCTCCCACACGGGGCCCTCCTCCGACCGGGCACGGGCACCGTCGGGTCCGGCCGTGCCCCGGGGGCTCGGGTCGTCCTGCTGCGGCGTCGCCGCGACGGCTCCACCGTTGTAGTAGTTGACGCCGAGGACGTCGATCGGCGTCGAGATGATCTCGAGGTCACCGTCGCGGATGACGTCGGAGAAGCCGAGGTGCGCCGTGTCGTCCAGGATGTCCTGCGGGTAGGCGCCCCGCAGGATCGGGTCGAGGAAGATGCGGTTGAACATCGCGTCGTCACGACGGGCCACGTCCACGTCCGCGGCGTCCTGCGGGTCCACCGGGTCGGAGACGGTGAAGTTGAGCGTCAGCCCGAGGGAGGCCTCCGGGTCGCGCTCGCGCAGCGTGTCGACCGCGAGCCCGTGCGCGAGCATGAGGTGGTGCGCCGCGGCGAGGCCGAGCTCGGGCGACTTCTTGCCCGGTGCGTGCGCGCCGGAGGTGTAGCCGAGGAACGCCGAGCACCACGGCTCGTTGAAGGTCGTCCACACTCCCACCCGGTCGCCGAGCGCCTCGTGCATCGTCACGGCGTAGTCGGCGAAGCGGTAGGCGGTGTCGCGGTGCGGCCAGCCGCCGATGTCCTCGAGCGCCTGGGGCAGGTCCCAGTGGTAGAGGGTGAGCCACGGCAGGATGTCGGCGGCGAGGAGCTCGTCGACGAGCCGCGAGTAGAAGTCGAGGCCGCGCTGGTTCACGGTCCGGCCGTCGGGCACGACCCGTGCCCACGACGTCGAGAACCGGTAGGCGTCGAGGTGGAGACGCTTCATGAGGGCGACGTCGTCGCGGTAGCGGTGGTAGTGGTCGCAGGCGACCATGCCGTCGTCGCCGTTCACGACGGCGCCGGGGATGCGGCAGAAGACGTCCCAGATCGACTCGCCGCGGCCGTCCTCGGCCCCTGCTCCCTCGATCTGGAAGGCTGCCGTGGCGGTGCCCCAGAGGAAGCCCTGGGGGAAGGTCACGGAGCCCGTGCTGTTCGGTGTCGGACCCGTGAGCGGCGCCGTCGGCCGGAAGGGGACGGTCGTCCTCGGAGCGGCGATCCGGGCGCCGGTGCCCGTCGTGCTCAACGTCATCTCGTGCATCCCTGTCTCAAGGGGGATCGTCCGGACCAGACGTCGGTCCGGACGATCCCTCGGTGTTCGTGTCGGGGTCGGGTCAGCCCTTCACCGCACCGGCCATGATGCCCGCGACGAGCTGGCGCCCGACGAAGGCGAACAGGACCAGCAGCGGGAGCGTCACGAGGAAGATGCCGCCCATGACCAGCGAGTAGTCGACGAAGTAGTTGGCCTGGAGCGAGCGGACCACCAGTGGCAGCGTCGGGTTCTCGTTGGTGAGGACGATCGACGGCCAGAAGAAGTTGGTCCACTGCTGGACGAACGTGAACAGACCGAGCATCGCGGCCGCCGGGATGGCGGCGGGCATCGCCACCGACCAGAACGTGCGGATCATGGAGGCACCGTCGACCCGAGCGGCCTCGATGAGCTCGTACGGCAGCGCCTCGGAGAGGTACTGCGTCATCCAGAACACGCCGAACGCGGTGACCAGTCCGGGCACGATCACGGCCTGGACCTTGCCGTACCAGCCGATCTCGCTGAACAGGATGTACATCGGGATGATGCCGAGCTGCACCGGCACCGCCATCGTGGCGATGACGAAGACGAGCAGCGGCCCACGGCCCCTGAAGTTCAGCTTGGCGAACGAGTACCCGGCGAGGGTCGAGAACAGCACGACGGAGGCGGAGCAGACGACGCCGATCAGCGTCGAGTTCCACAGGGCCTTCCAGAAGTTGATGTTGCTGTTGGTGATGACTTCCTGGAACTGGGCGAAGATGCTCGCGTCCGGGAACCACTGCGGGACCGCGTCCTTGGCGATCGAGACCGGGTCGGAGGACCCGAGCAGCAGCGTGAAGTACAGGGGGAAGATCGAGATCGCCAGGACGATGCCGAGCAGGGCGTAGACGACCCACCCGGCGCGGCGGGTCGCGGACCCGGACGCGGAGCCCTTGCCGCGCCGCTTGGCTGCGGCGCGAGCTGCACCCGGACCGGCGGTCTGAGCGGTGACGGCGACGGAGCTCATCGGACATCCTCCCCATGGTTCGGGCTCGAGGTCGTGTCACGCGGCTGCGTGGGCGTGACGGGCGGCGGGGGCACTGCTCCTGGTGGCGGACCGGCGGGTGCACCCGGGGCGACGGATGGCGTCCGCCCGGCGGCCGCGCCGGCGCGGGCCGTGGCGATCAGCTGCTTGGTGTGCTCGCGGCTGACCTTGGCCTTCTTGCCCGTCGAGGTGGAGATGCGCCGGGTGATGAGGAAGTTGACCATGCCGATGGCGACGATGATGAGGAAGAGCAGCCAGGCGACGGCGGCGGCACGACCGAAGTTCTTCTGGTTGCCCCACGCGACGTCGTACAGGTAGACGACGGTGGTCATCCAGTCGCGGTTCGGGCCACCGAGACCCTGGGAGTCGTACATGCGGACCTCGTCGAAGATCTGCAGGCCACCGATGGTCGAGGTGATGACGACGAAGATGATCGTGGCGCGGATCTGCGGCACGGTCACCGAGAAGAACTGGCGGATGCGGCCGGCGCCGTCGATGACGGCGGCCTCGTAGAGCTCGCGCGGCACGGCCTGCATGGCCGCCAGGAAGATGAGGGCGTTGTAGCCGGTCCAGCGGTAGTTGACCATCGAGGCGATGGCGACGTGGCTGGCGAGCCGGTCACCGTGCCACTGGACGGGATCCATCCCCACGAGTCCGAGGAGCTCGTTGATGAACCCGTACTGGTCGGCGAAGAGGCGGCCGAAGATCATCGACACCGCGACGGGTGCGACGACGAAGGGCACCAGCACGCCCATGCGCCAGAAGGTGGCCGAACGCAGGTTCTGGTCCAGCATCGCGGCGATGATGATCGCCATGATCACCTGCGGGACCGAGGAGAACAGGAAGATGGAGAACGTGTTGCCGAGCGACTTCCAGAAGGTCGGCTGCTGGAGCACGTCCACGTAGTTCTGCATCCCGACGAACTCGCCCTGGCCGCCGAGCAGGTTCCACTCGTACACCGACACCACGGCGGTGTAGATGAGCGGGAAGAGGCCGACGACGGCGAAGATCAGGAAGAACGGGGAGATGTACAGGTAGGGCGAGACCTTGACGTCCAGCCGGCCGAGCCGCTGGGAGAACCCGAGCCGTCGCGGCGGACGGTCGGAATCGCCGCGCGCATGCGCGGGCTTGCTGGGGGACAGAAGTGCCATGAGCTGATCCTGTTGGTCTCTCCGTGTCGGGGTGCGGGCACGTGACGGGCCGGACGCCGGGTGGGGCGGCCGGCCCGTCACGATCAATCAGCGAGTGCGACAGGGTGTCCCGTCACGCTCGGGTGCCGGGCCGTGGGTCAGGAGAGACCCAGAGCGTCGACGTCGGACAGCGTCTGCTCCCAGGAGGCGTCCGCGTCCTCGCCGTTGAGGTCGACACGGTTGATGCCGTTCTGGACCTCGGCGTGGATCGCGAAGTAGTTCGCGCCCTTGAACGGGTTGCCCGTGATGGCCTGGGCCCGCGAGGAGAAGATCGCGCCGGCCGGTGCGCCGCTCATGAACTCGTTCGTGAAGGACTGGACCTCCTCGGAGTTCTGCGCGTCGACCTGCGACGGGAAGGTGCCCGCCTCGACGAACGCCTGCGTCTGGACCTCGGGCGAGGTCAGCCACGCGGCGAGCTCCTTGGCGGCCTCGGCGTGCGCGCCGGCGGCCGGGACGGTCAGGAACGAACCGCCCCAGTTGCCACCGCCACCGGGGAAGACGTCGGCGATGTCCCAGCCCTCGACGCCACCGGCGTTCTGCTCGATCGGGCCGGTCATCCAGGACGGGCAGAGCATCGTGGCGAAGGCGTCGTTCTGGAAGCCCGCGACCCAGTCGTCCTGCCACTGCTCGAGGCCGGCCGAGAGGCCGTCGTCGACCGAGGCGGTCAGCACCTGGTCGTAGAGGTCCTTGACCTCGGTGTTGCCGGCCAGGTCCTTCGGCTCACCCGTCGCGGGGTCCTCGTAGGCGGCGTCGAGCTGGTTGACCATGCCCTGGAAGGTGGCCTGCGCGGAGTCGAACCAGGCCTTGCCGCCACCGTCGACGAACTGCTTGCCGGCCTCGAAGTAGGACTCCCAGGTCGCGTCCTCGCCACCGATGAGCTCGGCGACTGCCTCGCGGTCGGAGGGCAGGCCCGCGGCCTCGAGCAGGTCGGAGCGGTAGCAGATGGCCTCGGGACCGATGTCGGTGCCGTAGCCGATGAGCTTGCCGTCCGGCGTCGTCGCCTGGTCGACCTTCCACTGGACCCAGCGACCGTCGAGCTCGGCGTCGGTCAGGTCGGAGAACAGGTCGGGGTACTGCATGAGCTCGGGGAGCCAGTCGACCTCGATGGCCTCGATGTCGGCCAGGCCCTCGCCACCGGCGGCGAGCTTGGTCGTCAGGTTGGTGCGGGCGTCGCCCGACTCGGCGGCCGTCGTGTGCTTGACGGTGACGTTCGGGTGCTCCTCGGTGTACTGAGCGAGCAGCTCGTCGGTGTACCCGAAGTTGTTGAAGGTCGCGATCGTGAGGGTGATCTCCTCGTCCATGTCGCCGTCGGAGGTCTCCGGGGTCTCCTCCTCGCCCGAGCAGGCGGTGAGGACGAGGGCGATGGACGCGAGGCCGGCGGTGGTCGCGGCGAGGCGACGGGCCCGGCGGGGGCGGGTGCTGCTGAGCACGGTGACTCCCTTGTCTGGATCTGTACTGAATGAGGACGTTCTGGAGCACGACCACGTCGGTGACATGGTAGCGCTTCCACGACCGCCCATGATGTTTCCCTGGATCAGGTGGCCGCGTCAAGCGCGTGTCGGGGCCGAAATCGTTCGGTGATGTCACGATTTGGCATCGGCGCTGGTCCGCGCGAGGTGGGAGCGCTTCCGTAACCCAATTGCAACAATCTGGGTGGTGGACTTACTGGACATATCGGGTCGGCTGTGGTGAGGAGGTGCTCGTCGAGGGAGGTGCGGTGCAGGGCGCCGACGCCTACTCGCGCGTGAGCCACTCCCACGCGGCCTGCTGCTCGGCCTCCAGCGTCCGGCGCACCGCCCGGGCCGCCGCCTCCTCCACGGGGACGGCGAAGAGGGGCACGGAGGCGCGCACGTCGACGTCGTAGGTGTGCCGTGTGCCGCCGTCGGGCGCGGGCTCGAGGCGCAGCGTGCCGGTGAGCCGCACCGGTGCCCCGGTGATCTCGACCGCGACCGTCCCCACGTGGCGGGCGCCGTCGGCCGGCTCCCACGCCTCGGCCTGCCGTACCTCCAGGTGGTCCCCGACGACGGCCCGCAGCTGGTGGGGGATGACGTCGGTGGGCAGGGTGCGACGCACGGACAGGGTGAACCCCGAGGCGACGTCACCGGAGACGTCGGCGCGCGTGGCGCGTGTCGCCCCGGGTCGGGCGGCACGCCAGGCCACGAACTCCGGGTCGCAGAGCATCGCGGCCACGGCGGGGACGTCCGCGGCGTAGCTCAGCTCGACCGTCAGGTGCACGCCCCACACCCTACCGGCGTCGCCCCGCCACGACCGGCCCGTAGGCTGTGGGCGTGTCCGCCATGAGTGATCTGATCGCCGAGCACACCGACCTCGCCGACGGCGACGTGGAGTGGCTCCACCTCCTGGTCGGCGACTGGCAGATCGTGTCCGACCTCGCCTTCGCCGACCTCGTCCTGTGGCTGCCCACGCGCGACGGCCGGTTCGTCGCCGTCGCGCAGTGCCGTCCCAGCACCGGGGCGACCGTGCACTACGACGACGTCGTCGGCTCGCTCGCCCCCGAGGGTCACAGCAGCCAGCTCACCGCGGCCATGACGGAGATCCGTTCGCAGCGGTCGCGCGAACCGCGCTGGTTCGGCGCCTACGCCGTGCGCGAGGAGGCCGTGCCCGTCGTGCACGGCGGGCGGGCGGTGGCCGTCGTGGCACGCCAGACGAACCTCGGTTCCGGGCGCACCCCCAGCCGCCTCGAGCTCAACTACGTCGAGTCCGCCGACGACCTGCTGGCGATGGTCGGCCGCGGCGAGTACCCCTCGCCCAACGCCGCCACCGGCCCCCGGCGCGGTGCTCCGCGCGTCGGCGACGGGCTGATCCGGCTGAACTCGGAGGGCGAGGTCCTCTACGCCAGCCCGAACGCCCTGTCCTGCTTCCACCGGCTCGGTGTCATCGGGCCGCTGGTGGGGCAGTCGCTCGTCGAGGTCACCGCGGGGATCGTCGAGCAGCAGGACACCGTCGACGAGTCGTTGCCGCTGGTCGTCATGGGCCGTGCCCCCTGGCGCACCGACATCGAGGCCGGCCGCGTGGCCCTGTCCCTGCGTGCGCTGCCGCTGACCGACCGCGGGCAGCGGATCGGGGCCGTCCTGCTGTGCCGCGACGTCTCGGAGCTGCGGCGCCGGGAGCGCGAGCTCATGACCAAGGACGCCACGATCCGCGAGATCCACCACCGCGTGAAGAACAACCTGGCCACGGTCGCGGCGCTGCTGCGGCTGCAGGCGCGGCGCATGGAGGTCCCCGAGGCGCGGGCCGCGCTGGAGGAGGCGATGCGCCGGGTCGCGACGATCTCCCTCGTGCACGAGTCGCTGTCCCAGACGCTCGACGAGCACGTCGAGCTCGACGACATGCTCAAGCGGGCCCTGCGTCTCGCCGCGGACGTCGCCTCCACCCGGACGAAGGTCAGCACCGAGCAGTCCGGGTCGTTCGGCATGGTGCCGGCCCAGGCGGCCACGCCGCTCGCGCTCGTGCTGACCGAGCTGGTGACCAACGCCGTCGAGCACGGATTCCCCGGCAGGGAGTCCGGGACGGTCATGATCGACGTGGAACGCCAGGACAGCCGGTTGAAGGTCGTGGTGGCCGACGACGGCGTGGGGATGCGTGACGGGGTCAAGAAGCTCGGGAGCAGCTCGCGCAGCGGGCTCGGCTCGCAGATCGTCCAGACGCTGGTCACCAACGAGCTGAGGGGCACCATCGACTGGGCCGCGCGCGAGGGCGGCGGGACGCAGGTCGTCATCGAGATCGAGCTGCGCGACGACCCGCACCGCTGACGTCGCCGCACCCCGGCCGCATCCCGGCCCGGACAGCACGACGCCCTCCTGCTCGTCGAGCAGGAGGGCGTCGTCGCGTGGTGCGGTGGCGGACTCAGCCGGCGCGGCGGGCGCGGGCGGTGCGACGCTTGAGCGCGCGGCGCTCGTCCTCGCTCATGCCGCCCCAGACGCCGGCGTCCTGGCCGGACTCCATGGCCCACTTCAGGCACGTGTCGACGACGTCGCAGCGACGGCAGACGGCCTTGGCCTCCTCGATCTGCATGAGGGCGGGGCCGGTGTTGCCGATGGGGAAGAAGAGCTCGGGGTCCTCGTCGAGGCAGGCTGCCTTGTGGCGCCAGTCCATGGAAGTCATCTCCTCAGTGATCGACCCGCGCATCGGCAGGCGACCATCTGGGCATCAGAAGGCGGCCGACCGGGGTCAGGATGGTTCAAGGGTGGGGGGAACTGCTTACCAGGGTCACACCTCGTGAAGCCCGGCACAAGGGGTTACAGCCACATTTCTGCCCCGTGAACCCTGAGGGTTTCATCACACTGCACAAACTTGCCGGTCAGTCGTATCCTCACGGGTGATGTCCGGATCCGAGGTCCCCGAGGCCGATCTCCCGCCCGCGGTGCGGCCGCCACGCCCGGCGCTCCTGACCGCCGTGGTGGCCGTCGTCGCACTCGAGGTCGTCACCTTCGCCGCCTTCGCGGTGGCGGTCGTCGTCGAGCTCGTGCGGGGCGGTTCGTCGAGCGTCGGTGTCTCGTTGTTCGTCGTGGCGTTCTTCCTCGGGCTCGCCTGGGTGCTCGCGGCGTGCGCCCGCGCGCTGAGCGAGGGCCGCCGATCCGGGCGTGCCGTCGTCGCCGGCTGGCAGGTCTTCCAGGCGCTCATCGGACTGGCGCTGCTGACGAGCGGGACGCCGTGGGCCGTGCTGGGTGGTGCGCTCGCGCTCGCGCTCGCCGCCTTCGCCCTCGTGGGACTGATGACCCGCCGGGTCGTGGAGTACACCGTCGGCTGACGTCGGCGTGGCGGCCCGCCGGGGCGGGCCCGCCGTCTGCACGGGCGTCGCGGTACCGGCCAGCACCAGCACCCCTCGCCCCGGCCGCGGGGGACCGGGGTCGACGACGTCGCTGAGCGCGGTGCCCAGGACCTCGTCCGACCCGCGCTCGCCGGGTCCCAGGACCAGCCCGGTGCGGCGCCCGCGCAGCTCGGCCACCGGGCCACGGTGCGCCATCAGCGCCCCCTGCGTGGTGACCGAGGCGACCAGCTCGACCGGCCCCAGGGGCAGGTCCGGTGCGCTCAGCCGTTCGACCTCGACGGGACAGGACTGTGCCAGCAGATCGAGGTCGTCCACGACGAGGACCTGACCGGACGGAGCGTCCCCGTCGGTGCAGAGGGCGTCGAGGAGGGAACGCACGGCCGCCGGGGACGTGCCGGCGCACGGCACCTCACCGGCGTCGGCACGCAGCGCGGGGTCACGGGAGACCACCCCCGCGAGCCGTCCTCGGGCGGCCAGCGCGCGCACCACGTGCCGCAGCACGGTCGTCCGGCCCGATCCTCGGGGCCCCACGACCAGCGCACCGCCGCCCACGTCGAGAGCCACGGGTCGCGCGTCGTCGCCCCCGATCCCCACCACCACCTGCCAGGGCCGGGTCGATGCCGGTGCCGCCGCGCACGCGGACCCGTGACCCGGCCCGAGGCCGTCCGTGACCGCGTCCTCGGTGACGAGGTCGGCCGCGTGGACGACGTCGGGCAGACGCCGCAGTCGGAGCGGCCCCGCGACGGCGGGGCCCGCCGCCCGGCGGCCGGCCGGCGGGCCCTGCGGCGCGAGGGGAAGCAGCACCTGGCAGGACGTCGCCCCCTCGGTGGACGACCACGCCGCCCGTCCCGGCGGGCCGCCGGTCCCGGCGAGCGTGGAGGGCGCTCCCAGCACGACGTCCTGGTGCTGGTCGGTGCCGAGCAGCACCAGGCGGGGCCCGACACGGGCGGCGAGCCCACCGACCGAGGCGGTCTCCGCCGTCACCGCGAACGCGGCCCGTCCCGCGGCCAGCGCCGTGGTCAAGGTGTCCCACGGGTCGAGGCCACACACCGCGGCGCGCACCTCCTCCACGCCGTCGACGACCACGAGGACCCCGGGCGGACCGTCCCCGCCGGCCGTCGTCGCCCGGGGGTGGCCGCCGCGTCCACCACCGTCGCCGGGGTCGTCCGTGGGGGAGCCGTCCGCCACGGTCAGGAGGTGGAGGAGCCGCCGCGCCAGCCGAGGGTCGTCGGCGTGAGCGAGCGTCCCGAAGCACGGGTGCCCGGTCAGGTGGCGGAAGCTCTCCGCCGCTGCCCGTGGTACGAGCGCGTGCACGTGCCAGCCGCGGTCGAGCGCCGCCGAGGCCAGCGTGAGCAACGCCGTCGTGCGGCCCGAGCGGGCGCGCCCGACGACCGCCAGGTGCCCGGCCGACGGGTCCCAGGCGACGACGTGCTGCCGCTGCCCCTCGGGGTCGTCCGCCAGGGCGAGCGGCAGACCGGCCCCGTCGGCGGCCGGTGCCGCACCGAGGGGCAGGGTCGCGACGGTCACGTCCTCGGGCAGGGGAGGGAGCCACGGCGCGGGCCCCGGCCGGTGGTCCAGCGCGGCGGCGGCAGCCTGCGCGGCAGCCACCGCCTCCGCGACCGTGTCGGACGGCGGAGCGCCCGCCCCGGTACGGGTGGCGTCGGCGGAGTCCTGGTGCCCGGACGACGTCGGGTCGAGCCCGCGCCAGGGTGTGGAGCGTGTCACCCGTGGACCGTCGTCGGCGCGCGCCGCGGCATGGGCGCACTGCAGCACGACGGGCGGTGCCGAGCCGATCCGCAGCACCGCCCGCCCCGGGGCCGTCACGGGGATCCGTGCGGCCGCAGCCGAATCGACGACGTCGTGGGAGTCGGCGGCGTCGACCACGCGCAGGGCGACGCGCGTCGAGATGTTGGCCCGCACGTCGGGACCGACCGCACCGGCGGGGCGCTGCGTCGCCAGCACCAGGTGCACGCCCAGCGACCGGCCCTGAGCAGCGACCCGCAGGAGCCCGGGCAGGAACTCGGGCAGCTCGTCCGCCAGCGCCCGGAACTCGTCCATGACGACCACCAGACGGGGCAGGGTGCCGCGCGGCGCGTCCTGCCACGAGGCCGCGCGACGGGCCGCCAGCACCTGCTCGCGACGCCGGAGCTCGGCGCGCAGCCCGGACAGCGCGCGGGCGGCGAGCCCTGGCTCGAGGTCGGTGACCTGACCGACGACGTGCGGCAGGTCCGCGCACCGGCCGAAGGACGCACCCCCCTTGAAGTCCACGAGCACCAGGGCGAGGTCGGCAGGGGAGCGGGTCAGCGCGAGCCCCAGGACGAGGGACTGCAGCAGCTCCGACTTGCCCGACCCGGTGGTGCCCGCCACCAGCAGGTGCGGGCCGTCGGCGACCAGGTCCAGGTGGACGACGCCCGATGCCGAGACACCGACCGGCACCGACCATCTCGTCGCCCGGGCCCACCGTTCGGCCAGGTCCGTGTGCCCGACCAGGCCCGCGAGAGGGACGGTCGTGGGAAGGCGAGCCGCGACCGGGTCGATCTCGTCCTGCGGACCGGGGGCGTGGCGGGTGCGTGCGACAGCGAGCTCCCCCAGGTTCCGCCCGAGCGCGCGCAGACCGGCGAGCCGTCGTGCGGTGCGCTCGGCGGCCGCCGCGGACAGGCCGCGCACCTCGTGCCGCACCGTGCCGCCGTCGGGAGCGGAGCGCAGCACCTGCCGCCCCGTCACGGTGAGCACGGTGCGGCACCAGCCCGGGACGGCGACCGGTGGTCCGTCCAGCGGGTCCGGCAGGCAGAGGACGACGACGTCGCCCCGGTGCCGAGCCTCGTCGACCAGAGGCCCGGCCGTGCCGACCGGACCGTCGACGACGAGGACGCGCGGCCCGTCACCCTGCGGCGCCAGCCAGCGGCACCACGACCACGAGCCCCGGCCCGGACCGGCGACCTCGACCGCCGCTCCCGTCGCGGCGAGATCGACGGCGACCGCTCGCGCCACGGCTCGCGCCACGGCCTGCGGCCCGCGGACCGCCAGCGCGCCGTCGGGCACCAGCCCTGTCGCCCCACCACGCGGCGCCGGACCGGACCCGGAACCCGACCGTGCTCGCTCGGCCACCCGGTCCAGCAGAGCAGCCCACGCCCCGTCCGAGATCTCGTGGAGCGCCGTCACCCGTGCGAGCGTGCGGCCCGGGTCGGTGCCGACCGGTGGGTCCTCGCCCGGTGCCGGTGGGGCCTGGTGTCGCCGACGGACCAGCGCGACCAGCTGCGGCACCAGGGTCGCGATCCCGACCAGGGAGAAGAGGGCGTACAGCGGCTGGCGGAGCGCGACGGCCAGCGCGATCGAGCCCACCACGGGAACCACCCCGACCAGCAGCATCGTGCCGCGGACGGCGGGCTCGGCGGTGGCCGGGAGCGGCTCCGGCGCCAGCAGCGTGACGGCGTCGCCCGAGCGTTCCAGCGCGTACGCCCCGCCGGCCACCTCCAGCACGTCGCCCTCGTGCCAGCGACGGGGCACCAGGAGGCGGCTTCGGCGCTCGCGGCCGCGTCCGGGCCGGTGCAGGGACGGCCCGGTGCGCGGGCGCCCGGCGCCCTGACCGGTCGCCCGCCCGGCCGCCCGCCCGGCCGCCCGCGCGGCCGCCCGCCAGGGCGCGTCGGGACGGATCCGGGGCCGACCGCGCCCGTCGATGTCGATCGTGACGTGCGCGTCGAGGCTCACCGGTCGGCCTGGGGCGAGCGCACGGGGATCGCCGGTGGCCGGTCCGGTGGTGCTGCGCACCACCCACGGGCTGCGCAGAGCCTCCACGTCGGGATCGGCGGGCACCGGGCCGGATCCCTCGGACCCCGTGCCGGATCTCTGGTGGGGCCCCGGGCCGGGCACGGCGCGGAGGGTGGCGCCGGGCAGCAGCGGCCGACGGCCCACGACGGAACCGTCCCCGACGGGCGTGCCGTCGGCGAGGAGGTCCGCGCGGAGCAGCTCGGGCCGGCGCACGATGCGCGCGAGCTCGGCGCGGACGTCGCCCAGGCGGACACCGTCGGGCAGGTCGACGTCCTCGCCGGGATGGAGGGTGAGACGGACTGGCACGGGGCAAGCCTGCCGGGGGTGCCCCCACGCCGCAGCGTCCGTCCACAGGTTGTGGACGGACGCTGCGTCACCAGGGCCCTACTCGGCTGCCAGCGCCTCCACCGGCGACGCCTCGAGCGCGGCGCGCGCCGGGACCACCGAGGCGACCAGCCCGGCCACCAGGGCCACCACGAGGGTCAGGACCACGTCCCGCCACGGCACGGCGAGGACGACGTCCCCCATCACCCCCAGCGCGGCGGCCGACCCCGCCCACCCGTAGACGAGCCCCAGCGCGATCCCCAGCACCGCACCGACCCCCGCGATGAGCAGCCCCTCGATCGCGAGCATGCCGCGCAGCTGGGCCTTCGACAGGCCGATCGCGCGCAGCGTCGCCGACTCCCGACGGCGTTCGATGACCGACAAGGACAGCGTGTTGGCCACGCCGATCAGCGCGATGACCACGGCCACGGCCAGCAGCCCGACGACGATGCCCAGCAGGGTGTCGATCACCCGCTCGAAGCTCGCGCGCTCCACGGCGGCACCCGTCACCTGCACCGAGCTCCCGGCGTCCGAGACGAGGTCCTGGACCTGCGGCACGACGTCGGTGGCAACCCCGACGTCCGTCAGGCCGACCCACAGGTCGCTGGCCGTCAGGTCTCCGGCGAGCAGCTCCGCGTCCTCGGCGGTCACTGCGGCGCCCCACGCGTCCGCAGGAGCGACGACGACGTCCATCTCGAGGGTGCCCGTCGGGCCCGCGACGGTGACCGTGTCCGGGACCTCGGTGCCCGACACGGCCCAGTCCGGCAGCAGGATCGTGCCCGGCCGGAGCTCGTCGAGGGCGTCGGTGCGCACGACCTCCCGGCCCACGTCCGGGTCCACGGCCACGACCTGTGGCCGGTAGGCGTCGTCCCCGGTCGCTCCCGGCCAGGTGATCTCGGGGTACACCGACGACACCGGGACGACGTCGTCCACGCCGTCGAGCGCCGCGACGTCGGCGGCGAGCCCGGCGGGCAGCGGGTCGACCGCACCGTCGGCGTCCCACACCGCCGAGCTGAGCGCCACGTCCACCGGGTACGCCTCGTCCAGGGCGCTGGTCAGCGACGACCGCGCGCTGGCCGCGCCGGTCGACATCATCGCCACGAGGGTGACGCCGATGAGCAGCGCCGTCGACGTCGCCGCCGTGCGGCGCGGGTTGCGCGAGGTGTTCGCCGCGGCGAGCCGCGCCGTCGGACCGGACGCGCCGACGAGCCGGCCGGCGAGCGCCGTGACCCGGGGCAGCCAGAACACCGCACCGACCGCGACCCCGACGAACGACAGGCCGCCGCCCGCGACCCCGGCGAGCAGGCCGAAGGTCGGCTCCTGCGCGAGCGTGCCCAGCGCGGCGCCCGCGGCCAGCAGGCCGAAGCCCAGCACCGTGGCCGCCAGGGACAGCACCAGGCGCACCCGACCGGCGCCTCGCGCGACGGGAGCCTCCGCGGGACGCATCGCGGCCAGGGGCGCGACGCGGGTGGCGGCGCGTGCCGGGACGAGTGCGGCGAGGACCGTCACCAGCGTGCCCACCACGACCGGCAGCACGACGACCTGCCACGTGACCGTCACGGTCGACGGCAGCGGCACCGGGACGTCCAGGGCGTGCGCCACCCACAGGGCGGCCTGGCCGAGCGCCGTCCCGACGACGACGCCGGCCGCTGACGCCACGACCCCGACGATCGCGGCCTCGAGGAGGACGCCGCGGCCCACCTGGCCCTTGTCCGCGCCGACGCAGCGCAGCAGCGCGAGGGTGCGGGTGCGCTGGGCGACCAGCACCTGGAACGTGTTGGCGATGACCAGGCCCGCCACGAGCAGGGCGATCGCGGCGAACGTCAGCGTGAACACGAGGAACAGAAGGTCCTGGCCGCCCGTGAACTGGGCGGTCACGTCGGCGGCCCGTTCGTCGGTCGTGACGACCTCGCGCCCGTCCGTCGTGGACGCGCCGACCGCCTGTTCCAGCGCGGTGCGGGCCGCCTCGACGTCGGTCCCGTCGGTCAGGGAGACGGCGAGCTCGGACACGCCGGGATCGACGCCGGTGGAGTCGGCCTGCCAGGTCTCGAACGTGCCGGCGGGCAGCACGGCGGCGCCGCCCAGCTGCAGGTACGCCCCGGCAGGGTCGGTGACGAGCCCGGTGACGGTGAGCTCGTCGGTGCTGGTCTCCCACTGGTCCCCGTCGAGGACGTCGTGCCCGGCCGTGACGGTGCCGCCGACCTCCACGCCGAGCCGCTCGGCGACGTCGGTGGGCAGGGCCACCTCGCCGTCCGCCGTCGGCATCGCGCCGTCGGAGACCTCCAGCGGCATCAGGGCGTCGTCCACCACGGGCACGGTCGCCTGGAAGACGGTGCGGGCGCCGCGGGTGAACGTCGCCCACGTGGTGTCCAGCGACGCGGTCGCGCTGACGTCGTCGACGGCGTCCACCGCTGCCACGTCCGCCGGTGTCAGCGGGTCGTCCACGGTGCCGAGGACGACGAGGTCGGCGTCCGCGTAGCGTGCGGCCACGGAGTCGTACGTCGTGCGCGTGATGACGCCGGCGGCGAGCAGGGTCGCCGCGACGAACGCGGTGCCGATGGCGATCGCGATCCCGGCGGCCGTCAGCCGTCCCACGCTGCGACGCATCTGCGCCAGCGTGATCCGCAGCATCAGGCACCCGCCTTCGCGCCGTCGTCGGCCACCGGCGCCTCGAGGGAGCGCAGCGCGTCCAGGCCGGCGAGGACCGCCTCCGGCGTCGGGTCGGTGATCTCCCCGGCGATCCGGCCGTCCGCGATGAGCACGACGCGGTCGGCGTACGCGGCGGCCGCCGGGTCGTGCGTGACCATGATGATCGTGCGGCCCAGCTCACGGACGGAACGGCGCAGGAAGCTCAGCACCTCCACGCCGGACCGCGAGTCCAGGTTGCCGGTGGGTTCGTCGGCGAACACCACCTCCGGCTGCGCGACGAGGGCGCGGGCGATGGCGACGCGCTGCTGCTGCCCGCCGGACAGCTCGGACGGACGGTGGGTCAACCGCTGCTGCAGGCCCAGCGTGCGCACCAGGGTGTCGAGCCAGGCGCGGTCCACGGTGCCGCCGGCGAGTTCGACGGGCAGCGTGATGTTCTGCTCCGCGGTGAACATCGGCAGCAGGTTGAACTGCTGGAACACGAAGCCGATGCGGTCGCGCCGCAGTCTCGTCAGGGCCTTGTCCCCGAGGGCGGTCACGTCGGTGGTGCCGACGAACGCCTGACCGCTCGTCGCCGTGTCGAGGCCGGCGAGCAGGTGCATGAGGGTGGACTTGCCCGAGCCGGAGGGGCCCATGATCGCGGTGAAGCGGCCGGAGGCGAAGTCGACGTCGACGCCGTCCAGGGCGCGCACCTGCGCCTCGCCCGTCCCGTAGGTCTTGCGCAGCGAGCGGGCACGCACGGCGGGGGCCGCCGCGGTGGCACCGGCCGGGGTTGCGAGGCGCCGGCGGCGCCGTCGTCGACGGGGACGTACACGGTGGTGTCCACTTCAGGTCTCCACGGGTCTGCTCGGGACGGCCCCGCGCACGGGACCGATGACACCACCGACGCTACGGACGCCGCCGTGCCGGTGTCGTCGGCCCGTGGTGTGGTCCTGAGGGCGACGGCGTCATCCTCGGGGATGACCCGAGGGATGACCCGGGGGATGACTCCGGCCTCGGGCGCGGACCAGGACGAAGACCGCCGCGGAGAGCAGGAGCCCGGCCGCCACGACGATCCACCCGTAGGCCGGGCCGCCCACGAGCCCCTCCAGGAGCACCCGGCTCTGCGACGTCGGGTCGGCCAGGACGACCGCGACGAAGGCCGCCACGACGGCGACGACGACCCCGGTGAGCGCACGTTCCCACCGCTTGTCCAGGGCGGCATGGCCCATCACGCGACGGCCCGCACGCACGATGTGCCGCGCCCGCAGGACACGCAGGGCCCCGACGGCCCGCACGAGGCGCAGCAGCTGGGTCGGACCGATCGCCAGGACGGCCGAGGCCACGATCGCGACCGTCACCACCACCAGCCACCGGTGCTCGCGCAGCCAGCGCCACTTCTGCGGCGACACCGCGAACAGCACCACCGTCTCGGCCAGGAGCACCGCTCCGGTGAGCAGGCTGGCCACGGTGCCGACGGTGGCGTAGGGCTCGTCCAGCAGGGTCAGCCACACCGCGGGGACCGAGGCCAGCGCGGCGACGAGCACCGGCACGGCGAAGCGGCGCTCCCACCGCTCCTCGGCAGCGGGCGCGGGAGCCGGTCGCCCGCCCGCCTGCTCGGTGGTCGTCTGCTCGGTGGTCGTCTGCTCGGTGGTCGTCTGCACGGTGGCCGACGTCGCGACGGGATCGGGGGCGTCGGTCGGCACGGCCCCCAGGGTAGTGGTGCCCTCAGGAGCCCGGACGCACGAGCCCGGTCTCGTACGCGGTCACCACGGCCTGCACGCGGTCGCGTGCTCCGAGCTTGGCCAGCACCCGGCCGACGTGCGTCTTGACGGTGGCCTCGGCGACGTACAGGTCAGCGGCGATCTCGGTGTTGGACCGGCCCCTGGCCATGAGCACGAGGACCTCGCGCTCGCGGTCGGTGAGCGCGTCCAGGGCGTCGTGCGCGGTCGAGGTGGCGGACACCGGCAGCGCGGTGACGAGGTGCTCCAGGAGCCTGCGGGTCGACGACGGCGCGATGACGGCGTCGCCGCGGTGCACGGTGCGGATCGCGGCCAGCATCTCCTCGGGCGGGGCGTCCTTCAGCAGGAACCCCGACGCCCCGGCACGGATCGCCTCCACGACGTACTCGTCGAGGTCGAACGTCGTCAGCACGACGACGCGCGGCGAGTCGGGTACCGCGGTGAGCCGTGCCGTGGCGGTGATCCCGTCCATGGTGGGCATGCGCACGTCCATGAGGACGACGTCGACGCGCTCGCGGGCGAGGAGCTGCAGCGCCTCGGCGCCGTCGCCCGCCTCGACGGCCACCGTGAGGTCCGGCTGGGAGTCGATGACCATGCGGAAGCCCGCGCGGACGAGCTGCTGGTCGTCGACCAGCGCGACGCGGACGGGCTCGCTCATCGGTCCTCCTGTGTCGGCGGAGCGGCTGGTGCTCCTGGTGCCCCGGGTGAGGCCGGTGCCGGCGGACTCGCCGGCGCCGTCGGGGGCGGCGGCGAGCCGTTCTGCCGACTCGGCAGCGGCATCGTGAACCGTACCCGCCAGCCCCCGCCCGGGCGCGGACCGGTGACGACGTTCCCGCCGAACATCGCGGCCCGTTCACGCATGCCGAGCAGCCCGTACCCGGGCTCGCCGGTGCCGGCGGCCGCGCCGCGTCCGTCGTCGGACACCTCGAGGACCACCGCGTCGGACTCCCAGCGTTCCACGACGGTCACGCCCGGGTCGGGGCCGGCGTGCTTGCGGACGTTGCTCAGGGCCTCCTGGGCGGCGCGGTGCAGCGTGAGCCCGGCCCCCGGGGGCAGGCGCCGCGGCGTGCCGACGCGCACGAGCGAGACGCGCGTCCCGGCGTCGCGCGCCTGGGCGACGAGCGTCTCGAGGTCGGCGTCGTCCGGCTGCGGAGCCAGGGGTGCGCCCGACGACGTCGCTGGCGTCGCCGACGTCGTCCCGGCCGTCGTCGTGCTCGCCCGGGCCGCACCGTCGACGCGGCGGTCCGCGGCGACGCCGGTGGGGCGGGTGCCCGCCGGGGGTCGAGGGGCGCCGGGTGGTGCGGCGGCGGCGAACCGTCGCCCGCGGTCCGGTCGATGGTGTCGTCGCGCAGCACACCGAGAAGTCGTCGCATGTCGGCGAGGGCCGCTCGGCCCGTCTCCGAGATGACGGTGAGCGACCGCGCGGCGGCGGCGGGGTCGCTCGCGGCGGCGTAGCGGCCCCCGTCCGCCTGCGCGACGACGATGGACAGGGAGTGGGCGACGATGTCGTGCATCTCGCGGGCGATGCGGGCGCGCTCGGCCGCGGTGGCGATCTGTGCCTGCTGGTCGCGTTCCACCTCGAGGCGTTCGGCACGGTCGCGCAGCGTCTCGGTGGTCACGCGCCGATAGCGGCGGGTGAGCCCGAAAGCCCAGACGGCCAGGGCGATGGACCCCAGGAACACGCTGATCGGGAGCAGGTCGGCGACGTCCGCCGGGCTGCCGAGGCCGGAGCTCCGGACGGAGGCGACCACCACGAGGAGCAGGCAGCCCGCCGCGGTGGAGGCGATGGCGGTGCGGTGGGCCCAGCGCGGCCCGTAGACGGTCACCGAGTACAGCGCGACGAGCACGGCGACGTCGGCGGGCAGGAGCAGCGGGAAGCCGGCCAGGAGATGGGCGAGGGCCACGGCGTAGACGGCGACGGCGGAGGCCACGGGGCGCACGCGCCGCCAGGCGAGCGGCACGGCGACGGCGAGGGACCAGAGGACGGTCGCGGCGCTGCGACCGCCGGCGTAGTTCGTCAGGTCGGTGGACGTGGCGGCCACGACGAGGGCGAACAGGGCGACCACGGTGGCGTCGACCGTGAACCGATGGCCCTCGAACCACCGGACGGTGCGTGCGTACCAGCCCATGAGGGCCACCCTAGGCAGCCTCGACGTGGCCGCACGTCCACCCGGGGGAGGAGCCGGTCGTGCCGGAGCGGGGTGAGGCGGGAGGGTGAGACGAAACGGCCGCTCACGGCGTGTCCTGACGTGCAGGGACCAGTCATATTGCCGCTAGCATGAGGGAATGACCCACGTACTGCTGGCCGAAGATGACCCGGCGATTGCCGAGCCTTTGGCGCGGGCCCTCACTCGTGAGGGTTACGACGTCGTCGTGCAAGGAACCGGTCAAGGCGCCATCGACAACGCCGGTGACGCCGACATCGTCGTCCTCGACCTCGGCCTGCCGGACGTCGACGGCCTCGACGTCGCACGGGAGATCCGCGGGCGCGGACTGAGCACCCCGATCCTCGTGCTGACCGCCCGCGCCGACGAGGTCGACCTGGTCGTCGGTCTCGACGCCGGCGCCGACGACTACGTCACCAAGCCGTTCCGGCTCGCCGAGCTGCTCGCCCGGGTCCGGGCGCTGCTGCGGCGCACCCACGGCGAGACGGGTGAGGAGGAGGAGCTGCGCGCCCAGGACGTGCGCGTGGACGTCTCCGCGCACCGCGCCTTCCAGGGGGAGCGGGAGCTGCACCTCACCACCAAGGAGTTCGACCTGCTCAAGGTGCTGGTCGGCAACGCCGGGTCCGTCGTGGTGCGCGACACGCTCATGCGGGACGTCTGGGGGTCCGACCCGGTCGGCTCCACCAAGACGCTCGACATGCACGTGTCGTGGCTGCGCCGCAAGCTCGGTGACGACGCCAACGCCCCGCGGTACGTCTCGACGGTCCGCGGTCTCGGGTTCCGTTTCGAGCTCGGCTCGCAGGTCTGAGGTCCGGTGCGCCGTCGCGTCCTCCTGGCGACGATCTCGGCGGTCGCCGTCGCGGTGATCCTGCTCGGCGTCCCGTTGGGCATCTTCGGAGCCCGCTACGTGGTCGCGACGCAGGAGCAGCGCGTCAACGACCGGACCGTGTCGTTCGCCGCGACCGTCGAGCGCGCCGTCGAACGGGGTGAGAGCCCGGCCGACGACCAGCTCCGACGCGCCTCGGAGGGCCGCTCCGGTGACCTGGCGGCACGGGTGACCGTGAGCCTGCCGGACGGCGAGCAGCTCACCTACGGCGAGGACCCCAACCCGCCCGCCATCCTCAAGTCCGCCGAGACCGACAACCGCGCGTGGGTGTCCTTCGAGGTGTCCGCCTGGGGCGTGTACGTCCAGGCCGCGCAGATAGTGGCCCTGGTCGTCGTGGCCGGTGTGGTCGCCATCGGGGCCGGGATCGCCATGGCGGTCTGGCAGGCCAACCGGTTGGCCGCGCCGCTCGTCTACCTCGCGGCGTCGGCCGAGCAGCTCGGGTCCGGGCAGGTCCGCCCGAGCCTGGAACCGTCCGGGGTCGAGGAGATCGACCTGGTCGCGGCGGAGCTCGCCCGCAGCGCCGACCGCCTGGCGGGCCGTCTCGCCGCCGAGCGGCAGTTCGCCCAGGACGCCTCCCACCAGCTGCGCACCCCGCTGACCGCCCTGTCCATGCGGTTGGAGGAGATCATGCTGACCTCCGACGACGACGACGTCGTCGAGGAGGCACGGGTCTCCCTGGAGCAGGTGGAACGTCTCGTGCACGTCGTCGACGACCTGATGTCGACCTCCCGCCGCTCGCAGGGCGGGACGACGGAGGCCGTCGCACTGGTCGACGTCGTCACCCAGCAGCACGAGGAGTGGGCCGACACGTTCGCGAACGCCGGGCGCGAGCTCGTGGTCGACGTCGCACCCGACCATCGCGTGCTGGCGACGCCCGGCGCCCTGGCCCAGGTGATCGCGACGCTGCTGGAGAACTCCCTCAAGTACGGCGACGGGACGACGACGGTCCGGTCCAAACCGTCCGGGCCGAAGGGCGCGGTGGCGCTGGAGGTCACCGACGAGGGGCCCGGCGTCGACGACGAGATCGCGCCCCGTGTGTTCGAGCGCGGCGCCACCACCGGGGGGAGCACCGGACTCGGTCTCGCGCTGGCGCGTGACCTGGTGGCGGCCGATGGGGGACGGCTGGAGCTCGCGCAGCGCCGCCCGCCCGTCTTCCGGGTGTTCCTCGCCGGTGTTCCGCGGACCCTGGACCCGCGGGTCGTGCTGCCGCCGGGGACCACGATCTCGTCGCGCGGGCGCCGTCGAGGCTGGCTCCACCACCACGACGAGGACTGACCCGGAGCGAGCCGGCTCTCAGGCGCTCCCGCGGAACACGACGGTGCGGTACATGACGTACCGGAAGATCATGCCCAGCACGAGGCCGACGCCGTTGGCGGCGACGTTGTCCGCGAGCGGCGACTCGAGGCCCAGCACGTACCGCGAGAACGCGAGGCAGGCCGAGGAGATGACCAGGCCGCCGATGTTGACCAGGCCGAACTCGACGAGCTCGCGGACGCGGTGGGACGTGCGGTGCTCGGCGAAGGTCCAGTACCGGTTGCCGATCCAGGCGACCATCGTCGAGACGGCGACGGCGATGACGTTGACGGTGACGGGTTTGTGCGCCAGGACGTCGAAGGGTGGCGGGCCGTGCAGGAGCAGGTTGAAGACGACGAGGTTGACGACGTAGGCGGCCCCGCCGACGGTGCCGAAGCGCAGGAGCTCGATGCGTCGTGCCCACACGGCCGCGACGGCGCGTACCGGCCACGCCCGGGGTGCGGTCGTGGGCGGCGTCGACGGCGGGGACATGCGCGCCACCCTATCGGCCCGGGTCTTCCCGGCTGTTCGGCGCCGAGCGGGCGGCCGGTATCCTTGACGTCCGTGACCTCCCCCGTGGCATCCGCAGCACCTGAACCCGGTCCGCCCGTCGTCGCCGTCGTCGGCGGCGGCCAGCTCGCCCGCATGATGGCGCCGGCGGCCGCCGAGCTCGGTGTGCACCTGCGTGTCCTGGTGGAGGACGCGGCGACGTCGGCCGCCCAGGTGGTCGTGGACGCACCGGTGGGTGCGGCCGGGGACGAGGCCGCGGTGCGGGCGCTGGTGCGCCCCGCGGACGGTCCCGCCGCCGACGTCCTCACGTTCGAGCACGAGCACGTGCCGAACGGGCTGCTGGCGGATCTCGACGGCACGGGCACGCCGGTGCGTCCCGGCCCGGACGCCCTGGTGCACGCGCAGGACAAGATCGTGATGCGCCGTCGGCTCACCGACCTGGGTGTGCCGTGCCCCGACTGGGCCGCGCTGCCCTCCGACCCCGACGCGGCGCGGACCGCCCTGACGCAGTTCCTGGCGCGGACCGTCGACGGGTCCGCCGTGGTCAAGACGGCGCGCGGCGGGTACGACGGCAAGGGGGTGCGGGTCGTGCGCGGGCCGGACGACGTCGACGACTGGCTCGAGGCGCACGTCGTCGGCGGCCCCGAGCTGCTGGTCGAGGCCAAGGTCCCCTTCACCCGCGAGCTCGCGGTGCTCGTGGCGCGCAGGCCGTCCGGCGAGGTGCGGACGTGGCCCGTGGTGGAGTCGGTCCAGCGCGACGGGGTGTGCGCCGAGGTGGTCGCGCCCGCGCCCGACCTGTCCGACGAGCTGGCGCGCACGGCGCGCGAGGTCGCCGTGCGGATCGCCGACGGGCTCGGGGTCACCGGCGTCCTCGCGGTCGAGATGTTCGAGACGCGCGGGCCCGACGGAGCCGCCCAGGTGCTCGTCAACGAGCTCGCCATGCGCCCCCACAACTCGGGCCACTGGACGATCGACGGGGCCGTGACGAGCCAGTTCGAGCAGCACCTGCGTGCCGTGCTCGACCTTCCGCTGGGCTCCACGGAGCCGGTCGCGCGCTGGACCGTCATGGCCAACGTGCTGGGTTCGTCGCTGGAGCGTCTCACCGACGCGCTCGCCGGCGTCGGCGAGCGGTTCCCCGAGGCCCGGGTCAACCTGTACGGCAAGGGCATCCGCCCCGGCCGCAAGCTCGGGCACGTGAACGTCAGCGGCGACGACCTGGACGAGGTCCGTCGTCGTGCGCTCGGTGCGGCAGCCCTGCTGCGCGGCGAGCGGCCCGAGATCCACGACGAGGACTGAGGACGCATGAGCGAGAACACACCCGAGGTCGGCATCGTGATGGGGTCGGACTCCGACTGGCCCGTCATGGAGGCGGCCGCCGACGCCCTGGACGAGCTCGGTGTCACCTACGAGGTCGACGTCGTCTCGGCCCACCGCATGCCCGTCGAGATGATCGCCTACGGTCAGGAGGCCTCCGGCCGTGGCCTGCGCGCGATCATCGCCGGGGCCGGGGGAGCGGCGCACCTGCCGGGCATGCTCGCCGCCGTGACACCGCTGCCCGTCATCGGTGTGCCGGTGCCGCTGAAGCACCTGGACGGCATGGACTCGCTGCTGTCCATCGTGCAGATGCCGGCGGGGGTCCCCGTGGCGACCGTGTCCATCGGGGGCGCCCGCAACGCCGGCCTGCTCGCGGCGCAGATCCTCGGCGCGGGCACGGACGACGCGTCCCTCGCGCTGCGCGGACGGATGGTCGCCTTCCAGGCGGACCTGCGTGACGTGGCGTACGCCAAGGGCGAGCGGCTGCGCCGGGCGCGGACCGCCCGCTGACTCAGTTCTCGAGCCCGCCGACCGTCGACCCCGGCTCGAGCTCGCCGTCGCGGACGTCGACCCAGAACTCGTCGGCGTCGTCGGAGAGCAGCACCGAGGACCCGCTGCCGTCGCCGGCCCGGTAGCCGGGGTCGGCGATGGGCGGCGTGCCGGTCACGCCCTCCGGGCCGGTGGCCGCGCGGAACGCCAGGGCGAGCTGGCCGAGGTTCACGATGCCGGTGTCCTGGTCGACGACGAGCGCGCCGGTGCCGGCCTCGATCAGCTCGACCTGACGACCGGGCTGGAGGAGCAGGCTGGGCTGCACGACCTCGTCGGCGACGGCCGAGATGACCTGGCGCTGACGCTCGGCGCGTCCGATGTCGCCCTTGGGGTCGGAGTAGCGCATGCGGGAGAAGGCCAGCGCCGTCTCGCCGTCCGCCACGTGGCAGCCGGCCTCCCAGTCGAGCTCGCTCTTCTCGTCGTGCACCGTGTCGTCGTAGCAGAGCTCGACACCGCCGACGGCGTCCACGAGATCCTCGAGCGCACCGAAGCCGACCTCGGCGTAGTGGTCCACGGTCAGGCCGGTGAGCTGTTCGACCGACTGCACGAGCAGCGGTGGCCCGCCCCACGCGTAGGAGGCGTTGATCTTGTTCGACCCGTTGCCGGGGATCTCCGCGTAGGTGTCGCGCGGGATCGAGATGAGGGCGGTCGGTCCGCTGCGGGGCTTGTGCAGCAGGAGGATCGAGTCGGTGCGCGCGCCGGTGGTGCCGTCGTCGATGCCGCCCGTGCCACGGGCGTCGCTGCCCGCGAGCAGGTAGGTGGTGCCGGGGGTGCCGGACGCGTCCGAGAGCGCGTCGACGTGCTGGATCTTGCCGTTGGCCCAGACCACCAGGCCGATGGGCCAGGCCAGGAGCAGCACCAGGACGACCACCAGGGCGAGGACGGCGACGCGTCCCTTGCGCACGCGGATCCCGCCGGAGCTCGACCCGGCCGCGCCGGGACGGCCCCCGCCACCCGGCGGACGACCCCCGCCCGAGCGTGACGTGGCGGCCGCGGGCCGCTGCTGCGCGGGCATCACCCGGGTGCCCGACGGCTGCCGGGAGGCGGGCGGGTGCGAGGCGGGCCGGTCGGTGGCGCTGCGCGCGCTGCTGCCCACCGGGGGCGGGTACGACTGCGGCTGCCGGTTCGGCACCGCGGTGCGACGCGGGGGAGTGACCGGCACCTCGCGGGAGGACTGCCGACGGACCCGTGGTTCGCGCGGCTCCATGGGCACGGCGTCGTCTCGCCGGCCGATGCGTCCGGAGGGGGAGGGCGAGCCGTCGCCGCGGGGCGTGGGGCGGTCGCCGCCGACGGAGATGGCGTCGCCCGTCTGGCGGGGGCGTTCGCCTCGCCCTCCGGGGGGCGTGAAGCTCGGGGGGATGCGCCGGTCGTCGCTCATGGGATCACCCGCAGACCGAGGTGACGTCAGCGCTGGTGAACGCTTCCTCGCCCGCGTCGCGGGTCCGGGTCGGCTCGGGGCTCGGCGCGGTCTCCTCGTCGGTGGCCTCGGTGGCGTCGTCGCTGGGCTCGTCCGTCGGGTCGGCGCTCTCGTCGGACCCGTTCCCGCCCTCGTCGGCCGTGTCCTCGGCCGTGTCCTCGTCGGTGGCCTCGTCCTCGGTGACGATCGCGTCGCTCAGGGGACGATCGTGCCGGAGGTTGTCCCACACCGTCGTGGCTTCGTCGGTGAAGATCACGTTGTTCGGGTTGGACGGGTCGTACTGGAACGGGACCGTCATGAAGGAGATCGTGTCAGGTCGGATGTCGCGCGCGCTGTACGCGAGCCCGGCGAGTCCCGGGATCGAGGCGAGGTTGCTGCTCATGGTGAGCGACCCGGTGACCGCCCCGAGGAACTCCAGGAGCTGCGGGGAGTCGGTCAGCAGGTTCTGCCCCAGGACCGTGCGGGCGAGCGCCGCCATGAGCTCCTGCTGACGACCGATGCGCCCGATGTCGGACCCGTCGCCGAGGCCTTCCCCGGTGCGCGCGCGGGCGTACTTCAGTGCGGTCGAGCCGTCGAGGGTCTGGACGCCGGCGTCGAGCACGAGGTTGTCCGCCTTCTCGGAGCTGATGTCCTCCGGGATGCACATCTCGACGCCGTCGAGCGCGTCGATCATCTGCTCGAACCCGGCGAAGTCGATGACGATGAAACCGTCCATGCGCACGTCGGAGAGCGTCTCGATCGTCTTCATCGTGCACAGGGCGCCCGACTCGACGTCTCCGCCGGTCAGGACGCCCTGGGCGAAGGCCGAGTTGAACTTCACTCCCGACAGGGCCGTCGTCTCGCCGCCGGAGGACGTGGGGCAGCTGGGGACGTCGATGGTGGTGTCGCGGGGGATCGACATGAGCTCGACTCGGGACCGGTCCGCCGAGATGTGCATGATCATCGTCGTGTCGGACCGCGCGCCCTCCACCCCGTCGCCCACGACGTCGGCGTTGTCCCCGCCGCGGGAGTCGGAACCGAGGAGCAGCACGTTCAACGGCGACCCGGCGTTCGGGTCGTCCGGGGTGACGACCTCCGGTCGGTCGGTGCCGAGCGCGGCCTCCGCGTCGACCTGGGTGATGTTCCCCTGCAGCTGGACGGCCGCCGTGCCGGCGCCGACGCCGACGAACACCAGGACCGCCGTCACCGCGAGACCGATGCCGCGCGCGACGACGCCCGAACGGTGGCTGCGGGCGTGCGCCGGACCCTTGTGGGGCTCGCCCCCGGAGGGCGCGCCGGACATCGAGCCCCGGGTGGGCGCGACGTGGCGGGCAGACGTGTGGTTCACGGTACGTGAGCATAGATGCCGGGACGGCGCCGTCTGCGGCGTATGCGGGCCAGTGACGTAGAGGTCCTGTGACGGTCAGAGTCGGGAGCCGACCGGGAGCTCCTTCTTCGTGATCTCCAGGATGACGTGGACCGTGGGGGTGCGGCCGCCGTTGAGCTGGCGCGCACGCGTGGCCGAGACGGGCCGCAGGAGTCCGTCGCGCACCACGTAGCGCTGCTCGCTTCCGCGGACCCTGACCACGACGAGCCGGGGACGACCGCTGGTCGCCTTGCGGATGTCCGACGCCAGGACCCCGCCCCACTGCTGGGTGTCCGACGACGAACGCAGCCGGCCGCCGCCGTCGATGCGCACCATTCCCCGGGTGGACACGAGGTACTGCCGACCGCTGCTCTGCTTCACCACACCGGTGGTCCGCCCGACCTGAGGCATCCGTGCCACGCTCTGGCCGTCGAGCCGGCCGGAGTCGAGCCCGCCCAGCGGGGTGCGGGCACGCAGCGCGGAGCCGATGTAGGCGTGCTTGCGTCCCGAGACGACGAGCCGGTGGTTGCCGTTCGACCGGTTCACGACGATGACGCCGGGTCGCACGATCGGGTTGCCGTAGGACAGGGAGGAGATCGCCGCCACGTTCATCGTGACGGTGGTCGTCGATTTTCCGGCCCGCCGCAGGGAAGCCGTGTCGAAGGCCTCCCGCTTCTTGCCGTTGACCACGTAGTAGAGGCGTCCGTCCGTGGTGCGGACGGTGCGCTGGAGCCGTCCCCCGTCGGTGAACGACCTCCACTGCGCTGAGGTGAGCCGGACGGTCTTGCGGCAGGACTTGCCGTACTCGGCGAGCGTCGAGCACGAGGCGGCGTGCCGACGTCCCTTCTCCACCAGGGCGACGTCGCCGTCAGGGTTCGACACCACGGTGCCCGAGGCCAGGCTCGGGCGGTTGGCGATGTCCTGCAGGGCCTGGGCGCGGCGACGGATCTCGCCGAGCTTCGGGTAGAGGTAGCGGCCCGGGCAGGCGGTGGAGGCGACGTCGCGGTGGCCGTGGATGCGGTACTCGGTGGTGCCGCCGATGCTCGTGGTCCCCGTCGCCCGGACACCGTGCAGGGCGAGCTTCCACGCGATGAGCCGCACCACGGCGTCGACGGACGCGGTGGTCGGGCGCGTGGTGTCGTAGTTGCCGAGCACCGACACCCCGGTGCTGTTCGTGTTGTACCCGCGGGCGTGCCCGCCGATGGTCTCGCGGGTGATGCCGCCGGCGCGCCCCTCCCAGACCCGGCCGTACTTGTCGACCAGGAAGTTGTAGCCGATGTCGCCCCAGCCCCGCGTCTTGGCGTGGTAGGCGTAGATGCCGCGGATGATCCCGGGCACCTGGGACTTCGAGTAGCTGTTGGTGCCCGCCGTGTGGTGCAGGGTCGCGGCCTTGACGTCGCCCTGGCGGGTGCTCCAGGTCATCATCCGCTCGTCGGCGCCCCAGGCGGCGCGCGAGGAGATCGAGGGCCGCGAGGGCGCGGCGGCCGCGACGGCGGTGCCGTGCGGCGCGTCCGTGGCGGGTGGAACGGGGACGTCGTCGTCGGCGGCGGACGTCCCCGGGTCGATGACGCTGAGGGTGAGGTCGCGCACGGCGGACGCCGATGGTCCGGAGACCCGGGCCTGCACCTGGGCGACGTCGCCGACGACGACGGGCTCGGTGCCGTCGAGCGTGCCGTCCGGGGACGGTTCCGCCTGCACCTCCTCCCAGGCGCTCCAGCCCGCGTCGACGTCGGCGGCGGTGTCGGCCGACTCGGCGGTGCGGACCTCGACGACGACCGTGTCGTCGAGGTCGCCGGACCAGGTGACCCCGACGACGCCGAACCCGGCCACGTCGGAGGTCGCCACCACGGGCTGCTCGGCCTCGACGTCGTCGTCCTCGGTGCCGGGGCCCGCGGAGGCGTCCTCGGGGGACGGTGCGGGCTCGTCGACGGCCTCGCCGTCGGCGTCGATCGCGTCCTCGGCGACGAACTCGGCGTCCTCGGTCTGCGGGGTGACGGGCTCGGCGTCGGGGCTGGTCTCGGCGACCGCGTCGTCGCCGCCGGATCCGGCGGCGTCGAGCGGCGGGGCCGCGACCGACGGGGCGCCGGCCCCGGTCGTGGGGGCCGTGGCGTCGCCCGGAGCGGCCTGCGCGGCCGGAGCCACGAGCGCGAACGAGACGAGGCCGACGACGGTGCCGGCGAGGAGGCGAGCGCGTGGGCTCCGGGTTGCCATCACGCGGCGGACGCTACGCCCGGTTGCCCGGGGCCGCAGATCGGGTCCGGACCTTTGGCGCGCAAGGGAAATGTCGGAGTTCGTCCGTGAGCGGCGAATGTTCACCCGAACGTCCCTGTGGGGCGGTCGATGGCGTGCCTAGACTCCTGCGCATGCGCATCTCGGTGGTGGGTCTGGGCTATCTCGGGGCGGTCCACGCCGCCAGCATGGCGAGCCTCGGCCACGACGTGGTCGGGGTCGACGTCGACGCGGCGAAGGTCGAGTCGCTGCGGCTGGGCAAGTCACCCTTCTACGAGCCGGGCTTCGACGACCTGCTCGCCGAGCTGCAGGACTCGGGGCGCTTGACCGTCTCGACCGACCTCGCCTCCGTCGCCGGCTGCGACGTGCACTTCGTCTGCGTGGGCACGCCCCAGTCGGCGGGTTCGCTCGCCGCGGACCTGCGCTACGTGGACACGGCCTTCACGGAGGTCGTGGGGCACCTGGCCCCGGGCGACGTCGTGGTCGGCAAGTCGACGGTGCCCGTCGGCACGGCCGCCCGGCTGGCCGAGGTGGTCGAGGCGGGCGCGCCGGGCGCCACCCTGGTGTGGAACCCGGAGTTCCTGCGCGAGGGGCACGCGGTCGACGACACGCTGCACCCCGACCGGATCGTGTACGGGGTGCCGCGCGGTCCCGCGGGCGAGCGTGCCGTACAGGTCCTGGACGCGGTGTACGCCGCGCCGCTGGCCGACGGCACGCCCCGCATCGTGGCCGACTACCCGACCGCCGAGCTGGTGAAGGTCGCCGCGAACTCGTTCCTGGCGACGAAGATCTCCTTCATCAACGCGATGGCGGAGCTCTGCGAGGTCGCCGGGGGCGACGTCACCCAGCTCGCCGACGCGATCGGCCACGACGCGCGGATCGGCCGGCAGTTCCTCAACGCCGGGCTCGGGTTCGGCGGCGGCTGCCTGCCGAAGGACATCCGGGCGTTCATGGCACGCGCCGACGAGCTCGGCGCGGGGGAGGCCGTGGCGTTCCTCGGCGAGGTGGACCGGATCAACAACCGTCGTCGCGAGCGCATGGTCGAGCTCGCCGCCGAGGTGCTCGGTGGTGCGGTGCGCGGTGCGCGCGTCGCGCTGCTCGGCGCCGCGTTCAAGCCCGACAGCGACGACGTGCGCGACTCGCCCGCGCTCGACGTCGCGGTGCGGCTGTCCGACGCGGGGGCGGACGTGATCGTCGCCGACCCGCAGGCGGTCGAGCCGGCGCGGTCGCGGGCACCGCAGCTGACGTACACGCGGGACGTCGACGAGGCGCTGGCCGGCGCCGAGCTGGTGCTCCTGCTGACGGAGTGGCGCGAGTACCGCGAGCTCGACCCGGTGGCCGTGGGTGAGGTGGTGGCCCGACGTCAGGTGCTCGACGGGCGCAACGCCCTGGACCGCGCGGCCTGGGAGGCGGCGGGCTGGACGTACCGGTCGCTCGGTCGGGCCTGACCGGTCGGGCCTGACCGGTCGGGCCCGACCGCTTCAGCGCCGGTGCCCGGCGGTGATCTGCTCGGTGGCCACCAGCCGGTCCAGCCGTGCCGCGTCGGCGTCGAGGGCGTGCGCGGTGGCGGCCGAGGTGAGCACGACCGACCCGCCGTGGGCCCAGACGCCCACGGTCGTGGCGAGCACGGCGCTCACGGGCCGGTCGCCCCGCACCAGGACCCGGCCGTCGCGCGCGTCGTCGCTCACCTCGTGGCTCACCTCGACGCTCACCTCGTGGCTCACCTCGTCGCTCGCGGGCTCGGAGGCCGTGCGGGGCCGTGCCGTGAGGGCGGTGAGGGGCGCGGGGGAGCCCGCGGCGGGGTCGTACCCGATGACGTCGCCGTAGGTCATGACCGCGGCGGCGGCGTCGACCGCGCCGGCGGGGAGCTCGCCGTCGAACCGGCGGGCGAGGGCGGGCAGCGCGACCGCCACGAGGTCCGCCGTGGTGCCGGACCAGTCGGCCGGGCGGGAGGTGACCACGACGTCGGCCTCCTCGGCGCCCGGCTGCTCGGTGACCGTGCCGGAACCGGGATCGGCGAGGTGGACCTGGGCCCCGCAGCGGGCGGCGGCGAGCGCCCAGACGGTCTGGCGCCATCCGACGGGCAGGTCGACGACGACGTCGGTGCCCGGTCCGGCGTCGAACTCCTCGACGAGCAGGTTGACGGTCTTGGACACCCAGTTGAGCACGACGGCGCCGGAGAGCTCGATGCGTTCCCCGTCGTCGCCGTACCAGGTGAGGGCCGGGCGTCCGCCGCCGGCGGCGACGTGGTCGAGGAGTGCTGTCACGGTGCTGGGTGCGGTGCTCACCCGCACACTGTAGGAGGTCCGCGCGGGAGGTTCCCGCGGGGGTCTGACCTCGGGTGACGCACCTCTGAACTACCTCAGGTCGATGTGAACAGGTCGTGCAGGTGGCGGACCTAGCACATTTCGGCTTGACGACCCCGAAGGACACGCGTGTAATTCCATGTATGCAGTTTCCTAGCGAACGGCATGGAGGGGCACGTCATGTGGAACTTGATCGATGGGGACCAAGAGGTCTTCCCGTCTGACGTCGGCAGGCAGCCGGACCGCGTCGCACCGGTCCTGCCGCTGTTCGGCCAGGACGACGTCGTCCTCGACGACGAGACGTTGCTCGGGTGGCAGGAGCGAGCCCTGTGCGCCCAGACCGACCCCGAGGCCTTCTTTCCGGAGAAGGGCGGGTCCACGCGTGAGGCCAAGAAGGTCTGCACGTCCTGCGAGGTCAGGGCCGAGTGCCTCGACTACGCGCTGGAGAACGACGAGCGCTTCGGCATCTGGGGCGGTCTGTCCGAGAGGGAGCGTCGCAAGCTGAAGCGGCGCGCCGTCTGACCCGAGATCCCACACCGGGGCGCCGACGGATCGCATCATGGCGGGCAGGATGACTGCACCGCACCTGACCCGGACGCTCGCGGACGAGGTCGCGCCGTCTGCCGCGACCCCGGACGCCGTGCTGACCGTTTCCGGAGGTCCCCGGACCCTGGTCACGGTGGCCGCCGTCGTGGTCACCCAGGGCCGTACCCCCTTCCTGCAGACCACCCTCGACGCGCTGGCCGCCCAGGACCGGGTGCCCGACGAGGTGCTCGTGGTGGACGTGGACGCTGCCCCCTCCACGGGAACCCACCAGGAGCTCCGTCTCGGCGAGCGTCGCTTCGTCGGTGCCGCGGGCGCCCGTTCGCTCGGCGAGGCGGTCGACCGGGCCCTGCGAGCAGTCGGGGCCACCGAGGCGACCTGGCTGTGGATCCTGCACGACGACTCCGCGCCCGCCCCGGACGCCCTGGCACACCTGCTGCGCGCCGTGGAGCACTCGTCCGCCGTGGCCGTCGCCGGGTGCAAGCAGCGTCGCTGGCTCCTGGACGACGACGGCGAGCCCGTGCTGCCGGACCCCACCCGTCCGGGTCTGCTGATCGAGGTGGGGTACTGGGAGTCGCCGCTCGGACGGCGGATGACGGGCATCGACGACTCCGAGATCGACCAGGGCCAGCACGACGCCCGCGAGGACGTGCTCGCCGTGGGGCTCGCCGGCGCCCTCGTGCGCCGCACGGTGTGGACGGAGCTCGGGGGCACCGACCCGGAGCTGGGCCGCTTCGGGGACAGCCTGGACCTGTGCCGGCGTGCGCGGCTCGCCGGCCATCGGGTGGTCGTCGTGGCCGACGCCGTCGTGCACCACGCGCAGGCCTCGCTGCGCGGTCTGCGGGAAGGGCGTGCCACGGGCACCCGGTCGTCGCAGTACGCCCGTCGGCGCAGCCAGCTCTACGCCCGGCTCGTCGGACTGCCGCTTCCGCTCGTGCCCGTCGCGATGGTGGCGATGCTGGTGTGGGCGCCGTTCGCCGCCGCCTACCGGCTCGCCCTCAAACGCCCGGCGCAGGCCCGCGACGAGCTCGTCGCGCCCTTCGTGACGGTGCTTCGCCTGGTCCCCCTGGTGCGTGGTCGACGACGGGCCGCGCGAACCCGGACCGCACCCCGGTCCGTGCTGCGCCCGCTGCGGGCGACCTGGCGTCAGGTGGCCACCGACCGTCGGGACACCCGGCTGACCCGGTCCGAGGCGCAGCGCGGTCAACGCGGCCCCACCGACCTCGAGCGCAGCGCGCTGGCCCGGCTGGCCCGCCGCCGGCGTACCGCGCTGGGCCTGGTGCTGCTGGTGGTCGTGGGGGTCGCGGTCGCGGCCTTCGGGTCCTGGCAGGGCGTGCTCGCCGACGGCGGCCGGGTGGTCGGTGGCGCCCTCCTGCCGGCGCCCGCGACCTTCGGCGAGGCCGCCGAGGCCGCGACGTCCGGCTGGGTCCGGGACGCGCTCGGCACCGGCGCGCCGGCCGACCCGCTGCTCGTGGTGCTCACCGCGCTCACCGGGCTCGTCGGGGGCTCGGTGCAGACCGCCGTGAACCTGCTCGTCGTGGCCGCGCTGCCGCTGGCCGCCCTGGGGGGCTGGTTCGCCGCGGGCGTCGTGAACCGTTCGGTCTGGGCGCGGGCCGGGGCCGCCCTGGTGTGGGCCGCGTCGCCCGTGCTGCTGGTCTCGCTGCAGACCGGGCGCCTCGGCGCCGTCGTCGCCCACCTCGTCCTGCCGTGGGTGCTGGTCGCCGTCGTGCGCACCGTCGGGGTGCAGGCGCGCGACGCCGTCGGGCCGCCGCGACCGCGCCGAGGATCGCTCGGGGCCGCCGCGGCGGCAGGGCTCCTGCTGGCGGTCGCCGCCTGCGCCGCGCCGGTGCTGCTCCCGGTCGCGATCCTCGTGCTGGGCGTGTGGACGTGCGTCGCCTGGCGGCACTGGCGACGCTTCCTGCTGGTGCTGGTTCCCGCCGTCGTGGTCGCGCTGCCCTTCTGGTGGCACCTGGTCGCCGTCTGGTCCGAAGGCGGCTGGCGACTCGCGCTCGCCGAGCCCGGCCTGCCGCTCCCGGCCACGCCGTCGGACGGTGTCGGCCTGCTGCTCGGGCATCCCACGGAGCCTGCTCCGTGGTTCGAGGGCACCGTGCTGGCGGGCTCCTGGTCGACCGTCGCCCCCTGGGTCCTCGGGGGCCTGCTGCTGCTCCTGGGTGCCGCCGGCGTCTTCGCCCGTCGTCGCGCGCTCGCCGCGGCGGCAGGTCTCGCGCTGGGTGCGGTGGGCCTGGTGGCGGCGCTGGTCGCCGCCGGGACCGTCGTCGCCTCCGGTCGCACGAGCGCGGGCGACGACGCCGTCGTGCACGGCTGGCCCGGCGCGGGGCTGTCCCTGCTGGTGCTCGGGGTCGGCGTGGCCGCCCTGGTGGGAGTCCCGCGTCCGGGACGCCGGCCGGCACGCCGGGTGGTCGTGGGTGCGGTGGCGGTCGTGGTGCTGGCGGTCCCGCTGGCCGGGCTGGGTGCCTGGTGGTTCGACGAGGCCCGCACCGGCACCGTGGGCAGCCTGACCGCCACGGAGGACCCGGTCGTGCCCGCCGTCGGGCAGCAGATGCAGGCGCCGCCGCGGGCCGCCCGGGTCCTGGAGCTCGACCGCCGCGACGGTGCCGTGGAGTACACGCTGCTGCACGCCGACGGGTCGAGCCTGCTGGACTCGTCGGTGGTGGTGCGAGCGCGCGACGCCGGCCTGGTGCCCGGACCCGAGCGCACGGACGTCGCCGTGCTGGACGAGCTCGTCGCCCAGCTCGCCGTCGGCCGGAGCCCCGACCTCGCCGCCCGCCTGACGACGCTCGGCGTGGGCGCTGTCCAGCTTCCCGCGGGCGGCGACCCCGAGCTGGCCACCACGCTCGACCTGGTGACGGGGCTGGAGCGGGTCACCGAGGTGGGCGCGCCGCTGTGGCGCGTCGGGACCGACGGACCGGCTCCCGGCTGGGCGGGGATCGTCGAGGCGCCGGTCGACGCCGACGAGCAGGCCGTGGTGACCACCGTCCTGGACTCCGACGGCACGCGCGTCGGCGCGGACGTCGGTGCGGACGTCGGTGCGGGCGGCGAGGAACGGTTGCTCGTCCTCGCGGAGTCCGCCGGCGACGGCTGGCGCGCCACCCTGGACGGCACGCGGCTGCCCGCCCGCGACCTGGACGGACGGCAGGCGTTCACTCTCGGACCGGACGCCGGGCACGTCGTCGTGGAGTACACGGCCACGTCGCGGCCGCCCTGGTTCGTGCTCGGCGGGATCATCCTGGTCGTCTACGTGCTGCTCGCCCTGCCGGTCGGACGGCGGAGGTCGGGCCGATGAGGTTCGCCCGCGCCGGACGCACCGCCGCGGTGGCCGTCACCGGACTGGCCGCCGCCGGCGTGCTCGCCACGGCCGCCACCGTCGGGGACGAGTGGTTCGACCGCTGGACCGGGGCGGAGGCGACCGCGCTCGCCGCGGCGAACCGTGAGGTCGCCGTGCAGCCCGCACCGGTCGCGCTCGTGTGTCCGCGCGGCGTCGAGCTGCCCGAGGGGGCCGACGTGGGCGACGAGCAGTTCGGCGCCACCCCGGTCGGGACCGAGTCCTGGGTCAGGGCCGTCGTGGCCGGAGCGGCCGGCACCCCCGGCCTGACCCGCCTGGACGGCTCGGACGCGGCACCCATGACCCAGGGTCCCGACGCCGCCGTCGGCGCGGACGACGGCCCCCTCGACGTCATCACCGGCGAACCGGAGCCCTCCGCGGAGCTCCGCGTCGCGGGCGCCACGGCGTCCGTCACCACCGCGGGCGACCTGCGCGGGCTCGCCGCGGCGTCGTGCCGTGCCCCCGCGACCGAGCACTGGCTCGTCGGCGGCGACAGCGAGGTCGGCTCGAGCGCGGTGCTCACCGTGCGCAACCCCAGCGACCGGCCCGCCGCGGTCACGCTCGACGTGCTCGGACCCACGGGGCAGGTGCCCGTCGGCGGCCAGGGGGCGTTCACGCTCGCGCCCGGCGAGCAGACGGCCGTGCGGCTCGACTCCCTCGCGCCCGAGCAGCGCCGTCTCGCCGTGCACGTGCAGGCTGCCGGGGCGCGGGTGACCGCGTCGCTGCAGACCCAGGGCATCGACGGCCTGCTGCCCGCCGGGACCGACGTCGTCGAGCCGGGCTCGGCGCCGGCGAGGTCCGTGGTGGTCACGGGCGTGCTCGCGGACGGCGCCGCGGCGGACGACCCGCACGCCGCCGAGCTGTGGCTCGCTGCGCCGACCGACGCGGGGACCGCGCGGATCACCGTCCTCGGGCCGGGCGGACCGGTGACGCTGCGCGGCGCCGAGACCGTCGTGCTGGAGCCGGGCGTCGTCACCCCGGTGCCCCTCGGTGGCCTCGACGCGGGGACCTACACCGTCGTGGTGGACGCCGACGTGCCGGTCGTCGGCGCCGCTCGGTTCGCCGTGGCCGGCGTCCAGCCCGAGGACTCGGTGATCGACGGCACGCCCTACGACGTCGCCTGGTCGGCCGCGCGGGCGCTCCCCGAGGCCGGGGAGCCGTCGTCGTCCCAGGTGGCCCTGCCGTCGCCCGCGCAGCAGGCGACCGTGGTGCTGACCGGGGTCCCCGCGGACCGGTCGCCGGACGGGTCCGCCGAGGGCGAGACCGGGGTGACGCTCCGCGGGCTCGACGCGGACGGTGCGCTGGCGGGCGAGCAGGAGGTCGCCGTGCCCGTGGGCGGCACCGTCGAGGTGCCGGCCGCGGACCTGGGCGCCGTCGCGGCCGTGACGGTGGACGTCCCCGCCGTCGACGCCGCGGACCGTCCGGCGGACGCACCCGCCGCGGTGACCTGGTCGGTGCGGGTGGCGGCGTCCGACGGGACCGCGCAGGACGGCACCCTCGTCGCGACCCTGGACCCGACGGCGACGCTGCAGACCCCCGGAGAGGTCGTCGTGCGCCGCGTCGACGCGCCCTGAGGCGTCAGCGCTCCCCGAACTCCGGGTCGATCTCCTCCGGCGTGCGCGCCAGCAGGTGCGCCACCTCTTCCACCAGGACGTCGTTGACCAGGTCCGCCAGGTCGTCGCGGTCCGTGGCGCGCGCCTCCACGGGACGGCGGTACACCACGATGCGGGCGGGCTGGCCCGCCTCCGCCGCGAAGAGCCGACCGAGCGGCACCCCGCCGGACTCCCACGGGGCGGGGTCGGACGGCGGGACGTCCTCGACCGCGAACTCCACGCCCCCGACGGCGGGCCACCGGCGTTCGATGCGCTCCACCGCGCCGAGCACCGTGTCGTCGAACTTCTCGGCGCGGGTGCGGTACGCCGGCGCGCCGGGCGGGATCAGCGGTCCGCGCAGGCCACGCCCGCGCCGGTCCCGCCGTCGGACCGCCGGGGACGACAGGCGCTCGGGCCCGCGGTCGGGGCCGGACACCTCGGTGCTCTTCACCCCCCGAGCGTAACCACCAGCACCACCGAAGGGGCCGCTCGTCCCGCCATCTGTTCTTCTGCTGTTCACGCCGTCGTCCCGTGCTGTCCAGCCGGTGCAGGAATCCTTCAGGACACGGTGTGGCGGAGCAGAAGGAGCTCGTTGGTATGCGGATAGTGCTGATCGGTGACGTCGGGTGGACGAACCTGTACCACCTGGGTGACGAGGCGATGACGGATCAGGCGTTGGACGAGCTCCGCCGCCGAGGGGTCGACGAGGTCACCGTGGTCGCCGGGGAGCCCGACGTCTCCGCACGGTTCTACGGGGTGCCTGCCGTCGCTCGGACAGGCTTCCGCAACAGCCTGGACCGGAGCCACAACGACGACCGCCTGGCGCGCGTCCTGGACTCGGCGCGCGGGCACACGGGCGTGCTGGGTGCGGGCGACCCCGCCCTGGCGGTGATCGACGCCGTCCGTGCTGCCGATGCCGTTCTGGTGGCCGGGGGAGGGAACCTCAACTCCTTCTTCCCCCAGCACATCTACGAACGTGCGGCGCTGACCGGGATCGCACGAGTGCTCGGCAAGCCGTACGCGTTGACGAGCCAGACCGTGGGCCCGCTCGTGCGTGACGACGACAAGGTCGTGCTGACAAAGATGCTGCAGGGGGCGACGGTCGTCGGCGCGCGCGAGTCGGCCACGGAGAAGCTCCTTGCCGACCTGGGTGTGCCCGGGGACAAGGTCGTGCGCACGATGGACGACGCCTACGGGATCGTGGCCACCGACGTCGACCGGCGCGCCGTCGAGCACCTCATGACGTCGCCGTACGTCATCGCGAGCTTCGCGGAGAAGGCGTCCACGACCGTGATCTCCCAGGACGACTACCACGCGCTCGTGGCCCGGACCATGGACGAGCTCGGCGAGGCGGTGGACGCCACGGTCCTCCTCGTCCCGCACGCGGGCTCGTTGGTCGAGGGCGCGACCGCGCGCGACCAGGATTCGAACAGGCACATCGCCTCCATGGCCGGGGAGCGGGTGCGCTGCGCTCCGATGCTTACCGCACGCCAGCTGGCGGCGCTGACCGACGGTGCGCGGCTGGTGGTGGGTACGCGCTACCACCCGGCGATCTTCGCAGCAAGGTCCGCGGTGCCGTCGATCTCGATCGCGCCCAACATGTACTCGTCGGTCCGGATGCGCTACTCGGCACGGAACGTCGGCACGGACGACTACGTGCTCAGCCTGCCCTCCTGGCAGGACGGCGTGCTGATCGAGGCGGCGCGGGAGCTCGTGGACGACGACGGCGTGCGTGAGCACCTCGTGGCCGTACGGTCCCGGCGCACCGCAGGACAGGCACGGTGGTGGGACGCGCTGGTGGAGTCGCTGCGCACGGGAGAGCCGGTCGACGCCGACCTGCGACAGTTCGACGACGCCCCCGCGTACCGGTCTCCCGGTACCTGGGCGTCCGCCAACCGGGCGCTGCTGGAGGCCACCGAGCGTTTCGACGAGATGCGGATGCGGGAGAAGTGGCACCGCGACGAGCTCGAGAAGCGCATCGCCCGTCTGCGTCGGCAGCGGTCGGCGCTGCGTGACCGGCTGGAAGCCGGTACGAGCCCCGCCCCTCGTCCCCAGCCAGGTCCTCGGCACACGCTCGGCCGCGCCGTCGCCAGTCTGCGACGTCGAGCGCGTCGGGTCAGCAACGGGGCGTCGTCGTGAGCCGGCCGCACGGCGCGTCGTGACCCAGAACTTGCAGTCACGGCGTAGTCTCCGGGCGTGAGATCGGTCAGGCAGTGCTCGCGGACGGCATGCACGGAAGCTGCTGTGGCGACCCTCACCTACGTCTATGCGGACTCCACCGCGGTGCTCGGACCGCTCGCGCAGCGGGCCGAGCCGCACAGCTACGACCTGTGCGCGGTGCACGCAGGTCGCCTCACCGCGCCCCGCGGCTGGGAGGTCGTGCGTCTGCAGCCCGAGTTCGAGACACCGCCCCCCTCCAAGGACGACCTGTCGGCCCTGGCCGAGGCGGTCCGCGAGGCCGGCCGGGGCGGCCGGGGCGTCGAGGCACCCGTCGTCGAACCGCGGAACGTCACCGAGACCGCCCGGCGAGGGCACCTGCGCGTGCTGCGCGCCGAGTCCGACTGATCACCCGCCTCGGGACGCGGCGGCGCACCGGCACGGCCTTAGGCTGGGCACCGTGACTGACCTGTCGACCCTCATCAAGGCCTACGACGTGCGCGGGATCGTCCCCGACCAGCTCTCCGCGGAGGTGGCCCGGGCGATCGGACGGGCGTTCGCCGAGGTCGTGGCGGTGCCGCAGGGTGCCTCGCGGGTGGTGCTGGGCAGGGACATGCGCGAGTCGGGTCCCGGCCTGGTGGCCGGATTCGCCGACGGTGTGCGTGCGGTCGGGCTGGACGTGGTGGACATCGGGCTGTGCTCGACGGACGGGCTGTACTTCGCCTCCGGACGGCTGGACGCGCCAGGGGCCATGTTCACCGCGTCGCACAACCCCGCGGCCTACAACGGGATCAAGCTGTGCCGCGCCGGCGCCAGGCCCGTGGGTCAGGACACGGGCCTGGCCGAGGTGCGCGTACGGGCCGCCGAGCTGCTCGACGCCGACCCCTCGCAGGACGAGGACGACGTCCTGCCCGGGAGCCTGGAGGAGACGGACCTGCTGGCCGACTACGCCGGCTTCCTGAGGTCGTTGGTCGACCTCGCCGACATCCGACCGCTGAAGGTCGTGGTCGACGCCGGCAACGGCATGGCCGGGCTCACCGCACCCGCGGTGCTCGGCACCGACGCGGGCCTGGACGCCCTGCCGCTGGAGATCGTGCCCCTGTACTTCGAGCTCGACGGATCGTTCCCGCACCACGAGGCCAACCCGCTGGAGCCGGCCAACCTGCTCGACCTGCAGGCCGCCGTCGTCGCACACGAGGCCGACCTGGGGCTGGCGTTCGACGGGGACGCCGACCGCTGCTTCGTCGTCGACGAGAAGGGCGTCGCGGTCTCGCCGTCGGCGATCACCGCGCTGGTGGGTCTGCGCGAGGTCGCCCGCGAGCAGGCGGCCGGTCGCCCGGCGACCGTGATCCACAACCTCATCACCTCCCGCGCCGTGCCCGACCTGCTGGGCGCCGCGGACGCGCGCGTCGTGCGCACCCGGGTGGGCCACTCGTTCATCAAGGCGGAGATGGCCGCCCACGACGCCGTGTTCGGCGGGGAGCACTCGGCGCACTACTACTTCCGGGACTTCTGGTTCGCGGACACCGGGATGCTCGCGGCCCTGCACGTCCTGGCGGCCCTCGGCGAGCAGCCCCACCCTCTGTCGGCACTGGCGGAGATGTACACCCCGTACGTCGCCTCCGGAGAGATCAACTCCACCGTGGCCGACGCCGCAGCGGCGGCCGAACGGGTCCGGGCCGCCTACGCCGAGGCCTACCCCGAGGCCGTGGTCGACACCCTCGACGGGCTCACCGTCGCCCACTGGGAAGGTGCGCACCCGCAGTGGTGGTTCAACCTGCGCGCCTCCAACACCGAACCCCTGCTCCGGCTCAACGTCGAGGCCGCCGACGACGACATCATGACCAAGCTGCGCGACGACGTCCTGTCGATCGTGCGCAAGGAGGACGCATGAGCGAGAACACCCCCTGGATCGACCCGTGGGTCCGGTCCGTGCTGCGATGCCCCGTCACGGGCGCCGAGCTGGTCGACGCGGTCGGGCCGGACGGAGCCCCCGAGCTGCGTTCCACCGACGCAGCCCGGCCCCTGGCCTACCCGGTGCGGGACGGCATCCCGGTGCTGCTCGAGGGCGAGGCGCGCCCTCTCTGACGGGTCGGCCTGCGGCCGCCTCGGACGTCAGCCGCCCCCTGGGGTCGCCCGCGCACGGGCCTGGCGCCACGCCCGTCCCATCATCCTGCGCACGACGGCGCGTGGACGCCCCGTCGGCCGTGCGGCCCTCGGTGTCGTGGACGGGGCCTCGGGCGGCGCTCCGGGCAGTCCGAGGTCCCGCAGGCGGTACAGGCGGTGATACCGATGCACATCCTCGGGCGACGTCCGGGAGAGGAAGTCCGACACGGAGGGGCGCAGGTGTGCCAGGTGCTCCGGCTGCATCGTGTATGCGACACCGTCCACGAGCTGCTGCAGGCTCTGTGGCGACCGTCGTGGTACGTCTTCGGCGAACAGTGCGTCGATGATGGTCAGGGGCACCCGGTTGCTGTTCTGCATGGGCACCAGCTGCTTGAGCACGGTGGCGGTGTCGACGGCCAGGACGGGGATCCCGTAGATGCCGGACGCGGTGACGAGTGCGGTGGAGAAACAGCCGACCACCACGTCCGGTTCCAGCGACTCGAAGAGCGTCTCGACAGGGCGACCGTCCGCGAGGACCTCGAACGTCACGCCGTGGTCGTGCGCCGACTGCGCCATCACCTCCGTGAGCACGGGTGGGGCGGAAGGGTGCGGCTTGAAGACGACGTGGCCGACGCCGTGCTCCACTGCGCGCTCGACCATGTGCACGCCGAGCCGTGACTCCTGGTCACGTTCCAGGATCTTGGCCGCCGCGAGGTACTGACCGACGATCAGTGCGGATCGACCGACCGGGGCGGACCGTGCCGCCGTGGTCGACCCGTCGGTGCGTGGACCGTGCGCGACCTCGGAGAACACGGTACGCAGGGCAGCGGCCGGGACGGGCTCGCTACGGACGCCGTGCTCGGCGAGCAGTCGAGGAACGAGGCCCGGGACCAGGTCGACGTGCAGCATGCCGTCGATCCGCCGGGCCGTGCGCCAGGGCAGGGGATCCCGCGTCGGGCCGTAGCTCATCAGCCCTTCGGAATGGACGATGACCGACGCGCTGTCGAAGACCCGCGCGAGCGACCTCGCCGGGTTGACGGCGATGGACTCCAGGACGAGCTGGACCGGCCCGGCACCGATTCTCCAGTGTCCTCGGAGCAGCCTCTCCAGCATCGGCAGGTCCTGCTCGCGTGGCGACCACTGGGACGGGTGGGTCGGCGCCAGGACGTCGGTGAGGGTGATCACCTCGTCGAACCGTCGGGCCACGGCGGCAGCGCCGTCGATCTCATGAGGGGCGGCAGTCAGCTCCGGCATGGTGGCGTTGTTGACGCTGAGCCAGAGCCGCCGGCGGGGCGTGCCGAGCATCCCCTCGTCCACGGCTGCGGCCGCACCCACCGCGGCGAAGAGGGTGGAGGCGACCACGATCTGGGTGACGTCGTCCGTCATCGGAGAACTCCTCGGCGCGCATCGGCGGCGCCCACGGCGCCGCGGTGAAGGAGCGGAGCCAGGGCAGCCTGCCGCTCGTCGCTGGTCCCCTGCAGCTGGATCTCGACCTGCTCCGCCGGAAGCGTGGCCAAGAGCTCTGCCGCCGTCGCCAGCAGGGCCGGCTCGAGCCGGCACGCTCCCTCGTAGCTCGGCCCGCGCCCCTCGTCGGACCCCTCCTGGATCGCGCGGCCTACCCGGATCAGGTGGTGCGCGGTGATGGCCAGCACCGTTCGCACGTACTTGCCCAGGTAGAGGTCGTGGGCCGGGTGCGCGTCAAGGGTCTGCCTGGCGGTGTGGAAGGCTCGCGCGAAATCGAGCTGTCGCTCGTCGAAGACCTGGGTCAGCGACGACGAGACGCCCCTGCGGTAGCACAGGGCCGGAGCGTCGACGACGGCGTAGGACGGCCCGTTGAGGTGCAGGTTCCAGATCCACGGACGGTCCTCGGCGGTGCGCAGACCGTCCTCGAAGGTGAGCATGCCGTCGCTCGCCATCGCGAGGTCGAACAGCCCGGCCCAGGCGAACGGATAGTCCACCATGGTGGCGATGTCCGCGGGCAGGATCGAGTCGGTGGGGTCCAGGCGCCGGGCGCGACGTGGCTCGTGCGCGCGAACGAGGCGACGCTCGCGACCGGCCACTGCGACGTGGTCGGTGCGTACCCAGGCGCAGCCCAGACCGGTTGCGGCACGGGCGAGGGCCGGCAGCCGGCCGGGCGCCATCCAGTCGTCCGCGTCGAGGTAGGCGATCCACCGCCCGCGGGCGATGCCGAGACCCTGGTTGCGGGCGCTGGCCAGTCCCACGGCCTCAGGGTTGGTGATGACGTCCAGGTGGCGCAGCGAGGAGGTGAACCGTCCCGCGACCTGAGCGGTGTCGTCGCTCGACCCGTCATCCACGACGACGACCTGCAGGTCGTCAGGATCGTCCACCTGCCGGGTCAGGCTGGTCAGTGCGTCCGCGAGGAACTCCCCGGCGTCCTTGGCTGGAACGACCACGGTGAACCGTGGGTGTCTGGTCATGGTCGCCGACGGTAGAGGGCATGGGCTGCCCCGTCACCACGGAGGCATGAACCAGGCATGAATGGTTCGTGAACCGAGTGCGGGCGCTCAGCCGGCGCGCACACCCGTGATCCACGCCGCCGGCATGCTGCCGCGGGTCGTCGCCCGGCCCACCCAGGACCGCACCTGGTCGGCCTTGCCGCTGATGGACGCCGTCTTCCCGTTCGGCTGGGTGGCGGTCAGCGTGCGGACCTGGCCGCTCGACCAGGTGCGCGTGACCTTGATCGAGCTGACGTTGTTGAGCCCGAAGAGCTGACGGGCCTTGGACTGGGTGAGCGTGCGCGTCCAGGAACGGTACGAGTTGCCGGGCGCTCGCAGGCTGTACGGGTCGGACTCGCTGCGCTCGTACGACAGGGCGGAGGACCACACGTCCTCGGAGTTGGCGGTCCGGCCGCCGCTGGAGGAGAAGTAGTGGGCGGCCACCGGCCGCCCGGCGACCTGCAGGACGCGTGCGCTGGTGCTGCTCCGCACCGTGGCGTCGACGGCCTTGGTCCAGACGGCCCCGTACCTCCCGGACCCTTCGTTCTCCTTGTTCCAGCCGGTGTAGTTCTGGTCGCGGACGTCGTCGACGACGTGGCACCGGCACGCCGACTTGCCGGTGAGCTTGGACAGGGCGTAGGAGCGGGCGGTGATGGCCTGGGCGCGCAGGGCGCGCGCCCCGCTGTTGAGGCCCCAGGAGGACGGCATCTCCGCGATCCCGTAGAGGTACTCCGTGTTGAGCAGGAGGTCGTTGGTGATGTTGGGGACGTTCTTGCGGTTCACCACGGTGAGGCGTCCGTGCCGGTACGAGCCGTGGGTGCCGTCGATCGTGGCGACGGCCTTCTTCCCGGTCGATCGCCAGTAGGTGGTGCCCGACCACTGGATCCGCATCGTGTCGCCCTTGTAGACCTTGCCGCCGACCTTGATGCGCACCGCGCCCTTGGTCCCGATGCGGACCTTCATGGTGGTGGTGCCGCTGCCCTGCGCGACGGTGCCGACGCCGTCCTTGCGGACCCGCCAGTCGCCGCCACGGATCGTCACCCACGTGTTGCGGCCGGAGTCGCCGTAGCCGGAGTAGCCGTACGGGTCGGGGCCGTGCACCTGCACGCGGACGCGGGAGGCGGTCGAGGTGTAGGGCGCCGTCGACCCGGCGTAGTAGTGCTGGAGGATCTTGACGGCGGAGCGTCCCTCGCGGGCCAGCTGGTAGGCGCCGTACTGACTCATCCCGACGCCGTGGCCGTAGCCCGACCCGGAGATGGTGAACTCGTCCGGGACGTCGGCGGCCGTGGCCGGTGCGGCGGCCACGAGCCCTCCGGTGGCGGCGATGAGCAGCGCGACGGCGCCCGCCAGGCAGCGTCGCATGGTCAGGTTTCTCACGGTGGAACCCCCCTCGTCACGTCAACTGTGCCTCAGGCACCGGCCGTCGGCATCCGGGCCGTTCCTGGGAGCGGCCGTCGGGGGGCCTGGACGTGCGTGCGCGCGGGTAGGGTGTCTGGCGACCACGAAGACTCGCCGTCCAGGAGCACGATGCCCGCGAACGATCGCAACGATGCTGGTCTGCTGCTTCCCGAGGGTGCGCGCCTGCTGCACATCGGGCTGATGAAGACCGGCACGACCAGCCTGCAGAACGCCGCCTCGGCGCTTCGCCCGGAGCTGCTCTCCCAGGGTGTCCGTTACCCGGGGGAGGGTCTCAACCACCGGACGGCCCTGCTGTCGCTCATGGGCCGGGGCTGGGGCTGGGGCACCTCACCGTCCCCGGAAGCCTGGGCCAGGCTGCAGGCGGAGATCCAGGCCGAGAGCTCCCGCCGGTTGTGGCTCGGCCACGAGCTGCTCTCCGAGGCCGACGGGGACCAGGTGCGCCGCTTCCGTGAGGTGCTCGGTGGGAACACCCACGTCGTGGTCACGCTGCGCAGCTACGGCTCGATCCTGCCGTCGGCGTGGCAGCAGATGATGAAGGGCGGCCGGGTCCAGACCTTCGACGCCTGGTTGCGCGCGATCCTGGCGGACTCGCCGAAGCAGCCGCGGGCGCGCCTGGAGGCGGGCCGTCTCGACCAGGGAGCCGTCGTGTCGCGGTGGGCCGAGGTGTTCGGCCCGCAGAACGTCACCGTCGTGGTCGTCGACAAGTCCACGCCCACGCTGCTCTTCGACGCGTTCGAGTCCATGCTGGGGCTCGAGTCCGGTCTGCTGAGCACGGCGGAGATCGACGGGGCTGCGGCCAACCGCGGCATGAGCGCCGAGGAGGCCGAGCTGCTGCGGACGCTCAACGCGACGCTCCGCCAGGAGCTCTCGTGGAGCGAGTACCTCACCTGGGTCCGCGCCTCGGTCGCGTCGACCATGCTGGGCGGGCGCGGGATCGGGTCGCACGACACCGCGATCGTCCTTCCCGCGTGGGCGGCCGAGATCGCCGAGACCCGGGCGGCGAAGCACGTCGGTCGGATCAGGGAGTCGGGTGTGCGGGTGGTGGGCGACCTCGACCTGCTGCAGGCCCCGGTCAAGACCTGCGACACGACGCCGCCGTCCCCGACCTCGATCCCGCTCGACGCGGCCGCGCAGGCGGTCCTCGGCGCCATCGCCCAGGGACGCGCGGAGGCGGAGCGCGCCGAGTACTACCGCGAGCGCCTGGGCGCGTGGGGAGAGTCCGGCCGCACCTACGGGCCGCGGCTGGGCAAGGCGTCGGGCCGCGAGCTCGCGGGCGCCCTGGCACGGCGGGTACGGGATCGCCTGACGGGTCGGCTGGCGGCCCCGGGACCTGACGAGGGCGGCGACCTGGCGGCGACGGATGCGCAGGCGCCGTCGTCGAACCGCGGCTCCGTCGACTCCGCGTAGGCTCTGCGGCGTGCATCTCGCCCAACGCCTGATCTTCTCCGCGGACCCGGCCCGGCACCCGCTGTGCGTCGAGGACGGTCCTGGTGCCGTCGACGGCGGGAGCCTGCGTGTCCCGGCGTCGGGCCTGCAGGGGCTGGGGACCTATCTCAACGGCTTCCCGGCGTCGTACTGGGTGCGGTGGGCCGGGGTCACCAGGGTGTCGCTGCGGCTGGAGTCCACCGGCGCCGGTCGGGTGCGACTGCTGCGGTCCGACGCCGCGGGGCGCGTCGAGCAGGTGGCGTCCGGTCCGCTCGGCGAGCCCCTGGAGGCCGACGTCGCCGCGATGGCCGACGGGGGCTGGCTGTGGTGCGAGATCGAGGCGACCACCGCGGTGACCGTGTCCGCCGGCACCTGGTCCGTCGACGTCGCACCCCGGCGGTCCGGGGACGTGGTCGTGTCGATCACCACCATGGACAAGCCGGACTACTGCCTGGCGACGCTCACGGCGCTGGCCGCCGAGCCGGAGCTCGCCACCACGGGGGTGCGCGTCCAGGTCGTCGACCAGGGCCGGCGCAAGGTGGCCGACCAGGAGGGCTTCGCCGCGGTGGCCGCCGCCTTCGGTGACCGGCTGCGGGTCGTCGACCAGGCGAACCTGGGCGGGTCGGGCGGCTTCTCCCGGGGGATGGTCGAGACGCTCGACGCCGGAGCCGACGCGGTGCTGATCTGCGACGACGACGTGGAGGTCGAGCCGGAGTCGTTGCTGCGCGCGGTGCGGCTGCACCGCGCGGCGACCACGCCGGTCGTCGTCGGCGGGCACATGCTCGACCTGGCGCGTCCCACGGTGCTCAACTCGTTCAGCGAGGTCGTCCACCGCCGCACGTTCAACTGGGGACCGCCCGTCATGGACCGCCAGTGGTACGACCTGTCGGGCGGGCTGCGCGCGACGGATTGGTTGCACGAGCGGGCCGAGTCGGAGTTCAACGGCTGGTGGATGTGCCTCATCCCCGCCGACGTGCTGCGCAAGGTGGGGCTGAGCCTGCCGTTGTTCCTGCGCTGGGACGACGCGGAGTTCTGCCTGCGGGCGGCGGACGCCGGCGTCGCGACGGTCTCGATGCCGGGCGCCTGCCTGTGGCACATGGCGTGGACCGAGAAGGACGACTCGATCGACTGGCAGGCCTACCTGCACGTGCGCAACCGGGTGGTCGCGGCCCTGTTGCACGCCTCGGGGCCCGGTCTGCTGCCCGCGGCGCTGCTGGCCACCGATCTGAAGCTCCTGCTGGCGATGCGCTACTACGCCGTGGACCTGCACGTGCGTGCCCTGGGCGAGGTGCTGGCGGGTCCCGGGCGTCTGCACGCCGAGCTCGGCACCCTGGTGCCCCGCCTGCGCGAGCTCGGCGCCGGCCGTCCCGAGACGGTGCGGCACGTCCCCGGGGACCCTGTCTTCGACGGGATCGTCGACGAGCGCGCCACGGAGCCGGTCGCGGAGCGGCCGTCCGGCCCGCTGGGACTGGCGCTCTTCGCGGCGCGCGGGGCGTTGCGCACCCTGCGACCGGTCCCGGCGCAGGCCCGGCGGGCACCGACCTCGGCGCTGACCAGGGACGCCGCACGCTGGTGGGAGCTGCCGCGGCACGACTCGGTGCTGGTGCTCGACGCGGACGCGACCTCCGGCGCCTGGCTGCGGCGGGACCGACGATCCTTCTGGCGCCTGGCGGTCGGGGTGACCACCGGTTACGTGCGCCTCGCGGTGCGGTGGCGCTCGGTCGCACGGACCTGGCGGGACGCGGCACCGGCGCTGGTCGCCCCGGCGACGTGGCGGGCGTCCTTCGGTGCCCGGCGCGCCCACTAGGATGCTCAGGATGTCCACCCCCGTAGTCGTCGCCGTCGTCGTGTCGTACAACCGAGCCGAGCTGCTCGGTGCCGCGCTCGACGCCCTGGGCGCGCAGACGCGAGACGTCGACCGGATCGTCGTCGTCGACAACGCCTCCACCGACGACGCCCTCGCCGTGGCGCAGGGGCACCCCAGCGCACCCCACGTCGTGGCGCTGTCGCGCAACACCGGGGGAGCGGGCGGTTTCGCCGCCGGGCTCGCCACGGCCGTGGCGGACCTCGGCGCCGACCTCGTGTGGGTGATGGACGACGACACGATCCCGACCCCCACGGCGCTCGCCGAGCTGCTCGCCGCCCGGGACGCCTACGACGGCGAGGTGACCGCGCTCGCGAGCCGGGTCGTGTGGGTCGACGGCACCGACCACCCGATGAACACCCCGCGCCGGCGTCCGCGGGTGTCCGCCGCCGACGCCGAGCGGGCCGACCGGGCCGGCGCGATGCCGGTGCGGTCGATGTCGTTCGTGTCGATGCTCATCGACGCGCGGGCCGTGCGCCGCTCCGGCCTGCCCGTCACCGACTACTTCATCTGGAACGACGACTTCGAGTACTCCACCCGGCTGCTGCGCGACCGGGTCGGGCTGTACGTGCCGGGCAGCGTCGTCGAGCACCGCACCAAGAAGCTCGGCGCGACGGACGCCGACCCGGGGCCGCGCTTCTACTACGAGGTGCGCAACAAGATCTGGATGTTCTCCCGCTCCGGCGGGCTGACGTTCACCGAGCGCGTCCTGTACGGCGGCTCCACCGTGCGTCGGTGGCTGCGGACCTTCGTGCGCTCCGGTGACCGCCGCACCCTCGCCGGTGCCGGCGCGCGCGGGCTGTGGCACGGGATCACGCGCCCGCCCCGGCCGGACACCGAGGTGCTGTCCGGCGTCGGGCCCGCAGCCCTCACCGTCGCCCGCCTCGAGGCGGGAGCCTCGCTGCCCGCCCCCGTGCACGTCACCCGCATCGCCGCGGCCCCGGGGTCGTTCGTCTCCGGCGAGCCGCTGGCGGACGCGCGGTTCTCGGTGCTCCTGCCCGTGTACGCCGGTGACGACGCCGCCCACCTGGAGCGCGGGTTCCGGTCGGTGACCGTCGACCAGACGCTGCGTCCCGACGAGGTCGTCGTCGTGCGCGACGGGCCCGTCGGCGACGACGTCGCCGCGGTGCTGGACCGCCTGGACCAGATCACCGACGTCCCCGTCCGGGTGGTGCGGCTGCCGCACAACCTCGGTCTCGCGCGGGCGCTGGAGGACGGCCTGGTCGCGTGCCGGCACGAGATCGTGGCACGTGCCGACGCCGACGACATCTCGCTGCCGCAGCGCTTCGCGACGCAGGTGCCGCTGATCACGTCCGGTCACGACATCGTCGGGTCGGCGATCTGCGAGTTCGAGGACGACGAGACCGTGCGTGGCATGGTCCGGGTACCGCCCACCGGGGCCGGGATCGCCGAGGCCGCGCGCTTCCGCGACCCGTTCAACCACCCGTCCGTGGTGTACCGCCGGTCCGCCGTGGCCGCCGTCGGGGGCTACGAGCACCTCGACCTCATGGAGGACTACCTGCTGTTCGCCCGGATGCTCGCCGCCGGGGCGCACGCCGAGAACATCACCGAACCGCTGGTGCTCTACCGCGTCGGCGCGGGGGCGTACGCACGGCGTGGCGGACGGCGTCTGCTCGCCTCCGAGCTCGCCCTGCAGCGGACCCTGCACACCGAGGGATTCGTGTCGACGCCGCAGATGGTGCGCAACGTCGTCGTCCGGGCCGGCTACCGGCTCGTGCCGCAGGGGCTGCGTCGCGCCGGCTACCGGCGGTACACGCGCAACCGCGGTGGATACCTGCCCGACGACCTGTAGGAGCTCAAGACACATGAATGCCGACCTCGTCGTCGTCGGGACCGGGTTCTTCGGCCTGACCGTGGCGGAACGCCTGGCCGACGCGGGCCGCCGGGTGCTGATGATCGACCGCCGGGACCACCTCGGCGGCAACGCCTACTCCGAGGCGGAGCCCACCACGGGCATCGAGGTGCACCGCTACGGCGCGCACCTGTTCCACACGTCCAACGAGCGGGTGTGGGAGTACGTCAACCGGTTCACGTCGTTCACGGACTACACCCACCGGGTGTACACCACGCACCGTGGCGAGGTGTACCCGATGCCGATCAACCTCGGCACGATCAACCAGTTCTTCCGGTCGGCGCACGGCCCGGCCGCGGCGCGGGCGCTCCTCGCCGAGCAGGCCGCCGAGCTCGACGGCAAGGAGCCCGCGAACCTCGACGAGCAGGGCGTGCGGCTCATCGGACGTCCCCTGTACGAGGCGTTCATCCGGGAGTACACGGCCAAGCAGTGGCAGACGGACCCTCGCGACCTGCCGGCGTCGGTGATCTCGCGGCTGCCCGTGCGGTACACGTACGACAACCGCTACTTCAACGACACCCACCAGGGCCTGCCCGTCGACGGGTACACCGCCTGGCTGGAGCGGATGGCCGACCACCCGAACATCGAGGTGCGGCTCGGGGTCGACTTCTTCGACACCTCTCAGCCGGTGCACCGGGAGGCCGTCGTCGGGCAGGTGCCGGTGGTGTACACCGGGCCGGTGGACCGCTACTTCGGGTATGCCGAGGGCGAGCTGTCGTGGCGCACGCTGGACTTCGAGTCCGAGGTGCTCGACGTCGGGGACTTCCAGGGCACGTCGGTGATGAACTACGCCGACGCGGACGTGCCGTTCACCCGCATCCACGAGTTCCGCCACTTCCACCCCGAGCGGGACTACCCGAGCGACCGCACCGTCATCATGCGGGAGTTCTCGCGGTTCGCCTCGCGCTCCGACGAGCCGTACTACCCGGTGAACACCCCCGAGGACCGGGCGCGTCTGCTGCGGTACCGCGAGCTCATGGGCGGCGAGCGCGAGGTCCACTTCGGCGGTCGGCTCGGCACGTACCAGTACCTGGACATGCACATGGCGATCGGTGCGGCGCTGTCCATGGTGGACAACCACCTCCTGCCCTGACCCGTCCGCACCTCGGCTCGCCGGCCGGGGCGACCGTCCCGGTTGCCGCAGGGGTCAGGGAACCCAGGCGCAGACCAGGTGTCCGTCGCCCGTGACGACGGCTGCTCCGGCCGCGTCCGGCACCAGGCACGCCTCCCCCGGCCCAGGGTGAGCTCCCCGGCCGTCGTGGACAGGGTGACCCGGCCGTCCAGCGCGAGCACGATCCGCGGTCCGTCGGCCGCGATCCGCACCGGCTCGGCAGGGTCGACGTCGACGGTCGTCAGCGCGAACTCCGTCACCGGCGCCCGGTAGTGGGTCACCAGGCTGTGGGTCCCGGTCACGCTGGTGTCGGGCCGCACGGGCGGACGCGGGGCGAACGCCGCGCACTCGACCAGCGCCTCGGAGTCGACGTGCTTGCTGGTCAGGCCGGCGCGCAGGACGTTGTCCGATGCCGCCATGATCTCCACGCCCAGCCCCGACAGGTAGGCGTGCACCTCGCCCGCCGGGATGAAGATCGCCTCCCCGGGCTCCAGCGAGACCCGGTTGAGCAGCAGCGACGCGACGGCGCCGGGGTCGCCGGGGTGCTGCTCGGCGAGCGTCAGCACGGTGGCGTCGGCGCGGGCCGACGGCGACGCGGCGGCCCGGGCGTGCACGGCCGCGACCGTGGTGGCGACGTCGTCGGCGCACCAGGCGGCGCCCCGAGCGGCCAGCAGCACCTCGAGCGCGGCCCGCAGGCCGACGGACGACCTCGCCCGCCCGAGCGCGTCGCGCACCTGGGCGACCAGCTTGCCGTCGAGCCCGTCGAGGAGCTCGAGCACCGCGCGCGGGCTGCGGAAGCCCGCCAGCCCTTCGAACGCGGTGAGCGCCACGAGCATCTCCGGCTTGTGCTGCTCGTCGTGGAACGACCGCTGCGCCGAGCCGGCGGCGACCCCCGTGCGGTTCTCGCGCTGGAAACCGGCCCGCGCCATGTGCGGGCGCGGGTGGACCTGCAGGGACAGGGCGCGCCGGGCTGCCAGCACCTTGAGCAGGTAGGGCAGGCGCGGACCGAAGCGGTCGGCCACCCGGCGGCCCAGGACCTCGTGCGGCGCGGCGGACACCAGGTCGGTGAGCGAGGTGCCGCGCCCGAGCAGCGACGGGGCCGAGGGGTGCGCACCGAGCCACAGCTCGGCGGCCGGGCTGCCGTCGACCGGCCGGCCGACGAGGTGCTGGATGTGCTCCAGGGAACCCCAGTCGTACGGCTGCACCGTGTTGTCGAGACGGTGCAGGCCCGTCGCGTCGACACCGAGCGTTCGGTGAGAGTTCACCGTCGCGCCGTCGACATTCGGAGTCTCGGCGTGATCGACTGGTCGGTCGATATCCGCCACGGCGGTCCCTTCAGAATTCCGGAGCATTCGTGCACGCTTTCCATTCGCTGGCCTACATGGACGTCGAGAAGTCGGGCTCGACCTATGTCTCGCGGTTCCTCCGCGATTTCCTCGACGACGACGAAGTCGCGTTCCGCAAGCACGTCGAGCTCGAGGACCGTCCCCCGGCTGGTCGCCTGCACGTCATCTCCGTCCGTGATCCCCTGGACACGTACCTGTCGCTGTACTCCTACGGATGCCAGGGTAAGGGTGGTCTGTCCGGCACGATCCGTCAGGCCGGGCTCGGGCACCTGTACGACGCGACGCCGCAGGGCTTCGACCGCTGGCTCGACGTCGTCCTGGACCCGGCGCGCGCCGAGGCGCTCAACCCGCGCTCGTACGCGCGCTGCGGTGTCGCCGAGCACGTCGGCCTGCTGTCGTTCCGCGTGGCGCGGCTGTCCAGCCCGCGACCGCTGCGCTGGATGCGTGCCGTGACCTCGACCGACGAGTTCCTGCAGGCCTACCGTGAGCACAGCGTCGTCGACGTGGTGCTGCACAACGAGACCCTCACGCAGGACCTCGCGGCGCTGGTGCGCCGCGAGGACCTGGCGTGGCGCCCGAGCCGCGACGCCGCCCTGGCGGCGCTGGCGGCCGCCGAACGGCTCAACACCAGCGCCCGCCTGGACTCCGAGGCCGGGTTCGCCGTCCCGCAGGACGCCCGGGACCGCGTGGCGGCGCGCGAGAGGCTGCTGACGGAGGTGCTCGGCTACGGCGCTCACCGGACCTCCACCCGTTCGGCGACCCAGTCGATGTCCGCCGCGTAGCGAGCGGCGAGCGCCTCGACGGCGTCGCCGGTCAGGAACCTGGCCGGCGCGTCGTCGGGGACGGGGTGGCGTCCCAGGGTCTGCACGGAGAACTGGTGCAGGGCGGCCCGCTCCTGCGGGGTGCGCAGCAGCGGGAGCGTCGCCATGCTGAGGTCCGCCATCCGCTGCGAGTAGCGGACGTTCACCCGGTGCGACTCGTCCACGGTCACGTCGACCGGAGCGCCACCGAGGCGGTGCACGGCGTCGAGGATGATCTGGCGCACCAGGCCGGAGCCCTCGGGGCGCGCGCGGTCGTAGTCGTAGACCGTGACGTTCTCGGCGCCGAACGTCTCGATCAGCGTGGAGACGACCGGGCGCCACGACAGGTCGTCCAGCACCCGGTCGGCCAGCGCCTCGAACGGCCTGGAGCGGCCGGCCTTGAGCTGCTGCTGGTAGGCGGACTCCAGGAAGTCGCGATAGCTGCGCACGGAGAACTGGACGTGCCGGGGGACCCCGGCCGTGGCGCTCTCCAGCGCCGCGAGGTTGTCGGCGAGGCGCGGGTACAGGGCGGGGGAGCTGTCGAGGAACGCCGCGCCGACGTTCGACTCGCACGAGTAGTACAGGCCGGGACGGCGTGTGTCGTGCCAGGACTGCGTCAGGTAGGCCTCGAGCCGTTCGGCCGAACCCGGCCGGGCCGCCTCGTACCAGCCGCCCAGCGTCTTGCGGATCTCGCCCTGGTCGGTGCGCGCCGTCACCCCGGCGGCGGCCAGCACCGCGGCGTTCTGCCGGCACCACGCCTGGACGGCCGTGGTGCCGGTCTTCTGCGAGCCGAGGTGCAGCACGAGGCGTCGGCCTCGCGGCATCGGACGGCGCAGGCCCAGCCGCCTGGCGGTGCGGGCCGCCAGGCGGCGGACGAAGACGGACGGCGCGCTCATCGGACCTCCACGATGTCTCGGAGCCGGGCCAGGTCGGTGGCGTCCTGCACGGCGAGGCGCTCGGCGAGCGCAGGGGTGACGGGCCACGCTGGCGGGCCGTCGGCGTCGATCTTCGCGGTGACGAAGTCGCGCAGGGCGGCCCGGTCGTCCCAGGAGCGCAGGTGGGGCAGGATCGCGAGCGCCACCTGGGTCTGCCGCTGCGACCAGTGCGTCACGTCGCGTCCGGCGGGTTCGAAGTCGTCCGTGCGTCCGTCGGTGGCCACGTCGTCCGGGCGCACGCCGACGTCCAGGTCGTCGAGCAGTGCGGTCACGACGTCGCGCGCGACGGCACGGGTCGCGGCGGGTGCGCCGCCCGGGCGGGCGGCCGTGGCGTCGTGCACGACGACGCGGTCGTCGCCGAGCGCGGCGACCAGACGCTCGACCAGGGGGACCCAGGTGGGGTCCACGACCTGCTGCGCGAACGTCTCGAACTCCACCAGGTGACCCTGGCGGACGGCCTCGACCCACGCGAGCACGACCGTGCCGGCGTGGTCACCGATGCTCAGGTGCACCCGCGAGGCGAGGGGCTGCAGCGCGGTCGACAGCGCGTCGACGCCGGCGCCGGCGTCCGGGTGCAGCGGCCCGCCGGTGTGCCGGTAGGCGGGGCCGAGGATCCGTGCCGTGGAGAACAGCGTCGTGCCGGGCGACGTGAGATGGGCGCGCAGCTGGGCGCGGCCACGGTCGGACCGCCAGTCGAATCCCGGGACCGCCTGCCGCAGCGCGGCGTCGGAGGTGCGGGTGCGGACCTGGGCGTCGGCGAGCACGTCGCGACGCGCGTCGCACCAGCGCCCGACCGCCTCCGCGGTGCCGCGGTGCGCGCCCAGGTGGACCGCGACGGTGCACGCGGTGCGCTGCACGGTCGCCTCGGACGTCATGGATTCTCCTTCGTCGATCGGATCTTCTTCGTCGAGACGTTAGTGCACGGACCATTGAAAAAATGACGTCCGTGTGGCCGGACACTGCTCATCACGGGGGTGATCGATCAATGTTCACCATCGGGTCACTCGATGTTCGGTGACAGTTAGCGAGAAGTGGCCGATCTCGCCGCATCGGCCTTCTAGTGTCGCCGCCATGAACGAATCCGTGCTCGTCGTCGTCCCGGCCCGTGGGGGCTCGGTGGGCGTGCCGCTGAAGAACCTCCAGCAGGTCGGCGGCGGGTCCCTCGTGGCCCGCGCCGTCCGGTCCGCCCAGGCCGCCGGCACCGTGACCCACGTCGTCGTCTCGACGGACCACGCGGAGATCGCCCAGGAGGCCGGGCGGCACGGCGCACGCGTCGTGGCACGGCCCACCGAGATCGCCGGGTCGACCGCCAGCTCGGAGTCCGCGGTGCTGCACGTCCTCGACGAGCTCGCCGCCGCCGACGGCCAGGACCCCGTGGTGACGGTGCTGCTGCAGGCGACGAGCCCGTTCGTCGACCCCGCCGACCTCGACGCGGCGGTGCGCCAGGTGCTCGACGGCACCCACGACGTCGTCGTCGCCGTGGCACCCACCCACGACTTCCAGTGGCGGCTCGACGCCGACGGCCCCGTGCCCGTCGGGCACACCACCGAACGCCGTCCCCGCCGTCAGGAGCGCGCCCCGCACTTCCGCGAGACGGGCGGCTTCTACGTCATGCGCACCGCCGGCCTGCGGGAGCACGGCACGCGGTTCTTCGGCTCGGTCGGCCTGCAGCCCGTGGCACCCGAGTGGGCCGTGGAGATCGACGAGCCGCGCGACCTCTGGCTGGCCCGCACGCTGCTGGACCAGCCCGCCGACGGCGACCTCGGGGCCGCGGCGACCGCGCCCGGACCGATCGACGTCGACGCCCTCGTCACCGACTTCGACGGCGTGCACACCGACGACGCCGTCCACGTCGGCCAGGACGGCACGGAGAGCGTCCGCGTCCACCGCGGCGACGGACTCGGCATCGGCCTGCTGCGCGACGCCGGCGTGCCCCTGCTCATCCTGTCCAAGGAGACCAACCCCGTCGTCTCGGCCCGGGCCCGCAAGCTCGGCGTCGACGTCCTGCAGGGCATCGACGACAAGGAGACGGCGCTGCGCGACTGGATCGCCGCACGCCGCCTCGACCCGGACCGGGTCGCCTACGTCGGCAACGACGTCAACGACCTGCCCGCACTGCGCGTCGTCGGCTGGCCCGTGGCCGTCGCCGACGCCCACCCCGACGTGCTCGCCGCCGCGCGGGCCGTCACCACAGCCCGCGGCGGCCACGGAGCCGTCCGCGAGGTCTGCGACCGCATCATCACCACCCATCGGAAGGACCCCGCCATGACCGCCACCACGACCGCCCCCCGCCCGGTGCAGATCGGCGAGCACGTCGTCGGCGCCGGCGAGCCCGTCTACGTCATCGGAGAGATCGGCATCAACCACAACGGTGACGTCGAGATCGCCAAGCAGCTCATCGACGTCGCCGTCGCCGCCGGCTGCCAGGCGGTGAAGTTCCAGAAGCGCACCCCCGAGATCTCCACCCCCAAGGACCAGCGGGACAAGATCCGTCAGACGCCCTGGGGCGAGATGACCTACCTGGAGTACAAGTACAAGGTCGAGTTCGAGCACGAGCAGTACGCCGAGATCGACCAGTACGCCAAGGCCCAGGGCGTGCAGTGGTTCGCCTCCCCGTGGGACGTGCCCTCGGTGGGCTTCCTCGAGGAGTTCGGCGTGCCGACGCACAAGATCGCCTCGGCGTCCGTGACCGACCACGACCTGCTGCGCGCGCTCGCCGACACCGGCAAGCCGATGATCCTGTCCACCGGCATGTCGACGCTGGAGCAGATCGACGAGGCCGTGGAGATCCTCGGCACCGACGGGCTCGTGCTCCTGCACGCCACGTCCACCTACCCGCTTCCCCCGAGGAGGCGAACCTGCGCACCATCACCACCCTGTCGGAGCGCTACGGCGTCCCCGTCGGCTACTCGGGCCACGAGACCGGCCTGCAGATCTCCCTGGCGGCCGTCGCCCTCGGCGCCGTCGCCGTCGAGCGGCACATCACCCTCGACCGCGCCATGTGGGGGTCCGACCACGCCGCGTCGCTCGAGCCGAAGGGCCTGACGAACCTCGTGCGCGACATCCGCATCCTCCAGGACGCCCTCGGTGACGGCGAGAAGAAGGTCATGCCGGGCGAGCTCGCCCCCATGTCCCGCCTGCGCCGCATCGGCTGACCGGGGCGCACGACGCATGACAGACGCACGACCACAGGTGTCCGTCGTCGTCCCTGCCCGGGACGCCGGCGGGCACCTGCCCGACGCCCTCGGCAGCCTGCGCCGGCAAGGACTCGACCCCCGCGACCTGGAGGTCGTCGTCGTCGACGACGGCTCGACGGACGACACCCAGCGGGTGCTCGAGGAGGCCTCCGACCGGATGCCGGCCCTGCGCTGGGTGCACCACCGCACCCCGCGCGGCGTGTCCGCCGCCCGCAACCGGGGCGTCCGGGAGGCGCGGGGCCGCTGGGTCACCTTCCTCGACCCGGACGACTGGTACCTGCCCGGCCACCTCGCGGCCATGCTCGACGCCGCCCGCAGCACCGACGCCGACTTCCTCGTCTGCGACCAGGTGCAGGCCTACGGCGGCGAACGGCGCCGGGTGCGCGCCCCCGAACCCCGCCGGTACGTGCGCCTCGACCCCCGCACCGGCATCCTGCCGACCTCCCGGTCGACCATGGTCAACTACGTGCAGGTGTCGTCCCGCTTCGTGTCCCGGCGGGTGGTCGACGCCGGCCTGGTCGCCTTCGACGAGGACCTGCCCACCGCCGAGGACCGCGAATGGGCGTGGCGGCTGCTGCTCGGCACCGAGCGGTACGCCGTCGTCGACGCCCCCGGCTACGTCTACCGCCGCCAGGTCGGCGGGTCGCTCACCGACATCGGCGACGTCCGCCAGGTGGGCTTCCTCGACGCCTACGGCGTCGTCCTGGACCGGCTGCGCGGCGAGGCCGGACTGGCCCGCTACGAACCCAAGGTGCTGCGCGACGTCCTCGCCGTGCTCCACCACCACGTCGCCCGCCGCGCCGTCTACCCCGACGACGTCTGGGACGTCATGAGCACCCGGGCCCGCCGGCTCCTCGACCGGTTCGAGCCCGCCGACCGCGCCGCGCAGCGCACCGCGATCGGCCCGGAACGCGCGCGGGCGATCCGCCGGCAAGGAGTGACCGTATGACCGAGGTGAGCTGCCAGGTCGTGACCGCCTCGACCCTGTTCGGCGCCGCGACCGTCGCCGCCGCCTGGGACTCCGGGGCGCTCCCGCGGCGCGAACGCACCGTCCTGGTGGTCCAGCACAACGTCACCGTCCCCGAGGCGTCGGACGACTTCACCCACGGGCCCGCCTTCGCGGCGCTCGCGGACCGTTTCGACGCGGTGGTGGCCTGGAACGACGTCGTCGCGCCGTACCACCCCAAGGAGTGGAGCCCGCGCGACGACGACGCACCGCTGTGGGAGCGTCTGCTGCGGGTGCGCTGGGAGCTGGGCGACGGGCCGCTGGAGCTCGTGGGGGAGTCGGTGGCGACCTCGCCGACGGCGGCCCTCACCCGGATCTTCGGCTCGGCGGCCGTCACGGTGTACGCCGACGGCCTCATGGTCTACGGGCCCACGCGGTTCCCGCTCGACCACGCCACCGGCGGTCGCGTCGACAGGGTGCTGCACCTCGACCTGCTGCCCGGGGTGCGACCGACCCTCCTCGCGGAGTGGGACGTGCCGGGGGTCGTGGTGCCCGCGGAGTCTTTCCGCAAGATCGTGGGCTCGCTCACGGAGCATGCGCTGGCGTGCGGCGACGCGCCGTCGACCCTGTGCCAGGAGCGCGCCGGGGTACGGCTCGCCGACCACCTGCCCGCCGCGGGCGACTACGCGCTGGTGCTCGGCCAGTACATGGCCGCCATCGGTCTGATCAGCGAGGCGGAGGAGTCCGCGCTGCACCGACGCATGGTGAGCCTGGCCGCCGAGCGCGGCTACCGCACCGTGCTGCTCAAGCCGCACCCGTCCGCACCCCGCCAGGGCACCGAGGAGCTCGTGGCCCACGCCCGCACCGTCGGGGTCGACCTCGAGGTCGCGCCCGCCGCCGTCCTCGCGGAGTCGCTGTACGGCGAGTCCGCGCCCGGCCTGGTCGTGTCCTGCTTCTCGACGGCGCTGGCCACGGCACGCTCGGTGTACGACATCGAGGTCGCGGCCGTCGGCACCGACCTCCTGCTGGACCGGCTCGAGCCGTACCCCAACTCCAACCGCGTCCCCGCCGTCGTCGTGGACGCCCTGTGGGGGCCGGACGGGCCGTGGACCACCGACCCGGGCCGCCTGGAACTGCTCGTGCGCGGGGTGTCCTACTGCCAGCAGCCTGCCCTGCTCGGGGACCTCCGTGAGCAGACCGTCGAGCTGTTGACCGCCCGGGACGCTCAGGAGGGCACGCTGGACGACGCCCGGCTGCGCCGCTGGTTCCGCCGGCGGCGGCTGACGACGCTGGGGCTGCCCGGCGGCCTGCCCGTGCCGCGCACGACCCGCCTGCTGCGGTGGGCGGACTCCCTGGACCGCCGGCTCCTCGGCGGCAGGCTGCGACGGCTGGCGCGCCGCCGGTTCGCCGGCGGCGGCGACGACCTGCGTGCCGCGCTCGGTGCCGCCCGGACCCAGGTGGACGGCGATGACTGAACGGCTCGCCTCGCTCGACGGGCGGGAGCTCGACGAGCTCCCCGCGCGGTGCGCGGTCACGGTGGTCGCCTGCGTGCGCGACGAGGAGGACTACCTCGCCGCGGCCGCCGCGTCGGTGCTGGACCAGGACTACGACGGAGAGCTGCGGCTCGTGATCGCCGTGGGACCGTCGCACGACGCGACCGCCGACATCGCCGCCCGGCTCGCCACCGACGAGCGCGTGACCGTCGTCGACAACCCCACCGGGTCGCGCTCGATCGGCCTGAACCTGGCGATCGGGCAGGCCCGCGCCGACGGTACGACGGACGACGTCGTGGTGCGCGTCGACGGTCACACGCGGCTGCCCGTGGACTACGTGCGCCGCTGCCTGGACCTGCTGCGGCGCACCGGTGCGGTCGGCGTCGGCGGGGTCATGACGCCGCGCGGCGAGGGTGCCGTGCAGGAGGCCGCGGCCCGGGCGATGAGCCACCCGGTCGGGATCGGGCCGGCGTCGTTCCACACCGGTGGCAGCGCCGGGCCGGCCGAGACCGTCTACCTGGGGGCGTTCCGGCGGGCCGCCGTGATCGCCGTCGGCGGCTACGACCCGTCGCTGTTCCGCGCGGAGGACTGGGAGCTGTGCCTGCGCCTGCGCCGGGCCGGTGGCACCCTGTGGTTCGATCCGGCGCTCGTGGTGGAGTACCGCCCGCGCCGGACCCTGGGGGCCGTCGCCAAGCAGTTCTGGCGCACCGGGATGTGGCGCCGCGAGGTCGTGCGACGTGACCCGCGGACCGCCAACCTGCGCTACCTCGCGCCGCCGACGCTCGTGCTCGGGCTCACGCTGGCGGTCGTCACGGTGGTGGTGGGAGCCGTCGCCGGGTCGACGCCGCTGGTCGTGGCCGCCCTGGCCGTGCCGGGCGCCTACCTGCTCGGCGTGGTCGTCGCCGCCGCGTTCGCGGCCCGACGGCGTCCGCGGCTGTCGGTCTCGGCCGCTGCGGTGCTGCCGGTCGTCCTGGCCGTCATGCACCTGGCATGGGGGGCGGGGTTCGTGCGGGGGCTGACCGCACGGGCCGCGGTGGACCACCGCGCCTGACGCGTCGCCGTCCCGCCGGGACTAGCGGGTCAGGCGGGCGGACACAGTGACGGGCAGCGCCGAGCGCACCCGCGACCACAGGTGTCGTGGCCACGACCAGGGCACGACGTCGTCCAGCGGCGTGAGGCCGCCCTCGCGGGCCCGTCCGCCGAGGTCGCGCACGACGTCGCCGAGCTCGTCCCGCGGGTGCAGGTAGCCGTCCGCACACCAGTCAGGGTCCGGGGCCGGCCCGCCCGCGCGCAGCGTCGCGGCGACCTCGTCGAGGCGGCGCACGCAGCCCGACCCGGCGTACTGCTCGTTGAGCTGCTCCGCACCGATGCCGAAGTCCGCCAGGAAGACCGTCGGCAGGCCTCGGGCCAGCGCCTCCAGCGCCGCCGTGGAGCTCACCGTGAGCAGCGCCGAGCCCGGGGTGAGGTGGTCCGCCATCGGCCCGACGGCGAAGACCACGTCGTGCGCGGACCGCCCCAGACGGCGGTGCTCGGCGTCCCAGAGCACGTCCAGCGGGTACGGCTCGTTGTGGGTCTGGCGTTCGCCGGCGCGCGCCCGCAGCTTGACCACCACCTCCAGGCCGTCGTCGCTCAGCCGGGCCAGCCCGTCCAGCAGGAGGACCCGGTCCTCGCGGGTGGCGGGCACCTTCGCCTGGGCGGCCACGACGACACGGTGCGGCGCCCCCGGCGAGCCCTGCACCGACGTCGGGCCGACCGGGGCGACGTCGAGGAACGGCAGCCGCGCGACCGGCAGCACCGGAGCGGCGCCGTGCGCGGCGAACGCGTCCTCGTACGGGCCCGCCTCACCGGGGGCGTGAACCACGAAGGCGTCGGCCCAGCGCCGCCAGCCCGTGCCGTGCGCGGTGGCCGGCAGCGCCATGCCCGGCAGCCCCGTCACGAGTGCCGGACGCCGCGCACCGCGGCGCGTCCCGGCCACGATCGCGCGGGCCGTCAGCTCGGCGACGGGCCCCGTGGCCGCGACCAGGACGACGTCCGCCCCGCCGTCGCGCACGAGGCGCGCCACCCCGCGCGGCGACAGCACCCGGGGGACCGGCAGACCGGAGCCCGCCACCGCCGCGCGTGCCTGGTCCGGCGTCGGTGCGAGGGGGGAACGGACCACGACGGCCCCCACCCGGACCGCCCCGCCGCCCGCGTCGTCGCGCAGCCGCGCGAGCGTCCAGGCCGCCCACTTGAGGTAGGAGTCGGAGTCGGCGACCGCCAGGACGCGCAGGTCCGTCATGCGACCTTGCGCGGGCCGGGTGCCGCCACCTGCGCCGCGATGTCGGCGACCGTGCCCAGGTGCTCGCGGAGCCGACCCGACGCCCGGTCCGTCCACCACGCGTCCGGCACGTGCTGCCCGACGACGTCGACCCCACGGGGGCCGAGCAGACGCGTCAGCGTGATCGCCGACGTCGACGGCAGCGTCACCACCCGGCGCCCGGCCGGCAGCGAGCGCAGCCGGAGCTCCACCGGGGCGCCCGGCGCGTCGACGCTCACCCCCGGGACCGACTCGAAGAGCGCCGTCACGAGGGCGTCGTGGCGGCGGTGCGGCAGGTAGCGGACCGGGCCGTCGGCCGCCAGGCCGCGCAGCCACGCCGCATACGCGTCGGCGTGGACCAGCCGGTCCGCGACCAGGCCCGAGCCGACCACCACCGTGGACTCCTCGATCTGCGCTCCGCCGCCGACGCCGTCCGCCGGGCGCGAGCCGAGCCACTCGAAGCCGTGCTGCTCCACACCGAACCCGAGCGAGCGCAGGTCGTCCGCCAGCACGGTGTCCGGCGGCAGCATCGTGACCAGGGTGACCCGGCCCTCACGGGCCAGACGGCGCAACCGGCGGGTGGCCATCGCGCCGAGCGTGCCGCGCAGGGGACCGCCCGGCGCGACCAGGCGCACGAGCGGCTCGCCCGCGACCAGCCGCCGGGCGGCGTCCACCGTCGCGAGACCGTCGTCCACGACGACGAGACGGCCCGTCGGGGCGCCTCGGACCAGCGAGGACTGGAACGCACCGGAGAACACGTCGCCGACGATCCGCACGTCGCCCGCGCCGAGGGCGTCGCGCGCCGGACCGACGGCCACCTCCAGACCCGGCGGCAGACCCAGGGCCCGCACGGCGCCGGTCGCCGTGGCGAGGGTGGGCACGTCCGACCTCGCCACGACCTGCGTCGTGGTGCCGGCGTGGCCTGCGGCGTGCGCCTCCACGGCGCAGAGCAGCTGGAGCGGGGACTCGACGAGGGCAGTCACGTCGTCAGCGTGGCACCGCCGTACGACGGGCCGGGAGACGCCGGGTGGCCTGCCGGTGAACGGCCGGTGCCGGCCGAGGGCGCCCCCACGTGCCACAGGTGCTGGTGTCGGCGCCGGTGCTGGTGTTCCATGGGCTCATGTTCGCCAAGCGCCGGCGAGAGGCCGATCTCGTGCAGGATGCCGCTCGCCTGCAGCGGGAGCTCGTCGAGGTCCGCGTGGAGCTGGAGTCGAGCAGGGCCGTCGTCCGGCGTCTGCGACGCAGGGTCCGCAGCCTGGAGGCCGAGCAGCTGGAGAACCTCCCGCAGCACGTGGCGGACGTCGCGCGTGCGGTGCGCGCCGAGCACCTGACGCTCCTCGGTGCGGGGCCTCTGGCCGAGCTGGCACGTGCCGCGCTCGAGGTGGAGGACGCGCGACGGCCCGGCATCGTCATGGAGTGCGGGACGGCGCGGGGTGGCTCGGCGATCGTGCTCGCCGCCGCGAAGTCACCCGACCGGCCCCTCTTCGTCCACGACGTCTTCGGCCTGATCCCGCCCCCCACCGACCGGGACGGGGACGACGTCCACGAGCGCTACGCGACCATCGTCGCGGGGCGGGCGGAGGGGCACGGGGGCGAGACGTACTACGGGTACCGGGACGAGCTCTACGACGAGGTGACGGAGTCGTTCGTCCGTCAGGGTTTCCCGCCCGCCGCCTCGAACGTGCACCTGGTGCGCGGTCTGTTCCAGGACACGATCCTCGGTGAGGAGCCCGTGGCGCTCGCACACCTGGACGGTGACTGGTACGAGTCGACCCGGACGTGCCTGGAGCGCATCGCGCCGCGGCTCGTCACCGGTGGACGGCTCGTCGTCGACGACTACCAGGCGTGGTCCGGCTGCCGCAGCGCGGTGGACGAGTACCTGGCCCGCGACCCGGGCCTGGAGCGGGAGATGCACTCACGGCTGCACCTGGTGCGCCGCTGACACCTCCCGCTCCGGTCCGGTCGGTGCTCAGGCCACGACCTGACCGACGGTCTCGCGGTCCTCGACACCCGGCCACGTCTCCTGCAGCGCGACGTAGGAGTCGTGCCAGGGCTTGGTGGCGTCGACCCAGTGCACGAGCTTGGGTGCGGCGACCGGGAGGTCGCGCGTCGGGACGTGGTCCCACGACGGATCGATCTCGGCGCGGTGCGGACCGGTGATCAGGTGCAACGCCTCGCGAGCGGTGAGGCGGTAGTCGCGCATGAGCGCCAGCGCCTCGTCGGCGAACCCGCTCGACCTCATGAGGTCGAGGTCCATGACCAGTACACCGGTGTCGAAGGCGTCGAAGTCGAACACGTGCCGTGCGTGGATGTGCCGGTAGAACTCGTACGCGACGTCCGGTGCGTCGTCGAGCCGACGTGCCGCACGGTAGAGGACCCCGAAACCGCTGGGGTCCGACCCGGACGTGACGCGACCGGCGACGGCACGGCCGTCCAGGTCGGTCGCCGCCAGCTCTGCCACGTCGCCGAGCACGACCCCGTCGACGGGCAGGATCACCGCGCGGGCGACGTCGGGCAGCAGGTGGGCGAGGAGCACGCTGTGCGGGCGCTGCGTGGCGTTGACGCCGATCGACCCGAGGTCCAGCGGGCCCGCGTCGACGACGCGGACCTGCGTCGTCGACGACACCGGCGGCAGCTCGACGTCGGCCTGCTCGGCGAGGACGATCCAGACCCGGAGCGGACCCGCGGTGCCCTCGTCCACCGCGGCGACGGCCGGTCCCAGCCGCTGGACGTCGGCGCGGCCGGGCAGGAACACGACGTCCACGGCGTCGTCGGTCCCGGTCCTGACCGCCAGGGCCGCCGTGAGCTCGGCGGGTGCGACGGCCGGCGGCTCGATCGTCAGGGGCGCACGGTGCCGCGCACGGGCGTGCTCGACCTCCGCGGCGACGGTGGACCGCCACAGGGCGTAGACCTCGTCCTCACCGGCTCCGGCGAGGATCGCGCTGAGCACGGGCTCGAGGCGGGCGAGCATGCCCGTGCGGATCGCCTCGAACGCGTCGTGGTCCAGCCGGAACAGGCCGTTGAACCGGACGTCGGCGTTGTTCGCGGGCTGGAAGTCCACCTGCATGCCGAGGGACGTCGTCGGCAGGTAGCAGTGCAGACGCTTGGTGACGACGTGCGTGAACTCGTGGCGGTACCACTCGAGCAGACGGACCGCCTCGCGCATGTTCTCCACGAAGGTGCGGTCCTTGACCCTTCGGTAGCTCTGCTTCACCGTGACCGCACCGGCCGGTACCGGTTCACGGACGGCGTCCACGTAGACGGTCGCGTCCTCGGTCGGTCCCTGCTCCAGGTCCGGGAAGACGGTGCTCACCGTGGTGGTCAGGCAGCCGGAGAAGAACGCCGGCACGTCCAGGGACAGCAGCAGGTCGACGGTGGTCCAGTCGCGGCACCCGACCGGCCCGTGCGAGCGCAGGTAGTCCACGACCTCGTCGGTGAGCAGTCCCCGCTTGTTGCAGTGGAACGACACGAAGATCGGTCGCAGGGCCGGGTGCAGGGGCAGGTCCCACACCCCGACCCCCGCGAGGTCGTGCATGTGCCACCCGAACTCCAGCAACCAGGTGCCCTCGGGGAAGGCCTGGAACGTCGAGGCGTCGCGATCGACCCGGTACAGCTGCACGTCGGTGGCGGGCCCGTCGAGACGCAGCTCCGGCCGCACCCGGCCCTGGAGCTCGGAGACGAACGTCGTCAGGTCGTCGTCGCCGTGGAACCGCAGGTCCGGACGCCGCACCAGGTGCCCGAGCGAGGACAGGGTCTGGATGTGGTCGCCGATGTTCTGCGACGTCTTGCCGCGGCCCGGCTGGACGTAGTCCATGACGGCGAACGGGACACGGCCCGGGTTGCTCGGCGCGACGGCGTTTCGCCGGCTGTCCAGCCAGCGGTCGAGCCAGGCGATCTCCGTCTCGCCGGCGGGCCACTCCGCGGCGTCGTCGCCGGTGTACGACGCGAGCAGCCGGTCGTGGACGCTGCGACGCAGGTCGCTGTCGCCGTGCACGAGCACGTAGCGCAGGGCCGTGTGCCAGGTGCGGGCCTTGACCCGGGGCTGCTCGTCGGCGACCCACTCGCGCACGAGATCGAGACCGCGGTCCGGGTCCACGGCGAACAGCGACTCCAGGTACGGCAACGGCGTGATCCACGCAGCCTGCGGGCCCCCACGCTCGAAGTGGTGCAGGGCCAGGTCGAAGAGCCGGCGCCGGTGCGCCACGAGCCCGGCGGCGAGGTGCGCGTCGGTGGACGGTTCCGGTGCTGCCAGCTCCAGGTCGACGACGCTCTGCGCCTCGACGAGCTTGTCGGCGTTGAGCTGGCGACGGACGCGGCGCACCAGGGCGTGCGGTCGCCGGGCGGGGGCTGCGGGACGGGATGGCGGCTGGGCGCTGCGGCGCAGCCTGCGCCAGAGCGACCCGATGCGGTCAGCGGTACGGGACATGCGTTCGACCTCCGGCTGGTGGACCTGGGATGCGCTGATCCTAGACCTGTCCGGGCCCGACGAGCTCACACCGACACGGGATCGTGCGGGCCGCGAAGAAGCCCCGTCCGCCTACGATGCGGGCATGAACGGAACTACGGCGAGCACGCCGGACGTGCAGTTTCCTGCGGGCGGGTACGCGGCGGCGACCTGGACGATCCCGGAGGAGTACGGGGGGATGACGTCGGCGCTGCTGCGGCGGTCGAGGGCGTTCGTGGAGCACGCCGGGGTGCCGGTGCGGGTCCTGACGTTCGATCCCGCCCTCGACGTCCGCGCGGCTGTCGGTCGCCTCGAGGATCGCGACGAGCTCGTGCCGGGGCTCACGATCCACAACGTCTGGGAGGCTCTGCGGGCCGCGCCTGACGCCGAGCTCGGGACGCGATCGGGGCGTCGGTTGCCGCGGCGGGAGCGCAAGGGGCTGCCCGGGGAGCGGTACCGCCACGAGACCGACGCGGCGGGGTCGGACCGCCGCCTGGTGTTCCGGGCAGACCGCACGCTCGCGGCGATCGACGAACGGCGCGACGGGCAGCGGCAGGTCGTGGCCGTCACCCGGCGCGGCTACCCGGCGAGGACGTGGAAGACCCTGTGGGTGTTCTACCGGTACTGGATGCGTCACGTCCTGCCGGACAGGCTGACGACCGTCGTGGTCGACAGCAAGTCGCTGGTCCGCTTCTTCACGCAGCATCCCCGCCGGCGGATCTACACGATCCACCTGGTGCACGGAGCGCACCTGTCGTCGGCTGCGAAGGACGAGCACGGGCCGATCGTGCCGGGGCGAGGGGCGATGCTCAGGCACGTCGAGGACTTCGATGCCGTCGTCCTCCTCACCGAGGCCCAGCGACGGGACGTGATCGGACGGGTGGGTGACGTCGGCCGCACCGCCGTCGTCCCGAACAGCACCGAGATACCCACGAACTTCACGCTGACCGGCCGGGACCGCGGTCACGGGGTGATGCTGGCCGGTCTCAGCGACCGCAAACGCATCGGCGACGCCATCGCGGGGATCGACCGCGCCCGGTCCGGACCTGCCGCGGGATCGTTGCGGCTCGACGTGTACGGGACAGGCCCGGAGCAGGCCACGCTCGCCGCCCGCGCTGCTCAGGTGCCCGGCGTGGTCCTGCGGGGCTACGAGCCGAAGGCGTCGGCCAGGTTCGCGCAGGCCTCCTTCATGCTCCTCACCAGCCGGTCCGAGGGCTTCCCCCTGGTGTTCGCCGAGGCGATGGCGCGGGGCTGCCTGCCGATCGCGTACGACATCCGGTACGGACCGGCGGACATCGTCGACCACGGGGTCAACGGGTTCCTGGTGCCCTCCGGTGACATCGAGACCCTGGCCGCCACGATCACCCGGCTCCTCGAGATGGACGAGGACGAGGTGGTCCGCATGCGCGAGGCGGCGACGGCCACGGCACAGCGCTTCGCCGACGTCTCGGTGACGGAGCGGTGGGCCGAGCTCTTCCGTGACGTGGCGGCAGCGAGACGGCTTCCTGCATGACGGGGGACGGCATATGCTTCGGCGGCACCACCACCGTCCGTCAGGAGAAGCATGACAACCACGCCTCGACGAGCCACGCTGCGTCGCCGGATCCGGTCGCTCGGGGGGAAGGTGGTCCGGCGGTTCAACCTGCTCCCGGCGGGGACTCCCGACGGGCTGGGTGAGGACGCCGCGCTGCTGGGTTCGTCGTGGCCGTACGAGGTGCTCGTGTACTTCGCGGACACACCTGAGGCCCTCTACCAGATCGAGCAGTGGTACGACACGTTCCGGGCTCTCGACGCGCAGCACCCCGTCGTCGTGGTCACCCGCGACTCGCGCACGGCTCGGGTGATCCGGCGCGACAGCGGCCTGGCGGTCCGGACGGTGGCGCACTACACGACCCTGGACGACGTGCTCTCCCGGTCGGCCACGAAGCTCGCGCTCTACGTCAACCACAATCCGGAGAACTTCACGTGCCTGCGGTTCGGCACGCTCGTGCACGCCTCGCTCATGCACGGGGACAGCGACAAGCTGGTCAGCGTCTCCAACCAGACCAAGGCGTACGACTTCTCCTTCGTCGCCGGCGAGGTCGCCGTGGAGAGGATGGCGCGCTTCTCCACGCTCTACGACGCGCCCGCCCGGTGCGTGCCCGTGGGACGTCCCCAGCTCGACGGCCAGCTCCTCCTGCGCGCCGGCACCGAGCGGGGACCGATCCCGACGGTGCTCTACGCCCCGACGTGGGAGGGCGGTCAGCCCTCTGCCGAGTACGGGTCGCTGGCGTCCCACGGTCCGCAGATCGTGCGGTCGCTCGTCGAGTCGGGCCGCTATCGGGTGCTCTACCGTCCGCACCCGCTCACCGGGGTCCGGGTGGGGTCGTACGGTGACGCGGACGCCGCGATCCGCGAGTACCTGGACAGGGCGCCGGCACCGACGACGGGAGCTCCCCACGGCACCGACACCCACCGGGACGTCGGCCCCGCCTTTGCCGCCGCCGATCTGCTGGTCTGCGACGTGTCGGGGGTGGCCATGGACTGGCTCGCCACCGGTGAGCCCCTCGTCATCACGCGCCCGACGGGTGACGCGGTGATCGCGTCGAGCCCGCTGCTGGACCTGGCGCCCTCGCTGCCCGCCTCCGCCGCGGCCGACGTCGCGGCGCTCGTGGACCGGGAGCTCGACGAGGACCCCGGACGCAGCGCCCGTCTGGCCTTGCGTGAGCGCTACCTCGGCGACACGGCGCCCGGGGCGTCGACCCGCCGGTTCATCGACGCGTGCGAACGGCTCATGGAGATCCGGGATCGCGAGGTGGCTCGGGTGTCGGAGGGGCGACTTCCGCCGCAGGCCTAGATCTCGTCGCCCGCCTCGGAGTCCCCGGCGTCCGTGGCGCCCGGTTGCGCGCCGACGACCGACCCGACCTCGGCGTCCCGGCGGTCGATGCACTCCTCGAGGAACATGCGGAAACGTACGCTGCTCTCCCCGCGCGCGAAGCCGAAGTAGTGGTCGCGCAGGGACGTCCGGACCTCGTGACGCGGGTCGTCCTCCAGGTTGCGCGACAGGATGCCGGCGACGTCGTGCACCGACTCGGCGTCGACGACGTCGGTGGCGCCCGCGATCGGGGCGTCCCGGAGCAGGCGAGCCCGGTCGGTCCGGCGGTCCGTGAGCACGATGGGGACGTCGGGCCGCAGGTAGAGGAAGTCGAGGCCGACCGAGGAGATGTCGGTGACCAGCAGGTCGACGGTGTCGAACAGCCCGAGGATGTCCTCCTCGAAGGGGAGCAGGTGCGGCTCGTCCCGGCCGTCGTTCGCCTCGGTGATCAGCCGGACGATCTCCTCGTGGGCTGCGGCGACGGCGGGCTCGGTAGAGGTGAGCACGCGGGGGTGCGGCTTGTAGACGACCCGGACGTCCGGGATGGCCAGCAGGCCCTGGGCGATGGCGACGCCGTAGTGGTCCAAAGAGGTGTAGTTGTTGGCGTCGTCCTCCCCGGACCAGGTCGGGGCGTAGAAGACGGTGCGCTTTCCGGGTACGGGCGAGATCGTGCTCTCGACATCGAGATCCAGCTGAGGGCGGCCGCACACCACCAGGGTGTCGAGGTCGAAGTTGATGAGCGTGCGCCGGTGACGCTCGATGGCGGCCTGGCCTGCCACGACCACGTGGTCGTAGGACTTTGCCTGGTTCGAGACCATCGAGACCTTGTCCGACTCGCCGTGGTTCAGGTGCACGTGCAGCGCGCGCCGGTAGATCAACGACTGGAAGTTGCGCATGCCGTTGTTGACGTAGACGACCACCTTGGCGTCCACCGCCGTGTATGTCGTCAGGAGGCCGTCGAGCGTCTTCGTGTAGGTCACCGGAAGGTGCGTCTGTTCCCGGAGTCGCTTTGTCGTGGCCCAGCTCCGGGTCACGATCAGGACGGGGCGCTCGGTCGCGACCTTCTCCAGCACGGGAAGCCATTGACGGAGCTGGTAGTACCGCACCGGGGTCTCGGCGAAGTAGGCGACCACCGGGTGGTGGCCGGTCTCGTCCAGGGGGGGATCGATGGCAGGACGAGGCTCTGTCGGGTCCTTGGTCACCGCGACGATCAGTCGCTTGATGCGAGCACCGGTGCGCAGGAGCGACTTGCCGACGTAGCGGCGAACCCGAGCGGTGCGGGAGGGGAGGGGGAGCGGGGTCGTCATCCGAGCCTTTCCTCAGGGTGTGGGGCAGGTCGTTCGTCGACGACCGGCACGGCGTGTTCGGCAGGGAGTATCGCACGCTCCGCTCGGGCGGGGTCGGGTGCACCAGAGTACGTCGCGGCGAGCCGTGGACCTGGTCCCGGACCTAGCCGGGTCACGAGTACTATCGATATGGCCGGACTCAGCCGGCCGTCGAGTCGGAAGACGGGTTTTCGCGACACGTGACCACCGAGAGCACCACCGCAGCTGACGTGGCGGGGACGGATCCCCGTGCACCCCAGGCGCCGCGGCCACCGGATCCCCTCGTCGTCGTGGGTACGTCGGCCGAACGCGTGGCGCTGGCCCAGCAGCACGGGCTGCAGCGCATGGGCGTGCGTCCGCCCTTGTGGACATACGTCAAGAGCGTGGTCGGGCGACGCCACTTCATCGGGGTGCTGGGCACCTCGGAGGCGTACGCGCGCAACCAGAACACGTACCTGGGCCAGCTCTGGGCGGTGTTCAACCCGATCCTCAACGCGGCGATCTACGTCCTCATCTTCGGCCTGATCCTCAACACGTCTCGCGGTGTCGACAACACGATCGCCTTCATCGTGATCGGGGTCTTCCTCTTCCGGTTCGTCGAGCAGTCGGTGCACGGAGGCGCCCAGTCGATCGCCAAGCGCACCAACCTGCTGCGGTCCCTGCACTTCCCCCGTGCGGTGCTGCCCCTGTCGAGCGTGATGTCCCACCTGGCGACCCTGCTCCCCGCCCTGCTGGTGATGTGCCTCATCGTGCTCGCCTCGGGGCTGCTGCCCGAGTACGATCCGGTGCCGATCACCTGGCAGTGGCTGCTGCTGCCCGTCGCGGTGGCGCTGCTCTGGGTCTTCAACATGGGCCTCGCGTTCATCATGGCCCGCATGGTCGTGGTCACCCCGGACCTCGACAACCTCATCGGGTTCTTCCTCCGGCTCCTGATGTACGGCTCCGGAGTGATCTTCCCGGTCACGCACTACGTCGAGAGCCTGCCGGATTCGGTCTCGGCCTGGCTGACCCCGATCATGGAGTACCAGCCGGTCGCGGTCTACCTGTACCTCGGTCGCTCCTGCCTGATGAACGAGGAAGCGTTCGTGCAGGACCCGTGGATGTGGGTGTTCGGCGTCATCTGGGCGCTGGTGTTCTTCGTGGCCGGGTTCATCATCTTCTGGCGCGGTGAGGAGAGGTACGGACGTGACTGACGACGTCGCCGAGGCGGACGCCCACCTGGACTTCGACCTGGAGTCGGAGGACGACGACGCCGGACAGCGGGCCTCGTCGATCCCGCTCGGGGACCCGTGCCTCGTCGTGGACGACCTGCACATCGTGTTCCGTGTCTTCGGGGGTCGGCACCGCCAGCGCGCCGAGACCGAGGACGTCGCGGTCCGCAAGGTGAGGCCGCAGCGGCGAGGCATGGTCAAGAAGCTCCTGAACGCGGGCCGCCAGCACGTGGGTGCGGTCAGCGAGGTGCACGCCGTGCGCGGAGTCTCGTTCGTGGCCCGTCACGGAGAGGCGATCGGCATCGTCGGGATCAACGGGTCGGGCAAGTCCACGTTGCTGCGTGCGGTCACGGGCCTGATCCCGCCCCGGTCCGGCTCGGTCTGGGTGGACGGCGAGCCGGCGCTGCTCGGCGTCAACGCCGCCCTGATGCCGCAGATGACCGGTGCCAAGAACATCGAGATCGGCGGCCTCGCGCTGGGCATGACACCGAAGGAGATCGACGAGAAGTTCGACGACGTGGTCGACTTCGCGGACATCGGCGACTTCGTCGACCTGCCGATGAAGACGTACTCGTCCGGCATGGCCGCCCGGCTGCGGTTCGCCATCAGCTCTGCCGCGACGCCGGACATCCTCATGGTCGACGAGGCGTTGGCCACCGGGGACGCGGCCTTCAAGGCGCGCTCGAAGGAGCGCATCGACGAGGTGCGCCGCGACGCCGGGACGATCTTCCTGGTGAGCCACTCGATCTCGACGATCGAGGCGATGTGCACCCGTGTGCTGTGGATGCACAAGGGCCAGCTCGTCATGGACGGCCCGGTCGACGAGGTGACCGCCGAGTACAAGAAGTTCGTGCGGGCGAACCGCGAGGCCCGCAACGCCGGCGGTGCCGGTGGCAAGCGTCGGGCGCGGGACCGGAAGAACGCCTGACCGAGCCGGGTCCGGCCGGTCTAGAGCAGGTTGCGCACCTGCGCGACGGCGTCCGCGACCGACGTGACCGAGGTGTCGATGGTCAGGTCGGCGTCCTCGGGGACCTCGTAGGGCGAGGAGATGCCGGTGAACTCGGCGATCTCCCCCCGGCGGGCCTTGGCGTAGAAGCCCTTGCGGTCGCGGGCCTCGCACACCTCCAGCGGGGTGGACACGTGCACGAGCACGAACCTGCCGGACGCCTCGACGAGCTCGCGCACCCGGGCGCGCCCGGACGCGAACGGGGCGATGGGCGCGGCCACGGCGACACCGCCGTGGTGCGCCACCAGGGAGGCCACGTACCCGATCCGTTCGACGTTGAGCTCGCGGGAGGCCTTGTCGAAGCCGAGCCCCTTGGACAGGTGCTGACGCACCTCGTCGCCGTCCAGCAGCGTCGTGTGCAGGCCTTCGTCGTCGAGCTCGGCGGCCAGCGCTCGGGCGACGGTCGACTTCCCCGACCCGGACAGCCCGGTGAAGAACACGACGGTGCCGGCCCGTCGGGCGGTGCGGGCCGCGCGCACGACCTCGGCGGCGACGTCGGGCGGGTACAGGTCGTGCACGGCGTCGGACCACAGGTCGTCCAGCGCGCGGACCCGGTCGGCGGTGGTTCGCGGGCGCACGTCGAGAAGCCGGCGGGTGCGATCGGCGCCGTAGGCGCGCGCCACCTCCGCGACGTCCGGCCCTCCCGTGGCGGGCCAGGGCACGGCGGCGAGCTCGACCAGCGCCGTCCCGGCGTCCCGCACGGCGTCCTGGACGGCGCGGGCGGCACGGGTCAGTGCCGGAGCCCCGAGCACGCCCGGGGCGGGGGAGCGGCGCGCGACCGGCACGAGGACGACGACGGCGGCCGCGCCGGCGACGACGTCCGTGACCGCGGCGAGCTCGTCGCGGGTCGGCGCCTCGTCGACGACGACGGCGAGGACGTCCGCCTGCGGCCCGACGGCGCGCCGCACCAGCGACGACACGGTCCGGGCGTCGCGGCGGACCTCGGGGTCCCAGTGGGGCCCGGCGGCGCGCGCGAAGGGGCGCAGCGCGGTGGCCACGCCGTCACGCAAGGCCGCCAACGGCGTGTTCTCGGCGTCGGTGAGGGTGAGTTCCACTCCCGCTCGGGTGAACTTCTCGGCGTCCGACGTGGCAGCTCCACGGAACGTGGGGGTTCCGCCGCCGAGGTGGAGCTCGAGCAGGTCGAGCTCGTCGTCGGACACCACGAGGGTCTGGTCGATCTGGGTCATGGGGGTCCTTCGCCGTCCGGGGGAGGTGGGAGCGAGTGTCTGTGCGGGGACGGACGCTGTCACATCGGCACCGCGCGCCGCCTCCGCAGTGCCTCCGCTCTCGCCCGCGATCCGCGTCCCGGTCGTCGGATGAGGAGCGTGACGAGCATGGTCGGAATGGTAACGTCAGCCGCGTTCGTGGACACCCGTGTGCCACCAGCCGAGACCCGAGGAGCTCGATGCCCACCCCGCTTCCGCCCGTGCCCGACGCCGCCCTGACCGACGGCGCGCTCGCGGCTGCGCTGGCGCAGGGTGCCGGGGCGGTCCTGCTCGGCCTGCGCGCCGACGTCGACGCAGCCGGTGGCTCGTTCGAGGCACGCGCGCTCAAGGACGCCGGCGACGCCGCGGCCCAGGCATGGCTCGCCGCCGCGCTCGCCGCGGTGCGTCCGGACGACGCCGTGCTGTCCGAGGAGGCCAAGGACGACGCCGCACGTACCGGGGCCGAGCGGGTCTGGATCATCGACCCGCTCGACGGCACCCGGGAGTTCGCCGAGCGTGCGCCCGACGGCGGCTGGCGCGACGACTTCGCGGTCCACGTCGCCCTGTGGGAGCGCGGCGTCGACGACGCCACCACCGGCCCTGGTGGCCTGGTGGCCGGGGCCGTGGCACTCCCCGCCCGTGACGTGGTGCACGCCACTCACCGGCCGGCGTCGTCCCGCACGCACGACGACGCCGCGGCTGCCGTGCTGGCCGGGACCCGGCCGCTGCGCATCGCGGCGAGCCGGTCGCGCCCGCCCGCCTTCGTCGCCGAGCTCGCCCAGCGCGACGACGTCGAGCTGGTGCCGATGGGTTCGGCGGGCGTCAAGGTGGTCTCGGTCGTCGACGGCACCGTCGACGCCTACGTCCACGGTGGTGGACAGTACGAGTGGGACTCCGCCGCCCCGGTGGCCGTCGCGCTCGCCGCCGGGCACGTCTGCACCCGCCTGGACGGAACCCCTCTCGAGTACAACCGCCAGGATCCCTGGCTCCCCGATCTGTTCGTGTCCCACCCGGCTCTCGCCCCGCACCTGCGTGCGGCACTGGCGAGCGTCGGCGTGCGGGCCGAGGAAGGTGTCATCTCGTGACGTCACGAGTCCTGAGTCAGCTCCGCAGCCTCGAGGCGGAGAGCATCCACATCATTCGCGAGGTCGTCGCGGAGATGGAGCGCCCCGTGCTGCTCTTCTCCGGCGGCAAGGACTCGATCGTCATGCTGCACCTCGCGGCCAAGGCGTTCGCTCCCGCGCGGATCCCGTTCCCGATCATGCACGTCGACACCGGCCTGAACTTCCAGACCGTCCTGGACTGCCGGGACCGCTGGGTGGACCGCCTCGGGATCCAGCTCGTGGTCGCCTCGGTGCAGGACGCGATCGACCGCGGCCTGGTCGCCGAGGAGCCCAACGGGTCGCGCAACCGCATCCAGACGCCGGTGCTGCTCGAGGCGATGGAGAAGAACGGCTTCGACGCCGCCTTCGGTGGAGGTCGCCGCGACGAGGAGAAGGCGCGCGCCAAGGAGCGGGTCTTCTCGTTCCGCGACGACTTCGGCCAGTGGGACCCGAAGAACCAGCGTCCCGAGATCTGGAGCATCTACAACGGTCGCGTCCACCAGGGCGAGTCGATCCGTGTCTTCCCTCTGTCGAACTGGACCGAGCTGGACATCTGGGCCTACATCGCCGCCGAGGACATCGACATCCCCGACCTGTACCTCGCCGCAGAGCGGGAGGTCGTCGACCGCGGCGGCATGCTCTTCGCCGTCAACGAGTTCACGCCGCTCAAGGAGGGCGAGACCTCCGAGAAGCGTTCGGTGCGCTACCGCACCGTCGGCGACGCCAACCTGACCGCCGCCGTGGCGTCCGACGCCGCGACCCTGCACGACATCGTGGAGGAGATCGCCGCCGTGCGCGTCACCGAACGCGGTGCGACGCGCGGCGACGACAAGGTGAGCGAGGCCGCCATGGAGGACCGCAAGCGAGAGGGCTACTTCTAAGCCATGAGCACCACGACCGAGACCATGGCCGAGGCACTGACCGACGGCTCGACGGACCTGCTGCGCTTCGCGACGGCCGGATCCGTCGACGACGGCAAGTCGACCCTCATCGGGCGTCTGCTGTTCGACTCGAAGACGATCTTCGAGGACCAGCTCGACTCCGTCGAGCAGGTCTCCAAGGACCGCGGCAACGACTACACCGACCTGGCGCTCCTCACCGACGGCCTGCGGGCCGAGCGCGAGCAGGGCATCACGATCGACGTCGCCTACCGCTACTTCGCGACGCCGAAGCGCAAGTTCATCATCGCCGACACCCCCGGCCACATCCAGTACACGCGGAACATGGTCACCGGGGCCTCGACCGCCGACGTCGCGCTGATCCTCGTGGACGCGCGCAAGGGCGTCATCGAGCAGTCGCGCCGCCACACGTTCCTGGCGACGCTGCTCGGCGTGCCGCACATCGTGGTGTGCGTGAACAAGATGGACCTCGTCGACTACTCCGAGGAGATCTTCGAGTCCATCCGGGCGGACTTCACGCAGTTCGCCTCCCGGCTGCGCGTGCCGGACATGACCTTCATCCCCATCTCCGCGCTGGAGGGCGACAACGTCGTCAACCGGTCGGAGAACACGCCGTGGTACGACGGCTCCCCGCTGCTCAGCCACCTCGAACGGCTGCACGTCGCCTCGGACCGCAACCTGATGGACGTCCGGTTCCCCGTGCAGTACGTGATCCGGCCGCAGTCCCACGACGCCCGCGACTACCGCGGTTACGCCGGCACCGTCGCGTCCGGGGTCATGAAGCCGGGTGACCGCGTGGTCGCGCTGCCCGCCGGCCTCGAGACGACGATCGAGTCGATCGACACCGCCGACGGTCCGGTCACCGAGGCCTACCCGCCGATGTCCGTCACCGTGCGCCTCGCCGACGAGATCGACATCTCCCGCGGCGACATGATCGCCCGGCCCAACAACACCCCGGCGGCGCTGCAGGACATCGACGCCCAGATCTGCTGGATGGACGAGTCCGCGCCGCTGGTCCAGGGCAAGAAGTACGCGATCAAGCACACCACGCGGTGGGCGCGGGCGATGGTCAAGGAGATCAGCTACCGCGTCGACGTCAACACGCTGCACCGTGACGAGACCGCCACCGAGATCAGGCTCAACGAGATCGGTCGCATCCGCCTGCGGGTGACCCAGCCGCTCTTCGTCGACCCGTACCTCCAGAACCGGCAGACCGGGGCGTTCATCCTCGTCGACGAGTCGACGAACAAGACCGTCGCTGCCGGTATGGTCGGCGGGTTGCCGCACCAGTCCTGACCGATTCGTCGGCCTGGCGGAGCCGCCGGGCGAGATCGAGCGATTCGGTCTCGCCCGGCGGTTTTCAGTTCTCGTCGTAGCTGGGAAGCATCCGGTCGATCCCTGTGTCGAGGTCGACGACGGCGTTCCAGCCCAGGCTCTCCGGGCGCTGGAGTCGAGCCCCAGGTACTGGCTCGTCGTGTACAAACGCTCCTCGGCGTCTTCTGCCCCGCGAGAAGACTCGTTCGGGCGGATTCTCGGGGCGTGAGCGGGTGAAGTGCTACGCGAGATCCCGGAAGTTGATCATTCCTCGCGCGTCGGCCACGTTGTTCGCGCGGTCGGTGCCGACGGAGTGGCGACGAACCTTCCTGCTACGGCCGTCGGCGACGTAGGTGTAGGACCGCATCGCACGGCCGTCACTGTTCAGCACGATGTTCTCGCCACACACGACGTTCGCGGCGAAGTCCGCTCGGACCCGTCCGTCGTCGAGCGCCGTCCCGGGGACCGTACACGTGCCCGAACTGCACGATTCGGGCGTCGAGGCCGTGCTGTGCCGCATACACGCTCGCAATGGTCTCTACCGCGCGCTTTCCTTCGGAGTAGCAGGCCCTCGAGTTGAGGATGTCGAATCGGCCGTACGCTCCTTCGGCGATCAGTCGCACGTCCTCGGGCTGGCTTCCATAGATCTTGGGGGATGAGCTCGAGCTGTCGGACGCCCTTCTCCACCGCCAGATCGAGCAGTTGAAGCTGCCGAGGATGTTCGCCCTGACGGAGCTCACCGGCTCAGACGCGTGGAGGACCGGACGCGCCAGACCGTCGGGTCGGAAGCGCCCCTCCCATAGACGCCCGGCTCGGTGCGCAGTAGCCCGACGTCAGCGAGGCGGTTCCCGCGCAGGGCCAGCGCGGTGGCGAGATCTGTGAGCACACTGGCCGCATCATGCGTCGCGAGCGGCTTTCGCCACGACCACAGCGTCGCGCTCAACTGGTCGAGGCCGGTGGCGCGGGCCGTCTCGGTCAGCAGCACCCCGCCCGCCTGCCCGACCGCGCCCGAGGCGGGGACGTCCGTCCTCAGCAGGGGGAAGAATCCGCTCAGATTTCACCTGAGAGGCGCTCCCCACCCTGGGTGGCACGGCTCTCGACAGGCCGTATCTTCCCAGGTCATAGCACCTTCCTCACAGCCGGTCACGCCTCGGACGCCCTTCACCGTTGAAAGGTCGGACTGGAGGTAGGTGTTCCTCGCAGGTCTCCGAGATCTGAGCAAGATGGCTGGCGGTCCACGATTCCCGCACAACCGATCGGGCGGCCCCTCGGCACGGGTTGCCGAGGAACCGCCCGTCGATGACGCGGTGCGTGGGGAGCGGGCGTCAGCCTTCCATGCCACCGGTGACCTGGTCGGCGAACTCCGGGTTCGCCTCGAGCCAGGCGTCCACGGCGGCCTCGGGGTCGTCCGTGTACTCCTCGTCGTTGAACATCATGTTCTCGAGCGAGAACAGCTGCTCGTCGCTGAGGGAGAAGTTCGCGAGCCACTCGGTGAGCTGCGGGTAGCGGTCGCCGAAGTCCGCGGTGCCCCACATGTGGATCTCCTCGGCCTCGCCGAGGGTGCCCTCGGGGTCTTCGAGGTCGCGGACGGGGAACTCGTCGTAGGCCCAGTGGGGGCGCCACAGGGTGACGGCGACGTTCTCGCCGGCGTCGGTGGCGCTCTTGAGCTCGGCGAGCATCGCCGGGGTGGAGGAGATGGAGTAGTCCATCGCTTCCAGGCCGTAGGTCGGGATGACCTGCTCCTGGGTGATCTCGGTCAGGCCGGCGCCCGCCTCGATGCCCACGAGCTTGTTGCCGTACTCGTCGGACATCTCGGCGAGGTCCGCGACGGTCTGGGCGGGGGAGTCCTCGTTGACCGCGATGGTCAGCTTGGCCTGGTCGTACCAGACGCCGAGGTCGGAGACCTGGTCGCCGTACTCCTCCTCGTAGGTGGCGTGCGTGTAGGGCAGCCAGACGTCGAAGGTGACGTCGAAGTCGCCGCCGGCGAGGCCGGTGTAGATGACGCCGACGTCGGCGGTCTGGGACTCGACGTCGTAGCCGTTGTCCTCGAGGATCGCGGTCCACAGGTGGGAGACGGCGATGCCCTCGTCCCAGCCGGACGGGATGCCGATCGAGATCTCCTGCTCGTCCTCGCCGCTGCCGGCGGCGGTCTCGTCGGCCTCGTCGGTGGAACAGGCGGCGAGCGTGGCGCCGAGGGCGACGGCTGAGCTGACGGCGATGGTGCGGCGCAGGGTGTGTCGACGGATGTTCATCAGTGTGCCTTCCTTGTGGGTCGGACGGGTTGCCGAGGCCGCGGCCGGTGTCGGTCGCGTTCGGCGGGTGGTCTGGTTCGGGTGGTGGTCCGGTGTCAGCGGGCGGCGGCCAGTGCGCGGGCGACGGGGGCCCGCTCGGCCAGCGCGGAGCTCACGCGGTCGAGGTAGATGGCCAGGAGCACGACGGACAGGCCGGCCTCGGCCCCGAGCGCGACGTCGATGCGCTGGAAGCTGGCCACGACCTCGGCGCCCAGCCCGGGTGCGCCGACGAGTCCGGCGACGACGACCATGGACAGCGAGAGCAGGATGACCTGGTTGATCCCGGCCATGATGGTGGGCAGCGCGAGCGGGAGCTGGATCTGGCGCAGCACGCGGCTGTCGGTCGCTCCGAACGCACGGCTCGCCTCGACGACCTCGGCGTCGACCTGGCGGATCCCCAGCTCGGTGAGTCGGACGCCGGGTGCGATGGCGAACGCGACGGTCGCCACGAGGCCGGGCACGGGCCCGGTGAGGAAGATGACGACGGTGGGGATGAGGTAGACGAAGGCGGGCATCGTCTGCATGAAGTCGAGGATCGGGCGCAGGACGCGCGAGACGCGGTCGTCGCGGGCGGCCCAGATCCCGAGGGGGATGCCGAGTACGAGCGCGACCAGGGTGGCGAGCAGCACCAGGGCGAGGGTGTCCATCGCGTTCGCCCACTGGTCCACGCCGGCGATGACGACGAACCCGACGAGGGTGCCGAGGCCGAGCTTCCAGCCCTTGACCCAGAGGGCGAGGGCGGCGAGGACGAGCGCGACGACGGCGAACGGCGGGGTGGCGAGCGCCCAGTCGAGACCGTCGTAGAGCGTCTCGAACACGGCCTTGACGCCGTCGAAGAGCGGGTCGAAGGTCGCGGTGACCCAGTCGACCGCCGTGTCGACCCACTCGCCGAGCGGGATGCGGGGGACGAACGTGCCGGTGTCGGTGGCGGCGCGGATCATGCGAGGCCTCCTTCGGTCGTGGCCTCGGCCCGGTCGCGGGTGGCTGCGCCGTCGTCGTCGGAGTCGTCCGGCACGTCGCCCGATGCGGTGTCCGATGCCGTGTCCGACGTCGTGTCCGACGTCGGACCGTCGGGGTGGACCATCGCGGCCACGACGCCGTCGGCGTCCAGGACGCCGATGGTGGCGCCGTCGTCGCCGACGACGCGCACGGGGCCGTCGACGTCGACGAGGGGTGCGAGGACCTCGGAGAGCGGGGCGTCCTGCGGGACGGTCGACGTGGCGTCGATCCCGGCGGGCTGGGCGCCGTCCGCGAGGGACGTCATGGCGGACGCCGCGGTGATGACGCGGGACCTGTCGACGTCGGCGATGAACGTGGACACGTACTCGTTGGCCGGGTCGTCGAGGATCCGGTGCGGAGTGCCGATCTGGTCGATGCGGCCGTCACGCATGATGGCGATCCGGTCGCCGAGGTGCATGGCCTCGTTGAGGTCGTGGGTGATGAAGACGACGGTCTTGCCGAGCTGGTCCTGCATCTCGGTGCGGATCAGCGGGTCGAGGGCGCTGAACGCCTCGTCCATGAGGAGGACGTCGGTGTCGGCGGCCAGGGCCCGTGCGAGGCCGACGCGCTGCTGCATCCCGCCGGAGAGCTGCCCGGGCACCGAGTCCTGCCACCCCGACAGGCCGACGAGGTCGAGGGCGGCGCGCGCCTTCTCGCGGCGTTCCGCCTTGCCGAGGCCCTGGATCTCCAGCGGGTAGGCGGCGTTGTCGAGGACCGTGCGGTGGGGGAGCAGGGCGAAGTGCTGGAAGACCATGGAGACGTGCTCGCGCCGTACCGCCCGGAGCTGTGCGGCGCCGACCTCGGAGAGGTTGGCGTCGCCGATCCGCACCTCGCCGGCGGTGGGGGACCACAGGCCGTTGAGCATGCGGATGAGCGTCGACTTGCCGGATCCGGACAGGCCCATGACGACGAAGATCTCGCCGGGAGCGACATCGAAGGTCGCGTCGATCACGGCGGCCGTGCCGAGCTTCTTCAGGTCGTCGCGGTGCTCGCCGGCGCGGAGCCGGCGCAGGACCTCCGCGGGCTTCGGCCCGAAGACCTTGTGGAGTCCGCGGACGGACACTGCGGGGAGGTCTGGTGCGTGCTGGTCGGGCTGGGGGGCTGTCTCGGCTGCCATGTGGGCAGGACTCGCCGCCTTCCGTGTCGATGGCCAGGTGGTCGCCGTGCGGTGCCCCGCGACGCCGGTCGGGCGCCGGTCGCTGCGGCAGCAGCGGGGGGCACGTCGGGCAAGCTCCGTCACCCTGCATCGATTCGACGACGGAAAGCCAACGGGTGTCGAGGCGCCCGACACGGGCGCTGCGACGCTGTGCGCTGCGGCTTTACCCGGTCGATGGACCATCCATACCGAAGGATTTTGTTACCAAGACGTGACACTCGACGTGGTCCAGATCACAACATCGTCAGGGCCTGGTGTGGCCTCGGTCACACGCCGCGCGCCGCGCGCCACGCGCCACACGGTGCACGGCACCCGAGCGCGCAGGTGCGCGACCTCGGGCCGGCATCGCTACCGCAGGGCGTGGTGCTGGTGCATCCACGGCTGCGCCGCGGCGGGCACCTGGACGAGCATCACGGGCACGGCGTGATCCGGACCGGACTCGTCCAGCGGGCGCGCGACGGGCGTCGGGCACACCGGCGTGCGAGCCGCGAGGGCGGTGGTCACCGCGCGTCGCAGCCGGGTCGAGAACGGCCGCTCGACGGCGTGGTGGATCACGGCGGCCAGCACCAGCGACGCCACGGTCGCGGCGGTGAGGACGGACCAGGTGCCTGCTCCGCGGACGGTGAGGACCTCGGTGACCGCCCAGCCGAACTGGGTGTGCACGAGGTACAGGGGATAGGTGAGCGCGCCGGCGGTCACGGCCAGGGTCGCGAGCGGGCGGCTGCTGATCCTCGCGCGCGGGTGACCGGCGAGCCAGACCGCGGCGACCGAACCGAAGAAGATGCCGACCGAGACCCAGCCGTACACCTCGACGCCCTGCAGCGAGGTGGCGCCGTCGGCCGACTCGCGCACACGCGCGGTGGCCAGGACGAGCAGTGCCGCGAGCGCCCCGAGCGTGAGGATCGAGCCGCGACGGCCGTCCGGGGCCGCCATGCCGTGGCGGCGGTCCGTGGCGTCCTTCCAGAGCAGGAACAGCATCATGCCGATCCCGAAGTAGACGGAGTGACGGATGACGAGGTGCTCGGCGAGCATCGGGTAGCCGAGCGCGCGGACGGTGATGCCGACGGCCGGCCACGCCAGGGCGAGGGCGATCGCGCGGCCGCGGGTGATCGGTCCGAAGGCCAGCAGGACGCCGACGAGCACGTAGAACTTCAGCTCGACGAGCAGCGTCCAGTAGACGACCTGGGAGAGTTCGGCGCCGAAGAGGTCCGGGGCCATCGTGAGGTTCGCGACGGTGTCGGCGAGGCTGAGGTCCCGCCCGCCGGCCCAGAAGGTCTGCAGGACGGCGGTGAGCAGCACGCACGCCCACAGCGCGGGATAGAGGCGACCGATGCGGGAGCCGGTGAACTGGGCGACCGTGCGCCCCTGGGTGCTGATGAGGATGGCGAAGCCGCTGATGACGAAGAACGCCTCGACCGCGAGCCAGCCGTACCGGGTGACGTGGTTGAGCGGGCCGAACAGCTCGGAGACGTCGGTTCCCCAGTACTGCGACGCGGTCGGGGTGGCGGTGAAGTGGTAGATCACCACGGCGGCGGCGGCGCCGAACCGCAGCAGGTCCAGCAGGTGCATGCGAGGTACAGCGGCGCGGGGTGCGCTGGTGCACGGCGCGGTGGTGGCGGGCGCGGTCGTGCGGGATGCGGTGACCGGGGGCGCAGCGGTGCCTGCGGCTCCGCCGTGCGCTGCTTCGTGCGCTGCTTCGTGCGCTGCGGGGGTGCTCGTCGCCGTCATCGGTGTCGTCTCCATCCCGATCCACCTTAGATCACAGATCGATAACGGTCGCGACGGGTGCGAACCTGGCATCCCGCGCAAACCTCACCGGGGGAGGACGGCCCGCGGGTGAAGTTGCGCCAGGGCGTCAAGAATCACCTCCTGAGATCCAGCAATCCGCCCCGGCACAGGCCGGGTGCGTCCTAGCATCGGCCTGGCCCGTCGCTCGGACCGGCCCTCGATCTCCTCTCACGGCCGCTGGGCGGCATGAACCGGAGCACTCCATGCGCAAGTTCCTCGCGGCGATCGCCATCGGCGCCCTCCTGTCCGGCGGCACCGTCGCCGTCACCGCCACGACGGCGTCCGCCGCTCCGGCCTCCGCCGCTCCGGCCTCCGCTGTGGTGGCCGCCAAGGCGGCCGTGCCGAAGGTGACGATCACGAAGATCGCGACCAGGAAGGCTCCCTATGGCAAGAAGGCGACCGTCAAGCCCCACGTGACGACGTCCGGCCCGGTGTCCGTCTCGTCGAAGACCGTGACGGTGAAGAAGTCGGGCAAGACCGTGGCCAAGAACCGGAAGTCGGTCAAGCTGCGGCCTGGCACCTATCGCGTGACCTCCAAGGTCAAGTACAAGACCTCCACGACCACCACGAAGTCGTGGAGCAAGACCAAGACGAAGACTCGCACCCAGACCCTCGTGGTCACAGAGGGCAGGAAGCCTTCGCGGACCACTCCGACGAGCGCGGGCAACTGCCCGAGCTGGGCGCCGATCAAGGGCAACCAGACGACGTCGCACACGTCCGACTGGATCTATCACGTACCCGGCGGGCGCTACTACAAGGTGACCAAGCCCGAGGAGTGCTTCAGCACCCAGGCGGCCGCCCGCAAGGCGGGCTACCGCGCCTCGAAGAACGGCTGACCACCAGAGGGCATGACCGTGGGGCACACAGGGCCGGCACCCGCTCGGGGTGCCGGCCCTGCGCGTCGCCGGAGCGGCCGGACGGCGGCCGGTCGGGCTAGGGTGGGAGGCGGCCGCGCCGGCGCGCGGCACCGACGCGCACACGGGAGCCCCCAGCGCACACCCGACACGACGACGTCCCAGGAGGGCACCCATGACCGACATCGCCGCGGCACCTGCCGCCACCGGAGCATTCGACGAGGACTTCGGCCGATACAAGGTCCGTTCGCTCGCTCTCGCCGAGGCCGGCCGCCACCAGATCCGCCTCGCGGAGCACGAGATGCCCGGCCTGATGGCGCTGCGCGAGGAGTACGGCGCGGCCCAGCCGCTCGCCGGCGCCCGCATCGCCGGCTCGCTGCACATGACGGTCCAGACGGCGGTGCTCATCGAGACCCTCACGGCGCTGGGCGCCGAGGTGCGCTGGGCGAGCTGCAACATCTTCTCCACGCAGGACGAGGCCGCGGCCGCCGTCGTCGTCGGCCGTGACGGCACCCCCGACGCACCGCAGGGTGTCCCCGTCTTCGCCTGGAAGGGCGAGTCGCTGGAGGAGTACTGGGACTGCACCGAGCAGATCCTCGTGTGGCCCGGCGGCGAAGGGCCGAACCTCATCCTCGACGACGGCGGCGACGCGACGATGCTCGTCCACCTCGGCCTGCAGTACGAGCGCGCCGGCGTCGTCCCGCCCGACACCCTGCCGGGCGAGCCCGACCACACGCACGAGATGAACGTGGTGCGCGGCGTCCTGCGGCGCGGCCTCGACGCCGACCCGCTGCGCTGGACGGGCATCGCCCAGCAGATCGGCGGCGTCACCGAGGAGACCACCACCGGCGTGCACCGGCTCTACCACCTGGCCGAGGCCGGCGAGCTGCTCTTCGCGGCGATCAACGTCAACGACTCGGTCACCAAGTCGAAGTTCGACAACAAGTACGGCATCCGCCACTCCCTGCCGGACGGCATCAACCGCGCCACCGACATCCTCATCGGCGGCAAGGTCGCGTTCGTCGCCGGCTACGGCGACGTCGGCAAGGGCGCCGCGGAGGCGTTCCGCGGCCAGGGCGCGCGCGTCGTCGTGTCCGAGGTCGACCCGATCTGCGCCCTGCAGGCCGCGATGGACGGGTTCCAGGTCGCACGGATCGAGGACGTCGTCGGGGAGGCCGACTTCTTCATCACCACCACGGGCAACAAGGACGTCATCACCGTCGAGCACATGCTCGCGATGAAGGACAAGGCCGTCGTCGGCAACATCGGCCACTTCGACAACGAGATCGACATGGCCGGGCTGGAGGGCCTCGACGGCGTCGTCAAGACGGAGATCAAGGCGCAGGTCCACGAGTGGACGCTGCCTGCCACCGACTCCCGCGACGAGCGCTCCATCATCGTGCTGAGCGAGGGACGCCTGCTGAACCTCGGCAACGCGACCGGCCACCCGTCGTTCGTCATGTCGAACTCGTTCGCCAACCAGGTCATCGGCCAGCTCGAGCTCTTCGCCGACATGGCTCGCCCCGCGCAGTCCCGCCAGTACGAGCGTCAGGTGTACCGCCTGCCGAAGGTGCTCGACGAGAAGGTCGCCCGGCTCCACCTCGACGCCCTGGGCGTGCGGCTCACCGAGCTGAGCCCGTCGCAGGCGAGCTACCTCGGCGTGCCCGTCGAGGGTCCGTACAAGCCGGAGCACTACCGGTACTGACGCCTCGGCGCCCGGACGACGACCAGGGCCTGCGCGGGCAGCACGCCGCGCAGGCCCTGGCCCGTCCCCGGGGCGTTGCGCCGCAGGGCAGGATGGCGGCTGCGCCGCTGGGCAGGATGGCGGCTCAGCCGCAGTGCTGGGCGGTGTAGCCGGCCAGCTCGGCACGTGCCCCGGCGGTCTCCTCGCTCGTCATGGCGGCGGTCGCGGCGGCGATCGCCTCCTGGTCGACGTGCTCGAGGTCGGCGAGCGCGTCGCCCGCCGCGTCGGTGTAGTTCCGCAGCGCCGTGGCGTACACCGTGAACGAGTCGGCGACGTCCGCGGGCGCCTCGACCTCGTCCAGCGCGGCCGCGACCGCCTCGAGGCGAGGGGTGACGTCGTCCGGGTCGTCGGTGCCCGCGGCGGACAGCTCCTGGTTCAGCGACTCCAGCGAGGCGAACTGGTCGCAGAAGCCGGTGGGCGCCTCCGTCGAGCAGGCGGTCAGGGTGAGGGTGATGGCTGCCACGGCGACGACGGCGCGGCGAGCGGGTGCGGCTCTCATGGCCGGGAGGCTAGCGATCCTGGTGGGCGGCGAACACCCCGCCGACGCCGTCCGAACCGTTTCAGCACCGACCGCCTCGGAGCGCGCCGGTCAGTCCCGCGGGTCGGCGACGCCGAACGGCAGCCGGTGCAGCAGGGCTGCCTGGGCCACGGCCCGCTCCTGCTCGACGTGGCCCCGGGCCAGCTCGCGATCGCGGCGCTCGTGCAGCACGGCGTGCAGGAACACCTCGGCCGGGACCCCGGGCGGCGGTCCCGGTGCGACGTAGGCCTCGACACGTCCGGCCAGGGAGTCGGTGAGCTGGGCCCGTGAGGCCGGCGCCAGCCGCGGCGCCCGGTCCAGGACCTGGCGGACCTGCAGGGCGAGCCCGTCGGGAAGTCGCCGCATGTCCGCGTCCCGCGCCCAGGCAGCCAGCCCGGGAGCCATGACGAGCGGCTGCTCCCAGCCGCGCGCACCCCGCACCCGCACGGCGTAGGTGCCGGCCAGCACGTCGCCCAGACGTTTGCCCTTGGCGTTGCTGAGCGAGGCGATGATCGCCACCGCGCCGAAGGTGAACCAGATCTCGAACACGCCGACCAGTGCACGGATCAGCGCGTGCCGGAACCGCACCGGGCCACCGTCGTCGCGCACCACGCGCAGGCCCATGACGAGCTTGCCCAGCGAGCGCCCCCGCGACAGCGTCTCCACCGTCACCGGCACGCCGACGAGGAGCACCACCATCAGGACGACCGTCGTGGTCCGCTGCCACCGCAGGTCGGCGGACGCAGCCCCCTGCGTGGCGAGCAGGACGGCCACGCCGAGCGTCAGGGTGGCCAGGACGTCGACGAGCGAACCCACGCCGCGCGTCGCGAACGACGCCGGGCGGGCGTCGAGCACGACACCTTCGCCGATGAGGATTCCGTCGTGCACCGTTCCTCCGTCTCGTCGTCGCTGCACGGGTGCGCCACCACGGCGCTGCCACATGTGGCAGGGTATCGGCCGTGGACCTCGATGCCTTCACCGCCGTGCACCGACCGGAGTGGGACCGCCTCCAGTCGCTCGTCAAGCGGCGTCGGCTCGACGGCGCGGAGTCGGACGAGCTGGTCCGTCTCTACCAGGCGGTGGCCACCCACCTGTCGACCGTGCGGTCCGCAGCCCCGGACCCCGTGACCGTCACCCGGCTCTCCGAGCTGCTGACCCGCGCGCGCACCCGGATCGCCGGCGCCCACGAACCGGCGTGGAGCGACGTCGTGCGCTATGTCGTGGTCACCGTGCCCGCCGCGCTGTTCCGGATCCGGTTCTGGATCGCGGGCGTGACCGCCGCGTTCCTCGCACTGTCCGTCGTGGCCGGGGTGTGGGTCGCCGTCGAGCCCGAGGCGCTGGCCGCCATGGGCACGCCCAGCCAGCAGGAGGAGTACGTCTCCGAGGCGTTCGCGTCCTACTACGACCCGCAGCTGTCCTTCGCCGCGATGGTGTGGACCAACAACGCGTGGATCGCGCTGCAGACCATCGCCTTCGGCATCAGCGGGGTCTGGCCCGTGTACGTCCTGGTGTCCAACGCGATCGGCATCGGGGCGACCGGCGGCATGATGGCCGCGCACGGCGAGCTCGGCCTGTTCCTGCAGCTCATCGCACCGCACGGGCTGCTCGAGCTCACCAGCATCTTCGTCGCCGGGGCGGCCGGGCTGCGCATCTTCTGGACCTGGGTCGACCCCGGCCCCCGCCCCCGCTCCGTGGCGCTCGCGTCCGAGGGCCGGGCGCTGTTCACCGTGGGCGTGGGGCTCGTCGGTGCGCTGGCGCTGTCCGGGCTGGTCGAAGGATTCGTCACCGGCTCGAACCTGCCGTGGTGGCTGAAGATCGTCATCGGCGCGCTCGCCCTGGCGGCCTTCCTGACGTACTTCCTCGTGCTCGGCCGGCGTGCCGTCCGGGCGGGCGAGACGGGCGACCTCGACGCCGACCGTGCCGGGGCCGTCCTGCCCACCGTGGGCTGAACCGCCTGCGACTCAGAGCCGGCCGGCCGCCTTGAGCGCCAGGTAGGTGTCCGCCAGGCGTGGTGCCAGGTCCGCGGGGAGCGCCTCGACCACCTCGGCGCCGTGCTGGCGCAGCACCGCCGCCACGGCGGAGCGCTCCAGGTCGACGCGCGCCGCCGCCGCCGCGTCGTAGACCTCCTCGACCGTCTCCCGACCGGCCCGCAGCGTGGCGATCTCGGCGTCGGACACCGCCGCGACGACGACCTGGTGGTGGGCGGTGAGCTGGTCCACCACGGGCAGCAGCCCGGTCTCCACGGCTGCGGGGTCCAGGGACGTCAGCAGCACGACGAGGGCGCGCTGGGACACCCGGGAGCGGACCTGGGCCACGAGCCCGTGCCAGTCCGTCTCCAGCAGCACCGGCTCGACGCCGGCGAGCGCGTCCGCCATCGCGGGGAGCAGCCGAGGCCCCGAGGCTCCGGCGACCCGGGCCCGCAGCGTGCGGTCGTACGCGAGGACCTGGACGCGGTCTCCCGCGCGGTCCGCCAGGGCGCCGAGCAGCAGCATCGCCTCCACGCTCGCCTCGAGCCGGGTGCCACCGGTGTTGAGCGAGCCGTCCAGCGTCGTGCCGATCCGGGCGGCCGACGTGCGTCCCGTGTCGAGGACGACGACGACGCGCCGGTCCCGCTCGGGCCGCCAGGTCCGCACGACGACGTCGCCCCGGCGTGCGGTCGCGCGCCAGTCGATGGACCGGACGTCGTCGCCGACCACGTACTCCCGCAGCGAGTCGAACTCGGTGCCCTCACCGCGCACCTGCACCGCGGCCCGGCCGTCCATCTCGCGCAGCCGGGCGAGCCGGCTCGGCAGGTGGCGACGGGAGGCGAACTCCGGCAGCACGCGGATCCGGCCGCCCACGGGGATCGCCGCCTGCCGGCCGGCGACCCGCAGCGGACCCAGCGTCCGTACGGTGACGGGGCCGGCGTTCCGGTCGCCCCGGCGGGTGGGCAGCAGCGGGGTCCGCAGCCGCACCGACTCCCCGGCGGGCAGGTCCACGCCGTGGCGGGCGTCGCCCACCACCGTCGTGGGGTCCGTGTGGGAGCGCAGCGTGCCGTCGGTCCGTTCCGCGGCGAGCGACGGGGGCCACGCGTCGCGCACGAGCCCGCGCAGCCGCCGGCCGGCACTGTTGGTCACCACCAGCTCCGAGCGGGCGGGCGTGCCGAGGCGGACCGACGTCGGCACCGACCGGCTCAGGGTGACGCGCCGCGGCGAGGCGGCCAGGACGACGTCGAGCACGCAGCAGACCAGCACGAGGACCGCCCAGAGCAGGACCGTGCCCGGGACGGGCCACAGCACCACCGGGACGACGCCGAGCGCGGCGAGGACCACCGCGCGCCAGGTCAGGACCATCTCAGCGGGGGACCGGCACGGCGGCCAGCACGGTGCCCAGGACGGACTCGGCGGTGACCCCCTCCAGCTCGGCCTCGGGTCGCAGCTGGACGCGGTGGCGCAGCGTCGGGTAGGCGAGCGCCTTGACGTCGTCCGGCGTCACGTACAGCCGCCCGGACAGCCACGCCCACGCGCGGGAGGCGGCCAGCAGCGCGGTCGCCCCTCGGGGGAGACGCCGAGCTGCAGCGAGGGGGACTGCCGCGTCGCGCGGCAGAGGTCGACCGCGTAGCCGAGGACCTCGGGAGCCACCTCGACCTGACGGACCTCGTGGCGGGCGGCGGCCAGCGTGGCGGCGTCGGCCACGGGGCGCACCCCCGCGGCGGCCAGGTCGCGCGGGTCGAATCCCGACGCGTGCCGTGCCAGGACCTCGACCTCCGCGTCCCGCTCCGGCAGGGGCAGGAGCACCTTGAGCAGGAACCGGTCGAGCTGCGCCTCGGGCAGGGGGTAGGTGCCCTCGTGCTCCACGGGGTTCTGCGTCGCGATGACGAGGAACGGTGCGGGCAGGGGGCGGGCCTCGCCGTCGACCGAGACCTGACGCTCCTCCATCGACTCCAGCAGGGAGGCCTGCGTCTTGGGCGGCGTGCGGTTGATCTCGTCCGCGAGCAGCAGGTTGGTGAACACCGGGCCGGGACGGAACGAGAACTCGGCGCTGCGCGCGTCGTACACCAGCGACCCGGTCACGTCGCCGGGCATCAGGTCGGGAGTGAACTGCACGCGCTTGAAGTCGAGGTCCAGCGCCGCGGCCAGGGTGCGGACCAGGAGCGTCTTGGCCACGCCCGGCACGCCCTCGAGCAGCACGTGCCCGGAGCAGAGCAGGGCGATGAGCAGGCTCGTCACGGCGGAGTCCTGCCCGACGACGGCCTTGCCGACCTCGGTGCGCACGGCCGCCAGGGCGCGACGCAGCTCGATCGAGGGCTCCGGCGCCGGCGCCGGCGCCGCAGCCGGTGCGGGTGCGGGAGCCGGCGCCGATGCCGGTGTCTCCTCGGACGCGGGCGCCGGAGCGGGCTCCGGGGTCGTGGGCTCGGCCGGCGACGCCGGCTGGTTCTCGTCGGGGTGGGTCACGGTCGGTGAACCTCGCTCTCCAGGATGTCGAGTCGACGGGCGAGCTCGCGCAGAGCGACGTCGTCGGCGGGTGGTGGTCCGTACAGGACGTCGGCGACCGCCTGCGGGTCGTGCCCGGTGGCACGGACGACGGCGTCGACGAAGGTCTCGGGGGTGGTCGACCGGGCGAGCCCGAGTCGACGGGCGATGTGTTCCGCCGTCGCGGCGCGCAGCGCGGCAGCGGCGTGCCCGCGCGATCGCGACCGGCGGTAGAGGCGTGCGCGGCCCCGGGTGGACTCGGCGGCGGGGACGACGACGGGCAGGTCCTCGGCGACGAGCGGTCCGACCCGGCGGGCTCGCCACACGGCCGCGACGAGCGCGACGAGCACGCCCAGCCATCCGGCGGCTCCCGCCCAGGGCGGCAGGCTGCCGACACCGATCGCCGGCTCCTCGGCGGACGAGGTCGTGTCGGCGGGATCCTGGACGAACCACACGAGATCCTCGTGCGCGCCGAGCAGGTGCAGCGCGAGCGCCGCGTCGCCCTCCTCGGTGACGGTGTCGTTGCGCAGGAAGGTCGTGTCGTCGACCGCGACGACGGAGCGTCCGCCCGCGGTCAGCGCGGCGAGCGCAGCGTACCCGTCGCCGTCGTGCCAGCACGTCGTGGCGTCCGGTCCCAGCGCCTCCAGACCCGGGGCCAGGAGCATCGTGCCCGCGGCGGTGGCGGCGGGCAGGTCGCAGCGCGGTTCGACGGCGACGGCAGGCGGTGTCGCCGTCCAGGTGCCCAGACCGACCTGGTCCTCGGAGACGGCGCGGAGCAGCTCGTCGCCGGCACCGGCGAGGACGACGTCGCCCGGTGTGGCGGCGAGCGCGTCGGCCTGCTCGGGCAGCAGGAAGGACGCCGGGACGACGAGCAGGGTCGTCCCCGGACCGGCGGCGGCGACCGCCTCGGCGGTCGTGGTGACGTGGTGGACCTGCACGCCCTGGTCCGCCAGCACGGCTGCCAGGGCGCCGGAGCCCTCCGGCCGCGTGCTCCCCGGGTCGAGCGGCCCGGACGATCCCGCAGGCCGCATCACGGCCAGCGCGCCGATGGCCAGGGCGAGGGCGACCAGGCCGATCAGCCACCACCGCAGCAGCCGCCACCGCCGTCCCGCCCGGTCGGCGAGGGTGGTGCCGTCGCCCGACGTCGGCGCGGACGTCCAGGTCCCGGTGGCCGGGGCGCTCATGCGGTGCCCGCCGTCGCGGGTGCCGTGGGCCGGGTGGAGGCGACCTGGTCGTCCAGGGCGCGCAGCGCGGCGTCGTCCTCGGGACCGGCGGGCAGATGGCCGTAGCAGACCCCGTCGAAGGTCCGCGCCGACTCGGTGAGGGCGCCGGCGAGCCCGGGCAGGCGCAGGCCTGCGTCGTCGGCGGCCTCGCGGGCGGTGCGGCCGGGGCGGTCGTCGAGCACGGCCCGTTCCTCGAGCGAGCGCACCACGGCGCGGAAGCGTTCGACGACGGCGAGCGCCCAGTCCCCGGCCCGGGCCGCGTCGTCGGCCGCCGCGCGCATCTCGGCGGCGGTGCGCGGGTCGTCGTCGTGCACGACGACGGAGCCGGCAGCGCCGCGTCGGCGGAGCCGGACCGGGCCCGTCAGCCACCAGGCGAGGGCGACGACGACCACGACGGCGACGACGATGACGACGAGGAGGGGTGTCGTGTTCACGGTGACGTCGCTCAGCCCGTCCAGCAGGTCGCCGATCCAGCGCAGGAGACGCAGGAGGAGGGACTCGTCGGTGGAGTACTCCGGCCGGGACAGCTCCTGGACGAGCCAGTCGCGTGCCGTGTCACGGTCCGGTTCGACCGGCACGTCCAGCAGGACCGCGCCGTGGACGGACGTCACCACTGGGGCCCGACGGTGGTCGGGGGCTGCGGTGCGGGGCCGGCGCCGGGGCCGGCCCCGGCGCCGGGTGCGGCCGCGCGGGCTGCGGCCTCGGCCAGGCGGACGTCCAGGCCCTCGCGTCGCATGCGCACGTCGGTGTAGACGAGGGCGACGACGCCGGAGACGAACACGAGCTGGACGAGGACCGCGATGATCGAGGCCAGCATCGACATGACGACCACGCCCCAGCCGATGGCGCCGCGGTCGATCGCGAGCCCGACGAAGCTCAGGGGATAGGCGACGATCTGACCGGCGACGGAGGCGATGATCCCCGCCAGCAGCGTGGTGCCGAGCACGCGCCAGAAGTTCCCCCGGGTCAGTCGCCAGGCGCGCGCGATCGTCGACCCCAGGCCCTTCTTCTCCAGGGCGAGCGCCGGGGTGACGAGCAGCGTGCGCACGATGATCCAGCCCGCCAGGACGGCGCAGCCGAGGAACCCGACGATCGCGACGAGGATCGACAGGCCCACGGACCCGGTCCCCTGGACGACACCCGCGATGAGCAGCAGCCACCCCGCGGCCAGCACGAACGTCCCGACGGCGACGGCCAGCGACCGCAGCAGCATCCACGCCACGAGCACCCAGACCCGGGGGCGGAGCCGGGACCAGACCTCACGCGGCGCGAGCTTGCGGCCGATGACCGACTGGCTCACCGAGACGGTGACGATGCCCTCGCAGATCGGCTGGGCGACGAGCAGGGTGAGGCTCAGCGTGGCCGACACGGCGAAGAGCTGGGCGATGATGCCGGCGTCGGAGCCGTAGACGTCCGAGACGAGCGGGTCGGCGGTCAGCAGGTCGCTGATGAAGGGGGTGAGCAGCGGCACCACGAACTGGGCGAGGACCGTCGCGAGCACGGTGGTCACGGCGACGACGACGGTCACCAGCCCGAGCATGACGCGAGGGTTGTGTCGCACGGAGGTGAAGGCGCCGTCGTAGATCTCGCCGAGGGACAGCGGTCGCAGGGGGACCACGCCCGGCTTCTGCGCGCCGGGGCCGTAGGGGTGGGGCGGGTAGGGCCCGGGTGCTCCTGGCTGCTGCGGTGCGCCGGTGGGCTGCCCGTGCTGGCCCGCCCCGTACTGGCCGCCGCCGTACTGGCCGCCGCCGTACTGGCCGTAGGCGGGCGGGCGCGGCGCCTCACCCCAACCGGACGGCGGGGTCGGCTGGTCGGGCGTGCTCATGCGGCCTCCCTGAGGCGCGGACTGACGGGCATGGGACCGCCACGACCCTATAGCCTCCACCGGCCCGTCGGCGCGGCCCGGGCGCGTCCGGGACACCGAGGGCGCGACGGCTGGCAGACTGTGGTCATGAAGTCCCGAGTTCTGGTGGTCGACGACGATACTGCGCTGGCCGAGATGATCGGCATCGTGCTCGAGTCCGAAGGGTTCGAGCCCAGCTTCTGCGCCGACGGTGACGACGCGGTCGGCGCGTTCCGCTCGACCCAGCCCGACCTCGTCCTGCTCGACCTCATGCTGCCCGGCAAGGACGGCATCGAGATCGCCCGGGAGATCCGGGGGGAGTCGGGCGTCCCCATCATCATGCTCACCGCCAAGACGGACACCGTGGACGTGGTGCTGGGGCTCGAGTCCGGCGCCGACGACTACATGACCAAGCCGTTCAAGCCCAAGGAGCTCGTCGCCCGCGTGCGCGCCCGGTTGCGCCGTACCGACGAGCCCGGCCCGGAACGCCTCAAGATCGGCGACGTGGAGATCGACGTGACGGGTCACGCCGTCACCCGCGACGGCGAACGCATCAGTCTGACGCCGCTGGAGTTCGACCTGCTGGTGGAGCTCGCCCGCAAGCCGTGGCAGGTGTTCACCCGGGAGGTCCTGCTCGAGAAGGTCTGGGGCTACCGGCACAGTGCCGACACCCGCCTGGTGAACGTCCACGTGCAGCGCCTGCGGTCCAAGATCGAGAAGGACCCGGAGAGCCCCGAGGTCGTCCAGACGGTACGCGGCGTCGGATACAAGGCCGGTGCCCCCCGCTGAGCCGGACGCGTCGGGGCGCGCTCCGGCGACGCCGCCGACGGCGTCCGCCCGGTGGGGTCAGACGCTCGGCGGGCTGACCGAGACGCTCGCGACGTGGTTCCGCTCGCTCGCGCGGCGCTGGCGCTCCTCCATGCAGGTGCGCGTGGTCACCACCGCGCTGGCTCTGGGCTTCGTCGCCGTCGCGGTGCTGGGCGTCTACCTCTCGTACTCGATCCGGGACGGGCTGTTCGAGCAGCGCGTCGACCAGATCGAGACGGAGAACGCCGCCCTCACCCAGCAGGTGCGCACCACGCTCGCCGGCTCGGCGGCCACGAGCCCCGGAGACCAGCAGTCGCTGCTGCGCGACGTCATCCTCAACCTCAGCACCGTCGGGTCGAGCGCCCAGGACTACTTCCTGCGGCAGGCGCCCGGGCAGAGCCTGACGCTCGTGGACCCGGCGTCCAGCCGCACGCTGTCGGTGGACGACGTCGTGACGCCCGAGCTGCGGGCCGCGACGCTCGCGACGGACGGTCAGGTCCTGCAGTCGGTGCTGGTGCCCGGTGACTCGACGGAGTCGGGGCAGGACGAGCCCGGCGTGGTGGTCGCCTCGACGGTGGAGGTGCCGTCGGCCGGCACGTTCGAGCTGTACTCGCTGTACTCGTTGGCGTCGCAGCAGGAGACGCTCCGGTTCGTCCAGCGCACCCTGCTGCTCGGCGCGCTCGCGATCCTGGCGATGCTGGGCGGTCTCACCTGGATCTTCACCCGGCAGACGGTGGTGCCGGTGCGTCGGGCGGCGACCGCCGCCGCACGACTGGGGGAGGGGCGTCTCGACGTGCGCGTGCCCGGTTCGCGCGGCGCGGACGAGATGGCCACGCTCGCCCGGACGTTCAACGAAATGGCGGCCAGCCTGGAGCTCCAGATCGCGCGGATGGAGGAGCTGTCCGCCGCGCAGCGACGGTTCGTCTCCGACGTGTCGCACGAGCTGCGCACCCCGTTGACGACGATCCGCATGGCCGCGGAGGTCATCCACGGCTCCCGCGACGACCTGCCGCCCGCGCCCCGACGGTCCGCGGAGCTGATGCAGACCCAGCTGGACCGGTTCGAGGACCTGCTCACCGACCTGCTGGAGATCAGCCGGTTCGACGCCGGCGCGGCCGTGCTCGACGTCGAGCCGCGCGACGTGCGCGACGTCGTGACGGCCGTCGTGGATACCGCCGCGCCGTTGGCGGAACGCAAGGAGATCTTCCTGTCCGTGTCGATGCCGGACCACCGGGTCGAGGCGGACATCGACCCGCGGCGCGTGGAGCGGGTGCTGCGCAACCTCGTGGTCAACGCGATCGAGCACGCCGAGGGCAAGCCGGTGGAGGTCACCGTCGACGGGGACGACCGGGCGGTCGCGGTGGTCGTGCGCGACCACGGGGTGGGTCTGACGCCGGACGAGATGAACCACGTCTTCGACCGGTTCTGGCGGGCCGACCCGGCGCGGGCCCGCACCACCGGTGGCACCGGTCTGGGTCTGGCGATCTCGCAGGAGGACGCGCGGCTGCACGCCGGGCGGCTCGAGGTCTGGGGCAGGCCCGGAGCCGGCGCGAGCTTCCGCCTGACGCTGCCCCGCCGGGCGGGCATCGTCGTCGAGGCGTCCCCGCTGCCCCTGGAGGGACCGTCGCGCGCCGGTGGGCACCACGTGCCCACGGGGCAGGTCCCCGTCGTCAACCCGCCGACGGGTCCGACGCCGTCGGCGATCCCCGACCTGTCCTCGACCCAGGAGGAGCTGTCGTGAGCACCACCGACCGACCGACCTCCCGCGCCGCGCGTCCCCGCGACCCGGGGCACGGCCGTCCGGGGCGCGGGGCGGGTGCCGCGCTGGCCTGCCTGGTGGTGGCCCTGTCGACGTCGTGCGCCAGCATGCCGACGTCGGGCCCGGTCATGGACGGCGACGCCGAGGTGAGCACCGCCGTCGAGGTGGGCTTCAACGTCCAGGGCCCGGCGGCGGACGCCGAGCCCGAGCAGCTCGTCAGCGGCTTCGTGTCCGTGGCGCAGCTCGGTCCGGCCTCGGTGAGCACCGCGAACGTGGCCCGGGAGTACGTGCAGCCGGACACCTGGTCGCAGTGGGACCGGTACGCGCGGGTGCTGGTGCTCGCGCAGTACCCCGAGTGGGTGGTGCCGGAGGTCGACGACAGCACCACCACGACCACGGTCAGCGGCCGCGCGGAGGTGGTGGCGACCCTCGACGAGGGGGGCGTCTACACCGAGCTCGCCGAGCCCAGCGAGGTCGACGTGTCCTACGACCTCGCACGCGACACCGACGGACAGTGGCGGATCTCCGGGATGGACGACGGCATGCTCGTGCTGGCGAACTTCCTCAGCGACGCGTTCCACCGCACCACGCTGTACTACCCCACCCCGGACTTCGACTGGTGGGTGCCGGACGTGCGCTGGTTCCCGTCGCAGTCGTGGCGCACCGAGGCGACCCGCGAGCTGCTGTCCGGGCCGCCGGAAGCCCTGGCGCAGTCCGCGGTGTCCGTGGTCCCGGACGGCACGACGCTCGCGATCGACGCGGTGACCGTGGACGCCGAGGGTGTCATCGAGGTCCCGGTGACGTCCGCGATCACCGGGGCGACCGCGGACGAGCGCGCGATGTTCGTCGCCCAGCTCGAGGAGACGCTGCGGGACGGCGAGGGGCGCAGCGTCACGCTGTCGGACGGCACCTCGCCGCTCGCGGTGACCCCGGCGTCGGAGCCGTCCCGGCCGCTCACCGTGGGCGACGCGGTCGCCGTCCTGGGGCCTCAGGACGGGCAGACCGAGCCGGTCCTGCGCCGCGTGGTCGGGCGCGAGCTGACCGACACGCCGGAGCCGGTGGACCTCGCGGGCCTGGACCCGACGGCGGTCGCGACGGGTCCGGACGACTCCTCGACGGTCGTGGTGCGCGACGGCGCGGACCGGCTCGTGCGGGTGTCCGCGGACGCCCGGTCGGAGCTGCTGCGCGGGCAGGACGTGCTGGCCCCGTCGGTCGACCGGTTCGGCGCGGTCTGGACGGCCGTGGACGACGCCCTGTGGGCCGTCCTGGACGACGGGACGCAGGTCGAGGTCCCGGCGGACTGGGTGGGTGAGCAGCGGTTGCTGTCGCTGCGGGTGTCGCCGGAGGCGACGAGGGTCGCCGTGGTCCTGGACGGCGCCGACGGCGCCGAGGTGTGGGTGGCCGGGATCGAGCGGGACGCGGCCGACGTCCCGACCGGCCTGTCCGAGCCGTTGCGGGTCGGCGGCACGGTCGCCTCGGTGACGTCGGCGGACTGGTACGAGGAGTCCGCGCTGCTGCTGCTCGGGCGGGACGTCGACGGCGCCCGTGCGGTCTTCCTGGCCGGCGTCGGCGGGCTGCCCGGCACCGGGGCGTCACGCCTCTTCACCTCGCCGTCGTCCCCGACGGCCGTGGCGGCGGGCGTCGGCGCACGGCCGCCCATGATCATCGGTGAGGACGGGCTGCTGCAGGTGCGGCAGAGTGCGGCGCTCTGGCCGTCGGTCGCCGAGGGCGTGCTCGCGGTCGCCTACCCGGGCTGAGCGCCCCTGACGCCCGCCCACATCCCGGTCCTCTCCACAGGCGGGCGGTCGGGACGGGCGGGCGGTGCCGCCCGCAGGCACGCTGACCGGGTGCTCACCGACCTCGCACGCCTCGTCGTGCCCGTCGCCTGCCCCGGCTGCCGTCTGCCGGACGTGCGCTGGTGCGCCCCGTGCGCCGCCGCCGTCCTGGGACGACCTCGCCGCGTCGAGCAGCACGCCGGGCGGCTCGACCTGCTCGACGGCGTCGCTCCGCTGCCGACGTGGGCCGCCACCGCGTACGTCGCGGGCGTGCGCGACGTCGTCGTGGCCTGGAAGGACCGCGGGCGGGTCGACCTCGACCCGTTGCTCGTGGCCGCCGTGCAGGGCGCTGCGCGGTCGGCGGCCCCGTTGCTCCGCGAAGCGGTCCGTGCCCCGGTCCGTGCCCCGGACCGTGGCCCGGCGCGGGGCCCGGCGCAGGGCTCGGCGCGGGGCCCGGGGGACGGCCCGGTGGTGCGCGGCTCCGTGGTCGTGGTGCCCGTCCCGTCCACCGGTGCGGCGGCGCGACGACGCGGTCGCGATCCCGTGCGCGTCCTGGCCCGGGGCGTCGCCGGCGGGCTCGTCGCCGCCGGGGTGCGGGCCGAGGTGGGCGCGATGCTGCGACGACGCGGGGCCGCGCGGGACCAGGTGGGTCTGGGCGCGCGCGCCCGAGGGCGCAACCTCGACGCCGCGATCGCGGTGCGCCGGCGGTGCCTCGAGGCGGCGGGGCGCCGTCGGGCGGTCGTCCTGGTCGACGACGTGCTGACCACCGGCGCCACGCTCGCCGCCGCCGAACGTGCCCTGGTGCGGGCCGGCGCGGACGTCCTGGGCGCCGTGGTGCTCGCCGCGACGCCACCGCCGGGGACCCCTCACGAGATCTTCGCAACCGGTGCTGCGCCAGCGGTTCACCGTGCGGACACCTTCGGGCTAGGCTGAGGATCCGACGGCGTCCCGGTCGCTCAGGTGACCAGGGCGGCGCATCCCACGAGCGGGTCGGACGCGCTCCGGCCACCCGGGAGGTGGTGTCAGCACCGGTGCCAGCGATGGTGCCCAGACCCTGCACCCGGCCGCCCGAGGACGTGGCGGCCACCCGAAGAAGTGGAGCTACACGATGGAGATCGCCGTCGTCGGCAGGCACACGGAGGTGACGGACAGGTTCCGTCGTCACGTGGAGGACAAGCTTGCCAAGGTCACCCAGCTCGCACCGAACACGCGCCGCGTGGACGTCGAGGTCACGCACGAGAAGAACCCCAAGCTCGCATCGGTGAGCGAGCGGGTCGAGCTCACCGTCCGGTCCAAGGGGCCCGTCATCCGCGCCGAGGCGGCGGCGGACGACAGGTTCGGAGCCCTGGACCTCGCGATGGACAAGCTCAACGAGCGACTGCGTCGCTCGCGCGACCGACGCAAGGACCACCGTCGCCGGACACCCGACGTCGTGCCCGCCGTCGACGTCCGCTCGTTCGACGACGTGCAGGCCGCGGAGCCGGAACCCGAGCAGGAGGCCACGCTGGCCACGCCGGGGGACGCGGTGGAGCACCAGCTGGGCGACTCGCCCGTGGTGATCCGCCAGAAGCTGCACCGGGGTGAACCGATGACGACGGACGAGGCCGTGGAGCGCATGGAGCTCGTGGGCCACGATTTCTTCCTCTACATCGACAAGGAGTCGGCACGGCCGGCGGCGGTCTACCGGCGACGGGGCTGGACGTACGGCGTGATCGAGCTCGACACGACGTGCAGCGGAGCAGCACCGGTCAGCGACCTGACCTGAGAGACCCGGAGCAGCGTGCCACCTCGCGAGGTGGCACGCTGCTCCGTGCGGTAGCACCCCGGCGCGAGGAAGCGCGGGCCCCCTGACCGGGCCGGAGTCGTGGGCCGGCGCAGGTGGTCGGTGTCGGTGGTCGACGGCAGGGTGGGGACATGCAGACCTTGTCGAAGTCCGCGGCGCGACGGATCGCGCTGCGAGCACAGGGGCTCGACAGGCCCCGGACGCCGTCGCCGGTGACGGCGCGGCGCCTGAGCAGCCTCGTCGAGCGGATCAACCTGCTGCAGATCGACTCCGTGAACGTCCTGGCACGGGCGCACCTGATGCCCGTGTACTCGCGGCTCGGCCCCTACGACGTCACGCTGGTGGACCGTGCGGCCGGCATCGCCCCGCGCAGGATCCTCGAGACGTGGGCGCACGTCGCGTCCTACGTGCCCGCGTCGACGTACCCGCTGCTCGCCTGGCGTCGTCGTGCCTACGCCCGCGAGGCCTGGACCGGGATCGCGGCGGCTGCGGCGGAGCACCGGACCGAGCTCGACCTGGTCCGCCGGATCGTGGCCGACCGGGGGCCCGTCACCGCGACCGAGGTGCACGACGAGCTCGTCGCGGCCGGACGCAGCGCGCCTCGCAGCCGCGAGGAGTGGGGGTGGAACTGGACCACGGCGAAGCGATGCCTCGAGCACCTGTTCTTCACCGGCGAGGTCCTGTCGGCCCGGCGCAACGCCGCGTTCGAACGCTGCTACGACCTGGCCGAACGGGTCCTGCCGCCGGCCGTCCGCGACGCACCGGACGTGCCCGAGCAGGACGCCGTGCGGGCGCTGCTCGAGCTCGGGGCCAGGGCGCACGGGATCGGCACGGCGCGGTGCTTCCGGGACTACTTCCGGCTCCGCGGACCGGTGGCGGCACGCGCCCACGCCGAGCTCGTGGCGGACGGCGTCCTCGTCCCGGTCGCCGTCGACGGATGGCCGGAGGCGACCTGGGTCCACCGTGACGCCGTCGTCCCGCGCCGCGCGGACGCAGCGGTGCTGCTGAGCCCGTTCGACCCGCTCGTGTGGGAGCGCCGCCGGCTGGAGGCGCTCTTCGACGTCCACTACCGCATCGAGATCTACGTGCCGGCACCCAAGCGCCGGCTCGGGTACTACGTCCTGCCGTTCCTGGAGGGCGAGGAGCTCGGCGCGATGGTCGACCTCAAGGCGGACCGGACCGCCGGCGTCCTGCGGGTGATGGCCGCCCATCGCACGCCCTCGACGTCGTCCGGCACCCCCGAGCGGCTGGCCGCGGAGCTGCGCGTCCTGGCCGGGTGGCGCGGCCTGGACGACGTCGAGGTCGTCGGCGGTGACCTGGCCGGGCCGCTCGCCGCCGCCCTGCGCGCGACCTGACGGCACGGCCCGAGACGACGTCCGCGGCCCGGACCTCCCGGGTGGGAAGGGGCGCAGCGACCATAGACTCCGCCTCGGAGGTGGGTATGGACATCGTTGCGCTCTACGTCGGGGTGGCGTTCGTGGCCGGGGTGCTGGCGTCCCTCCTGCGGCTGCCGCCCCTGGTCGGGTTCCTCGCCGCGGGCTTCGCCCTGGGTGCGGCGCACGTCCCCCAGATGCCGGGGCTCGAGGTGCTCGCCGAGATCGGCGTGGCGCTGCTGCTGTTCACCATCGGGCTCAAGCTGGACGTCCGTTCCCTGGTCAAGCCGGAGATCTGGCTGACGACGGCGGTCCACATGGTGATCAGCATCGCCGTGGCGGTGGGCTTCCTGGGGCTCCTCGGCGTCGTGGGTGTCGGCCTGGTGGCGGGCCAGTCGGTCGGCACCCTCGCGCTCGTCGGTCTGGCGCTGTCCTTCTCGTCGACGGTGTTCGTCGTGAAGGTCCTGGAGGACCGTTCCGACGCCACCAGTCTGTACGGACGCATCGCCATCGGCATCCTCGTCGTGCAGGACCTCGTGGCCGTCGTCTTCCTGGCGGTCGCCGAGGGCGACCCGCCGAGCCCGTGGGCCGCTGCGCTGCTCCTGCTGGTGCCGGGCCGCCGGGTCCTGCACGCCCTCTGGGACCGGGTGGGCCACGGTGAGCTGCAGGCACTGTTCGGCGTCGCGGTCGCGCTCGGTCCGGGGTACTACCTGTTCGAGCACGTCGGCCTGCGGGGCGACCTCGGCGCCCTCGTCATGGGGGCCCTGCTGGCCATGCACCCGCGGGCGGGCGAGATGTCGCGCTCCCTGATGACCTTCAAGGAGCTCCTGCTGGTCGGGTTCTTCCTGGAGATCGGCCTGCACGGGACCCCGCAGCTCCAGCACGTGGCCATGGCCGCCGGCCTGCTCCTGCTGATCCCCGTCCAGATGGCCGTGTTCGCCGTGGTGCTGTGGGTGCTGCGGCTGCGGCGCCGCACCGCGTTCCTCAGCGGGCTCGTGCTGGGCAACTTCTCGGAGTTCGGGATCATCGTGGTGGCCGTCGGCGCGGACGCCGGACTGCTCGGCGAGGACTGGGTGGTCGTCGTCGCGCTGGCGGTGGCCGCGAGCTTCGTCATCTCCGCGATCGTCAACCGTCGCGGCGTCGAGCTCGCCTCCCGGCTCTCGCGCCTGCTGCCCGCCAAGGACCCGTCGAGCCTCCACCCGGACGACCGCCTGGTGGACGTCGGGGACGCGGACGCGCTGGTCCTCGGTCTCGGGCGGGTCGGTTCGGCGACCTGCGCCAAGCTGCGCGACGGGTACGGGCTGCGGGTGACCGGCGTCGAGCACGACCCCGCCCGCGTCGAGGCCGCACGCGGCGAGGGGTTCGACGTCGTGCGGGCCGACGCGACGGACGTGGAGTTCTGGGCGCGCGTCAAGCGCGCCGGTCACGTCGAGGTGGCCGTGCTCGCCATGCCGTTCCACAACGCCAACCTCATCGCGCTCTCACGGCTGCAGGACGCCGGCTTCGACGGGCAGGTCGCGGCGATCGCCCGGTACGACGACGACGCGGCCGAGCTGCGGCGGCACGGGGCGCACGCCGTCTTCCACCTGTACGGCGCCGCAGGTGCCGAGCTCGCCGACCGCGCCGCCGAGGTGCTGGCCGGCGGACGCTGAGCACCCGGCGTCCGGCCTGGTCGCGGACCCCGTGTTCGTCCGGCGCGAACCGGTGTCCCCACGGCGTCGGGCGGGGGAATAGGATGACTGACGGTGCGACGGGGACGAGGGCGTGCACGTCCGGCCCTGTCGCCGCCACCGAACGGGCCTGGACGCCTCCGGGCACCACCGACACGGGAGAAGTTGCGTGCCTGCGATCCTCGAGAAGATCCTCCGCATCGGCGAGGGCCGGATCCTCAAGAAGCTCAACGGAATGGCCGAGCAGGTGAACGGGCTCGAGGAGAGCTTCACCGAGCTCAGCGACGCGGAGCTCCAGGAGGAGACGGCCCGGTTCAAGGAGCGCCTCGAGCACGGGGCGACCCTCGACGAGATCCTGCCCGAGGCGTTCGCGACCGTCCGTGAGGCCGCCCGTCGCACGCTCGGGCACCGGCACTTCGACGTCCAGCTCGTCGGTGGCGCCGCTCTCCACCTCGGCAACATCGCCGAGATGAAGACCGGTGAGGGCAAGACGCTCGTCGCCACGACGGCCGCCTACCTCAACGCCCTGTCGGGCAAGGGCGTGCACGTCGTGACCACCAACGACTTCCTCGCCCGCTACCAGGGCGAGCTGATGGGTCGCGTCTACCGCTTCCTCGGGCTGACCACCGGCATCATCGTCTCCGGTCAGAACCCGACCGAGCGTCGTGCGCAGTACGCCTGCGACATCACCTACGGCACGAACAACGAGTTCGGGTTCGACTACCTGCGCGACAACATGGCCTGGTCGCCGGACGACCTGGTCCAGCGGGGCCACAACTTCGCGATCGTGGACGAGGTCGACTCGATCCTCATCGACGAGGCGCGCACCCCGCTCATCATCTCGGGGCCGTCGTCGGGCGACTCGAACCGCTGGTACGTCGAGTTCGCGAAGGTCACCAAGCGACTCACCCGCGACGACGACTACGAGGTCGACGAGAAGAAGCGCACCGTCGGCGTGCTCGAGCCGGGCATCGAGAAGATCGAGGACTACCTCGGCATCGACAACCTGTACGAGTCGCTGAACACCCCGCTGATCGGCTTCCTCAACAACGCGATCAAGGCCAAGGAGCTCTTCAAGCGCGACAAGGACTACGTCGTGCTCAACGGCGAGGTCATGATCGTCGACGAGCACACCGGCCGCATCCTCGCGGGCCGTCGCTACAACGAGGGCATGCACCAGGCCATCGAGGCCAAGGAGGGCGTGCAGATCAAGGCGGAGAACCAGACGCTCGCCACGATCACGCTGCAGAACTACTTCCGCCTCTACGACAAGGTCTCCGGCATGACCGGTACGGCCGAGACCGAGGCCGCCGAGTTCCAGGGCACCTACAAGCTCGGCGTCGTGCCGATCCCCACGAACCGGCCGATGATCCGCATCGACCAGCCGGACCTCGTCTACAAGAACGAGGACGGCAAGTTCGACGCCGTGGTCGCCGACATCGTCGAGCGGCACGCCAAGGGCCAGCCCGTCCTCGTCGGCACGACGAGCGTCGAGAAGTCCGAGCGGCTGTCGGCCCTGCTCAAGAAGGCCGGCGTCCCGCACGACGTCCTCAACGCCAAGGAGCACGAGCGCGAGGCGACGATCGTCGCGCAGGCGGGGCGCAAGGGCGCCGTCACGGTGGCGACGAACATGGCCGGCCGCGGTACCGACATCATGCTCGGCGGCAACGCCGAGTTCACCGCGGTGGCGCAGATGGCGGCCCAGGGCTACGACTCGACGGAGGACCCGGAAGCCTACGAGGCGGCCTGGCCGGCGGTGCTGGAGGCGGCGGAGAAGTCCGTCAAGGCCGAGCACGAGGAGGTCGTGGAGCTCGGTGGCCTGTACGTGCTGGGCACGGAGCGTCACGAGTCCCGCCGCATCGACAACCAGCTCCGGGGTCGTTCCGGTCGTCAGGGCGACCCGGGCGAGTCCCGGTTCTACCTGTCGATGCAGGACGACCTCATGCGGCTCTTCAACTCGGGGCTCGCCGAGTCGATGATGGGCCGGGCCGGGTTCCCCGACGACATGCCGCTCGAGTCGAAGATGGTCACGCGCGGCATCCAGAGCGCGCAGTCCCAGGTCGAGGCGCGCAACTTCGAGATCCGCAAGAACGTCCTGAAGTACGACGACGTGCTGTCGCGCCAGCGCACCGTCATCTACGACGAGCGTCGCCGCGTCCTCGAGGGCGAGGACCTGCAGGAGCAGGTGCAGCACTTCATCACCGACGTGGTGACCGCGTACGTCGAGGGCGCCGCGGACGACGGCACCGCCGAGGGCTGGGACCTCGACGGGCTGTGGACCGCGCTGCGGTCGGTATTCCCCGTCTCGATCACCGTCGACGACGTCGTCGACGAGGCGGGCGGCCGCCACCGGCTCACCAAGGAGATGCTGCTCGAGGAGCTGCTCTCGGACGCGCGCGTGGCGTACACCGCGCGGCAGGACTCGCTCGGCGACGCCGCGATGCGTCAGCTCGAGCGCCGCGTCGTGCTCTCGGTCCTGGACCGCAAGTGGCGCGAGCACCTCTACGAGATGGACTACCTCAAGGAGGGCATCGGCCTGCGGGCGATGGCCCAGCGCGACCCGCTCATCGAGTACCAGCGCGAGGGCTTCCAGCTCTTCCAGGCGATGACGGAGTCCATCAAGGAGGAGTCGATCGGGTACCTGTTCAACCTGGAGGTCCAGGTGCAGACTCCCGACGGCGCCCAGGGTGCCGGGGACGGCGCCCCGGCGATCACGGTCGCCTCGGCCACGGCGACGGCCTCCTCGGCCGCGGCGCGGTCGGTCACGCCGTCAGCGGCTTCGGCTGCCGGCGGGAGCACCGCGTCCGACGCCGCGGAGCCGGCCGTCCCGCAGCCCGCCACGCCGCAGGAGCCCCAGGAGCCGGGTGTCCCCGCGGCGTTCGGCGGGGCCGGCGAGCCGGTCCTCGTGGCCAAGGGCCTCGAGACGCCCAAGCCGCCGCAGAACCTGCAGTACACCGCTCCGTCCGACGACGGGTCGACGACGCGCACGGGTGACACCCGCGCCGCACGTCGCGCGCTGCACGGGGAGGCGACCACGCCCCAGGCCGACGGTCGGACGTTCCCCGGCACCCCGCGCAACGCGCAGTGCCCCTGCGGTTCCGGCAAGAAGTACAAGCTCTGCCACGGGGTCAACGAAGCCTGATCTCAGCCGATCTCGAGCACCGCGACGCGCCACGCGCCGCGGTGGACCTCGAGGCGGACGGCGGCGGCCCGGACACGGCCGTCGTCGTCCAGCACGACCGTCGCCTCGGCGGTCGCCGGCGTGAGCCGCACCATCCGGACCCGCCGTACCGCGACCGGCCGCGACGTGCGTGCCGTGGTGGTGGCGCTGCGGGCGTCCCGCACGAGGCGAGCGCGCTGGAGCAGCTGCTCCAGCACCGCGGGGGTCACCCAGCGCGCGACCTGCGTGGCGGACCGCTCGCCACGCAGGACCTCGAGGGCCGCGCGGACCACGGAGCAGCACATCGCCGTCGGGTCGCCCGGCGCGGGTCGCGAGGTCGTGGGCTCCACGGGGGGCTCGTCCCGCCCGGCGACCGGCCTGGGCAGGGGCCGGGCGGCGCCGATCCGCACCCTGCGCACGGGCCCCGGTCGGCGGGTCGCCCGCGGGGGTTCGCCCGGGCGCCGGGTCATCGGGGCGCTCACCCGCAGCGGGCGGTCCGACGCCGGGCGCGGGGTACCGGTGCGCTGGTCGCCGGTCTGGGCGGGCTCGGGGGCTGTGGTGGTCATGGCTCTCCGTTCTCGGGCGGGTGAGGGTGTCGGCGGTACGCGGACGTCACGGACCGCGCAGGATCTGCCCCGGCAGGACGACGTCGGGGTCGTCGCCGACGACGTCACGGTTCGCCTCGTGCCACCGGACGGTCTCGCGCAGGATCTGGGCGTCGGTGGCGTCACCGGGCAGGGTCCGGGCGGCGATGTCCCACAGGGTGTCGCCCCGGACCACGACGACCTCGACCGGGCGCTCGTCGTCCGTGGTCGTCACGGTGCGTGAGGTGCGCTGGGCGTCGAGCGGGCGTTCGGCGTCCTCGGTGCCGGTCGACGTGCTGGTCGTGCTGGTCGTGTCGGCCGACGTGCTGGTCGTGTCGCGGGTCGGCGTCTCGGCCGCGTCCGCGTCCGCGGTCTCGCCCACGCCCGCGGTCTGACGGGCCTCCGCGGATTCGGGCGCCGCCGTGGGCTCGCCCGTGGGCTCGCCCGTGGGCTCCGCCGTGGTGCGGGTCGAGGCGTCGGTCACCGTCTCGGCAGCGGCGGGCGCGGTCTCGGGCGGGCTCGGGAGGTCCACGGGCGCGACGACGTCCTGCGGCCGGTCCACGCTCTCGCCCTGCCCGGCCGTGGTGCTCTGCCAGCCGAGGTCGAGGACCTCGACGGTGGCGGGTTGCGGTGCGGGGAGGTCGGCGGCCGTCGCGGCGACCGGGGTCAGGGCGAGGCCCGCGCCGACGCCGAGCCCGACGGCGCCGCGGGCCAGCCGCCGCACCAGCACGGGTGCCCAGCGGCCGAGCGCCTCGACCGAGGCGGGGCTGCCCCGCCACCGTGCCCGGCCCGCGGCCACGACGCCGGCGACCGACCCGGCCAGGAGCCAGAGTGCGACGCCGACGCCCCCGACCAGCACGGCGAGCTCGACCCAGTCCTCGATCCGCGCCGCCCCGACAGCGGCGACCGAGCGTGGCGTGACGGCGAGCAGGCGGAGGCCCAGCAGCCAGAGAGCCCCGGCGGACAGGGCGGCGAGGGCGCACAGGCCCGTCCATCCTGCCGCGACCTGTCGTGCGGTCGATGCGGTCATCGTGTCAGCCTCCATCGGATGAGCCTCGATCATGCCGTTTGATAGCAGTTGGTGTGCTCGGGTGATGGATATTGAAGCGCAGTGTGGTCCCGCTGTCCAGGGCACGGCATCCTGGACCCTGCCTGCCGCCCGGCAGGCAGGGAGGGGAACGCCGTCGTGCCGTCGTCCGAGGTCTCACGCTGGGCCCTGCTGTTCGCCGACCTCGAGGCCCAGATGGTGGCCGAGGAGGCGGCCGAGCGTGACGGCGCCGTCGCCGAGCTGACCCGGGCCGAGCAGGCCACGGTGGTGCTGGCCGACCGGCTCCGCGCCGGCGGGGCGCACACCCTGCGCGTCGAGCTCCGGGACGGCGAGATGCTGGACGGTCGGCCCGTCCACGTCGCCTCGACCTGGTTCCAGCTCGACGGCGCACGGGCCGGCGGGCACTCCCACATCGGGCACGCCCCGCTCGGGCGCACCCAGCACCTGGTGCCGTTCGCGGCCCTCGCGAGCATCCAGGGACTCGGGCTCCACGCCGCGCCCTCGACGTCGCGGGCGGACGCCCTCGGCCTCGGCCGTGCCCTGCGCGGGCTGCAGCGCGACCGAGCGCGGGTGCAGGTGCGCACGGCCGCCGGCACGACGCTCGGGCGGATCGCCCGGGTGGGGGCGGACCACCTCGACGTGGAGGAGACGGAGCGGGCGCGGCCCGCCGGCAGGGTGGTTCCGTTCGCGGCGCTCCTGCGCGTCAGCGAGGCCTGATCAGGCCTCGCCGCTCGCGATGCGCTCCCGGGTGCGCGTGTACTGCTGGTCGATGTACTCCTCGAGCTTGCTCGCCTCCACGCGCCACACCTTCTTCGGCCCGACCTGGATCGCCGGCAGCTCACCGCTGCGGACGAGCGAGTAGGCCTGCGCGGCGGAGATGTTGAGCATCTCCTGCACGTCGGCGAGGGAGAGGAATCGACTGGCCATGACAGCCATGGTGGCACAGGGGGCCGGGTGATGGCAGTTATCCACAGATGTAGGCGGATGGTGTCCCTGCGTGACGCCGTCCCGGATCATGGATGGGGTCTCCGCCGCCGGGCCGGGCCTCGCTAGCCTCGGGGCCGCCCGACGGACAAACCCGACCCACCGGACGCGATGCCGCGGCCGGACGAGCCGAAGGACCGCCCCTTGAGCAACGACGCCCTCCCGGCACCCCTGGCACCGCGCCTGCGCCGTCCCACCTGGCGCGACCCCCGACTCGTCGTCGGCGTCCTGCTCGTGGCGCTCTCGGTCGCGCTGGGTTCGTGGGTGGTCGCGAACGCCGACCGCACCGTGCCCGTGTACGTCGCCGCGGGCACCCTCACGCCCGGGGAACCGGTGGACGCCGACCGGCTGCGCGTCGTCGACGTCAACCTCGGCGCCGAGGAGACGCGGTACCTGCGGGCGGACCAGGCGCTGCCGACGGAGCAGGTCGCCCTGCGCGTGGTCGCCGACGGCGAGCTGGTCGCCGCGGCAGCGCTGGGTGCGGCCGACGAGGTCGACGTGCGCGCCGTGGCGGTACCGGTGTCGTCCGGGCTGTCCGAACGCATCACGGCGGGGGCGCTCGTCGACCTCTGGTTCGTGCCGGAGGGGGACACGGGCGAGGGCGACGCCGCGGAGCCCGCCCCGATCGTGTCGGGCGTCGTCGTCGAACAGGTCGACGTCGCGGACTCGGGCCTCGTGGTGGCCAGCCAGGGCACCCTGCAGGTCCTGGTGGGGGTGGACGACCTGCCGGCGGTGCTGTCCGCGCTCGGTTCTCCCGGCAGCGTCGCCGTCGTCCCGGTGGTCGGCTGATGGCGCGACTGACCACCGTGCTGTGCGCGGTGAACGGACCCACGGAGACCGACGTCGTGCTGGGGCTGGAGGCGCCGGGCACCGGCACCACGGTCACCCGTCGCTGCGGGGACCTCGCCGAGCTGCTCGCCGCGGCCGCGGCCGGCGCCGGCACGGTCGCGGTCGTCTCCGCCGACCTCGCCGGGCTGGACCGGGAGGCCGTCGGCAGGTTGCACGCGGCCGGCGTGCGGGTCGTGGCGCTCGCCGACGACGGCCCGCCGGAACGGGTGCGCGCCCTCGGTGTCGAGGCGGTCGTCGCCGGGGCGGCGGACCCTCTGCTCCTCGACGCCGTCCGCGACACCGCACCCATCGACGACCCGCTCGCCACCTCCGAGATCGACCTGTCCGCGCTGGCCGCGGGCGCGGGGAGCGGACCGGCGCGACGCGGGTCCGTCGTCGCCGTCTGGGGTCCGGTCGGTGCTCCGGGACGCACGACGACGGCGGTCGAGCTCGCCGCGGAGCTCGCCGGTCTCGGCGGCAACGGCGGCAGCGGTGGCCGCCGGCGTCGACGAGGGGCGGAGGCCCGTGTCCAGGAGGCTGCCCTGCTGGTCGACGCCGACACGTACGGATCGTGCCTCGCGGCGCGGCTCGGGCTGCTCGACGACGCCCCGGGCCTCGCGGCGGTGGCGCGCGTGGCCGCCCAGGGCTCGCTCGACGTGAGCACCCTGGCGCGTCACGCGCCCGTCGTGGAGGGCCGGCTCCGGGTCCTCACCGGGATCACGCGTGCCGCTCGGTGGCCGGAGCTTCCTGCGAGCTCGCTCGAGATCGTGCTGGCGACCGCCCGTTCCCTGGCGGAGTGGACGGTGGTCGACTGCGGGCCCCTGGTGGAGACGGACGAGCTGCTCATGTACGACACGCGGGCTCCCCAGCGGAACGCGGCGACCCTGGCCGCGCTCGAGGCGGCCGATCTCGTGGTGGTCGTCGGCACGGCCGACCCGATCGGCATCCAGCGGCTCGTGCGCGCGCTCGAGGAGCTCGGCGAGGTGCCGGTGCCCGTCACGGGCGAACGGATCGTGGTCGTCAACCGTCTTCGTCCCAGCGCCGTCGGCCCCGACCCCGAGCAGGCCGTGACGGACGCGCTCGCCCGCTACGCCGGCGTCGACGACCCGCACCTGGTGCCTCAGGACGGACCCGCGCTGGACGCCGCCGTGCTGGCCGGGCGCACCGTCGCCGACCTGACGGCGTCGTCACCGCTGCGCACGGCCTTCGCCGGGCTGGCCGAGCGGGTCCGCCGCCGGGCCGTCGTCGCCGCCGGATGACCGTCCGGCCGCACGCGGCCCGCCCCAGGGGGCAGACTGTGGCCATGCGCCTCTACGTGCCCGCCACCCTCGACGAGCTGACCGCCGTCGTGCCCGGTCCGACCGCGCGCTGGGACCTGGTGCCACGGGTGGCGCACGCCGTCACCCCGCAGCTGGTCGCCGCCCTGCCCGACGCGGACGACGAGGAGCTGGAGTACGCGGCCTTCCTGGCCGCTGCCGACGACTCGCTCGCGCTGGTCGCCGCGGGTGCCACCGTGCCGCTGCGCGTCGTGGTGTCGCTCGAGGTGCCCGACGACGCCGTCGCGACCGGCGCGACCGACCACGAGCCCGACGGGGCCCCGTCCCGGACGGCGGTGGTCCGCGACGTCCCCGGTGCCCGTGTGGAGGCCGTGCACGTCGACGAGCCGGAGGCGGCCCACGACGTCCGTGCCGTGCTGGCCGCCGCCGACAGCCCGCACGACGGCGGCAGTGACGACGGCGAGGGCGCAGACGGCGAGGACGAACGGCTCGCCGACGCCGTCGAGCGCGTCGCCGCACGTGACCTGCTCTGGTACGCCCCGGCCGAGATCCCGACGATCCCGTGCCCCTGAGCTGCCGCCGCGACCCGGTGGGTCAGCCCAGGTAGACCAGGGCCTTGTCGTGCAGGTGCGCGTTGGTGGCGATCGCGTTGCCGCCCCACGGGCCGTCCTGGCCGTCGAGCGACGTGAAGCGCCCCCCGGCCTCGATGACGATCGGCACCAGGGCCGCCATGTCGTACAGCTCCAGCTCGGGCTCCGCGGCGATGTCGGCGGCTCCCTCGGCGACCAGCATGTAGGACCAGAAGTCGCCGTAGCCGCGGGTGCGCCAGCACTCCCGGGTCAGGTCGAGGAACCCGTTGAGCTTGTCGCGCTCCTCCCAGCCGTCCAGCGAGGAGTACGCGAACGAGGCGTCGCTCAGCGCGGTCACGCCGGACACGTGCATGCGGGTGGCCGCCGCGATGGACTTGCCCGTCCAGGCGCCCGAGCCCTTGGCCGCCCACCAGCGCCGGCCGAGCGCGGGCGCGGAGACGAGCCCCATGACGATCTCGTCGCCGTCGGCGAGCGCGATGAGGGTCGCCCAGACGGGCACGCCGCGCACGAAGTTCTTGGTGCCGTCGATCGGGTCGATGATCCACCGGCGTGAACCACCACCGACCTCGCCGAACTCCTCGCCGACGATCGCGTCGCGCGTGCGCGCGCGGGCGAGCTGGGCGCGGATGAACTCCTCGGCCCCGCGGTCGGCGTCCGACACGGGCGTCTGGTCGGGCTTCGTCTCGACGTGCAGGTCGACCGCGCGGAACCGGGACATCGTCATCGAGTCGACCTGGTCGGCGATCACGTGGGCGAGACGCAGGTCGTCCTCGTAGGTGCGTCCGCGACCCTGGGGACTGGGAGTCTGCTGAAAGGTGGCCACGCTCACAAGGTAGCGGTCCGGGCGTCGTCCGCGCAGGCAGGCGCGCGGACCGGGACCGGCAGGGCCGTCAGTCGGCCGACGTGCGGGCCGTCAGCAGGCGACGGAACGAGGCGAGGCGGGCCGCACGGGCCGCGCGGGCCGTCTCGTCGGAGCCCGCGACCCACTCGTCCAGGGCGCAGTCCGGTGCGTCGTCGAGGTGGGTGCACCCGCGCGGGCACTCGGCGGCGACCTCGTCGAGGTCCTCGAACGCGGCCAGCAGGTGCTCCACCTCGACGTGCGCCAGCCCGAACGACCGGACCCCGGGGGTGTCGATGACCCAGCCGTCGTGCTCGACGTCGCTCCCGCCCGCCGTGACGGGCAGACGCAGGGCCACCGCCGAGGTCGACGTGTGCCGGCCACGACCGGTGACGTCGTTGACCACCCCGGTGGCGCGCGCGGCGTCGGGGACCAGCGCGTTGATCAGGGTGGACTTCCCGACGCCGGAGTGCCCGACCAGGACCGACCGGAGACCGACGAGGCGCTCGCGGACCTCCTCGACCGACGCCGCGTCGTCGCGCCGGGTGACGACGACCTCGACGCCCAGCGGCTCGTACAGGGCGCGCAGGACGTCGGGGGAGGCGAGGTCGGCCTTCGTCAGGCAGAGCAGCACGTCCATCCCGGCGTCGTAGGCCGCCACGACGCACCGGTCGATCATTCCGGTGCGGGGCTCCGGCCGGGCGAGGGCGGTGACGACGACGAGCTGGTCGGCGTTGGCGACGACGATCCGTTCGTACGGGTCGGTGTCGTCCGCGGTGCGCCGCAGCGTGGAGGAGCGGTCCTGGATGCGGACGATGCGTGCCAGCGTGCCCGGCAGGCCGGACGTGTCGCCGACGACGTCGACGAGGTCACCGACCACGGTCCGGGTGCGGCTGAGCTCGCGGGCCTTCATGGCCAGGACCTCGCGCTCGTCCGGGCCGCCGTCGTCCACCACGAGGGTGTAGCGGCCGCGGTCGACGCCCACGACGAGGCCGGTGACCGCGTCCGCGTGGTCCGGGCGCTGCTTGGTGCGGGGCCGGGACCCGTGCTTGGAGGGGCGCGCGTAGCGCGCGTGCTCGTCGCGGGCCCGCGCGGCCATCAGGCGCGGGCCCCGGACCCGGCCAGCATCGCCGACCACAGCCCGTCGAACCCGGGCAGGGTCTTGGCGGTGGTCGCCACGTCCTCGACCTGCAGTCCCGGCACCCGCAGGCCCAGCAGGGCGGCCGAGGTCGCCATGCGGTGGTCGGCATAGGTGCGCACGACGGCGCCGTGGAGCGGTCGGGGAGTGATGACCAGGCCGTCGCGGGTCTCCTCGCACCGACCGCCGAGCCGGGTGATCTCCGTGGCGAGCGCCGCCAGCCGGTCCGTCTCGTGGCCGCGCAGGTGTGCGATCCCGCGCAGCCGGCTGGGGGAGTCGGCGAGCGCGGCCAGCGCGGCGAAGGTCGGGGCGAGCTCGCCGGCGGCGTGCAGGTCCACGTCGACGCCGTGGATCCGGCCGCTGCCGGTGACCGTCAGGACGTCGCCGTCGAGCGAGGTGGTGGCGCCCATGCGTTCGAGCAGGCCGGGGACGAGCGCGCCGGGCTGCGTCGTGGCCGTCGGCCAGCCGGGCACGCGGACGGTACCGCCGGCGACGAGAGCGGCCGCGAGGAACGGGGCCGCGTTGGACAGGTCGGGCTCGACCCGGACGTCCCGGGCGGCGATCGGGCCGGGGGAGACCTGCCAGATGCCGTCACGGGAGTCGTCGACCTCGACGCCGACCTCGCGCAGCGTGGCCACGGTCATGTCGATGTGCGGCTTGCTGGGCAGGGTGGCACCGATGTGGCGCAGCATGAGCGGGCGCTCGAAGCGCGCGGCCGCGAGGAGGAGCGCCGAGACGAACTGCGACGACGCGGAGGCGTCGACGTCCACGGCGCCGCCGGCGACCCTGCCGGTGGCGTGGACGGAGAACGGCAGGTGGGAGGGGAGCTCGGGGCCGTCGCCGCTGACGGTGACGCCGAGGGCGTGCAGCGCGGCCAGCACGGGCAGCATGGGGCGCACCCGGGCCTCGGGGTCGCCGTCGAACCGGACGGTCCCCCGGGCGAGGGCCGCCACCGGCGGCAGGAACCGCATGACGGTCCCGGCGAGGCCGCAGTCGATCCGGACGTCCCCGGTGAGCGTGCCGGGCTCGACGTGCAGGGTGCTCGGGACGTCCCCCTCGGTGATCGTGGTGCCGAGGGCGCGCAGTGCGCCGATCATGAGGTCCGCGTCGCGCGAGCGCAGGGCGCCGCGCAGCGTGCCGGGACCCTCGGCGAGGGCGGCGAGGACGAGCAGACGGTTCGTCAACGACTTGCTGCCCGGGATCTCGACCACGGCGTCCAGGGAACCCTCCGCGAGCGGGGCGTCCCACAGGGGCAGGCTGGTCCGGGCGGGCGTAGTCGTCATGGTCCGAGGGTAGTGGACGATGCCGGTCGCCCGGCCGTGGCCCGGGGGTGTCAGGACAGCTTCGCCCGCGTCTTCTCGGCGGACGCCTTGGCCTGCTTGGCGGCATGCTCGACGTCCTTCGCGGCGCTCTTGGCCGTGTGCTTGACGGACTTCGTCGCGGAGTCGACGGCGTGCTTCGTGGACCGGGACGCGGCGGACCGCTTCTGCTCGATGCGGTACGAAACGCCGGGACGTCCTTCGAGGTCGATCCCGGCGATGACCGCAGCGCCCACCGCGCCGAGGTTGCGGACGAACTTCGCCGTCTTCTCCTGACGGGCGTCGCCCTTGGCGGTGAAGGGCTGGTTGACGACGGCCAGCGGTGCGGTCAGTGCGGCCAGGACGAGGGCGGCCGTGCGCGGGGCGCGCCCGACGGCGAGCAGGACGCCCGCAGCGGCGGTGACGGCACCGTGGGCCCGCACCAGCAGCGACACCTGGGTGTCGTCGAGGGGGTCGACGCCGAGCGCCTGGGTGATGGTGTCGGAACCTTCGCGCGCGGCAGCCGTGTGCTCGGCGGGGCGCAGCGCGGCGGACAGTCCGTCGTAGACGAAGGGAACGGCCAGCAGGGGTCGGGCGAGGCGTCGCAGCAGCATGGACCCACTGTGTCACCACGGTGGCGTCGGTGCCTACCGATGGCCCGGGCGGGTCGGGCGTCCCGGCGGGAATGACGACCAGCCGGGTGCTGTTGTGGACCGGTGTGAGAGCTTGCCTGACACCCCCCGCGGCCACCGCGGGCGAGGTTCCCCTGTTCGCCCTGGCGCCGGCGGCGACCCCGGCGGCGTCGTCGTCGTCGGATCCGCGCCGCGGTGCGTGGCCGACGGGTCTAGGCTCGACGGTGATGAGCGACGAACCCGAGCGCCCCGGCCAGGCCACCGACGCCGAGATCGGCGAGGACACCGAGCGCGCGCCCGCGCAGGAGGTCGCCGCGGAGCGCGCCGCGCGGTTCGAGCGCGACGCCCTGCAGTACGTCGACCAGCTCTACTCGGCCGCCCTGCGCATGACGCGCAACCCGACCGACGCCGAGGACCTCGTCCAGGAGACCTTCGCGAAGGCGTTCGCCGCCTTCCACCAGTACAAGCCCGGCACGAACCTCAAGGCGTGGTTGTACCGGATCCTGACGAACACCTTCATCAACACCTACCGCAAGAAGCAGCGTCAGCCCCAGCAGGCGCACACGGACGACATCGAGGACTGGCAGATCGCCCGTGCGGCGACCCACACCTCGCAGGGCCTGCGCTCCGCCGAGGTCGAGGCGCTCGACCGGCTGCCCGACTCCGACGTCAAGGACGCCCTCGCCCAGCTCCCCGAGGACCGCCGCATGGTCGTGTACTACGCGGACGTGGAGGGCTTCCCCTACAAGGAGATCGCCGAGATCATGGGAACACCGATCGGGACCGTGATGTCCCGGCTGCACCGCGGACGACGCCAGCTGCGAGAGCTCCTCGCCGACTACGCGGCGGACCGGGGGCTCGCGGCGGCACGCGGAGGAGAGTCATGAGCGGCGACGTCACCCCCATCCCGCACGAGGCGGCCGAGGGCGAGAACGAGTGCGAGCACGCGCTGACGCACCTGTACGAGTTCCTCGACTCGGAGATGACCGAGGCCGACGAGCTGCGCATGCGCGCCCACGTCGCGCACTGCTCGCCCTGCCTGGCCGAGCTGGACATGGAGGAGCTCGTCAAGAAGCTCGTCAAGCGGTCCTGCTCCGAACAGGCCCCCGAGACGCTCTACCTGCGCATCCGCGCCCAGATCACGACCATCTCAGGCTGACCGGGGCGACGACGTGACGACGCACGCCGCAACGACAGCGAGGGGCCGCCTGCATCGAGCAGGCGGCCCCTCGCTGTTCGGGACGCGGACGTCCCGGCGTCCTCAGGCGTTGGGACGCTTGCCGTGGTTAGCGGCCTTGCCCTTGCGGGCGCGACGCTTGCTGCCGCGCTTGCTCATGGCGGTCTCCTCACGAGAAGGTGGACGGGTCGCCCCATCGTCCCACACCGGGGCGGCGGGCTCAGCATCGCGGCAGCACGGAGGCAACGCATGAGCACCGAGACCTGGGCGGTCGCCGCCCCGCAGACGATCACCGTCGACGGGGTGAGCGCGGTGTCGGTCCGGGTCCAGGCGGGCCGCGTCGACGTCGTCGTCGACCCCGAGACCACACGGACCACGCTCGACGTCACCGAGATCTCGGAGAAGCCGCTGCAGGTCACCCGTGACCGCGACCGCCTGCGCATCGGCTACGAGGCGTCGAAGATGGACGCCTTCGTCGCGCGCGTCAAGAACCTCGGCAGCAGCTCCGAACGCGCGGTGCTGCGGCTCACCGTCCCGCCGGGGACCGCGGTCGACGTCGGGACGGTCGAGGGGGACGCCGACGTGACCGGCACCACCGGCACCGTCGTCAAGACCGTCACCGGCACGGTGCGCACCGCGGGCACCAGCGGCTCCCTCTACCTCAAGTCCGTCTCCGGCGACGTCGCCGCGACCGCCCACAGCGGGGACGTCTCGGCCCAGGTGGTCTCCGGGGCGCTCGCCGTCGACGGTGCGATCGGCCGCGTGTCCGCCCACAGCGTGTCCGGGGCGCTCGCCGTCACCGCGGTCGGCACGACGCCGATGGTGACCGTCAAGACCGTCTCGGGCGACGTCACGGTGCGGCTCGACGAGGGCACGCCCGTGAGCCTCAAGGTCCGCGGTGCGGCGGGGCAGGCGATCCTGGACGGCACGGTGCTGCCGTCCACGGGACGGGTGCTGGCGGTGGACCACGCCGACACCCCGGTCGCGGGTCGCAGCGTCGCCTACCTGACCGCCGCGGTCACCTCGTCGAGGGTCGTCGTGACGCGCGGCTGACGGGCTCCGGTCCGGGCTCGGACCGGGACCCGGGCCAGGCGCTCGGGGCTCGCCCCGGCCAGGCGGCACCGTCCGGTCAGACGGCCTCGCCGGGCAGGCCCAGCCAGGCGTGCCACCCGGTGTGCAGCACCAGCCACGCCATCAGGCCGTACCCGGCCTGCCCGGGGAACGTGGAGCCCGTCGTAGCCAGGTCCGCCACCCACTGCTCGTGGTGGGCCAGCGGCGTGTACGTGTCCACGTAGGGGACCCGCCGCCGGCTCGCGACGTCGGAGAACGCCGCCGACAGCTCGGCGATGCGGCCGCCGTCCTCCGGGCGTCCCGGCGGCGGGCCGACGACGAACGTCGCCAGACGGTTCTTGTCGGCGACGTCGAGGATGTTCGCGAGGTTGAGCCGGGACCTCGCGACCGACAGGCCGGGGTCGAGATCGTGCCGACCGAGCGCCACGACCAGCCGGTTGTCGTAGGAGGACTCCGGCCCGAACCGGGGTGCCGTCTCGGCCTCCCACCGGGCGTTCAGCGCCGACGTCGTCTCCCCGGGGACGGCCAGGGTGAACGACATGGCCGGCTGCTCGAACTTCGTGCGGGCCAGCACGCGACCGGTCCAGCCCAGGGCCCGGGCGTCCCCGACGCCCGCACTGAGCTCGTCACCCACCACGCAGATGCGCACCTGTCGGTCGGTCACCCGTCACCATCCCCTGCCGTGTTGCTCGTTGCGCCGTCATTGTCCCGTGCGCGGGTACGGCACCGCATGATCCCACGCCGCCGCCCGCTCCCACCGTCCAGGAGGGGGAGCGGGAGCGTTTGTGACAAATCAGGCTGAACCGATTCCGCGGGTCACAGCAGGGTCGCGCCCCACCGGACCTCGTGCGAGTCCCCGGGCGCGAGCCGGACCAGCCGGTCACCCGTGTTGAAGGCGTCGGCGTAGCAGCTCATGGGCTCGGCGGCGAGGCCGAACCGCTCGTGCCCGTCGATGTGGTCGGCCGAGCAGACCTGCCAGCAGTCCATCGAGCCGTCCATCCAGACCGCCGGCGTCCGACCGTCCGGGCAGCCGAGCAGGCACCAGGACAGCCCGTCCGGGTCCCGCAGCGGCGCGACCCAGGCGTCGTCGAGGTCCAGACCGGCCAGGGACCGCGTCTCGCGCAGGTCGACGTCGCCGCTCACGGGGACCACGCCCGTCGGCAGGAGCCGGGCGTCGACCGTGACGTGCTCGGCCGCGTCGAGACGCACGGTGCACGCGTCGAGGTCGGCGCCACCGGCGGACAGCCACGGGTGGAACCCGACGCCGTACGGCGCCGTCCCGGAGCCCACGTTCGTCGTGCGGACACGGACCTCGAGGCCGGTCGCGGCGTCCAGGGAGTAGGTGATGCGCGTCGTGAGCTGGAAGGGCCAGCCCTTCTGGGCGGGCAGGGCGAGCTCGAGGGTGACCGAGTCGGCAGCCGCCTCGACCAGGTCCCAGCGGTACCAGGCAGCGAGACCGTGCAGCGCCGTCGTGCGGTCGACCTCGGTGATCGGCAGCTGGTAGGTGCGGCCGTCGACGGCGTAGCGGCCGTCGCGCAGCCGGTTCGGCCACGGCACCAGCACCGCCGCGTTGTGCACCGGTACCACCTCGTTCGCGCCGAAGGGGACGAAGACGTCACGCCCGTCGACGGCGTACTCGCGGACCATCGCCCCGACCTCGGTGACGGTCGCGGCGTGCCCACCGGCGACGATGCGGTACTGGGTGCCCGACGGAGAAGCGGGCGAAAGGGTCGTGTTCACGGTCACACCGTAGTCGGAGAGCCGAGTCGGCGCGTCACGCGTACCGTGTGGAGGTCGACCTGAACTCGGAGGACAGATGGAACAGCAGGTGCTCGGCCGGACAGGCCGGATGGTGTCCGTGATCGGCCTGGGAACCTGGCAGCTCGGTGCCGACTGGGGCGAGGTGGGCGACGACGAGTCGCGCGCGGTGCTCGACGCGGCGCTGGAGGCGGGGATCACGTTCTTCGACACCGCCGACGTGTACGGGGACGGTCGCAGCGAGCAGGCCCTCGGGCGGTTCCTCGCGGACCACCAGGACCAGTCGCTCACGGTCGCCACGAAGATGGGCCGCCGGGTGGACCAGGTGCCGGAGAACTACGTGCTCGAGAACTTCCGCGAGTGGACGGACCGGTCCCGGCGGAACCTCGGCGTCGAAAGCCTCGACCTCGTGCAGCTCCACTGCCCGCCCACGCCCGTGTACTCCAGCGACGAGGTCTTCGACGCGCTCGACCAGCTCGTCGAGGACGGCGTCATGGCCGCCTACGGCGTGTCCGTGGAGACGGCTGACGAGGCCCTGACCGCCATCGCCCGCCCGCACGTGGCGTCGGTGCAGATCATCCTCAACGCGTTCCGGCTCAAGCCGCTGGAGAAGGTCCTCCCGGCGGCCTCGGAGGCAGGGGTCGGCATCATCGCGCGCGTCCCGCTGGCGTCCGGGCTGCTCTCGGGTCGCTACACCACCGAGACGACGTTCGCCGAGAACGACCACCGGACGTTCAACCGCGGCGGCGAGGCGTTCGACGTCGGCGAGACGTTCTCGGGCGTGCCGTTCGAGGTCGGGGTCGACGCCGCCGCCCGGTTCACGACGCTCGCCGAGGACCTGGCCGAGGACGTCACCCCCGCCCAGGCCGCCCTGGCCTGGGTGTGGCAGCAGCCCGGGGTCAGCACCGTGATCCCCGGAGCCCGCAGCCCGGAGCAGGCGGCCGCGAACGCCGCGGCCGGGAACGTCGGCGTGCTCGGCCCGCTGTTCCGGTCGAAGGTGCGCGACCTCTACGACGAGTCGATCCGCGAGCACGTCCACGACCGCTGGTAGGACCGGCGCGGACGGCGTTCGGACCTGCACCGTCGGGACGCGCGCCGTCGGGACGCACTGTCTCCTGCAGAGGCTCGTGCGGAGGCTCGTGCGGACACGAGGACGACCTGGGCATGAGAACGGCGAGGGCCGGGAGGAATCCTCCTCCCGGCCCTCGCCGTTCTCATGCGGCCTCAGCGCGTGAAGACCTGCTCCAGGAGCACGGTCTGCTGCTCCTTGTGGCGCTTGGCGGTACCGGCGGCGGTGGACGCCGACGCGGGACGCGAGATGACCTTGACCCGCGGCAGGTCCTCGGGCAGCGCCAGGTGCAGGTACGACCAGGCGCCCTGGTTCTGGGGCTCGTCCTGGACCCACACGACCTCGGCGTTCGGGAACTTCGCCAGCTCGGCGCGCACCTGCTCCTCGGGGAACGGGTAGAGCTGCTCCAGGCGCACGATCGCGGTCTTGTCGTCGCCGCGCTTGAGGCGCTCGGCCAGCAGGTCGTAGTAGACGCGCCCCGTGCACAGCACGAGTCGCTCGACCGACGTGGCGTCGATGCTGCCGTCCGCCACGCCGACGTCGCCGAGCACCGGTTCGAACGTGCCGGTCGTGAAGTCCTCCACGCCCGACGCCGCCGCCTTGAGGCGCAGCAGCTGCTTGGGGGTGAGCACCACGAGCGGGCGGCGCGGGCGGTCGTACGCCTGCTTGCGCAGCAGGTGGAAGTACGACGCCGGCGTCGACGGCTGGGCGATCGTCATGTTGTTCTCGGCGGCGAGCTGCAGGAACCGCTCGGGACGTGCCGACGAGTGGTCCGGTCCCTGGCCCTCGTAGCCGTGGGGCAGCAGCATGACCACGGACGACGACTGGCCCCACTTCTGCTCCGCGGACGAGATGAACTCGTCGATCACGGTCTGGGCGCCGTTGACGAAGTCGCCGAACTGCGCCTCCCACAGCACCAAGGCGTCGGGCCGCTCCACGGAGTAGCCGTACTCGAAGCCGAGCGCGGCGTACTCGCTGAGCGAGGAGTCGTACACCCAGAACTTGGCCTGGTCGCCGGCCAGGTAGAGCAGCGGGGTCCACTCGGCGCCGGTGAAGCGGTCGTGCAGGACGGCGTGGCGCTGCACGAACGTGCCGCGGCGAGAGTCCTGACCGGCCAGGCGCACCGGGGTGCCCTCCATGAGCAGGGAGCCGAAGGCGATGAGCTCGCCGAAGCCCCAGTCGATCTCGCCCTCCTTCGCCATGAGCTGGCGACGCTCGAGCATCTTGCCGAGCTTGGGGTGGACGGTGAAGCCCTCGGGCGGGGAGACCTGGACGTCACCGACGCGCTCCAGCACGGCGTGGGGGATGGCGGTCTGCCAGCCGACCATGGTGCCGGCGTCCTCGCGCTGCGACTCCGGGCGCTCGAGCCCGGCGATCGACTCGGTGTCGTCGGGCGCCGTGTAGCCGCCGCCCTTGGTCTCGGTGAAGACGCGCTCGAGCTGCTCCTGGTAGTCCTTGAGCGCCTGCTCCGCCTCCTCCACGGTGATGTCGCCGCGGGCCACGAGGTTCTTCGTGTAGAGCTTGCGCACCGACTGCTTGGCCTCGATGAGGTTGTACATCAGCGGCTGGGTCATCGAGGGGTCGTCACCCTCGTTGTGACCGCGACGGCGGTAGCAGATCATGTCGATGATCACGTCGCGGTCGAACTGCTCGCGGTAGGCGAAGGCCAGCTCGGCGACGCGCACGCACGCCTCGGGGTCGTCACCGTTGACGTGGAACACCGGGACCTGGTAGCCCTTGGCCACGTCGGTGGAGTACGTCGTCGAGCGCGACGACGACGGCCCGGTGGTGAACCCGACCTGGTTGTTGATGACGATGTGGATCGTGCCGCCGGTGCGGTAGCCGCGCAGCTGGGCGAGGTTGAGGACCTCGGGCACGACGCCCTGGCCGGCGAAGGCCGCGTCGCCGTGGACGAGGATCGGCAGCACGGAGAAACCGTCCCCGCCGAGGTCGATGCGGTCCTGCTTGGCGCGCACGATGCCCTCGAGCACCGGGTCGACCGCCTCGAGGTGCGAGGGGTTCGCCGCGAGGTAGACCTTCGTCGTCGCACCCGACTCGGCGGTGAAGGTGCCCTCGGTGCCGAGGTGGTACTTGACGTCGCCGGACCCCTGGACGGACCGCGGGTCGATCTGGCCCTCGAACTCCTTGAAGATCTGGCCGTAGCTCTTGCCCGCGATGTTCGCTAGCACGTTGAGCCGACCACGGTGCGCCATGCCGATGCCGACCTCGTCGAGGCCGTTCTCCGCCGACTTCGACAGGATCGCGTCGAGCAGCGGGATGACGGACTCGCCACCCTCCAGGGAGAAGCGCTTCTGGCCGACGTACTTGGTCTGCAGGAAGGTCTCGAACGCCTCGGCCGAGTTCAGGCGGCGCAGGATGCGCAGCTGGTCCTCGCGGGGGGTGCGGGCGTACCCGTGCTCGATCCGGTCCTGGAGCCACTTGCGCTGCGCCGGGTCGGACAGGTGCATGTACTCGATGCCGATGGAGCGGCAGTACGAGTCGCGCAGCAGCCCGAGGGTGTCGCGCAGCGTCGCCTTGGGGGTGCCGCCGAACCCGCCGGTGGGGAACTTGCGGTCCAGGTCCCACAGGGTCAGGCCGTGGTTCTGGATGTCCAGGTCGGGGTGCTTGCGCTGGCGGTAGGCGAGCGGGTCGGTGTCCGCCATGAGGTGGCCGCGCGAGCGGTAGGCGTGGATGAGCTCGGCGATCTTGGCGGGCTTGGCGGCCTCGACCTCGGCGTCCACGGTGTTGTCGCGGACCCAGCGCACGGGCTCGTACGGCACGCGCAGAGCGGCGAACACGCGGTCGTAGAACCCGTCGAGACCCAGCAGCTTGCCGCTGAGGATCTTGAGGAACTCCCCGGACTGCGCGCCCTGGATGATGCGGTGGTCGTAGGTCGACGTGATCGTCATGACCTTCGAGACGCCCATGCGGGCGAGCTGCTCGTCGTTGGCCCCGGCGAACTCGGCCGGGTAGTCCATGGCGCCGACGCCGATGATCGTGCCCTGCCCCTGCATGAGGCGCGGCACGGAGTGCACGGTGCCGATGCCGCCGGGGTTGGTCAGCGAGATCGTGGTGCCGGCGAAGTCGTCCATGCCGAGCTTGCCGCCGCGGGCCTTGCGCACGAGCTCCTCGTACGCGGACCAGAACCCGGCGAAGTCGAGCTCGTCGGCCTTCTTCACGCTCGGCACGAGGAGCTGGCGCGAGCCGTCCGGCTTGGCGAGGTCGATGGCGAGCCCGAAGCCCACGTGCGCCGGCTGGACGACGTGCGGCTTGCCGTCGACCTCCTCGTAGTGGGCGTTCATGACCGGCATGTCGGCGAGGGCCTCGACCAGGGCGAACCCGATGAGGTGCGTGAAGGAGATCTTGCCGCCACGGCCGCGGGCCAGGTGGTTGTTGATGACGATGCGGTTGTCCACCATGAGCTTGGCGGGCACCGCGCGCACCGACGTGGCGGTGGGGACGGCGATCGACGCCTCCATGTTGGTCACCACGCGGGCGGCCGGTCCACGGAGCTTCTGGACGTCGTCGGTCGACTCGTCCTCGTCGGACTTCACCGACTTGCGGGCGACCTCGGCGTACGGGGCGGTGGACGGCTGCGCCTCGGCGACCGGCGCGACGGCGGAGACCTCGGGGTCGGCGGGGACCGGAGCGGGCTCGGTCGGCTGCGCCACCTCGGCCGCGGCGGTGCCGGCCGACGCGGCCGGCTCCCGGGAGGTGCTCGCGGCCTGCGGCGCGGACTCCTGCGGTGCCGGGTCCTGCGGGGCGGGGGCCGCGGAGGACGCGGGGCTCGCGGCGGACGATGCCGGCGCAGGAGCCTGCTGCGCGCTCGGGGCGGACGACGTGCCGTCCGTCTCGTCCGGCGTGTAGTCCTCGAAGAAGTCCCACCACGCGGGATCGACCGCGTTCTTGTCCTTCAGGTACTGCTCGTACAGCTCGTCGACGAGCCATTCGTTGGCTCCGAACGACGCGCTCTCGGCGTTGATCGACTCTGACCCAGCCTTAGGGGACACCACGCCCGGATCGCCCACTTTCCCACTTGCTTGCGGATTGTCGCGCCCGGGCTCGGACACGACACACTCACAAGGGTAGGCCCTCCACGGGGACCGGCAGAGACCGCGTCGCGCCCTCGGGGGACTCGGCGGGCTCCCGTCTCACCGGCCGTTGTGGCGCGGGTAATAGAGGTGGAAAGCGGGGGGCGACAACGCGTCGAATGTCGTCATGCGAACCTCACGGAGACAGGTCGCGGATGTTTCGGTGTGACGGAATTCACCCGACCGGGGCGACTATTCCGTGGAGACGCCGGGCGCCGGGCGGGCCACCGCCGGCAGGGCGACGCGCATCGTCGCGCCGCCGTCGGTGTCCGCGACCTCCACGTGACCGCCGTGCAGGTCCACCGCCCACCGGACGATGGCCAGCCCGATGCCGGTGCCTCCGCTCGAGCTCGGTCCTCGCGACGTCGTCGTCCCGCGGGCGAACCGCTCGAACACCCGGTCCCGGTCCTCCGGGGCGATGCCCGGCCCGTCGTCGCCGATCTCGATGACGACCTCGTCGCCGAACGGGTAGGCGTCCAGGCGGACCGTCCCGCCGAAGGGGGAGTGCCGGATGGCGTTCTGCAGCAGGTTCGTCACGACCTGCCGCAACCGTTCGACGTCGGCCTGCAGCTCGAGCTCCTCGGGGGCGACGTCGACCACGTAGGTGAGGCCCTTCGCGGCGTCGACCATGGACACCGCCTCGGCGCACTCCTCGAGGAAGTCGCCCACCGAGAACCGCGTGAGCACCAGCGCGGAGGCCCCGGCCTCCACCCGGGACAGGTCGAGCAGGTAGGTGACCAGCCGCGTCAGTCGCTCCGTCTGCTCCAGGGAGAGCTCGAGGGAGGCAGGGGTCGTCTCCGTGACGCCGTCGACCATGTTCTCCAGCTGCGCCTGCAGCGCCGCGACTGGGGTGCGCAGCTCGTGGGAGACGTTCGCGATGAGGTCGCGCCGGGTGCGGTCGGACGCGCCGAGGTCGTGCGCCATCGTGTTGAACGCCTGGGCGAGCTGGCCGACCTCGTCCATGCTGGTCGAGCGCACGCGGATGTCGTAGTCGCCGTCGGCCATCGCCCGTGCCGCCGCGGTCATCTCCCGCAGCGGGGACGTCATGCCCCGTGCGAGGAGCTGGGTGAGCAGCAGCGACAGGATGATCGCGAGCGGGAACGTCCGGCTGGGGCCGAGACCGTTGTTCAGGCCGATCCAGGTGATGAGGACCGCGACGGTGACGCTCGCCACCACCAGCAGCCCGAGCTTCGCCTTGAGGGAGTGGACCGGGTCGAGCGGACGCACGTCCGGGATCCGGTGGTCCGGACGTCGGACGGCGTCGTCGTGCCCCGACACCTCAGCCCGCCGGTGGTTCGAAGGCGTACCCGACGCCGTGCACCGTGCGGATCAGCTCCGGGCCGAGCTTGCGGCGCAGCGCCTTGATGTGGGAGTCCACCGTGCGGGTGCCGCTCGCGTCCGCCCAGTCCCAGACCTCCGCGAGCAGCTTCTCGCGGGTCTGGACCGTCTTGGGGGCGCTGGCGAGCATGACGAGCAGCTCGAACTCCGTGGGCGTCAGGTGGACCTCGTCCCCGCCGCGGTGGACGCGCCGCTGCGCGCGGTCGATCGTCACGTCGCCGGCGGTCAGGGGCGGGTCGGCGGGCGCCTGGGCGGCGGCCTGCGCGGCGCGCTCGACGCGGCGCAGCAGCGCCTTGACGCGGGCGACCAGCTCGCGCATCGAGAACGGCTTGGTCATGTAGTCGTCCGCGCCCACACCGAGACCGATGATCATGTCGGTCTCGTCGTCACGGGCCGTGAGCATGAGGATCGGGGTCGGGTGGTCGGCCTGGATGCGGCGGCACACCTCGAGCCCGTCGATCCCGGGCAGCATGACGTCCAGCACGACGGCGTCCGGGTGCAGGCGGGCCGCGGCGTCGACGCCGGAGAGGCCGTCGCGCGCGACCTCGACGCGCCATCCCTCGGCGGAGAGCCTCTGCGCGATGGCCGTCGCGATGGCCGGCTCGTCCTCGACGACGAGCACCGTGGCGTTCTGCTGGCCCTGACCGGTGCCGCTCGTTGTGGTGGTCATGGAACCATCTTGCACGTACTTCCTGAGGTTTCGCTGGGCATCCGCTGGCGTGGCGGGCGGTGTCGCCGACGGGACGGGACATCACCCGCCGGGACCGGATAGCATCGGCCCCACGATGGACGACAGTCGATATACCGGTCTGCGGGGCGCGCCGTGGTGACCGACGTGATCATGCTCTGTGTCGGTGTCCTGCTCACCGCAGGTACCGCGATCTTCGTGGCGAGCGAGTTCTCCCTCGTGACGTTGGACCCCGCCGTGGTGGGTGCCGACGACGAGGAGGGGGACAGTCCTCCGCCCGGCCGGAGGGCGCCCGATCGTCGGGACCGCATCGTCCGAGCCGGGCTCAAGCACCTGTCGACGGAGCTGAGCTCCGCGCAGGTCGGCATCACCGTCACCACCGTGCTGCTCGGCTACACCGCGCAGCCCGCCCTGCTCTCCCTGCTGGGTGAGGGGCTGGCGTCCACGGCGCTCGGCACCGGCGTCTCCGCCGTGCTGGCCACCGTGCTGGCACTGGTGATCGTCAACGGGTTCTCCATGCTGTTCGGCGAGCTGATCCCCAAGAACTTCGCGCTGTCGACGCCGCACTCCACCGCGCGTGCCGTGGTGCCGTTGCAGCGGGTCTTCACCGTCGTGTTCGGCCCCCTGATCTCGGTGCTGAACAACTCGGCGAACGCCATCCTGCGCCGCCTCGGTGTCGAGCCCCGCGAGGAGCTCTCCGGCGCGCGCTCCGCGACCGAGCTCATCTCGCTGGTCCGCCGCTCCGCGATGGAGGGCACGCTCGAGGCCGGCACCGCTCGGCTGCTGGCCAACTCCCTGGAGCTCGACGAGCTCACCGCCCGGGACGTCATGACCGACCGCACCCGCGTGTCCGTCGTCGACCGGGACACCAGCGCCTCCGAGGTGATCGCGCTGGCCCACCGCACGGGTCACTCGCGGTTCCCGGTGATCGGCGACGACCGCGACGACGTCGTCGGCCTGGTGCACCTGCGCCGCGCCGTCGGGGTGCCGTTCGAGCGGCGCGACGACGTCCCGGCGGCAGCCCTGATGACCGACGCCCCGCGCGTGCCGGAGACCGTCACGCTCGGCCCGCTGCTCGTCGAGCTGCGCGGCCTGGGCCTGCAGATGGCCGTCGTGGTGGACGAGTACGGCGGGACCTCCGGCGTCGTCACGCTGGAGGACGTGGTCGAGGAGCTCGTGGGCGACGTCGCCGACGAGCACGACCGTCGCCGCGGCGGCGTCGTCGCCCTGGCGGACGGCTCGTGGGTCGTCCCGGGCGTGCTGCGTCCCGACGAGCTGCAGGAGTCCACCGGGCTGCGCGTCCCCGAGGGTGCCGCCTACGAGACGCTCGCCGGACTGGTCATGGACCGTCTGGGCAGGTTGCCGGAACCCGGTGACGAGATCGAGGTCGACGGGGTCGGCCTGCGCGTCGAGCTCGTGGACGTGCGACGGGTCGAGCGCCTGCGTGTCACGGAGGTGTCCGCATGACCACGGGGACCGCACTGCTGGTCGGTGTGCTGCTGCTCGCCGCCAACGCCTTCTTCGTCGGCGCGGAGTTCGCCGTGCTGTCCGTGCGTCGCAGCACGATCGAGCCGCGCGCCGAGGCGGGCGAGAAGCGCGCCAAGGTCGTGCTGTGGGCGATGGAGCACGTCTCCCTCATGCTGGCCTGCGCGCAGCTCGGCATCACGGTCTGCTCCACGGGACTGGGCATCATCGCCGAGCCGGCGCTGGCCCACCTGCTGGAGGGGCCGTTCGAGGAGATGGGCATCCCGGACGAGCTCGTCCATCCCGTGGCGCTGGTGATCGCGCTGAGCATCGTGGTGTACCTGCACGTCGTCCTCGGCGAGATGGTGCCCAAGAACCTGGCCGTCGCCGGTCCCGAGACCGCCGCGCTGTGGTTCGCCCCGCCGCTCGTCCTCATCGCGAAGGTCGTCAAGCCGATCATCGTGGCGCTGAACTGGGTGGCCAACCACGCGCTGCGGCTCCTGGGCGTCGAACCGAAGGACGAGGTGGCCTCCGCGTTCACGGCGGAGGAGGTCCAGTCGATCGTCGAGCACTCCCGCGCCGAGGGCGTCCTCGAGGACGACCAGGGGCTGCTGACCGGCGCGATCGAGTTCTCCTCGCGCACGGCGGGCGACGTCATGGTCCCCGTGGACGCGCTGGTCGTGCTCGAGCCCGGGGCGACGCCCGACGACGTCGAGCACCTCGTCTCGCGCACCGGTTACAGCCGTTTCCCGATGGTGGACAACGGTACGGAGGCGGGCACGGAGATGGCCGGCACCCGGACGGGCCGGCTCGTGGGCTACCTGCACCTCAAGGACGTGCTGTACGCGACGAACGGCAACCGGTCCCGCCCGGTACCGACGTGGCGGGTGCGGGCCATGGCGACCGTCGCGCCGTCGGACGAGGTGGAGGACGCCCTGCGGGCGATGCAGCGCTCCGGTGCGCACCTGGCCCGGGTCGACGACGGCGGCCGGACGGTGGGCGTCGTGTTCCTCGAGGACATCCTCGAGGAGCTCGTGGGCGAGGTCCGTGACGCGATGCAGCGCCGTCGCTGAGCCCGGACGCGGCGTGAACAATCTCTGAACAACACGGGACTTGGCCGTGAGGCGGGTCACCGCTAGGGTGCATCTCGGATCGGTGGCGACGCGGTGCTCATGCCGTGTCGTCCCTGGTCATGACGGACGACCGGCCGTCGTGCCGGTGAGGGGACACGGGAGGTGGAGTGGACGCGACGTCGCAGGACGGCACCCCCGCGCCGCGCTCCCGTCGGGAGATCCGCGAGGCCGCCGTCTCCCGGTCCGGCAAGAAGCCGACCCGTCGCGTCAGCACCCCTCGAGGTCGTGCTCGGGGTGCGCACGCCGCTCCCGCCGGGCCCGCCTGGGTGACGCGGGTGACGGTCCTCGGCTCGTTGGCGGCCGCGACCATCGCCGCCCCGCTGGCGGCCACGGCCGACGGCGACGCCCCGTCCCCGTTCGACCTCGAGCCCGCCACGTCGGGCCCGTCCACCCTGGCGCTCCTGCAGCAGGGCACCACGGCCCCGGCGACGGCCTCCGCGATCGCGGCGGCTCCGCGCGAGCGCACCGTCGTCGCCGCCAGCCGCTCCTCCGTCGAGCGGGACCCGCTGCCCGACTGCGACGCGAGCGCGGACGTCACCGGTGGCAACGGGCAGCTGTCCGACCACTCGCTGTGCTCCCTGTGGCAGGACGGCGAGGCGCTGCGTCCCGACGCCGCCGTCTCGCTCAGCGCGCTCAACGAGGCTTTCCGGGCGCGGTTCGGACGGGACCTGTGCCTGGTGGACAGCTACCGCTCGTTGTCCTCGCAGTACTCGGTGAAGGCGAGCCGCGGATATCTCGCGGCGACGCCGGGCACCTCGATGCACGGCTGGGGCCTGGCGATCGACCTGTGCTCGAAGGAGACCGGCAGCGCCGAGGTGTACGGCTGGCTGTGGGACAACGCACCGAGCTACGGCTGGGAGAACCCGCCGTGGGCCCAGCGTGGCGGGTCCGGCAAGTACGAGCCCTGGCACTTCGAGTACCGCCCCGGCGTCGAGGAAGTCTCGACCTGGCACTGAGCCGTCCCGCGAGGTGACGCGGCCGCCGCGCCCCGGCGTCGTAGTGTCGGATCATGTCCACGGCCTACACAGACTTCGAGTTCGAGCGCCGGTTCCTGGTGCGCAGCCTCCCCGACGTGCTGCGGGACGCGCCGTCCCTCATCGTGCAGTCCTACTTCCTGTCCGACGGCGGTTACGCGCTGCGCGTCCGGGTGCAGGCGGGCGGGGTCGACGGCCGCCTGGACGCCCGCAGCGACCCGCGCGACGTGCTGGACGCGGTGCGCGACCGGGTGGACTTCTCGGCCGTCACCGTCAAGGGCCCGTCCACCGGCGGCACCCGGTACGAGGCCGAGCGGGAGCTCGACCCCCTGGTGGCCCTGGAGCTGGTGCGGCGCGGGGGAGCCCGCGTCGTCAAGACGCGCTACGCCGTCTGGCTGGGCGCCGACGGCTGGTCCGTGGACGTGTTCGGTGGCGCGAACCACCCGCTGATCGTCGCCGAGTGCGAGCGGTCCGGGCCCGTGACGGAGCTGCAGATCCCGGACTTCTGCGTCACCGAGATCACCGACGACCGCCGGTTCTCCAACGAGTCCCTCGCCGTCGACCCCTACGGCGAGTGGGCCGCCGCCTACCTTCAGGAGCTGGCCGAGAGCGGGCCGCGGTTCCGTGACGACTTCGGCGAGAACACCTCCCTCGACGTCACGTGAACCGTCCCGAGCCCGGACCGGGGCCGGGCGCCCGACCTACCGGCCGGGGACCTCGCGGCGTTCCGGGCCCACGTACTGCGACAGGGGCCGGATCAGGGAGTTGGCGCCCTGCTGCTCCGCGACGTGCGCCGTCCAGCCCGTGACCCGCGCGGCCACGAAGATCGGTGTGAACGTCTCGGTGTCGAACCCCATGAGGTGGTAGGCCGGACCGGCGGGGTAGTCCAGGTTCGGGTAGATGCCCTTGCGCTCCACGAACGCCGACTCCAGCGCGTCGTAGAGGTCGGCGAGGTCGGTGCGGTCGTAGTGCGCCACCAGGGCGTCCAGGGCCGCCTTCATCGACGGCACCCGCGAGTCGCCGTGCCGGTAGACGCGGTGGCCGAACCCCATGACCTTGCGCTTCGCCGCCAGGGCGTCGTCGAGCCACGCCTCTGCGCGGTCCGCCGACCCGATCTCGGCGAACGCGTGCATCACGGCCTCGTTGGCGCCGCCGTGCAGCGGCCCCTTGAGCGCACCGATCGCCGCGGTGACGGCCGAGTACACGTCCGAGAGCGTCGAGGCCACGACCCGTGCGGTGAACGTCGAGGCGTTGAACGAGTGCTCGGCGTACAGCACGAGCGACACCCGGAACGCGTCGACGACGGCGTCGTCGGGCACCTCGCCGAACGTCTGCCACAGGAAGTTGCGGGCGTAGTCCAGGTCGTCGCGCGGCGGCACCGGGTCCAGGCCCCGCCGCCGGCGCTGGGTGTGGGCCACGATGCCGGGCAGCTGTGCGAACAGGTGGATCGCGCGGTCCCGGTTGAGCTCGGGGTCGAGGATGCCGTCCTCGCGCAGCAGTGTCTCGTCCAGGCCGCCCAGCTGGCTCACCGCGGTGCGCAGCACGTCCATCGGGTGGGTGTGCAGCGGGAGGTCGTCGATCGCCCGGCGGGTGCGTTCGTCCATCGCCCGCAGGGACCGCTCGCGCTGCTGGAGGGCACCCAGCTCCGCCGACGACGGCAGCTCCCCGTGCCAGAGCAGGTGCGCCACCGCCTCGAACGGCTGCGTCGCCGCGAGGTCCTGGACCGGGTACCCCCGGTACAGCAGCGAGTTCGTCGCGGGGTCGACCTTCGAGATCGCCGTGGTGTCGGCGACGACGCCGGCCAGGCCCCGGTGGACCTCGGGGGCGGGGGAGTCGGTCATCGGTGCTCCTTTGCTCGGATGACGCGCGGGCGCTCGTGGCACCCGGCGCGGGTGATCAGTGGTGGTGATCGTCCAGGGAGAACGTGTAGACGCCGGCGTCGAAGGTGCCGTACGCGGCGTAGTCGAGCAGGTCGTACAGCTCGGCGCGGGTCTGCATCCGCCCGACCTGCGAGGTGAGCGACCCCTCGGCGCGCAGGGTGTCCAGCGCCTCGTCGGCGGCGCCCATGGCCAGCCGCAGCAGCGACACCGGGTGGATGACCATCGCGACGCCGGCGTCCCTGAGCTGGGCCGCGGTGTAGAGCGCAGACTTGCCGAACTCCGTCATGTTGGCCAGCACGGGCACGTCCAGCGTGGAGGCGACCACCTCGAACTCGTCGAGGTCGCGCATCGCCTCGGGGAAGACGGCGTCCGCCCCGGCGTCGACGAGCGCCTGGGCGCGCTCGACCGTGGCCTCGAGACCTGCTCCGGCCCGGATGTCGGTGCGCGCCATGATGAGGAGGTTCTCGTCGCGCCGGGCGGTCACCGCCGCCCGGATGCGCTGCAGCGCCGTGGCGTCGTCGACGACCTCCTTGCCGTCGAGGTGGCCGCACCGCTTCGGGTTGACCTGGTCCTCGACGTGCAGGCCCGCAACACCGGCGTCCTCGAGCGTCTGGACCGTCCGGGCCACGTTCATCGCCTCGCCGAACCCCGTGTCGGCGTCCACGAGCGTCGGCAGGTCCGTCATCCGGGCGATCTGGCCCGCGCGCCCCGCGACCTCGCTCAGCGTGGTGAGGCCGACGTCGGGCAGGCCGAGGTCGGCGGCGACGACGGCGCCGGAGACGTACACGCCGTCGAACCCCTTGCGCTCGATCAGCCGGGCGGACAACGGGTTGAACGCGCCCGGGAGCTGCAGGAGCTCGCCGGAGCGCAAGCGCTCGCGGAACGCGGAGCGCTTCGCGGCCGGTGTGAGGGTCGAGTAGAGCATCAGAAGATCCCCGTCGTCGTCCCGGCGCGCGAGGCCGGGTCGTCCATCGGCGTCACGGTGAGCCCGCCGAGCTCGTCGGGCATGAGCTCGGGCAGCCGCTGGGCGACGTCGAGGAACCGTTCGATCTCCTCGGGGGCGAGCACGCCGTCGGCCAGGGCGCGGAACTTGGCGACGTACTGCTCGCGCCCGAACGGGCGCGCGCCCAGCGGGTGCGCGTCCGCGACGGCGATCTCGTCCACGACGCGGGAGCCGTCCTCGAGCTCGATCTCGACGCGACCGCCGAACGACTTCTCGGCCGGGTCGGGCGAGTGGTAGCGCCGCGTCCACTCCGGGTCCTCGGCCGTGGTGACCTTGCGCCACAGCTCGATCGTGTCCGGGCGGCCGGCCCGCTCCGGGGCGTAGCTGGCCACGTGGTCCCAGGCGCCGTCCTGCAGGGCGACGGTGAAGATGTACGGGATCGAGTGGTCGAGGGTCTCGCGACTGGCCGTCGGGTCGTACTTCTGGGGGTCGCCGGAGCCGGAGCCGATGACGTGGTGGGTGTGGTGGCTGGTGTGCAGCACCACGGACCGCACGGCGCCCGGCTCGCGCAGCTCGGGGTGCTCGGAGCCGAGGCGGCGGGCCAGGTCGATCCAGGCCTGCGCCTGGTACTCGGCCGAGTGCTCCTTGGTGTACGTCTCCAGGATCGCGGTGCGGTCCTCGCCGTGGGCGGGCAGCGGGACCGTGTACCGGGCGTCCGGGCCGGACAGCATCCACGCGATGACGCCGTCGGACCCCTCGTAGATCGGGCTGGGGGAGGTCTGCCCGCGCATGGCCCGGTCCACGGCCTCGACGGCGAGCTTGCCGGCGAACGCGGGGGCGTGCGCCTTCCACGTGGAGATCTCGCCCTTGCGAGACTGTCGCGTCGCCGTGGTCGTGTGCAGCGCCTGCCCGACCGCCTGGTAGACGGTCTCGGTGCTCAGGCCCAGCAGCGTGCCGATGCCGGCCGCCGCGCTCGGGCCCAGGTGGGCGACGTGGTCGATCTTGTGCTCGTGCAGGCAGATGCCCTTGACGAGGTCCACCTGGATCTCGTACCCCGTGACGATGCCGCGCAGCAGGTCGTGGCCGGACCGCCCGAGGTGCTGCGCGACGGCGAGCACCGGCGGGACGTTGTCGCCGGGGTGGGAGTAGTCGGCGGCGAGGAACGTGTCGTGGTAGTCCAGCTCGCGCACCGCCACGCCGTTCGCCCAGGCGGCCCACTCCGGGCTGGTGCGCTCGCGGGAGCCGACGATCGTGGCACCCGAGCCGCCGCGCGAGACGGGGTGAGCCTCGGCCTGGGCGCGGGCGGCGAGGATCGGTGCGCGGCCGAGCGAGGCCGTCGCCACGGCGGCGTTGTCGATCACGCGGTTGATCACCATGTCGGTGACCTCCGGCGTGGGCTCGAGGTCCTCGGTGGCGACCTCGGCGATCTTCCACGCGAGCTGGTCGGTGCGGGCGAGGGGTTCGTCGGGTCGGTAGACGCGGACGGTGTGGTCGATCATGGGGGCTCCGGGTCGCGGCGAGGTGGCCGGCGCCTGCGTCGGCGCCTACCCGGCGAACCTAACCCGCCGACGTCGGGGCGTCCACGTCGGTATCGGGTACCCGGCGCGGCGGGGGCCCCGGGACGGCGCTGCCGGGGTGAGCACCCGGGGCAGGCGCCCGGGAGCGAGCATCCGGGAACGACGACGGCCCCGGTCCGAGGGGACCGGGGCCGTCGTGCTGGTGCGCCTGAAGGGACTCGAACCCCCGACCTTCTGCTCCGGAGGCAGACGCTCTATCCGCTGAGCTACAGGCGCGCGGTGCCGGACGCGTCACCACAGGTGGTGTCCCGGCACGATCACCGAGACTACCACCGGCGGTGCGCTGGTCGGTAAACCCGCCGGGCGGGCCGCCCGGCCCAGCCCAGCCGGGCCCGGCCCAGCCCACACCTGCGCGCCGTCGTCGGGTCACGGGGTCGATAGAATCGCCCGGTGACACCCGACCAGCTCTCGCAAGCACTCAGCGCCGCCCTCGCCTCGGCCGTGGCCGACGGCACCCTCGCCCTCCCGGCCGACGCGGTCCCGTCGTCGGTCCACGTGGAGCGACCCCGGCAGCGGGAGCACGGCGACTGGGCCACCAACGTCGCGCTCCAGCTCGCCAAGAAGGCGGGCACGACGCCGCGGGCGCTCGCCGAGGACCTCGCCTCGCGCCTGGGCGCGACGCCGGGGATCAAGGCGGTCGACGTCGCCGGGCCGGGCTTCCTCAACATCACGCTCGACGCCGGCGCCGCGGGCGAGCTGGCCCGCACGATCGTCGAGGAGGGTGCGGACTACGGGCGCAGCGACGCCCTGGCGGGCCAGGTCCACAACCTGGAGTTCATCTCGGCGAACCCGACGGGCCCGCTGCACATCGGTCACACGCGCTGGGCGGCGCTCGGCGACGCCCTGGGTCGGATCCTGCGCGCCGCGGGTGCGGAGGTGACGGCCGAGTACTACATCAACGACGCCGGTGCGCAGATGGACAAGTTCGGCCGGTCCGTCCTGGCCCGCGCCCAGGGCGAGGACGCGCCCGAGGACGGCTACCCCGGCGAGTACGTGATCGAGCGTGCGGACGAGGTCCTCGCCCAGCACCCCGACCTGCTCGACCTGCCCGAGGACGAGGCCGTCGTCGTCGCCCGCGAGGCCGGCTACGTGGCCCAGCTCGCGGCGATCCGGCGCACGCTCGACGCGTTCGGCGTGCACTTCGACACGTGGTTCTCCGAGCGCACGCTGCACGAGTCCGGCGCGGTCGACCAGGCCGTCGCACGGCTGCGGGAGCAGGGCCACGTGTTCGACGTCGACGGTGCCGTGTGGCTGCGGACCACCGACTTCACCGACGACAAGGACCGGGTCCTCATCCGCGCCAACGGGGAGCCCACCTACTTCGCCGCGGACGCCGCCTACTACCTGTCGAAGAAGGACCGCGGGTTCCCGGGCAAGATCTACCTGCTCGGCGCGGACCACCACGGCTACGTCAACCGCCTCAAGGCGATCGCGGCGTGCGCGGGCGACGACCCGGAGCAGAACATCGAGGTGCTCATCGGGCAGCTCATCAACATCGGCGGCGAGCGCATGGGCAAGCGCCGCGGCAACGCGCTCTACCTCGACGACCTGCTCGAGTGGATCGGCTCGGACGCGCTGCGGTACTCGCTGGCACGGTTCCCGGCCGACACCCCGCTGTCGTTGTCCGGCGACGAGCTGCTCAAGCAGAGCAACGACAACCCGGTGTTCTACGTGCAGTACGCCCACTCGCGCACCTGCGCGGTGGACCGCAACGCGGCGGACCGTGCGGTCGCCCGCACGCGCGAGGACGGCACGGACGCGTTCGACCCGGCGCTGCTGGCGCACGAGACCGAGGCCGCGCTGATCGGTCAGCTGACGGAGTTCCCGCGGATCGTCGCCCAGGCCGCCGAGCTGCGCGAGCCGCACCGGGTGGCGCGGTACCTGGAGTCGCTCGCCGCCGACTACCACAAGTGGTACTCCGAGTGCCGTGTCACGCCGTTCCCCGACGAGGAGGTCACGGACACCCACCGCACGCGTCTGTGGCTCAACGACGCGGTGCGCCAGGTGCTGGCGAACGGCCTCGACCTGCTCGGCGTCGGCGCACCGGAGCGGATGTGAGCGCCGCGACCGAGGGCGCACCGGTCGGCGTCGCGGGGCAGGGCGCGGCGACCGGACGGGGTACGACGGCGCTGCCGTCGGGCGGCCCGGGGGCCGCCGGGCCGCCGTGGTCGTCCGGCGTGCGTCGTCGGGCCGACGGCGAGGTCGAGGTCGCGGGCGTCACGGCGGCCGCGCTGGCGGCCGAGCACGGGACACCCGCCTACGTCCTGGACGAGGCGGACTTCCGTGCGCGGGCCCGGGCCTACCGGGAGGCGTTCGAGGCGGCGTTCGCCGAGGTCGGCGCAGGCCTGGACGTCTACTACGCGGGCAAGGCGCTGCTGACCATCGGGGTCGCCCGGTGGGCGCGCTCGGAGGGCCTGCGGGTCGACACCGCGTCCGGCGGCGAGCTCGCGGTCGCGCTCCGCGCCGGCGTGCCCGGGTCGGAGATCGGCCTGCACGGCAACAACAAGTCGGACGAGGAGATCCTCACGGCGCTGGACACCGGCGTCGGGCGGATCATCGTCGACTCCCTCGCGGAGGTCGAGCGGGTGGCCGACCTCGCCGACCGGCGCGGAGTCGTCGCGCCGGTCATGGTGCGGGTCACCACCGGCGTGCACGCCGGTGGCCACGAGTACATCTCGACGGCGCACGAGGACCAGAAGTTCGGCCTGTCCGTCGCGCCCGCCCCGGACGGCGGGACGTCGCCGGCCCTGGTGGCCCTCGAGGCGGTGGTGGACCGGGCGTCGCTGCACCTGCTGGGCATCCACTCCCACATCGGTTCGCAGATCCTCGACCCGTCCGGCTTCGAGGCGGCCGCCCGGGTGGTGCTGCAGCTGCGCGCGGACCTGGCGCGGCGCACCGGTGCCCTGGTCGAGGAGGTCGACCTCGGCGGCGGGTACGGCATCGCCTACCTGCCCGGTGAGGAGACCCTCGAGCCGGGACCCGTCGCCCGGGACGTCGCAGCGGCCGTGGCGGCGGTGTGCGCCGAGCTCGGCACCGCCCTGCCGCGGTTCTCGGTGGAGCCGGGCCGGGCGATCGTCGGTCCGGCCGGGCTGACCCTGTACACGGTCGGGACGGTCAAGCCGGTGACGGTGGCGGACGACGACGGCGAGTTCACCCGCCTGTACGTGTCGGTCGACGGCGGCATGAGCGACAACATCCGCCCGGCCCTGTACGGGGCGGACTACCACGCGGAGGTCGTGGGGCGCGCCTCGGACGCGGCGCCCGTGCTGGCGCGCGTCGTCGGCAAGCACTGCGAGAGCGGCGACATCGTCGTGCACCAGGTGATGCTGCCGGGCGACGTCCGTGCCGGTGATCTCCTCGCGGTCGCGGCCACGGGTGCGTACGGGCGGTCCATGGCGTCCAACTACAACGGCCTGACGCGTCCGCCGGTCGTCGCGGTCGCCGACGGCGCCTCCAGGGTCCTGGTGCGGCGCGAGACGCTCGACGACCTGCTGGCGCTCGACCAGGGCTGAGCCGGCCGACCCGAGGCGACAGCATGCGGGACGGGGCGCCAGACCGCCACGCCGCGCGGCTATCCTGGCCCTCGTTCCCCCGACCCGACATCGAAGGTGACCCACGTGTCCGCTCCCGTTGCCCGCGCGACCGCCTCGTCCGGCGCACCCCAGGAGCGCGTGCTGCGCGTGGCGCTCCTCGGCTGCGGGGTCGTCGGTACCCAGGTGGCACGCATCCTGCTCGACCAGACGGGCGACCTGGCCGCCCGTGCGGGTGCCACGCTCGAGCTCGCGGGCATCGCCGTGCGCGACACGTCCCGGGTGCGCGACGGGATCCCGGCGGACCTGCTCACCGACGACGCCGAGGCGCTGGTGGACGGCGCCGACCTCGTCATCGAGCTGATGGGCGGCATCGAGCCGGCCCGGAGCCTCATCCTGCGCGCGATCGGCGCGGGGGCCAGCGTGGTCACGGCGAACAAGGCCCTGCTCGCGGAGCAGGGCCCGGTCCTCTTCGAGGCCGCGGACGACGCCGGCGTCGACGTCGCGTTCGAGGCGGCCGTGGCCGGGGCGATCCCGATCGTGCGACCGGTGCGCGAGTCCCTGGCCGGGGACCACGTCACCCGGGTGCTCGGCATCGTCAACGGCACCACGAACTACGTGCTGGACGAGATGACGTCGAACTCGCTCGACCTCGACGCGGCGGTCGAGCAGGCGAAGGAGCTGGGGTACGCCGAGGCGGACCCGAGCGCCGACATCGACGGCCTCGACGCGGCGGCCAAGGCCGCGATCCTCGCCTCGCTCGCGTTCCACACGCGCGTCTCCATCGACCAGGTCGCCTGCGAGGGCATCCGCGCGGTCACGGCCGAGGACGTCGACTGGGCGCGGCGCACGGGGTACGTGGTCAAGCTGCTGGCCATCGCCGAGCACACCGCCGAGGGCGTGTCCGCGCGGGTGCACCCGGCGCTGGTGCCCGCGGAGCACCCGCTGGCCGCGGTGCGGGGCGCCTTCAACGCCGTCTTCGTCGAGGCCGACGGTGCGGGCCCGCTGATGTTCTACGGCCAGGGTGCGGGCGGGCGGCCGACGGCGTCGGCAGTGCTCGGTGACCTGGTCTCGGTCGCCCGGGACCGGCTCACCGGCGGCAAGGGATCCTTCGAGTCGGCCTACGCCTCCCTGCCCGTGCTGCCGCCGGACGCCGCGGTGACCCGCTACCAGGTCCGCCTCGAGGTGGAGGACCACACCGGGGTGCTCGCCCAGGTGGCCGGCGTCCTGGCCGACCACGGCGTCTCGATCGACACGGTGCGTCAGAGCGTCGCCGAGACGCCCGCCTACACCTTCACCGCCGAGCCGGCGTCGGAGCCCGCCCCCGGGGCGGTCCGGACGCCCGAGCCGGTGGCCGACCTGGTCATCACGACCCACGCGGCCCGCGAGGCGTCGCTGGCGGCCACGGTCGCCGCGCTGGAGGGGCTCGCGCCCGTCCGGCGCATCATCTCTGTCCTGCGAGTCGAGGGAGTCTGAGCATGCCGGCCCACCAGTGGCGGGGTGTCATCACCGAGTACGCCGACCGTCTTCCGGAGCACCTCACCGAGAAGATCGTCACTCTCGCCGAGGGCGGTACCCCGCTCGTGGCCGCACCGGTGCTCTCGGAGCGCACGGGTGCCGAGGTGTACGTCAAGGTCGAGGGCATGAACCCGACCGGTTCGTTCAAGGACCGCGGCATGACGACGGCGATGTCGGCCGCCGCGGGGCGCGGGGCCAAGGTGGTCGTGTGCGCCTCGACGGGCAACACCTCCGCCTCGGCGGCCGCGTACGCGACCCGGGCCGGGATGATCTGCGCAGTCCTGGTGCCGGACGGCAAGATCGCGATGGGCAAGCTCAGCCAGGCGGTGGCCCACGGGGCCCGGCTCCTGCAGGTCGACGGCAACTTCGACGACTGTCTCGTGGTGGCCCGCAAGCTGGCCGAGGCGTACCCCGTGGAGCTGGTGAACTCGGTCAACCCGGACCGCATCGAAGGGCAGAAGACGGCGGCCTTCGAGGTGGTCGACGCGCTCGGCGACGCCCCCGACATCCACGCCCTGCCGGTGGGCAACGCCGGCAACATCACGGCCTACTGGAAGGGCTACCGCGAGTACGCGGGCATCGCCACCAGCGAGGACGGTCCGGGCGCGGCACCGCAGGCGGTCGCCACGCGCACCCCGGCCATGTGGGGCTTCCAGGCCGCGGGTGCGGCGCCGATCGTCAAGGGCCACCCGGTGGACCCGGAGACGATCGCCACGGCGATCCGCATCGGCAACCCGGCGTCCTGGGCCCAGGCCGAGGCGGCGCGGGACGAGTCGGGCGGCGTGATCGAGGCGGTCACGGACACCGAGATCCTCGCGGCGCACCGGATCCTGTCGGCCGAGGTGGGCGTCTTCGTCGAGCCGGCGTCGGCCGCCGGCGTGGCCGGCCTGCTGTCCCGTGCCGAGCGCGGTCTCGTCCCGGCCGGTGCCCGCGTCGTCGTGACGGTCACGGGCCACGGGCTCAAGGATCCGCAGTGGGCGCTGCGCACGCCGGACGGGTCGGACGTGGTGCCCACGCGGGTCAGCGCCGACGTCGTCTCCGTCGCCGACGCGCTCGGGCTGGAGTGACATGAGGCTCGGCGCCGACCACGTGCGGGTCCGGGTCCCTGCCACCAGCGCCAACCTCGGCCCCGGCTTCGACGCGATGGGCCTGGCGCTGGGGATCTACGACGAGATCGAGGTGCAGCTCGTCGCGAGCGACGACATCACGGTCGAGGTCGACGGCGAGGGCGCGGGCGAGGTGCCCGACGGCGCCGACCACCTGGTGGTCCGGGCGCTGCGGCACACGCTGGAGGTCGCGGGCGCGCCCCTGACCGGGCTGCGCATGCACTGCGTCAACCAGATCCCGCACGGACGCGGGCTCGGGTCGTCGGCGGCGGCCGTGGTCTCCGGCGTCGTCGCGGCCCGCGGGCTGCTGGCGGACCCGGGCGCGCTCGACGCCGCCACGATGCTGGCGATCGCCACCGAGTTCGAGGGGCACCCGGACAACGCGGCACCGGCGCTGCGCGGGGGAGCGACCCTGGCGTGGTCGGGTGCCGAGGGCCCGCGCGCGGTCGACCTCGAGATCGACCCCCGGATCGTCGCGACCGTGCTGGTGCCCGAGGTGCGGCTGGCGACCAGCCGGGCGCGCGGCGTGCTCCCGGCGCAGGTGCCGCACGCCGACGCGGCGTTCACGGCAGGGCGCGCGGCGCTGCTGGTCGAGGTGCTCGCGCGGCGTCCCGAGCTGCTGCTCGACGCCACCGAGGACCGCCTGCACCAGGACTACCGTGCCGGGGTCATGGCCGGCACCGCCGAGCTCGTCCGGTCCCTGCGCGCCGAGGGCCTGGCCGCGACCGTCTCCGGGGCGGGGCCGACGGTGCTCGTGCTGTCGACGGCCGAGCAGGCCCCCGCGCTCGACGCGGTCCTGGCGGACCTGGTCGACGAGGTGGCCGGCTGGCGTGCCCTGCGTCCAGGGATCGACACGGTCGGGGCGGTCTGCAGAAGTGATAGCATGGCCTGAGCCTTCGGGACCGACCACGAGGCATCCTCCCCCTTTTCGTCGCCACGCCCAGCGTGGTCGTACGGCGGAGATGTGTGGCCAGCGGTGGCACGTTCCACGCCGTCCAGGTCCGAGTCGAAGGCCGAAAGCAACCCCGTCAGTCGACGTCGTCGTACCACCTGATGCGAGGTTCGCGTCCGGGCGCCACTGCTCCGGACGCCGCCACCGGCGGACCTGACGGAAGTATCCCCAGGCCGCATACGAGGGGGAAGGGTCCTTCGTGACGAACACCACCGACAACCTGAGCTCGATGAAGCTGGCCGAGCTGCAGGCGATGGCGTCCAAGATGGGCGTCAAGGGCACGAGCCGCATGCGCAAGAACGACCTGGCCGAGGCGATCCGCACCCGCGGCGCCGGCGGGTCGGCCGCGCCGGCTGCGCGTGGCCGGTCGACCGCGGAAGGCGGGACCGAGCGCGCCGGCGCGTCCGCCGCGCCGGTCGCCGCCGCCGTCTCCGAGGCGCCCACCGTGCGCACGGACGCCCCCACCGAATCCGGGCAGCGCCGTCAGCGACGCGCCACCCGCCCGACCGGCACGACGGCCGACGCGCCGCCGGCCACCACCACGCCTCCTGCCGGACCCGCGCAGCCCGACCGGGCCGCCCAGCCCGACCGTGGCGCGCAGTCCGACCGCAACGGGTCGTCCTCCCGGGGCGACGACCGCGAGGCGCGTCTCGCCGAGCTGGCCGAGGCCGTCGCCGCGCCGCGCGAGCGGAACCAGCGCCAGGGCGGGCGCTCGTCCGAGAACCGGTCGCAGGACTCCGACGACCGTTCCGGCGACGACCAGAACCCGCGCCAGGGCGCACGCCAGGAGCAGCGCTCCGGCAACGACCGCTCCGGCAACGACCGTTCCGGTGGCGACCGGTCCGGGAACAGCCGCTCCGGCAACGACCGCTCTGGTGGCGACGGTGCGGGCCTGGACGACCGGGGTTCCCGGCGTCGTCGTGGTCGCGACCGCGGCCGGGACCGCAAGCGCAACCGCAACGGCCGCGGCCCGGGTGCTCCGGACGTCCAGGAGGACGTGGACGTCCGCGAGGACGACGTGCTGCTGCCCGTCGCGGGCGTGCTGGACATCCACGACAACTACGCGTTCGTGCGCACGAGCGGCTACCTGCCCGGCGAGAACGACGTCTACGTGTCGATGAACCAGGTCAAGAAGAACGGCCTGCGCCGGGGTGACGCCGTCGTCGGCGCCATCCGCCAGCCCCGCGAGGGCGAGGAGCCGCCGGCCGGTGGCTCCAGCAAGAACCCGCGCAACAAGTTCTCCGCGCTGGTGCGCCTCGACACGGTCAACGGCATGTCGCCCGAGGAGGCGCGCGAGCGCTCCGAGTTCAACAAGCTCACGCCGCTGTACCCGCAGGACCGGCTGCGCCTGGAGAACCCCGAGGCGACGCGCCTGACGCCGCGCGTCATCGACATCGTCGCCCCGATCGGCAAGGGCCAGCGCGGCCTGATCGTCGCACCGCCCAAGGCCGGCAAGACGATCATCATGCAGCAGATCGCCAACGCCATCGCGGCGAACAACCCTGAGGTCCACCTCATGGTCGTGCTGGTCGACGAGCGGCCCGAAGAGGTCACCGACATGGAGCGGACGGTCAAGGGCGAGGTCATCGCCTCGACGTTCGACCGTCCGGCGTCGGACCACACGATCGTCGCCGAGCTGGCCATCGAGCGTGCGAAGCGTCTCGTCGAGCTCGGGCAGGACGTCGTCCTGCTCCTCGACTCCATCACGCGCCTGTCGCGTGCCTACAACCTGGCCGCCCCGGCGTCCGGCCGCATCCTGTCCGGTGGTGTCGACGCGGCGGCGCTCTACCCGCCGAAGCGCTTCTTCGGTGCGGCGCGCAACATCGAGAACGGTGGCTCGCTGACCATCCTCGGCTCCGCGCTCGTCGAGACGGGCTCGAAGATGGACGAGGTGATCTTCGAGGAGTTCAAGGGCACCGGCAACATGGAGCTGCGCCTGTCGCGCAACCTGGCCGACAAGCGCATCTTCCCGGCGGTGGACGTCAACGGCTCCGGCACCCGCCGCGAGGAGATCCTCATGTCGAAGGAGGAGCTGGGCATCGTCTACAAGCTCCGCCGCGTCATGGGTGCGCTCGACCAGCAGCAGGCGATCGAGCTGCTGCTCGGCAAGCTGAAGGACACCAAGACCAACGTCGAGTTCCTCCTGCAGGTCCAGAAGACGACGCCGGCCGGTCTGACCACAGACCGCCCCGGCGAGACGATCTGACTCGCACGTCACACCTGACAGGGCGCGGAATCGTTCACAGCGGTTCGGTGTTCTGGCACAATGGTTCGTCGGTCTGCCGGTTCACGGCTCGCGGTCCTGCGAGGCGACCCGGCGGCATCACATCAAGGAGCATCATGAAGTCCGGAATCCACCCCGAGTACGTCGTCACCGAGGTGACCTGCACGTGCGGCAACACGTTCGTCACGCGCAGCACCGAGAAGTCCGGCAAGATCAGCGCCGACGTCTGCAGCGCCTGCCACCCGTTCTACACGGGCAAGCAGAAGATCCTCGACACCGGTGGCCGCGTGGCCCGCTTCGAGGCCCGCTACGGCAAGAAGAAGTAGCACCCCCGCACAGCGCCGGTGGTCCGCCCGACAACCTCTCCAGGGGCAGTCGGACGCTGGACCACCGGCGCTGTCGTGTCCCACCACGTGGGGCCGCGAGGACCGGCGGGCCCGACGCCCGCCGCGAGGCAGCACCCGCCAGGACCAGAGACCGGAGACGACGTGACCCAGGACTTCGCGGTGGCACGGCCGCTGCTCGTCGAGCACGCGGAGATCGAGGCGGCGCTGGCCGACCCGGCGGTCCACGCCGACGCCGGCCGGGCGCGCACGCTCGGTCGGCGGTACGCGGAGCTCAACCGTGTGGTCGGGGCGTACCGCGCCTGGGAGTCCGCCCGGGACGACGCCGCCGCGGCGGCCGAGCTCGCGGTCCAGGACGCCTCCTTCGCCGCGGAGCTGCCCGACCTGCGCCAGGCCGAGAGCGACGCCGCCGAGCACCTGCGCCGGGTCCTCGTCCCGCGCGACCCCGACGACGGCCGGGACGTGATCCTGGAGATCAAGGCCGGTGAGGGCGGTGACGAGTCCGCGCTGTTCGCCGGCGACCTGCTGCGGATGTACCTGCGGTTCGCCGAGCGGCGCGGGTGGGCGACACAGGTGCTGGAGTCGACGGCGACCGAGCTCGGCGGGTACAAGGACGTGCAGGTCGCGGTGAAGACCCGGGGGAACCTCGCCGACCCCGGCGACGGCGTGTGGGCCTGCCTGAAGTACGAGGGCGGCGTGCACCGCGTCCAGCGGGTCCCGGTGACCGAGTCCCAGGGGCGCATCCACACCTCGGCGGCCGGGGTGCTGGTGCTGCCGGAGGTCGACGACCCGGGTGAGGTCGAGATCGACCAGAACGACCTGCGCATCGACGTGTACCGGTCGTCCGGGCCGGGCGGGCAGTCGGTGAACACGACCGACTCCGCCGTACGGATCACCCACCTGCCCACCGGCATCGTGGTGTCCATGCAGAACGAGAAGTCGCAGCTGCAGAACAAGGAGCAGGCGATGCGGGTCCTGCGCGCCCGGCTGCTGGCCGCGCAGCAGGAGACGGCGGCGGCGGAGGCCGCCGAGCAGCGCCGCTCGCAGGTGCGCACCGTGGACCGCAGCGAGCGGATCCGCACGTACAACTTCCCGGAGAACCGCATCGCGGACCATCGCACGGGGTACAAGGCGTACAACCTCGACCACGTCCTCGCCGGGGAGCTCGACGCGCTCGTGCAGTCCGCGATCGACGCCGACGAGGCCGCCCGCCTGGCCGCCGCGGGCGATGCCTGACGCGTCGGTCGCCGCGGCCGGCCCGGGGTCCCTCGTGCGCGCCGCGACGGCGACGCTGGGCGCGGCCGGGGTCCCCTCGCCGCGCACCGACGCGGAGATCCTGCTCGCGCACGTCCTGCGGGTCGAGCGCGGGGAGGTGCGTCGGCGCACGGTCCTCGACGCGCCCGCCGTCCCGGCCGACGACGTGGCGGCGTACCGCGACCTCGTCGCGCGCCGGGCGCGGCGCGAACCGTTGCAGCACCTCACCGGCCTGGCGCCGTTCCGGCACCTGGAGCTGGCGGTCGGTCCCGGTGTCTTCGTGCCGAGGCCCGAGACCGAGGAGGTCGCCCAGGTCGCGATCGACGAGGCCGCGGCCGTCCTGGCGGCCCGGGGCGCCGTCGTCGTCGCGGACCTGTGCACCGGCACGGGCGCGATCGCGCTGGCCGTGGCCGACGAGGTGCCCGGGGCGCAGGTGCACGCCGTCGAGCTGGACGCCGTCGCGCACGGGTGGGCGGCGCGCAACGTCGCGGCACAGGGGTCGGCGCGGGACGTCGTGACGCTGGTGCGCGGCGACGCGCGCACGGCGCTGGGTCACCTCGACGGCACGGTCGACGTCGTCGTGTCGAACCCGCCGTACGTGCCGTCGGACGCCGTCCCGCGCGATCCCGAGGTCGCCCGGCACGACCCGGCCGTCGCGCTCTACGGGCTCGGACCGGACGGTCTGGAGGTGCCCCGCGGCATCGCGCTGGCGGCCCGGCGCCTCCTGCGACCGGGAGGACTGTTCGTCATGGAGCACGCCGAGGTCCAGGCGGACGGGGCACGCGGCGCGGCAGCCGCCGCCGGCCTGGTCGACGTCGTCACGCGCGACGACCTGACCCGACGACCCCGGATGGTCGTCGGCCGTGCTCCGGTGTGACGTCGAACCGTGAAAGACTGGAGCGCGTGAGCAGCGTGCACGACGTCACCGACGCGACCACCTGGGGCCCCTCGATCGACGAGGCCGTCAACACGATCTCCCGGGAGGGCTGGTGGTCCTCCCGACCGACACCGTCTACGGCATCGGGGCCGACGCCTTCGACGCGGACGCGGTGGCGGCCCTCCTGGCGGCCAAGGGCCGCGGCCGGCAGATGCCGCCTCCGGTCCTGGTGCCGGACGTGCGCACCCTCGACGGCCTCGCCACCGAGGTCTCGGACGACGCGCGCGCCCTCGTCGAGGCGTTCTGGCCCGGCGGCTTCACCATCATCCTCGCGGCCCAGCCGTCCCTGCACTGGGACCTGGGGGAGACCCACGGCACCGTCGCGCTGCGCATGCCGGACCACCCGGCGGCGCTCGCGCTGCTGCGGCGCACGGGTCCGTTGGCCGTGTCCAGCGCGAACCGCACCGGCAGCCCCGCCGCGCTCGAGGTCGCCGAGGCCGTCGAGCAGCTCGGCGACCCGGTGGCCTGCTACCTCGACGGCGGCACGGCCCCGGGCGGCGTCGCCTCCACCATCGTCGACGCGACCGGTGCGCACCTGCGGGTCGTGCGGGCGGGGGCGATCGGTCTCGACCGGCTCCGTGAGGTGGCGCCCGTGCTCGACGTCGACGAGCCGGCGCCCGGCGCCGGCGCCGAGGCCGACGAGGAGCCCGCCGGGTGAGGGCCTATCTCCTGGTGATGCTCATCGCCGCGGCGGTGACGTACCTGGCGACCCCCGGTGCGCGCTGGGTGGCGCGCCGGACCAACGCGATCTCCGCGGTGCGGGCCCGCGACGTCCACCTGATGCCGACCCCGCGCCTGGGCGGCCTGGCGATGCTGCTCGGCATCGTCGTCGCGGTGGTGCTGGCCTCGCAGATGCCGTTCCTGGAACCGGTGTTCGCCACCCCGCAGGTGCTCGGCATCGTCGGTGGGGCCGCCATCGTGTGCCTGCTCGGCTGGGCGGACGACGTGTGGGACCTGGACTGGATGACGAAGCTCGCCGGTCAGATCCTCGCCGCCGGCTTCATGGCGCTGAACCAGGTGCAGCTCACGACCCTGCCGACCCCCGGCGGCCTGACGATCCCCTCGGCCCGGCTGTCGCTCTTCGTGACGATCCTCGTGGTCGTCGTGGCGATGAACGCCGTGAACTTCGTCGACGGGCTCGACGGTCTCGCGGCGGGCATCGTGGCGATCGGCGGCACGGCGTTCTTCCTCTACACGTACTCGCTCACGCAGCAGGCCAGCCCGACGGACTTCGCGAGCATCGCCACGATGGTGACGGCGGTCCTGGTGGGCGTGTGCCTGGGGTTCCTGCCGCACAACTTCTACCCGTCCCACATCTTCATGGGCGACTCGGGCTCGATGGTGCTGGGCCTGGTCTTCGCCGGCGCGGTCATCTCCGTGACCGGTCAGATCGACGCGACGGTGACCGATGCCGTCTCGGGCGCCCAGCGGGCGCCGCTGTTCATCCCGCTGCTGCTGCCGCTCGCCGTGGTGCTCCTGCCCCTGCTGGACATGACGCTGGCGGTCGTGCGCCGGCTGGCCGCGGGCAAGTCGCCCATGGCCCCCGACCGCATGCACCTGCACCACCGCATGCTCGCCCTCGGTCACTCCCACCGCCGTGCCGTGCTCATCCTGTACGTGTGGACCGCCGTCTTCGCGTTCGGGACGGTCGCGTTCGTGGAGTGGCGCTGGCAGATCGTGGTGAGCTGGCTGGGCGTGGCGATCGTCGTGGCGCTCGTGCTGACGCTCGGCCCGCTGCGCACCCGCGGGCGTTTCCTCGACGACGACGTCGCGTCCGGGACGATCCCCGTCGCCGCGACGGTCGGTGCCTCCTACCCGTCGTCCCCGACCCCCGACCCCAAGGAGCAGGACGTTGTCCGACCAGACGCCTGACGGCACGCCCGGCCAGACGCCCGACCAGACGCCCGACGGCACCTCGGAGGGCAGGACCTTCTCGGAGGTCCAGGCCGGGGAACGGGCCATGCTGCGCAGGGCGATGCTCTCGACCCTCCTCCTCGTCGGCGGGCTCGTCGTCCTCGGGTGCGCGGTGGGCTGGTTCGTCGCGGGCGTCCAGGGCGTCTGGGGCGCGCTCCTCGGGGCGGCGCTGGCGGCGTTCTTCTGCGCGACGACGATCTGGTCGATGCAGCGCACGATCGGCCGCCCGCCCACGACGATGGCCGCCGTCGTCATGGGGGCCTGGCTGGCGAAGGTCGTCGTCCTGGTCGTCGTGCTGGCGCTGCTGCGCGGTGCGGACTTCTACGACCCGTACGTGCTGTTCGTGGTGCTCGCCCTGGGGGCGGTCGGTTCGGCGCTCCTGGACTACCAGGCGGTCAGGGGCGCTCGGATCCCCTACGTGCAGCCCTGACGGGCCGCGCGGAAAGTGCTCTTGTTCACAAGCCGCGAGATTCCGGCCGTGATGTGCCGACGGCGTGTTCGACCACCCGCGATCATCCGGTAGGCTAACCGCGAATCCATGACGGCTAGGTCCGACGGCGTACCCCGCAACTGCGTGGTGTGCCGAACGTCCTTCGACCACCGGGAGTCCTCCTGTTCACGTCAGCGACCCCCATGCTGCTCGCCGCCTCCGAAGGTGAGGGCGGCTTTCACGCGCCGTCCATCGAGGAGTTCTTCCCTCCGGCGATCCTCTTCGAGGACACGATCTTCCAGATCGACCGCATCTGGATCGTCCGCATCATCGCGATGGTGGTGCTGCTGACGGTCTTCGTCATCGCGGCACGTCGCGCGAAGCTCGTCCCCGGACGCTTCCAGGGCGCCATCGAGATGATGCTCGACTTCGTCCGCGTCCAGGTCGCCGAGCAGATCCTCGGCAAGGAGAACGCCAAGCGCTTCGTCCCGATGCTCACGGTGATCTTCCTGTCGATCCTCGCCTTCAACCTGACGGGCATCATCCCCTTCCTCAACATGGCCGGGACGGCCCGGATCGGCCTGCCGCTCGTGCTCGCCCTGTGGGTCTTCGTGACCTACTGGTGGGTCGGCATCAGCAAGCACGGCCTGGGCGGATATCTGAAGAGCAACCTCTTCCCGCCGGGTATCCCGTGGCCCATCTACATCATCGTGACGCCGATCGAGCTGCTGCAGATCCTCGTGGTCCGCCCCGTCTCGCTCGCGCTGCGACTCACCGCGAACATGATCGCCGGGCACATCATGCTCGTCCTGTGCTTCTCGGCGACGCACTTCTTCGTCCTCGAGGCCTCCGCGGCGCTCAAGCCCATCGCGGCCCTGACCCTCGCCGGCGGCTTCGCCTTCACGGCCTTCGAGCTCCTGGTCGCCGCTCTGCAGGCGTACATCTTCGCCCTGCTCGCGGCGGTCTACATCAGCCTGTCGCTGGAGGAGGAGCACTGACCTGAGGTCAGTTCCCTCGTCCCGACACCCTGTACCAACTCAAGACGCAAGTCAGCGACGTCGGGCCGACCGGCCCGACGCCCAACGGAAGGAAATCCAGTGGACGTCACCACCCTCGCCGAGGTCACCGGTAACCTCAACGCTGTCGGCTACGGCCTCGCCGCCATCGGCCCGGGTATCGGTCTCGGCATCCTCATCGGCAAGACCATCGAGGGCATGGCCCGCCAGCCCGAGGTCGCCGGTCAGCTCCGCGCCACCATGTTCCTCGGTGTCGCGTTCGTCGAGCTCCTCGCGCTCCTCGGCCTCGTCGCCGGCTTCCTCTTCCCCGCCGCGTGATGGCGGCGGCGCGCACCGCCGCCCCGGTGAACGTGGCGGCGGAAGGGACTGGGACGGTCGAGGGCATCGACCTGTTCATCCCCGCCTGGTACGACATCATCTGGTCGTCGGTGATCATGATCGTGATCGCCGTCGTCTTCTACAAGCTCGTGCTGCCCAAGTTCCAGGCCGTCCTGGACGAGCGCACCACGAAGATCGAGGGCGGCCTGGCCAAGGCCGAGCAGGCGCAGGAGGAAGCCGCGGCAGCGCTCGCGGAGTACCACCAGCAGCTCGCCGAGTCCCGTGCCGAGGCGGCGAAGACCCGCGAGGAGGCCCGCTCCGAGGGCGCCGCCATCGTCGCGGAGCTGAAGACGAAGGCCAACGAGGAGGCCGCGCGGATCGTCGAGACGGCGCACCGCCAGATCGAGGCCGAGCGCCAGGCCGCAGCGGTCTCGCTGCGTGCCGAGGTCGGCACCCTCGCGACCGAGCTCGCCTCGAAGATCGTCGGTGAGTCGCTGGCCGACTCCGCGCGCCAGTCGCGCGTGGTCGACCGGTTCCTCGACGAGCTCGAGGCCGACCAGTCGGCGACGACGAGCGTCAAGGAGGGCTGATGCGAGGCACGAGCGGAGCATCGCTGGCAGCGGCTCAGGAACGCTTCGAGCCGGTGCTGCGGTCCGCGGGTACCGAGTCGGTCACGCTCGGCGAACAGCTGTTCGTCGTCGTGGGCGCGCTCGACGGGTCCGGCGCCCTGCGCCGCTCGCTCGCGGACCCCTCGCGCAAGGGCGAGGACAAGGCGCGCGTCGTGGCCACCGTGCTCACCGGGTTCGACGAACGGGTCGTCGACGTCGTCTCGGGACTGGTGCGGTCGCGCTGGTCCGACGAGGCCGACCTCGTCGACGCGATCGAGCGGATCGGTCTGGACTCCGTCCTGGCCGGGGCCGAGTCCCGGGGTGTGCTGGAGACGGTGGAGGACGAGCTCTTCCGCCTGACCCGGTCCCTCGTCGGGGCGCGCGAGGCACGGCAGGTCCTGTCCGACACGTCGACGTCGGCCGCACGCCGCACGGCGTTCGTCGACACCCTGCTCGACGGCAAGGTCGACCCCGTCACGCAGGTGCTCGCCCGCCGGGCGACCGAGTCGCCTCGCGGCCGGCGCTTCGTGGCGACCCTGTCCTGGTACGGGGACGTGGCGGCCGAGCGCCGCAAGCGTCTCGTCGCCAGCGTGACCAGCGGGTCCGTCCTCACCTCGACGCAGGAGGAGCGCCTCGGGGGAATCCTCGAGCGTGCCTACGGCCGTCCCGTGCAGCTCAACGTCACGGTCGACCCGACCGTCGTCGGCGGGCTGCGCATCCAGGTCGGCGCCGACGTCGTCGACTCCACCGTGCTTGCCCGCCTGGCCGACGCCCGTCGCCGGCTGGCCGGCTGACCTACCTGACGCCCAGCCGGCCGCCGGTCGGCACAGATGAACGTTCGGTCGCAGATGCGGCCACGACAGGAGAAGAGCAATGGCTGAGCTGACGATCCGGCCGGAGGAGATCCGCGCCGCGCTGGACAGCTTCGTGAAGTCCTACGAGCCCGAGGGCGCGGTGACCGAAGAGGTCGGCCGTGTCTCCTCCGCCGGCGACGGCATCGCGCGCGTCGAGGGACTGCCCGGCGCGATGGCGAACGAGCTGCTGCGATTCGAGGACGGCACGCTCGGCCTCGCGCAGAACCTGGACGTGCGCGAGATCGGCGTCGTCGTCCTCGGTGAGTTCACCGGCATCGAGGAGGGCCAGGAGGTCCGCCGCACCGGCGAGGTCCTCTCGGTCCCCGTCGGTGAGGGTTACCTCGGTCGCGTCGTCGACCCGCTGGGCAACCCGATGGACGGACTCGGCGACATCGCCACGGAGGGCCGCCGCGCGCTGGAGCTCCAGGCTCCCGGCGTCATGCAGCGCAAGTCGGTGCACGAGCCGCTACAGACCGGCATCAAGGCGATCGACTCGATGATCCCCGTCGGCCGTGGTCAGCGCCAGCTGATCATCGGTGACCGCCAGACCGGCAAGACGGCGATCGCGATCGACACGATCATCAACCAGAAGGCCAACTGGGAGTCCGGCGACCCGTCGAAGCAGGTCCGCTGCATCTACGTCGCCGTCGGCCAGAAGGGCTCGACGATCGCCTCCGTGCGTGGCGCCCTGGAGGACGCCGGCGCGCTGGAGTACACGACGATCGTCGCGGCGCCGGCCTCCGACCCGGCCGGCTTCAAGTACCTCGCCCCGTACACCGGCTCGGCCATCGGCCAGCACTGGATGTACGACGGCAAGCACGTCCTGATCATCTTCGACGACCTGTCGAAGCAGGCCGAGGCCTACCGTGCGACGTCGCTGCTGCTGCGTCGCCCGCCGGGCCGCGAGGCGTACCCCGGTGACGTCTTCTACCTGCACTCCCGCCTGCTCGAGCGTTGTGCGAAGCTCTCGGACGAGCTCGGTGCGGGCTCGATGACCGGTCTGCCGATCATCGAGACCAAGGCGAACGACGTGTCGGCGTACATCCCGACCAACGTCATCTCCATCACCGACGGTCAGATCTTCCTCCAGTCCGACCTGTTCAACGCCGACCAGCGCCCCGCGGTCGACGTCGGCATCTCGGTGTCGCGTGTCGGTGGTGACGCCCAGGTCAAGGCCATGAAGAAGGTCTCCGGAACGCTGAAGCTCGAGCTGGCCCAGTACCGCTCGCTCGAGGCGTTCGCGATGTTCGCCTCCGACCTCGACGCCGCGTCCCGCGGTCAGCTCGCCCGTGGTGCGGTGCTCATGGAGCTGCTCAAGCAGCCCCAGTACACCCCGTACCCCGTCGAGGAGCAGGTCGCGTCGATCTGGGCCGGCACCAAGGGTCGTCTCGACGACGTCCCGGTCGCCGACGTCAAGCGGTTCGAGGCGGAGCTCCTCGACCACCTGCGTCGCAACACCGAGGTGCTCTCCACGATCGCCGGGTCCGGCAAGCTCGAGCAGGACACCGAGGACGCGCTCGCCGCCGCCGTGGACGACTTCCGCAACGGCTTCCTTAAGGCCGACGGCTCCCCCCTCGTGGGCGGGGACGACGGCGAGGGCGAGGCTGCGGAGTCCGAGCAGGAGCAGCTCGTCGTGCAGAAGAAGGCCTGATCGTATGGCCGGAGGATCCCAGCGCGTCTACAAGCAGCGGATCAAGTCGACGCAGTCGCTGAAGAAGATGTTCCGTGCGCAGGAGCTGATCGCGGCCTCCCGCATCGGCAAGGCGCGCGGACGCACGGCGTCGGCCGCTCCCTACGAGCGGGCGATCACCCGTGCCGTCTCGGCGGTGGCGACGCACACGTCGACCAAGCACCCGCTGACCTCCGAGCGCGAGGACACCAACCGCGTCGCGGTCCTGGTCATCGCGTCGGACCGCGGCATGGCCGGCTCGTACTCCGCGGCGATCATCCGCGAGACGGAGCGGGTCGTGGCGAAGCTGACGGCCCAGGGCAAGGAGGTCTCCCTCTACGCCGCGGGCCGGCGGGCGGTGTCGTTCTACGGCTACCGGGGACGTGAGCTGGCGGGCCAGTGGTCCTACGGCTCGGACAGCCCGGATTCGGCCGTCGCCGGGGAGATCGCCGAGACCCTTCTCGGTTCGTTCCTCGCGCCGGCCGCCGAGGGCGGTGTCGGTGAGCTGCACGTGGTCTACACGCAGTTCGTCAACATGGTCACCCAGCGTCCGCGCGTGGTGCGGATGCTGCCCCTCGAGGTCGTCGAAGGCGTCGCGGTCCCGGGCGAGCACGACGCCCTGCCGCTGTACGACTTCGAGCCGTCCCCCGAGCAGGTCCTCGACGCACTGCTGCCGCGCTACGTGCGCAGCCGCATCTTCAGCTTCATGCTCGAGGCAGCGGCGTCCGAGCTGGCCTCGCGCCAGCGGGCGATGCACACGGCCACGGACAACGCCGAAGACCTCATCCGTACCTACACGCGCCTGGCGAACCAGGCCCGCCAGGCGGACATCACCCAGGAGATCAGCGAGATCGTCTCGGGTGCTGACGCCCTCGCGGCGTCGTGACCACGTTCCGACGCCGTCGATCGACGAACTCACACCCGAACCTTCCGAAGCGAGGCAAGCAATGACCGCCACCACCGTGGACTCACCACTCGGCGCGGCCCCGACCGGGCCGGGAACTGGCCGTGTCGCGCGCGTGATCGGCCCCGTCGTGGACATCGAGTTCCCCGAGGACGCGATTCCCGACATCTACAACGCCCTCCACGTCGACATCGACATGACCGGTCAGGGCGAGGGGGAGAGCAGCTTCACGCTCACCCTCGAGACGGCGCAGCACCTGGGCGACTCCCTGGTGCGGGCCATCGCCCTGAAGCCGACGGACGGTCTCGTCCGCGGCGCCGTCGTCACCGACACGGGTTCGCCGATCTCGGTGCCCGTCGGCGACGTCACCAAGGGCAAGGTCTTCAACGTCACCGGTGAGGTCCTCAACCTCGCCGAGGGCGAGAAGCTCGAGGTCACCGAGCGCTGGCCGATCCACCGCAAGCCGCCGGCGTTCGACCAGCTCGAGTCGAAGACGACGATGTTCGAGACCGGCATCAAGTCGATCGACCTGCTGACCCCGTACGTCCAGGGTGGCAAGATCGGTCTCTTCGGTGGTGCGGGCGTCGGCAAGACGGTCCTCATCCAGGAGATGATCCAGCGTGTCGCCCAGGACCACGGCGGCGTGTCCGTGTTCGCCGGTGTCGGCGAGCGCACCCGTGAGGGCAACGACCTGATCCACGAGATGGACGAGGCGGGCGTCTTCGACAAGACCGCGCTCGTGTTCGGCCAGATGGACGAGCCGCCGGGCACGCGTCTGCGCGTGGCCCTGTCGGCGCTGACGATGGCGGAGTACTTCCGCGACGTGCAGAAGCAGGACGTGCTGCTCTTCATCGACAACATCTTCCGCTTCACGCAGGCGGGTTCCGAGGTCTCCACGCTGCTGGGTCGCATGCCGTCCGCGGTGGGCTACCAGCCGAACCTCGCCGACGAGATGGGTCTGCTGCAGGAGCGCATCACCTCGACGCGCGGTCACTCGATCACCTCCCTGCAGGCGATCTACGTGCCCGCCGACGACTACACCGACCCGGCGCCGGCGACGACGTTCGCCCACCTGGACGCGACGACGGAGCTCTCCCGCGAGATCGCCTCGAAGGGCCTCTACCCGGCCATCGACCCGCTGACCTCGACCTCGCGCATCCTCGACCCGCGGTACGTGGGCCAGGAGCACTACGAGGTGGCGACGCAGGTGAAGTCGATCCTGCAGCGCAACAAGGAGCTGCAGGACATCATCGCGATCCTCGGTGTCGACGAGCTCTCCGAGGAGGACAAGACGCTGGTCGCGCGTGCGCGCCGCATCCAGCAGTTCCTCTCGCAGAACACCTACATGGCCGAGAAGTTCACGGGCGTCGTCGGTTCGACCGTCCCGCTGAGCGAGACCATCGAGGCGTTCAAGAAGATCGCCGAGGGCGAGTTCGACCACATCTCGGAGCAGGCCTTCTACAACATCGGTGGCCTCGAGATGCTCGAGGAGAACTGGGCCCGCATCCAGAAGGAGTACGGGGCCTGAGCCTCGGACCCGAGCATTCCGGAGCGTCGTCCCGCCGGTCCACCCGTGAACCGGCGGGACGACGTCCCATCCTCGAGACTGAAGAATCCTGGAGCCTGACATGGCAGAGCTGAACGTCGAACTCGTCGCCGCCGACCGCAAGGTCTGGTCCGGTGCGGCGCGTGAGGTCAGCGCACCGTCCGCCGACGGTCAGATCGGTATCCTCGCCGGCCACACCCCGCTGCTGGCCGTGCTCCGTCCCGGCACCGTCAAGGTGTCGACCGCGCCGGGGCAGACCGTGGTGGAGGCCCGCGTGAGCGGGGGATTCGTCTCGGTCGACTCGAACGTCGTGACGATCGTCGTCGACGAGATCGACGAGGCCGCCGACCGCGAGAACGCGTCGGCCTGAGGGACGCGTCATGGAGTACCTGGTCTGGGTCGCGGTCGCGGTCCTTCTCGTGCTCCTGCTTGCCGTCGTCACGGGAGCCTCACGGCTCCGTCGGCTGTCGCGGCGGGTCGGGTCGTTCCCGTGCAGCGCGCGCGCCGACGGCATCCCGCACGCGTCGTGGTCCGTCGGCATCGCGCACTACTCGGTCGGTCGGATCGAGTGGTGGCGCTGCTGGTCGTTGTCGCCGCGTCCTGCGCGGACCTGGTACCGCGACCGGCTGACCGTGACCGGCCGGGCTCCGCTCGACCTCGCCGGTCAGCCGGACCAGTACCTGGTCCGCTGCCGCTACGACGGGGTCGACTTCGAGCTGACGATGTCGTCCGGCGCGTACGCCGGCCTGGCGTCCTGGTTGGAGTCCGCCCCGCCGGGACGTCGCGACCTGGTCGTCTGAGTCGAACCGAAGGGGAACCGTGCGACTAGTCGTCGCCCGCTGCTCGGCCCGCTACACGGGCCGGCTCACCGCACATCTGCCGCTCGCGAAGCGGCTGCTCGTCGTCAAGGCGGACGGCAGCGTCCTGCTGCACTCCGACGGCGGCTCCTACAAGCCGCTGAACTGGATGAGCCCACCCTGCTCGATGGCGGTCGCCGCACCGGACGCCGAGGCCGCCGGTCGCGGGGTCACCGAGGTGTGGACGGTCCAGCACCGGAAGTCGGACGACCGTCTCGAGATCGAGGTGCACGACGTCGTGCACGACTCGGCGCACGACCTGGGCGTGGACCCCGGCCTCGTCAAGGACGGCGTGGAGGCGCACCTGCAGGAGCTGCTGGCGGCGCAGATCGACCTCCTGGGCTCCGGGCACACGCTGGTGCGTCGCGAGTACATGACGGCGATCGGCCCGGTGGACATCCTCGCCCGTGACGGCGGCGGTGCCACGGTCGCCGTCGAGATCAAGCGGCGCGGGGAGATCGACGGGGTCGAGCAGCTCACGCGGTACCTCGACCTGCTGAACCGTGACCCGCTGCTGGCGCCCGTCCAGGGTGTGTTCGCCGCGCAGGAGATCAAGCCGCAGGCGCGCGTGCTGGCCACCGATCGGGGCATCCGGTGCCTGGTGCTCGACTACGACACGATGCGCGGTGTCGACGACCCGGACTCCCGTCTCTTCTGAGCCGCGACCGACCGCGACCCGAGCACCGCACGGGTGGTGCAGGATGGTCGTATGAGTCTCGATCCCTCGGCGTCGTCCAGCACCGTCCTGGGTGCGATCCCTGCCCCGCCGGAGGTCTTCGCCGTCCGTGGCGACGTGGTCACCCCCGACGCGGTGCTCACGGACGCCGCCGTCGTCGTGGCCGGCGACCGGATCGTGTGGGTCGGCGCCATGGAGGACGCCACCGCTGCGGGGGTGGGGGACGCCGTCGCCCGGGCGGACGCGCCGCTGCCCACCACGTACGTGCTGCCCGGCCTGGTGGACCTGCACAACCACGGGGGCGGCGGGGCGAGCTTCCCGGACGTGACGTCTACGGACCAGGCGATGGTCGCCGTCCTCGAGCACCGTGCGCACGGGACGACGACGTCGCTCGCCTCCCTGGTGACGGCCGACCGCGAGACGCTCCTGGCCCGGGCCGCCCTGCTCGCGGACCTCGCCGACGCGGGCGAGATCGCGGGGATCCACGCCGAGGGACCGTTCCTGGCGCCGGAGCGTCGTGGCGCGCACGACGCGGAGCTCCTCGTGGCGGGTGACGTGACGCTGGTCCGTGAGCTCGTGGAGGCGTCCCGCGGGCACCTGCGCACGATGACGGTGGCGCCGGACGTCGAGGGGGTCCCGGGTCCCGGGGAGTGGCGGCGGCGCTCGTCCAGGCGGGGGTGGTGCCCTCCCTGGGGCACACCGACGCGTCGACGGAGCAGGCGGAGGCGCTGGTGGCGCAGGTGACGGGCGACCTGGCGGCCCGGGGGGCGTCGGAACGGCTGCGCATGACCGCCACGCACCTGTTCAACGCGATGCGCCCGCTGGACCACCGTCAGGGCGGCCCGATCCCGGCCTGCCTCGCGGCGGCGGCCGCCGGGGACCTGGTCGTCGAGCTGGTCGGCGACGGCGTGCACCTCGATCCTGCGGTGGTGCGCAGCGTGTTCGGGACGGTCGGGGCCGACCAGGTCCTGCTCGTGACGGACGCCATGGCGGCCGCGGGCATGGCGGACGGTCGCTACGAGCTCGGCCCGATGGCGGTAACGGTGCGCGACGGTGTCGCCCGGGTCGACGACCCGCAGCACCCGGCCGGCGGGGCCATCGCCGGCGGGACCGCGCACCTGATCGACGTGGTGCGGGCGACGGTGGCGGCGGGCATCGGCATCGTGGAGGCGGTGCGCAGCGCCTCGACGGTCCCGGCGGGGGTCCTGGGGCTCACCGACGTGGGGAGCCTGACGGCCGGCCGGCGGGCGGACCTGGTGGTGACGGACGCCGACCTGACGGTGCGTCGGGTGGTCCGCTCCGGCCTCGACGTCGGCTGAGGGCACCGACCGGCCGCTTTGCCGGGGACGGCCTCGGGTCGCTAGCGTGTGGTGAAGCGCTTCGACACCCGTCGCGCACGGATGCGCCGCATCGTCGCGGCCCGAAGGAGACCCATGGACGCGCCCGTCTTCCGTGACCACCGACGCTCCGCCACGGAGCGGGCGCGCGACCTGCTGTCACGCCTCACCCCCGCCGAGCGCGTCGCCATGCTCCACCAGCGCACGCCTGCCGTCGACCGGCTGGGTCTGGCAGCGTTCCACACGGGGTGCGAGGCCCTCCACGGGGTCGCCTGGCTGGGGCGTGCCACCGTGTTCCCGCAGCCGGTGGGACTGGCGGCGACCTGGGACCCCGATCTCCTGCGCCGTGTCGGCGACGCCGTCGCCACGGAGGTGCGCGCCAAGCACGCCGCCGACCCTCTCGTGAGCCTCAACGTGTGGGCCCCGGTGGTCAACACCCTGCGCCACCCCTCGTGGGGGCGCAACGAGGAGGGCTACTCCGAGGACCCGCACGTCACGGGCCATCTCGGGGCCGCGTACTGCCGCGGGCTGCGCGGCGACCACGACCGCGTGTGGAAGACGGCGCCCACGCTCAAGCACTTCCTGGCCTACAACAACGAGACGGACCGGTCGTCCACCAGCTCGGACGTGCCGGCCCGGATCCTGCACGAGGAGGAGCTCCCCGCGTTCCGCGACCCGGTGACCTCAGGCGCCGTCGCCGCCGTCATGCCCTCGTACAACCGCGTCAACGGTGTTCCCGCGCACCTGCAGACGGAGCTGCTCGCGGAGCTGCGGTCGTGGACCGAGCAGTCGGTCGCGGTCGTCTCCGACGCCGCGGCCCCGACCTTGGTGGTGACCCTCCAGCACGCCCACCCCGACCGCGCGTCCGGCAACGCGGCCGTCCTGCGGGCCGGCGTGGACTCCTTCACCGACGACGACGCGAACTCGGCGCTCACGATCGACCGGGTCACGGACGCCCTGGAGAGGGGGCTGCTCACGACCGACGACGTCGACCGCGCCGTGCTGCGGCTGCTCGAGCTGCGCATCCTCACCGGCGAGCTCGACGAGCCCGGCGACGACCCGTACGCCGGCATCGGCGCGGACGCGATCGACCTGCCCGAGCATCGCACGCTGGCCCGCGAGGCCGTGACCCGTGCGGTGGTCGTCCTGCGCAACGACGCGGGCGTGCTGCCGCTGGCCGCCGCGCGGTCCGTCGCGGTCGTCGGCCCGCTCGCCGACACCGTCCTGACGGACTGGTACTCCGGCACGCCGCCGTACGCCGTGACGCTCGCCGACGCCCTGCGCGAACGCCTCGGCACCGACCACGTCGAGGTCGCGTCCGGCAGCGACGTGGTGGCGCTGCGGGCCGCCGGCACCGGCCGGTACGTCGCGGTGTCCGACGACGGCGCCCGCGTGGTCGCGGACGCCGACCACGCCGGCCCCGCCGCCCGGTTCGCGGTGACCGACTGGGGCGACGGCGCACTGACCTTCCGTGCCGAGGGGTCCGGGGGGCTGCTCACCGGGGCGGGCTGGCTGCTGCGCGCCGACGCGGACCGGGTCGGCGGCTGGGAGGCGCAGGAGAGCTTCCGCCGTCACGTCCACGGCGACGGCACCTGGTCGCTGCTCCACCTCGGCTCGGGACGGTGGGTGCGGACCCAGCGCGGCACGGGCGTGCTGTGCGCGGAGGGTCGTACGCCGGACGATGCCGAACGCTTCGCCGTGCGGGTCCTCACCTCCGGTGCGGCACGGGTCGCCGAGGTGGCGGCCCGGTGCGACGCCGTCGTCGTCGCGGTCGGCAACGACCCGCACCTCAACGGCCGTGAGACGCAGGACCGGCCGCACCTGTACCTGCCGGACCCTGCCGTCGAGACGTGGCGAGCGGCCTGCGAGGCGAACCCTCGGGCGGTGCTCGCGCTGGTCTCCAGCTACCCCTACGTGCTCGGGCCCGGCGTCGCCGACGCCCCCACCGTGGTCTGGAGCAGCCACGCCGGGCAGGAGCTGGGCCACGGTCTCGCCGACGTCCTGGTCGGGGCGGTCGAGCCGAGCGGACGCCTCTCGCAGACCTGGCCGGCCCGCCCGGAGCAGGCGGGCGACCTCTTCGACTACGACACCCGGCGCCAGCAGGCGACGTACCGGCATCTGCCGCTGGGTGACGACGGGCTGCCGGCCTTCGCGTTCGGGCACGGCCTGACCTACGGCGCGGTCTCGTACACGGCCCTGGAGCTGTCGACGACGGCGGTGCCCGCGCCGGCGCCGACGCGCGAGCACCCGCCGCTCGAACCGCGCGAGAGCACCGCGCCGGGCGTCGTCACCGCCCGCGTCACGGTGCGCAACGACGGGTCGCGCCCGGCCGAGGAGCTGGTGCAGCTGTACTCCCTCGGGTGCGTGGACGAGCGGGTGCCGGCACCGGTGCGGTTGCTGCTCGGCTACCGGCGCGTCCGGCTCGAGCCCGGGACGCAGGAGGTCGTCGAGGTCGCGTTCGACGTCGCGCGGCTCGCCGTGTGGCGACAGGACGGGCCCGGTGTGCTCGACGGCGTCCTGCACGTCCCGGCAGGCACCTACCGGGTCGTGGCCGGACCGTCCAGCGTCGACCTGGTCCGGCGTGGGAGCCTGGACGTCGTGGAGCCGACGCCATGAGCATCGACCCGAACGGTCGCAACGTCCAGGGGATCACCACCTTCGTCCTCTTCGTCGTCCTCAACGTCCTGTACCTCGTCACGTGCTTGCCCGTCGTCACGATCGGGGCGGCCACCGCGGCTCTGTACGAGGTGACCCTGCGCTACGCCGACGACGAGCGGGGCGACCTGGTGCGCGGGTACCTGCGCGCCCTGCGGACCAACCTGTGGCGGGGGAGCGCCGTCCTCGCGGTGCTGGGGATCCCGGCCGCGATGCTGCTGTTCAGCGCGGTCTTCTGGTTCACGATGGACGGGAGCCTCACGGCGGTCGCCGGGGCGCTGTCGGTCGTCGCCACGTGCTACGTCGGCGCGGCCGTGCTGCACGGGCTCGCACTCGTCGCGTGGTTCGACGCGCCGCTGCGACGCACGGTGCGCAACGCGCTGCTGCTCCCGCTGGTCGAACCGGCCCGGACGGCGGGGCTCGTGCTGCTGCCCGTCGGTGTCGGCGCCCTGATGTTCGCGGTGCCGCAGGTGACCTTCGTCGTGGCGACGATCGGCTTCTCGTTCGGGGCGTACGTGAGCGCGTTCATCCTGCACAGCGTGTTCCGCCGACGTCAGGCCGACCCCTCCGAGCTCGAGCCGATCAGCCCCCACTCGGGGGAGTGAACGCCGGGACGGCACGGTGGCACGCCTCCTGACCACCCTGATCACGGGACGACGAAGGGCCTGGGCGGATCGCCCAGGCCCTTCGGTCTGCCGTGTCCCGGTCCGGGTGAGCGGGGCGAGGGCCCCGCTCACCCGACGACCGCTCACCCGACGACCGCTCAGCCGACGACCGCTCAGCCGACGACCGGTCAGCCGAACTCGGCCGCCACGGCCTCGCGCTCGGTGTTCTGGTCCTCGGCGTTCGACATGTCGAAGTCCAGGACGGTCTCGTAGCCGAGACCGTTCGCCGTCTCCTGCATGGACGCCAGGAGCGAGTCGAACTCGGCCTCGTCCTCGGCGAACACCATCTTCCAGGAGTGCTCGATGATGCTGGCCTTGACCTGGCTGCGGATCGTCTCGATCTCGCCGCTGTCGGCAGGGGCCGCGTAGCTCGCACCCGGTGCCACGAGCAGCTGGTCGTTGGCCTCGAGATACTCCATCGTCGAGGCGGCGTCGCCCATCTGACCGCTCCAGTCCTCCGTGAGCGGGTTCGCGACCGTCTCCTGGTAGCTCGGCCAGAACGTGTAGTTGTACGGGAACTCCGTGTCCGGGTTGACGTCCTTGGGCAGGACGGTCGAGACGTTGAGTGCCGAGACGCCGTCCGTGTACGCGCCGCCGCCCCAGTCGGCGGGCACGTCCGCGCCGCCCTCGAGGAACGCCTGGGTGCCGAACTCGGTGAGGGCGGGCTCGCCGCCGTCGCCGAGCTCCCAGGTCAGGCCCTCCGGTCCCGGCGCGGCGCCGGTCTGCGAGGAGTTGAGGTTGACGCCCTCGGGCGAGTACAGCCAGTCGATGAAGGCGGCGAGACGTGCCGGGTCCTCGGCGTCGTGGCCGATGCCGAGCATCGTGTTGTCGCCGTAGACCTTGGCCCCGTAGGAGAAGATCTCCTGGTCGGCCATCGGCGCGAGCATGAAGCCCTTGCCGGCGTCCATGTTCTCGGTGGTGTTGTAGGCCGACTGCCCCAGCCACGGCCACCAGGACAGCAGCACCTGGCCGTTCTGGTACTTGGTGAACATCGTGTCGTAGTTCTGGGTCGTCGACTCCGGGTCGACCAGGCCCATCTGGTTGGCGTCGAAGTAGAACTTCAGGGCGCGCACGTACTCCGAGTCGGAGTCGATGACGCTCTGGTAGTCGCTGCCGTCGGCCTTGGCGAGCACGAAGCCGAGCTCGTCGTAGCCGTACAGGGTGGTGGGCTGCTTGCCCATCACCATCATGTTGCCGTCCCAGTCCTTGAACAGGGAGACGGCGTACGCCTTCTGGCCGTTGTCGGCCTCGGGCTGGGCGTCCTGCATGTCCTTCAGGACGGGCAGGAGGTCCTCGAGGGTGCCGATCTCCGGGTAGCCGGCCTCGGCGTAGAGGTCCCAGCGCAGGTACGGGCCGAACGTCGGCTCGAGACCCTCCGACGGGTCGGTCGGCTTGATCGAGGACACCGCCGTCGGGAAGCCGTAGACGCCGTCCTTGCCGTCGTTCAGGTACTCGACCGCGGCGTCGAACGGCTGGACGTTCGCCATGGACTCGTAGTAGTTCGAGGCGTCCAGGAGCAGCCCGCCCTCGACGAGCTCGTCCATCTGCTGGCCCTTGCTGACGACGACGAGGTCGCCCAGGTCGCCGCCGGAGACGCGGGTGTTGTACAGGGTGTCACCTCCGCCCGCGACGTTGGGGGCGATGATGTTCAGCTCCATGTTGAACTTGTCCTTGACGACCTTGCCGAACCAGCCGCCCTGGGTCCCCATGTAGTTCGCGAGCGAGTCGTAGACGTCCACGGTGATCGGCTCCGCGGTCGACCAGTCCTGGGCGACGTCGACCGGCGTGGCGTCCTCCTCGGCCTCCGGACTCGTGCAGGCCGTGAGCGCAAGCGCTCCCATGAGCGGCGCGAGCAGAACGGCCGCAGCCTTCCTGGATTTCATGACACCCCTTCGTGTTTCGATGGTGCGAGGTCAGCCCTTGACCGCGCCGAGCATGATGCCCTTGACGAAATAGCGTTGGAACAGCGGGTAGATGAAGATGATCGGCAGCACCACGAGCACGGCGACCGTCATGCGGATGGACGTCGGGGTCTGCGTGGTGGCCGCCGACACGATGGACCCGAGGTTGCCCTGGGCGTTCTGGGCCGCCTGGGCGAGGCTGCTCGCCTGGTTGGTGTAGGTGTAGAGCAGGTACTGCAGCGAGTACAGCTTCTGGTCGGTGATGTACAGCAAGGTGTCCTGGAACGAGTTCCACTGCGACACGGCGGTGAAGATCGCCACCGTGGCGAGGATGGGCGTCATGTTCGGCAGGATGATCCGGAAGAAGATGCGCAGCGTGCTCGCGCCGTCGATCTCGGCGGCCTCCTGGAGCGACGCCGGCATCGCCTCGACGTACGTCTTGACGAGGATGATGTTGAACGGCTGCACGATCAACGGGATGATGTACACCCAGAACGAGTTGGTCAGACCCAGCGACTTCATCGTCAGGTACAGCGGGATGAGGCCGGCGCTGAAGTACATCGTGAAGATGGTCAGCCGGTACCACAGCGACCGCTTCCACAGCCGGTCCTGGGTGAACATGAACCCGAGGAACGCCGAGGCCAGCACCGTGCAGGCCGTGCCGATGACGGTCCGGGCCACCGAGACGACGGTGGCGGCGGTCATGCCGTCGAGCGCCAGCACCTGCTCGTAGTTCGACAGGTGCAGCCCCTCGGGCCACAGCCGGACCTGGCCCAGCGCGCTGAGGTCGTTGGCGCTGACCGAGTTGATGATCAGGTAGTAGAAGGGGTACGCGCACAGCAGCGCGAACAGCAGGAACCCCAGGTAGTTGACGATCTCGAACGGGATGTCGCCGCGGCTGGGCCGCGGCTTCGAGGAGGACGTCTTCTTCTTCTTCGTCGTCGAAGGCATGGTGTGCTCCCCGGCCTCAGATGATCGACTGCCCGCGGGCGCGCTTGGCGATCGCGTTGGCCGAGACGAGCAGGATGACGGAGATCAGGCTCTTGAGCATGCCCAGCGCCGTGGCCATCGACAGGCTGTTGCCCGTGATCCCGATGTTGTAGACGTACAGGTCCAGCACCTGGATGTACTCCTTGTTGAAGGCGTTCTGGAACACGAAGTACTGCTCCATCCCGTTGTTGAGCATGTTCGCGATCGAGAGCACGAGCAGGACGACGTAGGTGGGCATCAGGTGCGGGAAGGTGATGAACCGCATGATCTGGAAGCGGTTCGCGCCGTCGATCCTGGCGGACTCGTAGAGCGCCGGGTCGATCGAGGTGATGGCGGCGAGGTACATGATGGCGCCCCACCCGAGCCCCTTCCACAGGCTCCACAGCAGCATCGTCAGCCACACGTGCTGGTCGGTGTCGAGGAACTTGATCGGGGCCGTGATGAGGCCCCAGTCGCCGAGCACGGAGTTGACCAGACCGGTGGTCGAGAACAGCGAGAACGCGATCATGTAGACGAGCACCCACGAGATGAAGTTCGGCAGCGTCGTGAGGGTCTGCACGGCGTTGCGGAACCACGGGGCCCGGATCTCGTTGAGCAGCATCGCGAAGAACACCGGCAGCAGCGACGTCGCGAAGCCCAGGAAGCTCATCGCCAGGGTGTTCGTGAGCACCTGGCCGATCTGTCGCATCTGCGTCGGGGAGGACACCAGCATCTCGAACCACTGGAGGCCGACGAAGTCGCTCCCGGCGATCCCGAGGGCGGGGCGGTAGTCGTAGAACGCGGTCGCCCAGCCGGCGAGCGGCAGGTACGAGAAGAGGAAGATCAGGATCAGGAACGGGAGGATCAGCAGGAACATCGTCTTGGACGACCTCGAGCTGGTGGTCGCGCCACCGCGGCGTCGTCTGCGCCGCTGACGGGGCTCCTGACGTCCGACGTCCTCGGGTGCGACCGCGGTGGTCGCCGCCTGCGTCGCCGCGGGCGTTCCCTGGGTGAGGCTCACCTGTCACTCCCTCGTGATGGTCCGCGCTTCGACGGGCATTGTCGAAGCGCTTCGAAATTGATATCACCGCAGGGTGCCGTCGCGCAACGTTGTCCGGCAGATCCGTGCCCGGGTGGGACGGATCGTTACCCGGCCGTGTCGGCCGGGCCGGGGGCGGCGGCCGTCACCGGCCCGACGTGCTCCCGCGGACCGTCAGGACCGGCGCCAGGAGACGTGACTCCGCAGGTCGCGCGCCATCGAGCCGGGCCAGGACCATGTCGACGGCGACGCCGCCGATGACCTCGCCGGGGATGTCGATGCTCGGCAGGGGCACCGCCTGCGCGGTCGCCACCGAGCTCGGGCAGATCGCCACCACGGCGGTCGCGTCCGGCACCGGGCGCCCCAGGTCGGCCAGCCGACCCAGCACGTGGGGCAGGGCGCGCTCGTTGTGGACGAGGAAGCCCGTCGTGCCCGGAGCCCGGTCCAGGACCGCGTCGACCGCCCGGCGGGCACCCTCGGGCGTCGTCTCGCAGGCCTCGACCTCGCCGACCAGCGACCGCTCCTCGCACGTGCGGCGGTAGCCGCGCACCACCCGGTCGGCGTAGGAGGTGTGCCGCGCCATGACCTCCGGCGGCGGGCCGAGGAGCGCGATCTCGCGGTGCCCCTCGTCGGCCAGGTGCGCGGCCCCCAGCCGCCCCGCGGTCTCGAAGTCGAGGTCCACGCAGCTCAGCCCGGCAGGATCCCGCGGCAGGCCGATCAGCACCGTCGGCTGACGCAGGCCGCGCAGCACCGGGATGCGCGGGTCGGCGGCCTCGACGTCCATCACGACGATCGCGTCCACCATGGACCCCGCGGCCACGCGCTCCAGCCCGCCCGCGTCGTCCTGCGTCAGCAGCAGGACGTCGTGGTCGGCCGTGCGGGCCTGCGTCACCACGCCGGTGACGAACTGCATGACGACCGACACGTCGACACCCGCCCGCAGCGGCACCATGAGCCCGATGACGTTGGTCCGGCTCGAGGCGAGGGCGCGGGCCCCGGCGTGCGGGCGGTAGCCGAGGTCGGCGATCGCCTGCTCCACACGCTTGCGCGTCGGCGCCGAGATCGAGCGCTTGCCGGACAGGACGTACGAGACGGTCGACGCGGACACTCCGGCCGCCTTCGCGACGTCGTCGATGGTGGGCACGTGTCAGCTCCTCGGTGAGTGACGTCCGGCGTGCGGGGGCGTCAGGATGCTCGGGTCGATGGCCAAGATATCTCCCGGACCCACCCGGAACCGCGTCGAACCGTCCCGCTCGGCGCGACCACGTCCCGGACCCGGCGCCGTCGGGAGGGGCGGCGGGCCGCCGGCGCGGAGCGCGACCTCGACCTCCCGGCCGGCACCGTGGAGCGTCAGGTGGGTGATCCGGGCGTCGTGCCACGCGACGTCCACCCGGGCCCCGCCCGGGATCCGCAGCCCGCTGACCTGCCCCTGGGGCCAGGCCGGGGGCAGCGCGGGCAGCACGTCCAGGTGCACGACGCCGTCCGCGTCACGGCGCGACCGCAGCAGCAGCTCCGCGATGCCCGCCGTCAGCCCGCAGCTCCCGTCGAGCTGGAAAGGGGGATGAGCGCTGAACAGGTTCGGGTACAGCCCGCCGCGGTGCCCGAGGCCGTCGGCGGCGGGGCGCAGCGCCAGGAGCACCTGCTCGTGCGCGCGGGACCCCTCGCCGAGGCGCGCCCAGAGGGCCAGCCGCCAGGCGAGCGACCAGCCCGTCGACTCCCGCCCGCGCAGGTCCAGGGTGCGCCGCGCCGCCGCGGCGAGGTGAGGCGTCGTCGCGGGGTCCACGGTGCCGAGCGGGTAGAGCCCCACCAGGTGCGAGAGATGACGGTGCTCCGGCTCCGCCTCGGTCAGGTCGGCGGCCCACTCCGCCAGCTCTCCGCGGGGCCCCGGGCGAGGGTCCGGCAGCGCCGCCGCCACACGTGCCAGCTCCGCCGTCCACGGCACGTCGAGCCCGAGCTCCGCCGCCGCCTCCCGGCACGCGTCGGCGAGCCGGCGGACCAGGAACACGTCCATCGTGGCGCTGACCGTCACCGCGGCCGGTCGCCCGTCGGGTGCGACGAACCGGTTCTCCGGCGACGTCGACGGGCTCGTCCAGGCGTGCAGGACGCCGTCGTCGTCGGTCGCCGTGCACACCCAGTCGAGCGTGAACAGGGCCGCCCCCTGCAGCACCGGCCACGCCTCGCGCAGCGCCGCGACCTGCGACCGCTCGTCCGGGCAGAAGCGCGCGTGCTCGACCAGGTGCTGGGACAGCCACAGCCCGCCCATCGACCACGCCGACCAGGAGGCGTCCCCGACGCCCGCGCCCACCGGTGCGGCGTGCCCCCACGCGTCCGCGTTGTGGTGGGCGACCCAGCCGCGGGTGCCGTACAGCTCGCGCGCCACCTCGGCCCCCGGCCCCGCGGCCGTCCGACGCACCTGGTCCAGCAGCGGCTCGTGGCACTCGGCGAGCCCCGTCGACTCCGCCGCCCAGTAGGCCATCTGCAGGTTGATGTTCAGCGTGTACGCGCTGCTCCACGGCCCCGGCAGCCACGGGTTCCACAGCCCCTGCAGGGTGGCGGGCAGCCCGCCCGGGCGGGAGGAGGAGATCAACAGGTAGCGGCCGTGGTGGAACGCCAGCGCGGCCAGGCCGGGATCCTCACGGCGCTCGGCGGCCACGACGCGTGCGTCCGTCGTCAGCGCGGCGGCGCCCGGCGGTGACGGCAGCACCAGCTCGGCGCGGTCGTACAGCCGGCGGTGCTCGGCCACGTGCGCGGCCCGCAGGCGCTCGCGGACCTCGACCGTCCCGCCGGGACCGGACGCCACGTCGAGCTGGGCCCGCAGGCGTTCGGCGGCGGTCGCGGCCGGCGCAGGGCCGGGCGGGTCGGTGGTGGCGGTGGCGAACAGCAGGACGTGGTCCGTGGCGGCACCGGTGCGCAGGACGCCGTCGCTGACGACGGCCGCGGGGTCGCCGACCGCCCGCACGGCGACCGTGCCCGTGCGGGCGCGCGCCGCGTCGTAGCGGATGCCGCCGGAGTGCGGCGCGTGGTCGGGCGGGACGTCCACCGGGAGCTCGACGCGGTGCAGCAGGGTCACGGGCGCCGGCACGCTCGCCCGCGCGCCCGAGGGTGCGGCCGGGTCGGGCACGGCCGGGCGCAGCAGGCTGGTGACCCGCACCGTGAGCCGCACCGGCCGCTCGGCGCGGACGGTGTGCACGACGGCGCCGCCACGGGCGTCCGCCCACGTCTCGACGACGACGTCCCCGGTGCCGGGGCCGGACCACCAATGGGTGGCGACCGCGGTGCGCAGGTCCAGGTGCCGTCGGGTGTCGGCCCGCCCGGTGGCCCCGGTGGCCCCGGTGGTGTCGACGTCGGAGGCGGCGGCGACCACCGCGACGTCGGTCTCGGCCAGCGGCAGGTACGCCTGCGTCCACGGTGTCTGCATCTGGGCCAGGAGTCGCTCGGCGGACCGTACGTCGCCGTCGGCCACGGCGGCCCGCACGGCGTCGAGGTGCGCCGCACCGCGAGCGCGCACCCCGGCCAGCGGGTCCTGGTCCGCCGTCCCGGACCAGGCCGTGCCGTCGTTGAGCCAGAGGTGCTCGGTGCCGGGACGTCCGGCGCACATGGCGCCGCGGTGGCCGTTGCCCACCGGAAGCGCTTCGACCCACTTCGCCGCCGGTCGGTCGTAGCGTAGGACGTGCAGATCGTCCCTCGGGTGATCTTCGGTGGGCGACGGATGGCGGCGCTGGACACCTGGCATCGGCTCAGGCTAGCGTGTTCGAAGCGCTTCGACAGTGACCGGTCAGAACGGTGTCACGCACGGCCGCCGCAGCGAGGCGGAGGTCCCCGAGGCGCGAGCCACGTGCGGTCCTGCGGGGCCGCTGATCGAACAGGGAGGCGACGGTGCCGAGCACGGACGACGTCGCGGCGAGCGCCGTCGCGGCGGGTGCCACGGAGCCCGTGGCGGTCCCGGCGGACCGGTTCGCCGCGCTGACGCACGATCTCGGGATCCTGTACGGCGGCGACTACAACCCTGAGCAGTGGACCCCCGACGTGTGGCGTGAGGACGCCCGCCTGATGCGCGAGGCCGGGGTCAACCTGGTGACCGTCGGGGTGTTCTCCTGGGCGCGCTACGAGCCGGCGCCCGGTGTGCGGGACTTCGCCTGGCTGGACGAGGTGCTCGACGTGCTGCACGCGCAGGGCGTCGCCGTCGACCTCGCCACGCCGACCGCGTCGCCGCCCGCCTGGCTGGGCCACCGGCATCCCGACACGCTGCCGGTCGACGCCGACGGGGTGCGCCTGGTCGCCGGGTCGCGCAACCACTTCTCCCCGGCCTCCTCGGTGTACCGCGACAGCGCGCTCGCGGTCACCCGCGACCTCGTCGCCCGGTACGCCGGCCACGCGGCCGTGCGCATGTGGCACGTCGGCAACGAGTTCGGCCAGGTCTGCTTCGGGGACGAGTCCGCCGCGCGGTTCCGGGTCTGGCTCCAGGAGCGGTACGGCTCGATCGGGGCGCTGAACGAGGCGTGGGGCACCACGGTCTGGTCCCAGCACTACGGAGCGTTCGAGGAGATCCTGCCGCCGCGGCGCACGGTGTACCACGTCAACCCGACGCAGGCGCTGGACTTCCGCCGCTACTCGTCGGACCTCCTGCTCGAGCTGTACCGCGAGCAGCGCGACCTGATCCGCGCCGTCGACCCGGTGCGGCCCGTCACCACCAACTTCATGGGGTTCTTCCCCCTGGTGGACTACTGGTCGTGGGCACCGGAGCTCGACGTCGTCGCCGACGACCAGTACCCCGACCCGACCGACCCCTGGGCCCCGGCCGACTCCGGCCTGGTGCAGGACCTCATGCGCTCCCTCGGTGACGGGCGACCGTGGATGCTCATGGAGCAGGCGACCGCCGCGGTGAGCTGGCGGGCGCACAACCCGCCCAAGAGCCCGGAGCGTGCGCGGCGCGAGTCGCTGCAGGCCGTCGCCCGCGGCGCCGACGGCGTCTGCTTCTTCCAGTGGCGGGCCTCGCGCGCCGGCGCCGAGAGGTTCCACTCGGCGATGCTGCCCCACGCCGGGGCGGACACGCGGGTGCACGCCGGGGTGCGGCGGCTCGGCGCGGACCTGCACCGGCTGCGGTCGGTCGTGGGCGGCCGCGTCGAGGCGCGCGTCGTGATGCTCTTCGACTGGGCGTCGTGGTGGGCCGCCGAGGAGCAGGCCCGCCCCACGGTGCGGCTCGGAGTGCTGGACCAGCTCAGGGCCTGGTACCGCCCGCTGTGGCAGGCGGGCGTCGCGGTGGACCTCGCCGCGCCGGGCGCCGACCTCGACGGCTACGACGTCGTCCTGGTCCCGCAGTCGTACCTGGTGACGAAGACGGCGGCCCGCCGGGTCGAGGACGCCGTCGACCGGGGTGCGAGCGTCGTGGTCGGGCCGTTCAGCGGTGTCGCCGACGAGAACGCGCACGTGCGCCAGGGACGGTTCCCGGCGCTGCTGCGCGACGTGCTGGGCGTCAGCGGGGAGGAGTGGGTGCCGCTGCCCCACGCCGGCGTCGAGCTGCGGCTCGCCGCACCGCTGCAGGCCCTGCTCGACGCGGCGTGCCCGGACGGTTCCCCGGGTCGGGCCACGACGTTCGGGGAGCTCCTGCGGTCCGACGGCGCCGAGGTGCTGGCCACGTTCGTCGGCGGGCACCTGGACGGCGGGCCGGCGCTGACCCGTCGTGTGCCGCCGGGCGGCGGGCAGGCCTGGTACCTGGGCTGCGTCCCGGACGAGCAGCTGCTCGGCCGTGTGCTGGGCGAGGTCCTCGACGGCGCCGGGGTGGGCGGCGTCCTGCCTGCCGTGGCGGACCTGCCGGGGGTGGAGGCGGTGCGTCGCGGTACGGCGACCTTCGTGCTCAACCACACGGACCTGCCGGTGAGCGTGCCGGTGCCCGGCGCCCGGACCGACCTCCTCACCGGTGCGCGCTGCGGGGACCTGGTCGAGGTCCCGGCCGGCGGTGTCGTCGTGCTGGACGACCGGGTCGGGACGGCGGGGCGATGAGCCCGCCGCACCCCCCGCGTCCGTCGCGCCCACGGTTCGAAACGTTTCGTGCGTGCCGGTGCGCGCACCACCACCCCCGACCGCACCGCGTCCTCAGCGACCTCGACAAGAAGGCGACCCCACGATGAAGTTCACCGACGGCTACTGGATGTCCCGCCCGGGGCTCGTGCCGCTCTACGCGGTCGAGGTGGACGACGTCCGCGTCGACGAGGCCGCGGGCACGATGACCGTCTACGCGCCGACGAGCGTGATCCGGCACCGCGGTGACACGCTCAACCGGCCGATGCTCACGCTCACCTACTCCTCGCCGGCGCCCGGCGTCGTCACCGTGCGCGTGGAGCACCACAGCGGCGGCGTGCACCGGGGCCCGGACTTCGCCCTGCACGCCCGCGAGGGGTTCCGCCCGGTGGTCAAGGTGGACGAGTCGGCGGGCGTCCTCGAGACGGGAGCGCTGACCGTGCGGGTCCACCGCACCGGACCCTGGCAGGTGGACTTCGAGCACGCCGGGCGGGTCGTCACGTCGTCGCTGCCGAAGTCGGTGGCCTCGGTGAGCTCCGTGGCCGGGGGCAGCTGGATGCACGAACAGCTGACGCTGGCGCCGGGCGAGCGCGTCTACGGGCTGGGGGAGCGGTTCGGCCCGTTCGTCAAGAACGGTCAGGAGATCGACGTCTGGAACGCCGACGGCGGCACCTCCAGCGAGCTCGCCTACAAGAACGTCCCGTTCTACGTCACCAGCGCCGGCTACGGCGTCTTCGTCGACCATCCGGAGAAGGTCTCGCTCGAGGTCGCCTCCGAGGTCAACTCGCGCGTCCAGCTCTCGGTGCCCGGCCAGAACCTCACGTACCACGTCATCGCCGGCCCGACGCCGAAGGAGGTGCTGGACCGGTACACCGCGCTGACGGGACGCCCGCCGCAGGTGCCCGCCTGGTCGTACGGGCTGTGGCTCTCGACGTCGTTCACCACCGACTACGACGAGAAGACGGTGACCTCGTTCATCGACGGGATGGCGGAGCGCGACCTGCCGCTGAGCGTCTTCCACTTCGACTGCTTCTGGATGCGCGAGTACCAGTGGTGCGACTTCACCTGGGACCCGCGCACGTTCCCGGACCCGGAGGGCATGCTGGCCCGGCTGCACGACCGCGGCCTGAAGGTCTGCGTCTGGATCAACCCGTACATCGCGCAGCGCTCGCCCCTGTTCGCCGAGGCCGCGGCCCGCGGCTACCTGCTGCGCACCGCCGACGGCGGCACGTGGCAGTGGGACATGTGGCAGGCCGGCATGGGCCTGGTGGACTTCACCAACCCGGACGCGACCGCGTGGTACCTCGGTCACCTGGAGCGCCTGCTGGACCAGGGCGTGGACAGCTTCAAGACGGACTTCGGCGAGCGCATCCCGGTCGACGACGTCGTCTGGTTCGACGGGTCGGACCCGCAGCGCATGCACAACTACTACGCCCAGGCCTACAACGAGGCGGTCTTCGGGCTGCTGGAGCGGCGGCGCGGCACGGGCGAGGCGGTCCTGTTCGCCCGCTCGGCCACGACGGGCGGGCAGACGATGCCCGTGCACTGGGGCGGCGACTGCGACTCGATGTTCTCCTCGATGGCGGAGACGCTGCGGGGCGGGTTGTCCCTGGCGATGTCGGGCTTCGGGTACTGGAGCCACGACATCGGCGGCTTCGAGGGCACGCCGGACGCGGACGTGTTCAAGCGGTGGCTCGCCTTCGGGCTGCTGTCGTCGCACTCCCGGCTGCACGGGTCGACGTCGTACCGCGTGCCGTGGGCCTTCGACGAGGAGGCCGTGGACGTCGCGCGGGAGTTCACCCACCTGAAGATGCGGCTCATGCCCTACCTGGCGCAGGCCGCCCGCGAGGTGACGGCGGCGGGGACACCGCTGATGCGGCCGATGGTGCTGGAGTTCCCGCAGGACCGCAGCACGTTCGGCATCGACACCCAGTACATGCTCGGTGGGTCGCTGCTGGTCGCGCCGGTCTTCACCGCGGACGGGACGGTGGAGGTCTACGTGCCCGAGGGCACCTGGACCTCGCTGATCAGCGGCGAGCAGGTGGTGGGGCCGCGCTGGGTCACGGAGCGTCACGACGTGCACTCGCTCCCGCTGTACGTGCGCCCGGGGACGGTGCTCCCGGTGGGCGCGCGCACGGACCGGCCGGACTACGCCTGGGCGGACGGCGTGGAGCTGCGGCTCGTCGAGATCCCGGACGGGTACGACGACGTCACCGAGATCCCGACGGGGGACGGCGACACCGTCGTGGCCTTCCGGGTCCGGCGGGACGGCGGCGAGGTCGTGGTGTCCACCGAGGACGCGCCAGGTGCGTGGTCGGTGCGGGCCGGTGCACCGGCGACGTCGACGACGTCGGCAACGGGAGCCGGCTCGGTGACGATCACGCTCTGAGTCCCGGTCCACGGGACCCACCGCGCCGACACCGGTCCGAGGCTGGATCCGCGACCTGCCCGCACGTTACGATCGAATCGATTCGTGGGTTCGCTCCCACGACTGAGCGCGCGACGCCGCTCGCGCCGACCGACCCCTACGGAGGTAGACCACCGATGAGCACCACCGAGAGCCGCGCAACCGGCGTCGAGACCCCGGCCCCCTTCGCCGGGACCTTCCCCGACGACTTCCTCTGGGGCACCGCCACCGCGGCCTACCAGATCGAGGGAGCCGCCGCCGAGGGCGGTCGCGGCCCCTCGATCTGGGACACCCTCTCCCGGGTCCCCGGTGCCGTCCAGGGCGGTGACACCGGCGACGTGGCCTGCGACCACTACCACCGGTGGGCCGAGGACGTCGACCACCTCGACCGGCTCGGCGTCGGCGGCTACCGCCTGTCGATCTCCTGGTCGCGGGTGCAGCCGGGCGGCAGCGGCCCCCTCAACCCCGAGGGCGTCGAGTTCTACCGCACCCTCCTCGACGCTCTGCGCGCCCGGGGCATCACCCCGTTCGTCACGCTCTACCACTGGGACCTCCCCCAGGAGCTGGAGGACGCCGGCGGCTGGACCAACCGCGACACCGCCTACGCGTTCGCCGAGTACGCCCGTGCGATGGCCACCGAGCTCGGCGACCGCGTCGAGGTCTGGACCACCCTCAACGAGCCCTGGTGCTCCGCCTACCTGGGCTACGCGTCGGGCGTGCACGCCCCCGGCCGCACCGAGCCGGCGTCGGCGCTCGCCGCCGTGCACCACCTCAACCTGGCGCACGGGCTCGCCGTGCAGGCGATCCGCGAGGTCCTGCCGGACGCCAGGTGCTCCATCACGCTCAATCTGCACGTGCTGCGGGCCGCCACCGGTTCCGAGGCGGACGCCGACGCCGTGCGCCAGATCGACGGCCTCGCCAACCGCGTGTTCCTCGGTCCGCTGCTCGACGGCGCGTACCCGGCCGACGTCCTGGCCGACACCGCGAGCGTGTCCGACTGGTCGTTCGTCCTGGACGGCGACCTCGAGATCACGCGCCGGCCGCTCGACGTGCTCGGCGTCAACTACTACTCGACCACCCGGGTCGGCCGGTTCTCGGGCGAGGGCCAGCCGGTGCGCGCCGACGGCCACAAGACGACGGCGGCGTCCCCGTGGGTCGCGGCGGACGACGTGGAGTTCCTGCCGCAGCCGGGCCCGCACACCGCGATGGGGTGGAACGTGGAGCCCGCCGGCCTGACGGAGCTGCTCCTCGACCTGCACCGCGCCTACCCGGGCCTGCCGCTGGCCGTCACCGAGAACGGTGCGTCGTTCACCGACGAGGTCGTCGAGGACCCCGCGCTCGGCATCCAGCGGGTCCACGACCTCGCGCGCGTGGCGTACCTGCGCGACCACGTGGCCGCCGTCGGCGAGGCGATCGCCGCCGGGGCGGACGTGCGCGGCTACTTCGCGTGGTCCCTCATGGACAACTTCGAGTGGGCCTACGGCTACTCCAAGCGCTTCGGGATGCTCCACGTCGACTACCCGACGGGGGAGCGCACCTGGAAGGACTCGGCGTACTGGTACGCGCGGCTCGCGCGCAGCGGCCGTCTCCCCGCCGTGTACGAGGCCGGTCCGCAGGACTGACCACGCCGGCGGGCACCGGTCCGACCGGCCCGCCTGCCACGGCCGGACCTCACGGACCGACCGGTCCGACCGACGCGCCCGACGTGCTCGACACGCCGGGCGCGTCGTCGTGTGAGGAAGATCTGAGACATCACCCTGCGGGGTCGCCGACGCCCTCCCGGGACGTCCGGCGGGCGTCGCGCGGAGGCGTCCACACCTTGTGGACAGCGGTCGTCCACGGGTGTGGACGACGGCGTCGCCGCGGCGTCGTCCCAAGCCTCGCAGGACCCTCGACCGGTGCACACAGCGGTGGACGACCACCGTGTCGGGGTCGGGTGGGACGATGGTCGTGGCGGCCCGGCCGAGAGGCCCGAAGTCGTCGAAACGGACGAATCCCACGGGCGGAATCACACCGTTGTGAACACAACATGTCGTGGGAGAGCGCGCGGCAGACACTAGGTGTAGTGTTTGGAGCACGCCGGGGCCACAGGCTCCGGACTGAATCACATCGGCGTAGTTCCACCGGTGTCGTTCCAGGTGAGGGGCCTCGCAGGAGGCTCCGCAGGCCGGTCCGACGCAGCTCCGGCGGACTGCCGACACAGTCTTCACCGGACATCGGACGACCGCCCAGGGTGGCGAGACAGGGGAGTACGACATGAGCGTCACGGTCTACAGCAAGCCGGCCTGCGTGCAGTGCGATGCGACCTACCGGGCCCTGGACCGCAAGGGCGTCGAGTACACCGTCGTGGACATCACCGAGGACGCCGCCGCCCTCGAGATGGTCCGCGGCCTCGGGTACCTCCAGGCCCCGGTCGTCGTCGCCGGCGACACGCACTGGTCGGGCTTCCGTCCCGACCAGATCAGCGCCGTCGCGGCGCAGCAGGCCGTCTCGGCCTGAGAATCTCCGGCCCGGCCGCGGACCCCGCTCCGCGACCGGGCCGGCACCACCGCACGTCCCGAGGGGGAGGGCGACATGAGCTCGCTCGTCTACTTCTCCAGCGTCTCGGAGAACACGCACCGTTTCGTGCAGCGCCTCGGTCTCGAGGAGCAGGGCACGAGCGTGCACCGCATCCCCCTGCGTCCGGCCGACGGCTTCCTGAGGGTCGACGAACCCTACGTCCTCATGGTCCCCACCTACGGCGGGGGCAACGAGGGCGGAGCCGTGCCCCGGCAGGTCCGCAAGTTCCTGAACGACGTGCACAACCGGTCACTGATCCGTGGCGTCATCGCCGCGGGCAACACCAACTTCGGCGCTGCCTACTGCATCGCCGGCGACATCATCGCGGCGAAGTGCCGGGTCCCGTACCTGTACGCCTTCGAGCTGCTCGGCACGACCGAGGACGCCCAGCGCGTCCGAGACGGATGGGGACGATTTTGGCAACGACAGTCACTGATCTCGGCGTGAGCACCACGTCCGGGGCCGCGCAGCCGGAGGCCGTGCAGGTCCCGTCGCAGCAGGCCGAGCTGGACTACCACGCGCTCAACGCCATGCTGAACCTGTACGGACCGGACGGTGAGATCCAGTTCGACAAGGACCGCGAGGCGGCGGCGGCGTACTTCCGCCAGCACGTGCTGCCCAACACGATCGAGTTCGACACGCTCGACGCCAAGCTCGACTACCTGGTCGACAACAAGTACTACGACCCGACGGTGCTCGCGAAGTACTCGCGGACCTTCATCAAGGAGCTCTTCCAGCGGTGCTACGCCGCCGGGTTCCGCTTCGACTCGTTCCTCGGCGCGTTCAAGTACTACACCTCGTACACGCTCAAGACGTTCGACGGCAAGAAGTACCTGGAGCGCTTCGAGGACCGCGTCTCGATGGTGGCTCTCGGCCTGGCCGACGGCGACGAGGCCACGGCCCGCGACATCGTCGACGAGGTCATCGCCGGACGCTTCCAGCCCGCGACGCCCACGTTCCTCAACGTCGGCAAGGCGCAGCGCGGCGAGCCCGTGTCGTGCTTCCTGCTGCGCATCGAGGACAACATGGAGTCCATCGCGCGCGGCATCAACTCGGCCCTGCAGCTGTCCAAGCGTGGCGGCGGCGTCGCCCTGCTGCTGAGCAACGTGCGTGAGCACGGCGCGCCGATCAAGCACATCGAGAACCAGTCCTCGGGCGTCATCCCCGTGATGAAGCTGCTGGAGGACTCGTTCTCCTACGCCAACCAGCTCGGGGCGCGCCAGGGCGCCGGTGCCGTGTACCTGCACGCGCACCACCCCGACATCATGCGGTTCCTCGACACCAAGCGGGAGAACGCGGACGAGAAGATCCGCATCAAGACGCTCTCGCTCGGCGTGGTCATCCCGGACGTCACGTTCGAGCTGGCGAAGAAGAACGCCGACATGCACCTGTTCTCCCCGTACGACGTCGAGCGCATCTACGGCAAGCCGTTCGCCGACATCTCGATCACCGAGAAGTACGACGAGCTCGTCGCCGACGACCGGATCCGCAGGACCACGATCAAGGCCCGCGACTTCTTCCAGACGATCGCCGAGCTGCAGTTCGAGTCCGGGTACCCGTACGTCATGTTCGAGGACACGGTGAACCGGGCGAACCCGATCGAGGGTCGTATCACGCACTCGAACCTGTGCTCGGAGATCCTGCAGGTCTCGACCGCCTCGACGTTCCACGAGGACCTGTCCTACGACCACGTCGGCCGGGACATCTCGTGCAACCTCGGGTCGCTGAACATCGCCAAGACGATGGACTCGCCCGACTTCGGTCGCACGATCGACACGGCGATCCGGGCCCTGACCGCGGTGTCGGACCAGACCAGCATCGAGTCCGTGCCGTCGATCAAGCGGGCCAACGAGGCCGGCCATGCGATCGGCCTCGGGCAGATGAACCTGCACGGCTACCTCGCCCGCGAGCGCATCTTCTACGGGTCCGACGAGGGCATCGACTTCACGAACATCTACTTCTACACGGTCGCCTACCACGCGATCGCGGCGTCGAACCGGCTCGCGATCGAGCGTGGCCGTGCGTTCGGCAGCTTCGCGACGTCGACGTACGCCAGCGGCGAGTACTTCGACAAGTACACCGACGCCGAGTGGAAGCCGGCGACGGCACGGGTGGCACAGCTGTTCGCCGACGCCGGCGTGCACATCCCGACCCAGGACGACTGGCGCGAGCTGCGTGCCTCGGTCATGGAGCACGGCATCTACAACCAGAACCTCCAGGCGGTGCCGCCGACCGGGTCGATCAGCTACATCAACCACTCGACGTCGTCGATCCACCCGGTCGCGGCCAAGATCGAGATCCGCAAGGAGGGCAAGCTCGGGCGCGCGTACTACCCGGCGCCCTTCATGACGAACGACAACCTGGAGTACTACCAGGACGCGTACGAGATCGGCTACGAGAAGATCATCGACACCTACGCGGCGGCGACCCAGCACGTCGACCAGGGCCTGTCGCTCACCCTGTTCTTCCCGGACACCGTCACCACCCGCGACGTCAACAAGGCGCAGATCTACGCCTGGCGCAAGGGCATCAAGACCCTGTACTACATCCGTCTGCGCCAGCTGGCGCTCGAGGGCACGGAGATCGAGGGCTGCGTCAGCTGCATGCTGTGACGCCCCAGCTCCCCGCCGCCGTCCGACGTCTCGAAGGATCCGCCATGTCACCCACCGGACAGCTCAAGCTCATCGACCGCGTCACCGCGATCAACTGGAACCGCCTGCAGGACGAGAAGGACCTGGAGGTCTGGGACCGGCTCGTCGGCAACTTCTGGCTCCCGGAGAAGGTCCCGGTGTCCAACGACATCCAGTCGTGGAACACGTTGAGCGGGGCCGAGAAGACGATGACCACCCGGGTGTTCACCGGCCTGACGCTGCTGGACACCATCCAGGGCACGGTCGGCGCCGTCTCGCTGATCCCGGACGCGCTGACGCCTCACGAGGAGGCGGTGTACACCAACATCGCGTTCATGGAGTCGGTGCACGCCAAGAGCTACTCGTCGATCTTCTCCACGCTGATCTCCACCAAGGAGATCGACGAGGCGTTCGCCTGGTCGGAGGCCAACCCGCACCTGCAGCGCAAGGCCGAGATCGTGCTCGGCTACTACCGCGGTGACGACCCCCTGAAGCGCAAGGTCGCCTCGACGATGCTCGAGTCGTTCCTGTTCTACTCGGGCTTCTACGCGCCGATGTACTGGTCGAGCCGCGCCAAGCTGACGAACACGGCCGACCTGATCCGCCTCATCATCCGCGACGAGGCCGTCCACGGGTACTACATCGGGTACAAGTTCCAGAAGGGGCTGGCCAAGCTCACCTCGGCCGAGCAGGAGGAGATGAAGGGTTACACCTTCGAGCTGCTCTTCGAGCTCTACGAGAACGAGGTCGAGTACACCGAGTCGCTGTACGGCGAGCTCGGGCTCACCGAGGACGTCAAGAAGTTCCTGCGGTACAACGCCAACAAGGCCCTGATGAACCTGGGCTACGAGGGCCTGTTCCCCAAGGACGAGACGGACGTCAACCCCGCGATCCTCGCGGCGCTGAGCCCGAACGCCGACGAGAACCACGACTTCTTCTCCGGGTCGGGTTCCTCGTACGTCATCGGCAAGGCCGTCGAGACCGAGGACGACGACTGGGACTTCTGAGTCCCGCCACCCCCTGCGCGCCGAACATGCCGTGGCGGCCCGTCCCGAGTCCGGGACGGGCCGCCACGGCATGTTCGGTCGGCGTGAGGGCATGGTCGGCGAGGCGATGTCCGGCGAGGCGTTGTCCGGCGTGGTGACGGCCGGCGTCAGGGGACGACGGTGGTGTTCGCGCCGTCGACGGGTGGCTCGGCGGACCAGGGGAACGTGATCCACCGGTCTGTCTCGCGCCACGAGTACTCGGGGCGGTAGATCGACCGCGGCTTCGTGTAGAGCACCGCGGCCCGCGCCTCGGCGCCCTGAGCGGCCAGCATCCGCATGACGAGGTCGAGCGTGCGACCGGAGTCCGCCACGTCGTCCACGACCAGCACCCGCGAACCAGGCAGCTCCGAGGTGTCCATGAGGGGCGGCAGGACGCGCGGGTCGTCCAGGGTCTTGCCGATGTCCGTGTAGAACTCGACGTTCATCGTGCCGACGCCCTTGGTCCCCAGCGCGTAGGCGACCGCACCGCCCGGGACGAGTCCGCCCCGCGCGACCGCGACCACGACGTCGGGCCGGAAGCCGCCGGCCACGACCTGTTCGGCGAGCCTGCGCACCGCCGTCCCGAAGTCGGCCCAGGTGAGGATCTCTCGTGCCGTGTCGTGCGTCATGGCTCGAACCTAGGCGAGGCGGAGCGTGACGTCACGTCGACGACGACGCCCCCCGCACCGGTCCCGGTGCGGGGGGCGTGCCGACTCGCGGTGCTCGCCACCTGGCCTGCCCAGGCCGGGGGAGCTACCTCGTGGTCAGGAGGCGGAGAGGATGTCGACGACGAAGATCAGCGGCGAGTCGGGCTCGATGCTGCTGCCCTCGGGCGGGTTCGCGCCGTACGCCTGGTCCGCCGGGATGACGAGCAGCACCTGGCTGCCGACGGTCTGGCCGGACAGACCGTCCGTCCACCCGGGGATGACCTGCTGGAGCGAGAACTGCGCGGGCGTGCCCCGCTCCCACGAGGAGTCGAACACCTCGCCGTCGAGCGTCCACCCCGTGTACTGGGCGGTGACCGACTGGTCCGCCGTGACCTCGGCGCCGTCGCCCTTGATGAGGGTCTGCGCCACCAGCTCGTCGGGAGCCTCGTAGCCCTCGGGGATGTCGACCGACGGCGCGCCGTCCTCGGCGAGGGTCACGGTCGGCAGCCCCTCGGCGGGCTCCACGGGCTCGCCGATCGCACGCGCCTCGGCGACGTCGGTCACCTCGACGACGTTGACCACCGTGGTGGGGTTCTGCTCGGCGTCGACCGTGGGGCTCGCCAGCAGGATGCGCGTGCCGACCTTCTGGCCGGTGAGCGGGCCGTTCAGCAGGTCGTAGCCCTCGGCGCCGAGCGAGAAGCTCTCGGGAGCGTTGCTCTCCCACGTGGAGCCCTGGCGCTCGCCGGCGCTGTCGTAGGCGGCGTACTGGATCGTCACGAGCTTGCCCTCGGTGAGCTCGTCGCCGTCACCCTCGGTCACCACGCGGGTCGTCGGCACCGAGACGCTCACGTCGCTGAACGTCAGCGTGGGCTCCTCGCCCGGTTCACCCTCGACCTCGACGGACTCCAGCGCCGCGATGTCCTCCTCGGTCGGCTCGGGTGCCGTGGTCGCGGAGTCCGAGGCCTCGGCCGAGGCCGACGCGGAGGCGTCCTCGGAGGGGGCCTCCCCACCGTCGGAGCAGGCGGTCAGGGTGAGCGCGGCGGCGAGCAGCGCTGCTGCACCGGCGGAGTGGCGGATCTTCACGGGGAACCCTTCGATCACGGGGGAAAAGACGGTCGGTCCGGCACACGGACCCGGGACACTCTAACGGTCGTGCCTGGTGGGGCGTTCCCGGCCGCTGTGGTCACAATGGAGGCATGCCGTCCTCGCGACCCTCCCGCAAACGACCCTGGGGTGCCGAGCACACCCCCCTCGACCTCGACCGCGCCCGCGGGGGAGTGCGGAACGTCAGCGCCGCCGACGGCGAGTGGACGGTCCGCACCGTGCGGGGCGGCGACAAGGCCTACACGTGCCCCGTGTGCCACCAGCAGATCCCGCCCGGGGCGGCGCACGTCGTCGCGTGGGAGAACGACGGACGCGGCAGCGAGGCCGGCGTGGAGAACCGTCGCCACTGGCACTCCTCCTGCTTCGAGCGGCGCCAGCGGCTGCGCTGACCGCGCGCCCGACCGTGCGCCCGACCGCACGTCGGGCACACACCGGGCGGGGCCGCGCACGCGAACTAGGGTGGAGGAGATGAACGACGACGCTGCCACCAGCCACCAGATCCGCTCGCTGACCGTCCTGCCCGCCCGACGCGAGGACGTCGACCTGCACACCGCGGACGGCCTGACCCTGGTGGGGGAGCTCGCCCTGCCGGCCGACCGCGAACCGGTGGCCACCCTCCTGACGTTCCACCCGCTGCCCACCCACGGCGGCTACATGGACTCGCACGTCTACCGCAAGGCGGCCTGGCGGCTGCCGGCGCTCGCGGACCTCGCCGTCCTGCGCTTCAACACCCGTGGCACGTCGTCGCCGCGCGGCACGTCCGAGGGCGCGTTCGACGGTGGTGAGGGGGAGCGGTACGACGTCGCCGCCGCGCTCGAGCTCGCCGAGTTCCGCGAGCTGCCGCGCCCCTGGCTGGTCGGCTGGTCCTTCGGGACCGAGCTGGTGCTCAAGCACGGCGCGGACCCGAGCATCGAGGGCGCGATCCTGCTGTCGCCCCCGCTGCACCGCGCCACGGACGCCGACCTGGACCGCTGGGCCGAGTTCGGCAAGCCGTTGGTCGTCCTGGTCCCCGAGCACGACGACTACCTGCAGCCCGCCGAGGCACGCGAACGGTTCGCCCGGGTGCCGCAGGCCGAGGTCATCGGGGTCGACGGCGCCAAGCACCTGTGGGTCGGTGAGCCGGCCGTGCGACGCGTGCTGGACGAGATCGTCCAGCACGTCCTGCCCGGCCACGACCCGCTGCCCACCGAGGTCGACGGAGACGTCGAGCAGGCCGAGAGCGCGACCGCCACGACGAGAGGATGAACGATGACCGGTACGAACCTGGCGACCTACGTCCTGCGTGAGGGGGCCGGTGTGCCCGTGGTGCTCCTGCACGGGTTCCCGCTGGACCATCGCATGTGGGTGCCGGTCGCGGACCTGATCCCCGAGGGCGTCCGCGTCGTCGCGGTGGACCTGCCCGGGCACGGCCACAGCGACCTCGGGCAGACCCCGGAGACGATGGAGGCCGCCGCCGACGCCGTGCACGCGACCCTCCGTCACCACGGGGAGGGCAACGTCGTCGTCGTGGGACTGTCCATGGGCGGCTACGTGGCGCTCGCCCTGGCCGAGCGGCACCCGGACCTCGTGCACGGGCTCGGCCTCGTCGACACCAAGTCCACCGCCGACACCGCCGAGGCACGTGCGGGGCGGCTCGACGTCGCGCGTGCCGTCCACGACTCCCAGACCCTCGACGCGGTGATGGGCATGCCCGCCAAGCTCCTCGGGGCGACCAGCGAGCTCGAGCGGCGGGCGCTCTACCCGACCGTGGAGGCGTGGGTCCGTTCCCAGCACCCGTCAGGCGTGGTGTGGGCGCAGCGGGCGATGGCCGCCCGGGGCGACCGGACGCACGTGCTGACGGAGTTCGACGGGCCGGTCGCCGTCGTCGTCGGGGCCGAGGACCGCGTCACCCCCGTCGAGGACGCGAAGCACATGGCGGCCGCGGCCCGGGACGTGACGCTCACCGTGGTGCCCAACGCGGCTCACCTGAGCACCGTCGAGGAGCCCGGCGCGGTCGCCACCGCGATCTTCGACCTCCACGGGCGCGCCACCCGGCGCTGACCGACCCGCGGAGCGAGCGGACGGGCTGCTGCGCCCTGCCGCGTCGAACGGCAGGGCGCAGGGACGGGCGAGATCCGTCCGGGCGGACGAACGGGCCGGCGTCCTCGGATCGAGGACGCCGGCCCGTGCTGCGCCCGGCTGCAGGCGTCAGGCCTTGCTGGCCGCCGGGGTCTCGTCGTCGGACGAGGGGCTCGCGGGCTCCTGCCCGCCCTCGTCCGACGCCGCCGACGGCGTCGAGGCAGCTCGGGCGGCCTGGGCCGGCGTCTGGGCGACGCCGCTGCGCGAGGGTGCCTTGACGGTCGTCACCGGCACCGGGCCGGAGGTCGGGCCGGAGGCCGCGGACGGAGCCTGCTCGGCGGACGAGGTCGAGGCCGCCGACGGCGCGGAGGACGACGGCGCGGACGACGTCGGCTGGCGACGCCCGCCCTGGTCGCCGGCCTGCTCGGTGCCCAGCAGCCCGCGCAGCTCCTCCAGGTAGGAGTTGATCGAGTCGTGACGCCGGGTCAGGTCCTCGAGCTGGCGGGACGCCGTCGTGCGGCTCTGCTCCGCCTCGGCCTGCGCGTCCGAGACGGTCTGCTCGGCGAACGTGCGTGCGTCGGAGACGATCCGGTCGGCCGAGCGCCTGGCCTCGGCGAGCAGCTCCTTGACGTAGGCGTCGGACTCCGTGCGGACCTGGTCGGCCTGCTGCAGGGCGACGGCGACGCGCTTCTCGGCCTCGGCGGCGTGCTCCTCCGCCGAGGAGACGAGACGCGAGGTCTCGGCACGAGCGACCTCGTGCCGGTCGGCCGCCTCCGCCTCGACCTGCTCGCGCATGCGGGCCACCTCGAGCTCGGCGTCCGCGAGCGTGCTGCGAGCCTGCTCACGGAGCTGTTCGAGCTCGGTCGTGACGGCGTTCGCCGCTTCCGCCGCGTGGTGCTTGGCGTCGGCGACGATGCGGGCTGCCTCGTTGCGCGTGCGCTCCATGAGGGCGTTCGACTCGCGCTCCGCCTCCTCGCGCAGGGCCGCGGCCTCCGCCGTGGACGCCGCACGGAGCTGGGCGATCTCGCGGTCCGCCGTGGTGCGCGCCTCGGTGACCTCCCGCTCCGACGTCGAGCGCAGCGTGCCGATCTCGCGTTCGAGGCTGGCGCGTCGCTCGCTCTCCTCGGCGGAGACGGTGCTGGTGATCAGCGCGGCCTCCCGTTCGGCGGATCCCAGCAGCTCCTCGGCCCGGCGCTGCGCGCTCTGCAGGACGCCGTCGGACTCGGCTGCCGTGGTGGACCGCACCTCGTCGGCCTCCCGGCGGGCGCTGCCGAGCAGCTCGGACGCCTCGGACTCCGCCCGCTGGCGGACCTGGCCCGCGGCCAGCTTCGCCCGGGCCATGATGTCGGACGCCTGCTGGTTGGCCTGCGTCAGGACCTCGGCGGCCTGCTCGTCCGCTGAGCGGAGCAGGCGTTCGGCGCGGGCCCCGAGCCCCGCGTAGGACGGCTTGTCGTTCTCCCTGAGCTGGCGGTGCGCCTCGGCCAGCTCCGACGAGAGCTGCATGGCTCGCGCGTCGGTGGCCTCGACGTTGCGTCGGGCCTCCTCGACGGCCTGCTCAAGTCGGGAGATCTGGTTCTCGACCGCCGCGCGGTCGTAACCGCGCATGGTGATCGGGAAGAGCGTGCGCTCGTCGGACACGTGGAGACCTCCGTACGTCGTGGGTGCCCCGGCACCGGTCAGGATAGTCGGCGACCCGGCCTCCCGACACCGCAGGACCAGTTCTGGTCGCCTGGCGGACCTTGTGCGTGGGAGGCTCGGGGGACGCGTCCCCGACTCGTGAAGGGTTCGTGAACCGCTCCCCGCAACGTCCCTCAGCGGTCGGGAGCGCTGTTCGACCTCCCTATCCTGAGAAGTCCACGTCGAAGGGAAAACTCGGTGCTGCAACGCATTCTCGGTGTCGTCCTGGTTCTTGCCGGACTGGTCGGCATCGCGTTCGGGGTCGCGTCCGCGACCGTCCTGAAGGAGTCGGACACCGTCGTCGCGACGGCCCGTCCGGCCGGGGACGGCACGCTGGTGGTCACCGACCCCGGTGTGCTGGGCATGGTCGCCGCCGACGTGACCGTCACGGCGACCGTCCCTGCGGGGCAGCAGGTCACGCTCGTCGTCGGTCGCGACGTCGACGTCCTCGGCTGGATCGGCGACGACCCGTACTCCCGGGTCACCGGCATGACCGACTGGGAGACCCTGTCGAGCGAGGCCGTGACCGCGCCGGAGGACCCGGAGGCCGAGGACGCCGAGGCGGAGGACGCCGAGGCGGAGGACGCCGAGGAGCCGGCCACGCCGGAGGTCCTCGACCCGAGCGGTTCCGACATGTGGGTGTCCGAGCTCACCCGGGCCGAGGAGGTCTCGCTGCGCTGGACCGACCAGTCCGGCCCGTGGGTGGTCATGGCCGCCGGGACGGGCGCCGCACCCGTCGAGGACGAGGCCGCCGAAGACGCCGAGGCCGATGCCGATGCCGAGGCCGAGGCCGCTGACGCCGAGGCCGAGCCCGTGGTGCCCGTCGCGCCCACCCTGCAGCTCACCTGGAACCGCGACGTCGGCACGCCGCTGCTGTGGCCGTCGGTCGGGGTCGGAGCGGCGCTGCTGCTCGTGGGGCTGGCCCTGCTCGCGTCGTCGCGCCGCCGTCGTCGCGCCGCGGCCGCCGCCTCGTCGTCGGCCTCGGCGTCGTCGCCCGCCTCGGCGCCCGTCTCGCCGTCGTCGTCGCCGTTCTCGGCGTCCTCGGCCCGCTCCGGCGACGACGCACCCGCCGCGCGGAGCCCGTTCGCCGCGACCTCCGCGTCGACGGCCGCCTGGTCGCCCGCGGCTCCCGCACCCGCCCCGTCCGGCGACGCGGACCAGGTCACGCCCACCGCGGGCGCGCCCGCCGTCGCCGACCCCGGCACCGGTGCGTCACCGTCACCGTCACCGGACAACGGCACGGACACCGGGACCGGTGCGGGGGGCGGGAGCGCGTCGGACCCCGCCGGCGAGCAGGGCTCGGGCACCGCGCCCGTGCCCGTGGCCGGGCGCTTCTCGCGCAGGTCCCTGCTCGGGCGTGGTCGCGGACAGGGAGACCCGGAGCCCGCCGAGCAGTCCGGCGAGCAGCCCGACCGGCCGAGCACCCCGGGTGACGCGCCCGTGGACCCGGTCGCCGGCACGTCGTCCGACGCCGCCCAGGAGCGTCCGCTGACCCGTCGCGAGCTGCGACGGCGGGAGGAGGAGCGTCGGGCCGCCGAGCCGAACGGCGTCGGCCGTGCGTTCCGCGCGCTCACCGGTCAGACGCCGGTGGTGCCGGCGCCGCCGCAGGACGAGCCGGGCACGCCCGGGACGTCCACCGGCACGCCGCCGGCGTCGCGCCGTGGCGCCGCATGGCGCGAGACGTGGGGCTTCGACGCCTCCCGCACCGACGCCTCCCGCACCGACGAGAACACCGACGAGGGGAACCGATGAACGCCAAGACCCGCCGCCAGGTGATCCGGCGGACGTCCGCCGCTGTCGGGACGACCACGCTCGTGGTGGTGCTGGCAGGGTGCGCCCAGGAGGTGCCCCAGCCCGAGGCCCCGCCGGAGTACACCGGGCCGATGCTGTCGGTCGAGCAGGAGGCGGGGATCATCGAGGACGTCGCCGCGTCGATCGACGCCGCGACCGAGGAGCTCGACCCGGAGAAGCTGAAGGACCGGGTCACGGGCCCGGCGCTGCAGGTGCGCTCCGGGGAGATCGCCCTGGCCGACGCGCAGGAGGACGGGTCGGGGGTCACCGAGATCCCGTCGACGTCGGCGCTGATGGTCCTGCCGACCACCCAGACGTGGCCGCGCACCAGCATCAACATCACCGACCGGACCGAGGACCTCGGCGTCAACCGGATGGTGGCCTACCGGCAGGACTCGGCCCGTGAGGACTACCGGATGTGGACCTGGGTCCAGCTGATCCCGGGGACGATCCTGCCGAACTTCGCCGATCCCGAGGTGATCGGGAGCGCGGCCGTGGCCGCGGACGACGACTCGCTCGTCGCCACCCCGCAGGACGCGCTCGCCCAGTACGCGGACCTCGTGGGCAAGGGGACGGACGACTCGGAGCACGCAGCCGCCTTCGAGCTCCCGAGCGACACCGACGACCTGGTCAAGCGGGTCCAGGCCGACGCGAAGAACCTGCGCGAGGACGAGGACTTCCAGGAGGCCGACGGGTCCGTCCGGGTCGCCTACGCCCCGATGTCCGGGCTCGTCGCGGTCCGGACGTCCGACGGCGGCGCGGTGGTGATGGGTGCGCTGGACGGCAACGTGCGCCTCACGAGCGAGGACGACGCGGAGCTGGCTCCCGTCACCGCGACGCAGAAGGCGCTGATCGGCGACAAGGACCCCACCAACGAGCTGTACGTCGAGTACACCGACCAGGTGGCGCTCTACATCCCGCCGGCTGGCTCCGACGCCCTGATCCAGCCGATCGGGTACACGCACACCGCGACGGCGGCCGACACCAGCATCCCGGAGAAGCGGAACACGGACCGCGAGTGACGACGCAGCGGGGCCGGTTCCGTGCAGCGGCCCCGCACTTCGTAGGATGAGCGCATGAGCAACCCCACGCCCGAGCCGAGCATCAGCACGCGCGGTGCCGTCGATCTGTCCGCCCTGAACCGCCCCCAGTCGCCTCCTCCGGGAGAGCCCGGCGGGGCGCCTGGCGCGCAGGGGTTCGTCGTCGAGGTGACGGACGAGAACTTCCAGCAGATCGTCCAGGACTCGACCACGTATCCCGTCGTCATGCTGCTGTGGATGCCCACGGACCAGGCGAACGCCGACCTGGCGACCCTGCTCGGGCGTCTCGCCGAGGAGTATGCCGGACGGTTCCTGCTCGGGCGCGTCGACGTGCAGGCCTTCCCGCAGATCGCCGCCGCGTTCCAGGCGCAGGGGGTGCCCACGGTCGTGGCCGTCCTGCAGGGGCAGCCGCTGCCGCTGTTCGCCGGCGCCGCGGCCGAGGAGCAGGTGCGGGGCGTGCTCGACCAGGTGCTCGCCGCCGCCGAGCAGAACGGTGTCACCGGGCGCGCACCGGGGTCGGCCGGCGCGGACGAGGAGCCGGCGGCCGAGCCGGAGCCGGAGCCGCTGCCGCCGCTGCACCAGGAGGCGTACGACGCGATCGAGAGGGACGACCTGGACGCGGCCGAGGTCGCCTTCGGTCGGGCCATCAAGCAGGACCCGAAGGACTCCGACGCCGTCGCCGGTCTCGCGCAGGTCAAGCTCATGCAGCGCACGCGTGGGGCGGACCTGCAGCAGGTGCGTGCCGCCGCGGCCGCCGCGCCCGCCGACGTCGACGCCCAGCTCGCGGTGGCCGACCTCGACATGCTCGGCGGCAAGGTCGACGACGCGCTCGCGCGCCTCCTGGAGATGCTCCCCGGTGCGGACGCGGACGCCAAGGAGCGTCTGCGCGAGCGTCTCGTGGAGCTGTTCGAGCTCGTCGGCCCCGGGGACCCCCGGGTCGCGAAGGCGCGTCGCCACCTCGCGATGTACCTGTACTGAGCGGGTGCGCGCCGTGGAGCGCGGCCCGTGCCGCCGGGTGCGCCCGGGCCGCTGATCGGGCCCGGGCGACGACTCAGCGGGGCACCAGCACCAGGGTGCCCATCGGCGGGACCCGCACGGCGGTCGAGTGCTCCCGCCCCTGCCAGCCCACCTGCTCGGCGGTGAGGTCCCCGGAGTTGACCACCCCGGACCCGCCGTAGCGCAGGTCGTCGGTGTTCAGGGCCTCGACCCAGGTGCCGCCGTGGGGGAGCCCGATGCGGTAGCCCTCGTGGGGCACTCCGGCGAAGTTGACGACGACGACGGCGGCCGAGCCGTCCGCCGCCCGTCGCAGGTAGGCGAGGGTGTTGCGGTCGGCGTCGTCGGCGTCGAGCCACCCGAAGCCCGCGCCGTCGAAGTCCCGCTCCCACAGGGCGGGCGTGGCGCGGTACAGGGCGTTGAGGTCGCGCACGCACCGGTGGACGCCCTGGTGCCCGGCGTCGTCCAGGGACCACCAGTCCAGGCCGCTGGACTCGTCCCACTCGGCGTCCTGGGCGAACTCGGAACCCATGAACAGCAGCTGCTTGCCGGGGTGCGTCCACTGGTAGGCGAGGAAGGTCCGCACGCCGGCGAGCTGCTGCCAGCGGTCGCCGGGCATCTTGCGCAGCAGGGACCCCTTGCCGTGCACGACCTCGTCGTGGCTGATGGGCAGCACGTACTGCTCGGAGAACGCGTACACCAGGGAGAACGTCAGCTCGCCGTGGTGGTGGCGGCGGTACATGGGGTCCTTGGCGACGTACCGCAGCGAGTCGTTCATCCAGCCCATGTTCCACTTCAGGCCGAACCCGAGGCCGCCGGCGCTGGTGGGCCGGGTGACGCCGGGGAACGCCGTGGACTCCTCGGCGATGATCATCGTGCCCGGGCTGCGCCGGTAGGCGGTCGCGTTCGCCTCCTGCAGGAACGCGATCGCCTCGAGGTTCTCCCGCCCGCCGTGCACGTTCGGGGTCCACTGGCCCTCGGCGCGCGAGTAGTCGAGGTAGAGCATGGAGGCGACGGCGTCGACGCGCAGCCCGTCCGCGTGGAACTCCTCGAGCCAGTAGGTGGCGTTGGCGACCAGGAAGTTGCGCACCTCGCGCCGGCCGAAGTCGAAGACGTACGTGCCCCAGTCGGGCTGCTCGCCGCGCCGCGGGTCGGGGTGCTCGTACAGGGGCGTCCCGTCGAACCGGGCCAGGGCGAACTCGTCGCGCGGGAAGTGTGCCGGCACCCAGTCGACGATGACGCCGATCCCGGCCTGGTGGAGGCGGTCCACGAGGTGCCGGAAGTCGTCGGGGGAGCCGAACCGCGCCGTCGGGGCGTAGTAGCTGGTGACCTGGTAGCCCCAGGAGCCCCCGAAGGGGTGCTCGGCCACGGGCAGCAGCTCGACGTGGGTGAACCCCTGGTCGACGACGTACGCGGTGAGCTGGTCGGCGAGCTCGCGGTAGCCCAGCCCGGGACGCCAGGAGCCGAGGTGCACCTCGTACACGCTCATCGGCCCCGAGTGCGGGTCCCGCTCGCGCCGTCGCGCCATCCAGTCGCCGTCGCCCCACTCGTACGTCGAGTGCGTCACGACGGACGCCGTCGCGGGCGGCACCTCGGTCGCCTGGGCCAGCGGGTCGGCCTTGGCGCGCCACACGCCGTCGGGCCCGCACACCTCGTACTTGTAGCGCGAGCCGGGACCGACGTCGGGCACGAACAGCTCCCACACGCCGCTCGCCCCGAGCGAGCGCATCGGGTGCACGCCGCTCCAGCGGTTGTGGTCGCCCACGAGCCGGACCCCGCGGGCGTTCGGCGCCCAGACGGCGAACGAGGTGCCCACGACGTCGCCCCGCGCGCTGGGGTAGACGTGCCGGTTCGCCCCGAGCACCCGCCAGAGCTCCTCGTGGCGGCCCTCGCCGACCAGGTGGAGGTCGACGTCGCCGAGCGTCGGCAGGAAGCGGTAGGGGTCGTCGGTCGTGTGCTCGTCGTCGCCGTAGCGGCTGCGCACCCGGTAGTCGGGCGCGTGCCGCGTCCCGTCCGCGTCGACCGGTGCGCCCACGACGGCCGACCAGATCCCGGCGGCGTCGTGGGTGGCGGGGACCGCCAGCGGGCCGTCGGGGCCGTCGGTCAGGACCGTGACCTCGTCCGCGAGGGGACGCAGCACACGCACGACGGCGAAGGATCCGTCGTCGTCGTCGGCGGCCAGCAGGTGCGGGCCGAGCACCGCGTGGGGGTCGTGCGAGGTCCCCCGGGCGACGGCGGTGAGGAGCTCGGGATCGGCGGCAGGTGGCGCGGGCGTCATGCTCCCACCCTTCCACGCCCTGCTGCCGCGCGGGAGGTCGACACGCGTCCCGCGGTGACCGGTGGGCGCCAGGACGCCGACAGCGACAGCAGCGACAGCGGCGGGCACCGGGACCAGGACACCGGGACCAGGACACCGGGACCGGGACGCCGACCAGGGCATACGATCCTGCCGGGAAGGGGTGAGGCATGGCCCGCATCACCATCGCCGACATCGCACGGCGTGCCGGGGTCTCGACCGGGGCGGTGTCGTACGCCCTCAACGACCGACCGGGCGTGTCCGCGCAGACGCGCGAGAAGATCCTGGCGATCGCCGCGGAGCTCGGCTGGCAGCCGAGCCAGGCGGCGCGCGCCCTGTCCGGGGCGAGGTCGGAGACGATCGGCCTCATCCTCGCCCGCCCCCCGCAGACCCTCGGCGTCGAGTCCTTCTACATGCAGTTCGTGGCAGGCCTGGAACAGGTCCTGTCCGGGCGTTCCTACGGGTTGCTGCTGCAGGTCGTCGCCGACGTCGACGCCGAGATCGCGGCCCACCTGCGCTGGCGGGCCGCCCGGCGCGTGGACGGCGTCGTCGTCGTGGACCCTCGTCGTGACGACCCGCGGCTGGCGCTGCTGGACGGGCCGGACGCGCTGCCCGCGGTCGTGGTGGGGGACCCGAGCCTCGCCGGTGGGGCGACCGCCGTGTGGACCGACGACGGCGCCGCCGTGCGCGAGTGCGTGCGCCATCTCGCGGCGCTCGGGCACCGGCGGATCGGGCGGGTGTCGGGCACCGCGTCGTTCGGGCACACGCGCCTGCGCGACACGGCGTTCGACGACGAGGTCGCCGCGCACGGGGGCACCGGACGGACCGAGCGCACCGACTTCAGCCCGCAGGAGGGCGCGCACGCCACCCGTGTGCTGCTGACCGGCCCGCAGCGGGTCACGGCGGTCGTGTTCGACAGCGACGCCATGGCGCTCGCGGGACTGGGCGTCGCCCACGAGCTGGGGCTGAGGGTCCCGCAGGACGTGTCGTTGGTGGCGTGGGACGACTCACCGCTGTGCACGGCCGCCTACCCGCAGCTCACGGCGCTGAGCCACGACGTGACCGCGTACGGCGCCCACGTGGCACGCCGGTTGTTCGACCGGATGGACGGCGCGTCGCCGGGGTCGTTCCTGGACGCGACGCCACGGCTGCGGGTGCGCGGGTCGACGGGCCCGGCCTGACGGGCCCGTGCCGGTGGCCCACCCTCACGCAAGGAGGCGTCGGGACGCCGTGGGGTCAGCCGAGCGCCCGGTCCACGGCCGCGAGCGGGATGGGCAGCCAGCGGGGCCGGTGCCGGCTCTCGTAGACCACCTCGTAGAGCGCCTTGTCGAGGACGAGCGCCCGCAGCACCACCTGGGCGGTCTCCTCGTCGAGCCCGGGCGGGAGCGTCGCCGCGTCGGCGTACCCGGCGAGGAACGCGTCGACGGCGTCGGCCTGCCACGCCGCCGGGTCGCTCGCACCGCCCACGGCCGCCGCGTAGTCGAACGAGCGCAGCATGCCCGCGACGTCGCGCAGGGGAAGGTCCGGTGCCGTGCGCTCCGCGACGGGCCGCTGGGGCTCGCCCTCGAAGTCCAGGACCTTCCACACGTCGTCCCCGAACAGCGTCTGGCCCAGGTGCAGGTCGCCGTGCACGTGCTGGGTCGCCACGGGGACGGGCGCCGCCGAGAGCCGGGACTCGACGGCGTCGAGGAGCGTCGTGATCTCCGCGGACCGCTCGGCCAGCTCACCCGCCTCCCGCACCGCGCGGTCCGCGCGCCCGCGCAGGCCGGTGACGAACGCGTGCGCGTCGAGCGACGGACCCGGCGGCAGGACGCGTGCCATCCGTTCGTGCAGCGCCGCGACCAGCCTCCCCAGCGCGCCCGCGTGCACCGCGAAGGACCCGTCGCGGCTCGCCAGGTCGCAGGCGAGCTCGAACCCGTCCTCGGCGTGCGGGACCAGCTCGGACAGGATCGCCAGGTGCAGCGGCACCGTGTCGCCGCCGTCGATCTCCAGCGCCCCCAGGAAGCGCGGCACGCCCTCCCAGCCGTCCGCGGTCAGCGCCTGCGGCACGACGACGTCGGGGTGCGGGCCGTCGGCCACGGTGCGCAGGATCTTCAGCATGGCGCCGGTGCCCGCGGGGGACGGCACCCCGGGCAGCAGGACCGAGGTGTTCGACTGCTCGCCCGCGAGCACCCGCGCGCGCTCCGTGAGGGTGTCGTCGTCGCCCGTCACGCCCATGGCGTGCAGCAGCGTGAGCCACGCGGTCGGGTTCGCGCCGCCGTCGTGCACCGCCACGTCGCCCGCGGGGGTGGCCACGGTGCCGATGTGGCCGAGCGAGACGTGCTCGGCGTCCGCCAGCACCAACGGCACCTGCGCGACCACCTGCCCGCCCGGCAGCGCCGGGCCGGTCAGCCGCACCAGGAACAGCACCAGGTGCGGCTCGGACGTCGGGGCCAGGGCGTCGGCCGGTGACGCGCCGGACGACGCACCGTGCGCGCCGCCGTCGTCGAACGTCACGGCGAGCCACGGCTCCACCTCGACGTCCCCGGTGCCGGGGTACCAGCGCTGGGTGGGGAGCCAGGTCGCCAGGAGATCCCCGACGCTCGGGTCAGGACCTGTGGCCTGCACGGACACGTCGACCATGAGCTACCTCTCGTCGTCCTCGTCCGGTGGGGTGGCGAGCAGCCAGTAGAAGTCGCGCGAGCCCCAGGAGAGCGTCACCCGCTCGTCGGGGCCGACGGCGGGGAACCGGCCCCCGCCGAACACGTCGGTCAGGTCCCACCCGGCCAGGCCGGGCAGGTCGATCGTGGCCGACCGGGCCGTCGTCGACAGGTTCGCGGTCACCACCAGCGTCTCGTCGCCGGTGCGGGTGAACGCGAGGATCGCGCCGTCGTCGACGTCGCAGGCGGTGAACCGCCCGGTGCCGAACGTCGGGTGCAGGCGACGCACCGCCAGCATCCCGTGCACCCAGTGCAGCAGCGACGTGGGCTGCGCGAGCTGCGCCTCCACGTTCTGGTGCTGGTAGTGGTGCACCAACGACTGGTTGAGCGGCAGGTAGAGCTTGCCGGGGTCCGCCGTCGAGAAGCCGGCGTTGCGGTCCGGCGTCCACTGCATCGGCGTGCGCACCGCGTCCCGGTCGGGCAGCCAGATGTTGTCGCCCATGCCGATCTCGTCGCCGTAGTAGAGGCACGGGCTGCCCGGCAGGGACAGCAGCAGCGCGTGGGCCAGCTCGATCTCCTTGCGCGCGTTGTCCAGCAGGGGCGCGAGCCGACGGCGGATCCCCACGTTGGCGCGCATCCGCGGGTCCTGGGCGTACCAGCCGTACATGGCCGCCCGTTCCTCGGTGGAGACCATCTCCAGGGTGAGCTCGTCGTGGTTGCGCAGGAACGTGCTCCACTGGCCGCCCGAGGCGGGGATGTCCGGGGTGTCCGCGAGGATCTCCAGCAGCTGCGTCGCCCGCTGGTCGCGCATCGCGTAGAAGATGCGCGGCATCACCGGGAAGTGGAAGCACATGTGGCACTCCGGCTCCGCCTCGGAGCCGAAGTAGTGCACCACGTCCTCGGGCCACTGGTTGGCCTCCGCGAGCATGATCCGGCCCGGGAACTCGGTGTCGATGAGCCGGCGCACGCTGCGCAGGAACTCGTGCGTGCGCGGCAGGTTCTCGCAGTTGGTGCCCTCCTCCTCGAACAGGTACGGCACCGCGTCGAGGCGGAACCCGTCCACCCCGAGCCGCAGCCAGAACCGCACCACGTCGTACATCGCCTCGGCGACCTTCGGGTTCTCGAAGTTCAGGTCGGGCTGGTGGGAGAAGAACCGGTGCCAGTAGAACTGTCGGCGCACCGGGTCGAACGTCCAGTTGGACGACTCGGTGTCCACGAAGATGATGCGGGCGTCCTGGTAGGCGGAGTCGTCGTCGGCCCACACGTAGAAGTCGCCGTACGGGCCCTCCGGGTCGGATCGCGACGCCTGGAACCAGGGGTGCTGGTCGCTGGTGTGGTTCATCACCAGGTCGATCACGACCCGGATGCCCCGGGCGTGCGCCGCCTCGATGAGCTCGCCGAACTCCTGCAGCGTGCCGTACTGCGCGGCGATCGCCGTGAAGTCCGCGACGTCGTACCCGCCGTCGCGCAGCGGCGACGGGAAGAACGGCGGCAGCCACAGGCAGTCCACCCCGAGCCACTGCAGGTAGTCGAGGCGGTCCAGGATGCCCCGCAGGTCCCCGCTGCCCGTGCCGTCCGAGTCGCCGAACGCCCGCACCAGCACCTCGTAGAACACCGCGGTGCGGTACCACTCGGGATCGTCGTCGAGGCCCGGGTGCGGCTGGTCCGGGAGCTCGGGCTGACGGCGCGGGGGGAGCGCCTGGACGGGGATCTGCCGGGTGACCGGGCGGGGCACGTCCACGCCGCCGGGGCCCGCCGCGGCGTTCACGGGCCCTCCACGCGCAGCACGTGCGCGACCTGCACCAGCGGGTCCAGCCGGACGTACGGATGCTCGCCCCAGGGGTAGGACTGCCCGGTGAGCTCGTCGTGGACGGTGAAGAACGGCATGTCCTCGACGTCGTCGGGCTTCGTCAGCCCGAGCGCCGCGACGTCCAGCAGCACCGTGGACTCCTGGGCCTCGTGCGGGTCCAGGTTGACGATCACCAGCACGACGTCGTCCTGCGTCGCCCCGGGCCGGCCCGCGGCCGGCAGGTGCTCGGCCCGCACCCGGCGGGAGAACGCGACGACCTGGTCGTTCGTCGTCGGGTGGACCGTGAGGTTGCGCAGCTGCTGCAGCGCCGGGTGGCCGCGGCGGATCTCGTTGAGCTTGCCGAGCAGCATCGCCACCCCCAGGTCGTCGGCCTGCGACCAGTCCCGCGGGCGGAACTCGTACTTCTCGTTGTCGATCTGCTCCTCGACGCCGGGGCGCGGCACGTTCTCCACGAGCTCGTAGCCCGAGTAGATGCCCCAGGTCGGGCTGCCCGTCGCCGCGAGGACCGCGCGCACCGCGAAACCGGCGACCCCGCCGTCCTGCAGGTACGGCGGCAGGATGTCGTGCGTCGTCGGCCAGAACGCCGGACGCATCACCGCCCCCTGCTCGCCCGACACCTGCGACAGGTACTCCTCGATCTCGTCCTTCGTGTTCCGCCACGTGAAGTACGTGTACGACTGGTGGAACCCGATGCGCGCGAGCGTGGCCATCATCGCCGGCTTGGTGAACGCCTCCGACAGGAAGATCACGTCCGGGTCGGTGGCGTGCACCTCGGCCAGCAGCCACTCCCAGAAGTCGAGCGGCTTGGTGTGCGGGTTGTCGACCCGGAAGAGCGTGACACCGCGGTCGATCCACAGCCGCACCACCCGCAGCACCTCGGCGTAGATGCCCTTCGGGTCGACGTCGAAGTTGAGCGGGTAGATGTCCTGGTACTTCTTGGGCGGGTTCTCGGCGTAGGCGATGGAGCCGTCGGCGCGCACCGTGAACCACTCGGGGTGCTCGCGCACCCACGGGTGGTCCGGCGAGCACTGCAGAGCCAGGTCGAGCGCGACCTCCAGGCCGTTGTCCCGGGCCTCGGAGACGAACGCCTTGAACCCCCGCTCGGTGCCCAGGTCGGGGTGGATCGCGTCGTGGCCGCCCTCGGGCGAGCCGATGGCGTACGGGCTGCCCGGGTCGCCCGGCTGCGCGTCCAGGGTGTTGTTGCGGCCCTTGCGGAACGTGGTCCCGATGGGGTGGATCGGGGTGAGGTAGACGACGTCGAACCCCATGGCGGCGATCGCGGGCAGGCGCCGGGCCGCGGACAGGAACGTCCCCGACCGCCACGTGCCGTCCCGGGTGAGGGTCGCGCCCTCGGACCGGGGGAACATCTCGTACCAGGAACCCGCGAGCGCCAGCTTGCGGTGCACGCGCAGCGGGTAGGCGGCGCTGGCGGTGGTGCGGTCGCGCAGGGGGATGCGGTGCAGGGCTTCGACGACGGCGGAGCGGGTGGCCATCGCGAGGCGGGCCTCCGGCGGGCGGGTGGTGTCGGCGAGCTCGTCGGCGACCTGGGTGAGGAGCTCGGCGTCGGCCGCGGTGCGGCGGCGCTGCAGGCCCTTGGCGGTGATGCGGGCGAAGAGGCGGGCGCCCTCGGCGAGCATGAGCTCGACGTCCTGCCCGGCGCGGACCTTGATCGTGGCGTCGTGCGCCCAGGTGGCGTACGGGTCGGACCAGGCCTCGACGCGGAACGACCAGTCGCCCTCGGCGTCGGGCTGCAGGTAGCCGCGGAACCGGTCCAGACCGGGAGCCACGTCGGTCATGGGGGCCCAGGAGTGGACCCGGCCGGTGGGGTCGAGCAGGACGGCGGTGGCGGCGACGGCGTCGTGCCCTTCGCGGAAGACGGTGGCCTCGACGGGTACGACCTCGCCGGGTGTGGCCTTGGCCGGCCAGCGTCCGCCCTCGACGACGGGGGACAGCTCGAGCACGGGGATGCGGCCGATGGGTGCGGGCGGGGCGGGTTGCGGGGACGTCACGCCTCCAAACTAGTCAGGCCTCGCGGTCGGTGCGCGGGCAACATGCCCGGAATCTGCCCGTCCGGGTTTTCTGGTGGCGTCGTGGTGCGGCTCGCGGGGTACCACCTCGTGGCACGGGGTGCTGCCGCGCGGGAGGGTCAGACGGCGGAGGCGAGCGCGCGCCCGGTCACGCGACCCGTGTGCAGGCAGCCGCCGAGGAACGTCCCCTCCAGGGCGCGGTGCCCGTGCACGCCGCCGCCGCCGAACCCGGCGGCCTCCCCGACGGCCCACAGCCCGTCGAGCACCGTGCCGTCGTCGTGCAGCACGCGGCCCGAGGGGTCGCACCACAGTCCGCCGAGCGTCTTGCGGGTGAGCACCGACAGGCGCACGGCCAGCAGCGGTCCGTCCTTGGGGGTCGTGAGGGGGCGCGGCGGGGACACCCGGATCAGGCGGTCGACCTTGAAGTCGCGGGCCGCCCGGGTCGCCACCACCTGCGGGTCCTTGCCGAGGCCCGAGGCCACCTGCGCGTCACGGGTGGCCACGACGGCAGCCAGCGCCGCCGGGTCGACGTGCCCCCGCGACCCCGGTGTGGCGTCGGTGAGGGCGTTCATCCTCCCGGCGAGCTCCTCGGGCGTCCGCGCCCAGAGGAACTCGGGGGACTCGGCGGCGAACCGCGCCACGGGCCCCACGGCGCCCGGCAGCACGCGCTGCGCGAGCAGGCGCACGTCCTTGCCGGTCAGGTCGGGGTTCTGCTCCGAGCCGGACAGCGCGAACTCGGACTCCATGATCGCCTTGTTGAGCACGAACCAGGAGTGGTCGTCCTCGCGCCGGGTCACGTGCTGCAGCGCGCCCAGGGCGTCGAAGCCGGGGAACAGCGGGGCCGGCAGCCGGCGGCCGTCGGCGTCCAGCCACAGCGACGAGGGACCGGGCAGGATCCGGATGCCGTGGTTCGTCCAGACGGGGGAGTGGTTGGCGATGCCCTCCGGGTAGTGCCACATCCGGTCCTCGTGGACCAGCGCGGCCCCGGCGCTCGCGGCGTGGCCGAGCATGAGGCCGTCGGTGGAGTCGGGGACGCCGGACAGCATCCGGGCGGGCAGGGTCCCGGCGGCGGGGTCCCAGTGGGCGCGCGCCAGGTCGTGGTTGGCGCCGATCCCGCCGGAGGCGACGACGACGCCGCCCGCGGACAGCTCCTCGGTGCCGACGACCTCGCGCGACGACGGCGCACCGCGCGACGCGGCGTCGTCGGCGAGGATCTCGGTGCGCACGCCGGTGACGCGACCGTCGGTGACGACCAGCTCGACGGCGCGACGCCGGAAGCGCAGGTCCAGCAGGCCGGCGGAACGTGCGCGCAGGGCGGCGTCGACGAACGGGGCGATGATCGCCGGCCCCGTGCCCCAGGTGACGTGGAAGCGCGGGACCGTGTTGCCGTGCCCGGTGCCGTGCTCGGGCCCGAACGCGTACCCGCCGCGTTCCGCCCACTGGACCAGCGGGAACCAGCGCACGCCCTTGGCGTGCAGCCAGGGGCGCAGGTCACCGGCGGCGGCCTCGACGAAGTGCTTCGCCCACGTGTAGCCGTGCCGGTCCGGGCCCTGGCCGTCCTCCGCGCCGGGCGCGAACCGTGCCGAGCCCAACCAGTCGGACCACGCGAGCTCGGCGGAGTCCTGCACGCCGAGGCGGCGCTGCTCGGGGGAGTCCACGAGGAACAGACCGCCGAACGACCACCAGGCCTGGCCGCCGAGGGACGCCTCCGGCTCCTGGTCGAGCAGGATGACCCGCCGTCCGGCGGCGGTGAGCTCCGTGGCGGTGACCAGGCCCGAGAGCCCGGCTCCGATGACGATGACGTCGGCGTCCATGGCGGCAGTGTGGCAGACCTGACTCAGCGACGTGCGACGAACACCTCCACGCTGAGGGACTCCACCCGCGAGGTGCCGGGCTCGTCGTCCTCGTCGTCCTGCTCCGGGCCGTCCGGGGAGTCCCAGGTCGAGCTCCACACCCGCTCCCAGGCGCCGGCGCCCTCCAGCGGCTCCGGCAGCGTGACGACGGCGTCCTCGAGCCCGCCGTGCAGGATGCACAGCACGTCCGCGTCGCCGTCGTCCGGGCCGGGGCGCAGCATCTGGATGATGCGTCGGCCGTCCACCGACCAGGCGCCGGAGTCCATCGCGGCACCGGCGTCGTCGTACCAGAGCAGGTCGGTGTGCTCCTCGCCGGGACGGGGCGTGCCCAGGTAGAACGACTCGGCGCGCAGCGCCGCGTGCTCGGCCCGCAGCGCCACGAGGAACCGGGTGGTGGCCAGCAGCTCCGTGCCCGCGGTGTCCAGCCCCCAGTCGATCCACGAGATCTCGTTGTCCTGGGCGTAGGCGTTGTTGTTCCCGCCCTGGCTGCGCCCCATCTCGTCGCCGGCGGTGAGCATCGGTGTGCCCGCCGCGAGCAGCAGCGTCGCCAGCAGGTTGCGCTGCGAGCGTCGCCGCAGCGGCACGACGGCGGACCACGGCTCGGTGGTGGCGTCGTCGCCCGTGGGGGCGTGGCCCTCGACGCCGTGGTTCCAGGAACGGTTGTCGTCCGTGCCGTCCCGGTTGTCCTCGCCGTTGGCGTCGTTGTGCTTGTGGTCGAAGGACACCAGGTCGGCCAGGGTGAAGCCGTCGTGCGCGGTGACGTAGTTGATGGACGCGACCGGCCCGCGCATCAACGGCGGGTCGGACGGGCCGAAGAAGTCCGCCGACCCGGCCAGCCGTGTGGTCAGCTCGCGCAGCCCGTGCATCGGCTCCCCGTGCGACCCCGCCTTCGGCGCCTCCAGCCAGAACGACCGCGCCGCGTTGCGGAAGCGGTCGTTCCACTCCGCCATGGGGGCCGGGAAACGTCCCGTCTGCCAGCCGCCCGGCCCCACGTCCCACGGCTCGGCCACGAGCTTCAGCCCGGACAGCTCCGGGTCGGTCTGCAGCGCGACGAGGAACGGGTGGTCGGGGGTGAAGCCGTCGTGGTCCCGGCCCAGGGTCACCGCCAGGTCGAACCGGTAGCCGTCCACCCCGACGACCTCCGCCCAGTAGCGCAGCGAGTCCAGCGCCATCTGCACCACCCGCGGGCGGCGGAAGTCCAGCGTGTTGCCCGTCCCGGTGACGTCTGCCAGACGCGCCGGCGTCGAGCCGTCGTGCAGGTAGTACAGCGTGTTGTCCAGCCCGCGCCACGACAGGTGCAGCGCGTCGTCGCCGCCCTCGCAGGTGTGGTTGTAGACGACGTCGAGCAGCACCTCGATCCCGGCGTCGTGCAGCAGGTGCACCATGCCGCGCACCTCGTCCAGGACCGCGTGGGGCCCGGCCTCCTGGGCGGCGCGGGTCGCGTAGCCGGGGTGCGGGGCGAAGAACCCCATCGTGGAGTAGCCCCAGTAGTTGTCGAGCCCGCGGTCCACCAGCCACGGCTCGCCCGCGGACGCGTGGATCGGCAGCAGCTCCAGGGTGGTCACACCGAGCTCCTGCAGGTGCGCGATCACCGCCGGGTGCGCCGCACCCGCGTAGGTGCCCCGCAGCTCGGGCGGCACGTCGGGGTGCTGCATCGTCAGACCGCGCACGTGCGCCTCGTAGACCACCGTGTCCGCCCAGGGCACGCGCGGCTTGCTCTGCGGGGGCGGCTCGGGCAGGTCGCCGAGCACGACGGCGTGCGGCACGAACGGCAGCGAGTCCTGGCCGTCCGGACCGCCGTCAGGGTCCCCGCCGCCCCCGAGCGTCGCCGGCACGTAGGCGAGGTCGCCCACGAACCCGCGGGCGTACGGGTCCAGGAGCAGCTTGGCTGGGTTGTGCCGCATCCCGTTTTCCAGGTCCCAGGTTCCGTGCGCACGGAACCCGTAGCGCTGACCGGGCCCGACGCCGGGGACGTGCCCGTGCCAGACGCCGTACGTCGGCCCGTCCAGGGCGACGCGGCGCTCGCGGTAGCGGGCCGGGTCGTGGACGTCGAGGCCGTCGTCGACCACGTCGATCAGGCACAGGTCCACGCCGGTCGCGTGCGACGCGAGCACGGCGACGTCGATGCCTCCGTCGGGCGTGGTGCGGACACCGAGCGGTGGGACGTGGCTACGGGTGCGGTTGGGTCGGGTCAGCGGCGTGACCTTCGGGCGGGCCTCCATGAGGTCATCCTGCACGCCGCAGGGCGTCGGTGCAGCAAGGTGGGTCCTGCGCGGCACCCGTGGCGGGTCCTCGGGACGCCCGCTGTGCTGTGATCGTCGTCTCACACCGGTGGGTGGGACGCCCCGGTCCGGTGCCCCGTCGGCGAGTAGGCTCGGCCCAGGCGGCTGCGGCCGCCGTGCCCACCCGTCGAGCACCGGATCGGAAGGTTCCCCGTGCGCATCGTCGTTCTCGTCAAGTACGTGCCGGACATCAACGCAGACCGCCGCTTCGAGGACTGTCGCGTGGTGCGGGACCCGGGCGAGGGCACCCTCAACGAGCTCGACGAGAACGCCCTGGAGGCGGCGCTGCGCATCCTCGACGGCCTCGACGAGGACGAGCGCGCCGCCAGCGAGATCGTCGCGCTGTCCGTGGCGCCGCCCGACGGCGACATCGCGCTGCGCAAGTCGTTCCAGATGGGCGTGGACCGCGGGATCCGGGTGTCCGACGACACGATCGCGGGCTCCGACTACTTCGGCACCGCGGCGGCGCTCGCCGCGGCGGTGCGCCGGCTCGAGCAGGACGCCCCGGTCGACCTGGTCGTCACCGGCATGGCCGCGCTCGACGGGCTCGGCTCCGTGGTGCCCACCCTGGTGGCCGCCGAGCTGGGACGCCCCTCGCTGACGTTCGCGAAGAAGATCGCGCTGGCCGACGGCGTCGTGGAGATCACGCGGGCCACGGACGAGGCGGTCGAGACGCTCAGCGCCGCGCTGCCCGTGGTGCTGTCCGTCGCGGACACGGCGAACACGCCCCGCATGCCGAACTTCAAGCTGATCATGGCGGCGCGGACCAGGACGATCGAGGAGTGGTCCGCCGCCGACCTCGGGATCGACGCCGCCGTCGTCGGTGCGGGCGCCGCCCGCTCGACGACGACGTCCGCCACGCCCCGGCCGGAGAAGCCCGAGGTCGAGCTCGTCCAGGACAAGGGCTCCGGCGGCCGGGCCCTGGCCGAGTACCTCATCCGCAACGACCTGGTATGAACGGAGCAGCCGACATGTCTGTGCCCTCCCAGAACCGCACCGTCCTCGTCCTGCTCGACCCGGCCGGCGAGGTCCGCTCCAGCGTCCTGGAGCTGCTGACCATCGCTCGCTCCCTCGGCCGCGTGGAGGCCGTGACGCTCGAGTCCCCGAGCGTCGACGCCCTCGCCCAGCTCGGCGCGTACGGCGTCGAGACCGTCCACCAGGCCGAGCTGCCCGCCGAGCTCCGCGACGACGCCCGGCACCTGCCCGCCGTCGTCGCGGCGACGCTCGCCGCCGCCGTGCGGCTCACCGACGCCGACGTGGTGCTCGCGCCGTCGACGTTCGGTGCCAAGGAGGCCACGGCGCTCGCCGCGCGCGACCTCGGTGCCGGCCTCGTCATCGACGCCGCGGGCGTGTCCGAGGACGCCGAGGGGCGCGTCGTCGGGGCCAAGCGGGTCTTCGCCGGGTCCTGGGACACCGCGAGCGTGGTCACCACCGACGTCGCCGTGCTCACCGTACGGGCCAACGCCGTCGTGCCGAAGCCCGTCGAGACCGCCGTCGCCACCGAGGTGGAAGGGTTCGCCGTGAGCGTCGACGCCCCGCTGCCGACGGTGACCCAGCGCGTCGTGGTCGAGCGGGCGTCGGACCGACCCACCCTGGAGGAGGCGGCGATCGTCGTCGCGGGCGGACGCGGCACCGGCGGGGACTTCGGCCCCGTGGAGGAGTTCGCCGACGCGCTCGGTGCGGCGGTCGGAGCGTCCCGCGACGCCGTGTTCGAGGGCTGGTTCGACCGCTACGTCGGGCAGACCGGCGTCACCATCGCGCCGCGCCTCTACGTCGGCGCCGGGATCTCGGGCGCACCGCACCACCGTGGCGGCATGCAGGCCTCGCAGGTCATCGTGGCGGTCAACTCCGACCCCGAGGCGCCGATCTTCGAGATCTGCGACTTCGCCGTCGTCGGTGACCTGGCCGACGTGCTGCCGCAGGCCGCCGAGGTGATCCGCGCGCACAAGGCCACCCGGTAGCCGAGAACCACAGAGCCGCACCGGGATCGACGTACCGTGCGCCGATCTCGGTGCGGGTGCGTCGATCCTGGCGTCGGGGCCGGGCCGGGGGAGTCCTCAGGGCACGATGACGGCCCGTCCACGCACCTTGCCGTCGGCCAGGTCGTGGTAGGCCTGCAGCGCGTCGTCCAACGAGTACGTCGTGTGCTCCACGGTCACGGCGCCACGGGCCGCGAGGGACATCAGCTCCGCGAGCTCGTGACGCCCGCCCCAGTAGGTCGAGGCCATGCTGACCTCGTAGGCCTGGCTGGACACCGAGAACGGCACCTCGGCGCCTGCGAGCCCGACCAGGGTCGCCTCGCCGGTGGACCGGGTGGACTTCCGGGCCGTCTCCAGGGTCGGGGTCGCGCCCACGAAGTCCAGGGCGACGTCGACGCCACGGCCGCCGGTCAGGTCGCGCAGCGCCTCGGCGGCGTGCTCGTCGGAGACCAGCACCTCGTCGGCGCCGTGCTCGCGGGCGAGGTCCAGGGCCTCCTGCTTGACGTCGAGGGCGACGACGCGGGCCGCCGTCGTCGCCTTGACGATCTGCACGGCCATGTGGCCGAGTCCGCCCACGCCGATCACCGCGACCGTCGCATCCGGGGTCATCTTCGACCAGGAGCGGCGCACCGCGTGGTACGGCGTCAGCCCGGCGTCGGTCAGGGCCGCACCCGCGGTCATGTCGACGCCGTCGGGCAGCGGCAGGCAGAAGCGCTCGTGGGGGACCAGCAGGTAGTCGGCCATGCCCCCGTCGAGCCCGAGTCCGCCACCTCCTCCGGGGATCGGCGCACCGGCCGGGTTCTCGCAGTAGGTCTCGAACCCGCGGGTGCACATCGAGCACACGCCGCACCCCCACGGTCCGTACAGCACCACCCGGTCCCCCTCGGCGACCGAGGACACGCCCTCGCCGACCGCATGGACCGTGCCGGCGTTCTCGTGGCCCAGGGTGAACGGCGGGTTCCACGGCACCGCGCCCTCGGTGAAGTCGTGCATGAGGTGCAGGTCCGAGTGGCAGGCGCCGGACGCTCCGACCTTCACCACCACCTGCCCGGGGCCGGGGGTCGGCTCTGGCACGTCGACCAGCTCCGGTTCTTGCTGCCATGCCTGCAGACGTAGTGCTCGCATCGTGACCTCCGTCGTCAGGTCTCCACCCTCCCGCTCGGCGCAGTCGGTCGCAATCGCAGAGCGTCCGAGGGGCGTCGCGACCAGCAGGGTGCCGTCAGGGCCCCGCAACGCTGCAGCGGTCTGTCCGCCGCCGACCGGATCACCCCGTCCCCGGCCACGTGCGTGACCCTGGCCGCCCCGATCGACCGTGACGGCTCAGCCTCCGGCGAAGGGCGGCAGGAGGTCGAGCGTCGCGCCGTCCGGGACGACCTCGGACGCCTCGACGCGGCGGCCGTCGAGCAGCACGGAGCAGCGGGCGAGCACGGGCTCGGCCGAGGGTGCCGCTGCGACCAGGTGCGCGACGACGTCGCCCACGGTCACGCCGCCGCCGTCGCCGTCGCCGTCGCCGTCGCCGTGGACGGTGACGTCCCGCTCGGAGAACCCCAGCGCCGCGCGTGACGCCGCGAAGCACCGCACCTCGACGCTCACCCGTGCCACGGGGGCCGCTGCGTGCACGGTCGGTTCGGCCATCGTCATCCTCCGATCGCGCTCATGGTCCGGTCCGGCTGGGTGAACGACGGGTCGTCCATCCCGTGCCCGGCGCCCTTGCCCCACATCGCCGTCCGCCACAGGTCGGCCAGCACGGCGTCCGACGCCCCGGCGCGCAGCGGGCCGAGCAGGTCGGACTCGGTGTGCGCGAACAGGCAGTCGCGCACGCCGCCCTCCGCGGTCAGGCGGGTGCGGCGGCAGTCGCCGCAGAACGGTTCGGTGACCGAGGCGATGATGCCGACGCGTCCGAGCCGGTCGCCCGTGGCGCGCGAGCGGACCTCGAAACGTTCCGCCGGGGCGCCGTCGCGCGGTTCGACGTCGGGTGCCAGGGCGAACCGCTCGCCGATCAGGCCGCGCACCTCGGCGGCCGTCACCATCGCGGAGCGGTCCCAGGTGTGGTCGGCGTCGAGCGGCATCTGCTCGATGAACCGCAGCTCGAACCCGCGCTCCAGGCACCAGGCGAGCAGCTCGGCGGCATGGTCGAGGTTGACGCCGCGCACCAGCACCGCGTTGATCTTCACCAGGTCGAACTCGCGGGCCGCGGCGTCGATGCCGGCGAGCGTGCGCTCCAGGAACGGCCGGCGTGCGAGCGTGGCGAACGTGTCGGGGTCGAGGGTGTCGAGGGAGACGTTGACCCGGTCCAGGCCCGCCTCGCGCAGGGCGCGGGCGCGGGACTCGAGGCCGACGGCGTTGGTCGTGAGGCTGATCTCGGGCCGGTGCTCCAGGGCGGCGACGTCGGCCACGATCTCCACGAGGTCCTTGCGCAGGAGGGGCTCACCGCCGGTGAACCGGACCTGCTGCACCCCCAGCTCGCGGGTCGCCACGCCGACCAGGCGGGCGATCTCCGCGCGGGACATGACCTTCTCGCGGGCCAGGGAGGGCAGCCCGTCGGCGGGCATGCAGTAGGTGCACCGCAGGTTGCACCTGTCGGTCAGCGAGACGCGCAGGTCGGTGGCGACGCGCCCGTAGCGGTCCACGAGCCCACCCGTGGCGGGGCGGTCCGCGGGCAGGGTGACGCTCGCCGGGGCGGCGGCGCCGGGGACGCGGGGCAGGCCGAGGTCGACGGGACTCATCCGGCCTCCGCGGGGTTCGTCGGCCAGCCGAGCGCGAGCCGGCTCGCACGCGCCGAGACGTCGCCGCCTGCCGGTGGTGCGGTCACCGCCGGACCGGTGCGTTCCGTGCCGCCCGGAGGTTCGTGCTGGTGGGTGGCGCCGTCGGAGGCGGCCGCGAGCCCGCGGGCGTACCCGACGAGGTAGGCGGTGACCGGCGCGGCCGGGCGGGCGACGTGGTGCGCGGCGTCCCGGGCCAGGTCGAGCACCTCGGTGACGTCGATGCTCCCGTGCGGCAGCCCGAGCTCGGTCTCCACGGCGTCGACCCACCGGGCGAGCACGGTCGGGGTGTCCTCGGTCATGACGTGGTCTCCTTCGGGTGGCGGGCGGCGAGCCTGCTCACATCCTCCCAGGTGTCGACGTCGTCGCTCGCGCCGGCCTCGTCGGGGACCTCCACGAGGTCGAGCCCGGCGACGAGGCGGCGCACGGGCGCGCCGTGCGGGTCGAGCCCCTGCAGCGCGCCCGCGAGCGCGCCGCGACGGTAGATCCCGGTGAGCCACTGGGCGCGCCCACGGGCGACGAGGTGGACGCCGTCGGCCGGGGTTCGGTGCTCCGCGGCGGTGAGCAGCAGGGTGGTGGCGTCGACGGCGCCGGGCACGTCGACGGCGAGCAGCAGCACGTGGGCGGGCGCTGCGGGCCGGTGCGGGGCGTCGAGGGCGCGGAGGCCCGCGGCGATCCCGGCGACCGGGCCGCCGAAGGCCGGTTCCTCGCGGGTGAGGGTGACGCCGGACGGGACGGGTCCCACGTCGGGCGGCCCGACGACGACGGTGCGCTCGGCCCCGGTGCAGGCGGCGAGGGCGTGGTCGAGCAGGGTGGCGGCACCGACCACGACGCCGGGCTTCGCGGTGCCGCCGAGGCGCGTCGCGCGGCCCCCGGCGAGGACGATCGCGTCGTACCTCATCGGGGCTCCGGCAGACGGATCACGGCAAGGTGGTCGCCGGGGCGCACGGCGGTGACGTCGGCGGGCACGACGACGAGGGCGTCTGCGTGGGGCAGCGCGGAGAGGTGGTGGCCGTCGGTGGCCGCCGGGACGGCGCCGTCCGGGCCGAGCGTGACGGGCAGGACCTGTTCGACCCCGGCCGGGCTCGACCATCCGGCGGCGGCGGCGACCTCGTCGTGCGGGGGACTGCCGGCCGGTTCCCCGGCGAGGCGTCGGATCGCGGGCGCGGCGTACAGGACGAAGGACACGAACGCGCTGACCGGGTTGCCGGGCACGGCGATCCAGGGGACACCGTGCCAGGTGGCCAGGGCCTGCGGCTTGCCGGGCCGCATCGCGACGGTGGCGACGTCGACGTCGTGGGCGTCGCTCCCGGCGAGGACCTCGCGCACGACGTCCGACGCCCCGGCGGACACCCCGCCGGACGTGACGATCAGGTCGACGGCGTGCGGTGCGGCGGCGTCCGTCGGGGAGCGGGGCCCGGGAGGCCCGGAGGCGGCGTCGAGGGCGGTGCGCAGCGCCTCGGCGGCGTCGGGCACCGCTCCGGTGCGCACGACGTCGGCGCCCCAGGCGCGCGCCAGCGCGGCGAGCATGACGGAGTTGGAGTCCGGGACGGCGCCGGGGGCGGTGGTGCCGAGGTCCGCGAGCTCCGAACCGGTGGACATCACGGCCACGCGCGGGCGCCGCCGCGCGGTCACGACGACGACGCCGGCGGCCGCGGCCGTGGCCAGCAGGCCGGGCCCGAGCCGGGTCCCCGCCTTGGCGATCAAGGTGCCCGTCTGCAGGTCGCCGCCGGCGCGGCGCACGTGGTCGCGCGGCTGCCGGGCGAGCGTGACGGCGCGTTCCGTCGTCGGACCGCCGGCGACGAACCGACCGGTCGAGGTGCGTTCGACGGGGACGACGGCGTCGTAGCCCGCGGGCAGGGGAGCGCCGGTCATGATCCGCACGGCTCCGCGCCGGCCCCGGACGCCCTCCCCGGCCGTGGTCCCCGCCGCACCGTGCTCGCAAACCTCGGGAACCTCGGGCACCGTGCCGGGACGGACGTCGCCCAGGACCGCCAGCTCGACCGTGGTGCCGTCGGCGGGCAGGTCGGCGAGGCGTACCGCGTAGCCGTCCATCGCCGCGTGGTCGAAGGCGGGCACCGGCGCCGCGGCGACGACGTCGGCCGCAAGGGTCAGACCCGTCGCGGCCGGGTCGTCGAGCCGCACCTCGACGACGTCGACCGGGCCCACGCGCGCGAGCGCCGCGGCACGGTGCTCGGCGATGCTGCGCGTCCCGGATCCCATGATCGTCACCCTAGGACGTCGGTGTGACGACGGTGCAGCACCGTTCTCACACTCGTTTCGCGCCATGCGTGAGGTAGGGACGATATTGCGGGCCGGGTGTCTGGGGCAGGCCACCCCCAAGCGCCGCCGCCCTGCATGACGAGGCGAAGTTCTCACAGCCACCCCCGGGCGGGTGAGAGTTTTGCCTCATGGGGATTTCACGCCGAGACACCGTGACGCGAAACACCCCCTTCCTACTGTCGTCGTACCGGCCCGACGTCGAGCCGGCACGGTTCCCGGCCGCCGCCGGGGACCCGAGCCGCCCGGCGCCGACCGGGCACGAGCACGGATGGAGAACGGCGATGGTTGCTCCGACGAGTGGGACTGCCACACCAGAGCCGGTGGTCGAGCCCCAGCTCGACGCCGGTACCGAGGCCGCTGCACAGGGACCGGTACGGCGGTCGGGACGGTGGATCGACCACTGGGACCCGGAGGACCCGACCTTCTGGCGCAACGGCGGGCGCAAGATCGCCCGGCGCAACCTCGTGGTCTCGATCTTCGCGGAGTTCCTCGGGTTCTGCGTCTGGGCGATCTGGTCGATCGTGGTCCCGCAGCTCCCCGCGGCCGGCTTCGACCTCACCGCCGACCAGATGTTCTGGCTCATCAGCCTCCCGGCCCTCGTCGGCGCCACGATGCGCATCCCGTACACCCTGGCCGTGCCGGTGTTCGGCGGCCGCAACTGGACGATGATCTCGGCGGGACTGCTGCTCATCCCGACCCTGTCCCTCGCGTGGGTCGTCCAGCAGCCCGGGACGTCGTTCGGCGTGCTGCTGGCGGTGGCGGCGCTCGCCGGCTTCGGCGGCGGCAACTTCGCCTCCTCGATGGCGAACATCTCGTTCTTCTTCCCGAGAAGGAGAAGGGGGCGGCGCTCGGCTGGAACGCCGCCGGCGGCAACATCGGCACCGCCGCGGTCCAGTTCGTCGTCCCGCTGGTGATCGGCAGCGGCGCGGCCCTCGCCCTGCAGAACGCCGGCCTGGTGTTCATCCCGTTCATCGTGCTCGCGGTGTTCCTCGCCTGGCGGTTCATGGACAACCTGAGCACCGCCAAGGCCGACCCGCGGTCGTTCGGCGCGGCGGCACGGGAGAAGCACACCTGGGTCATCTCGTTCATCTACATCGGCACCTTTGGCAGCTTCGTCGGCTTCGCCGGCGCCTTCCCGACGCTGCTCGCCCGGGAGTTCCCCGAGGTCACCCTGTCGCTGGCGTTCATGGGCGCCCTGGTCGGCTCGCTGAGCCGACCGGCGGGCGGCTGGATCGCCGACAGGCTCGGCGGTGCCGTGGTCACCATCGGCTCCTTCGCGGTGATGATCCTCGGGGCGCTCGGCGCGATCATGGCGCTCGGCAGCGGGTCGTTCGCCCTGTTCTTCGGCTCCTTCATGCTGCTGTTCGTCGCCACCGGCGTCGGCAACGGCTCGGTCTACCGGATGATCCCGGCGACGTTCCGGGTGGCGAAGGTCGGCGGCGGCGGCGCGGCGACGGCGAAGGCGGCGGCCGGGTGCATCGGCATCGCCGGTGCCGTCGGAGCCTTCGGCGGGTTCCTCATCCCGCGCGGCTTCGCGATGTCGACCACGGCGACCGGGTCCCTCGTCCCGGCCCTGTGGGTCATCATCGGGGCCTACGTCGTCATGACCGTCGTGACCTGGGTCGTCTACGCCCGCCGGGGCGGCGTCATGGGGGCTGCTCGGGTATGAGCACGACCCTCGCCACCACGGCGAAGACCCACTGCCCCTACTGCGCGCTGCAGTGCGGCATGGAGCTGACGCCCGCCGGGGAGCCGAGCACGGCCCCCGACGGGCGTCAGCCCCTGCCCGTGACCGTCACGCCGCGGGACTTCCCGACGAACGCGGGCGGCCTGTGCCAGAAGGGGTGGACCAGCGCGACGGTCCTGGGTGTGCCGGACCGCATCACGACGCCGCTGGTCCGCGGGGCCGACGGCGAGCTCGCGGCGGCGTCGTGGGACGAGGCGCTCGACCTGATCGCCCGGCGGGTGCGATCGATCCAGGCCGAGCACGGTCCTGACGGGGTGGCGATCTTCGGCGGCGGCGGCCTGACGAACGAGAAGGCGTACGCGCTGGGCAAGTTCGCCCGGACGGTGCTGCGCACCTCCCTCATCGACTACAACGGACGGTTCTGCATGTCGTCGGCGGCGGCCGCCGGCAACCGGGCGTTCGGCCTGGACCGGGGGCTGCCGTTCCCCCTGACGGACCTCGGCGGGGCGGAGGCGGTGCTGCTCCTCGGCTCCAACCCGGCCGAGACGATGCCGCCGTTCGTCCAGCACCTCGCCGGGGCGCGCGACGCCGGCGGGCTCGTCGTGGTGGACCCGCGACGGTCGGCCACGGCGCGGCTCACCGAGGACGGCCAGGGCGTCCACGTGCAGCCCGTGCCGGGCACGGACATGGTCGTCCTGCTCGCGCTGCTGCACGTGGTGGTCGCCGAGGGGCTGACGGACACGGCGTTCCTCGCCGAGCGGACCGAGGGCTACGACGACGTCGTGCGGTCGGTGTCCGCGTGGTGGCCCGAGCGGGCCGAGACGGTGTGCGGCGTCCCCGCCGAGGAGCTGCGTCGCGTGGCGCGCCGGCTGGCGGCGGCCTCGCCGTCCCGCGGCGGGCGCGGCGCCTACCTCCTGACGGGGCGCGGGGTCGAGCAGTCGGCCCAGGGGACCGCGACGGTGACGGCGACGATCAACCTGGCGCTCGCGCTCGGCCTGGTGGGCCGGGTCGGCAGCGGCTACGGCTGCCTCACCGGTCAGGGCAACGGCCAGGGCGGGCGGGAGCACGGCCAGAAGTCGGACCAGCTGCCCGGGTACCGCAAGATCGACGACCCCGCGGCGCGCGCGCACGTCGCCGAGGTCTGGGGCGTGGACCCCGACACCATCCCCGGGCCGGGCAGGCCCGCCGTCGCGCTCCTCGGTTCGCTCGGCACGCCCGGCGGCCCCCAGGCGCTGTTCGTGCACGGCTCCAACGTGCTCGTCTCCGCCCCGAACGCCGACCGGGTCCGTGACCGGCTCGAGGCCCTGGACCTGCTGGTCGTGTGCGACTTCGTGCCGTCGGAGACCGCGCAGATGGCCGACGTCGTCCTGCCCGTCACCCAGTGGGCGGAGGAGGAGGGCACGATGACGTCCCTGGAGGGCCGCGTCATCCGCCGCCGCCGGGCGACGACCGCGCCGGGCGAGACCCGCTCCGAGCTGTGGATCCTTGCCGAGCTCGCCCGCCGTCTCGGGTCGGGCGTCACCTTCTCCACCGACCCCGCCGAGGTCTTCGACGAGCTCGCCCGCGCCTCCCGGGGCGGCCCGGCCGACTACTCGGGCCTGTCGCACGCGCGCCTCGACGCCGACGAGGCCTCCTGCGGGCCGGGCCTGTTCTGGCCGTGCCCCGCCGGCGGGGACGCCACCGGGGCGGAGCACCCCGGGACGCCCCGGGCCTTCCTCGACGGCTTCCCGACGCCGGACGGGCGGGCCCGCATGGTCACGGTCGACCACCTCGGTCCCACCGACGACGTCCGCGCCGACGCCCCCACCTACCTCGTCACGGGGCGTGTGCTCCAGCACTACCAGTCGGGCGCGCAGACGCGTCGCGTGCCCGAGCTGTACCGGCTCGTGCCCGAGGCGTACGTCGAGATCCACCCCTACCTCGGGCTGCGGACCGGGGTCGCCGACGGCGCCCGGGTGCGGGTGCGGTCCGCGCGCGGGGAGATCGAGGCCGTCGCGCGCTGGACCGACGCCGTGCGGCCCGAGGTCGTCTTCGTGCCGTTCCACTTCAGCGGCGTCGGCAGCGTCAACCGGATCACGTCCGACGCCGTCGACCCGATCTCCTCCATGCCCGAGTTCAAGGTGTGCGCGGTCGAGGTCGAACCCGTCCAGGCCCCCGAGCAGCAGGCGACGTCCGACGGGTCGTCGCTCCACGAGTCACAGGAGGTACCGGCATGACGCTCCACCGGCCGCTGAAGGTCGTCGTCGTCGGCAACGGGATGGTCGGGTCGCGGTTCGCCGACGAGCTGGTCCGTCGCAGCCCGGACGCGTTCGACGTCACGGTGCTGGGCGCCGAGCCGTACGAGCCGTACAACCGGGTGCTCCTCAGCGACGTCGTCGCCGGACGCACCGAGGTCGCGGCCATCGGCATGCCCGAGGTCGTCGGGGAGAACGTCACCGTGCTGCGCGGCGTGGCGGCGGCGCGGATCGACCGGACCGCGCTCACGGTCACCGACGAGGCCGGCGCCGTCCACCCGTACGACCACCTGGTGCTGGCGACCGGGTCGCAGGCCCGCGTCTTCGCGATGCCCGGGCTCGTGGACGACGACGGCGAGATCTCCCTGCCCGGCGGGGTGCACGCCCTGCGCGACCTGGACGACGCCCGAGAGATCGTCGCGGCCACCGTCAACACGACGCGCGCCGTCGTCGTCGGCGGCGGGGTGCTGGGCGTGGAGGCGGCCTTCGGGCTGGCGGCGCGCGGGCTGCAGGTGACGCTCGTCGACCCCGCGCCGGCGCCCATGTTCCGCCAGCTCGACCCGGACGCGGGCGCGGTGCTGTCGGCGGGCCTGGCCGCGAACGGGGTGACGGTGCGCTCCCTGGTGCGGCCCACCGAGGTGCTGGTCGCGGGCGGTCGGGCCGTCGGGGTGCGCGTCGACACCGGCGACGGCAGCGAGGGCGACGTGCTGGCCGCCGGTCTCGTCGTCCTGACGACCGGGACCGTGCCGCGGGTCGAGCTGGCCCGCGCGGCCGGGCTCGAGGTGGACCGCGGGGTCGTCGTGGGGCCGGACCTGGCCTCGCCCACCGACCCGCGGGTGTACGCCGTCGGTGACTGCGCCCAGCCGCCGCAGGGCTCCCTCGGGCTCGTCGCCGAGGGCTGGGACCAGGCGCGCCGGCTGGCGGACTCCCTGGCCTCCCTGGTCGTGGCGCAGGCCGAGGAGTCGCGCCAGCAGGACTCCCCGCGCGAGCACCTGCGCCTGCCGCAGGACGGGCGACGGCCGTCCATGGCCGTGCGCCTCGGGACGCTGTTCGCCTCCCGGGCGCCGACGGACCGTGGCATCGACACCCGCGGCACGGACGTCGTCAAGGTCAAGGCGGGCTCGCTGAGCGTGGTCGCGATGGGGTCGTGCGGCGCGGGCCGGGCGCTCGTGCCGGGGGAGCGTGCCGTGCGGCTGCACGACGCCTCGGCGGGCCGGTTCGTGGAGGCGATCGTCTCCGACGGGATCCTCGTGGGTGCCACGTGCGTGGGCGACGCCCGCGTCGCCGCCGACCTGACGGCCGCCTACACCCGGCGCACCCCCGTCCCCGTGGATCCCGCGTTCCTGCTGCTCACTGCCGTGATGCCCAGCGCCGAGCCGGCCGCCTCGCCGGAGCACATGCCGGACGACGCGACCGTGTGCCGGTGCAACGGCGTCACCAAGCACGACATCACCTCCTGCTGGGACGAGGGGGCACGCACCGTCGAGGACGTCGCCGCCGCGACCCGGGCGACCACCGGCTGCGGCGGCTGCAAGGACGCCGTGTGCGGGCTGACCCAGTGGCTCGCGGAGACCCGGGACCCCGACGCCGCCGAACCGGCGTCGACCTCCGGCATGGCCGCCGTCTGAGGCCCACGAACCCCGGTGCGCCCGACGAGCCCCTCGCCGTCGGGCGCACCGGTCTGTCCGGGCCCGCGCCCGTGTGACGTCCTTCTCTCACGGATTCTGACGTCCGAGTGAGCAAGATGTTCCCGTGGGGTAACCGCCCTCTGACGGGGCGGTCACGCCTGCTTCCTAGTGTCGTGCCCATGACCAGCGAGCCCCCCACCACGGTCCGGCCCACCGACGCCGCACCCACCGACACCCGGCGTCACGTCGTCGTCGTCGGCGGCGGCATGGTCGCGCAGCGCTTCGTCGAGGCCATGCGCGCCCGCGACACCGCCGGCGAGTGGCGCGTCAGCCTCTTCGCCGAGGAACCGCGCAAGCCCTACGACCGCGTCGGTCTGACGCGCTACTTCGAGGTCCGTGACCCCGAGGAGCTCACCCTCGGCGACCCGGCCCTGTGGGACGACCCCCTGGTCGACCTGCACCGCGACTGCAAGATCACCTCGATCGACCGCGAGGCCAGGACGGTCACCGACCGCCTCGGCCGGGTGCACGCCTACGACGAGCTGGTGCTGGCCACCGGCTCCAACGCCGCGATGCCGCCCATCCCTGGCAACGACCTGCCCGGCGTGTTCGTCTACCGCACCATCGACGACGTCGCCGAGCTGCGGGGCTGGGTCGAGACCAAGCGCGAGGCCGGCCGGGTCGAGACCCGCGGCGGGGTCGTCGAGAAGCCGATCCGCGGCGCCGTCATCGGCGGTGGTCTGCTCGGCCTGGAGGCCGCCGGCGCCCTCAAGGCGCTCGGTGCCCAGGCGACCGTCATCGAGTTCGGCACGCACCTGATGGGTGTGCAGGTCGACCTGGGCGGCGGGCAGGCGCTCAAGCGCCTCATCAACGACAAGGGCATCTCGGTGCGGGCCGAGACGGCCACCAGCCAGATGAAGCCGCACCGGCGCACCGGGCACGTCGGGCGGCTGGACTTCGCCGACGGCGGGCGCCTCGACGTCGACGTGGTCGTCGTGGCCACCGGCGTGCGTCCCCGCGACGAGCTCGCCCGCGCCGCGGACCTCGAGGTCGGCGAGCGCGGTGGCGCCGTCGTCGACCTCACCTGCCGCACCGCCGACCCGCACGTCTGGGCCATCGGCGAGGTCGCCTGCATCGAGGGCCGCTGCATCGGCCTGGTCGCGCCGGGCAACACGATGGCCGAGGTCGTCGTGGACCAGCTCCTCGGCGGTGCCGCTCAGTTCCCCGGTGCGGACACGGCCACGAAGCTCAAGCTCTCCGGTGTCGACGTCGCCTCCTTCGGTGACGCGCACGGCCGCACCGAGGACTGCATCGAGATCGTCTGGGCCGACCCCACGGCCGGCGTCTACAAGAAGCTCGTCATGTCCGACGACGCGCGCACGCTGCTGGGCGGCGTGTTCGTCGGGGACGCCACCCCGTACGCCTCCCTGCGGCCCATGCTCGGCGCGGAGCTGCCCGGCGACCCGGCCGCGTTCCTCCTGCCGGAGGGCACCGGCGGGGCCCCGGACCTGGAGCTGCCCGACGAGGCGAACGTCTGCTCCTGCAACAACGTCTCGGCCGGCGCGATCCGTGGCGCCGTCACCGAGCACGACTGCACCTCGGTGGGCGAGGTCAAGACCTGCACCCGGGCCGGCACCACCTGCGGCGCCTGCCTGCCCCTGGTCAAGAAGATCACCGAGACGGAGATGACCCGCGCGGGCATCGAGGTCTCGAACGCCCTGTGCGAGCACTTCGAGATGACCCGGGCCCAGCTCTTCGACGCCGTGCGCGTCGCGGACCTGCACTCGTTCAGCGACATCATCGAGCGGTTCGGCGTGGTGCCCGAGGGCGCCACCAGCGCCGGGCGCGGCTGCGACATCTGCAAGCCGGTCGTCGGCTCCGTCCTGGCCTCCCTCGGCAACGGCCACATCCTGGCGGGCGAGCAGTCCACCCTGCAGGACACGAACGACCACATGCTCGCCAATATGCAGAAGGACGGCACCTACTCGGTGGTCCCGCGCATGCCCGGCGGCGAGGTCACCCCGGAGGGGCTCATCGTGGTCGGGCAGGTCGCCAAGGACTTCGGCCTGTACACCAAGATCACCGGCGGCCAGCGCATCGACATGTTCGGCGCCCGGGTGGAGCAGCTGCCCGACATCTGGCGGCGCCTGGTGGACGCCGGGTTCGAGTCCGGCCACGCGTACGGCAAGTCGCTGCGCACCGTGAAGTCCTGCGTGGGCTCGACCTGGTGCCGCTACGGCGTCCAGGACTCCGTCGGCATGGCGGTCGAGCTGGAGCTGCGCTACCGCGGCCTGCGCTCGCCGCACAAGCTGAAGATGGGTGTCTCGGGCTGTGCCCGCGAGTGCGCCGAGGCGCGCGGCAAGGACGTCGGCGTCATCGCCACCGACAAGGGCTGGAACGTCTACGTCGGCGGCAACGGCGGCCAGACGCCCAAGCACGCCCAGCTCATCGCCGAGGACCTCGACACCCCGACGATGCTGCGCACCATCGACCGGTTCCTCATGCTGTACATCCGCACCGCGGACCGCCTGCAGCGCACCGCGCCCTGGGTCGAGGAGTACGAGGGCGGGCTCGACGCGATCCGCGAGGTCGTCATGGAGGACTCGCTCGGCATCGGCGCCGACCTCGACGCGGCGATGGCGAAGCACGTCGAGGACTACGAGGACGAGTGGAAGGCGGTCCTGGAGGACCCGGAGAAGCTGGCCCGCTTCAGCTCCTTCGTCAACGCCCCCACCACGCCCGACCCGACGCTGGCCTACGTGCCCGAGCGCGGCCAGAAGCGTCCCGCCACCCCTGACGAGATCGCGGCCGGTCCTGCCGGCCCGGTCGATCCCGAGCTCGTCGGCCCCGTCCTCGTGGCCGGCCCCACGCTGGAGGTCCGCGCATGAGCGCCCTCACCGAACCGGAGGCCCCCGTGACCGCTGTGGCGACCTGGCGCGCCGTCTGCCGGCTCGACGACCTCGTCCCCGAACGGGGTGCGGCCGCGCTGCTCCGCCGCGAGGACGGCACCGACGTGCAGGTCGCGGTGTTCCGCCTCCTGGACGACTCGGTCCACGCCGTGTCGAACTTCGACCCCTACTCGGGCGCCCACGTGATGTCCCGCGGCATCGTCGGGACCCGGGGCGAGGAGCCGACCGTCGCCTCGCCCGTCTACAAGCAGGTCTTCGCGCTCCGCTCCGGCGAGTGCCTCGAGTCCGGGGGCAAGACCTCCAGGCCCGGGCACGGCGTCCACCTGGAGCACTTCGCCGCCGAGGTCCGCGACGGCGTCGTGCACGTGGGGCTGAGCTGAGATGACCGCGCCGCCGGCGCCGGGGCGCGTCACCCTCGTCGGGGCGGGCCCCGGCGCGGCCGACCTGCTCACCTACCGTGCCTGGCGGGCGATCGCCCGCGCCGACGTCGTCGTCCACGACCGGCTCGTGCCGCTCGAGGTGCTCGACGACCTCGGCCCCGACGTCGAGGTGATCGACGTCGGCAAGGCACCCGGCAAGCACAAGGTGGCGCAGGACGGCATCAACGACCTGCTGGTCGAGCACGCACGACGCGGACGCCACGTCGTGCGGCTCAAGGGCGGCGACCCGTTCGTGTTCGGCCGCGGCGGCGAGGAGTACGCGGCCTGCACGGCGGCGGGCGTGGCCGTCGAGGTCGTGCCCGGGGTGTCGTCCGCGCTGTCCGTCCCGGCGCTCGCGGGGATCCCGGTCACGCACCGCGGGACGACGACGGCGTTCCACGTCGTCACGGCGCACACCCGCAGCGGTGAGCAGGAGCTCGACGACACGGCCGTGTCCTGCGTCACGCTGCGGACGGCTACGCTGGTGATCCTCATGGGGGTGTCCTCGCTCCCGGCGATCGTGAGCCGCCTGCTCGACGCCGGTGCCGATCCGGCCACCCCCGTGGCGATCGTGGAGAAGGGGTCCACGCCGGAACAACGGGTCACGCGGGCCGCGCTCGACCTGGCGGCCAAGCGTGCCGACGAGGTCGGTGTGCGCGCTCCGGCCGTGATCGTGATCGGGGACGTGGCCGCAGAAGGACTTCTGGAGGGTGTGAGTGGGGACAGCGGACGGCGCCCAGGAGCCGCGCGTGCCTGAGACCTCGGCGAGACCGGGACTCGGGCAGGTCATGGCGGGGTGCACGGTGCTGGTCACGGCGGACCGGCGTTCCGGCGAGCTCGCCGCGGCGCTCGAACGTCGCGGGGCCACCATCCGGCACGCGCCCGCCCTCAGCATGGTCCCGCACGTGGACGACGACACGCTCGTCGACGCGACCGCCCGCCTCATCGACGACCCTCCCGACGTCGTCGTCGCGACCACCGGTGTCGGCTTCCGGGCGTGGATCGAGGCGGCGGACGCGCACGGCCTGGCGGACGACCTGCTGGGCGTGCTGGACGGTGCCCGCATCGTCGCCCGCGGGCCGAAGGCGCGCGGCGCGGTGCAGGCGGCCGGGCTCGGCGCCGACTGGGTCGCGGAGTCCGAGACGTCGGCGGAGGTCGCCGAGGTGCTGCTCAGCGAGGGCGTGCAGGGGCTGCACATCGCGATCCAGCACCACGGGGCCGGTGCCGACGGGTTGGACGAGGTGTTCGCCAAGGCCGGCGGCCGGGTGTCCCCGCTGGTCGTGTACCGCTGGGGCCCGGCACCGGACCCCGAGGCGGTCGCCGCGTCGGTGCGTGCCGCAGCGGCCGGTGAGATCGACGCCGTGGTGTTCACGTCGGCGCCCGGCGCGGAGGCGTGGATGCAGGCGGTCGAGTCGGCCGGCGTGCTCGACGAGGTCCTGTCGCGGTTCACGACCGGCGAGATGGTGGCCGCCTCCGTCGGCCCGGTGACGTCCCGCCCCCTCGTCGGACGCGGCGTGGAGCCGCTGGAGCCCGAGCGCGGGCGGCTCGGCGCGCTGGTGCGTGCCCTGGTCGGGCACTACGAGGACGCCGACTCGGTGGCGCTCGGCACGGTGGCCGGGCCGCTGGTGATCCGGGCGCGCGTGGCCGTGCTCGACGGGCAGGTGCTGCCGTTGTCGCCGACCGGCGTCGAGGTGCTGCGCCTGCTCGCCGCCGCCGGCGGGGACGTCGTCTCCCGGGACCAGGTGCTCGACGTGCTGCCCGGCATCTCCCGGGACGGCCACGCCGTCGAGGTCACGGTGGCGCGGCTGCGCGAGGCGACCGGCCGGCGCGACCTCGTCAAGACGGTCGTCAAGCGAGGCTACCGCCTCGAGCTCGCGCACTCCTGAGACCATCGAGCGGGACGTGCGCGTGATCCACCCGGACCGTGGGCGCACGCCCTCGGCGCCGTAGGGTTCAGGGGTGGATCACGAGACACCGCGACGGCCGGTCGAGCGGCACCAGGAAGCCGTGCGCGACGTCGTGGGTCGGGCGCTGACGGCGGGCCGGCGGATGGTGCAGGTGCCCGTGGCGTCGTTGCTGACGCCGGCGGGACGCCCGGGCGCGGTCCGCCTCACGGCGGCCGACGCCGTCGCCGCGGCGGACCTGCCGGGCTTCGACAACTCCCAGATGGACGGCTACGCCGTGCGTGCCGCGGACCTCGCCGGTGCGACGGCGTCGGACCCGGTCGCGCTGGGCGTCGCGGCGCCGGTGCCGGCGGGGACGCAGCCGCCCCCGCTGCTCGCCGGCACGGCGGCGCCGGTGATGACGGGCGCGCCGGTCCCGCTCGGCGCGGACGGCGTGGTGAAGATCGAGGACGCCTCCCCGCCCGTCTTCCCCGACCCGGGGACGCCGGCCACGGTGCGGTTCACCGCGCCGATCACGCCGGGCACGTTCGTGCGCCCGGCCGGGTCCGACGTCACCGCGGGTGACGTCCTCGTGCCGGCGGGCACGGTGCTCGGTCCGGCGCAGCTCGGCGTGCTGGTCGCGGCCGGCGTCGAGGCGGTCGTGGTCGCCGAGGCGCCGCACGTGCTGCTGGTCTCCACCGGTTCCGAGCTCGTCCGCGCGGGCGAGCCGCTCGGGCCGGCACAGCTCTACGACGCCAACGGGACCATGCTGGCCGCTGCGCTGGGCGAGATCGGCTGCCGGGTCACGCACCGCATCGTCCCGGACGACCCGGCCGCCCTGCGCGGCGTCCTGACCCGGGCGCCCGACGACGTCGCCCTGGTGGTCACCAGCGGTGGCGTCTCCGCGGGCGCCTACGAGGTGGTCCGCCAGACCCTCACGGACGCCTGGTTCGGGCACGTCGCCGTCCAGCCGGGTGGCCCGCAGGGCCTGGGCACGATCACCGTGGGCGGTGGGCGTCAGGTGCCGCTGGTCGCGTTCCCCGGCAACCCGGTCAGCGCGCTGGTCTCCTTCGAGCTGTTCCTGCGTCCCGTCCTGGCCGCAGCCACGGGCTCGACGCCGGCGCACCGGCCGGCCGGCCGGGCCCCGCTGGCAGAGGCCGTCGACTCGCCCGCGCACCTGCACCAGGTGCGCCGTGGCCGCCTGGACGCCGACGGCCGCGTGGTGATGGTCGGCGGGCCGGGATCCCACCTCCTGGCCCACCTGGCGGCGGCTACGCTCCTGGTGCACCTACCACCCGGCGTCAGCCGTCTCGAGGCGGGCGACGCCGTCGACCACTGGGAGTTCCGTTGAGCAGCGACCTGTCCCACTACCGCGACGACGGTGCGGCCCACATGGTCGACGTCTCCGCCAAGGACGTCACCCGGCGTCAGGCCACCGCGCGCGGCGTGCTGCGCACCCGTCCGGACGTCGTCGAGCAGATCGCGTCCGGCCGGCTCCCCAAGGGCGAGGCGATCGCCACGGCCCGCATCGCGGGGATCATGGGCGCCAAGCGCACCCCGGACCTCGTGCCGCTGTGCCACCCGCTGCCCCTCTCCGGCGTCGAGATCGACGTGGTGCCCTCCGACGACGGCGCCGGGACCGTCGAGATCACCGCGACCGTGCGGACCACCGGACGCACCGGCGTCGAGATGGAGGCGCTCACCGCCGTGACCGTCGCGGGGCTCACGCTGTACGACATGATCAAGGCCGTCGACAAGGCCGCCGTCCTCACCGACATCGAGGTCGTGGCCAAGTCCGGCGGGAAGTCGGGCGACTGGACGTGGGAGCAGGCGTGAGGGCCGCCGTCGTCGTCGCCTCCGACCGTGCCGCCGCGGGGGTCTACGAGGACCGTTCCGGGGTCGCCGCCGCGGCTTGGTTCGCCGACCGCGGCTGGGACGTCGCGCCCGTCGTGGTGGTGCCCGACGGCGAGCCGGTGCGCGACGCGCTGCGCTCGCTGCTCGCGGCCGACGACGGCGCCCCGGACGTGATCGTCACCTCCGGCGGCACGGGGATCGCGCCGTCGGACTGCACGCCGGAGATGACGCGCGCCGTGCTGGACCGTGAGGTGCCGGGCGTGGCCGAGCTGGTGCGGGCGCGCTCGCTCGCGCCGACCGATCCCGCCAAGAAGGTGGTGCCGGCGGCCGCGCTGTCCCGGGGGGTCGCGGGCCTCGCCGGGCGGACCCTGGTGGTCAACCTTCCCGGTTCCGTCGGAGGGGTCCGCGACGGCCTCGACGCGCTCGCCGACGTGCTGCCGCACGCCGTCGACCAGCTCGCCGGCGGCGACCACCCGGCCGGTGCCCCCGTCCACCCCTCGCCCGGTCGTACCGCAGGCACCGGGGCAGCACCCCCGGAGCACCACCGCGCGGCACGCGGTACGACCTCGCGGGACGAGGGACGGGACGAGGGGCCGGGCGAGGAAGCGGCGCAGGTGCTGCGCGCCGACGTCGTCGACGCGCCGCTCGACGCCCTGGTGACCGAGCTGAGCGACCTCGTGCGCGACGACGCCTGCGGTGCCGTGGCGACCTTCGCCGGCTACGTGCGCGACCACGACGAGGGGCGCGGTGTCACCGCGCTGCACTACGAGGCGCACCCCGACGCCGCCCGCATCCTCACCGAGGTCGCCGAGCGGGTGTCCCGCCGCACGGCCGCGGCGACGGGGGACCGGGTGCGCACCGCCGTCGTGCACCGCGTCGGCGACCTGAGGATCGGGGACGTGGCGGTCGTCGCCGCGGTCGCCTCCGGTCACCGCCAGGCGGCGTTCACGTGCGCCGGCGAGCTCGTGGAGGAGCTCAAGGCGCAGGTGCCGATCTGGAAGGAGCAGGGCTTCACCGACGGCACCAGCGAGTGGGTGGCCTCGCTCGGCTGATCCGGCGCTCCCAGCCCACGACCAGCGCGCTCGCGGCTGCGTGTCATCGGGAGTTCACCGCGCTGTCGGTCCGGCGTCGGACGGCGTCCACGTGGCATTCCTAGGTTCGGTGAGTCCCCCCGGCCCACCCCCACAGGAGTGCCACCGATGACGATCGCCCCTGACTCGCGCCCGCTGCTGCCGGTCGCGAGCACCCCTCACTACGCCCGCGGCAAGCGGTCCGCGGCGACCTGCCGGCTCAAGTGCGCCGACGCCTGCGCGCACCCGGCTCCCAACGAGAGCGCCAACGAGTACTTCCGTGACGTCGCCTCCCGCGCCCTGACCCGCCGGGTGATGCTCGGCGGGGCGGCCGCGGCCGCGGCCGCCGTCGTCGTGGGCGCCGAGGTGCTCGGCGCCCAGCCTGCCGGCGCGGCCACGAGCACGGGCTGGGGGTGGGGCGGTGGTCACGGCAAGGGCCTCGCCTTCGACGCCATCGACGCGGTCGCCGCGGACGTCGACGACTTCACCGTGCCCGAGGGGTACGAGTGGTCGCCGATCATCCGCTGGGGCGACCCGATCATGCCCGGCGGGCGCGCTTTCGACCCGCTGCGCCAGACGCCGGAGCAGCAGAAGAAGCAGTTCGGCTACAACTGCGACTACCTCGACATCCTGCCGAGCGACCCGAAGCACATCGAGTCGATGGTCGAGGTGCGGCGCGGCAAGCATGGCGTGCTGGTCTCGAACCACGAGTACACCAACCCGTACATCATGTTCGACGAGTCCTACGACGACGCCACCCGGCGCGCGATCGAGCGGGCGGCCCACGGCATGTCCGTGGTGGAGCTGCGCCGCGACGCCGAGGGCATGCCCTGGGAGTACGACCGCATCGCGCGCCTCAACCGGCGCATCCACCTGGACACCGCGTTCGCGATCGACGGTCCGGCCGCCGGGCACGACCTGATGAAGACCGTCGCGGACCCGACGGGCCGCAAGGTCCTCGGCACGCTGAACAACTGCGCCGGCGGCACGACGCCGTGGGGCACCGTGGTCTCCGGCGAGGAGAACTTCCACGGCTACCTGCGGGTGAACGGCGAGGACCCGCGCGATGACCGCTACGGCCTGCGCGACGCCGCCACGGGGTACGGCTGGGAGCTGGACGACCCGCGCTTCGACGGCAACAACGCCGGCTACGAGAACGAGAACCACCGCTTCGGCTGGATCGTGGAGCTCGACCCGTACGACCCGGACTCGACCCCGGTGAAGCACACGGCGCTCGGCCGCTTCAAGCACGAGGGCGCGAACGTCATCATGTCCCGCGACGACCGTGCCGTGGTCTACATGGGTGACGACGAGCGGTTCGACTACGTCTACAAGTTCGTCTCGAAGAACCGGATGCGCCGGGGCAGCAGCGCGTCGGCCCGCCGCCACAACAAGACGCTGCTGAGCGAGGGCGACCTGTACGTCGCGCGGTTCGACGGCGACTCCCCGGCGTCGGAGATCGACGGCAGCGGCGCGCTGCCCTCCGACGGGTCGTTCGACGGTCGGGGCACGTGGCTGCCGCTGGTCGTCGACGGCAGGTCGCGGGTCGACGGGATGTCGGTCGCGGAGGTCCTGATGTTCACGCGCCTGGCCGGCGACGCCGTCGGCGCCACCAAGATGGACCGCCCGGAGGACGTGGAGCCCAACCCGTACACGGGACGCGTCTACGTGGCGTGCACCAACAACTCCAACCGTGGGACGGGGTCCGACCCGGCGGCGGACGAGGCGAACCCGCGCAGCTCGAACCGTGACGGGCACGTCGTGGAGATCATCGAGGACCGGGGTGACCAGACGGCCACGTCGTTCCGCTGGAACCTGCTCCTCGTGGCGGGCGACCCCGCGGTGAACGGCTCGACCTACTTCTCCGGGTTCCCGCCGGAGAAGGTCTCGCCGATCTCCTGCCCCGACAACGTCGCGTTCGACCAGGACGGCAACCTCTGGATCTCCACCGACGGCCAGCCGTCGTCGATCCAGAAGTGCGACGGCCTGTTCAAGGTCACCCTCACCGGGCGTGAGCGCGGCAAGGTGGAGCAGTTCCTCGCCGTCCCGCGCGGCGGGGAGACGTGCGGGCCGGTGCTCGACCTGCGCGACTCGATGGCGTACGTCAACGTCCAGCACCCGGGCGACGACGGCGAGTGGGGCGCGCAGACGTCCTTCTTCCCCGACTACCTGGGGCCGGACGAGCAGGCACCCGCCGGTGCGTGGCGCGGCGCGCGGCCGTCGACCGTCCAGGTGTACCCCACCGACGCCGGTAAGAAGTGGTGGGAGAAGTGGCACCGGCACGACGACTGGAAGTGGTGGGAGGACGGCCGTGGCGGTGGGCGTGACAAGGACGGCGACCGTCGCGACGGCAGCGACGACCACGACGGTCCGGGCCCGTTCCGCTACTCCCGTGGTGGCCGCGGCACCGGCTCGACCAACCGGCCGAGCCGCCGCTGGTCGGGGGAGCAGTCCCGCGGCTGACGATCGGGGCTGAACCAGGGCTCCCGGGCAGGTGCGTCCGACGCGCCTCCCCGGGAGCCCTGGTCGTGCGGCGCACGGCTCGGACCGCGTCCGGGCGGCGGGATGGATCCGGGGTGGACGGTGGTTCGTAGACTTGATGATCGTGACCACGTCCCCGAGCCCCGGCGCCTACCTCGACCACGCCGCCACGACACCCATGTCGCCGGCGGCGCTGGCGGCGTTCGTCGACGAGGCGGGCCGCACCGGCAACGCGTCCTCGTTGCACTCGGCGGGCCGTGCCGCCCGGCGCGCGGTGGAGGAGTCCCGCGAGTCGGTCGCGGCGGCGCTCGGCGCGCGCCCCAGCGAGGTGATCTTCACCGCGGGGGGCACCGAGTCCGACAACCTCGCGGTCAAGGGCGTCTTCTGGGGCCGGCGCACGCAGGACCCGCGCCGTCGACGTGTCCTGGTCTCGGCGGTCGAGCACCACGCGGTGCTCGACCCGGCGTTCTGGCTCGCAGGCCACGCCGGCGCGGAGATCACCCTGCTGCCCGTGGACGGCGAGGGCCTCGTCGACCTGGACGCGCTGCGCGCCGAGCTGGCCGAGAACGCCGACGAAGTCGCCCTCGTCAGCGTGATGTGGGCCAACAACGAGGTGGGCACCATCCAGCCCGTGGCGGACGTCGTGCGCATCGCCCACCAGCACGGCGTCCCCGTGCACACCGACGCCATCCAGGCCGTCGGCCAGGTCGCGGTCGACTTCGCCGCCTCCGGTGTCGACGCCCTGACGGTCACGGGCCACAAGCTCGGCGGTCCCGTCGGTGTGGGCGCGCTGCTGGCCCGCCGCGACCTGCCGCTGGAGGCCGTCTCGCACGGCGGCGGTCAGGAGCGCGGCGTACGGTCCGGGACGCTGGACGTCGCCGCGATCCGGGCGTTCGCCGTCGCGCTGGTCGACGCCGTGGGGTCCCGCACCGAGCGCGCGGAGCGTCTCGGCGCGCTGCGCGACACCCTGGTCGCGGGCGTGCGGGCTGCCGCACCGTCGGCGGTGCTGCGCGGTCCGGACCCGGCCGCGTCCACGCCGTCGGGCACCCCCGCCCGGCTGCCCGCCAACGCGCACTTCACGTTCCCCGGCGCCGAGGGCGACTCCCTGCTCTACCTGCTGGACTCCGCGGGGGTGCAGGCCTCCACCGGGTCGGCGTGCCAGGCCGGGGTGCCGCAGCCCAGCCACGTGCTGCTCGCCATGGGCGTCGAGGAGGCCGACGCGCGCGGCGCCCTGCGGTTCTCGCTCGGCGCGACCTCCACCGCCGAGGACGTCGACCGGTTGCTCGCCGCGCTGCCGCAGGTCGTGGACCGGGCGCGTGCCGCCGGGCTCGTCTCGGCCCGCCAGGGTGGTGCCGCATGAGGGTGCTCGCCGCCATGTCCGGGGGAGTGGACTCCGCCGTCGCCGCCGCGCTCGCCGTCGAGGCCGGGCACGACGTCGTCGGAGTGCACATGGCCCTGAGCCGCAACCGTGACCAGTTCCGCACCGGGTCGCGCGGCTGCTGCTCCATCGAGGACGCCGGCGACGCCCGGCGGGCCGCCGACGTGCTGGGCATCCCCTACTACGTGTGGGACCTGTCCGAGACGTTCGAGGAGACCGTCGTCGCGGACTTCCTTGCCGAGTACTCCGCCGGGCGCACGCCCAACCCGTGCGTGCGCTGCAACGAGCACATCAAGTTCGAGGCGCTCCTCGACAAGGCCACCGCGCTCGGGTTCGACGCCGTCGCCACCGGGCACTACGCCCGGGTCGTGGAGGGCGACGGCGGCACGCGCGAGCTGCACCGCTCCCCGAACGACGCCAAGGACCAGTCCTACGTGCTCGCCGTGATGGGGTCCGAGCGGCTGCGGCGCTCGATCTTCCCGCTGGGCGGCTTCGCCTCGAAGGACGAGGTCCGGGCCGAGGCCGAGCGGCGCGGGCTCTCGGTCAGCGCCAAGCCCGACTCCTACGACATCTGCTTCGTCGCCGACGGCGACACCCAGGGGTTCCTGCGCGACCGTCTCGGCGCAAGGCCCGGCGAGATCGTCGACGCGTCCGGTGACGTGCTCGGGGAGCACGACGGCGCGTACGCCTACACGGTCGGGCAGCGCAAGGGCCTCGGCATCGACCGGCCCGCGGCGGACGGCCGCCCCCGCTACGTGCTGGAGGTCCGGCCCGCGGACAACCAGGTCGTCGTGGGCCCGGCCGAGCTGCTCAGCGTGGACCGAGTCGACGCCTCGCTCGCCCTCTGGTTCGACGGCGTCCTCGACGGCCCCACGGCGCTCGCCGCGCCGGGGCAGTGGTTCGACGCCGAGGTGCAGGTCCGCGCGCACGGTGCACCCGTGGCGGCGCGGGTGCGCGCCGTGCCGGGGCGGGACGACGACGGGGCGGGATCCGTCGAGGTCGAGCTCACGGGTGCGACGCTGCGTGGCGTCGCACCCGGGCAGTCGCTCGTCGTCTACGCGGGCACCCGCGTGCTCGGGCAGGCGACCGTCGACGACGCCTACCGGGCCGCGAGCCGGGCGTCCCAGGTCGCGGAGGGGGTCCGATGACCGCCGTCAGCGGACCCGGTCCCTGGCCCGGCGGGGACGGCGACGTCCTCGAGGCCCAGATGACGGTGCTGGGCGACCTCGCGGACCTGCCGACCGGCGTCGACGGCGTCCCGTTCCTCGTCCAGCTCACCGGGCGCGGCCCCGGCGCCGACGCGACCGGTCGCACCGCGGCGCTGCTGCCCGGCCTGCCCACCGAGCTCGGCCCGCACGGCTGGAAGCTCGCCGACCACGCCGGGGGTGACGGCCGCCGCGCCCAGAGCCTCCTGCGCGAGGACGTGGAGGCGCTCGCCATCGCCGCCTCCGGGTACACCGGGCGCCTCAGCGTCGGCGTGCAGGGCCCGTGGACCCTCGCCGCGGACCTCTACCTCGCCCGCGGGGACCGCGTCCTGAGCGATGCCGGCGCCGTGCGAGAGCTCGGCGAGGCGCTGGCGGTCGGCGTCGCCGACCACGTGGCCGAGGTCCGCCGGCGGGTCCCCGGCGCCGACGTCGTCGTGCAGGTCGACGAGACGATGCTGGCGCAGGTCGGGGCGGGGGTGCTGCCCACTTTCTCCGGCTTCTCGCGCCTGCGCGCGGTGCCCGGGCCCGACCTCGTCGACGGCCTGCGGCCGGTGCTCGACGCCGTCCGCGGCGCCGGCGCGACCACGGTGGTGAACGTCGGGTCGACCCGCGGGCCCGTGGTCCCTGCCGTGGTCGCCGGGGCGGACGCCGTGGCCGTCACGCTCGGCGGGTGGGACGAGCGGCTCTGGGAGACCCTCGCCCGGGCGACCGAGCGCGGCGTCGCGCTGTGGGCGGCGCTGCCGCCCGCGAAGGTGTCGCAGTGCGCGGGCCCGGCGCTGGGCGAGCTCGTGGACCTCGTGAGCGTGCCCTGGCGCCGCATCGGCCTGCCGCTCGAGCAGCTCGACGGCGTCACGCTCCTGGGTGCGCCGCCGCGCGCCGGTGTCGGGCACGCCGTCGGCGGGACGCCCGACATGCATCGCGGGCTCCTGGCCGACCTGGGTCGGGTCGCGGAGGCGCTCGCCGAACGCGCCCACGCCTGAGGCGTTTCACCAGCCCGGCGTGACGTTGCGTAGGCTGGCCGCATGCCTCAACTGCGAGCCGTGCTCTTCGATCTCGACGGCGTCCTGACGCCCACCGCCGAGGTGCACATGCGTGCCTGGGCCCGCCTCTTCGAGCCGTACGCGCAGGCCCACGGCCTCGCGCCGTACACGTCGGCCGACTACTTCGCCCACATCGACGGCAAGCCCCGGTACGACGGCGTGGCGACCTTCCTCGCCTCACGCGGGGTCGAGCTGCCGCGCGGCACCGCCGAGGACGCCCCCGGCGAGGACACGGCCTGCGCGCTGGGCAACCGCAAGGACGAGATCGTCAACCGGATGTTCGAGACCGAGGGGATCGACCCGTACCCCGGCTCCGTCCGCTTCCTCGACGCCGTGACCGCGGCGGGCGCCCAGGTCGCCGTCGTCTCGTCGTCGCGCAACGCACCGAGCGTGCTGGCCGCCGCCGGCATCGCCGACCGGTTCGCCGTCGTCGTCGACGGGAACGTGGCCTCCCGGGAGGGCATCGCCGGCAAGCCCGCACCGGACACCTACCAGCGTGCCGCCGAGCTGCTCGGGGTCGCGCAGGCGGAGGCGATCGTCGTCGAGGACGCGATCTCCGGTGTCCAGGCCGGTGCCGCCGGCGACTTCGGGCTGGTGCTGGGCGTGGACCGCGGGGTGGGTGCCGACGTGCTGCGCGAGCACGGTGCCGACGTCGTCGTGGCGGACCTCGGCGAGCTCGACGCGACGGTGCTCGACGCGACGGTGCTCGACGGAGGTGACGCGTGATCCGCAAGACCAACGACGAGCAGAACTCGGTCGACCGCCAGCGGTTCCCGGCGGACCCGTGGCGGCTCGTCGAGACGCAGTACTCGGCGGACGACCTGGGTGTCACCGAGACGTTGTTCGCCGTCGCCAACGGCTACCTGGGCATGCGCGGCAACGTGGAGGAGGGGCGCGACTCCTTCGCGCACGGCACGTTCGTCAACGGGTTCCACGAGACGTGGCCGATCCGTCACGCCGAGGAGGCGTACGGGTTCGCCAAGGTCGGGCAGACGATCGTCAACCTGCCGGACGCCAAGGTGATCCGGCTGTACGTGGACGACGAGCCGCTGCTGCTGCCGGTCGCGGACCTGATCGAGTACGAGCGGGCGCTCGACATGCGCGACGGGATCCTGCGCCGCGAGCTGCTGTGGCGCACGCCGTCGGGCAAGCGGGTGCGGATCCGTTCGGAGCGCATGGTCTCCTTCGTCGAGCGGCACCTGGCCGTGATGACGTTCGAGGTGACGCTGCTGGACGCCGCCGCCCCGGTCGCGATCTCGTCCCAGGTGCTCAACCGGCAGGACGGCCAGGACGAGTACCACGTGCGTGCCGCCTCCCTGGGCGAGGGTTTCGACCCGCGCAAGGCGGAGCGTTTCAACGAGCGGGTGCTGCAGCCGCAGACGCGGTGGGGCGACGACGAGCGTGTCGTGATGGCCTACCGGTGCACCAACTCGGGCATGACGGTGGCGGTCGCGGCCGACGACCGGATCGAGACCGAGAACGAGTGGGACGTGCGCACCCAGGTCGACGAGGACCTCGCCAAGCACGTGTTCCGCGTGAAGGCGGAGCCGAACCGACCCATCCGGCTGACGAAGACGGTGGCGTACCACACCTCGCGCGGCGTGCCGTCGCGCGAGCTGGTGGACCGCTGCCGCCGCACGCTGGACCGTGTCACCGACAGGGGCGTGGCGGCGTGCCATGCCGACCAGCGGGCCTGGTTGGACGACTTCTGGGCCCGGTCGGACGTCGAGATCGGCGGACGTCCGGAGATCCAGCAGGCGGTCCGCTGGAACCTGTTCCAGCTCGCCCAGGCCACGGCGCGCGCCGAGGGCAACGGCGTGCCGGCGAAGGGGCTGACGGGGTCCGGCTACGGCGGGCACTACTTCTGGGACACCGAGGGCTACGTCCTGCCGTTCCTGACGTACACGAGCCCCCGGTACGCGCGCAACGCCCTGCGGTTCCGTTACCAGATGCTCGACGCGGCACGGAAGCGTGCCGGTGAGCTCTCCCAGCGCGGCGCACTGTTCCCGTGGCGCACCATCAACGGCGAGGAGGCGTCCGCCTACTACGCCGCCGGCACCGCGCAGTACCACATCGACGCCGACATCAGCTACGCGCTCGCGCAGTACCTGCGGGCGACGGGTGACGCAGACTTCCTGCGCAAGGAGGCCGTGGACATCCTCGTGGAGACGGCCCGCATGTGGGAGGACCTCGGGTTCTGGCGGGTCAACGGCGACGACAAGTTCCACATCCACGGTGTCACGGGACCGGACGAGTACACGACCGTGGTCAACGACAACCTCTTCACGAACGTCATGGCGCGGTTCAACCTGCGTGCCGCGGCCCTCGTCGTGGAGCACATGCGCAGCGAGTACCCGCAGGACCACGCGCGCATGGTCGACCGCCTCGGGCTCGAGGAGTCGGAGGTCACCGAGTGGCGGCGCGCGGCCGAGCGGATGGCGATCCCGTACGCCGAGGGCATCGGCATCTATCCCCAGGACTCCCACTTCCTGGAGCGTGAGCTCTGGGACCTGGCGCGCACCCCGGCGGACAAGCGACCGCTGCTGCTTCACTACCACCCGTTGGTGATCTACCGCTACCAGGTGCTCAAGCAGGCCGACGTCGTGCTCGCGCTCTTCCTGCAGGGCCAGCACTTCACGCCCGAGGAGAAGCTCGCGAACTTCGAGTACTACGACCCGCTGACGACGGGCGACTCGACGCTGTCCGGCGTCGTGCAGTCGATCATCGCCGCGGAGGTCGGGTACCACGAGCTCGCCCTGGAGTACTTCCTGTCGGCGCTGTTCGTGGACCTGGCGAACCTGCACGCGAACGCCTCGGACGGCGTGCACGTCGCCTCGGCGGGCGGCACCTGGTCGGCGCTGGTGTGCGGGTTCGGCGGCATGCGCGACCACGACGGCGAGCTGGCGTTCGACCCGCGGCTCCCGCAGGGCTGGGAGTCGCTCACCTACCGGATCACGTGGAACGGCTCGCGGCTGCGGGTCACCGTCCGCCCGGACGTCCTCGAGCTGGAGGCCGAGACCGGCGACGGCGCGACCGTCTCGGTGCGGGGGTCCGAGGTGCGGGTCGCGGCCGGTGAGGTGGTCCGCGTCGTGCTCGACGGCCAGGGACCGGTCAAGGCGGGCCGGCCCGGCCTGCGAGCGCTGTCGGGCAACCGCCGTGACGACGGCACGCTCATCACCGCGACGGTCCCGCACTCCTGACCCGGCACCCCGGCCGGGCCCTCGCGTCCGGCCGGGGTGCGCTCAGCCGAGGCGCTCGGCCAGGAACGTCCACGCCAGGGCGGCCATGTGCGCGGCCTGCGCGTTGTCCGCCGCCCCGCCGTGACCGCCCTCGACGTTCTCGTAGTAGGTGACGTCCTGGCCTGCCGCGAGCATGAGCGCCGCCATCTTGCGCGCGTGCCCTGGGTGGACCCGGTCGTCCTTGGTCGAGGTCGTGAACAGCACCGGCGGGTGCTCGCGGTCCCCGTCGAACTGGTGGTAGGGCGAGAACGTGCGCAGGAACTCCCAGTCCTCCGCGACGTCGGGGTCGCCGTACTCCGCGGTCCACGACGCCCCCGCGAGCAGCCGGGAGTAGCGCCGCATGTCCAGCAGGGGCACCTGGACCACGACCGCGCCGAACAGGTCGGGATACCGCGTCAGCATGTTGCCGGCCAGCAGGCCGCCGTTGGACCCGCCCTGCGCACCGAGGTGCGCGGGCGTGGTGATGCCGCGGGCGACGACGTCGCGGGCGACGGCCGCGAAGTCCTCGTAGGCGCGGTGACGCTTCTCGCGCAGGGCCGCCTGGTGCCAGCCCGGCCCGTACTCGCCGCCGCCGCGGACGTTCGCCACGACGTACACCCCGCCACGTGCCAGCCAGGCGCGTCCCACGGTGCCGGAGTAGCCGGGCAGCAGCGAGATCTCGAAGCCGCCGTAGCCGTACAGCAGGGTGGGCGCGGACCCGGGCGTCGTCGCGTCGGCGGGTCGCACCAGGTCCTCGCGTCCCACCACGAAGTACGGCACCCGCGTGCCGTCGTCGGAGGTGGCGAAGTGCTGGTCGACGACGAGCCCCTCGGACTCGAAGAACGCCGGCGCGGCCTTGAGCGGCTCCGGCTCACGCGGTTCGCCCAGGGGCCCGACGACGGTCGCGAGCGCCAGGGTGGACGGCGTGAGGTAGCCGGTGGTGGTCACCCAGACGTCGTCGCTGTCGATCGCCGAGACGGCTCGGACCCCGACCGTCAGGAGCCCGCCGCCGACGGCGAGGTCGGAACGTGCCCAGCGCGCGCCGGGGTCGGCGGGCTCCGGCGGGGTGAGGACGTGCACGGCGTTCTTGACGTCGTCGAGCACGTTGACGACGAGGTGGTGCCGGGTCCAGGTGGCGCCGACCAGCGAGGTGCTCGCCGTGGGCGCGAACAGCACGGTCAGGTCGCGCGAACCGGCCTGGAAGGCGTCGACGGTCGTGGCCAGCAGCGACCCGGCCGCGTAGGTGCGTCCGCCCACGTCCCAGTCCTCGCGCAGCTCCACCAGGATCCACTCGCGGTGGAAGCCCACGTCCGCGGAGTCGGGCACGTCGATCTTCGTCAGCCGTTGGTCCGGCGTGCCGACGTCGTCCACCAGGTAGGTCTCGGACCGGTAGAACGCGAGCCCGCGCCGGACGACGTCGCGCTCGAACCCGGGGGTGCGGGACCGGCCGGCGGAGACCGACAGGTCCTGCTCGGCGGCCTCGAAGACGACCGGGGCGTCGTCGAGCGCGGTGCCGCGCCTCCACAGCTTGACCACGCGGGGGTAGCCGGACGTCGTCAGGCTGCCGGGGCCGAGGTCGGTGTACGCGTAGACGGTGTCCGCGTCCACCCAGCCGAGCCCGCCCTTGGCGAGCGGCCGTTCGAAGCCGCCCTCCTCGGGTGGCACGAACCTCAGGTCGACGAGGTCGAGCTCGCGTGTCACGTCGGCGTCGGAGCCGCCGGGGGAGAGGTCCACCAGGGCGCGCCGCCACGGCTCGCCCGCGGCGAGCTGGGCGGGGGTGGGGCGCAGCACGCCGGCACCGTGCCACACCCAGGACGTCTGCTCGGCGGCGGCGAGGGCGTCCAGGTCCAGGACGGTCTCCCAGGCAGGGTCCTGGGTGCGGTAGGACTCCGGGGTGGTGCGACGCCACAGACCGCGCGGGTGGGCGGCGTCGCGCCAGAAGTTGTACAGGTGGTCGCCGATCCGGGACACGGCCGGGATGCGGTCGTCGGAGTCCAGCACCTCGAGCAGCGCGGCCTCGGTGGCGGCCAGGCGCTCCCCGCCGAGGGCACGGTGGGCGGCGTCGTTGCGCTCGCGGACCCACCCGAGCGCTGCGGCGCCCTCGACGTCCTCCAGCCAGAGGTGCGGATCGGTGGGTGCGGTGTCGTCGACGAGGTCGCGGGGTTCGGCAGTCATCGCCCCTGAGACTAGTCGCCTCGGGCGCGGTGAACCCTTCCGCCGAAAGGTCCGATGTGGTAGAAATTCCAGGTCAGGGCCACTGTGCCCGGTCAGCAGTCATTCCAGGGGGTTCGCGGAGAAGGCCGTTTTCGTGTGGTCTTGAGCTCGACGCCGCTGGACCCTCCTGACACCAACGGGGGTGCAGTGAGTACGTCAGCGTCAGCGAGACCGCACGCGAGCACGAGGGTTCTGCCGTGGTTGTGCGTCGCGCTCATGGTGCTCTGCGTGGCAGCGCTTCCAATGGTCGGTGGTGTCGGTGCGGGGTGGGAGGCCTGGGTCCTCGGCTCCGCGGCCGTCGCCCTGCCGGTCGTCGCGGCCGTGCTGCTCGGGCGAGCGTCCCGGCGGGACCACCGGGTCTTCAGGTCCCTCGTCCTCGAGCGCGACCGCCTCGCGGCCGAGCTCTCCGAGGCCTCGTCGTCCCTGGCGGCGACCACCGAGGCGCTCACCCGTGAGCAGACCGGCCGGCTGGACGAACGAGCCGCGGTCGAGACGGCCGTCGTCGCGCTCAGCCGCAAGGTGCAGGCCTCCGCGCACCGTGTCCAGGAGGAGGCCGCGCGCATGGTGCAGCGGCACTCCAGCGACCCGGACGTGCTGCAGACCTCGATGCGGATCGACCATGCCGCCGCCCAGCACGCCCGTCAGGCCCAGTGCCTCGTCGCGCTGTGCGGACGGCGCCCCGGCCAGAGCTGGGACGACCCGCTCGCGCTGCCCGACGTCGTGCACGCGGCCGCCGGCCGCATCACCGCCTTCCACCGGGTCGAGGTCTCCGGGGACCCCGGCCTGGCCGTGACCGGACGCGCCGTGGAGGCGCTGATCCACGTCGTCGCCGAGCTGCTCGCGAACGCCACCCAGTGCTCGCCCCCCAACACCCAGGTCCTCGTCACGCTGCGGCAGGTCCAGCGCGGTGCCGTCATCGAGATCGACGACTGCGGCGTCGGGATGGACGCCCGCGAGCTGCTCCGTGTCCGGGCGGTGGCGAGCGGCGCCACCACGGTGACCGTCGCCGACCTGGGGGAGGTCCCGCAGACCGGGCTCGCCGTCGTCGGCACCTACGCACGCTTCCTCGACCTGCGGGTCGACCTCATGGAGTCGGTGTACGGAGGGCTGCGCGCCGTGGTGCTGGTCCCCGACGCCCTGATGGAGGTCGCGGCCGATACGCCGACGGTGCTCGCACCCAGCGCCGACGACGCCTGGACGACCGACGCCGGCAGGTCGGCCACGAGCGCCCTGGACCCCGGCGGCCTGCCCGCCGGGAGCTCCTCGGGCCTCGTCGCGCGTGACGGTGGTGCGCGGTCCGTCGGCGGAGCCGCCGCGCTCCCCGCCACGACCACCGGCACGGGGACCCCCGCGGTCGCCGGACCCCCTGTCCTGCCGCAGCGCCGGTCACGGCGCGGCGAGCCCGGTACGCCGGCGGACGCCGCGGCGTCCGGGGCGCGAGGGTCGACCGCCCCGCCCCCCGCGGTGAGGGCGCCGGACCAGTCGGCGGAGGAGGCCGGCGCCTGGATCGGAGCCTTCTTCTCGGCCGGCGACGACGCACGCGACCTGGCGGCACGGGCACCGCACGACGAGCTCGACCCACCGCACGATCCCCAGCACGACGAGCCGCCCGTCGAGGCGGACGCTACCTCGGAGGACCGATGACGATGCACCCCCCGGGCGCCACCACGCCCCTGACCGCCCACCCCGAGAGCTGGATGCTCGACCTCGTGGCCGACGTCCGCGGCGTGCGGCACGCCGTCGTGCTGAGCTCCGACGGCCTGGTGAAGGTGCGGACCGACTCGACCGACCCCGACACCGCCGACAAGGTCGCGGCGGCCTGCGCGGGCCTGGTCGCCCTGGGCCTGAGCATGGGGCGCGAGTTCGGGGAGAGCGACACGCTGCGCCAGGTGGTCGTGGAGTTCGACGGCGGGTTCCTCTTCGTGCGGGGCGCCGGCGACGGGTCGCGCCTGGCGGTGGTGACCCGGGCCGGCGTCGACCCCGGCCTGGTCGCCCAGCAGATGCAGGCGCAGGTGCTCCAGATCGGTGAGCGCACGCTCGGCACCAAGCCAGTCGGTCGTTGAGGGGGCGGGCCATGCACTCCGAGGGGTTCCGGGACCATCCGGTCCGTTCCTACGTCCTGACGGGCGGCCGGGCGCACCCGACGCGCAACACGTTGCGCCCCGAGACGCTCCTGTGCGTGGCGCAGGACGACCGGCGCGACCCGGTACGGGCGACGGGACGCTACGAGCGCGCGGTCCTCGAGATCTGCCGGGGCACACTCGCCCTGGCGGAGATCGCCGCCTACCTGCGGCTGCCGGTGAGCCTGGTGGCCGTGCTCGTCTCCGACCTGGTGGACGCCGGCCACCTGACGATCCGTTCGGGCTCCGGGGCGGGACTGCCCGACACGGGGCTGCTGGAGGAGGTGCTCGATGGACTCCGCAACCTCTGAGCCGCGCCACCTGTCCTCGACGGTCGAGCGGTCGGTCAAGGTGCTCGTCGTGGGTGCCTACGGCGTCGGCAAGACGACGCTGATCGACGCGGTGAGCGAGATCCCGATGCTGCGCACCGAGGAGTCGGTCACGACGGCGAGCGTCGGCGTCGACCCGTACGTGGCGCAGAAGGCGACCACCACCGTCGCGATGGACTTCGGGCGGGTCACCCTCGGCGGCAGCACCGCCCTGTACCTGTTCGGGACCCCGGGGCAGCGGCGGTTCTGGGACCTGTGGGCCGGTCTGGCGGACGGGGCGCTGGGCGTGCTCGTCCTGGTGGACACCCGTCGGCTGGAGGACAGCTTCGAGGTCCTGGACCAGATCGAGGAGAAGACGGACCTGCCCCTGGCGGTCGTGGTGAACCAGTTCCCGGGCTCCCCGCAGCATCCCGACGAGGCCGTCCGGGAGGCGCTCGACCTGCCGGTCGGCACCCCGGTGGTGTCCGGGGACCTGCGGCAGCGTGCACAGGCCGTGGCCGCCCTGGTGACGCTCGTGGAGCACGCGCTGCGTCGCCGTACGGCCGGGAGCGCCGCCGCATGAGCCTGACGTCGGCCGTCCGGACGGTCCGGCTGGAGCAGATCGCCGACCGTCCGCTGCTCGCCGACCTCGCCGGGGCGCCCGACCCGGGTGCGGCGTACGACGCGCTGCGTTCCCGCTGGGGGAACGTGGCGCCGGTGGACCTCGAACCGGGGCTGCCGGCCTGGCTCGCCCTGGGCTACGACGAGGTCTCCACGGTGCTGCGGAACTCGGCGATGTACTCGCGCGACTCGCGGGACTGGCGCTACGAGCGGGAACGGCTGGTGGCCTGGCGCTCGCCGGCGCGGGCGGTGGTCGCGCAGCGCGACAGCGCCCTCGACCGTGACGGCGACGAGCACCGCCGGCTCAGGTCGGCGTTGGACGACGTGCTGGCGTCCCTCGACGAGCGCCGGGTCACGCGGACGGTCACGGTGGCCTGCACGTCGATCCTGGACAACCTGATGTCGCGGGGTGCAGGGGACCTCGTGGCCGAGCTCGCCGTCGACGTCCCGGTGCGGGTCCTGGCCGAGATGTTCGGCATGAACCCCACCGACGCGCGCCGCATGCACACCCTCACCGTCGCGGCGAGGTCCGGCACCGACGAGGCCTACCAGGCGTCGGTCGACCTGGAGAACCTCCTGGCCACGTTCGTCGCACAGAAGCGGGCGGAACCCGGTGACGACCTCACCTCCGCGCTGGTCGCGCACCCGGACCACGTGCACGACCTCGAGGTGATGGGCGCCATCTCCCTGCTCTTCAGGACGGCCCACGACGCGTGGGTCGCGTGGATCGCGACGGCGCTGCACCGGCTGTTCGTCGACCGCGAGCTGGCCGCGCAGCTGCACGGCGGCCGGATCTCCCTGGACGACGCGCTCGGCCAGATCGCCCGGACGTCACCGCCGCTGCCCCACCTGCAGCCACGGTTCGTGCTCAACGACGGCACCCTCGGAGGGCAGGCGATCGCCGCGGGCGACGCCGTGGTGCCGGCGGTGGCGGCGGCGAACCAGGACCGTGCCGTGCAGGTGGCGGACCCGTGGGAGCAGGTCGACGCCCGGTTCCACCTCACCTGGGGCGTGGGCGCGCACGCGTGTCCCGCGCACCGGTCGGCGCCGCTGGTGACGAGGCTCGTCGTCGGGCACCTCGTCGCGCGCCTGGAGAACCTGGAGCTGGCCGTCGAGCCGGAGCAGGTCGTGCCCGTCCGCTCCGCGTGGGTGCGCCACCCGGCAGAGCTCCCGGTGCGTCGTCGTTGACGTGACCGGGAGCCCCGCCGTGACCGGGAGCCCCGCCGAGGTTCAGGCGAGCCGTTCCTGGAGTCGGCCGGCGACGCCCCGGTAGGCCGACGGGTCCACGGGCAGCAGCCACTGACCTGCTCGCCGCGGCGCGGAGAGGTTGAGGTCGAGGTCGTCGAGCATCTCGTCGATCTGGTGCATCGAGAACGGGATGACGTTCGTGCCGCGGGCGTGGCGGCCCTCCGTCCGCTTCTCCATCCAGTCGACTCGGTCGGTGACGTGCTCGCGACGCACCTCGACCGGGGGCAGGGTGAACGCCCCGGCCAGCAGCGCCGCCGTCCACACCGCGCCGATCTCGGCCGACAACGGCGAGAAGAACGACGAGTTGTAGCCGGCGAAGGTCAGGTGCGGGACGTCGTGCGGCAGGATCTGGCGGTAGAGCTGGAAGTTGCCGCGGTCGTCCTGGAGTCGGCGGGTCACGTCGTCGTCCAGGAACGGCACCCGCTGGTGGAACCCGGTGCCGCAGACCACCAGGTCGGCGCGCACGGTGGACCCGTCGCTGAGGATCGCCACGGGCGCTCCGTCGTCGTCCGTGGTGAACCGCTCGATCTCGGCCTCGCGGTGCACGGTGATGCGTCCGTGCTCGACGTGTTCGGAGAACCCGTCGGTGGCGAGCGAGACGTTGGAACGGGCGATCGTCTCGAACTCGCTGTGCGGCACGAGGCCGAGTTCCTTGAGGCGCAGCTGCTTGGTCGTGACGGCTCCGACGCTGGCGACCATCGAGCGCCGGACCGGGTCGCCCGGGCCGTGCAGGAACTTCTCGGCGGTGCCCTCGAGGTCCTGGTAGCGGAACAACGCCTCGCCCAGGCGGGTCAGGAGCAGGTACTTGTAGTTGAGCGCCTTGCCGAGCTTCTTGGGCATCTTCCACAGCAGGTGTCGTGCCACCACGGAGGTGCTCGCCGCACCGTCCGCGACGGCTGCCGCGACGTCGCAGGCTGACTTGCCGTAGCCGACGACGACGACGTGCTTGCCCTCCGCCTCCGCCGTCGTGGGGACCTGGCTCGCCGCCACGATCTTGCCGCCGGCGCGCAGCAGGCTGGCGAGCCCGTCGAACTGGGGGATCACCGGGTCGGAGAAGATGCCGTTGGCGACCACGAGGTGGTCGAACTGCTCGGGGTCGCGGACCGCCTCGCCCGAGTGGCGTGCGGTGACGAGCCACGCGTCCTCGGCGGGCGAGAGCTCGGCCCGCACGACCTCCGTCGACAGGCGCAGCAGCGGCGCCAGGTCGTGCCGGGCGACGTACTGCTCGAGGTAGTCCTGGACCTGCTCGCCGGTGGGCCACTCGGGGTAGTGGCGCGGCATGGGCAGGTCGCTGAAGGCGTACGAGCCCTTGTTGTTCTGGGTGGTCAGGCCGGAGTACCGACGCGTCGCGCTCCAGACCCCGCCGACGTCGGGGGCCTTCTCGAACACGACGACCTCGTGGCCCGCCTCCCGGAGGATCTTTGCACTGGCGAGACCGGCGAACCCGGCGCCCACGACAGCGATCTTCATCAGCGTCCCTGCTTTCGATCGAGTGGTCGTCAACCCCGAGAGCGTAGCGGTCCGGACATCTCGGAGGATAGGCCTGAACAGGACTCTTGCCCTGAACGGAGCCGCCCGTGCCTCAGGCCGGTGCCAGGCTCTCGAGCCCGGTCGAGGGTGTGCCCCGTTCCACCAGCCGGGCGCTCACCTGGTCGCGCAGGACGGCGTCGCCCGCCAGTCGACGAGCGACCGCCCGGTGGTCGCCGTGGCCGACGAGGGCCGCCAGGACCTGGTCGTGGCGCAACGTGCGCCACAGGTCCTCCTGGCTCGAGCGGGGCAGCGGCGCCCCGTCGTCGTCCGCGACCGCTCCGAGCCGCGAGACGTAGAGCGACCAGGGTCCGGCGAGCCCCGCGAGGTCGACGCCGTGGACGTCGTGAGCGCCCGTGCGTCGCAGGTACCGCGGTTCCGTGGCGTCGAGCGCCGCGACCTGCTCCGTCGTCAGCAGGACCACGACGACCGCGAGGTCTGCGCTCTCGGGCGTGCCGGTGCCGGCGCGCGTGCGGGCGAGCGGGACGGCGGCGACGTAGCCGCGAGGGTTGACGTGCGGCAGGTGCCCCACCGCGAGGCCGGTCGCGCGGGCGGTCAGCAGCGGCACCGTCGTCGGGACGCCGGCTCCGGCGAGCTTGCGGTCCAGGACGGCCGGTGCCGCGTTGGAACCGATCCCGACGACGGCGTGCCGTGCGCCGACGCCGGGCGCACCGGCGCGCAGCAGCAGCGTGTCGAGCGGTGCGTCGTCGTCGTCGACCCAGCCGCCGTCGGCCTCGCGCAGCGGGTGGAACGACCCTGCGTGGAGCAGTCCCGCCGTGGTGGCCGACGGTCCCGGGTAGCGCCAGGGGTCGGCGGTCAGGTCGACGTCGAGCCCGAGCGTGGTCAGCGCGCGTGCCATGACTCCATCCTGCCCCAGGGCTCGGCGCCGGTGGATGTCGGCGACCCGCGGCAAGATGGTGCCGTGACCGACACCGAACCCCCCGTCGACGCCGCCCAGCTGGACGAGACCGCGGCCCGGCGCCGCTGGACCGAGCTGGTGGCGCTGATCGAGGAGGACCAGGCCGCGTACTACGAGCAGGACGCGCCCCGGGTCTCCGACGCCGAGTACGACGCCCGCCTGCGCGAGCTCGCCGACATCGAGGCCGCCCACCCGGCCCTACGCGTCCCGGAGTCGCCGACCCGACGGGTCGGGGGGCGCCCGGCGTCCGGGTTCACCACGGTCGAGCACGTCGAACGGATGCTCTCGCTGGACAACGTGTTCAGCACCGAGGAGCTGCAGGCCTGGGACGCCCGGGTCGCGCGGGACGTCGGCGAGCCGGGCGGCGCCGTCGGCTACCTGTCCGAGGTGAAGATCGACGGGCTGGCGATCGCGCTGCTGTACGAGCGCGGGCGGCTGGTCCGCGCCGCCACCCGTGGCGACGGCCGCACCGGTGAGGACATCACGGCCAACGCGCTGCGGATCGCGCAGATCCCCCACGAGCTCCAGGGCAGCGACCACCCCGACGTCGTCGAGGTCCGTGGCGAGGTCTTCATCCCGGTGGAGTCCTTCGCCCGGCTCAACGAGCTGCAGGCGCAGCTGCGGGACCGGGTGGTCGCCGAGGCGCGGGAACGCGCCGGCTCCCGCAGCGGCACGGCACAGGAGTTCGACGACGAGCGTGCCCGCGTCGCCGCGCTGCGCCGGTTCCCCCAGTTCGCCAACCCGCGCAACGCGGCGGCCGGCGGACTGCGCCAGCTCCTGGACAAGAAGGAGGGCCCAGAGCTCGAGGCCGGCCTCGCCCGGGTGGAGTCGCTGCGCATGTACGCCCACGGCGTGGGTGCGCTGCAGTGGACCGAGAGCGAGCACGAGGAGCTGGCCAACCAGTCCGACGCGTACGCCCTGTTCGAGCAGTGGGGCATCCCCGTCTCCCCGCACAACCGTGTCGTCCAGGGCGTCGACGGCGTGCTGGAGATGATCGAGCACTTCGCCGAGCACCGGCACGACATCGAGCACGAGCTGGACGGCATCGTCGTCAAGGTGGACGCGCTGGCCGACCAGCGCCGCCTCGGCACCACCAGCCGCGCCCCCCGCTGGGCCATCGCCTACAAGTACCCGCCCGAGGAGGTCACCACACGCCTGGTCGCGATCCAGGTGGGTGTCGGGCGCACCGGTCGGGCGACGCCCTACGCCGTCATGGAACCGGTGACCGTCGCGGGCTCCACCGTGCGTCAGGCGACCCTGCACAACCAGGACGTCGTACGCGCCAAGGGCGTGCGGATCGGCGACATGGTGGTGCTCCGCAAGGCGGGCGACGTCATCCCCGAGATCCTCGGCCCGGTCACGGCGCTCGCCGACGACGGCCACCCCCGCGAGGACTTCGTGATGCCGGCGGACTGCCCCGAGTGCGGCACGCCCCTGCGGCCCATGAAGGAGGGGGACGTCGACCTGCGCTGCCCGAACGCCGAGTCCTGCCCCGCGCAGGTCCGCGGACGGGTGGAGCACATCGGCTCGCGGGGCGGCCTGGACGTCGACGCCCTCGGCGAGGTGACCGCCGCGGCACTCACCCAGCCCCTCGAGCCTGCCGAGCCACCGTTGCGCACCGAGGCGCGGCTCTTCGACCTCACCCTCGACGAGCTCGCTCCGATCAAGGCGGTCGTCCGTGACGCGGAGACCGGACTGCCCAAGGAGTGGGACGGACGCGGGGAGTCCGCCGAGGTCCCGATGCCCGACGGCTCCACCGCCACCGTCAAGGTCGTGCGCCCCTTCCAGAAGAGGCGCAAGCTGTCACGAGCCGCCGAGCGCGAGGCCCTCGACGCCGGCGAGTCGCTGTACGAGCCGAACGCGCAGGCCACCAAGCTCCTCGACGAGCTCGGACGCGCCCGCACCAAGGACCTCTGGCGCATCCTCGTCTCCCTCAACATCCGGCACGTCGGCCCCGTGGCGGCACGGGCGCTCGCGGACTGGTTCGGCTCGCTGGACGCCGTGCGCGCGGCGTCCCAGGAGGACCTGGCGGCCGTCGACGGCGTCGGCCCGGTGATCGCGGACGAGCTGATCGCCTGGTTCGAGGTCCCGTGGCACCGCGAGATCGTGGAGGCGTGGGAGCGTGCCGGGGTGCGGTTCGAGACCCCGGGGCACCCGGGCCCGGCAGCCATGGCCGAGAAGGTGGCCGACGGTCCGACCGGCCCGCTGGCCGGGCTGACCGTGGTGGTGACGGGCTCGTTGGAGGGCTACACCCGCGACGGCGCCAAGGAGGCGATCCTGGAGGCCGGGGGCAAGGCGGCCGGGTCCGTGTCGAAGAGGACCGACTACGTCGTGGTGGGGGAGAACGCCGGGTCCAAGGCCGCCAAGGCCGAGGAGCTGGGGGTGCCGATCCTCGACGAGGCCGGGTTCACCGCCCTGCTGCAGGGCGGTCCGGGAGCGCTCGGGACCACCTGAGGAGGTCAGCGGGGGCCGCGCGCCGCCCAGAGCAACCCGCGCCGCACCATCTCGTGGACGGTCGGCTCCTGCAGCTCGGTGACGGAGTGTCCGAGCGTGCAGGCGAAGATCTTCCCCTTGCCCCAGCGGCGGGTCCAGGTCACCGGGACGGTGACCGGCTCGTGCCACGGGACGGTGGGGCGCGGGGCGTGCGTCGTGGTCATGAGCACGTCGCAGGCGGCGTCCGTCTGGACCCAGTACTGCTCGGTGCGCAGCGCGAGCCGAGGGGGCAGGCCCGCGACGATCTCGTGGTCGGCGCGCTCGGGACGGACGTCGACCTCGTGGTCGATCGTGTCGTCCGGGTGCGCGACGAACTGTCCGCCCACGAGCAGGTGGTAGTCGGTGGCGTTGCGGAACGCGTCGAGCAGGCCGCCGTGCCAGCCGGCCAGGCCGGTGCCGTTCTCCACCGCCACCCGCAGCCCGTGCATCTCGTCGGCGAGGATGTCGCCCACCGTCCACGACTGGACCACCAGGTCGGTCTGCGACATCACGGACTCGTCGGCGTAGACCTCGAGCGCGGTCTCGATCTGGACGTCGAACCCTGCCTCGCGCAGGGCGGGGACGAAGAGCTCGGTGGTCCCGACGGGGTCGTGGCCCTCCCAGCCGCCGCGGACGACGAGGGCGGTGCGGGTGGTCACGATGCCTCCTGGGTGGTGATGAGCGCCTCGACCGAGGCGGGTGCCAGGTACTGCTCGGTGACCAGGGTCGCGGCCCCGACCACGCCGGCCTGCGCGCCGGCGCCGGAGCCGACGATGCGCAGGTGCTGCGTGGCCAGCGGCAGCGAGCGTTGGTAGACGACCTCGCGGATGCCGGCCATGAGGTGCTCGCCGGCTCCGGCGAGGATCCCACCGATCACGATACGCGCCGGGTTGAGCAGGCTGACCGAGGCGGCGAGCACCGAGCCGATGTCGCGTCCCGCCTGCCGCACGGCCTGGCCGGCGGCCACGTCCCCCGCCCTGACCAGGTCGACGATGTCGGTGGTCCCGCTGACCGTGGCCCCCTGGTCCCGCAGTCGCTGGGCGATGGACAGGCCCCCGGCGACGGCCTCGAGGCAGCCCACGTTGCCGCAGCGGCACGGGATGTCGGCGGCGCCGGGGACGGTCACGTGGCCGATGTCCCCGGCGGCGCCCTGGGCGCCGCGACGGATCCTGCCGTCGAGGATGACCCCGGCGCCGATGCCCGTGGCGACCTTGACGAACAGCAGGTCGTCGACGTCGGGGCAGACGGTGCGGTGCTCGCCGAGGGCCATGATGTTGACGTCGTTGTCGACCATCACGGGTGCGCCGAGCCGGGCGTGCAGCTCGGCGGGGACGTCGGTGCCGTCCCAGCCCGGCATGATCGGCGGGCTGGCGGGGCGTCCGGTGGTGTGGTCGACGGGGCCGGGCAGACCGACGCCGATGCCGGCGAGCTCGCCCACGTCCCGGCCGGCCTGGGCCACGAGCTTCGCCCCGGCCTCCGCCACCCAGCTCAGGACGTGCTCGGGACCGTCGGCGATCGCCAGGGGCTCGTCGAGGAGCGTCAGCGGAGTCCCGGACAGGTCGGTCACGGCGAGCCGGGCGTGCGTGGCACCGAGGTCGACACCGAGCACGATCCGGTTGTGCGGGTCGAACGCGAACGTCGACGGCGGGCGGCCGCCGGTGCTGGTGGCCTCGCCGGCCGGCGCGAGCAGCCCGACGGCGCACAGGGCGTCGATGCGTGCCGCGACGGTGGACCGGGACTGGCCGGTCTCGGTGACCAGGGAGGACCTGGTCCGGGGCCTGCCGTCACGGAACAGCTGGAACGTGTCGCCTGCTCCCGTGGGTCGCGGGGGAACTTGACCAGCCCTTCCATGAGCACAGTGAACCACGCCTCCTCGGGTGACACCTTCTGGGTCCACGACTACATCACGACGATGTAACGATCCCAAAGTACCGGAACTTATGATTGACGGTGAACAGAAGTCGTGTCTAGATTCATCGCATGGTCACCGAAGACCCCCCAGCACCGCTGCTGCAGATGCAAGGAATCGTCAAGCACTTCCCGGGCGCCAAGGCGCTGGACGGCGTCGATCTGGACGTCCTGCCCGGAGAGGTCCACTGCCTCCTCGGCCAGAACGGCGCGGGCAAGTCCACCCTCATCAAGGTGCTCGCCGGCGCGCACCAGCCCACCGCGGGCACGATCCTCCTCGACGGGCAGCAGATCCAGTTCCCGCACCCCGACGCGGCGCTCGAGCACGGCGTCGCGACGATGTACCAGGAGCTCGACGTCGTCGACGGCCTGACCGTCGCGGAGAACATCTACCTCGGTCACGAGCTGGACCGCGTCGGGTTCACCCGGCGTCGCGACGTCGCATGCCGGACCCGCGAGGTCATGGAACGGCTCGGACACCCCGAGATCGCCCCCCATCGCGAGGTCGCGACGCTGTCGGCAGCGGGCAAGCAGGTCGTCTCCATGGCCCGAGCCCTGTCCCGGGAGGCCCGGGTGATCGTCATGGACGAACCCTCCGCCGTCCTGGACTCGGGGGAGGTGGACAACCTCTTCCGCGTCGTCGAGGAGCTCACCGCCCAGGGCATCGCGATCATCTACATCTCCCACCGGCTCGACGAGATCCGTCGGATCGGCGACCGCATCACCGTCCTCAAGGACGGCGTCACGGTCGGGCGGAACCTGCCGGTCGCGTCGACGCCCACCAAGGAGCTCATCCGGCTCATGACGGGCAAGAACGTCGAGTACTCGTTCCCGGTGCGCCCCGGCGTCGCCGAGGACGCCCCGACCCGGCTCGTGGTCGACGGGCTCGGGCTCTCCGGCACCTTCGAGGACGTCTCGCTGACGGTCCGGGCGGGGGAGATCGTCGGACTGGCCGGCCTCGTCGGTTCCGGCAGGTCGGAGATCCTGGAGACGATCTACGGCGCCCGTCGCGCGACGGCGGGGACGGTCAGCCTCGACGGGACAGATCTGCGGCACGGCTCCGTGTCCCGGGCGGTGGGAGCCGGCATCGGGCTGGCGCCCGAGGAGCGCAAGAGCCAGGGCCTCGTCCTCGACGAGCCCGTCTACCGGAACATCACGTTGTCGACCTTCGCCCGGATGGCGCGCGGCGGCTGGCTCGACGAGCGGGCCGAACGAGCGGCCGCCGCCGAGCAGGCCGCCGCCCTCGACCTGCGACCCCTGGACGTCGACCGCGCGATCCGCACCCTGTCCGGCGGCAACCAGCAGAAGGCCATGCTCGCGCGCTGGCTGGTGCACGGCTGCGAGGTGCTGCTCCTGGACGAACCCACCCGCGGGGTCGACGTCGGCGCACGGTCGGAGATCTACGCCCTCGTGCGCCGTCTCGCCGACGCCGGGACCGCCGTCCTCGTCGTCTCCAGCGAGATCCCCGAAGTCCTGGGCCTTGCCGACCGCGTCCTCGTGATCTCCGAGGGGCGGGTCGTGCACACCGGGCCCACCGAATCGATCGACGAGCACCAGGTGCTCGACCTGGTCATGGAAGGAAGTGCCGCGTGAGCGAGCAGCCGACGTCTCCGAAGCCGGCGGACGACGCCCCAGCACCGACGGCCGCGGTCCGCCGCGATCACCGCGGGATGTCCGGGGCGACCGTCCGCAACCTGGGTCTGGTCGCGGCCCTCGTGCTGCTCTGCCTGGTGGGTTTCCTCACCGGTGGCGAGCGGTTCGCGAGCCTGACCAACATGACGATCATCCTCAGCCTCGCCTCCGTGACGGGCGTGATGGCCATCGGCATGACCTTCGTCATCACCACCGGCGGCATCGACCTGTCCGTGGGGTCGGTGCTCGGCCTGACCACGGTGTGGGCCTCGACGCTCGCGACGCAGGACATGGCCGACCAGTACGGCTGGATCGTCATGGTCGGCTGCGCGCTCCTCGTGGGCCTGGCGGCCGGACTCGTGAACGGCGTGATCATCGCCTACGGCAACGTGGTCGCGTTCATCGCGACTCTCGCGATGCTCGTCGCGGCCCGCGGCCTGGCGGAGCTCATCGCGAACCGCCGCACGCAGATCGTCGACCAGCCCTCCTTCGAGAACGCCTTCCAGGGCGACCTCCTGGGGGTGCCGAAGATCGTGTGGATCTTCGCGCTCGTCGTCGTCGCCGGCTGGTTCCTGCTCAACCGCACGACCTTCGGCCGTCGCACCGTCGCCGTCGGCGGCAACCCCGAGGCCGCCCGCCTGGCCGGCATCAAGGTCAAGCGGCACCTCATGTACGTCTACGGGCTCGCCGGGCTCACCGTCGGGATCGGCGGCGTCATGCTGCTGGCCCGCACGGGGGCCGGCTCGTCGACCAACGGCATGCTCATCGAGCTCGACGTCATCGCCGCGGTCGTCGTCGGCGGCACGCTCCTGGCCGGCGGGCGCGGCACCATCGTCGGCACCGTCATCGGCGTCCTGATCTTCGCGACGCTCACGAACATCTTCATCATCAACAACCTCGACAGCTCGGTGCAGCAGATCGCCAAGGGAGCGATCATCGTCGGCGCCGTGCTGCTCCAGCAGCGGATCTCGAAGCCGTCGAGATCGAGCTGACTCACCTCCATCACCACCAGCACCACCAGCACGACCAGCACCACCCACCCCGCACGACCGGACCGAATCGAGGAAGATCACATGTCCGCACGCACGAACCGCACCAAGCGCATGCTCGGCGTCCCCGCTGCCCTTGCCGCCTCGGCACTCCTGCTGACCGCCTGCGTCAGCAACGAACCCGCCGAGGAGGAGTCCGAGTCGATGTCCGACGGCGGCGGCGACTCCGCCGCCATGTCCGACAACGACGCACCGGGCGACGCCGTCGTCATCGGCTTCTCCGCCCCCGCGGCCGACCACGGCTGGATGGGCGCGATCACCTCCGCGGCCGAGGCCGAGGCCGAGAACTACGAGGACGTCGAGCTCCGCGTCGCGGAGGGCACGAACGACGTCAACGTGCAGATCAGCCAGATCGAGGGCTTCATCGCCGACGGCGTGGACGCCATCGTGCTGCTGCCCTTCGACGGCGCGGCCCTCACGGACGTCGCGACCCAGGCGATGGAGGCCGGCATCCCGGTCATCAACGTCGACCGCGAGTTCTCCAGCCCGTTCGCCGCGCGTTCCACCGTGCTGGGCGACAACTACGGCATGGGCGTCTCGGCCGGGCAGTACATCTGCGAGCAGATCGGCGACGACCCCGACGCCGTGGTCGCCGAGATCCAGGGCATCGCCTCCCTGCCCCTCACCCAGGACCGCAGCCAGGGCTTCGAGGACGCGCTGTCCGACTGCGGTCAGGACGTCGACAACCAGGTCGCCGCGGAGTTCACCGTGCAGAGCGGTGAGTCGGTGACGGCGAACCTGCTCCAGGCGGCGCCGGAGATCGACGCCATCTGGAACCACGACGACGACCAGGGCGTCGGCGTGCTGCAGGCGATCGAGAACGCCGGGCGCGACGAGTTCTTCATGGTCGGCGGTGCCGGTTCGGCCAACATGATGCGGGAGATCGAGAGCGGCGACTCCGTCGTGCAGGCCACCGTCGTCTACCCGGCCACCCAGGCCGCGGACGGCATCAAGCTCGCCCGGCTCGTCGCGCACGGGAAGAGCATGAGCGACCTGGAGTCCTCGAGCGTGCCCCGCACCGTCCAGCTCTTCGCGCCCGTCGTGACGGCGGACAACGTGAGCGAGTTCCTGCCCAGCGCGTTCGAGTCCTGACCCGACTCCACCACGACCCGGCGGCGGGGTACGGCACGGTCCTGCCCCGCCGCCGCGGCCGCCGCTGCCCACGGGCGGCGGGCCGCGACCACGACCGGAAGGACCACTGACATGGCTGATGCACCAGCTCGCCTGGGCGTCGGGATGGTCGGCTACTCGTTCATGGGTGCCGCTCACTCCCAGGCGTGGCGGACGGCCCCCCACTTCTTCGACCTGCCGCTGCGGCCCGAGATGACGGCCGTCGTCGGCCGCGACCACGAGCGCGTGACGGCAGCGGCCGCACGTCTCGGCTGGGACTCGGCCGAGACGGACTGGCGGCGTCTCCTCGAACGTGACGACGTCGACCTGGTCGACGTCTGCACCCCCGGGGACACCCACGCCGAGATCGCGGTCGCCGCGCTGGACGCCGGCAAGCACGTCCTGTGCGAGAAGCCGTTGGCGAACTCCGTGGCCGAGGCCGAGCAGATGGTCGAGGCCGCCGAGCGGGCCGCCGCGCGCGGCGTGCGCGCGATGGTCGGCTTCACCTACCGCCGCGTCCCGGCGATCCAGCTGGCGCGCAAGCTCGTCGCCGACGGCCGCATCGGCCAGGTGCGGCACGTGCGCGCCCAGTACCTGCAGGACTGGCTCTCGGACCCCACCGCCCCGTTGACGTGGCGGATGGACAAGGACAAGGCCGGCTCCGGGGCGCTCGGGGACATCGGTGCCCACATCGTCGACCTGACGCAGTTCATCACCGGCGAGCAGATCGTCGCGGTGACGGGGATGCTCGAGACGTTCGTGACCGAGCGGCCCGTCGCCACCGCGTCGTCCGGCCTGTCCGCGACCGGCGGGGAGGAGACCGGACCGGTGACGGTGGACGACGCCGCCAGCTTCCTGGCGCGGATGTCCGGTGGTGGGCTGGGGGTCTTCGAGGCCACCCGGTTCGCCCAGGGACGCAAGAACGCCATCCGCATCGAGATCAACGGCTCCCAGGGCTCGCTCGCGTTCGACTTCGAGGACATGAACGTCCTGCACCACTACGACGCCGAGGAGCCCGGCGAGACGGCCGGCTTCCGTCGGATCGTCGTCACCGAGGCCGACCACCACGCCTATGTCGCGGCCTGGTGGCCCCCCGGGCACGGCCTCGGGTACGAGCACGCGTTCACCCACCAGGTCGTGGACCTCGTCGGGGCGATCGCCGCGGGTCACGATCCCGCGCCGTCGTTCCGTGACGGGCTCCGCGTCCAGCGGGTGCTGGACGCGGTCGAGCGCAGTGCCGCGCAGGGCACCTGGCTCGACGTCTGACCGGCTGACCGACCACGGGAGGAGGTCGACGCACACCGACGCACGACCGACCGGTCCCACCACGTCCGGGCCGACGTGAGCGGGCGCCGCGGAGCGCACAAGCATCAGCACCACTGACCCAGACCGAAGGAGTTCCTGGTGAGTACAGTGCTCAGAGCACGCTCGCGCGCTGCGAGGAGAGGTGTCGCCGCCGCGCTGGCGGCCGCCGTCGCCCTGCCGCTCTCGTGGGCCGGCGCCGGCGCCGCACAGGCGGCCGACGCCGCACCCTCGGCCGAGGCCGCACCCGCACCCGCCGCCGAGGCGGCGGCCGAGGAGTTCGACGTCCTCGTCTTCTCCAAGACGGCGGGCTTCCGCCACGGTTCGATCCCGGCCGGCATCTCGGCCATCCAGCAGCTCGGTACCGACAACGGCTTCACCGTCACGGCGACGGAGGACGCCGGTGCCTTCACCACCGAGAACCTCGAGCAGTACGAGGCCGTGGTCTTCCTGTCGACCACGGGTGACGTCCTGAACGACACCCAGCAGGCCGCGTTCGAGGAGTACATCCAGGCGGGTGGCGGCTACGCCGGCATCCACGCCGCCTCCGACACCGAGTACGAGTGGCCGTGGTACGGCGAGCTGGTCGGCGCCTACTTCGCCGGTCATCCCGCGCAGCAGGACGCCACCGTCAAGGTGGAGGACCACGCCCACCCCTCGACCGAGCACCTGCCGGAGCGGTGGGACAGGTTCGACGAGTGGTACAACTTCCGTTCGGACCCCCGTGACGAGGTCCACGTGCTCGCGTCCCTCGACGAGAGCACGTACAGCGCCGGCGGGACGGCGATGGGTGCCGAGCACCCGATCGCCTGGTGCCACAACTTCGAAGGTGGCCGGTCCTGGTACACCGGCGGCGGTCACACCGACGCCTCGTTCGCCGAGCCGGAGTTCGTCGAGCACCTGCTCGGCGGTATCCGGACGGCCGCCGGCGTCGTCGACAGCGACTGCAACGCGACCCAGACGGCCAGCTACGAGCAGGTCACGCTCGACGACGAGACGCAGAACCCGATGGTGCTCGACGTGGCACCGAACGGTGACGTGTTCTACGCGGAGCGGGACGGGCGCGTGCGGGTCATCGGCGCCGCGTCGGGCGTGACGACCACCGCGCTGTCGCTCGGCGTCACCCAGGGGAACGAGGACGGGCTGCTCGGTCTCGTGCTCGACCCCGACTTCGAGACCAACGGGTGGATCTACCTCTACTGGTCGCCGTCGGACGTGGGGGAGGACGGACCGCACAACCGGATCTCCCGCTTCACCTACGACCCGGGCACCCAGAGCATCGACCCGGCCTCGCAGGTCAAGGTGCTCGTCGTCGAGACCCAGCGGGAGACCTGCTGCCACGCCGGTGGTGACATGGTGTTCGACGACGCGGGCAACCTGATCCTGGCCACGGGGGACAACACCAACCCGTTCCAGTCGAACGGCTACACGCCGATCGACGAGCGTGCCGGCGAGGAGAACTTCGACGCCCAGCGGACGTCGGCGAACACCAACGACCTGCGCGGCAAGATCGTGCGGATCACGCCTCAGGAGGACGGTTCGTACACGGTGCCGGCCGGCAACCTGTTCGAGCCCGGCACGGACCTGACCCGCCCGGAGATCTACGCGATGGGCTTCCGCAACCCGTTCCGCATCGACCTGGACGCCCGGAGCGGCAACATCCTGGTCGGCGACTACGGACCGGACAACCGCAACGCCAACCCGAACCGTGGCCCGGCGGGCACCGTCGAGTGGAACGTCGTCGCGGAGCCGGGCAACTACGGCTGGCCGTACTGCACCGGAGACCTGGACGCGTACGTCGACTACGACTTCGCCACCGGCCAGTCCGGGGAGGCGTTCGACTGCGCGGCACCGGTGAACGACTCGCCGAACAACACCGGTCTTGCCGAGCTGCCGCCGGTGATCGGCGCCGAGATCCCGTACGACAAGGACGGTTCGGAGGTCTCGCCGGAGATCGGTGCCGGTGGTGCCCCGATGGCGGGCCCGACGTACGACTACGACGCCGCCCTGGACTCGGACTACAAGTGGCCCGAGTACTGGGACGGCAAGGCCCTCTTCGGCGAGTGGAACCAGGGTCGGATGTACTCGATCCAGCTCTCCGCCGACGACCGGGAGGACGTCGTCGACGTCAACCGGATCCTCCCGGGGATCTTCGACTCCTCAGCGGGCTTCAACCGGCCGATGGACTTCGAGTTCGGCCCGGACGGCGTGCTCTACATGGTCGACTGGGGTGCCGGCTTCGGCGGCAACAACGACTCCTCGGGCATCTTCAAGGTCAACTACGTCCAGGGTGACCCGGCCCCGATCGCTCGTGCGTCCGCGGACGTCACCAGCGGGGCCGCTCCCTTGACGGTGCAGTTCTCCTCCGAGGGCACGCGACACCCTGCCGGCGAGGCGATCTCGCTGCAGTGGACCTTCGGCGACGGCACCGCGCCGTCGACCGAGGCGAACCCGACGCACACCTACTCCGAGAACGGCTCGTACACCGCGCAGCTCACGGTGACGGCCGCGAACGAGAAGGTCAGCACGGCGAACGTGACGATCGTCGTGGGCAACGAAGCGCCCACGGTGTCGATTACGTTCCCGGAGAACGGGGGCTTCTTCGAGTTCGGTGACCAGGTGGCCTACGAGGTCGAGGTCACGGACCCCGACGGCGAGGTCGACTGCTCCGAGGTCACCCTCTACACGTCGCTCGGTCACGACACCCACGCCCACCCGTTCGAGGAGCTCACGGGCTGCTCGGGGATGCTCCAGACGGCGCGGGACGAGGGCCACGGGATCTCGGAGAACATCTTCTGGGTCGTGGAGGCCACCTACACGGACGACGGCGGTGACGCCGGGGTGCCGCTGGGTGCCAACGACCTGCAGGTCCTGCAGCCGAAGACGCTCCAGGCGGAGTTCTTCACCTCGACGGGTCGTCTCGACGGCTCGACGTCCACCGGGACGGCCGGCGTGCAGACCGAGGAGACCGAGGACGAGGCCGGTGGCGGCCTCAACATCGGCTGGACCGAGGTCGACGACTGGTGGGCCTTCGAACCGGTGAGCCTGACCAACGTGGAGGCGATCTCGCTGCGCGCCTCGACGCCGGCCGCTTCGTCGCGCGTGTCCGTGCGCTGGGACGCTCCGGACGGTCCGGAGCTCGCCCAGGTCACCGTGCCGGGCACCGGTGGGTGGCAGAACTGGATCACCACCGACCTGGTCGAGATCGCCGACCCGCCCTCCGGGAGCGGGACGCTCTACTTCGTCGTTCTCGACGGCCGGATCAACGTCAACTGGGCCGAGTTCGACGGCCGTGGCGTCACGGACAACGTGCGCCCCGACGTCAGCCTCGAGGCCGACCCGGTGGCCGGCGACGCTCCGCTGACGGTCACGGCGACCGCCACCGCGTCGGACCCGGACGGTGACTCCGCGGAGCTCACCTACGCCTGGGACACCGGTCTCGGTGACGGGTTCGTCGAGGGCACGTCCACGTTCGAGCACACGTACGCCGAGGCGGGCACGTACCGCCTCCAGGTGCGGGTGACCGATGCGGGCGGTGCCTACGCGACCGAGTACGTCGAGGTGACCGTCTCGGAGGTCGTCGTCCCGCCCGCCCTGTGCTTCTCGGGCCGGTCGGACGACTTCCTCGGCGACGAGCTCGACGAGGACCGCTGGACGACCGTGGTGCGCCGTGACCAGAACCTCGCGGTGTCCGACGGGAACCTGGTGATCCCGGCGACGAAGACCGACATCTACGGCGGCTCGGCCGACGACGTGTCGAACATCGTGCTGCAGGACCTGCCCGACGGTGACTTCACGGTCACCACCAAGGTGGACCTGGCGGCTCGGGTCAACTACCAGCAGGCTGGTCTCGTCCTGTACGCGGACGACGCCAACTACGTGAAGATGGTGGTCCAGGGACGCGGGACGTCCCCGAACGCGGGCTCCCGCATCTTCCAGCTGGCCACGGAGGTCGGAGGCGCCCCGTCGGAGATCAACACCCCGGCGGTCGGTGCCGACGTCGACGACACCGTGTACCTGCGTCTGACCCGCTCCGGCGAGTCGCTCGTCGGGTCGTACTCGACGGACGGCGTCACGTTCACCGACATGCCCGAGAGCACGACGACGGCGGACATCGTCGACCCGAAGATCGGGCTGACAGCGTTCGCCAACGGCAACTCGCCGGCCGACGTCATCGACGCACGGTTCGACTGGTTCTCGGTCACCCCTGACGACACCGCGGTGGAGGCAGGGCCGGACGACGAGTTCGAGGGCGACCAGCTCGACGGTTGCCGCTGGGCCGTGGTCCGCGAGGACCCGACCGGGTATCGGGTGAGCGACGGTTCGCTCGAGATCGACACGACCGCCACGGACGTCTACGGGCCGGACAACACCGGGACGCCGAACATCGTCGTCCAGGACCAGCCCGACGGTGACTGGACGATCGAGACCAAGGTCGACGTCTCCGACCTCGACCAGCGCTGGCAGCAGGCGGGTCTTCTCGTGTACGGCGACGACGACAACTACGTCAAGCTCGACTACCTGGCGAAGAACCAGCCCGGTGGGACGGCCGGCGCCAACCTGGAGCTGCGCTCCGAGCAGGACGCCTCGGCCGGAGGGCCGACGGTCCTGGACGTGACCGGTGACGTCTGGTACCTGCGACTGGCCAAGGAGGGGGCGACGTTCTCGGCGTCGTACTCCACCGACGGCGAGGAGTGGGAGGAGTTCCCGGACGGCGTCACCAACGAGTCCCTCGACGACGCCAAGGTCGGTCTGTACGCCCTCGGTGGTGTGCAGCAGTCCTCGTCGACGGCCGCCTTCGACTACTTCCGCGTGGTCGGGGACGACGTCGAGCCGCTGACGGTCACCGGGTCGCTCGACCCGGCGGCCCCGGACGGCGAGGACGGTGCCTACACCGGACCGGTGACGATCTCGATCGACACCGCGGGGGGCCCGGAGGGCGTGCTCGTGTACCGCGAGTACAACCTCGACGGTGAGGGTTGGGCGGAGTACACCGCGCCGATCGAGGTCGCCGAACCGGGGGAGCACACCGTCCAGGTGCGCGCCTCGGCCGGGGACCAGAACGTCGTCGGGGAGTCGCTCACCTTCACCATCGCCGAGCCGGCCGTGCTGGAGGCGGCTCCGGCCGTGACCGTGCACCAGTCGAGCTGCACCGTCGTGGACGGGGCGTTCGAGCAGGTGAACGGTTCGGTGGTCGGTACCGAGACGGACGGCGTGGCCCGCTACGTCGTCAAGGACGCCGACGACTCCGGCCGGTACGTGCGTGCCGGGGACATGTCTCCCGGCGAGTACCTCGTGCGCGCCTGGCCGGCCGAGGGCTACACCCTCGTCCCGGGCGACGGCTGGAAGGAGATCTTCCAGGGACGTCTCGAGCTGTCGGTCACGATCGACGCCTTCGACTGCCCGACGGCGACCCCCGTGGTCACCGTCACGCAGCCGACGTGCGCGGTCGACGCCGACGGCGAGAACGTCCGCACCGGTGGTTCGCTCACCGGTGAGCCGGTCGAAGGCGTCAAGGGGTACGTGGTGCACAACTGGGTGGACGGGGACCTGAACGACGGCAAGCCGTCGGACCTTCAGGACCTCGCTCCGGGCCAGTACCACGTGATCGCCACGCCCGACGCCGACCACCTCCTCGAGGTGGACGGCGAGTGGAGGACGAGCCCGTCGGGCAAGGCGACCCTCGTGGTGACGATCGAGGGCTACGGCTGCGACCGGGTCCCTGCGGTGGACCTCGTCCAGCCGAGCTGCGACGCCGACGCCACGACGACCGGCGCGCTGAGCCCGGTCGACGTCGTCGGGGTCAAGGGCTACGTCGTCCACCGCTGGGTGGACGGCAAGGCCGACGGCAAGCCCGCCGACCTGGGCGCCCTGGCGCCGGGGCAGTACCGGGTGATCGCCACGCCGGAGACCGGGACCGAGCTCGAGGTGGAGGGCGACTGGACCCTCAGCCCGTCGGGCAAGGCCGTCGTCATCGTGACCGTCGCGGGGGTGACCTGCGGCTGACATGACCGCGGGGAGCCGCGCCGTTCGCGGCTCCCCGCACCGTCGCCACCCGGGTACCGGGAACGCCGCACGGTCTCCCGGCCCGGGGACGACGGTGCGGTCGGTACCAGGGGTGGTGACATCGCCGACCTGGTGTCGGCAAGCTCTCGGCGCAGGGCGGTGCGCTCCGCACCTGCGCCGAGGGCCCCTATCGAGGACGAGCGACGAGGAGCAGGACTGATGAGGACGCAACGTGGCGTGCTGGTCGACGGCAGGGCGATCGCACGAGCCGTGCTCGTGGCGGTTGTCGCGGTGCTCGCGGCGGCCTGGGCCCTGACGGCGACGCCGGCCGTGGCGCACGGCGGGGACGTGGCGGTCGACCTCGGCACCGATGGTGCCGGGGGCATCGATGCAGCCGTGACGTGGGCCGAGGACGGGCACCCGGTCGAGGAGACCGTGGACCTGACCGTGACCGCGGTCTCCGACGACGGGGAGGAGGTCGGGCCGATCCAGCTGCAGTCGGCGTCGGAGGGTGTCGGGTGGTACCGGTCCGAACCGGGAGTCCTCGGTGCGGGGCACTGGACGGTGACGATGTCCGCGACGGAGCCTGCCGAGTACGAGGGCGTGACCGAGATCGACGTCGCCCCTCCGCCGTCGCCGCCGGCTGCCGAGCCCTCCGCCGCACCGGACGTCGACGATGCGGCCGCCGACGCGCCTTCCGCCGACCAGGCGGCAGCGGGCGTCGGGACGAGCGACGGCCTGCCGACCTGGGCGATCACCGGCCTGGCGGTCCTGGCGGCCGCGGGCGCCGCGGGCGCCGTGCTCCTGCATCTTCGGCGTCGTGCGCGCTGAGAAGGCATTCCGCGGCCGACCGTGGACACATCAACGAGAGGAACGACCATGACACGACCGATCAGCCTCTTCACCGGCCAGTGGGCCGACCTGCCCCTGGAGGAGGTGGCGCGGCTCGCCGCCGGCTGGGGCTACGACGGCCTGGAGCTGTGCTGCTGGGGCGACCATCTCGACGTGTCCCGGTGGGACGACGCCGAGTACGTCCAGGGCCGCAAGGACCTCATGGCACGGCACGGCCTGCAGATCGTCGCCATCTCGAACCACCTCACCGGCCAGGCCGTCTGCGACGACCCGATCGACCGTCGGCACCAGGAGATCCTCTCGCCGGAGGTCTGGGGCGACGGCGACCCGGAGGGTGTCCGTCAGCGGGCGGCCGAGGCGATGAAGGACACGGCGCGCATGGCCGCGCAGCTCGGGGTGCGCACCGTCGTCGGGTTCACCGGGTCGTCGATCTGGAAGACGGTGGCCATGTTCCCGCCCGTGCCCGCCGACATGGTCGAGGCCGGCTACCAGGACTTCGCCGACCGGTGGAACCCCATCCTCGACGTCTTCGAGGAGGTCGGGGTGCGGTTCGCCCTGGAGGTCCACCCGAGCGAGATCGCCTACGACTACTGGACCGCGAAGCAGACGCTGGAGGCGATCGGGCACCGCGAGTCGTTCGGCCTCAACTGGGACCCGAGCCACATGGTGTGGCAGGACCTCGACCCGGTGAGCTTCCTGTGGGACTTCAAGGACCGCATCTACCACGTCCACTGCAAGGACACGAAGAAGCGGCTCAACGGCCGTAACGGGCGTCTGGGGTCGCACCTGGCGTGGGCGGACCCGCGCCGCGGCTGGGACTTCATCTCGACCGGGCACGGTGACGTGCCCTGGGAGGACGCGTTCCGGATGCTCAACGCGATCGGCTACGACGGTCCGCTGTCCGTGGAGTGGGAGGACGCCGGGATGGACCGCCTGGTCGGCGCGCCGGAGGGGCTGGAGTTCGTCCGACGCCTCGCGTTCGACGCCCCGGACGCCGCGTTCGACGCCGCGTTCTCGTCTCAGTGAGGAGCTGACGACCCGGGGGCGTGCAGCATGACCACGTCGTCGTGCTGCACGCCTCCCACGTCGTAGGTGCGCCGCCCCACCACCTCGAACCGGTGCTTGCGGTAGAAGGCCTGGGCGCGTTCGTTGCGACCGTTGGTGCCCAGCCAGAGGGGGCGCCCGGGTGCGAGCTCCGCCGCGGCCGCGACGGCGGTGGCCATCAGGGCGCCTGCGGTGCCGTCGCCCTGCCGGTCTGGGTGGACGTAGATCTTGGACAGCTCGACGTACGGTCCGGGTCCGGTCGCGGTGCTCAGGGTCTCCCGCTCCTGGGCGCCGTCGGGGAGACCTCGCACCAGCAGCGCGTAGCCGGCCGGGGCGCCGTCGTCGACCCCGACCAGGAGCGCACGGTCGGGGTCGCGGATCCAGCGTTCGACGTGGGCGGGGGTCAGGTGCGCGGCGATGTGCGCGGCCATGGTGGACACGCCGGTTCCCGGCGGGCAGGCGAGCGGGAACGTGAGGGCTGCCAGCCAGGCGATCTCGGCGGCCTCGTCGGGACGTGCGGGGCGGACGACGGCGGTGGTCACGTCGTCGAGACTAGCCCGCAGGACGTCGGCCATGCGGGCCTGGTGCGGTCCAGGACCGCCGGACGTGTGCACCGGACGACGGCCGACGACGGACCCCGGCGGGAGTCCTCGACAGTGCGGTGGAGCGGTGTGCGCCGGGTCACGCCCGGCGGACTTGGACCGACGCCGCAGGGCGTGTAATGTTCTCGAAGTCAGCCCGACGGGGAACGGACGCGAGAGCGGCCGACCGGGGCTGAAACCCACAACGCAAGATCACACGGTGCATCAGTGCGCCCTGCGGTCGAGCGGTGCGGGGCCGAGCTCACGAGATCGGCCGTCCAGCGAGCGAGAGCGAGTTGGACAGCGCGGGTCGGACCGGGTAAGGTTGAA